>DYIU01000003.1 GCA_020723485.1 Acidimicrobium ferrooxidans | reverse complement strand
CGACACCCGGATTAAAAGTCCGGTGCTCTACCAACTGAGCTAACGGCCCACGTCCTAAACCAGTTTATCCTACTTCTGCCCTGGACCTTCGACAACCCTTGTTGTGCGGCGTGTTCACGCTCGTCGTGCCGAGCAGGAGCGCGCGGACTGCCATCGAAACGAGTTGAGAGTTGAAACCGGCTTTGTTCTCCCGGGGTTCATGCGGTGAGAGGGGGCACTGATGACAGAATGGTTCAGGGGATTCGCCGAGTCCATCTCCGAGGTCGTGGGGACGGCGTGGGCCTTTGCCGCTGCCCTGGCGATAGTGGTCGCCTGGGGAGTGACCGGGCCCATCTTCAAGTTCTCCGACACCTGGCAGCTGGCGATAAACACCGGGACGACGATTGTGACATTCCTTATGGTATTCCTCATCCAGAACACGCAGAACCGGCAGGGCAAGGCCCTCCAGCTGAAGCTCGACGAGCTCATCCAGACCCAGAAGGGCGCGCGCAGGGAATTCGTCGACATAGAGGACCTCACTGAGAAGGAGCTTGACGAGCTGGAGAGGCAGTTCAGGATCTACAAGGAGAAGAAGAACAAGCGGAACCGTCCCGGCGGGACGTCCGGCTAGGCTGCCGCGGCGCGCTCCGGGCCGCACGGCTTCATGTTACTATTGCTTACTGTTACGTGAAGCCGGAGGAGCACCCCTTGGAGACTGTCGGCGCCGGGCTCGGCGTCCTGAAAGAGAAGATCACCTCGCTTCGCACCTCGCTCGTTGGTGCGTTCGGGATAATGATGGTCGCGGTCACGCTCGCCGGCGTCCTCAACTACGTCTTCAGCATCATCATGACCCGGATGCTCGGCGAGACCGGTGCCTTCGCCGACTTCAACTCGCTCAATTCGATCTTCCTCATCGCTACCATGGGTGCGATGGCATTCCAGACGGTCATCACGAAGAACGTGGCGGAGCTCACCGTCCTCGACGAGCACGACAAGATCCGCGCGCTGGTCCACGAGTTCTCCCGGCTGCTCATATGGCTGGGTGCTGTGGTGATGGTCGTGAGCCTTGCGGTCGCATGGCCCCTTGCGAGCGTCCTGAAGCTCGACTCCCCTCTGTTCGTGATAATAGTGGGCAGCGCTATCGCTGTAACCCTGTACCTGACCGTGCCGTACGGTCTGCTGCAGGGCGAGCAGAGGTTCATAGGGCTCGGCGCGGCAAGCATCGCAGCCTCCGTCCTGCGGATACTCATCGGCGTGGCGATAGTAGCGCTCGGCGCAGGGGTCTTCGGCGCCCTGGGAGCGGGGACCCTGGCCGGCATCTGCGTGAGCGTGGTGGTCATCTACTACTACCGGGACTACTTCGTGGGCAGGCGCCCGGTGGTGGAGGGCTTCCATCCCGCGAAGGCCCTGTACGCGCTGGTGCCGGTGGCCGTCGCGGTCTCGCTGGTGATATTCATGACGCAGATAGACGTGGTGCTCGTGAAGGCCGTGAAGAGCGCCGCGCAGGCCGACCTCTACTCTTACGGGGCGCTGGCCGGAAAGGCCGTGCTGTTCTTCCCCGGCGGCATCACGCTGGTGATGTTTCCCAGGGTGAGCGCCCTTATAGCGGAGGGCAAGCCGACGCGCCGGGTGCTCGCGTGGAGCCTGGGAGCCTGCACGTTGATCGTCGCGGCCGTGGTCGGCTTCTACGCTCTGTTCCCCCGCTTCACCAGCACTTTCTTCGCCGGCAAGCACGGCAAGGAGATATACGGGCTGACCGGGTTCTTCGGGATGGAGTTCGTGGTGCTGTTCGGCCTGGTCATGGCGCTGTTCGCCATATTGAGCCTGCTGGTCTACTATCACCTGGCGCTCGACAGGAGGGCGTTCATCGTCCTGCTGGTCGCGGGCGCCGCGGCCGAGGTCGTGGGCATCCTGCTCTTCCACGACACCCTCCCCGACGTGCTCCTGGTCATGCTCGTGGTCGGGGCCGTGCTCGTAGCGGCGAACCTGGCGCTCGCCTTCCGGGAAAAGCCTGCCTAGCGCAACAAGGCGTCAGGTCACCTGTTGCATTTGAATCCTATGTCCGATGCAACCAGTTGAAATGCAACAGGTGACCTGACGCCTTGTTGCTGATTTCAGAAAATCCTCCTGATTGCCGATTAGGAAGTAGTCAAATCGTGTGAGGAGAACGCTCCATTGGACGCGGACAAAATGCCGGTCGAAGGGGAGACCACCTTCATCGGTCCCGGGGCCGGGGGTCGTCGACGCAATGACACAGTGGTGATGGGCGCCGTGCAGAGGCGCCTGGAGACGCTGTATCCCTACATGAAGGGACACTGGCAGAGGGTCTCCTTCGAGGCCGCCGCGATGGGCGAGGAGCTCGACCTCTCCCAGGAGTCACTCGACCAGCTGCGAGTCTGCGCCTACCTGATGGACATCGGGATGATCGACGAGACCATCCACGCGCTAATCAAGGACAGCAGTGTCACGGGCGTGGACTACATGCAGAACGCGGACATGCGCCGCGCCGTTGAGCGCCACCCGGTCATAGGGGCCCGGAAGATGGAGGAGCTAGGGTTCGCCCGACCGATCGTCCTGGCCGTGCGGCATCACCACGAGTGGTACAACGGATGGGGGTACCCCGACGGGCTCTCCGGTGTCGCCATCCCGGTTCTCGCCCGCGTGCTTTCCGTGGCTGACGCCTTCGTGTCCATTACTTCTGACCGGCCATTCCGTACCGGGTGCACTCCGAACGAGGCCCTGGAGGAGATCGTGGGTTTCGCCGGGGTACAGTTCGACCCCTCGGTGGTTCCCGCCCTCGAGAAGATCGTTGCCCAGAAGGAGTACGCCACCGAGTCGCTCATCGACAGGACCCTCGACCTCGCCGCTGACGAGCTCGAAGCCTGATCGGGGTCGGGGTTTCTGTTTGAATCCATCAATCGCCTGAGATGAGTCCGGCTTAGACTGCGGCCTGATTGCGGTCTTAGAGGGCGCAGGATGTAGCCACCGGGCGCCCTGTCACCCGGGAGAGTACGTGGATGCCCGTGTTCAACGAGAGGTTCACGCAGAACATCCCCTTCATCGAAGCAGCCACCAACAGCTGTTCGTCTGGGGACACCCGAACTCGGAACTCCTCCTCTACGTCCGCCGGCACGCCGTCGGGGCACGTCAGGAAAGACCGGACCCACACGAGCGCCGCGTGCTCGCGCGGGCTGAAGCGCGCAGGGTCGAGTGTCGCCAGTTCGCGCACCTGTTCCTGGCTGAGCCCCGCGTTCCGACCGAACGCCCGGTGAGCGACGAGTCACGCGGGGCAGGCGTTAGACATCGCGGTGACTATCATCACCTGTTCCCTGAACGCGGGCGAGATGGCCCTGAGCAGATATACCCTTGTGAGCAAGAGGGAGACGCCGACCAGCTCGCGGGCGTGGTGCAAGAGCTGGCCGGGGCTCCTGTACCTGCGGGGAGCAGTCACCCCCGCGCCGTCCATCCAGTCGTGTTCGTGCATCGAGACGGCAGGTTCGCGGCGCCGCGCGCCGGCTGCCGCGACAGCGGCAACCGCGCCCGAGAACGCCACGATGAGCTTCCACTTCCTCATAGTTGATATGGTACCCGAACCCGCAGTGCCGTGGTACCCGGGTCCACGTCGCTGCCGGAAAAGTGTCGGACATTTGCGTCACAGAAATCATCACTCTTAGAAACAAGCAACACAAGCAACAATAATAGCGGTCCAGGCGGTTGCGGGAGCCCGGAAGACGTGATCAGAGTTGATGATGGTTCATCGTTCAACTGTTGTTGCTGGCGTTATGCAAATGTCCGACACTGCCGCGGCGGGTCCGCGCGGGACGCGGGAAACGGGCAACGGGATGCCGGGCCGAAACGACTTCGCTTAATGCTGGAAACGGGCGGCGGTTGCTGATGTGATGCGTCCGTGCAGGTTTTGGCTGGCGCGCGCGTCGAAAACATGAGAGAGTACGGACGGGCAGATCGATAAGGCCGCAAGGCACGAGTGAGGGGGTAGCATGGAAGAAGTCGTCATCGTCGAAGAGGGCACCCTGCCCAAGTGGTGGTCATTACTGCTGAGGGGCCTGCTGGCCATCGCCTTCGGGATAATCCTGCTGGTGTGGCCCGGGGCGACGACATGGGTCCTTGTGTTCCTTTTCAGCATCTTCATCATCCTGGTCGGGCTGGTGACCATCGCGGGGGCGATAGTCGAGGCCAGGGCGAAAGAGAAGTATTTCTGGACGCTGGTGCTTGGCATCCTGAGCGTGGGTCTCGGAATACTGGCGCTTCTCTATCCCGGGCTGGCGACGGTCGGGATACTGGTTATCATTGCTATCTGGGCGATATTCACAGGTTTCGTGTTGATAGTCGGCGCGATCGAGGTGCCCGCCGCGAAGAAGTTCAAGTGGGGGCTCGGCCTCGTCGGCGCCCTGTCGCTCATCATCGGGATCGTGCTCCTGGTATGGCCCGGCATCAGCCTGTTCGGCATCATCATTATCGTTGCCGCCTATGCGATCGCTCACGGGATACTGCTGGTCATCATGAGCTTCTGGGCGCGCAGCTTCCACAAGGAGCTCGCCAAGACCTAGCCGAACGCAACACCGGGGTCAGGTCACTTTGTTGCATTTCAATGCAACAAAGTGACCTGACCCCTTTGTGCATCAGCCCGGCTCACGGGTGCGCTCGTCGTAGTAGTCCTCGAGCAACGAATCCAGGGCGTCACCGTCGAGCTCGCGCCCGAAGTAGTCCTTCAGCCTGCCGCCGCGGCCCCAGACCTGCCGCTCCTCTAGCCACGCCCGCGGAAAGACGTCGGCTTCCGGGCCGAGCCCCTCGCGTGCATTGATATCACGGTAGAGCTCCCAGCCGGCCGCGGCGCGGGCCATCATGTCCCCTGTGTCCAGCTCTAGCCCCGTCACCGCCTCTACCAGGTCCCTGATGAGCGGAGGATTGTAGAACCGGTTGATCTGGTGGCGGTTGCAGATGCCGAGCGAGCTGAAGAGGCTGAACCAGTCCTCGGAGTAGCGGGTGAGCCTGCCCACGTTCATGCCCCCGGAGCCGAAGATACGCTCGAGCGCCGCGGGGCCCGCCCCCATGCGTTCCGTTAGGCGCGACAGGTTCGCGGGCTCCTGGCCGGGCAGGTAGGTGGCCGAGCCCCCGCTGGCGGAGGTGGGCCCCCTGGGAGAGACCACCTGCTCGAACTCCATCGTGCCGAGTCCCGAGACGCGCGGGTCGTATATGCAGTCCTGGCTGCGCACAAGCACGGCAAACCTCGAGGTCTCCTCCCCGAAGTGCGCGAGCGCTCCCTTCCAGCCGTCCGCCAGCGCCTGCCCGGCGGGCCCGGCGCGATCCGCCACCATCGTGGCGAGGCCGCGTATGAGACCACCCGAGCGCTCGAGCGGCAGGCCCTCGACGTCGGACGGCCCGATGACCCCGTCCGCGGCGAGGTCGATGAGGTAGTTCGCCTGGTTGAGCAGGGTGAAGAGGTCCAGCCCGAGGTCGTCGAGCTCCGCCAGCGCCTCAGCGGCTTCCTCGGCGCTCTCCATCATGAAGGCGCATCCCAGTATCGCCGCGTTGAGAAAAGAGGTCGTGTAGACAGGGCGCTTTCCCTCGTGGAGCAGCAGCCGGTCCTTGTCGGGGAGAAAGCAGGACGGGCATGACACCCGCTTCCCCTTCAGCGGAAGGTAGCCGGCGGGCCCGAACCTCTCGCCCAGCAGCGCGATGCCGTCCGCCCCGGCGCCCTCGGGCGCGAGCTGGGCCGCGTAGAGGGGCCAGGCTCCGACCATCCCCAGCTGGAGCGCCGCTTCCCGGTTGGGCCATGACTCGAGTCTCCGGTGCAGCCCTCCGACGAGTTCTTTCAGCATCCCAGGGTCCTCAGCGCCCACCCGCCCTTCGCCCCGCAGGACCACGGCTTTGAGGTTCTTTGACCCGATGACCGCGCCCAGGCCGCCCCTTCCGAGGGTGGCGCAGGCGTCTATCATTGCGATGGAGAGGTGGACCAGGTTCTCACCGGCCGGGCCGATGGCTACCACGGATGAGCCCGGGTATTCCTCGCGGAGGCGTTCGGTCGTCTCCAGCGTCCCCAGTCCCCGGAGGGCTCCGGCGGGCGCCAGCTCCACGGACGGCCCGTCTATGACGAGCACCGATGGTGAAGCCGCCCGCCCGGTTATGGCGATATGGTCGTACCCGGCCCTCTTCATCATCACTCCGGCTCCCATGCTGCCGCTCGCAGAGGCGACCGCGCCCGTCAGGGGCAGCCTGGAATGGGCCATCACGCGGGAGGAGCCGGGAATGGGAGTGCCGACGAACGGGCCGGCCCCGAGCAGGATGGGGTTCCCCGGTGAGAGCGGTTCCGTTCCCGGAGAATAGAACCTGTCAAAGAGGCCGTTGTTTGCCCCGAAACCTCCCAGGTACCGTTCCGCCAGCTCGAGGGGATAACGTTCCACCGAATGGGACGGCCCGCCGAGGTCCACCTCGAGCAGGCGCCCGGTCCATCCGCCGCTCACCGCGGTACCTCCTTGACTGTCGCCGAATACACACCTTTAGTATATAGGGGAGAGAGGCCTAGAGCTGCCCCGACCGAGGAGGCCCCGATGATTCGCAGGAGTGTCTTTCTTGCCGTAGCCGCGGCGCTTATGGCAGCGGCCCTTTGCCTGGCAGGATGCGGCGGGGGCGATGGGGCGGACACCCCGAAGCAGGTGGCCGAGAAGGCGGTGGACGCCGCGAGGAGCGCCAATGCAGCGGAGGGCCAGGCGTACTTCGCCCGCCCTGAGATATACGAACTGCTCGCTGCTTTGCTACCCCCCGGGGCGGCCGCGACCGTTGGAGAGGCCCACGAGCAGGACCCGGCGAACGCCACAGTGGACGTGATCTTAGGTGTGAGCCAGCAGGCGGGCGCCCCGAGGATCGTCCTCCTCATGTCCAACACCGGGACCGGGTGGAAGATCTACGACGTCATCAGCCAGTAGTGCAAATCGGGGTCAGGTCACTTGTTGCAGCGCAGCCCAAATCCAATGCAACCGATCGAAATGCAACAAGTGACCTGACCCCGATTTTCAGAGCTCAGTGGGCCGGGATGACCCGGACGTGCACCTTGCGCGTCCTGGGGCCGTCAAACTCGCAGAAGTAGATGCCCTGCCAGGTACCAAGGGCGAGCCGGCCGCCCGTCACGGGAACAACCGCCGAGAAGCCGACGAGCGTAGCCTTCACGTGGGCCGCGGAGTTGCCCTCAGAGTGACGGTAGGGCCCCTCCCACGGCACCATGCGCTCCAGCGTCGCGGCGATGTCCGAGCGCACAGCCGGGTCGGCGTTCTCGTTGATGGTCACCCCGGCGGTGGTGTGGGGCACGTACACCACGCAGATGCCTTCACTGACCCCGCCCGCCGCAACCGCGGCCGCCACCTCGCCAGTTATGTCCCTGAGGTCGGTACGAGAGGATGTGCGAACGCTCAGGGTCTCCATTTCCCTATCCTCCCATCAGATTCCCACAATCCGGGCCGTGCATGTAGCGGCGGCCCCTCACAGGATAATATACTTTCGGCGGCCGCCAGCCCAAATCCGCGCGTTCTTGATTTATATCATTTAGTCAAGCAACCTCACTTGCCGATTAGTCACCTAAAGAGGTCCCAGGCAGAGGCGGAGGCGAATAACTCGAGATGAGCCAGTCAGGCAGAGCATACCCGGCACAGTTCCCCATACTTGGCCCGACGGCGCGTCGGGCGCTGGTCATGGCGCTGTCTGCGCTCATCCTGCTGGGCGGGCTGTCCGCCGGGCTTGCCAGTCGCCCGGCCGGGGCCGCGACGGTCAACCGCTGGTACCTCGCCGAGGGTTACACCGGCGGCGGCATCCAGGAGTACGTCTGCGTCGGGAACGGAGGGAGCACGGCCGCAGGCGTGACCTTCACTTTCCTGTTCAATGACAGCCGCTCCATCGAGATCTCCCGCTCGATTCCGGCACGCTCCAGGTACACCGTCGATGTGAACCTGGTGGTGGGAAAGGACAGGGAGGCCTCGGTCATTGTGAGCTCAGCCAGCGGGGACCTGGCGGTCGAGCGCTCCCAGTACTTCAGGTATAACGGCGTCTACCCGGGCAGCCACATAGCACAGGCGGTGACATCGACCTCGCGGACGTGGTATTTCGCCGAGGGCTACACGGGCCCCGGTTTCGACGAGTACATCTGCGTGCTAAATCCCGGCTCCACGCCGGCGTCTCTCACCTTCCAGTTCCAGGGGACCTGCGGGGACGAGACCCGGGGCGGGCTCTCCGTCCCGGCCAACTCGCGCCGGACGTTCAAGGTGAACGACCTGGTCGGCTGCGACAAGGAGGTCTCGGCCAAGCTCCTGTCCGACGTTCCGGTGGTAGCCGAGCGGCCGATGTATTTCTACTACCGTGGGAGCACGGACCTCCACTGGGAGGGCGGACACTGCGTTATGGGGGCCAGCGCCCTGTCGAACGAGTTCATGTTCGCGGAGGGGACCACCAGGGCCGGTTTCGAGGAGTGGCTGACCATCCAGAACCCGAACGCTTCGCCGATAACGGTGAAGGCCGACTTCCAGTTCGGGCCGGGGCAGGGCCGGCCCGTGACGAAGAATTACAGGATCGACGGTAAGAGGCGCTTCACGGTGTTCGTGGCCGGTGAGGTGGGATACGGCAAGGAGGTCAGCGTTCGGCTGACGTCGGCGACGCCGTTCCTCGCCGAGCGCCCGGTCTACTACTACAACGTCCATTCGGGGATGGTCTTCGAGGGCGGGCACTGCGCCGCCGGCATACCCGCCGCGCGCAACCGGTGGTTCCTCGCTGAAGGCTACACGGGCACTTACTTCGAGGAGTGGCTGTGCATCCAGAACAGCTCAAGCGATGACTCGACGGTCGATGTCGAGTACTACTCGCAGCAGGTAGGCCCCCTGCCGGTGAGGACGGTGAAGGTGCCGGCCAACACCCGCGTTACACTGTTCGTGAACGAGCACGCCGGCCCCGACCTGGAGCTCGCGGTGAGGCTGACCGTAAAGAGCGGCCCGAACGTGGTCGTCGAGCGGCCCATCTACTTCGAGCGCGAACTGGGGATGCCGCAGGGCAGGTACTCGGACGTGCTCCACGGGCTCTGCTTCAGCCCTTACCTGACGGAAGACCCGATAAACGGCGGATGGGTGAGCGTCGAGAGGGTCGAGCAGCTGATGGACAGGATAGCGCCCTACACCCGATGGATAAGGACGTTCTGCAGCCAGGGCGAGTGGGACGCGATGCCGCGACTCGCCATCGAGCGCGGCCTGAACGTCGCCGCGGGTTGCGACATATACTCCGACCTCGACCGCAACCAGCGGGAGGTCGATTCGCTCATCGCCCAGATAGGCCGCGGAGAGGTCGACCTCGCCTGCGTTGGCGATGAGGTGATGTACCTGAAGGCGCTCACCGAGGACCAGCTCATAGGCTACATCCGCCAGGTGAAGGCGACCGGGGTCCCTACCACCACCAGCGAGACATACGTTGATATAATCGCCCACCCGCGCATCGCAGCGGAGTGCGACGTGGTCACCGCGAATATCTTCCCATACTGGGAAGGCGTCCCGGTCGAGCAGGCGGTAGCGCGCCTGGAGGAATGCTACAGGCAGGTCCAGCAGGTGGCTCCCGGGAAGAAGGTCATCGTGGAGACCGGCTGGCCTTCCGACGGCCCCGTCATCGGCTCAGCCGTCCCGAACCCGGCGAACGCCGCCAGGTACCTCGACGAGTTCATGGAGTGGGCGTACGACCGCGGCGTGGAGTACTTCTATTTCGAGACGTTCGACGAGCTGTGGAAGGACGCCCGCGAGGGCTCCTGCGGCTCGCACTGGGGCCTGTGGACCGTCGAGGAAGCGCTTAAGCCGGACGTCGCCGGTGTCATCCGACCCTGGAGGTAGCGGCGAGCCGCCAAAACGCAAAACCGGGGTCAGGTCACTTTGTTGCGTTTCAGGAGTTGCATTGAGTACAGGATTCAAACGCAACAAAGTGACCTGATCCCGATTTTGCGCTCACAGGTTTGAAGCCGTTCTTCTAGAATCCTCAAGCAGAAACCCTTTCTCGAGGTGATGCTTTGGAGTACGGCTCTGGCCTTCAGACTGCGCTGACTTACGGTGTTATCGTACTGCTCGGCCTGGTAGTCGCCATGTTCGTTCTCCTGGTCGTGCTCAGGCTGGTCGCATCCAGGCGTGAGCGGCGCCTCGAGAACAGGAAGCTCCAGATACTCTCCGTTGTCACCGGCCTTCTCGACTCCGATGTCATGCCCGAGGACGCGGCGCGCACGCTCAGGGACGTGGTACCGTCGCGGGACAGGCGCCCCATGGAGCTGGCCCTGCTCGAACTGGCGCCCAATGCAAAGGGTGGTCGCGCCGAGAGGCTGTCTTTCCTCTGCGAGAGGCTGGGGTTCATACAGAAGGACATCGACGACCTGGAGGACGGACGTCCCTCCCGCAAGGCCGAGGCCGCGTTCCACCTGGGCATGGTGGGCTCGGAGAGGGCGGTCGGACCACTGCTTCGGACTCTAGATTCGAACCCGGACCAGGGAATTGTCTTCGCCTGCCTCAACGCACTTTCCCATATAGGCACCCCGGAGGCTATCGAAGGCGTCGCCGGCTACCTGGCCTCTCACGATGAGCTCGAGAACGTCAGGATAGCTGAGGTCCTGCTGGAGCGCGGGAAGGAGTTTTCTCCCTACATCCGGACCTGGCTCGAGGAGGGTGGGATCGATTCCCGCCGCCTGAATTTCCTGCTCAAGGTCACCGCCGCACTCGACGATGCAAGCATGGTCGCGCCAGTGAGCGGGTACCTGGGGCACGACGACCCGGAAGTGCGCGCGAACGCGGCACGGGCCCTGGGCATGCTCGGCGAGCGCGCGGCATGCGGACAGCTCGCTCGAATGATGGAGGACGGCTCAGTAAGGGTTCGGGCGGAGGCGGCCGAGGCTCTTGGACTGGCCGGATGCGCCGAGGCGCTGGGGGTCCTCGAGGCGGGGCTCGGGGACCCGGACATGGGGGTAAGGCGGAGCTGCGCGTCCGCCCTCATGCTCCTCGGGAGCGAAGGCCGCGCCGCGCTCGAGCGCTACGCCGCGGCCGCCGAGGAGGAAGAGCGAGAGGCTGCGGCGGAGGTTCTCGAGACCGAGCGGGTGAGAAACAGCAGGAAGGGGGCGTAGTCCGGATGCTGTTCCGGGATGTCGCGACCGGCGTGATATTGATGTTCAACGCGATGGTGTTCGTGTACTTCGTGCTGTTGAACTCCATGTACCTCGTGCTGTTCGCCGCCGCGTTCGTGGAGACGCGCCGCTACCTGACACGCTCGAAGTCGATAGACCTGGAAGAGGTCTTCCGCTCGCCGCTCACGCCGTCTGTTTCCGTTCTCATCCCCGCTTTCAACGAGGAGGCGGTCATCCTCGACGTGGTGGCGGCGACGCTCAACCTGAAGTACCCACACTTCGAGGTGGTGGTCATAAACGACGGCAGCACCGATTCCACCCTGGAGCTACTCAAGGAGAGGTACAGGCTCCAACACGTTACCAGGATGACGGAGTGCGAGGTCTCTTGCGGCTACATCAACAGCGTTTACGTCTCGCCGAGCGACGACAGGCTGGTGGTCGTGGACAAGCTGAACGGTGGCAAGGCCGACGCGTTGAACGCCGGGATAAACGTGAGCATCCACGACATTGTCTGCGTGGTGGACGCCGATTCCCTGGTCGAGCCCGATGCCCTGCTCAAGATCGCCCGCCCGTTCCTGGAGAAGCCCGACGATACAGTCGCGGCCGGGGGGGTCATACGGATCGCCAATGGCTGCGAGGTCGAGGGGAGCCGGGTGACCAGGGTGAAGCTTCCGCGCAACTACTGGGCGAACGTGCAGATAGTGGAGTACATGCGCGCGTTCCTGGGAGCCCGACTGGGTTGGTCGGCCTTCCACAGCATGCTGATAATCTCGGGCGCTTTCGGAGGATTCGACCGCCGCACGATGGTGGAGATAGACGGCTACGACCCGAACACCGTCGGCGAGGACATGGAGCTCGTGGTGAGGATGCACCGCTACCTGCGGAGCCGCAGGCGCCCGTACCGCATGTACTTCCTGCCGGACCCGATCTGCTGGACCCAGGTCCCCGAGACCTACGGCGGGGTCGCCCGCCAGAGGGACCGCTGGCAGCGGGGGCTCATAGAGTCACTGAATCACAACGCCACGATGCTTCTGAACCCGCGCTACGGCATAATCGGGATGCTCGCGATGCCGTACTACGTGTTTTTCGAGCTCATGGGCCCCATCGTGGAGCTTCTCGGCTACGCCATGGTAGCCGTCGCCCTCTCGCTGCGGATGATCGACTTTGATTTCCTGTACCTCTTCCTTTCGGTCTCGGTGCTGTACGGGATCATAGTCTCCATAATGGCGGTCTACATCGAGAGCCTCGCTTACCGGCGCTACCCCAGGCTGCCTTCGCTCCTCAAGCTGACCTTCTACGCCGTGCTGGACAACGTAGGCTACCGCCAGATAAACACCTGGTGGAGGACGAAGGCATACTTCACGTACTACACCCGCAGGAGGAAGTGGGGAGAGAGCCGCCGCACGCGCTACGCCGAAACCTGACCCCAGAATTAAGGCTGGTCGAGGGTGCGGAAGAGCTCCTTTATCTCCTCGTGGCTGCGCTTGAGGCGCCCCTCGTAAGGCGCGAACTCCCAACCCTTCCACTTGTAGGGCCCGACCTCCTGGTCGAACTCGGCCCCCGAGGAGGGGGCGAAGCCCGCCGCCACCCCGCCTTCGGCCAATGCGGCGAAGGTGGTAACGCCTTTAGTGGTCGTTGTGCGAAGGCTTCCCATGCGGGTGCTCTGGATTATCGCGGGGCCGGGCTCGAGCTTCCTGTTGTCGAGAAGCGCCTGCAGCGAGGAAGGGTCGCTGATGTTGAGCTTCGTCCAGGGAAGCCTCAAGCGCACGGAATCGCCGCTCACGTACCAGGTCGCCGTGGAGTTGTAGCGCGGGCTCGAGGTCATGAAAACCCCGTAGTTGAGGATGCTCGCGTTCGTGGTAATCGGGGGGAAGTAAGTGCCGTCCTGGAGGGATACCTGCGCCCTGTTCACCAGGTAGACCTCGTCCTCAAAGACAGGCTCGTCAGACGGGGCGGCGCTGAAGCGTGAGGTGGCCTTGCTGTAGTCGGGCCTCACCTGCAGCCTCGCTTCTCCGGCTTTCGCCCGGAACAGGTACTCGACACCGCCCGGGAGCCTCGGCAGGCCTTCGGCGGGCAGCCTGCGGGTGCCGTGGTCCGGCCCCAGCGTGCCTATTCCTATGAGCAGTTCCCTGTCCGCATCGCCTCCCGGCTTGAATGCTTTCGCCCCGCCCTCCGTGAACTCGAGTTCCAGGTAGAGGAACGCGGCGTCGTGGTCCATGTAGAGAGCCTGGATGCCTTCGCCGCTCCCACCCCCGCCCGGTGCCCGCCACATGACCTTCTTTCCCTCGAATGGCACGTGGTCGGGCTCCATGGCCAGTAACCCGAAGTTCTGCTCGGGGTCCATCAGGTTGTGCCAGTAGACGTGGCGGTCGTAGGGGACCATGTAGGGGTAGGTGACCCAGTTCTTCTTCGCCCACTCGTCCTGCCAGGCGAAGATAAAGGAGCCGGCGTAGCCCTCCCTGTTTATGGCCCTTATCATGCGGGCGGTCCCGGACCCCTGCTCCTCCTCGGTCATGCCCCCGTGGGTGAGCCCGTCCGGGTTCTCATGGGCTATCCCGATACTCGTCGAAAGGCCCACCTCGCCTATGACCGCCGGATAGTCCGGGTGGATGGCCATGAACTCGCGCAGGTACCCGCCGTATCTCAGCACGCCTTCCTCGTCAGTGTAGGAGGCGTACTCGGGCTCGCGGTACATGAACTCCGGGTAGTAGGGGTAGACCTGGTAGGTCGCGAACATCCCCGCGATGCTGTCGGGGCCGGGCCCGATGTGCCGTGGGTCGAGGGTCTGTGAGTCGTCGGGCTCGTTGGCCTTTACGCCGCCCGGGGTGAACTCGGTGGGATGCCCGAGCGGGTCCAGGGTCGGCCAGCTCGCGAACCCGACCGGGACCGCCCAGCCGTACTCGTCGTAGGCGTAGCTCGCCGCCCTGTCGGCCATCTCGGCGCACCATGTCTCGAGGGCGTTGGCCGGCGCCGTGGTCATGACGAACCTGCCCTGGTGGGAGGTCCTGTCGGGATGGGTGCCGTTGGTGATGGACGCCTCCTGGAATATCACCTCGCGCCCGACCAGTATCCCCAGGGTGTAAGGCATCACGTCCGCCCGGTACTTGCCCCACGCCCGGCCCTTGCGCCGGGGGATGTCGGCGTTGCCGGCGAGCGCGTCGACGCAGTTCGTTATCTCAGCGCGGTACTCGTCCGCACGCTCCGTCTCGTAGAGGTCGAACCTCTCCTCGAACTCCTCGGGCCAGGCCTGCTGCAGGAGCCAGAGCTCGCCGCCGGGATTGCCGCGGTTGAACTCGTCCAGGGCCTCGTAGAACCAGGGCATCATCTGCGTGTAGACGAGGATGGTGTTGGCGTTCGTCTCCCGGATCTGCTTGAACCACTCGCTGTAGGTATTCCTGCTTATCGCGAGCTCCCCGGGCCAGTGGTTCGGTATGGACGAGCCGATGTCGAACCCCTTGATGAGGTGACGGCTCCATTCCCCGCCGCGGTAGGTCTCGAAGTACCTCCCCGCCGCTCGTGAGACCACCTTCGCGCCGTTGATCTCCGCCGGGGGAGGGAGCGTTCCCTGCCCGCAGCCGGCCAGCAGGCCCGCCGCCAGGCCTGCTAGCAGGGCGACGGCTGTCAGCGCGTGGATGATGCCACCGCAGCCCCGCGGCCTGTCGATACTCTGTGTGGCGATGCCGGTACCCTCCTCGTAGGCTTAACGCGGTCAGTGTCAAATAATACAACTAAGCGGGGTCGTGTCTCTTGACGTTCATCATTGGAGCCGCTGACCCTGCATGAGAAGTTTGACAAAGCATGTTCCGCCGGTCAGGAGGCCCGGGAGGATTATGGAAGGTTTGATTTCGGGGGTGCGGAGAACGGTTGCCCCGGCAGCGGCGTGCCTTGTCCTTGCGGCGATGCTGATGGGAGGGTGGACCTCCGGCGCAGCGCGGACGGCGTCCGCGGCGGGCCCGCAGGCGCTCGTCTCCCTCTCGTTCGACGACGCGTGGAAGTCGATCGTCACCAACGGCGTCCCGATAATGGACGCGCACGGCATGAAGTCGACCCAGTTCATCCTCACCGGGGCCGTCGACCAGCCGGACCGCATGACATCCCAGGACCTCGCGGACCTCGTGGCGGGCGGCCACGAGCTGGGCTCGCACTCCGTAACGCACGCCGACCTCACTACCCTCACGCCCGAGCAGCTCGAGGTGGAGCTCACCGCGTCGAAGGCTTTCCTCGAGGGGTTCCAGTCCGGCGTTCCCGGGTTCGCCTCGCCGTACGGCATCTACAACGACACGACCATCGCGGCGATAGAGCAGTACTACCAGTACCACAGGACGGTCGACCCCGGGTATAACGGCTGGCCGATAGCCGATGATTACCTCCTCGAGGTTCAGAACATCGAGGTGACCACGACCACCGCCGAGGTGGCGGGATGGGTCGCGGACGCGCAGGCGAACGGCGAGTGGCTGGTAATCGTCTATCACCAGGTCGACGAGGGGGGCGCCGCCTACAGCGTGACGCCGGCGAACTTCGACGCCCAGCTTGCCGAGATCGAGAACTCGGGCGTCCCGGTGATGACCATGCGGGACGCGCTCGGCTACATGGGCGGCCCGGCCCTGGACTCGATATCTCCCTCGACCGGGCCGGTGGGCGAGACCGTGACGCTGGCGGGCAACTACTTCGGCCCGGACGGCGGCGCATCCTACGTCTCGTTCGGCTCGCAGCAGGTCGCCGAGTACCTGTCGTGGACCGGTGCCGAAATACAATGCGTGGCGCCGGTCAACATGCCCGGCCCCGTGCCGGTCACGGTTACCACGCCGTTCGGCACCTCCGATTCCAGGGACTACACGGTTGATTATCCTCCCCCGACCATCACATCTGTCTCCCCGTCCAGCGCCAGGCAGGGGACGGCGGCGAGCGCACAGGTGGCCGGCACCGGTTTCGAGACTTTCGGCTCGACAGTCGTGAAGCTGCGGAAGCCCGGGCAGGCGGACCTGGTCGCCACCGGCGTACTGGTCGAGTCAGACACGAGTCTAAGGTGCGGGTTCGACCTCGCGGGCGCGGCGCCCGGGGCATGGGACCTCTTCGTGCAGAACCCGGACGGTAAGTCGGCGACCCGAGCGGGCGCCTTCACCGTGAGCAGCGTCAACTCGACCTGGTACCTGGCCGAGGGGAGCACAGCCTGGGGCTTCAGTACTTACATCACGATATTGAACCCGAACACGGAACGGGTGGCCGCGAATGTCACGTTCATGCCCGTCGGGGGAGCGAACAGGACACGCCGCGTCACGCTGCCGGCTTCCTCCCAGACCACCCTGGGCAGCGACTACATACTCGGCTCGATAGGCCAGGCCGATTTCTCCACGAGGGTGACCTGTCCGGGCGGCCAGGCTGTCGCTGTCGACAGGACCATGTCCTGGACCGGTCCCGGCGCCCCCGCCCCAGAGGGCCACTGCTCGGTCGGCGCGACGGCGCCGTCCGGCACCTGGTACCTGGCGGACGGCTCGAGCGCCTGGGGGTTCGAGACGTGGACCTGCGTGCAGAATCCTGACTCCTCCGCGGCCTCCGTCGTGCTGACGTACATGGTGGAGGGCTCTGGTCCGTTGAGCGTGCGGAAGACGGTGCCCGCCCGCTCGCGCTCGACCTTCGGCATGGAGGCGGACATCGGCAGAGGCGACGCTTCGGTCCAGGTGAGCTCAGACAGACCGGTGGTGGCCGAGCGTACGATGTACAGGAACGAGCGCAGGGAGGGGCAGGAGTCGATCGGCGCTGCGGCACCGGGGTCGGACTTCTATCTCGCTGAAGGCACTACTGCATGGGGCTTCACGACCTACGTGGTGATACAGAACCCGAACAGCGAACCCAACACGGTAACCGTGAACTACATGACGCCGGGAGGGACGCTTGCCCAGCAGCCGTTCGAGATGCCCGCGAGGTCCAGAAAGACCATAAGGGCGAACGACGTCCCCGGGCTTTCGAGCACCGACTTCTCTACGCGTGTCAGCGGGAGCCGCCCCCTGGTGGCCGAGCGCTCGATGTTCTGGGGGGAGGGTACCCCGCTGGGCGAAGCGTGTCACGGCTCGATAGGGATGAGCTCTCCGCACAGCACCTTCTACTTCCCGGACGGTCAGGCTGGAGGAGGATACGAGACCTGGACCGTGGTCGCGAACCCCAACGACGTCCCGGTGCAGGTCATGATCTCCTACCTCACCCCGACCGGTGACGGCAACCTACATCACGTCGAGTCGGTGCCGGCAGGAGCCAGGCGGACGTTCGGACTCTTCGAGCACGGCGGCATCACGGGACGGGCGGCCATCGCGGTCACTTGCGTTACTCCGGGTAAGAGCGTGACGGCGGAGAGGTCGATGTACTGGGACGGCCGGGGCGCAGGCACCGACACCATCGGCGCCGCCGCCTACCAGCCCCAGTGATTGTGCTAACACTCGGCCGATACGGTGAACGCCGCCATGTAGGGGCGTCTTGTCTCCCATTCGATAGATGACTGCGTGCCGGTCGAGAACTCGAACGCCGCTGCGACCTTCGCGGCGTAGAGAGTGTGCTGGTAGGCGTTGATGATGCGCACCGTCACCGAGTTGTCCTCAATGCGGTGGTCTGCGGGGTACCCCAGCCCGCGCACGGCCCCCTCGAAGAGGAAACGCTCCCAGAAATCGGCGCCGGCCTCCCCGTAGTCGCGCGCCAGGCGCTGGTGCGTTATCTCCTTCTGGCAGTCGTAGAGGAGGCCCAGCACTTCCTCCCCGAGCTCGGCCTCGAGCTCTCGGAGCATAGCGCTCACCGTCTGCGCGGCGCCGGTGACCTCCCGCTTCCCGGTGACACGGTTTGTTATGGAACCTCTGCTGAAGTCCCACTGGAACCAGTCCGAGGCGGCGCGCGGCACTCCGCAGACCGCGCAGCGGTCGAAGCGCACCGGCCCCTCCGCGGGCATTATCGGGTCGAGCGCCAGGCGCGTGTCGGCGAGCGTCTCGGTCGGGCCGCTGGGGTTCCGCATCCTGATGACCAGGTCGCCACCCTCGATGGAGTACTCGTATGCGACACCGTGCACGCGCTCGATCGATTCGTAGATGCCGACGGTGTTGCCGACTGTCCTCTCGACGAAACACGGGTTGGAGATCCTGATGACCATCGACTCCCCGGCGTGGTAGCTCTCAGCCCTGATGACGCCCGAACCAAGGCCGGCCACTTCGTTGCGCACAATCCTGACCGAGGCCTTCGAGACCCATTCCGGTCGCATCCGGGGGCTGTGCGGCGCGAACCTCAGGTACCGCAGCGGGGTGCTCTCGTAGAACGCCTTGCCGATATTCTTCTCAGCCTCTATGAGGATATGGTCGATGCTCACTCCGAGCACGACCGACAGGTCCTTGAAGAGACCCTCCAGCTCTCCGCACTCGAGGAACGTGATACGCGACTGGCCCTTTACCCTGTGGGTCCCGATGATGGTCCCGTCGCTCCGCCAGTCGAAATACCTGGCGAACTTCAGCGGGAATCCGCACTCGCTGCATTTCCTCAAGGCGCGTTCCTTTCAACGCCGGCTCATCTGTATACTATTCCGCCTGAACGACAGCATGCACCTTCTTTGACGAGGCAGGCGCCCGTTTTATTACCTCGACCCTGCCAGAAACCGACCTCGGATCAGCAAGGGAAAGGGCAGCCGCAGAGCACTTGTCAATAAGCACTTGTAATTGTACATATTATAGTACATAATTATGTGATAAATAAGGTACTATAGATTTCCGGCTCCCGGCATGGGGAGGTAAGAAATGAAAGCGATCAATATGGCCAGTGTGAGGGCTAATCTCTCCGAGGTTGTGAGCAAGAGCTCAACCGAGGGTGAGTCTTACATCATCCATAGCAGAGGGAAACCGAAGGCGGTCCTCATGGGCATAGAAGAATACCGATCGCTGATCGCCACGGTCGAGGAAATGAGCGACCTCGAATCATATGGCATGCTCAAAGCAGGACGAGAGGACATTGAGAAAGGACGTACCAAGTCCGTCGAAGAGGTCTTCGGTGAGTCGCTCCTCTGAGGACTACCGCATAGAGTTTTCCAATATTGCCGCCAAGGCATTAAAGAACATCAGTAAGAATGACCGCGGCCTCATCATCGAGCTGCTCAAGGCTGTTCAGGCCGATCCCTACGACCGGGCTCTGACGTGCAAGCTCAAAGGTGCCTGGGAGGGTTGTCGACGGGCCAGGAAGGGCAGTTGGCGCATCGTCTATTACCCGCCCCGCGACAACGTCATCTACATCGTGTACATCCGCCAGCGAGACGAAAAGACGTACAAGAAGAGCTAACCGCTGTGGCTTATTGTTGACCTTGTTGAATCGTAAGAGGATGTGTCCAATTCCCATCGTTCGATTTGACAACGCGGCCGCCCGCCTCTATACTCCGTTGACCATGAAGGACATATCAGGCAAGGCAAAGCTTCACAGCTTCTGGTGGGGCCCTCGATAGAGGGTCACCGCGGCCGCGCCTGAGCGCACATAGTTAGAAACCGCAGGCCCTCTTCATCGAGGGCCGCGGCTTTTTTTTACCGACCGTGGCACTCAAAGCCACGGTCTTGCTATTTGGAGGAAGTATGGATGGTCCGGAAATGGCCGGTCACAGCGGGCGCGACGCATTTCTGCAACAAAATGACCTGACCCCGATTTTGCGTTTGAGGCCGGGGCGGGAGGAGTTCGAGGCGCTGGAGGGGTACGACGCGGCGATGGTCTGGGCGGAGGTCTCGAGCGACCTGGAGACGCCGGTGTCCGCGTTCATGAAGCTCAGGGATGGGGGTCCGTGCTTCATGCTGGAGAGCGCGGAGGGGGGCACCCTGGGGCGTTACTCCTTCCTCGGGTTCGAGCCCGGTACGCTGGTCTCACTCGCCGGCGGGGAGCTCCGTCTCGACGGCCCGCGGTCCGGCTCCGGGCCGCGGGCCCCCGGGGAGTACCCGCTGCGCGCGTTCTTCGACATGGTGGAGGGGACGAGGGCCCTTGTCCCCGGGGACATGCCGTTCGCCGGTGGGGCGGTCGGGTACTTCGGATACGGTATCCTCCCGCTGGTCGAGAGCGTGAGGCTCACGGCACCGGGAGGGACGGCACCGGACATGGCGTTCATGTTCCCGGAACGGCTCGTCATGTTCGACCACCTGCGCTCGCGGATGAGGCTCTGCGCGCTGGCCGACGCCGGGGGCTCGCCCGAGGACAGGGCAGTGGCCTACCGGCGGGCGGGGGCGGCGATACGCGAGATGTCGGAGAGCCTCGCGCGCCCGCTGCCGGACGGCGGGGGCATCCGGCTCGAGGAGGATGACCCCGGCGCCTCGGCGGCGGAGACGTTCGAGTGCAGCGTGCCCGGCGGCCGGTTCGAGGAGATGGTCTCGGACGCGCTCGAGTACATAAGGGCGGGGGACGCGTTCCAGGTGGTCGTCTCCCGCAGGTTCTCTGCCGGGTTCGACGCCGACCCGCTCTCCGTGTACCGGCACCTGCGCGCCGGGAACCCCTCGCCTTACATGTTCTACCTGGAGCTCCCTGGGCTCACGCTCGTCGGGTCCAGCCCGGAGCCGATGGTCACGCGTCGGGGAGGGACCGCGACGGTCAGGCCGATAGCCGGCACCAGGCCGCGCGGCTCAGACCGGGTGGAAGACTCGCGGCTCGAAGCGGAGCTGAAGGCGGACGCCAAGGAGAGGGCCGAGCACGTGATGCTGGTCGACCTCGCGCGGAACGACCTGGGGCGGGTATCTGTTCCCGGGACGGTGAGGGTGACCAGGATGATGGAGGTGGAGCGGTTCTCGCACGTCATGCACATGGTGAGCGAGGTAGAGGGGCGGCTGGAGGAGGGGCGCGGAAACTACGAGCTTCTCAAGGCGACGTTCCCGGCCGGCACCGTGGTCGGGGCGCCCAAGGTGCGGGCCGCGCAGATAATCGACGAGCTCGAGCCGGACGCGCGGGGCCCTTACGCCGGCGCGGTCGGCTACGTGAGCTACTCCGGCGACATGGATACCTGCATAGCGATAAGGACCGTCACCGTTCAGGACGGAGTGGCCAGCGTCCAGGCCGGGGCCGGAGTCGTCGCCGATTCCGACCCGGCGGGAGAGAGGCGCGAGACGGAGAGCAAAGCCGGGGCGCTGACGCGGGCGATACGACTGGCGGAGGCGGCCCGTTCCGACGAGAGGAGGGCGCATGGGAGAACCCCTGGCGGTACTGATAGATAACTACGACTCGTTCACCTACAACCTGTCGCAGTACCTGATGCAGCTGGGCAGCGAGGTGCGCGTCTGCAGGAACGACGAGATAGACGTCGAGGGCATCCGGGCGCTCTGCCCCACGCACCTGGTCATATCACCCGGCCCGGGGGGGCCGAAGGACGCCGGCGTATCCTGCGACGCGGTGCGCGCGTTCGCGGGAGTGGTGCCCGTCCTCGGGGTGTGCCTGGGCCACCAGGTGATCGGGCACGTCATGGGAGGGCGGGTAGTCCGCGGCCCGGCGCCGGTGCACGGGAAAACGTCGCGTGTGTCGCACGACGGGCGCACCATCTTCGCGGGGCTCGAAAGCCCCCTCGTAGCGACCCGGTACCACTCGCTGGTCGTAGACCGGGAGAGCGTGCCGGAGTGCCTCGAGGTCACGTGCTACAGCGAGGACGGTCTAGTGATGGGCCTGCGTCACAGGGAGCATCCGGTCGAGGGCGTACAGTTCCACCCGGAGTCCATCCTGACCGACGGCGGGCTCGAGCTCCTCGGCAACTTCCTGGCGATGAGTGGAGCGAACGGAAGGGGGACTATATGTTGACCGAAGCTATCGAGAAGCTCGTCTCGGGCAGGAACCTCGACCGTGACGAGTCGCGGCGCGCGGCTGTCGAGATACTCTCGGGGGACGTGCCGGACTCGGTCATCGGGGGGCTGCTGGTAGCCCTGAAGGCCCGGGGCGAGTCGGCGGGCGAGATAGCCGGTTTCGTCGAGGGCATGCGCGAGGTGGAGGTCTCCATCACCCCCCGGGTGGACAGGCTCGTCGACACGTGCGGCACCGGCGGGGACGGGAAGGGCACCTTCAACATATCGACGACCGCGGCGTTCATCACAGCCGCATGCGGGGTGCCGGTCGCCAAGCACGGCAACAGGGGAGTGTCTTCCCGGTGCGGCAGCGCCGATGTGCTCGAGGCGCTCGGGGTGCGGGTCGAGATGGAGCCGGAGCAGGTGCGGGCGTGCATAGAGAAGGTCGGCATCGGGTTCATGTTCGCGCCGGTGTTCCACCCGGCCATGCGCAGGGTAGCGGGGCCCCGGAAGGCCCTGGGCATCCCGACGATATTCAACGTGCTCGGGCCCCTGGTCAACCCGGCGGGAGCGACCTCCCAGGTCGTTGGGGTGAACAGGCCCGAACTCGTGAGGACGGTGGGCAGCACCTTGAGCCAGCTGGGGCGCCGCAGCGCTTTCGTGCTCCACGGCCTGGACGGCATGGACGAATTCACGCTGGTGGAGGAGACGAGCGTCTGCGAGGTAAGGTCGGGAAGCCTGCTGGAATACGTCCTCGCGCCCGAGGACCTTGGGTTCGAGCGGTGCACGGAGGGCGAGCTCGAGGGAGGGGACGCCCGGCGCAACGCCGAGATAACGCTGGAGGTGCTCGAGGGGCGCGCCGGCCCGAGAAGGGACGTGGCGGTTGCCAACGCGTCGTTCGCAGTGCTCGCGTCCGGCGCGGCGGGCTCGCTCGCCGAGGCCGTGGAGATGGCCGGCCGCGCCGTGGAGACCGGGGAGGCGGCCCGGGTCCTCGAGAGGCTCATCGACTACTGTAGCTCCGACCTCCCGTCGGCAGTAGACAACGTGGAGGCAACTGATGTTCATTGACGAGGCGATGGCGTCCTCGAGGCACGCGGCACGGGACAGGATGGAGCTCATCGGCGCGGATTACCTCGAGCGGCGCCTCGGGTGGCTCGGGCCCGCGCCCGGTTTCAAGCAGGCTGTGACGAGGGGCGGGGGCGCCCGTATCATCGCGGAGGTGAAGAAGATGTCGCCCTCGGCGGGCCCGATAGCGGCCGGCGCCGACGTCGGCAGGCACGCCACGGCATACCAGGAAGCGGGGGCCGCGGCTGTGTCGGTGCTCACTTGCGAGTACAGGTTCGGCGGAAGCATCTACGACCTCGCCCTGGCGGGGGCGGCCTGCGGCCTGCCCCTGCTCCGCAAGGACTTCGTCAGCCTGCCGTACCAGGTCCTGGAAGCGGCCGCGTATGGCGCCTCGGCGGTGCTTCTCATAGCGGAAGCCCTGGAGGATTCGGTGCTCGAGACCCTCGTGACGCAGAGCCTCGAGCTGGGCGTCGACGCGCTGGTGGAGGCACACACGGCGGCGGGTATCGCACGAGCCCTGGAAGCGGGGGCGGAGATCGTAGGCATCAACAACCGTGACCTCCGCACACTGGAGGTGGACCCCTCGACCACGGAGAGGCTCCTGCGACTCATCCCGGACGGTGTGACGGTTGTGAGCGAGAGCGGAATAAGGACCGTCGAGAGAGTCAGGGAGCTGTCGGAGATGGGCGTGGACGCGCTCCTCATAGGGGAGGAACTCATGAGAGCCGCGAGTCCGGGAGACAGGCTGCGCGAGCTGGTCGCGGCAGCCGCCGGCACGCTCGCGGAAACTGAGGGGGCCGACCAGGGATGTGGGTGAAGATCTGCGGCATCACCAGGCTCGAGGACGCCCTTTGCGCTGCTGAGCTGGGGGCGGACGCGGTCGGTTTCATCTTCGCGGAGAGCCCGAGGAGGGTGACGCCGGAGTGCGCGCGCCGCATCGCCGGGTCAGTGCCCCGCGGGGTGACGAAGGTGGGCGTGTTCGCCGACAGCCCGCTAGAGGATGTACTCGATGTGGTCGAGCGCTGCGGGCTGGACATGGTCCAGCTCCACGGCAGCGAGAGCCCGGAGTACTGCTCGGCGCTCGGCGGGATGGTGATAAGGACCGTCAGGCTTGAGGACGTACCCGCGGTCGGCGCCGTGACGGGCCATGGGTGTTCCCTCGTCTTGCTGGAAGCCCCCAAGACCGGGCGGCGGGCCGGGCCCGGAGACGGTTTTGACTGGAGAGCCGCCAGGCCATTCGCGGCCGCGAGGCGCACACTCATCGCTGGAGGCCTGGCCCCGGAGAACGTCGCTGAAGCGGTCAGGCTCGCGCAGCCGTTCGGGGTGGACGTCGCAAGCGGGGTGGAGCGCGCTCCCCGGAAGAAGGACCACGCGCTCATGCGGAGGTTCGTGGAAGAGGCGAGGAACGCCGGCATGGAGGCATGCAGATGATCGACGCAAAGAAAGGATACTACGGCAGGTTCGGAGGCAGGTTCGTTCCCGAACCGCTGATGGCGGCGCTGCTCGAGCTCGAGGAGGCGTTCCTCGAGGCGAAGCGGGACGGGGCTTTCACAGCGGAGTCCTCTCGCCTGAGGCGCGAGTACGCCGGCCGTCCAACCCCCCTCTACAGGGCGGACAACATGACCCGCCTTCTTGGCGGCGCGACGGTCTACCTCAAGCGGGAGGACCTCTGCCACACCGGCTCGCACAAGCTCAACAACACCCTGGGGCAGTGCCTGCTCGCGCGCCGGATGGGTAAGCCCAGGGTGATAGCGGAAACGGGCGCCGGGCAGCACGGCGTCGCCTGCGCGACCGCCGCCGCGCTCTTCTCCCAGGAGTGCGTGGTCTACATGGGGGAGGTCGACATAGAGCGCCAGGCGCCCAACGTCTCCAGGATGGAGCTCCTTGGCGCGGAGGTCAGGCCGGTCGGGAGCGGCTCCCGCACACTGAAAGACGCGATAAACGAGGCCCTGCGCGACTGGGTCGAGAACGTGTCCGGGACCCACTACTGCATCGGCTCGGTGGTCGGGCCCCACCCGTTCCCGGGGATGGTTGCCGAGTTCCAGTCAGTGATAGGGACGGAGATGCTCGAACAGTTCCTGGCGGCCGAGGGGAAGATGCCGGACGTGCTTGTGGCCTGCGTCGGGGGCGGCAGCAACGCCATGGGGATGTTCGCGCCGTTCGTCGGGGAGGGCCCCTTGCTCATGGGGGTGGAGGCAGGGGGTCGGGGCGCGGCGCCCGGCGAGCACGGCGCGACACTGGGCCTGGGCGAGGTCGGCGTCCTGCACGGCGCCATGAGCTACCTGCTGCAGGACGGCGATGGACAGGTGGCGGATACCCACTCGGTCTCGGCCGGCCTCGACTACCCGGGTGTCGGGCCTGAGCACGCCCGCATGAAGGAGGAAGGGCTTGCGACCTACACGAGCGCGAGCGACGGCGAAGCTCTCGAGGCGGCGCGCTTCCTCGCGAGGACTGAGGGCATCCTGCCGGCACTCGAGAGCGCCCATGCAGTGGCCTACGCCATGCGCGCCGCGCCGGGGATGCGCCCTGGGCAGTCAATTGTCGTCTGCCTCTCCGGACGGGGGGACAAAGACCTTGAGACCATGAAGGAGCACATGTGAGCGCAGAAGCACTGAGGGAGATGTTCCAGGTGGCCGCACCGTCAGGGGCCGCACTCATAACGTACGCCACGGGATGCTACCCCGACCGGAAGCGGAGCGCGGAGGTGGTCCGTGCAATGCTCGCGGCGGGAGCGGACGCCGTCGAGATAGGCGTGCCGTTCTCTGACCCGGTGATGGACGGCCCGGTGATACAGAAGACAAGCGTCGCGGCGCTCTCGGCCGGCGCGACGGTCGATTCGGTACTGGACCTCCTCCGTGAGGTCCGGGGCGGGACCGCGCGCCCCCTCCTTATCATGACCTACTACAACCCGGTCTTCCGCTACGGGCTCGAGCGCTTTGCCCACCGCGCCCATTCGGCGGGCGCCGACGGGCTCGTGGTCCCGGACCTGCCGGTCGAAGAGATGGGCCCCCTCAAGGCGGCCTGTGATTCCGCGGGGCTCGCGACCGTCGCGTTCTGCGCGCCGACGACGAGCCCCCAGAGGCTCGGGGCGGCGGCCGCGGCGACCACAGGGTTCCTCTACTGCGTCTCGCAGCTCGGCACCACGGGCGCGCGAGAATCGCTGCCGCCCGGGCTGCCCGGGTTCCTGGCCCGCGTCCGCGAGCATGCCTCATGCCCCATCGCGGTGGGGGTCGGCATCTCGACGCCGGAGCAGTGCCGCGAGGCCGCGGCGATGGCCGACGGCGTCATCGTCGGCAGTGCCCTCATGAAAGCTGTCGCCGAAACGGATGGCAGCCTCGAGCCCCTCTCCCGTCTCGTCAGTGAGATGTCTGAAGCCACGCATAGGCCACGCGAACGAGAAAATCACCAGCAGTCCGTCAGGGGCTCGGGAGGCGCCCCGTGGAATGCATTCCTTTAAACAAGGTTTGTGGGGGGAGTCGGACGATCGATGGTGTCGGGCGTTTGCGTCACAAAAAGCATTTCTCTTACCAGAAAGCAACACAAGCAACATGAATAACGGCTGAGCCGACTTCGAGAGCCTCGAAGAGGCTGTTTCCGTTGAGGATGATTCATCGGTCAACTGTTGTTGGTTTTGTTATGCAAATGTCCGACACCGCCTGTCCCGGGTTTGCCGGCCTGCCCCCGGCGGGGATTACTCAACGCATTGAGTAAACCGGCCACCGCCCCCTTGACCGCGCCGTACCATGACGGGCCGTAACGGAACTCAAAGCGTTGATTGAACGCGTGCCGGGTCTTGGGCACTCTGCAGAGTATGCATTCGTGGCTGTTTCACGTTGAGCCGGAGCTCAGTCGGCGTCCTTCACCGTGTCGGTGACGTCGCGGAAGTCGAACGGGCGGCTGTAGGTGGAGTAGTAGATGCGGTCTGGAAGCCTCTCCATGCCCGTCCCCAGGTACAGGTCGAACACCTCTCGGAAGCTGTTGACCGGTGAGATTCCCTCGTAGAGAGAGACGGTTCCGCCGTCCGGCGCCGGCAGGTAGTATGCGTTGAGGATGCCGGAGCGCTCCTGGACGTATTCGTCCACCGGCTCCCTCTTGCCGGGAGACGCCTCTCGGCTGGCCGGGTTCCCCGCGTAGCTCGGACCGTGGTCTCCCTGGATGATGATGACCGGCCGCGGGCCCTCCCGGGACAGCAGATCGTCTACCAGTTCCTCTATCTTGCCGTTCACGTACTGGACCTGCTCTACGTAGGCGGCTTTCCTGGCCTCGACGCCAGATCCCGCCGGCTCCGGCAAGCCGCCGTCCGCGGCGAACCTGAACGGGTGGTGCGGCGGGACGATGTGCGCGAAGACGAACGCCGGCCCGTCCGACCTGCCGACCGCCTCCGGTATCCGCTCGAAAGTGGCGTTCACCGCCGCCCTTGTGAACAGCCAGTTGCGCGCGAGCGGCCGAAGGGCGGTGGTCCTGACAAGCGCGTTCCAGAACTCGTTGTCAAAGAGGTGGTGCTCGGCTACAACGCGGTCGGCGGCCCGGCTGTGGGACGTCCCGGACCAGCCGGAGGCGAAGAAGACATACTCGTAGCCGCTCGACTTCAGGAAGCGCGCGACGGCGTTGTCCTGCAGCATCTGGTAGGGGATCGAGCGGTCGTTCGAGTCCGGGCCCGGGTCCTTCTCCAGGAAGCCCAGGTACTCCATGTTGAGCGCTGAGGAGAGCGACAGGAACGTCTCGAAGTAGTTGCTCCTCGAGTCCTCGGGGACGTAGAATCCCTTCTCCTGGAGAAACCCGAGGAACTCGCTGTTATCGAAGCCGTAAGCCTCCTCCAGCGTGCTCTGAGAGCCGTAAGCGTCGAGGATGATGTAGTAGATATCCGGTGGCTCCGTCACCCCGGCGGGCTTCTTTCCCTCCTTTACCACGATGTCCGGCTGCGGCACCTCCGGTTTCGAGCGCAGCTCGTGGCTGACAATGTTGAAGAGCGAGAGGCCTACGAGCACTATCGCTACCACGTTGAGCAGGTAGGTGGGCGTCGTGAGCCTGTCCCGGTACCTGACGACGAGGAACGCCCCGGCGGCGAAGGCGGCCGCGAACACGGGGAGCCAGAGCCACGGGCCGTCGGTCAGGCCGAGTTCGCGCAGGACGCTCATCAGGTGCCCGTAGGAGAAGAACAGGATAAGGCCCAGCGAGACCAGGAGTCCCGCCTCTTTCTTGTTCTTCAGCAGGGCCGAAAGCGCGAAGAAGAGGGCGGACGCTACCGCGAGGCTCACCAGCAGCGGCCAGAGCGCATCCCCGAAGACGACCTGGTCTATATTGAACGCGTAAAGAAAGAGGACGGGCGCGACCGCCAGCAGAAATGGATGGAACACTACCTGCACCCGCGCCTCCCTGGATTGCCTCAAAGGTAGCTGAATCCTAGCACAGAACGCAAAATCGGGGTCAGGTCATTTTGTTGCGTTTTCAACTCATCCGGCACAAGCGTTAAAGCCTGACCTGCTTACCCGAACAGCCTGCGGTAGGTCTGGGCTGACGGGCAGTCCTTCTTCCAGCCCTCGCCGTATGTGGCGCAGTGCCTGCAGGCGTGGAGGAACTGGCTCCAGAGGGTTATCGTCGACAGGAGCATGTAGAGCCGCAGGAGCTTCTTGTCCCCGCGCAGCCCGATAGCCGGGGCGTTGCTGATGGTTGCGAGTGAGAGCACTTCCAGCCCGATCGCCAGGCTCGAAGGGTGCTCCTGCTCGTGTCCCTCCACCTTCAGCATATACATCGAGGTTATCTTGCCCAGGTACAGGCTGTAGCATTTCTGCCCGTACCCGGGGCACCGGGCGCAGATGAGATAGCGCGGTATTGTCCAGAACAGGGCGAGCGCACCCAGCCACGCCCAGAGGGCTTTATACGAGCGTTCCTTGAGCATCCCGTAGGCTCCCAGGACCATCTGGGCCACGATGACCATGACCCGGAACGTCATTATTATCGGGTTCGGCCCTCCGTGTTCGGTGCACTCGGCGCATTCACATGCCATCTCTGCCTCCTTGAGCTCGGGGCCGGGTCCGCCCACATCAGACCGTTGTTTTGACCCGCGGGTATCATAGTACTATCCGCAGGTGGTTTTCAAGGTGAATCGGTGCTGCGCTACTCTGCGAGCTCGTATGTGACCGCGATCGTTCCGCCTTCGCGCAACAGCTTGAGTGAGCTTCCCGTTACCTCGAATTCGACCGCCAGCTCGAGGGCGGCAAGGAACTCGGTCTCCTGCTGCGAGACGGCCGGGTCGGTCGCTGCCATAAGGGTCGTCGTCGGCGTGCCGATGGTGATCTTCTTCCCGCTCGTGCTGTACGACGCGCGGTAGGTGTTCACGCCTCCCGAGCCGGTGACGGCGCCGTCCTTTCCAAAGACGGAGGTGAGCGCGGTGCCGTTTATTACGCTGGTCAACGCATCGCGGCCGTTATAGTAGCTTATGACGTTCCACGTGCCGCCCGTGAGGGAGGCGGCTTTGCCTTTTGAGTACTCGAGCAGCACGTCGCCGTTCTTGCCGAACAGGGTAAGCCCGCCATCCTCCGCGGTGTATGAAGCAGTCTGCTCCAGGAGACCCAGGTACGCCTGCTCCAGGTCCATGAGCTCCTGAGGCCCGGCCATCAGGGTGGACGCCAGCTTGCTTATGGTGAGCCGGCTCCCGGAGAGGACGTATTCCCCGCTGTAGGTGTTGACCCCAGAAGACCCGCTCACCCGCCCGTTCTCGAAGGTGGCGTCTACCTCGGACCCGGAGGGCACTCCCACCGCCCGGCCACCGGAGTCGTAGGACTCGAGCGCCCAGCGGGTCCCTTCCAGGCGCCCGCCCCCACCTGTCGATGTCCCGCAGCCCGCGCCGGAGGTCAAGGCGACCGCAACCAGCAGGGCAACCGCCGTCAGGCTCACTGTTCTCATGCGCACTCCTTCCAGGTCGCCGAGATAGACTCTCATGCCTTGCCCCGGATATCGAGTACCGTGTAGCCGTCGCGCTCGGACGTGCCGCCGGTCACCAGCTCGAGCGGCGTCATGAACAGAGGTCCGTCGGTCACAATGGTATGGTACTCGCCGTCCTCACCGCAGAGGTCCGCCCCCGCTTTCTCTATCGCAGCGAGCGTCTCGGCGGTGAGCTCCTCCCCCAGGAGCCCGGCCGGCAGCACCTCTTCCTTCACAGAGATGACGGTGGCCTTGAAACCTGCATCGATGAACTGGCCGACCAGCTCGGAGCGTTCGCACTTCCACAGCGGGAAGAACGGCTCCACCCCCGCGTCGGACGTGACGTCTTCGATCCAGTCACGGTGCACCTGGAGGTCTATATCTCCGAAAACGCCGATCCCGACCCCTCCGCCGGCCAGCGTCCGCGCAGCGGCCAGGAACTCTTCCCGGTAGCCTTCCCAGCTCGTGGGCCTGGTGACCAGCTCGATCCCGAGGCTCTCAGCCTGGGCCCGCAACAAGCCCGGCTCTATGCCATGGCCTCGCGAGCTCAGGCCGTCCTCGTTCAGCGTCGTGAGGAGCGCGGCCGGCTTCCCGCCAGCCTGCACCGCGCGGTAGAGCGCGAGGCAAGCATCCTTGCCTCCGCTCCAGGAGCAGAAGAAGCGCCGTTCGTTCAGTCCGGTCATTTCGGTCCTTTCCCGGGCCTCTCAGGTGAGGCCCATGTCCTCGAGCGCCCGCGCTCTCTCCCGGCCCTCTTCCGACGTGAGCGCCGGGCAGTCCTCGATGCGCCTGTCGCCCTCGATGAGGTTGACCGCGAAAGCGGTGCACGTAGGCAGGGCGCATTCCCCGCAGTTGTTCATCGGCAGAAGCCTCAGGACGCTCATAAGCGGAGGCAGGGACTTCGGCTCCGCCATGGGGGTCACTGCGTCCCGCCGTTCCCAGAGGTCGTTGAGCCAGTCGACGACCTTGCGGACCTCGACCGCGGCCTCCTCAGTATCGCCGACGTGGCTCACGGCTATCTCGTGAGGACGCACCGCGACTCTGCGGTCTCCGTGCATCCAGATTATCGCCGGCACGTCGGTGTAGTAGTCAGTGCGCTTCACGACTGCGTTGACGTACGGCATGATTGGAGTTAGGTCCTCAGGCACGCGCGCCTTCGCCAGCCAGTCCTCGTCGCCGGGGTGGTCCTGCGAGCACGTTATCTCCACGCTTTCCGTGTTTATCAGCATCGTTCCATTCGCCCTCTGCCTCAGCTGGGCTATCGGTATTCCTCTCCCATTCCCCCGGGAGAGTATTTCGGTTTTGCACGCGGCATCGCTACGACTTCCCGAATCTCGAGGCCGGAGCCGGGCTCGAGGAAGGTCAGGCTGGTCGAGGGCCTGACGACCATTGCGGTGTCGAGCCCCATCGAAGTGCCGGCGGCCGCGACCACCTCGTCTTCAATGGAGACCGCGCCGGCATCCGCGGCCATCAGCGCGGCCTCGACGCACACTATCGTACCACCCGAGAACAGCCGCAGGGCCTCGGTGAAGTACTGCTCGAAGTTCAAGCCCCCGAAGCGGGCGGCGAGCGAGGTCCCAATGGCGTAGAACGGTATCGTACCCCGGACCACCTTCACCCCCATGGCGGTCAGACGGGCCTCCGTATCCTCGTCCATGTCCATCCGCACCCGCCCGAGGCCTTCGCTCTCCCACGCCTCCCTCTGCGCCCTCAGCTCGGGGATGTCGTCCCAGATGTCGTTGTGCATAGAGCCCACGGTCCAGAATGCGCCGGGAGGGATGGTTACCGCTACGACCTCGAACCCCGTCCCCGCGAGCACCTCGAGAGCGAGCAGCGCGCTCTCCCCCCTGAGGCTCGCAATCACAACGGTTCGGAGGCCCAGCTCGACGGCTCTCCGCCTGCAGCATTCGAGGGTATCCCGCGTATTGGCCGGCCCGGGCCTCTCGAAGTAACGTATCCATTTGTCACTGAATGCCTGCACCGCCGCCCTCCAGGTCCGGACGTCACAACGCTCAAAGACTAATCTTACTCAAAATCCCACTGGAAATGCGTGCCGGAGCGGCAGGGATTATTAGGAGGTCTCCCTATCATGTGAGGGTGACCGGTAATGCTACAATGAATACAGCCTGGCAGGGGATCTGAGAGCGGACAGGCGAGCGGCAGTGTGTCCATTCACCGGCGGCAGTGAAATGCGTAGCTCAAAGAGACACTTGGGACCGGCTTTAACGGCACTGGTACTTGTCGTGGCGCTCAGTGCGTCGGTCGCGCTGGGCGCGGCGGGATGCGGGGCTCCAACTCCCGCGATGAAAGTGCGAATAGCGATATACCCGGGTGAGATGTCCGCTCCGATCGCCGTCGCCGAGGCCGAAGGTTATTTCCAGTCCAACGGCCTTGACGTGACCCAGGTCGAGAGCCAGACCGGCGCCGCGGCGGTTCAGACCCTGCTGGCGGGGGACGCGGACGTCGCCACCGCGGCGGACTACGTCTTCGCGAGCGCCAGCTTCAGCGAGCCTTCCCTCCGCCTGCTCGCGTCGATTGACAGGGTAAAGACCATATGGCTTATCACCACCACGAGCAGCGGGATATCGACCGCCGCCGGCCTCAAGGGCCGCCGGGTGGGCGTCTCCCCCGGAACGCTCGGCGCGTACGCTCTGGGAAGCAGCCTCAAGAGGGAGGGCCTCACCATTGGCGACGTCACAGTGGTCGACCTCGCCCCGGAGGAGATGAGCCGGGCGCTCGCCGCGGGCACCGTAGAAGCGGTCGTCATCTGGGACCCGGTGGCCTACCAGCTCAAGGAGATGCTCGGAGAGGAGGCGGTGACCTGGTCGGCCCTCGGCGACCAGCATTTCCACTTCACCGCCATTTCCACCGAGGAGGTCTTGAAGCGGGCGCCCGGCATGTCCGAGCGGCTGATGCGCTCGCTCGTCGACGCGGTGGATTTCATCAGGAAGAACCCGCGCGACGCCAGGCGCGCAGTCTCCATGGCATACGGGCTCAGCATGCCGTACCTTGATTACGCATGGCCGAACAACTTCTATGAGATATCACTCACCAACTGCCTGATGCTCCAGCTCGACCTCGAGGCCACCTGGTACGTCGAGAGCGGCTTCGCGGGCGGGACTCCCGCGCCGGACTACCTGGAGAGAATAGATTTCACCGGCCTACAAAGGGCCGATCCCGAAGCTGTCGAGGTGGCACACTAGGGAGGATGCGCTGAAGATAAGGACCCTTCTCATACTTGCGATGGCCGCGACGATAGTGGTGGCGGCGGTCGTAATAACCGCTAGTACACTCGTCCTTTCCCGCGCGAGCGGGGCGTCCCGGAGGCTGGAGACCGCCTCGGAGCTCTCGGAGGCGGCTTTCGAGCGGATAGCCCTCAGGTCCGACTGGCTGCTGCTGCACAACGAGAGGACGGCGAGGCAGTGGCACGCCGTACACGAGCGGGTGATAAGCCTGCTGAAGGATGCCGACCGCGAATTCGCCGGAGGCGACCACGTGGCGAAGATAGGCCTGCTGCTGGGTTATCAGCCCGCGGTAGGCGAAGGCTTCGACAGGCTCGAGGCCAACTGGCAGGCCCTGCAGTCAGGCGCGATAGATGCCATCGCCTCCCAGCGCGTCGAGGACCAGATAGTCGGGGACCTGACCGCGAAAGCCCAGGAGGTCGCCGACTTCAGCGCGCAGCTCACAAACGAAAGCAGGCAGGAGCTCTCAAGCGCGATAAGGCTCGGTGTCATCCTCCCGACGGTCCTGGTGGCGCTGCTCGCTCTCCTCGTCGTCGCGGACACCGTTGTGGTGAGCGTCTGGGTCCTGAAGGGAATGGACGCCATCGGGGAGGGGACCAGGAGAGTGGCCGAGGGGGACCTCGAGACCCCAATAGAGGTGCGCGGCAGGAACGAGATAGCAGAGGCCGCCGCCTCGTTCAACCGGATGACCGAGCGCGTCAAGAGCAAGGGAGAGATACTCGAGGGGTTCAACCTCGTGTTCAGGACCGGCCTCACCACCGAGGACGAGGAGGATATCGCCCGCGCATGCTTGTCGGTGGCGGAGCGCATCTCGGGGGCCAGGTTCGGGTTCCTGGGGATGGTCAACGAGAAAGGGCTGCTCGACACCAAGTCCCTGAGCGAGCCCGGCTGGGCGGAATGCATGATGCCGGAGACCCAGGCCGTCCGGATGATAAACGACATGGAGCTCACCAGCTTCTGGGGGAGGGTCATCAAGGAAGGCAAGCCACAGCTGGTGAACGACCCCGCGTCCGACCCCGACACCACCGGCACCCCGGTGGGACACCCGCCGATCAGGTCGTTCCTGGGAGTCCCGCTCAGGTGGGAGGACCGGGCTGTCGGCGTCATCGCGCTCGCCAACAAGGAGGGCGGCTTCGAGGAAGAGGACGTCCAGGACCTCGATGCCCTGGGGGCTGCCTTCATGGAAGCACTCGGGCGCTACCGGGCCGAGGTCGAGCTCCGCCTGCGCCGGGAGGTCCTGGAGGAGCTGGTAACCGAGCGCACCGCCGAGCTGCACGAGGCGATGGCCGAGCTCGAGCGTTCGAACGCCGAGCTGCAGCAGTTCGCCTACGTGGCCTCACACGACCTCCAGGAGCCGCTGCGCATGATCTCGAGCTACGTTCAGCTGCTCGCAGACCGGTACCGGGGGCGCCTCGACGACGACGCCGACGAGTTCATAGGGTACGCGGTGGACGGGGCCGAACGGATGCAGACGCTTATCAGCGACTTGTTGGCCCTGTCGCGGGTCGGGACGGGTGGAGAGGAGATGAAGCCTACCGACGTGAACGTGGCGCTGGGCAGGGCGCGGGCCAACCTCGCGTTCCCGATCGAGGAATCCGGCGCGGTCATCACGAGCGACACCCTTCCGTCGGTCATGGCTGACGAGACCAACCTCTCTCAGCTGTTCCAGAACCTCATAGGCAACTCGATAAAGTTCAGGGGCTCGGAGCCTCCGAGGGTACACGTCTCCGCGAACCTCGAGGGGGGAGAATGGGTCTTCTCGGTGAAGGACAGCGGCATCGGTTTCGACCCCAGGCACTCCGAGCGCATCTTTGACATATTCCAGAGGCTCAACCCCAGGGGAACGTATAAGGGTACGGGGATAGGGCTCGCCATAAGCAGGAAGATAGTCGAGCAGCACGGTGGAAGGATCTGGGCGGAGTCCGAGCCGGGCGAGGGCGCCACCTTCTACTTCACGATGCCCGCGGAAGGAGAGCCTGAATGAACAGGATGAAGCCGCTCGAGATACTCCTCGTCGAGGACAATCCCGGCGACATAAGGCTCACCCGGGAGGTCATGAAGGAGGGCAAAGTCCTCAACAAGCTGAACGTGGTGATGGACGGCGAGGAGGCGATGGAGTACCTGCGCAGGCAGGGGAAATACGAAGAGGCCGCCCGCCCCGACCTGGTGCTCCTCGACCTCAACCTTCCAAGGAAGAACGGCAGGGAGGTCCTGGCCGAGATCAAGGGGGACCCGGACCTGAAGCGCATCCCGGTCGTGATACTGACGATATCGAGGGACGAGCGGGACATACTGAAGAGCTACGACCTGCACGCTAACTGCTACATAACCAAGCCGGTCGACCTTCAGCAGTTCGTCTCGGTGGTGAAGGCGGTGGAGGATTTCTGGCTGACGGTCGTAAAGCTTCCCACGGGGGATGGAGGATGAGCGGAGACGGCATGCGCGTACTGCTGATAGAGGACAACCCGGGCGACGCCCGGCTCATCGCCGAACTGCTGAAGGACGCCCCCGGGGGGCCCTTCGAGCTCGAGGCCGAGGGGAGCCTGACGTCCGGCCTGGCCCGCATCGAGGCTGAGCCGTTCGACATCCTGCTGCTCGACCTCACCCTGCCCGACGCCCATGGGCTGGAGACCGTAGAGAGAGTTCTCAATCACGTGTCGGTCGAGGTGCCGGTGGTGGTCCTCACCGGCCTCGACGAGAGCGGCACTGCGTCCCGTGCTCTCGATATGGGCGCTCAGGACTATCTCACCAAGGGAAGGATAAGCCCGGATTCGCTCGAGAGGTCGATGCGCTATTCGATAGTGCGCCATCATGCCGAGCGCGCCCTCCGTGAGAGCGAGGAGCACTACCGCCTGCTGGTGGAGAACGCCAATGAGCTCATAATCACAACGGACATGGAGCTCAAAGTCACCTACGTGAGCCCTTCGGTCGAGAGGAACACGGGGTTCACGCCGGAGGAAGGCCTCGGCCGGAGCACGAGGGAGTTCATAACGGAGGAGTCGTTCAGAAGCGTGTCCGAAGTCTTCGCCGAGCAGTTCGCCCGGCAGGTGGAGACCAACACAGACCCCCCGGTCCCGGTGAGGGTGGAGGTTGAGCAGCTGCGGAAGGACGGCTCGACCTACCCGGCGGAGCTGAGCGCGGGGTTCCTGCGTGACAAGGAAGGCAACCCTTATGGCGTACTGGTGGTCTCGCGCGACATAACCAAGCAGAAAGAGGCCCAGGCCAGGCTCAGGGATTCCGAGGAGAAGTACCGCACGCTTTACGAATCAAGCAGGGATGGGATCGTATCCTGTGACCTGGATGGCCGTTTCACCGGGGCGAATCAGGCATTCCTGGATATGCTCGGATACGAGATGGAAGAGCTTTCGGAGATGACCTTTGAGCAGGTCACCCCCGCCAATTGGCATGAGCTCGAGAGGGAGATAGTCGGCAGGCAGCTCGTGTCAAAAGGTTACTGCGATGAGTTCGAAAAGGAGTACATCCGCAAGGATGGAACGACTATGCCCGTGTCTCTATGCGTCTGGCAGACTACTGACAAGCAGGGTGAACGAAACGGTGCTGTTGGTATAGTGCGCGACATATCGGAGCGAAAACGCATCGAAGAGGAGCGCCGGAAGCTGAGCCAGGAGCTCGAGCGGCGTGTCATCGAGCGCACGGCGCAGCTCCAGTCGGCCTACAAGGAGCTCGAGGCGTTCTCATACTCCGTGTCGCACGACCTGCGCACTCCGCTAAGGGCGATCGAAGGGTTCTCGCGCATCCTGGAGGAAGAGCACTCGGAGTCGATTGACGGTGAGGGCCTGAGGCTGCTCTCAGTCATAAGGCAGAACTGCGACTACATGGCCGAGCTCATCGAGCACCTGTTGATGCTGTCGAGGGTGGACAGGCGGGAGCTCGCCGAGCGCGAGGTCGATATGAACGAGCTGGTCGGCAACGTCATCGGGGAGCTCGAGCCTTCCATCGACGGGCGCGCCGTCGAGTTCGAGGTCGACGAGCTCCCTCACGCGATGGGCGACCCGGTGATGTGGCAGCAGGTGTGGGACAACCTCCTCTCGAACGCGGTGAAGTTCACGCGGGAGACGGACGTTGCCCGGATAAAGGTCGGCAGCCTCCGCGGCGACGGGGAGAACGTCTACTTCGTAAAGGACAACGGCGCCGGCTTCGACATGCGCTATGCCGACAAGCTCTTCGGCGTGTTCCGCAGGCTGCACTCCCCCGAGGAGTACGAGGGTGTGGGCATAGGCCTCGCGGTAGTACAGCGCATAGTGCGCCGCCACGGCGGAAGGGTCTGGGCTGAGGGCAAGCCCGGTGAGGGAGCCACTTTCTACTTCACGGCCCTTCCCGTCGAGGAGTGAACCCGAACATCTCCCCTGCCGGAATCCCTCCCCTGTTCCTTTACCCTTTCATATCGCTTCTTGAGATCCGCCAGGGTCTTGGTCCCCAGCACGGAACGTATGGCGGAGGCCACCTCGCACCAGAGGTCCCTTGTGACGCATTCATCGGCCCTGCTGCAGATGGCGGCGTCTCTTATGCACTCCACCACCGCTATCTCCCCCTCGAGCGCCTCGAATATCTCGTCGAGCCTTATGTCGCCCGGGTCGCGGGCGAGTCGATAGCCGCCGCTCGCGCCGCGCTCGGAGACCACGAGACCGCTGTTCCGAAGCTGCGTCATCATGTGCTCGAGATAGCGCTTCGAGATCTCCTGCCTGGCGGCGATGTCCTTCAAGAGGACCAGGCCGCCGTCGCTGTGAACTGCTATGTCGAGCATGGCGCGCATGCCGTACCGCGCCCGTGTCGAGATCTTCATGTCGCTTGTGTTCCTCTCCGTCGAAGGCACCGGGGCCTTGCGGTGATAGTTACGGGCAAGGCCGCTTGACACGAACGGCGATTGCCTTTAAAATACCCTACCATAACGATAGGATTAATAGCAATTTAATGCTTCAGTTGGGTGTGAGAGCGGGAGTCGAGACAGTGTCAATCGAGCCGGGTAAGCAAAAGGGATACGGTCGGATGGAATGCCGCATGGCCATGCGCCCCCACCTGGGTGCGGGAGGTGTGCCTGTGTAGGCGTTGACATGAGGGATTGTCCGCCGAGACCCGCGGCCAGGTGGGAGACCAGGTCGGCGGGTTTTTTCGTGCTTTCAAACGGTTCGATGACGAACGAGGAGGAGAGATGACTGATTACAGACCGGACACACTTGCGATTCATGCCGGGCAGGGCGGCGCCGATCCGGCAACCGGTGCGCGGGCCGTGCCTATTTACCAGACGACGTCATACGTCTTCGACGATACCGACCACGCCGCTGACCTCTTCGCGCTGAGGGTCTTCGGCAACATCTACACCCGGATCATGAATCCCACCACCGACGTCTTCGAGAAGCGCATCGCGGCCCTGGAGGGGGGGAGCGGCGCGCTTGCCGTCGCGTCCGGCCAGGCCGCCGAGACGCTCGCGCTGCTGGCGATCACGCGCGTCGGGGACGAGATAGTATCCGCGAACAACCTGTACGGCGGAACCTACGAGCTGTTCCATCACACGTTCCCGAAGCTGGGGCGCACTGTGAGGTTCGTGGATTCCTTTCACCCGGAGCGGTTCGAGGAGGCGATCACGGACAGGACGAGGGCGCTGTACGCAGAGACCATCGGCAATCCGAAGCTTGACGTCCCTGATTTCGAGAGGCTCGCCGAAATCGCCCACGGGGCGGGAATCCCCCTGGTTGTGGACAACACGGTCGGGGTAGGCCTGGTGCGCCCATTCGACCACGGGGCCGACATCATAGTGGCCTCGGCGACCAAGTACATAGGCGGTCACGGGACCTCCATCGGCGGGATAATCGTCGACTCGGGCGGCTTTGACTGGGGGAACGGCAAGTTTCCCGAGTTCACCGAGCCGGACCCTAGCTATCACGGCCTCGTCTTCTGGGACGCGCTCGGGGACCATCCCGAACTTGGGAACGTGGCGTTCATCCTGAAAGTGCGGGTGCAGCTCCTCCGCGACATAGGGGCGGCTTTGAGCCCCTTCAACTCCTGGATCTTCCTCCAGGGGCTCGAGACGCTCCCGCTGCGCCAGAAGAAGCACTCGGACAACGCTCTGGAGGTGGCCGAGTGGCTCGAGTCGCATCCCCTCGTGGAGTGGGTCAACTACCCCGGACTGCCCGGCCACCCGACTTACGAGACCAACAGGAAGTACCTGGGGACGCACTTCGGCGGCCTGGTCGGGTTCGGCATCAAGGGCGGGCTCGAGGCGGGAAGGAGGTTCATCGAATCGGTGGAGCTTCTCTCTCACCTAGCGAACATCGGGGACGCCAAGAGCCTGGTGATACACCCCGCGTCAACCACTCACCAGCAGCTGACCCCGGAAGAGCAGAAGGCGACCGGCGTGACCCCCGACTTCATCAGGCTCTCCATCGGGCTCGAGGACCCGGAGGACATCAAGGCCGATATCGACCAGGCGCTGATCAGAGCAGTCGAGAAGACGCCGGCGGTTGTGAGGTGAGAGCGGTAATGGAAAGAGAAGATACTACGGCGGTGCTTGACGGGGTCGGCCTGGTAGAGCCCCGTTCCGTGACTATCGCCCCGCCCCCGGATTCGTTCCTCCTGGACTGCGGCGAGAGCCTGAGCCCTGTCACCGTGGCCTACGAGACCTATGGCAGGCTGAACGCGGACCGGTCCAACGCGGTACTGGTCGCGCACGCTTTCTCCGGAGACGCGCATGCCGCCGGCTGGCACCGGGGAGACCGGAAACCGGGCTGGTGGCACGACATGATCGGGCCGGGCAGGGCATTCGACACCGACAGGTTCTTCATAGTCTGCTCGAACGTCCTCGGAGGATGCAGAGGAACCACCGGCCCTTCGACCGTTGACCCCGCCACGGGGCGGCCGTTCGGAGGCTCCTTTCCCCCGGTGACCATCCCCGACATGGTGAGGGTCCAGGCGTGCCTGCTGGACCACCTGGGAATCGACACGCTGCTGAGTGTTGCGGGGGGCTCCATGGGCGGCCAGCAGGTCCTCGAATGGCTGGTCTCCTATTCCGGAAGGACAAGGAGTGCAATCGTGTGCGCTACCGCTGCGAAGCATTCGCCCCAGCAGATAGCCTTCAACGAGGTGGGACGGCAGGCCATCCTCTCTGATCCGAACTGGAACCACGGGGACTACTACGGTGGCGAGCGGCCGGCGGGCGGGCTCAGCGTCGCCCGCATGGTCGGCCACATAACCTACATGAGTGACACCTCGATGTCGGAGAAGTTCGGAAGGCGGGTCTGCCCTGACGGGAGGTCCCACCCGTTCGGCAACGGGTTCGAGGTGGAGGACTACCTGCATCACAAGGGCTCCTCCTTCGTTGAGAGGTTCGATGCGAACTCTTACCTCTACATCACGAGGGCGATCGACGAGTATGACGCCGCGCGGGGCGGAAGCCTGGCGGCCGCGTTCGAGGGCCTCGAGGCCAGGGTCCTTGTCATGTCATTCGGGTCCGACTGGCTGTACCCGTCCTACCAGTCACAGCATGTAGTGCGGGCATGCAAGAGGGCGGGCGTCGAGGTGTCGTACTGCGAGGTCCCCTCCACATACGGCCACGACGCGTTCCTTCTCGAGGTCGATGAGCAGACCAGGCTCATAACGCATTTCCTGCGGACGGTGGAGGAGGAGGGCTGAAGTGGCGGTTCGAAAAGAGGGCAGGTCGGCGCAGGATATCATTGTCGACTGGGTCGAGCCCGGTTCCTCGGTGCTGGAACTCGGCTGCGGCAGCGGGGACCTCCTGGCACGCCTGGCGTCCGAACGGGGCGTCAGGGCCCACGGGATAGAACTGGACGACGCGTCGGTGTTCTCATGCATAGAGAAGGGGCTCAACGTCCTTCACGAGGAGGTCGACGACGCCCTGCGGGACTACGGGAGCGGCGCATTTGATTACACGATATTCGACGGCAGCCTGCAGAGGGTCGTGCGCAGGCCCCACGCCGTGTTGCGGGAAGCCTTGAGGGTGAGCGAGAAGACGATAGTCGGGTTCTCGAACTTCGCTCACTACCGGGCGAGGGCTCAGATACTGCTCAGGGGGCGGACTCCCGTGACGCCTTCGCTCCCATATGCCTGGCACGATACTCCGAACCTGCACTTCCTGAGCATCGGCGATTTTGTCGACTACTGTGAATCGGGGGGCATCACCATAGAGAAGTCCTGGTTCTCCGGTGCCGGAAGGGAAGTGAGGCTGCGACCGAACCTGACGGCCCTGAGCGGCTACTTCCTGATAGCGGACCTGCAGGACGCCGCGGCCCGTTTGACAGGGGGAACCCCGGGTGGTAATCTCTCGTCATAGACCTATACCCATGGTAGGGGTAGACAAGGAGGTGGCCTCTTGAACGTCCAGAAGGAAAAGACCCTCATCAACTTCAAGAAAGCGCAGAGCCTTCTCGGGAAGATCATCAAGATGATAGAGAACGACGAGTACTGCGTCGACATAATGCAGCAGGACCTCGCCGTAATCGGCCTTCTCAAGTCAGCGAACCAGATGCTGATGGAAGGGCACCTGAACGACTGCTTCAAGAAGGCGATGTCGTCGGCGAGCGACAAGCGCAAGCAGGAGATGATCCAGGAGATACTCCAGGTGACCAAGCTGTCGAACAAGTAGGCGGGCTGGACCTGCGGGGCGCCGGGTACCCGGCCTACAGAGGGAGCGATCAGGGATGGCCAGGCGAGGCAAGTCAGGAAAGAAGAACAAGCGGACGAACAGGGCGAAGGCCACGAATGTGGCGCGCGGGAGGGGCGGCGCTCTCGAGCGAGACTTCTACGTCGAGGGCATGCACTGCCCCGCCTGCGAGGTCATCATCGAGAAGAAGCTGATAGGGCTCGACGGGCTCCACTCGGTCGAGGCGTCGGTCTCGAGGGAGACCGTCACAGTCGAGTACGAGGGCCGCCCGCCTAAGGTTGAAGACCTGAACAGGCTTTTCGAGAAGGAGGGGTACAGGTTCTCACTCAGCCCGAAGGCTGCCGGCGGCTCCTCGCGGCTGAAGGACGCAGGGAAGGTAGCTGGAGTGGCCGTCTCGGCCGTCGCTCTCGTCATACTGCTCCAGAGGGCGGGGGTGACCGGGCTTGTTAAAGTGGACAGCGGGTCCTCGCTCCCGGTGTTCCTCCTGCTCGGCCTGGTCGCGGGCTTCTCGAGCTGCGCGGCGCTCGTCGGCGGGATAGTCCTGTCGATGTCCAAGCAGTGGGGCGAGCTTTACTCCCCTGATGATCCGTTGAAAAAGAGGCTGGAGCCGCACCTCCTGTTCAACGCGGGCCGGCTGGTCTCGTTTGCCCTGCTCGGGGCGCTGCTTGCCGGCATCGGGGGGACATTGAGGCTGACGCCGTCGTTTTCCGCACTAATGGTAATAGCCATCTCGATTGTGATGATCGTACTTGGTCTCCAGATGCTGGGGGTGCAGTCCTTTCGCCGGTTCCAGTTCACAATGCCGAAGTCCGTCACCCGTTACGTGGCCGACGAGACTCACTTCAAGGGAAGGTACATGCCGCTCGCGATGGGCGCCCTGACGTTCTTTGTTCCGTGTGGGTTCACCATAACCGCGCAGAGCTTCGCCCTGCTGTCGGGGAATCCGCTCCAGGGCTCTCTCATAATGCTTGCTTTCGCTCTCGGGACCCTGCCGATGCTGCTGGTGATAGGCTTTTCCAGCGTGAAGTTCCTCGAGAAGCCGAGGCTGGCCGCGACCTTCCTGAAGGTCGCAGGAGTCCTGGTGCTGTTCTTCGCGCTGTTCAACATCAACAATCAGCTGGTCGTGCTGGACGCGCCGAACCTCGGGGACCTCTTCAGCCCTGGCAAGGCACCGACCGCGGCGAAGGCCGATGTGAAGCTCCCTGAGATCGTTGACGGCAAGCAGGTCCTCGAGATGGAGGCTTCGTCGTCTGGTTACAGTCCTGACCACCTGACTGTGCGTGCGGGAGTCCCGGTGAAGTGGGAGATAGAGGATACCGGGACGAGCGGCTGCACCAACGCCATCATCGCACAGGACCTCTTCAGCGGCGAGATCGCCCTGACCCCCGGCAAAACCAGCGTCAAGGAGTTCAAGGTCGATGAACCGGGGCGGTACCGGTTCAGCTGCTGGATGGGGATGGTCGCCGGTTACATGGACGTAGTGGACCCTGCAAAACCGGGCAAGACCGACCTCAAGAAGGATGAAACCCCCGCCCCGGCCCGGGGCGGGTGCTGCGGGTAGAGCCGCACAGACAGGGCCTCCAGAGCGTTCAATATTCCCGGTGAAATAACCTACCAAAACACTTGACTTTCCTGTCTGGTACCCCTACCATAGGTATAGGTATAAGAACCCGGGAGGCTGTTATGGAGAGAGTACTCAGGCTCAAGGTGGAAGACATGCACTGCAACTCCTGCGCGCGGCTCATCGAGGATGCCCTCCTTTGCGCGGACGGTGTACGCACGGCCGAGTTCGATTACGAGAGCGGTACTGGCACCGTTGTGGCGGAGGTCGACATCATCCCGGTGCAGATGGTCCTCAACCTGATAGAAGCCGAGGGTTACCGGGCGGAGCTCATCGACGACAGCGATGAGGGCGCAGGCCCCGGCGCCCCCGAAGCCGACACCGGCGTACCGCTCCCCGGCCCCGGCGAACATGATTCGACCGGGGAGGGGAGCGGCGGCCACCGCGGGGAAACCGGCGGCATGGAGGCCGGGAGCTCCGCGGGCAGGGTCGGGCTTTCACTCTCAGGGATGCACTGCACCTCGTGCGCTGCCGTCATCGAACGTGCGCTCAACAAGACTCAGGGCGTGAGGCAGGCCTCGGTGAACTTCGCCGCCGAGAAGGCGTACGTGGACTACGATCCCGTGACGGTATCGCCTGAAGACCTCGTCGAGGCGGTCAGGAAGGCCGGTTACAGGGCGGCGGTCGTCGGCGAGAGGGAGAGCGAGCAGGAGTCGGACAGGCGAGAGAGGGAGATCAGGAGCTACAGGAACAGGTTCCTGTTCAGCCTGGTATTGAGCCTTCCCATGCTCTATTTCATGCTCCTCGATTTCTTCAAATGGCTGCCGGGCGCCGGGTCCCTGCCCCCGTACTTCGCAATCGTCTCCCTCATACTGGCCACCCCCGTGCAGTTCATCGCGGGCGCGGGGTTCTACAAGGGCGCGTGGTCGAGCCTGCGCATGAGGACCTTCAACATGGACAGCCTCATCGCGATCGGGACATCGACGGCCTACTTCTACAGCCTGGCGGTATACATATCCTACGCCGTGTCAAACTCGACCCTGATCGGCATGGACGGCGCCAAGGTCCCCAACATGTACTTCGAGACGGCGGCGTTCCTGATCACTTTCGTGCTGCTCGGCAAGTGGCTGGAGGCGCGGGCGAAGGGCAAGACGTCCGAGGCCATCAAAAAGCTCATGGGCCTGCAGGCGAAGACGGCGCGCGTCATAAGGGACGGCGTCACCGATGACATACCGGTGGAGGACGTCGTCCACGGCGACATCATCCTGGTCCGTCCCGGGGAGAAGGTCCCGGTCGACGGAGTCATCACCCGGGGTTCCTCGGCTGTGGACGAGTCGATGGTCACGGGCGAGAGCATCCCCGTCGAGAAGAACGTGGGCGACACGGTGATCGGCGTCACCATCAACAAGACCGGGAGCTTCGAGTTCGAGGCGACCCGCGTCGGCTCCGAGACCATGCTCGCCCAGATAATCCGCCTCATCGAGGACGCACAGGGCTCCAAGGCGCCGATCCAGGGCTTCGCGGACAGGGTATCGAAGTACTTCGTGCCCGCGGTCCTGGCAATCGCCGCGTTGACCTTCACCGTCTGGTTCGTATTCCTCAGCGCGTCCCTGACCTACTCGCTGATGGCGTTCACCGCCGTTATCGTCATCGCCTGCCCGTGCGCTCTGGGACTTGCCACCCCCACCGCCATAATGGTCGGCACCGGCAAGGGCGCGGAGTACGGCATACTCGTCAAGGGAGGCGAGCCGCTGGAGTCGGCTGAGAAGGTGACGTCCATCGTCTTCGACAAGACCGGTACGCTGACCAACGGCGAGCCCGAGGTGACGGATGTCCTGACGTTCAACGGGTTCAGCGAGAGTGACGTCCTGCGCATATCGGCATCCCTGGAAAAATCCTCCGAGCACCCGCTGGCCGAGGCGGTATACGGCCACGCGCTCGGCCGTTCGATCCCGGTCCGCGACGTCTCGGATTTCAGGGCGGTCCCCGGCCTGGGGGTGCAGGGCCAGGTGGAAGGAAGCCGTTATTTCTTCGGCAACCGGAAGCTCGCCACCGAGGTCGTCGGCCTGGAGCTGGAAGGGATCGACTCAACGGTTTCGGGGCTCGAAGAGCAGGGAAAAACCGTGATGATACTCTCCTCGAGCGAGAAGGTGCTGGGGGCCGTGGCGGTCGCCGACACCGTCAAGGATACGTCCCGCGAGGCGATCTCGGAGCTAGAGGACATGGGCCTCGATATCTACATGATCACCGGGGACAACCGGCGCACCGCCGGGGCGATCGCCGGCGAACTGGGAATCGGGAACGTCCTGGCCGAGGTCCTGCCTGAGGACAAGGCGAGCGAGGTGAAGAAGCTGCAGGCGAGTGGAGAGAGGGTCGCGATGGTGGGTGACGGCATCAACGACGCGCCCGCGCTCGCCCAGGCCGACCTCGGGGTGGCGATGGGCTCAGGCACGGACGTGGCGATGGAGACCGGCGGCATCGTGATAATCAAAGACGACCTGAGGGACGTCGTCACCGCGAAGCAGCTTTCGAAGGAGACGTTCGGCAAGGTCCGTCAGAACATGTTCTTCGCCCTCTTCTACAACGTTATGGGAATCCCCATCGCGGCGGGCGTGTTCGCCGCCCTGGGCATCGCGCTGAGGCCGGAACTGGCGGGCCTGGCCATGGTGCTCAGCTCGATCTCCGTCGTCTCGAACTCGCTGCTTCTGAGGCGCTTCAAGCCGGGGAGGACGAACTGGGTGTCCAGGATCGCACCGGTGGTCATGGTGGTCGTCTTCGCCCTCCTCTTCGTCTGGTTCGCGCAGATCAGCTCGGCGATGAAGGACGACGGGACCATGGGCAGGAGCCCGGAGCCCCGGGCAGCGAGTTCGATCGGAAACACCGTTGCGGACGGCGCCGCCGCGCTCGGCTCCGCAGGGAGCGGGCAGGTGACGACCGTGGGCCAGGGCAGGGACGAATTGATCACAGGCAACCGTCAAGCCGGCGTTGGAACCACAGGGCAAGCGGGAACGGCGGCGCGCGAAAGCGCATCGCCGGGAAGGAGGTGAAGCTCGAGAACGACTGTACCCCCTTCAAGGATGCGTGGATAGCCGGAGGCATTGCTCGGTGCCCCCGGCTATCGCTTCTTGCAACAAGGGGTCAGGTCCCATTTTGCCTTTGTGCCATGGCGGCGGGGTGCCCTTCTGTCAGGAGGGGCCACCGACCTTGACACGAGAGGCGGACGGGTACTATCATCAACCTACAAAACCTATCAAAATAGTGTACAATACCGACCGGACTCGGGGAAAGGACGGAAAAGTGAGCAGGTTATACGAGGACATAACGCAGACAATAGGCAACACGCCGCTGGTCAGACTGAGGAGGGTGACAGAAGGAGCCGGGGCGGAGGTCTACGCGAAGCTCGAGTCGTTCAACCCCCAGTCGAGCGTAAAGGACCGCATCGGCGTGAGCATGATAGCCGACGCGGAGGATTCCGGACTCATCACCCCGGAGACGACGATAATCGAACCGACGAGCGGTAACACCGGTATCGCACTGGCATTCGTGTGCGCCGCGCGGGGATACAGGCTCGTTCTGACCATGCCCGAGACCATGAGCGTCGAGCGCAGGAAACTGATGGCCATATTCGGCGCGGAGCTGGTGCTCACCCCGGGCCCCAAGGGAATGCCCGGGGCCATCGCCGAGGCTGAGCGACTCCTCAAGGAGACCTCCAACGGTTTCATGCCCCAGCAGTTCAAGAACCCGGCGAACCCGAGGATCCACCGCGAGACCACCGCGCGGGAGATATGGGAGGACACTGACGGCAGGGTGGACATCGTGGTCGCCGGCGTGGGGACGGGCGGGACGATCACCGGGGTGGCCGAGGTGCTCAAGGAGAAGAAGCCCGATCTACAGGCCGTAGCGGTCGAGCCGGCGAAGTCGCCCGTGCTCTCGGGGGGCCAGCCAAGCCCTCACAAGATCCAGGGTATCGGCGCGGGGTTCGTGCCGGAGGTCCTCAGGACGGACCTCATCGACGAGATCATCACGGTTGAGGACGAGCTTGCCGGCCAGACGGCGAGGGCGCTCGCGACGCGCGAGGGCATACTCGCGGGCATCTCTTCCGGCGCGGCGACCTGGGCGGCGGTCCAGGTGGCGGCGAGGCCCCAGAACGAGGGTAAGCTCATCGTGGTGGTCCTCCCGGACACCGGGGAGCGCTACCTGTCCACGTGGCTCTTCGAGGAGCCGGTGGATTCGACGGAGAGCGCCCAGCTGTAAGCACCAGGAGAAGGAAAGGAACGCTGATGGGAAAAGAACCGGTCTTCGCCAGGGTCTCGGAGAAGGACGTATCCCGCGCGATTGTCACTGAGTTCGCCGCCACCTTCGAAGAGTTCGTCGAGAGCGACGTCGTGATAATCGGCGCCGGTCCGAGCGGGCTGACTGCAGCCCGCGTCCTCGCCGATGCCGGGCGGAGCGTCGTGGTGATCGAGCGAAACAACTACCTGGGGGGAGGGTTCTGGATAGGCGGATACCTGATGAACAAGATTACCGCGCGGGCGCCCTCACAGCTCGAGCTGGAGGAGCTCGGCATCCCGTTCAAGGAGGCGAGCCCGGGGCTCTACGTGGCAGACGGCCCGCACGCCTGCTCGAAGCTCATCGCGGCGGCCTGCGACGCGGGAGCGAAGACTCTCAACATGACGGTCTTCGACGACCTTGTCATCAGGGAGGGGAACCGGGTCAGCGGGGTGGTCATCAACTGGACCCCCATCCAGGCTCTCCCGAGGCAGATAACGTGTGTCGACCCTATCGCCATCGAGGCGAACGTGGTAGTCGACGCGACCGGCCACGACGCAATGGTCCTGGCGAAGCTCGCCGAGAGGGGAGTGCTGGAGCTGCCCGGGCACGATGCAATGTGGGTGGAGCAGTCCGAGGACCTGATACTGGAGCACACGTGCGAGATATGGCCGGGCCTCATCGTCACGGGCATGGCTGTCAGCACCGCGTTCGGCCTGCCGAGGATGGGCCCGACCTTCGGCGGGATGCTCCTTTCCGGGAAGAGGGCCGCTGAGGTGATCCTTGAGAGAGGTTGAAAGCCTCCTGGAGCTGACCCGCCCCCCGGGCGCGATGCTGTTCGACAGCTCAGGGTCCCCGTCCGTGGACGTCGAGGAACTGGCACGTTACGGGGAGAGACTGCTCGGCGGCCCGGAGGTCGAACGACACGGGGACCTCATCGCCTTCTGCCTGGAGCGGACCGATGCGTCGCGTGTCGAAGAGGCAAGGGAAGAGCTTGCGGGCGGGCTCGCGGCCGCGCGGGTCACGGAACCGGGCGCAGAAAGGCCGGCGGGCGCGCCCTCGCCGCATGTGCTCGCGTACGAGAGGCGGATGCTCGAGCGTGAACCCCCGAGACCGGCCGGGGTCCTGTACGACGGGTTCAGCCTCTGCGCTGCATATGGCCGGCTCATGTCAGGCGCGGGCGTCTCCCCCGAGGACCTGGTCGTGGTGATCACAGACCAGCTCTTCGGCACATTCGACGAAGGGGACTCCCGTTACCACGCGAGGGTTGCCGTGTTCGGCCATCCGACCGTTGTCTCGACCTCAGGGCTGGTCGTGGCACCTGCAAGGCCCAGGTCGTACTACCTGGGCAGGCAGCTCGGAATCCCCGGGCCGCCCGCCGCGGAAGGCGGGCCCGGGGAGTGGCTCGTACCAGAGGATCCCCGTACGACAGAGGTCATCAAGGGCTATGTCGCTCAGGCCGCCTTCTATTACATGACCGGGGAACCGTTCTGTCAGGAGAGAGGCTGCAGGCTGTTCAACGCCCACTGGCAGAAGGACCTCCTGTTCTCCCAGCTTTACGCCGAGACGGAATTCTGCGCGCGCCACGAACGGCTCGTGGGCGCTTTATCGCGGAGCGGGTGAAGGAGAATATGGAAAAAGGTGTCTACCTGGACCACGCGGCGACGACTCCGCCCCGACCCGAGGTCCTGGAGGTCCTCGAGGAGACCCTCTCGGCGACGTTCGGTAACGCCTCCAGCATTCATTCGTTCGGCCAGGAGGCCAAGAGGGTGCTCGAGGAGTCAAGGGAGAAGGCCGCGGCGGCCATCGGCGCGGAACCCGGAGAGGTTATCTTCACCGGCGGCGGGACGGAGAGCGACAACCTGGCCGTAAGGGGCGCCGCATACGCGCTAAGGGACAGGGGAAACCACCTGATAACGACCGCGATAGAGCACCCGGCGGTTCTCAACTGCTGCGCCGCTCTCGAGGAAGAGGGATTCCAGGTGACCTACCTCCCGGTCGACCGCGAATGCCGGCTCGAGCCCGCGCGGGTCGTGGAAGCGATCAGGCCCGAGACGACACTCATCTCGGTGATGTTCGCGAACAACGAAACCGGCACGATACAGCCGATAGCCGAGGTCGGTGAGATCGCTCGAAGAAAGGGCGTGGCCTTCCACAGCGATGCCGTGCAGGCCGTGGGGAAGGTGCCCGTCGACGTGAACGCGCTCGGGGTGGACATGCTGTCGATGTCCGCTCACAAGATCTACGGCCCGAAGGGAGTAGGCGCGCTCTACGTGAGGAGAGGTACCGCCCTGCGCCCGATCGTCTACGGGGGCCATCACGAGCACAACCTCCGGCCCGGCACTGAGAACGTGGGAGGCATCGCCGCGTTCGCAAGGGCGCTGGAGCTCGCCGTAGAGGAGCTCCCGGGGGCGACGGAACACCTGGAGCTGCTGAAGGAGAAGCTGGCGTCTGGTATATCTGAGCGCATAGAGCGCGTAAGCAGGAACGGCCGCGACGGCGACTGCCTTCCCAATATCCTCAACATGAGTTTCCCGGGAACGGACGGCGAGGCGCTGCTCCTGAACCTCGACCTCCTCGGCATAGCCGTCTCGACCGGCTCGGCATGCTCGTCCGGAGCCACCGAGCCTTCGCACGTCCTGCTCGCGATGGGCCTGGAACCGCTCATGGCTCAGGCGAGCCTGCGCTTCTCGTTCGGCCGGGACAACACCGTAGAGCATATCGACAGGGTCCTCCAGGCACTGCCGGACATAGTGAACCGGCTGCGCAAGGTCGGAGACTCGCGGGCGTTCAGATGACGAAGGAGACGCCGAATGACTTTGAACAAACGACTTGATGAGGCGATTGAGATATTCAAGGAGGACATCCGGGCCGTGAAAGAGCGCGACCCGGCGGCCCGGGGGACACTGGAGATCGTCCTCTCATACCCGGGGCTTCACGCGATCTGGATACACCGGCTGGCCGGCTACCTGCACCGCGGGAAAGTGCCGGTACTGCCGAGACTCATTTCGATGTTCGCAAGGGCGGTCACGGGCATCGAGATACACCAGGCGGCGGTGTTGGGGCGCGGGCTCTTCATCGACCACGGGATGGGTGTGGTGATAGGAGAGACGGCGGAAGTGGGGAGGAATGTCACCATGTACCAGGGGGTGACGCTTGGCGGCACCGGCAAGCAGAAGGGAAAGCGGCACCCGACAATAGGCGACAACGTGGTCATAGCCGCGGGGGCGAGCGTCCTCGGTCCCATCACGGTGGGAGCCAACTCGAAGGTCGGCGCCGGCGCGGTGGTCCTCAAGGACGTGCCTCCCAACTGCACTGTCGTGGGTGTGCCGGGTCGCCTGACGGTCTGCTCCGGGGAGAGGATCTCCCAGATGAACCTCCACCACGGAGACCTCCCAGACCCACTCATTGAGATGCTCGGGGACATCGACCGCAGGCTCGAGCGGCTCGAGCGCGCCGGGGAGGCGGGGGCGCAGGCACAACCTCCGGCCTGCGCCGTGGAGAGGTAGCGTGCCCGCCCCGAGCGAGCGGGTGGTAGTGGCGATGTCGGGCGGGGTCGACTCCTCGGTCGCCGCGGCTATCCTGAAGGAGTCCAGCCTGGACGTGGTGGGCATAGGTCTCCGGCTGGTCGGGTCCGACGAGGCGCCGGGCGAGCGGAGGTCGTGCTGCGGCATCGGAGCCATGGACGACGCGAGGCGCGTAGCCGAGAAACTGGGCATTCCTTTCTACGTCCTGAACTTCGAGGAGGTCTTCAGGAAGGCCGTCGTGGACTACTTCGTCTCCTCCTACCTCAGGGCCGAGACGCCCAATCCCTGCATCCCCTGTAACGAGGTGGTCAAGTTCGAGGAACTGCTCCGCGCGGCCAGGGGGCTGAACGCGCCTTTCCTGGCGACCGGTCACTACGCCAGGGTGACGCGCGACCGGGATTCCGGCAGGCGCATCCTCGAGAGGGGAACGGACCGCTCCAAGGACCAGTCGTACTTCCTTTACTCGCTCTCGCAGGAGCAGCTGGCCTCGGCGGTGTTCCCGCTGGGGGAAATGGAGAAGAAAGACACCAGGGAGCTCGCGGCCTGCCTGGGGCTCAAGGTCCACGACAAGGAGGAGAGCCAGGACGTCTGCTTCGTCGGGGCCGGCGGGTACCGGTCCTTCATCGAGGAGTACGCTTCCGGCACCTGGCGCACCGGCCCGATACTCGACGATTCGGGGGCGGTGCTCGGCACACACGGAGGCCTTCACAACTATACGGTCGGCCAGCGGCGAGGGCTGGGTCTCTCCACGAGGGAAGCTATGTACGTCGTCGACGTCGATCCCGTAAGAAACGCGGTCATCGTTGCTCCGGGGAGCCGGGTCCGCGGGCAGGAGCGGCTCCTGCTCGAGAGGATGAACTACGTCTCCATCGAGAAGCCCGGAGGGCCCGTCGAGGTCACGGCGGTGACCAGGTACCGGAAGCCCGAGGTCCCGGCTACGCTGCTGCCGCTGGACGGATGCCGGGCCCGCGTCGAATTCCATGCCGCCCAGGAGCCCACCGCCCCGGGCCAGTCGGTCGTCCTGTATCGGGGCGACGAGGTCGTCGGCGGCGGTGTCGCCGCGAGGGTGGAGGAGTGATGAGATGGACCGCTCGAAGGAGGACCGCTATTCGAGGCAGTGCCTCTTCGAACCCATCGGCGCCGAGGGTCAGGCGAGGCTGGCGGGCGCCCGCGCCGCGCTCATAGGCTGCGGAGCCCTGGGCACCGTCATCGCCGACAGGCTGGTGCGCGCGGGCGTGGGTCACCTGAGGATAGCCGACCGCGATTTCGTCGAGCTCGACAACCTGCAGAGGCAGACGCTGTTCGACGAAGAGCACGCCCGACTGAGAATGCCCAAGGCGAAGGCCGCCGCCTCGTCCCTGGAGGCGGTGAACTCGGAGGTCGAGATCGAGGCGCTCACGCTCGACGTGGTCCCCGCGAACATCGAGGACATCCTGCGCGGCTGCGACCTGGCGCTGGACGCGACGGACAACCTTGAGGCACGCTTCCTGCTGAACGACGCGTGCCTTAAGCTGGACCTGCCATGGGTACACGGGGCGGCAGTGGGGTCGTGCGGCCAGGTCATGCCAGTCATCCCGTGGGAGACCGCCTGTTACCGCTGCTACCTGCCCGGGCGCCCCGCCGAGCCCCTGCAGGGCTGCGACGTGCTGGGAGTGCTCGGCACGGTCACCGGCATCATCGGGGACCTGCAGGCGACTTACGCCATCCAGTACCTGTCCGGAAACCCTATGCCGGCCGGAGTCCTGACGTTCGTCGACGTCTGGGACAACGAGTTCCTCCAGTTCCCCGTCAACCGCCTCGACGGATGCCCGGCGTGCTCGGGCGGGGAGTTCAGTTTCCTCGAGAGAAAAGCCACCTCGTGGTCCACGTCGTTGTGCGGCAGGAACGCCGTGCAGATAACCCCCGCCGAGGAGAAGGAGCTGGACCTCGATGAGCTCCTCTCGGACCTCGCCAGGGTGGGTGAGGTCGAGAGCAACGGGTACCTCCTGGTGTTCAGAACCGGCGATCATGAGTTGACGATATTCCCTACGGGAAGGGCTATCATCAAGGGGACCACGGATGAGGGCGTAGCCCGGTCCCTGTACTCGCGTTACATCGGGCTCTGAGGCCCCGGCCCCAGTGCAACTTGCCGCCCGGTTCATATATGATTCCCCCTGGAGAACCTTGCATTGCGGTTGTTGCACGGGGAGGGATTCTCATGTGGGCGAACACGCGGCAGTTCCTTGCTCTTGCCGTCACTATCCTGCTTTCCGCCTGCTGTGTCTCCATCGGGATCGCGCCGGCCCTTGCGGGCGGCACGCAGCCGGCCTCGGTCGCGCCGGGGGGCGGCTCGAACGCACCCTGGACTTCCTACTACGCCGACCCCAGGCCTGATCGCTGCCCCGAGTACCACAACGTGGCGATATGCCCGGACGGCACGGTGGTGGCGGTCGGGTCTGACGGCGATAACGTGGGTAGTGACCCCGGCGAGCTCATCGTCGGCAGGTACACGCAGGACGGTAAGCTCCTCCCGGGTTGGCCCAGGTTCTACGCCCAGGCCGGCATGCGCTGGAACGAGGGGCAGGACGTCTTCGTTGAGCCGAACGGCGACATGACCATCGGCGGCTACATGATAACGACGGGAAACGTCTGGAACCTGGCCGTATGGAGGCTCGATTCCGAGGGCAATCCTCTCCCCGGTTGGCCGAAGTACATGCACGTGAGCGACCATTCGTACGGGACCGCAGCAATCGTAGACTCGGACGGCAACATCGTCGCCTGTGGATATGCCCGCAACGCGGCGGGCACGGTTTACTCGCTGCTGGTGGTGAAATACACGGCCTCAGGCACCATCGTCTCGGGCTGGCCGAGGACATACCAGGTGTCCGGCACCAACACGGTGGGGTACGACATAATCCAGGACTCGGACGGCAACCTTGTGGCGGCCGGGTACGGGACCCCGGGCGCAGGGGACAGGGACGCGGCCCTCTTCAAGATGGACACGGATGGAAACCTTGCCGCCGGGTGGCCCAAGACCTGGACCTCCGGCGGCGCGCTCTACGACGAGTACTCATCGGTCACCCAGGACTCGAACGGCCAGTACTGCCTCGTGGGGCTCACCCAGGGCGCGGCGCTCGCCCCGCCCTATGACTCCGGGAAGCTCCTGGTCAACCGTTACACGAAAGCCGGGGCCCAGGTCGCCGGGTGGCCGAAGACGGACTCGTCCGCCGGCATGGTAGGCTACCATCCGCCCGACACCTGGCACGGCGCCGTGGACAGCGAGGGCAACATCGCGGCCTCGTTCACGCGCCAGGCGGACACGAGCGTGCACACCAACAGGTACGCTCCGAACGGGGCGATGTCCCCGGGATTCCCGCAGGTGCTGAACAGGGCCGGTTATTCCGATGAGGCGCACGCCACCAACGTCGACGACAAGGGGAACGTCTACACCGTCGGCATGTCGATATCCAACAGCGACCCCGACGGCGACTACACCACTTTCGTGGCCAAGTACACACCCGCGACATTCACCTGGTACCTGGCCGAGGGCAGCACGGGGGTGAACGAGTTCGGTTACTTCGAGACTTGGATACTGGTGCAGAACCCGGGGGACGAGTCCGCGGACGTCCAGCTGTTCTACCAGACCCCTTCCGGTGAAGTCCCCGGCCAGCAGATGACGCTGGCCCCTCACTCGCGGGATACAAGGAGCGTGGCCGACGTCGTCCCCGGTGAGTGGAGCGTCTCCACCCGGGTGGTGTCGAACAGACCTATAATCGCAGAGCGCTCCATGTACTGGGACGCGCCCGGCGCATTCCGTCAGTCCGCCACCGACTCGATAGGGGTGACCTCCCCGGCGAAGACCTGGTACCTCGCCGAGGGCAGCACGGGAGCCAACGAATTCGGGTGGTTCGAGACGTGGGTCTTGGTTCAGAACCCGGGAGACGAGCCCGCCAATGTGAAGTACTACTACCAGACCCCGGACGGGCAGGTCGAAGGGCACCAGTTCACGGTGAAGCCGCACGCCAGAGAGACCCGGAACGTGGCCGATGTAGTGCCCAACCAGTTCAGCGTGTCCACGAAGGTGACATCCGACCAGCCAGTCATAGCTGAGAGGGCGATGTACTGGTGCGCGCCGGGGGCGTACAGGGCGGCGGCCCACGACTCCATAGGGGTCACGGCGCCCTGCACCGCGTGGTACCTCGCCGAAGGAAGCACCGGCACCAATGAGCAGGGCTCGTTCGAGACCTGGGTCCTCGTGCAGAACCCCGGCAGCAGCCCGGCGCATGTCCAGCTCTACTACCAGACGCCGACCACCGAGGTGAAGGGCCACGAACTCACCGTGGGCGCCCACTCGCGCGAGACACGCAACGTCGCCGATTTTCTGCCCAACGAGTTCAGCGTCTCCACGCGGGTGGATTCGGACGAGCCCGTGATCGCCGAGCGCTCGATGTACTGGACAGGCACCCCGGGCTCCTACCGCCAGTCGGCCACCGATTCCGTGGGCGTCACTGCGCCCTGCGGCGCCTGGTACCTCGCCGAGGGTTGCACCGGGGCGAGCCAGCAGGGATGCTTCGAGACGTGGGTGCTGGTGCAGAACCCGGGAGATACGGCTGCCAACGTGAGGCTCTACTATCAGACCCCCAGAGGCGTAGAGGTGGCCGGGCAGGAGTTCACGCTTACCCCGCACACCCGGAAGACACTGAACGTGGCTGACTGCCTTCCCAACGAGTTCAGCGTCTCCACCAGGGTCGCCTCGGACCAGCCGGTCATCGCGGAACGGGCGATGTACTGGGACACCGCCACGTGTTATCGCCAGTGCGCCCACGACTCCATAGGCTTCGACCCCTGAGCAAGCTCAAGGTCGCGAGGCGCAGGATATTGTAGAATCCGGCCAGGACCAACCGGGAGGTATGGATATGAAGGTGCGCGTATGGAGATGCAGGATTTGCGGAGACCCTTACATAGGGGCGGTGCCACCCTCGCACTGCCCGTTCTGCGGGGCACACGCGGAGTACATAATCCTCGCGAGCGACTGGGACGACCCGAAGGTCGGAACCCTCAACGACACGGACAGGGGCAACCTCGAGAAGGCTCTTGCCATCGAGCAGTCCAACACCGCGTTCTACCGCTGCTCATCGGCCAAGGGGGACGAGGCGGGCGATTTCGAGGGGTTCGCCACCTTCAAGGCGCTCTCGAAGGTCGAGAACGAGCACGCGTCGACCATCCTCAAGATGCTCGGCCAGCCCAAGCCCGACAAGGAGCACACCGAGGAGTGCCACGACGCCTACATCGAGAACGTCAGGGAGTCGCTCAAGCGCGAGAACAACGCCACGAAGTTCTACGCGGCTTCCGCCGCCGAGGCGACGGACCCCAGGGTGAAAGAGGTGTTCGCGGCCCTCTCGATGATAGAGGCCGACCACATACAGCTCGACGAGGACAAGCTGACAAAGCTCGAGGGGAAGGCCTGAGGATTCCCAGGTTGACCGACACACAGCTGCCCATGGCCGGGATACCGACGAGCTTCCCGGGCGGGCGTGCGAGGGTCGCACTCGCCGCCGTTCTGATTGCTGCTCTGTGTTCAGCTCTCATACTGTTCTCCGCCGGCTGTGGTATAGGAACGACGGCCGTCACGGCGCAGGGGAGGGTCGAAGGCAAAGTCGCGGCCAACGGCGTCGTTGTCTTCAAGGGGATACCTTACGCGGCGCCCCCGGTCGATGCGCTCCGCTTCAAGCCGCCGGAGCCCCCGAAACCCTGGGACGGGACGCTCAAAGCATTCGATTTCAGGGATGCCGCGGCCCAGCCGAAAGGTGACATCGCCAGCGCCTCAGGCGTGGTGAAGTCCGAAGACTGCCTTAACCTCAACGTCTGGACCCCGGGGGTGGACGGCGGCCGCCGCCCCGTCATGGTCTGGATACACGGCGGTGGGTTCACCAACGGGGCGGGTTCAGAACCTCTGTATGACGGCGCCCGCCTCGCGAAGCGCGGTGACGTGGTGGTTGTGACGCTCAACTACCGCCTCGGCGCCTTCGGCTTCCTCTATCTCGGCGAGCTGGGAGGGGCTGAGTACGCGCAGAGCGGGAACCTCGGCCTGCTCGACCAGGTGGCCGCCCTTGAGTGGGTGCGCGACAACATCGCCGCGTTCGGGGGCGACCCCGGGAACATCACCGTGTTCGGGGAGTCGGCCGGCAGCATGAGCACATGCACCCTGATGGCGATTCCCGCCGCCAAAGGGCTCTTCAGCCGGGCCATCGCCGAGAGCGGCGCCCTCAGCCTCATCCATTCGACCGGGGACGCCGCGGCCGTCACCCGGCAGCTCATGCAGTATGCCGGGGTGACCGACCTGCAGGGCCTCCTGTCACTCGACACTGAGCGCATCGTCCAGGCCGAGTCCGACATGATAAGGGCCAACCCGGCGTCGGCCACGGTGTTCGGGCCGGTCCTCGATGGTTCGGTCATCCTCGAGCCGCCACTGCACTCGATCGCGGCGGGAAGCGCTTCGGGAGTCGAACTTATCATCGGGACCAACCTGGACGAGATGCGCCTCTGGGCTGCGGAGGCCCCGGCGATGGCAATGTATCCCCTGAGCGTGGTCGCGCCGTTCATCCCGAAGGTGCAGGCGGCCGTCGGCGGCTCCGCGGACGCTATCGCGTCAAGCTACAAGTCAAGGAGGCCCGGGGCGACGGACGGTGACGTGACAATGGCGGTGCTGACTGACGTGATGTTCCGCCTGCCGGCCATCAGGGTAGCGGAGGCATCGGCGAAACAGCCGAAGACCTACATGTACCTGTTCACGTGGTCCAGCCCGGCGGCGCCGAAGCTCGGCTCGTGCCACGCTATGGAGCTACCCTTCGTCTTCGGCAACCTCGAGGGGACACGGTTCGAGGCGCTCCTCGGGGAGGACCCGCCCCGGAAGCTCTCCGACGCCATGCAGGACGCATGGCTGTCCTTCGCCCGCTCGGGCGACCCGGGCTGGAAGCCCTACGACCTCGAGGACAGGGCGACCATGGTCTTCAACGTAGTGTCCGCCCAGCAGGACGACCCCTTCGGCGCGGACCGCCGGGTCTGGGATGGAATACCCTTTGACTAAACCGGTATATACCGGGGTCACGTCTGATTTTGTGACCGCTCCTGCCTCCGCACCGCAAGCCTGAGTCATAAGTTCAGACGTGACCCCGGTTTATGACGCTGGCGGGGGTCAGGCGCTCCGCAATCCTGAAGAACGTCAGGGCTACATACCTCAGGACATCGCTCACCACGGTCGATTCGGGCCGGCGGAACCAGTCGAGGCGGCGGGACCAGGTGCTGGCTGCCAGTTCAGGGTTGTAGTCCAGCTCCCCGCGCGCCCGGTCGGCCCACTCCATGCGAAGAGCGTCCCCGACCCAGACCGGCACGTACTGGTTGCGGCAGGGATTGCCCCTGGTGAAATAGACTGTGCACCTCGCCGGGTCCATGAGTATCGAGTTAAGGGTCGGCATGTTGGCCTCGAGCACCGCCTCGAGCAGCTCCAACCGGCGCAGGTGGCGCCAGAAGTTCCATGGGTGCATGCATATTGTGGCGTCGTCGATGCGTTCCTCGTACCGCGTCCGCGTGATGCCGAACTCGGCGAGCGTGGAGTAGTTGGTCTCGTGGTCTGTGACTATTATCCGGGCCGTTTCCCTGTCCATCTTCCCGCGAAGGAGCTCCAGCAGCTCCCACATCCGGGCCAGCCGCGCGTACGACCCGGTTATCATCGGCTCGACAGACGGGTCGGTCCCGCCGGAGAGCGCACGGTCGAGGAACTGGTGGTGGTTTGCCGAGGCGAGGACGCCGCCGTGGTCGCGCGCCTTCTCGACGGCCATGTGGTTGTGGGAGTGCTCTATCACAGCGGCGTCTCCCCTCATGTCGGCGAAGATGCTGTTCGAGTTCATTATCATGGAGAGGGCCACGCCCGGGAGAACCTCGCGCGGGTTGTCACGCCAGACGCCGGCCGCCCCGTCCACGGTCGACTGCGTCTCCATGGCCAGGTTGTTCAGCTCGAAGAACATCAGGCCCTCCCCGCCGTCCGTCGCCGATACGGAGTTGACGCAGGAGCAGAGGCCGTCCGCGTTCATCACCCCTATCCCGAAGAGCACCGGCAGGCCGAGGCACACGTACGGCTTCTTCCCCGCAATGTCACGGACGTAGAGCGGAGTGCGGCCCATGAGTAGGCGGAAAAGTGGAGAGAGGTCGAAGTTCCAGGAGACGTACGGGTTGCCGTCCGACGTGGCGGGCGGCACGGCGGCGAAGTTGGTGCAGCCGGTGCTGAGGAGCGAGCCGAGCGCGAGCTCACCCGCCGTCGCTTCGAGGGGCTCGAGGCCGGTCGCGCGGGCGAGGCCGGAGAGCCGCTCCAGCTGGGCCGGGTAGCGCTCCGCGAGCAGCGCCGCGTGCCGCTTCGCTTTCCGGGCCTGGGCCTCACGGTCGGTGCCGCGTCTGCCGACGGCTTCGACGGCGCGGTCGATCGCCGTCCTGAAGAGGAGAGAGCGCCCCCTGGCGGCGTTGTACCCGTATTCGAAGTCACTCGCGGCCTTGATGGTCCAGAGCATCGATTCGCCCTCCCTGCGTCTTATGGGCCCCCTGCGCGGCCGGCTCCTGTTCGAGATAGAATAATGGCATTATAAGGGAATCAGGCCCAGCGAGTTCATTAAGGCAGCTCGATCCAGGAGGTTCTCGAAATGCCTTTCAAAGCAGCGTTCCTCGCACACGCGCCGGACGCGGACCCCGAGAAGCACCGGAGCGTGATCGACACCGGGAAGTACGTGCTCTTCGTCACTGTTGTCAGCAACCAGGAGCAGGCCCTCGCTGAGTGCCGGCGGCTGGTCGCCGACGAAGGCATCACATCGGTCCTGCTGTGCCCCGGCTTCACGAACAGGGAAATCGCCGAGATCGACGAGGCGGTAGGCGCGGGGTGCGGGGTCAACGTGGCGAGGGGCGACCCTCCGGGCTCGAGGGTCGCCATCCAGTCTATGCAGGAAGCCGGCTGGTGGGACTAGCCTCCCGGTACGGTATGGCGCGCGAGATGCCGAATAATACCGCGAAAGGTGAATCGCGAGTCCTTATAGCGGAAGTCATCACAGGCAGGAATGAGCAAGACCCCGGAAAGCATCCCTGAGACTGCTCGGAGGAATCCGAGCCTGCCGCGCTGGAAGGCGGCGGTCCTCCTTGCCTGCGCGGTCATCGTCGCGGCGCTCATCGAGCTGGGCACGGTGGCCAGGGTCTACGCGACAGTGGTGCTGCCTGCGCCGCCGGAGAGCTGGAACGTGACGCAGCTCGCGAGGATAGAGCGCGAATACAGTGAGCAGGCACGGAAGTTCTATGACACCGGCAATCCCGAGGCGGACGACGGCTTCTCCGTCGCCGTGTTCGGTGACATCCACGACTCGAGGCACACGTTCCTAAAGCTGGTGCGAAAGGTCAACCAGACCAACGTGAAGGTTGAGGGGAAGCTCGAGAAGCTCCAGGCGCAGCTCGCCGAAACGCGGAAGGCGTCTGGCCTCTCCCAGGACGAACGCGACCGCTCTTTGCTCGCCCTGAAGAAGAAGATCAACGAGACGCGCAAGAAGAGGATACTGTTCGCGGTGGCGAACGGGGACCTGACGGTGAGCGGGAACGAGGTCCAGTACCGCCTGTTCATGGAGAGGGCGAAGAAACTGGATGTGCCTTTCGTGACCGTGCCGGGAAACCACGACGCGAAAGACACGGCTTCGGACGTCTACGAGAAGATATTCGGCCCGCGCTACTACTCGTTCTCCATTGGGGAGGACTACTTCATCATGCTCGACGACTCCAACCAGGAGCGCATCGAGCCCGCGCAGATGGAATGGTTCGAGGGCGAGCTCGTAGAGAGCGAAGCGTACCGGTACTGCACGGTCTTCATGCACGTGCCCGCCTTCAAAGGCCACAGGGACGAGACACACAAGGGCGTGAGGATTCCCTGGAGTGAGTATCTCGGCGACCGGCGGAACGCCCAGGAGTTCAAGAGGCTCTGCGAGAAATACGACGTGAACTTCGTGGTAGGCTCGCACCTGCATACATTCGACTTCGACATCTGGAATATGTCGGGCGAGCTGGATGAAGACGAAGCGATGAGGCGGAACAAGGATGACGAGATGGTCTGGACGATAATATCAGGCGGCGGGGGAGCACAGCTCTGGAAGACGTACGACTACCGTGCCTGCTACCACTACTTCGTGGGCCTGATAAACGGAGAGTCCCGGATGCCGGGCTCGCCCGGTGAGACCTACGTCGGAATCCGGTTCGACAGGATAGAAGTGAAGAGCAGGCACGGCGAACGATGGTACCGCCTCGAGGAGGCGTTCACCTACGCCTTCACGGACATCGTCAACAACTACTTCTGGGGTATGCTGGTACTGGTGCCCCTTTTCGCCCTCCTGCTGCTTCCCTTTATCAGGTCATCTAAAACCAGCAGCTGAAGAGGCACCAGTCCAGGGTCCATCCGCACGTCGAAGTCCTCACGTTGAAGAAATCGACTCCGGTCACCTTCTGTCCCGGAAGGAGCGTCACCTCAACCGACACGAGGCCTGTAGCCTGCCAGCCTGAGGGAACGACCTCCGTTATCGTGTACGTGCCGGCCTTCAGCCCTGTGAACGAGTAGCTCCCGTCCCACGAGGTCGTGGTCTCCTTGTTCACGAGCTGGCCGTCGATGACTCCGCTGAGCTTGACCTTGACCCCGGAGACCGTGGGCTCCCAGCAGTCTCGCCTTCCGTTCTTGTTCTTGTCGTTGTACTTCTTGCCGTATATCGAACCGTACGGCACGCAGCCCTGAGCGTTGAAGAAATCGACGCCGGTCACGTTCTGCCCCGGCAGAAGCGTGACGGTCTTCGGGTTCGGACCGGTCGCGTACCAGCCGGAGGGAACCACTTCGGTGATGATGTACGTGCCGGCCTTCAGCCCTGTGAAGCAGTAACTGCCGTCAGTGGCCGTGGTCGTCTCTTTGTTCACCTCTTCGCCGCCCACGTTGGTCTTGCCGCTCAGCTTGATGGTGACGCCGCCCAGCGTGGGCTCGCCGCAGTCGGGCTTTCCGTTCTTGTTCTTGTCGTTGTACTTCTTGCCGCATATGGAGCCGTAAGGCGCGTTGCCGAAGTAGACCGTTTTGCCCTCGCTGGTGACGACCGAGGTCGGGGTGGTGGGGTAATAACCGGGCGCCGTCGACTCGTCGACCGCCACCGTGTGTTCTCCCGCCGCAACGGTGAAACTGAAGTAACCGCCGGCGTCGGTCTGGGCGGAGGCCTTGTCGGTGTCCAGGTCTATGGTGACACCGGGGATGCCGACCTCGTCCGCGTCCATGACGCCGTTCTCGTTCATGTCCTTGAACTTGTAACCGTCCAGCCTGTACTCCACGGGCCTGCTCTCGAGCTTGAACTCGAACTGCCTTCCCCAGCAGAAGGGGTGTTCAGTGCTGGGGGCCCACAGGCGCCCGACTTCCAGCCCGCCCTGCACGGTCCCGTTAACCGAGATGAGACCGGCGGGCACCTCGACCTCGACTTCGTAGTCGACATAGTCCTTGTCTGCGTGCGTGGTGGGCAGGGCGTTCCATCCGACCCAGCCGTTCTGCCAGCCGCCTGACTCGGGCGGCGCGTAGGAGGTCCCCCACGGCCAGACCATGTATGCCCCCCCGGTGCTCGCCATGGTGCCGACGAGGTTCCTGGTGCCGTCGTCGTTGAGGCTGTAAAGGGTGACGTTGATGCCGTCGGTCATGACTCCGTCGACCGTGACGAGCGCCTGCACGACGCCCACGTTCGTATCGACCGCGGTCGGGGCGGGGTCCTCGGCTACGACCAGCGCGCCCGCCGTTGTCATGACGAATGCGAGTGCCATGAGGGCGACTACTGCGAAAACGGTTCCTCGTCTCATGTTCTCCTCCCCCAATAAAAAACCCGATCCTCGATGATCGGGCCGGTTTCACCACTCGCTCGCCGCGGGCCAGGTGACCAGTTTAAACCCGCGGGTCAAAGCTTCCCTTTCGATTTTGAACCCCACAGTGCCCAGGGCGGTGTGGAATGTGCCGCTGGACCTGTTGCATGAATTATTGACCGTCGCCGCTTGCATGCGTAACCCCCATACGGGGGATATCTCATTCCGCGGTATAAAAGGAATAATCCGCATTCGGGGACAACCCGAATATACCCCAGATGGGGGATGCTTCACCGGGTGCCGAGCGCGTCGGGGCAGGCTTTCCTGCACTCCCAGCACTTGTACAGCTTATAGCCCCTGGGGCTCGTGTAGTTGGAGAGCGGGCGGCAGAGCTTCTGGTCTACGGTGTTGCCGTCGAGCGCTCCCTGCGGGCATGCGTCCAGGCAGATGCTGCAGTCGGAGGGGCAGGCCTCGCCTGACGCCACCGGGTCGGCCTCGAGCTCCACGTCCACGAGCGCCGCGCCGAGCTGGATCATGTTCCCGAACCGCTCGCTCTTCAGGAGCGTGTTGCGCCCGAGCACGCCGAGCCCCGCCAGGTAACCGGCATGGCGGAGTGAGAGAACACCGCGAGCGTAATGCCGGTCCGCCTCCCAGTATTCGGAGGGATCGTCGGCCGGAACGGCCACGGCTTTCGCCCCCAGGCGCTCGAGCTCTAATGAAGCCGCGTAGCCCACGTCGTCCAGCCGAGTCATCAGGAGGTCGTTCAACCGGGTGTACGGAATACAGCTGGCCGCGAACAACGGGCCTGCGGGCAGGCGTTTCGCAAAGACGATCACGCTTCTGCAGTCACCGAATATATCCGTAGGCCTGAAGCCTTCGGGGGCCTCGCCGAACCTCTGGGCGGGGGCGATCCCGCAGAGATCCGCACCCAGCTCGAGGAAGATGTCCTTAACGACATCAGTATCGAGTCTGACCAAAGCCGCTAACCCCCTTCAGAGTCCTCGTTCGAGCCTACCGACAATATGCATCACACCACATGTATGTCAATAATGCCCTCATCGATATAATTGACTGGGCCTGAAGTCCACGGGAAGGAGCTCCCATGGCCGGAGTAACAGAGACCATGACCTCCCAGGAGAGGATCGAGGCCGCCCTGGCCATCGAGCCGGTAGACCGGCACCCGGTTTTCCCGATACTAGTCACGGCGGGGCCGAGGCTGTACGGAATCACCCAGGGGGAGGCGTGGCGCGACCACGACGCGGCCCGCGAGGCGCTCCTCTGGTGCTTCAAGGAGTTCGGATACGACTACGGCAGCAAGCCCAACTACTACTACCCGATGCTACCCGGCAGGCACTGCGGGGCGCCGGTGCGAAACCTCATTCCCGGGCGGCAGCTCGGGGAGGACGACCTGTACCAGATAGACGAGAGGGTGCTCTTCGGGAGGGAGGACTACGACAGGATAGCCGCGCTGGGGTGGAACGCATACTGGGACGAGCGCTACGAGGAGATGAGCGGCAAGTCCGCCGAGAAGTTCAGGTTGATGCAGACCCTGAGCAACCAGTTCTACGACGAGGACACGAAGATATGCGAGGAGCAGGGGATGCCTATCTTCCTTGGGGTGGCCGTAGACTCGGTGCTGATGGCGTTCTCCCTGTGCCGGACTCTCCCCGAGTTCACCCGCGACCTCTTCGAGGTGCCAGACAAGGTCGAGGCTGCCATGCGCGCTTCGTGCGACGACCTCATCTCGAACGCGGTGCAGGTCTGCAGGAACAACGGCAAGATGGTGGCTTTCGTGGTGTTGGAGAGGGGCTCGGGGGCCTACTACCGCCTCGAGACGTTCGAGCGCTTCGAGTGGCCGTGGCTGCAGGCTTACGTTGACGCCTTTGTCTCGGAGGGCATCACGCCCTGGCTGCACTTCGACACCGACTGGACGCTCAACATGCCTTACCTGAAGAAGCTCCCGAGGGGCAAATGCGTATGCGACCTGGACGGCATGACCGACATCTTCCGCGCCAAGGAGATACTGAAAGGGCACATGTGCATAAGCGGGGACGTGCCGGCCGCGCTGCTTTCGCTCGGGAAGCCGGATGAGGTCGAGGCCTACTGCAGGAAGCTGATCGATGAGGTCGGTGACGGGGGCGGCTTCATGCTCACCACCGGGTGCGAGTGCCCGATCGACGTAAGGCCCGAGAACCTGAGGGCAATGGTCGAGACCGGCAGGACCTACCGCGGCAGGAAGACCGCCGGGTCCAGCGCTCGGAGCGTCGAGACCGCCGGGCGGGACGCCGTGGAGGTGGCGCTCGAAGGGGAGATCGGCCTGGCGCTTTGCGAGCTCCGACTGGACGAGATGATGTCGATGGTCCAGAGAGATATCTCCGCCGGAAGAGATCCACTCGAGATACTCGACGACTGCCGCTCCGGGATGGAGAAGGTGGGCGAGCTGTACAGCAGCGGCGAGTATTTCCTGGCCGAGCTGGTCCTCACCGCCGACGCGTTCAAGGAGGTGGCCGAGAGGCTCGAGCCGCTCGTCATGGAGGGCGGGGGAGAGGCTGGAGGCGGGGTCGTGGTCATCGCCACGCCCAAGGGTGACGTCCACGACATCGGCAAGAACATAACCGCGACTCTCTTCAGGGCGAGCGGTTTCAACGTCCACGACCTGGGGGTCGACGTGCCGCCGGAAGCCATCGTGGACAAGGTCGCCGAGACCGGCGCCGCGGTAGTCGCAATGTCGGCGCTTATCACCCCCACCTTCGAGTCCATGAGACAGGTGGTCGAGCTGCTCGGCGAGCGGGGGATCAGGGGCGGCAGGTTCGTTATCATAGGAGGCGGGCCGACCACCGAGGGCGTACGCGACTTCGTCGGGGCCGACGCCTGGACCCTGGATCCCCGTGAAGGTGTGAACCTCTGCAGGGAGTTCCTGCGGGCGGCGCGATAGGCTATCGCCGTCGGGGCGCAGGCGGGTCGTTCACGGAATCAAGATCCTGGGATTATGCCCCATTATGCATTCCTCGCTTCAGAAAGCGCGCGGTGCAAGCCGACAACACTCGAAGAGAGATGCGAAGGAGTGAGGATGTCCAGAGTACGCGTCACGCTGATCGTATTAGTCATCCTGGCGCTTGTGGTGCCGGTCCTGGGGGGGTGCGGCGGGTCGCCCGCGCAGCAGGCCCTCGAAAGGGCCCGGGAGCTCGAGGAGAAGGCCGAGCTCACGAAGGCAATGAAGGAGTACGAGCGCGCCCGTTCGCTCTTCGTGAAGGAGGGTGAGGCAGCCAGGGCGACCGAATGCCGCAACGCTGCGCAGGACGCGATGTTCGTCATGGCCACTTACCCGGACCTGGTCTCAGACACCAGGAAGAAGCTCGAAGAGCTGTATCCCCAGGTGCCGCGCGAAGAGCGCGAGGGCTGGATAAAGAGCGGCGAGCTCGAGCACATGACCTGGGACGGCAAGGTCCACTACTTCGACCAGGCGGCCGAGAACATAGCGACACGCCACTTCGACATCGCGTACCAGAACACCGCGAAGTCCGAGACGGTGGCCGGCCTTATAAAGAGTTTCAAGCCGTACATCGAGTACCAGGCCCCTGAGTGGCAGCCGTACTCCAATCCCCTGACGTGGCTGGGCACCGAGTCGGTCGACATACCCCGCCCGGAACTGCCCGATAAGGGTGTCCTGAAGCTCTGGTTCCCGCTCCCGGTGCTGCTGGGGCCGCAGGACACGGTCTCGGTGGTGTCGGTTACTCCCGATACCTGGCTCAAGCAGCCGGCTTCCCTCGACGGGGCGCTGTCGGACGCCTACTTCGAGGTACCGCTCGAGGAGCTCGCGGGCGACCTGAGCATTGAGGTCAAGTTCCAGTTCACGCACTACCAGGAGAACTTCAAGGTGGAGCCGGAAAACGTCGGCGAGTACGACAGGTCGAGCGCGCTCTACAGGGAGTACACCAGGTCATACGGAAACATCTACATATCCGACGACATCCGGTCCACGGCTAAGAAGGTCGTCGGCCGCGAGAAGAACCCGTACCTCGCAGCGAAGAAGCTCTACGACTACATCCTGAAAGAGGTCAGGTACAGTTACATGCCGCACATGGCGGCCTGGCCGAGAGGGGAGCGCGAGTCAGTCTACGTGCACAGGATGAAGCGCGGCGACTGCGGGGCACAGAGCATGTACTTCAGCGCCCTCTGCCGCTCGCTCGGGATTCCCGCCCGGACCACCGGCGGCTGGCAGCTGTTCACCGGCAACTTCGCGGGCCATTTCTGGGCCGAGTTCTACCTGCCCAACTACGGCTGGGTCCCGGTGGACCCCACGGCGGCGGACATATCCGACTGGACCGACCGGATAACCGAGGAGGAGCGCAGGGAGTTCAAGGAGTTCTACTTCGGCAACCAGGACCCGCTGCGCTGCAACGTGCAGTTGGACGTGGACGCGGCGTTCACCCCGCCCGCCGACGGGGCGGTGGCCATGCCGCTCGCGCTGCAGGCCCCCACCGGCACGTGCTCGGAGATGGAAGAGCCCGCCGTCAGCGTTATCGGGCAGCACACCACCATCAGTGCCGAGCTCCTGTCGGGGGATGCGGGCTCCCTTGCCACCGGCCCGGTGCACTGAGAGAGCTTCGAACCGCTTCGATTCTAAAGCGTCGGCCGGGTCGCGCTCCCTAGACCCTGTCGCCGAAGTACTTCTCGTACAGCCGGTCGTACGTCCCGTCCTCTTTGAGCTTCCTCAGCTCGTCGTTCAGTTCCCGCAGCAGCTCGGAGTTGCCCTTCTTCACCGCTATCCCGTACTTCTCACTGCGGGTCAGCACCTTTGCGATCTTTGTCTTCCCGGTGGCCTTCGCGTTGAACTGAGCGAACGGCGTGTCGCTGATGACCGCGTCGAGCCCGCCTGCAACGAGGGCCTCGAACATCGGGGGCTTCTCCCGGAAGCGCACTATCTCGGCGATACCGGGTATGCTCTCGGCTGTCTCCTGGTTCGTGGAGCCCTCGAGGACGCCCACCCGCTTCCCGGCGAGGTCCGCTTCCCCGGAGACGGCTGAGTCCTCCGGCACCAGGATGGCCTGGCCCGAATCGAAATAAGGGTCGGAGAAGTCGACCTGCTCCATCCTCTCGGGCGTGATGGTGATCGCCGACATGGCGATGTCGCACTCCCCGGCTTCCAGACTGGCGAAGAGCGCGGCGAACGGCTCCAGGGTCACCTCGAGCTCGAGCCCCATGCGTCCGGCCATCTCCGTCACGAGCTCGGCTGAGAACCCGCCGGGCTCTCCATTGGCGATCTCCAGGAAGGCTATGTTCTCGTTGCCCATCAGCAGGAGTCTTCCATCCTGAACGGTCGCGGGCCCGCCGCCGCAGCCCACGAGGGCAGGCAGCGCGGCAAGCGCGAGCAAGACGGCCATTACTGCACTCGACCTCATCAATACTGCCCTTTTCATGCGGCGCTCCTCTGAAAAATGCAACAAAGTGACCTGACCCCGATTTTGCAGTTCTCACAATAGTATAGATGGTTCAGGAGCGGGCGGCCGCCGGACGGCGGCCAGGCCCCTGGCCGCCTCGATGTGCTAGGATTTCTGGCGGGCGCCGTGGAGACCGGCAGCGGCCTCTACAACGTCCTCCAGAGAGTGGGGGTCCGGAACAAGGGGGTACCGTACGATGAAGAGGTATGTAGCAGTCCTTTGCCTGGGGGTCCTCGTCCTCGGGCTGCTGCTCGTTGTGGGGTGCGGCGGCGGCAAGACAACGGAAGACGAAACCCAGGGCGAGCATGAGACCGAGGTCGTCTCCCTCGACGAGGACGTGGAGACCGGTATCGTCGGCACGTACAAGGACAACATGGGTCGGCCCGGCTCGATCGTCTTCACGAAGGACGGGACGTTCGAGGGCGACGCATGGGGCTCGTCCAGGAAGGGCACCTACGAAGTCGAGGACGCCGAGGATGACCGCAGTGTGGTGGTGCTGACCTTCGACGACGGCGGCGCCGAGGAGACCTGGTACGTCGGTATATCCATGGGCAAAGTCGCAGCTGTCACCAACCCGCAGGAGGGCACCCAGTACGACAAGGTCGTCGAGTAGGAAAGGCTCCACCTCGGAAGGCTTGAGCCGGGGTGTTGGGCCCCGGCAGCGGGCGGTGGGAATGGAGAACCGTTTCGAGGATATCGCCCGGGTCTATGACAGGATGTTCCTGAGAGACCTGGAAGCCGACCGGGACATGCTGGTGAGCATCCTAGAACGCTACGGCGCGGAAACGGTCCTCGACTGCGCCTGCGGGACGGGGGTCCACACCGAGGTGCTCGCGCGCGAGGGTTTCGCTGTCATCGGCTCGGACGCATCGGAGCACATGCTGGGGGTCGCCCGCGAGAAGCTGTCGGGCTCGGGACTCGAGGTCGACCTCTACAACTCCACGTGGCGCGACCTGCCCGGGGTCGTGCCGGGTAAGTACGACGCGGTAGTCTGCATGGGTAACTCCCTCTCGCTGGAGCCGGACGGCCAGGCTGTCACCGAATCGCTGAAGGGGATGTTCGAGGTTCTCGAGCCGGGAGGAGTGCTCCTGGTCAGCGGCACTAACGTCGACAGGCAGCTGGCCGAGAACATCGAGATAGAGGTGGTCGAGCCGGAGCCGGAGTGCTTTCTCATGCTCGTGCGCGACTTCGGGGAAACAAAGACCACCCACAGGTTCTTCTTCATCGACGCGGCGGGCGGCGAGCCATCGATGCGGCACTTCAGGTTCGACCTGCTTAACCTGACCGCTGCGGACCTGGAGTTCTCGGTCCGGCAGGCGGGGATCGCCAGGTTCACGTTCTACGGGGAGAAGGACTTCACCCCCTACTCGCAGTACGAGAGCGAGCGGCTGATTCTCGTCGCGGAAAAACGGTCTGACTCCCACAGTTAATGTTATTGGCAATTATTACCGAATACCCCATCAAACGTGGTCTTCCTGTCCAGTGACCTGCATCCCGATAAGTCTGAGTGGAGGAGGCCGGAGACGAAGGTCCCATTCGAGCGGTATCCCGGAATAGTCCGCGTGCCCGCGGCGTTCGCACTCGTGCTCATTGCAATGGTCGCGGCCACGGTGTTCATGGTGGCCGGACCGGCGGGAGCGGCGGACACGCATACCTTCACCGTAGTCACGGTCAACGACTCCGGGGTCGGGTCGTTGCGGCAGGCGATGATCGATGCCAGCGCGGAGCTCCCCGAGGACACCAAGGTCATCGAGTTCGACATCCCGGCCGGCCCCTACGAGATACTCCTTCTTTCACCCCTTCCCGTGCTGCATGGTGGAAACACCACTATTGACGGTTACACACAGGATGGAGCGTCGCCAGGGCCGATAGCTTCGAGGGTCATCCTGGTGGCCGTAAACGGGCAGGGCTCCGTCGGGACCGGCATCAACATCGGCTCCGGAGGAAATACGGTCCAGGGACTCGCGATCTACGGGTTCACGAGCAACGGGATAGGCATCTCGGGACCTGGCGCGACAGGGAACGTGGTGGCGGGGAACTACATCGGCACTTACGCGGACGGCCTGGGTGCTCCTGCTCCGGGGGCGAGCGACAATATCAACATATCGAGCTCCGCATCCGGAAACACGGTGGGAGGCAGCGGGCCGCAGGACGGCAACCTCATAAGCGCAGCGGCCCACGAAGGCGTGTGCATCCGGGCGGACGGCAATCACATAGCCGGTAATTTCATAGGCACCGACAAGACTGGCACGGCCGCGCTCGGCAACGCGAGCGATGGTGTCTGGATCGATGGAGGCGCCTCGTCGAGTTCGAACAACACAATAGGCGGAGGCGGTCCCGGAGAGGGAAACCTGATCAGCGGCAATCCCAACGGTGTGACCATCACCGGGCCCAACGCCGACGGCAACGTGGTCGCCGGCAACGTGATCGGGCTCGATGCGACAGCGACGGCCGCCCTGCCCAACGATTCCAGCGGCGTGAGCATCACCGCGGGCGCCGGTTCGGCCTCGAATCCCAACACCGTCGGTGGAGAAGGCGCGGGCACGGGGAACGTGATCGCGGCCAACGGCGACTCGGGGGTGTACCTGTCGGATGCCGGGACTGAGTACAACGAGGTGCTCGGCAACTACATCGGTACCAACCGCGACGGCGCTTCCGGGCTCGGCAACGCGAACACCGGCATAAGGATTGAGAACGAAGCGGGCCATACGGTAGTGGGCGGCTCGGAAGAGGGGCGCAACCACATCAAGTACAACCGCCACCAGGGCCTCATCCTCAGCGGCGTCTCCCAGTGCACCGTCAGCCTGAATACCATCACCGGCAACGGCACCGGCCTGCCCTGCTACGAGGCCTCCAACTCGCCTCGTTCGCTCGGCGGCAACGACTACGACGAGACCATCATGGGCTTCCCGGGGTGCTTCTTCATCGGGGACCCCTCGGCCGGCGAGTTCGCAGCGGTGCCCTCGGACGGGTCCCTCGTCCAGTTCGCGGACGGGGTCAGGAGCTTCAACGTGGGGCTCGTGCACGCGTGGAACGGCTCAGGGGACCTCTACATGACCTGGTACGCCGACGCCGGGGTGTTCCCCAGCAAAGAGGTGCTCCTGGGCTTCATGGACATGGTGCTGCCCGGCTTCGGCTACGACAACTCGGAGATTCAGGATGGAGGATTTGAGCTCGCCTTCCAGGCCGCATCGCCCGGGAGCGACTACCTCCCGGTGGGCTCGCTGCCCGTCGCCGCCGGGTACTCGCCGCCCGCGCTCGACTTCGGCACGAAGGTCTACGACTCGGGCGTCAGCCTGGGCGGCACGGACTGCGTGGTCTCCGACAACACGATTGAGGGAAACCTCGGCAGCGGCGTATCGTTCGCCCCGTTCTCTGATTCTACAGGCAACCAGGTGACGTCCAACCGGATAGCGGACAACCAGGCCGCCGGGGTCGTCGTCTGGACGCCGGACTCTTACAGCGACCGGATAAGCGGGAATTCCATCTATTGCAACGGCGGTCTGGGCATCGATATCCTCGGTGACGGTGTGACCCCCAACGATGGGAACAACAACAACCCGGAGAAGCCCCAGCGCGGCTACAACTTCCCGGTGTTCTCGGGAGGACAGGCCGTGGTAGACGACTCCGGGGATGCGCTGGTGCGCGGCACGGCTCCACCAGGCGCCGCCGTCGAGCTCTATCTCACCGGGGCCTCACCGGACCCTTCCGGTCACGGTCAGGGTCGCGATTACCTGGCGACCGTGACGGCCGCCAGTTCCGGTGAATTCAGCACGACGGTATCCGGAATGTCGGCGGGCGACCTGATATCCGCCACGGCCGCGAGCCCTGCAGGCGACCCGAGCGGGGAGGGAAACACCAGTGAGTTCTCGGCAAACCTGGAGGTGCGAAACCCTGCCGGGTACCTTGCCGAGGGGTCGTCCGCCTGGGGATTCGATACATACCTCACGATAATGAATCCCAACGAAACTGCGACCGCGGCGAAGCTGACCTATATTACTCCGGCAGGTCCGGTGACCCGTCCCGACCTCGAGTTGCCGGCCTCGAGCCAGACTGTCATCAACCCCCGGGACGACATAGGGGCTATGGATTTCTCGACCGTCGTGGAGAGCCCGGAGGGCAGGCCTCTTGCCGTTGAACGCAGGATGATCTGGACTGGAGAGGGTGCGCCTTCCGCGGAAGGCCATTCGTCCGTGGGAGTCGATACCCCGGGGAAGGCCTGGTACCTCGCAGAGGGCTCCTCCGCATGGGGCTTCGAGTGCTGGTTGACGATTCTCAATCCCAACGATGCCCCGGCGACCTGCGACGTGACCTATATGTTCGAGGACGGTGCCCCGAGAACGGTCCGTCACGAGGTGCCGGCCATGTCGCGGGCTTCCATCGACGTTGCCGGTGACACAGGCGCGGCGGACGCGAGCATCAAAGTGGAAAGCGACGTGCCGGTGGTCCCCGAGAGGACGATGTACGGAAACAACCGCAGGGAAGGGCATGAATCCATCGGCACGGACACTCCCTCCAGGGACTTCTACCTGGCGGAAGGGACCACGGCCTGGGGATTCACGACGTACCTGGTAGTGCAGAACCCGCAGCCCACAGACACGGATGTCACCGTGACCTACATGACATCTGAAGGCGGCAGGTGGCGGTCGGAGTTACAGATACCTGCCTGCTCCAGGAGGACCGTCAGGGTGAACGATATACAGCCGGTCGCGAGCACCGACCTGTCTATGGAAGTCCACGGCTCCGCGCCGATCGTCGCCGAGAGGGTCATGCTGTGGGGCGGGGACACGCCGAACGGAGAAGCGGGCCACTGCTCCATCGGGGTCGGTTCCACCAGGGGGACGTTCTACCTGCCGGATGGAGAGACATACAACGGCCACGAGACATGGACCATCGTGCAGAACCCCAACAACCAGGATGTGGAGATAGAGGTCTCATACATGCCGCTGGCCGGAGAGGGGGAAGAGGTCGTCTTCTCCGAGGTGGTGCCCGCGCATTCCCGCAGGAGTTACGACATGTCGGATAGGGTACCGGCAGGCCGCGCCGCCGTCGAGGTCACCTGCAAGACCCCCGGCAAGGGGATAGTGGCCGAACAGGCGATGTACTGGAACAGCCGCGGGGCCGGCACCTCCACCATCGGCGAATAGGGTCAGACCATTTTCGTTGCGTCAGGCACTCTATTTAACATGTTGAACATGTTGCTGACGCAACGAAAATGGTCTGACCCTATTCGAGCGCGTGGATGACCTCGGCGCCGTAGAAGGTTATCATGCCCGTCGCCTGCATCCAGAGTATCAGTATTATCCCGCTTGCCAGGCTCCCGTATATCGCTGGCACCTTGTAGATGTAATCGAAGTAGAGGTTGAGGACATACTGGGAGCCGAGGAAGAGGACCGCCGCCAGCGCGGCCGCGGGCAGGCACCTGGTGAACGGCGGGCTTACCCCGGTGACCACGCGGTAAACGAACAGGAAGAGCAGGAAGTTTATGAGCAGGCCGATAATGGGCTTTGCGACCGCCACACCGAGGTAGTAGCCCACGTTCCTCGTCTCGAGGAGCTCTCCGAGCAGCCTGTTGAACCCGAACTGTATCAGTGAAGTGAGCAGGAACAGGGCCCCCACCACGGCGGTCATCAGGAGGCCTACCAGCAGAGAGTGCGCGTAGCGCCTCTTTTCGGAATCCCAGATGATGTTGAACCCGGTCTCGAGCGCGCTGAATATCCTGGTGGCCGCCCATATGAGGAAGAGAAAGCTTACAATGCCCGCGGCTCCCTTGAAGGTCTCGAAGATGTTATGGACCTCGGAGCTGCTCCCGCGCAGCACCGGCATCACGCTCGTCATCCCGTCCACCACCTGCCGCTTGAACTCGGAGTCCCCCAGGAAGCCCATGAGCGACGATATGGCGAGAAACAGCGCGAGCACCCCCACGAAGGCGTTGACGGTGAAGAAGTAGGTGTGGTACCGGAGCTTATTGCGCCGGAAATCGACCAGAGCCTCTAAGAGGACCGCGTACCACCGGTGCCTCTCCGCCAGCTGCTCGCTGGTGCTCCAGAGCCACCCGGCGGCGCGTCCACCCCTCAAACCTGAGCGCCCTCTTTCCGGTAGGCTATCTCTCCCCCGACCACCGTCAGGTCCACGTAACCGTCCATCGCCCCCAGCTCGAGAGCGTGCGTGAAGAGGAACCAGTGTGACGAAAGCTTCAGCGGGCTCGTGTTGAAGAGGACGAAGTCCGCCCTCTTCCCGACCTCGATCGAGCCGATGTCGTCCTCCATGTGCAGGGCCCTCGCCGAGTCGATGGTCCAGTGCCTTATCGCGCCTTCGATGCCTATCTTCTCGGCGGGTCCCCAGCTGGTGGAGAAATGGTAGTTCATCCTGTTGGCCGCGATGAGGAGCCCGTACACCGGGTTGATCGGGCCCGCGCACCAGTCGCTCCCGAACGAGATGTTCACACCCGCCTTCTCGAGAGACCTCCACGGCTGGAAGTGCTGGAGCCTGTTGTGTCCCAGCGCGGCTTCAACGGTCTGGTCCCCGAAGAAGTGCGCGGGCTGCATCGCCGCGTACACGCCCACCTTCGCGAGCCTCTCGTAGTCATCGACCGCGGGCCGGCTGCAGTGGTCCGCCCGGTGCCGGATGTCCCGCTTGCCGTGTAGCCTGTAAGCGCGCTCGTAGGAGTTGATGACCCTGTTGATGCCCGCGTCCCCGCAGCAGTGCGTGCACGCCTGGAGGTCCATGGAGTCGATTATCTCGATGACCCTGTCGAACCCCTCCTGGGTCCAGACGGCGTCCCCCAGGCTGTCCGGCATGTCCGCGTAAGGCTCGAAGTTGAGCGCGGCGTGGTTGGAGGCCACCCCGTCGATGTAGAGCTTCACCGACCTGCCGAGGGTGAGGTGTTCGTCCGACTCGGCTTTCCCCAGCTCCTTCCACCATGAAAGGTCCCTCTCGAGCGCCGCCTCGTCGTCGAGCACCGAGTTGGGCAGGTAATACCCGCACCTGACCCTGACGTTGTCTAGTCCGCCCCGGTCCCTGAACTCCAGGATGACCGGGAAATAGGGCTTGTAGACCTGGACGTCGTCCATCGTGGTCACGCCGACGGAGAGCGCCTCGCCCAGTACCCGCTCCATGGCCTCGAACATGAGCTCCTTGACCCCGGGCCCCAGCTCATCGAGCGAGACGAAGTCCAGCGGGTTGAAGGCGTGGAAGTGCCTGAGCAGGCCGTTGCAGGCGCCCGCCCCGTCCCTCTCCGGGACCAGCAGCTCCATCGCGGCCGGGTTCCGCTCGGTCATGAGTTCGAGCATCCTCGAGTTGACCCAGCCGGTCGCCATGTACGACATCAGCGCCGCCGGGCGGTCCGGGACCCAGGAGTCGAGCAGCTCCAGCTGCGATACGCCTTCCGGGATGCAGTGCTGCTTCCAGCCCTGCGCCATGACTATCGCGCTGTCAGGGAACCGGGCGGCCTGCCTTTGGACGACTTCCCTCATCTCGTCCACCGTCTCGCAGGTGAAGAGGTCCGTCGTCATCAGCGAGGTGAGCCCACCTATCCAGAGGACGTGGCAGTGGTTGTCGATGAACCCCGGGGTGAGCGTGCGGCCCTTCCCGTTTATCACCCGTGTAGAGAGGCCCACGAAATCGCGGACGCCGGCATCGTCCCCGACGTAAGCGATGAGGCCGTCCTTGACCGCCAGCGCGCTCGCCCGCGGCGCGGATTCGTGGCACGTGATTATCCGGGCACCGGCGACCACGAGGTCCGCCGGCCTGGAACCGTTCCTGTCGAACCTCGGAGCGAATATTGACCAGGAGCGAGGAAGTATGCCCATCATCATCATCTTCTGTATCGGCATGAACCCGGTTCCCGCTTCAGTCCAAGCATAGGAAATCACCTGACCGAAGGTCAAATAGCCGCGCGCGGCTGTCGGGGCGCCGATTCCCTGATATAGAATGGGCGCGGTTCAAGAGGAGGGGTGATGATCGATGTTCTGTAGAAACTGCGGCAGTTCAGTGAACGACGGCAGCAAGTTCTGCCCCGAGTGCGGCTACCGGTTCGGCGACCCGGGCGCGACCGCGCCGATGACGGTCGCTCCCGCGGCACAGGCACAGCCGCCACAGGATGCGGACAGGAAGAAAGACTCGGGCGGGTTCTTCTCTTCACCGGCGGGAATAGCCCTCGTCGTGATAATCGGGGTCGCGGTGCTGGGCGGACTTGTGCTCGGAGGCATCTTCATATTCAAGGCCGGCGCGAACGACAAGGTCGACGCCGCGACAATGGAGGTCTGGGAAGACTACGAAGCGCTCCTCGAGGATGACAGTGATGAGGTCGCCCGGATAACCATGGACACCGCCTCACTCAACCAGGCGCAGGAGGACCTCAAGAAGAGCCAGACGAAGCTGGCCGCCCTCCAGGAGATACAGGAGGAGAAAGGGGGCACCGACGGCTTACGCAAGAACCCGGATGCAAAACCCGCCAATACGCGCGATATCAAGGCGGAGCAGTTGGCCGTTGCCCTCGAGGTATACAAGGAATACGTAAAGAAGATGGTCGAGTACATAACCGCACTGAACAACGCCCTCGCGGGCAACCAGCTCATAAATCCAGACGTGGTCAACAACCTCAACAAGATACTCACGGAGCTGCAGAATCTGGCGAAGTCGGTCGAAAAGGCCAACGGGGAGTTCGTCGCGGACAACGACCAGGTCGAGAAGACCGACGAGGGCTTCGGCGTCCTAGACGTCGGTTGGGACTGGACCAAGAAGACGGAACAGAAGGTCAACGAGGCGGTTGCGGCTGAGCAGGCCAGGATCCAGTCGGAGACTGCCGCGGCCCAGCAGGCAGCCGCGGCGGCCGAGCAGCAGGCTGCCGCCCAGCAGCAGCAGGAGGAGTCCGAATCAGGGGGCCAGAGGATAGAGTGTCCCGAGTGCGGCGGCCTGGGTTACTTCATCTTCCCTGACGGCTCGACCAAGACCTGCCCCAACTGCGAGGGAAAAGGCTGGTACTGGGCTCCTTACTGATGATCATCAGACTCGATAGAACCGCGGTACTGTACGACGGACTGAGGCGGCTCGAGTACCGCGGCTACGACTCCGCCGGTTTGGCGTTCCGGGAATCCATGTGAGGGTGCCGACCCTGATCATCAGACTCGGTAGAACCGCGGTTCCGGGAATCTATCTGCTCTGCTGGCGCCGGGCACAACGTGGGTGTCCTCCGAGAGGGTGCCCGACCCGGGTCGATTCAGCGTCTCGATCTAGAGCGTCCCGCAGGTTTGAATCACAGTAATAAACAATAGCCTTGAATAATATCAATATTAATCAGGACCCACAGCCTTGCTGCGAATTTCCGGCTCGGGCTGTTAATAATGAAGCAAACTTCATTATATTGTTAATTTCTGAACACTATTGTGATTCAAACCTGCGGGGAGGACGGGAAGCCCCCGCCCGCCGGTCGACATTCGGTTCGGGTGCCGCGGAAAAAAGAAATGGAGCGGGAGACCCGTCATGAATCACGGCTCGGTGAACGCCAGCTTGTAGAAGACGTAGAGGTTCAAGAGCGGGATGATTAGGAGGATTCCCCACCAGTCCTGGAATCCCAGCGCTTCGGCGACGTCCATCATGATGATTATGAACATGACCATCGTGACGATGCCGCAGCAGAACGACCCGAGAAGCATGAAGATGAACCAGGTGGAGTCCCTTCCCCCCATCTTTGTGATGAGCCAGTAGTTGAGGAACGGTATGAAGGCGAACCACCCGTTCTCCACCCCCAGCCTCCCGGCTATCTTCATCAGGCAGTACGCCGTATAGATGTAGATGGCAAGACCGACGAGAGCCAGGACAACTATCAACCAGGCCGGGAAACCGCTGCTGCTTGCCTCCATGCCAAACCCCCCCGTGAGATGCTTCTCCTTCTAACGTTATATTATCCAGTCCTTCCCGCGCACCTTCCCGCCGACCGGTCTGGCCGAAGCTGCTGAAGCTGAAGCCCGATGCCCCCCGGCGAACGCGCGCGCGGATTGCCTATTCACGCGTAAGGGAACATAATCAAGGATAACCCTACCGGGAGGTGGCGTCATGCGGTCTACACGTGCTTCGGTAATCTCCGTTATCCTCATCGCGGCCCTCATAGTCCCACTGACCCTGCTGGCGGGCCCCGCGCAGGCAGACCTGACCGCCTGGTCGCAGAATAACACGGACGGTTTCGGCGCGGCCGCCAACGCCCGGGTCTGGACTATGGTCGAGTACGAGGGCTACCTGTACGCCGGCGTCGGCAACGGTGCCGGCTGCCAGGTCTGGATGTATGACGCCAGTAACTGGGTCCGGGTGAACACCGCTGGTTTCGGCGACGCCGCAAACGTGGCCGTCTTCTCGATGACGGTCCACGGCGGATACCTCTACGCCGGAACCGAGAACTCGAACGGCGCCGAGCTGTGGAGGACCGCGGCGGGCGGCGGCCCGCCCTACACCGACTGGCAGCAGGTGAACGCGAACGGCTTCGGCAACGTGAACAACGATTCGATAGACTGCCTCGCCGCGTACGGTCAGTACCTCTACGCGGGGACCTATAACCCGGCGAACGGCACGCAGATCTGGAGGACCGCGGCCGCGGGCGGCCCGCCCTTCGCCGACTGGGTCCGCGTGAACACCTCCGGCTTCGGAAGTACCGGTAACCAGGACGCGTGGTCGATGACGGTCTTCAACTCGCGGCTCCACGTGGGAGTCGAGAACACCGCGACAGGCTGCCAGATCTGGAGCACGGGCGCCGGGGGCGGGCCCCCGTACACGGACTGGGTCCGCGTGAACAACCCGGGTTTCGGTTCGGTCAACCGTTACAGCGCACGGACGCTGGAGGTGAAGGGGTCGTACCTTTACGCCGGCGTCGACAACGGCGGAGTCGGGGCGCCAAGTAGTATATGGAGGAGCTCCGGCGCCGGAGGGCCTCCGTACACCGATTGGGCCAACGTCGCCCCCAACGGGTTCGGCGATGCCGGGAACGTGGGCGTCACGTCGCTGGTATCAGACGGCTCGTACCTGTATGCCGGTACCAGGAACAGCGCCACGGGAGCGGAGATCTGGCAGAGCGCCTGTACGGGCGGCCCGCCCTTCACGGACTGGCAGCAGGTAAACGCCCCCGGCTTTGGCACCAGCAACAACCTGGGGGCTTTCGCGCTCCTTTTCTGGCTGGGAGACCTGTACTGCGGCACCGGGAACGATGCAACGGGAGCCGAGGTCTGGGACAACTATATCACCGCCCCCACCTGGTTCCTCGCGGAGGGAACCACCAACTGGGGATTCGACGAGTACATCACCATAGAGAACCCGTACCCCGTGCCGTTGAACGCCGCCATAACCTACATGACCGAGGGAGGCCCCGTGCCGAGCCCGAACATCCCGCTTGCGGCGCAGTCGCAGGTAACCGTGGACCCCAGGCCGGTGGTGGGCAACCAGGACTTCTCGACAAGTGTTACCTGCGTCGAGGGGATGAGCATCGGGGTCGACCGCACCATGTCCTGGACGGGTACGGGCGCGGCATCTCCCGAGGGCCACAACTCTGTGGGAGTGACGGCGCCGTCCACCAACTGGTACCTGCCCGAGGGCTCCTCGGAGTGGGGGTTCGAGTGCTGGCTCTGCATACAGAACCCCGGCGGGGCGGAGGCTGCCTGCAACGTGACATACATGATAGAGGGGGCGCCACCTCAGACTTTTCTCAAGACGGTCCCGGCCAACAGCAGGCGGACCTACAACATGGAGGACGACATCGGCAGGAGGGACGCCTCCATCCTCGTTGAGTCGAACCGGCCGGTCATCCCCGAGAGGGTCATGTACAGGAACAACCGGAGAGAGGGCCACTGCTCCATCGGCACGACCAGGACGGCCGGCGATTACTTCCTGGCCGAAGGCACGACCGCCTGGGGGTTCACCTCTTACCTGTGCGTTCAGAACCCGAACCCTACGGCAACCGACGTGACCATCACCTATATGACGCCCGGCGGGCCGAGGCCGCAGGCGCCGTTCTCCATGCCGGCGAACTCGCGCGAGACCATCAGGATAAACGACTTCGAGCCCAATACGGACCTGTCGACGACCGTGCACGGCTCGCTGCCCATAATCGCCGAACGGGCCATGTACTGGGACAACGGCACCGGGGAGGCATGCCATGACTCCATCGGGATGGACTCGCCGCACATGGTGTTCTTCCTGCCGGACGGGCAGAGCTCCGAGGGCAGGGAGACCTTCACCTGCGTTCAGAACCCCAACGACACGGCGGTGAATATCGGGGTCATGTATTTCCTGGCCAGCGGCGGGATGTTCGTCCTGAACGACAGCGTCCCGGCAAATTCCCGCAACACCTATAACATGGCGGACAGCGGCATCGCCAGTCGCGCCGCCGTACTTGTCACAAGCCAGGAGCTCGGAAAGCCCATCATGGTCGAGCGGGCCATGTACTGGAACTCCCGCGGCGCGGGAACGGACACGATCGGGTGCGCCCGCGACTAGCCCCGCAAAATCGCAAAAATGGGGTCAGGTCACTTGTTGCATTCTGGAACTCCGGGCATCGAGGTGCCGGGTAGTCGGCAGATGGCCGACGAGCCTGTAGCCATCAGGGCTACAGGGTTCTCACCCGGAGAGAATGTTACCCTGCGGGCCCGCACGAACGCGGAGAGTGGGGCGTCCTGGGAGTCCTCCGCCGTCTTCAAGGCGGGGCCGGACGGCGCCATCGACCCTGCCAGGGACGCCTCGACCGGAGGGACGTACAAGGGGGTAGACCCGACAGGCCTCTTGTGGTCCATGCGTCCCGCAGACAAGGAGCCCCACTTCGTCAGGAGCACCTCCGACCCTCAGAAGATGACCCTGGAGGCGTCGGGACACTCAGGCAAGGCAGGCGCGGACCTGGAGCTCGTCTTCCGCGCCGACGGCGTTCAGTGCACCCCACTCGACGGCGGTCTCCAGGGAGCGTTCTGCTCGCGGCCCGGCGGCGCTCCCGGGCCGGGGGTCCTGCTCCTCCACGGAACCATCGCCCGCGTCATGGAAGACACCGCCGCGCTTCTGGCATCACACGGCTACGCTGCAGCCGCGCCACGGTACTACGGCGCCGACGGCCTCCCGCCCGAGTACATGCGCATCCCGCTCGAGTACTTCGGCCGGGCGCTCGAGTGGCTTGCCGCGAGGCCGGAAGTCGACGCGCAGAGGATCGCCGTCATGGGTGTCTCTCGGGGAGGGGAACTCTCCCTTCTGGTCGGCTCGCGCTTTCCGGCGGTGAAGGCCGTGGTGTCCCTGGCGGGGAGCGGGGTGGTGTTCAACGGCCTGCCGGCGAATCCCCGTGACAACCGAGTCGACTCCCCGTGGACGTTCGGGGGCGAGCCGCTCCCGTACGTCGAGCGCAAGGATACGCCGGGCTTCACGCTCAAGGCGGTGATGGGCGGCTTCACGGGCAAGCCGCTTGCGACTCTTCCCACATATGTGAATGGGATGAAGGATGCCGCCGCGGTAGACAGGGCGACCATCGAGGTCGAGAGGATAGGGGGCCCGGTGCTGCTCGCTTCGGGCGGCATGGACAACGTCTGGCCCTCGAGCGCGCTGTCGGATATCGCAGCGAGCCGGCTCCTGGCGAACAATCACCCGTATCCCGTAGAGCGGCTTGATTTCGAGAGCGCCGGGCACTCCCTGGGCATCCCTTACCGCCCGACTACCTCGGGCCGGAGCAAGCCCGGGCCCGGCGGGCCGGGCCTCGATTTCGGCGGGACCCCGCAGGAGAACGCCCGCGCCAACGCCGAGGCGTGGCGCGCGGTGCTCGAATTCCTCGAAGTGAACCTGTAACGGTTGCTGAATCCCTGGAGTGCGCGGCGGCGGCTAGATGAGCTTGTCCGAGATGGTGCGCCCGATGAGCTCCTTTGCGACCTCGTCGCTGCTCACGTTGTAGCTCGAGCTCTCGAAGGCCTTCCGGACTCTCTCCACCCTGTCCTGGCGGACAGGGGGAGCCCCGCTTATCTTCCTGATGACCCTGAGGACTCCCTGTATCTCCTCGACACTGAACATCGTGGCCCCGGCCTCCCGGGCCATCGTCTGCTTTTTCCTGAGCAGGTCCAGCGTCTTCTGTATCTCGCTTTCAGACAGCTGCATTCTCTCTACCTCTTATAGTCCTTCGCTTCCCTCTGCGAGTTGCCCTTGTCGCATCCTAGTCTCCCATCGACATCAGGGCCGGCGCCCTGAATGAGCAATCTCAATACGGCCGGAAAAACCGTCCGAACGGTGCCGCTGCTGGCAACCAATCCGGTTATAGGAATAGTATGTTCGGGTGAATCACCGACCTCTGACGCCTGGCGAGCGGCTGAGCCTGGCACAACACGGGAAGCCGGTTCGACCCGAGGAGGTATCTACATGACAGGGGACACGTATCAAAGGCTCAGGGCCTTCCTGGACCGGCAGCCCGCCGGGTTCCCCGCGACCGAGAGCGGGGTCGAACTGAGGATACTCCAGAAGTTGTTCACGCCCCGGGAGGCAGAGCTCGCGACGTCGCTGCGGATGTTCCCCGAGCCTGCTTCAGAGATAGCCCGCCGCAGTGGAGCCAGCGAAGCCGAGGCAGCGAAGGCGCTGGAATCCATGGCCGGCAAGGGCCTGATACTGAGGCTGGAGGGCGGTGACAGGGTTTACTACCAGGCCTTGCAGTTCCTCATCGGGATCTACGAGTACAGCGTGGACCGGATGGACAGGGAGATGGCGGAGCTCTGCGAAGAATACATGCCACACATAAAGCACGTCACCACTGAGTTCAGGGTGGTTCCAGTAAACGCGGCGGTGGATACCACTAAATCCATCGCGACCTTCGACATGGCGCGCGAGTTGGTGAAAGGCCAGGACCGGATGGTCGAGATACCATGCATCTGCCGCATGCGCCAGCGAGAGCTCGGGCACGGCTGCGACCACACCGCGCACAACTGCATCATCATGGGAGTGGCGGCACAGCACTTCATCGACCAGAACGTCGGCCGGAGGATAGGGGAAGAAGAAGCTCTCAGGCTGCTGGACATCGCAGAGGAAGAGGGCCTGGTCCTGCAACCCGCCAACATGAAGGAGTCCTTCAGCATCTGCTGCTGCTGCTCGTGCTGCTGCGAGATCCTCAATTCACTGAAGAAATACGACTCCCCTGCGGAGCAGGTCTACTCTTCCTTCCAGGCCCTTGTCGACCCGGAGCTCTGCACATCCTGCGAGGCGTGCCTCGACCGCTGCCCGATGGACGCGGTCGCCTTCGATGCCGGAGCGATGCGCGTGGACGTCGAGAGATGCATAGGGTGCGGACTCTGCATATCGACCTGCGAGAGCGGCGCGGTGTCTCTGGTGGTGAAGGACCAGGCGCGACCGGTCCCCAACACCTATCTCGAGCTGCTGGCCATGCTCTCGGCCGGGCGCGGCATGCCCCTGGGCAAGATGGGCTGGGCGGTGAGATACACCTCCACCGACCGGTTCATCAGGACCGTCAACCTGCTCTACAGGCTGCGTATCGCCAGGCCGATCGCGAACATCATGGCCAGACTGGGACTCGCATAGCCGGGCCGCCCTGGCGCAATGCGTCGCACACTGGCAAGTGATATTACTTAATACTCTGACCGTTGTGGACGGTTCCCTTTGATGTTAGGATTGCTGCTGCTGACTTTCCCGTCTCAGGTTTAGGTATGGAAGGGAGTTGGTCCGATGGCTGCGAAAGCTGGGAAAGAACCTGTCCCCAGGGTGTCAATGCCCCTGGACCCGCCGTTCGCCTGGTCCGTGGGCAACTGGATCGAGCATTTCTTCGACGGCATGAAGGAAGGCAAGATCCGCGCCTCCAAGTGCCCGTCCTGCGGGCGCGTCTATCTGCCACCCCGCATGATCTGCGAGCGCTGCTTCTCCAGGGCCGATGACTGGGTGGAGCTGCCCGTAACGGGCACAGTGCGGGCGTGCACGAAAGCGTCCGTCAAGGTCGCAGAGAACGGCGACATGGTCGACCTCGAATCCCCGGAGATCATCGCGATGGTCCAGCACGACGGCGCTGACACCTGCATCGCCGGGCGGCTCGAGGCTGACGACGCGTCGATCGGCATGAAGGTCGAGGCGGTCCTCAACCCGAAAGCCGAGAACGCGCTGGACCTCCTGGCCGGTTACAGGCCGGCGGGATGAGGGGGTGAGAATGTGGACAAGGAAGTTGCGATAGTAGGCTACGCTCAGACACCGTACGTGGCCGACTTCAATGAGTCGCGGGAGATGATGGTGCTCCAGGCTACGCGCGCCGTGCTCGAGAACGCCGGCATAAAGCGCGAGGAACTGGATACGATAGTCACCGCGAACAACGACTACCTGGACGGCCGCACCATCTCGAACATGCGGCTGGTGGAGCCGGCCGGGTCCTGGCGGAAGAACGAGTCCAAGGTCGAGATGGACGGGGCGTTCGCGATGCTGTACGCGGTGACCCGCATCCTGTCCGGCGACCACGACATCGCCCTGGTGCTCGGCGAGAGCCAGGCCTCCGTGTACGCGGGCATCCTGCCGGGCATCATGATGCTCGACCCGACATTTGACAGGCAGCGCTGGCTGCTGAACGAGGTCTCGGCGGCGGCGCTCCAGGCGAGCGCCTACATGGACGCCTCCGGGGTGAGCGAGGACCAGATATCGGGGGTCGCGGCCAAGAACCTGGACAACGCCTCACGCAACCCGGTCGCGATGCGCTCAATCGCCGGGGCGGACGCCAAAAAGGTCAAGGCATCGAGGCCCCTTTATTCGCCGATAACCGAGCTCATGATGGCTCCCCAGTGTGACGGGGCGTGCGCCCTGGTCCTTGCCAGCGGAAAGGCCGCGGCCAGGTTCGAAAAGCCGGTCTGGATAAAGGGACTTGGCTTCGCGCACGATTCCTACCTGACCGAGCGTCCCCTGGATACCATGAGCTCACTCAAGATGGCCGCCGACAGCTGCTACAGCCAGGCGGGCATCGAAGACGCCTCGTCCCAGGTGGACCTGGCCGAGGTGTACGAGCGCTTCGCGCACGAGGAGCTCATGGCATACGAGGCTCTCGGCTTCTGCGAGCCCATGAAGGGAGGCGCCTTCTTCGACTCCGGCGCCACGAAGATGGACGGCAAACTGCCGGTGAACGCCTCGGGCGGAGCGCTCGGGGCGAACGTCGAGTGCGCCGCGGGGCTGGCCCGCGTCATAGAGGCTGCCATGCAGATACGCGGCGAGGCGGGCGACCACCAGGTGCAGGGCGTGAAGACCGCCGTCGCCCACGGGCAGAGCGGGATATGCGCCCAGGAGAACATGGTTTACGTGCTGGGGGGTGAGTGATATGGGAAAGCATCATGATGTGGCGGTAGTCGGTGTGGGACTCTCCAAGCACGTGAGCAAGCGCCGCGACGTGAACATGCCCGAGCTGGTGTGGGAGGCGGTGAGCGCCTGCTACGAGGACGCGGGCCTGAAGCCGAAGGACGTGGACGCATTCGCTACAGGCAACATGCCTGCGTTCGAGGGCGTCAACCTGCCGGAAGAGTGGGGCGCCGGGCACTGGGGAGCTTACGGCAAGCCCGTGCTCCGCATCACCACGGGCGGGACCACCGGCGGGTCGGTCGCGCACGGGGGTTACTACCTGGTGGCCTCCGGTCTCTACGACACGGTGATGGCCATCGCGTTCGAGAAGCAGTCGGACGGCAACCAGACGTTCGGCCTCAACACGGTAGCCCTGGCCGACGCGGCGGCGCAGTTCAAGATGGGAGTCGACCCGGGCTTCATAGCCGCTTTCGGGGGCGGCGCGGTGGGTGTCGCCGTTTACCAGGCGTCGAGCTACATGAAGAGCAGCGGCTGTACGACGCATCACCTGGACATGGTGTCCGCGCTGTGTCGGAACAACGCCGCGCTCAACCCTTACTCGCACCTCAAGCAGCCGGGGCTCACCCCGGAGCAGGTGGCCGAGACAACCCTCCTGCAGTACCCCATCAGGTTCGGGCACGTCTGCCCTTCGACCGACGGGGCCTGCGCGATGCTCTTCACCACGCCCGAGAAGGCCAAGAAGCTGACGGATAAGCCGGCGTACGTCCTCTCGGTGTCCTCGTGCTCGGACGAGGCGGCGCTGGTGGGCATAGCGGGTTCGGGCACGACAAACGTGGACCCGTGCGAGCAGGAGAGCTGCAAGATAGCGGCGGCCCGGGCTTACGAGCTCGCCGGCATCAAGGACCCCCGCAACGAGTTCGACCTGGCGGAGCCTTACGCCCCCTTTGCGCACCAGATGCTGATGTTCTACGAGAGGCTTCTGCTCTGCGACGAGGGGGAGGCGCCCTCCATACTGGACTCCGGCTCCATGAACCTGGACGGCGAGCTGCCGGTCTGTCCCTCAGGCGGGGTCATCTCGACCAACGCCATAGGGGCTTCCGCGATGGAGCGCATCGCCGAATGCGCCGTCCAGATAATGGGCAAGGGCGGCGAGCGCCAGGTCAACAAGGAAGTCCATAAGGCGGTGGCGCACGGCTGGGGCGGAGCGGTCAACCTGAACGTCGTCGCCGTTCTCGCGGATACGCCAAGGGGGTAGGAGCATGGAATACAAAGAAGTGACGACATCGATAGATGGAGCGTGGAACTTCTCGAAATGGGAGTGGAAGTTCGAGAGCATCGCCCTCATAGGCAGGACGTTCGAGGCGATGAAGGAGCACAAGCTGCTCGGGAACAAGTGCCCCGACTGCGGGACCGTCTACTTCCTGCCCAAGCCGTTCTGCCGCTGCCTGGGCATGCCCGACGAGTTCGTCGAGGTGAAGGACACCGGCACCATTACGACCTATACCGTCACGGGTGCATGGGGGTACGAGGGAATCACCGAGGAGGAAGGTGCCCAGGGCGAGCCGCTGATATTCGCGGGCGTACAGTTCGACGGCGCGGACACAAAGGTGGTCTGCGTGGTCGAGGACGTCGAGCCGGAGAAAGTAGGCGTAGGCATGCGGGTCAAGCTCAAGTGGCCCGATAAGCTCGAGGGGGCCATCACCGACCTTTCACGCTGCACTCCACTCTAGAAGAAGCACGCAACCTCGGGGTCAGGTCACTTTGTTGCAATTTACGCGGATGAGGCGGGTGCTGACACGCACCCGCCTCTTCTATCGCCGTAGCAGGATCTCGTCCAGGTCCACGTGCGCCCACGGCTGGTCGTAGTAGCCGTGCAGAGACCACATCTCGTGCGAGCGGTTGTCCATCAGGACGTGGTGGCCCTTGACCGACTGGGTCCTGTCCGTTCCGTAGTAGTCGCAGCGCCCCGGGTTGAGGAAGTCTATGATCCACATCGCGCGCTTCCTGGTTATCTTCCCGTGTGCCTCGAGCAGCAGGGCCATCATGGAGTCGTATCTCTTCAAGGAATCCTGGTCCCCGCTCCGCAGGGAGGGATAGGTGGCCGCCATTAGCGGCACTATGTAGTGGTTGGTCATCGCGACGAGATACGGCGAGGTCTCGCCCTGCCGGGGGAAGAAGTCGACGAGCGCGTTAGGCCTGCCGTCAGGCTGGAGCCAGAGCTTCAGCCCGTCGAGCCACGGCGGGTCAACATAGTCGGCTCCTCGTATCATGACCCCTTTTTCAAGCCTGGGACGCGCGCTTTCCGGCACCAGCCCCTCGAGCTCCGCCGGCAGGTCGTCCGCGTCACCCAGCGCCGCCCGCCCGCTGCCGTCGGCCACGCCGCTCCCCTCGATGCTCCGGCCCTCCTGTAGCCCGGGGAAGAGCAGGCTCATGAGCCCCATGAACAGCCGCGACATCCAGTCGTAGGTGATGTTGTCAGGGGGGACCATGCTGCTGGCCATCGTCTCGAGCACGGTCCCGTCGGGATGCGAGCCGTCGGCTATCATGTAAAGCCACGGGACACCCCGGTCCGCGTTCTTTATTATCGAAGTCGCCTCTTCCATCGAGCCGCCGTACTGCACAGCCTGGCGGCACATCAGCAGGCACCCGGACCCTACCACCAGCGGTCTCGTGAATATCGAGAAGACGACGTCCATCCCGCAGCTCACGCCGAGCGAGTTCATTGCCGTTGGGAAGCCCACGAATCCTGGCGCCGCCGCGGCGACCAGCGGGTGACCCTGCGCCGGGTTGATGACCATCAGCATCGACTCGTCGGCGAAGACGTCGCCGCCGGTGAAGAACATGAAGTCTCGCCCGTGATAGACAGCATCGTTCCTCGTGGCGCGGCCGAACACGGTGAACTCGTTGCAGAAGATAGCCTCGAACCCGACTATGATGCTCTCCAGCGCGTCGATGCCGACGTTCAGGGTCATCAGCTCGTTGTAGGTGACCTGGTACCCCAGCCGCCGGCAGGCGTCGGCCATCCCACGCATTTCGTCGCGGTACTCCTGCGGGACCGCGCCCTCGTTGGAGACCACGAGCTGCTGCAGGAGGCTCCAGAGGATGTTCCACAGGACAGGATACTGCCGCAGGTCTATGTCGATCCCGAACTCCTTCACAAGCTCGAAGAAGACATTGGGGAGGAAGTCGTGCGCCATCCGGTAAACGGACTCAGGGCAGAGGCGACCCTCCGCGTAGCCCCTCTGGTAGCCGTCACCCTCGAGGTAGAGGAGCTCCTTGCCCGCACTGTTCCGGGCGAGATACGAGCGGCCGTACCTGGCGACCTTCCGGTAGTCGTCGCGCGATATGGGGTTGGAGAGCGCCGGCGTCTCGGCTGCGGCCTGCTGCGAGCCGGGCGCAACCACGCGGGGCGCGCCGCGACCGCCCACTCCAGCCACAGCCCCGAGGGGGCATGCAAGGGCAAGGCACAGCGAGAGTGTGAGGGCGAACGCCGCGGCCAGGATTCTGCCCGGGTGACCACGCCACAGGAACTTGAATGAAGAGCGCACCGCGAAACCCCCCGTACGACCCCGAAAACCGCTTCTACCACAGATGATATTAATGCACGCCGCGGTCCCTTGCATAGGCTCCAGGCTGCGAGGTGACCCTGAACCGACCCGGTAGAAAAACACTTCGGATATCTCGGGAGTGCAGCTCCGCCTCCGACGACCACGCGCCGAACCCGTGCAACCGATGGGGGAAGAACGCCCATCTGAGCATGGATTGAGTCAACCGATTGCCGCGTCAATCCCACCCTATTTGCTTGTCTAAAATACGGCTGATGCCGGATTGGTGGCTGCGCCGCCCGCATCCGATTCATATCTTGCGAGGACATGAGTCGGCCGGCGGCGTCAGAGAAGAGAACAATCGCAGTGAAGAAAGCCTCACAATCCATCAGCTCGCAGCGTAGAATCCCCAAACCCGTCACCTCGCGTCGAAAGCGACGCGTCTCCATGGTTATCGCGATGGCCGTTGTTTTCTCCCTCGCGCCGGCCGCGACGGGTGCCGTGTTGCAGTTCGTGGGCGTTCCGCCCGTCGCCTCCGCGCAGGCGGCGCCGGCCCCCGCGGACTTAAGCGATATGTTCGGGGTTAACTCGACTCTCATCACGGCGAACCACACGAACGAGCAGGTGGACAACGAGATCGAAGCGATGTCCAGGGCGGGCATCAAGTGGCTTCGCACGCAGTTCAACTGGTCATACATCGAACTGCAGCAGGGGACATGGGATTTCACCAGGACCGATTACGTGGTCCGGAAAGCGCAGGCCTGCGACGTCGACGTGCTGGGGATCCTCAGCGGCGCTCCACTGTGGGCCAACGGCAACCAGGACTGGTACCCTCCCACGGACATCGCCGCGTGGCGGGATTACGTCGAGAGGGTGGTGCGCCGGTACCCCTGGGTCAAGGCCTGGGAGATATGGAACGAGGAGAACATAGGCTTCTGGCAGCCCGAGCCTGACGCGGCCGCGTACATGGAACTGCTTAAGGCGACCTACCCGCTCATCAAGTCCATAGACCCCGACCTCAAGGTACTGGTCGGCGGGCTGTGCGGCGGTGGAGGTGACTACTTCGAGCAGTGCCTGGACCTGGGGCTTGCCGACTATACTGACGCGATAAACTACCACCCGTATTCCGAAACCCTGTCGGCGTTTAATCCGGCGCCGCAGGAGCCTACCGCGCGGGCGGTACTGGCGGCGAACAAGGCGCTCTTCGAGAGGTACACGGACAGGGACCTCGAGATCTGGCTCACCGAGGTGGGCTGGCCCACCGCCGGGTTCCCCTCGAGCATCCCGGAGGAGACGCAGGCGGATTACTGGCTGCGCACCGCCCTCAACTACGCGGACGCCGGGGTCGATAAGGTGTTCTACTACGACCTCTGGGAGATGGCCTCACCCGCGGAGTGGTGGTCCGACGCGTTCGCGGTGAACCACATGGGGATACTGCGCTACGACTTCAGCGAGAAGCCTGCTTACCGCTACTACCGGACAATGCAGTCGTTGATGGCGCACATCAGCGAGCCCGCTGTCGGCGCGGCCGATTTCTCCTGCTCAACGCCCTCTTCACTGGAGGCGCACTGCTTCAACATGGACGACGGCGGCCTGCTCGTGAGCGCCTGGAAGTCAGACGACGCCGGCGATGCCCTGGCCATCCATCTGAACAGCCCGTCCTATGCAGAGCCGGCGCTTATCGATCCGTCGACCGGCGGGGAGCAGCCGGCGCAGGGTGTGTCGAGGAGCCAGGACGGAAACATCACCATCGCGGATCTCGCGGTCGGGAGGACGCCCGTGCTTCTCAAATTCAGTCCCCTCGATTCTCCCGCGCCGGAACCCGACCCGGCGCCCGACCCGGCACCGGAACCCGACCCGGCACCGGAACCGGACCCCGCGCCTGAACCAGACCCGGCACCGGAACCAGGCCCGGTCCCCACGCCGGAACCGACACCGACGCCGGAACCGACACCGACCCCAACACTGGACGCCATAAGCCGCTCCTCGGGCGTTGTCGGAACGGAAGTGACGGTCAGGGGCAAGGCGTTCGGCAAGGCCCGCGGCTCGTCTCACGTCTACTTCGGAACGACCCGGGCAACCGAGTACACGTCCTGGTCAGATACCGAGGTCAATGTCAGGGTGCCGGGTGGAGCGGCGGGGGGGCCGGATGCCTCGGTACCCGTGAAGATGGTCACCTCCCGGGGTTCCACGAACGCGCTGGACTTTGGAATCGACACATATACGCGCTACTTTGCCGAGGGGACGACCCACAGGGGCTTCTACGAGTGGCTGTGCCTGCAGAACCCCGAAGGCGAAGCCGCCGAGGTCAACTGCACGTACATGCTCTCAGGCGGGAGCCCAATCGAGAAGAGATATACGGTGCCACCCGGCTCGCGTGTCTCGGTGGACGTCAACAGCGAGGTCGGCCCCGGGCAGGAAGTCTCGGTGATGCTCTGGAGCGAGAGCAGGTTCCACGCCGAGCGCCCGATGTATTTCAGCTACAAGGAGGGGCTCCCGGGGTACTCCTGGACCGGGGGCCACTGCACGGTCGGCGCCCCTGCCCCCGGGAACGACTGGTACTTCGCCGAGGGCACTACCCGGGAGGGCTTCGAGGAGTGGGTGTGCATCCAGAACCCGAACGGCAGGCCGGCGGCCGCCACGGTTGAATACATCTCTGCGGGCGGTCACGTCCAGCAGGAGAAACACGACGTCCCGGCCAGGTCCCGCATCTCGGTATTCGTAAATGATGACGTGGGGCCCGGGCAGGACGTTTCGATGCGCGTCCGGTGCGACGACCCCATAGTCGTCGAGCGCCCGATGTACTTCAACTACGGCAGCAGGTGGACCGGCGGGCACGACGTCTTCGGGGCGGGTTCCCCCGAGACCCGGTGGTACTTCGCTGAAGGCAGCACCAAGCCGGGTTTCGAGGAGTGGCTGTCCCTGCAGAACCCCAACGGCGGTGACGCGACCGTTACCTGCCGCTTCCTGAAGCCCGACGGCTCCCAGGTGGAACGGTCTTACAGGTTGGAGGCGAACACTCGCCGCACCGTGGACGTAAGCCAGGCGGTGGGAGTCGGGGTAGACTCTGCGATAGTCGTCGACAGCACGCTGCCGATAGTCGCCGAGCGTCCCATCTATTTCAACTACCTGGACAAGTGGAGCGGCGGCCATGACGTGATGGGAGCCACCGCGCCGGGCAACTCCTGGTTCTTCGCGGAGGGCTGCACTTATGAATGGGCCGACGAATACATCTGCGTGGCGAACCCCGGGGCCGCGCGGGCGCGCGTGACATTCACTTTCATGCTCGAAGACGGCCGGCAGGTGGAGCATTCCATCGGCATCGCTCCCGGCGGGAGGGTCACGGTCAAGGTCGCGGACATCACGGGCAGGGGCCACGACGTCTCCACGAAGGTGACCTCGACCGAACCGGTGGTCGCGGAGAGGCCGATGTACTTCGATTACGGCGGCTGGACCGGAGGGCACGACGTAGTGGGGCTCACACCCTGACCTCCAGCTTAAATCCGGGGTCAGGCACCGGGTTTAAGCGACCATCCGAACTTATGAACCGCATTAGTGTTCAGTCCGAGCAGCCCCCGATAGTGTTCGTGCCCGCCCCTCTCGAGCTCCAGTACATCGCCCTTTCGCCCATAATAGGCCGGTCGCTCACGATTGCGACGGCGGCCCGCCCATTTACACCTCTATCAGCCATGTTGTAGGACTTGCGGGAGCCTGCGGGTACCACGTCGTTGAAGCTCACAACGCCTACGCCGTCGGGGGTGAGGTACCAGATGGAGATCTGGGCATCGTCGGGATTGGGATTCTGAACGCACGTCCAGGTCTCCCTGCCCTCGGAAGTCTGTCCGTCAGGCAGGAAGAACACATGGTGCCCGAACGGCATGCCTATGGAGTCGTGGGTGGCCTCTCCGGACCCGAAGTCCCAGTACATTGCTCGCTCCGCGATTATCGGTTGAGAGCCGTGCAGGTACGTTGACACGTCCACGTCGGGCATGACATCGTTCACCCTTATGGTCTCCCGGGTGCCCGGCTGCATGGTGAACGGTGCCTGCGGCTGGGGGCCCTTCTGCTGTGTGTTGTACGTGATCGTTACGTCCGTGGGGGTGCTGTTGGGATTCTGGACGCAAACATAGGTCGTGAAGCCCCAGGCGGTGGAGCCCTCAGCCAGGTAGAAGTCGTACGCGGGAGCGGTTGTCCCGACGGAGTCATGGCCTTCCCGCCTGTGGTTGCGATACATCGCCCTCTCCGGTATCACACCCACGTCGCTCCTTATCTCGATGGAGGCGTCCTTTGCGCCTATGTCTTCGGCCACGTTGAAGGTCCCACGGGTATGAGGTCCCACTGTCTTGTTGAAGCTCACCGGACCCGTGTTCTCGATCATGTAGGTGACGGTGCAGTGCGCGGTCTGCAACGGGTCCGGGTTCTGGATGCACAGCCAGCACTCGAAGCCCCACTCGGTGGAGCCCTCCGGCAGGTACCATGTGGTGGAGGGCGTGGTCACGCCGACGGAGTTGTGCCCCTCCTCGCTTGCGGCGCCCGGCCCGGTCCAGGACATGGTCCGGTCAACCGCGATAGTCCGGTCGGTGTCATGGCACACGACGCTGGTGGAGAAGTCCACCTCACCCACGGTGTCCCAGGGATTCAGCGTGGTCTGGCTCATCGGCGGGAGTGTCAGGTTGGGGACGGTCACCGGAGCCGCACCGGTGGGCATGTATGTGACGTCCACCTGAATGGGCGAGCCGTTGGGATTCTCGATGGTTATGTACTCCCAGAAGTCCCACGCGGTAGAGCCTTCCGCCAGGTACCAGGCATATGAGGGGGCCGTGATCCTTCCCAGATTGTTGCCGTTCGCCTCGGTGAACCACATGGATATGTCCGGGCCGGGCGTTATGTAGTAAGGAGTGCTGCCTCCGGTTGGGATCGTGTACTCCAGGATGGTCCCGGAGGCGGTGCGGCGGCCTATCTTGTTCCCGCTTTGTTCCACGAACCAGACCGAGCCGTCCGGGCCGGCGGCGATGCCTGACGGCTGGCTGCCACCGGTGGGCACGGGGTACTCGGTGATGGCGCCGGCGGTGGTGCATCGGCCGAGCTTGTTCCCGCTGAATTCCGTGAACCAGACCGAGCCGTCTGGGCCGGCGGCGATTCCCCATGGCTGGCTGAACACGGTGGGAATCGGGTATTCGGTGATGCCCCCCGCGGTGGTGCAGCGGCCGATCTTGTTCCCCCCCCACTCGGTGAACCACAGCGCCCCGTCAGCGCCGACAGCGATCTCCGATGGCAGGCTTCCACCGGTTGGAACAGGGTACTCCGTGATGCCCCCGGCGGTCGTGCAGCGGCCTATCTTGTTCCCGAATTGCTCCACAAACCAGAGAGCGCCGTCAGGTCCTGGGGTAATCCCCACCGGCCCGCTGCCACCGGTGGGTACCGGGTACTCGGTGATGCCCCCGGCCGTGGTGCAGCGGCCGATCTTATTACCGCTGAACTCGGTGAACCAGAGAGCGCCATCAGGGCCGACGGCGATTCCTTCAGGCTGGCTGGCGCCGGTGGGCACCGGGTACTGGGTGATGCCGCCGGTGGTGGGGCAGCGGCCTATCCTGTTCCCGTTGAACTGGGTGAACCACAGCGCGCCGTCAGGACCCTGAACGATAGAGTGGGGAGTGCTCCCGGCGGTGGGCAGATTGAACTCGTTGATGGGAATAGCCGCGCCTGCCTGCATCGGCAGCAACATGAACGACGCAAGAATAAGGGCGCAGACCAACAGGGTGAACAGGACGTGAAAGCGTGTGCCGGCAGGATGCCGCATCTGAACCGCCTCCCTTGCCATAGCCGTGCCTGGTCCGGTGGAGAGATGTGTGGTTCTTGTAGTTGACGCCTGGGATAAGGATATCACCTTGCGGGAAGAACTTGCAGCCCCGGCGGCTCAGTCTGAGCCGAGCTTCTGTATCCAGGCTCCTATCCTGGGGAACGTCACGAACGGCGCGTTGAGACCGTCCACCAGGTCCATGTGCGCCGAACCCGGGACCTCGAAGAACTCGTCCAGCGGATTCCGTGCTTTCAGGTCGTAGCACTCCCTCAGATGGGCGGGGTCGGTGATATCGAGGGTGGCGTCCGCCAGGAACAGAGACGGCACGGTGACCTTGTCCATGTGGTCGGAGTAGCAGTACAGGTTCTCGGGACCGTCGAGCGGCGGCGGGAATATGCGGAACCTCCCCATCGGGCCGTTGCGGTAATACTCACGGAGCTTCCCGGTCTGCGAGGCGTCGAAGTACTGCGCTATCATGTGGAACGCCCCTCCGCTCACGCCGTACTTTATCATGTCGTCCATGACCGCGGGGCTGAGGTTGGCGGGGTTGATGGAGAAGAGCGCGGTTATCATCTCTTCGAGCGGGTCGGGCACAAGGCTCCGGGTGGCCCACAGCAACCGCATCACCAGGTCGGCGATGGAGCCAAGCCCGGTCTCGGGAGCGATTGCGCTCACAGGCCGCAGGTTGAGATAGACGGGGAAGAAGCACAGCCACCAGATGAGCCCGGTGGGCGTCTGGGCCCCGGTCACCTTGGGGTGGAGAGGCCCGTCCAGGTTCACCCAGCCCTTTATGGCCTGCCTGCCCGTTCCGGCGTTCCGCTCCCTGGCAAGAGCGTCGCTGGAAGCCACTTTGAAGTTGAAGCCGGGGACGTAGTAGGACCCCTGAAGGTACACGTAGGCCATGGTGCTGCCCATGCTGTGCCCGATGTAGACCGGCGGCTTGCCGGTTATCCGCCTCACCTTCTGCACGGCCGCCTTCACGTCGTAGATGCCGAAGTGGTCGATGTCCGCGTTGGGGGCGCCGTAGCTCGCGACCTCTCCGTCGCCCTGGCCCCTGTAGTTAGCCAGGAACACGTCGTAGCCCCGGCTGTAGAGGTAGTAGGCCATGCTGTAGAGCTTGAGGGGGTCGCGGGCGATATACGGGTCACCCCTCGCCCAGTCGGGAAGCGTCGCCGGAAGCTCCGCGTAGCACGTCCTGCCCGGCCTGGTATAGGGGAGGAACTCGAAGATATTGGTGGCCGCGCCGGGCATGAACAGGACCGGCTGGCTCCCCGCGTGGAAAGCCGAGCCGGCGTCGGGCCGGTATCTCAGCAGGGCGAGGTCGGCGCCGTCATCGGTCCTCACCCGGTACACGGTCCCCGCGGTATCGGAGGCCGCCGCGGAGCCGCCGAGAAGGCCGACCACACTGAGCGCCATGAGAAGGATGAGAAAAGAGCAGACAAGCCGTTTCATCGCCCGGCCCTCCCTGTATCAGGTATCAGAGCGAATCATATCGGCCGCGTGGCCATATGGCAAGTGCTATCGACCGAATAGTATGATATTTGTGGCCATAATAGGGCCGAGGCCGCGTAGTGAGGATGTGATAGACTCGGGTTGCCGGAGCAAGAAAGGAATTACGATGAACGCAAAGAGACTCAGGGCTTACACTGGAGCGGCCGTGCTGCTCCTGCTCGCGGCGACGCTGCTCATGGCGGCCGGCTGCGGCGGCGGGTCGAAAGACATCACAGGCGTCTACAAGCTGGAAGCCGGTGAGGACTTCACCGTGACCCTCACCCTCAAGGAAGGCGGCAATGCGACCTACTCCCTGACAGAGGGCGCCGGGCTCCCGGTCACATACAAGGTTGAAGGCGACACCGTGACGCTCGTCGGGGCGGACGGGCAGACGATACCCGCCGCCACGTTCACCATCGTCGACGAGGGGCTCAAGGACCCGACGGGAAACCTCTACGAGAAACAGTAGGGCTGTAAAGCCTTATAGGCTTGAGCCGACGGCGGTGTGCCCGCCCGTCCAGCCGCCGCCGTAGTCGAAGTACATGGGGCGCTCGGCGACTATGGGGATGTCCGAGGACACACTCACCGACACGTCCAGTCCCGGACCGCAGTCCCTGTTCACGTCGATGGTCAGCCTCGAGCCGGCGCCGACGGTCCACGACCTCTCGATAGTCTTGCCCGCGCTGGTTGAGTAGGTCACCGTCGCGCGCGCGTCGGCGCTCCCGGGGTTCTGCAGGCACAGGTATTCCTCGAAGCCGGCCCGCGTTGTGCCCTCAGGGAAGCACCACGTCGAGAAGGGCGAAGCCGCTCCCATCACCGTGTGCCCGCCGCTCCAGTCGTTCTCACCCGGCTTGTAGTCGAAGTACATGGGCCTCTCCGCGATGAAGCCGGCATTCGAGGTGAGCCGCACCGAGACGTCCATCCCGGGACCGAGCTCCTCGTTAACCGATACCGTGAGGCGCTGCCCGGCGGGGATCCCATAGGCCCGTGACACCGGGTCACCCTGTCCCGACGCGGGCTGGTAGAGCGCATTGACCGTTATGAGCGAACCGGAAGGGTTCTGCAGGCAGAGCCACTCCTCGAAGCCCTCGCGCGTAGTGCCCTCCGGAAAGTACCAGGCGGCGGCGGGCGAGGTCGCCCCGACCACGTCGTGTCCCCCGGCCCAGTCCTTTTCGCCGGGCCCGTAATCGAAGTACATGGGCCTCTCGGCGACTATCCCCCGGTCCGAAGCCAGGACCAGGCCCGCGTTCTTCCCGGGACCTATCTGGGCCCTCGTGTCGAATGTCGCCCGCGAGCCGGCCGCCACGGACCCGCCCACCTCCAGCTCGCCCACGCCCTCCACCATGTAGCGGAAGGTGAGGTGAGCGGTCTCGCTCGACGGGTTGAGGACGGTGACGTACTGGTCGAAGCCCGGCAGGGTAGTGCCCTCGGCGAAGTACCAGGTGGGGGAGGGGCCTGCCGCTCCCGAAGAGACCGAGCCCCCGGTGCAGGAGCCGCCGTAATCGAAGTAAAGCGGGCGCTCGGCGAAGAACTCGTCGTAGCTCCACAGCCGCACCGAGACGTCTCTTCCCGCCCCGACCTCCTGGTTGACGTCTACCGAGAGCCGCGAGCCGGGGGGCACGGGGTAGGTCTTCTGCAGCGGGTCCCCTTCGGAGAACATGTAGGTCGCGTGGACGTCGACGGCCGACCCACCGGGATTCTGCAGGCACAGCCACTCATCGAAGCCCTCGCGGGTGGTGCCCTCCGCGAAATAGGTTTCCATTGTATCGGCGGCGCCGGCTGCGTAGCTCAGCACGTCCTGCGTCGGCTCGTACTCGAAGAGCCCGGAGGATGGGTTGAAAGTGCGCTGCATCCAGGTCATCGTCACGTCGAGGTCTTCCGGCCCGGCCCCGCTGACCTCGACCAGCTCGTAGCCGTTCGCCGACTCGTGGTAGACGTTGACTGGTGTATAGGGAGAATTCACCCCGTCGTATGTCGCAGCCCCGTTTATCCGGGCGCAGCCCGGCCCGACCAGGCACTGGTACAGGTCGTCGCCGGCCTCGCCGTCCCCGTCATCGATGCGTGCAAGGTCGAGGTAATGGTCGTGCCCGCAGAAGTAGACTCTGCCCCCGGCGTCATCGAAGCCGCTCCAGAACGCGTTGCGCTCCGACGGGTAAGAGCCGAGACAGTTGACGTGGCCGGTCTCGAAGGCGGGAGCGTGCCCGAATGTGAACACGTGCGGCCTCCTGGTGCCTGCGAGCAGCGATTCGAGCCACGCCTGGTTGACCCTGTACTCCTGACCGCTTATGAACTCGTCCAGGCCTATGAAGAGCGCATTGTTGTGCGCGACCGAAAAGGTGAGGTTCGTCTCTCCCGCAGGCCCGTTTGCAGGCAGGGCGTCAGGCCCGCTGAACACGTTGTTCCAGGCGGTCGTGCTCCCTGGGACGCCCGCCTCGTGGTTGCCGCGGACCGGGTAGACCTCGATTCCCGCCGCATCGAGTGGAGCGAGGGCGCCCTGCCAGTTCGCGAGCTGTGCCTGCATCCGGTCGCCGCTCACACCGCCGTCGACGTTGTCGCCGGTGCACAGGACGAGCTCTACGCCGTCATCGGCCATGGAGGCGGCCATCTCCGGCAGCAGGTTCTGTGAGGTCTCGGTCACATGCGTGTCCGTGATGACCGCGAACCTCCAGGACGCGCCCTCGGCGCGCGAGGGACCTGCGGGGAATACCCCGCCGCAGGCCAGGAGCACGGCGGCGATCGCCGTCGCGACAAGGGCCAGACGTGTTCTTACTCTCATGTCCCGGCTGTCCGCTCTCATGTGATGACCGTGCAATCCGCCGACAATTAGGTTATCGGCAGGCCGCCCTGATTATAAAGACGCAGCCGGGATTAGGTTTTCTTACGGTCGCGGCCCTTGATTCAGAGCACGGTCGGTGGACTAGAGTAGACCCCGCTTCTCCATGAAGTTGAGGATCGGCTGGGCCAGCTTTACCCTGTCAAGGAACAGCCACTGCTTCGCGAACGAGTCGAGCCGGGCCCCTTCTACAAGGCGCCTGGACTTTCCCATCGGCAGCCCGCGGTCGGCGGCGATCCGCGGAAGGCCACCGGCAGCAGTGGTGGCCACCCGGCAAAGTGTCGGACATTTGCGTCACAGAAATTATCACTCTTAGAAACAAGCAACACAAGCAACAATAATAGCGGTCCAGGCGGTTGCGGGAGCCCGGAAGACGTGATCAGAGTTGATGATGGTTCATCGTTCAACTGTTGTTGCTGGCGTTATGCAAATATCCGACACCCCGTAAGTAACCGGGCGGTTCCAATCCTCCGCGCCGGGTAACCGGAAAATAGCGGGAGCCGGGGAGGCCCCTACTCGGGGGGCTTGAGGTCGCTCGGCGCGCCTACGATCTTCATCTGCTCGGCCGTTAAGTCGGTCCCGAATTCGACCAGCGTCCAGCCGTCGGCCGTCTCGTGGAAGAGGAAGTAGTAGGTGGGCTCGCCGTCCTTCTCTCCCTTGTCGAGCTTCCAGGCGGGGTTCGCCTTGCTGGTCGCTACGACCGAGAACTCCATGCCTTCGGTATCTATCTTCCTGTTCTTGAGGAACTCGAGCATCGCCGGCAGAGGCGTCGAGCCGGTGAAGGTGGCGTAGACCGTGTAGGTGACCTTGTTGCTGGGGACGCCCTCGGTCGTAACGACCACCGGGTACTTACCGGCGGTGAGCTTGACGGGCACCGTCGCCTCGATGGAAGTCTCGGACCAGTCGAGGACGGGAGCTTTCTTGCCTCCGACCGTCACCGTGCTCTTGCCCTGTTTCACCCCGAACGTAGTGCCGGATATCTTGAATCCTGTCTTTATTAGCCCCCTGTTGGGCTTCACGGATTTGATGACGGGCGCTCCGGGGCCGCACCCGGCCGCCATCGATACGAGCAGGGCCGTGCCGATACAGACTGCCGCGCTCAGGTAGAAGTGCTTCCGTCCGGAACCGGTCATCTCACCCTCCTTGCTCTCCGCGGGCTGCAGCATGCCTTCTTGCCGACCCGTGCCATTTAACATGGGGCGCGGGACTATCGGTAATAATTGTATCGCAGTGGTTGTGCCTGGTGGGCCGGGCCGCTCTTATCGCGAGCTCCCGGCCCTCGCTTTTGTGCTGCCCAGTCCTGCGATGGCGAGGAATCCCATGGCGAGGCCGAACATCAGCACGCCCGACGCGCCGCCGGTCCCGCATGCCGGAGCGGCCGCATTGACCCTGAAAGCCCCGGTCTTCCGCGAGGTCAAACCGTCCGGGCTCTTCACCACGACGTCGTAGTCGCCCGCAGCGGCGCCGGTGAGGTTCAGGGTACAGGTCAGGCTGGAAGCGGAATCGCAGTTGACATCGCTCGCCGTGACCGGTGCCACCCCGCTCGCCTCGAGCGTCACCGCGGCTCCCGGGACGAATCCCGTCCCGGATAAGGTGACCGGGACCGTGCTGCCGGCAGTGCCTGAGCCCGGGCTGATGCCCGTCACCGAAAGCGGGCCGGTCGGGGGATATACAAGGAACCTGCCCGGCAGGACCGCCCGCTCGCCGTTCGGATTGGTGACCTCCACGTCCCAGTCGCCCACCTGGGCGCCCGTGAGGTCGAAGACGCAGGTGATGCGGTCCGCGGTGACCGTCCCGACCGCCCCGTTTATGGGAGCCTCCCCGGCCTTGAGCAACCTTGCGGTTGCTCCGCTGGAGAAACCGGAGCCATCCAGTGTGATACTGACCGGGCCGCTGTTCGTCGCCGTGCCCGGGGAAACGACGCTCAGAGCAGGCACCGTCCCTGACACACCGTACCCGCGTCTCAGGGAGACGTCGTCGAACCAGGCGCTTCCGGTCGAACCCGCGGCATCCGGGCTCTCCGCCTTGAGCACCACCCGGGCGTACGCAGCGTTCGGGGGTGCCGCGGCCGTGACCTCGAGGGGGACCCAGTCACAGGTGTTCGTCCTGCCTGACGAATCGCTCTCGGAAATGGCCGCGCCGTCGGCGTCCGTCCAGAGCAGCCCTGCACGGGCCCACGAGTTGTGCTGCTCGTCAGTATTGTATCTGCCGTTTTCAAAGACCCTGTTCCGTGCCGCGAGCGCCCTCGTCTTCACGAAGGCGCCCAGGGTGTACTGGCGTCCCGGGACCACCGGCACCCGCTCGGAGGTATAGGAAGCGGTGTACGGCGGGCCGGCCGCCGCCGCGTCCTTTATGCGCAGGGAGCCCGCACCGGTATGCGCAAAGGCCTTCAGGATGTTCTCCTCGAAGACCGCATGGCCTCCTCCCGTGACCGAGGTCTCCCAGCTGTCCGCTCCCTGCTCGAACCCGGCGTTCGCAAGCATGTTGCCCTGGGTCTGGGGCAGGTCGACGAGCACCTCGGAGGGAGGCTCGGACCGCACCCCGGGGATGGTCATGGACCCGGGAGTCACGACGGGCGCTACCGCCGCGCCGTTCACTCTTACGGGATATACCGCCGCGGTGTCCCACTCGCCGGCAAGCCTCAAATCGGTGGCTTTCGAGGTGTCGCTCAGCGGTTCGGACTCAACGGTTGCGTTGTCGACGGTTATCCTCAGGCTCCGGCCGGGATCAAGTGACATCCCCATCCTGGCCAGGTCGAGTATCGTGGTCCTGACGTTCTTGACGTGGACCTGCACCGCGTTGTTCGCCCTGTCCCGCTTCACGCGTGCCAGCCCCGGGCTGTCCCTGTCCGGGTCCGCGATGCCGACGGTGAGCCACCAGGCCCTGTTGCGCAGGTCGTCATAGGTCTTGTAGGCGACCTCGTCCGGGTCGTCGTGGAGGGCGCCATACTGGCTGAAGGCCCTGTCGATGAAGGCTATGTGCCTGTGCACCATGAGCCAGTCGTAGTAACAGGAGCCGTGACCGCCTCCCCAGTACTGCTGGTCGTACCTCGCCTCGTCCCAGACCACCTCCGGGTCCGCGGGCGGCGTCCCGTCCTCTCCGTAGAGCGCGGTCTCCTGGACGCAGTTGGTCAGGCCCGGGACGTCTTTCCACCGGTCCCAGATGTACTGGCTGTGGGCGTAATCCGCCCTGGCGTCCCGGGTAGAGTTGATGAGACCTTCCATCGAGTTCAACCAGACCCACATCGGTTCGGTGGTATTGGGCGCTATGGTGTCGTACTTCGTGTGCTCTATCCGGTAAGGCGTGTTCAGGCTGTTCTCGATGATGTAGCGGGCGCTGAACTCGTGCATCCTGCTGTTCTGGTCTACGGCGCTTCCCGGTTCGCCCCCGAGAAGGGCCTCCGTGCTCTCGTTGTAGAGGAAATCCTGCTCCGCGTAGTAGCGGGGCGGCGCGCCTTCAGGGTCGAACGTCCTGTCGTGGCGCTGCCCGTCCATCCAACTGTACTCCTCGTACATGTCCGTCGTGCCCGTGGAGGGGTGGACCGCGGTGAACATGTCCGGGTAATGCAAGCCGATGTTCCAGGCTCCCGTGCCTCCTATGGAGAAGCCGGACAGGTACACCCTGGTGGGGTCCGCGCGGTAGTTCTGGTCGTCGCTGAAATCCTCCATGAACTGCTCGACGGTGTCCAGGACGTCCTTCTCCCCGTAGAGAAAGTCGTTCTGTACCCGGAAGTTGTCGAACCGGTGGCTCCCCCCGTAACTCACCAGGCCGACCGCGCCGGAGCTGAACGCTTCGTCCTGGCGGTCAGGATACTCGGACGTGTCCTGGTGGTAGGTGTAGGACTTGTCGAGCACGCGTATGCCGCCGTCCAGCCGGACGTCGATGTTGTTGCCGGACACACTCACCATCAGGTTGTGCTTCTGGCGGATGTCGAAGGAGCCCAGGTCTTCGATGGCGAGCGGGGTCCACGTGCCACCCTGGAACCTGTAGAGCCGCAGAAGCTTCTGCACTGATGAGCTGGCTATGTCGACCTGGTAGCAGTCCCCGTTCGGCTGGCGCCGGAACACCAGCCCGGCGGCGCTGATGTCGTCGCCGGAGGCCCCCGTCTCCTGGATGTCGACGCTGACGGCGTAGTCGGCGCCGCTCGAGCCGTCTTTTACCGCGGACTTCCACGAGTCGGAGGTGTCGGCCTGCTCGAAGCTCCGGTCGCCGGAGTCCCAGCCCCACGCGCCGGTGAGCTCCATCCAGCCGGCGGCACCCCCGGAGAAGTCTTCGAAGATACTCGGTTCAGGGGTGGTCCCGGCCGGCTCGATCCCATCGGCCCAGACGCCCCTGTAGTTCCTCCCCCAGGGCGAGATGAGCATCCAGCCCCGGAGCCTGCACCATTCCTTCCAGTCGAACCGGATGCCGCCGGGGCCGTTGAGCGCGTGCAGGTCGATCCATACCGGCATGTTCCGGTTGATTCCGTAGGGGGGGATATAGATGGAGCAGGGGAGGCTTACCCCGTCCACGCTGGAGACGTAATTGCGCACAAACTCCTGGCCGTAAGGTTCGGTCTCGGCGCTCGAGACGCCAACCGGCGTCACGCAGAACAGCATCACGGCAAAGCACGCAACGCCAAGACAGCCAATGCGCAAGAAGAGACGAAATGATTGTTTACCCAAGCAAACCACTCCATGTCACCACACGAAAAGGTGGAATTCGCGCGGCGCACCCGTTGCCACGCCAGACTCTAGACTAGAATGACATGACTGTCAACGTCGAGGTAACGAACGAAGCTCCAGGGGAGGCAACGACCCACAACGGGTACCGGCTCCGCCGGCCGCGCTCTGCAAAAATGGGGTCAGGTCGTTTTGTTGCATTTTCAGAGCGGTCGGAGCACGACAGAAAGAAGAGAGGCGGCCTGGGCGGCCGCCCCTCAGTCTTCAGTCTGTTCCGAGTTCAGATCGGCGCGGTTGCGGAGTCCGCGAACCCCCCGATCGTGGAGGTCCCGGCGCCCTTCGAGTTCCAGTACATGGCCCGCTCGGCCATGATGGGGCGCGCGCCGTCCAGGGACTCGACCAGAATCGAGGCCCTTCCGGTAACGCCCTTGTCGGCCATGTTGTAGGTCCTGCGGGAGTCCTTCGGTATCTCGTCGGTGAAGCTCACCGGGGTCCCGCCGCCTGCAAGGAGGTAGGTCACCCGCACGGTCACAGAGGAGGGGTTCGGGTTCTGCACGCAGGTGTAGGTCTCGAAGCCGCCCGAGGTCTGGCCGTCCGGCAGCATGAAGCTCATATGGGCCGCATCGAGCCCGACGGAGTCGTGGCATGCCTCGCCGGTCCCGTTGTTCCAGTACATGGCCCGCTCCGCCACTATGGGCTTGTCCGCGTGTACCATGGTGGACAAGTCGGTGGGCCACATCCCGGCCTCATCGTTCACCTTCACTGTCCTGCGGGAGTTGGCCGGCATGGTGAACGGGTCCTGCGGAAGAGCACCGTCAGGTGTCATGTAAGTGATGGTCACCTCAGCCTCGGAGTTGTTCGGGTTCTGCACGCAGACGTAGGTGGTGAAACCCCAGGCGGTGCTCCCCTCGGACAGGAAGAAGTCGGTCGCGGGGACGGTGGCTCCTATCGAGCAGGAGCCCTCCCTGCGGTTGTTGCGGTAAACGCTTCTCTCCGCAATCACCGGCAGGTCGGAGTCGACCTGGATGGAGGCGTCGAAGGAGCCTATGTCCTCGCCCATGGAGTAGGTGCCCCTCGAGTAGGCGGGGAGCTGCTTGTTCACCTTTTTCTCCCCGAATCCCTCGGTCATGTAGGTGATCGTGAGGGCGGCTTCAACGCCGTTCGGGTTCTGCACCGTGGTCCAGGTCTCGAAGCCGTGGTTCGAGCTCCCCTCCGGCATGTACCAGGAGTTCGAGGACTCGGTGACCCCGATGGAGTTATGTGCCTCGGGGCTCGCGGCCCCCTCGCCAGTCCAGACCATCGTGCGGTCCACCGCTATCTGCTCACCCTCCAGGCAATCCACCCTGGTGCAGAAGTCGAAGTCCCCCAGGTCCCACCTGGGATCGACCGTGGTCTGCGAGAGTGGTGGCAGGGTGACATCCCGGCTCGGCAGTACCCTCCCCGCGCCCGCCTCGGGGTTCGCGTCCATGTATGTGACACGCGCGGTGAGCTCCTGGTCGTTGGGGTTCTCGATCGTGATGTAGGTTTCGAAGCCCCAGGTTGTGGTGCCTTCCGCTAGGTACCAGGAGCTCGCGGGCGGCTGGCCGGCCCATACCTGGCCGGGCGTCGCGCCCCACTTACCGGTGCCGGCGCAGAGCCGGCCGTCGAAGGCGGTCAGGCACTGGACGGAATCTACCTGCTGTCCGGAGAACCCGGTTGGACTCACCTGGTTCCAGGTCGTGCCGTCAAACGCCCAGACGCTGGCGCCCGTGCCATCGTTGCTCACGCCGACTGTCAGGAGCCCCTGGTAGTCTGTCATGGAGCGGACCACATCCGCTGCCAGCTCCGGCGGGCTTACCCTGCTCCAGGTCGAGCCGCCTCCGTAGCGGTAGACCCCGCACGTGTGAGAATCGGGGGTCGCCGTTCCGCCATAGAGGGAACCGTTGTAGGAAAAGAGGCTGCGTATCTCGATGTTGTTGACATCGTCCAGCCCGGCGCTGCCAACCTGGGTCCAGTTGCCGCTGCCGGTCCACGCCCAGACCTCTCCTCCATCGGTATCGTTGTAGATGCCCGCGTATAGGACGCCGTTGTGAACGGCAAGGCATCTCGAGCGTTCGTTATTGGCGTTGCCGAAGTCGTTGGCCGTGACCTTCGTCCAGGTTGTTCCGCCGTCGTAGCGGTAGACGTTGGAATCATAAAGCCCGGCCGCGCAGTACAGGCTGCCGTTGAAGATGATGAAGTCAGCCGCGGAGGAGTAGGTGTTGCCGGCGTCGCCGAAGTTCGGCGTGCTGGCCGGCGTCCAGGTGCTGCCGTCGTATGAGTTCACCCAGCAGCCGCTGTCGTTCCAGACGCCGACGTACAGCTTGCCGTTGTAGACGATGAGGTCGTCGGTGCCCCTGTTCGCCGGGTTGCCGAAGCCGCTCTGGTTGACCTGTGTCCAGGCGGTCCCCCCGTCGTAGCGCCAGACCTCGGCGCCCAGCTCGTTGTTGCGGGTGCTTGCGTAGAGCTGCCCGTTGAACTCGCACAGGGCGGCGACCTGCTCGTTGGTCAGCGGGGCCGCGCCCCCGAAACCGTCTTCGTTGATCTGTGTCCACTCCCACGGCTCCGCCGCGCCCGCTGCGGCCGGGGCCAGGGCCAGGCCCGCGAGCACCAGGGCGAAAAGGGCCGCGAGAGTGATGATCGACCGGGGTAAGTGTCTGGAAGCGCGCATGTCTCCTCCTTTGATTAGAGCCGTCCACCATGGTATTTCATCGGCATTATCGGCTCAAGCCCGCTGGTGGTCAGATCGCGGTCCTAGAGGTCTCCACCCTGTTCTCCCAGGGTGAGCCCGGGCCCCCGGTCTCGCAGTAGCCCCGCAGCTGCCTGGCGGTCTGGGCCGGACCCCAGTAATGGATTATGAAATCCGCGGCCTGCTGGATGGCGGTCTCCCAGTCGGGCCAGGTGCAGAACCCGTACTTCGCCGGGATGCCTCCGGCTATGCGAGGCTGGGGACCCTTCATCCCCCAGGCGTTGTGGTTCGTCCTTGAGTACAGTCCGGCGGTGGCGCACGAACTCTCGGCCGCGGTCAGCCCCACCAGGAGCCTGGCGCTGACCCCGGTCCTCCGCTCGGCCTGGACGAACACGATGCCGTAGCCCGTGAGCGGGCTGCGCCTCTTCGCGAAATAGGCGTTTATCCTGCGGGAGAGGTCGGTCTGCGGCTGGGCCATCACCCTCGCGAGGACGGGGTCGGTCGAGGCGAGCTTCTTCATGCACTGGTCGAGCTGCCTCCTGAGGGCGCCCTGCTGCTGGATGGCCCAGCTGCACTGCGAGTTGAGCGTCCTCCGCTTGTTGACTATCGAGTACTCCTGCGCGCGCACCGTCTGCTCGGCCGCCCTCACTGCGGTAAACGCTTCCGCGTCAACCCTGGCCACGCGCCCGGCCAGGTCGACCCTGTCGAGGAAGTCCAGCACGTTGCGCGAGTAGAGAAGGCTCGTGAACCAGTCACCCTTGCCCGACTTGTAGAGCGCGACCAGCCTGCGGTTGAGCCGCTGCTTTTTAGCCTCGAGGTCCTTCTCTGCCTGCCTGTGGAGAACCGAGGCTTCCTCGGCCTGTGAATTGAACTGGTCGAGGCTCGCGATGAGCGCCCCGTAATCCCTGTCTATCTCTGCGAGCTTCGTGTTGATCGAATCGATCTCGTTTATCAGGCGCGCGGTCTCGCCGGCCGGAGGAGCGGCTGACGCCACCAGGGATGGAAACGCGCCGGGCGCGAGGAGCAGCACGACCAGAGCGGCGAGTGCGACCCATATGATGTTTTGGTTCCTGTTTCGCATAATCCTGTTTCCCCGCGAGCTCCCGACAGGAAGATTTTACCATCCTTCAGGCTGCGTGCCTGAAAGCCGCGTTTGAATTATGCCGGTTGAACAGGTAACATATACAGCCGCATGCTTAGTGAAGCTCGAGAATTCCTCAAGTTTTTCTTCAGGACGGCCTTTCCTGATCATGAACAAGTCTGTTGAAGCACGTTACGTTAAAGTGGGAGGACGGTATTATCAGTCTACACAGCGGTTACGATAGGAGCCTGCCGGGGCGCACCAGGGACATCGTGCGCGCCTTCAACCTCTACAAGCACGGGTCGGAATGCCGGGTGTGCGGGGAAAGCCACCCCGCGTGCCTGCTGTTCTATGACCCCGCCACGAAAAACAAGATATCCATCACCTACGCGAGGCGCAACTGGCGCGACGGGGACTACGCGTTCGAGATGCTGCGGCGTTGCGAGTGCTACTGCAGCAACTGCTTCGCCAAGGAGTTCGAGCGCCCCGAGCGGGAGGCGCGCGGCTTCAGGGCGTGGCTGGGGAACTACAAGCGCGAGCGTGGATGCGTGAAGTGCGAAGAGGACGACCCGGTCTGCCTGGAGTTCCACCACAAAGACCCCTCCGAGAAGGAGATCAACATCGCGCAGTGCGGCACGAGAAGCGCCGCCCTCAAGGAGATCGAGAAATGCGAGGTCCTCTGCCTCAAGTGCCACGACGCGCTCCACTGGGAGGAAGAGAAGTCCATCAACTAGGCTGACGCCGGAACCGCCACACCAACCCTGACCGAAATACTCCGAGTCAATCTCTGGACTCACTGCTGCGGCATGCGGTCAGGCCAGTTCTCCGGCAGCAGCGCCTGGTAGGCGTCAGAGTACTCCTGGCTGAAATCGCCCCAGTTGGACCCCCAGAACACGCGCGTTCCGGCGGTGTCCACCGCGGCGAAGGACTCCGCGAAGTAGTTCTTCTCCCCCTCGTAATCCCGAGAGGTGTACGAGAAGGTGTGGGCCACCCTCCAGACCCTGGGTTCGCTCGTGAGCTCCACCATGAACAGCTGGTTGTCCATCCAGGAGTGGCCCTCGCCGGGGGGCGGGTTCTCGGCGCCGTAGGTCGAGACCAGGGCCCACCCGGGGGTGTCCGCGCAGTTGCCCGAGACGTGGAGCCCGATGTCGGAGTTTACGTCGAAGGGTATGTGCAGGAGTTCGGTCTCGGCCCCGGTCGCCATGTCGGCCTGGCAGATGTAATCGTTCCGCACGTTCTGGTAGACGTAGAGGTCGCGCCCGTCGGCGGCCAGCGCGGCATCGCCGTGGCCGGCCGACCCGTCCGGCAGCTCCACCGTCTCGGAGAAGTCCCTCGAGAAGACCTGGGTGTACATCGCCACGTCCTCGTAGCCGACGATGCAGAACTCGCCCGACATGCTCATGCCGACCCAGTTGAGGCTGTCGGGGAACCCGCCTGACTTCGTCCCGACCACGCGGTCCTCGCTCATGTCGTAGCACGCGACCGCCATCATCTCGTCGTCCGCGTCCTGCACCATGAAGCACCAGTAGCGCCTGTCGAGCGACGCGTCACCTTCTCCCTTTGTGCAGACATATGCGGCATCGGGGAAGTCATTCTTGAAATCGTGTATGACGGCGGACTTCTTCGAGCCGGTGTTGTAGCTGCGGAGCTCGGAATTGCAGACCCAGTAGAACACCTGCGGGTCGGCGTCGTCCCACCTAGGCTCCGGCTCGCAGAAGTCGCACTCGTCGAAGGCGGACACCTTGCGCAGCATCGCGCAGTCCTCGGGGTCGTACTGGTAGTAGGCGGCGTCGTTACCCCGCAGCATGAGCAGCGTCCCGTCACAGTTCGCCGGGTCCATCTTCGAGTACTCGTTCTGGATACCCGGGCCCGAATAGCCGTCATCCTTCTCGGTTATGCGCTGCAGCGTGGTCGTGAAATCCGGGTCGCTGAAGCGCTCCGCCTTCGCGGGCATCCGCATGCCCGGCGCGGGGTAGGCCTCAGTCCCGGTGACGAACTGGAAGGTGCTCACCCCGGGCGCCTGCCCCTGCCCGCACGAGGACGCGAGCATTGTCAGAGATAGAAGTGTAAGTGCCAGTACCAGTGCCGCAAGCTTCTTCGAAACCCCCATGAGGAACACCCCCGTGCCGCGTCGGGTCCGCCGGTCCTGTCTAATCATGACTCAAAACCGCTGCGTGATGAAGGGGTCGCGGTGCGGTTCCCGGCCTGCGGGCGGGCGCCCCGGCGGCGTACAATGGTGGCGTAATCCGCGCACGGCGGGCGGCGCGAATCTGTCGAGAGGGGGAACGATGGGAATACTCGAGCTGCACAACACCGAGACGCAGGTGCTCATCCCGCAGCCCAGCGACCTTGAAGCGGCGTTCGGACTTGCGGCGCTGAAGGCGCTGGACATCGGGAACAAGAAGGCCCTCGACGCGGTCCTGAAGCTCCGGGCGGACGCGAAAAAGACCATGGACGACCTGGCGGGCCTCGTCCACGAGATGTCAGGTGAGGTTGCGGGCAAGGCCGTGGAGAAAAAGAGGGCGGTCAAGGCCGCCAGGGGCAAGCCGACCCGATAGCACAACGGCTGACCGGCCTTATGAGGCCTTAGGCACGATCTCGACGGTGAGGTCTCCGCGCTCGGAAACCTCCCAGTCGACGTGGGAATCGATGTCGAATGTCATCTCGAAGAGGCCCTGCACCATCCCGATGGTCATCAGGTGACCGGCCACGTTGTCGATGCGCATCTCGAAGCCGGCCGGGGTCATCCGCATCTCCCGGAGGTTCCCGAGGCCTCGCAGGGCCAGCTGCGTCCTGAAATCGGCGGTGTCGCTCAGCCTCTCTATGGGATAGAAACCCGTGCGGACGAAGCGGCGCTGCGCCTCGACCACCACCTGGGGTATCTCCTCGCCGAGCTCACTCTCGAGCTGCGTAAACAACTGGTCCATCGTACCCGGGCCCATGAGCGTCATGCGCCTCCCCGAAAATCCGCTGGTTATAAGGCCGTTCTCCACGTCCCACCTGTAGCCGCCGAACGCCCCGGGCATGTCGCAGCTAGGGCAGCGCTCCAGCTCGAGGTCGCCGTCGACGTGGTGGTAGACCTCCAGCTCCAGGCGCTCCAGCAGTTCTGTCGGGCGGTCCGTCCACGAGGTCGTGTACTCGTAGCACCCCGGGTCCACTTCCTCGTAGGCGACCTGGTGGTGTCCCCCGAGGATGGTCGTCAGGACCCCGGCAAGGTCGCCGGCGCTCATGGGAACCGAGTATGGTTTCGTGATGCGCTGCCTGTAGAAGTCGTTCTCGTCTCTTTCGTAGCGGCTGTCGACAAACTCGTATTTCCCGAATCCCAGGATGTGACAGAGCATGATTGTCGGCTCGGTCAGCACGCTCGGCTCGATCTGCCCCTCCCGGATCATCTGGATGACCTCGGTGGGGATGACGCTCCTCATGTAGACGTCGCTCACCGCCGCTTCGATGTTGGTCACGATGCGGTCGATGGAGACGCCGATGATGTCGGAGATGTTGTTGAAGAGGGGGTCGTAGTTCTCGCATTCGATGAAGCCCGCGCGGGCGAACGGATTGGCCCTCTGGACGATGTCCCCGTTGTTCAGCCAGACCTGCGTCTGCATGAAGATCTCCGGGACACCGCATTCAGGACACCGGTTCACCTCTATCATACGCGCTGGTCCTCTCTGTCTATGCGAACATTCCAGGTATAGGTTCGGCAAGTTGCGGAAACTTGATGAGCCGCGGACGGGCAATCCGGCCTGGCCAGGGATGGTGACGGGAAAGGCGGCCCCCAGGAATCTCTTCCGGAGGGCCGCCATGACCCGGGCCCGCGACCGGGACTCGAGCCCGGCACGGACTGCCGCTATAGCCGGAACTAGAAGGTGAAACCTACCACGTCGGTGCCGCCGTTCCAGTTGAGCACGCCCGGCTTGTAGTTCAGGTACATGGGACGCTCGGCTATGATGCTCTGCCCGTTGGTGCACTCAACCTTGCAGCTGAAGTCGTGGGCGTCGTCATCGCCCTCGCCCAGCGTCTGCTTGACCGTCACCGTGTTGCGGGCGTTCGCCGCCACCGAGAGCGTCTGCTCCGTGGTGGTCCCGTTGCCCCTCATGTAGGTTATCTTCACGTTGGCCTGCGCGCCTCCCGGGTTCTGGATGGTCAGGTACGGGTCGAACCCGGGCCGGCAGGTGCCCTCGGCGAAGAAGTAGGCGACGTCGGGCGCGATCTCGCCGACCACGTCATGGCCGCCCGTCCAGTTGAGCACCCCGGGATTGTAGTTGAAGTACATGGGGCGCTCGGCGATGATGTCGAGCCCGTTGGTGCATTCCACCTTGCAGCTGAAGTCGTGCGCGTCGTCGTTGGCCTCGCCCAGGGTCTGCTTGACTGTCACCGTGCTTCGGGCGTTGGCTGCCACCGAGAGCGTCTGCTCGGTGGTGGTCCCGTTGCCTCTCATGTAGGTTATCTTGACGTCAGCCCCGGTGGCGTTCGGGTTCTGGATAGTGAGGTACGGGTCAAGGCCCGGCCGGCAGCTTCCTTCCGCGAAGTAGTAGTTGGGCATGGCGATTATCGCGCCCACCACGTCGCTGCCCCCGTTCCAGTTCAGCACCCCCGGCTTGTAGTTGAAGTACATCGGGCGCTCGACCACGATGTTCTGCCCGTTGGTGCTCTCGACCTTGCAGCTGAAGTCATGGGCGTCGTCGTTGGCCTCGCCCAGGGTCTGCTTGACGGTCACCGTGCTGCGGGCGTGGGCCCCCACCGTGAGGGTCTGCTCGGTGGTGGTGCCGTCGCCCCTCATGTAGGTTATCTTTACGTCTGAGGCCGCACCCCCAGGGTTCTGGATGGTCAGGTACGGGTCAAGCCCCGGCCGGCATGAGCCCTCGGCGAAGTAGAAGGCGGTTGTCGGCGCGAGCGCCCCCACCACGTCGCTGCCGTCGTTCCAGTTGAGCACCCCGGGCTTGTAGTTGAAGTACATCGGCCGCTCGGCGATTATGGTCTGCCCGTTGGTGCACTCCACCTTGCAGCTGAAGTCGTGGGCGTCGTCGTTGGCCTCGCCCAGCGTCTGCTTGACCGTCACCGTGCTGCGGGCATGGGCGGCCACCGCGAGGGTCTGGTCCGTGGTGGTCCCGTCGCCCCTCATGTAGGTTATCTTGACGTTCGCCGACGCCCCCCCCGCGTTCTGGATGGTGATGTACGGGTCGAATCCGGGCCGGCAGCTCCCCTCCGCGAAGTAGAAGGGGACGGAGAGCTCCTTGCGGAACACCTGCTGGCCGGTGGTCGCGGGCGTCACCAGGTCGGTGGCGGTCGAGTAGAACACGCTGAACCGTCCCTCGTTTGAGATGCATGATGTGAACTGGTTGGCACTCCCGTTGTTGCCCTGAGTCCCGGCCGCGTTAGCTGACACCAGCGCGACGGCCCCCGTCGCAGTCTCCTTGCGGAAAACCTGTGTATTCGTGGTTGCGGGTGTGACCAGGTTCGTGGCAGCCGACGCGAACGTCACGTAGTTGCCGCCCGCGCTCACACTCCCACCGAAGGAGCTGGCGGCGTTACCCTCGACTCCGGCGGCGTTCGCCGAGATTAGCATCACCTGCCCACTGGCGATGTTCTTCATGAACACCTGCATTATGCCGGTGGTCGCCGGCGTCACGAGGTTGGTGGCCGGCGAGATGAAGACTACGTAGTTGCCCTCGGGGCTTATCTGGGGGAACAAGCTGACGTTGTTACCCTCGACACCGGATACGTTCGCCGACGCCAGGCTCACGGCTCCAGTCGCCAGGTCCTTGCGGAACACCTGGGTGCCGGTCGTGGGCGCGGCGAGCAGGTTGGTAGCTGCGGACATGAATGACACGAAGCGCCCGTTCGCGCTTACGTCGGGGAAAGAGCTCCCGGCGTTCCCCTCGTTCCCCGCGGCGTTTGCAGACACCAGGGCGACCGCCCCGGTCATGAGGTCCTTGCGGAATAGCTGCTGGCCCGTCGTGGGCGCCGCCAGCAGGTTGGTGGAAGATGATACGAATACCACGAAGCGACCGTCCGCGCTTATCGCGCTGAACTGGCTCACGCCGTTCCCCTGGGTCCCGGCCGCGTTGGCCGAGACCAGCACTATCCCGCCGGTGTCGAGGTCCTTGCGGAATATCTGCTGGCCAGACGTAGGCGCCGCCAGGAAGTTGGTAGCCTGGGACTCGAATGCCGAGTAGCGCCCGTCATAGCTCAGGCTCGGGTAAGCGCTCAGGTTGTCGCCCTGGACGCCCGACGCGTTGGAGGAGATAAGCACTATCGCGCCGGTCGAGAGGTCCTTCCTGAAGTTCTGCTGTCCGGCGGTGACAGGGCTGACCAGGTCGGTCGCCAGGGAGGTAAAAGCAGCGTAACGTCCACTGCGGCTGATCGCCGAAAGGGCACTCGGATTGTTGCCCTGGGTGCCGTTCGCCCTGCTCGAGGCAAGGAGTACGGTCCCCACGTCCGCGAGCGCCGGGCCGGCGAGGATGGTGAGCGTTGCCGCCATGGTCATAATTGCGAGAATCACAACCCACCTGTTCTTCCAGCCGCACCTTCCGACAGTCAGCAGGTGCCCATGGTGAAATCTCATTGGAATCCCCCCTTTTGCCGGATGTCCCCCGTGCGCAGGTCGATTTAATCAAAACACGCCGTTATCCTGCAAGCGGTCGCGAAATCGGTCTTCGGCTCAGAGCTCGAGGGGGACACCGGGCTCGAGGACCGCCGCGGGAGCCCCGGGCTCCCACGCCTCGAGCTCGCTCTGCCGGAGCACCTTACCCCTGCCGTGGTAGTGGATGGGGATGACGAGCGAGGGCCCGACCTCGGCTGCGAGCAGGGCCGCGTCCTCCAGTCTCATCCCGTGCTTACCGATGAGCGGGTAATCCGAGCAGGAGACCTGCAGGAACGCGACGTCAAGCCTGAACGGCTTCAGGGCCTCTACGAGCGCGGGCTCGCGGCGCGTATCGCCTGAGAAGTAGACGTTCTTCTCGCCATCGATGACGAAGCCCACGGCATCCGGCGCCCACAGGTGGAAGGCGGGAACAGCGGTTATGGCGACCCCTTCGAAGTCGACCCTGTCACCCGGTCTTGCCACTACGGCGTCTGAGTGCCTGTACGTGGAAGCCCTCCGGACGGCCTTCTCGGAGCCGATGACAGGTATCCCCTGGCTGCGGGCGAGCATTATGGCAGACCTGGACCAGTGGTCCAGGTGGTTGTGCGAGACGAGCATCAGGTCTATCCGCTCGCGGAGCCCGGGATCCGCCGCCATCGGCACTCCCCGGAGTACTTCGAACTGCCCCCACCAGGGGTCCGTGAGGATGCGGAGCCCTGAGAGCTCCAGTAGAAGTGTGCTGTTTCCCAGAAGGGTTATCTGCACGGCTCACCTTTCATGCCCGGGACGGTCCGGGTCGCTTTCACTGCTCGGCACACTATTCTATACGCCAGGCGCTCGAAGAAAGAATCCCGATGGTAGTCCGGGTAGGTATGGCTTTTTACCAGAGCAACTGAAGTGATTTGCCATACCGGCCGAACATATAGGTGAGGGACGCGGGAGCCGCTCCTCGCGACAAGACAGCGGACGCAGCGTGCTATGTATTAAGTGAATGGGAGACCTGGATATGGACATCACGAGAAAGCTGGTCGAGCAGATAAGGGAAGTGCCCGACGTGGCGGCTGTGTTCAGGTCCACCGAACCCGTGCATTTCAAGTCTAACGACGAATGGGACGACGTGTTCTACGTCTTCCTGCAGGGCAACCAGGAGAAGAACCTGGAAAGAGTCCACAACATCTCCCTGGACTTCCAGAAGAGGAACTCGATGTTCAAGGTGGGAGTATTCGTCTTCTTCCTCAATAACATGAAGGGGCTCAACAAAAGCCAGGTAAGAGTGCTCGAGGAGGCTTTCTAGGCCCCGGACTCTTTCTATCGTCCTACTGTTCCCAGCCGTTCCGCGCCTCGAGTATCTCCCGCGTGTAGTCGAAGAGCCAGTCCTTCACCGCCGGGGCGACGTAGAACCTCGGCAGGAGCAGGTCGTCGTCGGGGCTGATGACCCCCTCTTCCACCGCTATCGCGGCCAGCTCGGTGTTGGGGTAGATACGCACGCCTGGTGAGACGTTCACCGTTTCCGGGGCGAGCCTGTCCAGGAGCTCGACGCTCTCGTCGATGGTCTCGCGGGTCTCTCCCGGCCCGCCGAGCAGCAGGAAGCAGTTTATCTTGATGCCGACGGATTTCGCGGTCCGCACGGCCCTCTCGACGTCCGCCACGCCGAACCCCTTCCTCAGTCTCATGAGGATGTGGTCGCACCCGCTCTCGTTCCCCATGCTGAGGTTCGTGCATCCCGCGCGGGCCATCGTCTCGAGCAGCTCGTCCGACGCGGACGGGTCAAGCCCCGTCGACCACCGTATCCCGGGGCCGCGTTCGATGAACTCGCGGCAGAGGTCGAGCGCGTACTCCTCGGGGACGTTGAAGAGTGAGTCGTTGATTATCGCGAGGCCGAGGCCGAACTCATGTTCCATGGACTCCATCTCGTCCGCGACCGCCTTAACCGGCCTGACGCGGACCTTCGAGCCCTCTATGTCCGGGGTCGAGCAGTAGATGCAGCGCCGGGCACAGCCGCGCCGGGACTGGATGTTGGGGACGTACAGCGGCGGGCCGAGCTCCGGGTGCCAGTCATAGCGCGTGACGTCGAACATCCGCCTGTCCGGCGCAGGTAGCGACGCGAGGTCGGGCCGGGCGCCGGGAGAGCCGGGGGAGGCGACCCCGTCAAGGCGGGTAGCGACGCCGGGGACCCTGCGCGGGTCACCGCCGGCGGCCAGGCACTCGAGCAGGGCGGGAAACGCCGTCTCGCCCTCTCCAACGACCCCGTACTCGAGCCCGAGGTACTCGAGGCACTGGGTGGGGTAGATGCTGTACCCGGCGCCGCCCAGCACGATGGGAGCGCCGGACGCCCGTTTCATCGCGGCGATGAGCGGCACCGCGTTGTCGACGTAGAACTCGGTGTTCTCGACGTCCTGGTTGTCTATGTTCCTGATGGAGAGACCGATGCAGTCGGGGCGGAACTCCTCGACCGCCCGCGCACACTCCCCCCCGGGGTCGTCCGAGAACATGAGGTCCAGCCCCATCACCTCGTATCCCTCCCGCTCGAGCGCCGCCGCTATCCATGCCGGACCCAGCGGGAACGGGACGAGGCTGTCCTTGCACATGTTCTCGCTTATGACGAGGACCTTCTGAGACTTCATGACGGTCGCATGATAACCGCTGCGAGGCGAAATCGCCATGACATAAGCTCATGTTGCCTGTGGCTTAAGGCGGGGTCAGGCCTGAGATTAAGCGGTGGGAGGGACAGCGTCATGTTAGTATCACAGGGCAGTAGACCCCAAAAACCTACGGAACTGGGAGATATCGTGAAGATAACTGTCCTTAACGGAAGCCCCAAGGGTGAGATCGGGGTGACGCTTCAATACGTGAAGTACATCCAGAAGCACCACCCGGGCTGCGAGTTCGAGGTGTTCCACGTCGGGCGCGAGATAAAGAACATCGAGAGAAAGCCCGAACGATGGCAGGCCATCATCGATACGGTGGCTGACTCGCAGGCGGTGATATGGTGCACGCCCGTCTATATACTGCTGGTGCCCTCCCAACTCAAGCGCTTCATAGAGTTGGTCTTCGAGCGCGGGGCACAGGGCGCGTTCGCCGAAAAGTACGCGACCACCTTCACCACGTCCGCCCACTTCTACGACCACACCGCCCATAACTACATGCGCGCCGTGTGCGAGGACCTGCAGATGAGGTACGTCGACGGGTACTCGGCGGAGTTCAACGACCTGCTGAGGCCTGATGAGAGGAAGCAGATTCGCAACTTCGCGGACGGCTTCTTCGGCGCCGTCGAGACCGGCAAGCCGACCTGTGAAACGTTCATGAGGATTCCGGGCGAGATGCCGGACTACGAGCCGGGCGAGGTCGAGGACGTCACAAAGGACTCAGGCAGAAAGATAGTGCTCGTCACCGACGCGGCGGAGGGCGATTCCAACCTCCAGCGCATGACGGAGACGTTCCTGAGCGCCGTCACGGGCGAGGTGGAGGTGATCAACCTTCATGAGCTGAACATGCGGGGCGGATGCCTGGGGTGCCTGAACTGCATCTACGAGGGCATCTGCATGTACAAGGACGGCGTGAGGGACGTCGTAGAGGGCAAGATACTCCCGGCGGACGCCGTGGTCTACGCGGGGAGCATCAGGGACAGGTACCTGTCCGCCAGGTGGAAGATGTTCATCGACCGCATGTTCTACAACGGCCACCGCCCGGTCATCGGTGAGAAGCCGACCGCGTGGATGATATCAGGCCCGCTCAAGCAGATACCGAACCTGAGGCAGACGCTCGAGGCTTATTCCGAGAATCCGCGGTCGAGGAACGTGGGCATCGTGACCGACGAGTGCGAGGATTCCGGAGAGACCACCGCGCTTATCAAGGCCTTGGCGGACGACCTGATGTGGGCCATCGACGTAGGGCTGAGCAAGCCCCCGTCTTTCCTGGGCGTAGGCGGGCACAAGGTGTTCAGGGACCTCATCTACAGCATGAGGGGGATATTCAAGGCCGACCACGAGTTCTACCGGGAGAACCGGATGTACGACTTCCCGCTGACGGACCTGAAGGTACAGGCGATGAACCTCCTCTTCTTCTCTATGCGCCGGATACCCTCCATGAGAAAGCAGATGTACAAGGACGCCAACAAGCGCATGATAATGCCGCTCGAGAGAGTGCTCAGGAAGTGACCGGCAAGAGCATTCCATCTTCCTTTTCCTGACGTCATCGTATACCGTGGGCTGAGTGGACGGGCGCTTCCTCGCGAGAACGGAGTGATCATGGCAAAGGAACTGGAGGACAGGTTTCCCGATATCAAGGAGCGGATGGAGAAGGGCACTGCAGAGTCGCTGGCGCGCGAGGGGCTCAAGGCAGGTGTCGTCGAGCCCTGGGAGGACGGCTACCGCACCAAGGACAAGCCCGGCACGTTCGAGTGGTGGTACTTCGACTGCGAGTTCGATGACGGGTCCACCGCGGTCGTCACCTACACCAGCCGGCCGGCGAACAACCCGAAGGGAGACCTGCGCCCCACCCTTCTGCTCATCATGAAATCCGCGGAGGGTGACAAGGTCAGGCTCACAAAGGAGTTTGAGCCCGGCGACCTCTCGGCGTCTGTCGAGGGATGTGATGTGCGCATAGGGCCCAACACGGTCAAAGGTGACCTGAACCGGTACGAGATGCAAGCCGAGGCCGACGACTGCGCGGTCGACCTGACCCTGACGCGCGTCGGTCCTTCCTGGAGGCCCGGCTCGGGCATAACCTACGGGGGACGCAAGGAGGAGAGATATTTCGGCTGGGTGGTCCCCGTGACCTTCGGCACCGTGGAGGGCACCGTGACGTTCAAGGGGGAGAAGAAGCAGGTGAAAGGCACCTGCTACCACGACCACAACTGGGGTAACTTCTCCCTGCAGAGCGCCATAGACCACTGGTACTGGGGCAGGGCGCACGTGGGCGATTTCACGGTTGTCTTCGTCCAGATGGTGACGCCCTACGTCCCGTTCGTGGGCAGCCTCAACATGCCCACACTGATGCTCGCAAGGGGCGAGGAGGTGCTCACTGACAACGGCCTGCCGCTGAGGTTGGAGACCAGCGACTACGTGGACGGTCCCCTTGGTGGCTCCTACCCGACAAAGCTGGACTGGACCTGGCACTCCGACGAGGGCGACATCGCCCTGACCATCCGGAACCCGAAGCTCATCGAGGCGCTGGACATGCTCGACGGGACCCCGGAGTGGAAGCGCCCCCTGGTGCACCTGGTGGCCAACCCTTACTACTACGACTTCAACGCGGACCTCGAGCTCAAGGTGGACCTGAAGGGGGTCAAGTCCGTGGAGCAGGGCAGGGCGCTCTACGAGCTGATGCACCTGCAGCACAAGTAGATAACCAACGGTCGACAGCGCCTATTTAACGAGGGTATCTTCTCCGCAAAGGGAGACTATCGCCTGCCTGACCTCCTCCATCAACTGCTCTTTGTCATCCAGCGTGTAGCGGGAGGCCTCTATCGGAGCGCCGATGTTGATCGTGACCTCCTGGTCGAGGTAGAAGTCAAACGTCTTCGGTTTCAGTATCTTCTCCGACCCCTGGATGCCGACCGGAACGATGGTAGCGCCCGATTCTATAGCCATGACGAAGCCGCCCTTCTTGAACGGCCCCAGCCTGCCGTCCCGGGAGCGCGTTCCCTCCGGCGCGATCCACAGGACTATCCCGCTCTCCATTATCCTGCGCGCCTCGGCGAGGTCCTTTATCGCCTTCTGCAGGTCGGAGCGGTCGATCGATACGAACTCACCGGCCTTCAGTCCCTGTCCCCAGATCGGTACCCTGAACAGCTCCTTCTTCGTGAGCATGCGGAGGCTGTCAGGCAGGCTGAGAACGCTCAAGGGGATATCGAAGAGGCTGCGGTGATTGACCATCATGATATAGCGCTTGCCGGGCTCTGTCTCCAGGTCGAAAGGGTCGTTGACGGCATACCGCACCCTCGTGACATCGATGATCTTCTTCGCGTACCAGTGGAAGATCCTGTCTCCGTAGGCCCTCTCGTAGTCACGCTTAATGTAAACGTGGTAGATCGCCCCGAGGCTTATGCACACGGTCGCGTAGGTGGCCGTCACCATTATCCATAACTTGCGGGGCAGCTTAGCGTGCATTCAAACCGGCCATCCTTTCATATCGCCGTCGCCGTACATAGTCAGGACTTCAAGATATCTTATCCCCTGGGTCCAGAGCACGGAAGATTGGGCGGCTTCCAGTCTTTGGAGGATAGCGAGCAAGTCAGAGGAAGGTGATGCAATCCGCGATGTCGCGCGGGGCGCCGATGCGCCTGGAGGGCGAAGAAGCGGGGATAGAGTGAGGGCGAGGCCACGGTTGTGACCCCGCCCCCGGGCCGGGTTTATATCCCCAAGACCGGCCCTACTACACCTCGTCCTCGCGTGCGTTCTTCCTGTCCTCCTCGCTGTAGGCGACCTGGCTTTGGCTGAGCCGGTAGTGCCGGTGAGCATTGGCGGTCGATTGCATCGCGCTGTCGGCCTGGCCTGCCCGGAAGTTGAGCGAGACGTCCCGGGCGACGCCGAGGCCTTCCGCCTGGTCGAAGTTGTTGAAGTTCGCCCCCAGGAAGTTCACCTGCCAGTTCTTCGCATGGACCCGCTCGAGCGCCGCGCGGGCGTCAGCGGGCGCGACCTCCCTGCTCGCGTTCTCGTAGCCGTCGGTCATGACCACCAGCGCGGTCTTCTCGTTTCCGACCTCCTCGGCTTTCGTGATGATGCGCATGAGCGCGTCGAGGAGCGGTGTCATCCCACGAGGGCTGACCTCGGCGGGGCCGACGTCCTTCCAGTCGGCAATCGCCACCGCGTCGCGAAGAACGTCGAAGTGCATGCCGTCCTCTATGGCGTCGAACGCCGCCAGGGTTATGCGGTCGCGCGCCCCGTCCACCTTGAGCTCGTGCACGTAGGCGTTCACCGCCGTGACGGCCTCCTCCCAGAGGCCTGCCATCGACCCGGTGCGGTCGAGCAGGATGAACACTTCCATTCCGTTCTGTTCCGTTGTCACTGCCATCCCCTTCTTTCTGCCGTCCGACTTCTGAGCGGACCCGGCCTCAGCCGACAGTCATCCTGGTGACGGGCTTGAGGGTTTCCGCTGATGCCTGTTGCCAGGGGACAGTATAAGGCGGGGGTATGACATGTTTTCCGGGCGGGCTTACAACTGTCCTTTGTTTCAGTCCGAGGCAGCCCCGATGGTGCCCGTTCCAGCGCCTCTCGAGTTACAGTACATGGCGCGCTCCACAATGACGGACTTTCCGGTGATGTTGCTCCGGACCATGATGGAGGCTCGTCCATTTACTCCGGAGTGCTCCAGCATGTTGCAGGTCTTGCGCGTCTTTGCAGGGATGTGCTCAATGCGGGTGACCGGGGTCCCACCCCCGGCAGGGAAGTAGGTCATGGTGACCTCCACCGGGGTGCCGTTGGGATTCTGTACGCATGTGTAGGTCTCGAAGCCGTTTGATGTCTGGCCATCGGGGAGCATGAAGCTCATGTGGGGAAAAGCAAGACCGGTGGAGGCGTGGAAAGCCTCGCCCGCGCTGGAGTTCCAGTACACAGCACGCTCTGCGATGAGCGGCTTGCTCCCATGTACCTGCGTGGATACGTCAGTATCCGTGGGCAGGTCCTCGTTCACCTTCACGGTCTTTCTGGAGTTCGGCTCCATGGTGAAGGTGGGGCCGGGGACGGCACCCGCCGCGGTCTGGTAGGTGAGGGCGACGTCGTTGGTCTCGTCGTTGGAGTTCTGGACCAGCACGTAAGTGGTGAAGCCCGAGTCGTAGCCCACCGCCCCTTCGGCAAGGAAGCAGTCGTTCGACGGCGCGGCGGCCCCGATGGAGCAGGACCCCTCCCGGCGGCTGCCCCGGTACATGGAGCGCTCTGCCACCACAGGGATGTCGCTCTCCACTTTCGTGGAGGCGTCATGCGCCCCGATGTCTTCAACCATGGAGTATGTGGCCCGGGAGTTGGGCGGGATGGTCTTGTTCAGGGTCCTGGGGCCTTCGGCCTCGGTCATGTATGTAAGGGTGAGGCTTGCTTGAGTATCGTTGGGATTCAACACCGAGGTCCACGTCTCGAATCCCCAGGCGGATGTGCCCTCCGGCAGGTACCAGGTCTTCGAAGGCGTGGTGGTCCCAACCGAGGAGTGGTATCCGGGGGACGGGGCGCCCTCGCCGGTCCAGAACATGGTGCGGTCGACGGCGATCGGTCTTCCCTGGAGGCATTCCACTTTCGTTGAGAAGTCGACAGGCCCTATGTCGGCCGTTGAAGAGACGGTGGTCTGAGAAAGCGGCGGGAGCATGACGTCACGGGTGCCCACAACCCCATCGCCGCTCGAGGGCTGCGGGTCCATGTAGGTGAGGCGAGCGGTCACATCCTGGTTGTTGGGGTTCTCGATCGTGATGTAGGTGTCAAAGCCCCAGGCGTTGGTGCCTTCGGCGAGGTACCAGGTGGCGAGGTCTGGGACTTCGACGAAGGATATGCCTGAGAGCCCGGCGTCGTACTCCAGCTGCTTGACCCATTCACTGCCGGCGTCCGTCGTGTGCTCGATGATCCCGTGATTGGTCCCCGAGGCCCCGCACACCCAGGCGGTGTCACCGTCGAGGGCGTCGATGCTCAACAAGTAGTAATCATAGGAGCCCCCTGCCGCCTGCTGCTGGACGAAGTCCCAGCCGTTGTCGGTCCGGAATATTCCGTCGGCGTCTTTTACCACCCACACCGTGTTCCGGCCGACCGTGGTAAGGCTGTTAGTGTCGAAGAATCCCGCACCGAGCGCCTTGCCGGTCCAGGAATCACCGTTGTCGTCGGTGCGCAGCACGGAGTGGAATTCCTCGCTGGGGTTCCCCTGGCAGGCAACCCAGGCGGTGTTCTCGTCAACCGCGTGCACATCCTGCATCTGGACGTCGGGGATATCAGCCGCCGATCCTTTTCTCTGCCAGGTCGCGCCGCCGTCGGTTGTGCGGCAGATGGTCCCGTAGCCGCTGTCCCTGTCGCCTGTGACCCAGACGCTGTCCGCATTGAGCGCATAGACGCCCTGCAGCCATACCTCCGGAACGTCCGCCGTGTTTCTGGCTGCCCAGTTCAGTCCGCCGTCGCCTGTGAACAGGACGGTGCCTTCACCGCCGACCACCCAGGCGGTATTTCCATCCACCGCGCTTATCTTTGCCAGCCCTACGTCGGGGATGCTCGCAGGGGTCCCCTGCCTGACCCAGGTCCGCCCCCCGTCATTCGTGCGGAGGATGGTCCCGTAACCGTCGACGTTGGCGCCGACGACCCAGCAGCTGTCGGCGTCAACAGCGGCCGCGCTTTCGAGACCGACGTCGGGGATGCTGGCAGGCGTCCCCTGCCTGTTCCAAGTCCGGCCCCCGTCAACGGAGTGAAGGATCACCCCGTACCCGTCCCTGGTTCCTCCGACACACCAGCCGACATACCTGTGACCCGGGGCTCTCGCGTGGGCCCTTTCGGCTGGCCCGAGGAGGCCGGATATCAACGATATCAAGACTGATGAAAGCACTGAAAGAACAACAACCGTGGAAAGCAGCCCGGTGTGTCTCACCCGGCCAACAGGGCTCATCTCAACGTCTCTGATATCGTCTCCAGACCTTCGCGGCTTCCGTGCCTCTCTTCATAGGGTTCACGAAAGGGAGGATATCACAAGAACTTACCCGGAACCTCGCACGCTTTCTTGACCCCCTTGTATCACTATGTAATACTTGTAATACAGCGAAAGGAGCAGTCATGGCAGGCAATATCTCGATGAGGGTACCCGAGGAGGTTCTTTCAGAGCTCGACGAGCTGGCTTCGCTCCTCGGCAGGTCCAGGAGCTCACTCATAAACGAAGCCATCAGCACATACGTCACCGAGTACAACGATTACCTCGTGGCACTGCACAGGTTGCTTGACAAGGGCGACGAGATCATCTCGAGTTCTGAGCTGAGGAAGTCGCTTGGCTTTTGAGATCCAGTACAAGAAATCCGTCGTAAAAGACCTTAGAAACCTCGACAAGGTCGATGCAAAGAGGATCGTCGACAAGCTCGAGAAGGAACTTAAAAAGGACCCGGACGTCGGAGAGCAGCTCAAGGGCAAGTTCGCTGGCCTCTTGCGGTTGCGTGTGGGCGATTACCGGGTTGTGTACACCAGGACGAAAGGCGGTGTCCTGGTTCTACTTATCGCCCACCGGAAAGACGTGTATAAAAAGCTCGAGCGCAGAGGCTGACGCAAATTCACATGTCCAGCTACCAGCTTGTTCAAATCTCTTCATATTCCGGCAGGGCCGCCCCGGGTAGCCCTGCGCCGTGACCTTCCCGGCCGGGCCCGGTCTCGGGAACATAGCGGACGACGAACACGAAGCCCGCGATGCCCAGCACTCCCAGGACCAGGATGGACCACCTGTAATCCAGTGCGCCGGTGGGGGAGGTCCGGTGGAAGAGCTCTGTCAGGAGGGGTATGACTATCTGCCCCACGCTGCCCAGGCCGAACAGCACCCCTACGGCGGTCGCCGCCAGGTGCGGCCCTATGTCCTCCATCTCCCCGAGCATCGTGAACAACACCGGCTGGGCCGCCAGCATCACGAACCCCAGCAGGGCCGCGCAGGCGAGGTCGAGCGAGCGCACGGGAAGGAACGCTATGACGATGGTAAGGGGGATGGCAAGGCCGCGGGCAGCAGTATGAACGGCCGGCGCCTCCCGAGCCTGTCGGACACCGCCGGCAGCGACATGGAACCGAAGATGCCGCCGAGTGTCAGGGCCCCTGCCACGAGCGCCGCGAACCGGGCGCTGAACCCATGGAAGCCCATGAGTTTCTCCATGGTTATCATCAGGGTGATGTAGGTGCCCATGCCCCAGAAGAAGATGAGGCACATGGCCCGGAAGTCCGGCAGGGCGAGGAGCCGGCGGACCGTGGCCAGGCCCGGGGCGAGGTGCTCCTGCGCCAGGGGAGACTCCGGGTCTTTCCTGATAAGGGCCAGGAAGGCCACGGCGATGACCGATACCACCACCGCGAACACGACCAGCACCCTGCTCAGGCCCGCCATCGCCTGGTCCGGGGTGGGCGCCGCTGGGAACCCTCCGATGAAAGCCGCAAGTGGGAAGACCAGCGCGTTGCCCAGGAGAAGTCCCATGCCCGCCAGGCCCGTCGCGGTGGCCCTCTGGCTCTGGGGGAACCACTTCACTGGCATCTGGAAGACGCAGACGACGCAGCAGCAGGCTCCGGCCGAGACAACCAGCTGCAACACGAGGAGTACCCAGTAGAGGGTATGGCCGGACAGGCCGAGGTTTGCCGCGACTGCCCTTCCCACCGCCGCAGGCACCATCAGGCCTAGCCCGAGCGTGACCGTGAACCTGAAGCCCCGCCTGTCGGCCAGCATGCCGATGAAGGCCGCAAGGGCGATGAAGACCAGCGGGTCCACCAGCGCCAGGAGGCGCACCGGGAAATGGCCGACACCGAGGGCCACCTGCACGTCCGTCTCGATGGGCGCGAAGGTGAGCCACAGGAGCGCCTGGGAGAAGAGCACGAGCCCGAACGCGGCGAGCACGACCCAGCGGTAACCTGATATCAGTTCCTGTGCGATGCCATCAGGCCTTCCCGGCCCGGGAGCTATGTTGCGAACGGGCGATGTTTCCATTGATGCGACAATTATATCTGCTGTCGGTCTCGGCCCGGGCCTGCAACCGCCTGTTTGAACTAATATATAGTGTGCGCTTGCCACGGTATTGACGCTTCGATTGATTGCGGGCTCGCTCACTCGAGGAATGGAGTAACTATGACCGGAAGAGAAAGGATAGAGAAAGCCTTCCGGCACGTGGAGCCGGACAGGGTCCCCGTCTGGGAGATGGCTTTCAACGAAGAGTCTATCCTCGGCATCGGGCGCTTCTTCACGGACGATCTTCCCCCGGCAAAACCGGTGCACGACATGACGCCCGAGGAGAAGCTCGGGCTCCTGGCCCTCCTGTTCACGGTGGTGAAAGAGCTCGAGCTCGACGGCTTCCCCTCTCTTCTGCTGCTCGGGTCCGAACCGGCAGGCGCGGGCTTCATAAAGGACGCCTGGGGATGCGTTTTCCAGGAGAGCGAGGCGGGAGAGCCGGTGATAAAGGCGGGGCCTATAACCCGGCCGGAAGAACTCGCCTCTTTCTCGGCGTACCGCCCGAGGGAGTCCGACTACCTGGTGCTGGCGGCCGCCAAAGGGTACTTCGGCGACGAGCTGTCGCAGATACTGGTCCACCCCGGGCCGTTCCAGCTCAGCCGCAACCTGTCGGGTGGGATGGAGAAGTTCTTCCCCTACATCCGCAGGAACCCAGGATTCGTGCGTGACATCATGAACATGACCACGGAGTACGTCCTGGACTCGCTCGACATGGCGATGGACCTCGGCGCCGACATCGTCTGCCTCGACGGGGATTTCGCCTACAACAAGTCGACCTTCATCTCGCCCGCCCAGTACGACGAGTTCATCGGGCCGCACCACAAGGCGATAGTCGATTTCGTTCACTCCCGAGGTAAGCTCGTTTTCAAGCACTCCGATGGCAACATGTGGCCGCTCATGGACCGCCTGGTGGAGACAGACTTTGACGGGTTTCATTCCATTCAGCCCCAGTGCATGGACATTGGAGAGGTCAAGGAGCGCTACGGAGACAGGCTGTGCCTGCTGGGCAACATAGACTGCGCGTACCTGCTTCCGTTCGGGACCGAGTCGGAAGTGGAGGCGTCCGTGAGGGACACCATAGCGGCAGCCGCGCCCGGGGGCGGGTTCGTCCTGTGCTCGTCCAACACTATCCACCCGGCCTGCAGGCCGGAGAATTACATCGCCATGGTCAAGGCGGCTCGCAAGTACGGGAATTACCCGATAGACATACGGGGATAGGGTTTCGACGCCGGCACGGAGGTCAAACATGGACAAGCGGTTTCTGATGGCCCTCGACCTTGGGAACGGGTCCGGCAGGTGCCTTCTAACAGACCTTGATTCACGCGAGTCGTTCTTCGCGAGCAGGGGCTGGACCTACGCGATAGCACCGGGCACGGCCGGCCTCGGGTATGACATGGACACCGAGGACATGTGGTCGAAGCTGGGGGAGGCGTCCCGTGAGGTCATGGAGAAGTCGGGGGCGGCGCCGGGGTCGGTCCTCGGCCTGGCAGCCACGAGCATGCGCAACACGACCATTCTCCTTGACGGTGAAGGCCGCTCGCTTTTCGCGGCGCCCAACCAGGACGCCCGAGCCCTGGGAAATGCCCTGATGCTCGGTGCGGAGCGCGGGCAGGGGGTGTACGAAGCGGGCGGGCACTGGCCGAGCCCCATCTTCATGGGCAGTAGACTATTGTGGCTCAAGGAACATGCTCCCGAGGCGCTGGAGCGGGCCTGGAGGGTGGCGAGCCTGTCGGACTGGGTCGCGTACCGGCTGTCGGGAGACCTGTTCGCGGAGAGGTCTCAGGCCGGAGAGACCCTCCTGTTCGACCACCGCGCAGGCGAATGGAATTTCGGGCTTATCGAGTCGCTGGGGCTTCCGGCCTCGGTCTTTCCCGGGGTGGTTGACGCCGGCGACCGGGTGGGGAGCCTCTCTGAGGGCGCCGCGGAGCACCTGGGGCTCGCGCCGGGCACGCCGGTTGCCGCCGGGGGCGCGGACACCCAGAGCGGCCTGCTGGGAGCGGGGTGCGTGCGCGAGGGCGACGTTGGAGTGATGGCGGGCACCGGGATGCCCGTTCAGCTCGTGACGGGCGAGTTCCTGCTGGATGGAGAGGGCAGCCTCTGGAGCGGCCGCCATGCCGTGCCCGGTCTCTTCGTCCTGGAGAGCAACGGCATGCTCACAGGTAAGGTCCTCGAATGGCTTTCAGAGATCTTCTATCCGGGCAGCGACGACCCCGTGGGGGAGATGTTCGAGGATGCCGGGGCGTCCGAACCGGGTGCGGCCGGCATCTATTCGACGTTCGGGGCGCGCGTTTTCGACGCCCGGACCATCAATATACTCCTGGGCAACCTGACCATGTCCCACATGGTCACCCCGGAGACGTCCGGCTGCCGCTGTCACATAGCAAGGGCGTCGATTGAGGGTATAGCTTACTCCGCCAGGGCCAACCTGGAGCAGGTTCTCGAGGTGTCGGGATCAGACACCGAGGGAATAGTGGTCGCGGGCGGCATGTCCAGGAGCGCGCTCTGGACCCAGATGGTAAGCGATGTCACCGGAAAGCCGGTGAGGGTCCCTTCCACGCCTGAGGTCTCCGCGCTGGGCGCGGCTGTCTGCGCGGGGGTGGGAGCCGGGACGTTCGCGGACATGACGGAGGGCGCCGAGCGCCTCGGCGGCATCGCGAGAGAGCATGAGCCCGGGGCGGATGCCGCGAAGTATGAAAGGCTCTACTCGGGTTGGAGGGAGGCGCTCAGGCTGCGGGCGGAGAGCGACGAGCTCCTGGCAAACCAGATGGCGATAACCCTCCTGGAGAGGGAGTCAGGTCAGCTCTGAGCAAGTTGCTCGCGCCGTGACCTTCCCGGGCCGGGAGTGCAGTCTGACCTGACAGGCGGTTCTACGAGAAAAGCTCCTCGAGCGATTCCGTCACTCTCGGCGGGAATCGCGGGGCGTATTCCCGGAGGGTCTTCCGAGAGAGCGACCTCAAGTCCATTTCACCTGAGGGAATTTCAGCCTTGCCGAGTGAGCGAAGGTAAACCAGGTCGAGTAAGGCCTTCTCCGGTTCAGCTACGTAGAGGCCCTCCTCATTCGTGTAGCCGAAAAACAGCTCTTTCTTGAGGTGCCTGTAGACAACCCTGCGGTCCAGCAGGGTCGACGATTTTGTCTTCCTGGTGGTGGCAAACGTTATCGAATAGGGGAGCAGGTTCAATACACCGAACCGGGAAAGGGCCGATTCAAACGACAGGTAGCTCGGGAAGTAGACCTGACCGGCGATCATCTCGGGCCTGACCGGCTCACCGCCGATGACATAGATATTCCTGCCCGCTCTCTCGAGAGCCCCTCCTTTGACCCACCTGTTGAGCGAGACGTAGAGACTGTTTCTGTCCAGGCTTGTGACCTTCTCCAAGTCCGAGATGGTAAAGAACTGCTTGGTTGTACCCTTGAGGGCCTTGAGGAGTTCCTTTTCCTTCAAAGCAGTTCCTCGATTGCCGCTTGGTAGCTGGACGGAAGGTACTTCGCGAGCTCTCGCCGGAGCTCTTTCTGAGTGATCTCCGTGTCAGGCGGCCGGTACTGGATTCCCATCTTCTGAGAAATGAACCAGAGGTCGAAGATGTCCTTCGGAGCGGCACGGTCCTTTATGCAGGCCTGCTTGTCCTCGAGCATCTGCTCGAGGGTCGCCACCCTGCAGAGAGCCTGGACCGGCGTTGTGGGCGAGGTGATGAGCCGCAGTTCGTTGCGGTAGCCCTCGGCCTCCCGTCTCGATATCTCCAGCTTGATGCGGAAAGGCTGCGGGAGATAATCCTCGGTGAACCTGATCTCGCAGAGGTACGTCCACCGTTTGGCGGCCAGGTCGGTGATGTCCGCTATGGCAATCGGCTTCACCAGCTCCGAGGCCAGCTTATTGAAGGTTTCTCCAAGTAGGTCCTCGAGCAGGGAGAAGTCCAGGTCTTCCGAGAAGCGCGGGGAGCCATAGGCCAACCTCAGAGCGGTTCCTCCTTTGAACACCAGGTCCCCGCTCCCCGGTGTTTCAAAGAGCCGGTTCAGGAGGATTACCTCCCAGTATTCCCTTGCCACCTGGGTAACATCTATCTTTAGTTCTCGAGCGAGACGCTCCGCCAATATCTGTTCCATGATACTTAACAAATATGTTAAGTTAACGGAATCACCATGTCAAGGTTCACGGGAGCTTGCGGTGATTTCAGCGACCAGGCGTTGATTACCCTCAACCCGTACAGAAGCTGGTTTCAGTTGGAGTCTTCCATTTCCTCCTTACCCCCAGTTTCAATGCCATCGTTAAAACCATCCTCGAAACCGCGATTGTATTCGGGAGGCTTCCCGGCATTCTCCTCATAGAAATCAGACCCGTCGGTGTCGCCTCTGTAGCTGGACAACCCGGCGGCATATCCAGCGGAATAGCCGGCCTCGTATTCACCTTCTGTTCCTTTGGGCGCCCCGTAGAAGGGCAGGTGGCTTTCGAGCTTGAGTGCGTCATTGCGGTCCGGCGACTCCAGTATCGCTTCCGCGGTGAAATTAGCGCCTGAGCCCTCGGGCAAGCCTTCGGGAAGGGTGAGGGTGAGCTTCTTCGTCTGCGGTTCGCCGGACGAGGGTATCTCGAACGTCTTCCTTTCGATGACTTCGGCAGCCCCTCTGCGTATCAGCAGGGTGAATGATGCCGGCTCGTCCCCACGAAACGCGGGCTCGGCGGTCGCAGTAAAGGTAACCCTCTCACCAAGCAGCACCCTGTCGTAATCCAGGGAGGACCCATCCGCGGCAGTCAATTTCAGCTTGGATATGTCGCTCTCCGCCTTGCCCCCTGAGAGAATCCTGGGGACGTAGACTATCACCATGACGGTCAGCACCGTGATCAGTGTTCCCCCGATTCCGACCCAGGCAGCGTTCCTCTTCCTTGCGCCCGGAACCTTTTCGCTCATCGCGCGCCTCCCATGCCGTAGCCGGGGCGCGGCCGTCGCGCGCTATCCAGCTCCGCCGTGCACAACTACTGCTGCTTCAAGGATACACCCTCCTGCTCTGCCTGAGGATTCGCCTATCTTCCAAGCTGAGCTGAATATATGATTGGTGCCGGCGGCCGAAAGCAGAGCATTTGAGAGTGGTGGTTGGTGAAAGTAGATAAGGGAAGCAGCGATGAGCGGAAGCGCTGAGGCGAAGACCATGTGGAAGCGGGTTCTCCAGGGGTTTGTTCTCGCCCTGGCGGCTGTGACGCTCGTCCTCCCGACGTTGCTGGCGCCGGTCAACTTCATAAAGACCTCGGCCATGCTCGCCTACGCGCTGATATTCCAGAACATAATGACCGGTTCCGCCGGCCTCCCTTTCTACAGGCTCTACAACGCGAGGTACGTCTCCAGGTACCACATAGTCACCGGCATCGCAGGCTTCCTGCTGGCGCTGGTGCACGGGGTCCTCATACTCCTCGACCGCACCATGGCCTCCTACAACAAGGTCTGGATCGTCGGCCCTGTAGCCCTGGTGCTGCTCGCGGTGACCATCGCGGCCGCACTGCTCCGCAAGCGCTACAAGAAGGCCTGGCGCCGGGTGCACCAGGTGAACTACCTTATATTTGCAGGCCTAACGGTCAAGGCGCTCGTGATCGGGTCGGCGACCCGGAGCACGCCCGCGCTCATGGCCGTCATCTACGCTTATACCGCTCTGGCCGCTCTCGGTCTCTGCTACCGCCTGTACCGCTACTCAGCCTCGAGGCGGAAGAAGGCCGCACGGGCGGCTGCCTCGACCTGAAGGACTCAGCCGATCACCTTGCCGCGCGCCTGGCGAAGTAATAGAGCGCCGGGAACGCAGCGGGCATCCCGGCGATGAGTATCGGCGCCAGGGCGGACTTGAAGATGCTCTTCGCCTCGCCTTCCTTGAACTCCCTGGTCGTCCCCACTTTCAGCAGCCTGTCGAGCGAAACGAGGGTGAACGCGAGGACCCCGACGAAGTTGGCGCCCCAGGCCGCCCAGCCGAGCGATTTCCTCTTCTTCTCGAGCTGGTGCGCCATCAGGAAGCCCAGGGTGTACATGGCCGGGTAGAGGCCGAACATCCCCGCCTGCACCCCGACCGGGATGTCCTCGTGGTCGGCGTAGTACATGAGCATCCAGTCCGGGGCAACCTTGTAGCAGAGGCCCGCGATGCCCATCCCGACCGTAGCGGCGAACGCGAGGCCGTCCCGGTACGGCGTGGTCGCGAGGATGGTGCCTTCGTTCTCGAGCTCCTTGAGCTTATCCTGAGCAGCCAGTGAGAACGTCATCCCGATCCAGGTGTTGATCCCGAGATCCAGCGGCACTGTCATGATTCCTCCTGTCTGCTCCGGCGGGCGTTCCGCCTGTCTTCTGCTTCTGATGAATTCTGGCTCAGGGGAGCCACCGCTCCCGCCTGTACCATTCGATCGTCTCGCCGAGGCCGTCCATGCAGGTCGGGTACCGTGATTCGTACCCGATAGACCTTATCTTCGAGTTGTCCAGGTAATGGTTGCCGAGCAGCATGTACATGAAATCCCGGTCGAAGTGCGGTTTGAGCTGCGTCGTGAGGCCGCGCTCCTCGACGATCCTCTGCCAGATTCTCTCGAGCAGAGCGTTCACGGGCCCGAACGACACGGTGGCCGGCATCTTGGTCAGAAGCATGGCCAGCCCTTCGACCAGCGGCTTCGGGTAAGGAACGCGGAACGCCACGTCGATGTCGAACAGGCTGTAGAGGAAGTCAAAGAACTCACCGGCAACCATCGGTACGTCTTCCGAGAGATTGAAATCCTCGTCGAAAGCATCCTCGTTGTCCAGGCAGAAACAGACCGAACCGGCGATGTCCTTTACATGGACCAGCGTGAGCGATTTGCCGCCCTTGACCGAGGGGAGCTTCTTCAGCCCGTAGTATCTGAGGATCGAGGGCAGGACATAGAAGGCTCCTGCGATGTAGGTGCTGTAAGGCCCGTACACGGCGGTGGGGCGGAAGATGGTCAGCGGTATTCCGAATTTCCGCATCCGGTGCAGGACCGCGGCCTCCCCGGCTTCCTTGCTCAACGAATAGGCATCGGGAGGGTGATGAGGATGGTCCTCCCGCATGGGGGTATAGACCGAGGAGCCGTAGACACCACCGGTGCTCATATGCAGGAACTGCTCCACGCCCCGTTTTCCGGCCTCGTCGCAGAGAAGGCATGCCGCGTCCCTGTTCACCCTAAGGCAGGTCTCGACGGGGAGACCCATGTTGAAGGTTGCCGCGCAGTGGATGACGTGCGTGATGCCGTCCAGCATCTCTGCTACGTCTGCCTGGTTCAGGAGGTCTCCGGGCATGACCTCGGCGCCGGACTCCGCGGATGCTGACAGGTCGCTGGAAGGGAGGTCTGTCGCCCTCACCTGGCGCCCCTGCTCGCAGAGTTCCTCTACGATGTGCCTCCCGATAAACCCACCTGCGCCGGTTACCAGGACCTTCATTGAGTACCGCCCTCCGCAAGACCCGATAGGATAGGTTGCTTGCCTATCTTAATCGTTAGCCCTCTAGTCACGCTAGCGAGCGCAAGAACGGCCTGATGGCGCACGACCTTCCTGGTCCGTGTTCATTCAATATCGGAGTACGACTCAAGGCCGCTCAACGGTTCCCCGACCTCTTTTCCTCGATAAGTCTCCTCGCCCTGGCCTGTTCGGCGGGGCTGAGTGACGAGAGGTCGAACTCCTGCTCGGTGGAATAGAGTGTCGGGTCGGATGAGTCGCCGGGGTCGAGCACCCCCTTGATCTTCTTCTGCCATTCGTGGAAGTTGTGCTCCATGGGGCCGTAGAGCGTGCGGAGCTCGGGCTCGCCTGCAACGAACCCGCTCTCCATGCAGTAGTCGATGTTCATCATCGTGTACTCCGCCACCATGTCACGGACGCCCTGCGTGGCTTTGCGATCGCGATGGTCGTACCAGAGGACCTCCTCGTAGTGGCTGACGATGCCCTCCTCCAGGAAGAAGTGGAAGCCGCTCCCGGGCAGGTCGTTCTCGACGAATCCCCGCTCTACGCCACTCGCCTTGATCGGCTCTCCGCCGTGGACCCGTTCCTCCATCATGGCGTGCTGCACCTCGTCCTGCCCCCACATGGTCCCGATGACGCCGCAGCGGGTGGCCACCCCCATGAAGGAACCCAGGACCCAGCCCCAGAACAGCGGCTGGCCCAGGCCTATCTGCTCCATGTCGATGAGGACCCCGCCGTGCTCGGCCACCTCCTTCCGGATAACCATCTCCTGGAACTCGAGCTCCCCCGGGGAATTGGCGCATAGCAGCCACATCCAGTTGAACTGCATCACGTCCACGATCTTTCGGAGCCACTCCGCCTTCCTGAAGGCCTCGTTCCTCATCAGGTGCGGCCAGATGCCCGAGAGGAAGTTCCCCAGGCCCACGCCGAAGGAGTGATAGCCGATGCCCTCGTTGGCCACCTCCTGGGTGGCATCCGCGAGCGCCCTCTCGTCGCCGAAGAGCGCTATGTACGCCCGGCTGTTCTCTGGCAGCTCTTTGTGAGTATCCCACAGGAGCCCGTCTGGAACGTTCTCGGTCGGGCCAGGCCAGTGATAGAGCTTCAGCGCGCACCTGGTGAAGACCCCGAGCCCGCCGAAGGCGCCGCCGCGACCCCTCATGATGCCGCGCAGCGACGGACCAGGGCCGTCCCCGCTGAACCAGCCCAGGCCGGAGTCGAGCGAGCCCAGGCGCAGCACGTCGCCGGTGGGCAGGACCCATTCAACCCCCATGACGTTCCGCGAGCTCCAGCTCATCGAGACGCCGTCCCAGCAACATCCCCAGCCGGAGGTGGAGCTGGCCAGCGGCGAGTGAGACGCGCCCGCCGATATCATGTGGGTCGAGAAGCCCAGCTTCTTGGCCTCCGCGTTGATCTGCCCCGCCACGGCGAAGGGCTCCACTACCACGTACATGTTCTTCTCGTCTATCTCGAGGATGCGGTCCATGCGCCTGAGGTCAATCTGCACGACGCCTTCGCAGCCCGGGGCCGCGTGCGCCCCCCATCCAAGGCACATCGCCTTGTACTTCAGCCCGTGCTTGTTACAAATCCTGACTATCGCCACAACGTCCTCGGTGCTGCCCGGGAGCGCGACGGCGATCGGCCGCGGCGTCCAGACGTCCGGGTTGATGCTGAAGGCCGGCTGCCAGGCATAAGCATCGAGGAGGGCCGGCTCGTCGGAGATGTTCTCCGGCCCGAGTGCATCCTGCAGTTCTTTGTAGGCTTCCTCAGGCAGCATCGCTATCGCCTCCCTCACCCTGGATCCCGGCGGCTTGGAGCACCAGCTCGGTCAGGTCGTATAGCTCCAGGCGCGTCCCGTTTGTGGAGAGGGCATCCTTGAAGCTCCGCTCGCACCACGGGCAGGCGGTGACCAGGGCCTCGGCACCCGTGGACTGCGCCTCCTCGAGCCTCTCCATCGCGGTCCAGGAGCTGAAGTCGGGGTAGGCCTCCAGCACGCCCCCGCCGGCGCCGCAGCACCACGCGTATTCCCTGATGCGCTCCATCTCCACCAGGCGCAGACCGGGGATCGACCCGAGGATCTCCCGAGGCGGCTCGTAGCAGCCCTGCTTCCCGGTGCGCTTCATAGCCATCGGCCTGTCGAGCTTGTCCCCCTCCCATTCCCCGCGGTAGGACTCGCTCATCCGCCCGAGGTGGCAGGGGTCGTGGTAGGTGACGACCATGGGGACCTCGTTCCTCATGCGGAGGCGCCCCTCGGCGATCTTCCGACTCAGGAACTCGGTGATGTGCAGCACCTCGACGGGCGGCGTCTTCCCCATGCGCGGGTAGAGGTAACGCAAGTGGGCGTATCCATCGGAGCAGCAGGTCACCAGGGTGGAGGCTCCCGAGGCGTCTATCCGGGACAGCATGTCGTCGGCGTAGTTCATCGCCTCGCCCCGGAACCCCAGCTCGTAGATACGGCCCCCGCAGCAGGCTTCCGCGTTGCCGGCCGTCCCAACGTCCGCGCCAGCGGCCTGCATCAGCCTGACGGCCCCACGGACGACACCCCACAGGTCCTTGTCGTAAGCGTAGCGGCACCCCGCGTGGAAGAGGACGTCGGCCTTCTCGGTGTTTATGTCCTTGAGACCGAGCCCTTCCGCCCAGTCTCCGCGCTCGGCCTTCGGCTCCCCCAGGACGTTGCCCTCTTTCTTCAGGTTGTCGAGCATGAACATGTGCTCGGGGTTGAACTGGCCCTGCTCGACGCAGTGAGTGCGCATCTCCAGGAGGATGTCCGTTATGTCGAAGTCGTCCTTGAACACCTTGCAGGCCATGTCGCAGGCCCCGCAGAGCTGGCAGCGGTATATTATCTCCGCCACCCCGTCCGTCAGCTCGCTCCTTCCCTGGACCAGGGACAAGCCCATGTTGAGCCTGCCGCCCCCGGAGTAGGCGTGGAAGTTGAAGCGGGTTATCGAGGGGCAGAGGTTGGAGAACCTCCAGCTCTTCGCCTTGTTCCACGGCACGAACTTGCAGTAGGAGTTCCGGGAGCACCCGGCCATGTCGCGCGCGTAATCCGATAGAGCCATGCTCACACCTCCTCGAAACAGAGTTTCCCGCGGTTCATCACCCCGTTGGGATCGAACAGCTGTTTGACCTTCCTCAGGGTGGCGACGGTGTCCGGACACCCGGCGTACGCGATGTCCGACAACGGACCGTAGGGACGGGAGAAAAAGGCGCCGGCATCCGAGAGTGCGACGCCCGCCGCGTCGAACACCTTACCGGCCCGCTGGGCCTCGCCTTCGTCGGCGGGGTCGTAGAACAGGTTGAACTCCACGTGGCAGTTCCTGCCCTGCATCATCGGCTGCAGGTAGGCGGCGACCTCGTCTGCCGCGTAGCCCAGACTAGAGGCCGTCTCTTCCATCAGCGCGATGAACGAGGGCGCACGGTCCATGGTGGTGATGAACGATATCTCCCTGAAGCCCCCCTTGAAGCGAAGCTTCCAGTAGGGCTCGGGGGAGGGGTTGTCCAGTATCTCCAGCATCCGCACGGCGCTGGCGCCGGGCACCTCGTCTCGCGGCAGCACGGCATAGTGCTGGGCGACCCCGGCTATGTCGTGCTCCTGGAACTCGACCCGCTTCTCCGGGAAATGCTGGTAACCCGCCACGCAATAGAAGAGGGTGTAGGGTGCCTGTTTTTCCGCCAGTGCCTTTATCTCCGCGGGGTCCTCCGCGAGGAGGTTGGCCAGGGCGAAGCGGTTGAGGATGAGGAACTCGTCGCCGAGCTTGAGACGGAGCATGCGGTACGAGAAATCGATGAGCCTGTCCAGGTCCGCCTCGGGGACGAAACGCGGCCTTCGCACTTTGGGCAGCATCTCCAGCTTGATCGAGGCCCAGGTCGCGATGCCCATGGTCCCCTGGGAGGCCTGGAACAGTTGCACGAAGTTGACCGCTCCCGGTCCTCCAGTGGGGTTCTTCTGCTGTATCTCGCGCTCCCACTGCTGTTCAAGGGTCCCCGGGCCCGCCGCCGAACCGGTGCGCATCAGGTCACCGGTGCCGAAGACCAGCTCGGTGCAGAGCAGCGGATCGGTCATGTCCCAGTGGAATCGGGGGAAAGTGATGGGCTCCCTCTCGAGGTACGAGGCGAGCACCGACTTGGTCGCCCGGGGCAAGAGGGGCATCAACGGCCTGAGGTCCTGCCTGGCGGCCTCCTCCTTGAGTTGGCCGAAGGTCACCCCGGGCTCGATTATGGCGACCTTGTGGAGCCGGTTCATCCGCACGATCCTGTTCATACTGGAGAGGTCGACGATCACTCCTTCCGCGTAAGGGGCGGTCCCTCCATGGACATGAGGGGCGCCGGACGAGGCGGGGATGAGGTTCAGGCCGAGCTCGTTAGCGAGCCTTACCAGGCTCTGCACCTGCGCGGTATCCGCCGGCCTCACCACAAGGAGCGGCCTTTCGGGCCCCGGCGGCTTTACCGGCCCGAGGCAGTTAGTGTACGAGCCGAAGGCTTCCGGGTCATCGCTGATGGCGGCCTGGCCAACTATGTCCTCTAGGTCTTTCCTGATGTCCGAGATCGCGGTTGTGGCCATGCTATCGCCTCCCCACGTTCCCGCTCGCGCCGACTACCTTCAGAAGCACCCAGGTCAGCAGGGCCGTGGTCGCCCTCTTCACGACATCGAGGTCCATCAGCCGCGAGAAGACCCTCAAGAGGAGCTCGTTGTCGGCCAGGCGCAGCAGGAACCCGGATCTCTTGAAGAGCCTGTCCAGCTTCTCGATGGTCTCGGGCCGAGCCTCGTCCATCATCAGGTAAACATCCCCGTATTCGAGCCCGGCCCGCTCCTGGCAGCCTTCCAGGGCCAGGCCGACCAGCGGGATCATTTTGTCGAGCACCCCCACTCGATAAGCGGTGGACATTACAGCGAACGCGTCTGCCGTTTCCAGTGCCAACTGCACCACCCCCACGTTGCCTTGGAGTAAATCTGGATAGAGGTACGTCTGCATCGGATTACGATTGAGTTACCTATTTCCCGCGTCGCAGGAATCCTATCACAAGCCTTTCCGGCTGGGGCTCGAGCAAGTACCTGAATAAATAGGACTTCGCCCGCACACTATTTTAATTATTAGTCATATATTAAAATAGTGATCAGATGTATTTCATTCTCGTGAATAACGGAGGCTCAGATTGAACGGCAGGGCAGGCCATTACGAACGGCGGGGCAGGTTCAATCTCTTCATTCCTGCTCCGCTGCCACCGAATCCCCCAGTGGCCTACAACGAAAGGCTCGTGACGGCGCTTGCCGACTCCAGCGCAGCGCTTGGGCGCCTGGCCGAAGCAACCCGGACCTTCCCTCACCCGGAACTGTTCATGAGTATGTACGTCAAGAAGGAAGCGGTCCTGAGTTCGCAGATCGAGGGTACCCAGAGCACGCTTGACGACCTGCTCAGGTTCGAGGCGGGGGATTTATCACGTGAGAGCGCCCGCGAAGTTGTGAGGCACGTCGATGCCATAATGTTCGGGCTGGAGAGGCTCAACGAGCTGCCCCTGTCTCTCAGGTTAATCAGGGAGATACACTCAGTATTGCTCAAGGGGGTGCGAGGCGAGGATAGAACGCCGGGCGAGTTCCGAAACCATCAAGTCGTGGTCGGCGGTGTCTTCTACCCGCCGCCTCCAGGTGACCTGCGAGGACCACTCGACAACTTCGAGAAATTCCTTCACGACCAGAGCTTCCCGCCCCTCATACAGGCCGGCATTGCTCATGCCCAGTTCGAGACCATCCACCCCTTCGGCGACGGAAACGGCAGGATGGGACGACTGCTAATAACCATGCTGCTCTGCAGCCGCGGTTCACTGGACTTGCCGCTCCTCTACCTGAGCCATTATCTGCTGGAGAACAGACAGGAGTACTATGGCCGGCTGACGGGGATAAGAGACGATGGGGATTGGGAGTCCTGGCTGGAATTCTTCTGTGATGGGGTCAAAGTGGTGAGCGATTCGGCAATCGCCACCGCGCGCCAGGTCGAGAGCCTCCGGGAGGAGTTGGAGAACAAGATCTCGGCCAAAAAAGGAGCCGGTCCACGCGATCGCCTGGCCCTGGAGGCTTTCTTCGTCAATCCCATCATGAGCGTGGGCGATGTGGCTGACAGAACCCACTCGAGTTTCGCGACAGCCGCGAAATCGGTGGAGAGACTCGAGGCCATGGGAGCGATCACGGAGATAACCGGGCGCTCGCGTGACAGACGATACCGTTTCGATTGGTACGTGAACCTGTTCCAGAAGTAAGAGAGCTGCGCGACAGGGAAGTAGAGTAACGTTGTAGCGCTTTCCCCAGGGGATATTCGCCCGAAGCTGATTCTCGACCGTCTCTTATCGAGCGCCTGGATTGGCAGGTGGGGATGCACCCTCTCGCCAGGATAGTCTGTAGCTTGTGCTTCTTCCTTCGCCCGGGTTCTTTAATAGAAGACCTTTTACTATGAGATCTGCTATCTCGCGTTTGGCTGTCGTCCGGCTTGTATGTGTCATTCCCATATACTTGCGAGTGGTCAGACCTCCCTCGAACCCGCCCTCGCCAGACTCACGGAGCCTGTTAATCACTTTTTTCTGACGTTCGTTAAGATCCAGAAAGGCCAGCTCCTGCCACATCCTGGCTTTGTCCGCCGCTTTTTGAACTTCAGCCTCTGACCGTTGGATCGCCCGCCTGAGACATTCCAGAAACCAGACCATCCATTCCGTGATGTCGCCGTTGCCCTTCTGATTTCGTTCCAGGACTTCATAATAGTCATCGCGCTCGATTTCGATCTGGGCCGACATACTGTACATCCTGCAATCTGTCTTCTCGTCTTGAGCGAGAGCCATATCCGCGATGGTCCTGGCTATTCGGCCGTTCCCATCCTCGAAAGGGTGGATGGACACAAACCAGAAATGAGCTACAGCGGCGCGCACCAGGCCGTCCAGGTTAGCCTGCGGGGTGGCAAACCATTCCAGGAATTCGCTCATCATGGAATCGACGCCAGCCGCGGGTGGAGCTTCATAGTGAACCGTTTCTTTGCCGATTGGGCCGGACACGACTCGCATCGGCTCGTCACCGCTGCGCCAATCCCCGGTGATGATTCTGGTTATCCCGGAGTATCCGGTTGGAAACAAGGCAGCCTGCCACCCCTTGAGCCGTTCGGCGGTAAGAGCATCCGCATGATTCTGAGTCGCGTCTATAAGCATATCAACCAGACCTTCTATATGCCTTTGTGTCGGTGGAAGTCCAGCTGAAGGCAAGCCCAGCCTGCGAGCCACCGAAGAACGCACCGTTGCACGGTCGAGTTTTTCACCTTCTATCGCGGCCGTTGTGACCGCTTCTTCAGTGATAACATCCGCCTGGGTTTCGAGTTCAAAGAACTCGGCGAGGCCAAGAATCTTCCCCTGGGCCTTTCTTGCTTCCCCCAGGGGGTGCAGCAGTCGTTCACTGTTCCATTTGAAGCTGGGCCATAGACTGCCCTGCCAGATGTATCGAGCCATTTAGAACCTCTTTATGGTCCGCAATATGGGCCGTATAGCTGAGTTATTTGGGTCATAATATGGCCCAATTATGAAGGATAAATGGGCCAGAGTCAAGTCGGGCAGCGGGCTAGACAACGGCATTCCCGCCCGGGTTCGCGGCCGATGTTGACTATCCATTGACCGAGGTCCATTGCCGTGCCTATACTTCAAGGCGGCAACTGGGGGTGGTGTTCCGTTCTGAGTACTCCTGTCGTGCATACGTATGCGTCATTGGGGGGGCGACAATCATGGCATTTGTAATGGTGACGAGCAAATGGCCAATGGCTTCGAGTAACGACGTCGGCAAGGTCTTCCTCGAGGTCTGGAGCAGGCCGGTGCCGGACTACGTCAAGAGGCGCGAGGTATTTACTGCCGCGGGCGCGGACGATGGGTTAAAGAGCTACCTGCTGATGGAGTACGAGGATGAACATCTGAACGAGGGCCTCCTTCGGATTGGAGAGGATCTTGTAGCATTCGCGGTTGTGCCGGGATACACGTACAACGTCGAGACTCTTGTGAGCCCGGAGGACGCGTTGGCGATGCTGGGGCTCAAGATGTAGTCTCATGGTGGCAGCTGATTGGGCTGGGTTCTGGATGCGGATGGAACACCGCCACCAGTCCAATACGAGAAGAGTCAATCTCAGGGCTTCATTGGTAATCTGATGGGCGTGTGCAAGACGGGGCGATGAAAAGACCTTCATTTGAAAAGATAAGAGAAGTGCCAAGCGACGGCATCGTTGCACTGGCTGCTCTACTATCGTTCATTCCGTTCTTCTTCCTGACGATCTTCTTTGTCATCAACGAGCGTGCATTGATGGCCTCATCGGGCTACGGCGTGCTGGACTTCGAGCTTGTCTGGACCCGCAATACGGCACAAATGATTCTGCGAGCCTGGGGGTTATCAAGAGTTCGCTACGAGATATTCGCGCACCGTGTCGATAACCTGTACCTGGTCGTCTATGCCCTGTTCGCAGGATTGTTCATTCTCCTGATCGCGCGGAGACTCAAGGGCAGGCTTCAAGAGGTCGGTTTCTTCTTTATCCTCGCCCCGGTCCTCGCCGCGATATTTGATGCCATGGAGAACGTCTTCCTGTTCTCGATGATGAAGCAAAGGACTCAGATGGGGCGGGCGAGTCCGGCCCTGGCCTCGCTGTGTGCGACGTTCAAGATAGCATTCCTCGGCGCAACTATAAGCTTCGTTTTCATAGCAGGGATTCTCTTGCTCATTAGAAGACCCAAGGTGTCTCTGACCTATTACTACTTAGTGTTGTTGGCTGCAGGGATCGCCACAATTCTGCTGCTTGTCTTGTGGAAGCCATACCTCGGTATTGTTATCGGCCCGGTTTACTTTGCCGTCGCATTTCTTTTCTGGTCGATCTTAAGAACCGAGGCGCCGACAGAAGCCCAAGCGTCCGCCTGATTCGTCAGTAGCCGAGTATCTCCTTATCGTTTTCATCGCGCGGCAGAATAAGGTTTATCGTGCCCGGGCGTGCACGATAATACTAATTATCAGGCGCGCATGATAAGCCCGATTGTCGAGCCCTTTCTCATATTCGATAAGGCCCACTGTCGTGCATTATGGCCATTCAGTACTCACTTCTTCCAAGAGTCGACTCATGAATAGATGAGCATAAGAATTGCCTTGCGTTGGCGCTCTTTCCAGCTGTAGTAATATATGTATAGAAAGTACACGCGAGATTGAGGCAACTTATGGCGATCAATTATTGGTTGGACCTCTTCACCGGAAACACCTGGGATGAATTCGTAGCCGCTGGAAGTTCGGTCAGTGGTTTCAGGCAGTCGCGCGAGAAGGTGGTGCAGAAGATCAAACCTGGAGATTACTTCTTGTGCTATGTCACGGGGATTTCGCGCTGGATTGGCCTATTAGAAGTGGCGGGGCCAGTCTATTACGATGATCAGACTAGGATTTGGTCGAGGGAGGCGTTTCCCTGGCGGTTTCCTGTCAAACCACTTATCCAGCTCTCTCCCGAAAACGCTGTACCCGTTCTGAGTCTTAGAGACAAACTGTCATACTTCCAGAACCTGAAAAATCCGCACCTTTGGTCCGGCCATTTTAGAGGTTCCCCTGCCAGAGAGAAAGCTGAAGATGCAGAGATCGTTATCGCAGCTCTAAGAGATGCTGAAGCCAATCCCAAGCCGATTCCGTATGACGAGAAGAAATATAGACGGATACCCATTCCTCCCAAGACCTATCAGGCTGGCAGCCTCGAGGTCACCATCCCAGATGAGGCAGAAACACCAGTTTGTGAGGATGAGGAAAAGGAAGAAAGGGCTCACGTTGAGATTCAGTGGGTTCTACTCAAGCTTGGCAAGGATCTTGGACTAGATGTTCATGTTGCTAGGGGAGATAAGAACAAGACATATAGAGGTAAGCGTCTAGGCGAACTGAGCGTTTCCAAGCCTCCTATGCATTTTGATGAAGCAACAAACAAAACGATTCAAAACATCGATGTCCTTTGGTTGGCTGATAAAGCAATTGTTGCAGCATTCGAGATTGAGCATTCAACTGCGATCTATAGTGGTCTTCTCCGAATGTCTGACCTCATTTCAATGCAACCAAATGTCAATATAAGTCTATATATTGTTGCTCCTGATAAGAGACGCAAAAAGGTTGCCGAGGAAGTCCTAAGACCAACATTTGCCAAGCTGAAGCCACCTCTATCTGAATGCTGCCAGTATATTTCGTATTCATCCTTACGAGAGAAAGTACGAGAAGTAGAGGATGTAATTCCTCATTTAAAATCAAGTTTCATTGCGGAAATCGCAGAGCCCTACTATAGGGAAGAATAGGTTGATTCAACTGTGACTAGATATTTACTCATAGCGGGGCCAGCTCACAGATAAAAGCAGCGGCAGTGAGAATCCTTGTCAGAAAGCGGGGCGCCGATGCGTAGGAGTTAGTCAAGTCGAGGTACTATAACGCAGAGATCGAGTTGCAGGGTCCGATTGTTAGATCTCCATCGATAACTACTAGCCTGTCAAGTTGGTTCGCCGTTTTTCACACCACTTTGAATCAGTTGGCAATCGCAGTGGCAACACTCGTTAATGGACCTTATCTTGAGCCCTATTCCTGACACATAGGACAAAGCATCACGAACTGGAGTGAGTTTCGGACTTATTTCGGGACTGGTAGTCAGGCTACTTGGTCTTCAAGCATATTCGTAATCCGCTTAACGCAAGTCGCCGGGCTCTTCGCGAGGCGGCACTCCCATATGCGAACAATATGCCAGCCATCTTCCCGGAGAATCCTTGAAACCCTCCGGTCTCTTCGTCGTGTACTTTCAATTTTAGCCTGCCATTCGGTCTTGTTTGTCTGTGGGCTAATGTTCTTGCCGCAATCGTGTCCATGCCAAAAACAACCGTCGACAAACACTACCACTTTGTGTTGCGGCCACACAAAATCCGGTCGACCAGGCAGAGAACTCCCATTGCACCACGCAGGCACTCCTGACTCTTCAAGCAGTTCTTCAAGTCGCTTTTCCGTTGTCTTGTTACCACTACTAGCAATACGAGACATGAGTTGTCCACGCGAAAGTCCGCCAAAAGCGGTAATTTCCTTGCCAGAATCACCAGGCCAAGATTTCATCTGCGATAAACCTGTCATTGGCTTGAGATCGCACGTAACAACTGCCGCCCCGCAATCTTTGCATACACAGGCGGAACAGCATTGCCAATCATCTCACAAGCAGCTTCAATGGAATCAGTCGCAAAACGATAGTTATCCGGAAATGTCTGCAGCAGCGCAGCCTCTCGCACTGAAATAGTGTAACGACGTCGATCAGGGTGGCCGAACCTGCCTTTGCATGGGGTAGTGCAGCCACTTGTGATTGTCGGCGACACAGCATTCCATTCCATCCGACCATATACATTTGTGAAACCTTGGTATTCACCTTGGTGACAAGTAGGTCTTATCGATTCGCTCAGTCTCAACCACGTCTCACCAGGTAGTGCCGCTCGCAGACGCGCTTTCGTCCTTTGCTGCAGATCACTCACAACATGCCAATCGTGTACCTGTGGCCCACCATTCTTTCTCGCGCATGACAATGTGACCGGTGCAGTTCTACCACCGATTGCCTGTCGAACTGTAACCCAAGGTAGCAGACCAGACTGCTCGCCAGGTATCCGAGCATGCGTCTTTTCCGGCAATGGTATTTCAAAGCCACGTCCAGCAAGAAGAACCAACCGTCTCCTATACTGAGGTACACCGAAGTCGGCCATTTGCTCGATTCGCCATTTCGCAACGTATCCAAGGTTGTCCAATACCTCAAGGAATTCTTCGAAGATTGCTTTTCCTCTTGTAACAATTCCAGGCACATTCTCCATCATGACGGCGGTTGGCTTAATTGCTTCGATAAGTCTCCCCATGTCCATCAACAGTTCATTGCGTTTATCTTCACGCTTCCACTTTGACGTCAGTGAACAAAAACCCTGACATGGAGCGCAACCCGCTAGCAGATCGAATTTCCTACTCCCCGCTGTCCTCCGTATTTCTCCAGCGGTAACACTCTTGATGTCCCTTCGGATTAGGTGAGTCTTGCGGTTGTTCCACTTGTAAGTGGATGCTGCGGCGCAATCAATCTCGACTGCTGCCAATACGTCAAAGCCTGCTTGCCGCAGGCCCCAGGTGAGCCCTCCGCTGCCAGAGAACAAGTCGATGGCTACGGGCTTGGCTCTGGCAGTGATGTCACCTTCGCTTCCGTTTCGCGACATAGGATTCCTCATGAAAGTGATTTGCGGGCGACTACCCGTCTTCCTTCTCCGAAGTTGATTGCTCCGGTTTCAACGCATCCAATGTCTTGATAGCCGCGATGTAATCCTCATGTGCCCGCATTGTGGAGTTCATCACTTCCTCCCATGTTCTTGCCCGAACGTCATCGTCCTTGCAAGCACCACCCGACGTAGCTTTCTTGAAATCATCACGGTCGCGGACAATGGTCAGGCGGCACCGGGGAAAAGCTGCCCTCAAGTCGGCATTCTCGTCGAGAAACTGCCTCAGATTCTCCAAGTATTTGTATGCACGTTCCATCTCCTCGTCGTTAAGTGCATGGCCAGGTTTCTTTATCTCGACAATCTCAAGCTGACCCTCTTCCGTTAGCAGGATGAAATCAGGCCTCATGCCAGGGTTGTTGATGGCGGATGTGGCAATGTCCTCCCCGAATCTCTTCTTATACCAACTTTGAAAAGCCGCCCTAACGCGCTCCAGCGTCTGGTTCTTGCTCAAAGGCGTCCAGTCTGGATGCAGAATCCAGGGTGCCTCTTCGATAAGCTGCTGAAGTTCGCGCTCAAGGGTTTCTGTCTTATCTATCAGCTGCATCAGCCTTTGAACCGCATCGACCCGTTCACGCGCAACTTGTCCAAGGGAATACATTTCGGCAATTCGCGCTTTCTCGAATAGGTCTAGTACTGTTTCCAGAGAGGTGTTGGTCTCATCAGCCGCTTTCTGCAGCGCATCGAGAAGTGTCCTATGTGGGCCTATGGCCAGCGCAAAACTCGTAATCCGTCCAACATAATCTGGGTCTTTCAATGCATCCCTGTCAATCCGGCGAACGAGATACTTGGCGGCATTCTCTATGCTGGATTGAAACTCACCCACGGTTCCCTTGAGCATGTCTTCAAGCCCCGATGCTTCGAGGTAATCCTCCCATGTCCTATTCTGAATCGATGCCTCGGCCCGTCTGGCTAATTCGCGGATAAGCTCCTGTCCCCATTTCCGGAAGGCATCTCCCTTGTCAGAATTCCAGATAATGTCTTGTCGATCTGACCGGACAAGATCTTCGTCTCCCTCATCCAACCACTCTGCCTGGACCTCACCAACAACGTAACTACGCATCTTGAATTCGCCAGTGAAACCAGAATGGATATCGAAATCTCTTGGCTGTGCAACCAGCTTTCCGCGAGCAAACACCCTGATACCTGCCATTGCCTCATCTTTATAAGGGTCCTTTGCGTATGCGACCCACCCCGTGACGTTCAATCTCGACCCATCTTCCATTACTACCGGTCGATCATCCACATCTATCTTGGTTCCATCTAGTAAATCAATCGGGAGTGTACCAACCTCAAAACTATCTCCTGCGTCTTCACTGTTTATTACCTCTACTCTCCAATCGGTTTGTCTTAGTCCAAACCGGGCGGCGAGCCTACGGTGGAGGTCTTCGGCCGATGGAACTTTGCGGCGGTCGAAATCTCGCAGAATTATCTTCGTCCCGGTGGCTTCCTTTCTTGTCCCATCTAGTTCACCTACAACCGGTTCGTAATCCGTTTCTTCATCAGTGAGTATCCCGTCATACTGAAGCACAAGGTGCGAGACTTCATACGTGCCTTCACTATCAGGCTCGCCACCCGCAGTGATAACCTCGATTTCCCTACATATTCCGAAAGGTGCTAGCTTGCCAATCCCCTTTCTGCCCATCACTTTCCGGCCCTTCGGACTCGTCTCACCGCGTGCCCGACGGTTAATACCAACTCGGAGGTAGAACTCATTGACCTCTGAAGCGGTCATCCCCTGGCCGTCGTCTTCTATTGTTATTTCTCGGCCGAGGTCAACCGTTTCGCCACCCGACTTCGCAGCCAACCACTCGTTGAAGGGAAGTGTTATAACCACTTTCGTGGCATCAGCGTCGTAAGAGTTGGCGATCAACTCCGCCATTACAGCCCAGACCTTGTCATATAGCTGTATTCCAAGCTTGTCGATAGTCAGCCTGGAGATCTTCATCCGATACTTGCCGGGATTACCTTCCTGAGGCATGTACTTCCTCCTAACTCATGTCAATGGCTGTATGGCTGTCGCCTTCTGATTCAGAGTAAAGTCAAACGGTTTAGTCTTCTCTGCCCCCGTATTCCTCAACTACATCCGCGCTGAGTAGTCCATCTTCGAACATCGCATCTGGATGGAGGACTTCCTTCAGCGCGGCCTTCCCTTTCTTCGGGGCCTCGTGTTCGCCAGGAGGCTCACGATCCTCTGGCCTTGGCTTTGGAAGCTCATTAGCTGTGAAAACCGGTCCAGCAACAACAGAGTCAAGTACGACGGCCTGCTGTTTGTTGACTTCGATAGTGTGTTCGAGAATCCATAAAAGAGTCAGGAGTTCTTCCGTCATTTCGGTGGTCCACCTTTCAGGGCCAATTCTGTCGAGAGGTGAACTCTTCTTTCCGGAGGGATTCTTCATCCGATACGACAACCACGAGCCAAGCACCTTGAGGCCAGAAACCTCATATCCCCATACAGCTATCGGCACCGGCGCTACCTTCCCTTCACCGACAACCAAGGTTTCCGTGGAAGCTTCAAAGCTGAAGGCCTCGGGGTAATTTTCAGGGTCGTCTGAGATCGCTCGCTGGCAGCCTGCCTGACCTGGAGGAACGATGCCCGTCTTCTTATCCTTGGGCACCATGCGTTCGCCCCAGGAATGTAACCAAATTAACCGCCGTCCTAGATCTCGGGCTTCGTTGAACAGGTTCACATCCTTCGTGAGAGGTAACCTCGGGCCGCTACTTTCGAGCTCAGATGCAAACCTCTCGGTGTACTGTGGATGGGAAAGGATTCCGTAGCAGTATGCGATGAAGCCTTCGGGAGAGACATCCTCGCAATAGATGTCGCTGAGCTTCGTAAGTAGCCTAGGAGTTATATTCGGTTTTGTTGCCGCAGAGTCGCGCCATAGTGGGACTATGTCTCTTTGCCCTCTGCCAGAGAAATAATGCCTGTCCGGCAGATCTGCCGCCACCATTGCTGCTGGTCCACTACCAAGCACGGTAGTTAACAAACTGGCTAAGTAGATTTGCCTACGGCTATGAGCGTGCCATAAGGCTGGCCGAGACCATGTGATCAAACGGCCATCGGGAATTATATACTCACGATCCAAAGAACGAAGTGCATATCGTATTGGGGCTTCCATCCCCGCATCTTCTTTAAGTGTTGCCAATGCGGGGAGTCGCGCGGTTCCTTGCACTGATAGATATTCTCTGTCAACTTTCCTATCTCTGGTTTCTTGAAACAACTCGGCTTGCTCGGAGGAAAAGACCAGCGCCTTCCACCGCCGACGCAACGTATCTTCGTCTACAGCAATAGGCCACGTACGTGTCGGTTCAACACCAGAATGTTGCCAAGGGAATAGGTCAATGAGCTCCGACCAACTGAAGAAATCACCTTTGCCTTTTGGACGAAAGCGATCAGGCCAGCCCGACGGGCACTTCTTCCACTTGAGACTCGCGAACGATGCAATAGCTTCAAGCTCTTCGTACTTCTCTTCTCGGCTGCCTTCGACCCTCGTATATCTCACTTGGGCCGGTTCGGTGCTCGACGTCTTCCCGTATCTGACAGCAACAGCGATTGCTACAGGGGTCTGGATATTAAAGACATTCTCACTCTTTCGTGGACCCCGGTTCTCACCCCCGAGGTCGATTATCCAAATCTCGTCACAGACTCTGCGCATGTGCTCCCTCATGCCAGTAAAAGCGTCGCCTTCAAGATAAGACGCGGCACTGATAAAAGACACGATTCCGGGTCCATCGATAACATTGTGCTCGAACACCTTCCAAAGAGCCCACCGCCAGAAATATGCATAGAGGTTATAGATGTTTTTGAGTTGGCCGCCCTTGCCGGCGTCGCGAACCGGTTTCAGGAAGGATTCAAGAATCGGCACACTGGTTGGATCACCTTCATCACCGTGGCGCACCCACCCGCCGGTACGAGCGCGCGTGCCACTGGCTGGGTGGCGATCGTACGGTGGATTGCCGATGCATACGAGCACAGGTACAGACTCTTTCACCTTGAGGGCTTTCTCATGCTCGCGCGCAATATCATCGTAGAAGAGCTTGGGCGCAGGCGGTATTGTGTACGGCGACTCAAGAGTGTCTGTCAGATAAATGTTCGGGGCATCTGGTGGCAGAGTGGCCTTATAGGCCTCAAGCTGCTGAGCGACCCGTAGTTCTGCCACGGCATATGGGCCAGCCATTATCTCGAAGCCAAAGAGGTTACCACCAAGTTCGCTTGCCCTCGCAGGTACCGCTCCTGGCCCGAGGCCACCCTCCTTTGCAGGTTTGCCTATCCGTTCAAGAGAGTGCTCGATGATTCCAAGAAGATATGTCCCCGTTCCCACCGCTGGATCGAGCGTGGTGACGTTCGAGTCAGCGAACCCGTGCTTCTTCCCTATCTTCTCTCGCAGTATTTCGTCAACTAGTCGGACCTGAGCACGCACGACTGGTAACGGCGTGTAATAGACCCCCATGTCCTTGCGCAGCTTGGGATCATACACGGTGAGGAAATCCTCGTAGAAGTAGAGCCAGGGATCCTCTGTCTTTTCGGCAAGGACCTCGGGCTTGACCTCGTTCACGACCCTCTGGAGCATGTCGAGCGGTGTTGGGATTTCTCTTCGAATCTGATCTTGCGTTAGAACTTCGAGAGCCTTCGCAATCAGTGTAAAACGTGGTCGAAGAGAGTCCGCTGCTTTATGTATGTCCAAAGTGCTTGTGTTCTCAGCGCGAGCTAAAAGCAGGGCATACGTTACTGTCTGCGCGTACTCGTCTGCGAACTGATCGTCACTGGCGCCTGGGAAGAGTAGCTCTCGCCACTCGCCAGCGAGCCGAGAGACAACGGAGTCGGAGTCATCAAGCTGCTCGCGAACCTCGTTACGGAGTAGGCGGCAGAGCGGTGCCAACTGGCGCGCGAGCTGCCCTGGAGATTCGGGAACGATAGGTCGCCACGAGAAGAACTTCCGGAGCATATCCTCGATCCGGGAGGCGTCATCGTCCTTAATGGCGCGGACTCCGCTCTTGGCAACGTCACCGTGGAGAGTGACTCGGTTGTCAACGAGTGACCCCCGCTGGTACAGCGCCCACTGGTTGCCGTCGGTGTAGATAATGTTGGGTAGCAACTGGAAACGGTCCCACTGCTTCTTGTCGTGCCCTTTGAAGTATTTGGGATCTGCTCCCTTTCCGGGAGCCTTTAGCTCGACGTAGCCAATAAGGAGGCCTTTGGCCGTGACAGCGAAATCGGGCCGCCCGATCCTTTCGGCTTGCGATTCGCCTTTTGGAACTACAGCTTCACTCATCGCTGATCCGGAGGCCTTCAGAAAGGTCTCAATTGGTGCCCTAAGTTGATCCTCCGGGTCCCCTGGTACCTGGACTTTAAACTTACCCGTTACTGTCCTGGCGAAGTCCTTCAGTGCTTCAGGTACTGACACCGCTGCCAATGGGGCCATCACAAATCACCTATTCCAATCACGAATGGGTTTACGCCCCTACACTCAGAGATCGTATGCTGCCAGGAACATTCTACTTTCTTTATGTCAAAGAAGGGAGAGGTCACAAACCAGAGCCATCACCATTTACTCCTAGGCGTTGAACGGAATCGTAGATTTAAGGTGTTCGCCCCAACCTGAGGTTAGCCACCTCGAAGTACATGTCGTAGAGGTGCAGGCCTTTGCTGACGGCGATGGTTTCGCCGGGGGTGACGCCATGGCCGATCTCGTCGGCCATGTACTCCTTGAGGAGTTGGAGGCCGGCGAGGTTGGAGGGGAAGCCGCCCCAGAGGTCCCAGGAGCGGAAGTAAAGGATGAAATGGAGTTTCTTTTCGTCGGGCCAGATGCGGGTGTCGACCTGGCGCAGGCAGGGGGGGTCGCCGAGCAGGATTGCCTGCGAGTCGCAGACGGCCATGCACGCCTGGTTGGTGCCGAAGCCGTCCTCCCTGTACATCTTGATGACCTCGGGGATCTGCGGCTCCAGGTAGTCGGCGTATGTGTAGTCCTCGTTCTCGGCCTTCGAGTAGGAGTCGACCAGCTTCTCCAGGTACCGGTTGACGAACTCCATGTCGGTGGGGGGAGGCAGGCTCGAGCCCTCGGGCATGGTGGGGACCAGGGGGCGCGCCTCGGGGTGGGTGATGCGCACCACCACGAACTCGAACTCGCGGCGCTTCTGGCCCTCGTAGGAGCCGCGGTCGATAGTGTACTCGCGGCCCTTCTCCATGACCTCCCAGATGCACTGGAACCAGGCGTCGGGGATGTCGCGGGCGGTGATTAGCGTTATGTCCAAGCTAGCTCCTTAGACTATTTGCAACACAAGGGGTCAGACCCCTCTAAGACCTACCAGGTTTCGTAGTGGACCATGTCGGAGAGCTCGTTGCGGGGGCGCTCGCCGGGCATCTTGGCGGGGACGCCCAGGGGGGTGAGCCCCACTATCCGCCAGGGCTCGGGGACGCCCAGCGCTCCACGGACCTTCTCCTCGTCGAACATCCCTATGAAGACCGTGCCAAGGCCCAGGTCGGCTGCCTCGAGCATGATGTGGTCCATCAGGATGCCTGCGTCCACCATGAAGTAGTCGCGCCCGGGGAGCTGGCCCGAGGCCTCCGGGTCCATGCAGACCGCCAGGAGCACCGGCGCGGCCGCGACAGCCTTCTGGCCCGGGTTGTGCTCGAGCACCTCGGAGACCTTCGCCTTCGTCTCGGGGCTCCTTACGACCATCACCTGCCATCCCTGCTTGTTTGCCCACGAGGGTGCGAAGGTGAGCGTCTCCAGCACCTGGTTGAGCTGCTCGTCGGTGACCTCGGTCTCCTCGTACTTGCGCACGCTGCGCCTCTTGTGTATGGCGTCGATCGGCAATTGCACCACCCCTTGGTTGTTTGGGGGATATATTACCACTCGCAACGGCCGACTCCTACGTACAAAGCCTCCTTAATGGTGGGCGGGGAAACGGGGGAGGGCGGACTAACCCTCGGCGCCGAGCCTGTTTAGCCCGTTCTGAGTATTTTCCCCAATCCGCTGAAGATTATCTCCCAAAAACGTAAGCAAGCAGGCACCCATCGACGATAAACAGTAGAGCATGCAGGAACGCTGGCAGACTTTGGAAAGGGGGTTTTCTGATGGCGGCAAGAAGGTTTATCGCAGTATTCATAGCAGCACTCATGATCTCGACCTTGCTGGTCATCGCTCTACCCGCCGGGGCCCATGCGTGCGGCTTCGGCAACTGGTACCTGCCCGAGGGCTACACGGGCGGTAACTTCGACACCTGGGTGACCATCCAGAACCCGAATGACTGGGATGCCGAGGCCTCGGTCCGCTTCATGACCGAGGATTCGGTCACGGAGCCGGTCACCTACGAGCTCGGGCCCAACTCGCGCACCACCATCTCGGTGGACGAGCAGCCCGGCCTCGAGGACTCTCACGTCTCGACCATGGTCAACACCTCGAGCGGGGTGGTGGTCGAGCGGGCGATGTACTTCAAGTACGAGGGCGGCAAGGCCGGCGGCAGCAACTCCATGGGGGCGAACCAGACCTCCCGGAGCTGGTACCTGGCCGAGGGTTACACCGGGGGCGAGTTCGACACCTACATCCTGGTGATGAACCCGAACGACGTGGCGGTCAACATCAAGGCCAAGTTCATCAAGCCGGCGCTCGGGGGCGCCGGGGGAGAGGCCGTCGAGCCGCAGTATATAGTGAAGGAGTACAAGGTGGACGCCAACAGGCGCTTCACCATCCACGTGGACGAGGTTGAGGGTCTAGAGGACGCGGAGGTCAGCACCGAGGTGTTCGTGGAGTCGGCGGACCCGCCCGAGGAGGGCGCGGGCCGTGACGCGGCCATAGAGGAGGAGACCGTCCCCGGGGTGGTCTGCGAGCGGGCCATGTACTTCACCTACTTCGGTATCAACGGCGGGCACTGCTCCATCGGGGCGCCGTACCCCTCCAACGTCTGGTACCTGCCCGAGGGGCGCACCGCCGGCGAATACGACACCTACGTGACTGTGATGAACCCGAACTCGACCGCGACCCACGTCAAGGCCACGTTCATGGTGCCGGCTGAGGGCGCCGGGACCGGCGCGCGTGAGGCGAACCCCTACGTGGAGGACCCGCCCGAGTGGGAGCCCGACCCCGAGCCCGTGCCCGACAGCGTGGTCACGAAGGAGTTCGTGGTGGACCCGCTCGAGCGCTACACAATAGCTCTCGACCAGGTCGAAGGCCTCGAGGCGACCGACGTCTCGACGATGATCGAGTCCTGGGCCGAGCCGGTCGATGGCGAGGGCGCGGGGGAGAGCGGCGGAGGCTACTGCAACCCGGTGGTCGTCGAGCGGGCGGTCTACTTCACCCGGGGCAACAACGGCGACGGCCACGAGAGCGTCGGCGCCACGACCAAGCACGAGTACTGGCTGCTCGCCGAGGGCTACACCAAGGGCGCGTTCGACACCTGGATACTCATCCAGAACCCGAACGCCTACGACGTCAACGTGAAGGTCACCTTCATGACGCCTGAGGGGGAGCCCATCGTGCGGGAGTACCCGGTCTCCACGATGAGCAGGCTCACCATCCCGGTCGACAGGATAGAGGGCCTGGAGTCGGCCGAGGTCTCGACCAAGCTGCAGGTGCTGGGCCCGGTCGAGGGCGAAGGCCGCGCGGCTGCCTGCGAGTACGGCATCATAGCCGAGCGCGCGATGTACTTCGAGTACAACGGCATCGTGGGCGGGCACAGCTCGCTCGGGGTAGGAGAGTAAGGAACCGGCACAACGCCGGAAGCTGGCTGACAGGACAGGCCCCTGGAAACGGGGGCCTTTCCCCTGTGTAGGGAAACGGCTAGCGTTTTCTACCGGGGAATCATTATCCGTGGCTGAATTGCTTGATTTACCGGGGTCGGTGATAAAATGAACGGTGCAAGTGACGCCGGCGGCCTGGACGGGATGGTGGTACTCAGATGGCGAAGAAGGCCAGGATGATGATCAGGTGCAGGGAGTGCGGGTTCCCCCGCCTGGTGGGCGGCTTCATCAAGTGGCAGGACAACGGCACGGTCGTCCAGCTCATGCGCAAGAACTTCCGCGTGGTCATCCTGCACCACGGCTTTCTGGAAAACCTCTTCTCCAACATCGAGTCCAAGATAGGCATCTCCATCGAGCACCTGGCGTTCGAGGCCCAGCGCAACGCCAGCAAGGCAACCTTCGACGCGTTCAAGAACAAGCTGCCGGGCACGAGCCTGTTCCTCAAGTTCAAGTTCGTGAGGCGCATCTCGGTCGAGTTCTTCCACAAGGTGGGCGTGTTGACGGGCATGGCTTACTCGGAGACCGTCGAGTACGTCCCGGGGCGCATCGGGGTCGCGCGCTTCAAGAACCCGTTCAACATGGACCTGATGTCGGCGAACGTCGTCGGGGCGTTCGAGTCGCTCGAGGGCATCCCGTTCTCTCAAGAATGGGAGAAGGAGCCCGGCGGCACCTACCTCGTTCATATCGAGGCAACGGGGGAGAAGCCGGAGATATCCGAGCGGCTGAGCATCGAGTACGAGACGCCGCTGCCCGGGAACCTGCAGTTCGACAGGTGCCCGCGCTGCAAGGTGCCCTGGGCGCTCGCCAACTCGCTCAAATGGATGGAGAGCGAGGGGACGATAGTCGACACGCGGACCGGCGCGCGCGTCATCTTCCTCGACGGATACATGATAAAGACCGTCTTCCGCGAGCTCGCGAGCGAGTTGGGAGAGGAGATATACGACCTCATGGTCGAGGCGCAGAAGGACTGGACCATCGACAACGTCGGGGAGCTGGGGCTCTCCGGTGGGGACGGGCCGCTCTCGATGGAGGAGCTCGAGGCCGCCTACCGTGACTACCTCAAGATGCTGCCCTTGTACGGGTACGGGAACCCGGTCAAGTTTGAGATGCACGACGGCTCGGTGAGCCTCGTGGTCGAGAACCCGTACGAGCCGAACATCCTCGCCGGCACGTTCCAGGGGCTCTACGAGGCGCTCGAGAAGAAGAAGAGCGCTGTCACCTGGGAGAAGACCCGCCCCGGCGTCGTCTCCTTCACCGTCACCCCCACGTAACGCCGGCCTCCGGCCGGCTCCATCACTGCCGACCAGAGGTCGGCGCTACGGACATGCCGACCAGAGGTCGGCGCCACGGTCGGCTTCGATTATTACTCGAATTCCATCCAGTGGCCGCGCTCTATCGCCTCGAGGTTCTTTATGCGCTCCGCGGTCTCCTCTCCCGCGTCGCTGACGAAGAAGGCCATGGGGTAGCGGACGCCGGGGGTGAACGGCTTCTCGTTCTCACGGAACATCTTGTCCAGCCGGACTATCGCTTCCCTGATGGCGCCGGGGTCGGACGTCATCTTCGCGGCCACCGAGTCGGCCAGGAGGTCGTTCTGGCGGAACACCTGCCTCCCCGCGACATTGATGAGGACCACGGTGAAGACCGTCCAGCCCACCAGCCCTATGTAGATCCACGGGCCGAACCCGTAAGCCAGGGAGAGGAAGACGAACGGGAGCACGATCGCCGCGACCAGCGACAGGCCGACCAGCCGCCACCGGCGCGTGCTGGTGTCGAGCACCACGTCGCCCAGGAGTATGTGGGACACCTCGTGGGCCATCATGGCCTCCGCGTGCCGGGGGGAGAGCCCCGCCCGCAGGGCATCGGTCGTCACCCCGACCGCGGGCCTGCCGGAGTACCTGATAGAGATGGAGTTGGCCGTCGGCAGGTCCGTCGCCAGCAGCCGCGGGGGCTCGATGCCCGCCGCGATGCTCACGCCCTCCAGGGCGTTCCCGAAGTCCTTGAACGAGTCGAAGCTTTTCGGAGAGACCACCGGTATTATCCCGGGGTCGATGAGCATTACCGCCAGGGCGAGCGCTGCAGCGACGACCCCGAGGGCGACCCACGGCCCGGCGCCGGCGGGGTGCGTGGCTCCTTCTCCGGCAAGTCCGGCAAGCTTGACGACATATACTGCCAGGGCCGCGATGACCGCGGCCATCAGCACGCACGCCGCGCCCGCGCGCAGCGCAAAGGCCCGGCGGCGGTAGTGCTTGATGCACTCTATTACCTGCGGCTCCAGGCCGCTGCTCTTCGCGATCCTCATTTCGGCAGGCGCATCCACCCGGGCACCGCCGGGTTCAGCAGCCACAGGAACCGCTGGTCCACGTGGGGCACGAGGCCGAGCACGACCGGGATGAGCGTCCGGGGCCCCCAGGGGTGCGTGGCCCACAGCAGCCTGCGCGTGAGGTAGGCGAGCCTCCACCACCGGTTCATGCGGTGGAACTCCCTCATCGCTCCCTCGCGGTCGGTCACTGCCATGGCGGCTATCCTGCCCGAGACGAGGGCGCCGTGCACTCCCAGGACCATGCTGGGGTCCTGCATGCCGGCGAGCGTCCCCGCCAGGACGAGAGGCCCGGAGAAGAGCCGCGGGTTGGAGAATGAGCCGGTGGGGGTGCCCACGAGGTTCTCGATGGTGTGCCAGTCGCTGAACTCTATGCCCTCGTCGGCGAATAGCTGCCTCGGGAACCAGTCGAGGGCCGCGGCGGTGAGGGGCTTGCCCCTCTGGAACAGGACGGCGGCGCCGACGCCGTTGGCCGTCGCGTAGTAGGCGTAGTCGCGGGTATGCTCGTCGTAGTAGGCGACGCAGAACGGACTGCGGTCCTCGGGGGCCGGACCGGAGGCGAAATGCCCGTAGGCCTTCGTGTACGGGATGCCGAGCGCTTCGAACGCCTCCCGGAACATGCCGGTGGCCACTATCGTGCCGGGCGGGAGGTCGCCGAACTCCTTGCGCGTTCGCACCGGCGAGCCGAAGGAGAACTCGACCCCCGAATCGGCCGCCAGGCGGTAGAGATACATGTCGATGGAGGAGGGGCGGGCCCCGCGCTCTACCATCTTCATGTGGACGTCGCCGGGAAGGGCGAGTTCTTTGGTCCTGCCGAACAAGTGGAACCGCAGGCAGGGCAGGGGGTTGTAGAACGGCAGCGGGTCGGAGCCCTCCTCGACGGTAAGCCCGAACCCCAGGTACCTGCCCATGGCATCGGGGTCCAGCGGGGTCATGTCCGCGACGCAGACCTCGTGCCCGGCGACCTCGGAGGCGTGCAGAGAGGCGCCGCCGACCGCCTTCTCCTGCTCGAGGACCGTGACCTCATGGCCCTCGCGGGCCAGGATGACGGCGGCCGTCAGGCCGGCAAGACCCGCGCCTACGATCGTTACCTTTTTCATGGCTCCTCCCCATCGTGTTGCACGACATACTATCACTTCAGTTCCGGGGTCAGGCCTGAATATTAAGCCGGCGTCTCGTTTCTGACGCACTCGCTTAATATCAGGCCTGACCCCATTTAAGCCGGAAATACGTTATAATCACGGGTGCCGGGAGACTGTGGGTGCTGGGGTGCAGTCGTCCGGCTTTGTCATGGAATGACGTAATAAGTGGCAGCGGAGCCCACGGAGGTGGACTTTTTTGGTTTCTGGAAAGATCGGCAGGACCACGCTGGCGGCGTTGCTCGTACTGGCTCTCGTGGCGGCGTTCGCGCCGCTCGCGCTCGCCGCGGGGCACGGCGCAGCTCCCTACGACCTGACCGTCGGGGCGCCCGAATCGAGCGTCGGGGGGTACCTGAGGCTCGAGTGGAAGGTTGACGAGCCCGCGCGGGTCCGCTCCTACCGGGTGTACCGCTCGACCGAGCCGGGCTCCGGGTTCAAGCGCATAGACACCGTGGGGCTCCTCGACACCGCCCTGAACCGCATGGACCACTTCGACGGCGACCTCAAGGAAGGCGATACCTATTACTACCGGGTGGCGCTCCTCGACTCAGCGGGCCGCGAGCTCGGCATCACCCCGACCGCCGGGGGCACAGTCCCGAAAAGGGCCGCCGTTTCGGGAGGGTACGCCGGAAAGCACGTGATCATCTCCGTCTACGACCAGCGCATCTACTTCCTTGATAACGACGTGCTGGTCAAATCCCACCTCTGCTCGACGGGCACCTACGACAAGCCCACCCCGCTCGGGGTCTTCAAGATAGACTGGCACGCCTACCTGGTCATAAGCGAGATGTACGGCGGCGCCTACTGCTATTACTGGATGAACTTCGCGCCGGACACCGGCATGCACGCCCTTCCCTACAACCCGAGCTCGGGCACCTGGACCGGTGCCAACTCGCTCGGCTCGAGGGCGTCGCACGGGTGCGTGCGCCAGGCGCTCGCCGACGCGCAGTGGGCCTACGCCTGGACGCCGGACGGCACGCGCGTGGACGTGAGCGGGCTTCACTGGGAGCCGCCTCCGCCGCCGCCTCCGCCGTACAAGGGCGGGCATGCGAGCCAGGGGATGCAGGCCGCGACCGAGTGGTACATGGCCGAGGGGTGCACGAGCGGTAACTTCAACGAGTACGTGACCATGGTCAACCCGAACGCGGTAGCCGCGACCGTTACCGCCGACTTCATGCGCTCGGACGGGCACGTCGTGACCATGGCGGTGGGCGTGGCGCCGCTCTCGCGCAAGACCATCCACGTCGACGAGGTGGGCGGGCTCGAGAACTGCGACGTCTCGACGCGCCTGCGCTCCAATCAGCCTATTGCCGCCGAGCGCTCGATGTACTTCCACGACTTCTTCAACAACAAGGAGGGCGGGACGTGCTCGGCCGGGGTGCAGGCCCCGGCGGCGACGTGGTACCTCGCCGAGGGGTACACGGGCGGTGAGTTCGACGAGTACATCACGGTGCAGAACCCGGGGGACGCCAACGCCACTGTCGGCATCGACTTCATGCGCACCGACGGGCAGAGCTTCCACCATGACTGGCCTATAAACGCGCACTCGCGGCTGAGCGTGCACGTGGACGAGGTGCCGGAGGTCACGAGCTGCGAGGTCTCCGCGAGGCTCACATGCGACCAGCCGATAGTGGCTGAGCGCGCCCAGTACTTCAACTATTACGGGAAGCGCGAGGGTAACGCCTCGGCCGCGGTGCGCGCGCCGGCGCGCAAGTGGTACCTCGCAGAGGGCTACACCGGGGGAGATTTCGACGAGTACGTCACCATCCAGAACCCGGGCGACACCGATGCCAGGGCGACGGTCACCTTCATGTGCACGGACGGCTACAACCTGGTCAAGGTCTACAACCTGGTGCCGCACTCGCGGCACACCATCCACGTGGACGAGATACCCGAGCTCGCCTCGCGTGAGCTCGCGACCCAGGTGGTGGCGAACGCGGACGTCATAGTAGAGCGCTCGATGTACTTCGTGAGCTACGGGCGGCCCGGCGGGGCGGACGCGCCCGGCGTGACCGACGCCAACAGGTTCTGGTACCTGGCCGAGGGGTACACCGGCGGTGACTTCGACACCTACGTCGTTGTGATGAACCCGAACGACCAGCCCACCAACGTGGACATCAGCTTCCTGAAGTCGGACGGCACCCAGGTGGGCAGGAGCTTCACGGTCGGGGCGTACAGCCGCTACACGGTGCACGTCGATGGGATCGAGGGCCTGACCAACGCCGAGTTCGCCTCGGCGGTGACCGGGGGCCTGCCCATCATCGTCGAGCGCGCGATGTACTTCTCCATCCCGCGATGAATGGGGTCAGACCACTTTCGTTCCATCAGCAACATGTTCAACATGTTAATAAGAGTGCCTGATGGAACGAAAGTGGTCTGACCCCATTCACCCATTCATCCGGTTATTACCAGCCCGTCGAAAGTCTTCCTGATTTTGTAGGCCTCCATGCCCGCCTCAGAGAGCATGGCCTCCACCTCGTCTATTGTATAGGCGGCTTTAAAAGATGAGGCTACTCCCGGCCGCCTGTCCTTTGGCTTGACCGACGCCCTGACGAGCCATTTCTTCAACGGGTTCGTATCGCGCCGCAGGTCGCTTATGAAATACTTGCCCCCCGGCTTCAGCACCCTGTTGACCTCATCGAGGAACGCTCCAGGAGCGGGTAATTCATGCAGCAGGAGGCTGGAGAAAACGCCATCGAACGCGGCATCCGCGAAGGGCATGTGCAGGGCGTCTCCCAGTTCGAAGGAAGCCCGTTCCTGAAGGCCGTATGCCAGAGCGTTCCGCGCCGCGAGATCGACCATACCCTGGTTTATGTCGAGTCCCTTGAGGCTGGTTCCCTCTGTCTTCGTCAACCATTCCAGGCCGAGATAACCGGGACCGGGGCCCACCTCGAGCGCACGGCCGTGGTCTATCCCCGACTCGATGACCTGTTCGGTCTCCAGCCAGCCTTTGTCCCGGAACCTCCTCTGCATGTGGTCGTACGATTCGATTGTCTGCTCTTCATCGGCCCGTTCGTCAGCGACAAGCCTTGGCTTGAACATGACATGACCTCCCTGTCCCGTGAGAGCTATTCGGCTGGAGCAGAGAATTCCGAGTTACAGATGGAATTCTTGCAGCTTCCTATGTGCATGTCTACACGGTTGGTGGGCGAGAAATCCTGTCAGCTGAGCCGCTGTCTCTTGAGGTCTGAGCGGCCATCTGCTGTAGACTTAACTCATGGGTAAGCTCTATCTCTGTGCTACGCCGATAGGGAATCTCGGCGACATCACGGTGCGGGCGCTCGAGGCGCTGCGCTCGTGCGACCTCATCGCCGCCGAGGACACGCGCCGCACCCGCCGCCTGCTCTCGCACTACGACATCCACACCCCGATGATGAGCTACCGCGAGGAGAACCGCGACGCCGCGGGCTCGAAGATCATCGGGCGGATAGAGGAGGGCGCGGACGTCGTGCTGGTATCTGACGCCGGCACCCCCGGCATCTCAGACCCCGGGCACGACCTGGTGATCCGCTGCCTGGAGCTCGGGCTCGATGTCGAGGCGCTCCCCGGGGCGAACGCCGCCCTCACCGCCCTGGTGCTCTCGGGCCTTCCCACCTCGCGCTTCAGCTTCGAGGGGTTCCTACCTCGGAAGAAGGGCGCCCGTCGCAGGACGCTCGAGGCGCTTGCCCCCGACGAGCGCACCCTCGTCTTCTACGAGAGCCCCCAGCGCGTCGCGGATACGCTCGGCGACATCCGCGAATGCCTGGGCGACCGCGAGATGGCGCTCGCGCGCGAGCTCACCAAGAAGTTCGAGGAGGTCATCCGCGGGACGGTCTTCGAGGTCGCGGCCCGGGTCGCGGAGAAGCCCGTCAGGGGCGAGGTGGTGCTGGTGGTGCGCGGCGCGTCCGGGGAAGCCGGTGCGGATTACAGGAAAGCCCTGGAGGAGGTTCGGGTGCTGCGCGCCAGGGGAGCGTCGCTCAAGGACGCTGTCGGCGAGGTCGCCGGGAGGTCTCCCGGCATATCGAAGAGCGCTCTCTACAACGCCGCCATCGAGTAGATGGGGTCAGACCATTTTCGTTCCATTAGCAACATGTTCAACATGTTAAGAAGAGTGCCCAACGGAACGAAAATGGTCTGACCCCATCTAGAGCGCCCTGATCCGTTCGACGCAGTCAGAGCAGATCTGCTTCGAGAGGTACGCGTGGAGGACGCTCGAGCCGCCGCAAAGGGCGCAGCCCTCCTTGTGCGGCGTTATCACGAGGTTATCGCCGTCCACCGACACGTCGAGCTGGTCGCCCGGCTCGAGCCCCAGCATCTGGCGGTAACCCTTGGGCACCACGACCCTCCCGAGGTTGTCGATCTTCTTTATCACTGCGCATCCCTTCTCTAAATCTCTGTTCCCCCGACCGTGAGCTCCGCTATGCGGAACGTGGGCCCGCCGGTCGTGACCGGCACCCCCTGGCCGTCCTTGCCGCAGGTCCCCTCCTCGAAAGAGAGGTCGTTTCCTACCGCGTCGACTAGCTCCAGCGTCCGCGGCCCGTTCCCGATGAGGGTCGCGCCCCGGACCGGCGGCCCGATGCGCCCGTTCTCTATCAGGTAGCCCTCCGAGACTCCGAAGACGTAGTCCCCGGTCGCCGGGTCGACCTGCCCGCCGCCCATCTTCTTCGCGTAGAGCCCCCTGGGCGTCGAGGCGATGATGTCGGCCGGGTCGTCCTCCCCCGGCTCGATGTAGGTGTTGCTCATGCGCGGCACCGGTGTGAAACGGAACGACTGGCGCCGGCCGTTGCCGGTGCTCTCGCAGCCGTCCTTCATCGCCTCGTGCCTCGCGTAGAGGAACTCCCGCAGGACCCCTTTCTCGATGAGGAGGGTGTGCCTCGACGGCGTCCCCTCGTCGTCGTACTCGTAGGAGCCCCACTGCCCGGCGAGTGTCGGGTTGTCCGACGCCGACACCACCGGGCTCGCTACCATCGCTCCTATTTTATCGGCATAAACCGACGCTCCCTTATGCACGTGGTCTATCTCGAGCCCGTGGCCGCACGCCTCGTGGAGGAGCACGCCCCCGGTCCCGGAGTTCATCACCACCGCCATCTTCCCCGTCGGGGAGGGGCCGGCCTCGAGCATCACGAGGGCACGGCGGGCGGCGACGAGCGCGGTCGCCGCCGGGTCGTGGCGCGCGTAGAAGTCCGGGCCCGCGAGTGAGCCGGGGGCCTCCTGCCCGACCTGGATGACGCCGTCGCGGCTTGCCACCACCTGGACGACGAGGCGCGTGCGGCGGCAGGAGTCGGTTCGCACCTCGCCCAGGCTGTTGACCAGGAGGCTCTCCTCGGTCGAGGCGTTGTGGACCGCGGTGACCTGGCGGACGTCCCCGCTCTCGGAGCGGGCGGCCTCATCGCAGGCCTCGAGGTGTTCGACGACTGCGCGTACCTCGTGCGTGCCGTGGTCCGGCTCGCAGACCGGCGGGGGAGCCTGGCGGGTGGAGGCGACTGCCTCGAGGGGCTCGCCGGGGGCCGCGTGCTCGAGAGCCTCTGCGGCGATGGCGGCGGCGCGCATCAGGTGCTCGCGGTCGAGGATGTCGGTGTGGGCGAAGGCGGCCAGGTCTCCTTTGATGACGCGGACCCCGGCGCCAGCGTCCACCCCGAGTGAGAGGTCGTCGAGCTTCGAGTCCTCGTAGCGCACGGTCTGGATGGAGCGGCGCTGGCAGAGCACGTCGGCGTAGGCGCCCCCCGTCTTGAGGGCCGCCCTCGCTGCCTCCATTGCCAGCTCGGGGTCGATAACGGTCAAAGCGCAGAGCTCCAGTTCGGTCGTTGTCGTTTGAGTCCGCTAAATGAGGTTAATGCAACGGGGTCTGGCGTGCAACCAGTTTTTTCCAATGGGGTCAGACCATTTTCGTTCCATTAGCAACATGTTCAACATGTAACGAAGAGTGCCTTTGGAACGAAAATGGTCTGACCCCCTTGCTTGCATTGGCAGGCCGCAAGGCGCAGAATTCTATCGGACGTGACTCGATGAGGGAGGTCGACAGGCTTGAGAGGTTCACCCCGGCGCGGTGCTTCGAAGCTGGTGGAGCTCTGCGCTCTGCCGCTCGTCATCGCGGCGGCGACGCCGGCGCACGTGGGCCACGGGCAGCCGGCGATACAGCAGAAGCTCCCGCGCTGGCTCATGCGGCTCTTCTCCCGCTACGAGCATATCGTGATGAGGTCCATCGACTACCTGGCGACGCGTGACTGGATATACGCGAACGACTCGGTACGGCGCTGGGTCACGCGCTTGAGTGAGCTCGTCATGAAGACGGTCAACGGCGAGGTGCTCACGCTCGCCGAGGCGCGCGAGATGGTGGCGGGCGCCTTCGACGAGGGCATCCTCGTCGCCGCGGGCACCTGCCCGTGCCGCCGTGCGCGCAACGTCATATCGGACAGTGAGCCCAACAACACGGACATGGTCTTCGGCAAGTGGGCGGCCGAGTACCTGGAGAACTACCCCGGGCTCTACCAGGAGCTGGGCCGCCAGGAGGCGCTCGACCTGGTGGAGGACTTCGACCGGCACGGCTACCTGCACCAGGTGTACGGGTTCTTTTCGAGGGAGGGCGCCGCGTTCGTGCTGTGCAACTGCGCGCCGGATATCTGCATCCCCCTCCAGGCGCAGAAGCGCCGCGGGTTCCAGTCGTTCCGAAAGGGCAGGGCGCTCGCCGCGGTCGACGAGGCGGCTTGCCTCGGTCTCGACGAGTGCGGCGTCTGCCTGACCAGGTGCCCGTTCGACGCGCGGCTCGCGGCGGGCCCGAAGGGCGCGGCCGACGCGGACGCCTGCTTCGGGTGCGGGGTATGCGTCTCGACCTGCCGGGGTTCGGCTACAAGACTCGAGCGCAAGCCGGGCGCCCAGCTCGTCTACGCGCGCAGGCTGGTGCAATGAATGGGGTCAGACCACTTTCGTTCCATCAGCAACATGTTCAACATGTAAAGTAGAGTGCCTTATAGAACGAAAGTGGTCTGACCCCAAACGGAGCGGAGATGGAAGAAGACAAAGAGACAAAGGCGGCAGCGGAGCAGACTCCCGATTTCGGTGAGACGTTCGACGTCGTGATCATCGGCGCCGGCGTCGGCGGGCTCACCTGCGGGGCGCTCCTTGCAAAGGCCGGGGCCAAGGTCATGATCGCCGAGCGGCACGACCGCCCCGGCGGCTTCGTCACCGACTTCGAGCGCAAGGGGTACCGCTTCCAGGTCCCGCGCATCATGGGCGGCTGCGGGCCGGGCGGAGACCTCGCCAAGCTCCTCGACCACCTGGGCGCCCGCGTCGATTTCACGCAGGTGGACCCGTACCTGCGCTTCGTCTACCCTGAGCACGACATCAGCCTCTCGAGCGAGACCGGCGAGTTCGCCGAGACGCTCAAGGAGAGCTTCCAGCCGCAGACCGACAACATCAACCGGTTCTTCAAGACCGCCGAGTCGGTCCAGAAGGGCCTGGACATGACGCTCCTGCGCAGCCCCCGCGGCCTGGGCGCGGCGCTGCGGCTCATGGTCCAGCCGTTCCTCCACCTGGGGACGCTCGGCATCACCTCGGGGCGCGCCACTTGCGAGAAGGTGCTCGATTCCCACTTCGCCGACGAGCAGCTGCGCTCGGTGATGGCGGCTTTCTGGCTCCTCCTCGGCTCGCCCCCATGGGAGCTCTCGGCCCTCCCGGTGTTCACGCTGCTCAAGAGCTTCGCGTGGGGTGCGCATTTCCCGGCCGGCGGGTACGGCGCGCTTTCCGAGGAGCTCGCGCGCGTGTTCACGGAGAGCGGGGGCACGCTCCTGACGGGGCACGACGTGACCTCGGTCAACTCGGACGAGGGGCGCGTGAGCGAGGTCGAGCTGATGCCGCGCAGCAAGGTGAGCACCGGGGTCGTGGTGAGCGACGCCGACAGCAGGCGCACGTTCCTGACGCTGTGCCGGCACGAGGATTTCCCTCGCTCTTTCCTCGAGAGGCAGGAGGAGGGCGTGCTGTCGACCACGGGCTTCACCATCCACCTCGGGATGGCGAAGGAGATAGACGAGGCGGGGCTCGCCGGCGGGCCGGTGCTCTTCTTTCCCTCCTACGACCACCGCGAGATGTTCGAGGAGCTCTCCGCTGCAGACCGGTTCCCCGACCCGGAGAAGCTCCCGTTCGGGCTCATGGTGCCTTCCGCTCACGACCCGGGGCTCGCGCCGAAGGGGTGCTCGTGCCTGGAGATATTCGTGCCGGGGGTGCCTTACGGCTTCAGGGGCCGCTGGGGAGTGGAAGGCGGGGTGCGCGGCGATAAATACGTGAAGACCAAGGAGAAGTACGCCGAGGTCGTCGTGGAGGCGGTCTCGCGCCGGTTCGGCGACCTCATCGGGAGCGTCGAGGCCTACGAAATCTCGACCCCTGTCACGTACGAGCGCTACACGATGGCGGCGGACGGCTGCTGGTACGACGCGGCGCAGGTGCCGGGGCAGGTGCTGGGCCGGAGGCCCGGGCCGCGGACCCCGCTGAAGGGGCTCTACGTCACCGGTTCCAAGTCAGTGCTGGGGGGCGGCATCTGCTCGTCGATGTTCTCCGGCCTGCTCGCCGCCGACTCGGTGCTGGGCGGCGGCCTGCGCGAGTTGTTTTAGGGTCAGACCACTTTCGTTCCATTGACAACATGTTCAACATGTCAAGAAGAGTGCCTAATGGAACGAAAGTGGTCTGACCCTAATCGTTCACCTCGGCGAGGGCCAGGAGGAAGACGAGCGACAGGGCGACCGCGCCGGGGATGGCGACGCACGCGATGTAGCCCTTGGGCTGGCCCAGGAACTCGAGCAGCGAGCCGAGCCCCGGCAGGTTGAGCGCCACCCCTCCCACGACCGCGCCGGGCGACACTCGCCACGGGTCGCTCACAGGGTTGTTGTCTCCGCGCGTGGTGTAGCGGACGGTGCCGCCGGAGCTGTCCACGTCCACCACCCTGTGAATGACGAGGCGCTCCGGGTCCTCCGGGTCGTGGAAGATGATCACCTTGCCGACCCTGACATCGTCGGTATCGACGTCCCTTATGAGGACCGCGTCCCCGCCCTTTATCTGCGGCGCCATAGACTGCCCGGTGACCGGGTGGAACGGCATGAAGACGCGCTGGATGATGACGAGGAGCGCGAGCGACAGCGCGATGGTGATTAGGATTATCGCGAGCAGGCGGACCGCGCTTCCGAGCACGCCGAACGGGGGCTTTCCCGGCTCGTGCAGCGGCCCGTAGCCCGCGAACGGCCCTCCGTGAAATACCGTGCCGGGCCCCGCGTGCTGCCGCGCCGCGCCACCGCGTGCGGCGTCGCGCTTTCTTGACACTCTCGCCTGCCCTTCCTAGAATTGCGGTATGAAGATGATATCAGGAACGCACGGATTCTATTTTTGGAGCTCTCTCTAGAGGGTCTCCCGTGCGCGCCTGAGTGAATAGCGAGGCAGGTACACCGCGACCCTCTGCGAGGGCCGCGGTTTTTCAACGCCGCGGCACGGGTCGCGGCGTTTTTCGTTAGAAAGGGGTCAGACCATTTTCGTTCCATAAGCAACATGTTCAACATGTCAAGAAGAGTGCCCAACGGAACGAAAATGGTCTGACCCCAGATGAGCCGAGGAGGTGGATGAGTCATGTGGATCAAGGTATGCGGGATTACGAGGCTCGAGGACGCGGTGTCGGCGGCGCGCTTCGGCGCGGACGCGGTGGGCTTCGTCTTCGACGGGGGCGACCGTTCGATAAGCCCCGACGAGGCCAGGGACATCGCGCGCCGGATGCCGGCCGGGCCCGCGAAGGTCGGCGTGTTCTCTGGCGCTTCCGCTTCCGAGGTCGCGCGCACCGCGGAGTACTGCGGGCTCGACCTGGTGCAGCTGCGCGGCGGCGAGGACGAGGAGTACTGCCGCGAGCTCGGCGACATGGTAATCAAGACTGTGGAGGTCGAGGACACCCTCGACGTCATCAGGGCAAGGCGCTACCCGTGCCGCGCGCTCGTGCTGGACGGCTACGGGTGCGCTTCGATGGACTGGAAGCGCGTCCGGGCGCTAAAGCCCGGTCACCCGGTCATAATCTCAGGCGAGCTCAATCCCGGCAACGTGGGCAGGGCGGTGAAAGAGGTCGCGCCTTACGGGGTGGACGTCTGCGCCGGGGTGGAGTCGGAGCCAGGGGTGAAGGACCCGGTCCTCATGTACAGGTTCATCGAGAAGGCGCGCAAGGCCGACTACGACTTGCACGAATAGGGTCAGACCACTTTCGTTACGTTGTCAACATGTTCAACATGTTAAGAAGAGTGCCTTACGTAACGAAAGTGGTCTGACCCCAGTTGTCCCATCTCCTCCAGGCGCTGGAGGTGGGCGTCGGTTATCTGGAGGCCGGGGAACATGCGCACGGGCGGCGGGAACAGCTCGTCGGTCAGCTCGAGCAGCGTCTTCGGCCCCTCCTCGAGCAGCTCCATGATGCGCCGCTCGCGCTTCAAGAGCACCTCGCGCGTATCGGCGATGGCCCCTGCCACGTCGGTGATGTCCTCCCCGTGAGAGGGGATGAGCAGCTCAGCGTCGAGCCGCTCTATCTTGTCCAGGCTCTCCATGTAGCCCTTCGCCCCGCCCCCGGACGGGCAGTACCACGCCACCACCGCCCCGACGAGGTCGAACGCGAGGACCGTCCGCGCCTCGGCGTCCCACAGAGAGATGTGCCCCGGGGCGTGCCCGGGAGTGTGCAGCACCTCGAAGCTCCTGCCCCCGAGCTCGAGCACGTCGCCCTCCACCACGGTCTCCGTCGGCACCGCCGCCCCCATGGGGCACAGGTTGCTGAAGTAATCGAGTATGTCGAGCGAGTCCGGGTCGGTATCCCTCAGCCTCTCCATGTAGAAATCCCGGATGTGGCACATGTCGAACGTCTCGTTGAGCAGCTTGTTGTCACAAGCGAGGCGCTCCTCGAGCTCGTGGATGATGATGCGCGGCGAGCCTGCCTCCTCGAGCAGGAAAGGCAGCGCCCCCATGTGGTCGGGGTGCGCATGTGAAAGAACGACGGTATGGATGTCCCCCGGCGCGAGCCCGAGCTCCCCGAGGAAGTCGCGCACCTTCTCCCAGCACTCCCGGTACCCGCACCCCAGGTCTATGAGCACCGCGCCGTCCGAGTCCTTCAGGACGAACGTGTTCGCGGGCGCGGGCCACATGTGCGTGTCCGGCCGGAAGGTGTATATCTCAGATGCCAAACCTTAAAGCCCCATCATCCGGGAGATTATCTCCCTCATTATCTCGTCGGTCCCGCCGCCTATGGGGACGAGCCGCATGTCGCGGTAGGAGCGGGCGATGTCGTACTCCTCCATGTACCCGTACCCTCCGTATATCTGCAGGCACGTGTCCACGACCTCGCACGCCGCGCGCCCGGTGAACAGCTTCGCCATAGCGGCTTCCTTTATCGGGTTCTTGCCCTCGATGTAGAGCTTCAACACGTGGTAGGTGAGCTGGCGCGACGCCTCGATCTTGGTCGCCATGTCGGCGAAGTAGTGCGCGATGACCTGGAACTTGGATATCGGCTTGCTGAACGCGGTGCGCTGCCGCGCGTACTCGATGGTCTCGTCCATCGAGAGCTGGGCCCCGCCGAGCGCCCCCAGCGCGAGCGTCAGGCGCTCCCAGACGAACATGCCCATGATGTTGAAGAAGCCCTTGTTCACCTCGCCCAGGACCGAGTCGCCCGGGATGCGCATGTCGGTGAAGGCGAGCTCGCCGGTGCTGGAGGCGCGCCAGCCGAGCTTGTCGAGCTTGCGGCTCACCTCGAAGCCCGGGGTGTCGGTGTCCACCGCGAACATCGTGATGCCGTTGTGTCCCGCGTCGGGGTCGGTCTTGGCGGCGAGCACCATGAAGTCGCAGCGCGCGCCGTTGGTGATGAACGTCTTGGAGCCGTTTATGATCCAGTCGTCGCCGTCGCGCACCGCGCGGGTCTTGATGCCCGCGACGTCGCTGCCCGCGTCAGGCTCGGTGATGGCCAGGCACCCGATCCACTCGCCCGCGATGCCCGGGACGAGGTACTTCTTTTTCTGCTCCTCGGAGCCGTAGTGGAGTATGTGCGGCATCGCGATTGCGATGTGCGCGCCGATGTCTGCCCCGACGCCGCCCGAGCGGCAGTTGGCCATCTCCTCGTGCATGATGGCCTCGAAGAGGATGTCGTCGCCCCCGCCGTACTCTTCGGGATAGCGCATCCCCAGGTAGCCCAGGTCCCCCATCTTCTTGAATATCTCGCGCGGGACCTCGCCCGCCTCCTCCCACTCCTCGGCGTTCGGTGCGAGCTCGTTTATGATGAACTCCCGTATCATGAGGCGGAAGTCTTCGTGCTCCGGGCTGAAAAGGTCGCTGCTCATCGGAACCTCCTTGCGGGCTGGCGTGTGCTGCGCGCGCCATCGTCGCGGCGCCGCAGAGGATTATATCGCAAATCAACGATTAAGCCGGGCCTCGGGAGGCCCGGCTTCTGTCCAATCGAATGCGCAGTAGAGTCTATTCTTTCTTCTTCTTTTCCTTGGGCTTCTCTTCTGCCTCTTCCTCGGCGTCGATGCCCTTGTTTGCCATGTCCTTGAGGGTCACGAAGGTCTCACCCATACGCTTTGCTATCTTTGGCAGCAGCGCCGGCAGGAACAGCACGATGACGATCGCGACTATGATGACAATCTCCAGCGGACCCAACCCGAATATCGCGTACGGCTGCATTCCAAACCCCAATCTCCGATTGCCCTTGTGGTATAACACAATAGAACAGCGGTGACAACACGACTGAATTGGCAGTCGAGAGAACGCAGAGGCACCCTACAAGCCAATGCAAGGGAATTCATGGTGAACACCCGCGTGTCAAGGGGCCGATTGTCTTGAGCAAGGGAACACGTCTTTATCTGGCACTGATCGGCTCAGTTCTCATTGTTGGAACGTCGCTGATCTTTGGTTCCAACGGCACTGTGCGATTCATCTTGTCTGCGCTTCTTGTCAGCATCTTGGGAATGTTAGGCGCGATGTGGCGCAGACCCTGGTATGAGGTACTGCTACTCTTCAAGGAATCCGGCTGGGCAAAATGGCTCTGGTTATTCCTTGTCAGCTTGGCTTTTCTTGGGGTCCTTCTCTTAACGTTATGGGTCAGAGACAATCGACTTGAGCTATCCCAGGTAATCATCGCGATTGTACTGGTGATAGTCACTGTTCCAATTCTCATTGGCGTTGGTACATATTTCCTCCAGTTCCCGCCGGGCGAGAAACTGCCCCCCGTTGGGAGGATCTATTACGACGAGGAGTCAAAGAGGGAAGAGGAGCAAGATTAAGCATCGGAGACAGGATCTCCAAGTAAGAAAGCCAGGGTCGTGGGCAAGAAGACTGGAATCTACATAGCACCTGGGGCAATCGGCCTGCTAGGGATTGCCATAGTTGTCATTTCGTTAGTCGTGATTTCGTCCCGTGACTCGGGGCCTGAAGCCACAGTGAAACGATTTATCAAGGCTGTCGAGACGCAGGACGCCGGACTTCTTTCGACTTGCTACCCCCCACCGGGGATAAGCGCAGAACCCGAGACTTACATACGGATGTTTCTGAAAGAGGGCCTGACTTCTACAGACATTCAGACATGCGAATCCAAGTTGAACAAGATTCCGGGTGTGATAAGCATCGAATTCCGCTCGAAAGAACAGGCTCTTGAAACATACAAGAATATGTACCCCGAGCAGGCTGATGTTATTGAAGATATCGGAAACAACCCATTGCCGGCGGAGTTTGACATAACGGTGTGGCCTGGAGACTTCCTGAGTGTAAGGGGCGAGCTCTTGAAGCTTCCTGAAGTCAGTATAGATGCTGAAGGCCAACCTGAAATCAAACTTCCGTTCTGGCGACCTATGAAAGTAGACGGTCTGAAAACGAAGGTGACATGTAATGGGAACGAAGCCGAAGTGCTGATAATTGAGGGTACTGCGAGTGAGGAAACCGGCCCTGGGAAATCTCGGGAGGTTAATATCAAAGACTGGGGCATTTTCTTTACCAAGTTCTATTTAATGCGAATTAACAACAACTGGTATATCGAAATACCTAATCTGGCGGTACCCGGTCAGAAAATATGAGCACTCCAAGGTCGAAGACACAGTGGGATAGTGCGTTTTCGTAGCGAAGTACTAAAACGGTAATCGATCCTGCGTGGCTTTCACAAGTGTGCGGGTATTAACGCGAGAGAGGGGCTCTGCCTTGGACCTTTCCGTTGTTTTCGAATCTAAGAACGTGGCGGTCATCGGGGTCTCGACCTCGAACCCGTTTCACCCGGCGAACATCATCTACAACAAGAACTACTACTCGACCGAGTGCTGCGTCTTCGCGGTGAACCCCAAGGGGGGCGAGCTCGAGCGCAGGCAGGTATACCGCTCCGTCGCCGAGGTCCCGGCGAAGCTGGACATGGCGGTGGTGGCGGTGAAGGCGCATTACGTACCGGCGGTCGCGCGCGAGTGCGCAGCGGCGGGAGTGAAATCGCTTGTCGTCATCTCTGGTGGGTTCGCTGAGATGGGGGAGGCGGGGCACGCCCTCCAGGACGAGCTCGTCGGCATCTGCTCTGAGGCCGGAATGGCGCTCATCGGGCCCAACTGCTTCGGCGTCTATTCGCCGCCGTACGTGGACACGTTCTTCCTGCCTCCCGAGCGCACGGTCCTGCCCAGGAAGGGAGACATCGCGGTGGCGAGCCAGAGCGGGGCGTTCCTGGTGGACCAGGTGATGACCAACTTCTACGAGGCGGGCATCGGCATCAGCGTCGCGGTGAGCATGGGCAACAAAGCGATGGTGGACGAGGAGGTCCTGCTCGAGAATTTCGCGGCGCGCTCCGACACGCGATGCATCTGCTTCTATATAGAGGGGATGGACCAGGGAGTGCGGCGGTTCATCGAGGCGGCGCGCGAGGTGACGCCCCGGATACCCATCGTCGCTTACCTGGGAGGCAAGAGCGAGCGGGGTCAGGCGGCGGCCAAGTCGCACACGGCGGCGCTCGCGGCGAACCACGAGATGATGGCCGGGGCCCTGAAGCAGAGCGGCATACTCGAGGCGACCACCGAGGCCGAGGTCACATCCTTCTGCAAGATACTGTCTTTCTATCACCACCGCCCCTTGAGGAGCTGCGATATCGCGGTGATATCCTCGAGCGGGGGGCACGGGGTGCTGGCGAGCGACCTGGCGGAGGGCGCGGGCCTGCGCCTGCCGCAGTTCTCGGAGCACGTGCAGGAGGACCTGCGAATGCTGGCCGAGCCCAGCGTGCGCGACATCGCCTCGTTCGCGAACCCGATAGACCTCACCGGGAGCGCGACGGACCAGGACTTCGAGAGGACGCTCGACTACCTGCTCGGGCACGACCACATCGAGGCGGCGCTGGTGCTGACCCTTCCTTATACCCCGATGATGACCTCGTTCGTCGGGACGAGGCTCGGGCAGGTTGTGAAGAAGCACGACAAGCCTGTGGTCGCCTACGTCCCGGACCTCGCGAAGTACGGGATGGTGCTGGAGGGCTTCGAGCTGAACGGCATCCCGGTGGTTCACTCCATCGAGGAAGGCGTGCAGATGCTCAAGGCCCTGCGCCTGCTCGGCCTGTACGCGGGCGGCGGCCAGCCGGGCTGCCCGCGCTGAACTCTGGTGTCGGACGTTTGCATAACAGTAGAGACATCTCTTTCAAACAAGCAACACAAGCAACGGGAACAACAGCCCTGGCGGCTCGGGGACCTCAAGCGCGTGATTCCTGTTTCTTGATGATTCATCGTTCAACTGCTGTTGATGTTGTTATGCAAATGTCCGACACCTATAAGGCCAAGTGAGTGGTATGGCATTGTGGTTGAATGTCAAGGTGTTGCCAGGGACCGGTCCCGTTGTCTGGAATGCTCGTTGGAATTAGAATGCAACCAGGTGACTTATCCTGTACTGCAACAGGAGGGAAGCATGTTCTGTTCTAACTGCGGCAAAGAGCTCAAAGACGACGCCCGGTTCTGCGTGTCGTGCGGGGCCCCGACCAGAATGGCCGCGCAGGACGCCGGCCAGGGCGCATCCGGCGGACCGCCTCCTCCTCCGCTTCCCGAGGAGCCTCCGCCTCCGCCGCCGCTCCCCGGTGGACCGCTGCCGCCCCCGCCGATGGGACAGCAGCAGGAGTTCATGCAGGCGCCCAGGCGCAGGATGAGCGTGCCTCTCATAATCACCCTCGCGGTCGTCGGGATGCTGGTTCTCGCCGCGGCGATAATCATCCCGATAGTCGTCACGAGCAAGTCCGCCGACACCAGCGCCGAGCGCAGGACGTGCCAGTCCAACCAGCGCACAATTGAAGGCGCCATCCAGACGTACGCGGCGATGTCCGAGGACGAGACCTGGCCGTCATCTCTCGAGGACCTTACCTCGCCTGATATGCAGGTGATGAGGAGCATCCCGACCTGCCCGTCGGGGACGAGAGAGTACATCTGGATAGACGCGGAGGTCGGTGAGTCGCCGACGGTCTCATGCCCTAACAAGTCAGACCACGCGCTCTAGATGGGGGACGGCGAGCCCCGCGGGCGGCTGAAGCGGCGGGCTGCACAGCTCAAGTCTCAGACCTACGCGCTGTACCTCGCGTACCGCCACCCCGGAGTGCCGTGGTACGCGAAGCTGTTCGCCGCCTGCGTCGTCGCCTACGCGCTGAGCCCCATCGACCTCATCCCCGACTTCATACCGGTCCTGGGTTACGTGGATGACCTGGTGATAATACCGCTGGGCATCGCTCTCGCCCTGAAGATGATCCCGGCCGACGTGATGGAGGAGTGCAGGGCCGAGGCGGAGACTTCGATGGGGAGAGGGGTCCCGGGGGCGAAGGTCGCCGCCGCGGTGGTGGTCGGGATATGGCTTTTACTGCTGGCCCTGGTAGTCTTCCTTATCGTTAGGGCTCTTTAGACCGTCCGCCTGACCGGCGTCAGATGTCAGTTGTTCTTCCTGCTTCTGGAGTTTCTTGAGGGTCTTCCTGCGGGCTCTCTCGTACCTGTCTCCCGGGTGCCAGGCGCGCCAGAAGTGATAGCCGAGCCCGATGGTCCAGAGGCCGACCGGGATCCAGACGTAAGGCATCGCTTTGGGGACGAGGATACCCAGCAGGATGAGGTAGGCGCAGCCGGCGAACCACGCTGTGACGTGGAGGAAGACATTGAACTTGCCGAGCGCCTCCTTGACGAGCCGCTCGCGTTCCTCCTGCTCTATCTCCTCGAGCTCCTGGAGCCGGCTCTCGAGCTCCATGTCGTCCTGCTCAGGCGCCAATCGCCACCTCTTGAGTCTTCGCGGGTGCCGTTGAAATGTAACACCACGCCCCGGGGCGCGCAACACTCCTATCGCGCGGCCCTTTATGTTACTGTTCAGTCTCGAACAGCACGGCTTCGAGAGCGAGCAAGGATGAATGAGACCCTTACTCCCGCAGAGATAAAAGCACGGTACGGAGGCCTGCCCTACATCACGCCTTACGAGAGGATAGTCGCCCTCGTTGACGAGGACGCGGGCCTCGTCGAGCTGCACGAGTTCCACGCGCGCGGGAAGTGCTCCGGCGGCGCGGCCTGGGAGGTCTACCATTACGCGAGGACGAGCCCGCTCGTACGCTCCGCGAGGCGCGAGGGCGCCCGCAATATCTTCGTCTGCGGCCTGGGGCGCTCCGAACTAGAGCTCGTCCCGGGCATCGCGCCGGCGGGGCTCGAAGAGGTGCGCCTCGAGGGCGGGCACGTTGAGCTCACCTATGCCGGACTCGCGGGAGGGGGCGTCGCCGCGACGCTCTGCCGAGGCATGGCGGCCGGCGTCATCTCGACTACCGTCCACGAGCGCGGGGGAGGCGCCACGCTCGGCAGGGCGACCCTTCGGGTGCCCGCCTTGCGCAAGCTCGCCGTCGGCGTCGACGACACGGACGACGAGAGCCGCGGTGCGACCTGGTCCACCGTGAACGAGCTCGCGTTCGAGCTCGAGACCGAGGGCGCCTGCGACTACCTCGGGCACGTCATCGCGCAGCTGTTCCCGGACAACCCGCACCGTACCACCAACTGCTGCGCGACCGCTGTCGTCCTGGGAGTGCCCCCCGCCGACCGGGGCGGGCTCGCCGGCCGGATAGGGGAGATGCTCGCGGGCCGGTGCTTCAGCGACGAGTGCGGGATGGCTCTGACCTCGCGCATCGACGTACCCGACGAGCTGAGGTCCTTCGCCCGCGACGCGAGGACGCGCATGGTCTCAATCGAGGAGGCGCGCGGCGCGGCCGCCGCATCCGGGGTCGAGCTTCGGAGCGTCACCGGGGAGCGCGGATGCATCGGCGCCCTCGCAGCACTGGGGATGCACGACGACCCGGACCTCGCGGTGACGGTTCCTGCAGGGAGCACTGAAGGATGACGGGCTCGCCGCGAAGCGCTCTCGAGCTCGAAGTGGCGCTGCAGTCTTACGGGCTCAAGGTCCCGGGCGGCACCACAGCCCGCGCCGGGGGAGCCGGGCCCGCCGATGGCGTCACACTCTTCATCGGCGACCTCGTGACAAGCGTTCCGACGGGCGCTCCGTACGTGGAGCGCTCCCCTTACACCCTGCGCGAATCCGGTGACGCCTTTGAGATACTAAGGGACGGGACCGCCGTTGCCGAAGCGCAGCTCGCTCCCGACCCGGAATACTACTCGCTCGAGACCCCGGCGGGCGAGCCCTTGAGGAAGATTGCACTGCGGCACGGGGCGGACGCCATAGGCTCGACGATCGCGCACGGCTGCATGCACGGCGCGGACGCGTGCCGGTTCTGTGCTATATCAGTTTCGAGCGACGCCGGTACGACAGTCGCGTTGAAGAGCCCGGATGACGTCGCTCTCGCCGCGGCCGCGGCCGAGCGCGAAGGCTACTCGCACATCGTCCTCACCACCGGTTCGACGGGAAGCGACATGGGCATCCTTCACATGTCGGAGTGCGCCGGGCGCGTGAAAGCCGGGACAGCGATGAAAGTGCACGTGCAGTTCGAGCCACCGGACGACCCGGGCCTCATCGAGAGCGCGGCAGCCGTCTCTGACAGCGTCGCCGTGAACATGGAGTGCTTCGACACGGATGTCCTCGCGCGCGTCGCACCGGCCAAAGCGCGCGCCGGCCTCGAGTGCTACAGAACCGCCTGGCGCAAGGCTGTTGAAGAGTACGGGACCGGCCAGGTGACATGCTTCATCATCATAGGGATGGGAGAGTCAGACGAGAGCGTCCTCGAGGGTGCGCGGCTGCTCTCGTCAATGGGGGTCTATCCGTTCCTGGTGCAGCTGCGCCCTCTGTGCGGAACACCGCTGGAGTCGTGGTCCCCTCCCGACCCCTCGCGTATCATGCGCCTCTACGAGAGCGCCGCGCGCATCGTGGAAGAAGCGGGGCTGCGTGCTTCGGATTGTTACGCCGGGTGTGTCCGCTGCGGAGCCTGCACCGCCTTCACCGACTGGTCCTGACTCGGGGGCCAGGACATGAGCCGCAGGTTTGAATCGCAACAGTTAACTGTGTTTATCACATGTTGTTCAGGACAACATGAGTAACGCCCGCTGCGGCTCTCGTGCCCGGGTTTGATTGATTTCCGTGGTCAGTGAATACGTATGTCAACAAATGTTGTCAGTGTGATTCAAACCTGCGGCCCCAGGATTCGCCCTGCACTGCTCACGGGGACTGCGCTTAATAAAACAGGATCCGGCCCCCGATATATTAAGCATGATGTCGCGTGATATTGGAGCGGTGAACAGGAAAGCGCGGAGGGCCGCGGCGGCAGGCGCAGTCACCGTCCTTGTCATCGCGTGCGTACTCCTCTCGGCGTCGTGCTCGTCAACCGGGTACAGGTGTCCGGGACACCTGGATCTCGAGGACAAGTCGTATTCGGATGCCTTCCGCGAGCTCAACAGCTACCTCAAAAAGAAGTACGCGTTCACCAGGATGAAGGGCATCGATTGGGACGCCCTCTACTCGCAGTACGGACCCGCCATCGCCCAGGCCGAAGCGAGCGGCGACGAGCAGACATACTTCCTGACGCTGATGCGCTATCTCAATTCCGCGCACGACGGACACCTGTCGACGGCAGAACAGCTTGGAGACCCCGGCTATATCACCGAACATATCGCCGGCGGCTTCGGGCTCGCCACGCAGCAGCTTGACGACGGGCGGGTGATAGCGAACTGGGTCGAGCCCGGCGGGCCGTCCGAGGCGGCGGGGATCGGGCTCGGAGCCGAGATCCTCTCCTGGGACGGCAGGCCGATACAGGAGGCGCTCGACGAGCTTGACCTCGTGTACAACGGGTGGGCGGTGACGACGAACGACGATATCAGGTGCACGAGGCAGAGACTTCTCACGCGGGCGCCGGTCGGGGAGGCGAAGCGGGTGTCGTTCCGGAATCCGGGCGCGACCGCGGTCGGGGACGCCACCCTCACCGCCCGCGATGACGAAGGCGCGTCGATTGCGAGGACCTATCCGCACTGCATTACGGGCCGGATCGGCGAACCGGTCAACTTCGCCATCGAGCAGAAGATGCTCGAGGACGGTATCGGGTACCTGCGGGTAAGGGTAATATTCGGAAAGGTGGACGGCCCCATCGTCGACGGTGCCCGGGAAGTCGTGGAGGATTTCACCCGAAAGGGCACTCCCGGAATGATCCTGGACCTGAGGACCCTGGAGGGAGGCAGTCCGCTCACCGCGGCGGAGATAATAAGCCCCTTCTTCAAGGAGAAGACTCTCTTCCATTATGATTACCTGCTCAACGAGGCCACGGGCGAGATGTGCATTATCAAGCAAAACGCCAAGGGAGACTGGGTGGACCCGGGTGAGCCGTACTACATTGAGCCGGCACCTGTAACGTACTCGGGCAAGGTGGTCGTGCTGGTGAGCCCGATGACCGGGAGCGTCGCGGAGTGCATGGCGTACTCACTATCGAAGCTCCCGAACGTTCAAGTGCTCGGGTTCTACGGCAGCAAGGGCGCGTTCGGGACCGTCGGGCCCGGGATAACAATGCCCGGAGATGTCCGTATCACCTGGCCGTTCGGCTACGGCCTCGACGAGAACAAGAAGCCCCTCCCGGAGTGCGTGGACAGAGAAGGGGGCATCAGGCCCGACGTCCGGGTGCCGTTGACGTACGAGAACGCCATCGCGATCGGTGAGGGACGGGACATCGAGCTCGAAAAAGCGATTGACGCGATCCGCGGAATCTAGCCGGCTTCGGAGAGGGCGCACTCCCGCTTTATCTTCTGCTTGATGCGGCAGAGCGCGTTGTCGACGACCTTGGTCTCGCAGTCGATCTCCTCGGCTATCTCCTGGTAGCTCTTCCCGTCGAGGTACTCCACGAACACGCTCCACTCCAGGTCTGAGAGCTTGTCGCGCAGTATCGCGATGACGGTGTCGAGCTCCTCCTCGAAGATGAAGAGGTCGAGCGGGTCTTCCGACTTGTCGTTGCCGATGCTCTGCGAGGCGAGGCTGTCGAGCAGGTTCTCGTCGGGGACCTGCGTGTCGAGCGACTGGTAGCTCGAGAGCGGGTTGTGCTTCTTGCGGGCGTGCGTCTTGACCGCTGTTATTATCTGGCGGGTGATGCACAGTATCGCGAAGGAGCGGAACGAGCAGAGCTCGTCCTCCTTGTAGTCGCGTATCGCCTTGAAGAGCCCGATCATCCCTTCCTGCACGGTGTCCTCATGGTCGGCGCCGGTCAGGAAGTAGGAGCGGGCTTTGACGTGGGCGAGGTACTGGTAGCGGCTGATGAGAACGCTCTCGGCGACTTTGTCCCCCGACCGCGATCCCCTGACAAGCTCCTTGTCGGACATCTCACGGTACTTCTTGACGGAAGGATTAACCGTTTTACGTCTCGCCAATGCCACTCCTTAACGCCGCGGCATATCTTGTACCGCTTTCGACGAAAGTATCATACATCTTGATCGATTTGTCAAATGAGTATTGTAGGGTAACTTTCTGTTGCGTTCTGATGGAATTGTAATCTGTTGTAAACAACTCCCGAGTAAGAAGCAATCCAGGCATCATGCCGGGGCCTCAACTCCTGGTACAAAAGGTGAAGGCGGGCACGGACCCGCCTCCACTATGATCGCTTATGAGGTGTTTATTCCATGGTGATGGCTTCGACGGGGCACTCCTCGGAGCAGTCGCCGCAGCCGATGCAGGCATCCATGTTAGTGATGCTCGCCACGTCGTCGACGAGGTCCAGGCATTCCTGCTCGCAGACGTCCACGCACAAACCACAACCGGTGCACTCGTCGGCATCGATGGTAGGTCTCTTGTCGCTGGCTTCTCCCACAGTGTCACCTCCTGAGAATGTTAATCAACCCGCAAATAATCGCAGGGGCTATTCCCGAGAGTCAAGCAGTCCAAGCCAAATACCTGGCTGCTACTTAATTACTGCACAGATCGAATGCCGGCGCAACGGCAAACTGCAAGGTGGGTTCAAAGGGTGTGGCGCCTGTACCCGACCGGCGGGGGAGGAGCTCAGTGGGGGAGGCGCAGCCGACCTGGAGTTCGGCACTACATAAGGCGGCGGAGCCGACCTGAGGTGGGCGCTGCGGAGGTCGGAGCTAGAGGCAGGAATCGCTGTCCCGGCGTGGAATTGGGGTTAATGGCACGTCTCCCGGCGTGGATTTACGAAGGAAAATGGGGGAAATATCAAACTTGACAATAGGAGACTCAAGTTATATCATATACACAGGCTTAACTTAGTAAAGCACAGATTCTAGTATAAGGAGTGGTTGCAAAATGGCGAAAGTAATCGGCATTGACCTCGGTACGACCAACTCGTGCATGGCCGTGCTGGAGGGCGGTGAGCCCACGGTTATACCGAACACCGAGGGCGGGAGGACGACACCTTCGGTTGTCGCTTTCTCCAAGACGGGTGAGAGGCTGGTCGGCCAGGTCGCCAAGCGTCAGGCCATCACCAACCCCGAGCGCACGATAACATCGATCAAGCGGAAGATGGGCACGCGCGAGACGATAAAGATCGACGACCGCGACTACACGCCCCCTGAGATCTCGGCGATGATACTCCAGAAGCTCAAGTCCGACGCTGAAGAGTACCTCGGCGAGAAGATCAACGAGGCGGTCATCACCGTCCCGGCCTACTTCGACGACAGCCAGCGGCAGGCGACCAAGGACGCCGGCAAGATCGCGGGCCTCGAGGTCCTGCGCATCATCAACGAGCCGACGGCCGCGGCGCTCGCATACGGCCTGGACAAGGAAGAAGAGCAGACCATCCTGGTGTTCGACCTGGGCGGCGGCACTTTCGACGTCTCCATCCTCGAGATAGGCGCGGGCGTGTTCGAGGTAAAGGCCACCAGCGGCAACACCCACCTGGGCGGCGACGACTGGGACCAGAGGATAATCGACTGGATGGCAGACGGCTTCAAGGCGCAGACCGGCATCGACCTGCGCTCTGACAAGATGGCCCTCCAGCGCCTGAAGGAGGCCGCGGAGAAGGCCAAGATGGAGCTCTCCACCACGACCTCCACCAACATCAACCTGCCGTTCATCACGGCGACCGCCGATGGCCCGCAGCACCTGGACATGAACCTGTCGCGCTCCGAGTTCAACAAGATGACGGCCGACCTGGTCGACAAGTGCGTCGGCCCGTTCAAGCAGGCCCTGAAGGACTCCGGGCTCGACACCAAGGAGATCCAGCACGTCATCCTGGTGGGCGGCGCCACGCGCATGCCCGCCATCCAGGACAAGGTCCGCGAGCTGACCGGAGGCAAGGAGCCCCACAAGGGCGTCAATCCCGACGAGGTCGTCGCGGTCGGAGCTGCGATACAGGCCGGCGTCCTCAAGGGCGAGGTCAAAGACGTCCTGCTCCTCGACGTGACCCCGCTGTCGCTGGGCATCGAGACGTTGGGCGGCGTGTTCACCAAGCTCATCGAGCGGAACACGACCATACCTACCCGCAAGAGCGAGACGTTCACCACCGCGGCAGACGGTCAGACCTCGGTTGAGGTCCACGTCCTGCAGGGCGAGCGCGAGATGGCCGAGTACAACAAGACCCTGGGCAAGTTCCAGCTGGTCGGCATCCCGCCCGCGCCGAGGGGCGTGCCGCAGGTCGAGGTGACGTTCGACATCGACGCGAACGGCATAGTGAACGTGTCCGCCAAGGACAGGGCCACGGGCAACGAGCAGAAGATAACCATCACTGCGTCCAGCGGCCTGACCGAGGAAGAGATAAAGAAGATGACATCCGACGCCGAGGAGCACGCGGGCGAGGACCACAGGCGCCGCGAGGAGGCTGAGACCCGCAACAAGGCCGACGAGGTGGTCTACACCACCGAGAAGTCCCTGCGAGAGCTGGGCGACAAGGTCGACGCGGACGAGCGCTCCCGCATAGAGGCCGCGATCAACGACGTCAAGGAGGCCCTGAAGGGAAGCGACGTGGCGAGGATACAGTCCTCGGTCGAGGCCCTGATACAGGCTTCGCACAAGCTCGCCGAGGCGGTGTACGCGCAGGCCTCGGCTGGCGGCGCGGGGCCGACCCACGAGCCCACGGGCAGCGACTTCGGGCCCGAGGAAGAGGTCATCGAGGCCGACTACGAGGTAGTGGACGACGAGAAGAGTTGAAGGCGCGGTTACGCAGGTTCGTGTTAACCGCATAGAGATAGTGGAAGGGAGTGATTGTAAATGGCGATTGTGAGATGGGATCCGTTCGACGCTTTCCTCGGCGCCCAGGAAGACCTAAACAGGCTCTTCCGGAGGAGCTGGCTCGGGAGCGAGGGTACGCAGAAGTCCCTGGCCGAGACCGGCACCTGGGCACCCGCGGTCGACATTTACGAGACCGCAGACGCGTTCGTGGTCGAGGCCGAGCTTCCCGGCATCGACGCGGAGAACATCGACGTATCGGTCGACGACGGGGTCCTCACCCTCAGGGGCGAGCGCAGGCTCGAGAAAGAGGTCCAGGAGGAGAACTACCACCGGGTCGAGCGCGCGTACGGAGTGTTCACCAGGGCGGTGCGCCTGCCGGCGGACATCGACGCGGACAAGGTCAAAGCGGGCTACGACAACGGGGTGCTCAAGGTGACGATCCCGAAGACCGAGCCCAAGAAGCCCAAGAGCATACCTGTGAGTGTCGAGAGCAAGCCCGACGAAGACAAGAAAGCGAAGAAGTAGCCGTGACGAGCGGCTGCTTCGAGAGGTTCCAGGCGCAGCGGCGGGACTCGCTCCCGCCGCTCACCGTAACCGGTGACTATAAGGTGACAAGATGAGCAAGGCCAAGGACAGCGGAAGAGACAACGGCGATATCGAGGTCGAGGTCGTGGAGGGCGAGGTGATGCCCGATCCCGCCGAGGGCGCTCAGGCCGGAGAGGTCGAGGGCGCCGGGGCTCCCGCGCCGGGTGACGCCGAGGGGCTCGCAGCCCGGAACGCGGAGCTGCTCGACAGCCTGATGAGGCTCAAGGCGGACTTCGACAACTACCGCAAGCGCATGATAAAAGAGCAGACGCACATCCTGGAGACGGCCGAGGCGGGCCTGGTCAAGAAGCTCCTCCCGGTCATCGACAACCTGGAGAGGGCGCTCGCCAGCGCTGATGACAAAGGTTCCGCGGGGCTCAAGGAGGGCATCGAGAAGGTTCTCGAGCTGATGGTCGCGACGCTCGAGCGGGAGGGCCTCGAGGTCATAGACCCCGCGGGGGAGCCGTTCGACCCGGAGCACCACGAGGCGATGATGGTGGTGGAGACCGACGAGTGCCCGGAGGACACGGTCCTCGACGTCATACAGAAGGGGTACCGCTTCTCCGGGGTCCTGCTCAGGCCGGCGATGGTGCGGGTCTCCTGCCCGGTAAAGCAGTAGTTAAAACCGGGGTCAGGCCGGTTTTTTAAATCCGACTTTAAAAACCAGGCCTGACCCCAGTTTAAGCGGATGTGAGGGCATTTGAACGGTAAGGACTACTACAAGACACTCGGGGTCTCGAAAGACTCGAGCAAGGACGACATCAAGAAGGCGTACCGCAAGCTCGCGCACGAGTACCACCCGGACAAGAACCAGGGCAACAAGGAAGCCGAAGAGAAGTTCAAGGAGATCGGCGAGGCCTACGAGGTCCTGAGCGACGAAAAGAAGAAGGCCGACTACGACTCCGGGAGGCTGTTCGCCGAGTCAGGCGCCTACGGCCCGGGCGGGGGGGCCTACGGCCCGTCCGACTTCGGGGGGTTCAACTTCGGCGGCGGCCAGGGGTTCACCTACTCCGGAGACCTGGGAGACCTCGGGGACATATTCAACCTGTTCGGCGGCGGCATGGGCGGCCAGAGGGCCCAGCGCGGCGGCCGGAGGGGCCAGCGCGGCAACGACTACGAGGTCACTGTCAACATGTCGTTCGACGACGCGCTGAAGGGCGCCGAGGTGCCGATAACGATGGACCGCAACGCGGCCTGTCCGACGTGCAGCGGGCTCGGGTCCGCGCCGGGCACACTGCCTGATACCTGTCCTACATGCGGCGGTCGCGGCTCCGTCGCGGAGAGCCAGGGCATGTTCGGCCTATCCAGGCCGTGCCCCACGTGCGCCGGGCGGGGCACCATAATCCAGAACCCGTGCCCGACCTGCCAGGGGGCCGGGTTCCAGCGCAAGCCGAAAAAGACCAGGGTGCGCATCCCGCCGGGGGTCGTCGACGGACAGAAGATCAAGTTCAGGGGAAAGGGCGAGCCCGGCAGGGGCGACGGTCCTTCGGGCGACCTGTACGTGGTGGCGAAGGTCGAGAAGCACCCGTACCTGGGCAGAAGCGGAGCCAACGTCACCATGGACCTGCCGCTCACGTTCTCGGAGGCGGCGCTCGGCACCCAGGTGGAGATACCGACTGTTGACGGCAAGGTAAAGCTCAAGATACCGGCCGGGACCCAGAGCGGGAGGAAGTTCCGCCTGCGGGGCAAGGGGGCCCCGAAGCTCAAGGGCAAAGGCCACGGCGACATGATAGTGACCGCGAAGGTCGTGGTCCCGGAGAAGCTCGACAAGAAGGAACGCGAGGCCATCGAGAAGCTGGAGGAGGTCGAGCGCAAGGACGTACGCTCCTTCCTCGGCTGAAATGCAACATCGGGGTCAGGTCACTTTGTTGCATTTCAGAGAGCCTGATTCAGCAGTTGGTGGTAAATGCAACAAAGTGACCTGACCCCTTGTTGCGAGGTGAAGATAGATGGAGAAGGACCAGAAACAGGGACTCTACATAATAAGCGTGGCCGCGAGGCTCGCCGAGGTGCACCCGCAGACGCTCAGGATGTACGAGCGCAAGGGGCTCCTCAGCCCGGAGCGCACCCCCAAGAACAGGCGGCGGTACTCCGACGAGGACATCGAGAGGCTCAGGCGCATCCAGGAGCTCACCCAGAGTGAGGGGCTCAACCTCTCTGGTGTACGCATGGTCCTCGAGATGGAGGACGAGATAAGCTCGCTCCGCGAGCGCGTCTCGGCGATGGAGGCCGAGGTTGCGGAGGCGCACGTACGCCTGATGGAGCAGATGCAGGGCCTCAAGAAGCAGGTCGCGCTATCCACGAGGCCGCCCGCGAGCCTCGTCATCCGCAAGCGCCGCTAGAAGTGCACAACGGGGTCAGGTCACTTTGTTGCGTTTTCTTCCAGCCTCGTATATGCGATCTGGAAAACGCAACAAAGTGACCTGACCCCGTTGTTGCGTTACACTGCTGGCTGGCCGGGGACGATAAGAGTATTGGTGACTGGACGAAAGACCTGAGATGGCGAAGAAGTACGACGTGATAATCATAGGAGCCGGGCCGGCCGGCATCTTCTGCGCGCTGGGGCTCACCCGGGGCTCGGACCTCAAGGTCCTCATCGTGGACAAGGGTGAGGGGCTCAAGAAGAGGAAATGCCCCTCCCCGGAGGGGCAGTGCCGCAGGTGCCAGCCGTGCGCGACGATGAGCGGGTGGGGCGGCGCCGGGGCCTTCAGCGACGGCAAGCTCACGCTCTCGAGCGACATCGGCGGCTGGCTGGCCGAGTACGTCTCGCGCAAGAAGGCGGACGCGCTCATCGAGAAGGTCGACCAGACCTACATCGAGTTCGGCGCGCCCGCGCGGACGTTCGGCGACGACGAGGAGAAGACGAGCGAGATAGCGCGCGAGGCCGTCAAGGCCGACCTCCTTCTGGTCCCAGCCCGCGTACGCCACATGGGCACCGAGTTCTGCCCGAAGGTGCTCTCCGCCATGCAGCAGGAGCTGGAGGGCCGCTGCGACATCATGATGAAGACCCGGGTCGAGCGCATCCGCGTGAAGGACGGCGCGGTCGCCGGGATCACCACCGACTCCGGCCAGCGCTTCGACTGCCGGTACCTGGTGGTCGCGCCGGGCCGCAGCGGCGCTGAGTGGTTCGACGAGACCGCCGAGGCGATGGGCCTCTCCCGGAACAGCAACATGGTCGACATCGGGGTGCGCGTCGAGGTGCCTGCCGTCGTGATGGCCCCGCTCACCGACGCCCTCTACGAGCCCAAGCTCGTGTACTTCTCCAAGGCGTCGGAGGATCGCGTCCGCACGTTCTGCATGAACCCGAACGGCGAGGTGATCAAGGAGTACTACGACGAGGTCCTCACGGTGAACGGCCACTCCTTCGCCGAGGCCAAGACTGAGAACACCAACTTCGCCCTGCTGGTGGACAAGCGCTTCACCGAGCCGTTCCGCGAGCCCATCGCCTACGGCAAGTACATCGCGAGGCTCGCGAACCTCCTGGGAGACGGCATCCTGGTCCAGCGGGTGGGCGACCTCCTGGTGGGACGCCGCTCCAACCCCAAGCGCATCGCCCGGAGCACCGTCAAGCCCACGCTCACGGAGGCCACGCCCGGCGACCTGAGCCTGGTCCTGCCGTTCAGGTACCTCTCCGACATACTGGAGATGCTCTCCGCGCTCGACACGCTGACGCCCGGAGTTTTCTCGCGCAACACCCTGCTCTACGGGATCGAGGTCAAGTTCTACAGCTCCCGCCTCAAGGTGACCTCGGGCCTCGAGAGCGAGGTCCGTAACATGTTCGGCGCGGGCGACGGGGTGGGCATCACCCGGGGCCTCGTGCAGGCCTCCGCGTCCGGATTCCTGGCCGCCGAGTCCATCCTCAAACGCGAGAAGAAGAACTCGTAGAAACGCCCTTTCCCGGCGGTCCCCCCGTGATATAGTAGGTGGCTGTAAAGCGGTTCGATACTGAGCGGGTGATTCGTTTGCCGGGCAAGGTAGTGCTGGGCGCCCAGTGGGGCGACGAGGGCAAGGGCAAGATAACAGACCTGATGGCAGACCGCATGGATTTTGTGGTCCGCTACGCCGGGGGCAACAACGCGGGCCATACCGTGGTCTGCGGCGACGACGAGTTCAAGCTGCACCTCATGCCCTCGGGCATCCTCTACCCGCACATAACCACGGTCATCGGCAACGGCGTCGTCGTGAACCCGAAGGTCCTCCTCGAGGAGATGGACAACCTCCACGCCCGCGGCATCAACTGCGGCAAGCTGCGCATTAGCTGCAACGCCCACCTGGTGATGCCGTACCACATGGCGTTCGACCGCCTGGGCGAGGTGAGCCTCGGCAGCGCCAAGCTCGGCACGACGCACCGGGGCATCGGCCCGGCGTACGCCGACAAGGCCGACCGGATGGGCCTGCGCGTGCAGGACCTGCTCGACGACAAGATATTCCGCACCAAGCTCGAGACGGCCCTCGAGCGCAAGAACGCCATCCTGGTCAAGGCGTTCGACCAGGAGCCGTTCGACGCCGACGAGATAATGGCCGAGTACATGGGCTACGCCGAGAGGCTGGCCCCGCACATAGAGGACACCTCGCTGCTCATATACGAGGCGCTCGAGGAGGGAAAGAAGGTCCTCTTCGAGGGTGCTCAGGGCACGTTCCTCGACATCGACCACGGCACCTACCCGTTCGTGACCTCGTCGTCTCCCACGGTGGGGGGCGTCTTCACCGGCACCGGGGTGGGCCCCAGGCACATAGACAAGATAATCGGCGTCGCCAAGGCCTACACGACCCGGGTCGGCTACGGGCCTTTCCCGACCGAGCAGGACAACGAGGTAGGCGAGACCCTGGGCAAGATGGGGGTCGAGTTCGGCACCACCACCGGGCGCAAGCGCCGCTGCGGGTGGCTCGACATAGTGCTCCTGCGCTACGCGGTGAGGGTCAACAGCATGACCGCTATCGCGCTCACCAAGCTCGACGTGCTCTCGGCGTTCGACCGCCTCAAGGTCTGCGTGGGCTACTCGTACCAGGGCAAGGTCTACCACGACTTCCCGCCGCACCAGACCATATTCCACAAGTGCGAGCCGGAGTACCTCGAGCTCCCGGGGTGGGGCTCCGACATTACCGGCATAACCGAGCGCGCCGACCTCCCGGAGGAGGCCCGCAGGTACGTGGAGTTCGTCGAGCAGGCCGCTGGCGTCCCGGCGGAGATAATCTCGGTGGGCCCCAAGCGCACCCAGACAATATGGACGCCGGAGGGGTTCGAGCCCCGCATCGAGGAGGGGCCCTACCTCTACAGGGAAGATTTCGAGCCTCCCGCCAACAACGGTTGAACGTAGCGCCGACCTCCGGTCGGCATGGGCCGTAGCGCCGACCTCCGGTCGGCGGACGGGGCTGGAGCCCCGGTAACTCGAGGAGCGCAGGAGATAGCGATGAAGGTGATGATCGTCGGCAGCGGGGGCAGGGAGCACACCCTGGCATGGAAGATCTCGCAGAGCCCGCTGGTCGGCGACATCGTGTTTGTCCCGGGTAACGGCGGCATGGAGCAGATGGGCGAGTGCGTGAAGGCCGGGGTGAGCGACCCGGCCGCGGTTGCTGACATCGCGGCCGAGCGCGGCGTCGACCTGACAGTGGTCGGGCCGGAGGCCCCGCTCGTGTCCGGGATAGTCGACGAGTTCGAGTCGCGCAACCTCAAGGTGTTCGGCCCCTCCGGCAGCGCCGCCCGCCTTGAAGGCAGCAAGGGCTTCGCCAAGACGCTCTTCGAGAGATACGGCATACCGACTGGCCGCGCCCTGCAGTTCGACAACTACGACGAGGCAAAGGCCCACGTGCTGAGCATCCCGGCGCCGCTCGTGGTGAAGGCCGATGGTCTGGCCGCGGGCAAGGGAGTCATAATCGCACCCGACACACAGGCCGCGCTCGACGCGCTCAAGCAGTGCATGGTGGACGAGGTCTTCGGAGACGCCGGGTGCCGTGTGCTGGTAGAGGAGTTCATGGAGGGGCCCGAGGTCTCCATCCTCTCGCTCTCCGACGGAAAGGATGTCGCACACATGGTCCCCTCGCAGGACCACAAGCGCGCCTACGACAACGACGAGGGTCCCAACACCGGGGGAATGGGCGCCTACTCGCCGGTGCCGCTCCTCGACCCCGGGACCGAGGATCACATCCACAGCATCGCCATGAAGGCGACCGTGGATGCGATGGCCGCCGAGGGCATCCCGTACCGGGGGGTGCTCTACGGGGGACTGATGCTCACAGACTCGGGTCCGAAGGTGCTCGAGTTCAACGTCAGGTTCGGAGACCCCGAGACCCAGGTCGTTCTCCCCAGGCTCGAAAGCGACCTGGTACCGGGCCTGCTCGCGACCATCGATGGGACCGTGGGCTCACTCGAGATGGAATGGACGCCCGACTACTGCGTGTGCGTGGTGATAGCGTCGGGCGGATACCCCGGCTCCTATACCACCGGCTTCCCGATAACCGGGCTGAAGGCGGCCTCCTCCGACCCCAAGGTCGAGGTGTTCCACGCCGGCACCCGGCTCGAGGACGGCAAGGTAGTTACCGCGGGAGGCAGGGTCCTGAACGTTGTTGCGCTCGGCTCCGACTTCGCCGAGGCCAGGGGCCTGGCCTACCAGGCCGTCGAGATGATCAGCTTCGAGGGGATGCACTACAGGACGGACATAGGTCACCGCGCGATGGCGTGAAAGGGGAGGCTGGCCTCTGATGGAACCGGTACAGGTCTTGATAATCACGGGGAGCGAGAGCGACCTCCCCGCCATGGAGCAGTGCCGTGAGATGCTGGGCAGGTTCGGGGTCGCGAGCGCTCTCGAGGTGGCCTCGGCGCACCGGAACCCCGAGAAGGTGAAGCAGCTCGTCGACGAGGCGGCCTCCGCCGGGGCGCGTGTCATAATCGCGGGCGCCGGTATGAGCGCCGCGCTCCCCGGGGTGGTCGCGTCCTATACGGACCTCCCGGTCATAGGGGTCCCTCTCGACTCCGGGATGCCCGGGGGCATCGACGCCCTCTTCTCGATAGTGCAGATGCCGACTGGCATACCGGTCGCTGCGGTCGCGGTGAACGGTGCAAAGAACGCCGCCGTTCTCGCCGCGCGGATACTGGCGCTCGATGACGATGCGGTCCGGCAGAAGCTCGCGGAGTACCGGCAGGAGCTAGCGGAGGGGTCTGGGAAATGATCGAGAGGTACAGCCTTCCGGAGATGAGCGGGATCTGGACCGAGGAGTCCAAGATGCAGGCGTGGCTCCAGGTCGAGGTGCTCGCGTGCGAGGCGATGAGCGAGCTGGGGCTCGTCCCGGCAATGGACGTCGAAGAGATAAAGAAGAAGGCGCGCTTCGACGTAGACCGGGTCAAGGAGATAGAGGCCCGCACCCGGCACGACGTGGTGGCGTTCCTCGACAACCTGGCCGAGAACATCGGCCCGGCCGCGAGGTGGCTGCACATGGGCATGACCTCCTCGGACGTACTCGACACGGGGCTCGCCATCCAGATGCGCGACGCCGCCGACATCCTCATCGAGGACACCAGCAACCTGCTCGGGGTCATCAAGCGCAGGGCGCTCGAGTTCCGCGACACCCCCATGATAGGGCGCAGCCACGGCGTACACGCCGAGCCCATCACGTTCGGGGCCAAGCTCGCGGTGTGGGCGTTCGAGACCAGGCGAAACCTCGACCGCCTGCTCCGGGCGAAGGAGGTCATCAGCTACGGACAGATATCGGGCGCGGTCGGCATGTACGAAAGCGTCGACCCGTTCGTCGAGAAGTACGTCTGCGAGCAGCTCGGCCTCACGCCGGCCGAGGCCTCCTCCCAGGTGCTGCAGCGCGACAGGCACGCCGAGTACTCGTGCGCGCTGGCGGTCGCGGCCTCCTCGCTCGAGAAGTTCGCGACCGAGATAAGGGGACTGCAGCGCACCGAGGTGATGGAGGCCGAGGAGCCGTTCCGCGAGGGCCAGACCGGGTCCTCCGCCATGCCCCACAAGCGCAACCCGATAATATGCGAGCGGGTGTGCGGGCTGGCGCGGGTCATACGGGGCAACGCGTCGGTCGCACTGCAGAACATGGCGCTCTGGCACGAGCGCGACATAAGCCATTCCTCAGCCGAGAGGGTCATAATCCCGGACAGCACCATCCTCCTCGACTACATCAGCCACAAATTCACCGAGGTGCTGGAGGGATTGATGGTCTACCCGTGGAAGATGGAACAGAACATGGGTTTGACCCGGGGGCTCATCTTCTCCGAGAAAGTCCTGCTCGCGCTCGTCGACAAGGGCACTACAAGGCAGGACGCCTACAAGATGGTCCAGCGAAACGCGATGAAGGCCGTCCACCAGGAAGGGGAGTTCCTCGAAAACCTGCTGGGCGACGAGGAGGTCGGGCAGTACCTCTCCGCCGACGAGGTGCGGGCGTGCTTCGACGTCGGGGCCGCGCTCGCCCGGTCGGGCGTCATATTCGAGCGCCTGGAGGCGCTCAGGGTAGAGCCGTAGAGTAAGAGCGAAAGGGGACGCAAGTTGGCCAGGGCCAGGGTGTACATAACTCTCAAGGAAGGCATTTCGGACCCGCAGGGAAAGACCGTGCTGCGGGCGCTTAAATCGCTCGGGTACGACGAGGTAGCGGACCTCAGGGTCGGCAAGTACATGGAGCTCGAGCTCGACGGTGAGGACAAGGGCAAGCTCGAGTCGAGGCTCGGCGAGATGAGCGAGAAGCTCCTGGCCAATCCGATAATCGAGGACTACCGGATGGAGGTCGAGGTCTGATGAGGTTCGGGGTAGTAGTCTTTCCCGGCTCCAACTGCGACCACGACTGCTTCTACGTGCTCGAGCACGTGCTGGGCCAGCAGGTCTCCTACGTCTGGCACGGGGACACCGACGTCTCCGGGTACGACTGCCTCGTTCTGCCAGGCGGGTTCTCCTACGGAGACTACCTGCGCACCGGGGCGGTGGCTCGGTTCTCGCCGGTGATGGGCGCCATCGAGAGGTTCGCGAATGCCGGCGGCTACGTCATCGGCATCTGCAACGGCTTCCAGATACTGCTAGAGGCGGGCCTGCTCCCGGGGGCCATGATGCGGAACACCGGCCTCAAGTTCATCTGCCGTTTCGTTGACATCAGGGTCGAGACCTCCAGCACGCCGTGGACCTCTTCCGCCTCGGTTGGACAGGTGCTGAGCGCGCCCATCGCGCACAACGAGGGCAACTACCAGGTGGACACCATGCAGCTCGAGGAGATGAAGAGGCACGGCCAGGTGGTGTTCCGCTACTGCTCTCCCGAGGGCAGCGTCCTTCCCGAGTTCAATCCGAACGGGGCGACCGAGGCCATCGCGGGCGTCTGCAGTATCGAGGGCAACGTGCTCGGGATGATGCCGCACCCGGAGAGGGCGTCCGAGGCCGAGATGGGCTCCGAGGACGGCCTGGTGGTCTGGCGCTCGCTCTTGACCCACTGCGGCGTGAACGTTTAGGGTCAGACCATTTTCGTTCCGTTAGCAACACGAGCAACACAAGCAACAGCTCGACCGGACAATCGCGAGAGGTGCTCGAGATCATAAACGTTGATTTCCACGTCCACACGGTCCACTCTCCCGACTCGGTGATAACGTTTGACATGCTGGTCGAATGGTGCGGAAAGAGGAAGGTTGACGCCGTCGCGGTCATGGACCACGACGTCATCGAGGGCGCCTTCGAGTTCTCCGCGCTGTCGCGCGAGCGTCTGGCGCGCGGGGAGTGGGCGCCGAGGGTGCTCATCGGCGAGGAGGTGCGCACGAGCGGCGGGGAGATATGCGGGCTGTTCCTCTCCGAGCACGTGCCGAAGGGCCTCACCCCGCTCGAGACCATGCAGTCGATCCGCTCCCAGGGCGGGTTCGTCTACGTGCCGCACCCGTTCGACATCCTGAAGCTCAAGAGGCTCAACACCCGCGAGCTCGAGGAGCTCACCGGCATGATAGACATCATCGAGGCGTTCAACGGCAAGCCGCGCTTCCCCGGGGCGAACGTCCTCGCGCGGCGTTTCCTGAGAGGCCACGACTTCCCCGCGGGAGCGGGGAGCGACTCCCACGAGCCCACCCACCTCGGGGCCGCCCACGTCGAGATGGAGGAGTTCGAGGGCGCCCCAGACCTCTTGGAGAAGCTCCGCGGCGGCACGGTCGCCGGCAAGCTCTACAGCCCTCTCGCCTCTGCTTACCGACGCGTCCGCATCCGCACTAGGAGTTAAAGAAGGCGTCGTTGACCTCCTGGGTGAAGCCGGTCAACTCCTTGCCTGTGGGGAACTCGTCGCTCGCGAAGAGGAACTCCTCGCTCCAGGGATTGAGGCGAAGGGCCTCGCGGTCGGCCTCGGGCACGCGCTCGCGGAACTGCTCGAACAGCTCTGTCCCCCTGAAGACGACAAGCGGGAAGAACGTCGCGGTGTCCAGCCCGTTCTCTCGCAGAATATCGACCGTCCTCCAGACGCTCGCCCTCGTCTCGCCCGGAAGCCCGATTATGAACGTCAGCACAGGGTGCATCCCGGCCTCGCGAACGGCGCGTGCGCTTTCGATCACATCCGAGACCGCCAGCCGCTTGCGGGCGACCCTGTTCAGTATCTCCTCGTTGAAGCTCTCGGCGCCGATGGCCACGGTGGTGAAGCCGCGCCCGGCGAGCTCCTTGATGGTAGTGCCGTCCAGGTAGTCCGCGCGCGTCTGGATCTGGTAGGTATAGGGGAGCCCGTCGAGCAGGCCCAGTATCTTCATCAGCCTCTTGTGGTTCATGGTAAAGGTCGCGTCGCCGAAAAAGAACGAGCCCGCCTCGCTCGTGAAGTTCTCCGAGCAGAACTCGAGCACCCGGCGCACGTACTCAGGAGAATGGAAGCGGGTACGCCCGTTGTTGAGCGCCGGGTCCAGACAGAACGTGCAGCGCTCGGGGCAGCCGCGGGATGTGAGGAACCCCGCGCCCGGGATCCAGTCTCCGTGGGGGAGGAGCTCCGAGAGCATCTCGAACCTGGCGCCTATCCTGAACTCGTCTGCCACCGTGTAGGGGTGGGGGAGCATGTCGAGGTCGGATATCGGAGGACGTGCCGGGTTGTGGACGGGGCGCCCGTCCTGAAGGAAGCTGAGGCCTGCGACGCCCGCGGGGCTTTCCCCCGAGTCCAGGCGCTCGAACAGCTCGCCCGCGGTCAGCTCTCCCTCGCCCCTGATGACTACGTCGGCGTTGCCGTCCGCCAGTATCTCCCCGGCGTGAAGGGTCGAGTAGATTCCGCCCGTCACGATGAGCGCGTCCGGGCATGCGGCGCGTATCTCACCAAGCAGCCTGCGGGTGTAGAGCGCCAGGTTGTAGATGGAAAGGGTGACCAGGATGACCCGCGGCTCGAGGCGCTCCAGCGAAGAGAAGAGGTTCTTCCTCGCGGCCTCGGCGGCCCACGGCTCGGAGATGCGGGAGCCGGAGAGCTCGTCGGGGTCGGTGTTCGGCTCGCGGAAGAGCTCTACGCTGTCATGGACGTCCGCGACGACGTTCACCACGTCCACCTTATGCCCGGCGGCCTTGAGGTAGGCGGCCACGTGCATCGCCCCGTAATCGGGGGCCAGCAGGTCCTTGTTGCGGAGTCCGGCGAGCTTGACCCGCCACGCGGGCTCCGGTCTTACCTCCATCACCCCGAGGGCCGCATTGTCCGAGATGAGTACGGCTTTCAAACGAGCTCCATTCGGTTCCTGAGACAGGCAGATACTACCTTCAGGGGCTTAAACAATCCAGCGGCGCCTGGGCGTCAAAAAGCCCCCGGGTTCCGGGGGCTTTTCCGACCACCCCAAATATCTCCTCGCGCCAGCGCCGCTATGTTTCCGCTGGTTGTCCAATATAGACCCCTCGGCCGAAGAATTCAACCTCTTGTAATAATTTGGGGTCACGTCTATTTTTATCAACGTGCAATCCGAATCCAAAGCCGCCGGGCCTCCTCGTAAGATCAGACGTGGCCCCTGATTATTAGCGGTAGGGGCGGTCGGAGGGGTGGAGGCGAGACAGCCCGAACCGGGCACGGTCCGTGAAGTCGAGCACCAGCGGCATGATGTCGTCCCCCCTGATGGTCCCGAGAGAACCGGCCGCGACACAGACCTCGTCGAACGAGCACACGGAATCGACCCTTACGTTGCGGCCCAGCGCGAGCACAGGTACGGATTCGCCTGAGTGGATGACCTCGTCGGTGCCTCCCGAGGGTGAGGTGTGGTCGCACGTGATGATGGTAAAGACCTCGGGGTCGCCGGCGAACGAATCCGCGACCGCGGTCATGGCGAGGTCCAGCTCCTCGATCGTGCGCACCTTTCGCGCCGGGCGCCCGGTGTGCGATGCCTCGTCCGCCGCCTTCGAGTGGACGAAGGCAAAGTCGAAGCCGCCGTCGAGGGCTTCCCTCGCGTCGCGGAGCTTGCAGTACAGGTCCTCACCGGGGTCCTGCTCGGCGATGTCGTGGAACTCCATCCCGAGCAGCCGGGCCAGGCCCCCGTAGAAGATCCCGGAGGCGACGGACACCCCCCGGAAGCCCCACTCCTCCGAGAAACCCGGCGCCGCCGGTCTCGTCGAGGCCCACTTCACGAGCACGTGGTCTATGGCGGGCTGTCCTTCTGAGTCCCTGCCCGCGTTGACCGGGTGGTCCGCGAGCACCCCCGAGGCCCAGCTCGAAAACCGCTCCAGCTCGGCCGCGGTCCTGGCAGCGGCCTCACCGGCCCCGTCAAGGGGGACGATGCGCGGGATGGGCATCCGGTAGAACAGCGGGTCTGAATCCGTTACCATCGCCGAGGCCCCCGGCGAGAGGACCAGCACCATGAACGGCCCGCCGATGTGCAGGAGCCGCGTTTCGAAGCTCTCGCCCCTGTAGGCGGCGAGGCTGTTCGCCACCCGGGCCGCCTGCTCCTCGGGCAGGTACGCGGGGGCTATCTGGACGTAGCGCTCACCCTCGTCGACCATGGTGGTAGCGAGGTTGATCCTGAACGCCACCTCGTCCCCGGTTATGTTGAAGCCGGCGCCGAGCGCCTCCACGGAAGCCCTGCCCGGGAACTCGTGCGGCCCATAGCCGAGCATGCGCCAGTGTGCCTGTTCGCTCGAGGGGCATATCCCCGGCGCGACAGGGTACATCTGCCCGCAGGCCCCGGCCGAGGCCAGCAGGTCGAGGTTAGGGGTGGCCGCGGCCTGGAGGGGCGTCCGCCCGCCCAGCGCCCCCTGCGGGCGGTCGGCCAGGCCGTCGAGCACTATCAATGCAGCTTTCAACCGCTGCTCCTTCTCGTGATGACATCCCCGGCGATCGCCAGGTAGTCGGGCGCGCTGTTCCCGCCTGCGAAAGCATCCAGGACCCGCGAGGTGAAAGGCACAAGGAACTCCTCCAGGTAGGCCCGGATGGCACCCTCGTCACACCGAACCTCCCCATCCGTACCGCGGTAGCTGGACTCGAGCACACAGGACATCTGCCCTCCCGAATCCGGCCAGCCCGCGGTCAGCTCGGCAACCTCGAGGCCGCTCTCGACACGCTCGAGCGGCATCAGCAGCGTGACGCCGCGTGAGGCGGCCACCCGCCTGTAAGCCTCGAGCGCCGGCTCGAGCTGGTTCAGCTTCACGAGCCTGTCGTGGGACAGGCGCTCCCCGGAGATGATGGCCCGGGCTCCAATGCGGGAGGCCAGGGGCAGCCTGGCCGAGTGCAGGTACATGTGGCACGCGATGCAGGTCGGGTTGAACCCGTACCTGGAGGAGAGCTCGCCCGAGAACCTGCCGGCCGACGCGTGCCACCAGGCGGGAGAACCCAGGACCACCATCTCCCCGGCGGTCGCCACCCCGGGCAGGCCCTCGAGCCGCCCGGGCAGCGAGGCCGCGTTGCCGAGGACCTGCTCCCAGTCTCCGAACTCGGTGCCGGTATAGACCAGCGTCGGCACGAGCACGTCGAATTCCCCGGAGCGCGCCGCGGCCACCGCGGCGGCGACGCTGTCACGCCCCGCTATCTCCACCAGCGCCGTCCTGGCTCCGGATGCAAGCCCGGACAGCCTTTCGAGCAGGCCTGCGTCCAGCCGTGTTATTCTCTCGGGCCTCGCGAGCAGGACCCGCGCGGTCTCCTCGTCTATCACTTCAGTTCCAGGGTCAGGTCTGTTTTCCAAAGTCGGGGGTTCCCACTCCTTTGCCCGCCTGCCCGACATTATATGTGAAAGCCCCTTGGTGGACGCGCCGAATGATTCTCGGTCGCGTTGGTGTCGGACATTTGCGTAACGGAAGGCATCTATCTTTAAGATAAGCAACACAAGCAACATGAATAACTGGCCCGGCGGTTCAGAGAGCATGAAAAGGAGCGCTTTTCGTTGAGGATGAGCCTTCGGATTACTGTTGTTGACTGTGTTATGCAAATGTCCGACACCCAACTGGTATAATTGGGCGGTCGGCCCGGAGCCGGCAATTGACGAGGTGAACACAGGTAGGTCAGCTATCAAGATAAGAGTCCTGTTCGTCCCGATAGTCCTTACGCTCATGGCGGCGGTCGCCCTCGCGGGCTGCGGCATGGCCAAAATCGCTTCCGGCGAGAGCGCGCCGGCTTCAGCCGCCCAGAGCTCGCCCACAGTCGAGCTCACCGAGAAGCAGCAGGAGTCCATCAGCGGCTGCGAGGATATGACCCCCGACCAGAAGTGCGCCGCCCTCGAGGCGCTGCGCCACGCGGAGGACGCCAATCCCGGGTCGGTCTTCCACGCTGACAAGGTCAGTGTTGCCGACGGGTGGGCGCACGTCCTGGTTCAGGAGGCCGACGTGCCCGACGAGGAGGCCGTGGGCTTCGGCGTATACCTGCGGATGGGGGAGGGAGGCACGTGGGAGGTGGCCGAGACCGGCACCTCCGTATCCCCCGAGGACCTCCCGGGCGCCCCGCTGGAGATATTCAGAGATTGACTGGTGCCAGGCCCGATCCCTTGGATGATCTCATTTCGCAGTGAGGGAACCGGTCTGGCACGCAGAGAATGAATAAGGAAAGGGCGCGCTTTCGCGCGCCCTTCCATTGATCCCGGATCGGATCCTTACCGCAGCTTGTCTCTGCCGAATCCGAGCACGTTCCTCGCTATGATGAGCGTCTGGATCTGCCCGGTGCCCTCGAAGATGTCGTTTATCTTGGCGTCGCGCATCCACTTCTCGAGCAGCATGTCGCGCGAGTACCCGAGGGGCCCCATCAGCTCGACGCACTTCTGCGTTATCTGGGTGACCGCGAGGCCCGCCTTGGCCTTGGCCATCGACGCCTCGAGGCTGTTGCGCAGTCCGCTGTCGAGCATCCACACCGCGCGCCACGTGAGCAGGCGCGCCGCCTTGAGGTTGGCCTCCATCTCGGTGATGTCGCGCTCGATGGCGGTCATGCGGTTGGGCGATATCGCGTAGCGCACCTCCAGGCCCTCGTCGGCGAGGGTATTCTTGAGGAAGTCGAGCGCCGCCCTCCCGACACCGAGCGACATCGCGGCGACCAGGGGCCTGGTGGCGTCGAACGTCGCCATGACACCCTTGAAGCCCTTCTCGCCGGCCTTCGCCGGGTCGACCACCTCGGCGCTGCCGAGGATATTGTCCGCCGGTATGCGGCAGTCCATGAAGGACAGCGACACCGTGTCCGAGCAGCGGATGCCGAGCTTGTCCTCTATCTTGGTTATCTGCATGCCGGGGGCGCCGTGCTCCACGATGAACGGCTTTATGCCGGCCCTGCCGGCCTTCGGGTCGACCGTCGCCCAGACCACCACGAAGCCCTCGGAGTCCTCCAGCGCGCTCTTGCCGCTGGTGACGAAGATCTTTTCGCCGTTCAGGACCCACTCGTCCCCGTCCTTGACCGCGGTCGTGCGGAGGCTGGCTGTGTCGCTGCCGGCCTCCGGCTCGGTGATGGCCATCGCGCCCCACACCGGCTTGTCGCCCGTGAACCGGGCGAGGAACTTCTCCTTCTGCTCGGGCGTTCCGGTGGCCTGCACCGCGGCGCCGCCGAGGCCCTGCCCGGGGAACGCGAGCCCTATCCCGGCGTCTCCCCAGAATATCTCCTCGACAGTCACGGAGGTGGTGAGGTTGGCCTCGCGGCGCCTCTTCTCCCCGCCCTCCTCCTTCTTCTCTCCGCCGCCGCTCATCGAGCCGCCGACCCCGCCCTTCATGAACCCGTGGACCATGTTGATGAGGTCCGTGGGCTTCTCGTGCTCTTCCTCGTCGTACTTGCGGGCCAGGGGGCGCATCGCCTGCTCGGCGAACCCCCTCAAGAGCTTCTGGGTTCCCTTTATCTTCGGCGAGAGTTCAAAATCTATCATCTGGTCCACCCCCTAAACCATTACCATGCCCTCGAGCGTGGTGAACGCCCGGGCGTTGCGGAACCAGAGTTCCGGCATGTTGTCTCTTACGTATCCGTGGCCGCCCATCACCTGCACCGAGCCGTCGCAGACCTTCATGCACTTCTCGGCGGCGTAGTTCTTGGCCATGGCGGCGTCGTTCGCGAAGTCCTCGCCCCGGTCGCACTTCCAGGCCGCCTCCCACACGAGCATCCTGGCGGCGTCGGTCTCCATGAACATCTCGGCTACCATGAACGCTATCGCCTGGCGCGACCCGATGGGCTCGCCGAACGCGACGCGCTCTTTCGCGTAGTCCCGGGAGTGCTCGGCCGCGCGCTTCATCATCCCGACCGCCGTGGCGGCGAGCGCGAGGCGCGAGCGCGAGAGGAGGTTGAGGTAGTCGATGCCCTTGCTGCCTCCGACCTTGGCCTCGAGCGGCACCCGCGTGCCGTTGAACGTGACCGGGTAGGTCGCCAGGGCCTTGAGGCCCATGTTCTTCTCCCTATCCCCGATGACCATGTCCTTGGTGCCGCGCGGCACTATGAAGGCGTCGACCCCGGCGAAACCCGCGCCCGGGTCGGTCGCTGCGAACACCAGCAGGTTGTCGGACTCAGCGGCCAGCGGCACCAGGCACTTCTGGCCGGTCAGCACGTACTCCTCGCCGTCGCGCACCGCCCTGGTGGCGAGCATCGACGGGCAGTAGGAGTAGCGCGGCTCAATGAGCGCGGCTGCCGAGGCCTTGAACTCCTCGCCGCAGGCTGCGGGCAGCAGCGCGTTCTTCTGCTCGTCGGTGCCCTCGAGCAGGATGCTGTAGGCCGCGACGGTGGGGGAGCAGATGTGCAGCGCCGTGGAAAGGTCTCCATGCGCGAGCTCCTCGTAAGCGATGACCCCTGTCAGCGCGGACGGCCCCTCACCGAACCCCCCGAACTCCTCGGGGACGGATGAGGCGATGATCTCGAGCTCCCACCCAGTCTTCACCAGGTCCGGCGCCATCTCGCCGGACTCGTCGAGCTCTCTCATCACCGGCTCGATCTGGTCGGTGGCGAAGCCGGCAATGGTCTCCTTGACCATCGCCTGTTCTTCGCTCAGTTCGAAAGACAACATAGGCTTCTTCCCCCTTTCACTTGGAGCCGTCGTCCTGGAAGATACCTTCCTTCACAAGCTGGTCGCGCAGCTCCCTTTTCAACACTTTCAGGGTCATCGTCATCGGCATCTCGTCGACAATCTTTACCACACGAGGTGACTTATAGCCAGCGATGCGCTCCTTGCACCATTCCAGCAGCTCCTCCTCCGTCGCGGTCTGCCCGGGGATGAGCTGGATGACGGCGACAGGCACCTCTTTCTTGGTAGGATGCGGAACGCCGACCAGGGCGACCTCCTGGACCTTCGGGTTCTGGAGTATCTCCTCCTCGACCTCCCGGGAGAACACCGAGTAGCCCCCGACCTTTATGACGTCCTTCTCCCGGTCAACGAAGTGGAGGAACCCCAGGCGGTCCTTGAAACCCATGTCGCCGGTGTGCAGCCACCCGTACTTGAACGTCTCGGCGGTGCGCTGCTCGTCGCCCCAGTAGCCTTTCATGACGCTCGGCCCCTTGACCACGAACTCGCCGACCTCGCCCGCGGGCATCTTCTTGCCGGCTTCGTCCATGACTCTCACCCGGACCCCGGGGATGGGCCGGCCCACCGTCCCCGCCTTCTTGAGGAAAGGCAGGTTGACCGAGATAAGGGCGGCGGTCTCGACCATCCCGTACCCCTCGATGAACTTGCCGCCGAACGACTCGAACTGCTTCTTCTGGTCCTCGGGCATCGCGTCGGCGCCCGCTATCCAGTACCGCATGTTGGACAGGTCGTACTTCTCGGGCTCGAACTGGAGCATCAGGTTGTACATCGCCGGGACGCCGGTGTAAAGCGTAGCCTTGTACTTCTCGAGGTACTCGAACGTCTTCACCGGGTCGAAATACCTCTGGAGCATTCCAGAGGCGCCGGAGAGGAACCCGCCGATGACGTTCACGTCGAAGCCGAATATGTGGGCGAGCGGGAGCGCCGTGACGCAGAAGTCCTTGGGCCCGAGCCGGAGCGTCAGTACGCTGATGTAGGTGGTCACTATCATGTTGCGGCTTGTGACCATCGCGCCCTTGGGGAAGCCGGTGGTCCCGGACGTGTAGAATATCGCCACCGTCTCCATCGGGTCGAGGGACACCGGCTCGACCGTCTTCCCGGCGCTTCCCTCGCAGAGTTCGTCCACCGAGATGAAGCCGTCGGGCACCGTGTCGCGCGGGCCTATCATTATCCAGTGCTCAATGCCGGGGACGTTCGCCTTGTCGCGGATGTTCATGGCGAACAGGTCGGGCTCGGTCACCAGGACCTTCGCGCCGCAGTCGTTCACCATCTTGGTTATCTCCTCGGCCTTGAGCATGTAGTTGAATGGCACGAACACCGCGCCCAGGCGGGCGATTGCGGTGAAGATGAGGCCCAGCTCGAGGGTGTTGGTGAGCACCACCGCGACCCTGTCGCCCCTCTTCACGCCGAGCTTGTCCCTCATGACGGAGGCTATCGCGTTGCAGGCCTGGAGGGACTCGGTGAAGCTGTATATGTCTTTGTCGGGGTCGAGCCCGATGTTCTCGTAGCGGACTTCCTGCTCTGAATAGACGAACGGCTTGTCGCCGAACTTCCGCGCAGCCCTGTCGATGACGTTAGCGACCGTAAGCTTGGACATCAGACCCCCCTGGCGACTCGACGGTGAAACAGCCGCTATATTATATAACTGCTGCGCAATATTTTGACAACCCAGTCTAGTAAGCATTTACCCGGGGTCAGGATGGGTCGGTTGGTCTGCTCGCCATGCATTCGCAGGAACCGCGGCCGGAGCCGGGGCGGAACTCCTCTTACCCGGCGTATTCGTCCACCTCGACCAGGATCTCGCAGCGCTCGTCGCCTTCCAGCATGCACTTCTGAAGGGTCTCCCTGGCCTTTATGCCCATCGCGGCGTACCAGCCCGCCCGCAGCCCGAAGCAGCCGCACTCGTAGTCGCGCTCCACGCCGAGGGCCTTGACCTTGGTGCAGGCCAGGCACTGTGTCAGGACCCCCAGCATCCTGCCGGGCTCGACGAACTCGAGCGTGTAGTCGAAGTACTTCTTCGGGGTGAGGAGCTCCATGGCCGTCCAGACCATGAGCAGCACGTCGGCGTCGTCCCTGGCCCCGGTCCAGCCGGCGAGCTTCATCAGCCTGCGCATCTCTCCCTCCGCCACCGACGCGCCGACCTCCAGGTTCAGCCTGTTGGCCACCTCCCACCCCGCGGTCATCGCCATCGCCGTCATCCACCTGGCCTCACAGGAGAACCGGCTCTTCGCCAGGAGTTCCAGCTTGTCGGCCTCGGGAAGCGTGTAGAGCAGGTCGTCCGCCGCCCGCTTGAGTTCCGTCTTCATGACGCTCACCCCCGTCTTCATAACAATCTGTCATAGCGAAGATATTACGATATGTCATTATTGTCAAGACAGTATGTTGTATAGATTGGAGAACGAGTTTATGATGTAATAGGGGGAACAGGGCTGGAAGGCCGGGTGAGAATGGTTTACGGCGACGTCGGCAAGAGGATCCAGCAGGCGAGGGAGGAAGCCGGCCTCTCGCAGGAGGAGCTCGCCTCCATGCTGGGCATCACACAGTCGGCGCTCTCGAACTACGAGCTCGGCAAGCGGCGGCTGCACCTTGCTAACCTGCAGGAGATAGCCCGGAACCTGAACAAGCCGCTGGCATGTTTCCTCGAGCTCGACGAAGGTGCCGCCGAGATGGTTGCCTCGGGCGGGGAAGCCGACGACCCTGCAGGCGAGATAATGCAGCTCCTATCTGAGCTTCCCACGGATGAGAAGCTCTTCATCCTCGAATACGTAAGGTGGAGGAAGGACCGGCTGGAAGGACGTGAGTGAAGTGCGCACTGACCGGACCCGCGCCTTGAGATACGCGATGGCCGCGTTCGTCCTCGTCGCGATCGCCGCGTCGGCGGCGACGGGCTGTGGGGGAGGCTCGACCACGACCGAGCCCGGCACGACTTCCCCATCGAGCAGCCCGCCGGGAGCCGGGGAGCCGAAGGTGCTCGTTTTTACGTCGCCCGGGTGAAGCACCTGCGGCCCCGCCAAGCTCCTGGTCCAGGAGCTCGCAGACGAGCAGGACGGCCGGATAGCCTACCAGGAGATAGACATCTCGCAGGACACCGCGGCGATGGTCCGGTACGGGGTCCAGACCGTCCCGACCATAATGGTCTTCAACGGCTCCAACGAGAAGGTCGCCACGTTCGTTGGACTGCCCGACAGGGATGAGCTCGAGTCCGCGATGAAGAAAGCCCTCTAAGTTGAGCTTTGAGCCCAAGGTGCTCGAGTCCATCGAGCAGTACAGGAAGAAGACCGCGCGGGACCGCCTCAAGGTCCTGTCTCCCTTCATCTTCGCCGCCATGGTCGCGTTCGTGATGCTGGTCGTGACGCTCGTCCTTCACGGGGAGATACACGAGGCGTTCGGCGGCGCCTCAGACGCCCTCTGGCTGAGGCAGGCTACTCTGTTCATAAAGCTGGTCGCCGCGGTCCTCGCGGTGGTGCTGGTATCCGGCCTGGGCTACAACGTCTATGCCGCCTCCCGGTACGCGCGGGCGCGCTTCGAGATGTTCATCGAGTGCCAGACCTTGGACGTCGCCCCCACATCGGCGGACAAGTTCACGGAGGCGCTTGAGGGCGCAGCCATAGGAGCCGGGATGCAGGCACCCTGCATGGTGGTGCTGGACGACCCCGCGGCCAACGCCGCGGCCTTTGAGACGGACGAGGGGGTCCAGGGTGTCGGCGTGACCGCCGGGATGCTGGAGGCCGATATCTCAGTGGGGGAGGCCAACGCGGTGATGGCACACGAGCTCGCGCACCTGGTTATCGGCGAGAACGTGAGGGCCCCTGTGGTGACCGACGTGGAGTTCATGCCCAGCCTGCTCCTCATCGCGTTCGGGACATTCGCGGTCGCCTCGGTCCTCGTCTCGCCCGCGAGCATCAGGTACGTCCTGACCGAGCTCATGATAGCGGCGGTGCTGTTCGTGGCGCTCGTCCTCATATTCCGTTCCGAGACCTTCATATTGAAGCTCCTGGACCTCGCCCACCAGCACGACGACCTGCTTGCCGACTCTCTGGCGGTGAAGATAACCAGGGACCCTGCAGCGATGAAGAGCGCGATAAAGAAGGTGGAGGCGCTCGCCAGAAAATCCGACCGCGTGCCGGGAGGGAGCATACTCTCGAGGTACCTCTTCGTGACCCCGCCGACGCGGCCCGGTGATTATTACAGGTACGCGAGCGCGGTGGCGGGAGAGATGCTTGGCGGGCGCAAGCAGCCCCGCACGTGGCTGCTCTTCAGCGGGCCGGCGAGCAAGGCTACCATGAAGGTGCTCGAGCTGGAGTCGCGCATGACCGCCGAGCGGCTCATCAACCTCGACCTGATCGAGCAGGGGCGCTGGCGCGCGCTCGAGGAGTGGAGCAGGGAATAACCGCTTTTGAAGAAGCCCGGGCCTTGCGTTAGAATATGGCGCACGTGGGGCCGTGGTCCAATGGGAAGATGCGTCCTTCGCGCGGACGAGATGGGGGTTCGATTCCCCCCGGCTCCACCACTCCACACTAGAGCACTTAATCAGCCGGGGGGAATCGAATCCCATCTCGTAGGGGGGCTATTCCTCTCGCGGGGGGAGCATCCCCCCGCGATCCAACATAGGGGGGCAACAGTGAGCCTGCCTTGCAGGCGAGCGCCCTCGGGGGGACTTCGAGTCCCCCCGTGGGGGAGCGAGGGAGCGAGGAGTTTGAGTGCCCGTAAGCCGACCCCGAGCGACGAGATGGGGGTTCGATTCCCCCCGGCTCCACCACACACCGCGATGTTCACCTCCTGAGACGGGAGTTGATTTGTCCGAATCGGAGAGTGCCGGGGTCCCGGAGTCGAAGAAACGGGGCGTCATCACGGTAGCCCTGGTCCTGGGAGCGCTCGTCCTCATCCTCCTTGTCGCTGGCTTCGGGTGGTACCAGTTCAGGCACCGCGCCGACGCAATGATCGAAGTCGTGAAGTCGCACGCCATACGCGGGACCGACATGAACATCGCGGAAGGCATCCTCGACTTCGTCGAGGACAGCGGCTACAAGGTGGTGACAGACGGCTTCAAGCCTTCGTGGGGCGCGGAGGAGGTCTCCGACGGTGTGTGGGTCGTCTCATATGTCTTCGAGGTCGGGCGCCGCGCGCGCTGGATATCCTGGAAGGTCGACCAGGGGACGGGTGAAGTGGTCCCACGGGACCGCCTGGCGCGCGAACTCTGGGAGGGCGATTGACGTCTCAGGCGCCTCGGCGCACCGGCCGGGTTGCGCGGCGATGGGTTATAATTATCGGTGCAGGTAGGAAATACTCAAGCGGCCTAGAAATAGATGCCCGGGCTATGAATGGAGGTGTCGGAAGTGACCAGGGGAGCACATGGACATGAACGAGTCGGTGAGGAGATCCTCCGGATCCGCTGCCACAACTGCGGCAACCGCGTCTCCTTCGACCCGGACGAGAACGAGGTCAAGTGCCCTCACTGCGGCACCCTGCTGAAAAGACCCAAGAAGCCGGAGAGCAAGTAACTCGTAGGGCCCGCGCAAGGGTGTGACAGGTGGGAGGGTATCTTGGAACTAGAAGTCTCTACCCGTGATGTCGGTGAGCACACTGTCATCAAGCTCAAGGGAGAGGTGGACATCTACACCGCTCCTTCCCTTCGCGAGACGATAGTCGATGCCGTGGAGAAAGGCCGCTACAAGATAGCGGTGGACCTCGACGAGGTCGACTTTCTCGACAGCACCGGCCTGGGTGTCCTCGTCGGGGGGCTCAAGAGGGTCAAGCAGCACGACGGGGAGCTGGGGGTCATCTGCAACCAGGAGAAGATACTGCGCATCTTCAAGATCACCGGGCTGACCAAGATCTTCAAGATGTACAAGAGCGCGGACGAGTTCTGAAGACCCCTGGCAGATGCGCTCGAGCGCGCTTTTACCGACATCAAAGGCGGACCACGGTCCGCCTTGTGTTGTTGAGAGAGAAATGCAACAAAGTGACCTGACCCCGATTTTGCGAGGATGCGGATGAGTGACGGGAAGAAGGACGCGGACTACTACCAGGAGCTCCGCGACGCCATGGTCGACCGCCAGATAAGGGCGCGGGGCATAAAGGACCCCCGGCTTCTCGAGGCGATGCGCCGCGTCCCCAGGCACATCTTCGTCCCGCCTGCTCAACGCGGGCGCGCTTACGAGGACATGCCGCTCCCCGTAGGGGAGGGGCAAACCATATCGCAGCCCTACATAGTCGCCTGGATGACGGACCTCCTCCGGCTGACCGGCGACGAGACGGTTCTCGAGATAGGTACGGGCACCGGCTACCAGGCCGCCCTGCTCGGGCTGCTGGCGGCAAGGGTCTACTCCATGGAGCGCATAGAGTCGCTCGCCGATTCCGCCAGGCAAAGGCTCACCGACCTCGGCTTCGAGAACATCGAGGTGGTGGTGGGTGACGGCACGAAGGGGCTGCCTGAGCACGCGCCGTATCAGGGTATAATGGTCACCGCAGGCGCGCCCCAGGTGCCGCAGGTGCTCACCGAGCAGCTCGCCGACGGCGGCAGGCTGGTCATACCGGTGGGCACGGCCTCGATGCAGATGCTCACGGTCGTAGAGCGCAAGGGCGACAGGCTCGTCACCCGCGAGGAGGGCTCCTGCGTCTTTGTCCCGCTGGTCGGGAAGTACGGCTGGCGCAGGTAGCGCCGCGGTCTGCCGGCCGCCGAGCAAGAGGAAAGACATGAAACCCTTCATAGTGATGCCGACCTACAACGAAAAAGAGAACCTTGAGCGCATCGTCCGCGAGATACTGGCGCTCGACCTCGGCATAAGCATGCTGGTGGTGGACGACGGATCCCCCGACGGAACGGGCGATATCGCGGACAGGCTGGCGAGCGAGCTTGACGGGCAGGTGTTCGTTGAGCACCGCGAGGGCAAGCAGGGCCTGGGGACGGCCTACCGCCACGGCTTCAAGGTGGCCCTCGGTATGGGCGCGGACTGCGTCTTCGAGATGGACGCCGATTTCTCCCACAACCCGGAGTACCTGCCCGGGTTCCTGGAGGCGATAGAGAAGCACGACGTGGTGATAGGCTCGAGGTACGTGCCGGGGGGAGGGACCGAGAACTGGGGCCCGCTCCGCAAGGTCATAAGCAGGGGCGGCAGCCTCTACGCGAGGCTCTTCACCGGCCTCAAGGTTAAAGACGCCACCAGCGGTTTCCGCTGCTACCGGAGGAACGTCCTCGAGGCCATAGACTTCTCGAGGATATCCGCGTCGGGATACTCGTTCCAGGTGGAGATGGCATACGTCTGCACCATCATGGGTTTCGACGTCTTCGAACTGCCCATAGTCTTCGTGGACAGGGTTGAGGGAACGTCCAAGATGAGCAAGTCGATAGTGTTCGAGGCGATGGGGCTGGTTGCCGGACTCCGCAGGAAGTACCGCGACCTAAACAGGAACCAGAAGCTCTGAACGCAAAATCGGGGTCAGGTCATTTTGTTGCATTTGCAACATGGGGTCAGTTCATTTGTTGCACTCGACGCGGCTGGCGCGCCGGGGCCCGCACATATGTGAATGTGAACGCTGGAGGAAGATAGATGAGTGAGATACTGAGCGAAAGACTGAACTACCTGTTCGAGCCCAGGTCGGTTGCGATAATCGGGGCGAGCAAATCCATGGCGAAGTGGGGCTACATCGTGCCCGCGAACATCCTCGCCGGCGGCTACAAGGGTAAGCTGTACCCGATAAACCCGAAGGAAGAGACGATACTCGAGCGACCGGTCTTCAAGTCGATCAAGGACGTCCCCGATGAGATCGACCTCGCCGTCATCACCATCCCGGCCGAGCACGTGACCCCGATGGTGCGCGAGTGCGTAGAGAAGGGCGTCAAAACGTGCATCGTGATATCCGGGGGATTCAGCGAGACCGGCGGCGAGGGGACGCGCCTGGAGCAGGAGATGATGGACGTCGTGAAGGACTCGCCCATGAGGCTGGTGGGCCCGAACACGATGGGCATCTACTCGGGCTCGAATTCCCTGCACGCCCTGATGCCCCCCGTCCGGCCTGTTGCCGGCAAGATAGCCTTCGCCGCCCAGAGCGGGAACCTCGGAACCCAGATGCTGAGCCTCGGGAGGGCGCTGGGGGTGGGCTTCTCCCGCTTCGTGTGCATCGGGAACGAGGCCGACCTCAAGGCGGCGGACTACGTGGAGTACTTCGCGGACGACCCGGCGTCCGAGGTGATACTTCTCTATATTGAGGGCCTCCGCGACGCGCGCAGGTTCATCGACGTGGCCGCCGAGACCTCGCCGCGCAAGCCGATCGTGGTGCTCAAGGCGGGAAAGACCAGGGCCGGGGCGCAGGCGGCCGCTTCGCACAGCGCCGCGCTGGCCGCCGACGAGACCATCTTCGACGGGGTCATAAGACAGACCGGGATGATAGAGGCCGACACCACCGAGGAGATGCTCGACATCGCCAAGGCGTTCGCGGCCGTTCCGTTCCCGAAGGGAAAGCGCGTCGGGGTCATAACCTGGGGCGGCGGCTGGGGCGTCGTAACGGCCGACGCGCTCGCCCAGCACGGGCTCGAGCTGGTGCCGTTTCCCGAGGAGACCCTGAGGGAGCTCGACGCGGTCCTCCCGCCTTACTGGAGCCGCGGCAACCCCGTGGACCTGGTCGGGACGCTCGACCTCTCAAAGCACTTCAAGTGCCTGGAGATAGTCGCGAGCTGCGACTGCGTCGATTCCATCATCACGCTGGGGACCATGGGCGCCACATCCTCCTTCCAGTCGTTCGCGATGGAGGGGCAGGTGATGGACGACGCTATGCGCGACCACATAAAGCCCAAGGTCATCACGAGCGACTTCCTGAAGGAGCTCCTGAAGACCGATGAGGCATACCGCAGCGAGGTGATAAGGCTGATGAAGGAGACGCAGAAGCCTATCATCGCGGTGTCGTTCCCCACGTCGGGGGCGGTGACCCCCATGCTAGCGAGGCAGAGCGAGGTGGTCATCTATCCCTCGCCCGAGCGGGGAGCGAAGACCCTGGCCGCGCTCTACGAGTACGAGCAGTTCCTGGCGAGGACGCGCGAACGTGTGTAGCTCGGGCCGCCTGGAAGGCGGGGTGGTCGGCGGGTGACCGAGGTGCTGCAGGCGGTCTTCCTGGGCGTGATCCAGGGGCTCACCGAGTTCCTTCCGGTGAGCTCGAGCGGCCACCTGGTGCTCGTGCCGCGCCTGTTCGGGTGGGAGTACCTGGGGCTCTCCTTCGATGTGGCGCTTCACGTCGGGACCCTGCTCGCGCTGCTCGTGTTCTTCAGGAAAGAATGGGCCGCGCTCATCAAGGGGTTCTTCACCTCGTTCAGGTCACGGCCCGCCGACTGGGGGCGCGACCAGAAGCTCGCCTGGATGCTCATACTGGCGAGCATCCCCGCCGGGCTCGCCGGCGCGCTCATCGGAGAGGACCACCTGAGCACCCCGGGGTGGGTCGCCATCTTTCTCCTGACCGGCTCGCTATTGATGGTGGCCGCGGAGCTCTGGGGCTCGAGGTCCCGCGGCTTCGACGACCTGAAGTGGTGGGACGCGGGCACCGTCGGTATCGCTCAGGCCGTGGCCCTCCTGCCCGGCATATCGCGCTCCGGAGTGACCATAAGCGCCGGGATGCTGGACGGCCTGGAACGGGAGGCGGCTGCACGCTTCGCTTTCCTGATATCCGCGCCGGTGATAGGGGGGGCAGCGCTGTGGCAGGGCCAGAAGATGATACGAGGCGGCGGCTTCGACGGGCAGGGATGGGTCTTCGCGGCCGGCTTCCTGGCATCGGCGATAACGGGCTTCTTCGTGATCAAGTACTTCCTCGTGTTCCTCAAGAAACACACGCTCTACCCGTTCGTGATATACAGGGTAGCGCTCGCCGTCGTCGTACTAATAGTAGTGACCGTTTAGGGTCAGACCATTTTCGTTGCATTGGCATCATTAGTTGACTTTAGTCACAATACTGCCGACTGCTGTTGAAGATGTTGCTAATGGAACGAAAATGGTCTGACCCCAAAGGAGCGATATGCACGAGATGTCGGTTACAGAGAGCATGCTGGGGGTGGTCCTCAGGCACGCGCAGAGGAACCGGGCCGGGAAGGTGACCGCGATAAACATGGTGCTCGGCGAGTTCAGCACCGTGATGCCCGAGTCGGTCCAGTTCTACTTCGATATCATCAGCAAGGACACGATAGCCGAGGGCGCAGACCTCAACTTCCGCCGCACCAAGCTCATCGCGAAATGCGAGACATGCGGTGACGAGTTCGAGGTCGTGGAATACGACTTCACGTGCCCGGGGTGCAAGGGCGAGAAGTCCGAGATAATATCGGGACGCGAGTTCCAGGTGGAGTCGATAGAAATCAGCTGACGCTAGCGGGAGGTATGCCGCCGATGGAGATCGAGGTGCTGGAAGGCGTCTTCGACGCCAACGAGATAATAGCCCGTGAGAACCGCGCGCTCCTGGACGAGCTCGGCGCGTTCATGTTGAACCTGATGGCGAGCCCTGGCGCGGGAAAGACCTCCTTCATCATGAAGACGCTCGAGGGAGTGGCCGGCGACCTCCAGGTCGCGGTCATAGAGGGGGACATAGCGGGCAAGGTGGACTCCGAGCGCATAGCGGCGACCGGCGTCCCCGCCATCCAGATAAACACCGGGGGCTCCTGCCACCTGGAGGCCAAGCAGGTGAACACCGCGCTCAACCGCCTGGACCTGGAGGGCGCTCAGCTCGTCATAGTGGAGAACGTAGGGAACCTGGTCTGCCCGGCGGAGTTCAAGCTGGGCGAGGACCTGAAGGTCATGATACTGTCGGTCGCCGAGGGCCACGACAAGCCCATCAAGTACCCCCTGATGTTCTCGGAGAGCGACGTCCTCATCGTGAACAAGATAGACCTCATCCCGCACACCGATTTCGACATGGAGGTACTCGAGGGTACCGTCCGCAAGATGAACCCCTCGGTCGAGATATTCAAGATATCCTGCCGCACAGGTGAGGGGCTCGGCGCCTGGACCGAGTGGCTCAAGGAGCGGGTAAAGGCTTCGGGCTGAGGTCTTAGCCCCTGAAAAAAGCCTACGATTTCACTTGTCTTATCGGCGAGCGGTAGTATAATCGCCATATTAAAAATAGGGTCGCCTGCTCAGCAACAGCGAACGTGCGCGGCCCGTTTTTTGTTCATGCCGCGGTACCTTACACGGCAAGACCGGGCTGAGAGAGGCGGGCCGGGACCACCGGCCGCTCGAAACCCTGGGTATGCCTACCCTGACAACGGGTCAGGCGTCGCGTTCCCTGAAAGTGGGAGCGCGGGACGGCAGGGAAGGCCAGTGACATGCTGAAATGGAATTACATCGCTGACAGGCATCCCACAGTGTCATTCCTGAATGTCGTTGCAGTGAGACTCCATGCTGTAGAAAAACACAGGAGGTGGGCGCAATTTCCACCGAGGCGATAAAGAGGGTCCAGCAGGCAGAGGACGCCGCTGAGGACATAATCGACGAGGCGGCCGACGCCGCCGACCGAATGATGGTCGACGCAAGGGCGGAAGCATCCCGGAGGATATCCTCGGCGGGCGAGCGAGCCAGGAACGACGGCGCGGAACTCACCCGGGAGCTCGAGCGTGAGGCGGAGCGGCAGGTCGGCGAGATGACGGAAGAGATGGAGCGCTCCCGGGAGGAGATAAAGGTGAAGGCGAAGGAGAATTTCGAGGCCGCGGTCAGGACCGTGCTGGACGCGGTAGAGGGACGGTGACCCCGGCGGCGGAGGGGCCATGGCTATCGAGCCGGTCAAGAAGATAAGGATCATAGCCCACAAGGACGTGCAGGACGACGTCATCGAGGCCCTGCAGGAGGCAGGCACCGTCCACGTGGAGCGCCTGAGTGAGGAGGAGCTGCTCCAGCCAAGGGAGGTAGAAGAAGTTGAGGTGGAGCAGGTCAGGCGATGCACCTACGCCATATCGCAGACTGAGTTCCTCCTCGGGTTCTTCAAGCAGTACGGGTTCCAGAAGACCGGCTTCTTTCAGACGCTTATCAAAGAGAAGTATCCGATGACCCTCGAGGCGTTCGCCCGGGCCCCGGAGCGCATAGACCTCGAGCTCGCGTACCAGGAGTGCAGTGAGCTGGAAAGGCGGCTTTCCGCTATCGACGAGGAGCATGCCAGGCTCTCCCAGGAGCGGGAGGACCTGAGCGACTGGACCGAGCTCCAGATGGACCTGGACGAAATCGAGGGAACGCATATCTACGGAATGATGCTGGTGCGCCTGCCCGAAGACGAGGTCGAAGACGCGGTCTCGGAGCTCGCGGAAGAGGCGCCGGAGAGCGCCCTCGACGTGCTGTGCGAGAGGGGCGACCTCAAGTGCTGCGTGGTCGTCTATCACCCGGAGTCCCTGGAAGCGGTCGAGGAGGTGCTGGCGAGGCACAAGCCGAGGCGCGCCACATTGCCCAGGCACCCGCTCGAGCCCGCCGAGAGACTGGAGCAGGTCGACAGGGAGATGGCGGCCCTGCTCCGCAGGCGGGAGATCCTGCTGACCGGGGTAAGGGCGCACGCGGAGAAGCGGAGCGAGATAGAGATACTCAGGGAGTACCTCGTCAACCAGCGGCGCAACGCGCAGCTGACGACTCAGTTCGGCAGGACCAGGGCCACCGTGGTCATAGAGGGATGGGTGACCGAGGAGAACCAGGGGATCACAAAGTCTGCGCTCGGAACGGTAGCCGGCGGCGTCGCGGTAGAGCTGTCAGACCTCGGCGAGGACGATCACCCGCCCGTCTCCCTCAAGAACCGGAAATGGGTCAGGCCGTTCGAGATGCTCACAAGGCTGTACGGTATCCCGAACGGCATCGAGTACGACCCGACGTGGCTTATCGCCATATCGTTCGTGGCGTTCTTCGGCTTCTGCATAGGTGACGTGGGCTACGGGCTGGTGATAGTCGTGGCCTTCCTGCTTATGCGCAGGTTCCTTCCCCTGGGCCGGAACGTGAAGGACCTCCTCCTGGTCATGGCTTACGGCGGGGCGTTCGCAATGGTCATCGGGGTGATCACCGGCTCCTGGTTCGGCATCAATCCCGAGAACCTTCCATCCTTCCTGCAGTCGCTGGCGGTGCTGGACCCGCTGCGCGACCCGATACCGGTCATGGGAATATGCATGGCGCTTGGCCTCATACACATGATGTCCGGCACGATCGTCGAGTTCAGGGACAACATACGGGACGGAGAGTGGTTGTCCGCCATCATAGACCAGGGGCTCGTGTTCCTTTTCTTCATCGCACTGGGAGTCGCCGTCCCACTTGCGCTGGCCAAGGTCGTGCCCACGACGGTGGCGTTCCTGATAGGAATAACGCCGGTCGTCCTGATGCTGCTCCTGCTGGGGCGCAGCGCGAAGAGCGTCCCGGGGAAAGCGATAAACGGCCTGTACGAGACGTACAACACCGTGGTCGGCTGGATGGGCGACACGATCTCCTACGTGAGGTTGTACGCGCTGGGGCTTGCCACTTTCGTCATCGGCTGGGTCGTCAACACGCTCGCCGGCATGGTCCAGGGCATGGCCCCGGTCATCGGGATACTGCTCGCCCTGCTGGTCCTGCTCATCGGGCACACGTTCAACGTGACCATCAATCTCCTCGGCGCTTTCGTACATCCCCTGAGGCTCGAGTTCGTGGAGTTCTTCGGGAAGTTCTACGAAGACGGCGGCCGGGAGTTCTCCCCCATGGGGGTTGACTCGAAGATAGTCATTATCGAGAAAGACGGCGCCTGAGGGCGCAAGGCAAGGAGGTCTCAATTGGTTGGAGCTGTGGCTCAAGCGGCACAGGGTGCGGCCCAGGCCAGCACCTGGGGAGGGCTCACCGGTTTCCAGTGGGCCATCTTCGGGGCGGCCGTCGCCTTCATCGGGGGAGGCATGGGCTCGGCCATCGGCATCACGTACGTGAGCAACGTGGCGAGCGGCATCCTGGTGGAGGACCCGGACAAGTTCGGCTCACTGCTGCCCCTGCTGGCCATCCCGGGAACGCAGGGCATCTACGGCCTGATAACCGCCATCCTGGTCACCATATTCTTCGATCTGGCGAAGCTGACGGGGCTGAACGGGCTCCTGGTGTTCTTCTCATGCCTCCCGGTGGCGTTTGTATGCCTGGTGTCCGCCATATACCAGGGCCTTACCGCGGCGAGCGCTTCGGCGATGGTGGCCCGCAGGACCGAGGAGCTGGGCAAGGCGATGGTGCTTCCGGCGCTGGTGGAGACATACGCGGTCTTCTCCCTCATCCTCACCATCTACCTCTTCACCAGGATACCCAAGTAGCGCGGACGGGCGGAGGAGAAATGGGCATAAGGGAGCTCGAATCCCGGATACTGAGAGACGCCCGGGCGGAGGCGAACGCAATCGGAGAGCGGGCGGCCCGGGAGAGGGACGAGATACTGAAGGCTGCCGACGAGGAAGCCGAGGCGCTCTATCAGCGCAGGTTCGCCGAGCTCAAGTCAAGGGCAGAGGATGAGAAGAAGCAGAGGGTGACCCTGCAGGCGCTGGAAGCGCGCAAGTCGGTGCTGGCGGAGAAGCGCGCCCAGCTCGACAGCGTGTATGCCGCCGCGTTGAGCGAGCTCGAGAACCTCCCTGAGGACCGCTACCGCGACCTGCTCGTGAGGATGCTGGTAGACGCTGCCCCTGACGGCACCGGCGAGGTCCTTCTCTGCGAGAGAGACCGGGATGCCATCGGCCCCCGGCTGGTCGAGGATGCCAACCGCGCGCTGGCAGCCGCAGGCAGGCCGGCGGGCCTGTCACTCTCGGCCGAGACCAGGGACATGACCGGCGGTTTCGTGCTCCGCTCCGGGGACGTCGAGGTGAACAGCAGCTTCGCCTCGGAATTGCAGTCGAGGCGCGAGGAACTCGAGGAGAAGCTGGTGGACACACTGTTCGGGGGGGCCTGAGCGTGACGCCTTGCGGGCGGGATTTGCCATGGACATAGAACCTGACATGACCCGGGCGATGAAGACGTTCAACAGGGTGCCGAGGTACGGGACGGCCGTCGGCCGGATAATGATGCACGAGGCGACAATGCTCAACTGGCAGCGTATCGAGCGTCTAATCGAGTCGCGCTTCGAGGACTGCATCACGGTCCTCATCGATACCGAATACGGGCCTTTCCTCGAAGGAGCCACCGTCGCCGCCGAGGTCGAAGCGGGCCTGATGGCCTTTCTCAAGAGCCAGTACGAGCTGCTGGACGCGATATGCGCGGGCACGTTCGTCCCGGATTTCATGCATCTCAAGTACGACTTTCACAACATCAAGGTCTTCCTCAAGCTCAGCCGGGGCGAGTCCGGCGCGGAGCCCATGCTCTCCGGGCTGGGGAGCCTCGACACCGAGAGACTTGCGTCCGCGGTCGAGGGCGAAGGCGGGACACTGGGCCCGTACTGGGAAGGCCTCATCAGGGACCTGAAAGAGGAAAGCGACGCCATCGACGGGCCGGGGGCGGTCGACACGGTCGCCGACCGTGTCTTCCTGGAGAAGCGCCTCGCCATCGCCGGCAAGGAGAAAAGCAGGCTGCTGGTTGATTTCTCCAGGGCGGCGATAGATGTAGCCAACCTCAAGACGCTGCTGCGGGGGCGCGTCCTCGGCAAGCCGCCAGAGTACTTCGCGGACGCCCTGGCCGCGGGCGGAAGGCTCGACAGGAGTGAGCTGGTGGGCCTGGCGGGGGACCCGCCGGACCGGTTCTCGGCGAGGCTTCTCGCGACCAGGTACGGCGGGATGCTCGAGGAGGTCCTGCACTCCGAAGACAGGCAAGTGCGGCTGACCTCCCTCGACCGCGACTCCGACGAGTTCCTCCTGGAGAAGCTGGCGGGCATGAGGCGCATGGCTCTCGGGCCGGAGAGGATTGTCATGTACATGCTCAAGAGGGAGAACGAGGTCACCCTCCTGCGGGTAGTGCTGATGGGTAAACTGCACGGCGTCAGCGCGCCGGTCATAGAGCGAAGGCTGAGCTCGACTTACACCAGGGGAGGGGTCCAGGTTTGAAGGTCGGCTTCATCGGCGGAAAGACATCCATAATAGGTTTCAAATCCCTGGGCCTCGAGACGTTCACCGTGCCGAAGCCGGAACAGGCCCCGGAGATATGGAAGGGCATCGACCTCGACCGCTTTGCGCTCATATTCGTGACCGAGCCGGTCTACGAGTTCCTGGCTGAAGATATCGCCGAGCTGGGCGAGAGCGGCCTCCCGGTGGTGACGGTGGTGCCATCGGTGGCAGGCAGCAGGGGGCTCGGAAGGGCCGAGATACGTTCGCTGGTGGAGAGAGCTACCGGCACCAGCATGGGTCTTGCGGAACAGGCGCCGCCCGGGGGGCGGCCCGAGAAGGAGCAGTAGATGGTTGCAGAACAGTCCGGAGAGATTGTAAAGGTCGCGGGCCCCCTGGTGATAGCCCGCGGGCTCCCCGACCCGAGGATGTACGACCTTGTGCGCGTGGGCCCGAGCCGCCTCATGGGCGAGATAATCGAGCTCCGCGGCGAGAACGCCTCGGTACAGGTGTACGAGGAGACGGGCGGGCTAGGGCCGGGAGACCCGGTCTTCCCGACAGGCGGGGCGCTGAGCGTCGAGCTGGGCCCGGGCCTCATCGAGTCCGTGTACGACGGGGTGCAGCGGCCGCTCGACCTGATACGCGAGTCGGAGGGCAACTTCATCACCCGCGGCGTTGAGATGCCCGGGCTCGACCGCGCGCGGGAGTGGGAGTTCGTCCCGGTCGCCGCTGAAGGGGACCAGGTCGAGGAAGGCGACATCCTCGGGACGGTGCAGGAGACCCCGGTGGTCGAGCACCGCCTGATGGTGCCTCCGGGCCTGGGAGGCCGGGTCGAGTCCATCTCCGGGGGGACGCACAGGGTGACCGACACTGTCGCGGTCATCTCGACCGAGCGGGGGGACGTCGAGGTCGGCATGTTCCAGAGCTGGCCGGTGCGCCGGGCCAGGCCGTACCGCGACAAGCGCTCTCCCCGCCGCCAGCTCGTGACCGGGCAGCGAGTGATCGATACGCTCTTCCCGCTTGCGATGGGCGGGACCGCCTGCATACCGGGGCCGTTCGGGAGCGGCAAGACCGTGGTGCAGCACGCCATAGCCAAGTGGGCGAACGCGGACATAATACTCTTCATCGGGTGCGGAGAGCGGGGCAACGAGATGACCGACGTCCTGCTCGAGTTCCCCGAGCTCATCGACCCGTACTCCGGCGAGCCTCTGACCAAGAGGACCGTCCTCATCGCGAACACCTCGAACATGCCGGTCGCGGCCAGGGAGGCGTCGGTCTACACGGGCGTCACCATCGCCGAGTACTACCGCGACATGGGCTACAACGTGGCGCTGCAGGCCGACTCCACCAGCCGGTGGGCCGAGGCCCTGAGGGAGATATCCGGCCGGCTCGAGGAGATGCCCGGGGAAGAGGGGTACCCCGCTTACCTGGGCACCAGGCTGGCGGCGTTCTACGAGAGGGCTGGCTACGCTACGTGTCTCGGCTCGGACAAGAGGACGGGCTCCATCACGGTCGTGGGCTCGGTCTCGCCTCCGGGAGGCGACCTGTCCGAGCCGGTGACCCAGGCGACCCTGCGGGTCGTGAAGGTCTTCTGGGGGCTGGAGGACAGGCTCGCGTTCAGGAGGCATTTCCCGGCGATAAACTGGCTCATCAGCTACTCGCAGTACCTCGAGGAGATAGAGAAGCGCTGGTCGGAGGATATCAACGACGACTTCAAGCAGATGCGGAGCGAAGCCATGTCGGTCCTCCAGCGCGAGGCGGAGCTCGAGGAGATAGTAAGGCTCATAGGTGTCGAGGCGCTCTCTCCGGGCGAGCGGCTGGTGATGGAGACCGCGAAGAGCGTCCGGGAGGACTTCCTCCAGCAGAACGCTTTCGACGAAATAGACGCCTATTCGTCTCTCAGGAAGCAGTACCTCCTGCTCAAGCTCGTGATGACCTTCGGGCTCGAGGCCAGGAAGGCGCTCGAAGAGGGCGCGGACATCCTCGAGATAATCAGGCATCCCCTGCGCGAGCGCATCGCTTCCGCCAAGTACGTGCGCGAGGACGACCTGGAGGAGCTGGAAGCCCTGACCGGCGAGGTGGTCAGGGCGATGAAGCAGGTGGCCGAGGGCGTGCCCGGACGAGAAGCGGTTGTCCCGGACAGCGCCGCTAAGAAGGAAAGAGAAAGAGTCGAGAAGATATTCGAGACTTACTAGGACGAGGGCCTAGGTCCGGAGGAGACACATGGCGATAAAGGAATACCTGACAGTCAGGGAGATCGTGGGGCCGCTGCTCCTCGTCGAGGAGGTCGAGGGGGCCAAGTACGGCGAGCTGGTGGAAGTCCAGTTCCCCGACGGCAGCATCGGCATGGGCAACGTGCTCGAGGTGTCGACGGACAAGGTCCTGGTCCAGTCGTTCGAGGACACCCGCGGGCTCTCCATTGGCTCCACCCGCATACGTTTCAAGGGAAGGGCCATGGAGCTGCCCGTCTCGAGGGACATACTGGGCCGCGTGTTCGACGGGCTGGGGAATCCTATCGACGGAGGTCCCGAGATAATCCCCGACCGTCGCCTGGACATCAACGGCAACCCCATAAACCCTTACGCGCGCGACTACCCGAGCGACTTCATCCAGACCGGGGTCTCGGCGATCGACGGGCTCAACCCGCTGGTCCGCGGGCAGAAGCTCCCGGTCTTCTCCGCCTCGGGCCTGCCCCACTCCCGCCTGGCCGCCCAGGTCGCCCGGCAGAGCGCGGTGCTCGGGCGCGAGGAGGAGTTCAGCGTCGTCTTCGGCGCCATGGGCATCACTTTCGAGGAGGCCGACTACTTCATCAACGAGTTCAGGAAAACCGCCGCCATCGAACGCTCGGTGCTCTTCATGAACCTCGCCAACGACCCGGCGATGGAGCGCATAGCCACACCGCGCATGGCGCTGACGGCTGCCGAGTACCTCGCGTTCGACCTGGACATGCACGTTCTGGTGATACTGACGGACATGACGTACTACTGCGAGGCCCTCCGGGAGGTATCCGCCGCGCGCAAGGAGGTGCCCGGCAGGCGGGGTTACCCAGGCTACCTCTACACCGACCTCGCGACGCTGTACGAGCGCGCCGGCCGCATCAAGGGAGCAAAGGGGTCGATAACGCAGATACCGATACTCACCATGCCTGAGGACGACAAGACACACCCGATACCGGACCTCACCGGGTACATCACGGAGGGGCAGATAATCCTCTCGCGCGAGCTGCACCGCAGGGCTGTCTACCCGCCGATAGACGTCCTGCCGTCGCTCTCGCGGCTCAAGGAGAAGGGCATCGGCGAGGGAAAGACACGAGAGGACCACTCCAACCTCTCCAACCAGCTGTTCAGCGCGTACGCCCGCGGCAAGGAGGCCAAGGAGCTCGCGGTGATTCTCGGCGAGTCCGCGCTCACCGAGGAGGACAAGCAGTTCGCTCGCTTCTCGGAGGAGTTCGAGGAACAGTTCATCAAGCAGGGGGAGTTCGAGAACAGGACCATAGACTTCACGCTCGCCCTGGGATGGGACCTGCTGAAGCTCCTCCCGAGGCAGGAGCTCAAGCGGGTCAAGCAGGACCAGATAGAACGTTACATGAAGCAGTCGGAGGAGTAGATGGCCGGCAGGCTGCCCGTCAACCCGAACAGGATGGAGCTTTTGAGGCTGCGCCGCCGCCTCACGATAGCGCGCCGCGGTCACAAGCTGCTCAAAGACAAGTTCGACGAGCTGATGAAACGGTTCCAGAAAGCGGTGGCGGAGAGCCTGGCCCTGAGAGAAGAAGTCGAGAGGTCGCTCGCCGAGGCATACGAACTGTTCGCGCTGGCCCGCTCGGAGACATCGGAGGCCGAGCTCGACGAGGCGCTCTCGTTCCCTGAGGCCAATGCCGAGCTCAGGGCGGGGAAGGCGAACGTGGTCTCAGTGGTAGTGCCGGAGCTGGAGCTCGGGGAACGGGGACGGTTCGACAGCTACGGGCTCGCCCTTACCCCTTCCCTGCTCGACGAATCGCTCGCCATGTACGACAGGGTCCTGCCCGAGATGGTGAGGCTGGCAGCGAGCGAGCGCGCCGTGAAGATACTCGCCGACGAGATCGAGAGGACACGAAGGCGCGTCAACGCCCTCGAGTACGTGCTGATACCCCAGCTCGAGGAGACCATACGCTTCATCACGATGAAGCTCGACGAGTTCGAGCGGGCGAACCTCACCCGCCTCATGAAAATCAAAGAGATGGTCTCCGAGTAACGCGACCTGATTACTTCTGGCTCTGGCCCCACCAGACCAGGCTCAGCTCGGGGTTTGCCGTGAACTTCTCGGGATTGAAAGCCCAGAACTCCGCTCGCGTGAGCTGACTGGTGGCTCCGGAGCGCGGGGGCCCGGTCAGTACCACTATGTAGACGGGCTGGCTTGAGAAGAGCGCTTTTTCCGCGTAGCACGGCAGCAGTACCGGCTCCGTCTGCTGGACGTAGGAGATCATCGCCTCCAGCATCGGCCCGTCGCCGCCGGCGGCCACGAACTCGTCCGCGAGCTTCTCGATGAAAGCGTATCGCATGTTGATGGCGTCGGAGAGCGTGTACCTGTTCGCGAAGCTTTCGGTTATCTCCAGGCTCTCCGCCATGTTCTTCATGGAGGCCTCGTCATAGTTGTTGGAGGTGGCCCTGGCGACCGGGGTCACGAGAGAGGCGAAGGGAAGCACCCCCTCGCCGAGAGCGTCCTTCTGCTCCAGCTGCAGGGCGGATTCGCCGGCCGGAGCGCTGACCGCCTGGGTGGCCACGCCCCGCTTGGTGACCGTCGTCTCCTCGCCGTCTCTGCCCCCCGTCACCAGGCCCACCACTATCGCCAGGCCGACCAGCACGGCGGTCACCAGGCCCGCGGCGGCTACGACGCGCGGCGAGCGAAAGAAGCCGGCAGCCCGGCCCGTCTCCTCCCCGGCGGTGACGGCCGCGAAGACCCTCGCGGAGGTGTCGGGCGGCATCTCGACGGGGGCGAGCGAGCCCAGCGCAGCGCCGGACAGCGCCAGGCGGTCGGCCATCGCGGAGCACTCGGTGCAGGCCTCCAGGTGCAGGCTGACCTCGTCCCGCCGGCCTGCGGGCAGGCCGCCGTCCGCGTATTCCATCAATGATTTTTTCACCCGGCGGCAATCCATTACCTTACCTCCAACAACCGGTTAGACGGACCGCCTACCTCCATTGTTCCTTGTGCGGCTCGAGAAGCTCGGCGAGCTTCAACCGCCCCCTGAATATCCTTGATTTTACGGTCCCCACCGGCAGCCGCAGCATCCTTGCGACCTCGCGGTACTCCAGGCCCTCGAGCTCGTGGAGCACCAGCGGGGCCCTGAGCGTTTCCGGGAGCTCGAGGAGCGCGTCCTGCACCAGGCGCCTGGCCTCGGACGCTATCGCCCCGCTTTCCGGCGCCCGCGCAGGCGTGGCCCCGACCGGCTCTCCAACCCTCTCCACGGCTTCGTGGTCGTCACTCAGGAGCTCCGGGATCCGCTTGCGGCTGCGCATGTAGTCCCTGGAGCGGTTCACCGTGACCCGGTACAGCCAGGTGCTGAACGAGGACCTCCCCTGGAACGAGCCGATCTTCCGCATCACCTGCATGAAGACCTCCTGTGTGAGGTCCTCTGCGTCCGTGGGGTTCCCGGTCATGCGGTAGGCAAGGGAGTAGACCTGGTTGCGGTAGGAGTTGAATATCTGCTCGAAGGCGTCGCGGTCGCCAGCTCTCGCGCGGCTGATGAGAGTGTCCTCGGCGGGCGGGACCTCTGCGTCGGGCTCGTTCATGCCGCGATTATAATGCAACATCGGGGTCAGGTCACTTTGTTGCATTTCCAGCGGTCATCCTGGAAGCAGTTCAGAAATGCAACAAAGTGACCTGACCCCGATGTTGCGCCTTTGCCTTAGTTCGAGGCGTTGGGATAATATCTTTACAGGCCCTCGTTACGGGTCTTTTGTATGTTCCGGAGGTTTGATGTCTGTAAGACGCTTGATGACGGGCAACGAGGCGGTCGCGCTGGGCGCCTGGCACTCGGGCGCCGTTTTTGCCTCCGCTTACCCCGGTACGCCCTCGACCGAGATACTGGAGTTCTTCTCAGAGTTCGAAGGCGGTTACGCGGAGTGGGCGCCCAACGAGAAGGTCGCCCTCGAGGCCGCGATCGGCGCCTGCATCGGTGGCGTCAGGGCGCTCGCCGCGATGAAGCACGTCGGCCTGAACGTCGCGGCGGACCCGTGGTTCACGGCGCCGTACATCGGCGTCTCGGGCGGCCTCGTGGTCGTGAGCGCCGACGACCCGGAGATGCATTCCAGTCAGAACGAGCAGGACAACCGCTACTACGCCAAGGCCGCCAAGGTGCCGATGCTCGAACCGGCCGACAGCCAGGAGGCCTATGACCTCACGCGCGAGGCCTACCTCATGAGCGAGCGGTTTGACACCCCCGTGCTCCTGCGCATGACGACGCGCGTGTGCCACTCGCGGAGCATGGTCGAGACCCGCGAGCCGGAGAAACCGCCCGCCGTCCCCTACGTGAAGGACGAGAAGAAGCGCGTGATGATCCCGGGCCACGCCCGGCTCAGGCACCCGGTGATGGTGGACCGCCTTGCCGAGATGGAGGAGTTCGCCGACAGGTTTCCCTACCAGCGCACCGAGCCCGGCGCCGGGGATTCGGTGGTCGTCACCGCGGGGGTCGCCTACCAGTACGTGAAGGAGGCGTTCCCGGGGGTCGCCATCCTGAAGCTCGCGATGACAAACCCCCTGCCGCGGACGCTGATCCGCGAGTTCTGCGAGCAGTACCGAGACATCTACGTGGTCGAGGAGCTGGAGCCGTTCCTGGAGGAAGGCGTGGCGGCGCTCGGCCTCTGCCCCAGGGGCAAAGAGTCGGTCCCGCGGGTAGGGGAGCTCAACGTCGACAATGTACGCGCCGCGTTCCCGGACCTGGCCCGGGGCACTCCCGCACCGGAGCACCTCCCGGCGGTGGAAGGCCTCCCGGCGCGGCCGCCGATACTGTGCGCCGGATGCCCGCACCGTGGGATCATGTACACCCTGGCCCGCCTCAAGGCGATAATCGCCGGTGACATCGGGTGCTACACGCTCAGCGTGCTGCCGCCCCTTTCCGCGCACGACTGCCAGGTCTGCATGGGGGCGAGTATAACCATGGGCCACGGGCTCGAGAAGGCGCTCGAGCTCGCGGCGGGAGAGACCGAGGAGGAAGGGCTCTCGAGCCACCGGGTAGTCTCGGTGCTGGGGGACTCCACGTTCTTCCACTCCGGGGTGACGGGCCTGATGGAGATGGCCTACAACCTCGGGCGCTTCACGGTGGTCATCCTCGACAACAGGACGACCGCGATGACCGGTTTCCAGCACCACCCGGGCACCGGTTCGACTCTCCAGAGGGACCCGACCACCACGGTCGACATAGAACTGCTCGCCCGGTCGCTGGGCATCGAGAACGTGAGGGTGGTCGACCCGTACGACCTCGAGGAGTGCCGGACGGTGCTCTCCGAGGAGATGAACCGGGACGCGCCATCGGTCGTGATATCCAGGCGCGCCTGCATCCTGCTCGACCGCAAGGCGCGGCGCGAGCCCTACGTCGTCCTTCACGAGGCCTGCAACGACTGCGGCCTCTGCATGAGGATAGCGTGCCCGGCGCTGGTGAAGCGCGGCGATGAGGTGATGATACTAACGGACTCATGCACCGGCTGCGGCGTCTGCGCGCAGGTGTGCAAGCGTGAGGCCATACAGGAGAGATAGAGAGGTATCCGGATGACGGCAGCCCGCGGCGGCGGACCCGAGGAATACGTTCCCACCAGGTCGGTGGTGCTCGCAGGCGTCGGCGGCCAGGGGACCATAACCGCGGCCAACCTGCTGGCAAGCGCGCTCGTAGCGCACGGCTACGACGTAAAGACCAGCGAGGTCCACGGCATGGCGCAGCGCGGCGGGAGCGTCATAAGCATGGTGCGCTACGGTTCCGACGTGGCGAGCCCGCTTGTGGGGTCCGGCCAGGCGGACGCGCTCGTCTCGACGGAGCTGCTCGAGACGCTCAGGAACCTGGAGTTCCTGGCGCCCGGCGGAAAGGTGATCGGCTCCAGGACCAGGGTCGACCCGCTCCCGGTCCTGCAGGGGGCGGTCGCATACCCGGAGGACGCCGAGGAGAGGTTACTGGAGCTCGTGCCCGACAGCATCATAGTTGACGCGGCCGGGATAGCGGCCGAGGCAGGTGACGCCCGGGCCGCGAACACAGTGCTCCTCGGGATACTCAGCCCGCTCCTCCCGGTGGGTTCCGATGAGTGGCTAGACGCCATCGAGCGGCTGGTCCCGGAGAAGGCGCTCGAGGCCAACCGCAACGCCTTCCTGGCGGGCGTCGAGATTGCCGGGAGAAAGCCGTGAAGATCTGGAACGAGAAGATGGAGACGCTCACCGGCTCGGAGCTCGAGGCGCTCCAGCTGGAGAGGCTCGGCCGGACGCTCACGGCCGTCTGGGAAGCCCGCACCCCCTACCGCGCGCGCATGGAGGATGCCGGCCTGACTCCCGGGAGCGTGGCCTCCCTCGACGACCTGGAAAGCCTGCCGTTCTCGAGGAAGACCGATTTCCGGGAGAACTACCCGTTCGGCATGATGGCGGTCCCGCTCGACCGCGTTGTGCGGGTGCACGCCTCTTCGGGCACCACCGGCAGCAGGACGATGGTCGGCTATACCGCGGGGGACCTCGACACGTGGGCGGAGCTGGTGGCGAGGTTCGCCACGGCGGCCGGCGTGGTCGAGCGCGACGTCGCCCAGGTGTCGTTCACCTACGGGCTCTTCACCGGCGGGTTCGGCCTGCACTACGGGCTCGAGAAGGTGGGCGCCACGGTGGTGCCGGCCTCGGGGGGCAACACGGAACTGCAGTTCGCGCTCATGAGGGACCTCGGCACGACCGTCCTGGTCTCGACGCCCACCTACGCGCTGCACCTCGCCGACGCCGGGCGCGCGCTGGGCTTCGACTTCCAGTCCAGCGGGCTCAGGATCGGTCTCTTCGGGGCGGAGCCCTGGAGCGAGGGGATACGGGAACGCATCGAGAAGAGCATGGGCATAATCGCGACGGACAACTACGGGCTCTCGGAGGTGCTCGGGCCGGGTGTTTCCGGCGAGTGCGAGCTCAAGCAGGGGATGCACCTCGCCGAGGACCACTTCATCGCCGAGGTCATCGACCCGGCCACCGGGCAGCGCCTGGCCGACGGAGAGACGGGGGAGCTGGTCCTCACCACGCTAACCCGGGAGGCGGTCCCGGTCGTCAGGTTCCGCACAGGCGACCTCACACGGCTCACCCGGGAACCGTGCGGCTGCGGGCGGCGCAACGCGCGCATGAGCAAGGTGCTCGGACGCACCGACGACATGCTCATAATCCGCGGGGTGAACGTATACCCGTCGCAGGTCGAGAGGGCGCTCCTCGAGGTAGAGGGCATCGAGCCCCACTACCTCATAGTGGTCGACAGGCACGGCGAGCTCGATTCGCTGGAGGTCTGGGTGGAGGTCTCGGAGGGCGTCTTCTCGGATGACACGAGGGTGATGCGAGGCTTCGCGGAGCGGGTGGAGGCCCACCTGAAGAGCGCCCTGAACGTGCGCGCGTCGGTGAGCCTGAAGGAGCCGAACTCGCTCGAGCGTTCGCCCGGAAAGGCAAAGCGCATACTCGACCGCAGGAGCGGCTGAGACCGGCGGCCCCCACGAGAGGAGAGGTATGGACCGCGTCGAGTGGTTCGGCAAGAGGACTTTTCACCACCGCGATTTCGCCGACATCGGCGCCCTGGTGGAGCTAAAGGAGAAGGCGGGCAGTAAGGTGAGCGTCTGCCTGCCGACGCTCAACACGGTCGGGACGGTGGGCGCCACCCTGCGCGCCTTCAGGACCGAACTCGTCGAGCGTTACCCGCTCATCGACCAGCTTTGCATCATCGACTCGCGCTCGACGGACGGAACGCTGGAGGCGGCCGAGGCCGAGGGCGCCCAGATATTCTTCGACGACGAGATACTGCCCGGGCTCACGCCGGCCGCCGGCAAGGGGGAGGCGCTCTGGAAGAGCCTGTTCGTGCTGGAGGGTGACATCATCGCCTGGATCGACTCCGACATCGAGAACATCCACCCGCGGTTCGCGTACGGCGTGATCGGCCCGCTGCTCTCGGACCCCGACATCGGTTACGTCAAGGGCTTCTACGAGAGGCCGCTCAACGAGGGCGGCGAGCTCAAGCCCTCGGGCGGAGGAAGGGTCACCGAGCTCACGGTCCGCCCGATGCTCAACATGTTCTACCCGGACCTGGCCGGGCTTATCCAGCCGCTTTCCGGCGAGTACGGCGGCAGGCGCTCGGTGCTCGAGAGCGTACCGTTCTTCACCGGCTACGGCGTGGAGACAGGGCTCCTCATAGATATCTACGACCGGTACGGGGTGGAGGCCATCGCGCAGACCGACCTCGAGGTGCGCGTCCACCACAACCAGGGGATAGAGTCACTATCGAAGATGTCGTTCGGGATACTGCAGGCGCTGTTCCGCCGCCTGGAGGACGACGGAAAGGTCTCCGTGAAGACCCCGCCGCAGACGGTCTACAATACGGTAAGGCGCTCCGGCGGCGAGTACGTAGAGGAACGCTCCGAGGTGCGGGTCATCGAGCGCCCGCCGATGGCGAGCATCCCCGAGTACAGGGAGCGCGCGTTATAGAAACCGCGGACAGGGAGAACGATGGAAGGTACCTCTGAGTCAAGACGCAACCCGGTCATCGAGTTCCTGACCTCACCGCTGCACGGGCCGCAGGCGCCCCCGATGCGACTCATAGGCGACTGGCTGTCGGTGGCGGGGGTGGTGCTCTACTGCGTCTCGGTCTTCGCCCTTCCGTGGATAACGGTCGGCATCAAGGATGTCTTCGGCATCGGGCAGGCGCTCGGCATGGGCGTGCCCGAGAAGAGCTACGGCCTTTTCGTCAGCCCCTGGGCCTGGGCGATGGTCGGGGTCCTCGCGCTCATCCTCACGGGCATTTGGTTCGTGCAGACGCGCGGGGCGATAGTGCTCGCTTCGGGGGTCTTCTGCCTGGCCTTCAACGTGCTGTTCTTCATCGGCGCCTGGAAGAAGATAAACGCCATCATCGGCGACGTGGTCAACCTCGCCCGCAGCATCCCGTTCATCGGTGAGTTCCTGGGCCAGGCGATATCAGAGCTCGTGAAGAACATGCTGACCGTCCACGTGGCCCCCGGTTTCTGGCTGTTCATCCCCGCGGGCGTCCTGCTCATCGCAGGGGGCGCCCTGAGGCTCGCTTTCGGGTCCGGGTCGAGCAGGGGAGAGGCCGCGGCATGAACGACCATCACGCGCAGGAGGCCTACATCGAAGAGGTGGCCGCGCGAAAGAGCGTGCGCTCCAACCTCCCCTGGCTGCGCGACAACCTGCTCGCGCCGCGCGTCATCTACACGGACCTGGACGGGACCATGGTCGGCCCGCTGGGGTGCTTCTTCCGTGACAGCGACTGGGAGCTGACCCTGAGGCCGGCGCGGGCCCTCCTGGCCGCGCACGCCCGCAACGTCGACATCATGCTCGTCTCCGGAAGGCACAAGGCGCAGCTCAGGGAGACGGCGCGCCTGCTTGGGTGCATGAACTACGTCGCAGAGTTAGGCACCGAGCTCGTGTACAACCTCGGGACCGAGGTAGTGATGAACCTGGGTGACTTCGAGCCCTCGTGCGACTCAGTCTACCGGAGCATCATGGACACCGGCGTCGTGGAGCTCCTTCTCGAGCGCTTCCCAGGGCGCCTGGAAATGCACACACCGTGGTCCGACGAGAGGGACTGCACGCCGCTCATGCGCGGGATGGTGGACCTGGACGAGGCGCACGCGCTGTTGAGCGAGCGGGGATTCGACTCCTTCGAGCTGGTGGACAACGGCGTCATCCCAAGGAAGAGCCCGACCCTGGACGTGCCGGTGACGCGCGCCTACCACCTGGTGCCGCGCGGGGTGAGCAAGGACCAGGCGGTCCGCAAGGACCAGGAGCTGCGCGGCATCCCCCGGGAGGCGACGGCCGCGGTGGGCGACGCGGAGGCCGACCTCCCGTTCTCCGGCGCGGCGGGGGCGTTCTTCATGGTGAGGAACGGCCTCGACAACAACCCGCACCTCGCCGTCGCCATCGACGAGGCCGAGAACGTCTTTGTCACCGAGGGGAAGATGGGCGATGGCTGGGCCGAGGTGGTCGAGACCCTCCTCTCGCTCTAGGCGCAAAATCGGGGTCAGGTCATTTTGTTGCATTTAATCCTGTAGTGAGCAGAGCTCTGGAAATGCAACAAAATGACCTGACCCCGATTTTGCGCTCAGAAGAGGGGGCGACGGAACGGTTTGCCCGCCGGAGTGAGTGTGTACAGGCGCTGCGCCAGGCCTTCCAGGTAATCCCTGCCTTCGACCTCGTCGCGCATGCGCGCCGGCAGAGCCGCGAGACCGTTGAAAGCCCCGCTCACCGACCCGGCGATCGCCGCCAGCGAATCCGTGTCCCCACCTGCGTTGACCGCCGTCAGGAGTGTCTCCTCGGGATCGTAGGGGCTGCGAAGGAAAGCGAAAAGCGCCGCCGGCACCGTCTCCATCACGTGGCCGCCGGTACCGGTGTAGGCGAACCCCTCGGCCGGGCTCGCGTCCAGGTAGTCGGTGAGCCCCGAGATCTTGACGGACATGCCGCGGTCTATGCGCTCGACGAAGCCCGCCACTCTTTCGACGAGTCCCGGGCGGTCGAGCCCCCCATCATCGGCAACCCCGAGCGCGACCGAGAACGCCGCGGCCGCGGCCCCGGCGGCGGCCTCGGGGTGGGTGTGGGTGATGCGGGACTGCAGGACAGCCGTCCGGCGGAGCTCGTCCGGGTCGTGGTAGTAGCGCAGGCCGACCGGGCTCACGCGCATGGCGGCGCCGCAACCGGCTGAATCCACCCCGCTCGTCAGTGGGTCCGCGCCTTCATTCAGCCTGCGGCAGGCCACGCCGCACGCCATCCCGACCCCGCGCGCCTCCTTGACGCCCGCATCGGAGGCGGCAATCCACCTGCCGAACTTGATTCCCGCCTGCTCGAGGTCGAACTTGCCTATCTCGACGATGGTCTGCGCGAGAAGGACCGTCATCTGGGTGTCGTCGGTTATCCGCCCCGCGCCGAACCGGGCGTCTATGAATCCCGTCACACGCCCGTGCATCTCGGCGATGGCCTCGGGCGTCATCCCCTCCACGGGAGCGCCGAGGGCGTCGCCGACAGCGCACCCGACGAGCGTGCCTTTGAACTTTTCCAGGGTTGATACGTGCTCCACTTGGACCGGTTGCTCCGCTAAAGGATCGCCTGATGACGCCCGAAGTATACCACGTGCCCGACCGCGGAAGGTCACAAGGAGTGCGGCAGTGACCGGCAGAAAAATACTACGTACACCACCGCGGGTGAGCCGGAAGGACGGGGATTCATCAGGAGCATCTCACGCATGGATACGCGCGTGCGTGAAGAGTTCGAGCCGGCCTTTCCCGGCCCGCGGACGCACGGGATGACCGGAGGGCCCGCTTGGCAAGACGTTACCTGGACATCAAGAGGATCGCGCCCCTGCTCGTCATAGTGGTGTTCACTGCTGTGATCGGCGTGTCGATGATATCGGTCGTCGCCTCCGCTGACCGCAAGGACCAGGCGGCGTGGGACGAGGTGCTCACGGAGGACAGGGAGATGGCGGACGCGGCCAGGGAGGCGAGCGCCCTGGTGGATGAGCTGGAGGAGGTCCTGATGGAGAAGCCCCCTGACAGCCCCGAGGTCGTGCGCCTCCAGGCGGAGCTCATCTCCGTGTGGCCCAACTTCGGAAGGAAGGACTCATCAGGCTCGGTCAGCCTGCCGACATTCGAGAACATGCGCCGGCAGCTCAACTTCTACATCAACCGGGGCTGAACCGCCGGGGGCGTCACGGCGCCGGGTCCTCTCCATGACCTCGCTCAAAGCGGGTGCGGCCGCTCCGTTGTAAAATTGGACCATGTACACCACAGAGGAACACGTGCGCGAGCTTGAGGACGGCTACGGCTCTCCGGTCGAGCGCGAGATGGAATACGAGATAGCCCCCTGGGAGCACGAGGTGGTGGTGGGCAGCATGCGCCACGGGCGCGCTCACGACGTCACCTTCTTCATCCGCAGCAGCAGCGACCCTGGAATGCTCGTGGTGGTGAGCAAGCCGTTCTTCCCTCCGGGTGCTTTCAGGGCCCCGAGCGGGGCGGCGCACCCGGGTGAGACCCTGGTGGAAGGGGCACTTCGCGAGGCGCGTGAGGAGACGGGCCTCGACATAGAGCTAACCCGCTACCTGGTGCGGATCCGCGCCAGGTTCACCTGCGAAGGAAGAGACCCGATCGACTGGACCAGTCACATCGTCGAGGCGCGCGAGCTCGACGGCAGGCTGGAGCCGATAGACACCGTGGAGATAGCGGAGGCACGGTGGGCGACCTTCGCCGAGCTGCAGGGCCCCATACGGCAGGTCCTGCTGGACTCCGGCTGGGACCTTTTCCGCTACAGGGTCGCCCTGACCGATCTGACCGTCGAGACGCTGGAGGTGGACGCTTGAGGTACGAGGAGCCTGTGTTCAGGCCGCCCTGCGAGTCCGGCAGCCTCATCATCCAGGCCACCATCGGCTGCCCGCACAACCAGTGCATGTTCTGCGGTATGTACAAGGGAAAGAAGTACCGCGTCCGGCCGCTCTCCGACGTCGCCGAGGACCTGGAAATGGCACGCCGGGTGTGGTCCGACCCGTACTCGGTGTTCCTCGCGGACGGCAACACCATCGCGATGAGGACCGACGACCTGGTGCAGGTGCTGGATTACGTGCGCGAGGCTTTTCCGAACGTGGGGCGCATCTCCTGCTACGGCGGGGCCCGTTTCATCAAGGGCCGCAAGGTCGAGGACCTGAAGCGCCTGAAGGAGCACGGGCTCAAGATAGTTTACATGGGGCTCGAGAGCGGTGACGACGTGATACTCGAGAGGGTGCGCAAGGGCGCCGACTCCGACGATTACGTCAGGGCCGCGCAGAAGCTGCGCGAAGCCGGCATCGAGCTGTCCACCTACGTCCTGGCGGGGCTCGGGGGCCGGGAGCGCTGGCACGAGCACGCCCTCAACTCCGCGAAGACCCTCAACCGGATGAGCCCCGACTACATACGTATCCGTACCCTGGTGCTGATGCCGGGCTTCCCGATGTATGACCAGCTCGGGACAGGCGAGTTCGAGGAACTGACCGGCAGGGAGGTCGCGCTCGAGACGCGGCTGCTGCTCGAGAACCTCGAGGTGGAGGGAGCGCAGTTCCTGAGCGACCACGTCTCGAACTACCTGCCCATCTACGGGAAGCTCCCCGAGGACAGGGAAGAGATGCTCGCCGCCATAGACGACGCCCTGGCCGCCCCCCACAACCCCATGCTCGGCCCCCGCACCATCCACTCCCTTTAGGGTCAGACCACTTTCGTTCCATTGGCAACATCAGTTGACTCACGTAACACGGCAACGATGGTCGTTGTGGTTGAAGTGGCTTGTGTTGCAAATGGAACGAAAGTGGTCTGACCCCTATCGTTTCTTATAGTCGGGGCAGGAGGTGGCGTTGGGGCGCTTCGGGTTGGTGCAGGCGCTCGGGTAGTCGTACATGCAGGTATCGCAGAGCAGCCGGGGCGAACCCAGCTTCTTCCTCAGTCTCCACCAGAACATCCTGATGTCTTTCATATCACTATTATCATCGGCATGTCCGGGGCCCGACATTGATATTCTGCGGGGTAGTGGTGTTGTATAGTGAGGAACCGGAGAAAGACAGTGAAAATGGATGAAAGGCTGGACAGAAGCACCATAGACGCCGTGTTCTTCGACGTCGGCAACACGCTCTTCAAGCCGTACCCGTCGCTCGAGGCGGTGGTGCGCGAGGTGATGGCGCGCTTCGGCTACGACCCCACCGACGAGGAGATGCTCCGGGGGGTCATCGCCGCCGACCGCTACTACGAGGAGCGCTACTGGAACGACGACACGTTCTGGGCCAACGAGACCGACGCCTCCGAGATGTGGGCCGAGCTATACGCCGTGGCCCTCCAGGAGATGGGAGTCGACGGCGACCGACACCTCATCGGCAGGGCGATATACGACCACTTCGGCGACGGCGCCCGGTGGCGCACCTACGACGACGTGGTGCCTGTCTTCGAGCGGCTCAGGGCCGAGGGTTACCGCCTCGCCCTGGTCTCAAACTGGGACGCGCGCCTGGCAAAACTCTGCTTCGACATGGGCTTGTTCCGGTACCTCGACGCGGTTCTCTCGTCGGCCTCGGTGGGCCTCATCAAGCCCGACCCGCGCATCTACCAGGTGGCGTGCTCGAGGGTGGGCGTCGAGCCCGAGCGTGCCGTACACGTGGGCGACCACTACTACGCCGACGTCCTGGGCGCGCGCAGCGTAGGCATACACCCGGTGATGATTGACAGGTTCGGGTTCGGCAACCCGGCCGACGTGCCGGTCATAAAAGACCTCTACGAGCTGCTACCCATACTGGGCCTCTAATCGAAGGTCTCACCCAGCAGGCCCTGGGCGTTCCTTCCCAGTATCGCTTCCCTCGCGTCCGCGGAAAGCCCGGCCTGGTCTATCTCGTTCAGGTGCCGCTGCATGCGCAGGAGGGGGTAGTCCGTGCCGAACAGTATTCGGCCGGGGCCCACGATGTCGACCGCGAGGCGGTAGACCTCGGGGCGGTAGAGGAACGGTGAGGCCGCGGTGTCGTAGTAGACAGAAGAGGTAACCTTGGCGACCTCCGGCATGAGCTCGTAGAAGAAGAGCCCACCGCCCCAGTGGGCCAGCACCGCGGTCACGTCGCTGAACTTCTCCAGGAACCGGTACACCGAGGCCGGGGTCGTTGGGGTCTTTCCGGGGTAGAAGTGACCGACATCCTCGTTGGCGTGCAGCAGGACGAAGAGCCCAGCCTCCTCGACCGCTCCCACGACGCGGCCGCAGGTGCTCTCGTCGTCGAGCCTGAACCCCTGGGCGTCCGCCGAAATCTCGCCCACGCCCTTGAGCCCACCCGAGAAGCACCGCTCGAGCTCGGTGTCGCACGCTTTGCCTGCTACGGGGTTGACCGTCGCCAGGCCCACGAGCCGGTCCGGGAATGCCGCAACCGCCTCCATCATGTAGGTGTTGTGCTGACGGCATATGTCGAGGCTCCTCCAGGGGAATCCGCAGACGACGGACCTGTCGACGCCCGCGGTGTCCATCTCCTCGACCAGCTGCTCGAAGGTCACCATGCGTGACTTCGGGTTCCCGTAGATGAAGTCGAAAGAGGAGTCGCGCTTCGCGTAGATCTCCCGGCGCTCTATAACCTCGGGCGGGAAAATGTGAGTGTGGACGTCGATTATCACTTCCGCTCCTTTCGATGCAACATCGGGGTCAGGTCATTTTGTTGCATTTCCAATTGTTTTCGTTAAACGGGCCGCAAATGCAACAAAATGACCTGACCCCGATGTTGCGTTTGCGGGGTTGAGATTATCACAGTTGCGGAAACCCCGTCACCCGGGCCTCCCGCCCGTGGCAGGCGCGGAAATCCGCTAGAATAGAATTCTCTTTAGCAGTGCCGGGAGCCCGTCCGGGCGGCCGGACCCGACCATGAAAGGGAAACAGCAGATGCCAGAACTCGAGCACGTATTCTCCCCGGTGAAAGTGGCGGGCCTCGAGCTCGCGAACCGCATCCTCATGCCCGCGATGCACCTCAACATGGCGCCGGACGGCTTCATGAGCGACGGGCTCATCGACTTCTACGAGGAGCGGGCCAAGGCAGGCCCAGGCCCCGGCCTGATGATACTGGGGGGCTGCTACACAGAGAGGCGCGGCATGGGCACGCCGAGCATGGTCGCCATCGACGACGACAAATACATCCCCGGGCTCCAGCGCTTCACCGAGCGCATCCACAAGCACTCCCAGCCGGTGGCGGCCCAGCTCTACCACTCCGGGCGCTACGCTTTCAGCTTCCTCTCCGGGGAGCAGCCGGTATCGTGCTCGGCGGTGGCGTCCAAGTTCAACCCGGAGGTGCCCCGAGAGCTCACGCCGGAGGAGATAATCGAGGTCGAGCTCAACTACGGTCACGCCGCCAGGCGCGCGGTCGAGGCCGGCTTCGACGCGGTCGAGCTCATAGTCTGCGGCGGTTACATCGTCAACCAGTTCCTCTCGCCGCTCGTCAACCGGCGCACCGACCGCTACGGCGGAGACATAGACGCGCGCATGACTTTCATGCGTGAGGTCATAGCGGCCATCAGGGAAGAGATAGGGCCGGGCTTTCCCTTTATCTGCCGGCTGTCGGGCTCCGACTTCGTGGAGGGAAGCCACACCCTGGAGGAGACGAAGGTGGTCGCCGCCGAGATGGAGCGCTGCGGCGTGGACATGATAAGCGTGACCGGTGGCTGGCACGAGACCCGGGTGCCCCAGATCACCATGAACGTCCCACGCGGGGCGTTCGTCTACCTGGCGGAGGGCATACGCGAGTCGGTCGAGAGCATCCCGGTCGCCTGCTGCAACCGCATCAACGACCCCGCTCTCGCCGAGCGGATACTGGCCGACGACAGGGCAGACATAGTCGGGATGGCCCGCGCCTTCCTCGCCGACCCGAACTTCCTGCGCAAGGCATACGAGCGAAGACTCGAGGACATCCGCACCTGTGTCGCGTGCAACCAGGGGTGCTTCGACCACGTGCTGCTCCTCCAACCGATATCCTGCACGCTCAACCCACGGGTCAACCGCGAGCGCGAGACAGAGCTCTCGCCGGCGAGCGAGAAGAAGACGGTGCTCGTCGCAGGCGGAGGCCCCGCCGGGATGGAGGTCGCCTGGGTGGCGGCGCACCGCGGCCACAGGGTCATCCTCTGCGAGGAGTCCTCGAAGCTGGGGGGCCAGGGCAACCTGGCGGCGGTCCCGCCCGGGCGCGAGGAGTGGGCCGAGATGGTCCGCTACCTCACCCGCCAGCTCGACAACAAGGGAGTCGAGGTGAGGCTCGACACCCCGGTGACGGTCGAGCTCGTGCGCGAGCTCTCGCCGGACGCCCTCGTCGCCGCGACGGGCGCCAGGCAGCTGATCCCCCGCATCGAGGGCATTGAAGGTGACAACGTGGTCAATGCGTGGGACATCCTTACCCGCATCGCGGAGACCGGCCGCAAGGTAGTGGTGGTGGGAGGGGGCGCGGTCGGCGTCGAGACGGCTTCGCTGCTGGCCGAGGAAGGCCGCGAGGTCACGGTCGTGGAGATGATGGACAGGTGCGGTGCGGACATAGGCCAGTCCAGCCGCTGGGTGATCCTCAAGGACGCGGCCGCGGCCGGCGTCAAGATGGTGGAAAGCTGCCGGGTGTCGAAGATTATTCCAGAGGGCGTCGTCGCGGAGGCCGGCGGGGAGGAGCGAGTGTTCGCGGCCGACACCGTGGTGATAGCGGTAGGGTCGCGGCCGGAGGATGGCCTGCGGGAAAGGCTGGTCGAGGAAGGCATGCTCGAGGGCATCGAGTTCTACTCGCTCGGCGACTGCGTGAAGCCCCGGAAGGCGTACGAGGCCATTCACGAGGGATTCGAGGTGGGGCGGTCCATATAGCTCGAGCCGTGCCGCAAGGGCTCGAGCCCGGGGAGTGATCATGGAAGGGACACCTGAAAAGATTCTGGTCGTCGACGACGAGGAGCACATCATCGAGCTGGTCGAGCTGTACCTGGGCAAGGAAGGCTACAGCGTCCTCAGCGCGAGCGAAGGAGCCGAAGCCCTGGAGAAATTCGGCGTCGAGAAGCCCGACCTGCTGGTGCTCGACATCATGCTCCCCGGGATGGACGGGCTGGAGGTGCTGCGCACGATACGCAAGTCTTCCCGGGTCCCTGTCATAATGCTCACCGCCCGCGAGTCGGAGGTGGACAAGGTGGTAGGCCTCGAGCTCGGCGCCGACGATTACCTGACCAAGCCTTTCAGCCCGCGGGAGCTGGTTGCCCGCGTCAAGGCGGTCCTCCGCAGGTCGAGGCCCGCGGTCGAGGAGGCCGAACCTGTCCTGCGCCGCCGTGGGCTTACAGTGGACGCCGACCGGCGCAGGGTGGAAGTGGAGGGCCACGGCGAGGTGGAGCTCACCGCCAAGGAGTTCGACCTTCTCTACGTGCTCGCCGCGAACCCGGGCATCGTGCTCACCCGCGACCGCCTCATGGAGAAGGTGTGGGGCTACGAGTACGTCGGTGACACGCGCACGGTCGACGTGTACATAAGGCACCTTCGCGAGAAGCTCGGCGACGACGCCGAGAACCCCCGCTTCATCGAGACTGTGCGGGGCGTGGGCTACAGGTTCAAGGGCGCGTAGCATGTTCAAGACCCTCCGCGGACGGATAACCGCAACGTACTTCCTGGTGGTCCTCATATCCCTGCTCCTTGCGAGCCTCTTCTTCCTGTTCTTCCTGGGGCGGTACATCCGCACGAGCGACAGGGAGGACCTCGGGCGCCAGGTGGACGCTGTCGCCCGGGACATAAAGCAGGTCAACAGGCAGTTCCTTCCCGCGGTCTCCGGCCAGAGCGCGCCTTCGAAGCTCCCGGGGCAGGCGCAGTCCGCGCCCTCGGAGCAGAACACCGAGGTCCAGGCCAGGAAGCTCATCGGCAACATCATGAACACCGAGGCTGAGGTGCTCGAGGCCAAGCTGCTGCTGGTCGGCCCCACGGGCCAGGTCGTCGAGGAATCGGCCGGAAAGCCGGTGTTCGGCAACAGGGTGATACAGCTGCCCGAGGGCATCTTCAGCGAGACGGGGCCCGTGGTCGTGGAGAGGTACTTCCCCGGACTGCGGAAGGACTACCTTTTCGCCACCGCCCCGACCGCGCTGGCGAAGGGCCAGCTCGGGTACCTGGCGGCGATAAAGAACATCGAACCCGTGCGCCCGGTCGCCGGCTCGCTGGTGGCTTACGTGGCGCTGGCCGGCCTGATAGCGCTCGCGCTCACCATGGCGCTCGCGTTCTACCTCTCCTCGGCGATAAGCCGCCCGGTGCGCGAGGTCACCGAGGCTGCGCAGAGGATGGCGGCCGGGGATTACGACCAGGAGGTCGAGGTGCGCGGCTCGGACGAGACGGCCGAGCTCGCCCACGACTTCAACGTGATGTCCGAGCGCGTGCGCACCGCCTACGAGCTGCAGCGCGACTTCGTGGGCAATGTCTCGCACGAGCTGCGCACCCCGCTCACCAGCATCGAGGGCTTTAGCCAGGCCCTGCTCGACGGCGTGAGCAGGAGCCCCGAGGAACAGAGGCGCTCGCTCGAGATAATAAACCAGGAGAGCAAGCGTCTGAACCGGCTGCTGGGCGACCTGCTGCTCCTCTCGCAGATCGACGCCGGAGAGCTGACCGCGGAGAAGGAGCCGGTCGACCTGGTCGACATGCTGCGCAAGCTGGAGAGCATGTACTCCGGCAGGGCGGAGTCGATGGGCGTCACCCTGAGGGTGGACGCCCCCGGGCGGCCGCTCAGCCTCTTCACCGATAGCGACCGCCTCGAGCGTATCCTCACGAACCTTCTTGACAACGCCCTGAAGTACACCGGCGAGGGCGGGACGGTAGCCCTCTCGGCAGCCGCGCAGGACGGCTTCGCCAGGATATCGGTAGCCGACACGGGGCCCGGCATCCCGCCGGAACAACTCCCGCTCATCTTCGAGAGGTTCCACCGTGTAGACAGGTCGCGGGCAAAGAAGCTCGGGGGCTCCGGGCTGGGCCTCTCCATATGCAAGGAGCTGGTGGAGACGCTCGGCGGGACCATCAGGGTCCAGAGCCTCGTCGGCCAAGGCACGACTTTCACGGTGACCCTGCCGGTCGGCTGAAGCCTAACCCGAGAACGAGCCTATCGTGTCCCCGCCCTCCATTCTGTTGAGGAAATATGTGGCCTGCTCCGACATGATAGGCCTGCCCGCGTCGAGGCTTTCGACAACGACTGATGTAGTGGTCGCCCCGTTGTCATTCGGCATCTCGAAGGTGCTTCTGGAGTTGGCCGGCACGGTCTCGTTCCTCACAGTCTTGGGGTAAGGGTCCATTGCGTTCGAATAGTAGGTAAGCCTGACCCGCACGGGGGCGCCGTTCGGGTTCTGGACCATCGTCCATGTCTCCGTAAAATAATCCGGGTCGGGATGCACCTCGCCGTAAGCGAAATAGAACTTCATGTGGGGGGCCGAGAGGCCTATAGAGTCGTGGCACGCTTCGCCTGTGCCGTTGTCCCAGTACATCGACCTTTCCGCGATGATGGGAAGCGAGCCGTGGACCCTGGTCGAGAAGTCTTTCCCGGGCAGGTAGTCGTTGACCCGGATGGTCTTCCGCGAGTTCGGGGGCATGCTGAACCTCGGATGCGGCACCGGCCCCTCCGTGGTCATGTAGGTGATGTCTACGTCCACCGGCTGCGTGTTCGGGTTCTGCACCAGCACGTAGGTGGTGAATCCCCAGGAGCTCGTGCCCTCCGCCAGGAAGTAGTCGTTCGACAGGGAGGTCGTCCCGGTGGACTCGTGCCCTTCCCGCTTCCCGTTCCTGTACATCGCCCTCTCGGGGATGATGCTCTGGTCGCTCTCGATCATTATGGAAGCGTCGTGGTTTCCGATCTCGTCTACCATCGAGTACGTCTGCCTCGAGTTCGCCGGCACGACGTGGTTCACCACCTGGGGGCCGACGCCCTCTATCATGTAGGTCATCTGGCAGTAGGCGGCGGTGGCGTTCGGATTCTGGACGCACAAGTAGCACTCGAACCCCCAGGCCGAGGAGCCTTCGGGCAGGTACCACTTATTGGCGGGAGCCGGTACGGCGCACGCGGTATGCACGCCCGCGGCGTCCCCCGCATCCGACGGCCAGACCATAGCCCTGGATACCGCGATCGGCTTCATGTCCAGGCATTCGAACTTCGTAGAGAAGTCACCGGTGTAGGCCTCGCGGTTCACTTCGAGTGAGACGTGCTGCTCCGCCGGTACGGGGATATCACTCCCGGTCGGAGGCTGGCCGGGACGCATCAGGGTGACCCGCACGGTTACCGGGCTGGTGTTCGGGTTGAGTACGTAGAAGTACGAGACGAATCCCCAGTCATTCGTGCCCTCGGCGAGGTACCAGGTGTCGAGGGATTCCGCGCCCACGGCGGGGGGCTCTCCCACACCCAGGCCGGCGCACAGCAGGGCAGTGAGCGAAGCGCATACCAGGACTGAGATGGTACGTGCGTATCGGGAAGACATTGCGATCCTCCTTCAGAAAGAGTTGGCAGGGATTATCCTATGATACTCGTCCCGCCAGTTCCAGCTGGCCGGGCGGGAACCCGGTGACCGTAAAATGGTATGGTGTTACCAGGAGGAGACGATGCGACCCACGTGGGACGAATACTTCTTGAGCATAGCGAAGGTGGTGTCGGGGCGCTCCACGTGCCTGCGCAGGCAGGTCGGCGCGCTCATAGTCAAGGACAAGCGCATCCTCACCACCGGTTACAACGGGGCTCCCCGCGGCCTGGCCCACTGCTACGACGTGGGCTGCCTGCGCGAGGAGGCCGGCGCCCCCTCAGGGACCACGCACGAGCTCTGCCGGGGCCTGCACGCCGAGCAGAACGCGATCCTACAGGCCGCCCTCCACGGCGTCTCCATCGACGGCGGGGTGATGTACACGACCCATCAGCCGTGCGTCCTCTGCACCAAGATGGTGATAAACGCCGGGCTCTGGGCCATCTACTACATGGAGCCTTACCCGGACCCGCTGGCCCAGAAGTTGCTGGAGGAGGCCGGGATACTCACGCAGAAGATGATTCTGGAAGGTTGAGCGGCAGGGGTAGGCCCCCTGCCTTCATGATATGGGTTATTACTTCATCGCATTCGGCGTGGCGCTGGCCGCGGCGCTGGCTCTGACGCCCGTCGCGCGCAGGCTCGCACTGCGCCTCAACGCCGTGGACGTCCCTGAAGACCGCAAGGTCCACGAGAAGGTCACCCCGACCCTCGGGGGCCTGGCGCTGTACGCGGCCATGATGCTCGGCATCGGCGTCTACGTGGTCATCGCCGACAAGAAGGTCACCGCCGACCTGCTGGGTGTCGTCATAGGTGCCACCGTCATCCTCATATTCGGCGCCATCGACGACATACACGGGCTCTCGCCCCTTCCGAAGCTGTTCGGCCAGATACTGGGCGCGGGGGTCCTGGTCATAATGGGCGTGCAGATACAGAACATCCACTTCCCCGGGACCGCGGTGGTGTCGCTCTCGCCTGAGCTCTCGGTCGTGGTATCCCTGTTGTGGGTGGTCGCGTTCATCAACATCATCAATCTCATAGACGGCCTGGACGGTCTCGCCGCGGGCATCACCTGCATTACAGCCTTCTCCATGTTCTACTACACGACCCAGACGGGGGTCGGCGGCGCGTTCGTCGACGCCGCGCTGATATCGATAGTGATGGCGGGGGCGACCCTGGGGTTCCTGCGCTACAACTTCAACCCCGCGAGCATCTTTATGGGCGACTCGGGCAGCATGCTGCTCGGTTTCCTGCTGGGCGCGGTCACGATACAGGGAGTGCTGAAGAGCATCGCCGCCGTCGCCCTGGTGGTCCCCCTGATGGCCCTGGCCATACCGATACTGGACACCGGCATGGCGATAATCAGGAGACTGCGCCGGGGGCAGTCGATAACACACGCCGACAAGGAGCACATACACCACCGCCTGCTCAACATGGGCCACTCCCAGAGGCAGGCCGTGCTCCTGCTGTACTTCTGGACGGCCCTCCTTTGCGGCACCAGCCTGGCCCTGAAGTTCAAGGCGAACAACAAGGTGCTCTGGATAACCCTCGGGCTCGCCATCGTGGGTTTCGCCCTGACGGCTCTACCGCCGATCATCAGGGGCGAGAACGGCAGGGGAGGCAGGCACAGGGCGGCCCGCGCCGGCCGGAGGGCCACGAAGTGCGAGGAGGCCGAGGGGGCTTGAGCGGCGCCGGGGATGCGCGCCGCGGCGGGAAGCGGCGTCTGTCGGGCCTGGAGCTGGGGCTGCGGATGGGGGCGGGTATGGCGCTCCTGGTCTTCGGTGGTTACGCGCTCGACAGGGCGCTCGGGACGATGCCGTGGTTCCTGCTGGCGGGCGCGGTCCTGGGCGGGGTCTTCGTGATGTACGACCTGGTGCGCAGGGCGCGGCGCGCCAGCGGCGGTTGAGTTCGAGGTTTTCGAGCCGGGGCTCACGTGGCCCCGGGGGACGGCACGCGCGGAGGCGGGCAAGTGAGCGATGAGATCAACCGCAGGATGGCGACGGCGATGGCCATCGTCGGGGCCTTCATCATACCCCTGAGCCTGATAATCTCGGGCGCCGCAGCCGGCTGGAAGGGGCTGGCTGGCTCCTTCGTCGGGCTCGCGGTGGCTTCCCTCAACACGTTCCTGGCGTTCGCCACCATCAGGTGGGCGGCGAAGAAGCCGCCGTCTGTCATGCCGACCATCATGTTGGGAGTCATGTGGGGACGGCTGTTACTCCTGTGCGCGGTCCTCTTCGGGCTCACCTACGTCAAGGCGCTCGATACGCTCAGCCTGCTTCTCAGCTTCCTTGCGCTCTTCATAGCCTACACGGTCGTAGAGGTGGTCTTTTCCTTCAGGGGCTACAGCACCCTGCTGAAGTCCGGCAAAGACGACGAACTCAAGCCCTGACAAGCCCCCGCTCGGCCCCCGCTGCCCGGCTTCGACGCCGCCGCGATGTGATAGACTTTCGGACTTGAAAAACAAGAGTAGCCCGTTCACCGACAAGGGGGTATTAGAGATGGCTGTCAAGAAAGTGTTCGTGGTAGGGGCGGGGCTCATGGGTGGAGGCATCACCCAGGTGACCGCCACCGCCGGTTACGAGGTCGTGATGCGGGACATAGCCCAGGAACCGCTGGACAAGTCCATGAAGGAGATAGAGCGCTCACTCGGAAAGTTCGTCAGCAAGGAGAAGATAACCGAGGACCAGGCCAAAAAGGCGCTCGCCAACATCAAGACCACGACTGAGATGGCCGACGCGGCTGACGCTGACCTGGTGGTCGAGGCCGTGTTCGAGAAGATAGAGCTCAAGCAGGACGTGTTCAAACAGCTCGATGAGATATGCAAGCCGGACTGCATACTCGCGACCAACACCTCCGCAATCTCCATAACGAGCATTGCTTCGGTTACGAAGCGGCCGGAGAAGGTAGTGGGGACCCACTTCTTCAGCCCCGTGCCGATGATGAGGCTCTGCGAGCTCATCCGCGGCCTCCAGACCTCCGACGAGACGCTCGACGCCGCCATCGATTACGCTCACACCATCGGCAAGGAGACCGTGGTGGTCCAGAAGGACGTCGCCGGGTTCATAGCCAACCGGGTCGGCCTCGCCATGTCCGCGGTGGCGATCAGCCTGGTCGAGCGCGGCGTGGCGACACCGGAGGACATCGACAAGGCGATGAAGCTCGGCTTCGCGCACCGTATGGGGCCGCTCGAGACCTCTGACCTCACCGGTATCGACGTCCTGATGAACGCGATGAAGGCCATCTACAACGAGACCCAGGACGAGCGCTACGCTCCGCCCGAGCTGATGCAGAGGATGGTCGCGGCGGGGCTGCTGGGACGCAAGACCGGCAAGGGCTGGTACGACTACTCGACCGGCGAGCAGGTCTCCTACTGGAAGCTGTAGACGCAGAACAGGGTCAGGTCGTTTTGTCGCATTTGCATTCCGCGACATCGATGCCGCTCGGAATGCAACAAAACGACCTGACCCCAATGTTGCAGGGGGATGAATGGACGCGAAGTATGACGTCGTCGTCATAGGGGCCGGAATAGGCGGGCTCTCAGCCGCCGCCCTGCTCGCGAAAGACGGGCTGAAGGTGGCGGTCCTCGAGCGTGAGGACCGCGTCGGGGGACGCGCCCTTTCCATCGGGGGAAGCGAGATATCGGACAACGGCGCCGACTGGTACAGGAAGATGCTCGGCAGACACTACTGCTACCTGGCGGACTCCGACCCGGGCATAGACGAGATAGTAGAGAAGCGGGTGCTCGACGGCTACACGATAGACCTCGGGTATCACGGCGTTCCGGTCGCGGGACGCGGATATCTCGGACGCCTGCTCGACCACCTCGGGCTCGAGGTCGCGGTGCACCCGTGCGACACCGGGTTGTACAACGACGGCGTGTACTACGAGGAACCGCGGCTCGGCGAGCCCCGCCTGGACGACAAGCTGTACCGCATATGCAAGGAAAAGGGCATCAACTACTGGTCGTGGATAACCGAGGGAATCGGGAAGAGCGACGAGTGGTTGGAGGAGATGGATAAGGTCTCGCTGTGGGAGCACTGCGAGCGGTTGGGGCTGACCGAGGACCCGGTCGTCTTCAACTCCATACGCTGCATCGGGACGTTGTTCAGCACGATCAACAGCCCCCTGGACATATCCGCGGGTGAGCTGTTCCGCTTCGCTAACGACATAGCCCCGCCCCTGCTGGCGGCCGGCGAGGAGATACACGTGGGCGGCTTCGCCGAGGGTGGGATCATCAACTGGTCCCGTGCGGTCGCGGACTGGTTCCAGAGCGCCGGCGGCACTCTCGTCCTCGGGGCCGACGTGAAGTCGGTGAGGGTCGAGGCAGGCGCCGTGATGGGGGTCGAGGTGGCGCTGACGGGAGGCGAGACCGAGTTCATCCAGGCCGCGAAGGTCGTGAGCACGATTCCCGTCCAGGAGACGTTCGGAGTGGTCGATCCATCAGCCTTCCCGGGCGATTTCGTGGAACAGGCACGCTCGCTCTACGGGTACGGCAGCCTGGCGCCGTACTTCGGGCTGAACGGGCTGCCGATGCCGCGCGACGAGGCCGAACGCCTGCTCAAGACCCCGGTGGTCGTCCCGTCGGACGGTTTGTTCGATTACGACGTCTACATGTGCTGGAACGTGCAGTCGGTGACGGACCCCAGGTGTGCCCCCCCCGGGAAGCATCTCCTCACGGCATACCTGCCACTCACCGAGGAGGAGTCGCGGGACCGCGAGAAGGTCATGACCGTGGTCAGGGCCGTTCCAGAGTTCCTGGAGAGGACCTATCCCGGCTTCAAGGACGCGGTTGACTGGGCTCTCTACCCGATGTGCTGGAAGCTCGAGGGAGTCGCCAAGTCCGTTTCGCAGGCGGGGACCCTGAAGCCGGAGGTCAAGGCGCCGGGCCTCGAGGGGCTGTACTTCTCGGGCGACACCGCCCGGGGTTTCGGCGTGGCGATGGACTGCGCGTGCTCGGCGGGGATAAACTGCGCGGCGGCTATTCTGGGCCGCGCCATCGGTATAGAATGAACCAAAAGCAGGCGTAAGGTCGGGAGGTGCTTTTGTCCGAGGTCAGTTTCGAGGGTGTGTTCGTACCCAACGTCACCCCGTTCAAGGACGGCGAGATAGATTACGGGTCTCTCCGCCGGCTCGTCGATTACCTGGTGGAAGCGGGCGCGAACGGCCTTGTCCCGTGCGGCACGACCGGTGAGAGCGCCACCCTCTCTCACGACGAGCACATCGACGTGATCGAGGCGGTGGTCGACCAGGCAGCCGGGCGCGTACCGGTCATCGCCGGCATCGGCACCAACGACACCCGCGAGAGCATCACTCTGATGGAGAGGGCGGAGGAGCTGGACCTCCAGGGCTACCTGGTGGTGTGCCCTTACTACAACCGCCCGAACCAGGAGGGCATAATCGCCCACTTCAGGGCCGTCTCCGAGGTTACCGACAGGCCTATCATCCTCTACAACATCCCGATGAGGACCGGCCGGAACATCGACGTGGGCACCGTGGTCGAGCTCGCGCGGATCCCCAACATCGTCGGCATCAAGGACGCGAGCGCGGACATCAACCAGACCATGAGCATACTCGCCAGGACCAAGAACTTCTCCGTACTCTCAGGGGAGGACCACCTGCTGTTCAGCATCTGCTGTCTGGGCGGACATGGCGGGATACTGGCGAGCGGCCACGTCCTCCCGGGCGAGTTCCTGGCGATGTGCCGGGCCGTCGGCTCGGGAGACCTGGAGGAGGCCAGGCGCCTGCACTACCACCTCCTGCCTCTTGTCCGCGTGATGTTCAAGGAGCCCAACCCGGCGCCGGCGAAGGCGGCGATGAGGCTCATGGGCGTCATCGACTCGGACGAGCTCAGGCTGCCGCTGCTCTCGGTATCCGCGGCCTGCCGGGAGGACATCTCCGGGGTGCTGCACGGCCTCAAGCTGCTGTAGGGCGGGCTGTACCGTGGAACTATCGAGATCCCAATGCCATCTGACTGCATGGAGGTTATACTGGTTGCGAGGGTTGGAGCCCTCGGCCGCCGGAAGACTAAATGGATGAGTTCAAGGACCCGGGGGAGAGCGGGGAATTCGAAGAGGAGTTCCTTGACCCGGTAAACCCGGACGAGAGGTCAAGACTCCGCGCGAACAGAGCAAGAAAAAGGGAGCTCAAGCGGAAGCGCGCCAGGATATTCTGGTCGGTTGCGGTCGTTCTGCTGGTCGCCCTTTTCGTGACCCTCGGGGTCGTGGTTGCCCGTTGGGACTCACCCGTGAAGACCTCCGCGAACCCGACCAGCAGCGGTGCAGAGGCGACGGGCGTGGCGTCCAGCCGGCCGCCTTCATCTCAGCCGGCCTCGGCACCCGCTTCACAACCGGCTGCCATAAAGCCGGCAGCCGCGCCCGAGTCACAACCGGCAGCCGGTGCGGGCTCCGCGCCTCCGCGGGACTCGAAGCAGCCCGGGTCTTATTGCTGGGTCGCATTCGAGCCGCCGCAGCCGAAGGAGAAGAAATCAGTCAAGACCCCTCCGACTATTGCCATCGTGGTCGATGACGTCGGCAACACCCGTGAGCCCCTGGCGAAGTGGACCGCCATCGACGCGCCTATCTCGTTCTCTGTGATGCCTTACCCGCCCGTTGCCACGGAGCTTGCCTGGCAGCTCCACCAATCCGGTTACCAGGTGATGATGCACATCCCCACTCAGAACGCTCCACCCAACTCGTTCTCCGGAAAAGGCCAGCTCTCCGTCGGCATGGACCGCGCAGCCGTGTTTACTCAGCTGGACGCCGATGTCGTGGGAATCCCCTACGTCGGGGGAATCAACAACCACCAGGGGGGCCTCGGCTGCGACGACCTGGGCCTTATGACCAGCATGTGCCAGTGGGCGCAGTCCAGGGGCTTCTACATCGTGGACAGCAACAGCTCGGTGAACAGCCAGGTGACGCCCGCCACCCTGGCGCTCGGCCAGCCCAAGAGGAAGAACCAGGTCTTCATCGACCACCAGAACGACCCCGCGTACATCCGCTCCGCGTTCGGGCGGCTGGTCGATATCGCCAGGGAAAACGGGACCGCCATCGGCATCTGCCACTGGCACAGGCCGAACACCCCCACGATAGTGGGCGAAATGGTCAAGGAGCTTAAGGGCGCAGGCGTCAACTTCGCCTTCGTCAAGGACATCACGAACTAGTTCGGGTATCATGTAGCCCATGGGGGCAATGCGGCGATGACCGGACTTCGAAGAGAGCTCGTCATCTACGTCATATTCGGCATGGTTCCCTTCGCCGCGGTGATGCTCGTGATCGTCTTCTCGCCGGCGGTGGGCCTGTATCTCCTGCTGGCCATCTTCGCCCTCGAAGATTTCGCGGCGGGTAGGCTGGGATTGTTCCTGGAACTCGAGTCCAGGCAGTGGCTCCTCCTCGGAGGGCTCTTCCTGGCCGCGTACGCACCCTCATTCCCTTACCTGTTGCACAGGTCTTATCGCTACAGCAAGGAGCCTCATCCGCCCGAGAGTGACGAAGGCGGTTACCTGCCCGAGGGACACTCCGTCGTGCTCGACTGGAGCCAGCCGCACGGCCACGGCGCAGGGGACTGACGTGGGCATGACAGGGTTAGGCGCCCGCGCATTGAAGATACTAACGACCGCACCTGCAACCTGTTATGCGCCGGGAGCCGGAGGAGCCTGATGGAAGAGGCGGCCTACTACGAGAAGCTGGGAGAGGGCAGGGTCCACTGCCACCTCTGCCCGCAGGAGTGCAAGATAAAGGACGGCAAGAAGGGATTCTGCCGCGCGCGCAGCAACCACGAGGGCGTGCTCTACAGCGACATCTACGAGCACATCCTCGCCGCGCACCTGGACCCTATCGAGAAGAAGCCCCTGTACCATTTCCACCCGGGGAAACCGGTGCTCTCGATCGGCACCAGGGGCTGTAACCAGCGCTGCGACTTCTGCCAGAACTGGGAGATGATAGAGACTGAATCCTCCGGCACCTACATCACGTCCGACGAGGTGGCGGCCATGGCCGACAGGGGCGGCTCCATAGGAATAGCCTACACATACAACGAGCCCCTCATATGGTTCGAGTTCGTCCTGGAGTGCGCAAAGAAGGTGCGCGACAGGGGCCTGAAGAACGTGCTGGTCACCAACGGGAGCGTCAACCCGGAGCCGTTCGAGGAGCTCGTGCCGTACGTGGACGCGATGAACATAGACCTCAAGTCGATGGACCCCGAGTTCTACCGGAAGGTGTGCAAGTCGAAGCTCGAGCCGGTGCTCGAGACCATCAAGAGGGCCAGGCGCTCCTGCCACGTGGAGATCACGAACCTCGTCATCCCCACGATGAACGACTCCGACCAGCTGCTCGGGGAGCTGATAGACTTCGTGGCCGGCCTCGGCAGGGACACACCCCTCCATTTCTCGGCCTACTACCCCTGCTACAAGATGACCGTCGAGCCGACGCCGGTCTCGACCCTTCGCAGGGCCTACGAAATGGCCCGCGAGAAGCTCGACTACGTCTACATGGGCAACATCCGGGAGGAGGACGCCGGCACAAGCTGCTGCCCGTCCTGCGGAGAGCCGGTCGTCGAGCGCGACGGGTACATCACCAGGGCGCGTGGCCTCGACGGAGACCGGTGCGCGCACTGTGGAAACACCCTGCCCTTTGTAGTATAGTCGCGTTGTTGCCGCGACACTCCGACACACAGGAGGACTCGATGCCGGGACGCAAAGAGAAGGGTACCGAAGCGCAGCAGGACATCTACCAGGTCATCCTGCGTATGGTGGTCACGATGGTGCTCAACCTGCTCGCGAGCAAGATCAAGGAGAAGCAGGCAGAGAAGAAAGCCGCGCGCAAGGCGCTGAAGCCGGCCAAGAAGGGCAAGGCAGTCCCGGCGGAAGAGGTGACCGTGACGGCGCTCAGCAAGCGCGACAAGAAGAAGCTCGCGAAGAAGGCCACGAAGAAGGCCGCCAAGAAGCGGCGCCGCAAGAGGCGCAAGCTGGTGCTCCTGCTCGCTCTGCTGGCGGGAATAGCCTTCGCAGTGAAGGCCTCGTCGGCGAACAAGTAACGACTACCCGCCCCGGCGCCCGAAGAGGGAGGCAAAGCTCTCCGTTGGAGATAGAAGTAGAAGAGAAAGAGGGTTACCACATCGTCTCCCCGGTGGGGGAGCTCGACATCTACACGGTGCCGCTGTTCAGAAAGGTCGTCCTCAAGCTGGAGGGAGACCGCAGGCACGACCTCATACTCGACCTGACAAGGGTCACTTTCATCGACTCGAGCGGGCTGGGCAGCCTGATCGAGATATTCCAGAAAGTGCAGTCCGTAGAGGGGGAGATCGCGTACGTCGTGGACAACCCCCGCATCCTCAAGATATTCAAGCTCGTCGACCTGGACAAGGTGTTTCCGGTGTTCCCCAACCTGGGGCGGGCGCTCCAAGACGTAGGCGTAACAGGCGGATACGTTGACGAAGAGTTCTTCTCAGACCTCACCTGACGGGACCCACCACCTGGTCGTGGACCTTCCCTGCGGCAAGAAGTCGCTCATCCGGGCTCGCTCTAAACTCGTCAAGTTCGCGACGGACCACGGCTTCGCGGATGAGGCGGAGGACATCGCGCTCGCGGCACAGGAGGCGCTCAAGAACATAATCCAGCACGCCTGTCCCGCCGACAATAACATGCACCTCGAGTGCACCGCCGACCACGACACCATCTCCGTCGAGATATCCGATATCGGCACGGGGTTCGACGTGGGCGAGGTGATTGACACCCCCGTCCCAGCCCTGGCGAACCACGGGCGCGGGATCCCGCTCATCAAGGGGCTCATGGACACCGTGACTATAGTGAGCGAGCAGGAGGGCACGGTCGTCCGCATGGAGAAGAAGCGCCGCGCCTGAATGTAGCGCCGACCTCCGGTCGGCATGTTCTATCGTGAAGCCGCCGTTCACTCCCGGGAGGCCCGCAGGCATTGAGCGTCTTCGTCGGAACCGCCGGGTTCAGCTACAAGGACTGGAAGTCCACGTTCTATCCTGACGACATCCAGCCCCGGAGCATGCTGAAGGAGTACGCGCGCCACTTCGGGGTGGTCGAGATAAACTCGACGTACTACGCCATACCCCCACCCGAGAGGCTGGACTCGATGGCGAGGCGGACGCCCGTCGATTTTCAGTTCACCGTCAAGGCCAACCGCGAGATGACCCATGAGATAGGCGAGGGCCCGGGGGTCTGCGCCGAGTTCCGCGCGGCCTTGAGGCCGCTCGAGGACCACGGGAAGCTCGGCTGCGTGCTGGTCCAGTTCCCGTGGGGGTTCAAGAACACGCAGGCAAACCGCGAATACCTGGAGGTGCTCGCGGGGCGGCTGGACGGCCTGGACACAGTCGTGGAGTTCAGGAACAGCGGCTGGGAGGAGCCGGCGACCTTCGAGGAACTGCGGCGCCTTGGCCTGGGGTACTGCTGCGTGGACGAGCCCCAACTCGAGGGGCTCGTCTCGCCCAGGGTCGAGGTGACGGGGGACGTCACGTACGTGCGCTTCCACGGGCGCAACTACGACACCTGGTGGGACTCGGGCCGCGAGTCATGGGAGCGCTACGACTACCTCTACAGCGAGTCTGAGCTCGCCGAGTGGGTCCCGAAGGTCGAGATCCTGTCGGAGAGCTCGGACCGCACCTACATCATCTTCAACAACCACTACAAGGGGCAGGCGCCCGCCAACGCGCGCACGTTCGAGAGGATGCTCCGGGGCCTCTTGGGGGACACGGTCGTCACCGTCGAGCCCCCACCGGAGGACGAGCGCCTATTCTAGCCGGACCGCGGGCAGCCCTCCCGGTTTCCTTGCCTGCACCCCAGCCCGGTGCTATCATTCATCCCGCTGCGAAGGGGGAGTGCCCGAGTGGTTAAAGGGGGCGGACTGTAAATCCGTTGGCGCAGCCTACGCTGGTTCGAATCCAGCCTCCCCCACCATCACCTCACCAGGCGGTTACGTCCCTGGTGAAGTCTGGGCGAAACCCCGTGGGGGCCGCCGCGTGCCGTATTCAACGTCTACGGTCTTGGCCGCGCGCCGCAGGTTTGAATCACCACCGCGCGCCGCAGGTCTGAATCACCACCGCGCGCCGCAGGTTTGAATCACCACCGCGCGCCGCAGGTCTGAATCACCACTGCGCGCCGCAGGTTTGAATCTCAGTAATTATCAATATATAGCAATACTATTTTTTAACCTCAATAATTACGCAGTCGGGCCGGTATTTGCCAAGAGGCTGGGGCAGGTGTTCAATAAATAATATTATTGAAATCTATTGTTAAATATAGTTATTCAAACCTGCGGTACTTCTGCCGAATGGCTCGCACGCCTCCCGGAGGACCTGATCGGCGGCCTTCCACACACAATGTGGTCAGGTCGTTTGTTGCGCTTCAGGCCCGCAGCTCAAGGACTCCGTTACTCCCTTCGATAATTCCTGTGACGCAGTCTGGATCGTGAGCAAGGTCGGGCGGACAGGAGCTCTGATGGCTTTCGACAAGCAGGCGGCAAAGACGTTCAGCCGCCTCAAGACACGGCTTTCCAACCTCGAGAGAGCTTCCGCGGCCCGCGAGGGAGCCATCAGGCGATTGGCTGAGACCCTCGGTGTCGAGGTGGACCTGACGCGGAGGCTGACCCCGGAAGAGGAGTACGCGCTGGAGCTGGCGAGGACGAGCTCGAAGCGCCTGCTCGATTCCGAGGAAGTGAAGGCATACCTGAGGGAAGCCCAGGAGGACGACGCCCAGTAGAACCCGGCACGCTGGACGCGCACAGGAGGAGGCATGGCATACGACAAGCAGCTTGACATAAAGTTCAGGCACTTCAAGAACCGCATCCTCGAGCTGGAGAAGGCGGCGGAGGCGCAGGACAGGGCCCTGAGGCAGCTGGCCGAGAAGGTCGGCATCGAGATCGACCTGGAGCGGGCGCTCACCCGGGAGGAGACGGCCGACCTGGAGCGGGAGGAGACTTCCACCCATCGGGTGCGGGAAGACAGGGAGATAATAGCCCTCCTGGAGGAATCGAACAGAGACGAATCGTAGCAGCTTTTCCGTTGCCGGGCGCAGACAGGACCACCAGCGTCCCCATTATGGACTTCACCATCCCCTGCTTGATATCTTTCTTGTACTGTATCGACCATGCGGTTCCGCGGCGTGGGACCCAGGCTACTGCGAGGAGGCCTCAGTGAAGAACAGGACGTTGGTGGCGGGAGCGGCGGCCGCGGGCATGGCGGGATGGGCCGGCTACAGCTACGCAAAGATGAACAAGGTCGTCCCCACCGAAGAAGAAGCACTTGCATACACACGGTCTCTCCTCGAGGACCTGGGACTCGGCGAGCTGTACGGGACCTGGAGCGCGGACACCCTCGAGTTGAGCGGGCGCACGCTGGCCGTGTATCACTTCGAGAGCGGTCCGGGTGACCCGGTGATGGTCTTCGTGCCGGGCACGAGCGTCTACGCTCTTATCTACACGGAGTACATGTACAAGTTGAGCAGGCTGGGGTTCAACGTGGTGGGGTTCGACCCCCGCGGTCACGGCATGAGTACCGGCAAGCGGGGGGTGTACACCCTCGGGCAGGTCGTGGATGACGCGATGGCTGTCATCGACTACGCCGCCGATACCTACGGCGAGCGCGTCGCGGTCTCGGGCTCGAGCCAGGGCGGGATGGTCGCCTTCTACTGCGCCGCCGCGAGCCCGCGCCTGAAAGCGGCGGTATGCCACAACGTCATCGCCCCGGACGAGCCCGACAACGAGCGCATAACCAGGTGGCCGGTGATGTTCAAACCCCTGATGCCTTTTCTCGGCATCCTGAAGCCGGTCGTGGATTCGCCCCTGGGCATGCTCATGACACCGGTCTCCCTGTACCTCGACCTCAAGGTGGAGACCAGCCGCTTGATACCGGACCTGACCCGGTTCATGAAGGAAGACCCGCTGGTCGCAAGCGCGGTGAGCCTCTCCGCCCTCCACTCGCTTTCCTCAACCCCGATGGCAAGGAAGGTCGAGGAGATCGAGACCCCGGTGATGGTCATACACTCCGGGTGTGACACTATCTTCCCGGAGGACTACATACGCCGGGTATATGACAGGCTCAACTGCGAGAAGGAGTTCGTGTACGTGCCGGACGCCCCGCACCTGGTCATGACAGACCACGTGGATGAGCTGGTGGGACCGATATCATCGTGGGTCAAGAGGATGATGGAGAGATGAGCGCGGGGGATGGTCGATGAAGGCGGGGGCCGGGCAATGAGAATCCGTTACCTGAACTGCGGTACGATGTTCCCGCGCCTCGCCGGGGCGTTCGCGCCATGCCTGGACCGCAGCCCGGCCATCTGCATGCTCGTCGAGACTGACGGCCGGATGGTGCTGGTGGACACCGGTTTCGGCACCGCCGACATGGCAGACACCGGAAGGCTCGGCCGCGGCGAGCTCCTCCTGAACACACGGGCGGACCCGGAGCAGCCCGCCTTGCGGCAGATATCGAGACTGGGCCTGGACCCCGCCGATGTGAGCGATATCATCTGCACCCACCTGGACCGCGACCACGCCGGGGGCCTTGGCGACTTCCCGGAGGCGAGGGTACACGTGCTCGCCGCCGAGAGGGAAGCCGCGTTGAATCCGCGAAGCGCCCGCGAGAGAGACCGGTACCGCGCCTGCCACTTCGCCCACGGCCCGAAGTGGGTGACCCATGAAGCGGTCTCGGACGAGAGATGGTTCGGCATGGACTGCATAAGGGACGTCGAAGGGCTTCCGCCAGGCATTCTCCTGGTCCCGCTACGGGGACACTCGCGCGGCCAGACGGGGGTGGCGGTAGACACCGGTGAGCGGTGGGTACTGCACTGCGGCGACGCTTACTACGTCAAGGAGGAGCTCAGGCAGCGGGGCAAGCCCTCACTCGGGGTGAGGGGCTTCCGCCGCGTGGCTCACGTCGATTTCCCGGCGGCAATGCACTGCGTCGGTGAGCTCAGGCGGATCATGAGGGAGCACTTCGACGAGGTGACCCTCATAGCCAGCCATGACCAGTTCGAGTACCGGAACCTGTTCGGCAGGCCGCTCGACTGACCGCTTAACCTGGGGTCAGGCCTGAATTGAAGCCTGCCATTGTCGGAGCATGAGGACATGTTCAGGAAAGAGTTGACCACCGAGATAGACATAAACGCTCCCGCCGAGCGGGTGTACAGCGCCCTCGCCGACCTCGCCTCTTACCCCGGGTGGAACCCGATGATAATAAAGGCGGAGGGCGAGCTGCGCCCCGGGGCCCGGCTGAAGGTCCGCTACGAGCCCCCGGGCAGCAGGGGGCACACCTACAGGCCTAAGCTCCTGGTGGTGGAGCCCGGCCGCGAGCTGCGCTGGCTCGGATGGCCCAGGTTCCCGGGCGTCTTCGACTCGGAGCATTACTGGTCGATGGAGGGGAGGCCCGACGGCGTGACCAGGCTCCGGCACGGGGCCGCGGTCTACGGCCTGGCCGCGCCGTTCTTCGGGAAGGGCTTCCTGGGGGATTCGAGGGAGCCTTTCGAGATGATGAACCTCGCCCTGAAAAAAAGGGCCGAGAGCGCCGGGGGTTGACCGGGACCCTGTTGAGTCGGGCGCGTTAATCTGTTACCCTACATTGGAGCCGTGGCGCACCGAAAGGGGCCACGGCTAAAAAAACGGGCGGGCCCGGTTAGCTCAGTCGGTAGAGCACGTCCATGGTAAGGACGGGGTCGTCAGTTCGAATCTGACACCGGGCTCCATTGGTTGCGCTCCCGCTGGAAGGAGTCTATTTTTTTACTGTACGCAATAGCGTCGGCGGTGTAGCTCAGCGGTAAGAGCGCACGGTTCATACCCGTGAGGTCGCTGGTTCGAATCCAGCCACCGCTACCAGCAGCCAGGTTGTTCGGCCCATGGGTTGGACGAGTATCGATAGGGCCCTGTGAGAATCGAGAAGAGGACCGTGACCGGCACTGGCCAAATCGTGTCACCGGTTGAGCACTAGGAGGAGCCATGGCCAAGCAGAAGTTTGAGAGGACCAAGCCCCACATCAACGTGGGAACCATAGGTCACGTCGACCACGGCAAGACCATGCTCACTGCCGCCATAACGAAGGTCTTGAACGAGTCGGGCCTCGAGGTCGAGGTGCGCTCCTTCGAGTCCATCGACAACGCTCCCGAGGAGAAGGAGCGCGGCATAACCATCGCCATCGCCCACGTGGAGTACGAGACGGCCAACCGCCACTACGCCCACGTGGACTGCCCGGGCCACGCCGACTACATAAAGAACATGATCACCGGCGCCGCCCAGATGGACGGGGCTATCCTGGTGGTGTCGGCCGCGGACGGCCCGATGCCCCAGACCCGCGAGCACATCCTGCTCGCCCGCCAGGTGGAGGTGCCCTCCATGGTGGTCTTCCTCAACAAGGTCGACATGGTGGACGACCCCGAGCTCCTCGAGCTGGTGGAGCTCGAGGTGCGCGAGCTCCTGACCGAGTACGAGTTCCCCGGGGACGACATCCCGGTCATATCCGGCTCCGCCCTGAAGGCCCTGGAGTGCTCCTGCGCCAAGGAGGACTGCCAGTGGTGCAAGCCCATCATCGACCTGATGGACGCGGTGGACTCCTACATCCCCACCCCGCCCCGCGACATAGACAAGCCCTTCAACATGGCCGTGGAGGACGTCTTCTCCATCACCGGCCGCGGCACGGTGGCCACCGGCAGGGTGGAGTCGGGCAAGATCCACACCGGCGACGAGGTGGAGATAGTGGGCATGACCGAAGAGACCCGCAAGACGGTCTGCACCGGCGTGGAGATGTTCCGCAAGATCCTGGACGAGGGCCAGGCCGGGGACAACATCGGGGTGCTGCTCCGCGGCGTGGGGCGCGACGAGATACAGCGCGGCCAGGTCATAGCCGAGCCGGGCTCCATAACCCCCCACACCAGGTTCCGGGGCCAGGTCTACGTGCTCTCCAAGGAGGAGGGAGGCCGCCACACCCCGTTCTTCACCGGGTACCGGCCCCAGTTCTACTTCCGCACAACCGACGTGACCGGCACCATAGCCCTGCCGGAGGGCGTGGAGATGGTGATGCCCGGCGACAACACCGAGATGGACGTTGAGCTCATAACGCCGATAGCCATGGACGAAGGACAGCGCTTCACCATCCGTGAGGGTGGCCGCACCGTGGGGGCGGGAAGGGTCATAAAGATCGAGAAATGAGAGTAATAGTCACAATGGCTTGCACAGAGTGCAAGCGGAGGAACTACACAACCAAGAAGAGCAAGACCAACGATCCGGACCGGATCGAGATGAAGAAGTACTGTAAGTGGTGCCGCAGGCACACGCTGCATCGGGAGACCCGGTAAGCTTCACTGTAAGTGCCGCAGGCCCGTAGCTCAACTGGAAGAGCGCCGGTCTCCAAAACCGGAGGTTGGGGGTTCGAGCCCCTCCGGGCCTGCCACCATAAGAGGCGCCGGGCAGCCCGGCAAGAAGAGGACGACATGCTGAACCGCGAGCTGCGCAGGACCCAGGAGAGGTCACAGAAATCAGCCCAGAAGCAGCGGCAGGTGGCCCAGAGAAAGAAGGCCGCCGAGAAGAAGAAGGCCGAGAAAAAGGGCATCTGGAAGACCATCGTCCAGTTCCTGCGCGACGTCCGCATAGAGATGAAGAAGGTGATCTGGCCGAGCAGGCAGGAGGTCATCAACTACACCATCGTGGTGCTGGTCACCGTGACCGTCGTGGCGACGTTCATCCTGCTTCTCGACTTCGGGCTATCGAAACTGCTGCAGCTGATAATCGCTTGAAAACAAAAGAGGAGAAACAATAAGCATGCCTCGGAAGAACGAAAAGTGGTACGTGGTACACACTTATTCCGGGTACGAGAACAAGGTCAAGAACAACCTGGAGCACCGCATCGAGTCCATGCACATGAGGGACAAGATATTCGAGGTGGTGGTCCCGGTCGAGGACGTGCTCGAGTACAAGTCCGGGAAGAAACAGCTCACGCAGAAGAAGCTGCTGCCCGGCTACCTACTGGTGCGCATGGAGCTCGACGACGACTCCTGGTACGTGGTCAGGAACACGCCCGGCGTCACCGGGTTCGTCGGCACGTCTGCCCGGCCTACGCCGATATCGCTCGACGAGGTGGACAGGGTACTGGCGAGGCAGAAGGCCGAGAAGCCCAAGGTGTCCGCCGAGTTCTCAGAGGGCGAGGGCGTCAAGGTCATCGAAGGCCCGTTCGCGGACTTCACCGGCGTAATCAGCGAGGTCAGCCTGGACCAGAGCAAGCTCAAGGTGCTGGTCTCGATATTCGGCCGCGAGACGCCCGTCGAGCTGACTTTCGACCAGGTAATCAAGCTTTAAAGGAGCGGAAGAGCAGTGGCCAAGAAGATAATGACCATCATCAAGCTGCAGATACCAGCGGGGCAGGCCAACCCCGCGCCGCCGGTGGGCCCCGCGCTGGGCCAGCACGGCGTCAACATAATGGAGTTCTGCAAGGCGTACAACGCGCAGACCATGAACCAGCTCGGCCAGATAGTGCCGGTTGAGATAACCGTCTACGAGGACCGCTCGTTCACGTTCGTCCTCAAGACACCGCCGGCGGCCCGGCTCCTGCTCGAGGCCGCGGCGCTCGAGAAGGGCAGCGGCGAGCCCAACCGGACGAAGGCCGGCAGCATAACGCGCGACAAGGTGCGCGACATCGCGAAGATAAAGATGCCTGACCTCAACACAGGGGACCTTGAGGCGGCGGTGCGGATAATCGAGGGCACCGCCCGCAGCATGGGCCTCGAAGTGGTCGGGGAATAGATCCAGGGAAGAGGGAAAAGGTGAGACGCAGAAGCCGCAGATACAGGGAGAACCTGCAGAAGATAGAGCCGGACAAGCTCTACTCTCCACACGAGGCGGTTGCCCTCGTCAAGGAGATGGCCGACCCGAACTTCGACGAGACGTTCGAGGCCGCGGTGCGCCTGGGCGTGGACCCGCGCCGGGCGGACCAGATGGTGCGTGGAACGGTGATGCTTCCCAGGGGCACCGGCAAAGAGGTGACCGTGGCCGTTTTCGCCCTCGGGGACAAGGCCGCCGAGGCGGAGAAGGCGGGCGCCGACTTCGTGGGCGGGGAGGACCTGGTGGAGAAGGTCCAGGGAGGCTGGACCGAGTTCGACGCGGCCATCGCAACCCCGGACGCGATGAGCATGGTCGGGAAGTTGGGGAAGATACTGGGGCCCAGGGGCCTCATGCCCAACCCGAAGAGCGGAACCGTGACCTTCGACATCGAGAAGGCGGTCCGCGACGCCAAGGGCGGCAAGGTCGAGTACAGGGTGGACAAGCAGGCCAACGTCCACCTGGCGCTCGGGAAGGTCTCCTTCTCGGTGGAGGACCTGCTCGAGAACTACCAGGCGATCCTGGAGGAGCTCATCAGGGCCCGGCCCGCCGCGGCCAAGGGGCGCTACCTCAGGTCGATAACCTTCACCGGCACGATGAGCCCAGCGGTCCCGGTCGACCCGACCGTGACCAGGGACCTCCTGCCGGAGACGGTCACCTCCGGCTGAGCGTTTTGACAGGCCCCGCGCCGGTCTGCTATCCTCGCCGGTGCACAATCGAATAGACAGCGGCCCGAGACGGCAGGCGCCGGAAGGCTTAATGAAACGCCCGCCCAGGCTGGTTGCCCAGGCCTCTCGGGAGGCCTTTTGTTTTGGAGGTAAGGCCCGTGCCAAGCCAGGAGAAGAAAGACAAGGTAAAGCAGATCAAGAAGTGGTTCGAGAAATCGGACTCCCTCCTGGTGCTGCATTACAGGGGTCTGAAGGTGTCCGAGGCCAACGAGCTCCGTGAGAACGTGAAGGGAATGAACTCGGAGCTCCGGGTGCTCAAGAACACCCTGACCCGCATCGCGCTCGAGGACACGCCCAACCAGGACCTGGTGCCCTTGCTCGATGGCCCGGTCGCCGTGGTGTTCGTCCACGAGGACCCGGCTCCGGTGGCCAGGGCCCTCAAGGAGTTCTCAAAAGGCCGGAAGGACTTCTTCCTGCTGGGCGGCATGCTCGAGGGACGCGTGCTTACCGGCAAGGAGGTCGACGCGTTCGCGGTGCTGCCTTCACGTGAAGTGCTCCTCGCCCAGGCTTTGGGGACCACCGCCGCCCCGCTCTCGGGGTTCGTCGGGGTCCTCGCGGGGCCGATACGGAAGCTCATCGGCCTGATGCAGGCCCTGGCGGACAGGGCGCCCGCGCCGGCCCCGGAGGCCGCGGAGGAGCCGCAGGCCGCCCCCGCGCCCGAGCCGGAAGCGGCGGCCGAGCCGGAAGCGGCGGCCGAGCCGGAGGAGACCGCCGCAGCGGCGGAGGAAGAGAGCGCCGGTGAGGCGCCGCAGGAGGAAGCCGCCGCGCCGCCGGAGGCCGGAGCCGAAGAGGAACCGACGGCCGAAGAGGAACCGGCGGCCGAAGAGGGACCGCCCGCCGATGAGCCGGCGGAAGATCAACAGGGAACAACCGATCAGGAGAGGTGATAGATTTGGCGGACAAGCTGACCCCACAGGATGCCATCGAGGCCATCAAGAAGTGGTCGGTGCTCGAGCTCTCGGAGTTCATCAAGCTGGCCGAGGAGGAGTTCGGAGTTAGCGCGGCCGCGCCGGTGGCGGTTGCCTCGGCCGGGGCGCCCGCCGCTGCCGAGGAAGGCGGCGGAGGCGAAGAGGAGAAGAGTGCCTTCGACGTGGTACTCGTTTCGGCCGGCGACAAGAAGATCCCGGTCATCAAAGAGGTCAGGGCCATCACCAACCTCGGGTTGAAGGAAGCCAAGGCTCTCGTCGAGGAGGCGCCCAAGCCGGTCAAGGAAGGCGTCAACAGGGAAGAGGCCGACAAGCTCAAGAAGCAGCTCGAGGAAGCCGGGGCCGTCGTCGAGGTCAAGTAGCATACCGGCAGCCCGAATGTTTTCGGGGTCAGGCGGCGCACTACGCACCCGGCCGCGCCAGCGGCCCGGTATTCGCGCGACGCACAGCCTGGCCCCGTTTCCCAAAAGGCGTCACTGCGTGTGGCGCCCCGATAATTGACTATACTGGTGGGATTTGGTATATTAACCGTTTGCGTAGTTTGTGCGTCGTTCTGATGGTTGCGTAGCGCGAGGGATTCGTTTGTAGGTCCGATTATAGCCCATTCCAAGCCGTTGGGGGGGATCTTTTTGTCGGTTGCACTTCACGGAAAGCGAAAGCGGATTTCATTTGCCAAGATACCCGAGGTCCTGCCCGTTCCCGACCTCATCGCCATCCAGAAGCAGTCCTTCGAATGGTTCAAGGGGCAGGGGCTGGCCGAGATCTTCAAGGACATCTCGCCCATCGAGGATTTCACCGGGACCATGGCGGTGGAGTTCGGCGAGCACAGCTTCGGGGAGCCCAAGTTCACGGTCGAGGAGTGCAAAGAGAAGGACATGAACTTCGCGGCGCCCCTCTTCGTGGACGTGCGGCTGATAAACCGTGAGACCGGAGAGATCAAGGAGCAGTCGGTGTTCATGGGCGACTTCCCCCTCATGACCGACAAGGGGACGTTCATCTTCAACGGCACCGAGCGCGTAGTGGTGAGCCAGCTGGTCCGCTCTCCCGGCGTCTACTACGACCTGGAGCTCGACAAGGACACCGACAAGGCGCTCTTCACCGGAAAGATAATCCCCTCCCGCGGCGCCTGGCTCGAGCTCGAGATAGACAAGAAGGACACCCTTGGGGTCCGCATAGACCGCAAGAGGCGCCAGCCGGTGACCGTGCTCCTGCGGGCGCTCGGCTTCGAGAACGACGACAAGCTCCTGGCCCTTTTCAACGGCGCGGAGTCTATCGCGGCCACGCTGGAGCGCGACCACACGGCGAACCGCGACGAGGCGCTGATCGACATATACCGCAAGCTCCGGCCCGGGGAGCCCCCCACGGTCGAGAGCGCGAAGGGCCTGCTCGATAACCTGTTCTTCAACGAGAGGCGCTACGACCTGGCCCGGGTGGGTCGCTACAAGCTGAACAAGAAGCTCAGCCTCAAGGTCCCCCAGAGCACCACCGTGCTGACCCGCGAGGACATCCTCGAGTCGGTCAGGTACATAGTCAACCTCCACGAAGGCAACGGCGGCCAGATCGACGACATAGACCACTTCGGAAACCGGCGGGTGCGCACCGTCGGTGAGCTCATCCAGAACCAGATACGGATTGGCCTCTCGCGCATGGAGCGGGTCGTGCGGGAGCGCATGACCACTCAGGACGTGGACTCCATAACCCCCCAGACCCTCATCAACATCCGCCCGGTCGTGGCGGCCATCAAGGAGTTCTTCGGGTCGAGCCAGCTGTCCCAGTTCATGGACCAGACGAACCCGCTGGCCGGCCTGACGCACAAGCGGCGGCTTTCCGCGCTGGGCCCGGGCGGGCTCTCGCGCGAGCGCGCCGGGTTCGAGGTGCGGGACGTCCACTCGTCCCACTACGGCCGCATGTGCCCGATCGAGACGCCGGAAGGCCCGAACATCGGCCTCATCGGCAACCTGTCCACCTACGCGAGCATCAACGAGTTCGGTTTCCTGCTCTCGCCTTACCGCGAGGTCAAGAGAGGCCAGGTGACCGACAACATAAAGTACCTCACGGCTGACGAGGAAGACCAGTACTTAATCGCGCAGGCCAACGCCCCGCTGACAAAGTCGAACCGGTTCAAGTACGACCGGGTGCTGTGCAGAGCCACCAGGCTCGGCGAAGAGGTCTCCATGGTGGACGCCCGCGAGGTGGAGTTCATGGACGTCTCGCCGCGCCAGACGGTGAGCGTGGCAACCGCGCTCATACCGTTCCTCGAGCACGACGACGCCAACCGGGCCCTGATGGGTTCCAACATGCAGAGGCAGGCAGTCCCGCTGGTCAAGCCCGAGGCGCCCCTGGTCGCCACCGGCATGGAGTTCCGCGCGGCGAAGGACACCGGTGACGTGGTATCGGCGAGGAATCCCGGAACGGTGAACTACGTAGACGCCGACACCATCGAGGTCAAGAAGAAGGACGGCAAGCGCGACGTCTACCACCTGGAGAAGTTCGAGCGCTCCAACCAGGGCACGTGCATCAACCAGAGGCCTATCATCAGGGACGGGGAGCACATCGGAAAGGGCCAGGTAATAGCGGACGGCCCGTGCACCGACGAGGGAGAGCTCTCGCTGGGCCGTAACCTGCTGGTGGCTTTCATGCCCTGGGAGGGCTACAACTTCGAGGACGCCATAGTGGTCTCCGAGAGGCTGGTGAAGGACGACGTGCTCACCTCCATACACATAGAGGAGCACGAGGTCGAGGCCCGCAGCACCAAGCTCGGTGAAGAGGACATCACCGCCGACATCCCCAACGTCCAGGAGGAGGTCCTGAAGGACCTCGACGAAGAGGGCATCATCCGCATCGGCGCCAAGGTCAAAGCCGGGGACGTCCTGGTCGGGAAAGTCACCCCGAAGGGCGAGACCGAGCTGACCGCGGAGGAGAAGCTCCTGCGCGCCATCTTCGGTGAGAAGGCGCGCGAGGTGCGCGACACCTCCCTCAAGGTCCCACACGGCGAGTCCGGCAAGGTCATCGACGTGAAGATGTTCTCCCGCAGCAAGGTTGACGTGACCCTCTACTCGTACGGGGAGAAGAAGGACCCGGTGACCAGGGCGGTGATGGCCGTCACCAACCTCGACTACAAGGACGCGAAGGCCCTCCTGGAGGAGGCGCCCGTGAATATTGCCGAGAAGGTGAGCAAGGAACGAGCCACCGAGATAAGGAACGCCATCGAGAAGGCCGGGGGGGTCGCACTCATCAAGGAGGACGAGCTCCCGCCCGGGGTCAACGAGCTGGTCCGCGTCAACGTGGCCGAGAAACGAAAGATCCGCGAGGGCGACAAGCTGGCCGGCCGCCACGGCAACAAGGGTGTCATCTCAAAGGTGCTCCCGGTGGAGGACATGCCGTTCCTCGAGGACGGAACGCCGGTGGACATGGTCCTGAACCCCCTGGGCGTGCCGTCGCGTATGAACATCGGCCAGATACTGGAGACACACCTCGGCTGGGCGGCGTACGAGGGTTTCGAGACGGACGGCACGGACTACGTGACAACCCCCGTCTTCGACGGCGCCACGGAGGAGGAGATAGTCAGGACCCTCAAGAAGGCGGGCCTGCCGCCCTCCGGGAAGGCCAGGCTCTATGACGGCCGCACCGGCGAGCCGTTCGCGAACGAGGTGACGGTCGGCCACATATACATGATGAAGCTGATCCACCTGGTGGACGACAAGATCCACGCCCGCTCCACCGGCCCGTACTCCCTGGTCACCCAGCAGCCGCTGGGAGGCAAGGCCCAGTTCGGCGGCCAGCGCTTCGGTGAGATGGAGGTCTGGGCCCTCGAGGCATACGGGGCGGCCTATGCTCTGCAGGAGCTACTGACTGTGAAGAGCGACGACGTCGTTGGCCGCGTAAAGGTCTACGAGGCCATCGTGAAGGGCGAGAACATCCCCGAGCCCGGCATTCCCGAGTCCTTCAAGGTCCTCGTCAAGGAGATGCAGTCGCTGGGTCTCGACATAGAGGTCCTGTCCGAGGACGGAGAGCCCATCGAGATCCAGGAGACCGAGGAGGACGTCTTCCGGACCGCGGAGGAGCTGGGCATAGACCTCCGAACCAACCAGCCGATAGCCGGTACCGAGGAAGACGAGAGCGCGGAGCTTTTCGAATAACGAGTAGGAGGACTGGCACTTGCTCGACGTCAATGAATTCAGCAGCCTCAGGATAGGGCTCGCCACCGCGGACCAGATACGCAACTGGTCCAACGGTGAGGTCAAGAAGCCCGAGACCATCAACTACCGCACCCTCAAGCCGGAGAAGGAAGGGCTCTTCTGCGAGAAGATATTCGGGCCCACCCGGGACTGGGAGTGCTCCTGCGGCAAGTACAAGAAGCGGGTCCGCTTCAAGGGGATGATATGCGAGCGGTGCGGCGTGGAGGTCACACGCTCAAAGGTCAGGCGCGAGCGCATGGGCCACATCGAGCTGGCGGCGCCGGTCTCACACATCTGGTTCTTCAAGGGCGTCCCCTCGCGCATGGGATACCTGCTCGACCTGCCCTCGAAGAGCCTGGAGCGCGTTCTCTACTTCGCGTCCTACATAGTGATCGACGTCAAGAAGGACAAACGTGACAAGGACAACTCCCTCCTGGAGGAGCGGCTCGCTGAGGAGATCGCCGAGCTCGAGGCCGAGCTCGCCGCCCGCCACAAGGAGCTCGTAGGCGAGAACCTGCCCATCTTCACGGAGTGCCTCGAGATGCACGTGAGGGACGCCGGCGTCCCGGACAGCCTTCTGAAGCTTGACGCCAGGCTCAAGGAGGTCAGCGAGAAGCTCACCTCGATGGAGACCCCCGAGCGCAAGGAGCTCGTAAAGAAGATCAAGGAGATCGAGGCCGAGCGCGACAAGCTCATCAGGGCTGTCGAGAAAGAGTCCAAGAAGAAGGCGGCGGCGGAGCCTCTCAGCAAGGAGGAGCGCATAGCGGCCCTCACCGAGCAGTTCGAAGCCCGCATCCAGGACGAGAAGGGGGTCTACGCCAAGAAGGTCAAGGGATTCCCGGCTGAGCAGAGGGAGATGGAGGAACAGCGCGGGGAGCTCGAGGTCGAACAGGAGAAACTCTCGCTCGAGGTATCCGACGGTCTCGAGGAATGGAACGACCGGCTCCGCCAGATCGAGGTGCCGATGGGCGTCAAGGTCCCCGAGGTAGCGGAGGACGCGACCTTCCATGACCGGATAGTGGCCCAGAAAAAGCGCGTCGACAAGGTGCGGAACCTGGCCGGGGAGCAGACGACCGAGGAGAAGGCCGAACTCGACAAAAAGATCAAGGAGATGGAAGCCGAGCGCGACAAGCTCATAAAGGCCATCGAGAAGGAGTCCAAGAAGAAGGCGGCCGAGTACCCCAAGACCAAGGAAGAGCGGATCGCCGAGCTCGAGAAGCAGCATGACGGAAAGGCTTCCAAGGAGGTCGCCGCCTCCGACAAGAAGGTCAAGAAGCTGCGCGACGCGCTGGTCCGGGAGATGGACGACAACCGCGAGCAGCTCAACGTGCAGGTCGAATACCTGCGCAGCCTGTTCGAGGAGTTCAAGAGTCTCGATGCCAAGCAGCTCATCGACGAGGACCAGAAGTTCCGCGACCTGCGCGAGAGGTACGGCGAGTACTTCCGCGGAGGCATGGGCGCGGAGACCGTCCGTGAGCTCCTGCTCAACCTCGACCTCAAGAACGAGGCCGAGGAGCTGCGCGAGACCATCAAGACCTCCAAGGGCCAGAAGCGCAACAAGGCCACCAAGAGGCTCAAGGTGGTCTCCTCGTTCATAAAGACCGATAACCGCCCCGAGGCGATGATACTCGACGTGGTCCCGGTGATACCGCCCGACCTGCGCCCCATGGTGCAGCTTGACGGCGGCCGCTTCGCGACCAGCGACCTGAACGACCTCTACCGAAGGGTGATAAACCGCAACAACCGCCTGAAGAGGCTGCTCGACCTCGGGGCCCCGGAGATCATCGTCAACAACGAGAAGCGGATGCTCCAGGAGGCCGTGGACGCCCTGTTCGACAACGGGCGCCGGGGCCGGCCTGTGACCGGGCCGGGCAACCGCCCCTTGAAGTCGCTCTCCGACATGCTCAAGGGCAAGCAGGGGCGGTTCCGCCAGAACCTGCTGGGCAAGCGCGTCGACTACTCCGGCCGCTCGGTCATCGTGGTGGGCCCGGAGCTCAAGCTCCACCAGTGCGGCCTGCCCAAGCAGATGGCGCTCGAGCTCTTCAAGCCGTTCGTGATGAAGCGCCTGGTGGACCTGGGCTTCGCCCACAACATCAAGGGCGCAAAGCGCATGATAGACCGCATGGTTCCCATAGTGTGGGACGTCCTGGAGAAGGTCATCCAGGAGCACCCGGTGTTCCTCAACAGGGCCCCGACACTGCACCGCCTCGGCATCCAGGCGTTTGAGCCGATGCTGGTCGAGGGCAAGGCCATCCGCATTCACCCGCTGGTGTGCACGGCCTTCAACGCCGACTTCGACGGCGACCAGATGGCGGTCCACCTGCCCCTCTCCGCGGAGGCGCAGGCCGAGGCCCGCATACTGATGCTGTCGGCGCACAACATACTCTCGCCGGCGCACGGCAGGCCGATAGTGAGCCCGACCCAGGACATGGTGCTGGGCTGCTACTTCCTGAACGCCGTGAAGAAGGGCGCGCTCGGCGAGGGGAAGGTCTTCTCCAACCCCGACGAGGCGGTGCTGGCATACGACTTCGCGAAGCTCGACCTTCAGGCCCTCATCAAGGTGCGCATGGACGGCGAGATAGTCGAGACCTCGGCGGGCCGCATCATCTTCAACCGGGCCCTGCCGGTGGACTTCCCTTACCAGAACCGCACCCTGGGCAAGAAGGAGATAGCCGAGATAATAGAGCAGGTCGCCGAGCGGTACGACTCCGAGGACATCGCCCGCATACTCGACCAGATCAAAGAGACCGGGTTCCACTACGCCACTCGCGCAGGGGTGACCATCGGCGTCGAGGACATCGAGGTGCCTCCCGAGAAGCCCCAGATACTCGAGGACGCCGAGAAGAAAATAGACAAGATAGAGGACGAGTACGCCGGGGGCTTCCTCACCGAGGAGGAGCGCCACGGCCGCGTGGTCGACGTGTGGCACGAGGCCACCGACCTGGTCGCCACCCGGATGGAAGAGAACTTCGACGAGTTCAACCCCATCTACATGATGGCACGCTCGGGCGCCCGCGGGGACCTCAAGCAGATAAAGCAGCTGGCGGGGATGAAAGGCCTGGTGGAGGACCCGAAGGGCGAGATCATCGCCTCGCCCATCACGTCCAACTTCCGCCAGGGCCTCACCGTCCTCGAGTACTTCATCAGCACCCACGGGGCCCGCAAAGGCCTGGCCGACACCGCGCTCAGGACAGCCGACTCCGGCTACCTGACCCGCCGCCTGGTCGACGTGGCCCAGGACGTCATCGTCCGCGAGGAGGACTGCGGGACGGACAGGGGCATCCCGGCGACGGTGCTGGTAGACGGCGAGATCAACGCGAGCCTGCTCGGGCGGAGGTCGCTCGACAAGATCAAGAAGGGCAACAAGGTCCTGGTCGACGCCAACCAGGAGATAACCCGCGACGAAGCCAGGGTGCTCGCGGAGGCCGAGATAGAGGAGGCCCGGGTACGCTCGGTGCTGACCTGCCGCGCCAAGCACGGGGTCTGCTCCGCCTGCTACGGTCGCAACCTGGCCACCGGCGGGAAAGTGCCGATGGGCGAGGCCGTCGGCATAATCGCCGCCCAGTCGATCGGCGAGCCCGGCACCCAGCTCACAATGAGGACGTTCCACTTCGGCGGGGTGTACGCCGGCGCAGGGCGAGACATCACCCACGGCCTGCCGCGCGTGGTCGAGCTCTTCGAGGCGCGCAAGCCGAAAGGCCAGGCGTACCTCGCCTGGAGCCGCGGCAAGGTCGACGTCAAGAAGGGTGAGAAGTACCACGAGATAGTCCTGCACGGCGAGGAGCTCGACGATGAGGGCAAGCGCCACCCCAAGGACTACGAATACCAGATACCGGCGAGCCTCGAGCTCCTGGTCAGGGACGCCGACGAGGTGGCGGCCGGCCAGCAGATAACCGAGGGCTCGGCCGACCCGAAGGAACTGCTCGAGATAGTGAACCGCGAGGCGGTCCAGCTGTACCTGGTCTCAGAGGTCCAGAAGGTCTACAAGGACCAGGGCGTCGACATCCACGACAAGCACATTGAGATCATCGTGCGCCAGATGCTCAAGCGCGTCACGGTCTCGGACCCTGGCGACTCGGAGTTCCTGCCCGGCCAGCTGGTCGACTACATGGAGTTCGAGGAGGAGGCGAACCGCGTGGCCGCCGAGGGCGGCGAGCCGCCCAGGTTCAAGGAGGTCCTGCTTGGGATAACCAAGGCGAGCCTCGCCACCGAGTCGTTCCTCTCCGCGGCCTCCTTCCAGGAGACCACCCGGGTGCTCACCGACGCGGCGCTCTCGGGGAAGGTGGACAGGCTGCTGGGCCTGAAGGAGAACGTCATCATCGGCAAGCTCATCCCGACCGGATCCGGCATGAAGCAATACCGCCGTATCAACGTGAAGCCGATGGGCGAGGAGTGGGAGCCCCTCTACACAGGGGAGCAGCTGCCCGAGCTGCAGCCGCAGATAGACGCCATGGACATCTTCAGGATGGGCGGCATCCCGGCCGACGAGCTGAACCTCGGCGACATGGGGGACGATTTTCTCGACGACGACGCGCCGCGGTCCAAGGCGAAGCGCTCTTCGAGCAAAGACGACGTTGACAGCGCCGGTTAGTGGTGGTACATTCACACTCCGGCGCCAGTGCGCCGCTTTTTAGTGTGATGTGACCCCGGCCCTCTAGGCGGGGCGTGTTTTTCGATTGAGACTGGAGGATGTTGGTGCCCACGATAAACCAGCTGGTCCGAAACGGCAGGAAGCGCAGGGTGCAGAAGACCTCTGCCCCCGCCCTGCAGGGCTGCCCCCAGAGGCGCGGCGTCTGCACCCAGGTGAAGACGACCACCCCGAAGAAGCCCAACTCGGCCCTCCGTAAGATATGCAGGGTGAGGCTCACCAACCAGATCGAGGTGACAGCTTACATCCCGGGCATCGGGCACAACCTCCAGGAGCACTCCATAGTGCTGGTGCGCGGCGGGAGGGTCAAGGACCTTCCCGGCGTCAGGTACAAGGTCATCAGGAGCGCTCTCGACGCCGCCGGCGTCGAAGACCGCTCACAGGGACGCTCGAAGTACGGCACCAAGAAGGCGAAGTAAGGAACGGAGGAGCGCATGCCCCGCAGGGGACCCGCAACAAAGAGGGCGACCCAGCCCGACCCGGTGTACAACAGCGTGCTGGTGGCGCAGTTCATCAACCGGATAATGCTCGACGGCAAGAAGAGCACTTCCGAGCGCATAGTCTACGGAGCGCTCAACTCCATCGGGCAGAAGGAAGGGGTCGACCCGGTGCAGGTCCTGCAGAAGGCCGTTGAGAATGTGCGGCCACTGCTCGAGGTCCGCTCGCGCAGGGTCGGGGGCGCCACATACCAGGTGCCCGTCGAGGTCAAGACGAGGCGCGGCCGCACGCTCGCCGTGCGCTGGATAGTGACGTTCTCACGACAGCGCAGGGAGAAGACCATGGCAGGCAGGCTGGCGGGCGAAGTGCTCGACGCGGCGAACCGCGCCGGCGCGGCGGTCAAGAAGAAGGAGGACCTCCACAAGATGGCTGAGGCCAACAAGGCCTTCGCCCATTACCGGTGGTAACCGCGACATGGCAAACGCTGCGACTAAGAGGAAGGTTCACCAGGCGAGGACGATGAACGGAGAGTCCGAGAGGGACGTTCCCCTGGAAGACATCAGGAATATCGGCATCATGGCCCACATAGACGCCGGCAAGACGACCACGACCGAACGCATCCTCTACTACACCGGCAAGACCTACAAGATCGGCGAGGTGCACGACGGGGCGGCCGTCATGGACTGGATGGTCCAGGAGCAGGAGCGGGGGATAACCATAACCTCCGCGGCGACCACATGCGAGTGGGGCGATTTCCGAATCAACATTATTGATACGCCCGGCCATGTGGACTTTACCATAGAGGTCGAAAGATCGCTCCGCATACTTGACGGGGCGGTCGCTATTTTTGACGCGGTCGAGGGTGTGGAGCCGCAGTCAGAGACCGTATGGAGGCAGGCGGACAGGTACGAGGTCCCGAGGATATGCTTCGTGAACAAGATGGACCGCGTCGGGGCGAGCTTCAGCCGGTGCCTGACAATGATAGAGGAGAGGCTCGAGGCACGGCCGGTCGCGGTGCAGATCCCGATCGGCATCGAGGAGACGTTCACCGGGGTCATCGACCTCGTGGAGATGAAAGCGGTGGCGTGGTACGACGAGCTTGGTGAGGAGTGTGGATTCGAGGAGATACCCGCCGACCTCAGGGAGAAGGCCGAGGAGGCCCACCACCACATGGTCGAGCAGGCAGCGGAGTTCGACGACGAGGTCCTGGAGGCCTACATCCACGGAGAGGAGATCTCGAAGGACGCACTGAGGCGCGCAATCCGCAAGGGGACCATATCCACCCGGATAGTCCCCGTCCTGTGCGGCACCGCGCTCCGCAACCGCGGCGTCCAGCCCCTTCTCGACGCTGTGGCCCACTACCTTCCCTCCCCCCTCGACGTCCCACCGGTCACAGGCGAAAATCCCTACACCGGCGAAGAGGAGAAGCGCTCCCCCTCGGATGACGAGCCGTTCAGCGCCCTGGCGTTCAAGATAATGAGCGACCCGTACGTAGGGAAGCTCACCTACTTCCGGGTCTACTCGGGTACTCTCGACTCCGGGACGTTCATGCTGAACTCGACGCGCGGCCACAAGGAGCGCATCGGCAGGATACTCCGGATGCATGCGAACCACCGTGAGGACGTCGAGACGGTATGCGCGGGAGACATAGTCGCGGGGGTCGGCCTGAAGAAGACCACGACCGGCGACACGCTCTGCGACCCGACGCACCCGGTCCTGCTGGAGCCGATGAGCTTCCCGGAGCCGGTGATCGACGTCGCCATAGAGCCGAAGACCAAGATGGACCAGGACAAGCTCAGCGAGTCGCTCAGCCGCCTCTCAGACGAGGACCCCACGTTCCGTGTGACGTACGACGAGGAGAGCGGGCAGACCATCATCAGCGGCATGGGCGAGCTGCACCTGGAGGTGGTGGTGGACAGGCTGCTCCGGGAGTTCCAGGTGGACGCAAACGTCGGCAAGCCCCAGGTCGCATACCGCGAGACCATCGCCGGTCCGGTGAAGGGCATCCGCGGTAAGTTCGTAAAGCAGACGGGCGGCCGCGGCCAGTACGGTGACGTCGTGATAAACCTCGAACCGCGCAAGGGCGGCACCGGGTACGAGTTCGAGAGCAAGATCCACGGCGGCGAGATACCCAAGGAGTACGTGCCCGCGGTCGACCGAGGCATACAGGAGGCCTCTTCCAGCGGCCCGCTGGCCGGGTTCCCGCTGGTGGATTTCCGGGCCGAGCTCGTGGACGGGTCGTTCCACGCGGTGGACTCCTCCGAGCTAGCCTTCAAGGTGGCGGCTTCGATGGCCCTCAAAGAGGGCGTGCAGAAGGCCAAGCCCGTCCTCATGGAGCCCATCATGAAGATGGAGATTACCGTTCCGGAGGCCTACGTCGGCGAGGTCATATCCGACGTCAACGGCCGCAGGGGGCGGATAGAGAACATAGACACCACGGCCGGCAGGCAGGTCGTGACGGTGCTGGTGCCGCTCGCGGAGACGTTCGGGTACGCCACGGACCTCCGCTCCCTGACCCAGGGCAGGGCGACCTACCACATGGACTTTTTCAAGTACGCCGAGGTCCCCTCGGGGATCTCGCAGGAGATAATCGCAAGGGCCAAAGGACATTACTAGGCACTAGGAGGAGCCATGGCCAAGCAGAAGTTTGAGAGGACCAAGCCCCACATCAACGTGGGAACCATAGGTCACGTCGACCACGGCAAGACCATGCTCACTGCCGCCATAACGAAGGTCTTGAACGAGTCGGGCCTCGAGGTCGAGGTGCGCTCCTTCGAGTCCATCGACAACGCTCCCGAGGAGAAGGAGCGCGGCATAACCATCGCCATCGCCCACGTGGAGTACGAGACGGCCAACCGCCACTACGCCCACGTGGACTGCCCGGGCCACGCCGACTACATAAAGAACATGATCACCGGCGCCGCCCAGATGGACGGGGCTATCCTGGTGGTGTCGGCCGCGGACGGCCCGATGCCCCAGACCCGCGAGCACATCCTGCTCGCCCGCCAGGTGGAGGTGCCCTCCATGGTGGTCTTCCTCAACAAGGTCGACATGGTGGACGACCCCGAGCTCCTCGAGCTGGTGGAGCTCGAGGTGCGCGAGCTCCTGACCGAGTACGAGTTCCCCGGGGACGACATCCCGGTCATATCCGGCTCCGCCCTGAAGGCCCTGGAGTGCTCCTGCGCCAAGGAGGACTGCCAGTGGTGCAAGCCCATCATCGACCTGATGGACGCGGTGGACTCCTACATCCCCACCCCGCCCCGCGACATAGACAAGCCCTTCAACATGGCCGTGGAGGACGTCTTCTCCATCACCGGCCGCGGCACGGTGGCCACCGGCAGGGTGGAGTCGGGCAAGATCCACACCGGCGACGAGGTGGAGATAGTGGGCATGACCGAAGAGACCCGCAAGACGGTCTGCACCGGCGTGGAGATGTTCCGCAAGATCCTGGACGAGGGCCAGGCCGGGGACAACATCGGGGTGCTGCTCCGCGGCGTGGGGCGCGACGAGATACAGCGCGGCCAGGTCATAGCCGAGCCGGGCTCCATAACCCCCCACACCAGGTTCCGGGGCCAGGTCTACGTGCTCTCCAAGGAGGAGGGAGGCCGCCACACCCCGTTCTTCACCGGGTACCGGCCCCAGTTCTACTTCCGCACAACCGACGTGACCGGCACCATAGCCCTGCCGGAGGGCGTGGAGATGGTGATGCCCGGCGACAACACCGAGATGGACGTTGAGCTCATAACGCCGATAGCCATGGACGAAGGACAGCGCTTCACCATCCGTGAGGGTGGCCGCACCGTGGGGGCGGGAAGGGTCATAAAGATCGAGAAATGACGACCGCGCAGGGCGGCGCAGGCGCCGCCGGACAACAGCGGAGAGGACGCGAGTGAGTAGAGAAAAGATTCGGATAAGGCTCAAGGCCTACGACCACGAGATCATAGACCAGTCCGCGAGGATGATCGTGGAGACGGCCAAGAAGACCGGGGCGGGGATCTCGGGACCCGTTCCGCTGCCTACCGAAAAGAACGTTTACTGCGTTATCCGGTCGCCTCACGTCGACAAGGACTCGCGTGAGCACTTCGAGATCCGGACGCATAAACGTCTCATTGACATACTGGATCCCACCCCGGCGACGGTGGACGCCCTCATGGGCATGGACCTGCCGGCGGGCGTGGACATAGAGATCAAGCTCTAGGCGGTCCCGCGCGTCCTTGCGGGACCCTGAGAGGATTGCGTTATGGAGAAGGCGATTATAGGCGAGAAGCTGGGGATGACACAGGTCTTCAAGGACGACCTGATGATCCCGGTCACCGTCATCAAGGCGGGGCCGTGCGTGGTGACACAGCTCAAGTCCAGGGACACCGACGGCTACGAGGCGGTCCAGGTCGGTTTCGGCGACAAGAAACCCGACAGCGTGAACATGCCCATGAAGGGCCACCTCAAGAAGTCCGGCAGCGAGGCGCTGCGTGTGCTCGCCGAGCTGCCCCTCGACCCGGCCGGCTACAAGACGGGACAGAAGATATCCGTCGGCATCTTCGAGGAAGGGGACCGAACCGATGTGACCGGCATCAGCAAGGGCAAGGGATTCGCTGGCGTCGTGAAGCGGTGGGGCTTCGCTGGAGGTCCCTCTTCGCACGGCGCGCGCTTTCACAGGGCCCCGGGAGCCATCGGGCAGTGCGCGACCCCGTCCCGCGTCTTCAAGGGCAAGAAGCTTCCCGGCAGGATGGGCTCGGACCGTGTGACGGTCCAGAACCTGCTGGTGGTCGGGGTCGATACCGACAAGGACCTCCTGCTCGTGAAGGGCGCGGTGCCCGGCGCGAAGGGGACCGTGGTCATGGTGCGGGAATCGGTCAAGAGCAAGAAGAAAGCCAAGCGGTGATAACCAGTGAAAGCGGTGCTGAGGAACGTCGAAGGTAAGAAGGTCGGCGAGGTGGACCTCTCGGACGAGCTGTTCGGGATCGAGCCGAACCGGAACGCCATCCACCAGGTTGTGCGCATGCAGAGAGCGGCCGGCCGCGCCGGTTCCGCCTCGACCAAGACGCGCAGCCAGGTAAGAGGAGGTGGCACGAAGCCCTGGCGACAGAAGGGAACGGGACGCGCCCGGGCAGGGAGCATCCGGGCTCCTCACTGGCGTGGAGGCGGCACGGTCTTCGGGCCGAAGCCGAGGGACTACGGTTTCCGCGTGCCCAGGAAGGTGCGCAGGCTCGCGTTCCGTTCCGCGCTATCGGCCGCGGCGCAGTCCGAGCGCGTCACGGTGCTCGAGGACTTCACGATGGACGTGCCCAGCACCAGGACCGGCGCCGAGATACTCGGAAAGCTCGAGCTTGCGGGCCGCGTGATGATAGTGGTGGCGGAGGACGACCAGAACGTGGAGAAGTCGTTCCGCAACATCTCCGGCGTGGAGACCTTCCTGCCGGGCGAACTGAACACATACGATCTGCTGCGTTTCGACAGCGTCCTGTTCCTGAAGGGCGCGCTCGACAGGCTGCAGGGGGACGGTGGCGATGAAGGACCCTCATGATGTCATCCTGTACCCGATAATAAGCGAGAAGAGCTACGCCGCGATAGACAACCGGCAGTACACGTTCATGGTGGACCCTCGCTCGAACAAGTCCGAGATAAAGGACGCGGTCGAGCAGGTGTTCGACGTCAGGGTAACCGGCGTGAACACCCTGCGCACGAAGGGAAAGCCCCGCCGCAGAGGCCTTACGGTCGGGCGCACCGCGACTGGCAAGAAGGCCATCGTGACCCTCGCCGAGGGCGAGCGGATAGAGTTCTTCGAGAGCCGTTAGACAGCGGGTGATCAAATGGGCATAAAGAAATACAAGCCGACGTCGCCGGGGAGGCGCTTCGCGACCGTGTCTGACTTCGCGGAGATAACCAGGGACGGTCCCGAGAAGTCCCTGACGGAGCCGCTCACGAAGTCGGGCGGGCGCAACTCCTACGGAAGGAAGACCTCCAGGCACCGCGGGGGCGGAGCCAAGAGGAAGTACCGCGTCATCGACTTCAAGCGGGACAAGGACAACGTCCCGGCGAAGGTGGCGCAGATAGAGTACGACCCCAACCGCTCGGCCAGGATAGCGCTGCTCAACTACCGTGACGGGGAAAAGCGCTACATCCTGTGCCCGAACGATCTCAAGGTGGGCGACACCGTCGTTTCGGGCCCCGGCGCCGACGTGAAGCCGGGGAACGCCATGCCGCTCGGGAACATCCCGGTCGGCTCGATGGTGCACGCTGTGGAGCTCAAGCCCGGCGCGGGCGCCAAGATAGTCAGGTCGGCGGGGACCGCTGCCCAGATAATGGCCCGGGAGGGCGGTTTCGTAAACCTGCGGCTCCCGTCCGGCGAGGTCCGGAAGGTGCACCTGGAGTGCAGGGCAACCATCGGGGTGGTCGGGAACGCCGAGCATGAGCTCGTGCGCATCGGCAAGGCCGGGGCCTCCCGACACCGCGGCGTCAGGCCGCAGACCAGGGGAGCCGCGATGAACCCGGTTGACCACCCGCACGGGGGCGGCGAAGGCAAGTCCAAGTGCGGACGGCACCCGGTCACGCCGTGGGGAAAGCCGACGCTCGGCTACAGGACCCGCGACAAGAAAAAGCAGTCCGGTAAGTACATCGTCAGGACCAGGAGACAGAAGTAATGTCGCGTTCACTGAAGAAGGGCCCTTTCGTAGACGAGAAGCTCATGGCGCGCGTCATCGACCTGAACCGCCGCAACGACAAGGCGGTTCTCAAGACCTGGTCGCGCAAGAGCACCATCTTCCCTGAGATGGTCGGACACACGATCGCGGTGCACGACGGGAAGAAGCACGTGCCGGTCTACGTGACCGAGAGCATGGTCGGACACAAACTAGGCGAATTCGCGCCTACCCGCATCTTCCGCAGCCACGGCGGCAAGCTGGCCAAGGAGAAGCGGGCGCGCATCAAGTAAGCCCGGAAGGACGAGAGCGTGGAGACCAAGGCAAGCTCGAAGTACATAAGGATAAGCGCCCGCAAGGCGAGGCTGGTGGTCGACCTCATCCGCGGCAAGGACGTGGCCGAGGCGCAGCAGATACTCGACTACTCGGACAAGGCGGCGGCGAGGGTGGTCTCGAAGATCCTCAACTCCGCGATAGCGAACGCGGAGCACAACAATGGGCTCAACGCCGACGAGCTCTACGTAAGCCGGGCGTTCGTCGACGAGGGGCCGACCCTCAAGAGGTTCCGCCCCCGCGCCATGGGGCGCGCCACGCGCATCAACAAGAGGACCTGCCACATCACGCTGGTGCTCGACGAGCGGGAGCCGAGTAAGGAAGGGAAACGGCGGCGCTTCATCCGGCGCCCGTCGCGAAGGGCTAAGGTGGCCGCCGAAGAAGCGCAGGTGACCGAGGAGCTGGAGGAGGAGGAGCTCGAGGAGCTCGAGGGAGAGGAGACCGCGGAGGCCGAGCCCGAGGCCGCGGAGGCTGAGGAAGAAGATACCGACGAGGCCGCGGAGGCTGAGGAAGAAGAGTCCGGCAAGGCCGCGGAGGCTGAGGAAGAAGAATCCGGCAAGGCCGCGGAGGCTGAGGAAGAAGAGTCCGGCAAGGCCGGCGAAGGCAAAGACGCCGAAAGCGAGGATTGACGTGGGCCAGAAAGTTCACCCTTACGGCTTGAGGCTGGGGATAATCAACAACTGGAAGTCCCGGTGGATAGCCGACAAGGAGTACCCGGACCTGGTGCAGGAGGACATCCACATCCGGCGGTACCTGATGGGCCGGCTGTCGAATGCCGCAGTCTCCCGGATCGAGATAGAGCGCAAGGCCAAGGAGCTTTCCGTCGACGTGCATACGGCACGCCCGGGCATAGTGATCGGCCGCAAGGGCAGTGAGGTCGACAAGATACGCGATGACCTGGTCAAGATCTGCGGCAGGGACGTCAACATCAACATAATCGAGGTCCCTGTCCCGGACCTGGACGCAACGCTGGTCGCGCGCAACATCGCAGAGCAGATATCCGGGCGGGTCTCCTTCCGGCGGGCCATGAAGAAGGCGGTCGGCAACACCATGAGGCTCGGCGCGCAGGGCATAAAGGTCCAGTGCAGCGGGCGCCTCGGCGGCGCCGAGATGGCCCGCAGGGAATGGTACCGCGAGGGCCGGGTGCCGCTCCATACGCTGAGGGCCGACGTCGATTACGGCTTTGTCGAGGCAAGGACAACGTTCGGGCGCATTGGGGTTAAGGTCTGGATATACAAGGGGGACATCACCGGGAAGCGCGAGGAGGAGCGGGCGATGCCTGCGTCCCTCGGCTCGGCGCGCCCCTCTAAGCCCAGGCCGCCCAGGTCCGGCGACAGGCCCAGGCCGCCGAAGGCGGCGCAGGCGCCGCGGGCCGCTCGCGCGCAGGCGGAGACGGCGACCGCGGAAACCCCGGCGCCCAAGACGGAGACCGCGGAAGCCCCCGAGCCGCAGGCAGAGGCCGCGGAAGCCCCGGCGCCGCAGACGGCGACCGCGGAAGCCCCAGAGCCGCAGGCAGAGGCCGCGCCGGTCCCGGAGCCGGAAACGGCGGGGGCCGTGGAGCAGGAGGCCGCCGTGGAGAGTACCGAGCAGGCAGCGGCCGAGGAGGAGGCGACGGAGTAGATGCTTCAGCCCAAGAAACCGCCGCACCGCAAAGTTCAGAGGGGCAGGCTCAAGGGAAAGGCCAAGGGCGGCACAAAGGTCAACTTCGGTGACTACGGCCTCCAGGCGCTGGAGCCGGCATGGGTGACCGCGCGCCAGATAGAGGCCGCCAGGGTCGCCATGACGCGCCACATCAAGAGGAGCGGAAAGGTGTGGATAAACATCTTCCCGCACAAGCCGGTTTCGAAGAAGCCCGCCGAGACACGCATGGGAAGCGGGAAGGGCAATCCGGAGTTCTGGGTGGCGCCGGTCAAGCCCGGCAAGGTCATGTTCGAGCTTGCGGGCGTCGCGGAGCCCGTGGCGCGGGAGGCGATACGCCTGGCCGCCCACAAGCTCCCCATGAAATGCCGTTTCGTCAAGAGGGAAGAGTAATCGCCTACGGGGGTTCTAAATGCTGAAGGCTAGAGACCTCAGGATACTGGACGAGGAAGAACTGGAGGACAAGCTGCGGGAGCTCAAGGAGACGCTCTTCAACCTGCGTTTCCAGCACGCTACCGGGCAGCTCGATAACCCCATGAAGATAAAGGAGGCGCGCCGCGACATCGCACGCGTCTGCACGGTCATGACGGAGAGGGAGTTCGCGATACACGGCGAGGCCTTCGAGGAAGCCGCCGCGGCCCCTGCTCACGAGCTGGAGGAGCCCGAGGAGATGCTCGAGACGGAGGCGGAGGTCGTCGAGGAGCTGGAGGCGGAAGCCGAGGAGCGCGTCGGCGTGGTCGACGAGTCCGAGGAACAGCTCGAGGAAGAAGTCGAAGAAGAGCTCAAGGACATATAGGCGGTAGTGATGGCGAAAAGGGCGTCTCGCAAGGTAAGGGTCGGCAGGGTGGTGTCCGACAGCATGGACAAGACCATAGTGGTCGCGGTCGAGTCGCGCGTTCAGCACCCGCTGTACGGCAAGACCGTGAAGCGGACCACCAAGCTGTGCGCCCATGACGAGGAGAACCAGTGCGGGCTCGGAGACCTGGTCGAGGTCATGGAGACGAGGCCGCTTTCCAAGACCAAGCGCTGGAGGCTCCTGTCGATCGTCGAGAAGGCCAAGTAGCATGGGAGACCTCAGATGATCCAGCAGGAGTCCAGGTTAAGGGTAGCCGATAACACCGGGGCCAGGGAGGTCCTGGTCATCAAGGTGCTCGGCGGTTCCGGCCGCCGGTATGCCTCCATCGGCGACATCATTGTGGGGACCGTCAAGGAAGCGATTCCGGGCTCGTCGGTGAAGAAGGGCGACGTGGTGAGGGCGGTGGTGGTCCGCACCAAGAAGGAGAAGCGGCGCCCGGACGGCACTTACATCAAGTTCGACGAGAACGCCGTGGTGCTCATTGACAACCAGATGAATCCCCGCGGCACCAGGATATTCGGACCGGTCGCCCGCGAGCTGCGGGCCAAGAACTTCATGAAGATAATCTCACTCTCACCAGAGGTGCTCTAGGAGAAGTCTGCTGATGAAGAAGCTGCACATAAGAAAAGGCGACACGGTGGAGGTCGTCAAGGGAAAGGACGCCGGCAAGCGCGGAAAGGTGCTCAAGGTGGACCCGGTCCGGCGCAGGATAGTCGTCGAGGGAGTGAACAGGGCCAAGAAGCACATGCGCCCCAGCCAGGCTAATCCCCAGGGAGGCGTGGTTGACTGGGAGCTGCCCATCGACGCGTCCAACCTGATGCTGGTCTGCAGCGGCTGCGAGCGGCCGACCAGGGTCGGAAGGAAGCGTGCGGGCGAGAAGTCGTTTACCAGGATATGCAAGAGGTGCAACCGGGAGTTCTGATGGAACAGGTGGAACAGGGCAACGGCTACGTGCCGCGCCTGAAGGTGACATACGAGGAAGATATCGTGCCGGAGATGATGGAGGCGTTCTCCTACAAGAACCGTTTCCAGGTGCCCAGGCTCGAGAAGGTAGTGGTGAACATGGGCGTCGGAGAGGGCACCACCAACCCGAAGTCGGTGGATTCCTCTGCGGTCGACCTGGGCATTATCACCGGCCAGAAGCCGGTCATCATAAAGGCCAGGAAGTCGGTCGCCGGGTTCCGCTTGAGGGCGGGCATGACCGTGGGCTGCAAGGTCACGCTGCGGGGCGACCGCATGTACGAGTTCCTGGACCGGCTGCTCTCCATCGCCCTCCCCAGGGTGAGGGACTTCAGGGGCCTCGAGCGAGGTTCTTTCGACGGCAACGGCAACTACAGCATGGGGCTCGACGAGCAGCTCATTTTCCCGGAGATCGACTACGACAAGATCGACAAGGTGCGCGGTATGGACATCACCGTGGTCACGTCCGCGCGGACCGACGACGAAGGGGAAGCCCTGCTCGAGGCGCTGGGTTTCCCGTTCAAGGCGAAGTAACAGTACCAGGAGGAGCACTTGGCGAAAAAGTCACTGGTAATCAAGCAGCAGAGGCCGGCGAGGTACTCGACCAGGAACTACAACCGCTGCAAGCGGTGCGGCAGGCCCCGGGGGTTCTACCGCAAGTTCCAGCTGTGCCGGATCTGCCTGCGGGAGCTGGCCCACAGGGGCGAGCTGCCGGGCGTCACCAAGTCGAGCTGGTAGGGGAGGCAACTCGATGACAATGACCGATCCGATAGCGGATATGCTGACCCGCATCAGGAACGCGAGCAACGCGAGAAAAGACAGGGTCGAGATACCCGCGTCGAGGACCAAGGCGGACATAGCCCGCATCCTCGACCGCGAGGGCTATATCAAGAAGTTCGAGGTCGTGAAGAAGGGCAACTTCGACTACATAGTGGTCTACCTGAAGTACCGGCCCGACCGACGGGAAGTGATCTCCGGCATAAAAAGGATAAGTACCCCGGGCCTCCGGGTCTACGCGAAGAAGGACGGGATGCCCAGGGTCCTGGGGGGCCTCGGGATAGCTATACTCTCTACCTCCAAGGGCGTGATGACCGAGAAGGAAGCCGGGGCCCAGGGTATCGGCGGAGAGGTAATGTGCTACGTATGGTAGCGGCTGAGAGGAAAGTCTGATGTCACGCGTTGGAAAGATGCCAATAGAGGTGCCGGCGAGCGCAACCGTCGTGATCGACGGCGATATAGTGCGCGTCAAGGGCCCCAAGGGCGAGCTGGAGCAGCGCATCTCCGACCGCGTCGATGTGGCGCAGGAGGGCGGACAGCTGCTGGTCACCCGCAGGACCGATGAGCCTTACGACAGGTCGATGCACGGGCTCACCCGGACCCTCATATACAACATGGTGAAGGGCGTGACCGACGGGTTCGAGAAGGTGCTCGAGATTCAGGGCGTCGGGTACCGCGCCACCCTGAAAGGGAGCTCGATAGAGCTGCAGCTCGGGTACTCCAACCCCCGCCACGTCGACCCCCCCAAGGGGATAGAGTTCGAGGTCCCGGTCCCGACCAGGATAATCATCAAGGGCTGCGACAAGCAGTCGGTCGGCCAGGTGGCGGCCGAGATCAGGAGCCTACGCAAGCCGGACCCGTACAAGGGCAAGGGCATAAGGTACAGGGACGAGTACATACGCAGGAAAGTCGGGAAGGCGATAAAGTGAGCAAGATCGTAGTCCGCAAGAGAGCGACCGGAAGGGACCGCAGGCGCAAGACCGTCAGAAAGCGCATCAGCGGCACCGCCGAGCGCCCGAGGCTCTCGGTCTTCCGGGGCAACGGCGCGATGTCGTGCCAGCTCATCGATGACGACAGGGGCGTGACGCTGGTGTCGGCGTCCACCCTGGAGAAGGAATTCAAATCGGCCGGCAAGGCGACCAAGACCGAAACGTCGGCCCTGCTCGGCGCCGCGGTGGCGAAGCGGGCGGCAGAGGCGGGCATAACGACTGTGGTGTTCGACCGGGGTGGCTACAAGTACCACGGGCGCGTCAAGGCGCTCGCGGACGCCGCCCGGGAGAACGGGCTCAAGTTCTAAGGAGGTCGGATGGACCAGCAGGAGGTCCAGGACGCACCGGAGCTCGAGGAGCAGGTGGTCCACATTAACCGGGTAGCGAAGGTCGTGAAAGGCGGCCGCCGCTTCTCGTTCACGGCGCTCGTGGTGGTCGGGGACGGCCGGGGCAACGTGGGCATAGGCTACGGGAAGGCACGCGAGGTGCCGCTAGCCATCGAGAAGGGCGCACAGAAGGCCAGGAAGAGCATGTTCCGGGTGCCCATGGCTGCGGGGACCATAACCCACCAGGTGACCGGCCGGTTCGGCGCGGCGCGCGTCCTGCTGAAGCCCGCCTCACCGGGCACCGGCGTGATCGCGGGTGGCGCGGTCAGGCCGGTGATGGAGCTCGCCGGGATAAAGGACATTCTCACGAAGAGCCTCGGCTCTGACAACCCCCTGAACGTGATAAAGGCTACGGTGGAAGGCCTTCAGGCGCTCCGGAGCCCCGAGGAGGTCGCGCGGATGCGCGGCAAGCGGGTCGAGGAGATCCGCGGGAGGAGCATCTTCGATGAGCTCAAAACTTAGGGTGACCCTGAAGAAGGGGCTGGTGGGCAGGCCAGCCGACCAGAGAGGCACGGTCAGGGCGCTCGGCCTGAAGAGGATCGGGCACACCGTGGAGAAGGAGGACCGCCCGGAGATACGCGGCATGGTGTTCAAGGTCAAGCACCTGGTCGAGGTCGAGGAGGTCCCGGACGCAGCAAAGCCGCGCAAGAGCGCGCGCGATGAGGGATAAGAAATGGAAGACAATGACATCCGCCTTCATAACCTGAAGCCGCCTGCCGGCTCGCGCAAGGACCGCAAGCGGGTGGGCAGGGGCGAGAGCGCCGGCGGCGGCAAGACGTCCGGCCGGGGCCAGAAAGGCCAGAACGCCCGCTCGGGCTCCCACAGGAACCCCGGTTTCGAGGGCGGCCAGATGCCGCTGTACCGCAGGGTTCCCAAGCTCGGCGGATTCACCCCCAGGAAGCGGAAGGTCTACGCCGTGGTGAACGTATCGGACCTCCAGCGATTCGATGACGGCCTGGTCGTGGACCCGGCGTCACTCGCGCAGGCCGGACTCATCAGGAAGGAGCGCGAGAACGTAAAGATACTGGGGGACGGCGAGCTCAAGACCAGCCTTACCGTCAGGGCGCACGCCTTCACCCGCACCGCGCGCGAGAAGATCGAGGCAGCCGGAGGCAAGGCAGAGGTGATATAGCTTGCGCATATTCTCGGGGTTCCGGGACGCTTTCAAGATCCCGGACTTGAGGAACAAGATCCTGTTCACCTTCCTGATCCTTGCCCTGTACAGGGTCGGCTGCTACATCCCCGCCCCGGGGGTGAGCCTGGACAACCTGGCCAAGCAGTTCGAGAGCACCGGCGCCGGCCTCTTGAAGTTCCTGAACCTCTTCACCGGGGGAGGGCTCTCCCGGATGGCCATTTTCGGGCTGGGTATCATGCCCTACATAACCGCGTCCATCATCATGGAGCTGCTCTCCGCAGTCATCCCCAAGATCAAGGAGTGGCACGAGGAGGGCGAGGTAGGGCGCAAGAAGATAACCCAGATCACCCGCTACATGACGCTCGTGCTCGCCACCCTGCAGTCGGCGAGTCTCATAATCTCGTTCAGCTCCGGAGAGAAGACGCAGGCCATCCTGCCCGACCTCACCTTCGCCAAGGGCGTGCTGATCACGCTCACCCTGGTAGCAGGGATGGCGCTCCTCATGTGGTTCGGCGAGCTCATCACCGACCGGGGCGTGGGCAACGGGATGTCCATACTCATCTTCGCGAGCATCATCGCATCGATGCCCGGCGAGATAACCGCGCTGGTGAAGACGGTCTACCAGAGGCAGCCGGTCCTCCTGGCCGTCCTCCTGGCGATAGCGCTCGGCATAGTCGTGGGGGTCGTTTACATCGAGCAGGGCGAGAGGCGCATCCCGGTGCAGTACGCCAAGCAGGTCAGGGGCCGCAAGATGTACTCCGGCGCGAGCACCTACATACCGGTGAAGGTCAACACCTCGGGCGTAATACCGATCATCTTCGCTTCCTCGGTCATCACTTTCCCGCTCATCATCGCGAACTTCTTCCCTTCCCTGAAGGGGTTTGCTGACTCATTCTCCGAAGGGTCGGCCCTGTACTTCATCCTCTACACCGGTCTCATAATATTCTTCGCATACTTCTATACCGCGATAATCTTCGACCCGTTCGAGCTGGCCGACAACCTCAAGAAGTACGGCGGGTTCATACCGGGTATCCGCCCGGGGATGCCCACCGTCAATTACATAGGCAAGGTAGTAAACCGAATCAACCTGCCGGGTTCTGTGTACCTGGCGGTCATCGCCCTCATACCGGCGATAATGTTCGTCCAGTTCGGCACCAGCCAGGTGCCTTTCGGCGGCGCCGCGATACTCATCATAGTCGGGGTCGCCCTCGAGACCATGAAGCAGATAGAAGCCCAGATGCAGATGCGTCACTACGAGGGCTTCCTCAGCAAGTAGGGAGAGGGAATGAACGTCGTCCTCTTGGGCCCGCCTGGAGCGGGTAAGGGCACCCAGGCGGAGAGGCTCATAGAGAAATACGGGCTCGTGCAGGTGGCCACCGGCGACATGTTCAGGGCAGCGCTCTCGCAGCGCACCCCGATGGGGCTGGAGGCGAAGAAGTACATGGACTCGGGCTCGCTGGTACCGGACGAGGTGGTGGAGGGACTGGTCGAGGAGCGCCTCGCTGGCGACGATGTGGCAGGCGGGTTCATCCTCGACGGGTTCCCCCGCAACGCGCACCAGGCCGAAGCGCTGGACCGGATCCTCTCGGAGAGCGGCCGCGCGCTGGACCTGGTCCTCAACATAGTCGTGGACCCCGAGGTGCTGGTGAAGAGGCTCACCGGCAGGAGGGTCTGCCGTGACTGCGGGGGCAACTACCACATGGTCTTCGGCCCGCCCGAGGTCGAAGGTCAGTGCTCATGCGGAGGCGAGCTCTACCAGAGAGACGACGACAACGAGGAGACCGTGCGCAACAGGCTCGAGGTCTACCGGGACCAGACCCAGCCGCTTATAGATTTCTACAGGCCGTCGGGAAAGTTGGTGGACATCGACGGGAGCAGGAGCCCGGACGAGGTCTTCGCCGACGTCGCGTCGGCTGTGGACCGCGCAGGGTCCGCGGGGGTCGCGTGATAATACTGAAGTCCGCAGAGGAGATAGAGAAGATGAGGAAGGCAGGCGGCCTTGTGGCCAGGGTGCTCGAGGCGGTCGTCGAGAAGGCGGGCGCCGGCGTGACCACCCTCGAGCTGGACCGGCTCGCCGAGAAGATCATAAGGGACGCGGGCGCGGTACCCGCCTTCAAGGGGTATCAGCCCGATTTCATAAAGTGCGGGCCGTACCCGGCGACGCTGTGCACGTCGCTCAACTCGGAGGTGGTGCACGGCATACCGGACGACCGCCCGCTCGAGGAGGGCGACATCCTGAGCATTGACACCGGGGTGGAGCTCGACGGTTACTTCGGCGACGCCGCCGTCTCCGTGGTCATTGGTGAGGCCGGCCCCGAGGTGCGCAAGCTGATGGAAGTGACACAGCATTCGCTCAAGGCGGCAATCGTCATGTGCAGGCCGGGGAACCGCGTGGGAGACGTGTCGCACGCGGTGCAGGCAGTCGTCGAGGCGGAAGGGCTCAACGTGGTACGGAGGTTCGTGGGCCACGGCATCGGCACCAGCATGCACGAGGACCCGCCGGTGCCGAACTACGGGACACCGGGGACGGGCCCGGTCCTGAAGGCCGGCATGGTGTTCGCGCTCGAGCCTATGGTCAACATGGGTACGCACGAGGTGGAGGCTTCCGCCGACTGCTGGCCCGTGCACACGGCCGACGGCAGCCTGTCGGCCCATTTCGAGCACACTGTGGCCGTGACGGACGACGGGCCCGACGTGCTGACGGCGAACTCCCCGGCGGCGGCCGGGAGGATGGAAAAAAAGCGCCGGCTGGGGTAAGATATTCATTCGTGCGCCTTCAGGAGGAAGCAAGCAGGTTTGGCACCAAAAGAAGAAGCGATAGAGGTCGAAGGCACTGTACTGGAGCCGCTGCCTAACGCCATGTTCAGGGTCGAGCTGGACAACGGCCACAAGGTACTGGCCCATATCTCAGGCAAGATGCGCATGCACTACATCCGCATTCTGCCGGGCGACAGGGTCACGGTCGAGCTCTCGCCCTACGACTTGAGCAGGGGCAGGATCACCTATCGCTACAAGTAGAGCAGGATGAGGAACGAAGATGAAGGTAAGGCCGTCGGTAAAGAAGATGTGCGATAAGTGCAAGATGATCCGCAGGCATGGCAGGGTCATGGTCATTTGCAGTAATCCCCGCCACAAGCAGCGGCAGGGAAGGTAAACGGAGGTAGCAGGTTGGCCAGAATCGCGGGTATCGACCTCCCAAGGGAAAAGCAGGTCGAGATTGCTCTCACATACATCTACGGCATCGGGCGCACCCGGGCCCGCAAGGCGTGCGAGGGCGCGAACGTCACGTGCAGCACCAAGGTGCGCGACCTGACGGACGAGGAGGTAGTGCGGCTCAGGGAGTTCATAGACGCCAACTACCAGATAGAGGGAGACCTGCGCAGGGAGCGCCAGCAGAACGTGAAAAGGCTCATGGAGATAGGCTGCTACCGGGGCTTGAGGCACAGGCGAGGGCTGCCGGTCCGTGGCCAGCGTACCCATACCAATGCCCGCAGCAGGAAAGGGCCGAGGCCGCAGGTCGGCATCAAGAAGAAGCAGCGGCTGCAGGCCGGCAGGTAGGCCTTTCAGGGAGGAGCGAAGTTGCCCAAGCCAGGAAAAGGGCGGTCGAGAGGCCGTAAGAAGGTAAAGAAGAACGTCCCCCAGGGCATCGCCCACATAAAGGCGACGTTCAACAACACGATAATCAACATCACGGACCCGGAGGGCAATACCGTGGCCTGGGCGAGCGCCGGAACCATCGGCTTCAAGGGCTCGCGCAAGAGCACTCCGTACGCCGCCTCGCTTGCCGCCGAGTCCGCTGCCAAGCAGGCCGCCGAGCACGGGATGCGCAAGGTCGAGGTAAGGGTGAAGGGCCCCGGCTCGGGCAGGGAGACCGCTATCCGCACGCTCCAGGCCCACGGCCTCGAGGTAGGCTCCATCAAGGACGTCACACCGGTGCCGCACAACGGCTGCCGGCCGAAGAAGAAAAGGAGAGTGTAGGGCCTCAGGCGCCCTCGAAGCGCGATTATGGCAAGACATACCGGTTCAGTATGCAAGCAGTGCCGCAGGGAGCGCACCAAGCTGTTCCTGAAAGGGGACCGCTGTCTCACCGACAGGTGCTCGGTCGAGCGGCGGACCTACCCGCCCGGAGAGCACGGAAGGCGCCGCGTCAAGGAGACCGACTACCTGATGCAGCTGCGTGAGAAGCAGAAGGCGCGCAGGGTCTACGGTGTCCTCGAAAAACAGTTCAGGGCGTATTACCGGCAGGCTATTCGAGAGAAAGGCCGCACCGGCGAGAACCTCATCCGGATACTGGAGAGCCGGCTGGACAACGTCGTCTACCGCTCGGGGTTCGCGGTCTCGCGTAAGCAGGCCCGCCAGCTGGTGTCGCACGGCCATATCACGGTGAACGAGAAGAAGGTCGACATCGCGTCATACCAGGTAAAGCCCGGAGAGGTGATCGGGGTGAAGGCAAGGAGCCGCGAGAGCGCGGTGTTCAAAGCTGCCCTCGAGAGCTTCCAGCGGGAGCAGGTCCCATGGCTGGAGGTCGACAGGAAGAAGCTGACAGCGACGGTGGTCGAGAGGCCGGCGGGTACGAGCATAGACGTTCCGATCAGGGACGAGATGATCGTCGAGCTCTACTCGCGCTAATCTTAAGAAGGCAACGGAGGGTGGTCTTTTGTTAGGAATCCAGAAGCCCCAGATCAAGGTGCTTGACCTCGACGACATCGAGGGCGTGTTCGTCATCGAGCCGCTGGAGCGCGGGCTCGGACATACCCTGGGCAACTCGATGAGGCGCATCCTGCTGTCCTCCATACCGGGGGCCGCTATCACCTCGGTCCGGATATCGGGGGTCCAGCACGAGTACTCGGCGATCGAGGGTGTTCGCGAGGACACGATCGAGATAATGCTGAACCTCAAGGAGCTGGTGCTCTCCATGGAGGGGGAGGAGCCCGTCACCGTCAAGCTGAAGGCGACCAAGGCGGGGCCCGTGACCGCGGCGGACATAGACGCGCCGGAGGGTGTGGAGGTCCTCAACCCCGAGCTGCACATATGCACCCTCACAAAGAAGGGCAAGCTGGAGATGGACCTGGTTGTCGAGAAAGGGAGAGGGTACGCCACCGCCGAGGACAACGAGAGGGAGGGAGACCCCATCGGTGTCATCCCGGTCGACTCCGTGTTCTCCCCGGTGAGGAACGTAACATTCAGGGTGGAGTACACGAGGGTCGGGCAGCGCACCGACTTCGACAAGCTGACCCTCTTCGTGCGCACCGACGGCAGCGTCAAGCCCGACGAGGCCGTAAGCCACGGCGCGCGCATACTGATAGAGCACATAAGCCTGCTGGCCAACCTCGCCGAGGAGGCCGGCCTGATCGACGTCTTCGAACCGACCGAGGCCGCGGCGGCCGCGGGCCTCGATACGAGCATCAGCGAGCTCGACCTGAACGTGCGTGCCTACAACTGCCTGCAGAGGGCCAAGATAGAGACGCTCGCCGACCTGGTCAGCCACACAGAGGACGAGCTGCTCGGAATCAGGAACCTCGGGGCCAAGACCGTAGAGCTCATAAAGGAAAAGCTGCAGAGCAGGGGCCTGTCGCTGAAGTCCCCGGAATAGAGATGGTGGAGTAGAGATGCCCAAGCCGAAGAAAGGACCGCGTCTGGGGGGGAGCCCCTCCCACCAGAAAGCGATGATATCCAACCTCGCCCGCGAGGTGATAATCCACGGACGAATAACCACGACGGAGACCCGCGCCAAGATGGCCAGGCCAATGGTCGACCGCCTGGTCACCTACGGCAAGAAGGGCGACGTCGCCTCCCGGCGTGAGGCGCTCAAGGTGATAAACGACCGCGACGTCATCCACCGCCTGTTCGCCGAGGTGGCTCCCCGCTACACCGACCGCGACGGTGGCTACACGCGCATCCTCAAGCTCGGGCCGCGCCAGGGGGACAACGCCCCCATGGTCATCCTCGAACTCGTGTAGCGCCGACCTCCAGGTCGGCTCGGGCCCCAATTTCCTGGCTGTCCTCGCGTGCCTTCGTCTTGACCTGGGTGCTCATTCGCAAGGCTCAAGGCTCTTCGGGTGAATACCCCTCTCCCGCCCGCCGCATTCCACCGCCACTTCTGTTTCCCCGCCACTTCTGTCGCCCCGCCACTTCTGACGCCCCGCCACTTCTGACGCCCCGCAGGTTTGAATCACAAAAGTAATCAGAACTTAACAATCTATGTATCCAGCCTCAATATTTACAGCTCGAGCCGGAAACTCGCAGTAAGGCTGTGGGTGCTGATTAATAGTGATGTTAAGAAAGGCTATTGTTAACTCCTGTGATTCAAACCTGCGGGGCGCCTGGCGTGGCGCTCTGGCTTGAACGGGCCGGCCCGGGGTGCCCCGGGGGCTATCTTTCCTGGCTGGTCCTCGCAAATTTGATCCATTCTGATTTAAAGAAAGAGACGCTGCGGAGGCGCCGGAAAGAGATTTCCCCTCGCCACGAAGCTCAGAATGGCGATTCCCACTGGAATAGCGACCCATCCCGGAAACGGGCCACCCTCTGATATGGAAACGATAAGTTGAAGAGTACCGGTTGGTCGAGAACACTTGCCAAAATGGTCTCCTATGATTAGTATTGCTTGGCGGTACGATGGTTGGAGAAAAGCATTCGCGAAGGGGTGAACAGGCATGGCGCTTTCGTACGAGTGGACACCGGAGGAACAGCGGGAGTATTCACTTTCCAAGCTCTTCAAGTACATCAAGGACTATATCTATCCGTACAGCCCTTACTACAGGAAACTCTTCAAGGATGAGGGGATCGACCCGGACAAGCTCAACTCATACGACGACTTCCGCAGGATACCGATAACGACGAAGGAACACACTTCGGCCGACCAGAAGGCGTTCATCCTCCAGCCGAAGACCGAGGAGAGCGCTTATGACATCGAGGAGATAAAGACCGGCAAGAAGCTGAAGTATGCCTGGGAAACCCTCACCACCAGGTACATGCGCGACCTGTACGGAAGGCCCCGCTCGTTCAAAGAGCGGGTCGAGCAGACCGCGCTCGGCGAGTGGAACCCCATCCACTACCACATGAGCGGGGGAACAACGGGCCTGCCCAGCATGGCCACCTACACGAACCACGACGTCAAGAAGGTCATCCCGTACCTGGCGAGCATGCTCTACCTCTTCGGCTGGGAGCCGAAGATGAGGGGTCTCAACATGTTCCCGGGCCTGCCCCACCTGGCGTTCTTCCAGGTGGTCTTCGCGGAGATGACCGTCGACCGGGGGATCAGCATCTTTCACACGTGCGGTGGGAAGGCCATACCGACCGAGAAGCAGGTGGTCATCGCAGGGCTGCTGCCTTTCGACATGTACATAGCGATACCGTCCTACATGACCTACTGGCTCAAGACCGCGGCCTCCATGATCGAGATGGGCGTCCCCAAGCCCGCCCCGGTCAAGTACGCGGTGCTGGCCGCGGAGCCACTCTCGAACGAGTACCGCGAGAAGCTGAAGGCCCAGTTCGAGGTAATCGGCTCCCCCGACGTCAAGATAATCGAGGGTTACGGCTCCACCGAGCTCAGGGCAGCGTTCTTCGAGTGCGGGGAGCAGACCGGCCTGCACCTGAACCCCGAGTTCTACTTCTGGGAGGTGCTCGACCCGGAGACGAAGGAGCCGGTCAAGTGGGGCGAGCCGGGGGTGCTCTGTTTCAGCCATATCGACTGGAGGGGGACCTCGCTGCTGCGCTACTGGATGGGCGACCTCATCCAGGGCGGCGTGACCTGGGAGAAGTGCTCCAACTGCGGCCTGACCGTGCCGATCCTGAGACCGCCGATAGGGAGGGCGGAGAGGGACTTCACCAAGATAAAGGGCGCCCGCGTTCCCCACATGAACTTCCAGAACGCCATCCGCAGGGTGGAGGGAGTGGAGTCGTTCCAGGTCATCATCACCAAGGAGGACGAGGAGGACGTGGCGAGCCGGGACCGGGTCATAGTCTATGTCTCGGTGGCTGAGGGGTCGGACCCGGAGGTCGTAAGGGCCGGCATCACCAAGCAGGTCAAGATAGACACAGAGATATCGCCGGACGAGATAAACGTCGAGCAGCCGGAGAAGGTAGAACAGCGCCTCTTCGAGCGCACCGGCCTGAAGGCCGAGTGGGTCGTGGATAAGCGGGCCCTGCACATCTAGCGCAACGTGGGGGTCAGGTCGTTTTGTTGCATTCCAGGCGCTCAGTGACGCAGGCATGTGAAATGCAACAAAACGACCTGACCCCGGTGTTGCGGAAGGGTGTGGAGGATTGACAGCGAAGAATCAGATGTAATTAAGATATGAGAGGAAAACAAGGCCGGTCCCTAACTAAAAAGGACGGCAACTTACGCCGATCGGTAGGATACCTGTTTAGTTAGCGCCTGGCCTTTTCCTTTGCGCTGAAAAGCCCGTCAGGGTGGGATTACCCGGGGCCGCCGGCGCGCGGCTCCGCTTCGAGAAGTTCCGCGGCGGCTTCCCACGAGGGCGGTGGGATCGGCTTCTTCTTTTTCTTCTTCTTGAGGAGCTTCCTGCTGCGGCTGAGGCCGCGGGGAACCGCGATGAGCACCAGGAGCACCCACATCACGGTCGGGACCCCCACCTGGAAGACGCTCGACCTGACGAAGGCCACGACCCTGTCGGCGGCGGAGATCGCCGCTTCCATGCCCGATTTCACCCCCGCGGTCGCCGTCGACATCGCATCGAGCTGGACCTGGGCTTCGTCCAGGCCCTTCATCGAGGCACGCAGGTCCCTGCTCACATCGCCCCTGCGGCCTTCGAGGCCACGGTTGGCCGCCTTCAGGCCCCTGTTCACGAAGAACAGCACGGCGATGGCGATGAGCACACCCAGCACTATCGTGATAGCGCCGATAATCTCAAGTGCCGTGGCTGCCACCTTCTGTTCCTCCATCCTGCAGGAGCCCTGCTTCCAGGTCACAATATATCCGAAAAACCGCCGGGGTACAAAACCGGCTGGAAACCGCGTGCCGGAGCCCGGGGGCCCGCTCAGTGGGAGGCTTTATTCCTTACCGGGGGTCAAAACACTTTATAATTGACAGCATGGATGAGAACCCTGTCGGCACCCATGAGGCCGTCACGGCAAGAGGCACCCAGGAATCCAAGGCGCTCCGGCACGCGGTGGCGAGCTGGCTGCGTGACAACAAGACCTCCCTGGTCGCCGACATAGACAAGGTCGTCGAGGCCGCGACACCCCAGTACGAGAACCTGCCCGCGGAGGTAATAGCCGACATCAGGCAGTCGTTCCGGGACTTCGTGCAGCTGTACATGGATTACTTCGAGGCCGCGGAGCTTCCGACCAAGTTCATCAAGAGCCTCGCCACCGACGTGGGCAAGAAGCGCGCCGCGCAGGGCATACGGCTGGAGAACGCGATCCGCACCTTCGACGAGGGAGAGAGCTTCGTGTGGGACAGCCTCTCCCGGGCCCTGCTGCCGCAGGGGTACTCCGCGCAGGCATGGGTCGAACTGGCGAGGATGAGAGACCTCTTCGCCAAGCAGGTCAGACATTACACCAGGCGGGCTTACCTCAAGGAAGAGAAATCCACCGTGGAGCGCCAGCTCCAGGAGTTCCGGGCCCTCGCGAACCTCGGCCAGGCGATAGTGTCTACGGTCGACCTCGAGGGCGTGCTGGGCCAGATTCTCGAGGTCTCCACCAGCCTGATGCAGACCAGGATGGGAGCGGTCCTGCTTCTTGACGAGACCAGGAAGTTCCTGGAGCCCGTGGCGGAGATGGGACTCTCGCGGGCATGGGTGGCCAGGGAGCGGATCCCTGTCGAGAACAGCCTCTCGGGGGTAGCTCTTCAGAGGAACGAGCAGGTGCTCGCAACCGACGACGAGCTCTCGGGGTTCGAGCTGCCCCGCCCCGCCGCGGGCCGCAAGATACGTTCCGCGCTCTCCATCCCGATATCAGTCGACGACGAGGCTATCGGCGTGATCGAGCTCTATGAGACCACCCCCAGGTTGTACACCGACCTCGACATCACCATGGTCACCACCTTCGGCACGCAGGCCGGGGTGGCGATCAAGAACGCACGGCTCTTCCGCGAAGAGAGGCGGCGCCGGCGGCAGGCGATAATGCTCACCGAGGTGGCGCAGGCCGTCAGCGAGACGCGCGACCTGGACGAGCTGCTCGAGATGATCGCGGAGAAGACGGCTGTTGCGCTCGGCGTCGACCGATGTTCGCTGTTCTTCTACGAGCCGGAGGCCAACGCCCTCACCTTCATGGCCGGGTACGGGCGGAGCACCCTGCAGGTGTGGTTGCTGAACCAGTTCCACATCCCGATGACCGAGCTCGGGCAGGCCACAGCCCGCGCTCTCCGGACCCGGGAGCCGGTGCTCGCGGAGGACGTCTCCGAGGAGCTGAGCCTCGAGTCGAGGATATTCAGGGGCCCCGGTGTGCGCTCCTATCTCCAGGTCCCGCTTGTCGTCAAGGACGAGCTCATCGGGCTGATGAGCCTGGAGTTCACCTCGGCCGAGGTCAAGTTCACGGAAGGGGACATCTCGCTCGCCAACTCACTTGCCCGTCAGGCGGCGGTCGCCATACAGAACAGGAGGCTGCAGGAGAAGCTGTTCGAGCAGCAGCTCACGATAAAGAACGCGGAGATAAACGAGCGGCTCTACCGCGAGCGCGAGAAGAGCGAGGCGGTCTTGAAGGCGACCCCCGACGCCGTGCTGGTGATAGACAGGGATCACAAGGTGGTGCTCTCCAACCCTGCGGCGGAGTTCATGACGGGTTGGAGCCAGGAGGAGGCGCAGGGGCGGAACTGCCACGAGGTCCTCTACGGAGGGGCGAGCGCGAACGGCGTCTGCCCGGGCCCCGACTGCCCCATAAGCAAGATGTTCGCCGGCGAGCACGTCGCCTACAGCGAGGACGACATCGTGACGCGCTCCGGCAGGAGGATCCCGGTCGGCGGGACGTTCTCGCCCATCCTCGGGCCCGACGGGAGGGTGGAGAACGTGGTCGCCGTCTACCGAGACATGAGCGAACAGAAGGAGCTGGAGAAATACGCCCTGATGCAGAGGGAGATGGATATCGCCTCCGGCATCCAGACAAGCCTTCTCCCCCGCGAGCGGCTCCAGGTGGGAGGCGTCAGCGTGCAGGCGCGGCAGCAGCAGGCGCGCATGGTCGGAGGCGACTGGTTCGACTACTGGAGCTACGGCGACAAGATATTCCTGGTGGTCGGGGACGCCTCCGGCACGGGCGTCGGGGCGGCGCTCTTCGCCACCATGGCCATGAGCGCGCTGCGAGTGGAAGCGCGTGAGCACAACAGGATAATGGAGATACTCGAGCACGTGAACCGCAGCCTCTACTCCGCGAACAGGACCGACAGCTTCGTGACCGTGTTCTTCGGCGTGCTGGACCTTCCCACCATGACGTTGAGCTACTCCAACGCGGGGCACGAGGAGCCCCTGAGCATCCTGCCGGCCGGCAAGGTCGCCGAGCCGCTCTCATCGGACAACCGCTCGCTGCTCGGTATATTCTCGAGGGCCGACCTCGACGTGCGCCGGCGCAAGCTCCGCCCCGGGGAACGGCTCGTGCTCTATACCGACGGGGTCATAGACGCCCAGAGCTCGAGGAACAAGCTCTACGGCCTGAAGAGGTTGAACAGGTTCGTGGCGACGAACGGCGACCTGCCCCCCGACCAGTTCATCGACAGCCTCATTGACAGCGTCCTCGAGTTCTGCGAGGGCGAGGCCCGCGACGACATGACCGTCATGGTCTGCGACATCCCCAGGTGAGCCTCGGGGTACCTTTTTCCTTGCTGGTCCTCGCGTAGTGGATCCATTCTGGTATGAGCATGAGACGCTGCGGAGGCTACGGAAAAAGGTACCCCTCGCGACAAGGTTCAATGGGGCGATTGATTCCTAGAGGGCGATCCGATTCCAGAAATGGCCCGTAGACAGGCGCATTTCTCGGGATTTGACGGTCGGAAGGAAAAGCGGAAGGGCAGGCATCAGCCGGCCCTCCCGCTCGTGAGGACATGCCCCGCTAGATTGTCATCTCGAGCAGAGAGCATACCCACGAGGGGTGGTGGACCTGGCGGGATTTGAACCCGCGACGCACACCGTGACAAAGTGCCGCTCTCCCTGGCTGAGCTACAGGCCCACTATCCTCAGCAGTACAAGCAAATCATACTCGAGGATATCATCATGGTGGGACACGAATTGTGGCCCAAAACAAAGGAACTCCGACGGAATCGGAGTTCTTTGTCTGTAGCTATAAGCTACGGCACCTTGTCACAAATCCAAGTTTACCACGGGGCGCATACGTGTCAATTGCCCCCGAGCTTGTCTTCGAGCTCCTTCATGGTGCGCTCGAGGCTCTGTCGCCGGATGGCGGTGGTGAGGTCGCCGCGCGTCCGCTCGAGCACTCCCCTCACCATGTCGTTGGTGCGCTTCAGGCCGCTGGTTATCGCCGAAGGGTAATCTATGGAGGCGAGGAGGTAGTAGATGTCGTCCATGAGGCCCAGGACCTCCTCGCAGCGCTCCAGCCTGTTCTCGCGGATAAGGTCCAGCGTGTGCCTGCGCATCTCGCCCGCGGCCTCACCCAGGCCGTTCAGGTACGGCGCGGTGCCTACCCCGAGGTCGTCGGGCAGCGGGAGCGGGTCGCCCTCTATCAGGGCGAAGGTAGTCGCCGCCTCGGCGTACTCCTTCTCGGCGTCCTGAAGGAACCCGGCGTAGTAGATGCGGGGGTACGGTTCCAGGAGGGTGTGAGCCTGGTCTATGTTGTCGCTCGCCGCTTTCAGGAGGCGCCGCGACTCCTCCAGGTCGCCGCGGTGAACGGCCCTTATCGAGTTCGCGCAGAACTGGATGGTGTCACGCGACAGCGACAGCCCCTGCTCGCGGGCGCGGTTCTCCCTGTCGAATGTCTCCTTGACGGTATCGTAGATATGCTTCAGTTCCATTTTTAAAGGCCTTTCATTCCTCGATGATGCCGACTGGCCTGCACCAGCCGGCGCTCGCGCCGGTGATCTTGACGGGGAAACACGCGACCCTGAACCCGGACGCCGGCAGCAGGTCGAGGTTCGCGAGCTTCTCCAGGTGGCAGTAGGGGGTCTCGATGCCGGCGTAGTGGGCTTCCCAGATGATAGAGGCGTCGCCGGTCTGCTTGTACTCGTCGGTGATGCTCACGAACGGGCGGTCGAAACCCCAGGCGTCGATGCCCATCACCTTGACCCCGCGGTCCAGGAAGTACATCGTTGACTCTTTCGTCATGCCGCAGCCCCTGTTTATGTAGTCGGGACTGCCCCAGTGCTTGTCGGTGCCGGTCATGATGAGGACTATGTCCAGCGGCTTCACCTCGTAGCCGATGCGCTCGAGCTCGGCCGCGCATTCGTCGGCGCTTATCGCCTCGCCGTCCGGCTTGGAGCGGAAGTCCAGCACCACCCCGTCCGAGAAGCACCACTCGAGCGGCACCTCCTCGATCGTCCACGCCCTGTCCCCTCCGGCGGTGGGAGCGTAGTGCCAGGGCGCGTCCAGGTGCGTCCCCGCGTGGGTCACGAGGGTGATATTGTCGTTCGCCCAGCCCAGGCCCCCCGGGAGGTCCGCTGCCGGGATGCCGAATATCGCCGACATCACCTGCGCCCCCGCCGCGTGGTCCATGTGGACCACCTGGGGCCTCATCGGCTCGCTTTCCGACTCCTCTATGGGTACGCTGAGGTCGACGTAACGAGTCTTTCCCGCCATGCTAAACACGCTCCTTCAGGTATCTCTCGAGCCTGTCGGCCCCTTCCTTCAGATTCTCGAGTGAGTTCGCGTACGAGAACCGCACGTAGCCCTCGCCCCCGCTGCCGAAGTCAATTCCCGGGGTTATGGCGACCCCGGCGCCCGCCAGAACGTCCAGGCAGAAACCGTAGGAGTCCTCCGTGAAGCTCTTCGCGTTCGCGAATATGTAGAAGGCCCCGGTTGGCTCGACCGCCACGCCGAAGCCCATCTCCCGCAGCCGCGGGAGCATGAAGCGCCTGCGCTCGTCGTAGAGCCGGACCATCTCCGCTGTGTGCTCCGCGGTCTCCTCCAGCGCCGCTACCGCGGCCCACTGCACGAACGAGTTGGCGCATATGAGGATGTTCTGCTGTATCTTCTGCAGGGCGCGGACGAACTCCGGGGGGCTGATTATGTATCCCAGCCGCCACCCCGTCATGGCGTAGAGCTTGCTGAAGCCGTTCAGGACGAAGGCGTGGTCGGTGTACTCCAGGACCGAGTGCTCCCGCCCCTCGTAGACGAGTCCGTGGTATATCTCGTCGGAGATCAACCACGCCCGGTCTCCGACGGCCTCGACCAGTTCCGACATGTCGTCGCCGGACAGGACGATGCCCGTTGGGTTGGACGGCGAGTTCACCATGACTCCCTTTACCGGTCCTCCAAGGTGCCCGGCCACCCCTTCCGGCCTGTACTTGAAGCCGTCCTCCTCGAAGACGTCCACGTACCTCGGGACGCCCCCTACGAACTCCAGGATGTTCGGGTAGCACGCGTAGGAGGGATTGGAGAGGATGAGCTCCTCCCCGGGATTGAGCAGCGCGGCGAAGACGAGCATCATCGCCGGCGAAGTGCCGGTGGTTACCACTATGTTGTCGGGCGAGACCTCGACCCCGTACCGCTCGCCGTAGTGGTCGGCGATGGCCCGGCGAAGTCGGGGGATGCCCAGGCTGTGCGTGTAGGAGGTCATCCCCTCGGTTATCGCCCGGAAGGCGGCCTCCTTGACCGGGGCAGGAGTGTCGAAATCCGGCTCGCCCACCTCCATGTGGACTATGTCCGCCCCCTCCAGTTCGAGCTCGTGGGCCTTCTCGAGGATTTCCATCACGTAGAAGGGAGGAAGGCGGGAAGACCTTTCCGATATCAAGAACAAACCTCCGCGGGGAGTTAAGCCACCTTCGGTCCGAGAACTGAGTCTACCAGACACCGCGGGCCCGGTAAAACGGGCGCCGTCCCGGGGCCGAAGACCGCCCGTTTTTTTCTTGCGGATTGCCGGGGCTGCCAATATAATTGCAACATTATTCTTGTACAGGTCCTGATTGTCTCGATCAGGACTCTGGCTTTTTCAAGGAGGACTTGATGAATACGTGGTTACCTGTTGCAGTGATCGGCGCGGCAGTATTCTGCTTGTTCGCTGCGGTATTCTTCGCGCGACGCGCTCTCTCGGCCGACCCCGGCAACGAGCGGATGCAGGAGATATCCAAGGCGGTCCAGGAGGGCGCCAGGGCGTTCATCAAGCGCGAGTATTTGTACGTGGGAGCATTCATCGCGTTGATGATAGTCCTCATCTCAGTGACCCTGAGGGACAGCCGCGGCTGGATGATAGCCCTCTGCTACATATTCGGAGCGGCCTGCTCGCTCGGGGCAGGGTTCGTCGGGCTCACCGTCTCGACCAGGGCGAACTCCCGCACCGCGGAGGCAGCCCGGACGGGCCCGGGGCCCGCGCTGCGCGTGGCTTTCAGCAGCGGGGCCGTGATGGGATTGACCGTGGCCGGGCTGGGGCTGCTGGGGCTCACCATCTGCTACCTGATCTTCGAGGTGGCCCTGGGTTTCCGCGACTCAGCCAACATCATCCTCGGTTTCTCTCTCGGCGCGTCGAGCGTCGCGCTCTTCGCCCGCGTCGGCGGGGGCATATTCACCAAAGCGGCTGACGTCGGCGCCGACCTGGTCGGCAAGGTCGAGGCGGGCATACCAGAGGACGACCCGAGAAACCCGGCCGTCATCGCCGACAACGTCGGGGACAACGTCGGAGACGTCGCCGGCATGGGCGCGGACCTCTACGAGTCTTACGTAGCCGCAATAGTGGCGCCCATCGCGATAGCCGCGTCGGGCGTCGTATTCGTCAGGGTCGGCGTGAAGGGGATGCTCCTTCCCCTGGCAATCACGGCGGCGGGCGTTATCTGCTCCATTCTGGGCGCGCTGATGGTCCGCACCAAGGAGGGAGGGAGGGCGGCCCAGAGGGCGCTCACCTGGTCGTCTTACGCCGCATCGATACTGGCGACGGCCAGCGCGTTCTTCCTGGTCTGGTGGCTGCTGGGATGGAAGCACATAGGGCTGTTCTACGCGGTGCTCATGGGGGTCGTATCAGGAATCGTCATCGGGCTTACGAGCGAGTACTTCACCTCCGACCACTACAGGCCGGTAAAGGAGATAGCCAGGAGCGCCGAGACCGGCACCGCGACGACAATCATCAGGGGACTGGCGGTGGGGATGCTCTCGACCATTGTGCCGATCGTGGTCGTGGCTATCGCCATGGGCGTGTCGTTCTGGACGGGGAACCAGGCCATACCCAACGGCGGCGGCATCTACGCCATCGGGCTCGCCGCCCTGGGGATGCTCTGCACCACGGGGATCGTCGTCGCGGTCGACGCCTACGGCCCGGTGGCGGACAACGCGGGCGGCATCGCGGAGATGGCCGAGATGGAACCGGAGGTCCGCGAGATCACCGACGGCCTGGACTCGGTGGGGAACACGACAGCGGCCATCGGCAAGGGGTTTGCCATCGGCTCGGCCGCGCTGGCGGCCCTCGCCCTGTTCGCCGCCTTCGCGCAGGCAACAGGCCTTTCGAAGATAGACATGATAAACGACTACAAGTTCATCGTGGGGCTGCTCCTCGGAGTGGTGCTCCCGTTCGTGTTCAGCGCGCTGACCCTGAACGCGGTCGGGCGCGCGGCGTTCGCGGTGGTGGAGGAAGTGCGCCGCCAGTTCCGCGACATCCCGGGGTTGAAGGACGGCGAGCCCGGGGTCCGGCCCGACTACTCGAAATGCGTTGACATGACGACCAGGACCGCCATCTACGAGATGCTCCTGCCGGGATCGATAGCCATCATCGCGCCCCTGCTCATCGGGCGGTTCCTCGGAATCGAGTCCCTGGCCGGGTTCCTGGCCGGGGCCCTCGCGTGCGGCTTCATCATGGCCATATTCATGGCCAACTCCGGCGGCGCCTGGGACAACGCCAAGAAGTACATCGAGGGAGGAGAGCTCGGCGGCAAGGGCACGCCGACCCACGCGGCTGCCGTAGTGGGCGACACCGTCGGCGACCCGTTCAAGGACACCAGCGGGCCGGCCATGAACATCCTCATCAAGGTCATGACCGTAGTCTCGCTCATCTTCGTACCCCTGTTCGTGAAATAGGCCTCGGGATACCCCGGGACCTGCGGACACCGGATATCGGCCACGTGCCGATAGCTGAGGCGGTGGCCGCGCGTACCTTCTGGTCGCCTCGCGGTGCCCCGGGGGATATTTTCATCGCTGGGTCACCTCCGGATATCCCGGGATTCTTTGTGGATACTCCAGGGCCGTGTTTCCCTCGCTCATGGGGAGTGCCCGGGGTCTTCGGGGAAAAGACCCCTCGCTCGCCGGCGTATCTCACGCTCGCTATAGTGGGGAATTGCACTTTCGGGTCAGGAAGAGATGAAGTCGGCCACGAATCTGACTGCTCCCGTCTTCTCCCCGCAGGTTTGAATCACAAAAGTGCTCAGAAATTAACAATCTTACACAAACAGCCCCATTATTAACAGCTCGAGCTGGAAACTCGCAGTAAAGCTGTTGGTGGTGATTAATATTGATGTTATGAAACGCAACTGTTAACTGTTGTGATTCAAACCTGCGGGAAGCCCTAAATCGGGTCCTGGTGCCTCGGGGGTGGCTCGGGTGCCGTGGTCGTCGCCGGGGTGCTCCGAGTGCCTCGGGTGGCACAAGGTGGCTCCGGTGCCGTGTTAGTCGCCGGGGTGGCTCCGGTGCCGTGGTCGTCGCCGGGGTGCTCCGAGTGCCTCGGGTGGCACAAGGTGGCTCCGGTGCCGTGGTCGTCGCCGGGGTGCTCCGGGTTGCATCGGGGACGTTTTCCCTCGCTGGCGGGAGTACCCAGAGCTTCTGGAAAAAGGCACCCTGAGGTATCCCCCGGAGACACCCCTTTTTGACCGGCTGTCCCGCCTTTGTATACACTCTCTAGATTATGAAACTCATTGTAACTGAGAAAAACCAGACCGCGGAGCGCATAGCGAGCATCCTCTCCGGCGGATCCAACTCCCGTGAGAAGGCCCCTGGGAGCACCGTGTACGCGTACAAGGAGGACGGCGACGAGGTAAAGGTAGTCGGGATGCGCGGGCACGTGCTCCAGGTCGATTTCCCCGAAGAGTACCGGGTCTGGCAGTCGGTCGAACCGCGCAGGCTGGTGGACGCGGACATCGAGAAGACGCCCAAGGTCAAGTCCCTGGTGAGCTCCCTCAAGAAGCTTGCCAGGGAGGCGGACTCCGTGGTGATAGCCACTGACTACGACCGGGAGGGGGAGCTCATCGGTGCGGACATCAAGGACCTGGTCCTCGAGGCCAACCCGGGTGTGCACATAAGCAGGGCCCGCTTCTCGGCCCTCACCCCGCAGGAGATAAAGGAAGCGTTCTCCAGCCTGGACACACTCGACGAGAACCTGGCGAAGGCCGGCGAGGCGAGACAGGACATAGACCTGATCTGGGGGGCGGCGCTCACGAGGTTCATCTCGCTTGCCACGACCAGGCTGGGCCAGAAGTTCCTCTCGGCCGGCAGGGTCCAGAGCCCGACGCTCGCCCTCATAGTGGACCGGGAGAAAGAGATAAAGGCGTTCGTCCCGGAGGACTTCTGGCAGATAAAGGTCACGTGCGAGCACGAGGGTGACACGTTCAACGCCAGGCACAAGACCGAGCGGTTCGGCGACGAGGGCGAGGCGAAGGCCGCATTCGAGAGGCTCGGCGAAGAGGGCACCGTCACGGCCGTCGCGACCCGCGAGCGGAAGATGAACCCTCCGGCGCCTTTCAACACCACCGCTTTTCTCGCCGCGGCCTCGAGCATCAAGATCGCCCCGGCCAGGGCGATGGACATAGCTGAGAGCCTCTACACCAGGGGCATCATCAGCTACCCGAGGGTGGACAACACTGTCTACCCCGACTCGCTGGATCTTGCGGGAGTATTGAACGGCATCAGGGGCGCGGACGTCGTCGGCCCGCTGGCCGCCGAGCTCCTCGACGGGAGAGAGCTCAAGCCGACACGCGGGAAGAAGTTCTCAACAGACCACCCCCCGATGTACCCCACGGCCGCCCCGTCGAAGGGGAGCCTCAGGCCGCAGGAGTGGAAGATATACGAGCTCGTGGCCCGGCGCTTCATGGCGACACTCGGCGACCCGGCGACGGCGCGCTCGACCAGGGTCGACATCGACATAAACTCCGAGCCGTTCGTCGCCAGGGGTGACGTCATCGTGTCGGAGGGGTTCCTGCGTTACTACCCTTACACCCGCAAGCGAGATGAGGAGCTGCCGCAGCTCTCCGAGGGCGACCGCCTGAAGGTGGTGAACAAGGAGCTCGAGGCGAGGCAGACACAGCCGCCGCCGCGATATACCGAGGGCAGGCTCATCGAGAAGATGGAGGAGCTCGGGCTGGGGACGAAGTCGACCAGGCACAGCATCATCCAGAGCCTGCTGGAGAGGGGCTACGCGTTCGGGAGCCCGCTCAAGCCCACCGAGACGGGCATAGCGGTCACCCAGGCGCTCGAGAGGCACGCTACCATGGTCACCACCCCCGACATGACCGCGAGGCTCGAAGAGGACATGGACTCGATAGTGGAGGGCCAGCAGTCGCTCGAAGGCGTGGTGGGACGCTCGCGGGAGGCCCTGGGGGGCATCCTGGACAAGATGGAGAGCGAGAAAGAGGACATATCCCGGGAGATTCGTGAAGGGGTGCGGGGGGACACTGTGCTCGGAGCGTGCCCCGGCTGCGGAGGCGAGATGCGGATCTTGAGGGCCCGAAAGTCCGGGAAGCGCTTCGCGGGCTGTGGGGGCTACCCGGACTGCACGGTCACCTTCCCGCTCCCGCAGAAGGGCTCTGTCGTGGCCACCGGCGAGGTCTGCGAGGAGTGCGGCAGCCCGCGGATCAAGGTGCTCTCGAAGGGCTCAAAGCCATGGGAGCTGTGCCTCGACCCGGACTGCCCCACGAAGGCGGCGGCGGGCGCCGGCCGGGGAAGCTCGGAGACGACGGCGACGGGCAAGGAAGACGATATAGAATAGACCCATAGAGCAGACGACGGCAGGGGCCGGGCTCCGGTTGGAGGGCGTCATGGACAAGGTCACCATATTCGGAGCGGGACACGTGGGGGCCACGACCGCTTTCTACCTGGCCCTATCGGCGACCCTGGAAGTGGCGCTCGTCGACGTGGAAGAGAAGGCCGCCGGGCTCGCCCTCGACATAGCGCAGTCGCTTTCCTACACGGGCTCGGGCTCGAAGCTCGCCGGGGGCACGGACACCGGCCTCGCGGCCGGCTCCGACCTGGTTATAATCACAGCGGGGTTCCCGCGGCTCCCGGGGATGTCGCGGCTGGACCTCACTTCGAAGAACCTCCCCATCATCTCCGCCATAGCGGGCGACGTCGCGCGCCTCGCGCCCGAAGCTGTCGTCATAGTGGTGACCAACCCGGTCGACGAGATGACGTACCTGGCATGGAAAAAGCTCGGGTCCGCCTCACGGAGTGTGATGGGCATGGCGGGGGTGCTGGATACATCGCGATTCATCTATTTCCTGGACGAGCTCGCCGGCATCCCACCCAGGGACACGAGCGCGATGGTGCTGGGTACCCACGGGGACGACATGGTCCCGCTCATCGACTGGTCGCGCGCCGGCGACAGCTCGCTGGCCGAGGCGGTTGGGAGCGGGATCGAAGAGGTGGTCGAGCGCACGCGTGACGGAGGGGCCGAGATCGTCTCCCACATGAAGACGGGGAGCGCTTACTTCGCGCCGGCGGTGTCGATAGGCGTGATGGCGCTCGCCGTGCTCGGGGACGCAGGCCGCGTCCTGCCGGTGTCGGCGTTCCTGGACGGGGAGTACGGCGTGAGCGGCATCTTCCTCGGGGTCCCGGCCAGGCTCGGGCGGGCCGGCGTCGTCGAGATCCTCGAGCTACCGCTGTCCGAACGGGAGCGCGAGGCCCTGTCGCGGTCGGCCCGTGGCGTCGCCGGCAGGGTTCGAGAGCTCGAGGCGGTGGCCGGCGATGAGAGTGATTGAGGCCGCAGACCTGGCGGACCGGATAGAGGAGCTCTGCCTCGAGGTATCAACGGCGCTCCCGGCGGACGTGACCGACGCGCTTTCCCGGTTCAGGGCGCGGGAGGAGTCCGAATCCGGCCGCCGCGTCATCGACCTGATACTGGAGAACGCCCGGGCCGCCACCGAGCTCGGGGTCCCGCTCTGCCAGGACACCGGGTTCTTCACGGTCTACCTGACCCTTGCCCCGGGTGACGCGATTTCGGGCGACCTGGAGGGGGAGGCCGCCGGAGCGGTGGCGCGGGCCACGGAGCGCGGCCGGCTCCGACCATCGGTCGTAAGAGACCCGGTCGGCGCGCGGGTCAACACCGGGAACAATACCCCGCCGCTGGTGGAAATGGAGCTTTCGCGCGCCCAGGAGAGCACGCTTGGTGTCATGGCCAAGGGAGGCGGCAGCGAGATGGCCTCGCGGCTGGCGATGCTGGCGCCCGGCGCCGGGTGGGGCGGAGCGCTGGAGTTCATCGTCGGCATGGTTGAAGAATTGGGCGCCAGGGCCTGCCCTCCGCTCGTGCTCGGCGTCGGCATGGGAGGGAGCTTCGACAGCGTTACCCGGCTCGCGAAAAAGGCGCTCATGAGACCGCTCGACGAACAGACGGCCGACCCAGCGGTGCGCGCCCGGGAGGAGGAGCTGGTGAGCGAGGTGAACAGGCTTGGCATAGGCCCGGGGGGCCATGGCGGGACCGTCACCTGTTTTGGCGCGAGGATAACCGAGGCCCCCTGCCACATGGCGATCCTCCCGGTCGCCCTCAGCGTGAGCTGCCACGCACTCCGACGGAAGACCGTACCGATCTGAGGATTCTCACTTGGACGACCAGCCAGACACACCGCAGACAGGCGGCCAGGTCGAGGCGGGCGAAGAGCCCGGCAAGCAGGTCTCGATCGAGATATCGGCGTACCGCAAGGTCCTGCGGAACCGCGACTTCATGGCCCTTTGGGTGGGCCAGGGCATCTCGGGGATGGGCGACTGGGTCATAGTGGGCATCCTGCTCGACATGGTCAACCGCATGGGCGGGCCCAACGGCCTGGCGATAATGATGACGTTCAGGTTCCTGCCAGCCTTCCTCTTCGGCCTGCTGGCAGGCGCGGTGGTGGACCGCCTGGAGCGCAAGACACTCATGATAGTCTGCGAGATAGCCCGGGGCCTCCTGGTGATAGGCCTCGCCTTTGCGAACTCGCTCGCCATGATATGCGTCCTCGTCTTCTGTATCGAGAGCTTCTCGCTGCTCTTCGGTCCCGCGCGGGATTCCTCGATACCGGACCTGGTGGGCAGGGACGAGGTGATGACCGCCAACTCCATGATGTCGACGAGCACCTACCTGACGATGGCGCTCGGCACCATGCTGGCCACCGTGATACTGGGCATCGCCGCGCTGGTCTACAAGTTGCCGCTGGTCTCGAGCATTTCCTCGGCCGAGAACTTCCAGCACACGTTCGCCTTCATCGTGGACGCACTCACATTCGCCGTCTCGGCGATGCTCATCTTCACCATAGCGCTCCCAAGGCGGTATGAGGGGAAGATGCCGAAGATACCCGCGAAGCAGTTCTGGACGGACTTCACCGAGGGCTTGAAGTTCATGTATCAGAATCCCCTCACCCGCGCCATCCTCGGGGTGATGGTGATCGGTTTCATCGGAGGGGGCTCGCTCTACATCCTCGGCGCGCCGTTCGCCCAGCAGGTCCTGAGCTCAGTGGGTTCGAAGTTCACGCTCATACTCACCTTTCTCCTCTTCGGGGTCGTCGCCGGCGCCGCGCTCGCGCCGTGGCTCAGCCGTTACTTCCCGGTCTCCAAGTGGTTCGGGCGCGCGGTGCTGGGGTTCGGGCTTGCGATGCTCACGTTCGCGTTCATAGACATCTACGTCCTGTCACTCGTGGTCATCTTCGCCGGCGGCCTCATCCTCGGCTACCTTCTGGTAACTGCTTACACCCTTCTGCACAAGAACCTGGCCGAGGAAGTGAGGGGCAGGGTCTTCGCCGCATTTCAGACCATCATGCGGACCTGCATGCTGCTGTCTATGGGCATCTTTGCCCTGATCGCCAGCGGCTTCAACCAGTTGATACCGTGGAGCGAACAGGACCCTGCCGGGAAAGTGCTCAACCTCGGGTTCATGGACAAGACGTTCTACCCGGCGATGCTCGCGCTCATCGTGGGGGCGCTCATCGTGATAGCCGGGGGCATCTGGGCGATAAGGAGCCTGCGCCGGTATTTCAAGATTGTCGAGGAGACGGCCCTCAGGGACATGCCCATCACCGCCCTGCCGGAGATCGAACCCGGCATGGTGATGGCAAAGCCCGAGGAGGAGCAGCAGGCGGGGAATGGGGGTGATCCCGGTGATTGAGCTGCGCCTGCCAGCCGGCAGGGAGGCCCTCCGGTCCCTCAAGGCGGGCGATGAGGTCCTGCTCAGCGGGGACGTGCTCACGATGAGGGACGCTGCGCTCAAGCGCCTCGAGGAGCTCCTCGCTGAGGGCGGCGAACCGCCGTTCGGGCTCGAGGGCCAGGTGGTGTTCCACGCGGGGCCGACGCCGCCGGCCGCCGGGAGGCCGGCCGGGGCGATAGGGCCGACGACGAGCGCCCGGATGGACCGCTTCCTGGAGATGCTCTTCGAGCGGGGAGTGGCGGCGACGCTGGGCAAGGGGCCTCGGTCGGCGGAGGCGGCGGCGCACCACCGTGCCTACGGTGCGGTCTATCTCGCGGCTGTCGGCGGTCTCTCCGCGCTGTACGGCGGCATGGTCGATGAGATAGAACCCCTGGCGTGGGAGGACCTCGGGCCGGAAGGGGTGTTCCGGGTCCGGCTGAACGGATTTCCGGCGCTGGTGGCCGTCGACGCGGAGGGCGCGGACCACCTCGAGGGGCGGCACTCCAGGTACAGGCGCCGATAGACTCTGCAGCCGCCAGTGGATAAACTGGTCTTACCGAGACCGCGACCGCCCAATGGAGGAGGAATTGGAACAGACCAAGTCCGACCAGGCATACGCGCCCGGGATGCTGCTGGGCACGTTCATAACGTTCGAGGGCTGCGAGGGTGCCGGCAAGACCACGCAGGCCACGCTGCTTAGGGACTACCTCCTCGAGAAGGGCAAGGAGGTGCTCCTGGTCAGGGAGCCGGGCGGGACACCCGTGGGGGAGCTCATCAGGGACATCCTGCTGAATTCCGAGGATGTGGACATCGCTCCCATCACCGAAGCCCTTCTCTTCGCGGCGGACCGCGCACAGCTGGTGCGCGACATCGTCAGGCCGGCTCTGCAGAAGGGCGTGACGGTCATCGGTGACCGCTACGTGGACAGCTCTCTCGCCTACCAGGGTGTGGGCCGAGGCTGCGGGCTCGAACCCGTCAAGAACCTGAACGACTGGGCGACGGGGTCCCTCGAGCCGCACCTGACGGTCTTCCTCGACATGTCGGTGAAGGACAGCCTCGCCAGGGCAAAGCCGGGGGGGCTCGACCGGATAGAAAAAGAGGACCTCGAGTTCCACGAGAACGTGCGCTACGCATACAGCATGCTCCAGCGGATATTCTCCTACCGCTACGTGGTGGTCGACGCCAACGGCTCGCCGGAGGCTGTCCACGCCCGGGTGGTCAGCGAGGTTGAGAAGATAATCATGTAGCTGGAGGCTGCTTGTCGCAGATGCTTTGGGACCGGGTGGTGGGGCACACCGCCGCCAAGCTCAGCCTGCAGAAGGCTGTCGAGCAGGGTAACATCAACCATTCCTACCTCTTCACGGGGCCGCCCGCCGTGGGGAAGTTCATGGTCGCTCGCGCGTTCGCCGCGGCCATCCTCTGCCCGGAGGGCGGGTGCGGGGTCTGCAACACCTGCCGGAGGGTCCTCGAGGAGAAACACCCCGACGTGACGGTCGTCCGCCCGGCCGGGAAGAACATCCCCGTCGAGACCATCCGGGCGGTCCGGCTGGACTCGTTCAAGAGGCCGTCCGAGGGCGACCACCGCATCTACATAATCAAGAACGCGGACCGGATGTGGGAGGAGGGGGCCTCCACGCTGCTCAAGGTCCTCGAGGAGCCACCGGCGAACGTCGTTTTCATACTGGTCACCGCGAGCCCGGGGGCGCTGCTTCCGACGATACTCTCCAGGTGCCAGGAGATAAGGTTCGCGAACGTGCCCACCGACGAGCTGACGGAGTACCTCGTCGCGAACAAGCAGGTGACACCGGAGAGGGCCGACCTCATCGCCAGGCTCTCGGGAGGGGTCCTCGGGCGGGCGCTGGACTGGTGCGACGAGCCCTGGCGGCTGACCCGGCGCGACGCCGTCATAAGGGTGGCGCGGGCGCTGCGCCGGGCGGACCTCAACCGGGTGCTGGAGATGGCGGGGGAGCTGTTGGGTGAGGTACGCGCGCCGGTGGAGGGGCTCGCCGACCGGTTCGGCGAGCGCAAGGAAGCGCTGGCGGACGGCTCGCTCGACGACGCGATGGTCCGCAGGGTCGCCAGGGAGCTGGACGAGGAGCTCAAGCGGGAGCAGATAAAGGAGGAGATACGGGGAGTCAAGGAGGTGCTCTCCACGCTGTCATGGTGGTATCGTGATATCCTGATATTCAAGGAAGGGGGCGACGCTTCCCTTCTCGTCAACAGCGATCTAGAGCCGCAGGTCGCCGAGGAGGCGGGCGCGCTCCCGGTCAAGAAGCTATTGAGGTGCATCGATTTGTTATCCGAGAGCATGCAGTCGGCGGAGAGAAACGTCCCGCCGCAGCTCAACATAGAGAGCACGCTCCTTGCCCTGCAGGAGGAGCTCTATGGCTAAGGCGGTAGGGATATCCTTCCGCGCGGGAGGGAAGGTATACCTGTACGACCCGGAAGGCCTTCCGCTGGTGCCGGGCGACGAGGTGGTGGTTCCGGCGGCGCGCGGCGTCGGATTCGGGCGCGTGGTCACCCCGATAAGGGAGGTGACGGACGACGAGCTCGAGGAACCGCTCAAGAAGGTCATGAGGAGGGCCACTCCGCACGACCGCGACCGCCAGCGGCGGAACCTGGAGAAGAAGGAAGAGGCATACCGGACCGCCAGGAGGCTCATCCAGAAACACGGACTCCCTATGAAGCTGGTCGATGTCGACTACGTGTTCGACGGTTCGAGCATCATCTTCTACTTCACCGCCGAGGGAAGGGTAGATTTCCGCGAACTGGTGAAAGACCTGGCCGGGACCCTCAAGGCGAGGATCGAGCTCAAGCAGGTTGGTGTCAGGGACGAGGCCAAGATGGTCGGCGGCCTCGGGCCGTGCGGGCGCGACCTGTGCTGCAGCCTGTTCCTGTCGGACTTCAACCCCGTCTCCATCAAGATGGCCAAAGAGCAGGACCTGCCGCTCAACCCCTCGAAGATCAGCGGGATATGCGGGAGGCTGATGTGCTGCCTCAAGTACGAGGTCGCCGCCTATGAGGAGTTCAACCAGACGGCGCCGCCCCTCTGGAGCGAGGTCGACACGCCCGAGGGCGTCGGCACCGTTGTTGCCTACCAGGTCCCAAGGCGCCAGGTGGTGGTCGAGGTGGAGGGATGCCGCCGGATAGAGATCGGCCTCGACGAGCTCTCCTCGAAGAAAGAATCCCGGGGCCGCAAACAGCGCAAACGATGATGTGCGTCAATCGCCCCGTTCGTGCATAAGTGCTAATATTAGTGTTCCGGACTGCCGCCGCGGGCTGGTCTCTAGTCTGCGGTTTTGTATTTCCGGGAGCATTAGAGGTGCTTCCGCGTCTCCTAGAGGGACCGGGCGCCTTGGAGGGAAAGGACTGGAGTTGTTCGAGATAAGGGTCCACGGCCTCGGAGGACAGGGCGCGGTCACGCTGTGCACGTGGATCGCGCAGGCGGGGTACGCGGTGGATAGCCACGTCCAGGCGTTCCCGTTCTTCGGCGCGGAGCGCAGGGGAGCGCCCGTGAAGGCTTTTGTGCGCGTCGACGAGCAGCCGATAGACCTCCGGAGCCAGGTGTACCGCCCCGACCTGCTGGTGGTGATGAGCCCCGACCTCACCGGGCTCGCCCTGCAGGAGGGCATCACCCCCGAGGGACGGCTCCTGGTGAACTGCGGCGGCGAGCTCGCCGCAAGGTTCGCGGAGCGGTTCTCAAGGGACATCCACTACATAGACGGCACCGGCATCGCCCTGGAGCTGGGGCTCGAGTTCGACGGGATGCCCATGGTGAACCTGCCGCTCTTCGGCGCCGTGGTCGCGCAGGCGGACGTCGCAACCCTGGAGGCTGTCCTGGAGATAGTCGACGAGGTAGCGGGCAGGAGGGGCAACAGGGAAGCTTACGAGAAGGCGGTGCAGGCCGGGTGGGACGGCGTCGAGGTCGCCCGAGCCCCGGCGGAGCCGTCCGCGAAGCCGGCCGCGAGCGAGACCGATTACGACCTCTCGAGGACGGGGGTGACCCCGATTGAGCCATGATGAAGACAGCGTAGGATACATGACCTCGGTCTCCAGGCCGGTAAAAGGGTGCGCCGGCAACACCGGAGAGTGGCGCATCTTCCGTCCCGTCAAGGATGACGAGAAGTGCAACAACTGCCTGCTGTGCTGGGTCTTCTGCCCGGAGGCGTCCATAACGAAGGATACCCTCGAGATCGACTACCAGTACTGCAAGGGATGCGGCATCTGCGAGGTGGAATGCCCTACCGGGGCGATAGTCATGGTCAAGGAGGAGAAGCGGTGAAGCTGCTGGAGACCGGCAACCACCTTATCGCACTGGCCGCGAACGTGGCCGGCGTCGAGGTGGTCCCGGCTTACCCGATAACTCCCCAGACCCAGATAATCGAGATGGTGGCCGACCTGATAGCCCGGGGGGACATGGACGCCGAGTACATACCGGTCGAGTCCGAGCACAGCGCCTGCGCCGCGCTGGTGTCGGCCTCGCTCACCGGGGCGAGGGCGTTCTCAGCCACGAGCGCTCACGGCCTCGCATACATGCACGAGATGCTGCACTATTCCGCCGGCATACGCGTGCCGGTCGTGATGGCGAACGTCAACAGGGCGCTCGGGCCCGGCTGGAACATCTGGTGCGACCACCAGGATTCCATCAGCCAGCGCGATACCGGCTGGCTGCAGGTGTACGTGGCGAGCCACCAGGAGGCCGTCGACACGGTCATCCAGGCATACCGCATCACCGAGGACCACTCGGTGCTGCTGCCCCTGATGCTCAACCTCGACGCGTTCGTGCTCTCTCACACCTACATGGACGCCGACATGCCTTCAAGGGAGGAAGTCTCTAAGTACCTGCCCCCGTACAGGCCGCTCTGGAAGCTCGATCCGAAGAAGCCGGTCACGCACGGCTCGGTCGTGTACCCGGTGGACTTCAGCGAGACCCGCGAGTCGATGCAGATCGGGCAGGACAATGCCCGCCGGGTGGCGGCCCGCGCGGCAGAGGAGTTCCGTGAGATGTTCGGCCGGTGGCACGGTGCCATGGTAGACGGGTACCTGCTCGACGATGCCGAGTTCCTCATTGTCGCCATGGGAAGCCTGGCTGCCGAGAGCAGGGTGGCCGTGGACGCGCTCCGTTCCGAGGGCAAGGCGGCAGGCCTGCTCCGGGTGCGCTTCTTCAGGCCGTTCCCGATAGACGAGCTCAGGGAGCTCTGCGCCGGCCGGCAGGGGCTCATGGTGATAGACCGCGACTTCTCCTACGGAATGGAGGGGGCACTGTTCACCGAGGTCAAGGGGGCGCTCTACGGTTACGCCGACCCCCCGGCCGCCAATCTCATCGTCGGCATCGGTGGCAGGGACGTCACCTACGAGCTCATCGCCGACCACGCCAAGAGGGCCATGGCCGGAGAGCTCGCCGAGGTGACGTGGGGCGATTCCCACGTGACCCGCGCCCACGAGATTACGCGAGAGGTCCTCCGAGAGTTCGAAGACCTCATGGACTGACGGAAGGTAGATGTATTAGATGGTCAGCTTCAAGGACCTGCCCGAGGAAGAGCTCTTCCTGGCCGGCAGCACCGCCTGCCAGGGCTGCCCCTCGAGCCTGGCACTGCGCATAGCGTTCAAGGCGCTCGGGAGCAACACCATTCTCATAGTCGTTGCATCCTGCACGTCCGTGCTCCAGGGCTCGTACCCGCTCTCTGCGATAGACCTGCCGCTGATGAACGTAGCGTTCGCAACCGGGGGCGCGAGCGCCTCGGGCGTTGTCGCCGGCATCAAAGCCCTCGCCAAGCGGGGGGAGCTCGAAGAGGAGCCCACCGTGCTGGTCTGGGCGGGGGACGGCGGGACATACGACATCGGGATACAGTCGCTCTCCGGCGCGGCGGAGCGCGGCACCGACTTCATCTACGTCTGCTACAACAACGAGATGTACTCGAACACTGGCACCCAGCGGAGCGGCGCGACCCCCCTGGGAGCCTGGACCACCACCACCCCCGGCGGCAAGGCCCAGCACCGCAAGGACATAGCGCAGATAATGATCGCGCACCGCATCCCCTACGTGGCGACGGTGTCGCTCGCCTACCCGCTCGACTTCTACCAGAAGATGCAGAAGGCTAAGAGCATCAAGGGCACCAAGTACATCGAGATGCTCGCCCCGTGCCCGCCGGGCTGGAAGTTCCCCTCCAGCCAGATGATAGAGGTCAGCCGCATGGCCGTGCAGAGCGGGATGTGGCTGCTCTACGAGCACGAGGACGGCGAGACCCGGTTCACCGGCGCCACCAAGCGCATGATCGAGGGCAAGGTCAAGAAGAAGCCGGTTAAGGACTACCTGGAGATACAGGGCAGGTTCCGCCAGATACTGGCCAGCCCCGAAGGGCAGGAGGCGGAGGACATGCTCGAGTCAGAGGTCTCCGAGTCAATCCGCCGGCTGCAGGGCTGGGTCCCGGAATACATCTAGCGCTGACCCCACTCCACATATTTCAACGCACGCTCGATTAATGGTAATCTTTCAGTTGGCGTCACCACCGTCCGCAGGGTGACGAAAAGCCGGTGTAGCTCAGTTGGTAGAGCGGCTCACTCGTAATGAGCAGGTCAGCGGTTCGAATCCGCTCGCCGGCTCCAGCGCTCGGGTAATTGTCTAGCCTTAAAGGTTGTAGGCTCCCTCGCTACCCCCATCGCGGAATCTATTTACTCTACATGCGTTCAGCGATGGGGACCCCAACCACCGGATGGGTTCACATGGGAATAAGTCGGCCAATCCCTCGCTACCCCCATCGCGGAATCTATTTACTCTACATGCGTTCAGCGATGGGGACCCCAACCACCGGATGGGTGCATATGGGAATTAGTCGTCCTTCTACAATCTAGAAGATGACCGGTGAGCGGATTCGAACCGCAGGGGAGTCTGTCTTTGCGGGGGGATAGGGATGGAACCCGGGGCCGGCGGCGGTTCGCTCTTCTATTTCAGCATCCCGTCGTAGAAGGTACGGCCGGGGGCGCCTTGATAAAGGTTTCCCGCAGCTATATCCTGCGTATCGTCATGGGAATCAGGAACTGCACGGCCCGAACGGTATCGTTGACCCGCCCCGGCGCGGCGACCATCACCTGCCTCGCGCTGCTGGCTGCTGCCTTTTTCTCCATGACCGGCTGCGGCGGCGCGGGTGAGACCGGCCGCAGGGTAGAGATGGGAGACGTTCCCGCGAAGCTGGTCAAGGCGATGGAGAAGAGCGAGATGGTGACCGTCGCCGCCGGAGGGGACGTCAACTTCGGGGACGGGGTGACCCCCACTCTCACCGAGAACGGGCTCGGCTACCCGTTCGAGGATGTGGCGTACATCTTCGAGGGCGCCGACCTGGGGTTCGTGAACCTCGAGTGCGCTATCTCGTCGGGGGGTTCCCCGGTGCCCGGCAAGGAGTACTGCTTCCGCGGGCCCTCCGACTCGGCCGCCGCCCTGAGCGGGGGCGGCGTCGACATAGTCTCCTTCGCCAACAACCACTCCAAGGACTATGGCACGAGCGCGTTCCTCGATACCATGACCCATCTCCAGGAGAGCGGCGTGGCCTGGTGCGGTGCCGGCAAGAACGCGGCCGAGGCATACGCACCCACCATCATGGAGGTGCGGGGCCGCAAGGTCGCTTTCGTCGCGTTCACGTGGGTCATCCCGGACGGGTGGCCGGCCACCGAGGACAACCCCGGGTGCGCCACCACAACTGACACCGAACGGGTGGCAGCCACCATCAGGGATGCGGACTCTAGGGCCGACTACGTGGTGGCGTCGTTTCACTGGGGAATAGAGCTCGCCACCGCTCCCAACGAGGCGCAGAGGCGCCTGGCCCGCCTCTCGGTAGACAGCGGGGCCGACCTGGTGCTCGGCCACCACCCACACGTCGTCCAGGGATTCGAGGTCTACAAGAACAGGCTCATTGCTTATAGCCTTGGCAACTACGTCTTCAGCCCGCCGCGCGAGATATCATCGAAGACGTTCACCCTGGTCACACTGATGAACCCGGACGGCCTGGTCCAGGCGAAGGTGGTGCCGAACGTGATAAGCGGGTGCCGCCCGGTAGTGCTGACCGACGGCCCGGCCGCCGCGTGGCTGGGGACCGTCGCCGGATACTCCAAGGCGCTGGGGACCACCATGAATGTCTCAGGCTCGCTCGGCTTCATCAGCGGCTCGCCGGGGAAACCCGCGGCCGAATGAGAGCCGGCGGTCGGGAGCCCGTCATGACAGCGGGAGAAGTGCCATGAGTCCCAGGGAGAGCCTCGAGGAGACGGCTCTTGCCACCCTCAGCAGGTACCGCATGCTCTCGGGAGGCGAGCGGGCCGTCGTCAGCGTTTCCGGGGGCCCCGATTCGGTTGCCCTGCTGCTCTTCCTGCACGGCATATCCGCCCGGCTGCGCCTGGAGCTCCACGTCTTTCACCTTGACCACATGCTTCGCGGGGACGAATCCACCGCGGACGCGCTCTTCACCCGTGAGCTCGCCGAGGGACTGCGCCTTCCATCCCGCGTGGTCGCGGTGGACGTCAGGGAGCGCGCCTCCGGTAGCGGCCGCTCGCCGCAGGACGCCGCGCGGAGGGTGCGGAGAGAGGAGCTCGCGCGTTTCGCGGAGGAAGTATCCGCCGACCGGATCGCCACCGGCCATACCGCCGACGACCAGGTGGAGACATTCCTGATGCGGGTCATCCAGGGGGCGGGGCTCTCGGGTCTCGCCGGGATACCTCCGGTGTCGGGCCCGTACATACGCCCTCTCATCGAGACGTGGCGCGAGCAGGTACAGGAGTACTGCGACAGGATGGGAGTGACCCCGCGCACGGACTCGAGCAATCTCGACCCTTCCTACCTGCGAAACCATGTCCGGGCGAGCCTGGTCCCGTTCCTCGTCTCGGAATTCGGGCCCGGGATCGGCGAAGTGATACTGCGCGAGGTTGAATCGCTCGCGGCCGACCGGGAGTTCCTGGGCGAGCAGGCCGCGCAGGCCTTCGACCTTGTCGCCCTGGAGCGGGAAGGAGAGGTCAGCATCGACGTCGCCAGGCTGGGTTCTCTCCCAGAGGCGCTGCAACGTGGAGTAGTCCGGGCCGCGTGGTCGCGCCTGGTGCCGGAAGAACCGAGCCTGGGCTGGCGGCACGTGATCGACATCCTGCAGAAGGTCGCGCGCGGGAACACGGGCGCGTCGCTCGACCTGCCGCGCGGCCTGGCCGCCGAGCGGGTTTACGGCGAGGTCGTCCTCAGGACGGCGGGGAGGACAGATGCGACCGTCCGGGTGGAGGGGAGCGCGGTCCTTGAAGTCCCCGGTTCGACAAGGGCGCCGGGCTCCGAAGCCACGCTCGAAGCCCGGCTGGTCCCGCTGGACGAAGTAGAGTTCACCGACGATCCCGGCGTGGAATACGTCCGGCCCGACATCGAGCTCCCGCTCGAGGTCAGGGGTCCCCGGCCGGGTGACCGCTTCCAGCCCCTCGGTTCGCCGGGGACGAGGAAACTCAAGGACTTCTTCATAGACAGGAAGGTGCCGCGTTCAGCACGGAGGAGCTGCCCCCTCGTCCTTTCGCGTGGTGAGATCGTGTGGGTGGCGGGCATGAGGCTCGACGAGAGGTTCCGCCTGCGCCCGTCCGACCGGGAGGCCGTAGAGTTGATTATGCGGGCGGCTGGCGAATATCATGTGCCCGGAGCACGTTCCGATCCCGGAGAGGGGGACTGAGTTGGCCGATCCTTCCGATGACTATGAGATCGCCGGTGAGCTGTACAGCGCGGAGGAGATACGGCTGAAGGTCGAGGAACTGGCGAAGCGCATCAACGAGGATTATGCCGACAGGGCCCCGCTCCTGCTCATAGGGATACTCAAGGGAGCGTTCATCTTCCTGGCGGACCTGGCAAGGCTCATCGAGGTGCCGGTCCAGTTCGACTTCATGGCGCTCTCCTCCTACGGCTCCGCCACCAAGACCTCGGGGGTCGTGCGGATACGCAAGGACCTCGACGTCGAGATAAGCGGCAGGCACGTCCTCATAGTGGAGGACATCATCGACACGGGGCTCACGCTGAGCTACCTGCAGAGGAACCTCTTCGCCAGGGGGGCCGCCTCGGTGGAGATATGCGCGCTTCTTAACAAGCGCGCCGCCAACAAGGTCGACGTACCGATTAAGTACGAGGGATTCTCCATCCCGGACGACTTCGTGGTCGGGTACGGGCTCGACTACGCCGAGCGGTACCGGAACCTGCCCTACATCGCCACGCTCAAGAAATAGCGCAACATCGGGGTCAGGTCGATTTGTTGCGTTTGGATTCCGTACACGGAGCGACCCTTGAAACGCAACAAATCGACCTGACCCCGATGTTGCGCGTTAAGCTATGTCATTGCGCCCTGCTACGCTCAGGCGGATAATCCTGCCTGCAGCCGGGGCCCCGACGCCCAGGGCATGGCCGCCGAGTATGGTAGAATTATGCAGTAGTGACAAGGCGCGCCGACAGGAACCGTCGGCGATTTTGTTTAAGCGCCCGGTGCGCGGATGGAAGGCATGAAGAAGTACGCCAAGACAGTCATATTCTGGGTTGTAATCCTGTTCCTCGTGATGCTGCTCGTCCTCAACCCGCCGTGGAGGCAGCAGCCCAAGGAGGAGTCCTTCTCCGACTTCCTCGAGCAGGTAGACCGCGAGAGCGTTGCCTCGGTCAAGATATACAACCGCGACCAGCGCATCGAGGGCGTGCTGAAGAACAAGCAGAAGTTCAAGACCGCGTTCCCACCGGATTTCGACATAGCCGCCGCGCTCGAGGGCAAGGTGAAGACCATCGAGGTCGACCCCCAGACCAGCACGAGCATCCTGGCCGTGGTAATCCAGATACTCCCGCTCCTGCTCATGATAGGCCTCATCCTTTTCTTCATGCAGCAGATGCAGGGTGGCGGCAACAGGGTGATGTCGTTCGGCAAGAGCCGCGCGCGGCAGATCACGAAGGACATGCCCAAGGTCACCTTCGAGGACGTGGCCGGGGTCGACGAGGCGGTCGAGGAACTGATGGAGATAAAGGAGTTCCTCGAGAACCCGGCCAAGTTCCAGGCTCTCGGCGCCAAGATACCCAAGGGTGTCCTCCTCTACGGGCCCCCCGGGTCGGGTAAGACCCTGCTGGCCAGGGCGGTTGCCGGCGAGGCGGGGGTGCCGTTCTTCAGCATCTCCGGCTCCGATTTCGTGGAGATGTTCGTCGGGGTGGGCGCCGCGCGCGTGCGCGACCTGTTCGAGCAGGCCAAGGCCAACGCTCCCTGCATCATATTCATGGACGAGATAGACGCCGTCGGCCGACAGCGCGGAGCGGGCCTCGGCGGCGGCCACGACGAGCGCGAGCAGACCCTGAACCAGCTCCTGGTCGAGATGGACGGTTTCGACATCAAGGCCGGGGTCATACTCATAGCGGCCACCAACAGGCCCGACATCCTCGACCCCGCGCTGCTGCGCCCCGGGCGCTTCGACCGGCAGATCGTGGTCGACCGCCCGGACCTGGAGGGCAGGAAGGCCATACTCAAGGTCCACACCAAGGGCAAGCCCCTGTCAGGCGGCATCGATATCGACGTGCTGGCGCGGCGCACCCCCGGTTTCACCGGCGCCGACCTCGCCAACATGGTCAACGAAGCGGCCCTGCTCTCGGCGCGCCACGGCAAGAAGAACATCGACATGATCGAGATGGAGGAGGCCATCGACCGCGTGGTGGCCGGCCCCGAGAAGAAGACCCGGCTCATCAGCGACAAAGAGAAGGAGATTATCGCCTACCACGAGTCCGGGCACGCCCTGGTAGCGCACACGCTGCCCAACGCCGACCCGGTGCACAAGATATCGATAATCCCGCGCGGGCGGGCGCTGGGGTACACCCTGACGCTGCCCACCGAGGACAAGTACCTGGTGACCAAGTCCGAGCTCGTGGACGAGCTGGCCATGCTGCTGGGTGGCCGTACCGCCGAGGAGATGATCTTCGGCGACATAACGACCGGCGACCAGAACGACATAGAGCGCGCCACTAAGGTCGCGCGGCAGATGGTCATGGAGTACGGCATGAGCGACGAGCTCGGGCCGATAACCCTGGGCCACAAGCAGGAGCAGGTGTTCCTGGGGCGCGACTTCGTCGCCGAGCCGAACTACTCCGACGCCGTGGCCTACCAGATAGACCAGGAGGTCCGGCGCCTGATCGACGAGGCCCACGGCGAGGCGCGGCGCATACTCACCGACCAGAGGGAAAGGCTCGAGGTAATAGCCAAGATACTGGTCGAAAAGGAGACGGTCGACAAAGAAGAGCTCCTGGAGCTGCTCGAGGGCACGCCCGACCAGGTCTACGAGAGGTTCCTTGAGGAGAAGAAGGCCGACCAGGCGCGCGTCGCCAAGGAGCAGGCCGAAGAAGCCGACCCCAGGCGCCTCCGCGGCAGGAAAGCGCCCAAACCAGCGACGACCCCCAAGCCGGAGGTACAGCCCGAGTAGCCTGGGCCGTGACCCCGCGCCCGGCGGGAGGCCGCTTTGACTCCGAACGCATCAGTCTGGTAAAAGGACATTCGTAGTTCATTTCGCCTGAGGCTGAAACGGAGGCGACCCGTGGACAAGGAAAAGATCGAGGCCGCGATAAAGATGGTGCTCGAGGGCATCGGAGAAGACCCGGACCGCGAGGGGCTCAAGATGACCCCTGCCCGGGTGGCCAGCATGTACGAAGAGATATTCTCCGGGCTGGGCGAGGAGCCCACGCATATGCTCCAGAAGCAGTTCTCAGAGGAGCACGAGGAGATGATCATAGTAAAGGACATCCCCCTCTACTCCGTCTGCGAGCACCACCTAATGCCGTTCATCGGGACCGCGCACGTGGCATACGTCCCCGGCGGGTCCGGGCAGATAACCGGGATAAGCAAGCTTGCCAGGGTGGTCGACTCGCTCTCGAAGCGACTCCAGGTTCAGGAGAGACTGACCACGCAGGTTGCGGACACGATCATGGAAGGGCTGGGCGCCCAGGGCGTGCTGGTGGTCATCGAGGCCGAGCACCTCTGCATGTCCATGAGGGGGGTCAAGAAGCCAGGCACCGTCACCGTCACGTCCGCGGTGAGGGGCCTCTTCTACAAGAGCCCGGCGGCGAGGGCTGAAGCGATGGCCCTCATCAGGGGGAAGGACAGGTAGGTGCCGGAGAAGAGCCAGCACGTCACCGGTACAAGGTTCAACCCGCGCTCTCTCAGGGTGGAGAGCGAGGCCGACGCCCGCCGCATCATCTCCGAGCTCGGGAGCGACCCGGCCGGGGTGAGGATAATGTCGGGCAAGATGGTACACCTCGCCGTATCCATCGAGAACGTCCAGGCGAGGGCCGCCCACATAATAAAGGAGATCGCGCTCTCCAAGGGAGCCGAGTGCGCCACCCCGAGAGAACTGATGGTCGTCGAGGGGACTGAGCCGGTGAACGTGATCCTCATGGGGACCCGGAGCCAGCTCCGAAAGGTCATCAAGAACCTCTCCGTCCAGCCGTTCGGCCTCAAGACCCTGTCCGGGGAGCTCAAGGCGCTCCTGTCCTCGATGCCCGGGACGACCCCACGGGTCCTCGAGCCCGGCGGGCACCGGCTCGAGCTCGGCGGCCGTACACTGGTGATGGGAGTCGTCAACACAACACCGGACTCGTTTTCGGACGCGGGAGCGTTCGCCGATTTCGAGGACGCGAGGGCTCGCGCGCTAGAGATGGGCACGGCCGGGGCGGACATAATCGACATCGGGGGAGAGTCCACGAGGCCCGGGGCGGAGCCGGTGACTCTCGAGGAGGAGGTCCACCGGACGGTCCCGCTCATAGAGTCGATCGCGGGGGAAGTCGGTGTCCCCATCTCGATTGACACCTACAAGGCCGAGGTGGCCCGAAAGGCACTGGACGCCGGGGCGTGCATCATAAACGACATCAGCGGCCTGCGTTTCGACCCGGAGATGATACCGCTTGCCGCCGAACGCGGGGTCCCTGTTGTCATCATGCACATGCAGGGCGTCCCCCGGAACATGCAGGAGAACCCGGTGTACGACGACGTGGTGGCCGACATCAGCAGGTTCCTGCGCGAGCGGGCGTCCGAGGCGGTAGCGGGCGGGGTGGAACCGGGCAGGATATTCGTCGACCCCGGGATAGGTTTTGGCAAGACGGTAGAGCACAACCTCGAGATAGTCCGGCGCATAGAGGAGTTCCGCAGCCTGGGCTACCCGGTGGTCCTGGGGACGTCCCGCAAGAGGTTTATCGGGAGTGTGCTGGACAGGCCGGTCACCGAGCGCCTGCTCGGGACGGCGGCCACGGTCGCTTTCGCCGTGGCGAGGGGGGTCGACGTGGTAAGGGTGCATGACGTCGAAGAGATGGTCGAGGTCGTGAGGATGGCGGACGCGGTCGCCGGCAGGGACCGCGACCGGGGCTGAGACTCGAGCGCGGACGTGATAGGCATGCTGGTAATAGACATCAGCGGGATAAAGGTCTTCGCTCACCACGGTGTCCTCCCGGAGGAGATCGAGCGGGGGCAGGAGTTCCTGATAGACGCGCAGATGACGCTGGTGGAAGGCGCGGCCGACACCGACGACCTCGACGCGACGGTGGATTACGCCGGGGTGGCGGAAGCCCTGTCGGGGATAGCGACATCAACGAGGTACAACCTGCTCGAAACCCTTGCAGGGGAACTCGTCGCGTACCTGCTGGGGCTGGACGGCGTCCAGGAGGCGTCGGTGACCGTGAAGAAGCCGGGGGCCCCGCTCCCGGTGGAGGCTGACTGGGTCGGGGTGACCGCGAGGCGCCGCAATACGCCGGCCCATGATTGAGAGGATGTGATCGCATGGCCCGCGCCTACATAGGACTCGGCTCAAACGTCGGAGACCGCCTGGAGAACCTCTCCGCCGGCGTCAAGGAACTGATGCTCGTTGATGACGTGGTCGTGGTAGGCAAGTCCGGGGTCTACGACTCCGAGCCCGTGGGGCTTAAAGACCAGCCCGATTTCCTGAACGCCGTCGTCGCCGTCGAGACCACTCTGAGCCCCTATGAGCTGCTGAGTCTTCTCCACAAGATAGAGCTCGCGCACGGACGCCAGAGGATCACCCGGTGGGGCCCCCGCACCCTGGACATGGACATCCTGCTCTACGGCGACACCGAGCTCGACGACCCCAAGCTGCTCGTCCCTCATCCGAGGTTGAAGGAGCGGCGTTTCGTGCTGGAGCCGCTGCTCGAGGTCGACCCGGAAGTGAAGCTTCCGGACGGGACGCCGGTCAAGCGGCTGCTGGACGAGCTGGGCGGCGACCAGGCAGTGTGGCGCTCAGGCGAGCTGTGACGGGACCCGCGATGGTTGCGACCGGGCGGAGGGTGGCGATAATAGGGGCCGGCAGGGTCGGCTCCGCGATGGCGAGCCTTCTGCATTCCCGGGGCTACGACATCACAGCCGTCTGGGACCCTTCCCCCGAGGCGCGGCGGCGGGCCGCGGAGCTCGGCGGCGCGGTTGAGGCGTCGGGCAGCGCCGGAGCGGCGCTGGAGGCCGACGTCGTGCTGATCACCACCCCGGACGACAGAATCGCCGAGGCGTGCCGGGAGGCTGCGGAGGCGTCGGTCGACCTCTCCGGCAAGACGTTCCTCCACATGAGCGGCGCGCTCTCCCTGGACGCGCTCGAGCCGGCCGCCCTGAAGGGCGCGCGGGTGGCCTCCGTGCACCCCCTCCAGACTTTCGCCGACACAGCCGGCGCGCTCGAGGCACTGCCGGGAAGCACTTTCGGTGTGACGTGCGCTCCCAACATCGAAGAGTGGGCCCGAGCGTTCGTGGCCGACCTCGACGGAACGTACCAGGCCGTGGAGGATTCCGATAAAGTGCTCTACCACGCGGCCGCGGTCATGGCCTGCAACTTCCTGACGATAGTGGAGTACGGCGCGCTGGCCCTCGCAAGGGCCTCGGGATTCGACGAGGGGGCGTTCACCAGCGCCTTCATGCCCCTGGCCAGGGCCACCGCCGCAAACGTGGAGAGGCTCGGCCCGGCCGGAGCGCTGACCGGTCCGCTCGCGCGGGGCGACGTGGACACCATCCGCAAGCACCTGGAGGCACTGGACCGGGTCGACAGCGAGCTCGCCGCGATGTACCGCGCGGTCTGCCTGTGGGGGCTCAAGCTCGTCGGCGAGCGGGGCGATACAGACCGGGAGACCATAGAGCTGATGCGCGACCTCCTGGAGGGGTCCGGCCAGGATTAAGACCGGCGGCCCGCGTGCACGGAATCCGGCTTAAACCGCGGCCTGACCCCGGTTCAAGCGTGGAGTGGTAATGGAAGTAATCAGTGAGAAAGACGAGATGCGCGGCATCGTGGAACGCGCGAAGGCGGGCGGCCTGACGGTGGGCCTGGTTCCGACCATGGGCTACTTCCACGAAGGCCACCTCGAGCTCATGAGGCGCGCGCGCGCCGAATGTGACCTCGTCGTCGTGACCCTCTTTGTCAACCCTACCCAGTTCGCGCCCGGTGAAGACCTCGAGGCTTACCCGCGCGACTTCGAGAGGGATCGGGGGCTCGCGGAGGGGGTAGGCGTCGATTACGTATTCGCACCGGAAGCTGACGAGATGTATCCCGCGGGTTCTTCGACCCGCGTGGAGGTGGAGGGGCTCTCCGGCGTCATGTGCGGGCGGGCGCGGCCGACCCATTTCTCCGGCGTCGCGACGGTGGTCTGTAAGCTGTTCAACATCATCCCCGCGCAGAAGGCGTACTTCGGGCAGAAGGACGCCCAGCAGGTGGCCGTGGTGAGGCGGATGGCCGCCGACCTCGACTTCCCGGTGAGCATTGTGCCCGTCCCGACGGTGAGGGAGCCCGACGGACTGGCGATGAGCTCCCGCAACGTCTACATGGAACCCGACGAGCGCGAGCAGGCCGTCGCGCTCTCGGAGTCACTGGCGGCGGCCCGCGAGCTCGTTGAGTCCGGGGAGCGGGACGCGGGGGCCGTAGCCGCCGCTATGCGCGACGTCTTCGCCCGGTACCCGGCGGTCGAACTTGAGTATATAAGCATCTGTGATAATATCTTCTTGCGGCCGTTGGACGAGCTGGAAGGCCAGGTACTCGTCGCGGTCGCCGCGCGCGTCGGGCGCGCGCGGTTGATAGACAATATGTTGCTGGACGTCAAGTGAGAGCGATGGACCCGGTATACAGAAGCATGCTCAAATGCAAGATTCACCGCGCGGTGGTCACCGACGCCGATATCCACTATGAAGGCAGCATCACCATCGACCGCGCCCTTATGGACCTTGCCGACCTCGTGCCGTACGAAGTAGTGAACGTATGGGACCTGGACAACGGGAGCCGCCTCACTACATACGTCATCGAGGGCGAGCGTGATTCCGGAGAGATATGCATGAACGGGGCGGCGGCCAGGCTGGTACACAAGGGCGACCGGGTGATAATCTCGTGCTTCATCTCGGTGCCGGAGGACAGGGTCCGCGATCACCATCCCAAGATCATCTTCGTCGACGCGCAGAACCGCCCCGAGATGATCGAGGACCATCTTACCGCAGACGACTTCTGCTAACCGTTCCCCAGGGCGAAGCGACCTCAAGCGAGGCACGGATGACGCACCACGACACCGGTGTAGGGAATCTCCAGCACATCGACGAGCTGCTACTCGACGACCAGGCTATCGCCGAACAGGTGCTCAAGGTAAAACGCGAGCGAAACGCGGTCATCCTGGTGCACAACTATCAGCGCCCGGAGGTCCAGGACATCGCCGATTTCACCGGGGACTCGCTGGGCCTTGCCAGGGAAGCCGCGCGTACCGAGGCCGACGTCATAGTGTTCTGCGGCGTCCACTTCATGGCGGAGACCGCCTACATCCTCAGCCCCCACAAGGTAGTGCTGCTGCCTGAGATGAGGGCCGGGTGCCCGATGGCCGACATGGCTGACGCGCCGGGGGTCCTGCAGGCGAAGGAGGAGCACCCGAGGGCAGTCGTTGTCTCCTACGTCAACACCTCGGCGGCGGTCAAGGCCGTCAGCGATTACTGCTGCACGTCCGCGAACGCGGCTCAGGTCGTCCAGGCCGTAGAGGGCGACGAGATCCTGTTCCTGCCGGACAGGAACCTGGCGGCCTTCGTGGCGGCACAGGTGGACAAGAAGGTCATCCCCTGGAACGGCTTCTGCCCGACCCACGAGTACATTACCGCCGAACACGTGATGCGCGCGCTCGAGATGCACCCGGAGGCCGAGGTCATCGCTCACCCGGAGTGCCGGCAGGAGGTCCTGGCCATCGCGCACCACGTCCGGAGCACGTCCGGGATGCTCAACGCGGCGGTTTCCTCCAGCGCTCACGAGTTCATAATCGCGACGGAGTCGGGCATGCTGTACCCGCTCGGCAAGGCCGCCCCCGACAAGGTGTTCCACACCCTGCCCGAGGAGCCGCTGTGCCCGAACATGAAGCTCACTACTCTTTCGAAGGTCCTCTGGGCCTTGCAGACTCTCGAGCCCAGGGTGACGGTTCCCGAGGACATCAGGGTCAGAGCCCTCAAGTCAGTCGAAAGGATGCTGGCCCTGGGATGATCCCGCGCTACCTCATCTCCTTCAACACCGATACCCTGCCTTCGGTGGAGTGCGACGTCCTGGTGGCGGGCAGCGGCGTGGCCGGGCTCTCGACAGCCCTGTGGCTCTCTCGATTCTGCAGGGTGGTGCTCGCCACCAAGTCGGGCCTCCAGGTCTCCACCACGAGGGTGGCGCAGGGAGGCATAGCCGCCGTGATGGACGAGCATGACTCCAAGGAGTCGCACGTGGAGGACACGCTGGTGGCGGGGGCCGGGCTCTGTGACCCCGAGGCGACGGCTGTGCTGGTGGACGAGGGCCCGGACAGGGTGAGGGAGCTTCTCGAGGAGTACCACGCGGACTTCGATACCACCGACGGGACACTCGACCTTGCAAGGGAGGGGGGGCACTCGCGGGCGCGGGTCGTCCACGCCAAGGGCGACGCTACGGGCCTGGAGGTAGAGAACGCACTCGGAAGGGCCCTTCTCCGGGACCAGCGGGTGCACGTCATGGAGCACGCTTTCGTGGTCGACCTCCTTCTGGCCGACGGGACGTGCCGCGGGGCGCTCCTCGCGGACAGGGAGAACAGCACCCTGCTGACCGTCTGGTCGCGGGCGACTGTGCTGGCCTCCGGCGGCATGGGTGAGGTCTACCTGGTCACCACCAATCCGCCTGTCTGCACGGGAGACGGCCCGGCAATGGCTTTCAGGGCCGGGGCTCGCGTGAGCGACGTGGAGTTCGTCCAGTTCCACCCCACCGCGCTGCACATCCCCGAGGAGCCCAAGTTCCTCATCAGCGAGGCGATACGCGGCGAGGGCGCACTGCTGGTGGACGTTGAAGGGCAGCGCGTGATGGAAGGCGTTCACCCGCTCGCCGAGCTCGCACCGAGGGATATCGTGGTGGCGCGCATGGTGGAGGTCATGAGGGAGCAGCAGGTCAACCACCTCTACCTGGACGTCCGGCACCTGGACCCGGAGAGGATCAGGAGGAGGTTCCCCACCATCTTCGAGCACTGCCTGGAAGCGGGCATCAACATCACCCGGCAGCGCATCCCGGTCTCGCCCGCCGCTCACTACATGAGCGGGGGAGTTGTGACAGACCAGTGGGGCCAGAGCGATATCCCCGGGCTGTACGCCTGCGGCGAGGTCGCCTGCACCGGAGTCCACGGCGCGAACCGGCTGGCGTCCAATTCGCTGCTGGAGGGCCTGGTGTTCGCCAGGAGGATCGCCTCGCATGTCGAGGACACCTTGCCGGGAAGCCCCACGACGCCCGGGCCGCCGCTCTCGTTCTCGCGCAGGTCGGTCGAGCCGCGCGTGGCAGAGGAGCTCCTGCGCGGCAACCTGAGGGAGGTCATGCTGGACAACGTGGGTATGGTGAGGAGCGAGCGGAGCCTCAAGGAGGCCCGCGATTTCCTGGCGGAGAACGCGGACCTGCTGGACACCGAGTACCTGGATGTCGATGGGATGGAGCTCAAGAACATGTACATGATGTCGTGCCTCATCGCTTCGTCGGCGCTGATGCGCGAGGAGAGCCGGGGCTGCCACCGCCGCAGGGATTTCCCGGAGACCGACGAGTGGAACTGGCGCAGGCACATCGACTCCCGGATGGCCGAGGGGCGGGTCGAAGTCTCGACGAGACCCCAGCCGTCGAGGCCGCCCTGGGAGCTGAAGGTGCCAGCGTCACGGGAGGAGTGAGCCGCGCGTGGACATCGCCGACAAGGCTGAAGGGCTCATAAGGCTGGCCCTCGAGGAGGACCTCGGCCCGCGGGGCGACGTAACGACCGGCGCCGCGTGCCCGCCCGGGACTCCGGGCACCGCCGTCATACTCAGCAAGGAGCCCTGCAGGATCGCGGGCCAGCCGGTCGCGGCGAGGGTCTTTTCCATGGCCGGGGAGGGCGTGGAATACCGCGAACTCGTCGCCGACGGCTCCGACGCTGCGCCCGGCGTAGAGGTGGCCAGGCTCTCAGGCCCCCTGGCAGGGATTCTCACGGCGGAGCGGACGGCGCTCAACTTCCTGTGCCACCTCTCCGGGATAGCCACCCTTACCGCGAGGCTGGTCGCCATGGCTGAACCGTACGGTGTGGCGGTGATGGACACCAGGAAGACAACCCCCGGGATGCGGGTGCTCGAGAAGTACGCGGTCAGCATGGGGGGAGGGACCAACCACAGGCAGGGGCTTTTCGACGGGGTGATTATCAAGGATAATCACATAGCCGCGGCTGGGGGCATCGATATCGCTGTGCGCCGGGTGAGGACAGCGCTCGGCGAGGAATACCCAGTCGAGGTCGAGGCGGCCGACCTCGGACAGGTGCGGCAGGCGCTGGACTCGGGCGCCGACATAATCATGCTGGACAACATGCCGCCCGGGATGGTGACCGAGGCCGTCGGCCTCATCGGAAGCAGGGCGAAGGTGGAGGTGTCGGGCGGTATCAGCCCCGAGAACTTCGGCGATTACGTCAGGCTGGGGATGGACATGATATCGCTCGGGTTCATCACCCATTCCTCGCCCGCGGCCGACCTCTCACTGGAGGTGAGGGTGGGCTCCGAGCGCGGCTGAACAGAAGGGACTCTATTAGGATGCTGCTCGGAATCGACGTCGGAAACACGCAGACCGTGATCGGCGTCTTCATCGACGGCGAGCTGAAGGACCACTGGCGCATCTCTACCGAGAGCGAGCGCACCGCCGACGAGATGGCGCTCACCCTGGGCGGCTTCCTTGCTTTCGTCGGCCACAGCCTGACCCAGGTCAACGGCATGATAATATCCTCGGTGGTCCCCGAGATGACCTCGGCCATGGCGCACATGGCCCGGGACATTCTCGGCCTGGAGCCGCTGGTGGTCGACAGCGGCACCGACACGGGCATCCCGGTGCTCTACGAGGACCCGAGGCAGGTCGGCGCCGACCGGCTGGTCAACGCCGTAGCCGCGGTCCACAAGTACGGAACTCCGTGCATTGTAGTCGACTTCGGAACCGCGACCACCTGGGACGCCATCGACCGGGAAGGCAGGTACCTGGGCGGCACCATCGCGCCCGGGGTGGAGATATCGGCCGACGCGCTCTTCCGGCAGGCGGCGCGCCTCGCACGGGTCGAACTGGTAGCGCCCGAGAACGCGATAGGCAGAAATACGGTCGAGTCTATACAGTCGGGCATCATAAACGGCACTGCCGGACAGGTGGACAGGCTGGTGGAGCTGTTCAAAGAGGAACTCGGGGGTGACTGCCGCGTGGTCGCCACCGGCGGCCTCGCGGAGGTGGTGGTCGGGAAATGCCACACCATAGAGGTCCTGGACCCTCTTCTGACCCTGGAGGGCCTGAGGTTGATATTCGAGAGGAACAAATAGCCTTTCACGGGCCGGAAACGGCCGTTCAAGATGAAAAACGGCTCGAGAAACGGAGATGCGGCACGCGGGCGCGAGAGGGACGAGTGAAGGCCCTTTTGAATAGTTGTTTATCACCCAATTATTTGACAGCAAAAGTCTTTTCTTTGTGATATACTCACCGCGACCGGGCGTTGCTGTGGCGCGGTCAGCGGTGCCATTCATGAGATGGCGCTTTTTATTGTCCGGCTTTTATGACAGGGAGGCACGGGAATGGCAGAGCCCCGGGTCGTCGGAAGGCTTGTTGACAGAGAAGCAGTGAAAGAGGCCGAAGGGCTCGCTGAGCCCGAAGGGGCCGAGACGCCCGAACCCTCGTCCGCCGAAGTCATGCTCGAGATGATCCTCATGAAGGAGGATGAGACCAAGCAGCGTTTGCAGCGCGCCGAGAATGAGGCGCAGCGCATGGTCGAGGAGGCCAAGCTGGACGCCGCCCACCAGAAGCGGGAGGCCATAGCTGAGGACATCGGGCTGGATATCAGGGACAGGGAGCTGGCCAGGGCGAAGGAAGAGGCCGACAAGGTCACCCGGGAGATCGGCGCCCAGGCGGATGAGATAAGAAAGAAGGGCATGGAGCACGTCGAGGATGCCATCAGCATAGTCATCGAAGGCGTGCTACCGCCGCTTGATTGATTGGCCTTTTTTAGAATCCCGAGGGGGAAGGATCTCAGATGATTGAAAAAATGGCCAAGGTGGAGATTCTGGGGCTCAAGGACATCGCTCTGGACGCCATCGACGTGATCCACGACCAGGGCACGCTCCACATCGAGGACCTCTCCGAGCGGATAAGCGACATGCCGGACAAGCGCGTGACCCGCATGGAGATGGACCCGAAGTCGGCCGAGCACGAGGCCACGCTCAGCAACCTGAGGGCCAAGGTCGGCGACATGATACGCGAGCTCGCCCCCGATGTCGACGATATCTCCCCTGCGGACGTCCAGCGCGAGTACAAGGCGATCTGGAGCGACAACGTCGAGACGATGATCGCCCGCATCGAGAAGTCGCTCGCCGAGATCGAGAAGGAGACCCGCGACCCCGTCGAGAGGAAGGCCGACCTGATGGTCGAGCTCTCCCGGCTCGAGAAGTACGCTCCCATCATGTACAAGGTCCAGCCCCTGGCGGAAAGGGTAGCCAGGATGCAGGACATGGCATCCATAGCGCTCATCATCGAGCGCAAGTACAAGGCTATACTGAACTATCTCAACGAGGAGATAAGCAAGCTCACGAACGGCGAGTGCGAGATAGTCGCCTCCGACGTCGACGACGAGTCCACCGCCGCGCTCATAGTGTTCAACCGCCACTACCTCAAGCAGGTCCACGACTTCCTCGCGGTCCAGGACGTGAACCAGGTGAGGCTGCCCAGTGACCTGGCCCGCAAGCCGATAGACGAGGCCGTCGGCGAGGTAAGGGCCAGGATAGCCCAGATACCCGGGGAGCTGGACGAGATCGACCGCAAGCTCAGCCAGGTAACGGGCAAGTACTCCGTCCAGCTGGTGGCCGCCAGGAACGCCATCCACGACCGGCTGGATTCGATGGAAGCGGTCCCCAAGTTCGGCCAGACCGACCAGGTCTTCATAATCAGCGGGTGGCTGCCCGAGGTCGAGGTCAAGAACATGGAGACCGCGCTGGCGGACAGGTTCGGCACCAAGGTGATAATGACCGTGGTCGACATCCGGGAGGGAGAGGGCGAGGAGGACGCACCCGTCGCGCTCCGCAACAGCCCCTTCGTAAGGTACTTCGAGATCATCTACATGCTCTCCAAGTACCCGCGCTACGGCACAATCGACCCCACGGTCATCTTCGCGATATTCTTCCCCATCTTCTTCGGCCTGATGGTCGGGGACATGGGTTACGGCCTGATAATCATGGTGCTGGGCTGGATTCTCCACAGGAAGTACGCCTCGAAGCCCCTCATCAACATGGCGGGTTTCCTGCTCACCATGGGGGGCCTCTGGTCGATAATCTTCGGCGCCCTGTACCTCGAGTTCTTCGGCGACCTGCTGATGCGCTGGCTCGGGCTCATTGAAGAGGTGCACGGGGAGGAGCAGGTCAAGTACATCCTCGGCTCGGAGGATACACTGTTCAAGTATCCCATCGACCGCCTCGAAGGATTCACCTTCATGCTGGGCGTGACCATCATCATCGGTTTCGTGCACATCGGCATAGGGCTTGTCATCGGCATCATCAACGGTCTAAAGGAACACAACAGGAAGCACGCCCTGGAGAAAGGCGGCCTCCTGATGGTGCTCACCGGCTTCATGCTCGCCCTGGGCAAGTTCGGCTTCAGCTGGTGGCCGTCGGCGCTGGTGGGCGTCGGCATAGTGCTCGCCGTCGCCGGCGTGGTGGTAGCCGGGATCGGCGGAGGGATGGGGGGCGTCGTGGAGTCCCTGGTCGGCGTAGGGAACATCTTCTCTTACGCCCGACTCATCGCCATCGGGCTCGCGTCCGTCATCATGGCCAACGTTGCCAACAGCCTTGCCAGACAGGTCGGCGGCGGCGGCGGCGTCATCGGGGTGATCGCCGGCATTGTGGTTTTCGTTGCCCTTCACGGGTTGAACCTGGTCATCGCCATGTTCAGCCCTTCCATCCACTCGTTGCGTCTGCATCTTGTGGAGAGTTTCGGCAAGTTCTTCGAACCTGCCAAGTACCGTTACGAGCCTTTCAAGAAAACTGGGGGTGAAGAGTAGTGGGTGAAGCAGTAAAGATAGGGTTGATAGCCTTCAGCGCCGCTCTGGCGATAGGACTATCGGCGCTGGCAACGGGGCTGGCGCAGTCGCGCATCGGCGCGGCAATGGCCGGTGCCGTCGCGGAGAGGCCGGAGCTGGTGGGTGTCACCATTATCCTGGTGGCCATCCCCGAGACCATGGTCATCCTCGGCCTCGTTATTGCCTTCGTTATTACGACTCTGAAGAGCGCGTAGTAGCGGCTGCTTGGCGCTCATGCTTACTGGCAAGGGAAGTGACCAGGTTTGGCAGTAGAAGACATACTAAGGGCTCTTGAGGAGAAGGCGTCGGGCCGGATAGAAGTCATACAGTCCGAGGCCCAGCAGCGTGTCGCGGAGATCATGTCCGAGGTCGAGAAGGACGCAGCGCGGACGAAGCGGGCCAGGCTGAAGAAGGTCGAGGACGCCGTTCGCAGCGAGGCCACGGCGATTGTCTACTCGGCGTCGCTCAAGGCGAAGAACGAGCTCATCAAGGCTCAGGAGGAGACGGTCGACGAAGCCTTCCGGATGGCCGAGGCCAGGCTTGCGGACCTCCACAGGGACGAGCGCTATCCCAGGATACTGGCGGTGCTGCTGGACGAGGCCCTCGAGTTCTTTACCGGGGAGGTCATAGTCCAGGCCCGCCCGACAGACCGCGAGCTCGTGGAGAGGCTGATGGCGGAGAGGCAGAGGCAGTTCCGCTTCTCCGATACCCCGCTGGAGGCGTCCGGGGGAGTGGTGGTCAGCTCGCCGGGAGGCGAAGTCCTGGTGTCCAACACCTTCGAGTCCCGCCTGGAAAAGGCAAGGGATAAGCTCAGGCTCGCGATTTCGAGGACGCTCTTCGAGGAAGCCGGAGACGGGAACTAGATTCTCAAACGGGGTAGTTCAAATTGGCCAGAGTCGACCTCTCCGATTACGGATACGTCAACGCGCGTGTGCGTGGCATGCGCTCGCACCTGCTCACCCAGGATTTCTTCATGAGGCTGGTTGAGGCGCCGGACTATGACTCCATACCCTCGATAATGGACCAGACCATCTACAGGCGCGAGGTGAACGAGGCCGTCGTTGTCCAGCCGGAGAACCCGGATTACGACAGGGCCCTGTCCCTCAATCTCATAGCCTCCTTCAGGAAGGTCCACGACGCTATCGGCGGCGAGGGTCACAGGCTGGTGACGATACTGCTCTCCAAGTACGACCTCTTGAACGTGAAGACCATCCTGCGGGGAAAGCAGAGCAACGCGACCCCCGGCGAGATAACGAACCTGATGATCCCGGTGGGCAGCATCCGCATGGACACCCTCGAGAACATGGCCCAGCAGCGTGAGATCAGGGACGTCATCGCCTACATGGCGGCGCAGCAGATGCCCTATGCCAGGACGCTCCTGATGGCGTACCCGGCGTACCAGAAGAGGGACATGGACCTCTCGGTGCTCGAGCTGGCACTGGACAAGTACCACTACTCGAGCATCATGGAATCGCTGCGCGGCAGGGACAAGAACGTCGACATGGTCAGGCAGGTCATGCTCGGCGAGATAGACATGCGGAACATCTCGACCCTGGTGCGCATACGCGGCCAGAAGCTCGAGGACGCTGAGGTCGAGAACCTCCGCATACCGGGGGCTACCCTTTCCGAGGACCAGTTCCTGGCGCTTCACCGCCTGGGCGACATCGCCCAGCTGGTCACCGAGTACCCCGATCCAAGGTACCGCAAGGTGCTGGAGAAGGCCCTGTCCGAGTACCAGGAGGTCGACGTAGTGGCGTTCGATCGCGAACTGGAACACGAACAGGTGCGCCGGGCGGTGGCGATGAGCAACGTCGACGTACTGAGCATCGGGGTCATCGTCGGTTACATCTACGCGAAGCAGAACGAGGTCATAAACCTCCGGATAATCTTTAAAGGCAAGATGATGGACAAACCGCAGGCAGAGATCAGGAAGGACCTGTTCTTCATCGAGAGGGACACGGCAGAAGCAGCATAGTGACAGGTTGGAGTAGATGTACAAGGTTGTAGTGCTGACCGACCCGGAGACAGCACACGGATTCAGGCTCGCCGGGGTCGACGTGCACCAGGTGGAAGACATAGACGAAGCCAAGAGGGAGATCAACCGGCTGCTCGAGGACGACAGGACCGGCATACTCGCGGTCAACGAGGGGTTCCTGGCGGCCGTCGACGAACGGATACAGCAGAGGATCGAGTCTACCTACCGGCCCATAGTCGTGTCGCTGCCGGTCAGAGAGAAACTCGGGGCGGCGGGGGACCGCAAGGCGTTCCTGGCCAGGCTGGTCCACAGGGCCGTAGGATTCGACGTCACGCTGAGACAGGGATGAACGGCCCCGAGTGGGCCGGGTCGAAAGAAGAGGTGCAGTGAGTTGATTGAAGGGCAGATAACCAAGGTGTCGGGGCCCGTGGTCCAGGCCCGCGGGATGGCCGGAGCGAGGATGTACGACGTGGCGTTCGTCGGGCAGCTCAAGCTCATCGGGGAGATAATCCGCCTCGAGGGCGATACCGCCGTTATCCAGGTGTACGAGGACACCAGCGGCCTGGAGGTCGAAGAGCAGGTTACCTGCACTGAGCAGCCCCTGCTGCTGGAGCTCGGCCCCGGAATGCTGTCCAGCATCTATGACGGGGTCCAGCGCCGCCTCCCGAACCTGGCGGATGACTACGGCGACTACATCACCCGCGGCACAGTCTCCGACCCGCTCGACCATGAGCGGACGTGGGAGTTCGAGGCCGCCGCCGCGCCTGGCCGCGAGCTCGTGGCGGGCGACGTACTCGGTTACGTTCAGGAGACCGAGGTCATCAAGCACCTCATCATGGTGCCGCCGGGCAAGGGCGGCGTGCTGGCCGAGATAAAGTCGGGCGAGTTCAAGGTGACCGACACCATCGCGGCATGCGAGGACGGCACTGAGTTCCAGATGGTCCAGAAGTGGCCGGCCCGCATAGCCAGGCCGGTGGTATCCAAGATGGACCCCAACCTCCCGTTCATCACGGGCACCCGCATCCTCGACACTTTCTTCCCGGTGGCGCAGGGCGGGTACAGCATCATCCCGGGCGGCTTCGGCACCGGCAAGACCGTGACCGAGCAGACACTCGCCAAGTGGGCCCAGGCCGACGTCGTCATCTACGTCGGCTGCGGCGAACGCGGCAACGAGATGACCGAGGTTCTGACCGAGTTCCCGGCGCTCGAGGACGTGCGCAGCGGGCTCCCGCTCATGAAGAGGACCATCCTTGTCGCGAACACTTCCAACATGCCGGTGGCGGCACGTGAGGCGTCCATCTACACCGGCATCACCATGGCCGAGTACTACCGCGACATGGGCTACGACGTGGCCATGATGGCCGATTCGACCTCCCGGTGGGGCGAAGCCCTGCGCGAGGTCTCGGGCCGGCTCGAGGAGATGCCGGGCGAGGAGGGGTACCCCGCGTACCTCGCCACGCGCCTGGCCGACTTCTACGAGCGGTGCGGGCGGGCCGTCGTGCTGGGTTCCGAAGAACGCATAGGCTCCATCACGGTGGTCGGCGCCGTCTCCCCGCCGGGAGGCGACTTCTCCGAGCCGATGACCCAGAACTCGCTGCGCATCTCCGGGGCTTTCTGGGCGCTCGATACGGACCTTGCCCACAGGCGCCACTTCCCGGCCATCTCCTGGATGAAGAGCTACTCGCTCTACCTGGACCAGGTCGAGGAGTGGTACTCGGAGAACGTCAACATGGACTGGAAGAGCCTCCGCGACAAGGCGATGATGATACTGCAGAAGGAGGACGAGCTCCAGGAGATAGTCCAGCTGGTAGGACCGGACGCGCTTCCGGAGTTCGCCAGGGCCACGCTGGAGGTGGCCCGCATGCTGCGGGAGGACTACCTGCAGCAGTTCGCCTTCAGCGACGTGGACGCGTACTGCGACCCCAAGAAGCAGTACATGATGCTCAAGGTCATCGTAGGCTACTACGACGTGCTGCAGGAGGTGCTGGTCAAGGGCGTGACGCTCAAGGAAGCCCTCGATGTCCCGTTCCGCACGCGCATCGGCCGCATGAAAGAGATACCCCTCGAGGAGGCCGAATCGCAGCTGGAGACACTCGAGGCGGAGATGGGCGCGGAGCTCAGGAAGCTGGTCAGGTACTGATCCGAATTATCCGGAGGAGATAGGAAGATGCCTCGAGACAGGCTTGTTACAGCGGAATACCGGACCATCCATGATATCGCCGGCCCCCTCGTGTTCGTGCGGGGCGTCACGGGCGTATCGTTCGGCGAGATGGTCGAGATCGAATCTGGGGGAGGCGAGACCCGCAAGGGGCAGGTCATCGAGCTCAACGGCGACCTTGCCGTCGTCCAGGTATTCGGCACCACCACCGGCCTCGACGTCGACCAGTCGAGGGTCCGGTTCCAGGGAGAGGTCATCCAGCTCGGGGTCTCCGTCGGCATGCTGGGCCGGGTCCTGAACGGCCTGGGAGAGCCGATAGACGGAGGGGGGAAGGTCTTTCCCGAAGCCGAGCTCGAGGTCGGCGGCGCTCCCATCAACCCGTTCACCAGGGACAACCCCAACGACTTCATACAGACGGGCGTGTCCGCCATCGACGGCCTCAACACCCTGGTGCGCGGCCAGAAGCTCCCCATATTCTCCGGGGCCGGCCTGCCGGGGAACGAGCTCGCCGCCCAGATAGTCAAGAACGCCAAGGTCATAAGCGGCGAGGAGTTCGCCATCGTCTTCGGCGCGATGGGCATCACGCGGCGCGAGGCCTCGTTCTTCCAGCACTCGTTCGCCGAGACCGGGGCGCTCGAGAGGGTGTGTTTCTTCATGAACCTCGCGGAGGACCCCACGGTCGAGCGGATCATCACACCAAGGTGCGCGCTCACCATGGCCGAGTTCCTGGCGTTCGAGCACGACATGCAGGTGCTGGTCATCCTTACCGACATGACCAACTACTGCGAGGCCCTGCGCGAGATATCGGCCGCGCGCGAGGAGGTCCCCGGGCGCCGCGGGTACCCGGGCTACATGTACACCGACCTCGCGAGCATCTACGAGAGGGCCGGAAGGATAAAGGGCAAGAAGGGTTCCATCACCCAGGTGCCTATCCTGACCATGCCCGACGACGACATCACGCACCCGATCGCCGACCTCACCGGGTACATTACAGAGGGCCAGATAGTGCTCTCCCGCGCGCTGCACCGCAAGGGCATATTCCCGCCGATCGACGTCCTGCCGTGCCTGTCGCGCCTGATGAACCAGGGCATCGGCGAGGGCAAGACCAGGGGGGACCACCGCGGGGTGGCCGACCAGCTCTACGCTTTCTACGCCGAGGGCGTCGACCTGCGAAGGCTGGTCGCCATCATCGGCGAGGAGGCCCTCTCCGAGACCGACAGGCTGTTCCTCAAGTTCGCGGACGAGTTCGAGGAGGCGTTCCTCAACCAGGGTGAAGAGAACCGCGACATTGAGGAGACCCTGGAGATAGGCTGGAACCTGCTCTCCATCCTGCCTTCCACGGAGCTCAAGAGGCTCAAGCTGGAGTACATCGAGCAGTACTACCCGGGCGAGATAACCCGCGAGGAAGCGACCGCGGCGGCTGCGGAGGCCGACGCGGAAGGGGCCGGGGAGACCGCGGAGGCCGAGGAGCCGGCCCCCGAGGCGCAGGAGAGCGAGCAGGAGCAGTCCGAGTAGACCGGGCGCATAACGGAGCCGGAAGATGGAGAAGGTAAATCCGACCAGGAGCGAGCTCCTGTACCGCAGGCAGCAGATCAGGCTGGCGGCGCAGGGAATGGAGCTCCTCAAGAAGAAGCGCGACGCCCTCCTGAGGGAGTTCCTGCCCATCATAGACGAGACCATGAAGCTCTCCCTGAGGTTGGAGAGGGCGACCGCGGACGCCCAGAACGCCCTCGCGGTGGCCACCGCGGTAGAGGGGAAGAGTGTCCTGACTTCCGTCGGGTTCGCCACCAAGGGCGAGGTCCTGGTCGACATCTTCGGCACCCACGTCATGGGAGTGCCTATACCCGTCATCCGGAAGTCGACGGCGCCCATCAAGAGCGAGCTCACGCGCGGCTACGCCATAACCGGGGTGAGCGCCCGGATCGACCAGACGGCCGCCAAGTTCGAGGAGATAATCGACCTGATGATCCAGAGCGCCGACATCGAGACGAGGCTCAGGCGGCTTGGTGAAGAGCTCCAGAAGACCAACCGCAGGGTCAACGCGCTGGAGAACACTGTGATCCCCGAACTGCAGGAGCAGGTCAAGTTCATCTTCAGCTCCCTCGACGAGCGCGCCCGCGAGGACCACTTCCGCCTGAAGAAGGTCAAGAAGAAGATCATGGAGCGCCAGGGCAAGGCCTGAGCTGACCTTTACTCATGGGGTCAGGTCCATATTCTAAAGCCGGCTTTTTCTCAGCAGTGTTTCGGACTTAGAATTAAGACCTGACCCCGAACTTATTTCTGTGACCTCGAGCCGAGAGGCGGCGATAGAGACGGGAACAGAAGAGAAGTACGTGATAGAAGGCGGAGCCAGGCTGTCCGGCACGGTGCGCGCCAGCGGCGCCAAGAACTCGGTGCTGAAGCTCATGGCCGCCTCCATAATGTCCGAAGGCGAGTGCCGCATCGGTAACGCGCCGGACATCGCCGACGTGCGCACCATGGTGGAGGTCCTGCGGCACATAGGGCTCGAGGTCGGTTACTCGGACGGGGACCTGAACATAGGACCGGCGAGCGAGCCGAACGTCGAGGCGCCCTACCACCTGGTCCAGAGGATGCGTGCCTCGGTCGAAGTGCTGGGGCCGCTCATCGCCAGGTACGGCCGCGCGCGCGTGGCCATGCCGGGGGGCTGTAACCTGGGGGCCAGGCAGATAGACATGCACATGAGGGGCCTGGCCCAGATGGGCGCCACGATGACGGTATCGCACGGCTTTGTCGAGGCGGAGGCCGGGAGGCTGGAGGGCACCCACGTCTACCTGGACTTCGCCAGCATGGGCGCAACCGAGAACCTCATGATGGCGGCAGTGCTCGCCCGCGGGGCCACCGTGATAGAGAACGCGGCCAAGGAACCTGAGATAGGCGACCTCGCGGAGTTCCTCTCCAAGATGGGTGCCCGCATCTCAGGGGCGGGCACCTCGACGATAGAGATCGAGGGGACGGACGCCCTCTCAGGCGCCTCGCACGACGCCGTGGGCGACAGGATCGAGGCCGGCACCCTACTGCTCGCGGGCGCGATCACCAGGGGCGAGGTCACGGTGGAGGGCATCGACCCGGGCTTCCTTGATATCGTCCTCGACAAGATGGTCGAAGCGGGCTGCGGCGTGGAACGGGCCGGCGACGGCATATCGGTATGGGTGCCGGCGGGCATACGGGGCATTGAGCTGTCCACCCTCCCGTACCCCGGTTTTCCTACGGACTTGCAGCCGCAGATGCTGGCCCTGCTGGCCACCGCCGAGGGTACCTCATTCGTGACCGAGAACATCTTCGAGAACCGGTTCATGGTGGTGGACGAGCTCAACAGGCTTGGCGCGGACGTCAAGACCAGGGACCACCACGCCATAGTGCGGGGGGTCCGTTCCCTGTCGGGGGCTCCCGTTACCGCTGCGGACCTCCGGGCCGGCGCGGCGCTGGTGCTCGCGGGCCTCGTCGCGGACGGCGCGACCGAGGTCTACGAGATAGAGCACATCGACAGGGGTTATGAGAGGTTCGAGGAGAAACTGTCCTCGCTCGGCGCGGCCATAAGGCGCGCCCCAGCCGGGCAGTGACGGCGCCCGCCGCCGTATAATACTCACATGGATTCAGCCGTTCACCATTTCAGGCCTCGCGTGCGCCGGCGGCGCCTCCTCCTGCTGGCGGGGCTCGCCCTTTCGCTGGCTGCTGTCGCCTCGCTGCCGTCCGGCGCGACGATGGCCGGGCCCTCTCCTTCCCAGGGAACAGATGCGGTACTCCCCGGCACAGCGACGGCTCGGGCGATGTTCTCCGACAGAGTGGTGGTACTGGTCGTCGACCGTGTCGACGTCGAGGACCTGCCCTCGGAGAACACCCCTTTCCTCACCGGGCTCGCGCGCCGCTGGTCGGTCGGCATGATGGTGACGCGGACCGCCGAGCGTCAGACCGGCAGGGAACCCGACCTGGGGGCCGAGTACGTGACGCTGGGGGCCGGCGTGAGGTCGAGGGGCGCGCCCGAGTCCAGGCTTTCGTTCAATCCTTCCGAGCGCCCGTCCGGCTTCGGCGGCGCGGCCACGGCGGGGGAGCTCTACAGGAGCTTCACCGGCATGCGGGCTCCCGAAAGTGGGGTGGTGTGCCTCGGGTTCGAGCAGGTGATGAGCTCAAACGATGCCAACGGCACCGGCTGGGCACCAGGCTCCCTCGGCCGGCTCCTGGTCGAGGGCGGCATCGCCTCGGCGGTCATCGGCAACTGCGACAGCCTCCAGGAAGAGGTGCGCCTGTCGCCCCTCCTGTGCTGCGACGACGCGGGAGCGGTCCGCCTCGGGGATGTGAGTCTGGACACCGCGGAGCCGAAGCCCGATAGCCCGGGAGGCTTCAGGACCGACTTCCCGAGGCTGCTCGAGAGGTCCGCCGACATGCTCGAGCGGTCCGATTTCCTTGTGGTCGACACGGGAGAGACCGGCAGGATCGACAGGGAGTCGGACAGCACCGGCGCGGGCGTGCTCGAAGCGGAACGGGACGAAGCCCTCGAGGAGGTGGACCGTTTCGCGCGCGACCTGTCGAGGATGCTTGACCTGGACACGTCGCTGCTCATGGTTGTGTCACCCGGCGCGCCGGCGGCGTCGCGCGAGGAAGGAGACTACCTCACGCCGTTCATAGCGGCGGGCAGGGGTTTCGAGAGGGGGCTCTTGACGTCGGGCTCCGCGCGCAGGCCGGGACTCGTTAACAATGTGGACCTCCTGCCGACCGTGCTCGCGCACTTCGACCTCGCCGTCGAGTCGCGCGTTGTGGGCTCCGTGATGCGGACGGTGGAGGCGGACGGGGACCGGACAGAATACCTGAAGGAGCTCAACGCCCAGCTTACGGCGACAAGGAAGGCCCGATGGCCGATCGTCATCACCTGTGCCGCACTTGTCCTGCTGACAGTGTGCCTCGCCCTGCTCCTCTTCTTCCAGGCCCACAAGGGGCGCGAGTTGACCGTTGGCCGCGCGAGGGCCGCGCGGCTGGCGGGAGCGGCAGCAGTCGTGCTCCTTGCCGCTCCCCTTTCCCTGCTGGCGGTCTCGGCCTTCAGGTACGACGGGTACGCCTTCCCTGTCCTCTTCTGCGCGGGCTTCACCGTGGTGGTGGGTCTCGGGGCCCGGGCGCTGACACGGAGGAGGCCCCGCATGGACCCGGTGGTATCGCTCTGCCTCCTGACCGCGGCGGTCATGGTCGTCGACGTCGCGTTCGGGGGAAGGCTGGTGATGCTGCCGCTCCTGGGCGGGAGTGCGCTCGAGGGCATGCGCATCTACGGCCTTACCAACGCGCTGGTCGGACTCCTGATCGCGACCTCCGTGTGGGGCGTCTCCGGTCTCCTCGGGAACAGCCTGCTGGAACGTCCCGCCGCCAGGCGCGGAGCGCTGGCGCTGCTGCTGGTGCTGTCGTTCGTCATCGGCTTCGGGACCCTGGGGGCGAACGCGGGCGGGTTTATCACCGCCGTGGCCACCTCGCTCACTTTCTACGTGGCCACGTCGCGAAAGGGATTCACCGTCGCGAGGGTGGGCGCAGTCGCAGGCGCCGTCGCGGGCGCCACCGCGGCACTCATACTTGTCGACAGCCTCTTCGTGCGTACCCACGCGGGAAAGGTCGTCACGAGCGGCACCGGGAGCTTCCTGCCGCTCGTAGAGAGAAAGCTCGCGATACAGCTGGGCGACATCAGCGTGTTCCTCGTCCCCGCCCTCGTCCTGATCGCCGCCGTTGTGGCCATGGCGCTCTGGCTGCGCCGGCCGGGCTCGTTCTGGACCGTGCGGTGGAAAGACGAGAAGGTCCAGACCGCCACGCTCTTCTCGCTCGTGGTCGGCGGCCTGGTGGCGCTCGTGTTCAACGACACCGGGGCGGCGATGCTGGGCGTTATGGCTGGGATAACAGCTCTCGCGATGAGCTACTACCTGATGCGCGAACTCGAGCTTAAATCGGGGTCAGGTCCGGATTTAACCCGGGACCCCCGAGCGCAACCGCTGGCTTAATAATCGGGCCTGACCCCGATTTAAGTCGTCGAACCCAGTTATTCCTGGCGGTTGAACTGCCAGATCGCGATGGCGAGCATCACGAGGCCGAAGGCGGCAACCACCACCACGTCCAGCCAGAGAGGGTGCACCTGGGTCTGAACCGTGGGCATCTTGGGGAACACCTTCTGCAGCGCCGTCGCGAGCTGGGGGTCGGACTGTATCTTGGCCAGGACCTCGGGCGGCAGCTTCGAGGCCACGTTGGATGTGGTGGTCAGCGTTACGCCCTTCAGCGCCACCGCGCGGAGCATGTCCACGCCGTAGCTCAGCGGGTTTATCTTGGTCAGGAAGTCCATCCAGCTGGGAAGCCCCTGCAGGGGGAACATCGCACCCGAGAGGAAGAACAGCGGCATCAGGAAGAAGTTCATCAGCACAGGGAAAGCCTCGAACGACTTCAGCCGCGCCCCTATGGCGACACCCACGCTGGTCATGGCGAGCGCGAGCAGTATCATGAGCGGAATCAGCAGGAGAGCCTTCCAGAGCGTCTCCCAGTGGAAGCCGAAGATGCTCGGCAGGAACATCAGCACCAGGAGTACCATCCCCTGCAGGACGGCGGTCGTGGCGCCGCCGAACACTTTCCCGAGCGCCACGCTGGAGCGTGGCACGGGGGAGACCAGTATCTCCTTCAGGAAGCCGAACTGGCGGTCCCACAGGATGGATATCGAGGAGAACACCGAAGTGAAGAGCACGGTCATCCCCAGTATCCCCGGGAACATGAACGTCACGTACTTGGTCTCGCCGGCGCCGAAGACCTTGAACGCCGCCTGGAGGCCGGTCCCCAGCAGGAACAGGTACACGAGCGGCTGCACGAAAGCTCCGAGGCGCCTCGGCGTGTCGCGCCAGAAACGCTTGAAGTCGCGCAGCCATACGATATAGACGCCGGTCAGCGACCGCTGGAAGCTCGTGCGGTGCAGGTACTCCTCGGCCGACTCCAGTTCGGGCCCTTGTTCCTCGATTTCTTTTACCGTGTTTTCTTCCATCAGCGCCTTCTGTTCCCCCTTGAGCCGGGAGCGACCCCGGTCCTGCTTGCGAGCTTCATCATCGCTTCCTTCCGGTCCCCGCTGTCGTCGCGTATCTCTTTGCCGGTGAGCTTCAGGAAGACATCGTCCAGTGTCGGCCGGTGGATGTTTATCGAGACTATTTTCACCCCGAACTCCCTTATGAGCTCCGGAACGAACTCCTCGCCCCGCTCCCGCTCGAAGCAGAGTTTACATTCGGGGTCGCTTATCATCTCCAGCTCGGGATACCGCTCCTTGAGCTCGGCCAGCGCCGCGTCGTCGTCCTCTGTCTCGAGCCTGATGATGTCGCCGCCCACGTCGTCCTTGAGCCGTTCGGGGGTGTCCAGAGCGATTATCTGCCCCAGGTCGATCACCGCGATTCGGTCGCAGTGCTCGGCTTCCTCCATGTAATGGGTGGTCAGGAAGATGGTGATGCCCTCGCGCTTCTTCAGGTCCTCGATGTACTCCCAGATGTGATAGCGGGTCTGCGGGTCGAGCCCGATGGTCGGCTCGTCGAGGAACAGGACCTTGGGGTAGTGCAGGAGCCCCCTGGCTATCTCCAGCCGCCTCTTCATGCCGCCGGAGTAGGTCTCCACGCGGTCGTCGGCGCGGTCGGTGAGGCTGACCATCTCGAGGACCTCTTTCATCCGCCCGGCCCGCTCCGCGCGGGGGATGTGGTAGACGACAGCGTGGAACTCGAGGTTCTCCCTGGCGGTGAGGGTGTCGTCGAGGCTCGGGTCCTGGAACACCATGCCGATCGATTCCCTTACCTCGTTCTGATGGTTGACGATGTCGTAGCCGTTTATCACCGCGGTGCCGGAGGTCGGCTTCATGATGGTCGAGAGCATGTTCATGGTTGTGGTCTTGCCGGCCCCGTTGGGGCCGAGGAAGCCGAAGATCTCCCCGGCTCTCACCTCGAAATTGACGCTGTCGACCGCCACCAGGTCGCCGAACTTCTTGACCAGGTCCTCGGTCGTGATTATGTCCCCGTTGCTATCCAACGTCGCTCCTTTTCGCGGTCCTGTCGACCATCTCCAGCCACTTCCCGGTTATCCTGCCCAGGTGCTCGACCGTCCTCTCGAGCTCGTCGAGGTCCTCTTCCTTGAAAACGTCGTACATGATGCGGTCCTGCAGCTCGGTGAGCGCCGCCATGAGGCTTTCACTCTTCGCGCTGAGCCTCAGCCTGTGCACCCTGAGGTCATCGGTGTCCTGGACCTTCTCGAGGAGTCCCTTAGAGCACAGGCCGTCTATCATCCTGCTCGCGGTGGGGGCGGAGACCATCAGGCGCTGCGATACGTCGGTCATCGTGACGCAGTCGCCGTTCCTTATGGACTTGAGCAGGTGGAACTGCGGCCAGGTGACCTCGTACTTCTCCATCTCGCGGCGGAAGATGGCCCGCATCCCCCTCATTATCCTGCCCTCTGCGGCCAGGAACTCGTCCGCGAGCTTCTTGATGCGCTCTTCGCTCATCCGTCCCCCGTCACGATACTTTGCAATGCTAAGTAAGTATCGGTGCCGCGGGATTGTTTGTCAAGGCTAAATATCAGTTCCGGGGAGCGGCGCCGACGACCTCCAGGAGGACTTCCTCCAGTATCTCGACGCCCCTCTGCCAGGAGAACTGCTCCACCATGAGCCTGCGGGCCTCAGTGGCTATGCCCTCGGCGAGGCCGCGGTCCTCGAGCAGCTTCACGGTGGCGGCGGCGAGCTCGCCGGGGGTATCGGCAAGGATTATGTTCCTTCCGTCCTCGGCGGGCAGCCCCTCGGCACCCAGCCTTGTCGATACGACCGGGACGCCGCTCGCCATGGCCTCGAGCACCTTGCCCCTGAAACCACCGCCTAGGCGCACGGGGCACACGAACACGTCGCTTACTTCGAGGTACGGCCTGACGTCATCCACCTGGCCCGTTATCTCGATTGAGGGGTCCCTCCGCGCGAGCTCGAGCATGTCATCGGTCGGACCCCTCCCTACCACCAGGAACCGCGCGCCCGGCACAGCTTTCTTGACCGTGGGCCAGGCCTCCCTTGCGAAGAACACCACAGCGTCGCGGTTCGGATCGTGGGGGTAGTTGCCCAGGAACATCACGGTCGGCTGAGAGCCTTCCTGCCGGCGATCGGGGGCGAAGCCCTCCACGTCGACGCCGTGCGGGACCACCGCTATGTCCAGGCCCGGGCGCACGGCGAGCAATTCGTCCTTCCCCTCGGGGGTCAGCGTCAGCACCTTGTCCGCGTCCGCGTACATGTCGAACTCGAAGCGCTTCAATCCCTTTAGCTGCATGAGCGCCGAGATGCCCTCGCGGTTGAGCCCCTGGAACTCGAACACTTTCCTGCGCGCGAGGTAATAGCACTCGTGCACCGACATCACCCGCCTGATGCCGGCGAGGTCGGGGTTGTGGTACAGGTACTGCGCCACCATCGAGTACTCGGATATCACGATGTCGTAGCGGCGCGCGGCGACCATCTCCGATATCGCACGGTACATCTCCTTCGAGTAGTTGAGCATGAAGTAAGGCGGGACTGGGCCGGCCACGTAATCCCAGGCCCTCCTCGGGAGGCTCCTGGGCTTCACCCCCGGGACCAGTCTGAGGTCCTTGCAGTACACCCCGATCGAGTCCACCTGCTCACCCGTCGCGCCGTGAGGGTCGAACGCCGCCAGTGAGACTGTGTGGCTCCTGGAGAGGTATTTCACCCGGTTGTAGATGATAATGGGACCGCCTATCACCTTGCTGTGCGGGAACTCCTTGACGACGAACAGGATGTCCATCAGCCTGCCTTTCGCTGTCCTCCGGCCGACCGGTTTCCGCGATAAATATATCAGAAGCGCTGGCGTGCGGCGGCGGGCGTGCTATCATCGACTAAAGGTATCTCTGGAGGGCCGGTTTCATGGGCGCCTCTGAAAGAGGCAAGGTAATATGCCCGGAGTGCGGCGCCGAGCATGATGGCATGCTCTGGTTCTGCCCCGCCTGCGGAAAACTCCCAAGTTATCCCGACAAGGAAGAGGCCGATGCCGCCGCACGCTCGAAGGAGAATCCGGACGGCTCCCGAACTAAAGCAAACAAGAGAGCAGCGCGGGAGCGGCCGGCCGGCGGCCCGCAGCCCGAGCACCGCAGGTTCAACAGGTCGCTCGTGATTCGCGTACTCGTCACCGCAGCCATACTGGCGCTCCTGCTGGCGGCGGTGCTCCTGATATCGAGCCTGCGCGGCCGCAGGCGCCCTGAAGAAGTAATGCCGGGTCCCGGGCCTGCCGCGGTGGAGGCGGGAGTGAATCCGGCGGTCGACACAACGCTCGAGGAGTCGCCATATGACGCAGCACGAGGAGGAGAGGCCGGGGAGGCAGTGCATGGTGTGCGGCCACCCGATGGGGCAGTTGCAGAGGATCTGCGACGTATGCGGCTCTATCATGCGGCCGGCGAAGGCCGGCGGCTTGAGAACCACTCCTGAGCGACACGCCTCGTGCGAGCGCTGCGGCGCACAGATACCGTTCGGCAAGCAGTACTGCGCGGAGTGCTCCGAGTACCTGAAGGAGCGCGGCAGGGCGAAGGCGGCAGCCGAGGGGCCGAAGAACTCTTTCCTGCGCTGGCTCCGAAGCCTCTTCGTCCGTAGTTGACCGTCACAGGAGGGTCAGGGCCAGCACAGCCGCCAGGACGGCTATCACTATCACGCCGTAAGATATCTCCCCGGTAAACTGCCTTGCCCGGATGTAGGCCGTGAGCCCGGCGACGTCCATCGGAAGCGTGGCAAGCCGGTTCCACAGGGCGCGCCGGCCGCTGTCATACCGCTCCAGAAGGGCATTCCACCCGTCGCGGAGGTACTCGCCGTACGAGCGGGCGAGCGGGTAGTACTTCGCCTTGAGCTCGGCGTTGCGCTTCGAGCCCTGGATGCAGAGCCTGAGGAATCCTACCTCTCCCTTCGAGTAGTAGTAGTCGATGCCCAGCGTCTCCGGCAGCCTCAGCTTGAACAGGTCCCAGCGCCGCATCACGAAGAAGACGCCGGCCCCGATAGCCAGGGGTGGCAGTATCGCCACGGCGTTCTGCCATGTGTAGAAACGCATGCCCTCCAGGTGGTGGATGACCTCCGGGTCCAGGTCCGCGAACATCCTGAGCGAGGGTATCACGAGCTCCCGCATCACCACCCCGGGGAAGAGCCCTAGGAACAGCACACCTGCTGCGAGCGCGCCCATTCCGGCAAGCATGGGCCACGGGACCTCTTTTACCTCGTGCTCGTTGTCTGACCGGGAATGGCCGAAGAATGTGAGCCAGAGCAGTTTGGCGATATAACAGACCGTGCCGCCCGCCGTGACCATGAAGATGATGTCCACCGCCCGCATCCACGGTCCCCCGATGTGCAGCGCCTCGACCTCCGAGTGGTGGAGCAGGGTCTTGCTCACGAAACCGTTGAAAGCCAGAATGCCCATTATCCCCAGCCCGCCTATGCACGTGAGCGCCGTGGTGACAGGCATCTTGCGCCAGAGCCCCCCGAGCTTCGTCATGTCGAGCTGGTGTGTCGCGTAGTACACGGCCCCCACACCGAGGAACAGCAGTCCCTTGAAGAAGGCGTGGTTGAGCACGTGGTAGACGGCTCCGGCCAGGCCCATGCCGCCCTCGGCCCCCAGGTACGCTCCCACTCCCACTCCCAGCAGTATGAATCCCATCTGGCTGATGCTCGAATACGCCAGGAGCCTCTTTACGTTGTCCTGCACCAGCGCGAGGACCATCCCCACTACCATCGTGAGAACGGCGAACACGATTATCACCCATCCCAGGTCATGCAGGTTCGCCAGGCTGCCGCCGGCGTGCACGGCCACTGCGCCGCCGGCGCGCGCGTGTCCCCCCAGCGACGCGAGATCCGCCTCGGCGCCCTGGGCGGGGCTGAGCGTCTGGACCACGCGCAGGAACCCGTACGCCCCCGCCTTGATCATCACGCCGGACAGGAGGGCGCTCGCAGGGGAGGGCGCCGCCGGGTGCGCGAGCGGCAGCCAGACGTGGAGGGGGACCATGCCCGCCTTCACCCCGAATCCCGCCAGCATGAACCCGGCAACCACGAACGCGATCGAGGTGGTCAGGTAAGCGCTTTCCGGGTGCGGCGCGAAGCCGATGCCTCCGGAGTAGTACAGCAGGAGGAGGATCCCGAAGAGGAGGCTCAGGCCCCCGTAGACTGTCATGAAGATGTACTTGACCCCCGCCTTTTTCGCCTCGTAGGTCTGGTTATGCACGACCAGCATGTAGGCGAGGAACCCCATCAGCTCGAAGAAGACGAACAGCGCGAAGAAGTCACCGGCCAGGAACACCCCGAGGCAGGCGGCCTCGGTCAGGAGCGAGAAGACGTGGTAGCGGGTCCTCCTCTCCTCGTGCCGTATGTATGCGTACGAGTAAAAGGTGGAGGCCAGCCACAGGAAAGAAGCGAACGACGCGAAGAGCAGGCCCAGCGAATCGACGGACAGGACGAGGTGCCCGAAGAACAGGTCCAGGTCCAGCTCGAGCGTGTAGCCGGCGCCCATCACCCGGGGCAGCATCGCCGCGCAGCAGGCGAACGCTCCCGCGGTAAAGAGAACCGCGAGCGCGTCGCGCAGCCTTTCGCTGAGGTCACCTGCGGCGAGGACCACGAAAGCCCCCACCAGGGGGAGCAGTATCGCGATGCCCGGGAGGACCGAGCTTGCAGTCCTGGCGGCCTCAGCCGCGTGTTCGAGTGAAAGCATGAATCCCTCAGAAGACGGCGGACACTATGACCTTTACGAGCGAGTACGGGAGGCCGGGCACGGTGACGAAGATGCCCAGAATCAGCACGAACGCGCCGGTGATAAGGACCGGGACGAGCATCGTCGGCTTCGTCTCGGGCCGCAGCCTCTCCCCAGCGGAGCCCTCCTTGAAGTACGCGGCGTAGATTATCGGCAGGAAGTACACCGCGTTCAGGAGTGAGCTTATGAGCAGCACGGCTATGAAGTACGGCCTGTGCGCCTGGACGCAGCCCACCCCGAGCTCCCACTTGGTGATGAAGCCCGCGGTCGCGGGGACCCCCATCATGCCCAGCGCCGCCACGGAGAAAGCCATCATCGTCAGGGGGAGCTTCGAGCCCGTCCCCTCGAGCTGGCGGACGTCGCGCTTGCCTGTCTCGTGGATGATTATCCCGGAACAGAGGAACAGCGTAGCCTTCATGAATGCGTGGTTCGCCACCTGGAGCAGGCCGCCCATGGCCCCGTCCGGGGCCAGCAGGAAGAGCCCCAGTATGATGTAGGAGACCTGCGCAACGCTCGAGTACGCGAGGCGCCGCTTGAGGTCGGTCTGGGTTATGGCGAAGAGCGACCCCACGATTATGGTGAAGCTCGCCACGTAGAGCATCGGCAGGGACACCCCGAGGACGCGGAGCTGCCTGATGCCGAAGACGTCGAACAGCACCCTTATTATCCCGAAGGCCCCTATCTTGAGTATCACGCCGGAGAGGAGCGCGCTCGCAGGCGCAGGCGCCGCCGGGTGGGCGTCCGGCACCCAACCGTGCAGGGGCATGATGCACGCCTTGACCCCGAACCCGAGCATGTAGATCGAGAAGATGACCAGGAGGACGGACTTGCTGGCGTCGGCCATCGTCAACGTGGCGTGACCGGTGAATTCGAGGGTGCCGCCGTAGAAGAACTGAAGGACGACCCCGGCCAGTATGACCGCGCCCGCCGAGATGCTGTATACGAGGTATTTCAGGCCCGCCCTGCGTGCCTGCTCGGTCTCGTCGTGGATGATGAGCGGGTAGGTACAGAGGCTCATCAGCTCGTAGAAGATGAACAGGGTGAACATGTTGGCGGAGAACGCGACCCCGAGGCAGAACGACAGGTTCAGCGCCAGGAAGCAGTAGTAGCGGGTCTCGCGCTCGTGGATATAGCCCAGCGAGAATATCGTGGCCAGCAGCCACAGGAACGAGAGCAGTATCGCGAAGTAGAACCCCAGGGTGTCGATCCTGAAGGAGATGCTTATGCCCGTTACGACCTCCACCAGGTGCTGCTTGGTGACAACGCCGTCCAGGGCGCGTCCGTAGAGAGGCAGGATGAGGCCGAGCGCGAGCACGGTGCTGCCCACGTAGAACGCCTTAGCCAGCCTGGGTCGCGACCTGCCCCATGCCGCGGCGCCCGCGAGCGCGAGCCATGGGGCAAACACGATTATCACCGGCAACACGGAACTGGTCTGCCTGCTCACGTGCCCCTCCTTCTACCTGGCCAGTACCAGACGGGCCGCCGCAGTGAGCGACGGTATCAATAGATTCGCGAAGATGCCGAAGAACACCGTCCCCGCCGCCAGCAGCGCGGCCGGAGCGTACATCGTCACCGGGCCCTCGTCGAGGCGCGCGTCCGGCCTCCGGGCGCCGGTGAAGAACATGTAATAGACGACCCTGAAGCAGTACACCGCCGTCAGCAGGCTGCCTATCAGGGCCAGCACCACGAAGTGGTACTTGCCGCGCTGGATACAGCCCCAGAGGATGTAGAACTTCGCCATGAAACCGGCGGTCGGCGGTATTCCCACAATCGATAGCGCCGCTATCGTGAACGCCCAGGCCGTCACGGGCATGGTCCTCCCGACCCCCCTGAGCTCGTGTATCTGCCTGCGGTTTCCCTTGTAGATCATTATCCCGGCGACCATGAAGAAGCACCCCTTGCCCATGGCGTGGGCGAGGATGTCGAAGAGCCCTCCCACGGTGCCGTTTCCCGAGAGCACCGTCAGGCCCAGGAGTATGTACCCTATGTGCACTATCGATGAGTAAGCGATCATCACCTTGAAGTCACGCTGGATGATGGCGAGAGCGGCTCCCACCAGGATCGAGGCGACCGCGAGCCAGGAGACGACGTCGATGACGCCGTTCCACGTGCCGGAGCGCGCCGCGAAGCCCGGTCCGTAGACGGTGAAGAAGACCCGGAAGAGGCCGATTATCCCCATCTTGATGACCAGGGCGGACAGCAGGGCGCTCACCGGCGAGGGCGCGATGGAGTGCGCGTCGGGGAGCCACACGTGAACGGGGAACAGAGCGGCCTTGACCGAGAAACCCACCACGAAGAGGATCAGGGCCACGGCGGCGACCTGCACGTAGCTCGTGGACTTCAGCTGGAGGGAGATGTCGAGCATGTTGAGGCTGCCGGTCGCCGAGTACAGGAAAGCGATGGCGAGAAGCACGGTGAGGCTCGAGGTCGCCCCCATCAGCAGGTACTTGAAGGCGGCCCTGACCGCCTCCTTCATCCCGGAAATAGCCACCAGGGCGTAGGAGGTTATGGAGAATATCTCCATCATGACAAACATGTTGAACAGGTCCCCGGTGACGGAGAAGCCGATCATGGCCGTCATAATGAGCAGGAGCAGCGTGTAGTAGTAGGGGACCCTCTCGGGCTTGAGGTCGTGCTCGACGTACCTCCACGAATAGAGCACGATGAGCAGTCCGACCGCCGTGATTATGCAGACCATGAGGAGGCCGACGTAGTCTATCCTTATCTGGATGCCCCACGGAGGCCTCCAGCCGCTCAGGTTGTAGGTGAGCGCCCTGCGCGGGCTGACGTCGCCGATGAGAGACCAGGCCAGGAAGGCCGTGACCGACATGCCGGCCATCGCCCAGGGGAAGCACGCGCTCCTCTTCCACATCGCCCAGATCGGGCACAGGGCCGCGAATAGCAGCGGTACCGCGACGAGGAGGACCGGGTGGTCTGCGGCGACCCCCAGCGCCCAGCTCAAAATTCCTCCCAGGGGCGGCCGAGCTGGGAGACGTCGGTAATGGACGCGAGTATCTCGTCGGAATTAAGGGTGCCGTATCGCTCGTGAAGACGCAGGCACAGCGACAGGGCGACGGCGGTGGTGCTGACCGCCACCACTATGCCGGTGAGGATGAGCGCTTGGGGGATGGGGTTCACCATCTGCGAGGTCTTCACGCCCTCGGTCACTATCGGCGCCTGCCCGCTTTCGACCATCCCGATCGACACGATGAAGAGGAAGACGGACGTCTCCATGATATTGAGGCCGATCAGCTTCTTGATGAGGTTCGGCTTGACAGTGACCGCGTAGAGCCCGATGAGGAACAGCAGCACCGAGACCACGTAGTTGAGGTTATGGAACATCCTGCTGAAGTTCATACCTGTCCTCTCGTATCATCGAGAAAACGATGCTGATGAATATGATCCCGCCCCCTATGCCGATTCCCAGCTCGATGACGTCGAGCATCAGCTTCCGCACCGTCTCGGCGGCCGCCACCCCCAGGCCCGGCAGGATGTACGTCAGGAACTGCACGCCGAAGGCGAGCCCGATGAATCCCATCGAAAGGAATCCCAGCATGTTGACGCTCTCCATCGGGACGCGGGCGCCCGGCGGGATGCGCTTCGTGGAGACCGCGAGGCCGAACACTATCGTGAAGAGTATTATGCTCGCCCCGACGATGGCCCCGCCCTGGAAGCCCCCGCCGGGTGAAGGCTCCCCGTGGAGCATCGTGTATACGGCGAAGAGCATCACCACCGGCAGGCTGAAGCGGACCACCGTGGTCACTATCAGGCTGGTCCTGACCCGGGAGGCGTCGACCCCCGAGCGGCTCCGGCCCTTCTTCTCGCGGTCGAGGATGGCGATGACCGCGCACAGCGCGCTGAATATGACCGAGACCTCGCCCATCGTGTCGTAGCCCCTGTAGTTCAGGATGACGCCGGTGATGATGTTCTTCGCTCCCGCCTCCTCCTCGCCGTGCCCGAGGTATCGAGGCACCACGTGCGTCTTGTCCGGCGAAGCGCGGCTGTCCATGGGCGGCATCTTGCCGATGCCGTAGAGCAGCGTTACGCCTATCACCGCCAGCGCCACGAGCACGAGCAGCCGCTTCACCGGTCCTCCCTCCGCACCGTCCTGTAGACCACGATGATGAAGAGGACGGTGGTGACCCCGGCCCCGACCGCGGCCTCGGTGAGCGCCAGGTCGGGGGCTCGTAGCTGCGTCCAGAGCATCGCCATCATCAGGCTGTAAGCGCTGAACACCACCACCGCGGCGAGCAGGTCCTTGAGCGTTATCGCCACTACGGCCGTCGCGAGTAGGAACAGCATCAGCAGGAGGTTCACCGTCCAGTTCAAGGCTCCTCCACCTCCATGGGCGGCAGGGGTTCGACTCCCGGCTTGTGCCACGGGACCACCCCGCTCTTGAAAGCGCTGCGGCCGATGGCGTGGCCGCAGACCGCGCTCGAGAGCATCAGGAAGAACGTCACCGCCAGCAGTTTGAGGACCACCATCGAGAACCCGGAAAGTATGATGAGGGCCAGTATGACGGAACAGGCGCCCAGGGTGTCGCACTTCGTCGAGGGGTGCAGCCTTGCGTAGAGGTCGGGGCAGCGCAGCAGGCCCACCGTCCCGCCCAGGAAGAAGACTATCCCCGAGCAGCAGAGCGCGGCCACCAGGACATTGCGGACGACCTCAGCCACGGGCCCCCCTTTCGGTCTCCACGTACCGCGACAGCGCGACGGTCACCACGAAATTCAACAGCGCGTAGACCAGCGCGATGTCCAGGTACATCGCCGGCTGCCCGATGACGAAGAACAGGATGAGTAGTATGACCAGTGCTTTCGTGTTGACTATGTTGATGCTGATGAGCCTGTCCTGTATGGTCGGCCCCCGCGCGGCCTGGTAGAGGCAGAGGAAGGCGTTTACTGTTATCGCCGCCGCCACCGCGAGCAGGAAGACGTTCATCGGAGCCTCCTCATCTCGGGTGGTCCCTCCTGGAGGAGCCACGCGGTCATGCGCTGGAGCGTCCCGCTGCCCGGGTCCTCGGTGAAGTCGTCGTGCAGGCAGTGTATGAAGAACTTGGAGCCTTTGATCTCGATGGTCACGGTTCCCGGGGTGAGCGTTATGGAGTTGGCGAGCACGGTCTTGGCGATGTCGGATTCCAGGTAGGAATCGAACTCGACGATCTGGGGCGATATGGGGAACGAGGGCGCGAATATCCTCTTCAAAACGTCCCAGTTGGCCTTGATTATCTCCCAGAATAGGAGCGCTGCGAACACCGGGAAGCGCAGGGCCATGTGGGCGTTCAGGTGCGGGTCGAGCCTGCCGGCCAGGAGGTAGAAGGACAGCCATGACAGCAGGAGCGAGACCACGGCTCCCAGCAGAAGGTGGTGCCAGTTGAACCTGGCGGTGAAGATCACCCAGAAGATGAAGAGAACGAGAGCGAGCGGAAGCGACTGGATGAACCTTCGTGCAAGAGACCCTGCCCTCACTGCCGCTCCATAATGTCGTCAAGCTTCGAGGAGGCGCTCAAACGGTCAGCCGGCCGAAAAGGTACCGTAATATGGCGAATAGTCTACGTCCCGTGATTTGGCGGTGTCAATGAATCGAGGGAACTGAGCACGATCTGCCCGCGCGGCCCTGCCGGCCGGCGCTGGAGGAACCCCGGGGCCCCGCGAGAATTCTCAGTCATGGCGATTACTTTGCGATTGGACTATCGTTCTACGTAGCATGGACTCAAGGCTTCTCAGGATAGTATTGATTGCCACGGCCTGCGCGGCCGCCGCGCTCCTGCTCCTGGCGGGGGCGGCCCTGGCAGGAGCGGGTCAGCCGATAGTGGAGCTGCGCCACGAGGCGGGCACCAACGACGTCACCGTGCCCTCCACCTTCACCTCGCAGGCTATCAGCGGCACCAATACCTCCACGAAGCAGGAATACAAGTTCCAGCGCCAGAGGGAGGGCAAGTGGTTCTCGTACACCGTGGCCAATCTTCTGCCCAATACCGACTACAGTGTAGAACTGAGCTTCGTCGAGCACGATTTCTCCGCTTCCGGGAAAAGGGTCTTTAACGTCTACCTGACCGACAATGGCACGTATGAGAAGAAGATTTCTCTACTGGATATATACGCGAAAGTGGGTAAGGACAGCGCATACCAGGTTACCTATACCGGTCGGACGACTGACGCGGATGGCAGGTTAGGCGTACGGTTCCGCTCGTATAATGAAGCGGGCTGCAGGGATTACGCGACCGTGTGCACCGTAAGGGTCTACCGAGGGTCCGCGAACGCGGTCGAGATCGATGCCTCGAAGAGCCGCCTCAACATGGAGGTCCCCAACCGGTTCACCAACTCCACCGGGCAGGAATCCTACGAGACCGCCCTGGGGAGGCTCGGCTCGCGCTTCTGGCTGAACCTGCTGCCGCAGAAGCTGACCGCGCGCCTGAGCTCGCTGGGCGAGGGGACCGGCGACCTGGAAGACCTGGTACTCGGCCTCTGGGACGGGGCCGACATGCGGTGCCTGCCGTTCACCGACCGGTACCAGGTCTGGGATAACATGGCCTTCAGCCAGACCATGACCTCCCAGACCTATACCTGCACGGAGGCAGGGATTCCGTACGAGGTCGAGGTAAAGTTCCGCTCGCCGTTCTACCCGGGCGCCGAAGAACTCTCCGGGGCGCCTTTCATGTACGTGGACGTGACTGTGACGAACAACAGCGGATCCGAGGCCCAACCCGATCTCATCTTCGCGAGGCCCCATCGCCTGGACTTCACTTACAGCGGCGTCGCCGATTACACGACCGCGGAGGCCTCTGGATGCAGGAGTTCGACGAACTACACCTACTACGACGAGACCTTCAACAGCGGGAAGGCCAAGGATTCCGTCGAGGCGCTGGCGGTGCCCTTAGACGAGGCAGCTGACGTGAATTTCCGCGGCTTGACCGAGGCCGACTTCACCGACTTCACACCGGACACCCTCTGGACCGAATATGTTTCCCCCATGGACTACCCAAAGACCTACCCCGACTACAAGAAGCCTCTCTACAGCTTCTACCCGAGGGGGTATTCGGGCGCCGTCTGGACCCCGACGCTGGCTGCGGGCGCCTCCGACACCAAGCACTTTGTGCTGGCGGGGTACGTGGACGACAAGATACTGCGCGTCTCAAACTCCTCCTACACCGACAGCACGTACGAGTTCAAGTACACGAAGCAGTTCGCCAACGTGGATGCGGTCGTCGACTACGCGCTCTCACAGCGCACCGCCGGGGACGCTATCGAGACCCGCTCGGAGTTCTTCGACAGCACGTTCTCCTCCGAGGACTACCTGAAGCTTCCAACCGCGGGTGCGGGGCCCGCGAAGGAGCTCATGGCCTACGGCTTCCAGAGTTACCTGATGAACACCTGGTGGGCCGTGTCCGACTACGCTAGAGAGTGGTTCAGCACCTGGGAGGGAACCTGCAGGTTCCACAGCACCATCGACGCCGAGTACAACCAGGCGTGGTTCTATTACTATTTCTGGCCCGACCTTCTGAAGATGACGATGGATGAGTGGGCACTGTATACGAAGACCGCGCAGCAGGGCGTCTACATGTCGCACGACATGGGAATGGGGGACGCCGCCACGGGGCAGGCTTACCCGAACAACATGGCGGTGGAGGAGAACGCGAACTACATCCTCATGCTCTACAAGTACTGGAAGTCGACCGGGGACACGTCATACATGAAAGGCAAGCTCGCGCTCGTGAGGGAGCTCGCGGGATTCATGACCAACTGCGACACGAACGGCAACGGGATGCCGGACCAGTACACCGGCAACACCGTGGACCAGGGCTCACTCGCGATCCAGTTCGGGAAGGACCAGGCGTACCTGGGCGTAAAGTGCCTGGCGGCGCACCGGGCCGCGCGCGAGATGGCGCTGGCCGATCCCACCGCCCTGAACGTCACGTTCGCCGCGGCGTGCCAGGGCCAGGTCGAGGCGATAAACCAGGCTCTCGACTACGACATGTGGCTCTCCGACCATTTCGCGGTGGCCTGGGACTCGGACGTGCTCGCGGAGGACAGGGAGGCGTACAGCATCTACCCGTCCAACGGCCTGGTATACCTGCTCAACGGGACGCGCGCCGCCGGGTTCACCTCGACGAACACGGCGAGGATGCGCACCGACCTCGCCAACTCCACTGCCGCTACCCTAAAGACCTACGGGTGCACCCATTCCAGCTACGACGCCTACAACGAGTGGGTGTCTCAGAACGTCTGGCGCGACCAGGCGGCATGCATGCTCGGGGTCAACCTCAACGGAGCCAATCCCACCGCGCTCTGGGCGCGATACTGGAGCCTCGAGCAGTACTTTGCCAAGAGCCTCTGGGGGACTTTCTGGGACGTGGTGGTCTACCCGGGCGGCACGGGCGGAGGCGCCTCCGAGAGGCTCACCCCGGCGCTCCCCGGGAGGAGCGGCGGCGGGACCCGCAGCGCCGCTGCTACGACCTATGAGCAGAGCCTGGGATACTACCCGAGGGGCGTGTCGAGCCTGGGCCTCATAGACGCGGCGGCCGGCCTCACCCTGGACGTACCCGATGACGCCCTGTACTACGAGCCTTCCGCCTATCCGCTCAAGGTGCCCGTCTTCCCGCGGGCGGACTGGGCGGCCGCAAGTGAAGCCGACAGGGTGCCTGTCCTCGATTTCGCGAGCGCGGGTAGCCCGCCGACCGTCACGAACCCGACGCTGCTGCCCGCGCCGGCGCGGAGGAACGTCGCCGACATCACAGGGATGAGCGCGGGCGGGCACGCCATCAGCCCCAACTCGGACGGCGTGAACGACGCGGCCACCGTATCGTACAACCTCCCGCTCGCGTCCGAGGTGAGCCCCTCCATATGGGAGGGGTCGCAGAGGGTACGGTCCTTCGCCTCAGCCGACAGGGGCGCCGGGGCGTCGAGTTTCACCTGGGATGGGCGGGACGGCGGAGGTGCGGTGGTCGGTGACGGCGTCTACACCGCCAGGATCGACGCCGTGCCGGAGGACGCGGCCCACGAGCTGCGCCCCGCGGCCGCACCCGTCTTCGTGAACAACTCCGTGCCGGACCTCGCTCTCGACTGGTACCTCGCGGAGGGGTTCACGGGCCGGAACGCCACGGGGGGAGAGTTCGAGGAGTACATCACGATTCAGAACCCGGAGGCGCAGCCCGCCGCGGTGGAAGTGACGTTCATGATGCCGGGCGGCGCCAACGTAGAGCGGTCATACACGGTGCCGGCGGCGAGCCGGTTCACCATAACGGTGGACGAGATACTGCCGGACGCCGAGGTGAGCGCCCGAGTCAGCTCGGACCGGCCGGTCGCGGTGGAGCGGGCCATGTATTTCAATGACAGGCGGGCGGGGCACGACTCGATAGGCGTCTCCGAGCCCTCGAAGACGTGGTACCTAGCCGAAGGCTACACCGCCGATGACTTCGACGAGTACGTGCTGGTGCAGAACCCCGGCGATACCGCAGCGGATGTCACCGCGACTTTCATGACCCCCGGCGCCGGAAACGAGACCAGGCAGTACCAGGTGGGGGCGCGCTCGCGTTTCACGATACACGTCGACGACGTCATCCCGGCGCAGTCGGTGTCGACCGCCATAGAGAGCTCCCAGCCGGTGGTGGTGGAGAGGGCGCAGTACCTTAATTACATGACCTCCGGGACGTGTTCGCTGGGAGCGTGCTCCACCTCGAGGACCTGGTTCCTGGCGGAGGGTTACACAGACCAGGGCTTCGAGACCTGGGTGGTCATACAGAATCCGCAGGACTCGTACAACAACGTGACCGTCATATTCATGGAGCCGGACGGCTCGAACACCTTCAAGAGGTACCTCCTGCCGCCGCAGACTCGCTTCACGGTGCTCGCCGACGCGTATCTCGAGGCGAGCGAGATCTCCGTGAAGGTCCGCGCCCAGCACCCGGTGCTGGTCGAGAGGGCGATGTACTGGAACGACCGCTCCGACGGACACGCGTGCATAGGCACGCCGACGCCCGACTCCGAGTGGTACCTGGCAGAAGGCTACACTGACCAGGGCTTCGAGACCTACCTGACCGTTCAGAACCCGGGAGACGACGCGCGCGCGGTGACGATGACTTTCATGGAGCCCGGGGGCATGAACACCTACCGCTCCTATACCGTGGGCGCGCGGAGCCGGTTCACGGTGAGCGTGGACGACGTGCTGCCGGCCGCGGAGGTAAGCACGAAAGTGAGCGCGAACGGCCCGGTGATCGTCGAGCGGTCGCTCTACTTCAACGGCCGCAGCGGCGGGACCGGGTCCCTGGGCGTCCGCGGCCGCTGACCTGACCCCGTTGTGCACGCCGCTCATGCGAAGGAGCGGCCGTACCGATGAGAGAAGTAAATCTGTGTTAAAATGTTGAACCGAACAGAATAAGAATCCTTTTGCCAGGGAGCCGGAGGTCGTCCTCCGGTCGCGCCTGGTTTTTTCTTTGAGGGTTGTGGGACTGATGGCCAGAAAGCTGATCGTAGCCGCGGCCGTGGCGCTGCTCCTGCTGGGAGCCGCGCCGGCCGTCCGCTCCGCCGATGAGGGCGGCGGGGCCGCCCTTGTGTGCCTGGACCCGGGACACGGCGGGGACGACTCCGGGGCGAACTACAACGGCGTCATGGAGAAGGACCCCAACCTCGACATCGCGCTGCGCGTGAGGCCCATCCTCCAATCGCTTGGCTACAGGGTCATCATGACACGCACGACCGACGTGACGCTATCGCTCGAGCAGCGCTGCCAGATCGCCAACTCGGCCCACGCGGACATCTTCGTGAGCATCCACAACAACGCCTACATGACGACCAGCCAGGGGACCGAGACCTACTCATACTACGATTCGCCCGAGGGAAAGCGCCTGGCGACGTGCATACACACGGAGGTCGTGAGGCGCATCCAGCGCCCGGACAGGGGCGTCAAGGAGGCCGGCTTCTACGTGCTCCGCAACACGGACATGACTTCGGCGCTCATCGAGGGCGCCTTCGTCTCCAACGCCGAGGAGGCCGGGCTCCTGCAGGACCCGGAGTTCCGTCAGCAGATCGCCGACGGAGTGGCGGCGGGCATTTACTTCTACCTCATCGACCCCGGGCGCTTCGACGAATTCGTCCTCCTCACGAACCCGGACCCGGAGAGGGCCGCCGAGGTGGAGATGCACTACATGAGGGGCGACGGACTGGAGGAGGTCTACCCGGAGCTGGTGCCGCCGCGGACCAGGCGCACGGTACACCTGGACGAGTTTGTGTTCAACAACGACGTCGCCACGCTGGTGAAGAGCACGAACGGGGTGCCGGTGGTCGCCGAAAGGGCCATGTACTTCGATTTCGCGGGGGGCTCCGGGGGCCACGGGTCGCCGGGGATAACGGCGCCGGCCTACGAGTGGTACCTTGCGGAGGGCTCCACGGACTGGGGATTCTCCACGTACGTGGTCGTCCAGAATCCTGCCGACTCGGAGACCTACGTCACGATACAGTTCATGCGCGACGACGGGTTCAATGCGCAGGAGACATACGAGCTGGCCCCGCACTCCAGGTTCACGCTCGACTGCTCGACGGTCGAGGGAGTGGAGGAGGCCGACTTCTCGGTCAAGGTCAACGCCCAGTCGCCGGTGGTGGTCGAGCGGGCGATGTACTTCACCGACTACAAGGGGGCGTCGGGCGGGCACGACTCGGCGGGACTGACCGCGCCCGGCACCCGCTGGTACATGGCTGAGGGCTACACCGGTGGGGACTTCGACACGTACGTCACGCTTCAGAACCCCGAGGGCTCGGCCGCCACCGCAAGGGTGACATATATACTCCCGGACGGTGCCGCGATCTCGCGGGATTACCGGCTCGCACCCCAGAGCAGGCGCACCGTGCACGTCGACGAGGTGCCCGGCCTCGAGAACACCGATGTCTCGTTCCTGGTGGAATCGGGCTCCCCCGTCATCGCCGAGAGGTCGATGTACTTCGACTACAACGGGATAGCGGAGGGCACCAACTCCACCGCGGTGCTCGAGCCTGCGAGCAGGTGGTACCTGGCCGAGGGCTACACGGGGCCGGGGTTCGACACCTACGTGCTGCTCATGAACCCGGGTGACGCCGACACCGAGGCCCTGCTCAGCTTCATGCTCGAGGACGGGAGCGAGCGTACTCACAGGATAGAGGTGCCCGCGCACAGGCGGCGCACGGTGAAGGTCAACGACGTCAGTGGTATGAGCGGTGTCGCGTTCGCCACCACCGTCGAGAGCGCCGGGCCGCTCGTGGTCGAAAGGGCGAAGTATTACTCGTACGGGGGAAAGTCCGGTGGGGACTCGGCTCTCGGCGTAACGCAGCCGTCTCTCGAGTGGTACTTCGCGGAGGGGTGCACCAGGTGATGGGCGCTTCAGGAACAGGAACGGGCATGCGCTCGCGCAGGGCCGCGGCCGCGCTGGCTGCTTCCGTGGCGCTGCTCGTGCTGGCAGGGCTGGCCCCGGGCCTGACACTGGCGCAGACGTTCCCGGATACCGCCGGCCAGCCCGCGGACATCCAGGCCGCCATAGACTACGTGACGAGCCGTGGTTACATGAACGGCGCCGACGACGGCAACTTCTACCCGAACGAGCCGGTGAAGCGCCTCGAGTACGCGTGTACGATGGTCAAGGTGTTCAACCGGGCGTCCGAGCAGCCGGACCCCGGGATCCACTTCACCGACCTCGCCGATTCGAATCCCGACTACCGGTACGCGAACATCGCCGTCAAGCACGGCTACATGAACCCTTACCCGGACGGCTCGTTCAGGCCGAGCGAGACTCACTCCACGGTCAGCTGCCTGGCGGGGCTCGTCAAAGGCCTCGGCCTCGACGGGGCCGACGGACCGGCCTACTGCGCGTGGGGTCTCTGGCCGGGGGCCCCTCCCTACTCGGGCCAGTCGATAGTCGCCAGCGACCTGCACCTGAGGCACAGGGACACGCGCGCCTGGCCGGTGAACCCGTACCCGCGCGGAGAGCTCGCCTACAGCATACAGAAGGCGCAGGAGTACGATGAATGGCGCCTGGAGTACGTGAAGGAGGTCTTCACCCGCCTCGGCTGCCAGAGCCCGCTGGCCGGGCCGCAGCGGGGCAGGGCGCTCGACAGCGCTTTCGCCAAGGTCGGCTACCCCTACGTGTGGGGCGGCGAGTCCGACGCGGAGGGAGGCTACGACTGTTCCGGGCTCACTTACTTCGTGCTGCAGAGCAACCTGGGCTACCCGATGCAGAGGACCGCCGACGACCAGGCTCGCGACGGGCGCTACCAGACGGTCCCGAGAGAGCAGCTGCTGCCGGGCGACCCGATATTCTGGTACAAGGACCCGGCATCGTCCAGCTACGTCGGGCACGCCGGCATGTACATAGGGCGTGGCCTGTTCATCCATTCCACGGGAAGCAACGCCGGCGTCAGCGTGGATTACCTGTCCGGTTACTGGAGCGACCATTTCGCCTGGGGGAAGAGGGTCATAAACGAACCCGAGCCCGAGTCGTTCGATACTTACATCGTGATGTGCAACCCGGCCGGCGAGAGCGCGCGGGCAAGGCTTACCTACATGCTGAGGGACGGCCGCAGGGTGGTAGAGGAGCGGAGCCTCGAGCCATTCAGCAGGAAAACGGTGAGGATGGACGACACCCTGGTCAATGAGGAAGCCTCCACGACAGTCGAGGTGCTGAGCGGCCGGGTGATAGCCGAGCGGGCCATGTACTTCAGGTACCTGGACAGGTTCCCCGGGGGGCACGCAAGCCCTGGCTCGACCGCCCCCGCCACCGACTGGTTCCTCGCGGAGGGCTGCACCGACTATGGATTCGATACCTACGTCGTCGTCCAGAATCCCGGGGCCGAGGTCGCAGACACCACCGTATCGTTCATGACCGAGGGGGGAGCCACGCAGGACCTCAAGTGCAACGTGGCTCCGTACTCGAGGTACACGGTGGCGGTGGACCAGGTCCCGGGGATGGAGAGAGCCCAGTTCTCGACCAGGGTCTCCTCCGGGCGCCCGGTCGTGGTGGAACGCTCGATGTACTTCGATTACAACGGGATCAGAGAGGGCCACAACTCCCAGGGCCTTCCGTACCTGTCGACCGAATGGTATTTCGCCGAGGGGTACACCGCCGGCGGATTCGACTCATACATCCTGCTAGCGAATCCCGCCGCCACGCCTGCGAACGTCATCATGACCCTGGTGGCTGAGAACGGGTCCACCGCCAACAAGTCGTTAACGGTCGACGCGCGCTCGCGGCGTACGGTCGCCGTAGACAGGATAGGCGGCTGGAGCGCGAAGGCGTTCTCGGTGAAGCTTCAAAGCGACCTGCCGATAGCCGCGGAGCGGTCGATGTACTTCACGTACAACGGGATAACCGGGGGCCACGACGCCCTCGGGTGCCCCGCGCCGGCAACTGAATGGTACCTGGCCGAGGGATACACGTCGGGTGACTTCGACACTTACGTCACCGTCTTGAACCCGGGCGACGAGGACGCCGACCTGCTGGTGCGGTTCATGCTCACGAGCGGGCGGTACATTGACAGGATGTACCGGGTGAGCGCCCATTCGCGTTATACACTTCCGGTGGACGGCGAGCCGGGCCTGGCTTCGGAGGAGGTGTCCGCCGTGATGGCGAGCAGCCGTCCGGTGGTGGTCGAGCGCTCCATGTACTTCCGGTACGCCGGGAAGCCCGGCGGCTCCTGCGCCCCCGCGGTCAGGGGCCCCGCGCAGACGTGGTACTTCGCGGAGGGATATACGGGAAGGTAGATTGCACAAAAACAACAAATATATACTATAGTTAACAAAATCAACGGTAAAAGGTTTTAACGAATGTCGCACTTCTGGAAAAGAATACCAGCAGCCGTGCTGATGGCGGCACTGATGCTCTCGCTCGTGCTGAGCCCGGCCTCTTCCGAGAGCGCCGGGGCCGGCGACCCGGTCTACTACTTCAGCGGCACCGGCCGCGCGCACGGCGTCGGGATGTGCATGGACGGCGTGTACTACAGGGCCAAGGAAGGTCAGGACTACCGCACCATCCTCAGCTACTACTACACCGGCATCGCCTTTTCCGCCACGGACGAGAACCGCCCCGTCAGGGTAAAGGGGCGCGACGGGCAGATACGGGTATGGACCATGCACGATTACCTGCATCACCTACAGGAGGAGCCCGACAACTACCCCATGGAGGAGCTCAAGGCCCTCTACGTCGCGGCGCGGACCTACACGCTGTCCGTCATCGCCCGGAACAAGCACACGGCGCAGGGGTTCGACATATGCTCGAGCGGCGACTGCTGCCAGGCGTGCGACGAGAACAAGAACATTCCCAACTACCCGAACAACAACGCCGCTGTAGACGCCACGGTGGGCCAGATAATGACCTACAACGGCCAGCCGATAATCGCGGCTTACTGCGGCTCCTGCGGGGGCCACTCCGAGAACAACGAGGACGTCTGGGGCGGCTCGGCCATCCCGTACCTGAGGGGAAAGCCCGACTCGTACTGCCAGTACTCTCCTCGTTACTCCTGGAACGCCACATTCCGCCGGTCGGAGCTGGAGGCGAGGCTCAACTCCCGATCGGACACCGCGGTCGGGATCCTGTACGTGATGGACCTCTCGAACAGGACTCCCGGCGGCAGGGTCCGGACGGCGCGGCTCACCGGCTCCGGGGGGGTGAAGTCGGTCCCCGGGAGCACCATCCAGGGTCTCCTGGGATTCCAGAGCACGAAGTACGACATAGTGCGCTCCAACTTCGACGAGTACATCTGCGTCCTGAACCCGAACCCGCAGCCCACCGTCGTCACGTTCACCTTCATGCAGCCGGATGGCACCAACTCGGTGCAGGCGGAGGAGGTCGGCGCCAACTCGCGGTTCACGCTCAAGGTCAACGACTACCTGCAGTTCCAGGAGGTCTCCACCAAGGTGGTATCCGATGCGCCGGTGATAGCCGAGCGCGCGCTCTACTTCGACTGCCGGGGCAGCTTCAACGGCGGGAGCGTGAGCGCCGGCGCGACCAGCCCGCAGCAGCGATGGTACTTCGCCGAGGGGTATACCGGCGGCACCTTCGAGACCTACATCACCGTTCAGAACCCCGAGCAGGCCCCGGCCGACGTCAGGTTCACCTTCATGCTGCCCGGCGGCGGGACCATCGAGCACACCGCCCAGGCCCCGCCCGCTTCACGAATGACTCTCATGCTCGATGGGGTCCCCGGTCTCGAGGAGACAGATGTCTCCGCCCTGGTCGAGTGCACCAACGGCAACGGCATAATCGCCGAGCGCTCGTCCTACTTCAATTACTACGGGGCGGACGGTGGGAGCAACAGCCCCGGAGTGACCGCTCCCTCGCCGACGTGGTACCTGGCGGAAGGCTACACCGGGCAGAAGTTCGACACTTACGTGCTCATGCAGAATCCCGGCGAGCAGGTGTGCTCGGTGGACGCCGCGTTCATGAGGGAGGACGGCAGGAACATCAGGCGCACCTACGAGCTCGCGCCGCACTCCCGGTACACTGTCCACGCCGACAACATCGCCGGACTCGAGAACGCAGGGTTCTCCACGAGCCTGGTCTCGTCGAACGGCGTGGAGTTCATAGCCGAGCGCGCCATGTACTTCGATTACAACGGTTGCGGGCTCGACGACGGGCACGCGAGCATAGGCGTGCAGTCACCGGCCGAGACCTGGTACCTGGCAGAGGGCTACACCGGGGGCAGGTTCGACACCTGGGTCATGATACAGAACCCCGAGGCCGCGCCCGCGCAGGTCAGGGTGACCTTCAACACCCCCGGGGGCGGCTCGGTTCAGAAAGAGTACACGGTCAAGGCGAGGTCCCGCTTCACCATACCGGTGGACCAGGTCGAGGGGCTCGCCGACACCGAGGTGGCTACGACAGTCCAATCTCTGAACGGGTTGAAGGTCATAGCGGAGCGCGCCGTGTATTTTGTCTACACGGACGGCTACTGCTTGCGCGACGGCGGCCACGACACCGTGGGCGTGACCTCCCCGTCCAACGTGTGGTACTTCGCGGAAGGTTACACCGGCCTGTAGGCGGCGGACGTACTGGCGGGAGCGATGAGAGGAAGTCGGGCAGGGAAGGGCACAGGAAAAGGCGGAACGCCGCTCATCGCGCACTCCGACGTAAACGGCAAGGCGGTGGCGCTCCTGCTCGTTCTCGCGCTCGCGGCGGGCTCCTTCCACTTCGCCCTGGGCGTGCCCCCGCGGGTGGCGGCCCCCCGCCAGGGCGTCGTGAACGCCCTGGAAGCCGAAGGGGGAAGGCTCCATGCCCTGCCCCCCGACGGGTCCCTCGATTCGAGGGTGAAGGGCCTCGATTACCTGGTGCCGCTCGGGGGCAAGGAGGCGCAGGGTGAGGTGGTCTCACTCACGAGGCTCCGCGAGATGGGGCTCCTGCGCGGCTACAGCCTTCCGCCGCGGCAGCTCGCGTTCAAGCCTGACGGCGGCTACCTGATACTGCCGCCGAGCCTTCCCCCCGATGGGCCGCGGGACGTGGCGGTGATATCGAGCGGGAACAGCCGCAAGAAGCGGGTGGCGCTGACGTTCGACACCAGTGACGTGGCCGAGCCCACGGCCGCGCGAGCGGTCATCGACGAGCTGACCAGGCTCCGGGCGCCTGCGACGATATTCGTGTGCGGGGCGTGGTGCTACAAGAACCCCGGGATACTGCGCGCCGCCGTCGACCGCGGGTTCGAGATAGCGAACCACTCCTACTCGCACCCGATGTTCACCACCCTTACGAACGAGCAGATAGCCCGCGAGCTGGACCGAACCGCCGAGGCGGTCCGGGAGGTCACCGGCGCGGAGATCTCGGCCTACTTCAGACCTCCCTACGGGGACATGGACGCGAGGGTGCAGCTGGTATCCGCGAGCCGGGGGTACGCGGTGGTGACCTGGGACAGGGATACGCTGGACTGGGAGCCGGGGACGATCCAGGCCGAGATAAGGGACCGGGCCACAGTCGGGGTCGAGGGCGGGGAGATTGTGCTGATGCATACGCTCGGCAAGTACACCGCCTCGTCCCTCATCGAGATCGTGAGCAACCTCAGGGCCGGCGGCTTCGAGCTCACGACCCTCTCCGGCGTGCTTCAGCCCGAGTGAGCGACATGACGTCCATGATACCGGCGGCCATTCACATCGCGGCCGCCAACGACGAGATCATCTCGAGCGCCGTCTCTCTCATCTTCGGCCTGGCGGCGAGCGCGGCGTGCGCGTACGGCTGCTGGTACTTCGCTAAGAACTCCGGCCGGAACGAAGCGCTGGCCATCGTCTGGGGCATAATGTGCGGGGTAGCGGCGCTCCTCGTATACCTTGTGCTCTATTCCCAGGACTCGAGCCGAAGGCGCGCCGCGCAGACGCACTACTATCCCGGCGGATACCCCGAGTACGGGCAGCAGCCGTACCCGCAGTATCCTACCGCACCGTTCCCGGCCGCTGCCCCGGCCGCGGTTCCGGGCGGGGCCGGCGGGAGGTACTGCCCCAGGTGCGGAGCCATCCAGGTGCCCGGCGCCGTGTTCTGCGAGCACTGCGGAGAGAGGATACCGGGCATAGAGCCGCAACCGCCCGCCGACGGCTCCGCCGGTCCGCCGCGGGGACCCGGGTCCGGGCCGGTGGTGAACATCGACACGGTGACGGCCGCCGCGGACCCACCGCACGCGCCCCAGCGGCAGCCCGTCCCGCCTCCTCCACCGCCGGCGCCGCCCAGGCCCTCCGAATGGAAGTGAGGCGCGGGCGCTACCCGTTGTTGAGAAAGCCGGCGCCCTGATGGTAACATTCACCACGTCGCCTAGCGCGCCTGGAGGAGATAAAGCCCATGAAAGCACTCATACTCTGCGGCGGTTTCGGAACGAGGCTGCGTCCGATAACTCACACGATGGCCAAGCAGCTCGTCCCAATAGCTAACAAGCCCGTGCTTTTCTACGGGCTCGAGGCGATCAAGGAGGCGGGCGTGGATGACGTCGGCATAGTGGTCGGCGAGACATCGAAGGAGATAATCCAGGCGGTGGGGGACGGCTCGCCGTGGGGTCTCAACGTGCGGTACATCCACCAGGAGCAGCCGCTGGGGCTCGCCCACGCCGTGCTTGTCTCCGAGGAGTACCTGGCCGGTGAGGACTTCGTCATGTACCTGGGCGACAACCTCATCAAGGACGGCATCAAGGGCCTCGCCGACGAGTTCAGGACGAACAAGCCGAACAGCCAGATACTGCTCGCCCGGGTAAAGGAGCCGCAGCGCTTCGGGGTCGCGGAGCTGGAGGGCGGCAGGGTGGTCCGCCTGGTGGAGAAGCCGGACAAGCCGGCCAGCGACCTGGCCCTGGTGGGGGTCTACATGTTCGACGGGAACATAATGGACGCCTGCAAGGCGATAAAGCCCTCAGGCCGGGGTGAGCTCGAGATCACGGACGCCATCCAGTGGCTGATCGACAACGGGCTTGCGGTCGACCCACACGTCATAGACGGGTGGTGGAAAGACACCGGTAGGCTGGAGGACATGCTCGAGGCGAACCGCATCATGCTCGAGACCATGGAGCCCGCATGCGAGGGCCACGTGGACAGCGAGTCCAGGACCGAGGGCACCGTGGTCGTCGAGAAGGGCGCGGAGATAATCGGGAGCACCGTCCGGGGCCCGGCAATCATCGGCGAGGGCACCAGGATAGTGAACTCGTTCATCGGGCCTTACACGAGCATCTATTTCGGGGTGGAGGTCGTCGGCTCGGAGATCGAGCACAGCATCATCCTCGAGAACAGCCGGGTGGTGGACATCCCCGGCAGGATCGAGGACAGCCTCATCGGCCAGAACGTCGAGGTGGGCCGCTCGCCCCTGAAGCCGAACGCCTACCGCTTCATGCTCGGCGACAACAGCCGCGTCGGCATAATTTAACACCCGGGTCAGGCCTGATCAGTTAAGTCTCAGGGGAGCGACATGATCGACGGAGTGGAGATAAAGAAGCTCAGGGTGGTGTCCGACGAGAGAGGGCACCTGATGGAGATGCTGCGCAGCGACGACGAGGTCTTCGAGCGGTTCGGGCAGACGTACCTGACCACCACGTATCCCGGTGTCATCAAGGGCTGGCACATGCACAGGAAGCAGGACGACAACGTGGTATGCGTCAAGGGAATGATAAAGCTCGTGCTCTTCGACGGCAGGGAGGGCTCGACGACCCGCGGCGAGGTCCAGGAGGTGTTCCCCGGCGAGCACAACCCGGTGCTGGTCCACATCCCGCGCGGTGTCCACCACGGCTGGAAGTGCATCAGCGATTGCGAGGCGTACGTGGTGAACGTGCCCAACGAGCTGTACGACTATGACGAGCCCGACGAGCACCGCCTGCCGTACGACACGCCCGAGATACCTTACGACTGGGAAATCAAGATGGGATGAGGGGCTCCGAATTGAAGCTACTTGTAACGGGGGGCTGCGGGTTCATCGGCTCCAACTTCATAAGGTTCATGTTCGCCGGGCACGAGGGCGTCTCGATAACCAACCTGGACAAGCTCACTTACGCCGGCAACCCGGATAACCTGCGCGACGTGGAGGGCGGCCGCGACTACACCTTCGAAAAGGGCGACATCTGCGACGCGGAGCTGGTGGGGCGCCTCGTTGCCGAGGGTTTCGACGCCGTGGTCAACTTCGCCGCGGAGAGCCACGTCGACCGCTCCATCACGGGGCCCGCCGAGTTCATACAGACCGACGTCTTCGGGACGTTCAACCTGCTCGAGGCGTGCAGGCGCGAAGGCACCGCGAGGTACGTCCAGATATCGACGGACGAGGTCTACGGCAGCATAGAGGACGGCTCGTTCACGGAGAGCTCGCCGCTCAAGCCGAACAGCCCGTACTCCGCCAGCAAGGCCGGGGGAGACCTGCTGGTGCGCGCTTATCACAAGACCTACGGCATGCCGGTCATCGTCACGCGGTCCAGCAACAACTTCGGGCCTTACCAGTACCCCGAGAAGCTCATACCGCTGTTCATCACCAACGCCATGGAGGACAGGCGGCTGCCCCTCTACGGCGACGGCATGAACGTGCGGGATTGGCTCTTCGTCACCGACAACTGCGCGGCGATAGACCTCGTACTGCGCGAGGGAATCCCCGGCGAGGTCTACAACATCGGAGGGGGGCAGGAGCGCACCAACTCCGAGATAACGCACGGGATACTGGCCGCGCTGGGAAAGCCCGAGTCGCTCATAGAGCACGTCCCCGACAGGCTGGGACACGACCGCCGCTACTCGCTCGACTTCAGAAAGCTTGCCGCGCTCGGCTACAGGCCCCGCACGGACTTCGAGAACATGCTCGCCGAGACGGTCCGCTGGTACGTCGACAACCGCTCCTGGTGGGAGCCCCTCAAGGCCGCCGGGGCCTGAAGGGCGCCTCGGACCCGGGCCGTTCCGGAAAAGTCAATTGACCATTCTTCGTATGGACCGGTAGCCCGATTGAGCCATTCGGACTCTCCACGCGCAAATATCGGCCGGAATCTCGTTATAAATGGCGGAGGCCGAATCAAGAATGCGCACGCCGGGCCGATAAAAAGAACAGGAGAGCCTGGACCGTGCGGGCCGTGAGACCGGCTGGGCCGGTCGCGCAATTATTCTTTAATCGAGGTGGACTAATGGCTACAGTCATTCACACTGAACGGAGGCGCCTGGCGGCGCTCGTCGTTCTCCTGCTCTCGCTCTCGCTCGTGCTCATGGCGCTCCCGGGAAGGGCACGGTCGGCGAACATCAACAAGCCGATACTCAAGCATTACCCGGTGAACTCGACGTTCAATGATTCCAAGGCGACCGTGGCCGACATCGACGGCGACGGCAGGGACGAGGTCCTGGCGGGAAACACGAACGGGACGATGTACTGCTTCGGAGTCAACGCGCAGGGTGGCTGGGACATCCGGTGGCAGAAGTACGTGGGCGCGTCCATCAGGGGAGGAGCGGCCTGCTACGACGTGGACGGGAACGGCAACAAGGAAGTCTTCTTCGGTGACATGAACGGGGTGGTCTGGGGTGTCGCGTGCAACGGCTGGGACCTGACTCAGTGGGGCTGGCCCAAGCAGACCGTCAACATCAGCGGCTTCGTCGGCGTGTACGGGACGCCGGCGGTCGGCGACATAAACGGGGACGGCGCCGCCGACGTGGTGGTGGGCTGCTGGGGCCACTTCATCTACGCGTGGAGCTACAGCGGAGGGCTGCTGCCGGGCTGGCCGTTCGACAGCAAGGACACCGTCTGGTCCTCGCCGGCCCTGGCCGACCTGGACCGGGACGGCATGAAGGAAGTCGTGATCGGGGGCGACTGCACGGGTGGGAGCGGGTGGCCCTACCCCGCCGGGGGGCTGCTCTTCGTCTTCAACGGTGACGGCGGCATCCAGCCCGGGTTCCCCAAGTGCACACCGGAGGTCATATGGTCCTCGCCGGCGTGCGCCGACATCGACAACGACGGGTACTACGAGATAGTGGTCGGAACGGGCCATTACTACACCGCCACGGGAAGGCTCACCACCGAGGGGTTCCGGGTCTACGCCTGGAACCACGACGGCTCCGATGCACCCGGGTGGCCCGTGGCGGCCGCCGGGTGCACCATGTCATCCCCCGCGATAGGTGATATCGACGGCGACGGGATGAAGGAGATAGCCATAGCGAGCTACCCTGTGGCGGGCAGGGGCGCCGACACGCTGATGCTCATAAGGGGGAACGGACAGGTCCTGTGGCAGCAGGCCGCTTTCGGCGGGCCGAACAGGGGCTCCCCTTCAATGGGCGACGTCGACAGCGACGGTAAGCCGGAGATAATCATGGGCTCCGGGCAGGCCATCGGCGCGTGGAACGCCTGGGGCACCTGCGTCTGGAACCAGGTGCTCGACAACTTCGTGCTAACCGCCCCCGCGGTCGGTGACTTCAACAAGGACGGGAAGGTGGAGGCCGCGGTGGGGACCGGCGCTGACAGCGGAGGTGGGAGCTTCTATATCTTCGACTGCGGCACCAGGCGCAGCGGCAGCGATTCGGCCCTGTTCCCGTGGCCGATGTTCAGGCGCACCGCCGACCACAGCGGGGCCATCCTCACCGGATACGAGCCCCCCCCGCCGCCCCCGCCGGCGAACTTCCACGAGTACATCACCCTCATGAACCCGGGAACGGCCAAGGCGAACGCGAAGATAGAGTTCATGAACGAGAAGGCGGAGAAGAAGACCGTCAACTGGACCGTCAAGCCGGGGTCCCGCTCGACCGTCTTCGTGAACCAGCACATGCCCGGGGTCGGCCTGAGCACCAGGGTGACCTCTGATGTGCCGATAATCTGCGAGCGCTCCATGTACTTCAACTTTCAGGGGAAGTGGAAAGGCGGCACCAACTCGTGCGGCGCGACCGCCCCATCGCGGCACTGGTACCTCGCGGAAGGCTACACCGCGCCCAACTTCGACGAGTACGTCACGGTGCAGAACCCCGGCAAATCCGACGTGCGGGTAGACATGACGTTCATGCGGGAGGGCGGCACGCCGATCAACAGGTCGTTCGAGGCGAAGGCGGAGAGCAGGTTCACCCTGAACGTCAAGGACGTGCCCGGGCTCGAGAACGCGTCGGTCTCAACCGAGGTGAACGCCACCGGTGACGTGATATGTGAGCGCTCGATGTACTTCAACTACAACGGTTTCATCGGAGGGCACAACGCGGTGGGAGTGAACGGCCCGCAGCAGAACTGGTACCTGCCCGAAGGTTACACCGCGCAGAGCTACGACACCTACGTCCTGGTCCAGAACCCGGGGACCTCTCCCGCGAAGGTGACCCTTTCGTTCCTCAGAAAAGACGGGTACCAGAAGCAGGTCTCCTACACGCTCGGGGCTAAGAGCCGGAAGACCGTCAAGGTCGACGACGTGCCGGGGTTCGGCGCGGCGGAGGTCTCCACCGAGGTGAGCTCCGACGCGGGCGTCATCGCGGAGAGGGCGATGTATTTTAACTCCGACGGGCGCGACGGGGGACACGACGCGGCCGGCGTCAGCGAGCTGTCCGAGCGCTGGTACATGGCCGAAGGATACACCGGAGGCTCCTTCGACAGCTGGGTGCTGCTGATGAACCCCGGCAACAGCGCCGTCCAGGTCAAGACCACCTTCATGAGGAGCGACGGCCACAAGTGGTCGCGCACGGACACGCTCAAGGCGAGGTCGCGGTACACCATCCACATAGACGAGCAGCCCGGCTTTGACAACGCCGACGTCTCCACGCTGGTCGAGGGCGTGAACGGGGCGCAGGTCATAGCAGAGCGGGCGATGTACTTCGACTACCAGGGCGGGTGGCGCGACGGTCACGATACGGCCGGGGTGAAGGCGCCCTCCACCACCTGGTACTTCGCCGAGGGCTACACCGGCCTATAGGGGTCAGACCATTTTCGTTCCATAAGCAACACTGGTTGACTTACGCAACGCGTTGTCACCTTCACCTGTGGCTGATGTGGCTGATGTTGCTTATGGAACGAAAATGGTCTGACCCCATGTGTTATCATTCCTGCCATGCCCGGAATCGATTTCCTCATGTGCCCGCGCTGCGGTGAGAGGCTGGCCGACCCCACAGAGGGCCGGGAGGCCTCGTGTCCCGGCTGCGAGGCGGTCTTCGGGTTCAGGGCGGGAGCCATGGACTTCGTCGACCCGCTCACGCTCGAGGAGTTCGCAAGGCTCCAGCGTGACGTGTACGACGGCAAGGTCTCCTCGGCCAGGATGTCCGATTACGCCAACCCCGACGACGTGAGGCGCCATCTGGAGTACTGCGTGGACATCGCGACCGCGCACCACACCCTGCAGCCCAGCTGGCTGGGAATGAGGTGCCGCGAGGTCACCGACTCCCTGGATCCGCGTCCGGGGGAACGCCTGCTGGACGTGGGCTGCAGCACCGGCATCATGCTCGCGGTGATGAGCGCGGTGTACGGCACCCACGGGGTCGGGATCGATTTCAGTGGAGCGGCGGTCTCGACTGCAGCGTCGTGCAACCCTTACGGCAACAGGTTCTTCTCCGCTGACGCGCTCCGACTGCCGTTCGCCGACGGCGCCTTCGACATGGCGATGAGCTACGGTGTCATCGAACACGTCTCCGATCACGAGGCGATGGTCTCCGAGATGGCGCGTGTCCTGAGGCCGGGCGGCAGGCTGCTCATCTATACCACGTGCCGCCGGGACCGATGGACGTGGCACTGGTGGCAGCGCGTGACCTCGCGCGGCAGGTACGACCTGGGGGTCGATAACCAGGCAGGGCACGAGCGCGAGAACTTCCTGGAGCCGGAGGAGCTCGCCGGCCTGCTCGCCGGCGCCGGCCTCGTCCGGGTCGAGACCCTCGTCGTCCACACTCTGTACACCCTCATGTTCGACGAGGTGTTCCCGGGCCTCTTCGCGAGGCTTCTGGGCAGCCCGGGGCTCTTCAGGGCCGTGCGCGCTGCCCTGGAGACGGCCGACGCTCTGCCGAGCGGGCTCGGTTACGGGAACGAGTTCCTGGCGACCGCGTGGAAGGAGGGCTGAGCATGGCGCTGGCCTCCTACCTCGCGAGGGTCCTCTACCACGGGGCGCGCACGTTCGTTATCGACGCGCGGAGGTACAGTGAGCTCCGTTTCGAGGAGCGTCACGTGTTCTGGAAGAAGGTGCAGACCGCCGCGTTCATCGCGCTCGCGCCGGTGTTCCTCGCCCTCGGCCTTGCATGGAGGCTCGCCAGGCGCGCTTAGTCCGCGGCGCGTACAAAAGGATGTATGTCGACCAGGGGGGAGAGCCTCCCGCCCCCGTGCCTCATGTAGTACCGGCGCGCGGCGCACGCCGTGCCCGCCAGGAGTATCACCCAGCCTATCGTGAGAGCTACGGCCCTTTCACCCGTGGGGTGGAACAGCGGAAACACGAAGAGGATGAAGCTCTTCACCGGGCCGCTGCCCAGGAAATGCGGCAGGAAGATGTTGTCGGCGTTCTCCATGCCGTAGACGCCCACGAAGAACCGGAAGCCCCACACCGTCGTGACTATCTGGAGCAGCGCCAGGACGCCGGCCGCGCCCCACGCCCACCTCGAGCGCACCCGGTCTACGAACAGCGCGATGCAGACGATGAAGAGCGGCGCGAGGGACACCAGGTACCTCTGTACCGGGGCCGCGCCTCCGTTCCACGACTGGAAGAAGCCCAGGAGGAGCGTGTGAAGGCCGATGCACACGGGGAAGAAGACCCACCAGCGCTCCCACTCGAAGCTGTTGGTCGGGGTGGCCAGGCCGTGCAGGAACAGGATGTAGAAAGGCGCGAAAATGAAGAGGCCCCAGGCGCGGTCCAGGAACATCCCCGGTATCCCCCAGCCCGAGTTGGTCCCCCAGTACCCGCCCTGGAACCTGCTGCCCCCCGACGCTGTCAGTCCCTGGGGGAGGTTCAGCCCGAAGCCCACTGCCGTGATTATCACCAGCACCAGGAGTGCGAGCGCCGCGGGAGCCACCCAGGCCGCGAGCAGCCTCCTGTCACGCTTCGGGCGCACCAGCAGGAAGAGGAAGAACAGGCAGGCCGAGATGGCAATGAACTTGGGGTGGAAGAGCAGGAGCATCCCGCTGGCAAGCCCGATGAGCCCCGCGTGCAGGGCCCTGCCCGATTCCCTGAGCCGCCAGGCGCTCCACAGCGCCAGTGCGACCAGGAAGTATGCGGCGGTCTCCGGGAAGATGAGCCTCGAGTAGAATACGAGCGGGTAGCTCAGGAACAGGAAGACCGTGACCCCGGCGGCGACCGCCCTGCTCGCGAACCGGTCGGCCACCAGGAACGAGAGAGCCGCCGCCGCGCTCGCGAAGAGTATCATCGTGAGCGCCGCCCCTTTGTACCCGAACAGCCAGAAGCCGGGGAGCACGACTATTGAAAGCCATATGGGGTGCGTCGACACGTACCGCCCGCCGCGGCCGTTGGTCACGTGCCACATTATCTCGTCGGACTCGAAGTACGGCCGGTACTGCTTCGCCTGGTAGTTGTTCGTGAGGAAGACGTCGCCGTCGCGGATTATGCTCTCGGCTACGAGCAGGTAGTGCGGCTCGTCTCCCTGGGCGGTGGTCGCACCCTTGTAGCGGGGCACCAGGAACAGCACCAGGCTGTAGGCGAGCAGGCAGCCGAGGAATATCAGAATCCCCACCCTGGTGCGGCCGGGAAGCCGCGTCCAGGCGGAGGCGGCGCGCGCGGCGCCGTCCCTGACGGCCCTGCCGGCCGGCCCGCGGCCTTTCACTTCCTCCTGCATACCGCCACCAGGTCGAAAGCCCGACGGGGAGCGAGCCTCCCCATCCACATGAAGGGCCTGTAAAGGGGCTTGTGCCGGGGCTCGCCGGCGAGCGAGACCAGCATGTCCACCCGCAGGCCGGGGGGCCTGTACCAGTTGAGCGCGAGCTCCAGGTATATGCCGGTCGTCCTGAGGACCTCGAACCCGTGCGAAGAGAGGGCCCCGCGCAGCTCGGGGAGGTTCATCTCGCGGACGTGCTCCGGGTGGACCGGTATCTCACTCCTGTTGGCTCGCGCGAGAAGGCGGTCCCGGTTGGGCGTCGAGAGGATGAGGGTCCCGCCGGGGGCCAGCACCCGCCTCCACTCGGCGAGGGCCGCGCCGGTATCCGGCACGTGTTCGATTATCTCGCCGGCGTATACCGCGTCGAAGGAGGCGTCGTCCCACGGGAGGTCCGCCGCGTCCGCCACCACCCATTCCCAGCCCGGCACCAGTCCGCGCATCTTATCCATCGCGGCGGAGTCGAGGTCGCAGCACGTCATGTCGTAAGGCCAGTCCGTCGTGATAAGGAAGAAGATGCTGTACCCGGAGCCCACGTCGAGGACCCTGCTGCCGGGGCTGATGTACTTCCTGAAGATGGCCCCAAGGGTGCGAAGGCGCGCCTCGTGGAACGCGTGGAAGAACGGGTGCTCGACGACGTACTCGTCCTGGTGGGACTCCTGCTGGTAGTACTTCTCCAGGGCCGCGGTGTCGCTCACGTGGACCGCCAGAGTGCGGGACACGCCCCCGGCTTTGAGCCGCAGCTCCATATCGGGCCTCACCACGACCCCGGTGTCGCGCTCTCCGCCGGCGGGGGACAGCAGGGCGCCGGGTGTCTCGAGGGTCAGCACCCCGGGCCCGTCGGCCCGCCAGTCCACCAGGACCGTCGCGTCGCCCGGCGGCGCTTCCGGGAAGCTCCAGGACCCCAGGCGCTCTCCCGCGGGAGTCCAGATGGAGACCTCGAGACCACCGCCTCCCGGGACCTCGACCTCGACCGCCTGTGTGGACGGCGCCTGATCGCCGCCCGTCACCCGAGTCCCCCCGCGACACGCTCGAGCGCTTCCCGGAGGCTCGAGCGGACCGCCCCGGGGGAGAAGCTCTCGAGCCGCGCGCGCTGGGAGGCGAGCATTGAATCCCTCAGGCCCTCCTCGGTCCGCACCTGCTCGAGGAGCTCGCCCACCATCGGGAAGTCCTTTCGCCCGAAGGCGATCCCGGCGCCCTCGAGGGTGTACGGGATCGCGGTCGAGGAGTAGGCCACCACCGGCAGGTCGAACGCCATGCTCTCGACCAGCGGCACGGCGAACCCCTCGTGCTCGCTCATCGAGAGGAAGACGTCCGCCCCGGAGTAGCAGGACGCGAGGTCAGGGTCGCTGACGCGCCCGGTGAAGTGCACGTTGCCCCAGAGCCCGAACGAGTCGAGGAGCCACCTCAGCTGGGCGTCGTACCTGTCCACCCAGGAGGGGCCCACCAGGAACAGGTGGGAGTCGGAGTTCACGCACCGGTTGTAGTAGAAGAACGCCCTCAGGACGTCCTCGATGCGCTTGTTGGGCACGGCCCTGCCCACGAAGAGCACCTTGAACGAACGCCCGTAGGCGGCCATCGGCCCGCTCCCGCTTCGCTTCGCCTTCAGGCCCTCGTAATCCACGAATATCGGGAGCACTCCCGTGGCCCCCGGGGAGAACCCGCTGTCGATGAGCTCCAGGCGGTTGTACTCGGAGTCGCCGAGCGCGAGGTCGCAGACGTTCAGCCGCCCCAGCAGCTCCCGCCCCATCCTGCAGAACTCCGCCACGCCCTTGTCGTAGGCGGCGAAGTACTCGGGCGGGGTGATGTTGTGGTAGATGAGGATACGCTTGCAGGGGGCCTGCATGTACTGCTCGTAGTTGGGACAGAACAGCGAGTAATGGTACATGAGGACGTCGTCCCCGGAGGCCGCGGACGGGTCGTACCCGGTGTCCGGGCGGGCGCGCTGGAGACCGAACGTGTCCAGGGTGTTCGCGTAGACCGAGGTCTCGAGGCCCCACGAGGCGAGGGCCCTGTCGATCTCGAGGACGTGGTTGCTGACCGCGTCGCCGAACTCTATTCGCGCGCAGAGCTGGGTTACTCTCAATGCAGTGTCACTCCCAGTGCCCCGAGCAGGCGCTCGATGACCGAATCCCAATTATACTCTTCCTCGACGTACCGCCTTCCCGCCTCGCCCATGCCTTTTGCGAGGTCCCGGTCGCCGAGGAGCATCAGCAGCGCTTCGGCGAACTCCGGGTAGTCGCCGAACGTCAGTCCCCCGCCGCTGGAGCGCGCGTGCTCGCTCGTCACGTCGCAGTCGCGGTGGACCAGCGCCGGCGCGCCCGCCAGCCACGACTCGAGGAGCACGATCGAGAGGCTCTCGTTCACCGAGGGCTGGCAGAATACGCTCGCGGCGGCGTAGCCGTCCCACTTGTGGCGCTCGCTCACGCGGCCCAGGTCGAATACTGCATGCGAGGCGTCGGGCGGGACCCTGACGTCGCCCGCGCCCATGAGCACGAGTGAAGCCTTCCCGGGGTTCTGGGCCAGGAACCGGCGGAAGTAGTCTACGAGCAGCGGCGTGTTCTTGCCCTCCTCCCTCCTGCCGGCGTAAAGGACGAAGTCGCCGCGAACGCTGGTGCGGTCGCGGAAAGCGGCAGGGTCTCCCGCCCGCGGCCGGAATCCCATGCCCACGACCGGCCCGGGGTCTTCGACTTCGAGGAGCCGGGACGCCAGGCGCTTCTCGCCGGGGCTGTTGAACATCAGCCCGTTGACACCGAGCAGCATTCGCCGGATGAGCGTCTGGTGGGCATAGGGCTCGTCGTGCAGGCACGGGACTATCCATGAGCGCCCGGGGTGTATCCGCGAGCCGAAGTACGTTGTGCCGAAGAGGTACGGGAGGAACACCAGGTGAGAGTAGGAGTCCCCGTTCCCCTGCAGGTGCTCGAAGAGGGCCTGGCTGGTCACCACGCCCTCGAGCCACAGCAGCTGCTCGGCCTCCGATACCTGCTCGCCCCCCGCGAGCGCCTCGAGCACCCTCTGCACGCGCGGCTCGCCCAGGCGGGTCCGCGCGTCGAACCTCGTGACCTCCACGCCGTTCAGGTCCGAGGTCCCTGGGGGATAATGGTCGCGCCAGGTGTGGTGGTCTAGGGCGCGGGTGGTGAGGACGCTCACGCGGCAGCCGCGGCCGGAGAGCTCCTCTGCCGTCCTGCGCGCGAGGTCCTCGGCGCCGCCTACTACTTCCTCTCCGTAGCGGGGGACGACGAAGGCCGGGTGGAATCCTGGGGCGCTCGCGGCCGGCAAGGTGGCTCCGGTCAACGTTTCCCGGCCGACACCACGAACCCGGGGGGCCCGCCGCTTTCGAGCACGGTCGGCGCAATGTCGATGAATCCGGCGAGTTCCATTGCCGCAGCCACCACCTCGGGAGAGCACCAGGCGGGCGCCGGTGCGCCGGCCGCGAAACCGTGCACCGCGAATACCGCCCGGCCACCGGCCTCGAGTGCGAGGTAGGAGCGCCGCGCTATCCTGATGAGCGCTTCCGGCCTGAGCCAGAACGCGAGCTCGCAGACAAGGACCGCGCCGATGCTGCGCTCGGCCGCCTGGGACAGGAACGCCTCGGGCCCCGTGCCGGTGGAGGGGCCGCCCGTGTCCCAGGAGGTGGGCGGCGAGACACGGTGCACTGACCTGCCGTCGGCTTCGAGCGCCTCGAGCAGGCCGGGATGGCACGGCCCGACCGCCGTGACCGCATGAGCGTCCGCGAGGGCGTCCGATACGGCACCCGCCATCGCTTCCGCTTCGTCCCCGGCGACCATGGCCCCCGCGAGGGCCGCCAGGTCGGCCTCGTCGGCCAGGGCTTCAGCCCTCTCCGCCACTGCCTGCCTCTTCAGCGCCTCCAGGGCGCAGGCGACGTGGCGGTTGAACGCCGTCTGCTCCCGCTGTATCGGGCCCACCGCCACGCGGGCCCAGACGCGGGCGATGCGCTTGGCGAAGATGACCAGCGGACGGATCAACCGCTTCTCTGTCTCGACCGGGTACGCCGCGGAGACCTCCCAGCTCGCGCCGGCCCTCGTCGCGGCGTAGTCCAGTGCGGCTATCGGGGGAAGCGAGGATGGGTCCTCCTCTTCGGGGAGCCGCTCGGCGAGCGCGGCCTCGACCTCGTGTGTGTACACGCCGGCCCTGCGCCTGTCCGCCACCCTGCGCGAGAGTTCCTCTTCCAGGGCGGCCGTGTCTACGCCTTCGCCTTCCAGCTTGAATTCGGGTGCCAAGAGTACCTCCGGATCGGGGGCCGGGGTGCCGCGCGGGCGGCACAAGGATTATACCCGAAGGGGGCTCCTCTTGCAGGCCGCCGCGCGGGGGGGACGAAAAACTCATTATGGTAGACTGATTCGAGGTTACGACAGCATCCCGAGGTTAGATTCGAGGCTATGAAAATCCTCCTCACGGGCAGCAGCGGCCAGCTTGGCACCGAGATATTGCGCGCTTCCGGCAAGACCCACGAGATGATCGCTCACCACCTCGACCTGGACGTCACCGACCGCCGCGCGGTCGCCGACAGGATATTGGAGCCCGCGACCCCCCGCAGGGGGCCCCGATGAGGTGCCTGCACGTCATCCACCGCTACTGGCCGGCCCGCGGGGGCTCCGAGAAGTTCTTCATCGAGCTCTCAGAGCGGCTGGTGTCGGACGGAGACGAGGTCACCGTCTATACCACGGACGCGATTGACATACAGCACTACTGGCTGCCGGGGAAGGAGCGCATCGACAGGCCCTGCGAAGTCCACAACGGGGTCGAGGTACACCGGTTCGACGTCAGGAGGCTGCCCAAGCACGCCCAGGCGCTCCGGGTGCTCGGGAAGGCGCCGGGACTCACGGCGAAGAGCCTCTTCTCTTTCCCGTCACCGCTGGTCCCGGGGATGCTGCGCCGGATATGGAGCCCGGAGCCCTTCGACATAGTCCACGCGACCGCGCTTCCTTACGACTCGATTCTCTACACGGCGTACAGGGTGGCGGCCCGGCAGGGCATCCCGCTGGTGATGTCGCCGTTCTTCCACCTCGGGGAAAGCGGCAGCGACGACGTGCGGAGGCATTACACGAGGCCGCACCAGCTGGAGCTGGTGAAGAGCTGCGACCGCGTGTTCGTGCAGACCGACATAGAGCGTGACTTCCTGGCCGGCGCGGGCTACCCCGTGGAGAAGATGGTCCTGCTGGGAATGGGCATAAACCCCGGCGAACTCGTGGGGGGGAAGGGAGAGAGGTTCCGCCGCCGGCACGGGGTGATAGGCCCGATTGTCTGCTACATCGGGCCGCGGACGTATGACAAGGGCACGTTCACCCTGGTCGAAGCGATGGAGTCCCTCTGGAAGGGCGGGGACCCCTCGACCCTGGTGCTCGCGGGCACCGACATCGAGGACTTCCGGCGCTTCCACGAGAAGCTCCCGGAGAAGATACGCTCGAAATGCCTGTTGCTCGATTTCATCCCGGACAGGGAGAAGCTGGACCTGCTCGACGCATGCGACCTGCTGGTCCTTCCGTCGCGCTCCGACTCCTTCGGGATAGTCTTCCTGGAGGCGTGGTTCTACGGCAAGCCGGTAGTCGGGGCCCGCGCGGGCGGCATCCCGGGTCTCGTGCGCGACGGGGTGGACGGGCTGCTGGTCCCGTTCGCCGACTCCAAGGAGCTCGCCCTGTCCATAAGAAGCCTGCTCCGGGACAGCGAATACGCGAGCGCGCTGGGCCGGGCGGGCCGCGAGAGGGTGCTCGCCGAGTTCACCTGGGACAGCAAGTACCGCGTGGTAAAGGGAGTCTACGAGGAACTCACGCGTAGCGGGCCTCGCGGCTGACGGCGAGCGGGCTGCGCTTCAAAGACAGTTCCAATAGCGAAAGGAACACAAGACATGAGAACAGCGGTGATGGGAGCGGGCTCACTGGGCACCATAGCCGGTGCCCTTCTCTCGAAGGCGGGGCTGGACGTGGTGCTCGTCGACGCCAACGAGGAGCACGTGAACGCACTCAACGCCGACGGAGCGAAAGTCGTCGGGTGCATGGAGCTGGTAACGCCGGTCCGGGCGATAACACCGGACAGGATGGACGGAGTCTACGACCTGGTCGTCTACCTGGCCAAGGCCACGTACGACGAGGTCGCGCTCCCCCAGGCGCGCGAGCACATGGACGAGAACAGCATGCTGGTGACGCTCCAGAACGGGGTGCCGGAGGAGAGGGTCGCCTCCTTCATCGGCAGGGAGCGGACACTGGGCGGCGCGGTCGGCTGGGGGGCCACCTGGAAAGGGCCGGGCGTCTCGGAGCTAACGACCGAGCCGGACAAGATGACCTACGACATCGGCGAGCTCGACGGCTCGGTGACGGAGCGCCTGGGGAACCTGAAGGAGGTCCTCGACAGCGCCGGGAAGGCCGAGATAACGATGAACCTCGTCGGCGTGCGCTGGAGCAAGCTCCTGGTGAACGTGGCGATGTCCGGCCTCTCGACGGTGCTCGGCTGCAACTACGGTGACATCATCGACGACGACGGGGCGTCTGACGCGGCCCTCTGCGTCATGCTCGAGACCATCAGGACTGCGCAGGGCCTGGGCATCACGATGGAGCCGCTGCAGGGGCTCAACCCGGTAGTGATGCTGGACATCACGAAGGAGAGCGTCGAGAACGCCCGCAACGTGCTCAAGATGATATACACGCCCCACAGGGGCATCGTGGGCAGCATGCTCCAGGACATCATGAGGGGGCTGCCGAGCGAGGTCGGCGCGCTCAACGGCTACCTCTCAGAGAAGTCATCTGAGGCCAGCGTGCCGACGCCGGTCAACGACCAGGTGACGGACATGATCCTGCGCATCCAGGCCGGCAGCCTGGAGTACTCGTTCTCCAACCTGGAAAAGATCGAACTGCCCGATGTGTCCTTCTACTACCCGGAAGGCTGACATGCACACCGGGGTCAGGTCGTTTGGTTGCATTTCGAGTGGATTGACCCGGTGGGGGGCGGCGTATGCAACAAAACGACCTGACCCCGGTGTGAAAGCGAGGGACGATGCAGGCAAAAGGCGTTGACGTCGACGTGGTGATGGAGGAGGTGAACCGCGCGGTAGCGGCGCCCGACACCCTCCTCGCGGAGTTCTGGAAGGAGCAGAGGGTGGCCTCGCCCAACCTGGCCTTTCTTTACCCTCCCTACTCGAAGACCCTGGTCGTCAACCTGGACATGGTCTCGAGGAACTGGGAGATAGACCCGGAGTTCGAGCTCGGCTCGCGGCGCCGGCTGGTGGGCAGGCTGGTGGTGGCGTTCAAGCGGGCGGCGCGCTCGGGCCTGCGCTGGTACATCAACCCCATCGTCCACCAGGTGCGAAAGTTCAACATGCTGGTCACCCGCACGCTGCACGACCTCGCCAACAACCTGGATGAGGTCTCCGGCCGCGTAGCGGAGCTCGAGAAATCCGAGGCGGACGAGCGCATCCGCGCGCTCGAGGAGAGGCTGGACAGGCTGGAGAAGGGGGAGGAGCGGTAGTGGCAGAAGCAACCCGGCCCGTCACCGTGATAGTGCTCTCGTGGAACGGCCTCGACGTGACGCGCGCCTGCGTTTCCTCGGTGCTCGAGCGCACCACCCACCCCGACTTCCGCGTGATCGCGGTCGACAACGCGAGCACCGACGGCACACTGGAGTACCTGCGGGGGGTCGAAGGCATAACCGTCATCGGGAACGCCGAGAACGTCGGGTTCGTCAAGGGGAACAACGCGGGGATAACGGCCTGCGACACGGACGTCGTGCTCCTCAACAACGACACCGAGATGGTCCAGGGCGACTGGCTGGAGCGCATGCAGGAGACGGCTTACTCCGCGCCCGACATCGGGGTGGTGGGCTGCCGGCTGGTGAACGCCGAGGGCGACCTGGTGCACGCCGGCACCTACATGCCCGTTCCGAGCTACTGGGGGCAGGAGTACCCGGGCGACGAGAGGGACATCAACCAGTACACCGGCGACGCCGAGGTCGAGGGGGTCATCTTCGCCTGCGCCTACATCAAGCGCGAACTGATAGACGAGGTGGGGCCTCTCGACGAGGAGTACTTCTCCTACTTCGAGGACACCGACTACTGCATGAAGGCGCGCCGGGCCGGCTACCGGGTCATGCGGTGCGGGGGCGCTACCGTGAAACACCTGGAGAATGCGTCCACCGATCTCAACCGCATGGACTTCTCCGGGACGTTCCGCCGCTCCAGGGAGGTCTTTCTCTCCAAGTGGAAGGACGCAATAGACGGGCGCTATACCCGCAGGCTGACCTGGCACTCCTACATCTCCGGGGAGGACGTTTACTCCAGGGCGAGCGCCAAGCTGCTGTGGGCGTTCGACCGCGCCGCGGTGGACGTGAACCTCGGGTTCCTCGAGGGCGCCGAGAGGGCGGAGCTGGCGGACTTCCGCATCAATGACATGAAGAACCGCGGGCGCGACCGTGACCGGCCGCAGGTCCTCTTCGGCCCGGCCGACATGCTCGAGCGGGCCGACGGCGCCCGCAACGTCGGCTTTGTCTTCACACCTTACGACCGGTTCAAGCCCGAGTGGGTCAAGGAGATGAACCGGCTGGACGAGATATGGGTGCCGGGTGAGTCCCAGCGCGAGGCGGCCCTGGCCTCCGGGGTGAAGAAGGAGGTCGCGGTGATGCCCCTGGGCGTCGACCCGGATTACTTCCACCCGGGCATCAAGGGGTATCCCCTGGAGGGCAGGTTCGCGTTCCTGTCCTGCGTCGAGTGGGGCCCCGAGGTCGCCTGGGAGGCCCTTATCAAGGCGTTTACCGACGAGTTCTCACTCGACGAGAAGGCGGTCCTGGTGCTGAAGGTCACATCGCCCGCCCCCGGGGCGGAGGTGGAGGAGGCGGTGGAGGCGATGGGCCTGCCGTTCGACCGCGCGCCGGTGGTGTTCGTCATGGACCACGACGTGCCGGCCTACCAGTCCGGGGTGCTGTACCGCTCCGCGGACTGCCTTGTGCACGCCGGCAGGAGCGCCGGGCCGGCGCCGGAGGTCGCCGAAGCGCTCGCCTGCGGGGTGCCGGTGGTGGCGACCGACTGGGGCTGCGCCGGCGAACTCGTGGACGGGGAGGCTGTCAGAGGGGTGGAGAGCGTTAAGGCGCCGGCGCCCGAGCCGGGGCTGACCTGGGCGGACCCATACTACGGCAGGCTCAGGAGCGCCATGCGCGAGGTGTATGAGGGCGCTCCTGAAGCGCGCCGCGCGGCGCTGGCCGCCTCCGAGCGGGTCCGGAGCGAGCTGTCCTGGGACCGCATCGCCTCAAGAATGCTGGAGCGGCTCGCGTAGTTGAGAATGTGCGCTCCCCCGTGCTCCCCGCAGGTTTGAATCACAACAGTGGTCAGTAGTAAACAATATATTACAAACAGTCTCAATATTAACAGGTCGAGCCGGAAACTCATCCCAAAGCTGTGCGTGGTGATTCATAATAATATTATTGAAAGCTACTGTTAACTGCTGTGATTCAAACCTGCGGGGAGCCCTGGTGGGTTGGGACACATTGAACGGGCCCAGTCTCCCGCTCCTTACTATCAACTCAGGCCGTCGACGAAGCGCTTCATCAGCAGGTAGAAGTGGCGCGGCGTCTTTATGTCCCTCAGCAGGCCGAAGATTATCCTCGGGCGCAGGTAGAAGCGCAGGTACGCCCTCCGCTGCAGGTTCTTTATCTCCCGCCTGGTCATGCCCTCCGGGACGTAGCCCACGTCGTGGACGAAGAAGTGGTCGGGGTCGATGGAATCGAGCTCGCCCCTGCTCCTGAGCTCGTCGTAGATCTCCGACCCGGGCAGCGGCATGAAGTTGTTGAACTGCGCGCGGTCTATCCTGACCTTCCTGGCGAACCTGATGGTCTCGAGCATGTCCTCTTTCGTCTCGCCCGGGATCCCCATGAGGAAAAAGCCGGTCGTCTTTATGTCATACCGGCCCAGGAGGTCGAGCTGCTTCACTATCGTCTCGAGGGTCAGCCGCTTCTTGGTCAGCTCGTGTATCCGGTCGGTCCCGAACTCGATTCCCACCGCAAGCGAGTAGCACCCGGACTCCTTCATGGCGGAGAGCATCTCCGCATCGAGGGTGTCGAGCCGGACGCCCGACGGACAAGCCCAGGACAGGTCCAGCTTCTCGCTTATGAGGCTCTCGCAGAACTCCATTACCAGGCCTTTGTGCATGGTGAAGTTCTCGTCCTCGATGTGGATCTCCCTTACCCCGTACTCGCGAACCAGGAACCTGACCTCTTCCATCACGTTCTTTATGGATCTCTTGCGCACCACGTTACCGGTCACCGTCTTGCCCGAGCAGAACGTGCACTTGAAAGGGCAGCCCCGCGTGATGATGGTGGGCGCCACCGGGAACCCCCTGGCAAAGCCGCCGTGGGGGGCCTCGGGGTAGGTCCTGGGGTCCATCAGGTCCCACGCAGGGAAGCTTATGTCATCCGGGTTGTCCACCACTCCCCACCGCCCGGTCCTTACCTCGCCCCCGTTCCTGTAGACGAGGTTCGGAATCCTGCCGTAATCCCGCGTCCGCTCGTCCTTGCCAAGCTCGTCCAGGAGCATTCTGAAGCCGAGCTCGGCTTCGCCGCGGAACGCGAAGTCGGCCTCCGGGAAGTCGGCGAGGATGTTCTCGTAATCGCCGCTCGGATGGGCGCCGCCCAGCAGTATCACGCTGTCGGGGGAATGCTTCCTGATTATCCTGATGTGCTCCTTCGCCGGGGTGAAGTCGTAGGTCATCATGCTGAGGCCGTAGATGTCCGCCGGGTTCACGGCGACGTACTTTTCGAACTGCTCGAAATCTAACCCGCGCTTCAGGCAGTCCAGGATGTCAGGGTCGCAGCCCGCTTCCCTGGCGACGGTTGCCAGGTACCCCAGGCCCAGGGGAGGCATCACGACGTAGCTCCTGTTTATCGGCACCACCAGCAGTATTCTTCTCATCCTCGATGACCACCCGCTTCCTGGCCAGGGCCCGGACTCCGACACTATACCATGAGAGTGAAAACCGGTGGACCAGCTCCCGGCAGGTGACCGCCCGCCGGCCGTTGTAATATTCTTTGCACTGATACCGTACCCCGGGGACGCGCCGGTCCGACCGGGCCGGACCCTTCAAATCCGGGTCTCGAAGTCTGACAGGGAGCATGGATAACAGATGTCGCAGGCACCGCTCCGCAGCCGCATAGAGGGCCACGGCACTTGAGCGCCCCGGGCGGCCCCGAGCGGGGCAACGGGGAGGACGGGGGCTTCCGTGCGCGGGACCCCAGGGTCCAGAAGGCGTACGAGGTCGCCCGGACGGTGGTCCCGCTGGTTCTGGTGGCGGGCCTCATGGTCACAGCGTTCCTGCTGCTGCGCCATTACTTCTACCTGCACAACGAGTACACCACCGACAGCTACTACTACATGGTCCTGGCGCGTTCCATGAAGAGCGGCCTGGGGTACACCGTGCGGGGGTCCGCGTACACTCTCTACCCGCCGGGGTACTCCTTCCTGATAATGCTCGCCTCGCTTGTCATAAAGGACATGGCGGTTGCGGCGGGCCATATCTCCATCCTCGGCGCGGTATTCGCAATCCTGTTCACCTTCCTCATCGGGAAGGAGCTGTTCGGCCGGGTGGCCGGCGTCCTCGGGGCCGCGGTCCTCACGTTCCAGCCCGCGTTCCTCAAGTGGGCCTGCCTGCCGATGGCGGAGGGCCTCTTCACGCTTGGGTTTACGGCGGCTGTCTACCTCTGGCTGTCGGGCTGCGCGCGGGGATCGCGCGCCCGCAGGCTGGGCGGGGCGGCGGTCGGGGGGTTCGCGCTCCTGACACGGGTCCAGGGGCTGCTGCTCTTCCCTCTGCTCGCGCTCATCCTGCTGCTCTACTGGAAGGACGCGGAGATATCGCTCTGGGAGGTCCCGGTGGAGCTCGCACTGGTCGGGCTCCCGTTCGGGATATTCCTGCTGCGGAACCTCATAACCACGGGCCACCTGACGAAGTACTCCGACGTCTATACGAAGCACAAGAGCCCGCTCACCATAGGGGTGCTCCGGACCCGCGTCAAGACGTACGGTTGGTCGGCCACCCTCGACAAGCTCGTGATGGGCCTCGCCTACCTCGGCGCGGCGCTCGCGCTCATCCGGAAGTGGAAGGCCTTCCTCATACTATTCGGCTGGATCGCCATGTTCGTCGGCTTCCACATCTTCTGGTACTGGACGTATGAGAGGTACATGGTCCCGGCGATACCCGCCATAGCCCTCCTGGCGGGCTACTTCTTCCAGCAGACGGGAGAGCTCTCCTACAGGGCGATGAAGCTCACATGGGACAAGAGAGAGCAGATCTCCGGGAAGATCGGCTCGGCCGGGGCGGCCCTGCTCCGGGGGACCGCGGTCGTGCTGTTCGCTGTCGTCATCGTCGCCCTGGCCGGCGGTTTCGCCTACACCATCGGCCACGAGATCGACCGGGGGAGGGCGGTCATCAGGCTGCACTCCAGCGAGCTCTCAGACGACTACGGCGGAAAGGCGCTCTTCAAGATAGCTGAGTGGCTGGAAGACAACGTCAAGGATGGCCAGAAGGTCGCCTCCGACTTCGGGCCCGACCTGAGCTACGCCTACGACGGCCCGCTCTACTATGTGCAGCCCGTCCCGTCCGGCGACCCGATAGAGGACGCAGACTACAAGGCCCCCGGGCTGCTCGACAAGCTCTCCGCGGCCGGCGTCAGGTATCTCGTCGTCGGCAAGGACTCCCAGCCCAGACCCGTCGACCTTGTGGTCGGGCCGGAGCTTCCCCCGATCTTCGCCGTGAGGTTCGCGGACATGGGCCTGACCCAGGCCGAGGTGGACCGGCTGAAGCTCGTCGCCCTGTTCAACGAGGATTACGCGCTCCCGCAGCCGCACGAGGTGGACATAGGCGTTTTCGAGATACCCACCCGCTAGGGCACCCGTTTGGCGCAACATCGGGGTCAGGTCACTTTGTTGCGTTTCGAGAGCCCGGAACGATTGCCGACAGGAAGCGCAACAAAGTGACCTGACCCCGATGTTGCGTTTCGAGGTATACGGGCGGCCTTGGAAGAAAACATATTTGATGGAGCAAACCGCCCAGACGGTGCATGGGGCCGAACGGCCGGACGCGCCCGCAAAAGAGAAGAAAGAGTTCGACCGGGTACTCATCCTGGTCTTCATAATCATGGCGGCGTACGCCGCCCTGTTCACCACCCTCTGCATCATGAGGTACGCCAACTTCCGCGCCTCCAACCTGGACACCGCCATCTTCAGCCAGGTCGTCTGGAAGATGTCGCGCTTCCAGGCGCCGGTGAGCACGATAAGGGGGATGAACCTCTACGGCGACCACTTCGCCCCGATACTGGTCCTGCTGGTCCCCCTCTACTGGGTAAGGGGGAACGTGCCGGCGCTTCTCACCGTGCAGACCGCCGTGCTCGCCCTCGGGGCTCTCCCGCTCTACCTGCTGGCCAGGGACAAGGTGGGAAGCCGTCCGGTGGCGGTGGCGGTGGCGGCCGCCTACCTGACGTACCCGGCGCTCCAGTACCTGAACCTCTTCGACTTCCACCCGGAGGCGCTCGGCCTGACGTTTCTTCTCTTCGCTTTCCTGGCCATAGAACGGAAGAAGTACGGCTGGTTCTACGCCTGCTGCGCGGGAGCCGCTTTCTGCAAGGAGGACATGGTCCTGGCGGTGCTGGTGCTGGGCATCGTCGTCTACTTCCTGTACGACAGGCGAGCCGGCAAGATAGTGGCGATAGGCTCGTTCGTCTACTTCCTGCTCGCGGTCCTGGTGCTTCTCCCGGCGTTCTCGCCGGCCGGGTACCAGTACTCGGGTCGCCTGGGGCAGTTCGGCCAGACACCGAGCGAGGCCCTCAAGAACATGGTCCTGCATCCCCTGCGCACCTTCAACATACTGGCGACCCGCCAGAACCTGCGATACGTGTTCGACCTGCTGCTACCGGTGGCGTTCCTGTGCCTCTTCGCGCCCGTGTTCCTGCTGCCCGCCATTCCCGCGTTCCTTATAAACATGGTGAGCGACTTCGAGCCGCAGCACACGATAGCTTTCCAGTACACGGCGGCCATTATCCCGTTCGTCTTCATAGCGGTCGTATTCGGGCTGAGGCGGCTCAAGACCTGGGCCGAGGGGAGCCCCAGGGCCGGAAAGGCCGTCGGGGCAGTTGCCGTCATAATGGTGCTCTGCGTGGTGGGCGCGAACATATACTACGGCCCGAGCCCCCTCTCCGGCGGGTGGAGGACCAGCGCTTACACCTCCGACGCGCACGTCGAGACGATCCGGGAGGGGCTCTCGCTCATACCGGACGACGCCTCGGTCTCGGCGCAGGTGTTCCTCCTCGCGCACCTGGCGGAGCGCAACAGGGCCTACAGGTTCCCTGACCCGTTCTCCTCCCTGGTCGACCGCTCGTTCGTCCTGACACTCGATAAAGAGGGCATGAGGATAACGTTCCCGTACTCATTCAGGTCCTGGGTGAAGGGCGAGCCGCGGCCGGGAGCGCCGGTCCCGGGCGTCGAGTACGTGGCCCTCGACAGGGGGACCTCCAAGCTGCCCCTGCCGGAGGACGGCAGGTACTACAGGAACGTCGTCAGGCGCCTGGAGGCAGGCGGCGAATACGAGCCGGTCTTCGATCGAGACGGGGTGCTGATCCTCAAGAAGCGGGCGGGGCCGTGAGCCGGGAGAATCGCTGGGGCTCCGCCGACTGGTTGATGATCGCCGGGCTGCTGGGCCTCGTTGCGATCGTTTTCGCCCGGGTCCTTTTCCAGCGCAACTGGTCGTTCGGGGTGGAGCTCGATTTCATCCGCCAGTTCTACCCCGCGAGGGTGTACGAGGTGAACTCCATAGCCGGGGGCACGTTCCCCCTCTGGAGCCCCTACATCCTGTCCGGCCAACCGTTCTTCGCTTCCTATCAGACCGCGCTCCTGTACCCGGTCAACCTGCTCATGGTCGGCGTCTACGGGTTCGCCGGCGCCGATTTCCCTCTCAAGGCCCAGTGCGCGTTCGTGGTCTTCCACTTCTACCTCGCGGGTGTGTTCACCTACATCCTGGCGCGAGACCTGAAGATGGGCCGCGCCGGGGCCGCGGTATCGGCGCTCACGTTCATGCTGTGCGGGTTCATGGCCGCGCACGCCGGGCACATCAACCAGCACAGCGCGGCGGCGTGGATACCGCTGGTCTTCCTGCTCTTCAACCGCGCCCTGACCCGGCGGAAGTTCTACTACGCCGTCCTTGCCGGCGCCGCCATGGGCATCGCCCTCACGGCCGGCCACGTGCAGTCGATCTTCTACCTGTGCGCCGTCCTGCTGGGGCTCGTCGTGCTCATGTCGGTGCAGCACTTCAGGGGTGAGGAGGCCGCCGGGCCGCTCTTCGGCCTCGGGGCCCTGGCCGCGGCGGTGGCGGTGGCCGCGGCGCTCGCGGCGGCGCAGCTCGTGCCGACATGGGAGCTCATCGGGCTCTCGACGCGGTCCAGGGTACCTTACGACGTGGCGATCACCGCGAGCCTGCCCAGGTGGCAGGCCGTCAACCTGGTCTTCCCGCACTTCTTCGGCGGCTCCCTGGGCCAGTACACCGGCGGGTGGCTGATGTGGGAGACGTACGGCTACGCCGGCGTGGTGGGGGGAGCCCTGGGCGTGGTCGCCCTCCTGAAGAAGCCGCGGGCTCTGGCCGTCTTCCTCTGGATAACGCTCCTGATCTCACTCCTGCTCGCCCTCGGGCCGGGGGGTTACCTCTGGACAGCCCTCTTCAAGCTGGGGATATTCGTCAACCGGTTCCGCGACCCCGCGCGGGTGCTGGTGATGTTCGGGTTCGCCTCGGCGCTCCTGGCCGGGCTCGGCGCGGACCACCTGGTCACCGCGCTCGAGGAGAGCCCCGAGCGCTATCGCAGCGCGCTCAAGACCGCGGGCGCCGTCGCGGGCGCGGTCGCCCTGCTCGCGGCTGGCCTTGCCGCGTTCGTCCTGCTGAGGGGGTCGAGGCTTCGCGCGGCGAACAGCACCGCGCTGTTGAGCCTGGTCTCGCCGCTCCTGCTGGTGGGCGGGCTGGTCCTCCTGCTGTTCATAGCGCGCTCGCGCGCAAACGGTAAGGTCTGGCTCACCGCGGGCCTGGTGGCGCTGGTCGCGGTGGACCTCATAGTGATGAACACGCTCTGGATATTCGTCGAGGTGGATCCTGACGACCTCTACGGCGACAAGGAGGCGTCGCGCTACGTGGCCGCTCAGCCCGGTGAGTTCAGGGTCGAGACGGACGCCAACACCATGTACCCGTCCCTGGACAACGGGCCCATCTACGGCCTTGAGAAGGCCACCGGTGACGACTCGCTTGTGCTCGAGACGTTCTACGACTACCGGGGGCTCATCGTCCCCCAGCAGGCTCCCGGGGTGCAGGTGGGACTGTTCTACGAGGGGGGCCTGCGCTCGGAACTGCTCGACGTTATGAACGACACTTACTTCCTCACGCGCAGGCGCATCGCCCCGATACTCGCCGAGGGCAAGTTCGAGCTCATCGGTTCATTCGGCAACGTCTTCGTGTACAGGAACCTGACCGCGATGCCCAGGGCGTGGATGAGCGACGCCTACGCATTCCTCGACAACGATGATGTATATGACTACTTGAGGCAGCTTTCCCGCGTGAACTTCGCAGCGGGGCTGCGAGAGACCGCGGGTGTCGTTTATCCGGCGGCTGCCCCGGCAGAGACCGACGGAGAGTTCCAGATGTTGATGCCAAGAGACGTCTTGAAGGCGATCAAAGGCGAAGTGCGCGTCGCTTCCAGTTCGCCGCATCACCTGACTCTCGAGGTCGACCCCTCCTGCAACGGTCTCCTGGTGGTCTCAGAGGTGTTCTACCCCGGATGGGAAGTCTACGTGGACGGGAGGAAGAGGGAGGTCCTCCAGACAAACCTGATGTTCAGGGGTGTCCTGCTCGAAGGTGGCCAGCGGACGGTCGAGTTCCGCTTCCGCCCGGAGAGCGTGAGGAACGGGGCCGCAATCTCCCTGGCCGCGCTGGGCGCGCTCGCGCTCTACTTCCTGGTGCTGCTCGGCATCTGGTTGTACAGGAGACGCCAGAAGAGGGCCGAAGCTCCGGTGACTGACGTCGCATCTGAAGGGTGAACAGGAAAGGCCCCGGTCTCCCGGGGCCCGATCCATGCCCGCCTCGTCTGAAACCATTATCGTCACGGTGAGGATGCCCTGTCAACGCGGGAGAGGCGAGTGGACCCGGGGGGAATCGAACCCCCATCTCCCACGTGACGAGGCGGGCATCCTCCCATTGGACGACGGGCCCACCAGGGCAAGCATACCGCACGGCTGTGACAGCAGAACAAGCCCATGTCCAGCCTTCGCGGGCAATCTCGTAAACCTTATCTGGCCGCGATCCGAGCCTGTCCGGGCGGGGCGGCACCGGGGGCGTTCTGGTAGAATTTAGCGGTCATTCAAGGGAAAAAGGGCAGGACTACTGAAAACCTCAAGAGATGATAGATAGGCTCAAGGACCTCTGGGTCCATCGCGAGCTCCTTTACAACCTGACCGTAAAAGAGCTCAAGGTCAAATACAAACGCTCGGTCCTCGGGTTCCTGTGGTCTTTCATGAACCCGCTAATAATGCTCGCTGTCTTCAGCCTGGTGTTCTCCATCCTTGTGAAGAACGACGCAATGAACTGGTTCGTCGTGTACCTGATGTCGGGACTGCTCCCGTGGCTCTTCTTCGTGAACTGCCTGATGCAGTCGGTAGGGACCGTTGTGGGCAATCCGGGGCTCGTCAAGAAGGTCTATTTCCCGAGGGAGACGCTGCCGCTCGCCGCGATCGGCGCGAATATCTTCCACTTCTTCATGCAGATGGCGGTGTTCTTCATCTTCCTGCTCATCATCGGGTGGCACTTCTCCATCTACCTGCTGTTCTTCCCGCTGGTGTTCCTCCTCGAGGTCACATTCACGCTGGGGCTCTGCATGTTCCTGTCGGCGGCCAACGTCTACCTCCGCGACGTGCAGCACTTCGTCGAGGTGGCGACGATGGCCTGGTTCTGGCTGACCCCCATCGTCTATCCCATCGGCATGGCCATGAACGCACTGGGGGAGTGGTTCAGGCTCTACCTTTTGAACCCGATGACAAACATAATCCAGCTCTGGCAGTTCATCATCTACAACCCGCACTACTACGCGGCGAAAGTCTACAAGTTTCCGGACAAGTACCCGGCGGTCAACTACCTGTCGTTCTGGGGCATCCTGGGCACTTCGCTCCTGGCTGTGTTCCTGCTGGTCTTCGGGTACTACTACTTCGTGAGGAAGGAGCGCGGTTTCGCCGAGCAGATCTAGCTCAGGCGGTGAGTCATGGCTGAATACGCTGTAGAGATAGACGAAGTCTCGAAGATGTTCAAGCTCTACCACGAGAACGTTAAGAGCCTGAAGGAGAAGGTGCTGTTCTTCCGAAAGCGCGGCTACGAGGAGTTCTGGGCGCTGAAGGACGTGAGCGTGAGCGTCAAGCCGGGTGAGACCCTCGGCATCATAGGCGCGAACGGCTCAGGCAAGTCCACCCTGCTCAAGTGCGTCACCAAGATACTGTACCCGACCTCCGGGAAGGTCGTCACCAACGGCAGCATCGCCGCGCTGCTCGAGCTGGGCGCCGGTTTCCAGCCCGACCTCACCGGCCGCGAGAACGTCTACCTGAACGCCTCCATCCTGGGGTTCTCAAAGAAAGAGGTCGACAAGAGGTTCGACGAGATAGTGGCCTTCGCCGAGCTCGAGAGGTTCATCGACAACCACGTGCGCAACTACTCGAGCGGCATGTACATCCGGCTTGGCTTCGCCATCGCCATCAACGTCGACCCGGACATCCTCATCATCGACGAGGTGCTGGCGGTGGGCGACGAGGCCTTCCAGCGCAAGTGCCTTGAGCGCATCGAGGAGATACAGGAGTCGGGAAAGACAATAATCTTCGTCACCCACAACGTCGAGATAACCAAGGAGATATGCAGCTACGTGGTGATGCTCGACCACGGCTCGGTGGTGAAAGAGGGCAGGCCGCGCGAGGTCGTCAACTACTACCACCAGGTGATGGAGACCGCCGAGGAGGGCTCCGAGCGCGGCGACCGCCGGCTCGAGATACTCGGCGTGGCCCTCCTCAACGAGGCCGAGGAGCCCACCACCGTCTTCCACACCGGCCAGCCGATGAAGATAAGGGTCGCCTGGAGGGCCAACGAGCCGGTGACCGACCCGGTGTTCGGGTTCTCCATAGACGACTATCGCGGCTTCACCGCTTACGGCACCAACACCCGGCTGAAGGGGCTCGACCTGGGCACCCTCACCGGGGAGGGTTTCGTGCAGTTCGACCTCTCGTCCCTGCCGATGCTCGAGGGACGGTACCTGGTGAGCGCGGCCATCCACTCGCGTGACGAGCAGACCATATACCACTGGCTGGACCGGCACGTCCCGTTCGACATGAAGAGCGACGTGGACGACGCCGGCCTCTTGTACGTGCCGACCGAGATACAGGTCTTCAGGTAGGGGGTGAGGACGGATGGACCCGGTGGATGTCGACATAGACGAGGTGCTGAGGGACGTCGCCAACGTCCTTGCCGAGAGACAGACCGGCAGGGTTCAGCAGTACCGCTCCGAGGTGCGGGAGTACGAGGACGTCACTTACCTCCTTCCCGGCGCCTGGCAGAACATATCGAACAGCCTCCTCTCGCTCGACCAGAGCCTGGCGCCGCTGGACGAGATATTCCCCGCGGAAGAGCCCAAGTTCCCCGGGAAGCTCGTCGGCGCGCTCAAGAGGTTCGTGAAGCGAGTGATACAGAGATCGGTCTACTGGTACGTGAACCCGGTAGTCGCGCAGCTCCACAGCGTCCAGGCGTCCTCGGCCAGGGCCATGCGCGAGATAGCGGGCCAGCTGAAGAGCGTCTCTGACCGCCTGGAGGTCCTGGAGAAGGAGAACCTGTCCGCGCGCACCAGGGCGCTGGAGGGGGAGAGGTTCGACGAGCGCATCGGCAGGCTCGAGAGGGAGTGGAGGCACGGGGCCCAGCCTTCCGCGGAACGGCAGGCGGCCCCGGCCGCCGGGGCGGGGCAGGAGGCGGCGGCGCAGCCGGTCGGGCGCGGTCGCGTCACTCCCGAGAAGTCCGGACAGGTGTTCCACTTCGACTACTACTGGTTCGAGGGCATCCACAGGGGCGACCGCGAGCTCATCAAGCGGCGCCAGCAGCCGTACCTGAGGCACTTCGAGGGCTGCTCCAACGTGCTGGACATCGGTTGCGGCCGCGGGGAGTTCCTCGAGCTGATGTCCGAGAAGGGCATAGACGGGTACGGCATCGACATAGAGGGAGACGCGGTCCGGTTCTGCGCGGAGCTCGGGCTCGCGGTCGAGCAGGCCGAGGCCCTCGAGCACCTGTCCGCGCTGGCGGACGAGTCGGTGGACGGCGTCTTCCTCTCACAGGTCTTCGAGCACATGACCCCCGACGAGCTCATTGAGCTGGTCGGCCTGGTATACAGGAAGATGAAGCCGGGGGGCCACGTGGTCATCGAGACTCCCAACCCCCAGTGCCTCCTCATATTCGCGAGCTTCTTCTACGCGGACCTCTCGCACGTCCAGCCCATACACCCGGAGACAACGCGGTTCCTGCTGCTGTCCGCGGGGTTCCGCGACGTCGAGATAGAACTCGCCAACCCGGTGCCGAAGAACCAGCGCCTTTCCCGGATAGTGGTCCCCGAGACCGCGGCCGACGAGCCGTGGGTCGAGGAGCTCAACGCCAACCTGGAGAAGCTCAACTCGGTGCTGTTCAGCTACATGGACTACGCGGCGGTGGCGACCAAGTGAAGGCCGACTGTTGGCACGGGGCAAGCGAAAAGGACGGCGACATTGAGTGAGGAGTTCCAACTGGACGTCTGCTGGCACTCCACGTTCAGCAGGCCCGTAGGCTACTCGATGGTCTCCAGGACCATGGCCCTGATGCTCGAGCAGCTCGGCGTGGAGGTGAGCTACCGCTACCTCTACGGCCCGGGTACCGTATTCCCGGTAGCCGAGGACGAGGTGCTCGACGACGAGCGGCTGAACGTATTCAAGAGGCGCGTACCGGGGCGGAACACGCCCCATCTCGTATACGGCCAGGCGGACGCCTTCAGCTATGTGAAGCGCGGCACCTTCCACCCCAGGTACAGGATAGGCTTCAGCATGCTGGAGACCACGGGCCTGCCCGCCGACTGGGTCCGCCAGTTCAACAGCGTGGACGAGGTCTGGACGCCCACCGAGTTCAACGTGTGGACGTTCAGGAGGTGCGGTGTCACCAGCCCGATATGCATAATGCCGCTCGGGGTCGACGTCGAGCATTTCAACCCCGGTAAACAGGGGTATCCGCACGGGGACAGGTTCACGTTCCTGAGCATCTTCGAGTGGGGGGAGAGGAAGGCCCCCGAGATACTCCTCAAGGCATTCAACTCGGCTTTCCGCAGGGAAGAGCCGGTGGTGCTCATCTGCAAGTTCGACAACTGGGACGGCGACGTCGACATCGTGAAGCAGATGGACGCCATGGACCTCGACCCCGGGGGCGGCGAGATAGTGTTCATCGAGAACCAGTACATAGAGTACGAGCAGCTCCCAGCGCTGTACCGCTCCGCCGACTGCTTCGTGTTCCCCACCCGCGGCGAGGGGTGGGGGATGCCCATACTAGAGGCGATGGCCTGCGGCCTGCCGGTGATCGCCACGAACTGGAGCGCGCAGCAGACATTCCTCACCGACGCCAACAGCTACCCGGTGCAGGTGAGCCGGCTCATCGACGCGAAGGCCAAGTGCCCGTACTACGAGGGCTTCAAGTGGGCCGAGACCGACACGGGGCACCTGAAGCGTCTCCTCCGCCACGTCTACGAGAACCCCGGGGAGAGAAGGGCCAAGGGCGAGCAGGGCGCAAGGGACGTGCGGGAGAAATGGTCTCTCCAGCTTTGCGGCGAGCGCATACGCGGGCGCCTCGAGGAGATTGCCCGGGAGCGGTCCTCGAAGCGGAAGCCCGCGTTCTCCAACCGGCCGCAGAGCGGGCCGTCCGCCCGCAAGATAGGGTTGGACGTCTCCCGCCTGGCCGGCATGGGCGATACGCCGGAGGGGCGGCTGGGACGTGAACTCCTTGAGGGTCTCGCCGCGCTGGACGAGAAAGCAAACCCGTTCGATTACCTGCTGCTGCCCGGCTACGGGAGCTTCGTAGAGGACCGCTACCTGGAGGATTACTCGTTCGACGGGGTTTCCGACCGGAGGTTCACCGTGTACCGGGGCCCGCTCCCGGCATTCGGCGGCGAGGACCATTACGTCCCGAACCTCGACCTCGTCTGTGGCATGGAGTACGTCGAGACCGGGCCGGTGCCGCTCCGGCAGGTGGTGGTGGTCCTCGAGGAGCCCGGGCGCTCCGCCGGTGAGGACAACATGCGCCAGGCGGCGCGCTCGGACTGCCGGTTCATGGTGTTCTCCGACGACCAGAGGGATGACCTTGAGCGGCGGTACGGGATAAAGCCGGCGCGCGTTTTTGTCGCGAGCGGCGGAGACCCCGCGGGGCTGGGACCTTCCGTGGTCGCGGTGTTCGCCGGGCTGCTGGGGGCGGGGCCGGGTGGCGACGTGCCGGAGAGCGGGGGGCCGTGATGGAGGCGGGCGTCGATGTGAAGGGCCTCATGGAGGACGTAGCGGCCGTGGTGGCCGAACCCTCCACGGTCGTCCCGACACTGAGCGCCGCCGGGAGGCCGCGGGTGTTCAGCCTCGACTACGTCTACCCGCACGGGACCACCCGCGGCATCTATTTCGACATACTCGAGCGCAAGCAGGGAATCGACACGTACTTCGACGCGGGCTCTGACAGGAAGTACACGGGCTGGCTCGTGGGCTTCGTCAAGAGGGTGGTGCTGGTCGCAGCCAACTGGTTCGTGAAGCCGCTGACCGACGAGATGAGCGAGTACGACCGGGCCATCGCGGGCGCGCTGTCGGACATCAACAGGAACATCGAGGATATCCAGGCCAGGCTCGAGGCCATCGAGAAGAGCCATGGAGGAGTTGGGGAGCGCGGTGACTGACAACGGCGGATCGGTGACACTGTTGCTACACGACTGGACCGGGACGGAGCGGGCGGCCTCGCTCGCCTCGGCCCTTGCAGAAGCTCCTTCGACGTCCGGGGTCCACAGGGTGGCGGTCGTGTCCCGGGGGCGGCTTGCAGCCGACCGGGGGCTCCTGGAAAGCCTGGGCTTCGAGGTGGTCGCCGCGGAAGACGGCGCCCCGCCGGGAGCGCGGAAGAACCTGGGGACCGCCCGGGCCGCGGGCGACGTCGTGCTGTTGACCTCCGAGGCGAAGATAGTCGACGGGCAGTGGCTGGACAGGATGCGCGAAGAGGCCGGCTCGCGCGGAGCCGGTATCGCAGGGTGCAAAGTGGTCGACGACTCGGGCAATGTCATCAACGCGGGGTACCACGTCCTCCAGCCGGAATGCGACACCTTCCAGATAGGGGGCGGCAAGAAGGACATCAACCAGTACTACTTCACGCGCGAGGTCGAAGGGGTGGACTCGCGGTGCATGTACGTATCCCGGGCTGCGCTGGAGGCTGCCGGGGGGTTTGACGAAAGGTACACCGAGGTCTACTCCGACCTCGACTACTGCCTCAAGGTCCGTTCGGAGGGCCTGCCGGTGGTGAGCGTCGGCTCGACCAGGGTCGCGGTCGGTCGCCCCGACGAGCACCCGAGCGCGTCGGCACGCGAGCTCTCGGACGCCTCGAGGGCGGGGTTCCGCAAGAGGTGGGAGCCTTACAGCGCGGGCCGATACGACACCAGCGTGATGTGGCACTCCTGGATAAACGCGCCGACCGGCTATGCCGTCTCCTCCCAGTACCTGGTGCTTGCGCTCGAGGAGCTCGGCGTCGACGTCAGATACGGTTTCGTCTACGGGGTGGAGGAGCCGCCCAACGACGACGAGCGCATAATGGAGGTTCGCCGGAAGCCGAAGGAACTCGACGTGACCCAGGTGGTGTACGGGCAGGGGGACGTGTTCTTCAAGAACTCCGGCCGGTTCCGGGTCGGCTACTCCATGCTGGAGGTGACCGGCATACCGGCGGACTGGGTGGAGCAGGCCAACGCGCTCGACGAGGTCTGGGTGCCCTCGCATTTCAACAGGGAGACGTTCGCTTCGAGCGGGGTGACCAGGCCCATCGAGGTCATGCCCCTGGGCGTGGACACCAACCACTTCCACCCTTACATAAGATCGTGGAGCTTCGACGACCGCTTCGTGTTCGTCTCGGTGTTCGAGTGGGCCGAGCGCAAGGCCCCGGGTATCCTACTGCAGGCCTATAACCAGGAGTTCTCTTCCTCCGATGACGTGCTCCTCCTGATGAAGGTCACGAACACCCAACCGGGTGTCAACATCGAGCGCCAGGTGGAAGCCATGCGCCTGAGGGCGGACCGCGCACCGGTGGTGATGGTGGTCAACCAGAACATACCGAGCTACCAGATGGGTTCGCTGTACTGCTCGAGCGACTGCTTCGTCCTGCCCACGCGGGGCGAGGGCTGGGGCATGCCGACTCTCGAAGCGATGGCGTGCGGCCTCCCCGCAATCAGCACTGCGTGGAGCGCCCAGACTGAGTTCTTCAACGAGGACGTGGGCTACCCGGTTGAGGTCAAGGGCCTTGTGCCCGCGGACGCTTCCTGGCCTTACTACGAGGGGTTCGAGTGGGCCGATCCCGACGTGGACCACCTGGCGTCGCTCATGAGGCACGTCTACGAGAACCGTGAAGAGGCGAAGGCCAAAGGCCTCCGGGCTTCGCTGTGGGCACGCGAGAACTGGACCTGGCTCGACGCGGCCGCCCGCATCAAGAAGCGCCTTATCGAGATTGCCGGCTGAAACGCAGTATAATCACCTCGAGCGGCCATGAAAGCGCATGAAAGGCGGTGTTCTTGTTCAGAAAGACCCCTTCCGGTAAGCACAAGACGGGCGAGGAGGGCGCCGAGCCCACCCTCGAGGAGTTGAGCCGGCAGCTGCGCGACCAGTCGCCGAACGGGCACAGGATAGAGCCGTTCGACGAGAACCTCCTGATGGAGAACCTCCACCTGGCGAACGCGCTGTACGACAAGAGCGTCCCGGGCGAGCCGGGCTCCGACAGGCGCCTGCTGGGGGCGGTCTTCTCCTTCTTCCAACGCCTGGTGAGGCGGCTTACATCGTGGTACGTGGTCCCGGCCATTGAGAACCAGGGCATGTTCAACACCTACATCACCCGCACCGTGAACGAGATGAAGCGGTACCTGGACCACATCCAGATCAACGAGGACATCCTCTCCACGATAATGCACCGCGACCTGGCGTTGTTCCGCGCCAACATCCTCTACCTCAACAGGTACTTCGAGCGCCGCATGCTCGACTTCGAGAACGAGCTCGAGGTCGCCAGGAGGAGCAGCCCGGGCTCGGCGGCGCCCGGAGCGCGAGAGGACAACGGCGGGGGGGAGCCCGACGAGATACTCTCGAGCCTCGACATCCTGACCCTCGAGCAGCGGATACACGGTTCGCCGCGCATGGTGCAGGACCGCCAGCGGGTCTACCTCCAGTATTTCAGGGACTGCCGTAACGTGCTCGCCATGGGGTGCGGCCGGGGTGAGCTGCTCCAGCTGCTGGCTGGTGAGGGCATCCCCGTGAGGGGTACCGAGACCAACCCCACCCTGGTCAGCTACTGCAGGGACAACGAGCTGGACGTGAGCAGGGTCGACCCACTCGAGTACATCGAGTCGTGTGACGACGCGTCGCTGGACGGGGTGGTGCTCTCCCGCTTCGCAGGCCACCAGCCGCCGGGGCGCCTCATAAAGATGCTCAACCTCTGCCGGCAGAAGCTCGCCGATGATGCCGTGCTGGTGATCGAGACCCCGAACCCATTCTCGCTGTACGCGGTGGCGAGCTACGCGCTGGACGATTCACAGCGCGTTCACCCGCTTCACCCGGAGACGCTCCGGCTCCTGTGCATGACGTACGGTTTCGTCGAGCCCACGGTGATGTTCCTGAACCCGCTCCCGCCGGAGGAGCACCTGGAGGAACTGGAGCTCACCTCGAGCGGAGCCATCCTGGACCCCCGCCAGCAGGAGCTCTTCCAGCAGGCCAACCAGAACTTCGCCAAGATAAACCGCATCCTCTTCAGCCACAGCGAATACGCCGTGGTAGCCCGCCAGGGCCTGAGGGGCTCGGACTGAAGGCGCCGGTCGGAAGGATTCCTGCAAAATCGGGGTCAGGTCATTTTGTTGCATTCGAGCTGAGGAGGGATTCGCGCGGGCTCGCAGGCGGAAGAACGGGAACAGAAGGTGGGCGCCCTGTGGTCCGCGGAGGCCGAAGCCCGGGCCGGCGGCGGACCGGTCCTCGACTGGTCGGCTCTCCCATCCATCAACAGGATAATCAACAGGCGCATAACCGGAGACGAGGACGGTGACTGGCTCGTCTGGCTGAGGGACGAGTTTGCGGACGGCCCGTTCGACCTCGGCCTCTCGATAGGCTGCGGGACCGGGGAGGTCGACCGGGCCGTGCTCGAACTCGGGCTCTGCTCGCGGATGGAGGGTGTGGACGTCGCGGAAGGGGCGCTGGAGGTCGCCAGACGGCTCGCCGGCGACCGGCCGCTGGAATACAGGCGGGAAGACCTTGAAACGGTCAGTATCGAGCCCGGGCGCTACGACATAATCTTTTCCGCGGCGACCCTTCACCACATCAACAACCTGGAATCCTGCGTCGCCGGTCTGCATGCAGGGCTCAGGGAGGGCGGCCTTCTCGCCGTCTGCGAGTACACCGGTCCGCCGAGGTTCCAGTGGAGCCCGGAACAGCTCCGGCTTGTCTCGGACATCTTCAGCTTCCTGCCGTGGCGGTGCCGCTACGACCACAAGATCTCCGGGACCAGGCGCCGCCTCGAGCGCCCCGAGGTATGCTCGATGGTGACAGGCGACCCGTCCGAGGCGGTGCGGTCATCCGAGGTCCTGGGAGTGATCGAGCGCTACTTCGAGCCGCTGGGCAGCAGGCCTATCGCCGGCACGCTGCTGAACCCCCTTCTCGCCGGGATCGCGGCGAACTTCGATGAATCGAGTGAATCCGACCTCGCGTTCCTCCGGCTGGCCGCAGAGCTGGAGGAGCTGCTGGTGGAGGGGGGTGCGCTGCCATCTGACTTCGTGGTGGCCGTCTACAGGAGGCGCTCCGACCCAGAGATACCGAACGCCGACCTCGAGCGCGGGCGGCGGGTGCGCGAGGGGGAACGCGTGATCGAGGAGCTGCTCGCGCGGTTCGCGGTTCTTGAGCGCTCGAACGAGGAGACCGTCGAGAGGATAGAGGCCGCCAGGAGACTTGCCGGGGAGACAGGCGCCGAGGTCTCACGGCTCCAGGAGGGCAACGCGGCGCTCAAGACCGGCCCGCTCTTCGCCGCTGCCGGGCTCGCCAGGAAGCTGGCAGGCAGGAGAGGCGCCGGTGCCGCGCCCGCGGCCCGGGAGAGCACCCGCCCCCCCGTGAGATCGGCTGCTCCCGCCGATGCGCCGCTGGTTCCAGCCCAGCTGTTCGAGGAGCTCACGTGGGCCACGCCGGAGGCTGTGTCAGCGAGGCGCTTTGTCGATGGGCTGGGCTGCGGCGGGGAGGTCCTGTGGCTCCGGTGGGCGGCGCTCGTGGCCGGCGCCCGTGCGGCCAGGGCGCTCTTCGTGGGGATGGAACCCGCGATGGCGGGACCGGCCGTGCGTGCGGGCCTCTGCGCGGAGGTCGACCAAGCCCGAGCGGTAGAGGCCTCCGGCGGCTTTGCCGTCGAGTCGGCAGAGGGTGGAACGGCCGAACCCTCGGGCCGTTACGAGGTGGTCCTGCTGGACCTGGTTGACGGCAGGGCCGGGGCAGGGTCAGCGGGTGCCGCAGCCGCCGCGGTGGCGGAGGGGGGAGCGCTGGTGGCGGTCTCGGCAGTGGGCCGACCCGAACCGGCCGATTACGCGCGCCTGGAGCGCCTCCTGGAGGTACTTCCCGAAGCGGCGCGGCAGTTATCGCGAAAGGGGCGGACCGTTCTCCCCGGCGGCTTGGAGGACCGGCCGAAGGCAGAGGTCCTCGAGGAGCTCGCCGATTCCGGGTTAATCCTTGAGGCGGCCCGCGGATTCGGTTCCGCCCTCGGCGACGCCGCGAGCCTGCTCGCGTGCCGGCAGGGAGCGTCTGACATGGACAGGGCGGTGGCCCGCCTGCTGGTCTACTCCGAGGGAGAGCTCATCAGGGCGGGGCTGCTCGAGCCCGCGATGGAGGTCGTGGTCTATAGGAGGGGGAGCGTCACAGCGCCGGCGGGGAGCGAGCCGGTCACCGACATCCTGGCGATCCAGGAGGCGGAGATCGAGAGGCTCCGCGGGAAGGTGAGCGAGGTCACGGCTCGGTGCGACGAGCTCGATGATGAACTGCGCGCCCGCCTCGAGGCTCTCGAGCGGGCTTCCCTGGACCTGCATCTCCTCAGGATGGAGAAGAACGCACTCGAGGACAGTGGTTTCGCCAGGTACCGCGGCTTTCTTGAGGTCTTCGCGGCGAGGCGCGGACGGGGGTCACGGTCTTGAGGGTGCTCGGGATCATCATAAGCCTACCGCTGATATTCTTCCTTCCCGGTTACGCGCTGTTCCGGAGCAGGTTGTTCGCCGAGCACCGCATGGAATGGCTGCCCAGGTTACTCCTGATCATAACGCTCAGCGTCGTCACGACCTCGCTCGTGGCCATGGTGCTCGCGGAGACCGGGGTCCTCAGACTGTGGCTACTGGACATCATACTGGCCGTCATCACCGCGGCGCTGACCCTGGCTTTCGACAGGGTGAAGCGCGCCATCTTCGCGCACGGTCTCAAGGCCGGGGAGACGGCGATAGTCATAGTCCTCTGCCTGCTGGCGGTCGCGTGCTTCTTCCGTCCGTTCGAGTTCGTCATCGGAGACGGCGACTCGGGGTACAACTTCAACAACGGCTACCACATCGCGCAGACCGGCGCCGTCAATGTGACCGAGAAGTCCGTGGAAGACATGACCGACGCCGAGTTGGAGATGTTCTACTCGAGGCGGATCCTTCAGTTCATGCCGTTTCACCTGAGGGACAGGCAAACAGGCAGGATACAGCCGCTGCTGTACCACCTGCTGCCGGTCTGGATCGGCATCTTCATAATGCTTTTCGGCACCTGGGGGGGCCTGTTCGTGGTCCCGCTGTTCTCGCTCCTGTCGGTACTCGCGCTCTTCGCCCTCGCCAGGAGGTTCACGGGCCTCTTCGGGGCCGCGGCGGGAGCCGTGCTGTTCTGCCTGTTCTTTCCCCAGTTCTACTTCGCCCGCGAGCCGCTGTCCGAGATGTTCTGTCAGTTCTTCGTGATAGTTGCGGCTCTGTTCTTCCGGGAGTTCCTCGAGACACGAGGGACCGCCAGTGCCCTGGCTGCAGCTTCGGCCGCGATAGCCGCAGCGGCCGTGCGGCCGGAAGCGCTGATCCTGCCCTTGTTGATGCTGGCGGTGATGTTCGGGAGGCTTTTCACGCACCGCTTTCGGGCCGGCGACTACGTCCACGTGAACGCGCTGCTGGTGGGCTTTCTGCTACTGTGGTTCTACATGCTGCTCGTTCAGTACTCTTACCTGGCGGGGCAGTTCAGGAGGCTGTCGGCGGCGGCGGGGCGCTTCACCAACATGCAGCTGTTCCTGGCCGCGTTCCTCGGGGCTACAGGTCTCTGTTTCCTGCTGTTCAACGCGCCCCCGCTGCATCGCCGGCTGGAAAGAGCGGGGAAGCGCCTTCTTGGGCTGGTCGAGCAGCGGGCCCCCTGGATCAGCCGCGCCGCCAGGGGGGTCATGGGAACCGCGGTGCTTGTCTCGTTCATCGTCTTCTACTTCGTCTACCCCCACAGGCCGGGCGTGACCGCGGCCAGCCCGCAGAAGTTCTTCTTCTACACCGCGGCGTTCTTCGGGGGCGTCGCCGTGTTCGTCTTCGTCGCCGGCCTCTGCCTCCTGATATTCGAGTCCGACACACCGGGTTTTTCGTTCCTTCTGGCTGTGGGGGTCGTCACCTACACCTATGCGTTCACTGAGTCGGCTGTGACGAACGGATATCAGCCGTGGCTGCTCCGCCGTTACATTCCACTGGTGATACCCGCCCTCTTCCTCGGCTTCGCCTACCTGGCGGGCCGCTTCTGGGAGACCCGTCGGCCCGCGCTGAGGGCCGCTGCGGCGCTCACGGCAGCAGGTTTTGTGGTGCTTTTCTGCTACTTCGCATGGCCCGTCTTCAACCATGTCGAGTACCGCGGGGTCAACCGTCAGATCGAGGCCCTCGCCTCGAAGCTGGACGATGACGTGGTCGTCTTCACGGAAGGATTCACGGGCGAAGCGTTTGGTATCCCATTGCGCTACCAGCACGGCATCGACGCGCGACGGGCGTTCACCCTCGACAGCGAGTCGCTCCGGCAGGTGGTCGAGAAGTACTCCGCCGAGGGGCGCGACGTGCTCGTGGAGGCGGGCGCGTTGAACATGCTTACCGCAGACCCGGAGATATTCGACGACTTCTCATTTGAGAAAGAGTTGGAGTACACGGTCTCGTTCCCGCGGCTGAGCAAGTCCTACGCCGTGAGGCCGGTCCACAGGGGGACCGAGGCGCACGACCTCAGCTTCTTCCGAGTTGAGCCCCGCACGGCGTCCCCGTCCGATGACTGACCGGCCTCCTCAGTCGTCGGGTTTCTTCCTTGTGAAATCCCGGGCGCGCCTGACCGTAGATGAGAGCCCTTCGTTCTTCAGGTAGAACCTGAGCTTGGCCGCGGCGCTGGAATCCGGGGTGATGGGCGGAGGAGGCGGCCTCAACTCGTCCTTGCGCTGGTCCCAGTCCGGCGAGTGGCTGGGGTGGGCTACCCAGTCGAGCAGGGCGGCGGTTGTGGCCTGGGGGCTGAACCTATCGAGCACGTACTCCCTGAGGCGCCCGCCCGTCTCCTTCAGCTCTTCCTCCTCAGCCGCCAGCTCGAGCAGCCTGGTGCCGAGGGCGACCGGGTCGCGAGCCGGGAAGGTAAACAGCAGGCCCCTGGCCGAGAGTTCTTCCGTGAGCTCGCAGAGATCGGTGCTCAAGGCCGGCAGGCCCGCGACAGCCCAGTCGATCAGCCGGGTCCTGCTCCCGAACATCACCTCGTAGGTCTCCGCGTCGATGTTGATGCCGACGTTGCATGCGAAGTAGTAGGAGCGGGCCGTCTGGCGGTCGAGCCACCCCTCCAGCAGGAACCGGTCCCGGTGCGGGGAGCCGCGCACCATGGACACCAGGGTGGGATACGTCAGCTCGTCGTGCCCGTCGATGCTGCCGCCGGTTGAGACGAACTTTATCCTCGGGTTCCTGTCCATAGCGTAGGAGAGCCCCTCAAACAGGGTCCTGGTGTCGGTCCAGGTGTTGTATCCACCGCTCCAGAGGACCAGGAAGTCGCCCGGAGCCCGCTGCCTCAGCGCACTCGCGCCCTCGGGGGGGATATCCTCGTCGGCGTACGAGCTCGGCATCTCGGAGACGAAGTCGTACCCGGTGGTGGACGAGGTGAGCCTGCCCGCGAACGCCAGCTCTCCGATGAGCTCGTACTTCTGGCGCGTACCGACCGTGGAGAACCGGTCGGCGCGTATCACGACCGCGTAGTTTATCCTGCGGAAATGGACCAGGAAGTTGTCGTCGCGATACACGTGCGCCTTCAGCTGCCCCTCGGCCAGCTGGCAACCGTAGATGTCGGCCCACATGGGGAGCTCGGTCCAGACGCTGGCGGCGACATAAGAAGGATAGGCGCAGGAGCCCACCACGCATTCGGGCTCGAACTCGTCCACCATCCGCCTGATGGCTTTGCCGGCCTCGGCCTCGGCCATTGTCATCGAGCATATCCGGCAGCCGCGCTCGGTATGCTCGACCACCGGCGGCATGTCGTCGGGGTAGACGAACGGTATCCTTATCCCCGCGATGGACACCTCGTGACCCGCATCGACAAGAGGCCCGGCGAGCTGCCAGGTGCGCGCTCCGGGCGCGTACGATTTCTGCAGGTTCTCGAAGGGCAGGGGCACGTGCCCCACCACAAGTACCCTGGTCAAAGCGCCTCCCACTCGGGGCGCCTGGGCCCACCGATACGGGCGCAGGCGCGCTCAACAAGGCATACCAACCACAAATGTCCTATAATTATAGGGCATCAAAGCGGCTGTACGGGCGGGCTCCCGGGATGCGGCGGGTGTCCGCCATTTACGCGGCGGACCGTATAAGAGTCACAGCGGCTCAGGGAAGGGGCGCGAGGTGGGGGCAGCGCGTGCCCGCGACAGCTGGGAGACCATCGGGTGAAGATCGCCTACTTCAGTCCTTTGAACCCGATAAAGTCGGGGGTGTCGGATTACTCGGAGGAGCTACTCGAGTACCTGGCCGGCTACGGCCGGATAGAGCTCTTCATCGATGATTACCGGCCTTCAAGCTCATGGCTGTACGACTACTTCAGGATCCACAGCTACCGCCGCATTTTCGAGAACCACGGCAAGAACGACCACGACGTGCACATCTACCACATGGGCAACAACGACGTCCATTCCTACATCTATTCCGTCTGCCTGGAGTACCCCGGCGTGGTGGTGCTGCACGAGCCTGTATTGCACCACTTCGTGTTCTCCCAGACCGTGGGGAACAACCGGCTGAGGGAGTACCTGCGCGAGCTCGACTACTGCTACAAGGGGGAGCGCTCCAGCATAGTGAAGAGCACGCTGGAGGACCGCGACGAGAACTCCTGGTACGAGTACCCGCTGCTCGACAGGATAGTCGACGGCAGCATGGGCGTCATCGTCCACAGCGAGTTCGCCAGGCAGAAGGTTCTGGAAGTAAACCCGCTGGCCAGGGTACGCAAGATCCCCAGCCATTACGCACCGCCGCCCGAGGACCACATGAGGTCGCCCGAGCTGGTGCGCGAGATACTGGGTTTCCGCCCCGACGAGTTCGTAATCGGTTCCCTGGGCTACATGACGTCGAGCAAGCGCATCGACTCGCTGCTCAGGGTCTTTGCCCGAATCAAGGCCCGGGGAAACAAGGTCAAGCTCATGCTGGTCGGAAAGATAATGCCCGGGTGTGAAGCGGCGCGCTGGATCGAGGACCTGGGGCTCGACGAGGACGTTGTGTTCACCGGCTTCGTGGACACCCGCACTTTCAGGGAGTACCTGAACGTGCCGGACATCTTCGTTGCGCTCCGGCATCCGAGCGCCGGCGAGACGAGCGGCAGCGTCGTCAAGATGATGGGCGCCGGCAGGCCCGTGATGGTGTCCGACCACTACGCCTTCCGGGAGTTCCCGGACGACTGCTGCGTGAAGATAACCACCGGGGAGCGCGAGGAGGAGGAGCTCGAGGAGAAGCTGCTCTTCTACATCGAGAACCCGGAAGAGCGCCTCGAGCTGGGCTGTCGGAGCAGGCAGTACATACTGACGAATCACGATATACAGCTCTCGGCGAGGAGCTACGCGGAATTCGCCGCCGAGGTGCTCTCCGGCTGAATCGCCGAGCATGCAATGCTTATCACACCGATAATAATGTTTTATCCTGTCATGAGAAAAACAACCGATTCGTAAAAGGACAGTGGACGTTGTAACGCTAACAAATGCATAGACGTCTAACAAAGAGACACGAGCGAGAGGTGTGAGTTTTTTTATGCAGAAACGCAGGAGAGGCACGGCACTGAAGGTAGCGGCGGGAGCCTTCGTCTGCGCGGCGGTGGTTCTAGCGGCGCTGATGGTATCTCCCGGCGGGTCCGGCACGGGTCCGGGTCGATTGACCGTATTGGGCCCTCAGAGAGCTCTGGGGGGAGACTTCAGCGGCGCCGGCCTCGGCGACAGGTACGTGATGGGCCTGTTCTCAGAGGACGTCGCAGGGATAATGAAGACCAAGATACCGTCGGGCGAGTGGCCGGCCATACGGAACACCCGCATCTTCGTGCAGTGGAAGATGATCGAGCGGAACGGCAAGGGCCAGTTCTCCTGGAGCGGCCTGGACGACGAGATAAACAACTGCCTGAGCCTCGGCGTCAACGGGATAATGCTCACCATCACCGGTCCGGTCCCGAGCTGGGCCGAGAACAAGTCGTGGCCGGCGCCTTCTTACATGGGGCCGCCCAAGAACATGAAGGACTGGGGCGACTTCTGCGGAGCGGTGGCCGCCCGCTACAAGGATTACGTGGACTGGTACCAGATCTGGCAGGAGCCGGGCTGGGACATCGACGCCCCGCCGGCCGCCGAGGGCACGAAGTACTTCACCGGGCGCTGCGACTACGATTACATGGGCATGCTGCGCTCCGGGTACCAGGCCATCGAGGCGGCGGATCCCGGTGACGGGTCGTACGTGGCGACGGGCGCCATGCTGAACGGGATCACCCGGTCCTCAAACGACTTCTACAACTACGAGACGCTCCTGGCGGGGGGCAACCAGGACATCTCGATGAAGGTCCAGTGCGACACCGATATCGTAGCCGAGCGCCCGATGTACTTCAACTACCACGGCTCCTGGCAGGGTGGGACGGTTGAGCAGGGCATCAAGGAAGCTAAAACGACCTGGTACCTCGCGGAGGGAGCGACCCACACCGGGTTCGAGCAGTGGATAAGCGTTCAGAACCCCAATGCCGTGGATACCGGCGTGAACATCACTTACATGTTCCCCGGCGGGGGAACGCAGGACCAGTACTTCACCATGAAGGCCAACTCGCGCTACACGGTGGACGTCAACGCCGCGGTCGGCCAGGACAGGGACGTCTCCGCGAAGATAAAGTCCGTCCAGCCGGTGGTGGTAGAGCGCCCGATGTACTTCAACTACCAGGGCAGGTACCCCGGCGGTTCCATCGAGTCGGGCATCTCGGAGCCGTCCACCAGGTGGTACCTGGCCGAGGGCGCCACCCAGCCGGGCATGGAAGAGTGGATATCGCTCATGAACCCGAACAGCTCGGGTGCCACCATCAAGATAACCTACATGTTTCCCGGCGGCGGCACGAAGGTACAGAGCTTTCCGATGCCCGCTACCTCCCGAGAGACGGTCAACGTGAACAAGATTGTCGGTGAGAACAAAGACGTCTCCGCGCTGGTCGAGTCGACAAGGCCGGTGCTCGCCGAGCGCCCGATGTATTTCAACTACCACGGCGCATGGCCCGGCGGCCACACCCAGTCGGGAGCGGTGACCCCGGCGACGTCTTGGTTCCTGGCGGAGGGTACGACCAGGAACAACTCCCACGACGGCGCGTTCGAGGAGTGGATCTCCATCATGAACCCGGGCGATGCCGCCGCCCAAGTGGACATCACCTACATGTTCACCGGGGGAGGCACTCAGGCCGGGCACAAAACCGTGGCCGCGCATTCACGTGAGACCATAAGCGTCAACGCGGCTGTCGGCAACGACAAGGACGTCTCGGTGAGGCTGAGCTCCCCGAGCCAGCCGATCGTCGTCGAGAGGCCTCTTTACTACAACTACAAGAACAGCATGGCCGGAGGGGACGTTGAGCTGGGGTCTACCGAGGGCAGCAAGACACTGTACTTCGCCGAGGGGACGACCCGGGGAGGCTTCGAGGAGTGGTTGACCCTGCAGAACCCATCGGGCTCCGCTGCGACGGCCACCGTCACCTACATGTTCGCAGACGGGACCACACAGAACCAATTGGTCGGACTACCAGCAAACAGCAGGACCACCGTCGGTGTCAACAACTCGGTCAGCATCGCCACCATCTGCGACGGCATCGCGGTGCACCCGTACGACTACCCGGATTACTGGGCCTGGTATTACCAGACGGTGGTCAACATATGCGCCAAGAACGGCTACGGGGGCAGGGAGGTGCTGGTCACCGAGATAGGCTGGCCCCACTCCGGCAAGGCCGAGTTCTCCTACGAGGGCCAGCGGAGGGCCATAGGCGAGGTCGGCGTCGGCGGCCTGTTCGGCGCCGGTTGCAGGAAGATCTGGATATTCCAGGACGTCGACCCGCAGACCTCGTGGGACGCCGGCTTCGCGGGCCTCTGGACCTACTCGGGGAGTGTGACTCCGGCCTGGAACGAGTACAAGAAATGGCAGTCACAGCTGCCTGATTACGGTAACAAGCCGGGGCACTCAGGCCCTTTTTGAGCGGCAAGGAGGTCGCAAGGAGGCGGCTTCACATGCAGGCCCTGCGCCCGTGGGAATGACGCCCGGCCCGCCGCCGTGTCACCCCTTGTCCCAGGAGGCCAGGTCGTTGAGCATGCGCCAGGCCTCGTCGAGTGGCACCAGGACGACGTTCCCGTCCCGGTCGCGGCCTGCGGCCAGGGCGGGCATCTGCGAGGCGAGCAGGTTCTGTGCCTCCGTTACCGCCCGCTCGGTCTCCACGTAGGCGTCCGTACCGGGCTCGAGTGAGCCCAGGTTGTAACGGAGTGTGCCCAGGCGGTCGAGGAGCGGCAGGAGCGAGCGGGCGAGCGCTATCTTCTGCGCGTTGTCCGCCGCGATTGCCACTCCAAGGTCTTCCCGGCCGCGCTTCTCGAGCTTCCATGCCACCCCCGCGAGGCCGGCAAGGACCAGGACCGCGAGGACGGCCGCGGCCACCGGCAGCACCTTTCTCATGAAACCTCCCCTGCGCCTGCGCTGCTCCGGTCATATGATAGTCTATTCGGGTCGAACCGGCACCGGGTACGGCCGGGAATTCACCGAGGAAGGGGAGCATGTCAGAAGCGGCGGTCAGTGAGACGGAGAGCGGGCTGCCGTTGGTATCGGTGGTGATAGTCCTCTATAACTCCTCGGAGCACATCGGGCCGTGCCTGGAGTCGGTAGCCTCGCTGGACTACTGTCCCGTCGAGGTGGTCCTGGTGGACAACGGCTCGAGGGACGACTCGGTCATGGTGGCCCGGCGGAAGGCCGCAGAGTCAGGTCTCGCGTGCCTGGTGAGCGAGCTTCCGAGGAACGTGGGCTACGCCGGTGCCGTCAACAACGGGGCGTCGCTCGCCTCGGGCGACGTGCTGCTGCTGCTCAACCCGGACACCGAGGTCTACCCGGACATGGTCTCGGCCCTCGTCGAAGCGTTGAGCGACCGGACCGTGGGCGTAGCGGGCTGCAAGGTATACAACCCGGACGGCGTTACGCTCCAGCATACCGGGGGTTATGTCAGGGACAACGGGCTCACGATGCACTACGGCGTCGGCGAGAGGGACGAAGGACAGTTCGACGAGGCCAGGGATGTGTTCTATGTCACCGGGGCTGCGCTCGCGGTGGGTCGCGGCACGTTCGCGGAAGCGGGGGCGTTCGACGCGGGGTACTACCCCGCGTACTTCGAGGAAACCGACCTCTGCCTGCGCGTCCGCAGGATGGGTTACAGGGTGGTCTACGTCCCCGGAGCCCGGGTTCTCCACCACGAGTCGGTCACGACCGGCAGGTTCACGAAGCGTTACTATTACCTCTATCACCGCAACCGCGTTCGCTTCCTCCTGAAGAACTTCTCCTGGAGATTTCTGCGCGACAGGGCTCTCGCGATGGAGCGGAGGTGGCTCGGCATGATAGACATCTCGTTCGAGGGGAAACCCCTCCGGAAGGCCTACGTCCTCAACGCCCTGATGCTTCCGCGCACTCTGCTCGCCAGGTGGGCCGTGGAGAGGGCGCTGCGCGCCCCCAGGATCGAGGACACGGTAAGCGAGTTATGAGGCGCGCTCCCACCATTTCCAGGCAGGCGGCCGCAGAGTCGGCTGCGGCCCTGGCGAAGCGCCTTCTCCCGGTGGCGCTTCTGGGTCCCGCGCTCGATATCTATGGAAGGCTGAACTCCCTTCTCTATGCCGGCAGCAACGTGAGCTGCCCATGCTGTGGGGGGAGCTTTCGCAGGTTCAAGGCCTACGGAGCTTCGAGGAGGCCCGGGGCGATGTGCCCCAGGTGCAGGTCTTTCGAGAGGCACAGGTTACTGTGGCTCTACCTGCGCCGTGAGACCCGCATCTTCACCTCTCACATGGTGGTGCTCCACTTTGCGCCCGAATACTGGTTCCGGAAGGCGTTCAAAGAGCTCACGAATCTCGAGTATGTCACCGCGGACATAGACTCTCCGCTGGCGGACATCAGGACCGACATCACGGCTATCGACAGTCAGGACGGGCGGTTCGACGCTGTGATCTGCGTCCACGTCCTCGAGCACGTGGTCGACGACCGCAGGGCCCTCGGTGAGATAATGCGGGTCCTGAAGCCGGGAGCATGGGCGCTCATAATGGTCCCCGTTGACCGGGGCAGGGAGACTACCCTGGAAGGAGTGGCGGGCTCGCCATCCGAGCGGCTGGCGCTCCACGGCAAGAGCGATCACGTGCGGACCTACGGCCGCGACGTCGGTGAGCGTCTCGAGGCCGCGGGCTTCGAGGTGACCAGGGAGCCCTACGCCGAGCGGCTGGGCCCCGAGGCGTCGAGGGAGTACGGACTCAGCACCGCCACTGACATATACTTATGCGTGAAACCGGCCGGAAACGGCCCGGCCGGGGAGAGGCGCGCTTTTCGATGAGCGATGAGATATCGGCCGGGATAGTCGGCCTTGGAAAGATGGGAATAGCGCACCTGGCCATCCTGAATGCGCTCGAGGGTGTCGCCGTGAAGGCCGTGGCCGAGCGTCAGGCGCTCGTGAGGAAAGGGCTCGGCACCGTGCTGCCGGGCGTGCCCTCCTATTCCGACTACCGCAGGATGCTCGAGCGGGAGCGTCTCGACGCGGTGTTCGTGACCTCTCCGACCGCCCTTCACGTCTCTGTCGCGTCCGACTGTGCCGAGAGCGGGGCCGCGTTCTTCGTGGAGAAACCCCTGGGTCTCTCCGCGACCGAGTGCGAGCCGCTGGTGCGGCGCGCGGCCGAACTGGGGACGGTGAACATGGTCGGTTACTGCAAGCACTACCTCGAGACGTTCCGCGCCGCGAAGGACCTGCTGGACGGCGGAAAGCTCGGGGCCCCGGTCTACGTCACTTCGCACATGTACGTGTCCCAGCTCTTCGCTCGGGGGTCGGGCTGGCGGTACAAGAAGGCATCGAGCGGCGGCGGCGTCCTCAACATCCTTGCCACGCACCTGGTGGACGTCCTGGTCTGGTTCTTCGGTGACGTCGAATCCGTCTCGTGCGCGCTCAAGTCGCACTATTCCAGCGAAGTGGAGGACTTCGCCCATGCCTACCTCACCTTCTCGAGCGGGCTGGCGGGGCCGCTCGATGCCTCCTGGAGCGTGAGGGGCTACCGCCTGCCCGAGATCGAGGTGACGGTCCAGTGCGAGGGCGGTGTGCTCACGGTCAACGAGGACTGCCTGAGGTACTCGAGCGACTCCGACGGGGGCCAGCACCTGCTCTACAAGCAGGACCTGTTCGAGGGTGTCCCGGTGTACGTCGGCGGAGCGGAGTACACGCGCGAGGACGAGCACTTCATCGAGTGCGTGAGGGCGGGTAGTTCCCCGGAGCTCGACGTGGGCTATGGGTGCAGGGTCCAGCGAGTCACGGACGCCATGTACGACTCCGCCCGGTCGGGGAGGACCGTCGCCGTTCAAGGGGGGGCAGCCTGAGATGGAGCTCGACCCGATAATCCTCGGGCATAACCAGTTCATCGGCGTGAGCCACCTCAGCCAGGACGCGGCGCGCGCCAGGGTTGAACGGTTCAGCGACCTGGAGAGGGTGGGGGAGCTCCTGCGGTTCTGTGTCTCGGAGGGAGTCCGCGGGATGATGCTCTCCAGCCACCCCCGGGCTCGCGACATACTCGACTACCTCCGGGCGGAAGGGCTGGCCGACTCACTGAACCTGTATCCCCTCATACCTTTCGCGCAGGGCTACGTGCGGAGGATGAACGCGGTGGGGATGCCGGGCATGCTCAAGGAGATAGCGCTTTCCGCGCCGTGGCGGACGAGGGCGAGCATAGCCGTGGAGGGCGGCCTGGGTCTCGCGAGAAGAGACCTGACCAGGCTGCTCGGGGCTTTCGTGGATATCGAGATGCTCACGTTCAAGGGCTTAGAGACCAGGGCCGTGTTCCTGCACGACGCTTTCGTGGACCTGGCGCTCGCGCTCGGCGCGCGCGAGCAGCTCGAGTTCTTCGACGGGTTCGTGCGCCGCAGGTACGGCCTGCGCCCCGGGTACGTGACCATGAACTTTCCCCTTCTCGTGGGATCATTCAGGAGATGGGGGTTCGACCGGCCGCTGGTCATGACCACCTTCAACAGCGCGGGGTTCCAGATGAACCCCTCGCGGGAGGCCTGCGAGCGCGCCCTCGCAGAACGGTACGCCGAGGTGGTTGCGATGAGCACGCTCGCCGCGGGCTACCTGAAGCCGGCCGAGGCGTTCCGCTACGTCAACTCGCTTCCCGGCATCGCCTCGGTGGTGGTCGGCGTCTCTACTGTGGAGCACGCCCGTGAGACGTTCACGTTGATAGGCCGCGACACAGGGATATAATAGGGACATCGTCCCCTCTGAACTCGGGCTGCGGCCTTTAAGGGAGGAATCCGCGGCGTGAAAGACTACCTGAAGAAGCTGCGCCGGAAGTGGCGTTCGCGCAAGAAGAAGCCCGTCCTCCAGTATCCCCACGGCGCTATCAGGCGAGGTACGCTGACCGTCGGCGAGGGGTGTGACATCGGCACGGCGAAGATAGACCTCACCGGTGACGTGGAGATCGGAGACCATACGATAATCGCGGAGGGCGTGAGGATAGTGACGCACCACCACCTCTGTTACGACGGCTACGTTCCGAACGTCGTGGAGGAGCACCGGATAACGATAACAGGCCTCAAGATAGGCTCCAACGTCATCGTGGCCATGGACGCGATGATACTCGACCAGGTCAACGAGATCGGGGACAACTCGATCGTGGGCGCCCGCTCGCTTCTCACGAAGGACGTCGGCCCCAACGAGATATGGGCGGGAAATCCAGCGAAGATGGTCGGGCGCAGGGCCGGCGAGCCCGCGAGTAAGACAGGTGGGCGGGAAGAGGACTGAGGCAGGCGTGAAGCTCGATACGGGAAAGCAGGGCAGGCTCAAGGCGTTTCTCCTTCACGTGGGAGACAAGACCCTCGGAAGGCTGTTCGCGTACCGCGAGAGGCCGAAGGTGATCTACCCGCACAGGGAGGGCGGCATCGCCGGCACGTTCACCATCGGGGAGCGGTGCAGCGTGAGACCCGGCGTGCGCATCGACTGCTCCGGTGACGTCACGGTGGGGGACAGGTGCGTCATCAGCCGGGGCGTCAAGATAATGACCCACAATCACGCATACCTGAGCGGTGTGGTGGACGATATCACTACCTCGCACCCCATCCACGTCCGGGACCTCCGGATAGGCGACAACGTGTTCATCGGTGAGGAGGCGTTCATCCTCCCCGGCGTCGGGACTATCGGGGACTTCGCGGTGATAGGGGTCAGGGCCGTTCTGACCAGGCCGGTGGGCCCCGGCGAGGTCTGGGCCGGCAACCCCGCGAGGATGGTAGGCAGCAGGTCCGGCTCCGACTGACGGACGACGGGCCCGCTCAGGCGGTGGACCCGAACACCGTTATCAGCTCGACTATCTTCTCGCTCGCTCGCCCGTCGCCGAACAGGGGCGGGCGGGGAGGCCCGGGGGCAACCGAGGATAGGGCCCGGGCGATGAGGCGCGCATCAGCGCCGGTCACCTCGCACCAGCCGGCTTCGACGGTCTCGGGCCAGGCGCTCACGCGGTCGAAACAGACGCAGGGCACACCACAGAAGTACGCTTCCTTGTTGACTCCCCCGGAATCGGTCAGTACCGCCCGTGCGCTCCCGGTCAGCGCGACCATGTCGAGGTAGTGCACGGGCTTCACCAGGAGCACGGCCGGGTCTTTCTCCAGCTCCTCGAGCATGCCGAACCTCTCGAGGTTGGCTCTTGTCCTGGGGTGAACCGGGAAGAGCAGGGTCTCCGGCGCGGACCTCGCCCCCTCGATTATCGCCCCGAGAGACGAGGGGTCGTCGGAGTTGTGCGGGCGGTGCAGCGTCATGAGGATGTAACCCCCCGGCTCCAGCTCGTAACGCTCGAGCACATGCCCGGCCCGCGCCCGCGCCTCCGCCTCGAGGAATATGTCATACATCACGTCACCGGTCACGTGGACGCCCCGGACGATCCCCTCGCGCTCCAGGTTCTCGGCCGAACGCGCGGTCGGCGCGAAGAGCAGGCGCGAGAGGCGGTCCGTGACCACCCTGTTTATCTCTTCGGGTATGCCCATATCGAACTGCCTGGGCCCCGCCTCCACGTGCGCGACGGGCAGCCCCAGCTTGGAAGCGGAGAGGGCCCCCGCCAGCGTGGAGTTTGTGTCTCCGTAAACCAGGACCAGCCGGGGCCTCACCTTCCGGAGCACATCCTCCAGGCCCACCATCATGGCGGCTGTCTGCCTCGCGTGCGAGCCGGAGCCCACGTCCAGGTCATAGTCGGGCTCGGGTATCTCCAGCGCGTCGAACTGCTCGGCGCACAGTTCGCGGTCGTAGTGCTGGCCGGTATTGATGAGGACCTCGTCGTGGCGGGACCGCAGGGAGGGCGACAGAGCCGCCTCCTTGACGAACTGCGGCCTCGTGCCTACGATGCTTGCGACTTTCAAGGTATCATCCTCCGCTCAATGCGGCCGTCATCCCGCGGTTGTGATGTCATCGAGTATCGCGGCGAAATCTCTCGCACGGAGGTCCCACCCGTAACCGGACACCTCCGACTCGTCCGGACGGTGCGCGACCTCCCCGGTGTCGCGCCATTCCGTTATCCACCGCTCCAGCACTTCCATGGCCTGTTCCCGGGACGCGACGGATTCACCCGCCCCGGTCTTTTCCAGCAGCTCGGCCAGCAGCCCGCCGTTCGGGTTCCAGGCCAGGATCGGGCGCCCGGCTCCCAGGTATTCGAAGACCTTTCCCCCGTAGCTGAGAGCGCTGTAAGGGTCGTCCCATGACAGGATGAGCAGCACGGTGGATTCCCGCTCCCGCTCGATTATCTCGCGCCGGCCGACGGTCTCGTTGACCTCGAGTATCCCCCGGTGACGGAGCGACCCCACGACCTCGTCGAGAACCCGGTCGAACGGGCCGAAGAACCTGACCAGTATCTCGCCCGGGCTGATCGACCCCCTGTCGATGAGCCCTTCCACAGCTTCCAGGAAGCCCGCCGGGCTCCGCTTGCCCCCGTAGAGCATTCCAGCGTAGGTTACCACGAACCTGTCTTTCAGTGGCTCCACCAACCCGCCGAACTCCTCGGGATCGAAGGCGTTCGAAAGAGCGCGCACGCCCCCTTTCCCGCGGCCGTGGAGGTCCGACAGCATGTCGGCCAACGGGTTTGAGACGGTGACAATGGCGCTGGCCGTCGAGAGGACCTTCTTCTCGAGAGCCCGTGTGAGCCTGAGCTCGAACGCGGTGAACTCCAGGTAACGGTTCTGTGTCCAGGGGTCCCGGAAGTCCGCGAGCCAGGGAAGGCCGCTCAGGCGCTGGAGGGCGAACGCGAGGATGTTGTCCGCCACCGGCGGAGACGAGCTGTATATGGCGTCGTACTCCCCGGTGGAGAGCTCTTTGAGACCGCGCGCCAGCGCGAACGGAAGCCAGAGGTTGTACCTGTCCGGGAAAGTCGCCCAGCGCTTGAGCCAGCGGAACAGGCGGACGAGCGGGCCCGTCGGCCCGCGCCCGGGGTCTCCGGACCGCCTCGGGACCGTTTCGGAACCCGGCCCCCCCGCTTTCAGCAAGCCCCTGGACACCAGGAACTCCTTCGCGGCGGTCAGGACGTCCGGGAACGGCGCCCTTACCACGGTGACTCCCGGGAGCACCCCATCCGACTCGTCGCTCCCGCTCCACCTGGTCTTCTCGCGGCCGACCGTGAGCACCGTGGGGAGCCAGCCGCAGGACGGGAGGTACTTCGCTAGCTTGGTGGTGCGTATGCTCCCGCTCGCGCCGGTGGGAGGGTAGTTGTAACTCACCATGAGGACCCGCCTGGGCCTCACGCGCTCACCTTCCATCGGCGCCCCCGCCCTTCCGCCCGGCCCTTAGCCGCTCGACGGCTCCCCCTATCACGGGGGCCCGCTGGGCCACATCGAGGACGTACGCCATTTCGCTGCGGGAGTACTCACCGGTCAGCAGAAGCACCAGGAAATAGGTGATGGTGCCGGCGGCAAGCATGGCGGTGAGTCCTCCGAGGCCATGCAGCCCCGCCTCGAGGAGCCCGTATAGCACCGCGGCCATCACCGCGGTGGCGGCGAAGATCCTGAGGGTGCTCCACCAGGGGAACCGCCACGGCATCAGCCTGAGAGCCATCGCTATGAGTATGGCCATGTAGAGCAGGTAGGAGATGAACGTGGCCCATGCCGCACCGGTGAAACCGTAGGGTGGTATGAGCAACAGGTTGAGCACGATGTTTGCGACGGCGGCTATGGTGATGGGTATCACCGGTTGCCTGGTCTTCTTCTTCAGAAGGAACGCGTTCGCCGGAATCCACGAGACGTAGAAGAACGCTATCCCGGCCGCGATGGGCAGGTACGCAGGCTCCGCGGGGACGTACCTGGTCGAGGTGACCACCCTGGTTATCGGGTCGCGGAGCACCACTATGCCGATAACGGCGGGCACCAGGAGCATCAGCGTGTACCGGGTGATCTTCCCTATGAGGGCCACCGTGCGCTCCTCCCCCTCGCGCTCGTACACCTTCGTGATGACGGGGGCCGATGCGACGGCTATGAAGCTCGAGATGACGCCGAGGCTGTTTGTGACGAGCGTGTATACCATCGAGTAGAGCCCCACCTGGTACGAGCCCTTGAACGCCTGGACCATGTACCTGTCCGCGGCCGACAGGACCTCTGAGAGGAACGTCACGAACACCAGGGCGAACCCGAAGCTGAAGAAGACGCGCTGCAGCGCCCAGGAGCCTTTCCTTATCCGGTAATACTTACGTGCCCTCAGGGCGATGAGCTCGAGGGGGATGGCTATCACCAGGGCCCCCAGCCAGCCCCAGAACGGCCCCTTGACGCCCTGGCTCGCCCATACCGCGATGCCGGCCCCCGCGATGTAGCGGCAGAAGGCGACGAAGACGGTGAGCGCAGCGAACTCCCATGCCTGCTGACGGGCTCGCATCAGGGCAAGACCGATGTTGAATATTACCCAGAGGGCCAGGACCACTATCCCGAGGCACACGAGGAGGCGGTACCGCCCGAGGGGCAGGACGAACGCGGCGACCGGGAGGAGAATGCCCAGGAAGAACACCAGGTACAGCGGCATCAGGTTCATTATCGTGGAGTAGAAGACATCGAGCTCTTCCCGGTCCTCGTGCTCCGGGTAGAACCTGATGATGCTCAGGGACATCCATGCGTACAGCACCGGGGCACCGAGCGCTATCGCCGTGTTCACCAGCGAGAAGATGCCGTACTGACTGGGCGGGAAGATGCGGGTGAGGATCGGTATCGCTATGAACCCTATGACGGCGACCGCGATGTTGGATGCCAGGTACCACGCCGAGTCCCTGCCTATCTCGATCAGCCGTTCCTTCAAGCGGATCCCCCGTCCGTCAGCCGCGGGCCGAAGCCTCGTTCACCACCGCGCAGACCCTGCCTGCTTCATCGTCCGTCATCCCGTGGAACATCGGGAGCGAGAGCACTTCCCGTGAAGCCTTCTCGCACGCGGGCAGGGTTCCCTCCCCGATGCCGAGGCCCGAGAAGCAGGGCTGCAGGTGTAGCGGGGTCTCGTAATAGACGGCGTGGCCGATCCCGTGCCGGGACAGCTCCCCGGCAACCGCATCGCGTCCGGGCGTCCGGATGGTGTACTGGTTATAGACGTGCGTCCTCCCGGGAGCCCGCGCGGGGACTGTCACCCCGGCAAGGCGGCTGCCGTACAGCCCGGCAATCCTCGCGCGCTCGGCGTTCCAGCGGTCGAGGTGCGGCAGCTTCACCGCGAGGAGCGCCGCCTGCAGCTCGTCCAGCCTGCTGTTCACGCCCAGGGCCTCGTGGACGTACCTGGTGCGGGAGCCGTGGGCGCGCAGCATTCGGACCTCGGCCGCGAGGCCGGCGTCGCTTGTGGTGACCATCCCGCCGTCCCCGGCGCAGGAGAGGTTCTTGGTGGGAAAGAAGCTGAACGCGCCGGCCGTTCCCAGCGAGCCCACCCTGCGTCCGTCGTAGGTCGCCCCCGTGGCCTGGGCGCAGTCCTCGAGCACCGGTATGTCCCGCTCCTCCGCCAGCTCCATCAGAGGCCTCATGTCCGCCGGCTGTCCGAAAAGGTGCACTGGCAGAAGCGCCCTGGTACGGGGCGTGAGCGCGCCTGGGACCAGGGACACGTCCATGTTGAATGTTGCCGGGTCGATATCGACGAACACCGGAGCCGCCCCGCAGTTGGCGATCGCCTCGGCGGTCGCGATGAACGTAAACGGCGTGGTGACCACCTCGTCGCCCGGGCCGATTCCCATCGCCTTCAGGACCAGGTAGAGGGCGTCGGTCCCGGAGGCCACGCCCACCGCGTGCTCGACGCCCACGTACTCCGCGAACTCGCGCTCGAACCGCTGTTCCCGGGGGCCCAGGATGTAGCGCCCTCCGGCCAGCGTGGCGCATACCTCCCTCTCGATCTCCCGGCGCAGCTCTTCGTGCTGGCGGGTCAGGTCCACCAGGGGTATCGGCGCATCGCCTTCCGGGCTCATTTCTCCTCCACCTTCCTGAGCGGCCGGGCCGGGACCCCCACGAACACCTCGGCCGGCGTGACGTCAGCGGTGACCACCGCCCCGGCTCCCACCAGCGCGCCCTCGCCGACCGTCACACCGGCGATGACGGTCGCGTTGCTGCCAACGGCGCAGCCCTTCTTCAGCACAGGGCCTCGGTACTGCTTCTCGCTTCCGAATATCCTGCGGTCGTTCGTGAAACACGCTCCGGGGCCCACGAAGACCTCGTCCTCGATCACCATGTCCCCGGTGATGTAGGCGGCCGTCTGGATGCGCACGCGGCGCCCGATCACGGTGTTGCACTCCACCGACACGCACCTCCCGACGATGGACCCGCTTCCCACGGTGCACCCTTCCCTGACAGTGGCGAGGTCCGCCACCATGACGTCCTCGGCGAAGGTGCTCCCGGCGTAGAGTACCGCGCAGGCACCGACGGAGGACCCGGAACCGATCTCGACGGGTCCTACCTCGGAGACCTTGCGCCGGCTCGCGGCGCCGCTTGCGGGCTTCTTGCCCACAACCGCGTTCGCGGCAATCGTGACGCGGCTCCCGATGACGGACCCGCTGTAGATGACAGCGCCGTGCTCCACGGTGGTATCCTCGCCGATCTTCACACCTTCCTCGATAACCACGTTGGCGCCCAGCTTGCAGCTCTCCGGCACCACGGCGGAATCAGCAATGAAACGGCACATCGGTCCTCCAGTTCAGATGGTAATCGGGGCTCCGCCCGCCTCGAGCGACTTCTGCCCCGCCTCGAGCACGCGGAGAACCGCCAACCCCTCCCCGCCGCCGCTCAGGGGCTCGGTACCTGAGCGGACGCACTCTATGAAGTGGAGGCACTCCAGCCTCAAGGGCTCACTCATGGCAATGGCGGGAGAGACCACGTCGCCCGACCGCAGGGTGAGGGATTCGGCGAAGGAGAGGTACTCGTCGGGCACGTCCACCCCCTTGTCGTAGATACGCAGCTTCTCGGAGGGGGCCATGTCGTCGAACACCAGCATCTTCTTCTTTCCAACGATCGTCATCCGGCGTTCCTTGTGTGGGTCGAGCCAGCTTATGTGCAGGTTCCCGATGACGTCGTCCGGGAACTTGAGGTTGCAGAAGATGACGTCTTCGATCCCTTCCTGGACGTAATCCATCCCGTGGACGGAGACCTCTGTCGGGCCGGCTCCCACCAGGTAGAGCATCACCGAGACGTCATGGGGTCCGATGCTCCACAGGCAGTTCTCGTCGTGCCGGACCCTGCCCAGGTTGAGCCTCTGGCTGTACATGTACATGATGTCGCCGAGCTCGCCGGAGTCGGCGTACTCCTTTATCCACTGGACCACAGGATGATAGAGGAGCAGGTGGCCCACCATCAGCACCCGCTCCTTCTCCCTGGAGACGCGCACCAGGTCCTCACCCTCGGCTGCCGTGAGGGCGAGCGGTTTTTCGACGAACACGTGCTTGCCGGCCGACATCGCGCGGCCCGCGAGCTCGTAGTGCGTCGCGGCCGAAGAGACGATCACCAGCGCGTCGAGCGAGTCGTCAGAGATAAGCTCTCCGGCGTCCGGCGTCCCGCTGATGCCGGGGTGTTCTTTCAGTACCTTCGAGATCCTGGTAGGGTCCGCATCGCAGACGCTGACGAGTTGTGCCCCTTCGATCGAGGCGAAGTTCCGCACCAGGTTCGGGCCCCAGTAACCCAGGCCGATTATCCCGATCCTCACGTCATCGCCAGTCCGTGCCATCTCGATCCTCTCTTCCCGACAGGCCTTGTACCGCTCTCAATCCCCCGGCCCTACGATCTCGAACCCTTCCCATCCCGGTGGGAGAGGTTCGCATTCCATCGTCTCTCCGGTACCGAGCGATGCCCGGAAAAATCCCCATGTCCAGGCCGCGATTCCGAGCAGGCATAGAGGGAGCGCCCGCCCCAGCTCCGACAATGTGAGTATTCTATAGCGGAAGCACCGGTCAATCATCCTGTAGGCGCGAAGGAAGAACAGCGCGAACGACAGCGGCGGCACGCGTCCGGCGACCGACCCCTCCCTGCCGAGCCCGATGCGGGTCCTGCCGTTCCAGTAACCCCGCTCGTACTGCCCCAGGAAGTAATCCCGGGTCCTCGACGGGTTCAGGTGCAGTACGGCCGCGTCCGGGCTGAAGAGAATCCTTACGCCGCGGCCGTGAAGCAGGCTCGACAGCGTGAAGTCGACGGCGCGGGCGGTTCCGGGGAAGCCGCCGCACTCCTCGAACAGGCGACGGCTGATCGACATGTTTCCCGATGCCGCGGTGGTGCCCTCGAGCTCGTGCGCCGGGATTCCCGGCGAGTAGCTGCTGTGCGAAACAAGGTACTCCGCCGTCCCGACCCGGCTCTCCGGGTTCGCGTTGCCTATGGCGCCCGACACCGCCGCGAATCCCGCGGCGTGCCCGGCCGCCAGTGCAGTGAGCCACCCCTGGACCGGCCGGCAGTCGGCGTCAAGGAATGCAAGGGTGCCCCCCCTCGCGTGCCGAGCCCCCACGTTCCTGGCCTGCCCGCTGAAGAGGCGGAACGGCGCGTGGATGAAACGCACGCGCGGGAACCTCGCCGCGGCTTCCGCGAGGTAGCCGCCTTCACCGCTTTCCACCACGAGCACCTCGTATTCACCGGCGTACTCCTGCCCCGCGACTCCCTCGAGGCACCAGCAGAGCGTGCCCCCGGAGTCATGTGCGGGGATTATTATGGAGAAGTCGGGGTCCATGTCGCCTGAATGCATCCTCGCTCCGCCGCCGCGGCTACCTTCCCCTCTTTGAGATGAGGTCTGCCAGGAGGCCGATGGCGGCCACCTGGATCGCCGCCAGTATGAGCAGCACCGTGGCGGTCCTCACGTCCCAGCGGATTATGTCGTATACGAGCCAGAACGTTCCGAGCCCGCCGAGGACGAGCGCGACCGGCATGAAGACCTTCAGGGGGTTGAACCACGTCACCGTGCGTATCACCAGCGTCAGGTAGCTCGAGGTGTCCTTGATGGGGTGGAACGTGGACTTCCCCTTGCGCTGGTAGTAATCGATCGGCATGAAATCCACCTGGAAGCCGTCGGCAAGCATCGCCAGGGTGATGGTGGATACCCAGGAATGCCCCCAGGGCAGTATCTCGATGTACCTCATGAAGACATCCTTCCTGATAGCCCTGAGGCCCGAGTTCAGGTCCGGTATCTTGAAGCCGGACATGACCTCGGCGAGCTTCCTTATGAACCACTTGACTGGGCCCCTTATGAACTTGAGGGTTCCCGACTCCCTCTTCCTCGCACCCACGATCATGTCCAGCTCTTCGGCCTCCATCATGTCGAGCATCTTCGGTATGTCCTGGTTGGGGTAGGTGCCGTCACCGTCAGTGACGACTACGACGTCGCCGTCCGCGGCCCTGATGCCGGTGTTGCGCGAGAAGCCACCGCCGCGGTTATGCCTGTGAGTTATCAGCTGGACTCCCGGGAATCCGGCGCCCACCGAGGCGGTCCCGTCTGTCGAGGCGTCGTCGACCACGATTACCTCGTAGTCGCGGCCGGAGGAGTCCATCGCCTCGGTTATGGTGCTAAGGTCACCGGCGATGGCCTCCTCCTCGTTGTAAACCGGCACCACTATGCTGACCTTCCCGATATTCAAGTCATTCTCCCTTGAGTATTCCTTCCCGTCAGTCGGCCTGACGGGCCCCGGCCCCGCCGTCCCTCCTGTCCTCCAGCGCCTGAAGCCCGTATCCCAGCGCATGGCAGGTGAACTCCACCAGCAGTATCCCCACCATAGGCGCGAACTGCCTGGTGGGGAAGGTCCTGGCGAGTATCACCCACGTGCGCTTGAAACGCCCGCTCACGTGTCCCCGGCTGAACTCCCCCAGAGGCCTCACGCGCCTGAGGTCGTAGATAGACCTCCCGCGGTCGACCTGCCAGCGGATGAAACCGCGCAGGTCGCCGCGCGCCTCGTGCAGGACGGCGGTGTCGTCCAGGAAGAGTATCCTGACTCCGTTCTCCATCAGGACCTCTCCGAGGTAAAGGTCGGATGCTCCCAGGGCCAGGCCCTCGTGGAACCCTCCTACCGCGTCCAGGGCGGCCTTCTCGACCGCGCAGTTGCAGGTGCACAGCTTGTCCGTGTAGCCGCGCGGGTCCACCTCCCAGACGTTCCTCCAGCCCAGCGAACCCCCGCCCGGATAGCCGAGCAGGCTTATCAGGTCGGCCAGGAAGCCCTGTCCCTGGGGGATGTACGCCCCGCCTACCGTCACCTTCTCGCGGCCCGACACCACCGGCTCGGCGAGCCGGTCCAGCCAGCCATCGTCAGGCGGCGTCTCGTCATCGTCTATGTACACTATGACGCCGCCCCGGGCGAGCTCCGTGCCGACGTTCCGGTAATACGGGATGCCCCGCCCTACATCCTCGCGGTGGACCCTTACCCCGCCGGCGGGCAAGCGGGTCTCATCCACGGGCCCGTTGGCCACTATCAGCACCTCGAAGGAGAACCCGGTCTCCTGCTCGAGGACGGCCGGGACGAGCGCATAAAGGGGCTCCCGGCCTACTGAGATTATCACGACCGAAACGTCCGGTTCTTCGTTTTTTTCCGGGCCTGCCATAGGGCCGATTCCCGCTCGCTCTCCAGTCGCCACGACGCATATATGATATACCATTTGGTCCGGGGCCTATCGGGTCGTGGCACCGCCCCGGGACCCCGGTCTCAAGCCGCGGCTATCCTGGTCGACCCTGACAGGTGCTCGAGCCACAATTCGGCGCAGAGAAGGTTGGTCAGCACGTAGCAGAACCGGCTGTCGTCGCGCATGAACGACTCGACGGCGTGCTCCAGTTCGGCCGGTACTACGAACTCCGTGAGACGCATGTCCCCGTAGCTCAGGCGCCGCCGGAACAGTCCGCCGTGGTGTCTCGCGAGCAGGTGAGAGACGTCGCGGACGTAGCTGGGCTTGTATATCTCCCGGTGGAAAGCAGCCCGGGACATCTTGTTAATGGCCTTGAGCGAGAACTGCCCCGCTTTGAACGCACGCGACCTCGCCACCAGGTACGCCGGTTGTGACCCGTAAGGCACGATGTCGCCAGAGGACAGCAGGAGACCGGCGAGTGCGGGGCTGCAACTGGTGATGACCTCGCGGTGGACCAGCCTGTCGACCTTGCGCGCGAGCGCGACGCGACGCGCGGCGTCCAGGATCCCTGTGGATACCCACGGGTCCCACGTCTTCATCCCGATTCCCGCGGCCCGCGCGTAGCAGGACGTGAAGTTCGCGACCCTGTTCTCGATGTAGAAACGCTCGACTGAGAGCACGAGGTCTTCCGGGTCTTCGGATTTTAGCAGGTGCTCGAAAGTGCGCCTCAACTCCTCTCTGACGTTCGTGCCGTCGTGCGAGCGGAGCAGGCCTTCGCTCGGATTCATCACGTAGTGCCCCAGCATGACCGGGAGAAGCTCTTCGACTGTCTCGGGGGGCTCGACCCGGCTGAACAGCCGGCATGCTCGCATGAGCTCTCCTCCGACGCCGGTCAGCACCAGGTCGCACTCCTCGGAGACGGCTTCGAAGAACTCGAACATCGGGGCAAGCAGGATGAAGTTGACCATGCCGCTGCAGGCCCCGGCCCAGCGGGACAGGTCGCCCCCCTGGCGGGTGAGGGCATCCGCGTCGACCGGGTACAGGGTATGCTCGAGATCCAGCTCCCGGCAGATCCGGGCGGCGAACCGGGAGTCGGTGTTCCAACTATTGCCAAGGGTATGGCACCGGAGCTTTCCCTCCTCGAGCGGGCACACCGAGAGTATTGCCCTGCTGTCCATGCCGCCGGTAAGGGGCACAGCGGCCGTTTCGCAGAGCCGGAACGCCTCACGCACGTGGCCGGCGAATACCTCCTCGATCGCGTCCGGCGCGCTCGCATCGAGCGCGGGCGAGCCGTATTCCCAGTAGCGCTCCTCGCGCTTGACCCCGCCGTCCGCTATCTCAATGACGGTCGCAGGCGCGATCCGCTTTATCTCCTCGAACTGGGTCCTGTCGGCGAGCGTACACCCCAGCTCCAGGAACTCGAGCATGCCCTGCGTGTCAACGTGGAGGGACGGCACGCTGCGCGCTATCAACTCCACGCTGTCGGAGATGATGACCGTGCCGTCCCTGCGGTACATGAAGAGATCGATGCCGCGAAAGCGGTCCGTTGCCACGGTGAACTCCCCGGCCTGTGTGTCCCCCGTGACGAGGGCGAAATAGCCGTGCATGTCGCGGGGGAAGGATGGCCCGCCGGCGCCGCCGGAAGCCAGCAGGTCCCGCGCGCTCACCCAGGCCGGTCCGGCGCTGTAGGGGCTGCCGAGCACGACGGCCCGGCGGCTCCCCGATTCGGCGTAGGAGAAGTCCGAACGTTCGAGCGAGGTCCTGTCGGATGCCAGAATGCTCCTGCCGCCGCGGGAGGCCTCGAGCACAAAACCCGTAGTCATGAGAATGAAACTATCACATCACCCGGCCGAAGTCCTCGAGCATCAGGCTTCCCGCAGCGATCCCGGACCCGATGGTGGGGGGGACGCCGCCACCGAAATGGGTCGAGGCGCCGGTCAGGTAGAGCCCCTTGACCGCCTTCGAGCGCAGTCTCGGCCGGAAGAACGCGCTTGCCATTATGTCGTTCTGCAGGGCGTACACCGCGCCGCCGGGGTGCAGCAGCATCCTCGCGAAGTCCTTCGGGGTGCTGACCCGCGCCATTGTTATGTGGTCCCGGATGCCCTTCAGGCCGAAACGGTGCTCGAGGAAGTCGAGCTGTGTCTCAAGGTAGCGCTCTTTCAGGTCGTCCCAGTCGCCGTCGGCGAGCTCGTACGGCGCGAACGTGACCATGTTGAGGCAGTGGTGCCCCTCCGGCGCCAGCGACGGGTCCGCGTGGGTCGGCCAGGAGACGAGCATGAAGCCACGGTCCGGCAGCTTCCGCGACGCGTAGTCCTCGAACCAGATGGCGTTCATCTCTTCGATCGTCGTGTAGCAGAACGTGTGGTGCGCGTCGAGGTCCGGCCTCGTGTCGAGCCCCAGCATTATCATCGGCGCCGGTATCGACACCTCGTAGCTCTCGACAGCCTTCACCGCCCAGGCCGGGAGGTTCTCGCGGCCTACGTGCTCCAGGTACAGGGTCTTCGCGTTGATATTGCTCACCACGAACCGGCTCCTTATCTGGGTGCCGTCCATGAGCTCCACGCCGGCGGCCCTGCCGCCGTCCATGAGAACGCGCTTGACCCTCGTGTCGAACCTTATCTCGCCCCCGTACTCGCCGAATATCTTCGCGATCGATCCGGGTATCTGCACCATCCCGCCGCGCGGGTAGTAGATCCCCTCGTGCTCGGCATAGGCGAGGAAAGCGATGTATCCAGGGCAGAGGGCGGGGGGCAGGCCGATGAAATAGGACTGCAGGCTCATCGAGGCACGTACCTGCTCGCTCGAGAAGAAGCTCTTCAGGGTGCTCTCGAAGTTCATCCCCATGTACTTGACCAGCTTGACCATACTCGGAGCTTTGGCCATTACCTTCATGGCGTCACCGAACGTGGCAAAAGGCGTCGTCATTATCCGCCCGAATGCCTCGCGAATAGCCGACTGGCCCAGCTTCTGGAACCGGTCCCACCTGGGGCCGTCCGCCTCGGAGAAGCCCGTGATGACCTTTCGTGTCTCATCCGGGTCGACCGGGTAGGTGAAGCGCTTGCCGTCCGCGGTGAGGAAGCCGTATATGGGGTCCACCGGTATCCAGTCGATGTAATCGGACACCTTCCTTCCCAGCTTCTCGAACAGCTCGTCGATTATCCACGAGAGCTCGACGATGCTCGCCCCTATGTCGAAGCTGTAGCCGTTCTCCTCGTACGTAGAGCAGCATCCTCCAATGTGATTCGTGTTCTCGCACACGAGCGTCTTGAAGCCGTTCCTGGCAAGGATCGCGGCCGAGGAGAGGCCCCCCAGGCCGGCGCCAATCACGACGGCATCGTAGTCGTACATCGTCCCTCCTAGTCCTAGATGAAGTAGCGGTAGGGCAGGTAGGGGACCTGCTTCCCGATATATACCAGGTAACGCCGCGTGCTCTCGCTCGCCTGGAACCAGGCGGCCACCGCGGCGATGAGGGCAAGGGCCGCCATGACCTTCTTGATGTTCTTCATGTCGCCTCCTCTTATCCGTGGTCCTTGACGATGTACTTCGATGTGACGATTCCGGACGCCACCGTCGTGGGGACTCCGCCCCCGAGGTGGGTTGAGCTGCCGGTCAGGTAGAGGTTCTTCACCGCCCTGGACCTCGAGCGCGGCCTGAACATCGCGAGCGTCGTCATGTCGCTGAAAAGCCCGTAAATCCCGCCCTCGGGGTGCAGGAGCCTCCGTTCGAAGTCGAGCGGCGTCGAGACCTGGATGTACTCTATGTGGTCGCGGACGTCCGGCAGCACGTAGGTCTCGAGCTCCTTGATCGCCGCCTCCTTGTACCAGCCCTTGAGCCTGTCCCAGTTGTCGCCCCGGGGCGAGTACGGCGCCGGTGCGTTGCACAGGAAGTTCAGTATGTGCTTTCCCTCCGGCGCGAGCGATGGGTCGGCCTCGGTGGGCCAGCACACCAGGCTCATCGCGGTGTCGGGGATTATCCCCAGCTTGTAGTAGTTGTTCCAGACGTTGTTCATCGACTCGAGCGTGCTGGTCACCACGGTGTGGTGCGCCTCGAGGTCGGGCTTCTTGTCGAGCCCGACGTAGATCATCGGGCAGGGCATGGAGTTCTGGTAGCTGGCCATCGCCTTGACGGCCCACCTCGGCAGGTTCTCCGGGCCGACCAGCTTGAAGTAGGTCACCTGGGCGTTCAGGTTCGAGACCACCAGCTTCGCGGTTATGGTCGTCCCGTCCTCGAGCCGGACGCCCGTTGCGGTCCCGTTCTCGATGAGGAGCTTCTCCACCTTGACGTCGGTCCTTACCTCCATGCCGTGGTCGGCGCCCGCTTTTGCAATGCCGTTGGGGATGCCGATCATCCCGCCGCGCGGGTAGTAGATACCCAGGTGCTCGGAGAGCGCGATGTAACCGAACACCCCGCTGCCGAGCTCCGGCGGCGCCCCGGCGAAGTAAGACTGGAAGGCGGCCGACTGTATCATCACCGGGTTCTTGTAGAACGACCGGATGACCCCCTGGTGGGTCCGCAGGAACGTGGGAGCGAACTTCATGATCTGCGGGTTCCTGGCGGCGAGGAGCATGGCCTCCGAGAACGTGTTCATGGGGGAGAGCATCACGGCGTCCATCATGTCCTCGATCATCTCGAGGCCCACCCTGCAGAACCTCTTCCACCCTTCGACGTCCTCCGGCGCGATGCGCTTGATGAGCTCGGTCGTCTCGTCGATGTCCGTCGGAACGCTGAACCTCTTGCCGTCGTCGGTGATGAACGAGTATATGGGGTCGCAGGGGATGAGGTCGAGGTAGTCGGATATCTTCCCGCCCATCATCTCGAAGAACCTCTCGAGCGGCTGAATGACCTCGACTATCGATGCGCCCACGTCGAACTTGTACCCGTCCACCTCGAACGTCGAGCAGCAGCCGCCGATGATGTCGGACTGTTCCAGGACCAGAGTCTTCAGACCCTCCCTGGCAACGAGCGAGCCGCATGTCAGCCCACCCAGCCCGGCGCCTATCACGATAACGTCATAGTCGGCCACCACCTTCACCTCCTCGCATAGCCGCGGGGGACCCGCGGAAACAAATAGTAAGCCAGAATGACTGATACGTAGAATACTAGTAACGGAAAGTCCGGGTTGTAAACGCAAAACGGCTTATTTTTCGGCAAGTGAATCTGACCGAATCGTAGACACGCGGTGTTTTTTTTTCGGCCCGCCGCCCCAACGGCGCCCCGCGGTCGAGCGACCGCGCACCGGGCTTCGCTACTTTTTCTTCCTGGCGGGCTTCGGCGTGTTGTCGGCCATTATGCCGTGCTGCATGAAATCCATAAGGCCGACGAAGAAGTCGACCGCGTCGAAGTCGTCGTTCGTCAGGGACAGGTTGCCCACCGCCTGGGCGATGCCGAGCATGGTGTATCCGACGTTCATCGGGTCGACCTTCCGGAACAGCTTCTGCTCGATGCCCAGGTCTATGTCCCTCGCTATGAAGGCGGCGACCTTGTCGAAGAGCTCCCCGGCCTTCTTCTTCAGCCGCTCGTTGCCCCCGAGCACCTCGGTGTACAGGCCGAAGAACATGAACTGAAGCTCCTTGAACCGCGACACGAACGTCAGTCCCTGCATGCCCATCCGGGCCAGCGCGTTGGTCATCCCGGCGGCGGTGGCCTCGGCCTCGGCGAAAAGCTGGTCCATGGTGCGGTCCATCGTCGCAAGGAAGATCTCCTCCTTGCCGGAGAAGTACTGGTAGCAGGTGCCCTTGCTCACGCCCGCCTGCTGGGCGATGTCATCCACCGTCGCGTTGTGGTAGCCCCTCACGGAGAAGACCTGGAACGCCGCCTCCAGTATCGCGTCGGTCCGCCTCTGCTCCCCCGAGAGTGTTGCAAGCCGCTCCTCTTCCTCGAGGTCGCGGGTGTCCTTCTTCTTCGCCTGCTTCTTGAAGGCCTCCCACTCGGTCACCTTGCTGAACGCGTACTTGTCGAGTATGACCTTGATGCTGTGGACCGAGAGGCCCTCGTCGCGCATCTTCTTTATGATGAGGAGCCGCTTGAGGAACGCCTCGTCGTAGAAGGCCACGTTGGGCTTGGCCTTCCTCGGCCTCGGCAGCAGCCCCTGTGACATGTAGAACTTTATGGTGCTCACCGTGAGCCCGCTCGCCGCAGCCAGCTGGCTCATCTTCATCTGGTCGTGCTCATCCCTGGAGTTTTTTGTGGTTGTCATGAAGTTGCCTTCCCCTCCTGGCCTGCCATGGACCAATAATGATGAATTCCATAACCATTGTCAAACTGGCCGGTCGAATTCACTGGCGGTTAGTGGTTCTTAACATGCCAGGGAGCCGCGGCGTACGTGGCTCCATGCGCGACGTTAACATGCTTTTTACAGTTCTTACACTCACGCTTAACGCGCCCGCAGTTTACGTCGATAGAAGGAACACCAGCGCGAGGAGGTTGAGATGAGAAGGCGAACTGCAGTTATCCTGGCGACGGCGTGCATGCTGGTCTCCCTGCTGGCGGCGGCCGGGCCGGCCGCGGCGTCCGGCTACCCGTGGACGAGCACGGGGGGGCCGTCGGGAGCGAGCGGGATAAGGGCGCTCGCTTACGACAGTGACGGCGACGTGCTATACGCGGCGACGGGCAGCGACCAGGTCTGGCGCTGCAGGAACGCGTCTACTTCTCCATCCTGGGCGGTGGTCCTGGGCGGGCTTCCCTCCGACCAGATAAACGCCATGGCGTACGACCCCGTCAGGGACTACCTCTACGTGGGCACCGACACGCAGGGGATCTGGTCGCGCAGCGCGCCGAACACGGTGGGCCCCACGTGGACCGACATCAGCGGGGCCACGTTCCCCACCCTGAGGATCACCGCCATGGGTTACGACCCCGAGCACAACGACCTCTTCGCCGGGCTCTACAACGACACTATCTGGCGCGTGCACAACCCCAACACTTCCACCAGCTGGGGTGACACCGGTGGGCCGGTGCCGGCGGGCTCGTGGTTCAACTCCATCGTTTACGACGAGGGGCAGGACAGGCTTTACTGCGGCATCACTTACTCGTCGATGGTCCCGGGGAGCGGTGGAGTATGGCGCTGTAACAATCCCAACCAGCCGGCGCTGCCGCTCACGTGGGTGAAGACCGGCGGCGATACGCAGGACCTGACGGTGATCGCGCTCGCCATGGATTCACAGAACAACCGTCTGTACGCGACGACCTGGAGCCCCGTTGACGGCAGGTACGAGGCGTGGCGCTGCAACTCGCCGAACGGCACGCCGCCCAGGACGTGGACGGACCTGGATTACCCGGATGACTACCACGCGCTGTCAGTCTGCGGCGTCTACGTCGACGCCGGCAACGACGTGCTGTACCTGGCGAGCAACGTCGCCGGGGGCGGGATCTGGCGCTGCGAAGCTCCGGACGGTTCGCCTTCGTGGTTCAACACCGGGGGCGCCCTCGAGACCGACGGGGGGACCGCTGTCATCTCGAGCACGGGCACTAACAAGCTGTTCGCCGGACTGGTAGGGGCCGAGGTGTACTCGACCACGATTACGTACCCCACGTGGTACCTGGCTGAAGGTTCGACCGACTGGGGCTACTCGACCTACGTTACCGTCCAGAACCCCAACTCCGCGGCCGTGACAGCCCGGGTGACCTACATGACCGACACGGGCCCGGTGGACGGCGGGGACCTCGAGCTACCTGCGAACTCCCAGACGACCGTGTTCCCCGCCGACGTGATAGGCGAGCGCGATTTCTCCACGAAGGTGGAGAGCCTCGACGGCCTCACGATCGCCGTGGACCGCACCATGACCTGGACCGGCCCGGGAGCATCTTCGCAGGAGGCCCATTCGACGGTGGGGGTGACCAACCCCGCCAGGACCTGGTACCTGCCGGAGGGCTCGACCGACTGGGGCTTCGAGTGCTGGCTCACAGTACAGAACCCCAACGACTCGGAGGCGACCTGTGACATCACCTACATGATCGAGGGAGGCTCGCCGGTGGTGGTGTCCAAGGAGGTTGGCGCGAACAGCCGCGGTACGTTCTTCGTCGCCGACGATATCGGGTCGGCGGACGCTTCCATCCAGGTCGAGTCAGACCTTCCTGTCATCCCCGAGAGGACGATGTACCGCGACAACAGGAGAGAAGGGCACAACTCGATCGGGACGACCGGCGCGTCGGCGAGCTACTACCTCGCGGAGGGCACCACCGATTGGGGGTTCACCACCTACGTCTGCGTTCAGAATCCCGGCGACAGCGACGTCCAGGTCAACCTCACCTACATGACGGACAGCGGCCCTGTGTCTCACCCGGAGAATCCCGTGCCCATGCCCGCCAACTCGCGAAAGACCATCAGGGTCAACGACTTCCTCCCCGGGGAGGACTTCAGCACGCAGGTGGACGGGAGCGCGCCTGTCATAGCGGAGCGCGCGATGTACTGGGACAACGGGACGGGCGAAGCATGCCACGACTCCATCGGCATGGACTCCGCGCACGCCATGTTCTTCCTGCCGGACGGGGAGACCTCCAACGGCCGGGAGACCTGGATATGCGTACAGAACCCGAACGGCTCGGATGTCACGGTCCGCGTGACCTACATGACCGAATCCGGGGCGGGCAACGTCACGTTCGACGAGACCGTGGAGGCGGACTCGCGCCAGACCTTCAACATGGCCGACCGCCTGCCTTCGACCAGGGCGGCGACCAGGGTCGAGAGCCTGACCTCCGGTGGCATGATAATGGTCGAGCGCGCGATGTACTGGAACGCAAGGGGAGCGGGCACGGGGACTATAGGTGGACATTCGGACTAGTGCCGCTCCCCGCCGTAATGGGGGCGGCGGGATGGGCGCGCCCACGCCAGACAGACTGTGAGCAGGCACGGACACTATCGGCGGATATTCGGACTAGTGCCGCTCCCCGCCGTATTGGGGGCGGCGGGATGGGCGCGCCCACGCCAGACAGGCTGTGGGCGGGCACGGACACTATTGGCGGCAGCTCCGATTAAGGGTTACCAGAGGAGGGCCTTCGCGAAGCCCTCGTACATTCCCTCGGCGACCAGTTTGCCGGTCAGCGCGGAGAAAACGATGCCGCCGGGCCAGATGGAGTAGTGGCCGGCCTGGAAGAGGTTCTCTACCGGTGTCTTGAACCTGGCGAAACGCCCGAACAGAGGCGTTCGGTACATGTCGTACGACCATCCCATGATGGAGCCCTGGGGATTGAGCGTATAGCGCGCGAGCGTGCGGGGCGTCGCCAGTTCCTTGTGGTCGAGCCTGCCGCGCAGGCCGGGGATGAGGTACTCCATGTCCTCGATTATTTCGTCCAGCACCTTTTTCTTGAGCTCCCGGTAAGCCTCGTTGCGCGCCGTGGCGTCAGCCGAGCCGGTACCCCAACCGTTCATCCAGTCGTAGGGCACCGGTATCTGAACGATGATAGAGTTCTTGCCCTCCGGCGCGAGTGTCTTGTCGCGCCTGGAGACCCAGGAGACCATCGCCCAGTTCTTGCGATGTATCTCGGGGTCGTAGACGCTCTCGGAGGTCTCATAGACCCGCCAGTAGAGAGTGTGGCTCGACTTCAATGCGTCGCCCAACTCCTCGTCCGTCATGTCGAGCCCCAGGAACGCTGTGACCACCGAGATGCTCACGGGTCCGTTCCTTATCGTCTCACGGTACCTGGAAGGGAGAAGCGCCGGGTCGCACATCTCGGTCACGAGCCTCTTCGGATTGCCGGTGTTCACCACCTTGTCCGCGAAGTAGCGCTCTCCGCCGTCGGTCTCGACGCCGGTCGCTGTCCGGCCGGAGGTCAGCACGCGGTCCACCGTCGATGAAAGCCGTATCTCGCCGCCGTGCTCCAACAGGCTGGCGGCCAGCATGTCGGCAAGCGCGACCAGCCCGCCCCTCGGGTACGTGTAATCGTGCAGGAAGCTGTACCAGAAGGAGAAGTACATGAAGAGCAGCATGTTCGGGTCGCCGAACTGCCCGAACAGGAACGCCAGCCTCTCGTCGGAGAAGATCTCCCTGCCCTTCTCGCTCCCCGGCCCGGTCAGGGTGCCGGGCATCAGCCTGACCATGGGCAGTCCGACCCTGGCCATCCTGGCGAGCACCCGGTACTTTTCGAGCCCGCGCTTGAGGAGCGGAAACGGGAGCGCGCCCATCATGTTCCGCATGACCTCGCACCCGGGCTCGATGAAATCGAACCATGCGTCGATGTCCGCCGCGGAGTCGGGGAAGAACCCCTTGAAGTCCGCCCTTATCTGCGGGAAGTCGCGCAGGACCACATCGCAGTCGGGGGTCACCCAGCGGAAGTCCGCACGGTGCCACTGCGCTGGATCGTAAAGCCCGAGCTCTTCCAGGATCGGGAAGAGAATGCCAACGTTCTCGGTGGACTGTGACCCTGCATCGAAGAAGAACCCCTTGCGCCGGATGCCCTGGATATTGCCCCCCACGGCCTTCCCGTGCTCGAGCACCAGCACCTTCCTGCCCTGCCGCACCAGGTAGTTCGCGCAGGTCAACCCGCCGACGCCGGCCCCGATGATAACGACGTCGTATTTCTCCGGCGGCATGAGGACCCCCCCCCGCTTTACCTGACAGTCACCTTCGAGCCGATGCGCTCTATGCACCGGTTGACGTAGTCTGGATCTTCAATCGTTATCCTCACGCCGTCGCGCTTGCACACCATCGCGCAGCGGCCGCAGCCCTTGCACTCCTCACCGATGACAGCCTTCTTGTCCACGATGGTGATCTGGTCGAATATGCACATGTCGACGCAGCGCCCGCACCCGTTGCAGTCCTCCGTTATCTCGACGGTGACGCCCTCCATCCTCACCAGGAGGTCCCGCGCCTCCTTGCCTGCGAGGGGCATGGCCGTGCTTATGCAGCAGCAGGGGCAGCAGTGGCAGATGGTCATCAGGTGCTTGTGGTCCCTGATACCCATCATGAGGGCGTCTCCCTTGAAAGCCCCCAGGCAGGAGACCAGGCCGGCCTCCGTTGCCTGGCGCAGGTGCTCGAGAGCCTCCTCGCGGGAGACCAGCCTGCCGACTTCCGGGTCGACCCTGCGCACCGCCGGGCCCAGGAAAGTACACCCGAAATACGGGTCGAAATCCTTGCACCCGTTCTCGCTGCGGCAGGGGCAGCGCGAGAGGATGAGGTGGTCGCTCGCCTCGTTGATGAAGTGCTCTATCACGGAGATGGGGGCAACAGTGCCTTCAGGAAGCTCGACGTTCTCGTACACCGGCACGTAGCTGAGCGTCGTCTCACTCGGTTTGATGACAAGACGCCCGAGCGTATTGAGCACCGGGACCCGGGTCAGTTTGAATACGAAGTCTTTGTGCTTGTACTGGCGAAGGACCCTGTCGAAACTCCTCTTGCTCCTGCCCATGGTACCCCCCTGGATAGCCTGCCGACCCAGCCTACCGCCCGGGTGCCTTCACCCGCGAGTCAATTTGACTGATGGGTATTATATTGATTACCACTGCCACTTACAAGAAGAAAGAACAGTCCGGCCGGCCGGGTCGGATATAATTATTCCCGGCCGCGTTCGAGAGGAGAAACGTTGAGCAAAGTCATTCTGGTCAGGCACGGGCGCACCGCCTGGCACGCCGAGGGCCGGTACGCCGGTACGGCCGACGTCCCGCTCGACGAGCTGGGGCTCGAGCAGGCCCGCCGGGTCGCCGACCACCTGCGGGAGAGCAGGATAGACGTGGTCTATTCCAGCCCGCTGTCCCGCTGCCTCGCGCTCGCCGAGATGGTCGCCGCGAGTCACGGGCTCGAGGTCGTGGTCGACGAGCGACTGAGAGAGATAGACCTCGGCCGGTGGGACGGCCAGATGCTCGAGGAGATAATCAAGCAGGACGGGGAGATACTGCGCCAGTGGACGAAGAACCCGGAGGCGGTGACCATCCCCGACGGGGAGACCCTCGCCTCGGTCCAGGAGCGCTCCATGTGGTGGTACGACGAGGCTTGCGCCGGCAACTCCGACGGCTTCATCTTCGCCTCGAGCCACGGAGGGCCCATCCGCGCGATACTCGCCAAGGTGATCGGCCTTCCGCTCTCCAACATCTTCCGCCTGACGGTCGACCTCGCCTCGATATCCGTCCTCAATCACATGGGCAAGTTCTCGAACATGGAGTCCATGAACATCAGGAGCCACCTCGACGGCCTCGAGGGGGAGCGGTCCTGACGGATGTCCTCACGGGGCCACTGGAAGAACCAGGCGCGTCGCGCCGGGTCCGTCGTGGAATATGTTCACGAAAGAGAGGCCCCAGACGGGCCAGCTCTGCAGCAGGTCCGAAGTCTGTATCTCCAGCTTCAACCTGCTCCCCGCCCTGAGCTTGTAGCAGCAGGTCATCATCTCGAAGCCCGAGCCGTCCAGCCTGGTCCCTGTCATCTCGCCGTATCCCTCGTACCAGCCCCGGCTTATCAGGGTCTGCGAGCCGTCGGGCGCGACCTCGTAGAGCCTCGGTATCAGCTGCGCGAACTGGCTTGAACACTGATAGCTGTAGGAAAGGCGAGGCGTTCCCTGGATGAGGAGGTCGCGGTCGTAGGGTGCGGTGAGATAGCTGTAACGCTGGAACGGCATGTTGACGAGGTCCACTTTCTCGGGCATGTTCAGTTCCTGGTTGACGCCCGCCATTTTGGGCATGTCGTTGAAGTAGGGCAGGGAGATGGACCCGCTGAAGCCCCAGTTGACAAGGATGTCGGGAGGAGAACCGGCGGCGGGCGCAGTCGAGAGCGACCCCTCCCTGAAGCCTGTGGACCCACCGGGGTACAGCGTCACATCGCTCGTGCCCGCGGGGGGCCAGACGCTCGAGGTGCCGTAGCTGCTCCTGTCCCAGAGCCGGCAGTAGGAAACCGCGGGATCGCGCTCGACCCCGTTGTCTATCCCCTTGAGGAAGTGGTCAAACCACTCCTCGGACTCCTTCTCCACGTACTCGAGCTCGGGATCGGGCTCGGGCTGGATTCCCGGGAACTGCATCCGGTATCCGCCGGCATGGCCGCCGCTGGTTACGATAATCCGTTTCGGGGCGTCTATCATCGTGTTGAAGGCCCAGAGCGCTTCGTTGGGATTGAATAGGTCGTCGTTCCAGCTGGTGGTCATCAGGGTGGGCACCGTGATGGGGTGCTCGACCGCACCGTCCCTCTCTTCGTCACACCACCACTTCGTCGAGCGCGGGTCCAGGAAACTCTTCAACTGGCCCATTTCTGCCACCCGTCTCTGGAGCGCGATGCCCACGATCCGTGCGAACTCGCTGCTCACCCGGTTGATGGGGGTGGACAGGATGGAAAGGACGTTCAAGGCGGACAGCAGCTTCTCGAAGCCGGAAGTGCTGGTGTCGGCCAGGATGAGCATCAGGTTGGTCGCCGTTGCCGACAGGTTGCCGAAATAGCTGCCGGCCACCAGCATGAGGACCCAGAAGGCTTTACCCACGCCGTTGGGCATGAGTGAGTACTGCAGGTCGGTCGCCCCGTGCATGGGAACCACGGCCCGGACACGCGGGTCTCCGGGGTCTCCCGGCCTGGGGTTCTTCCGCGGCGCGATCAGGTAGGAGGTCAGGCCCCCGAGCGAGTATCCGGTGGACCCGACCACGGGACCGCGGGCGTCCTTGAGGACCGGGAAACGCGGGTCCTCGGAAACGAGGGTTATGATGCTGCTCAAGTCTTTCATCTCGCAGTCGGGGCCGACGCAGCCGATGTCACCTTCGGCCCCTCCCCATCCCCTGACCGTGTACGTGACCCCCACGTAACCGCGTTTCGCGTATTTCAAGGCCTGGGATTCGAACATCACCTTGTTCAACATCCAGCCGTGAGTGAAGACCACCACGGGGAACTTCTCTCCCGGGGTGGAGGGAACGGGGGAGAAGACGGAGACGGGCAGCTTCACCCCGTCTGGCATGGCCCACTTCTCGGTCGTGACCTTTACCTCGTAAGTCGACGCAACGGCGGTCTTGCGCACCGGGGGCTTCTTTTTCTTCACGGGGCGGGCCAGCGCGCCGCAGGCCGGCAACACGAGAAGGATAACGAGGATGAGTCCGACAACCGTACGAATGCAACGCCGCATAGCGCCCTCCCTTTATGAAGCATCGCCCCGTGCACTCCGGCGGTGAGGGGCCGGCTTCCGCACCTGCGCATCCATCCAGTACCACGAGAATTATTACCACAATGCAAGCAGGCGCGTACATACCCCGAATTGACTATTTGGTCGGATACACAGACCGTTTCTTCGACAGAACGGCCGCCTGCGCCGTGCTACAATGGGTCAGGGAACAGTCATCCGGGTGGTCGCGAGGCCTTACGGCCTCGAGGAAAGTCCGGACTCCACAGGGCAGGGTGCTGGATAACGTCCAGGCGGGGTGACCCGACGGAAAGCGCCACAGAAAAGAAAAGACCCGCCGCCCGCGCGGGCGGAAGGTTAAGCTGAAACGGTGGTGTAAGAGACCACCAGCGGTCCGGTGACGGGCCGGCTTGGCAAGCCCCACCCGGAGCGATGCCGAATAGGGGAGGAGCGGTGGCCCGCCGCGTTACGACTCCCGGGTAGGCAGCTGGAGGCCCGCGGCAACGCGGGTCCTAGATGGATGGCCACCGCCGCCCTTTCCGGGCGGCACAGAATCCGGCTTACAGGGTGGCTGTCCCCCGCGCAAAATCGGGGTCAGGTCGTTTTGTTGCATATGAATCCAAGGCCGGGTAGTCCTCATGAAATGCAACAAAACGACCTGACCCCGATTTTGCGGTCAGACGAGGAAAGCGCTTACGCCGACCGCGGCGACGAGAGCGCATATGCCGACAACTGTCGCCAGGTAGTTCAACCACAGGCCTCCGTACCTGCCGCGGTGCTTGTAGCTGAAATAGTGCTGGTAACCCATGAGCGAGAACGAGAGTGCCACGCATGCCAGTGACACGTTGAACCTGGGAGCCCAGGAGAACGCCAGGGAGGCAAAAGCGCAGAGAAGAGCCACGAGGAAGAGGGGGTCGGTCCTCCTGGCTCCCAGAGACACGAGCCCGAAACTTCGCTTCCTCTGGCGGGACGGCGGCCAGGCGTTGGCGGTGTCGTATCCGAAGCCCGGCTCGACGCCCAGGTCGCCCGCGCTGCTCTGGAGCTCGAGCCGCGAGGTACGGTATGCGTAGGGCTGGCCCAGGTATCGGCCGCACGACGAGCACCGCTCCGCGCCGCGCTGCACCGGGAATCCGCAGCCGGCGCACGGGATGGAGCTGTCCATCGGCTCGCCGCAGCTCGGGCAGCTGAGGGAGCCATCGTTCACTGTGTCTCCGCAGTGTCCGCACAGCGACATCTGTCTCACCCTGGTATTCAGTGCGGTTTACACGTACGTGTCTAATATCGGTGAGTATGAAGCCGGCGTCCATTACCAATTTGTGGGAATTCGCGCCGGAAAACGAATTATTGATGCGTCGCCCGCGGCGGGAGGATGCTCTCACCTGCTCGTGAGGCGGGGCTCACCTTTTCTGCCTACTCGATATCGGTCCGCGAGCTTATCCTGTCGAACAGGACCTGCCGGGTGTCGACGCCCGGCTCGAAGGCCACCCGGATGTTGCGGCGCGGGCAGGCCGCGGCACAGCGCCCGCATCCCTTGCAGAAGTCGGCGAAAGACGGGCCGTCGCGTGTCACGCTTATTGCGCCCAGGAAGCAGGCCCGCGCGCACTTCTCGCAGCCCGAGCAGTCGCCGACCGCGCGCATCGTCAGGCCCGGCAGCCTCACTATGCGGTCCCTGTAGGCCCCGGGCCCCCCGACCATGCCGGTGCGGAAGGTACAGCAGCAGTTGCAGCAGAAACAGATCGCGAGCATCCTCCGGTAATCTATGTCGAACAACCTGGCGTCGAAGGTCGAGTGCACGATGCAGGGCATCAGGCCGAGCTCACGGGCTCTCGAGACGTGCTCCAGGGTTTCTTCGACCCGCGCGGGGCGGCCGCGCTCGGGGCTTATGTCGGCCGCAGCGTCCCCGAGGAAGACGCAGCCAACACCGGGTGGAAAATCCTCGCAGTTCGCCGCTGTCCTGCAGAGGCAGCCGCTGAGGATGAACCGGTGAGAGGCCCTGCTCACGAGCTCGGTGATGAGCTGATACGGGACGACGCTGCCCGGCTCGACGTCTACCGCTTCGCCTATGGGGACGTAGGTGGCGTCCAGGTTCCTCTCGTTCCACAGCATAGGGCCGACCGCGCGCGAGAGGCCCGGCAGGCTCGCGAGCTTCTTCTCGAGGCGGCCGAGGGGCCACAGCTTGAGGGTAAGCCAGTACGAGAGCCTTCCCCGGCTCACCCGCTGCCGTCCTCCTCCGGGGCCGGAGCCGGCGGCGCTGTGGGGCAGGCGGTCGCGCATTCTATCTGGATGGTGGGGTGGATTATGTTGAACTCGTCCTTGAGCATCCGATCGATCTCTTCCATCATCCCCGAGCACTGGCTGACCCGCTGGTCCTCGACCTCCACGTGCCCGCTCATGGCGTAGACGCCGGAGCCCAGCTCCCATATGTGCAGGTGGTGGACGGCCTCCACGCCCGGGATTGATTCCACCGCGGCCTGGACCGCCGAAGCGTCAATGCCCCGCGGCACAGATTCGAGGAGGACGTCCGTGGCCTCCTTGATGATGCCCCACGCCGCGTAGACGATGAAGACGCTGATGAGCAGGGCTGCTACGGGGTCCGCGTAATACCAGTCAGTGAGTATTATCACTATCCCGGCCGCAAGCACTCCGAGCGACACGGCCGCGTCCATAACCATGTGGAGGAACGCGCTCTTCACGTTGAGGTCGTGGCGGTGTGAGAAGAGCGTCAGCGCGACAACGGTGTTTATGACCAGCGCCACCAGGGCGACGACGAATACGGCGTAACCACTCACAGGCTCCACGTGCTGGAGGCGGCGCACCGCCTCGTAGCCGAGTATGCAGGCAAGGACCACGAGGCCCACGGAGTTGGCGAGCGCCGTCAATATCCCGACTCGTCCGAAGCCGTAGGTCCGGCGCTCGGTTGGCTCCCGCGCCATCATGTAGACGGCGAACAGGGAAAGCCCCACCGCGAGTATGTCCGCCGTGTTGTGAGCGGCGTCGGTCAAAAGGGCGAGGCTGCCGGTGATGATGCCGAAGACGGCCTCGGCAGCTACCAGGACCAGGCCGAGGATTATCCCCAGCCAGAGCCTGCGCTTTGTGGAGCGGTAATGCTCGTCGCTCTTATGGGTTCTTTCGCCTGCCATGAACGTCCCCGGCGCCACGCCGGGCGTCCCTCCTCGGATGCCGACTATGCGCCTATTATAGCTTGAACGGCACCGGCCCCATTCCTGGTTGGCGCTCGTTTATAATTGACGCGCGGGGACCTGACGCGAGTCCGTCAAAGCGAAAGGTGAAAGACATGGAGCCCAGGTGGAAGGTGGCGCGCTACGAGGACATCGAAGCCGTGACGTTCGGCGACGAAGCCCCCGGGGTGACCATCCGCAGGATGATAGACGAGGAATTCGACGGCGCTCCGTTCTACAACCTCCGCATGCTCGAGATCGCGCCGGGTGGCAGCACGCCGGACCACGCGCACGCGAACGAACACGAGAACTTCATCTTCAGCGGCTCTGGAGAGGTGATGATCGACGGGGACTGGCACCCGCTCTCTGAAGGCGACGTCGTCTTCGTCCCGCCGGGCGTCAGGCACCAGTACAGGAACGCTGGTAACGAGCCCTTCAGGTTCCTGTGCGGCGTCCCCGTTCCGCGGCTGACAGCAGACGCGTAGCGCCGGCTCCCGGCCGATGAATGCCTTGTCGCTCTACGGGAGAAGGCCCGCCTCTCTCAGCCTGCCTTTCACGTCGGCGATACCGGCATAGCGGCTCGAGGCGGCGGCCAGGCTGGACCTTATCGCCGATTCCGGGCAAGCGTTGAAGCATCCCCAGCACCCTATGCAGTACCTGGAGAAGACCGGGACATCCTCGAGTGTGACCGCGGAGACCGGGCACGCTTTCACGCAAAGGCCGCAGCGGTTGCACGAGGCGGCGTCGACCGTGCGCCTGCCGAACGAGCGGCGAAGCCCTCCGCCGAGGGCGTTGAGCGCGAGGGGGAGCGTCAGAGTGGGGCGCGGCCTGTACCGGGGCAACTCGACGTGCGCACCCACGTGCAGGCGTTCCGCCCTCCCGCACATCTCCCCGGTGAAGTCAGCGAGCTTCAACAGGGAGGCCCGCCCCGGCAGGTCGAGGCGGCCGTACAGCCGGCGGAAGGCAGTGCGTGACACCGGCCAGCTGTCAGCGCAGGTCATGTAATGGTCGCCGAGCACCCTGAATCCCCTGGTACGGAGCCTGTATCCCAGCAGGGAGTGCGCCGCGCCCGGCCAGCCTCCGCAGGTGGTCACGAAGAAGGCGGGAGCGCCACCGGCGTCAGCCGTCCGGCCGAGGAACCTCCAGACGGGGGCCAGCGGAGCGAAGCTCATCACGGGGGTGGCGAAGCAGTAGAGGTCCTGCCCGGCGAGGTCGCGTGGTGAGGTCTTCGAGTACCGCGCAACAGTGCACTCGTGCCCGAGGCCTTCGACCACGAGCCTCACGGCTTCCACCGCGAATGCAGTGTTGCCGGTTATGGATTCGTACAGCGCCAGCACCTTCAACCGGGCCACTCCTGACCGGCGTCGCTAATATGGATAGCCCTAATGACCAGTGAGTCTCAATATACTTGCTGTACAGCGGATTGTAAAGCGAGCTACGAGGCTTTGCCGCCCGCCGCGTCGAGCCAGGCACGTATGAAAGCACCGTACCTCCGTCCGGCGAAGAGCGAGACGTCGTTGTGGCCGGCGCCTTCGACTACGTAGAGCTCCCTGGGCTCGTTCGCGGCCTCGAAGAGCCCGAGGCCCTCCTCGACGGGAATGAGCATGTCGCCCTCACCGTGTATGACCAGGACCGGGCAGTGGATCTCGGGAAGCTTGCCGATCGAGTCGTACACCTCCATGTCCGGCATCCACTGGTGGGCGAACGGGAACAGCTGGCGCGCGACGGACGCGAGCGACCTGAACGTGGATTCGAGCACGAGGCCCATCAGGTCGAGGCCCCTGGATATCTCGCAGGCAACCGCGCCTCCCAGCGATTTGCCGAAGACCACGGTGCTCGAGGGCGGGACACCGTTGCCGGCGAGCCAGGAGAGCGCGGCGCGCCCATCCGAGTAGAGCCCCTGCTCGTGGGGAGTCCCCTCGCTCTTGCCGTAACCGTGGTAATCGATGAGGAGGAGGCGACATTCGAGGGCCGCCAGGTCCTCATGCACGAGCGACCATGAGTACACTTCCTGGGCGTTGCCGTGCAGGAACAGGACCGCGGGGCGGTCGGCCGGTCCAGGCCACCACAACCCGTGGATGCGCGTACCGTCGTCGGTCCGCATCCAGACCTCCTCTGCGCCGGGCGCCCACCTGGGCGGCGGCATCTCGAGGGGCAGGCGCTCGGGGTAGTAAAGCAGGCTTGCCAGGCTCTCCTCGTCCATCACCCGACTCCTCGAAACGCCGACGGCCCCGTCTTCAGCTAGTATACTCATTAAGCGGGCGTGTGGGAGAGAAGGCCGGCACGAGCGGCGTATCACGGCTGGGCGGTTTGATGGCCGACGAGCGTATACAACAACCGAAGAAGAGGATGCGGACGGGTCCATTGAGGGTCGTCGAAGGCCGCGCCGGTTTTCCCGATTCCAGGGTCAGTGAGGCGCTCGACTCGACGGAAGCCCTCGAGGAGCTCTGCGGCCACTACGCCCCACGCATCTACAGCTTCATCTTGAAAAGGGTAGGACGGGTCGAGGACGCCGAAGACCTAACCTCGGTCGTCTTTGAGAAGGTGATCCTGAAGCTTGACACCTTCGACGAGTCGAAGGCGTCCTTCTCCACCTGGATCTACCGCATAGCGATGAACTGCGTGACCGACTTCTACAGGAGCAGGTCCAGGAAGAAGGAGGCCCCGCTGGAAGACGGCGACGTCGCCGGAAGGCGGGAGGGCATCTCCGATCTCGAGCGGATGGACCTGCACATCGCGCTGCTGGACCTCCTGGAGCAGCTGCCCGCCAAGTACCGGGAGGCGGTGACCCTCAGGTACTTCGCGGACATGCGCGTCGGAGAGGTGGCAGAGACGCTCGGCATCACCGAGAGCGCCGCGTCAAAGAGGGTGCTGCGGGGACTGGAGGAGCTCCGCTCGCGTTCTCGCGGCGGACCGCTGGAAGAGCTGCTATGAACCGGAGAAGAAGGCAGACCATAGACGAGGGATTCGACGAGGGCCACCCGGTGGCCGAGGCGATACGTTCGCTCCTGCCCCCGGACGAGCCGATGAGCGCTGATGCCCGTGACCGCTTCATGGCGCGGGCAATGGAAGCCCGGAGGAGCGCGAGGAGGAGCCGCCGCCGAGCAAGGCCCCGCCTCAGGCCCGCGGTCGTCGGAGCGGGCGCGCTCGTCATGGCGGCGATCATCGCGCTGGCGGTGCTCGTACCGCTCTACCGGGGTTCGGGCTCCTCGGCTCCAACTACGTTCGCGCGGCTGGAATCGGTACGTGGACAGGTCGACGTCATGAACCCCAGCGGCGGTTGGCGCTCCGCGACCGGCGACAGGAAGCTGGCCGCCGGCTCCAGGGTGAGGACAGGCGAAGCTTCCACAGTTTCCGTGGTCTTCCCGGACCGGAGCATCATGAGGGTGACCGACGACAGCGAAGCGGTGATAAAGGGAGTAGAGGACGGCTCCGTATCCGTGGTCCACGTCTCGGGCGGCACGTACCACAGGGTACGCCCGGGAACCCGTTACACGGTGTCTAACAGCGACGTTACCTCCCGCGCGCTCGGGACGGCGTTCAATGTTGAGAACAGGAAGACCGGTGACCTGGAGATACTCACGGTCGAGAGCGCGGTCGAGGTTGAGATAAGCGAGCACGAGCCGATCAAGGTCGCTGAGGGCGAGGTGATGGTGGTGTCGATGGAGGAGGCCAGGAAGGCGGTCAAGCGCCCGGTCTCCCGCGAGCGCCTCGCGGAAAGCAGGCTGTGCGACAGCGTCAGGAAAGACGTCGAGGAGGGATATTCCTCCGGCATATACGAAAAGCTCGACGTATCAATAGCCGAGGAGGGTCAGGAAGCCGAAGAGGGTACCGAGGATTATCCGATCACCCTTGCTGGAGCGGCGTCCGAGAGCGGAGCCGACCTGGAATGGACAATGGCCGATGACCTGGAGTACGGCAGCCTGGTCCTGCTGAGAGCGGAGGTCTCGGAACCGGTCTTCCCCGATGACGAGATCGCGCGCTACACGGATGCCTCTATCAGTTCGGCCACGGACGACAGCGCCGAGAATGGCCGGACCTACCAGTACCGCCTTGCGGCGCTGGGCCCGTCCGGCGAGCTGACGGCTTACAGCAACACCCTCGTCATCTCGTTCGAAAAGCCGGCCTCCAGGCCGGAGCCTGTCTCCATCAGCCTGAGCGGGACGTCACATCCCGGGGGAGTCTCCCTCGAGTGGAGCGTCGCCGGGGCGTCCCGGTTCACGGGCTTTGTCCTGGAGCGGGTCGTGGAGAGGGCACCCGGCGGCTCGGCGACACCTGCGGGAAGCTCCACCAGCAGGAGGTTCGAATCGGGTAACGTGTTCTTCACCTTCGTGGACAACTCGGTGGCGGGAGGACATGCATACACCTACAGGGTGGGCCTGGTGGTGAACGGGACGGTCATGGCCTACTCGAGGCCGGTGACCCTCGAGGTCAAGCCCTGAAAGGTCCGCGGCCGCGATGCGGTCAGGTCAGTTGCTGACGAGCCACTTCTCGTTCTGCCTCACGAGGTTCACCGTGTTCCGAAGCGGCGGCTGAACGGCGAGCAGGTCCACGCGTTCGGTGGTGTCCCCGGTGGTCAGTATCTCGACGACCAGCTTTCTGATGGCCACGGCGGCGGCCGTGTCGTTCATGCTCGTGGTCTCAGCGTCGAACTCCTTCACCGAGATGACACCCTGCTTCTCGTAAGGTTTGAGGGCGTTCGCTATCTCAGACTGGTAGACGGAGCCCGGGACCGAGACCTTGCTGAGCATCGACGTGTCACCCGACACCACCTGGCGCACGTACTCCTGGACCGCGGCGACCGGCTCCTTGGGGGAGAGGCTCTTCTCGCGAAGGAAACCGAAGTACAGGCCGACGAACGCGACCGCTCCGGCCACGAGCAGGGCGACGAACATCATGAGGACGTTCCACCAGCTCCTGAAGTTGAAGCGCCTGCCCTCGGCGGCCTCGGCCGCGACAGGGGGCGCGGTCTCGGTGATGTTGAGCCCGAACGGGTCGTCCGCGGTCTGCGCCCCGGCACCCGCGACCGAGGCCCCCCCTGAGGTCTCGCCCTTGAAGCCGCCCGTCAGGGTTCCGTCGAGGACCACCCTTTCATCGGGCACCCCCGGGTCTACCACCCCGGCCGGCGTGGGAGTGTCATCTCGCGGTGGGCCCTCGAGCCGGTCAGCGGAGACCATCTCCTCCGCCAGCGCTATGAAGTCCTCCTCCTGTCTTGCCAGAGGCGCGTCCGCCGTCCCCGGAGGCGCGGCCTGTGGCGCAGTTGAATCCCATTGGGGAGCCCCTGCCGGAGGGGGGGCCGGCTGTTCCCAGGGTGGAACCGCCGGCTGAGGTGGTGGGGCCTCAGGCGCCGGAGGCACCCCTGGGGGCACCGGCGGCGCGGGCTGTTCCCAGGGGGGAGACGCGGCGTTTCTCACAGGCGTGTCGCCGGGCGGGGGAGGGACGGCTGCGCCGGACGACTGCTGTCCGGTCGCAGGCTGTTTCGGAGCGGGGCTGCCGCAGCGCGGGCACGCGAGCGCACCCTCTGATATCTCTTCTCCGCAGAAACTGCATTCCATACGCGCGCAACCTCCACATGTGCCGTCTACCTGCAGTGGGCCCCGGGCGCCAGCCCGGCTTACTCACGGGGAGTATCAGACATCGACCCTCAACGTGGGATACAGAAATAGTGCGCCTGCTCGGCGACCACGGGCCTGTCCGCGTGGACCTCGAGGGCGCTGGCGGTCCACTCGACTCCCGCGACGGCGTCCGCGTGGAGCGTGAACCTGCTCTTGGGGGCGATCCCGAAGGTGGCTCCCACGTCTGCCCCGTTCTCCAGGTGGAACAGGAAGTTCACCGTCACGGGATCGACGCCCGGGTTCATCACGGCGATGTACTCGTCGAACGTACCGCCGGTGTAACCTTCGGCGAAGTACCAGTCCTTGGACGGCTCGTCCACGGCGACGGCCGCGTGGCCCCCGCGCCTCGAGTCCCTCGCGTAGTACATCGCACGCTCCACCACGACGTCCCTGTCGGACGTAATAATAGCCCCGGTGTCCGCGTTGGAGAGGATCGAGTCCACCGCCACCGTCGACCGGGCGTAGGCAGGTACGGTGATGCGATGGACGTACGGACCGCTCGACGTGCAGAACTCGAGGGCCACCGACGCGGCCTCGCCGGTCGGGTTGAGGACGAGGATGTACTCGTCGAAGTAATGACCAGTGCAGCCCTCTGCCAGGTACCACGTCTTCGAACCGGCCGTGACGCCGATCGCCGCGTCGCCGCCGTTCACGTAGTTGGGGTTGCCTGTCCAGTCGAAGTAGACGACGCGCTCGGCCACGAGGGGGACGCTGGAGTCGACCCTCATCGTGACCTCTTTCCCGTTGAGCCCCGGGAGGCCGTTGACCAGCGTGGTCCCCCGGCTGTGAGGCGGCATCGTGAAATCGTGGAAGTAGGAGTTTTCGCCGGCCACGAAGTAGGTGACGTGGCACCTCGCCGTCCTGTCGTCCGGATTGGACAGGACCAGGTAGGTGCTGAAGAACTTCCCGGTGTACCCCTCGGCGAAGAGCCACGTCCGAGACGGCCGGGTCGCGCCCAGAGTGGAGTGCCCGCCGCGCCGGTTGGCCATGTTGTAGTACTCAGACTGCTGCACCGCCACGGGCCCGTCGGCCTCGACGGTGATGGAGTGCCCGTAGGAGAACGGCATGCCCGTTACGCCGTTCACCGAGATCGTCCTCCTGCTCCCGGGGGGAAGGTTGTAAGTCTCGGTGAGCGGGTCGTGCCCCTCCGGGAAATACGTCGTCTTCGCGTTCACCGGGTCGGCACCCGGGTTGAAGAACGTCAGGTACTCTATGAACTCCGCGTCGACGTATCCCTCGGGAAAATGCCACGTCTCCGAGAGCGCCGGCGCGCCCGCCGTGCAGCTCGCGCCCTTCAGCGGCAGCCTGCCGTAAGAGCCTGGGATGATGGTCAGGGGGGTGCCGTCGGGCGCCCACTGGTAAGGCCAGTAGGCTTCCAGCGGGTGAAGCCTTATGCACCCGTGAGAGCACGGGCGAACCCCGAGGTTCTCCTCGTAGGCGCCGAGGTAGCTCGGCCAGGAGTGCATACCGTAGTTGGGTCTCCAGTCCATCCAGTAGTTGCAGCCGCTCACCGTTCCCCGGTGGGCGAGTATCCTGTAGTTGCCGGTGGGGGTTCCGCCCGTCCCCGTGCTGCACCTGAGGATATTGACGATGACGCCGCTCTCGAAGAAGTAGGCGCGCTGGTCCGCGAGCGATACGAGTATGTTCTTGCTGACGGCGTCAGCGCGGCGCACCTTTCTCGCCCGCGCTTCGACCGGCGCGCTCCGCGGCCCCTCCTGCCACGCGGAGTCGAGGGCCGAGACCCTGTAGAAATACGTGCAGCCCCCGGCGGCTCCGTCGTCCAGGAAGAAGGGGAACTCCTCCATGGACTCGGCGGAAAGGCCGCCGATGAGCTCGTAAGGCCCGTCGGGGTCGCCGGAGCGGTAGACCCTGTATCCCGCGCACCCTGGCCTGTGGTTCCAGGAGATGGTGATACGCAGGCCGAGGTCCTCCTGGCGGGGGAACACCTCCAGGCCTTCCGGGGGCTCGGGACCCGCGGCGCCGGCCGCCAGCGCCGGGGCTGCCAGGAGGCACGTCAGCACGACGGCCGCCATGAGCGCCACCAGGCGCGGAAGGCCGTTATGGAAGGCGTGACCGGACGACGGCGGGCGCGTGTATCTCATCTCAGGTTCTCCGTTCGAACAGTATCCAAACGAGTTTCACGTATCTTGTTTCGACAAAAACCTATAATATCAGAAGCATTCCAGGGAGACTCTCGCGGGGAGGACGAAAATGCGATTCGACGTCGACGTCATCAGGAGCGGCATCGTGAACGCCTACCTCATAAGGGGCAGGAGGATCGCGCTGGTCGATACACTGGCGCCCGCCGGCTGGGGCAGGCTGCTCAAAGCGCTCCAGCGCGCCGGGCTTTCGCTGGGCGACATAGAGTTCATCCTGATAACCCACCACCACTTCGACCACTGCGGCAACCTGGCCAGGCTCAAGAGACTGTCGGGGGCCGTCGTCGTCGCGGGCGCCGCGGACGTTCCGGTGATAGAGGGCTCGCAGCCAGTACCTCCCCCGAGCGACCTCAACAGGGTCGGCAGGTTTCTCGCGAAGCTTCCGACCAGGCTTCTCGAAAGCTATCAGAAATGCGAGTGCGCGGGTGTTGACGTCCCGGTTCACGGAGGTGAAGCAATAGAGGAACTGGGGCTCGAGGTCGTGGCCCTTCCGGGTCACACGCCCGGAGGCGTCGCCTACTATGACCCCGAGGGACGGCGGGCCTTCACGGGCGACCTGGTATCCAACTACTTCGGGCGGCCCGGCATGCCCACCCTTTCCGCCAGCGAGAGCCTCGCAGAGATCGCCGCTTCGCAGGAGGCGCTCGCGGAACTCGGGCTCGAAACAGCATTCCCCGGACACGGCCCGGCGCCCATGCAGGGCGCCTCTCCGGCCATCGGTCGGCTCCTGGAAAAACGTCGGGGCTCAGCCGCCGCGGGATAGAGAATAGTGCTCAATCCGGGGGCGTGGGCGGCTGTTTGAACGAAACTGAATATTACCTCTATATTTGTAGTTGTAGCCCATTTGGGTGAAAATGAGTCATACTTATTGCCTATCGGGAGTAACCGGGTAGGATATATGACATAGGGGTTCAATTACTATCCTTGAAACAGATATAGAGAGTCATGACCCTGAGGTCCCTTCAGGGACGCGAGGGAAGCTATGACCCGCGGGCTGCAATGTGGTCACCTGGCCCGCGGCGAGCCAGTGGTGAAACCGGCCCGGCTGATGCAGTCGGGCTCTTTGTTTAGGGGGGCAAAATGAGAAGGGCGATAAAGCTTCAGGTTCTAGCGCTGATAGCGCTCCTCGTTCTCCTGACTGTATCGTCCGGCGTGCTGGGCGCGTTCGGCGACGACACGGGCGCTCCGCAGTCCGACACCCAGGTGACGGAACCAGCGGCGCCGGAGGTCGAGCCACCCGCTCCCGAGCAGGAGCCGGAACTCGTCGAGGAGCCCGAGCCGGCGGAGACGACCGGTGCGCTCGATGACGCAGAGGTTCCCGCTGAAGAGGTTGCCGAGGAAGATGCTCCCGCGGGCGAGGAGCCGCCGGAGGCCGCCTTCATGCCGCTGTCGGATGCGCCGGCCGAACAGGCCGCTGACGCCCTGGCCGCCCCGGCGCCGGCCGACGAGCCTCAGGCCGATTGGTCGAGCAACGCCGTCGTCGAGGCGCTTGTCTCTGAAGACACTAACTGCAACGGGGTCGGCGACGAGAGTCCGGACGCGCTGCTCGACGGCGTAACCGTCAACCTCTACCGGCTCGAAACAGACTCCAGCTGGACGTTCATAGGCTCGACGGTAAGCGGCCCGGGCGCTTACGGGCCTTTCGGCATCTACCAGCCGCCGCCGTTCGGTTACTCGCACGGGTGGGTCGGATGGAACAACCTGCCCGCCGGGAACGGCGAGCTGGATTACGTGGACTACGTCCTCGAGATGGTGCCGCCGCCCGGGTACTTCGCTACCGGACACGGGGCTGTCCGCATCGGTCGCGTCTGGGCGCAGACTATAGGCCACCCGTTCTGCTGGTGGAGGTTCTTCTACGGGGAAGACGGGTTCCTGCTCGGTCGCAAGGCCAAGATACAGGGCTACAAGTTCGCCGACCTGAACGAGAACGGGGTCATGGACCCGGGCGAGGCGGGGATGCAGGGCGTCCTGATCGTGCTCGACCACGGCGCCGACTCGGTGAATACCAACGCCGACGGGTTCTTCAGCTTCGAGGTAATGCCAGGGACCCATACCGTTGCGGTGGACGAGTCGACCGCGCCGGGTTATTACCCCACTACACCGACGTCCCTGGATGTCGAGGTCACCTGCGGCGAGGAGAAGACCGTCTACTTCGGCAACGCGCCCTACGGCTCGATCTCGGGCCACAAGTGGGAAGACCTGAACAGGGACGGCAACCTGGACGACGGCGAGCCGCCGCTTGCCGGCGTCACCATCAAGCTCACCGGCACCACCACCAAGGGTGATCCGGTAAGCCTGGAGACCGTAACCGGCGCTGACGGCTCCTACTCGTTCACGAACCTGAAGGCGGGCACCTACCAGGTGACCGAGGTCGTCCCCGCCGACTGGGAGGCGACATCAGACATAACGATCGACGTCACCCTCGAGCCGGGGGAGAACGTCACCGACGTTGACTTCTTCAACGCCCGGACGAAGGGGAGACTCCAGGGCTACAAGTTCATCGACCTCAACGAGAACGGCGAGATGGATCCCGGCGAGCTCGGACTCGAGGGCGTGAGCATAATACTGGACGGCGGCGAGGACATGGCTGTCACTGACGCGGACGGGTACTTCAGCTTCGAGGTCCTTCCGGGCGAGCACGTGGTCGCGGTCGACGAGTCGACCGCCCCCGGCTACTACCCGACGACCCCGATAATCCTGACGGTGGAGGTGGCCGCCGGGGGTGAGACCACTGTCTACTTCGGCAACGCGCCTTTCGGCTCCATCGCCGGGACCAAGTGGGAAGACACGAACCAGAACAGCATCGCGGACGGCGACGAGGTCCCGGTGGCCGGCGTGACCATCCAGCTGACAGGTGTGACGTCGCTGGACGGCGAGACGGTGACCATGGAGACGCTGACCGCCAGTGACGGCACCTACAAGTTCGAGGGGCTGAAGGCTGGCGAATACACGGTCTCGGAGATCGTCCCTATCAACATGAGTGCAGTATCGCCTGAGAGCGTCGACGTCACTCTTGTCCCCGGCGAGGCACTGGCCGACGTTGACTTCTTCAACGTGCCCACTGGAAATCCCGAGCCGCCGAACCCGCCGAACCCGCCGACACCGCCTGACCCGGGCACTCCGCAGCCGACGAGCGCGGCACCCAGCGGCACGCTGCCGGTCACGGGTATGAACCAGGTGCCTTACAGGGTCGCGGCGGGCCTCGCGGTGCTTGCCGGACTGGGCCTGCTCGGCGCAGGTGTGCTCCTGCGGCGGAGGCGCCCGGTGCCGGACGGCGCGCCCGGTCCCGTGTCGGGCAGGACCTGGAAATAGCAAACGCACGTCACTCCCTGGTGAGGGGCGGTCTGACAGATAGAGCAGGGGGGTCCCCCACGGCAGTGGGGGACCTCGCTTTTCGAGGACCCGGAAACGCGCGCGCGGGCGCGGCCGTCCAAATCACAGTGGCCGCCGCTGCGCCGGAGTGCCGGGGCTTCGTGACAGGAATGTGATGACAGAGCAAACGAGTGGACTTTCAGAGGAAGGGACAGTAGAACGGAGCGGCTCCAGGACCTGGCTGTACCTGGTCATAGCCGGCGTCTCGCTGCTCGTCCTCGGCATCCTGGTGCTGGCCGGGGTGGCTGTCTACGTGCGATACACCGACAACTTCACCCGCAGCGCGCAGGCGGAACTGCGGAAGTTGTGGAAGAGCGCGCCCCTGGACGTGGCGGACACGACGGCCGCCCGGATAGCCGCCGGGGCGCCGGTGGCGAGGTTGATCGTGCCGCGCCTCGGGCTTGACTCGATAGTGGTGGAGCTTGCAGACATGGACGACCGCGAAAACCTGAACCGCGGCCCGGGTCACGTGCCCGGTACCGCGTACCCGGGCACGGAGGGCAACGTGTTCATCGCCGGCCACCGCACCACGTACGGCGCCCCCTTCGGGAGGATAGACGAGCTGAAGGACGGGGACGAGGTCGTGCTCGTGACGGCGGACGGTCGGCACGTCTACACGGTCTACGACCAGCGCATAGTCGAGCCCGACGACATGAGCGTCCTCGAGCAGGAGGGTGAGCCGAGGGTGACCCTAATGGCGTGTCACCCCAGGTTCTCCGCGAGCAAGCGTATCCTCTCTATTGCGAGGTTGGAGGGGCAGCCCTCCCGTTAGGAACCGGACCTCAGGCGCTCCAGGCCCGAGCCTCCTCGAGGAGGTCCAGCACCTCCGAGTCCTCCATGTCATGGAAGTCCCTGTAGAAGCTCGCCACCGCGAAAGAGTAGGTATGCGCGACGTGGATGAGCAGCAGCTTGTCCACCATAGGCTCGATGCGGCGGGCGGTGTCGGCAGGGCTGACGGGGACGGCGACCGTTATGGAGGCGGCCCCGGCGTTACGCGCCATCTCTATCGAAGCTATCATCGTGTAACCCGTTGCCAGGCCGTCGTCTGCGAGGATGACGTTCCTGTCCTCCAGGGGAGCGGGCGGCATGTCTCCCCGGTAGACCTTCTCGCGCCGGCGCACCTCGGCCAGCACATCGGAGACGATGGCGTCTATCTCCGGGCGGGACAGGCGCAGGGCTGGAAGCAGCTCCTCGTTCAGCACCACGCTTCCGTCCGGCGCGACGGCGCCGAAGCCGGTCTCCGGGCTCCACGGTACAGGAAGCTTGCGGGCGGTGACTACGTCGAGGGGAGCACCGAGGTGCTTCGCGATGGGGAAGCCGACCGGGACTCCTCCCCGGGCGATTCCAAGGACCACCACTCCATCTCGCGGACCGCGGTAGGCCTCTGCCAGCAGCCTGCCGGCATCGAGCCTGTCGGTGAAGATGGCGCCGTCCACTTGTCACCCCGTTCCGCCGGGTCGAGTTGATGCGCCGTCTATCTTCGGCGCGGCGCGGGGGTATCCTCTAACCCTCGGCGTAACGCCTGGAGAGGGCGACGGTGGCCCTGTAGGCTTCCACCTGGCGCTCGCGCTCCGACGCGTCCCAGCCGCGGTACTCGCCCATCAGGCGCGCTACCTCCTCCGCGACGGAGAGGCCCTGGTCTGTGGCGGTGTAGTAGATCTCGGTGCGCCGGACGAGGAAGTCGTCCAGCGTGTGCGCCATCTCGCTCTCGGCGGCGAAGCGCACCTGAGCCTTTATGTGCGGGGCCTCGGGTGCGAGCCTTTCGGCGAGAGCCGGGTCTTCGTCGCAGAGGGCGAGCACCTTGAGAGCGTCGGTGCCCTGCTTCAGCAGCCCCGTGAGCACGTCATCGTCGAACTTGAGCTTCGCCGACAGCGCCCGGACCCGGGCGACCGTGTCGGGCGCGGGGGTCCCGAGTATCGGGTTGTTCATTGTCCGGCAGCCGGTCTTCGCCTTTACGCCGAATTCCTTTAAGAGCTTGCGCGCTACCATGTCCACCATCTCCTCCGCCATCGAGCGGGCGGTCGTGAGCTTGCCGCCGGCTATCGTTAGAAGCCCGGAGTGCCCGGCGTAGATGCGGTGCTCGCGGGAGACGGCGCTCGCGGCCACGTCCTCGCCGCCTTCCTGCATGGCGAGCGGCCTCAGGCCGGAGTAGGTGCTTACGATGTCCGCCTTGTCGAGGTGGGCGCGCGGCATCGCGGTGTTCGCGGCCTCCAGTATGTACTCGACCTCGTCCCGGGTCGCGTACGGGTTGTCGAGGTCCTCGTGGTAGTAGATGTCCGTGGTCCCGATGAGCGAGAACTGGCCCCTCGGGATGAGGAACATCATCCGCTTGTCCTCGGGGGAGACTATCGGGAGGGCGTTCCGGGTGCGGGCCCTGGCGCGGGGCACCATTATGTGCGAGCCCTTTGTGAGCTGGAGCTTCTCCGGGGCTCCCGGCTCGTCCAGGCCGCATACCTGGTCCCCCCATGCCCCGGATGCGTTGACCACGACCCTGGCCTCGATATCGAACTCGTCGCCGGAGAGCACGTCCCGGACCCGCGCTCCCCGCACGCACTCTTTTTCCTTGAGGAGGCTCGTCACCTCGACGTAGTTCGCGCCGTCCGCTCCGTCGTCGAGGGCGGTCAGGGCGAACGCCAGCGTCAGGCGCGCGTCGTCCGTGGAGCAGTCGTAGAAGATTCCCGCTGCCTTCAGCGTATCTGAGTCGAGCCCTTCCTCGAGCTCCATGGCCCGGTCGTGCAGGTACATCCTGTGCGGCTTCACGTTCCTGAAGAGGGCCAGGATGTCGTAGAGTATCAACCCGGATTCGATCATGAAGATGCCGTTCTTGTCTCCCTTGTAGATGGGGAAGAAGAACGGCTGCGGGTAGACCAGGTGGGGGGCGTTCAACAGAAGCTGGCGCCTCTCGCGGCACGCCTCGAAGACGAGCTTGAAGTCGAACATCTCGAGGTAACGTATGCCCCCGTGAATCATCTTGGACGAGCGGCTGCTGGTGCCCCAGGCCCAGTCGTTCTTGTCTACGCAGGCGGCCGAGAAACCCCGCAGCGCCGCGTCGCGGGCGATGCAGGCCCCTGTGATCCCGCCTCCTATCACAAGGACGTCATATCCCGTTGTCTTCAGCTTCCTGATGTTGTCTTCCCTGGATCTCTCCATTTATCTGCACCTCCAGTGGTGTCACATGGCGGGCCCTGGAAACGTACCCGTTTCCGGCCACGAAACAATCATAATGCAACATCGGGGTCAGGTCACTTTGTTGCGTTTTCAGGGTGTGCGACCGAGCGGAAGCATCAAACGCAACAAAGTGACCTGACCCCTCTGTGCAGCGCAGGTTTTCGGGTTGTTTCGGGGAATTTGAAACCACTTGACACGGGTCTGCGTATAGCAAGAATAGAGCAATGCTTACAGGTCGGGAAAAAAGGACGGGCATGCCTAATTCGAGGTTGTCCCGGGACGGGCGCGAGGACGTCCGCCTGGTGAAGAGATGCCGGGAGGGCGACAACTCCGCGTTCGAGGAGCTGGTACGCAGGTACCAGGGCCCGGTCTACAGCATCGCTTACCGGATGGTCGGAGACCGAGAGGAGGCCAGGGACTTGGCCCAGGAGACGTTCGTCAGGGCGTACGAGGGGATCGAGACGTTCAACACGCGCATGTCCTTTAGGTCCTGGCTTTACCGCATCGGGACCAACGCGGCGATCGACCACCTGCGGCGCAGGGGCAGGTTCACCGACGTGCCTGTCGAGATCGCCGTTGCGGCGGGGGAGGCTCCCCGTGGAGGCGGCGGCATGGGCGTGGTGATCGAGCTGCGGGGGTCGGAAGAGGACATTCCGGAGAACGTCAGCCTGTCGCGTGAGACGGCCGGCATCGTGTGGGATGCCCTCGACGGACTGCCGGATAACTACAGGGCGGTAATCGTACTGCACCATATGGAAGGCTTGAGTTACTCCGAGATCGGGAAGGTGCTGGGGGTGCCGCGGAACACCGCGAAGACCTGGGGGCACCGGGCGAGGGGACTCCTCTGCGAGACCCTGGAAGGAGTGGTCTAGCTTGATGGACACCGATTGCGTGCGGGCTATCGACGCCATAGAGGAGCTCGGGGACGGCGAGCTGGGCCGCGTCAAGTGGCTGCTGCTGCGCCGCCACGCCAGGAAGTGCGACCCGTGCGGCTCCAGGCTCAGGAGGATGGAAGCCGTCGTGCAGGCGCTGGCCGAGCTCGACCAGGTACCTCCTCCGGCCGACCTGGTCGACCTGGTCATGGCCTGTCTGGTGACAGGGATAAACGCGGTTGAACAGCACGCGGAGGCCGAGGAGCACGGTCGGCGCAACCTCATCCTCGTCGCGGGCGCGGCGGGCTTCGGGGTGGCGGTGGCCGTCGCGCTGGCTATAGTCCGGTGGGTCCTTGGACGCGAGAACGACGACGGACTGGCGCCCGCCGGTTCCGCCTGAGACCGGCGCGGCCGGCTTCAAGGGAGAAGCGGGCCGGCCGGACTTCTACAGCAGGTGCACGATGAGCGGTAGAAACGACGAACAAACGGACGGCGCGCGGTCGACCCTTGCCTTGATAGGCGCGGGGTGCTGGGGCTCGACCCTGGCCGCGCTCCAGGCGGAGAACTTCCGCCGCGTCAACCTGTACACCCCCGAGGTCGACAGCTGCGAGGAGATAACGCGTTTCCACTCCAACGAGCGGTACCTGGACGATTTCAGGCTCCCGCCCAACGTCTTCCCGACGACCGCCCTCGAGCGCGCTCTCGACGGAGCTGACTGGGTGATAGTGGCGGTGCCTTCGCAAGCGGCCCGGGAGGTCGCCCGCAGCATGAAGGGCCTCTTCGCCGAAAGGCTGCCAACTGTCCTTGCGACCAAGGGCCTGGAGGTCGGCAGCGGGCTCTTGAGCATAGAGGTCTGGCGACAGGAAATGGGCTCTCAGGGGAGGCGGACCTGCCGTGACGCGATGGTGCTCTCCGGGCCGAACCTCGCCCGCGAGATATGCGCGGGGATGCCGGCGGTGTCCCTGCTGGCCGGAGTGGAGCCCGCGGACGTGAGGAGCGCGGTCACCGCACTGTCGCACCCACTGCTGAGCCTTCGCGGTCACCATGACCCCCTTGGAGCCCAGGCTGCGGGCGCCCTCAAGAACGTCTACGCCGTCGGCTGCGGGCTTGCGGCGGGCATGGGGTGGGGGGACAACGTGATGGGGACCCTCATCTGGCGGGGGCTCGATGAGACATCAGTTTTCGCGGAGGCCGTCGGGGGCGACCCCGGCGTGGTGATGACGCCGGCCGGTGTAGGAGACTTCGTTGCGACATGCGGCTCGCCGCTCAGCAGGAACCACGACCTCGGGCGCATACTCGCCGGCGGCGCGGGGAGCAGGGAGGAAGTGCGGGGGGTCCGGGAGGGAGCGCAGACCGCGCAGGAGGCGGTCCGCAGGAGCCGCGCCCTCGGCCTCAGGCTTCGCCTGCTCGAGGCCGTGTGGTCGGTGATGGCGGGAGCGGACCAGCCGAGGGCAATCCTCGATGCCGCCTGCAGCCTCGAGCAGGCCGGGGAGCGTGGGAGGCAACGACGGGGTGAGCAGTGGGCGGCCTCGCTGGGCCTCCGACGCGGGATGGGGGTGGCCTCGGAATGAAGGTGGGGATACCGCGAGCAATGCTCTTCCACCACTACGGTGAGTACTGGCTGAACTTCCTGGAGACGCTGGGCGTGGAGGCCGTCGTGTCGGAGGCGACCACGCCCGACATCATCACGAGCGGCGCGGTGCACGCCGACAACGAGACCTGCCTGCCGGTGAAGGTGTTCTCCGGTCACATAATATGGTTGAAGGAACGGGTGGATGTGGTCCTGGTGCCGAGGGTGGTGAGCGAGCAGTACGGCACACTGGCATGCCCCAAGTTCATGGGCCTTCCCGACCTGGCCCGGGCGCTCGACCCGGACCTTCCACCCGTCCTCGCGCCGAGGATCCACCTTGCCGACCGCCGATACCTGTGGGCCCGAGAGTGGTACTCCGTGGCACGCGCGCTGGGAGGCACGAGGCTCGCGTCCGCGTCGGCCGTTGCCGGGCTCCTGTACGGGCTCGAGAAACACAGGGTCCAGGCGAGGGCCAGACCCGCGGCCGAGGGGATGACGGTTGGGGTGGCCGGGCACCTGTACAACGTGCATGACTCCAGGGCGTCGCTCGGCCTCCTGGACCGGGTGAAGAGCATGGGAGCCAATCCGGTAACGGTGGACCAGGTCGTCCCGAGCCGGGCCAGGATGCAGGCCGAGACCCTCTCCAGGCGGATATTCTGGGGCTACGAGAGCAGGCTGGCGGGCGCCGTCCTCCACTGGAGCCGCACGCGCTCGGTGGCGGGGATACTCTACGTGACGTCATTCGCCTGCGGCCCCGGGTCGATAGTCGGCGCGCTGCTGGAGGACCAGCTGGGGCGCGAGGGCTCGGTCCCCCTCATGACGATAACCCTGGACGAGCACGCGGCTGAGGCCGGCCTCATAACGAGGCTGGAGGCTTTCATAGACATGCTCAGGAGGGCCAGGCGGTCTTCGCCCGGAGGCCTCTCTGTCGGGGGCGCCCAGGGGGTGCGCTCGTGAAGATAGCCGTTCCCAGGATGGGCAACCTCTCTCTCATCATTCGTGACCTCGCGTGGCGGCTGGGCCTCGAGACGGTCGAGACCCCGGTGTTCAGCGAGGAGACCATGGAGATCGGCTCCGCGCTGGCGCCGGAGTTCGCCTGCCTTCCCCTGAAGGCGGTGCTGGGGAGCTTCGTCCAGGTGCTCGAGCTGGGGGCCGACACGCTGGTGACCGGCGGCGGCCACGGTCCCTGCCGCTTTGGCTACTACGGCGAGATACAGCGGCGGATCCTGGAGCGTGAGGGTAAGAGCTTCAGAATGGTGGTCCTCGAGCCCCCGTCGGTAGGTATCAAGGCGTTCCATGACAGCCTCAGGTCTCTACTGCCCAGGGAGCACGTCAGGCTGGGCGTGCTCTTGAATGAGCTTGCCAGGACCATGTCTAAGGTGGTGGTCTTCGACAAGCTCGAGAAGAGGGCCATGGCGCTCCGCGGCCTGGAGACGGAGCCGGGGGCCACTGACGAGGCCCTGGCGGAGGCGCAGGGAATAGTGTCCGGGGCCTATACGCGCAAAGAGATCGAGGTGGCCAGGCTCGAGGCCGAGGAGCGCATGCGGCAGGTCCCGGTCGACAACGCGCGGCCGTACCTCAGGGTGGGGCTGGTGGGTGAGATATTCGTGGTCCTCGAGCCGTTCTTCAACTTCGACATCGAGCACTGGATGGGACGGCGGGGAGTGGTGGTGGAGCGCGCCGTGAACATCGCGGACACCGTGGTTCCGATGGGGAGGAACCCGGTGTTCGGCTACACGGAGCAGGCAGTCGCCCAGGCGGCGGAGCCGTACCTCAGCCACGAGGTCGGCGGGGACGGGCTGCTCACGGTCGGAGCATCTGTCATATTCGCCAGGAGAGGGTTCGACGCGATCGTTCACTTCCTGCCGTTCACGTGCATGCCGGAGGTCATCGCCAAGGGGGTCCTGAGCCGGGTGGCCGCCGAGCTCGACGTCCCGATACTCTCCCTCTCCATCGACGAGCAGACCGGCAGGGCCGGGGTCGAGACCAGGCTGGAGGCGCTGCTCGACCTGGCCTGGAGCAAGAGAAAGTTCGTCCGCGGCCTGGCGGAGTCCCGGGCCCGGGCGTGAGACCTTAAACCAGGGTCAGGCCGCGATCTAAGCACGGGAGGGTCGGGGCTTCAGCGGGCAGCGGGGTGTTATGATGGTTGGCGTCAAGAGGACAATCGCGAGACTGGGGGTGGGCGTTCGTTGAAGGTCGGCCTGCCCAGGGCGCTTCTGTTCCACCACTACGGTGAGGGCTGGACCTCGTTCCTGGACTCGATAGGCATCGAGCCCGTGATCTCCGCCTCGACGACCGGTGAGGTCGTGGTGTCCGGAGCGGTCCACGCCGATAACGAGACGTGCCTCCCGGTCAAGGTGTTCACGGGCCACCTTCTCGAGCTCAGAGAAAAAGTGGACGCCGTGCTGGTGCCCCGGGTGATCAGCCAGCACCGGGGGACCAAGGCGTGCCCCAAGTACCTGGGACTTCCCGACATGGCGCGCTCCATGGGCGGCGAGCTCCCGCCCGTGCTCTCACCGTTGATGGACCTCGCGGACCGGCGCGGGCGGTGGACGGAGGAATGGCGCCGCCTGGCGCGTGACCTCGGGGCGACGGGAAAGGCCGCCGCGGAAGCGGTCAGCCGGATGCTTGACTCCCTGAGGCCGCTGGAGCCTCAGCGCTCGGCCGGTGAGCCGACGGGGTTCCCGGTCGGGGTCGCAGGCCACCTGTACAACGTGTACGACGAGCGGGTCTCGCTGGGCCTGCTCGACCGCGTCCGGAGCATGGGAGCGGAGCCGGTGACGGTGGAGCAGGTCCCCAGGCGGGACGTGAGGCGGCAGCTGAGGACGCTCGACCGCAAGATACGCTGGGATTTCGAGAACCGTATCGTGGGGGCCGTGCTCCACTGGAGCCGCACCGCCTCGGTGGAAGGCGTGGTCTACGTCAACTCGTTCGCCTGCGGGCCTGGGTCCATGATAGGCGCCCTGATCGAGGACGAGTTCTCCCGGAGGCCGTCAATCCCACTGATGAGCGTCACGCTCGACGAGCATTCCGCCGAGGCGGGACTGCTCACCAGGATCGAGGCTTTCCTCGACATGCTGAAGCACATCTCCAGGACGGCCCCCCCGGGACGTCGTCCGCGCGGAGGTGGGCCGTGAACATAAACGTGCCGAGGTGCGGCAGCCTCCAGTTCATGGCCAGGGACCTCTGCGACAGGCTTGGGCTCGGCTACGTGGAGACGCCGGAGTACAGCGAGCGGACCGTCGAGATAGGGGTGACTCTCGCCCCGGAGCTCGTCTGCTTCCCCATGAAGGTCCTCATCGGCAGCGCGGTCGAGGCCCTGGAGAGCGGGGCGGATACCCTGGTCATGGTGGCGGGGTACGGCCCGTGCCGGTTCAACTACTTCGCCGAGATACAGAAGAGGATTCTCGAGAGGGAGGGGTACAGGTTCCGGCTCCTGACGTTCGACTCGCCGCGGGATACCCCCCGCGAGTTCTACAACAACCTGCGGGCGCTCCTGCCGGAGTCCCGAACCGGGCTGGTGGGCATGCTCCGCCAGGTGGCGCTGGCGCTCCGCAAGGGGAGGGCCCTGGACGAGATAGAGAAGCGGGCCATGGCGCTGCGCGCCCTCGAGGCCGAGGAGGGGGCGGTAGACCAGGCCGCGGCGGAGTCGAGGGAAGCGCTATCGGCTGCCATCAGCAAAGCCGAGATCGAGGAAGCCGGGGTTCTGGCCAGGCGTCTGTTCGGCCGGGTGGCCCTCGACGACGAAAGACCCCACCTTCGCGTGGGAGTGGTCGGCGAGATGCTGGTGAGCATGGAACCGTACTTCAATTTCGACATACTGAACTGGCTCGCGAGGAGGGACGCGGCGGTCGAGCGCTCGCTCTACACCTCGGACATATTCACGCCGGGCGGCCACCCCGTCCTGGGCTTCGATGACCGGATGATAGAGAGTGCGGCTTCACCGTACGTGTGCCACGAGATAGGCGGTCACGGCCACGTGAATGTCGCCGCGACCGCGGATTACGCCCGCCGGGGCTTCGACGCGGTAGTGCACTTCTTCCCGTTCACCTGCCTGCCCGAGGTCATCGCGAAGACGGTCTTCGTGCGCATAGCCGGCGAGTTCGAGATGCCGATCCTCTCGATCTCGATCGACGAGCAGACCGGGCGCGCCGGGATGCAGACCAGGCTCGAGGCGCTCGTCGACCTGGCGTGGAGCAACAGGGAAAGAAAGCTGGCCCGGGGCGCCCACGCCCGGGCGGCAGCAGGAGCTTGAGGGGGTCATTCGATGAGATCGAAAGTGGTGGACCAGGAAAGGGAGACCCGGGACAAGCTGGACTACCAGGAGACGTCCAACATACTCGAGGGCTTCTTCGCGTGGAAACCGGGCCCGGTGAGCTCCGTAGTGGTGAAGGCGCTGTCGGCGTTCATGCGGCCGCTCGAGCAGGGGACGTACGGCGGACGGGCCCTCTCCGGTGAGCCTCACCGCTCGAGCTGGGTCATCGCCTCTCCGCTCACGGTCTTCGTCCTTCCGGAGGTGAAGTACCGCAACAAGGTCTTCCTCGCCGCGAGGCTCCGGAGCACCGGCCCCATCAACATAATCGAGGACCCTCCGCAGGTGCAGAGGGCGAGCGCGAAAAAGGCGAAAGGCAAGGACCGCAACAAGTCCGCAAAGAAGAAGGAGAAGGCCGCCGCGGAGGGCGGGGCGGCCGGCCACGGGGAAGGTGACGGCAGGGGAAAGCGCAGCCGGCGCAAGGTGAAGGAGGAGCCGCGCCCCGACGCCGGCAGGCTCACCAAGGCCGGGCTCTCGCGGGCGTACCGCCACGAGGGCGGCGGAGACGGCTGCGACTACGACCTCGAGGCCCTCATCGCGCTGCAGCGAGAGAGCGAGGTCGCCCTGACCGTGGTCCCGGTGACGAGGACGTACCACCAGTTGATCCCGGACGCTCCGCGGACGACCATGGCTTCCAAGGCCTACCGGTTCCACCCGATGCACCTCATCAGGAAGGCCACGAACTGGGCCCGCACCGTCCGCACGGCGAGGGTCAAGAACTGCAGCCCCATCGTGCTCTCGGCCTGGCTCGAAGGTCAGGCCGACGAAAGCCTCTGTGCCCAGGCATCCACCCTGAGGATCGAGCTGATGAGCCACATCGAGTCCGAGCGCCGGGCGTGCACCGGACCTCCGCTGCCGCCCAAGTGGGAGGTCAAGCAGCGCGTCCTGGCCGATCCCGTGCTGGCCGCGTACATGCAGGACTTCGCGATACGGGAGGGCATGACCAGGGAAGCCGTGCTGTCCGAGGCCCGGGGGTTTGTCGAGGAGATCATGTCGGAGTACAGGGTGGGGGTCGCCCGGTACTTCTGCAAGGTGGTCGACTACCTTTTCGACAGGTTGACAACGGGGGTGGACGTCGACCGGGAGGGCATCAGGTTCCTCGCGGAATGCGACAACCGCTCACGGATAGTGATCGTCTGCGACCACAAGAGCTACGCGGACTCGCTGCTCATCGGTTACACCATGTTCCGCTCCGGGATGGTCCCGCCGCAGCAGGCGGCCGGGCAGAACATGGACTTCTGGCCGATGGGCTGGCTGCTCCGGCACTCCGGGGCGTTCTACATCCGGCGGACGTTCATGGGCGAGACCCTCTACAAGGAGGTCTTCTGCGCCTACGTCCGGTACCTGCTCGCGGAGAACTACACGAGCGTCGTCTACATCGAGGGGACACGCAGCCGTGACGGCAAGCTCGCCAAGCCCAAGATAGGCTACCTCGGCATACTGGAGGACGCACTCCGTATAGGCATCTGCCCGGACATCACGTTCGTCCCGGTATACATGAGCTTCGACAAGATCCCCGACGAGGCGTCACACGTAAGGGAGATGGCCGGCACGAGGAAGGTCTCCGAGACCATGGGCGTCTTCACGCGCATGATCTCCTCCCAGCGCACCAGGCTGGGGAAAGCCTACGTCAAGTTCGGCACGCCTATGAGCTTCAAGGGGCTGCTCGACAAGTACGGCCTGAGGGGCGCCGCAGAGGTCGCCTGCGACGAGATAAACAGGATAACCGTGGTCACCGCCCGGTCGCTCGCGGGGTGCGCGCTGCTGGCGTCGGGCGCCACATGGGTGCCGCGTGCGGATTGCGAGCAGGCGGTGAACGACCTGCTGCGCTACTGCGAGCGGCGGCGGCTTCCGATGGCGGTAGACTCCGACTTCGAGGGCATCCTTGCCGCGGTGGACCTGTACGCCGAGGAGGGCTACGTGGTGCCGGAGGAGCGGGATGGCGAGGAAGGGTACCTGATCGAGGGGTACAACCGCCGCTTCCTGGAGTACAACAAGAACATACAGCTCTCTCATTTCCTGGAGCCGGCGATAGCGGCGGTCGTCGAGCGCGCCGCCGCAGGTGACGAAGGGGAGGACCCCAGGAGCGAGGAGTCGTTCCGCTTCCTGAGGCACCTCTTCTCCGAGGAGTTCGTCTTCAGCCCGAGCCGGGCGGACGAGGCCTGGAAACTCGACTACCAGTCGTATGCGGGGGTGCTCGCGTCACTCCTCGACTCCTACCTTGAAGGGTACATGGTAGCGAGCCGCGCGCTTCGCTCGCTTTCCGGGCAAAAGCCCGTGACCGTGGAACAGGCGGTCGATCTCTGCTTCGAGGAAGGTGAGCGGATGCTCAAGGACGGCTCGATCCTCCGCGAGGAATCCATGTCCCGGGTCGCGTTCAAGAACGCGGTCAAGTGCTACGGGAAGATGGGGCTCGTCGCGGAGCTGCCCGGCGAGGACGAAAAGGAGCGGCTGCTGGTGCCCGGCGACCACTTCGCCGAGCTCGGCGCGCTGGAGAGCCGCATAGCGGGCTTTGTAGAGGTTGCGCCGGCGGAGGCCTCGGAAGGTGAAGCGCTTGAGTAACATCGTGAAGGAACTCGATGTCACAACCTCACGGGGGCTGGATTACCGCGAGACCTCCGACATAGTGCAGGGCTTCTTCGCGTGGAAGCCCGATCCCCTTGGCGCCCTCGCCGTGAAGGCACTCTCTCTCATCATGCGGCCCCTCGAGCAGGGGACGTACAGGGGCAGGGCTCTCTCGGGCGAGCCTCATCGCTCCAGCTGGGTCATCGCCTCTCCACTCGCCGTGTTCGTGCTCCCCGAGGCGGGGTACCGCCACAAGCTCTACCTGGCGGCAAGGCTCCGGAACACCGGGCCGGTCAACGTGATCGAGGACCCGCCCGAGGGGCGCAGGGGCAGGCTGCGCAGGGGCGCGCCGCGCCGGGGTGCCGCCGCCAGGAGGCGAAGCCGCCTGGCCAGGCGGGGGGAAGGCGGGCTGCTGGGCCGCCTCAGGAGCGAGGACGTAGAGTTCAGCCGAGACCTGGAGGCCCTCATCGCGATCCAGCGTGAGAGCGAGGTCGCGCTTACGGTTGTGCCGGTTGTCCGCGCGTACCACCAGCTCACGCCGGACGCTCCCGCGACCACGGTGGCGACCCGCGTGTACAAGCTCCATCCCCTGCGCGTGCTTAGGAAAGCCACGAACTGGGCCCGCACGGTTCGCACGGCCCGCGTGAAGAACTGCAAACCGCTGGTGCTCTCCAGCTGGCTCGAAGAGCACCCCGGCGGCGACCTCGTCGCGCAGGCGTCGGCTCTGCGGATCGAGTTGAACGGCAACATCGAGTCTGAGCGCCGCGCGTGCACCGGCCCGCCGCTGGCCCCGAACTGGGAAGTGAAGCGCCGTGTGCTGGCCGACCCGGTACTGACCGCTTACATGCAGGACTACGCGCTGAGGGAACGCTCAACGAGAGAAGCGGTCGCCGCGGAGGCGCGCGAGTACCTGGACGAGATAGCCTCCGACTACCGGGTCGGCGTCGCGAGGTACTTCTGCCGGGCGGTGGATTACGCGTTCGACAAGTTCCTGGACGGGCTCGAGGTAGATCGGGAGGGCATACGGTTCCTCTCCGAGTGCGACAGCCGTTCCCGTATCGTGCTGGTCTGCTCTCACAAGAGCTACATGGACCCGCTGCTGATAGGGTACTCGCTGTTCCGCTCCGGCATGGTGCCACCGCAGCAGGCGGCGGGGCTCAACCTCAACTTCTGGCCGGTGGGATGGCTCCTGCGGCACTCGGGCGCCTTCTACCTTCGCCGGACATTCGCAGGCGAGACGCTCTACCGGGAGGTCTTCTGCGCCTACGTGCGGCACCTGCTCGCCGAGAACTACATGAGCGTGGTCTACATAGAGGGGACGAGAAGCCGCGACGGCAAGCTTCAGAGACCGAAGACCGGGTACCTCAATATACTCGCGGAATCTCTCAACGCCGGGGTCTGCCCCGACATAACCCTGGTGCCCGTGTACCTGGGCTACGACAAGGTGCCCGAGGAGTCCGCCCACGTACGGGAGATGGCCGGCGGCCGCAAGGTCTCCGAGAGCATGAAGATGTTCACCAGGATATACAAGTCGATGAACACGAGGCTGGGAAAGGCCTACGTGAAGTTCGGCACACCTGTGAGCATGAAGGGCCTGCTCGCGGAGCACGGCCTCCAGGGATGCGCCGAGATAGTGTCGGAAGGCATTAACCGGGTGACGCCCGTGACCGCCCGGTCCATCGCAGCGTGTGCCCTGCTGGCGCCGGGCACGACCTGGGTATCCTCCGAGGCGTTCGAGAGGGTCTCCGGGGAGCTCCTCGGTTTCTGCGAGCGCCGCAGGCTTCCGCTTTCGGCGGATGCCGACGCACGGGGGGTACGCGCGGCCGTCGAGTGGTTCGTCCTGGAGGGGCACGTCGCGCCCGAGGCGACGGGCGACGGGGAGGGCTACCGTGTCGCCGGCAGCGGCAGGCGCTTCCTCGAGTACAACAAGAACATACTCCTCGGGCACTTCCTCGTGCCGGCGATTTCTGCGGTGGCGTGGAAGTCGTCCGGCTCCGTCGAGGACCACGAGTCCGCTCTGCGGGACGCTTCAGCTTTCCTGAGACGCCTGTTCGCCCACGAGTTCATCTTCAGCCCCGACCGCGATGACGAGGAGCTGAAGGTCGACCACCGTGCATACTCGGATGCCCTGTGCTCTCTTCTCGACTCGTACCTGGAAGCATACCTGGCCGCGTGTGCCGCCCTGGGGCGGCTCGAGCCCGGGGAGGCCGTGGGCTTCGACGAGCAGGTCGAGGCCTGCTTCGACAGCGCGGAGGTCATGCTCGCTGACGGTGTGATTTTGCGCGAAGAGTCTCCCTGCAGGATTGCTTTCAAGAACGCGCTGAGGTGCTTCAGGGACATGGGGCTCATCGAGGAGCGGCGCGTCCGCGCTACTGACGGGAAGGAGTCTGTCGAGGTCCTTCCCGGCCCGCGCTTCGAGGAGCGGGATGCCCTGGAACGGCGCATCCGCTCTTTCCTCGTGCGCTGACCCCGCTGTTGCGCTACCATAGCGCTCATGGGTCTCATGAATAGCATGCTCGCATCCGTTCAGGTAGTGCGCCTCCTGACGGTCGTAACCGGCGGGTGGTTCGGTCACCTGCGCTACTGGACACCGCTCCTTCACCGCGACGACCACAGGAACCTCGCTTCTCAGGCCTTGAGGTACCTGCTGAAGGAGAGCGTCATAGAGGCCGGCTCGCCTGTCGCAGGGAACCGCGCGCTGATCGAGGAGGCGTGCGGACGGCTCGACGTGGTCGAGGGAGAGAGCCTCGGCAGGGTGGGGGGAGCCCTGGACTGGGAGTTCTCTCACTTCTACGACCCGATCGCCGGGCGTGGCATTGACGAGGACAGGTTCGTGAACGCCTTCGACGAGTACCGCGACCTCTGGGAGAGGACGCTCACCCACTACCGCATAGGAAACCTCTACAAGTCGTTCACTTTCCTGGGCTACTGCTGCCACCTCCTGCAGGACATGGCCGTGCCGGCTCATACCCACTGCGTGATGCACGGCCTGACCAACCGGACCGCGGACAACCTCGAGCTGGTCTCCTGCTCCCGGAGGTTCTACCTCCGGCCGCCCGAGCCGCCACGACAGCACGGGCACGACGACGCGCACCTCGAGCTGTTCCTGGCCGTGGGCAGGGAATCCAGGGGCCGCGAGCCGGACGACCCCGAGAGGCGCAACGACATAGCGGACGTCCTCGAACGTTACTACACGGAGCCCCGGTGGAAGCGCTCCGGTTGGCAGGGCACCTACATCGGGAAGCCGTACTACCCTTACCACAGGTTCCTCCCCTCGAGCCCCAGGATCAGGTTCGCGGACCTGGTCACCCTCAGGAACCACCTGATGTGCCGGGCGGCCGAACGCACGGCGCAGCTGATCGAGCACTTCGCCGCGTCCACGTCCTCCGCGAAGGCGGGGACACTTTGAAGATCGACCTGCACGTACACACGACCGTCTCCTCCCCGTGCAGTCTCATACACCCGCGGCGCGCGATCGAGTGGGCGCGCGCGGTCGGTCTCGACGCCATCTGCGTGACCGAGCACGACGAGATAGCTGGAGCAGAGGTGACGAGCGAGCTCGGCAGGCAGCTGGGGTTCCCGGTGTTCAGGGGGATAGAGATATACACGGAGTTCGGTGACATGCTCGTCTTCGGGCTGTACGAGGACGCCCCGGGATGGAAGACCCCGTTCGCGGACCTGCTCGAGGCCTGTCGCGCGCAGGGGGCCGTCATCGCCCCGGCCCACTCGTGCCGGGTGACCGGCGAGCTGGAGCGCATCCACGGACCGGACAAGGTCACCTGGCTGATGAGCAACGTCGACGCAATCGAGACCCACAACGGCGGCTGCACGGCGGGCGGCAACGAGGGAGCGGCCCATCTGGCGCGCATACACCGCCTGCCGGGAATCGGGGGGAGTGACGCCCACCACGAGTTCCAGGTCGGCCGCTGCTACACCGTCTTCGAGGACGATATCCGCACCGACGCCGACCTGGTGGCCGCCATCAGGGCCGGCCGGTGCCGGGGGGCGTATCCCGACATACAGGGCTGACCTCCGCTCAACACCCTCGATTGACATCCTTGCTCCGGTTGCATAAGAATCTCCGCGGGTAGGTGACGCACCAGGAAAGGAGCGTTAATGCACTTGTGGAACAACATCAAGGTCGCCGCGGACCGGTCCATCACCTTCGGCAACTTCATGGACAAACTCGCGGACGTCTACGGCGACAAGACCTGCTTCATCCTCGACCGCCCGATGGACTACTCGTTCATGTCCGGCAAGGAGCAGACCTTCCGGCAGTGGCGTGAGTTCACCGACAGGGCGGCGAAGGTCTTCTCGGACCTCGGGGTCGAGAAGGGCGAGAGAGTGCTGGTGGACCTCTCGAACCGGATGGAGATACCGTTCCTGTGCTTCGCTCTCATGAAGATAGGTGCGATAGCCGTTCCCATAAACTTCATGCTGACCCAGAAGGAGATAGCCTACATCGCCGGCGACTCCGGCGCGAAGCTCGCGGTCACCGACAGGCCGGTGTTCGAGTTCCAGATGAGGGAGCAGGCGGCGTTCCCCACCATCGAGCGGTGGGCGCTGCTGGATTCCGCCGAGGGCCTGGAGGGCGACTTCATCGAGCTGAGGCCACTGATCGAGGCCGCTCCGCCGACGTTCCCTCCGCGGGAGAAGGACCCTGACGACGTGGTCGGTATCTTCTACACGTCCGGCACGACCGGTTTCCCGAAGGGCGCGATGATGACCTCGCGCAGCCTGCTGACCGCGCAGAGGCTCACAGCCGCCCTCGTCCCGACGACCTCGAAGGACATAGGCGTGATGGCACTGCCGCTCGCCCACCTCTTCGGGTTCGGGCTCACGCTCATCTCGCTGTCCGGGGGGCTGACCGGCATGTTCGTGCGCTCGTTCGACCCGCACCGGATACTCAAGGGCATCGTGGACAGCAAGGCCACCATCTTCGTAGGGGTCCCCGCAATGTATACGATGATGCTGGAGGCGGGCCTCGACGATTACGACATATCCGGGGTCCGCATCTGGGGGAGCTCGGCCGACGCCATGCCCGACGAGATAGCCATCGAGTTCCGGAAGAGGGGCCGGCTGAAGCTGGGGCCGTTCGACTTCGACTCGCTGTTCATGGACGCCTACGGGATGGTGGAGTTGTCGTCCCTGGCGTGCCTCAAGCTGCCGCTCCCCGGCATCAGCTTTCCTCCCAAGTGCGTCGGCTTCCCGATGCCGCCGATACGCACAAGGATACTGGACGAGGCCGGCAACAAGGTGAAGACCGGCGAGGTGGGCGAGCTCGCCATGAAGGGCCCGTGCGTCATGAAGGGGTACTGGAACAAGCCGGAGGAGACGGCGGAGCTCATGAGTAACGGCTGGTTCCGCACCGGTGACATGGCGAAGAAGGACCGCTGGGGGCGCGTATACTTCGCCGACCGCAAGAAGGACGTGGTGAAGAGCGGCGGCTACTCCGTCTTCTCCGTGGAGGTGGAGCAGGAGATACTGGAGCACCCCGCGGTGGTGGACGTCGCGGTGGTCGGCATCCCGCACCCGACCAAGAAGGAAGCGCCGGTGGCGGTCTGCATCCTGGAGGCGGGGTCTCCTACGACCGGGGAGGACCTGCACGCGTGGTGCAGGGACAACATAGCCCGGTACAAGAGCCCGCGGCGCGTGCTCGTGATCACCGAGGAAGAGATGCCGCGCACTCCGACGATGAAGATACTGAAGCGCGAGCTGCGCGAGCGCTACAAGGACCTCTTCGCCGGCGAAGAGTAACGATTGGGGTCAGACCATTTTCGTTGCACTGGCCCCATCTTCAACACGTGCAACATCCTCGCGTTATTCCTGTTGCTGATGTTGCTGGCGCAACGAAAATGGTCTGACCCTATCTGATCTCCAGGCCCTGGGGCGACCAGCTGACCATGTTGCTTGTAGCGATGACCCGGCCGCCCGAGATGGCGACCACACGGTAGTTGAACGTGTACGCGGTCCCTACCTTGTAATCGATGTACTTGCCGCCGGTGCCTCCCCCGGTAGTAGCGTAGACGTCACCGGGGTAGGAAGGGTCTCCGCCCTCGGAGCGCAGGACCGCGAAGGAATCGGCGGCCGCGCCCCCGGAGAGGTTCCAGGCCAGGTACATGTTGCTCGCCGAGGGGTCGCCCACGAGGGACAGGCTCGGCGGGGGAAGCGGCACCGTTACCATGACGGAATTGCTGTACACCAGCACGCTCCCACCGGAGATGTATGCGACCCGGTACGTATAGCGGTTGCCCGGGAGGGCTTGCTCATCGTGGTAGCTCGTCTGCCCTGACCCCTGGCTAACGTCCAGGACGTTTGCGGGGTAAGACGGCACCGCTCCGCCTTCCGCGCGCAGGACCGCCACGGTGTCCGCCGCGCTGACGTTGCTGGCAGACCACGTTATGAAGACCGGGGGCCCGCCGTCGGTAAGCGTTAGCGACGAAGACGGCTGCGACGCGGGCTGGGTCGGCTGCGAGCCCGGCTGCGTCGGCTGAGATGACTGAGACGGCGCCGAGGAGTCGGGGGTCCCCGGCGGGACAATCCCCTGGGGAGGCGTCGGGGCGAGGTTCTCCAGGACGCCCAGGGGGAAGCCGAGCTTCTCGTCCAGGTCGCGGTTGAAGGCCAGCCAGGAGAAGTCCAGCGTCGCGATGTCCAGCGGGACCACCTGGATGGAGTAGGAGCCGGGGCTGCCGGTGACGATGCCCTCGAATCCCTGGCCAACCGGGGTCGGCACCGCTCCCGGCCAGCTGACCCGCGCGCCGCTCTCGAAGACCGGGACCGAGATCTCGCCGTTGACCGCGTCCACGCCGTACGCGGTACCGGCTGACCTCACCGTCACCCCGCGGCATTCCACCCAGTAGGCCGTTCCCGCGATCACCCGGTTGTAAGACCTGCCCTGCTCAAGCTCAACCGCTACCATATCTTCCGCGTACTCCGCCACCGTCAGCTTCGAGCCCGCCTCGAGCCTGGTGATGTTGTCGTTTTCATAGGTGATCGTCGCGCGCGACCCGCCGGGCAGGGACACCGTGTCACCCTCGTGTACGTCTACCTCGTCGACCACCTTCTCGGTGCCGCTCTCGGTGATCAGCCTCGCGTACCCGTTCTGCACCGTCAGGCGCGCAACGGGCGCAGGCCCGGACGGCCCGAACACGAAGAAGGCAAGGGCGAGGAGGACGGCCGCGACCGCCGCGGCCGCAGGCAGGGCGATCCACGCCGCCCGGCGCGCGGTGCCTGCCCGGTGCGCCGGCCTCTCACCGGCGGAGACCAGCTGGTCGAAGCGCGAAAGAAGGCTTGCCTTCAGGTTCGCGGAGAACTGAGGGTCCGGAACCGGCGGGGCGGGCGCCGCCGCCACCAGGACGCCCGCGGCGTCGAGCAGGCGCGTGAGACCGGCACCGACCTCGCCACGCTCCCGCGGGTCGCGGCCGGCGGCCTCCACCAGCTCTCTTGCCCTGCGCCTGCTAAGCCACATAGTCGTCTATCCTCTTGATGCCCTTCTGCTCGAGCAGTTCGGCGAACGCCTTCGTCGCCCTGTACACCTTCATGTAGCAGGCGTTCGGCGTACTGCCCAGCGCTTCGGCCATCTCCTCAACGGTCAGGCCCTCCAGGTAGTGCAGCACCAGCGCCGTGCGGTGGCTCTCCGGCAGATCCTCCAGGAGCTCCATCACGGCCACCCTGTTGTCCACCCCGTTGAACGCCTTCCTGCTCTTCCCGTTGGCCATCTCCGGCGCCTCCTCCAGGCTGGAGGACTGCTGCCTGCCCCTCGACCGGTAGTAGTCGATTATGGTGTTCCTGGCTATCCTGAACAGCCACCCCTTGAACGAGGCCCCCTCGCGGAGTCCCCTCAAGTTGCGCAGCGCCTTCTCGAACGTCAGGGACGTTATGTCCTCGGCAGCTTCCCTGTTCGATACCCTGTGCATCACGTAACCGTACACGACCGGCATGAAGTGGTCGTACAGCACCGCGAATGCGTCAGGGCTGCTCTTCGCCTCTTCGATTAGCCGAGCTTCTCTTTCAGGTTCCATAAGTAAAAGACGTTCCGCCGCCGGCAATCCTTACTCACATATTCTGACCGCCAACCCCTCGCCCGGTAAAGGGCTCGGGGTGCCTTTCTCCTCGCCGGGATATCAAGGGGTGCTCCAGGCCGCTCCTCGGTGGATGCCTCGAGA
>DYIU01000007.1 GCA_020723485.1 Acidimicrobium ferrooxidans | reverse complement strand
GGACGTGGGCCGTTAGCTCAGTTGGTAGAGCACCGGACTTTTAATCCGGGTGTCGAAGGTTCGATCCCTTCACGGCCCACCAGCGATATTACGCATGGTTAAGGGATTTATTGGCATTCCATCCGAAGTACTCCGCCCGTCTCCAGGCGGCGCCTGCCACCTATATGCCACTTCGTCGCGACGCGTCCAGGGGAATGACGTCGGCTCTGACGCCGCTGAGCATCGTCTCAAGGCGCGCCAGCGAGTCCCCATAATCATCCCTGACCAGGTGAGCATAGATGTTTAGTGTCATCATCGCAGACGCGTGGCCGAGGGCTTTCTGCAGGCCTTTTACAGAGCAGCCGGAGGCGAGCATCGCGGAGGCGAAGGTGTGGCGCAGGCTGTGCAGCGTGACGTAGGGCAGCTCCGCTGCCTCGAGCACCTTGGCCAGACGCCTCCGGAGGCCGGACGGGTGCATGGGCTTCACGCCGTTGTGCGTGAACACCAGCTCGTCCGACGCGCCGCGGTTGCTCGAAAGCATCTCCGCCAATGTCGGGACCATCGGCACAGATCTGCGGGACTCCGGGGTTTTCGGTTCTTGGTAACCAGCGTCCGGAGACCAGCTTTTCTCCACGATGATCATGCCGCGGCTGAAATCGAGGTGGGCCCAGTTGAGTGCCAGCGCCTCTCCCAGCCGGAGACCCGTATAGACTAACGTGGCGTAGAGGGTCCGTTGCGGCTCCGGCGAGTGCTCGAGCATCTTATGGATATCGGCGGGATCCAGAAACATCATCTCTTCCCGGGCGACCCTGGGAAGCTCGATCGACCGGCAGGGAATCTGTTGCATGAGGCCCCATGCCACGGCCTGGCTGAGAGCGGCGTGCAAGCCGCGATAGCAACGGGAGAGCGTCGCGGCGGACATGCCCGAGGTCGTGAGCTTTCCCACCCAAGCTTGGATGTCCAGGGGCTTCAGATCCTGGAGCTTCTTCTCGCCGAGGTATGGCAGGATATGCAGGCGGAACGACTGCTCATAGCTTTGATAGGACGAGGGCTTCAGCGCCTGCTTCTTCGCCTCGAGCCATTCGCTCGAGAACTGCTCGAGTGTTAGAGGCTTCTCATGGAGGCTGTCGCTTGCGATCCGGGAGCGGACCGTGCGAAGCTTCGCCTCGGCGTCCTTCTTCTTGTTGAATCCCCCGAAATGCCGCTGATGTCCGTCGATGACGGCAACAACGTAATAGCGGACTTTGCCTGAATCCAGCGTCCGCCGACGAATGAACGTTGTCATTCCACAATCACCGTCTTCTCGACCCGAGTCATGTTACCCGACTGTGTAACGTCACCCTTCATCTTCTCGCCGAGCTCACCATAGGTGTCGGCAACCCACGCGGGTTGGTCTGCGCCACTTACTATTGTCTGGAATGCCACCCACACTTCATTGGAGCCCGGCGGGACGCCGGGAACTCGCGCTGAGTACCTCCCATTCTGGACCTCGATATTGCCTTCTGTAAAGTAGGGCTCCGCCGGCCAGGGTTCATCGCCATAGTCATGCACGACTTCATAGCAAATCAATGCACCATCTGGGACCGTGGCCGTTCCGCTGATGACAATGTCTTCTCCACTGCGCTCAGCGCTGAGTGTGACCTCAACGGGCTGCACCCCCGTTGACGCCGTCGGCGTGCTCACCTTCTTCGGTGATGAGGTCGTCACCTTCTTTGTTGTGGTAGTCAGCTCGCACCCGGCTAGGATAAGCACGAGAATTATCGCCGCAATTAACCGCTTCATAGAACCTCCCCATCTCTAGTTGTTGCCGCGGCGTTGCCTTTCCGCATTCAGGTCAATCAGATCGCACTCCGCCCCTCCCGCCCGTCCTGTTTTGCCTGAAGCCGGTTGAACGCTATAGTGTTCGTCACGTCCATCATTATCCGGCCGACATCATCTTCCGTCATTTCCGGGAGCATCCTCATCAGCGCGCGAACCTCGCTGACAGAAGCTTTATGCGTCTGCCTCCTTGGCTTACCCTTCGCTACAACAGCGACCTCGGCGCCAAGGAAGTCGAGCACTTTCTCCAGCTCACGCTTTCTCGGGAACCTCCCGCCGTTCTCCCACTGTGAAATCGTGGAACCAGAAACGCCCGCAAGCTTACCGAGTTGATTAACCCCCAGGCCGCGTTGTTCTCGCAATCTCTGTATGTCTTCGCCAATCCCCATTGCATACATTGTAAAGGCCTACCATTCACGTTACGAGAATTCCTTCCCCAAAACTATTGACATAACATGAATTCGTAATCTATTATCGGTCACAGAGTGTAAACACTGTATACACAAAACGGCGGGGGGAACATGAAGGTCAGGACCAACCTCAAGCTTCTGCGCGACAGTGCCGGCCTCAGCCTACGCGAACTCCAAGCCGAAACCGGAATTCTGCCTTCCGAGCTCTCAAAGATGGAACGCGGCAAATTGGTACCCACTGACGAGGAGATCATCAAGCTGTGTGCTGCCCTTAATTGCACCGTCGACATGCTCTACCCGGACCCCCAACTTCGAAAGGTCCTGGCGGAATGAGGGAACTACTGACGGCCCAGGAGCTTGCGGAGCTCCTCGGCAAGCACCGGGAGACCATCTACCTGATGGCGCAGAGCGGGGAGATCCCCGCCGTCAAGGTCGCCGGCCGTTGGCGGTTCGACCCGGAGGCGGTGATGGAGAAGCTGGCCGCGGCCGTCACGAGATAGGGCGCCGAGGGGTCTGTCGGAGGCCTCGCGGCGCGGCAACGGCAACCGGAGAGAGGAGGAGTCATGCGATACAAGCGCTACATCAAGGTCCTGGTATTCCTAGCCTGCATCCTGCTCACAGCGAGCGTCTGCCTTGCGACGCAGATGCCGGCCGAGAGCTGGGGGGAGCAGCCCTTCGCGATGAGCGGTCCATTCCCGCTCGACCGCGCTGAGTGGATCCCCGACGGCTTCACCGTCGCCCAGACACAGGTGATACCGGAGGGCTGCCTGGGCTACGGCTACGAGACGTTCCTCGCCCTGGCGAATCCCACCGACTCGAAAGCCAGGGTCATCGTCATCCTGATGGGCCGCTACTCCTACTACCAGACCAACCCGCTCGACCTGCTGCCGCACCAGCGCAGGACCTGGAACATCGGCGACACGCTCAAGTGGTCCCTCGACCACTTCCGGGATTACCCCGACCTCTCCGTCAAGGTCCTGTCCGACACCGAGCACGTCTACGCGCAGGAGTCCATGTACTGGAACAACCGGACGGCCGGGCACACGAGCTGCGGATTCACCTACTGAGCTTCGGTCGAGAGGAGGAACGCGCGTGGACAAATACCACAGGGGATACAGGGCAGCTCTCATGGACGTAGCCCGCGCTCTCGGCGCCGCGTTCGGCGAGAACGCCGAACACCTGGGCGGCTCGCTCGAGCAGGAAGAGAACATCAAGGCCTCGGTCCACGTCGGCCTCCTGCACTCCGGGGGGCATGGCGTGAGCCCCGAGGCCTTCGACGAGGAAGTGCAGAGGCTGAAGCGCATACGGCAGTGGGAGCTGCAGTCCCTCTCGCGGGAGGATCCAGCCGGCCCCCCAGCCGAACCTCGGGCGCGGATAGGAAGGGGGCTCTAGCCGATGACAGCCGACGACATCTGCCCCGGTCTGTCCCTCCAGCCTCTCGAGGTGAAGCTGCGCGAAGTCCTCGTCCGGGCCCGCGCCGACTGCGAGATTCTCTCCGCCGAGGTCGACTGCTCCTGGCGGCGTCACCAGCGCGAGCGTCTGGACAAGATCGGGGAGCGGCTGGACCTCCTGGCTCAGCTGGTTGAACAGGCCGCCTACGAGAGGAGCGCCGCATGAGGGCCGTGACTGTTCCGGACGGCTGCAACTTCAGGGTCTCCACATTCGCGCCCGGCCTGGCGGCCTGCACTCACCCGGCCGGCGAGGGCGCCGGCTGCGCCATCACGGCCTGCCCGCTCATAACGCCCTGCCCGGAATGTGACGACTGGCGCAGGATTCGCGAGACGTTCGGCTACTGCGTGCGCTTCTACGGGTTCCGGACCTCGAGCGACGGTTGCCTGAAAGAGACGGTGTCATGATCTGCAGGGCGTGCGGCTTCCAGGACCGGGGACTGTACGGGCGGCGGCGCCCGGAGTGCTGGAGCGGGGACATCATGCACGGCCGCACCCCTTTCGAGAAGGCTGTGGCCCGGCAGCGAACCTTCGTCAAGTCCCTGCTGAATTCGAGCATCGACTTCGAACTGTTGGCTGAGATGATCCAGAGGCAACGGAGGCTCGTATGAAAGACCTCAGCAGACTCTCGCGATGGAAGTCGAAGGCGGAAGAGCTCGTGCGCTATATGGAGCGGGAGTGCGTCGGTGATAGGAACGCGGTCAGCGCCGACGTCCTCATGGAACGCCTCCAGCTCACGAACGACCGGGACCTCCGGTCGATCAAGGACTGCGCGATATTCGTCCTGGGCGTGCCGATCGCGAGCACCTCCTACGACGGGTATTGCATTCCGGCAAGCTACCAGGATGACGCTTACGACCACTCGGTGCGTCAGAAGCGCAGGACGGCGGCCTCTTACCGCGAGGTGGCGAACGCCATCGATGACGCGATGGCCAAGCGATACGGGCCCCCGAGATTGTTTGAGGTGGGCGCTTGATACAGATGGAATGCTGTGACTGCAACGGCACTGGTGGATACGTCGGATATTGCCAGACCTGCAAGGGCACCGGATACATGAATGTGCTTGAGCCCGGGGAACGGCAACCGGAGGGTGAGCCCGTGGTCGCTTGCTGGTGCGGCGAACCCGCCCAAGCGGTGATTGTGAGATACCTCCCCTTTGAGGAAATGCCTGTCTGTCCCGTACATGAAGCCGCGGCTATGTTTGCCTGGGCAAGGGTGGTGCCATCCACATGAATATTCCCGAAGGTCTCACCCCCGAAGAGCGAGAGATGTATGTCGAGGCCTACCAGAAGACGTACGCCTATCAGGTGGGCCTTCTTCACCAGAAGATGAAGGAGCTCGTCGATCAGACCCTGGCGGCGCTCCCTGGCGGACCCCGCGCCGCGATGAAGACGTACCTCGCCATCCTCCGAAAGAAGAGCAGACTCGAGTCCAGGATTAAGAACTGGCGCATCCACCGCTTACTCAGGAGGAGCTTTCGATGATAGAGCGACTCGCCAACTTGGAGGGCTCGGGAAATGGTTGTACGGATGCCGCTACGGCGCGTCGCTTTGCGCGTGAACACCCAAACTCGAACGGCTATATTGTGATAGGCGTCGAACGCGGGATGAAATTTGAAGGCTTCATATGTGGCGGAAGATTCTACCGGATAAACAAGGGTATATCATGGGCCGTTGCCGCCATTGACGTCCTGCCTATCGATGATTTCTCGGAAGCTGCGCAAAGTACCATGTTGGGCCGCGACCGCCCCGATTGACAAAAAGGAGTTGATGGCAGCATGAGCTTGTTTGAGCCGCAGTATGGAACTTTCGGGCCGCACCCCTGGCTCGAGGGACGGGGCACAGAAACCGAAGGTCGCACGACAAAGGGCGGAGTGACGTCCGTTCCGGTCGAGGACGACGGGATGTTGGCTATGGCACAAGAGCAGGGGTGGGTGCCCGCAGGGTGCTACATGGACGGACAGTTGCTATTCGCTCTGCAAAAGCGCGGAGAGGACCCCTGCAATGTTTGCAACGGTCATCGCCTTCGATGCCAGGGCAGGCCGCGGTTGAAGGGGACAGCATGAAGCTCGGCGACGTCGTGAGCGTGCGGTACCAGGGCCGCTACTTCCTCGGCCGCGTGGTCGGCGGCACAGGCTCCGTCGCCACTGTCGAATTCCTCACGGCTGTCCCTGCGATTGACGGGAGGCGGTTGAAGAAGCGCTCCTTCCCGACCGAAGCTTTCCGGGAACACGGCCGGGCCGGCGTCTCCTACATCGTCGACACGAGAAGGGAGAGGGTCTCGTGAGCGGGTCCACCGCGGATATGCGAGAGATAGACCGCGTTCACCTGGAGCAGGCGATCCACCCGGTGCGCCTCGGGGCGAAGCCGGCCGGCAGCACCACAGTCTCGATGGTCGACCTGGCCGAGGTCCTGGACATCATCGGACGCCGCGACCTGCTGAGCGTCGCGGAGAAGGCGGGGAAGGGTGAGCACTACGAAGTCTATTTCTTCTCCAAGGCGCACCTTCGGCACGTCATAGAGAATGCCCCGGTCTTCGAGGACCCGGTGGTGGAGGCCTGGTACTGGGGCAAGCTCTACGGCTACAGCGAGGAAGCTATAGCCTCATACACGGAAGGGTTCCTGAAGCCGGGGAGGCGATCGCACTGAAGATCGATGTCAACAGAGTAACCAATGCAGACCTCCGGAAGATGGAGCTTCCGCGAAGAGAAAGGAACGAGGCCGCCAGTGGAGACAACTACCGATTCGTATGCCTTGTTCCCGGCCTGGCAACAGATCTCCATGATTCCGGCTTTCGCTATATCGACCTGATCGGGATGCGGGGGGGGGTGGGTGGCGCGGAAGTATGGGAACGCCTCGGCTCCTGCGACCATGTCTGGGAGCAGCAGAAGTTCGCGGTCCCATCGATCGCCGGGGGCCTGTCAATCGACTGCACGGCCGGCGGCGTCTTCCGTCTTTATACGTTCGGCGGCCTGGTGGGCGTCGGCGAGGTCCATTCCACGGCTTTTGTCTGGGCGGTGCCGGAACCCTGGTTCAGAAGGCAAGAGGAAGGGGGCTTCTGAGTGGCCCCTAGGATCCGCACGGTTAAGCCCGACATATGGGCCGACGAGGACTTCGGCCGGCTCCCGAGCGTTCTCAAGATAACGTTCCTCGGCCTGATAACCCAGGCCGACGACCAGGGCAGGCTCTGCTTCAATCCCCGGATCCTGCGCATGGCGATATTCCCTTACGACGATGACGTCACCGACGAGAGGTTCGAGGAGTTCATCTTCGAGCTGTCCCGGGTCGGCAGGACCGCAGACGATCCCGGCATGGTCAGGGTATATGAGTCCAAGCACAGGCGGTACCTCGATCTGCCGACCTGGCGGAAGCATCAGAAGGTCAACAAACCCACGCCGTCAACCATCCCCGAATTCTCTCCGGAACTGGAGGCTTCAGGACCATTCACGGAGGATTCCGGGAGTCCTACGGGAGTGCTCAGGGAGCACTCCCTGTGGGAAGGGAATGGAATGGAAGGGAATGGAATAGGAAAGGAAGGGAAGGGAGCGCGCGCGCGCGAGGCAGCAGCATCCCCTCCCAATGTGGAAAAACTCATCTCGAAGGCAAGCGAGATCCAGGGCTGGTCGTTCAGCACGGAAGAGGACGGTGTCTTCTTCCCTCGCCTCCTGGAGGAATACCCCGACGACCTGGTCGAGAAGGTCATCGAGGATCTGAGAACCTTCCAGGAGCGACCTACCAGGGACTACAGCAACCTCCACAAGACACTCCGCAACTGGTGCGGCCGGGAAGTCCGCTACCGCGAGGAATGCGGCGGGAACGGAAACCAGGCGGACACGGGCCCGCCCCTCGAGGACAGGCCTAAAGACGAGAACGGCAAGGAAATGCTGCTCATCGACGGACGTTGGATCGGCGAGAAGGACTTTGACCGACTTCGCGCTAGCCGAGAGATCATCCGAAACGGGGATGACAAGAGATGGGTGTTCGCGAAAGGCGCGGAGGTGAGCAATGGAAGTTGAGGAGATCCTCGAGAGCTGGCTCAAGGAGAATGGCTACGACGGGCTTCTTAACGCGGGCGCGATGTGCGGTTGTCAGATCGGCGACCTCATCCCGTGTTGCGGTGACGGCCTGCGTGACTGCGAGCCTGGTTACAAGGTTCCCTGCGACGGCAACCCCGACGGTGAGGGGGACTGCGACGGAGACTGTGAGTTCCACATAGTCAGCGAGCGCCCAGAAATCAGCATGACGGAAGGGAGCGCCTCCGTATGAACGAGACCGCCGGCGCGTTGATGATAGTCCTCGGCTTCATAGCACTCGCAGCTCTCTCCGGCCTGAAACGAGCTCGCCGGCGCGTTGTCGACCTCGAGCTCGAGCTCATCATCAGCAAGCGTCTGCTGAAACGCTACAGGGAACACTTCGCGCGGGTAAACAAGCTGCTCAGGGACATGAACATCACGAACATCGTGACACTGGCCGAGGAAGAGCAGGCGAGGTCAGAGCTCGAGGGAAAGGGAGGCCATGAAGAGACGGAGCAAGCGCAAGCGGATGAAGTGGCTGGAGGAGAACCTGGAGCATCTGGCGCGCCATGAGTACAAGGCCCTGGCGCTGCAGATACAGGACCTCGGGGAAAAGGTACGCAAGCTCGAGAACTGGTCGCTGCCCTGCCCCTATGATGACTGCCGGTTCTTCCCCTGCAATCGGCCTTTAAATGCTCGGCTGTATTGCTGCATTAGCCGCCTCGCCAGGAGCGGACCATGAGAAAACGAAAAAGGCGCGAGCGCCGCAAAGACAGGTTGCTCACCAGCTTGGGGGCGGCGGCAACCGTGATCTTGGGAGTGGCGCTCGCGGTAGGCGTATCATATCAAGTTTCGTCCGGCAAGGCGGGGGGCACGCCTACCCTGGTCGCGAGACCCGTTGCCTCTGCCTTCCGCCTGCCCACCTTTCAGGCTCCGGTCCCGGATGGCATCTCCCCGGAGCCGGGCGCAACAGGGAGCGGCACCACGATAGGACCCGTGGCAGTGGCGGCACCCCAGCCTTCCGTCGCTCCCAACGCGCCCCTGGGCCAGGCAGGCCTCGACATCTTGAGCGACAGGTCCTGGATTTTCGACTACGTGGTGGAGCAGGAGAGAGCGAGGCAGCGGGAACACCTGAGGCAGGATCTCATTATCCGACTCACCGCCTACATGACCGGTCACCACCACGTTCAGGAACTTGTCGACCTGGTGCCGCTCATGGTCGACCTGGGCGAGCAGACAGGGGTGGATTGCCGTCTCTGCCCCGCGACATTGAACGAGGAGTCGAGCGGCGGCCGCGGCAGCCACAACCTTTTCGGCGCCCTGGGCTCGGATATAGGAGGGTGCGGTTACGAGGCCCAGGTCCGCTGGTACTTCGGCCGCCTGGCGGAGATCTCCGCCAGCCGGGGCTTCGCCGGAGACGTCTGGTACTTGGCCTGGTTCTGGCACGGCGGGGGTAGCCCGGGCCCGGATCACAGCAGCTACGCGGACAACATCACGAGGGTGGTGCAGGCCATTTGAACGAGAGCTGCCGTCTGCTGGATGAAGCCGCGGAGAGCCCGGACAGGGAAGAGCTGGTCCTGCTCGCCATCCTCGATTACGAGACGCCGAGGACCCGGGGCAGGTGCAAGGCTTGCGGGGCTGATATATCGCACAGGGCGAAGCAGGCGGTGTGGTGCGAGACCTGCGCGAAGGTCAGCAACAAGCTCGCGGTCCGGTCAGCATCTCAGAGGTACAAGCAAAAGGCGTTGCCGCCTGCTATCAGGTGCGTTGACTGCGGCCGGCAGTTCACTTTGAGGAAGGGACCAGGCCGACGGTGTGCCACGTGCCAGAAGAACCATGAGCGCACCTACACGAGGAACAGGATCAGGAAATGGCGGGCACGAAGTGACAAGGGGGGCGCTGTGATTCCACATGACATCATCGTGGATCTGCTGGAGAAGGTCGTTGAGCAGGAAGCTCAACACGGATTAAACACTGACGAGCATCACCTGGAGCAGGGCTATGGATGGAAAGAAACGTTACTCCGCGAGGTGGTCAAGGTCGGGGTTCGCATCGACGACAACGAAGCCCTCCGCAAGCAATTGATCGACGTCGCCGGCGTCTGCATTTCGTGGGCTGAAGCCATGGACGCCTCGGATGGGGAGGCTCGCTGATGACCGAGATCCTCGAGACCTTCAAGGCTGTGCGGGGGGGGGGGGGGTCCACATAGTCGCCTCCGTCCAGGATGCCCTGCCCGGCATGAGCGGTCCGCGAATGGTGCAGACCAGGTGCAAGAGGTCATTCGTCGCCAAGGATGACGTCGCATATGGCAAAGAGGAATCACTGTGCAGGAACTGCTTGAAGAAGACGACCAGGAGGTCGACGTGATCCAGACTATCAAGCCCTCTGACATCAAGCCGACTAATCACAACCCGCGCAAGGACTTCGGTACCGCTGCCCTCGAGGAGCTCGCCAAGAGCATCCAGGAGCTTGGCCTGCTTCAGCCGCCGACGGTCTACGCCATGAAGAAAAGCCCGCACAGCAAGAAGATGGAGTACATCATCGTGTGCGGGGAGCGCCGCGTGAAGGCGTGCCAGATGCTCGGGCTCGATGAGATACCGCGTATCGTCGTTGATGCGCCGGCGACTCGCCAGGAGGCGATCCAGATGGCCCTGGTAGAGAACCTCCAGCGTGAAGACCTCTCGATAGACGAGGAGGCCCCCGCGATCGTGGAGCTTATCGAGGGCGGCATGAAGCGCGCCGCGGTGGCGAAGGCTTTGGGCAAGAGCCCGGCCTACATTGGCACCAGGTACTCCCTCGCAAAGCATCCTGAGGTCCTCGAGGCGTACGTGAAACAGGGCACCGCCCTGGAGACGTTCGCCACCATCGGCCAGATCAACGACGACAAGGTCAGGGCCCGGGTGCTGAAGGACGCCTCCGACTTCAGGTACCTGGAGACGAGCACCGTCAGGGCCGTCAAGAAGCTCGAGAGGCTCCCCGCCGGCGCGCTCGATCGCCAGCTGTCCGTCTTCTGCTGCGAGTACCACAACGCGCGCAACGGGGTTGAGCGGTGCTGCGTGGAGCGCTACTGCCGCGAGGAGGGGGACTGCGAGCACTTCGTCGAGGTCAACTACAGGGTGGCGCGCTGGCTCGGCCTCAAGAAAGAGGGCTATAGCACCGCCTACGTCTGCGCGGACCCGGACCAGACCTGCTACGACTACAAGCGTAACCAAGAGACGAAGGTCCGCGAGAAGCTCCAGAAGCTCGACTCGAAGCGGCTCATCGACCGCGACTCCAGGTGGATTGACGGCAAGAACGTCCAGGTCGACATGTTCGACCTGGTGAAAAGCTGCAAGAAGTGCAAGAGCCTCTACCAGGTCCCCGAGGCGTTCCAGCATCACCGGGACGTCGGCCTCTCCTACCCCTGGCTCTACTGCACCGCGGCCGACCCGGCTTGCTTCGACGCCAAGAAGAAGAAGTTTCTGGCCGAGAAGAAGAAGCTCGTCAAGAAGTCGCCGTCGACCGGGTCCAGCCTCCCGCGCCGCGAGGACCTCGAGCTGCTCTCCGACGAGGACCTCAAGGCGCTCGTGGTCGAGACCCTGAGGCAGGACGAGCAGGAAGATTCACGCCTCAGCTGGCGTGCCGAGAACATGGTCGAGGTCATGGTCGGCCGCGGCTTCGTGCCCGAGGTCAAGATCGATGTTGAGTGGTCGGAGTTCAAGGCGCCCGGGGAGTGCTCGGCGGGTTGCTTCTTCCATCCGGAGCGCGACTCATACATCAACGTCGGCTGCCCGGAGAAGTGCCCCCACCGGGAGGACGGAGAGCCGAAGCCCAAGGAGGGCGAGGCCGCATGATAACCCCCGTCGTCTGCTCCGGCTGCGGCCGCAATATGACCGTCCAGGGCGCGGAGGTCCCGGATTACCCACTGTGCGCAACATGCAAGGAGATCCTGGAGCCCGAGCACGTGCGCATCAGCTGCGCCGGCTGCCCGGCGAAGCGCGCCTGCGAGGAAGCGGACAGAAGGGGACTGTGATGAAACTGCAGCGGTTCATGAGGAAAGGAAGGAGGGGGGATGTGGTGGATTTCGCGGAGTTCAAGATCAAGGACACGGAGGCTTGGCAACAGGCTGTCGTGGCGAACCAGGATGGATACGGGAAGGCCGTGCTGACTTTCGCGGCCCGGTGGGCGCACCTGATGGAGGGCCTTGTGGCCAAGGGCCTCACCATCCCCGAGATAGCGAAAAGGCTGAGCCATGATGCTGACCTCGAGGGGATTACGGGATTCCAGTACGGCTGTGCCGTCTCAATCCTTTCGGGAGTTTGGGAGCACGGCGAGGAGCTCAGGAAGTGGCACAACATCGAGGTCCAGGTTGGTGACGAGGGAGAGCGGGCAAACAAGTCCGGGGGAGTACTAAACCCCGCCCTAATGATTATAGAGAAGCGATAGGAGGAAAGCAGGGGGCCGTGAGCTCTGTGTGGATCGGAGTGGACACCTACATCGAAAGCCGCGAGACCGCCTACGAGGAGACCTACGGCCCGGCTGACCCCCGCACCTTCATCGGCACGTCGACGACGGAGCGCGTGTGCCTGGAGTGCGGGACGTCGATCGAGGAGCCCGACCCGCTGGCGATCCTCTGCGTCGCCTGTGCTGCCAGCCGCGGCGTCTGCATGGACTGCGGGGCCCCGGTTGAAAAGAGCAAGGGGGGCCGACGCTACTGCCCGTACCACCGGAAGCTCTCTGACGACAGGCGAAAGACGCGATATCTGCAGACCGACAAGGGCCGTGAGGTCAGAGCCAAGTACGACGCGCGCCGGCGGGAGAAGGAAAAGCTGGAGAGGGCGAGTTGAGCCGGCGGGGGGGGGCGTTCGCTGACAAGCACGCTCGAGACAACACCGTGGGAGAGGCAAGTCGAGCGACTCTGCAGGAAGTACGGCACCGACGACGTCGACGAGGCGCTGATGCGAGAAGCGGAACAGGAGGAAATCATGGCAAGGAGCATCGCGGCAGGGGTAGCGGGGAAGTGTTTGTGCGCGAACCCGAAGTGCAGGAAGGAGTTCGAGCCGGCGAACAAGTACGGCCCGAAGCCGAAGCTGTGCCCGGAATGCAGGGAGGCGGGCGTGAAGTTGCCAGACGTGGCCAAGCCGTCGCCCGGGAAGAAGAAGCACCCACACCCGCCGCCAAAGAAGGCGAGCAAGTCGACGAAGGGCGGAGGGCAGCTCCAGGGTATCAAGGGCTTCAATCCGGTGACGCCGGCGGCGGAGAAGGCAAAGGAGCCCGAGAAGCCAGCGGTCACAGGCATTGTCGTGTCAGATGACCCCGACCGCAAGAAGGAAGACAGCCCCTGCTACCGCTGCACCCGGAGGGGGTGCAACGAGGGGAGCGTACGCGTTTCGAAGTGCGAGTACTACATGGAGCCGAAGGAAGAAGCCACACAGCCTTCAGCGCTCAAGATCTGCAAGTTCTGCCAGAACGACCCCGCCCGCAAGGTGGAGGTTCCCACCGCGACCACGGTCGAATGGGTCGTGTGTGCTGAGCATTCGGCGGAGGGGGATCCTCGCCTCGCTCCACCAGACTACAGGCCGCCGATAGAAGAGGTCCCCACCGGCGGGCTTGTCAGTAGCAACATCAAGATCAACCTCGGTGAAGCACTCCCGGCTGCCGTTCTCCGGTCGCTGCGTTCCATCGAGAACAAGCCCAGGTTGCGGGATCTGGAGGACTTCTTCCGCGCATGGTCCGGTGGCGAGGAGACTGCGGAGGAGTTCTGGGGTAGCGTCGCCGCCGCGGTGTGGGGCTATCTGTACGGGAGGGGGCTGGCGGCATGAATGAACAAGAGAGGCTGGCCGCGGTTGAAGAGGCATGTGACCGCCAGGCCGCAGCCATCAAGCCGTTCATGGATTACTGCCGGGAAGAACTGCACCTGGGTGAGCGGTTCTTCGTCTCATACATCTCCGTAGTGCCGGACGGGGATTGGTACGACGCGAAGTTCCGCTTCAAAGCTCTGAAGGAGGAAGCGTGAGCGAGAAGATTGACTTCAATACAAAGATAGCGCACGCCGACGGGACGACGGATAGGATCTCAAGCGAGGCTGTTCGCGAAGAAGTGGATGACCTTGGACTTGTGGGTGTAGGAAACATCAGGTCAAGCATGCCCGCCGGAAACCGGGTGCCGAGGATCACGGTCACCTTCATCTGCAAGTTCTTACCGCTCGCGCCTGAATGCTATGAATATATGGCGAGGGCGCTGCTGCAGGTCGGCCTGGCTTGCAACGAGGTAAAGGCTTTCGAAAAGCATGCGCGCGAAGTTGTAAAGCGGATGATCGACGAAGAGCGGGCCCAGGCGAGTTGATCTACTACTGCGAGAAGTACGCCGGGTATGTGACCGAGGAGAAGGCGTTCAAAAACTGCGTCCGCCGCGGCTGTCCTTACCTGAGGAGGCGCTCGAGGAACAAGCGCAGCAAGTGGCGGAGAGCTCGAGACAAGGCAGGGAGGGACAAGTCGGTATGGACCGGATGATTGCCAAGGCCGTCGCGTTCATTGTGCGGTGGTACCTGTGGTTGAAACAGGCGGTGCGGGATGGTGTTGCCCTGGGCAGGAGCGACCACCAGGACAGGCGCGAAGCAAAATGCGGGCATTGGGCAACGTGGACACGCCTGATTCCTTTCAGGGGACGAGTGCGCGAGTGCCTATATTGCGGAAAGGTCATGGGGCCAGCCAATGAGACGGCGGGGGTGAAGTCGGAGTGAGTAAGACCTATGAGTTCCGCATGTTGCCGGGTCTTTGGCGGAAGGTGCTCCTGGGCGCGAAGACTGCGGAGTGCCGGCTCGGCGACAAGGCGCAACGGGTCAGGCCGGGCGATTTCCTTCGGCTGGTGAACGTGGATGACGGCCAGGCGCTCGAGCGTCTGGTCAGGGTCGTGATGCTCTATCAGTCGTTGCCAGAGGCTGAACCTGGCGACCCCTGGTTGGAATTCGCCGGCTTTGATGATTGGGAGGCCTTCCATGCAACAATGCGCGAGTTCTATAGCTATCGTGTCAACAGGGAGCCGCTCACTGTGATGTACCTCGAGGAAGTCGCAGTCCAGAATCTTGAGGAAGTTGAGGAGGCCACGGAATGAAATACCTGAAGGCATTGCTCGGGGTGATGACGCAACACGAGTTTCTAGAGAGAACAGCACTCGGCTTCATGGTTCAGCTCATCTTAGTCTTATGGATTGGGAGCATAGTGGTTCTGGGCTGCTCGCTCGAGCACCACTGGCCGACCTGGGTCACGGTGGCAAGCGCCGTGATATTTGGGCTTCCGATTCTATCTGGGCTAATTGTCGGAGCGTACTTCACCGGCGATGCGTTTCTTTACATACTCAAGGGTGACTGAGCCGTGAGATTGAAGCTCGGAGGGGGGCAATGAGTAAGTGCCCCTTTCTATACGACAGCTGCATGTGCTCAATCCCCGAGGAGGGTGATCATTGTCCTGAAGTATTCCCCGGATTCGGCGAGAAGTGCGAACGCGTTGACGAGAAAGAGAGGGCAATAATCGAGGAGGTCATCCTTGATAAGAGATTGACGTTAGCCCCCTGGTTTCGCGCGAGATCCGTTGAGATATTCCGCGACGAGGTAGGCCGAATCTGCGCAATAGGATTTCCGAATGTCTGAAAGTGAAGCCCTGGCCCGTCTCATCATAAGAATGTGCGCTCTTGTCGCGTGGGCGCTATCGGGAAAGGATCGGGAGCTCTATGCCCAGGTCAGGGACCAAGGCGAGATCATATGGTCCGGCCTCAGGAATAAGGGATGAGCGAGCAGATCTCGGGGAGCGGTGATTGACCAACATATACCATGACATCACTCATGTTGGAGGAAACGTCCGGCACGTTCGCGTGAGCGGCGGACGGGACTGCGAGCTCTGCGGCCTGCCTATGGCAAGCCGCAGAAAGCTTTATCATGATGATTGTCGGATAGCACTGCGGGCGCTCAGAGCGTGGAAGCGGGCGCAGAGGCTCGGCAAGAGTGTGGCGCGCTGCAGGTTTGATTTCGTCGTCAAGGAGATACGCTGGCTGCTCGCCCTGCCGAATCGGGAATTAAAGCGCGCGGCTGGCGAAACCGGGGAAGCGGCGCTGATGGCGTTCGACCAGGAATGGAGACGCGGTGTCGAGTAAGAAGAAGCCTGTGCTCGAGTACCTTGAGGTGGAGATTTTCAACGCGACATACAACAGGCTCCTCGACCGGGCATACAAGATCGGCTCTCGAGAGGCCTTCATTTCATTCAAGAAGGGACGCCGGTTCGCGCGGGACATGCTCATCGTGAACCCGGATTATCACGAGCTCGCACAGGAGATGGAGACCGGAATGAAGGACCTGAGGCTCAAGATAGAACGCCTGGAAAGGGAGCTCTCTGAAAAACCGTGTGTTTCCGGGGGGAGCGGAAACGCTACAAATCCCATGGTAAAGCCAAAACCCGAAATTGCCGGAAACGCTTGACAGCAGGTAGGCTTTCGGAGTTATGCTATAGTTGCGCAAGAAGAGTCGGAGGACACCACTCCGGCTCTTTTTCTTTCTCACCGTCCACACCGAGGAGGTGAGTGCGGTGTGACCTCTCTCCTATCCGACCAGCCCGGATCGTCCGGGCTGCGCAATCAGCAGCCAGGAGGCTTTTGGATATGTTCATCGGATTGATCGAGTTCCTCGGTTGCGCTTGGTCGTATCCTGTCCTATGGGCAGGCTACGCGGTCGTGATGCCGAGCGGCGTGACCGAGGTCGCCGTGCCGCTGGGAGTTGGAGACAAGGATCCTCGAGACAAGTAGACGATGCCAAAGCCTTCGAAGCCAGCAAAGCCCATAACGTTTCTGGCATGCGTCTATCCAGGCCAGACGGCGATCGCGCTTGACGGAAGACAGGAGGGCGGTCGGGTGACTTTCGAGTTCGACGACAGCCAGCTCCCCGCCGCGGTGAAGACGGTGTTGTTAAGAGAGCGGCTGCTGAGGATAACCATCGAGGACCTCGGAGACCTCTCCGATGCCTAGGCGACCCCCGCACCCATGTGCTCACCAGGGTTGTCCGAACGTCACGCGCGAAAGGTATTGCGAGGCGCACGCCGCCGAGTCGAGCCGCTACGATCAAGAGCGCGGCAGCGCGAGCAGCCGCGGCTACGGCGCGTCCTGGAGGAAGCTTCGCGCCTGGTACCTGGCGCGCAACCCACTGTGCGTCATGTGTGGCAAGGCAGCGAGAGAGGTCGACCACATTCTTCCGCGAGAAGACGGTGGCACCGATGACCAGGAGAACCTCCAATCGCTTTGCAAGTCTTGTCACTCGAAGAAGACGAATCGAGAAAAGCGCGAGAGGGAGGGGCGGGTCAAATCCCTGTGAGAATGAACGCAGGGACCGGCGGGGGGCTTTCCTCTCGCAGCCGCGGTTCAGAACCTTTTTTCGTGCGGGATAAAAAATGAGTACAAGGAAGCCTTCCAACGTCCACTATTTGAACGGGAACCCGGGGAAGAGGCCGCCCAACAAGAACGAGCCGAAGCCGCCGGCGCCCGCCAGGCTGCCTGCCCCGCCGGCGCACCTGAGCCCGGAGGCGAAGGCCGAGTGGAAGCGCATCGTGCCGAAGCTCAAGAAGCTGGGCTTGCTTACCCTGGTAGACCGGGCGACGCTGGCCGCCTACTGCAACGCCTGCGGGATGCTTGTACAGGCCGACAAGGTCCTCAACGCGAAGGGCCTGACCTACAGGGCGCGATCTGGCCTGATCAAGACACGGCCGGAAGTGAAGATCGCCGAACAGGCGCGCAAGGATATCAAGAACATCGGCGCTCAGTTCGGGCTGTCGCCGAGCGCAAGAGCCGGGCTCAGCGTCGACCCTTCGATGGGAGACGAGGAGGAGGACTGGCTGTTTGGCGAAGAAGCAAAGGGCGGCAACAAGTAGCCAGTACCAGAAGAGAGTCGACGCCTATATAAAGAGCGTCCTGACCGGGAAGATCTCCGCCGGCAAGTACGTGAAGCTCGCGGTCGAGCGCCAGGTCCGCGACCTCGAGGAGGGCGCCGGCCGGGGTTTGCGCTTCGACCCGGCCGCGGCCGAGCGGGTCTGCACTTTCTTCGAGCGGTACCTGAGGCATTCCAAGGGGGTGTGGGCCGGCAAGCCCTTCAAGCTCGAGCCCTGGGAGTGCTTCATCCTCTGGGTGATCTTCGGGTGGAAGCGCGAAGACGGGACCAGGCGGTTCCGGGTCGCCTACGACAGCGTGGCGCGCAAGAATGGCAAGAGCACGATCGGGGCCGGCGTGGGTCTCTACCTCCTGATCGCCGACCAGGAGGAAGGCGCCGAGGTATACTCCGCGGCGACCAAGAGGGACCAGGCGAAGATCGTTTTCGACGAGGCCTACCGTATGGTCAAGGCGTCGCCGGACCTCCGCAAGTTCGCCAACCCGCTGCGGAACAACATAAACGTGCCACGGCTGAACGCGAAATACGAACCGCTGGGGCGGGACAGCGACACGATGGACGGCCTGAACGTCCACGGTGTCGTGATAGACGAGCTGCATGCTCACAAGGACCGCGAAGTCTGGGACATACTCGAGACCGCCAAAGGCGCCCGTGCGCAGCCCCTGACCTTCGTGATAACCACGGCCGGGTTCGACACAGAGTCGATATGCCACGAGGAGGACGAATACTCGAGGCGCGTCCTCGAGGGTGAGATTGAGGATGACGAGCGGTTCGTATTTATCGCCTCGATCGACGAGGGCGACAGCTGGCAGGACGAGGACTGCTGGCCGAAGGCGAACCCGAACCTGGGGATCAGCCCCAGCTGGGAGTTCCTGCGGGCCCAGGCGAAGAAGGCGCGCGAGACCCCCGCCTTCGAGAACAACTTCAGGCGTCTGCTCTTGAACGAGTGGACACAGCAATCTGAGCGCTGGCTGCGGCTGGATCTATGGGACAAGAGCATGGGGGAGGTTGTCGCCGACGAGCTTGCCGGCCTGGAGTGTTACGCCGGCCTAGACCTCGCCAACACGGTGGACATCGCGGCCCTGGTCCTGGTCTTCCCGGTGGAGGAGGCCTTCAAGGTCCGCCCCTTTTTCTGGATCCCGGGCGAAGATATCAGGGAGCGGGGGAAGCGCGACAAGGTGCCCTATGAGACCTGGGTGCGTGAAGGCCTGATCACGGCCACGCCTGGCGACGTCGTGGACTACTCGCGGATCCGGGAAGACATGCTGGACCTGCGCAGCCACTACACGTTCAGGGAGATCGCTTACGACCCCTGGAACGCACTACACCTGGTGGGCGAGCTCGAAGACGCCTTCAACTTCGTGGAAGTCCGCCAGGGCTATAAGACGATGGGCCCGGCGATGAAAGAGCTCCTGCGCCTGGTCACCGAGGGACGCGTCGAGCATGGCGGGCACCCGGTGCTCAGGTGGATGGCCGGCAACCTGATGGTAAAGCAGGACTCAAACGGCAACTGGATGCCGGACAAGAAGTCTTCGGCGAAGAAGATCGACGGCATGGTCGCTCTCACCATGGCGCTCTACCGGGCGACGCTTCATCTGGAGGGCCCGTCGGTCTACGAGGAGAGGGGAATCAGGACACTTTGAAGCCGGACATCTGTGACCTTCTGATCCTCGCCGGCCTCGCGCTCGCCGGCGGCGGCATGTGGATCGTCGCCCCCTGGGCCGCGCTTCTCATGGTCGGGACCGCCGTGTTCGCCCTTGGCCTGCTCGGCAGCTACAGGAAATCCCGCCTGGTCTCGCAAGCCTTGAGAGCTGAGGCGGCCGCCAGGCGCGGAGGCCTCAAGCGCTCGGAGAGCGCTAAGGAGTCACATGGGAATAGTTAGCGGAATCCTCGAGGGACGGTCATCGCTGGCAAACCCGGACCAGTGGCTCGTGGATGTGCTGTCCGGCGGTAACGAGTTCGGTTGGTTGAACAACTGGCTCAGCGGAGGCAGCAAGTCCGCGGCGGGGAAGGTTGTCACCGTCCCCGCCGCCCTGCGCAACATCGCCGTATATGCGTGCATCAGGGTCATCGCCGAGGACTTGGCCACCCTGCCGCTGCAGATGTTCGAGAGGTTGGCGGAGGGCAAGGGGGTCGCGCAGGACCACCCGCTCTACCCTGTGCTGCACGACAGGGCGAATCCCGAGATGACCTCGGTCACGTTCCTCGAGACCCTCATGGGCCATGTCCTCGGGTGGGGAAACGGGTTCGCCTGGATAGCCCGGGACAACGCCGGCCGTGTTCGGGAGCTCTGGCCGCTTCGCCCGGACAGGGTGCGGATCAGGCGCAAGGACGGGAAGCTCATATACGCCTTCTCGCCCGACGTCGGCGGCGAGATGCTCGTCCCCTTCGATGAGACGTTCCATCTCCCGGGCCTGGGATTCGACGGGATACAGGGTTACTCTCCGATCGCGCTCGCCCGCGAGGCGGTGGGGATAGGGCTCGCGGCCGAGGAGTACGCCGGCAAACTCTGGTCGAATGACGCGAGACCGTCGGTCGTCCTGAAACACCCGGGGACTCTGAGCGATAAGGCCTATGACAACCTTGTGAAGAGCTGGTCGGAGAAGTATGGGGGATCGGGCAACGCCCACAAGCCGGCTATCCTCGAGGAGAATATGACGCTCGAGGCTATCGGGATTCCTCCGGAGGACGCACAGTTCCTCGAGACGCGCAAGTTCCAGGTCACTGAGATAGCCCGCCTGTACCGGGTGCCGCCGCATATGATCGGGGACCTGGAGAGGGCGACCTTCTCGAACATCGAGCACCAGGGGCTGCAGTACACGATGCACACGCTGCGTCCCTGGGCCCGCAGGCTCGAGGCTACGGTCGCCTTGCGGCTCCTCACGCCGCAGGAACGCGGGAAGTACTTCGCGGAATTCAACCTGGACGCGCTGCACCGCGGCGACATGAAAAGCAGGTACGAGGCCTACCACATAGCGCGTAACGACGGCTGGATCAACGGCGACGAGATCCGGGCGAAGGAAAACATGAACCCTATGCCCGGAGACAAGGGCAAGGTGTATATCGTCCCGCTCAACATGATGGAGCTCGGCTCGAGCCCCGAGGAGGCGGGCGCAAGCCGACAGCGGGCGCTCGAGCGGCGCTCCAAGTCGCCCGCATACCGGCGTCGGCTCCGGCAGGCCTACAGGGGCCTCTACGCGGACGCCGCGAAGCGGATCCTGTTCAGGCAGCGCTCGGACGTCATCCGGGAGGCCAAGAGGATCCTCGGTCAGCGCAGTGACACCGACCTGATGGTCTGGCTCGATGAGTACTACCACGATACCGAGCTCCTGACACGGCACCTGGCGCCCGTGAACCTGGCGTATGCCGAGGCAATCCACAGCGCTGCAATCGAAGAGGTCGGGGACGTCGACAAGGTGTTCGGCGCGAGCTACCAGAGCTTCGTCGATGAGTACTCCCAGGGCAGGGCCAACAAGTATGCACTCGATGCGAGGCAGCGGAACCAGGCCGCGGTAAGCCGTGCGATCGAGGCTGAGACGGATATCCTCGAGGCGCTCGAGGCCGATTTCGACGAGATGGAAGAGACCTGGCCCGACCACGTGGCTGGCCGCGAAACTGTGCAGCTGGGCGGCGCGATCGCCAGGTTCGCCTTCATCGCGGCGGGGTTCGGTGCTACGTGGGCCGCGCTGGGCTCTCACCCCTGTCCGTGGTGCGAGATGATGGACGGAATGAGTGTCAGCGGCGACGAGACGTTTCTCGACGCCGGCGGGGCCCTGGAAGCGGGCGAGGAGAGTTTTGAGCCGTCGGGGAACATATGCCACCCGCCGCTGCATGACGGGTGAGAGTGTGACGTGGTAGCCGGCTAGGTGAGCCGGCGGGCGCCGCTCCGAGAGGGGCGGTTTTTTAGTTGGAGGTGACCATGCTCATAAGCAGGATCGAAAGGCGCTGCTATCCCATGATGGAGGTCCGCGTGCTGGACGACAACGGCACGCCCAAGATCGCGGGGCACGCGGCTGTATTCAACCAGCTCTCGGAGGATCTCGGAGGGTTCCGCGAGATGGTGGACCCCGGTGTCTTCGGAGACCTGTCTCAGCTTGACGTGCGCTCCCTCTATAACCATGACGAGAACTACGTCATCGCGCGGACGAAGAACGGGACGCTGAAGCTCTCGACTGATGACGCCGGCCTTGCCTATGAGGCTGTCCCTCCGGATACCACCTGGGCCCGGGACCTCCTGGTGACGCTCGGGCGCGAGGATGTGGATCAGTCATCGTTCGGGTTCCGTACCCTGCGCGACAAGTGGGAAACGACCCCCGACGGCGACATACGCACGCTGCTCTCAGTGGAGCTCTGGGACGTCTCGCCGGTGACCTTCCCGGCTTACCCGCAGACCGACTCCCAGGTTCGTTCGGCGCTGAAGGAGGCGGGCATAGATTACGACGGCCTCGAGCGTCTCATGCTCCGGCACCTCCGGGGCCTGCCCTTCACCGACACAGACCACGACATGATTCGCACCTCTATCGAGGTGCTCAAGAGCTATCTGCCCACCGATGACCGGGATCGCGATTCGGAGGCGAGGAAGCGCGGGTTCGCGACACTTCGCCGGCGTCTTGAGATAGCTGAGATCGAGCTCATCTAAAGGAGGTTGATATGACCGTAATCGAGCTCAAGCAGAAGCGCGCGGGCCTGATCAAGCAGGCCCGCGACCTGGTCGACCTGGCCGAGACGGAAGACCGGTCCTTCACCGCGGAGGAACAGGGCCAGTACGACAAGCTGATGGACGAGGCGAGGGACATCCTGACCAGGGCGGAGAGGATGCAGGCGCAGGACGACCTCGAGAAGCACCTCGACAAGATCCCGGAGAAGGATGCCGCCAAGCCTGATCCTGACCCCGCCGGCGACGATGCACGCGCTCATCCCAGAGCGACCGAGGAGTACCGCACCGCCTTCCGGAACTACCTGAGGGAGGGTCGGGGCAACCTGAAGCCGGACGAGTTCCGAGCGCTCCAGGCGGACTCAGACTCCGCCGGCGGCTTCCTGGTCGCGCCGCAGCAGTTCGTCACCGACCTGATAAAGGCAGTGGACAACCAGGTCTTCGTCAGGACCAAGGCGACGAAGTACACGGTCGAGAAGGCGGAAAGCCTCGGGGCCCCCGCGCTCGACACCGACCTGAGCGACCCGACGTGGACGTCCGAGATCGGCGCCGCCGACGAGGACACCTCGCTCGACTTCGGGAAGCGGGAGCTGCGTCCGCACCCGCTCTCGAAACTCATCAAGGTCTCGAACAAGCTGTTGCGTATCTCCGCGATCGACCCGGAGAACATAGTGATGGACCGCCTGGCTTACAAGTTCGCCGTCGTGGAGGAGAACGGCTTCCTCAACGGCTCCGGGGCGAACCAGCCGCTGGGCGTGTTCACCGCCTCGGACCTCGGGATCTCCACCGGGCGAGACGTGTCCACGGGCAACACCACCACCGAGATCCGCTTCGACGGCCTGATCGAGGCAAAATACACGCTCAAGCCTCAGTACTGGGCCCGCGCGGATTGGGTCTTCCACCGCGACGGGGCGAAGCAGATCGCTAAGCTCAAGGACGGCGACGGCCAGTATGTCTGGAGGGAGTCCGTAAGGGCCGACGAGCCCGACCGGCTCCTGGGCCGCCCCGTGAGCATGAGCGAGTACGCCCCGAACACCTTCACGACGGGGCTCTACGTCGGTGTCCTGGGTGACTTCACCCACTACTGGATAGCCGACGCGCTCAACATGCAGGTGCAGAGGCTGGTCGAGCTCTACGCCACGACCAACCAGGTAGGGTTCATAGGCCGCGCCGAGCTTGACGGCATGCCCGTCAACGAGGAGGCCTTCGTCCGAGTCAAGCTGGCTTAAGGGGGTGTGAGATGAACCTCGGGAAGAACGCGAAGATATCGTCCGCGCTCGACTACGCGAGCGGCAGCGCTGACCGCAACGGCGCGATCCTGGACATGCAGGGCTACGAGGGCGTCTTGATGATAGTCAAGTTCGCGGCGATCGCCGCAGGCGCCGTCACCTCGATCAAGGCCCAGCAGGACACCGCCTCGGGAGGCGGGACCATGGCCGACCTGGCGGGGACCGGGATATCCGTCGCCGCGGACGATGACAACCAGATATTCGTCATCGACCTCTACAAGCCGACCGAGCGCTACGTCCGGCTGGTCATAGACAAGGACGCGGCCAACGCGACGGCCGAGTCCGCGATCTACGTCCAGTACGAATCGCGCAAGGAGGCCAACAACAACGTGACCGACGCGGTGACCTACGAGCTGCACGTCAGCCCGGCGGAGGGCACCGCCTAGACCGTGTCTTGAGTGACTAGGCAGGGGGAGGGTTGCACGCCCTCCTCCTGCTGCATCCAGCGGAAAGGAGCGTGCAGATGTCTTATCAGCCGAAGGTCTACCGGGATAACGGGGGAGACCGGCAGGTTGTCGCAGACGGCGGGACCCTGCTTGTGGAGTCCGGCGGCGCCCTGGAGATAGAGGGCGCGGCAGACGGCCTCATGGCAGTCGGCCTGGCCGTCGCCACATACGATTTCGCGGTCGACGGGGGTGCAGTCGGGGCGCACGGCCTGGGAGTGACAATCCCGGACAACGCCATCATCCTCGACGGCATGGTTGACGTCATCACCACGTGCACCACCGCAGGGGCGGACGCCGGCACCATGGCGATCCACGTGGAAGGGGCGAACGATATCGTCGCAGCTATCGCGGTGAGCGACGTGAGCAACCCCTGGGACGCGGGGCTCCACGCGATCGTGCCCCTCGGCACCGCCGCCACCGCGGTGAAGACGACCGCCGCGCGTGAGATCACCGCGACGATCGCGGGGCAGGAGTTCACGGCGGGCAAGTTCGTGGTCTTCCTGCGATACGCAGTGAGCGTTTAGGGGGCCGCCATGGTATATCTTGAGCACCAGGAGGTGACAATAGTCACCGACGCCGCCGGCGCGGGCACGGGCTATACGGAGGTAGTGAACGGTTTCGTACAGGCGATCCGCTATGTCAAGACCGACTTCGCCGACGGCGTCGATTTTGTCATCACGGCCGAGGGGTCCGGGATCCTCATCTGGGATGAGGACAACGTGAACGCGTCGAAGACCGTGCACCCGCGAACCGGCACCTGTGACACCGCAGGAGCGGCTTCCCTCTATGCCGCCGCCGGCGAGCCGGTCGAGACCGTCATCCCTGTTTCCAACGAGCGGGTCAAGATAGAGGTCGCCTCGGGCGGCGACACGAAGACCGGAGTTTTCCACGTCTACATAGGAGGTTAGGCCTTGATAGTACGGATGAACGAGGACGTCACGGCGGCCGGGCCCGCCGGGACGCTCTGCGGAGGTCAGACGGGCGAGCTTCCTGACGAGATGGCGCGCGAGCTTGTCGCGGGAGGCTACGCGGTCGAGTTGAAGGCCTCCGCCGAAGAGCCTTCCGCTGATCTCGAGGGGGCAGCGGATGCGCTTGAGGACGCGGAGGCTCCCGAGGCGGAGAACGCAGCCCTCGAGGCGCCCGAGACCGCTACCAGGCCGCCGCAGCGCAAAGCGAAGAAGCCGGCTAAGCCCAAGAAGGCGGCGAAGAAGTAGATGGGTCTCTCCCTGGTGACGCCGCCGGCGCTCGAGCCCCTCACCGTGCCGGAGGTTAAAACGTTCCTCAGGATCGATTCCGCCCTCGAGGACACGATACTGACCTCCCTCGTTAAAGCCGCGCGCGAAGAAGTCGAGCACTTTACGCGGAGAGCTTTGATAACGCAGACCTGGGACTATACCATCGACGCGTTCCCGGCCGAGGGCTACATCAAGCTGCCCCTGCCCCCGCTCCAGAGCGTGACCTCCCTCAAGTTCACCGACGAGGACGGCGTGGTCAGCACGGTGTCGGCGAGCACCTACTACGTCGACACGTCCGGGGAGCCGGGCCTGATCGCGCTCATGAGCGGCGAGTCCTGGCCGAGCGACACACTGAGGGCGACAGGCGCGGTCACCGCCCGGTTCGTGGCCGGATACGGCGCGGCGGCTTCAGATCCGCCGGAGGCCGTGCGCCTGGCGATGTACCAGCTGGTCTCCCACTGGTACGAGAACCACGAGGCGGTCCTGGTCGGCTCCATCGCCAAGGAGATGCCGCTCACCTGCGAGTACCTCCTGTGGCCGCTACGTCACCTGAGGTTCTGATGAGGGCGGGAACCTTGCGGCACCGCGTGACCCTGCAGAGACGGGGCGACACCCGCGACGGCATCGGCACCGTGACCGAGACCTGGACCAACGAGGCTACCGTCTGGGCCTCGATCGAGCCGCTTCAGGGCAGGGAGTACTTCGAAGCGCAGAGGGAGAACGCGGACGTCACCCACAAGCTCAGGATCCGGCACCGCTCGGGCGTCACCCGGGAGATGCGGGTCATCTTCGAAGACCGCGTGTTCGACATCGAAGCGGTGCTCAACGTGGAGGAGCGCGACCGCGAGCTCGTGCTCATGTGCAAGGAGGAGCTATGAGCCTCGACGGGATGGACGCCCTGGCGGCGAGCTATATGAGGGTGCAGAAGAAGATGGAAGGCGACGTCGCCCGGGAGGCCGCCAAGGCCGCCGGCAAGCAGTTGGCCGAGGTCATGGGGGAAAACGCGCCGCTGCGCACAGGCGAGCTCTCCGAGGACATGGTGGTGAGCCCCGTCCAGAAGGGCGAGGGCGGCGTATATGTCGACGTGGGGCCAGGCAAGGAGAGCTTCTACGGGCATATGCAGGAGTTCGGGACCGCGCACCACGGGGCCCAGCCGTTCATGCGGCCGGCGATGGAGGACCCCTCCGTGGCCCGGGCCGCCGAGGAGGGGGCCAAGAAGGGGGCTGACAAGCTGTGGTAGAGGACGCCCTGGTTGGCATGCTCGAGAACGCTCCCGGCGTGGCCGCCCTGGCGGCCGACAGGATATACCCGATAGAGATGCCGCCCAACACTGAGCTCCCGGCGATCGTCTACCAGCGGATCAGCGGGCCGAGGGTCCACTCCCATTCCGGGCCCTCGCACCTGGCGCACCCGCTGTTCCAGCTCTCCTGTTGGGGCGCAGACCAGACCGTGGCCAAGACGCTCGCCGACCAGGCCAGATGCTCGCTCGACGGCTTCAAGGGTGTTAGCCGAGGCGAGGATATACACGGGATGCTGGTAACGGACGTCCGGGATTCCGGCAAGCCCGAGGAAGGTTCATACCGCGTGATAGTGGAGGTGAGGATATGGCACAGGGAGACTTGAAGAAGGAGGCGCCGGAACCGGAGGAAAAGCCCAAGAAGTCCTCGGGCGGCACTGAGGCCCCGCCAAAGACGCAGGCGGCGCCCTACACACTGGGCGAGTGGAAAGGATTCCCGAGGTTCCAGTGCTCGAAGTGTCCCTTCGATTCCCTCGACGAGGAAGTCATCAAGCAGCATGTGAAGACTCATGAGCCGCCACCGCCCCGGCTCTGGACCCCGGGGAAGGAGGTGTAACGCATGGCACGCACAGCGCTGACACCGATCGACATACCCGCGTCCTACGACGCGACGGGCGTCGCCCTGACCTGGTCCGCGACAGACCCAGCCAACGGCAACTACTTCGTCGCCACGGGCCGGGAAATCATCCTCATCCGCAACGACGACGTGGCTTCGCAGACCCTGACCGTGAGCTCGGTCGACGATCCCTACGGCCGCTCGGAGAGCTGGACCAAGGCGGTCGCCGCGGCGGCCTACGCCTGCAGCCAGCTGTTCCCCATCATCGGGTACAGGCAGACCAACGGGCAGGTCTACATCGATTCGACGGACGCGGACCTGAAGGTCTGCATACTCAGGCTGCCGTAACCGGCGGCGGATGAACCCGAGCCCCCGAGACCGGGGGCTTTTTTGGTGCCTGAAAGGAGGCGCAAATGACTAACGCACTTGGAGCCTACGGGACCCTGATAAAGATCGGGGACGGCGGCGGAGGCGGCGAGGTGTTCACCACGATCGCCGAGGTCAACTCGATAAAGGGCCCCGGACAGGAGCTCGAGACCATCGACTCGACGTCGCACTCCTCGCCGGGAGCGTTCCGCGAATACATCGCTGGTCTGCTGGACGCGGGCGAGATCTCGCTCGAGCTCAACTACATCCCGACGTCGGCGACCCACCACTGGACAACCGGCGTCGTGGCCGACCAGATCAACCGCACGAAGCGCAACTTCCAGCTGGTGTGGCCGGACGCCACCAACACCACCCTGACCATCGCCTGCTTCGTGACCAAGTTCGACCCCGAGGCCGAAGTGGACGGCAAGCTGGGCGCGAAGATCGACCTCAAGATCACCGGCCAGCCGACCTGGACCGCCTAGGAGGACAGATGGAGAGAGTAAACCCCAGGGTCGAGATCGAGATCGACCGGAAGCGAACCCTCTACTACAACTTTAAGACCATGGGGGAGATAAAGGAGACCATGGGCCTGGACGTCCTCAACCTCGACGAGGAGTGGACGCCCTCGGACCTGAGGGAGATCTCCGACCTCATCTACTATGGCCTGCGGCACGAGGACCCCGAGCTCACCCGCGAATCCGTTGAGGAGATGCTGGACATCCCCAACGTCGAGTACTACAGCGAGAAGCTCTCTCAGGCGCTCGGCTACCGGGACCTGGAGGAGGGCCCTTTAGCCGGGAGCTCGCCGCCTGGGCCTCGGCCCGATACGACCTAGGGCTGACCGACGAGGAGTTTCTCACCCTCTCATTCCCGGAGATCGCCGCGGTCCGAAATAGATGGCTGGCGGAACAGAGGCGCGAGGACCGCCGCGCGGCCACCATTGCGTGGACGATAGCCCAAGCCCTCGGCAGCAAGAACGCCCGCCTCGAGGATTTCATGCCCCGATACACCGACAGACCCCGTCCGCGCCGCAGGCAGACCTGGCAGGACCAGCTGGCGATAATGCGCGCCGTCACGAGCGGCATGGAGAAACATGGCTAACGTTATAGGAAACCTGGTAATTCGTCTGTCAGCTGACGCCACAAAGGTCAACGCCGCTATGGCGGGAGCCCAGGCGAAGCTCTCCAAACTCGGAGTGACGGCCGGCTCGACCGGGGCCAAGCTCTCCAAGTGGCTGACCGTCCCCCTGATCGGTTTGGGCGCCGCCGGTGTGGCCGCGGCCATGGACGTCGGCAGTGGTATGCGGATCATCAAGCAGCAGACCGGCGAGACGGGCGCGACGCTGAAGAAACTCGGCGACGACTACCGGGCCACCCTGGCGAAGGTCCCGCAGTCCGCCAAGGAGGTCGGCACGGTCATGTCCGACCTCCACAGGCGCACCGACATGGTCGGCGTCCCCCTGCGCAACCTGGGCGAAAGGATCCTCACCCTCGGCAGGATAACGGGCGTCGACACCGCGAATCTGGTCAGAACAGGGACCCGCGCCTTCGCTGACTGGGGCATCGCTACAAAGGACCAGGGCAAGTCGCTCGACTTCCTCTATGGCATCTCGGCTAAGACGGGTATCAACATCGGTTCGCTGATGGACACTGTCTCGAAGTTCGGGTCTCCGATGCGGTCTCTGGGGATATCTTTCGAGACCACCGCCGCCCTGGCCGGCAGGTTCGAGCAGTCGGGCGTGCGCGCCGAGCTTGCGATGGGCGGCTTGCGAATGGGTCTCGCCCGCCTTGCCAAAGCCGGGAAGGACCCGCAGAAAGAATTCCCAAAGCTCATGGCGGGAATCAAGAACGCAGGCTCCGCGGCCGAGGCAAACAAGCTCGCGATCGAGCTTTTCGGTGCCCGCGCCGGTCCAGACCTCGCCGCGGCAATCCGCGAAGGCAAGTTCGAGATCGATGACCTGGTGAAGTCACTCAAGAAATCACCGAAATCGATCATGAAGGTCGGCGCGGATACCATGACCTTGAGCCAGAAGTTCAAGCTGCTCAAGAACCAGGTCTCCCTTGCGCTCGAACCCCTGGGCGCCGCTCTCATCGATATCTTCAAGAAGATATGGCCGGTGATCTCGACCGTTATCCGGTCGATGACGGGCCTCATCAAGGTCTTCGGGAAGCTCCCCGCCCCCGTCAAGATAGCGGTGCTCGCCCTCGCCGGCATTGCCGCCCTCGCCGGGCCCTTCGGCGCTGTCGTTGGCGCTATCAAGCACTTCGGCCTGGTCATCGGCCAGGTGTTCGCCCGCCTCGCTTTCACCATCATGTCCAACCCCATCATCCTGGTCATCGGCGTCATCGTCGCGGCTATAGTGGGGCTCGGGTACCTGATCTACAAGAACTGGGACAAGATCTCCAAGTTTCTCTCGAAGGCGTGGAACTGGATCAAGGGCGTCGCCATTAGGGTCTGGACCGCCATCGTTGACTTCTTCCGCCCCCTCTGGGAACCGATCGTCAACTTCTTCCGGCGCAACTGGGAGACCATCAAGGCGGTACTGCAGACGGTGTGGAACACCATCATCACGATCGGCAGGGTCGTCTGGAACGTCTTCAAGACATACTTTGTGGTCTGGCTCCGGGTGGTCGGCACCGTCTTCAAGGTCGGATGGGCAGTCATCAAGACGGTGCTCGTCGCGGCCTGGAAGGTCATCAAGGCCGTGGCGGGGCCGATATGGAACGCGATCAAGCTCAACTTCCTGGTGGTGATGACCGTCATCAAGACGGCCTTCAAGGTCGGATGGGCTGTAATAAAGACGATCCTGGTCACCGCCTGGAACCTCATCAAGGCCGCCGCTCAGGTGGTCTGGCTTAATATCAAAATCTTTATCATCACCCCGATCATGGCTGTCTGGGAATTCCTGACGATGTGCTGGAACGGGATCAAGGGTTTCCTCGAGGGGGTCTGGAACGCGATAAGCGCCGTGGCCTCCGCCGTATGGGGCGTCATCAAGGCAGTGGTGACGACTGTCTGGGACGGGATCACCGCGGTCTGGTCCGCGGTGTGGGGGGCGATCTCCGGAGTCGTGTCCGCGGTCTGGAACGCGATCGTCAACGCCTGGCACACGATAATCGACCCGGTGGTGGAGGCGGCCAAGAAAGTCTGGGACGCGCTCGCCGGCATCTGGGACAGCGTTTGGGGAGGCCTCAAGGACGCGATCGCCAAGGTCTGGAACTTCATCAAGGACAAGGTAAGCTGGATCACCGACGCCCTCTCCAAGCTCAAGAACCTCTGGCCCGGCAACTGGTTCGGAGGAGGCGGGAGCAAGCGCGGCGACATACACAACGGCCCGGGCATGGCGGCCGGCGGTGTCGCGACGAAGCCTATCCTTACCTGGCTCGCGGAGAAGGAGCCGGAGCTCGTCATACCCCTCTCGAAGGCGGAGCGGATGTTCTCGATGGCCGGCGGCGGAGGCGGGGCCGTCAATCTCACCGTTCATCTCAATTCTGTCTCACCTGAATATGACGTGCAGCGTTTCGCCAAGCTCGCGCGGAAGGTCCTTGATGACGAGTTCAAGCGGGGGCGCCACCTGAGAAGGACCATGATCGATAATGCCTGATTCGTTCAAGCTCAACGACCTCGAGGTAAACGACGGGACCGTCTACGCCCTCATGCTCGATTCGTTCAAGCCGCGGCCGGCGACCAGGAAGCAGACATTCGCCGACTCGCCGCTGGTCGACGGCCAGAGGTATATCTCGGGCCTGGGAAAGGACAACAACGTCGAGCTCCCCTTCTCCATCCGGGTGCAGGGCACGAGCGGGGCCGACAAGCGCGCGAAGGTGCAGGCCCTCATCCGCGAGCTCCGCAAGGACTCCATAACCGTGACGGTCACCCGGACCGGCGAGGACCCCTATTACTACGACGCGACTCCCCCCGCCGAAGAGGACACCGACAGGTATTGGGAGCTCGCCTACCAGCTGGGCAACCTGGCGGTCATCACCTTCACCCTCCAGGCGGGTAAGCCCCGGTACGGGTGGAGAGAGCTCTACGCCTTCCGGGCTCTCGGGCCGAACGATTCCTTTGAGAAGCGGTCCGTGAACGACTTCGAGAACTGGGTGGAGACGGTCTCGGGCGGGACCATCACCGCGGACACGACCAACTTCTGCGATCCCCTCACGGGGGGGTGCAGCTGCAAGCTGACCACAACTAACGCCGCCCATACCACTCAGCTGCAGGACGCCGACGCCATCGCGGTCGACGCGAGCCATCACCACAACATCAAGATGTTCGCCTACCTCTACTCCGGGACGGCGACACTCGACCTCGACCTGCTCTGCTACGACAACTCCGACACCCTCCTGGGCACACTCAACATACTCACCGCCTACAACCCCTCCACCGCCACGACCTGGCTCGACGCGGTGAAGAGGGCCGGCTCCCCCGTCGTATACCCGGAGGGGTCAACATCATCGCCCTGTTTCCCGACCGGCACCACGAAGGTGAAGCGCCAGATAAGGCACGACACCACGGTCGGGGTCATCTCGATCGACAAGCTCCTCCTGATGGATTCCGAATACATCGTGGGCCACGAGTACGAGGGCGTGATGGGGATAAGCATTCCGGGCGCCGACATCGAGACGGACGAGGACGCCCTGGCCAACGTCTACTTCGGGAACTCCTACTCCTCGGGGATGTGGTCGGGACAGAACAGCGGTCTCTCCCAGGTGCTGCGCGCCATATGGGGGCTCGACTCCACTCACGTCTGGGCGGTCGGCGACGACGGCAAGATCATCTTCCACAACGGGGTCTCCTGGGCGCTGCAGACCAGCGGGACGAGCCTCGCCTTCTACGGGGTGCGGGCTCTGGACTCCACTCACGTCTGGGCTGTGGGAGCCGACGGAGTCATCACGTTCTATAACGGCGCCGCGTGGGCGCCCCAGACATTCCCGGCGAGCGTGCCGATCTTCAATGACGGAGTAGAGTCGGCCGGTGTGTGGAGCTTCTATGTGCAACAGGGTAGCGCCGACCGGGTTAATTGGAATCAGCGCAGCGGCTCATGGTGCGGGCAGATATGTCCGGCCATACCCTGGAGCGGCTCGGGGACTTCCTACGCGAGGATGATGAACGCGAACTACATCAGCGTGAACCGAGAAAAGACGTACACGGTCAGTTGGTACTACAGGTGCAGTCTCTACGCCGACCCGCACAACGGGTGCAGGCTCAAGCTCACTGTCTATTACTATGACGCATCCAACAATAATCTGGGCAACACGCTGCTTTGCAACATACTGCCGAACGATGACGATGCCTACCACGCCCTCTCTCAGTCATTCGGCCCGGCGCAGATGCCCGCAGGCACTGTCAAGGTGAAGCTCTACTTCTACTGCGGGCTCGTCGGCGTAAACGAGGCTGTCTTTGTCTACATCGATGACATCAGCATAGTGCAGACCGACATCCCCGACCTCATGGCGGTCACCGCGGTGAACTCCACGAATGCCTGGGCTTGCGGCCAGTACGGCACCATTGCCAAGTACAACGGCACCAGCTGGGCCGAGCAGTCCTCTGGCGTGACCTGCTGTCTCTACGGCATCTCGGCGCTCGACACAACCCACGTGTGGGCGGTCGGAGCCGACGGCACGATCCTTTTCCACAACGGGACGACCTGGGTTGCCCAGACGAGCGGGACTTCCGAAGACCTGTGTGCCGTGTATGCACTGGACTCCACTCACGTCTGGGCGGTCGGCGACAACGGGACGGTACTTTTCTTCAACGGCGCCTCCTGGTCAGTGCAGACAAGCAACACAACCGAGGACTTGCGCGGAGTGTACGCCTATAACTCCACGAATATCTGGGCGTGCGGTGTCTCGGGCAAGATCATGTATGGGAACGGGACCGGCTGGGCGGCCCAGGAGAGCGGGACACTCTCCACGCTTTATGGGATTTCCGGCATAAGCGCCACGAGAGTATGGGCTGTCGGCGGCGCGGGTACGATACGGGGGGGGATCTCGACAGCGACGCCGCTCGCGTTCACGAACATCATCGTCGGCCAGCGGCCCGAATATCACGTCGATTGGAACCCTGTCGCCGACGCGCCGGACAACACCCCGACGCCGAACTACCTTTACACCAGGCGCCGCCAGAGCTACCGCTCGACCGGGGCGAGCACTTCGGTCAGCTTCCTCTTCCCTGTCGCCTCCCATAGGGGTCGGCACATGATAGCCGTGGGCATGACCTTCTCCGGCGCAACCTCCTACGACAAGGCGACCTTGAACGGCCTGTTGCAGAACGCGGCCGGCACCGACATCACCTCCTCCGTCGTAACCCAGGAGGTGGACATGGGAGACCCGGCTGGCGTGTGGAAGGATGTCATCCTGCTCGCCACGAGGTTCTCGCCCTGGAACCTCCCGACTCACTATGTCTCCGACAACGCGGACCTCGAGAACATTTACCAGGTCCTGAGGATGATCGCCCATGCCTCCCTGGGCGCCGTAAGCCTCTATATCGACTACCTGGCGATCATCCCGATCGACTATGCCTGTGTCGAGGTCACCTCCTGGGCCGGCACCTACATGATCCTGGAGTCTTCCTCCGGACGGGTGCTCTCCTCGCTCGACGGCTCGCTGGATACGGCGATGATCTATACCGTGGCCAACACCCTCGGCCGGCCGGCCTTCACGGTCGGCCCGGCCGGCGTGAACATGACGGTCCTGATGGTGAACATAGAGAGCGGCGCCCACAACCTGAAGCCGGTGAGCAACATGCTGCTGCGGTGGCGGCCGCAGTTCGCCCTGGAACCATGAAGCGTAACCTGACATTTGAGATCTGGAACCCGGCCCTTACCGAGCGCTACGCCTCCATGGACCACCTTCTCGAGAACATCGAGTACGGAAGCGTCGACCCGGGAGGCTACAGCACGTTCCGGGCCGAGGTGAAGCTCGATCCCAGGCTGGTCTATCCGGAGCTGACAGTCGCCAACATCATCCGCGCGTACCACGGGGAGAACATCGTCTGGGAGGGACGTCTCTCTACCATATCGCGCAACATCTCGGATATGGTGCGCTTCGGGATCGAAGCAGACGGCTTCTCCGAGCGGCTCAACTCGCGATTCACGACGGTGTCCGTCGGGGCTGAAAAGGGTTCGACCTGGATGACGGACCACCTGCTCACGGACAGCGACCTGGGATTGCAGACAGGCACGATCTCGACGCTTGATTACACGTTCCCGGCAAACGGTATCGACGCGAGCCCGCGAAAAACGTATGCGGACATGCTCCAGGCGATCAACGCGCCGAACGGTTGGAGCTACGGTGTCTGGGCGGAGAGGGCGTTCTCCTTCGCCGCCAAAAGCGCGTCGCCCGCCTACATAGTCGACATCACCGACTGCGATAGCGAGCTCGAGTACGGGCTCGAGAACATCATCAATTACCTGTTCTATTCGTACACCGCCGATGGCGGCACCTACGCATACTCGACTCTCTCGGACGCCGCCTCGATCGCGATGTATGGGAGGCGCGACGGCGAGCTTGAGATACCGGGAAAAGCGACAGCCGCTCAGGCACTCCAGATAGCGACTGTCTACCTGAACGAGCGCAAGGTGATGCGGCCGAGGTCAGCGGTGGTGGCCAGGAGGATCTTCGACACGCAGTACAACGAGGTCCCGATCTACGAAGTCCCGGCCGGCCCCGCCGTGTTCATCGAGGGCCTGTTCCCGGGAGAGCTCTCAATCACCGCGGCCTGGGCGATAAACGAGATGAGCACGTTCAACATCGTTGAATCGGTGGTGGACGTCACCGGAGGAACGGTTTCATTATCACCCGGCGACTATGCCTCGCAGGCGTCTAGGATGGTTGCGCGCAGGGAGCTGGCGGCATGAGTAACGAGCTGAAGTACATAGGGCCGCTTTTGGGCCACTGGCGGTTGATTGGTTCTTATGACACCACCAGCTATTTCGCGCCTTCCGCGACTTCTGCGCCGGGTAATCTAGTTAGTGGATGCAACATATCTGTAGCTATAACAGCGGAGGAGTCGACAGACATCCTTGTGATCGCGCAAGGTTACGTCTCCAACGGATATACAGGTTGGGCTAATTTCGTCGCTGGCCTGTATCGCGATTCCACCTCGCTAAACGTATCCACAGCGAGCGCCTGCAATAGCACAACCAACAGCGGCACGGCGATAAGTGTTTACAACCCGCTCGCGCTTGTATACATCGACAAGGCTTTGGCTCCAGGGACGTACCAGTATCAGCTTTATGCCTACAAGCAAGGCGGCGGTTCATACGCGCCGCGCCTCAACGACTACCACTTTTCAATACACGCAAGGAAAGCATAGGAACTAGAAAGGGTATCGGACAATGAGCTGGTTCATCAGGGAAGAGGAATTCAAGCGGTATGTCCAGCAGCACGATGACCGCCAGAACCGCTTCTTTGAAGAGCACAACGGCTCGCTCGCTCTCATCAGGACTGAGATCGAGAAGACCAACAAGATGATCGAGGAGTACAACCGCCAGATAGCGGTCCTTCTCGCGGAGGAAGTACAGAAGAGAGAAGGCTGCGCGCGCGAACACAACCGCCGCCTTGAGAAGCTCGAGCGGTGTGTGAACGAGCAGGGCGTAAAGCTCAGGGTGCCGGGTTGGATATGGAGGGCCGCGGTCGCTGCTGCTGTCTTCACCTCGACCGTCCTCAGCATAGTTGTGGCGGTGAAGGTACTGATATGAAGTTCCTCCGCCGCGTCTACCGCCGCCTCTTGCGGCGGCTTTTTTACATGTTGCAAGTTCTACTGGAGGATTAACGTGGCGAATCTCGCGGTACAGATAGGACACGTCAACGGCAAGGCAGGCGCGGCCTATGAGGAGCAGACGCTTCTGCTGGTCGTCCCGCACATAGAGGCGCGTTTACGGAACGCAGGCCACCAGGTCACGCACTTTGACGGCTCCCTGCAGAACGAACCCGGCAATTACCAGCACGATCATGACGGCGCGGTGTTCGTCCATTGTGACTCGGGCGGCAACCGCTCCACCTTCTCGATCGGCTACTGGGAGGAAAGGCACCCCAGCTCCGGTGCCCTGGCAGGGGTGCTCAAAGAGGTGTACGCGGCCGAGACCGGTATCAAGTTCGACGCTTACAACATCACCAGCGGGGAGCACCACTACTACGGCAACCGGCGTTTCTCCACTCGCTGCAAGTGCGTTCTGATCGAACTCGGCTTTGTCAGCAATCCGACGCAGCGCGCCTGGCTGCAGGCGAACGCGCAGAGAGTCGGCTACGCGGTTGCGAACGCGTTCATCAAGTTTTTCGGAGGCGCTGTAGAGCAGGAGAGAACACAGGAGGTTGACGACATGCCGGTCAGAGTTTCAGAGGAAAGGGCCGAGAGGTTCCCCGCGTGGTTGAAGCATTCCGAGGGTAAGGTCTGCTACCTGGACCTGGTCGACGCGAGCGAAAAGGCGACTGGCGCTAAGTGCCGCCTGTCACTGCGCGGCGACGACGGGAATGCGGCACCCCCGGACACGGTGAAGGAAGTCACGGTGCCGAAGGGAGCGACGAAACGGATCAACGTCGGCGAGCTCTGGAAGATACCGGAGACCGACGGCTGGACCGTCATCGTCGAGGTACTCTCTGGAGGCCCGGTCGACGTGTGGCGCAGACAGAACTGAGGAGGTAGTCACATGGGTAAGATGGAAGCGGCGGCGCTCATCCTGGGAGTTCTCATGCCACTGTTGGCAGCCGTGCTCCACCAGGTCAGATGGCCAAGAAAGGTAAACGCGGCCATCATAATCGCGGCCTGCGCGGGGGCAGGAGTGCTCACGGCATGGGCGGCTGGTCAGCTGAACTGGCAGGCATTCACGGTCGAGGCGGTGGTGGTCTCCGTCGCCATTGTCATAGCCGCGGCGCAGTCGGCCTACCAGCTGTACTTCAGAGGCAGCAAGCTCGTCGAGTGGATTGACGCGAAGACCACATATGTTGAGCTGACAAAGGCTGAGTAAGCAGGCTGTGCCTGGTTGAAAGAAACGGCCGAAGTGTGCAGCATATTCACATCGCATGTCGATTCAACTATGCTGCACATTCAGGCCGAATAACGCAACCGCCCGGGTAGGCCGCGGCCGCCCGGAGCGAGGTCACCGCGGTGGCCTCAGCTACTGGCCCCCTCCTCCGGGAGGGGGCCTTCTTTTTATTCCAGAATTATTCCAGAATTATTCCAGAAATATTCCCCAACCCCTTGACAACATACGTCCGATGTATGTATAATGTGTGTATGAGGATGAAGGAACAAGAACGGGGGTGCCGGGTGGGAGCCAGGGCTTTTGATCCCACGCTCGGGGGTTCAACTCCCCCCACCTCCACCAACCGGGGGCGCCGGGTGGGAGCAAGGGCTTTTGACCCCGAGCTCGAGGGTTCGATTCCCTCCGCCTCCATTAACCAAAGGGGGCGTAACGGTTGCAGAGGAAGAACTACTATATCCCCGAACCGATTGTCGAGGACCTCGAGGAGATCGCCAACGAGCGGGACGTCCCGGTAGCGGAGCTGGTCCGCCAGGCGCTCGCGGAGTTCATCAAGCGGGAGAAGGCCAAAGCTGGTTGAGGCGGGTTCGCTACCCGCCCGGTTAGCCGGCACCCGGCGAGCCTTTGGCTCGTAAGGCGTTTTGATCAGGTAGCGAACCTGTCATCATGGTATACCTCTCGACCGGCCGTGGGAAGGGCTGCATTTGATTCCTGATTTGATTCCACATTCTACGGGTGAAGTGAGCGCCGATAATATTGATGCTTGATTCGCTCATTCGTTTGCTTGCTCCCTGCCACCTATGTGCCACTTGTTTGAGCCTGGATTCTGTCAACTGCTGTTGGGTGTACTGGAATCCGAAGGTCGAAATACGGCTTTATTTCGCTATATCTGAGGTGACCATTGGATGCTGTATAATACCACTGGACCGGCGGGAGAGGACTTTTAATCCGGGTGTCGTAGGTTCGATCCCTACACGGCCCACCATCGGTAT
>DYIU01000011.1 GCA_020723485.1 Acidimicrobium ferrooxidans | reverse complement strand
GAAACGACGAGGCGCCCAACGGCCTCGAGCTAAGCTGCCCGGCGGAAGCGGGCAAGCTCTCTATCACTGTACGCCAGGCCAGCGGGCGATTAATGCATCCCCAAAGGCCCAGCCCGCCGGGTCAGCTTCAGCGAGTTGTTGGGCGGCGGAATTTCTCGGGCAGGTCCTTATCGTCGAAGAGAAGATCATCCGTTGAGACGCCGAATGTCCTTGCGATCGCCAAGACGAGGGCTACCGAGGGCTGCTTGTTACCAGATTCGATCGCGCTGAGGTATGAATGAGACTCGAAGCGGAGTTGGCGGGACAGGCCCTTGAGGGTGAGCCCGCGCGCTTTGCGAAGCTGGCGTAGCTTCTCGCCGAAGCGTAGCATGGAGGAGTTATCCCCCCGCGGGGTGGTTGACGCCAACCTAGCCATGAGATACTATGTCACCCAGGGGTGACACGCACGTCACCGATGGGACGCGTGGTCGGTGAAGCCGAGTATACATAGGATACCAGAGGCGTGTGATGAGGCAAGACATCCATCCAAGAACACCTGTAAGGCGTCTTCGGACCGAGCGTCTGCGCAGCGATCTCAAGCGCAAGTTCTCGCTGGAGCTCACAACGGCGCTGTTGGGGATGAGTTCGGCGTACGTGCGAAGGTGCCTAAGTCTGAAGACCGGCACACTCACCCTGGCAGAGGTGTTGGAACTTCTGGAGCATGACGCCTTCTCAGAGACATTCGTCCCGCGCAGCCTTATCCCCGAGTACCTACTTGCAGGTGGCGAAAGCCTGGAAAGGCCGCGGACCCGGGAATGGGATGGTAAGTCCCACGTCCTGGTGAAGGGCGACGCGAGGATCCTGATCCAAGCGTTGCCGTCGGATGAGATCGACTGTGTGGTGACTTCAACTCCGTACTGGGGGACGCGCCTCTACTCGGAGCACCTCGAGACAAAGTGGGGTGACGGGGAGACTTGTGCTCTTGGGCACGAACAGACGCCTGAGGGTTTCGTGCGCCATTCCGTGGAGATCCTTCACCATCTCAAGCGGGTGATGAAGGCAAGTGGTTCTGTCTGGTGGAACTTAATGGACACGTACAACACCCGTACTCAGATACGAGCGAGTGCATCGGAAACGCTGAGAGCCATGAAAGGGAGAGATCCGCGCGGGTGGGGCGAGTACGAGTGTCGCCGGTATAGTGCAGGTCACTCATACCTATCGGATGGAGAGCAGTGCCTAATCCCGTCGCGTGTCGCGGAGCGCGCTTCCCGCATCGGATACTGGGTGAAGAGCGTGATCTACTGGAAGAAGGAAGGCTCTATGCCGGAGACCGTAGATAGCAGAGTAACAAGGGAAGCTGAGGTAGTAATCCACCTTGCCGCGCGCAGAACTCCCTACTTCGATAAGTCGGCGTATGGGATGCTGCCGAGGGAACTGGGGGGACGGAATCCTGGCCAAGAATCCGAGAAGATAACGGATGTCTGGGTGCTGCCCACAGCATCGGGGATGGATGGGCACGGGGCCCAGTTCCCGATCGCACTTCCCGGCAGGTGCATAGGTCTTTCCACGAAGGCGAATGACCTGGTGCTTGACCCGTTTGTTGGGTCGGGGAGCACGAGCGTGGCGGCTGCGCTCCTTGGAAGGAAATCGATTGGATTCGACGTGAGCGCTTCGTACTTGGCGACTGCGCGACGGAGGGTCGAGATCGCGGAGTCGGGTAGACTGCCAAACGGAAGGATCGAGCGAACCGACGGCAACACCAAGCAGGGATCGTTTGACTGGGAATGAGCGATAGGCTGCTAGCCGGCGCGGTTCACGCCGAGAGATAGCAGTGGGGTTGTAGAAGCAAGAAGCGCTCCCTCTGCGCGTTCCCAGTTACCCAGGGGGATGGTCAGCTCGTATACTGCCCTACCTTGCGGCGTTTCGTGGCGAATTAGCGGGGAACTGCGCACGAGTTCCACTGCCCTGACGACTAGACCTGCGCGTAGGTCGTAGGCCTCCATGTATGCTGCCATTTGATAGTAGTCGGCTGGGTCAACCCCCCTATCCGGCTTGTACTTGGCGTCCAAGAGAAGCAGGGGGGTTCCGGATCGAGAGATAACTACATCCGGGACAAGCTTGCACGTGCCATCGACGAACATCGCAGGCGCTGTGGCATCTCTCTTCTCAACGAGAAAGCCAAGAGGCGATAGAGCCCGTGACAGAACGACGCGGACGTAGCGCTCGAACAAAGCAGCTATGTCCGTAAGGATAGGCTCCGACTCGAGGGGGTCGGCTCCTTCCAGGGCAAGACCCGCCTGCGAGAGAATCAAGCGTGCCATGACAAGGGCCGGCACGTAGTAGGAGCGACTTCCTGTGCAGCGATAGGTCCTGAGGGCGGCAGCATTTGTGAGAAGCTCCTCCTGAGTAATGTAGGCGTGCCTGGCCAGTGCGCCCCAGCGCACGAGGACCGGTATGTCTGAGGGGTGAGCTGAGCGAACACGAAGTAGCTGCATAGCAGCTGAGGAGAGAAGCCGATTCTCTAGAGTCAGGAGTGTTGGAGGACGCAGGGTGGAGTAGACTGGGGGATACTCACGTGTCGCAATTGCCTTGAGCGTTCTTGCAGGATTGACCTTGCCGGTTACGGCTCCCAGTCTAACAGCTTGAGGGAGCCGTCGATTGTTCAGGCTCTCTCGTTCAATGAGGCGCAGCTTGTGAGCAAATGGCCGGGCCAGGAGGACAGTCCAGGGCGCTTGGCCTGATTCCTCGTGAGCGACAGAGGAGAAGTCATCGAACTCATGCCGAACGGCGGCATCGAGTCCCTCTACGACAAGCAACATACGGGAGAATGCCTCCCGGCCGGCTCTGGGGAGGATGTACAAGGTGTCGCCGTTCTGCAGGGGCAGGGCCCCGACATAAGGCCCGGCGCGGAGGCGTATGCACGGTGATGTAGTTGTGAGAGCGGACACCTCGGGAGTCACATATCGATAGGCGGCCGGCGGGAGCCATTCCGGCTGAAATCCTGTGAGGACCTCGGCTTGGTGATCGTGAATGTACCAGTTGCTCATGGCTGTCCAAACAGCTCGTCGACCTTCTCGTCGATCGCAGCGAGTTGCTCATCACGGATATCCTTCATGTGCTTCTGGAGAACCGGCCTAATCTTGGAGAGGTAGTGAGCGGTGATGCTAGTAGCTTGTCCAACACCGGCGAAGTAACCGTGGCCGAGAGGGTAGTATTGCTGGACAAAGGCAAAGAGAGACCTCAGCTTCTCGGCACGTTCACGCTCGCAGCCCCCGTCTCTCAGCATAGTGTGGAGATCCTCAACTCGGGGGGGGAACTCTACGGCATCGACCCTGGCGAGGAGCGCGTCGTCCTCAGTAGTGCGGTCGAGAGTGTTCATGGTGAGGTAGATACTCGTGTGAGCGGGAATGAAGAAGGAGTTGCCGTTGCGTAGGAGGATGGCGTTCTCCTCCCCTCTGTACGCCATCTCGATTAGTGAGAAGACCTCCCCAATCGCCTGAGTGAACTCGGTCCGATTGATCTCCTCCAAGACTATGTGCTCCTTGTTGGCATGGATCGCAGCCAGGAAGGGACCCTCCTGATACGACCAAGTCGCACCTTTGTCGGGCCGGAGGCCGACGATTAGCTCATCGTAGCCCCATCCAGGGTGTATCTGGATGGTGGCTCGGCTGGTGCTGTTACGGGGGACGAGGAGGTCTATCGCGCGAGTCTTGCCTGTCCTGGGCGGGCCGTAGAGTAGGATTGCCTTTGAGCCAGCAGCAACCAGGTTCTGGAGCCGGATAGCGGGGTCATATGCGAGCCAGCTTGGTCCTGAAGGGATTGTAGCCATTGATGCGACCCTCGTTGAGTAGGCGAGAAATGGCATTCGGTCGAGGAGCTTGGCGGGTCTATTCCCGGTAAGGAACTCGTTGACAAGGGAGAACAACTCGGCGTCGGAAAGAGGGGTGGCGCGCAGGCCGATCCTCCACGTGGGATCCTCGGAGGAGAAGACGAGCTCCTGCTCGGCGGGCGAGAGAGCGAGGTCACGGCAAAGAGCCTGTCTGAGATCGTGGGGACTGGAGGCGTTCTGGGGCAGATCCTCCTGACGGTAGTACCATACGGCGAAAGCCGCCATCGGGATGGAGACCCTGGCGTCATCCTCGAGTGCGAAGCCGTTCTTGCCATATCCGAGGCCGAGCGGGTAGGAGCGCCCCGTTCTCACAATGAGAGTCCCGTCACGCTCCTCGGAAATGTCCAAGTAGGAAGTGGGGTCGACCGTGACCACTGATCCACTTGTGGCCCAGCGCCTGATGTTTGTCTGGACGATGGACCTGTCCGCGTCGGACTTCATGGTCATGAACCTGGGTGTGTGCGAAAAGGGGATGAAGAAGTCACCTTCAGGGTGGCCGAAGGAGAAGAGCCTTCGTAGGGCGGGCTGGGATGATGATGTGGTGATAGTGACTGAGGTTGATGGAGTGAGCCCCATCTGCTTCAGAACCACCCAGATCTTGAGCAAGTGATCTGCGGTGCCGAAGAGGTCACCAAGGGCAGAACGCACAGTCTCTCTGGTCAAGTATGCCACTAGGTCAGGCTCCTCTCCGCCAGGCAGGGCACGCCGCCGCCCAACGGCCTCGAGCTAAGCTGCCCGGCGGAAGCGGGCAGACCTACTAGGATTGTGCGCCTCGCCAACGGGCAGAGCAAGAGGCACCCACGACCCAGCCCGCCGGGTCAGCTTCAGCGAGTTGTTAGGCCGCTCCGACAGCAGACCTGTCCAGGCCCGGATTGGGAGCCAGGCGCACCATCCAGCGGTCGGGGTTGGGCAGTATCTCGAAGCCACCGTACTTGCTGTAGAGGGTGTGAGCGTCTCGAGTGGCCAGGAGTATGCGCGGCAAACTGCGAAGCACTGGATGCCTGACGACCGTCTCGATTAGCCACTTGGCCAAGCCTCTCCCACGATGCGCGTCCAGTACGAACACATCGCAGAGCCAGGCAAAGGTTGCCTGGTCGGTCACAATCCGCGCGAACCCAACTTGGGAGCCGTCGTTGGCATAGAGCCCAAAGCACAGAGAGTTGCTGATCGAGGTGGCAACTTCTGCCTTGGTGCGCCCCTGAGCCCAGTACGACTCATGACTCAGGTACTTGTGGATGGTAGAGACATCTAGCCTTGTCGAATCGGTGCTGATGACGTACTCACCCCTGCGATACTCAACATGCTCCATGCACCTCTCCTCAGCGGCATGATACGGGCTCGCGTTCTACGGCGACGGCGGAGCGGCCTAACGGCCTCGAGCTAAGCTGCCCGGCGGAAGCGGGCAGTTCCTTGTCCATTGTCGCGCACGCCGGCAGGCCAGGCACCCCACCCTATGCCCCAGCCCGCCGGGTCAGCTTCAGCGAGTTGTTAGGCCGCCGTGATGACGCGACCGCGATGGACTCG
>DYIU01000010.1 GCA_020723485.1 Acidimicrobium ferrooxidans | reverse complement strand
GCCCCACCCTATGGCCCAGCCCGCCGGGTCAGCTTCAGCGAGTTGTTAGGCTGCTCGGTTTGACTCCTCCATAAATGTAGTGTGCAGGGGCTCCAGGTGGCGTGCAGGATACTTGCCCGATAGGTGAGGGGTTCCTTGGCGAAGATGGCCGAAGTAGTCCTCAACCCTCCTGGGAGAGAATCTGTAGTAGTTAAAGTCGATGAATTGGTCGTATCTCTCCCGGACAGAGCCGTCCGGATCGAGGCACACCGCGTCGATCTGCTTGAGGTGGGGGGCCTGCGTGACAGCCGACTTGAGAAGATACCTAACGTAAGCGTCAGCGATGGGGAGCGAGTATCCAATCAGGCGGAGTTCGTTTGCCGAGGCGATGCAGTCGAAGGCCAACCTCCAGGCATGCGCAATCCTCTGGGGTAGTCGTTTGCTCCACGTCGGGGGAATGATATCACTCGTGTCAACACTGCCATGGAGCTTGGCGAGTGTGATGGATTGCGTATGCCCGCTGCCGTCGCTTTCGGGGGTCCTAAGGAAGGCTAGATGCCTATTTGGGCTGAGGTGCTCATTGATGTATCCACAAGTGTTCTCCAAGACCAAGTCGTAATTCAGAGAGACGATGTGATAGATGACCCCTGGTGTCTGCGGGACGGCGGCGGCTGGGGAGGAGGTTGCCGACTCCTTGGTGTATTCGAGCTGGAAGAGTGATGAGACGAAGAGACCGTATGGGCCCCAGCCTGAGTCTCCGAAGATGAAATCTTGCCAGTTGGATGGCAGACGTTGGGGGGAAGGGATCTCCGGGGTGTAGTGGTCAATCACCTGGGAGATGAATGTTGTGAAGGACTTGCTGAGTCTGGAGCTTTCGAGAGTACTTCGCATCTCGAGGATTGAGAGCACTTCCTCTATGTTGAACAGGTCAGCACGGAAGTAGTTCTTGATAGTGGAGAGGCGGTCAATCGTCTCAAGCACCTTCTTAAGCGCCTCGTACTTGTCCGGGGCGCTGAAATACATGTCCTTGGACTTCACGAGGAAGTCTCTCATAACCGGAAGCCCCAGAGGTGCGGAGAAGCCCGCGCCTAGGATGTAGACGATGGATTGTGGCATGGGCGACCTTTCAGCGAGAGCAGCCTAACGGCCTCGAGCTAAGCTGCCCGGCGGAAGCGGGCAGACGCAGATGGATTGTGCGCCCGGCCGGCAGGCCAGACAAGTCACCCCGAAGACCCAGCCCGCCGGGTCAGCTTCAGCGAGTTGTTAGGCAGCCGACTCCTCAATTGGCGGGATGGCCCCAGAGTCTCCCTTCGGCACCTTGGGTGCGGCCGCAGCAAGGAAGCCCACCAGGAGCTCCAACTGTTCGTCCTTCGGGAGGGCGAGGAAGTGGGTCTTGACTAGATCCAGTGCTTCGCTTGCAGTCGGATTGGTCCCAAAGTTGTTCTGAAGAGCAAGGATCATGGGCTTGTCATAGCGGATGCCGCAGAAGATGGAACCGTCCAGATAGAAGCCCCGCCAGCTCCAGCCTGCGGTCTTCTTGACCGGGAGCGTGGGAACAGCCTCGCGTATGGCCACCTCCAGCATCGTGGTGAAGTCCACCAATGTGGCGATACCCTGCTCGAACTCCCATGTGACCTTGCGAACGCTCATCTTCTTCTCCTGAAGGAACTCTTGGAAGTTGGCGACAAGATAATCGACAATGGGATCAGCGCCGTGAAAGTCATTGAGCCAGTCGAAGACGTCGTACCAACAGATGTGGAAGAACTGATTGTGCCCAAGTGACGTTCTTACGGCAGATGCCTTCGATCTGGATAGGAACACTAGGCGGCGATTTGGCCTGTCGGACTCCTCAAGCTTCGAGTAGTAGTACTCCAGTTGGTTCTCCCCAAGCTCCGAGTCGTGCTTGATCTCCACGTAGACCAAGGTGTCCGTCGACTCAGCAACCTCAATGTCTGGGCGTCCACGCTCCACCGTGACCTGTGTGGTTAGAGATACCTTGGCAGGTCGAGATAGTCTATGGAGGGGCAGCGGACCAGTGATGTTGTTGAGTAGCCAAAGACCCTGGCTAGGAGCCTTCTGAAGGAGTGTGCTTAGCAAGAACACAAGGGATTCGGTGAGGTAGTTCTCGGCCTCCTTGCTGCCATACTTTGAAAGTGCTGAGTACAGATTGGGTAGCATGGGTGGGCATTCCTCACTGACCCGTGTCGCTGCGTACCGTAGCCACTTGGGAGGGTCGGCTGCCTAACGGCCTCGAGCTAAGCTGCCCGGCGGAAGCGGGCAGACACCTCTGATTCTCGCGCATGCCGGCGGGCCATGTGCCCCACCCTATCCCCCAGCCCGCCGGGTCAGCTTCAGCGAGTTGTTAGGCGGATTGGGACTCGATACCTTCCAGATCCTCGCCGCGGACTATCGCCGCCTCGATGGAGTCTTTCTCGAATACCTCCTCTGGCGAGATACCCGCTGCGTTGGCGAGTTGCTTGATCATTGCCTTGGTATCGTCGAGGAATCGCTGACATCGGTCGGGGGACAGGAACCCTTCCCACTTCGCCTTTGGCCATTTCTGGATGATGAGCTCTTGCCCGCGTAGCTCGCCCTTGAAGGGGACGACTTCCGTTTGAGCATGTGCGAGAAGATTGCGGAGCTCGAATATGAGTCCGAGGTTCTGCCACGGTGAGCTACCGAGATCTGGGTGGAAGTCGAGCTCGTCGCAGATGACTTCGAGTTTCTCACGTGCGCTCAGCTTCTTCTTCAGGGGGGCCCAGAATGAGAATGTCAGCGCGCCGAGATGATTCAAGTATGCCTCGATAGTGAATGCGTCGAACATCATGGAAGTGACAATGTGGTTCAGGCTGGCGTGAGTATCAGTCTTGGCGAGTTGGTTGGCATACCAGCTGACGGCCCTGAGGGTGGTGTAGGCCGGGACGGTCCTCTTGCCGCGAACGCGTTCGCTTGTGGCCATCTGAAAACCCCCTTGCCGCAATCCGCCTAACGGCCTCGAGCTAAGCCGCTCGGCGGAAGCGGGCAAAGTGGCCCACACTGTAGCCCCCGCCGGCGACCAGGACAAGCCCCACGCCGACTCGGCGGCGCAGCCAGGTCGACCTCTCGGTAGCCCACGCCGGCGGGCAGCGGGCCATGCCCTATCCGCTAGCCCGCCGAGTCGGCTTCAGCGAGTTGTTAGCCAGCCGAGCGATTCGTGTTCCACAGAGATGATTGCCCAGCAACCCGCAACATTTGCGAAGACCGAGCCCCTCCACCGCGTAGGTGCGGGTGAAGAAGGGTCAAGGTTCGGCCTTTGCCAGTGCCTCGAAGTTCTCGAATAGGCGCGGTTGCTTCATTTCGTGCCTGTAGCCGTTCATGAACTTCTCGACCCGCGTCCATCGAGGCCGGACAAGGATCCAATCAAAGAGCAGATCTTGGTTGAGGAGTTCGTGCTTCCATAGCGTTGCGATGAGCTCGAACCAGGCAGCATATGTAAGCACGTGGCCATACTGCTCCGAGCTACGGGGGTACTTCTTGGTAAAGGCCTGGAAGTCGTCAATGAACTCCTCAGACTGGACGAAGGTCCATGCCTTCCCTTGATCCGGGGTGCTACCGATTTCGTAGAGCTTCAACAGCACCATCGCATCTTCATGTGTCGGCGCGCTCATGTGAGCCTCCTAGGTTGCGCTGGCCGAGGCAGAGCGACGGGGCTGCTGGGCAATCCATGCGGAAGAACCGTGCGTCATCGGCTGGCTAACGGCCTCGAGCTAAGCTGCCCGGCGGAAGCGGGCAAGACAGGCTGGATTCTCGCGCACATGGGCGGGCCAGGCGCGCTGCCCTATGCCGCAGCCCGCCGGGTCAGCTTCAGCGAGTTGTTCGGCGGCTGACCAGGCCAGGAACGGATGGGCCTAAGGAAAGAGCTTCGGTTGTCCAATCTGCGCGACCGCCAGTTGGATGTCATAGAAGTCGCCACGGGCGTCAGGATAGCAAGAGACAGAGAAGCGCCGATAGATATCTCTGCGCTGGAGCCACGGAGGCAACTGAGCGTCTGTCACATAGTCGGCAAGGAGTTCTGCGAATTGCAGCTTGACCTCTAGTGATGAAGAGGCAAGCACAGCTTGCCTGACCGCGCTCGTGAGCAAGTCCGTGAGCTGGATGATCTCCCAATGTGGCTCAAGGCCAGCTGGCACAAGGGCGCGGTCGGCCGGGATTGAGACGACTGAGGGGACGGGGATATCTACTTGTGGAGCGCCGCCGCCTCGAAAGCGCGCTTTGTTGGCAGCACGGCGGGCGACATCTCTGGGGACGACCTGAGGGAATTGGTCGTCGTCAGCACGGTCGGCGTGCTCGGAGTAAACCTGGAGAGCAAGGCGATCAATCCCCTTGAATGACCAGACGATTCCTCCGAAGATAGCGAGTGCGGCCGCATGGTTGTATAGGTCGCACGCGCGGGGGTAGCGGCCACGGTCGAGCGTCGAAGAGGCTGTGTCGATGACCATGCACTTGAACGGGCAGCTGTCGGTCAGCTCGGAAAAGTAGGCCGCTAGCCATGATGCCACGACCGCAGGCTTTGGATCCCTGGGATGATCCTTCAGACGCGAGAAATGTAGCCGCCCTTGGAATGTGCCCCGGCGAGATGTTAGAACCGAGGCAACCTCGGATATGCGGTCTGTGGGGACGAAGAGGGCGCCGTGGAGTTGATAGCGGTCGTGGGCCTGATCGGTGCCACTCTCATCGTGGAACACCGACAGGGCAAGATGTCTTTCTGAAGGGACGCCGAAGAAAGACTGTTGCATTCGTGCACGATGTCAGCCGCCGAACGGCCTCGAGCTAAGCTGCCCGGCGGAAGCGGGCAACTCCTCCCCTACTCTACGGAACGCCTGCGGGCGGAGCAAGCTCAACTCTAGGCCCAGCCCGCCGGGTCAGCTTCAGCGAGTTGTTAGGCAGCACTATCTGCTTCGGATGTCAGGTCAAGGAACGGGGCGGTGATCTCGCCTCGCAAGAGCTTGAACACGATGGGCAGCCAAGAGACATGGCCCCGAGTAAGGGGTGGCAGAGATGCTTCATCAAAGAAGTCGACGGCAAGCGTTACTAGCCCGGGCGATGGATGGGGATGGTCGACTTCGACCTGGGTAATGCAGTGGTACATGTGAACCTTCATGAGGCTACGCCAAACACGCGAATCGAAGACCCCGAGGAGCCGGATCGGCACTCCAATAACCCCTGCTTCCTCCCGGAGCTCGCGTGCCGTAGCCTCAGCGAGGGTCTCCCCAACCTCAACCCAGCCTCCGGGCAGACACCACAGACGATTGTCGGCACGCTGCACAAGCAGGACTGCCCCATCACGGACGACGACTGCATCGCAACCCACTTGGGGACTTACGTGAGAGAGATCCCCGCTGTACTCAAGTGCTTCGCTCGTCGGGTTGTTGGCATCGGCAGCGGCGGCAAGCCTCGCCGCGGCAGCAAGGATCCGGTTGTATCGGTCCATGTCGTGGGAATCGGCGGAGTGACCGAGGCCCACGGACGCCATCGACCGCAACTCTGCGG
>DYIU01000005.1 GCA_020723485.1 Acidimicrobium ferrooxidans | reverse complement strand
TAAAGATTGTTATATCCTGATAACTGTTGTGATTCAAACCTGCGGTTAGAACAGGGGAAAGCGGACCGAGAGGTACCCCAGCGAGGGGAAAGCGGCCAACGAGCTTAGTCCAGGCCGAAGGGATTGCAGGAGCAGGGCTTGCCCTGGAGCTTGCCCGTCAGCAGGTTGGCCGCGATTATCGGGACGTCGATGGCGGTGCTGTAGGGAGGCGCGTACGCGAGGTCGGCGTACTGGAGGTCGTCGGCTGTCATCCCCGAGCCTACGGCCATGGCCAGGATGTCCAGCCTCTTTTCCGCGGTCGAGGCCAGGTCGCCGACGACCTGGGCTCCCAGCAGCCTGCCGCTGGGGCGGTCGGCCACCAGCTTGACGCGTATCAAGCCTCCCCCCGGGAAGTACTCGTGCAGCGATTCAGCTTCCATCCTGACGGTCTCGGGCTCGAAGCCCGCACCCCCGGCCTCGGATTCGCTCAAACCGGTCCGTCCCACCGTGAGGTCTAAGCACCTGACCACGGAGGTCCCCTGGACGCCAGGGAACGCGAGGTCGGCGCCGAACATGTTGTCGGCAGCGAGCCTGCCCTGCTTCCTGGAGGTCGACCCCAGCGGGATCCATGTCTCTTCGCCCGTTATGTAGTTGGTCGTGGTGGCGCAGTCCCCGGCGGCAAAGATTCCGGGAACGTTCGTGCGCATCCGCGCGTCGACCCTTATCGCCCCCCCGGCACCCAGCTCGACCCCGGCTTGCTGCGCGACGTCGGTGACGGGCCTCACGCCTATGCCGATGAGCGCCAGGTCGCACTCCAGTTCGCCGGAGGAGGTGGCCACCGCCCGGACCGCAGCGTCCGTGTCGCCAACGATCCCCTCCAGGCGGGTTCCGGTAAAGCATTTCACGCCCTCTGCTTCGAGCTTCTCCTGTACCGCCGACGCCATGTCGGCATCGATGAGGGGCATGACCTGGTCCGCCATCTCGACCAGCGAGACCTCGAGCCCCACCGACCGGAACGACTCACACATCTCCAGCCCTACGGGGCCGGCTCCCACCACGACCGCCCTCGCGGGCTTCCTGCGCTTCATGAACTCTTTGATGGCGATGGAATCAGCGAGCTTGCGAAGGGTGAAACACCCCTCCAGCCCGATTCCATCCACGGGGGGGACGAACGCCGAGGCCCCCGTTGCGAGGAGGAGCACCGTGTACTCCATCCATGACTCACGGCCGTCTTCCAGGTCGGCGACCATCACGCGGCGCGCGTCCGCATCGATGCCGGTGACCCTGTGCCTGGTCCTGACATCGATGGAGTTCTTCGCGCGGAATTCCTCGGGGGTCCGGGCGATGAGACTGTTGTGGTCAGCGGTCACGCCGCTGATGTAATACGGCATCCCTCACCCGGCGTAGGAGACGAACTTCTCCTGCTCGCAGATGGTGATCGAGCCGTCAGGACAGCAGCGCCTCGCCCTGGCGGCCGCCGTGGTCCCGGCGGCGACACCGCCCACTACGACCAGCTTATCCAACTCTTCCTCCCGGGTCCGTCAGCTCAGGGGAAATCGAACGGCTCGAAGCGCTCGCGCGAGACCTTGCAGATAGGGCACGTCTCGGGCGGGCCGGCCCTGGCGCAGAGGTAGCCGCATACCTTGCATCTCCAGACCTTGATCTCGCCGGAGCCCTCGGGGCCCGGCCTGTCACCGGCTTCAGCCATCACGGGCCTCTCTTCCGGACGCCTCTCCGGGATGGACGCCACCTCGGCCTCGCCCTCCAGGACACGCCTGGAGACGTAGAGCCCTCAGTAGCAGGTGTCGTATTCGTCCAGGTCCGCGTCCCTGTAGTCGCAGGGGCAGATGATGTCGATGTCGAGCTCTCTGCTCCCACCGGTCAACCGGCAGGGGCACAGCTCGTAACCATATCGGGCGGCATTGACGGCAAGCCCTTCGGCAAGGGCCAGTGCGAATGGCACGTCCGGGTTAATGTGATACCCGGATGCCTCGGCGTCACTGACGAGTCGCCGGTGGACCTCCTCGATTTCCTCGGTCGAGACCTCCGGGCTCAAAGCAGCTTCGTCCTCCAGTCTGCCTCCGTGAAACCGACGAGGACCTCGTCATCGTCGATCACCAGCGTGGGGAAGGACCTCCTCGGGTTGAATTTTGATGCTTCGTCGAGGACCTGCTTCTGCTCGTCGCCCTCCAGCTTGTCCAGGTAGACGAACCTGTATGCCACATCGTTGTTGTCCAGGAAGTTCCTGGCGTTGCGGCAGTGCGGGCAGGTGCTGAGGGCGAACAGCACTAGGTCATGGTCATTCTTTCCGCCATCGACCTGCTCGAGGCAGTCCAGTTCTATCATCCGGTATCACATCCTTCGGGTGGTGCTCGCGGTGTCAATTATAGCCCCTATTCAAGGCAACCACCGTCATTCCTCCCCCCGCCGGGCGCCGGTGCGGGGATATATAATGTGTCCGAGGTCAGTATCCTGGTGATGGGAGGTGAGATGACCGCCGGTGGCGTTCCGGCGGCGCGGGAAGACGGGGCGCTCGCGCTCCATGAAGCGTCGCTCGTAGTTGACCTTCATACCGACTCGCTGATAGCGGCGAGGGGGCTGGGCCGGGACCTGTCCAGGCGCCACAGGCCGCCGCGCGGGGTCCGCCCGTGGATGCTCCACGCGGACATACCGAGGCTCCGGGAAGGCGGGGTCGACGCCGTCTTCCTTGGGATAGTCACCCACCCGTGGCCGCGCCATGCGTGGGAGAGGGCGCTCGCGAGGATAAGGTACTGCAGGTACGTTGTGGAGAAGAACTCCGCAGACCTCGCGCTTGCCGTGAGCCCCGACGACATCGACGAAGCCCGGCGCGCGGGAAAGATCGCGGTCCTCATAGGGGTGGAGGGGATGCACATGCTCGGCGGCAGGCTGGAGCGCATCGGGGAGCTCCACGCCCTGGGAGCGAGGTACATCACCATGGCGCATTTCACCTCCAACCGTTTCGCGGTCTCCTCGGCCGACACGAGGAAGAAGGGCGTGCGGCTGAGCGAACTCGGGTGCATGGCCGTTGAGGAGATGAACAGGCTCGGCATCATGATTGACCTCGCCCACACGCATACACGGCTGATATCGGAGGTGTGCCGGCGCAGCGAGGCCCCGGTCATGGTGAGCCACGGCGCGGTCCAGGCGCTCCGCCCCGCCTTCCGCAACCTCTCCGACGATGACGTCACCGCCGTGGCATCGACGGGCGGGGTGATAGGGCTCATCTTCGCTACCCACTGGCTCGTCGAGAAGGGGGAGGGGGCAACGCTTGACACCGTGGTCGACCACGCCGACCATGTACGGCGGCTGGTAGGCGTCGACCACCTCGCGCTGGGTTCCGACTGGGACGGCCTTATCGCCACACCGTTGGGGATGAGGGACGCCGCGGACCTGCCGGAGCTCACCCGTGCTTTCCTGCGCCGCGGTTACTCCGATGACGATGTGGAGAAGATCCTGGGCCAGAACTTCATGCGCGCCTTCCGCGAGGCCTCACGCTAACGCAAAATCGGGGTCAGGTCATTTTGTTGCGTTGGCTTCCTGGTTTCAGTGGACCACCGGCTGCAACAAAATGACCTGACCCCGATTTTGCGTGCTGGTATAATCTGGCGGGTCGCGTTCGATTTCTCGCCGAGGGAGTGTTCATATGGCAGGCAGGATACTGGGCTGGGTCGCAGTGCTACTGGCGGTTGCCGGGCTGCTCGCGGGATGCGGCGGCGGAGACGGCGCCGGCACGGCGAAAGGTACCGCCCCTGTGGACCACTCAAGCGCTCCGGCGGAGGTCGAAGACACAGCGCCTCCAGCGCAACCTTTTGTGCAGCAGAACTTTACCCTGCGGAGGACGATAAACTTCGTCTCCTGTGATCCTCAGAACAACGCTCTGCTCTCCGCTCCACCGGGGAGGGTGACCATAAACTTCAGCAAGCCTCTCGGCGCCGGCTCGTTCATAGAGGTCACCAGGGACGGCATGAGAGCGAACAAGGGGCAGGTCATACTGTCAACGGACAACCGCACGATGTACGTGGACGTGGCCGCCGGCATCACGGGAAACTACCAGGTCAAGTACGCGGCTTACTTCGCTTCCGGATACTACGAGGAAGGCTCCTTCGGATTCTCCGTGAACCTGCCCTGACGGGCCCACGCTTGCAATCCACGGTTGGAAGGCTCAGGATTTTGAGGCAATGAATTCCCGACGGCCCTGCGCTCCGATGCAACGCGCCCGGAGGCCATGATGACCGATGAGTTCGACCTGAGCGAGATCGAGGGCCTGACCGACGAGGAAGCCGCCAGGCTGCTCGCCGACGAAGGCCCCAACGAGATAGCTTCAGCCAGGAAGAAGAACATACTCCGTATCGCGTACGACGTGATACGCGAGCCGATGTTCCTGCTCCTCGTGGCGGCGGGCATCATCTACCTGGTCCTCGGAGACCCCCAGCAGGCCGGCATACTGATGACCTTCGTGGTGGTGGTCATTGGCATCACCTTCTACCAGGAGCGCAAGACGGCCCGCGCGCTGGAAGCCCTCAGGGACCTGTCCAGCCCGCGCGCGAACGTCATCCGTTCCGGGGAGCAGAAGAGGATTGCCGGCCGCGACGTCGTCCGCGGGGACATCGTCCTGCTCGCGGAGGGGGACCGCGTCCCCGCCGACTCCGTCCTCCTGATGTGCACCAACCTGTCCGTCGACGAGTCCCTTCTGACGGGAGAGTCGATCCCCGTCAGGAAGGCGAGCTGCGGCGGGGATGTGGAGATGGGACGCCCGGGGGGAGAGGACCTCCCGTTCGCGTGGTCGGGCACCCTGGTGGTGCAGGGCCGCGGCGTCTCGCAGGTCAGGTCGGTAGGCCCCGCGACCGAGATGGGGAAGATCGGCAGGGCGCTGGAGGAGATAGAGACCGAGGACACGCCCCTTCAGCGCGAGACCCGCAGGGTCGTGAGGCTTATCGCGATGGCCGGCGCGCTGCTGTGCATCCTGGTGTTCGTCGCCTACGGCCTCACAAGGCAGGCGCCCGGCGGCGAGAACGAGTGGCTGACCGGTCTGCTGGTGGGCCTCACCCTCGCCATGGCGCTGCTTCCGGAGGAATTCCCCGTGGTGCTCACCATCTTCCTCACCATGGGCGCGTGGCGGATATCCAAGAAGGACGTCCTGACCAGGCAGGTGCCTGCGGTGGAGACCCTGGGTTCGGCCACGGTACTGTGCGTCGACAAGACGGGGACGCTCACCCACAACCGCATCTCGGTGAGCCGTCTGAGCGTGGACGGCCGCTCGTACGACCTCGCCGACCACAAGCGCGAGCCCCTTCCCGAGGAGCTGCACGAGTTGGTCGAGTTCAGCATCCTCGCGAGCCAGAAGGACCCGTTCGACCCTATCGAGCGGGCCATCAAGCGCCTGGGCGAACGCAAGCTCTTCGACACCGAGCACCTGCACGATGACTGGGTGCTGCTGCGCGAATACCCGCTGTCCCAGGAGCTGCTCGCACTGTCACACGTCTGGGAGTCGCCCGGAGGGACAGAGTTCCTCATAGCCGCCAAGGGGGCGCCGGAGGCGGTGGCGGACCTGTGTCACCTCGACGCGGCGCGCGAGCGGCGGATACTGGACGAAGTGGAGGGAATGGCCGGCGACGGCCTCAGGGTTATCGGGGTAGCGAGGGCGCTCTTCGACGAATCCGACCTCCCGGCGGAGCAGCACGACTTCGAGTTCGAGTTCCTCGGCCTGGTCGGACTCGCCGACCCGGTGCGCGCGGGCGTAGCGGAGTCGGTCGCAGAGTGCGCCAGCGCGGGCATAAGGGTCGTCATGATAACCGGCGACTACCCGGGCACGGCGCAGAACGTGGCGAAGCAGATAGGCCTCGAACCCGTGGACCGGTTCATCACCGGACAGGAACTCGACGAGATGTCGGACGATGACCTGCGGGAACGGATAAGGGACGTCAATATCTTCGCGAGGGTAATCCCCGAGCAGAAACTCCGCATCGTGAACGCCCTGAAGGCGAACGAGGAGATAGTCGCCATGACGGGTGACGGGGTCAACGACGCCCCGGCCCTCAAGGCGGCCAACATCGGGATCGCGATGGGGGGAAGGGGAACGGACGTGGCCCGCGAGTCCGCGGCCCTGGTCCTGGTCGACGACGACTTCTCTTCGATAGTCGACGCGGTGAGGCTCGGCAGGCGCATCTTCGACAACCTCAAGAAAGCGATGTCCTACATAATCGCGGTCCACGTTCCCATCGCGGGGATGTCCCTCATCCCGGTCCTCTTCAAGATGCCCCTGGTGCTCCTCCCGGTGACTATCGCCTTCCTCGAGCTTGTGATCGACCCGGCGTGCTCCATCGTGTTCGAGAGCGAGCCGGAGGAGGAAGACGTCATGGCGAGGCCGCCGCGCAGGCTCTCGGACCCACTTTTCAGCAGGAGGATGGTGGGCCTGAGCCTACTTCAGGGGCTCTTCGTACTCGTCGTGGTCGGCCTCCTCTACAGGACGTCGCTCTGGCGGGGGGTGCCCACCAGCGAGGCGCGCGCACTGACCTTCACCGCGCTCGTCATCGCGAGCCTCGCCCTGATACTCACTAACCGCTCGTGGTCGAAGACCATAATCCAGACCCTCCGGGAGCCGAACAAGGCACTGTGGGCCGTGCTGGGGGGAGCCATATTGATGCTCGGCCTAGTGCTCTACGTGCCGTGGCTGCAGGACCTGTTCCAGTTCTCAGCTCTCCACTGGGTCGACCTGCTGCTGGCGCTGGGCGCGGGGGCTCTCAGCATCGCGTGGTTCGAGGCACTCAAGCTCTTCACTCATAGATCGGGGTCACGTCTGATTTCATGACTCGGACTCGGGTGCTGGAACGAGTGTGACCCGGTGGTCATCCCGGACCGGTCATTGAATCAGACGTGACCCCGGCTTGATTCACTATTCGATGGAGGTGCCGGAGAGCTTCCAGCCGGAGACCTTCAGGACCCTGTCGAGGAGCGGCTGCCCCTCGGAGCCTTCGTAGGGGACCGTCTGGCACGTGTTGCTGATGCGGTACGGCACCATCTCCAGCGAGGTGAGGACGCCGTCTCGGAAATCGCAGTTGAGGAAGAACCCCTGGCGCACCTGCTCGCTGAACCGCTGGTCAAAGATGAAGTTACCGAGGCTGTAGGCGATGAGCTTGCCATCGTAGGACTCGAGCGACTGGACCGAGTGGGGGTGCTGGCCGACGACCATGTCCGCACCGGCGTCGCACGCGCGGTGGGCGAGAGCCACCATCGAGGGGTTCGGCTCGTAGACGTACTCCTTGCTCCAGTGGAAACCCACGATGACCACGTCCGCCTGCTTTCTGGCTTCCCTGATGTCCGACTCCACGGTCTGGAAATCCTGCTCGCTGTCGGGGTACCAGGGCTGCATGTTTATCCAGGCGACCCCCGGCTCGGTGGCCGAGGCGTCGAGGCTCCCCTTGATGCTGTTGTAGTTGAGATACGCGAACGTCTTGCCTCCCGCCTCGAGGAAAGCGGGGTGGTGCGCCTCGTTGTAGTCGTAGCCCCCACCGGTGTAGGCGATTCCGTTCTCCTTCAGGAGCTCTATGGTGTCCGTGAGCGCAGTCCTGCCGAAGTTAGTGCTGTGGTTGTTCGCGAGCGCGGCGATGTCGAGGCCCAGCATCTTGATGCCGTCGATGGTCTCGGCCGGCGCAACGAACTCCATACCGGTGTACGGGACCTCGTAGCGATCAGTGAGCGGGCACTCGAGGTCGCCGATGGTAAGGTCGGCGCCGCTCACCAGGGGCGCCACGAGCTTGAACGGCCAGGAGACGCCCTTCTTGGCCATGTACTCGGCCACGTGCCTGCCCGGTATCATGTCTCCCACCATGGTGACCTCCACGGCGGGGGCCGACTCGTAGTAGTCCTGCAGGTACTCCTCGAGCCCCGAGACCTCGCTGCTCTTGACCTTGAGGATTATCCCGGTCTTCTTATACGAGAAGCGGTACTGGCGGGCGGGACGCAGGGTCTTCTTCCGGGTCCCGGCCTCGAGCTCCATGGCCGGATAGCCGGTGAAGACGCTGGAGTCAAAGCCGTTCATGGCCTTCTTCGCGATGTATACGTCGGCGCCGTCCGGGTCGCTCGAGAGTTCGAGGTTGGCGTCCGGGTGCGCTTTCAGGTAGGACTGCACCAGGTGCTTGACGTCGGCGGACGCGTCATCCGCCACGGCCACCCTGTAGGGCCTGCTGGAGAAGACGTCCGAATGCGCGGCCTGGGAGTAGAAGAAGTTCACGAACGCCAGGAAGAAAGCCAGTACGGCGATGACCACGAGCGCGACTCCGAACGCCCTCCAGTAAGTGTCGGACCCGGCCCCTCGCAGCCGCTCGAAGGCGGCCCCTGCCTTCCCCTCGGGCGTCCCGGCCGACGTCATGCCGCCCTCCGGTTCCTCAAGGCGATGCGCGCGATGGTCCCGTAGTGGAACCGCGGCCCTTCGACCGGCCACTCCAGCTCTTCCTTGACGAGCCCGCTCCTCGAGCGCAGGGCGTCCGCGTCGTGCTTCAGCATCTCCAGCTCCAGCCTCTTCTTCTCGGGGTCCGTCTCGGCCGACGCACGGTCCAGCCTCTCGAGGAGGGCGACGTTTTCCATGAGGTAACCCTCCATTGCGTCGGCGTACGCCTTTGTCACCCGGCCCCGGGAGGCCTTTATCCTGTTCAGCTCGAGCAGGGCCTCGTATGTCACGTCAACTATATCCTGCCTGGACATCCAGCGAGTATCGTATCCGAGCATGTCCCTCCAGTGCGGCTCCAGCAGCGCGGCCCTGTGGTCTTCGAGCGTGCGCAGCAGGAGCCTGTAGCCGCGCTCGGAGGCGTTGGCCTGGTTCAGGCTTCCGGGGTCCAGGAATGGGGCGAGCGGGCCTATGAGCGGGTTGACACGGGTCCCGAACCGTTCCAGCAGGCGGTCGCAGTACCCGACCGTCTCCATTACGGACGCGCGCGTCTGGCCCTCGAGCCCGATCATGAAGAAGATGTCAAGCTTTCCGCAGCCGTTCTCCAGGGCCAGCGAGATGGTCTCCTCCAGCTCCTGGTTGGAATAATCCTTCCCGGCCGACCGCCTTACCTCCTCGTCGTGGCTCTCGGGCGAGATCTCGAGGTCCCAGTTGGGGAGCGACCCGCCGACCCTGGAGAAGAACTCCAGGGGGGCGGGCTCGAAGAGCTCGAGCACGACGTGGTTGGCAGGCGAGACCCCGCTGAGGAGGTCGAGCACCCGGTAAGCGTAATCATCCCCGGGCTGACGCAGGTCGCCTACCAGGAACACGGGGGCGCCGGTTATCGAGCAGACCGTCTCCACGTCGCGGGCCACAGCTTCGGGAGAGCGCAGCGCCAGCCCTCGCCTGCCGAAGCACCTGGCCATGGACCAGGAAGACCCGCCGCAGAAAGTGCAATTGTTGGTACAGCCCTTGCAGGTTAGGACAGCCGTCATCGGGTAAGACCACCACCCCTTGAAGGCGCGGACGCCTCGGATGTCCATGTGCCTGGCGGCCGCCCTGACCATGTAGACGTAGTTGCCGCCGAGGTGGTTCAGGTCGCCGGGCACATACTCCATCGGGGTCTCGACCACCTCGCGACTCCCCGGCCGGCGGTAGGCAAGGTTCGGGACGCCGGAGGGCTCCACGCCTTCCGCCAGCGCCTGCATCAGGTGCAGCAGGGGCACCTCGGTCGAGTCGCCCCGCACCACGAAATCGACCTCCGGGTATCCCAGGAGCTCACTCGAGAAATAGGTGGCCGAATAGCCACCCATTATCACCGGGACCTCCGGGTGTGCCCTCTTGCAGATGCGCGCGAGTTCGATCGCGCCGTGGCAGTGAGGCAGCCAGTGCAGGCTTATGCCGAAGGCGCCGGGGCTCTGCCGGGATATGAACCTCTCGACGTCGAACCGGGGCTGCTCGAGCATCCTGGTGGCGAGGTTGACCACCCTCACTCTGAACCCGTGCCGCTCCAGGTACTCGCCGAGGAACGAAAAGCCGATAGGGTACATCTCGAAGAAAGGCCCCGAGGGCACGAGGTCGGCGATGGGACTTGGGATTATGAGCTTCTCCCTGAAGTCGTAGACGCTCGGGGGGTGCAGCAGCAGGAGGTCTGTGCGTTTTCTGAGCTTCAATTTCCGAACGTCCTCAATAGTGACGAGCCAAAACTTCCGGATTGCGCTCGTTGGATTCTACCAGAACGGCCGGAAGGCTTCTTTGACGCGCGTCAACTGAGGGCGTCTTCGATGGCCTGGTTGAAAAGCGGTATGTCGCCGGGCTGTCTCGAAGTGATGAGGTTCGCGTCGATAACCACGGGCTCATCGACGAACACGGCCCCGGCCTCGAGCATCTCGTCCTTCACCTTGTAGTATCCGGTGATGGTTTTGCCCTTCAGAAGCCCGGCGGAGGCGAGCATCTGCGGCCCGTGGCAGATGGCGGCCACGGTCTTTCCGGTCTCGAAGAAAGCCCGCACCAGCTCGACCGTTTCCGGGTGCTTGCGAAGGTTCGCCGGCCCGCGCCCGCCGGGGATGACCATGGCGTCGTAATCCGCCGGGTCCGCTTCGTCGATGGTCTTCGTGACCTCGATCTCGGCGCGGCCGTGAAGGCCTTTGAGCGGGCCTTTCTCGAGGCCGACGACGTCGACGGTGGCTCCTTTCCCCTTCAGGAACTCGTAAGGCTGTGCGCCTTCCTCGTCCTGGTACTGCGGGCCGAGCAGGAAGAGTATCCTCTTGTCCTTGAGAGACATCGTTCACCCCCGTATCGCGGTCGCTACGCATAAACGCAACAACGGACTTGACCCCGATGTGCATATTCTCCCGCGGTTCCCGATGTCCTGCGGAGGAAAGCGATACGCCGGAGCGAAGTAAGCTGCGGCACTTGGGTGCAGGTGCTTGCAGGCGCGCCCGGAAGGCGCATCGGGGAAGGGGCATATCATGAGGCGGACTGGAAGTATGTTCGTGGCGGCGGCGCTAATCGCGCTGCTCCTGCTGGCCGTTGCGGGGCTGACAGTCGCGGGCTGCGGCGGCGAGGAGGAAGCATCGACCACGCCGAAGGCGACTCAGGAGGACACCGCGCCGAAGACCGAGACCTCGGCTCCCGGCCGTAAGGTGTTCACCACCCAGGAGCTCGCCACTTTCAACGGGAAGAACGGGAGCCCGGCTTACGTGGCCGTCGACGGTGTGGTGTATGACGTGACCGGGAGCGATGACTGGCCCGAGGGCGATCACACTCCGTGCAGCCTCGACGCCGCTGCGGGAAAGGATCTTTCGCAGGTCATCACGCAGGCCCCTCCAGCGATGAGGACCTATATCCAGTCCAGACCGGTTGTGGGAAGCTTCCAGGGCAACTGATCACAGAATCCACCTGAGCTCGAGGTGCGACTTGGCGAAGCAGGAGAGCCCGGCGGGGCGGCGAGCGCGCAGGACGGCGCTCAAGGTGATCCTCATCTCGTCGTTCGCGGCGGCGCTTGCGCTCCCCCCTGTTGTGCTGTTCGTCTGGGCGGGTGCTTCGTGGTCCTACTTCACAGCCATGCGCCTCCTGGGCCTGGAGGGGTTCACGCTCATCTTCGTCAATATCGTCACCGGCGCGACAAGCCGCAACCTCTACAGGGTCTTTAAGGCAAAGCGCGTCTACAGGCTTCACGTCGCCACCGGGGTGGCGGGGTTCCTGCTGGCGCTGGCCCACGGATTGATAGTGTTCGCGGAACAGTACTTCAGGGACTACAGCGCCGCCTGGCTGATAGGCCCAGTGGCGCTCGCCGTGCTGGCCGTCACCGCTTATGTTGCGCTCGACAAGAAGAGGTTGCGACGGGTCTGGCGCCGCATCCACCAGGTGAACTACCTGATATTCGCGGCCCTGCTCGTGAAGGTGCTCCTGATAGGTTCGGACTTCACCGTGTCTCTAGGTTACGCGACAGCCCTGAAAGCGATCTTCATAACCTACGGGGCCGCCGCAGCCGTGGCGACCGCGCTCCGTATATGGCAATATGAAGACGCAGCGCGTAAGAAGCGCGCGCGCCAGGCTGCGAGCGCGTGACGGAAGAACGGGGACGGAAGGAGCGCAATGGCAGAGGTAAAGGCCGACCGCAGGCCTACACGCGATTATCCATCGCTTTCAGAGAGCCCATGGCCCCTGTGGGACCTGATGTTCACCCGCAGGTCATGCCGGAAATATGTCCCCGGGAGCCTGGGCGAAGGCCTGGTCAGGGACCTCGAGGAGCTCGTCTCGCTGTCGCTGGAGACCCGCGGCGCTCGCCCTGGAGGGATGATCGCGGTCACGGACCCGGAGGTGGGAGAGCGCCTGAAAAGGCGCTCGTACAAGGGCTTCGCCAACAAGATAAACCTCTGGCTCTCCAGGGCCCCGGTCCACGCGTTCCTGGTGATAGCCGTCCCGGACGAAGACGTGGGCTCCGAGAGGCCCAGAGAGCTCCCGCTCGTGTCGATGGCGGTGGAGGACTGCGTGCTCTGGCTGACCGGCCGCGGCCTCGGCACCTGCTGGCTGGGCGGCGTTAACTCAGAGGAGGTCAAGGACGTCCTCGACCTGGACCCGACCCTGAACGTCCCCGCGGTGGTGTGCATCGGCGCTCCTCGGAGCGCTGCGAAGACGCTGAGTCTCGACAACTTCATGCTGAACACCATGTCGCGGAGGAGGAAGCCCCTCGGGTCCATCGCCTACAGCGAGACCATGCTCGAGGCTTACAGCCCGGCAGATATTTCGGCCGGCGGATTCCGGGCTGCTGCGGAGCAGGACATACCGGCCCTCCTGCAGGTGATCGGTATCGAGAGGGCAGGGGCCGGCGTGCCGGTCGAGCTCGCGGTGGAGGCCTGCCTCGAAGCGGCCAGGATCGCGCCGAGCGCGAGCAACTCCCAGGCTTGGCACTTCGTAGTGGTCAGGGACGCCGACAGGCTGGGTGAGCTGGCGCGCGCCTGCGGCGAGACCGACCAGTGGAGCGCGGCGATAGTCGCCGCGGGGGAACCCTCGACATTCAGCTCGGGCGTACTCGAGAAGCCGTTCTGGATGTTCGACGTGCCGATCGCGACTTCTCATATGTCCCTCATGGCGGCATCAATGGGCTGCGGCGTTCGCGTGTACACCGACCGGATCGACGAGCGGGCGGTCAACAGCCTGGCTCAGCTCAAGCCGGGAAAGAGGACCGTCACCGTGCTGGGGATAGACTGCTAAAAGAGCCACCACCGGTGATTCCGGCGGCTGTCGGCGATATGGAGGTCGATTTGGCGAAGGTATGGGCCGTCTCTTTCGGCGAGAGCGAGCGGATGGAGCTCGAACGGGTGATGATGGACGAGGACCCCCGGGCCGCGATGGCGTTCCTCAGGGAGGTCATCTACCCGAAGGTCAGGGAATCGGAGAAACCAGGCTCGTGCTTCCACGATGTGGACAAACCCGTGGAGGACCTGGGAAGGCCCGTTGACAGGCACAAGAAGATGGGCGATTTCTCCTGAAGGCCGCGGCACATGGCAGTCTGGAGCCGGTCTTGTTCCAGTATCTCGAACGCGCGAAGTACTTAGAGCTTGACGGCGGGAGGGTCTGTTACGTCGACGAGGGCTCCGGGCCCTCCCTGCTCTTCGTGCACGGCATCGGGGCCTCGGTCACGAACTGGGCGCCCAACATCGAGTACTTCAGACACAGCCACCGGGTCATCGCCCTCGACCTCCCCGGCTTCGGCAGGTCCGACTTCCGGGACAACGACTGTTCGCTGGAGACGTTCACGGGGGTCGTCGCCGACCTGCTCGAGCATCTCGGAGTGCGAAACGCCACGGTCGCGGGAAATTCGCTAGGAGGGCTCATAGCGCTGCACCTGACGCTCGAGCACCCGCAGCTGGTTGAGAACCTGGTCCTGGTCGATTCGGCGGGAGCGCACGGCTTCCCCCGGCCGCTGAAGGCCGCGCTGCAGAGGCTGCCGGAGGCCTGGCTCAAACCCGGGCTCCTGTTCTTCATCTCGAAGCTTCCCGAGTACCGGTGGGCGCACAGGCTGGCGGGATACGAGGTCGAGAACGTTTACACCCGGGCGATGGTCCAGGAAGCTTCCGCGCTGAGGGAGCGCCCGGACATCGACGCTTACATGGACACCTATATCAAGGCGGCGCGGACGGCGCTGTGCACAAGGCTCGACAGCAGGCTGCGCGAGATACGGAAGCCGGTCCTGCTGGTGTGGGGGGAAAGAGACTTCGGGGTCCCGCTCAAGGTCGGCCAGAGGATGAACAGGCTCCTGAGCGGCTCGTTCCTCGTCGCGCTCAGCGGGGCGGGGCACGTCTCCATGCTCGACAGGCCCGACGAGTTCAACTCGGCCCTCCGGCGTTTTCTGACGGGGTGTGAAGCCACGGGGTGAAGGAGGGGACGATGTCCGGGGACAAGCCCGCGGTGAGCGACGTCGTCTACAGCGAGAAGCTGACGTACGAGCCCTGGCTCTGGCTGATGATACTGGGCCTGATAGCCCTCTATGTCGCCGTGCTCATTGGGGCCGTCCTGAAGGGGGAGACCTGGCTAGTGGTGGTCTTCGCCGTCATCGCCGTCGCCCTCATCGCACTGATGGTCAACTTCCGCGTGCTGGTCTTCTCGATCTCCGCCTCCGAGGTCGCCTTCGGGTTCGGGCTCGTAAAGAAGAGCTTCCCGAAAGCCGAGATTAAGTCATGTGAGGTTTACACGCTCGAGTTCAGGAACTACTACGGCTACGGCATCCGCTCCGGGCGGGACGGGACGGTCGCGTACAACACTCGCAACGGCCGGGGCATAAAGATGGTGGTCGAAGGCCGTAGGAAGCCGTACGTTGTGTCGGTGAACAACCCGGAGCATGTATGCAAGCTGCTCTCGCGGCCCGGGGGGCCGGACTGAAGCGCGGAGGGCCCGTGCACAGGCTCACGGGCTTCATGGCTGAGAACGTCTACATCGTCGAGAACGGGGACGGGCTCGTCCTGGTCGACACCGGGGCCCCGGCGAGCCGCCGCCTGGTCACCGCGAAGGTGAACGCCCTCGGCCGCTCGCTCATGGACGTGACCCACATCCTGCTCACCCATTTCCACGTGGACCACGCCGGTGGCGCGTCGGGTCTCGCGGGGCTTTCCGGCGCCGCGGTCTGCGCCCACTCGGGGGACGCGCCTTACCTCTGCGGCGATGATTACGTGCGCTCCGTCTACTGGAAGGGTATTCTCGGGCGCGCCTCGCTCCTGGTGCCGGGGGCGGCGCACTCGGTGACGAGGGTGCCCCCCGTTCCGGTCGACCTCCCCCTGGAGGACGGGCAGGTGCTCGACATCCTGGGTGGCGTGGAGGTCATACACGGCCCCGGCCACACCCCCGGTTCGGTCAGCTACTACCTGCGCGAAGGGAGCATCCTGTTCACCGGGGACGTGGTCATAAACACCTACCGGTTCCTGACACCGCCCACCGTTGGATTCTCCGTAGATTACGAGGAGGCGCTGCGGTCCATAAGAGTGCTCGTGGACCGCCTGGAGGAAAAGGACGTAAGCGTGGTCTGCCCGGGCCACGGGCCCGTAGTGGACAGGTCCGCGCCTGAGAAGCTGGGCAGGCTGCGGGACAGGGTCTCGAGGAAGGAGAGCTGATGATGAAGAGAGGAATCGCGGCGGCCGTACTCCTGGCTATTGTGATGGCGGTATTCCTGCTGGCGGGCTGCGGCGCCGACAAGGCGTCCACCGGGACCGCGAAGAAGTCGCAGCCGGAGTCGAAGCCCTCGACCGGGCAGTCTGCGTCCGGCGTGCTGGTGGTGCTCGCGAACCAGGGGTTCTCCGACATCGAGTACTCCACAATCCGCAGCGCGCTCGAGGCCGCCGGCTACAAGGTAACGGTCGCAAACTCCAGCGGCTCCGCGTCGGTCGGCATGGATGGAACGAGCGTTGAACCGGACGTCGTGATACCTGACGCGAAGTCACAGGACTATGCCGGCCTGGTCATCATAGGCGGGGGCGGCGCCGAGGAGTACTACGATTACCAGCCTCTCCTCGAACTCTCGCGCGAATTCGCCGGGCAGGGAAAGACGGTTGCGGCTATATGCATCGCCCCGGTGGTGCTGGCCAATGCCGGAGTCCTGAAGGGAAAGAACGGGACGGTCTTCCCGGGTGAGGAGTCCAAGCTCATAGCGGGGGGCTGCAACTACACGGGAAATCCGGTTGACGTGGACGGCAAGTTCGTGACGGGGGACGGCCCTCCTTCTTCGGAGCCTTTCGCCCAGGCGGTGGTCCTTTCCCTCAAGAGTAACTGAGGCTCATTCCGGCGGGACGGATACAGGTGTAGAATAACGCTGTACGGCGCAGCGGGCACCGGGGGCGCGTTCAGGAGGTTTGAATACGCCCATGGAAGCACATGGAACCGAAAGCAAGGGGTGCCCCGGCGCGTCAAGGCGGACTGTTGTGAGCAGGCTCCGCAAGGCCCTCTACGGCAACGTCACCCTGATCGGCATACTCTCCCTGGTATGGCTCGTCCTGCGCTCCGGCAGGAAGCCTTCGCGGCTCAACTACCCGTGCCAGAAGGCCGCGCTCTCCAACACGGCGCTGCTATTCGCGGGCACCACCTTCCCGCTGGCGGCCAGGCTGCCGGGGATGCTCTCAGGCGAGCGTATCTCCAGGCCGTGGTTGAAGAAGCTGGTGAGGGGTCTCGAGGCAGCCGGCGCAGTGGTGCTGGTCGCTCTCGTAGCCTGGTCCGCCGCCGGCCTCGCCGGACGGGAGCCCGGCCGCTCTCTGGATGCGATGAAAGCCGCAGCGGCGACCCTCGCGGCGCCCGAGCTCCGGTCCGGCTCCGCCGCCGCATCGAACATATACGTTGCGGAAGGGATACCGAACCAGTCCGAACGCGGCGTGGACTCCCTCATAAACGTCATGGACGGAAACGGGCAGGACTTCTTCAAGAGCAGCCGTGTGGGACAGGCCGCCGGGCCCGGGGGGATAATCGGCAGCGACGACGTGGTCCTGATAAAGGTGAACGGCGAGTGGCGCTACAGGGGAGGCACGAACACCGACGTGGTGAAGGGGCTCGTCAACGCCGTGGTGCACCACCCGGACGGGTTCACCGGGGAGGTGGTCATCGTAGAGAACGGCCAGTGGGACTCCTACATGGACAACCGCCCGGACAACCAGAACCCCTCGAGCTGCAACGCCGAGGACCGGACCCAGTCGTTCAACGACGTAGCCATGATGTTCGCGGGCTCGCACCGGGTCTCAGTCTACGACTGGACCGCCGTGCAGACCCTCTCCGTGGAGGAGTTCGGCTCCGGCGACATGAGGGACGGGTACTGCTATGTCCCGGAGATAGAGGAGGGCTACCCGAAGTTCACGACCGTCTACGGTACGCGCGTCTCGCTGCGCCACGGGGTCTTCAACGGCTCAACCTACGACAACTCCCGGTTGAAGTTCCTGAACGTGCCGGTGCTCAAGGACCATGGGGGCCCCGGCGTCACCTGCTGCGTGAAGCATTTCATGGGGGTGCAGGACCTCTGGAAGGGGACGCAGAACGCGCCCCACACCCCGATGGTGACCGAGGGCATATTCGGGAAGGTGATGCTGGTCGCCCGCTACCCGGACCTCAATGTCGTGGACGCGATATGGGTGACGCCGTCGGGAGGGCCCAACGGGCCTTACGAGACGGCCGTAAGGGTAAACAAACTGCTGGCCAGCATGGACCCGATCGCGCTCGACTGCTACGCGGGGAAGAATATCCTGATGCCCGTCAGCGGGAACTCCCGCCATGACCCGTACCAGGCGAACCAGTTCAACCAGATGATGTCGACGACAAGGGACGTCCTCCTCGCAGGTGGGAAGCAGGTCACGATGGACCCGGCGATGATGAACGTCTATACCGGCTGGGACTCCGAGCCGCCCGTCGCTACGCCCTACGAGTCGTTTCTCGCCGAGGGCTGCACCGGATACGGCTTCCAGACCTGGGTGGTCGTGGCCAACCCGAACGACCAGCCCGCCACGGTCTACCTCTCCTACATGACCGACGAGGGCGGCCGCAACAAGGACCCGGTCCAGGTCCCGGCGCGCTCAAGGATGACGTTCAACGCGGCTTCCGATATCTGGGGACTGAGCGCGGGGATAAGGGTAGGTTCCGACCGGCCGGTGTACGCCGAGCGGGCCATGTACTGGAGCGACCGGATTGAGGGACACGGCGCCTCGGCCGTCGATTCGGGCGCGACGGATTGGTATCTCGCGGACGGTCATACCGCCGACGGCTTCGAGACCTGGATTGAGATACTGAACCCGGGGGCGGCGGATACGACGGCGCACTTGACTTACTGGACACCATCGGGCGAGGTCCCCGGCCCGAGCGTCACGGTCCCGGCGTACACACGCAGGACCCTGTTCGCCGCGGACACGGTCCCCGGATCCCAGGTAGCCACGAGGGTCGTTGCCGACGCGCCCGTGGTCGTTGAGCGTTCCATGTACTGGAACGGCCGCAGGGGCGGTTCCGGCTCGATGGGCATCGCCGCTCCGTCTGCCGACTGGTACTTCGCTGAAGGGTGTACCGGGTGGGGGTTCGAGACCTACCTTACCTTCCTCAACCCGGGCGGCTCCGAGGCGGCGGTCTCCCTCGATTTCATGACGCCGGCAGCCGCCGGTGCCGGGAGCGCGAGGAAGAACATCACCGTTCCGGCGGGCAGGAGGGTTACTCTGAAGGTGAATGACGTACTTGGGGACACCGACGTAGCGACCAGGGTCCACTCGAGCACCCCGATAGTCGCGGAACGTTCGATGCTCTGGGGGGTGCCGGGCGGCAGGGCCGGCCATTCGGCTTCAGGCATGACGGCGCCCGCAACGGAGGTCTTCCTCGCGGAAGGCTGCACCGACTTCGGCTTCGACACCTGGCTGGTCGTGCAGAACCCGGGCACTGTCCCTTCCACGGTCAGGGTCTACGCCATGACCGAGGGGGGAGAAAAGGAGCTGACCGGTTTCGAGCTCGCGGCCGGCGCGCGCAGCACCGTGAGGCTCGACGACTTCCATACGGGCAACCTCTCCACGAGGGTGACCGCGACTTCTCCCGTCGCCTGCGAACGTGCCGTCTACTGGAACAACCGGACCGGCGGCACCTGCTCCACCGGGTTCTGAATGGTCTGACCCCAAATGAGCCGGGGCTGGAAGAGCCCCGGCTCAGTGGTTGCAGTATATTTGGGCTTTACGCCGGCTCGAAGTACATCAGAAGGAGAGGGTGGTCGACCTTCTCCTCGGTGTAGGCCACCTTGACCGGCATGCCGACCTTTATGTTATCGGTCGAGTCGCCGTAGTTGCGCAGCTGGTGCGTGAACGGCGTGTCGGCGCCGTCCAGTTTCACTACCGACAGCACGTACGGTATCTCGACCTTCATGAAGGCCGGGACGAACTGGGAGACGGAGTACCCGACGAGCGTGCCTGTCCCGGGCAGCTCTTTCCACTTCGTGATGGTCAGGCAGTCGGCGCAGACCGGCCTGGGGATACCCCAGACCTTGCCGCAGCCGGGGCACTCGGTCGTCACGAACTTCTTGTTCGCGAGCTCGATGAAGAACTTGGAATACTTCCCCAGGACGTGCTTGTAGGTGAAGTCCATTTTCCACTCGAGACGCATCACCTCGCGGAAGTCCTTCCAGGGGTCTCCCTCCGGGTGCATGAACGGCATGGGGTCCTCGGCCGTGAAGACCTCCATGAGTGTGTTGATCTGCTCGAGACCCATATCAGTCCCTCCTCTCGAAGATGTTTATCGCGCAGAACGTGCCGGTCCCGCCGTGGGAGTCCATGGCACCGCGCTTGGAGTTTAGCTCGACCTGGCGCTTGGGGTCCGCCTCCTGGCGCAGCTGGCGGAGCACCTCGACGCCCTGGCCGAGGCCGGTGGCGCCGACCGGGTGCCCGAAGCCGATGAGGCCGCCGGATGTATTGGTCGGCAGGTCACCGCCGAGATCGAAGACGCCCTTCTCGGCCAGCTTCCCGCTCTCGCCCGGCTTGCACAGGCCGAGGTCCTCGTACGATACGAGCTCGACGCCCGAGTAGGCGTCGTGGACCTCAAAGCAGTCGAGGTCCTCGCGCGGGTGCTTGATGCCGGCCATCTTGTAGGCCTGCTGAGAGCCGAACTGCTTGCCCCTGAAGTGCGTGATGCCGGGATCGGGGAACGGCCTGTCGGCCATCCTCATGAAGTCGGTCCCGCAGCCGGTGCCGGTGACCTCGATGGTCGGCTTGGCGCCCCATGACCTGGCGTTCTTCTTAGCCCACTCCTCGGTGGAGAACACCAGGCACGCCGCGCCGTCGGAGAGCAGGCAGTTGTCGAGGAGTTTGTACGGGTAGGTGATCATCTTGGAGTTCATGACGTCCTCTACCGTGATGTCCATCGGGTAGTGCGCCTTGGGGTTGTACATCGCGTTGCGGTGGTTCTTGACGCTGATGGTCGCGAACTGCTCTTCCTTCGTCCCGTACCTGTCCATGTGAGCGGTCATCATCATCGCGTAGTAGGCGATGTAGAAGCCCGCGACCTGGACCTCCCAGTCGGTGTCCGACGCGAGCGCTATGAACTGCTGGGCCACGTCGGAGGGGACCTGGCGCCCCATGTTCTCTCCGCCGAACACTATCATCGAGTCGCAGAGGCCGGACTTGATGTAGGCGTAGGCGTTCCTTATGGCCAGCCCGCCGGTGCCGCCGCCGCCCTCGACGCGCACGTTCGGCTTGGGGCACATGCCGATGTTGTCGTGGAAGATGGCCCCGGCCTTCAACTGCTTGTCGAAGTGGTCGCTGAAGTAACTGGTGGTGCTGTGCTCGATGTCTTCGATCTTCGTGCCTGAATCCTCCAGCGCCTCGATCACAGCCTCGTTCATCCAGTCGCGCATGTTGCCGTCCGTACGCTCGGCGGCGAACTTGGATATCCCCCCGCCGAGGACGTAGACCCTGCGCTCTTTGTCCAGAATCTCCATATCACATCCCATCCCTTTCCGAAGTGCCTACACTTTCCTCTCCCGCCCCTTCCCGGGCAAGAGCCGATTAAGTCTATCAAATAACAAGAGCGAAAAAAAACCGGTTAGTTCAGCACTACAATCCATTTTAGACATCGGTGTCAGAAGTCAGGATGAGGTCAGACCCCATCCTGACTCTCTTATATAATGCTTGCCATGCACGAGCATTTCGACGGACAGCGAGCGTTCGAGCACATCGAGAGGCTCTCCGCCATGCGGCGGCTCCCGGGCAGTCCGGGGGAGGCGCAGGCGAGGGAATACGTGCTCGGCGCCGGCCGCGGCGCGGGGCTCGAGATGAGCACCGAGGAGTTCAACTACTCATCGGCTCCGCTGAAAGTGGTCCTTCCGCTGCTCTGCCTGATGCTTGCAGCGGTGAGCATCGCGGGGTCGCTCCTGTACCTTTGGGGAACGCCGCTCACTGCGGTGACCGGCGCGGTGCTGCTGGCACTGATATTCCTGGGGCTGAAGTGGTCGAGCGGCTTCGAGCGGTTCGCTGCGAGAGGCGGCCCTGAGGTCTCGGCGAACGTCATCGGCGATGTCAGGGCAGCCGACGCGAAGGGCGTGATACTGCTCTGCGCGCACTACGACTCGAAGAGCCAGGTGATGCCGGTGGTGATGCGCGCGACTTTCTTCATACTGGGGTTCCTCAGCGCTGTCTTCCTCGGGGCGGCACTGGTCGCGCTGGGCATAACCGCGGCAGCCGGCCCGGACGTCCTGGGGAGCGCCGAGGTCTTCTATGTCTCGCTCATCCCGGCGTTCTTCCTCCTGGCACTGGTCTTCAACTTCACCGGCAACAGGTCTCCCGGGGCTCTGGACAACGCAGCCGGTGAGGCGGTGATACTGGAGCTGGGCAGGGTGCTGGCCGCGCAGCCCCTCGAGCATTTCGACGTGAGGGTCCTGTCGTTCGGGTGCGAGGAGGTGGGGCTGTGCGGCTCCATCGTCTACATGCTGGCCCACGGCGACGAGCTGCGGACCGGCCCCTGTTACATGCTCAACTTCGATATGCCGTTCTCGCCCGCGGGAACCGTATCGCTCAACACGGGCTTCGAGATCCCCCCGCGGTACACCAGCGAGAAGCTGAACAGGCTTGCCAGGGCGGCAGCGGAGGAGATGGGGTTCGAGCTGAAGGGCATCTTCCTTCCGGTCGGCGCCGCGGCCGACCACATGCCGTGGTGCAAGCACGGCTTCGAGGTCGCCGGCTTTGTATCCGCGACCACCTACGTCCACCGTGCATCCGACTCGGCCGACAGGATAAACCGTGAAGGGCTGCGGAGGACCGGTGAGGTCGCCCTCGGGGTCTTGAGGGCGCTCGATCAGGAATTCTCCGGGGGCGGGGCCTGAGGCGCCTGCCGGGGAGCTCCCGCCGACCTGGATTTGAGGTACTTCACTATCGCCGCGGCGGCACGCCGTCCCTGCCCGACGGCTGAGACCACCAGCCCCTCGCCGCCCGCTATCTCGCCGCCCGCGAACACACCGACCCGCGACGTTGCGCAGGTGTCCGGGTCGACCTCGATGGCTCCATCCGCGTCCATCCTGACCTGGCCGGCCAGGTACTCCTCGAGGTCTGTCGCTATCTCGCGGGCGCCCGCAACGATGACCGTGCCTACCTCGAGAGTCCCCGGAGGACCGCCGCCCTCCTCGGCTTCCCTCGAGGAACCGAGCGGTACGCGTATGGTCTCCACGCGCCCTTCCCCGAGTATCTCCACCGCGCGGCGGCCGGCCAGGACCTGGACTCCGCGCTCCCCGGCTTCCTGGAGGCGCTGCGGCGCGGCCTCGAACTCCTCGAGCCTGCCGGGGGAGACCAGGTAGACGTCCCCGGCCCCCAGCTCGAGGGCCAGCAGGGCGGAGTCGACGGCCATGTTGCTGTCCCCGAGGACCGCGACGCTCGGGGTCATCTCTCTCTTAACCCGCCTTCGGGCCGCGCTGAGGAAGGACAGAGCGTCTATCACCCCGGGGAGGTCGAGCCCGCGCACCCTGGGCTGGCGGACGGAGCGCATGCCTGCCGCGATGAAGACCGCCTGGAAACCCTCGCGCCAGAGGTACTCGAGGTTTATGTCCTCCCCGAAGGAGGTGTTGCCCCGGAACTCGATACCGGATGACATGGCGCCCTCTATCTCGCGCAGGAGCACCTGGCGGTTGAGGCGGGAGTCGGTCATCGCGACGGAGGGGAGGCCACCCGCCTCGAAATCAGCCTCGAAGACCTCTACGTTGCAGCCCACCATCGCCAGGTAGTAGGCGCATGAGAGCCCCGCCGGCCCGGAGCCGATGACTGCGATCCGGTCGCCCTCGCGCCTGGGTCCCCTGAACGGCTCCGGCCAGCCCTCGGGGCCTGGTGTGTAGCCGCAGGTGAACGCTTCCAGCTGGCTTATCCTGACCGCGGTGTCCAACTCCCGGCGCCTGCACGCGCCCTCGCAGAGGCTCGCCGCTGGGCAGACCAGCCCGCACACCTCTCCCAGGGGATTGGTCTCCCTGATGAGCCGGGCGGCGCCCGAGAAGTCGGCGGCGCCGAGCCGCCTGACGAAGTTAGGGATGTCCACGTCGGCCGGGCAGGCGCTCCTGCAAGGAGAGTCCTCGCATCTCAGGCAGCGGTGTGACTCGAGCACGGCCGAGATGGAGTCCACCACGGCGTCCCCGGATATCTCGGGGCGCACCGGCACCGTCTCCAGTACGAAGCTCTCCCCGGTGCCGAAAAACCTCGGCGCGCGCAGGCCGAGGTGCCTCGTGGCCGCGAGCGAGCAGTGTATACCGGATGCTGTGACTTCGGCGACCCCTCTCCCGAAGAACGTCGAATCGCCGGCCATGAACAGCCCCTTCACCTCGGTGACCGCTCCGGGGAGGCCCGCGGGCACCAGCTGGCCCGGGACCCTGGGCCCTGCCAGCGAGCCTTTCTCTCTTGACAGGACGCGCTCGAACGAGGTGGGTGTTATTACGGCGCTGACAACGGCCTGGTCCATGATCCCGGGGAGGAAAGGCTCGAGCCTGTCGACGACCCGGGACACCTCGTCTTCGCGCAGGCTCATATATTCCTCCGAGAGGTACCGCGGGTCCCTCGGGGAGGGCCAGGGCGCGGGATTGCAGACGGCATGGACGGTCACCGAGTGGAACCCCTCGGGGGACAGGTTGGGGTCGAAGAGCGACGGCACGGCCACCGAGATGAAGCCGCCGGGGTCGCGTTCAGGGTCGTCGACTATCACAGTATTGGGATTGAAGCCTTCGGGTACCGCCTTCTCGGGAACGCCGAGGTAGAGCGAGATGACCCCCTGGGCCGGCTCCAGGGTCTGGACCCACTCCGCGGTCATCGGCTTGAGGTGCTCCACCGGCAGGAGGTGACCGAAGAGCTCCCTCGAGGACACGTCCGCGACCACCGTGTCGGCCCTGAGTCTCCGCCCGTCGGCCAGCTGCACCCCCACAACCAGACCCTCGCGGACGAGAACGCGCTCCGCCGCGGTTCGGTAGACCACCCGCCCGCCGCTCTCGTTCACGCTCTTCTCGAGCTTGTCGGCCACCTGCTGCGCGGACCCGATCGCGTGATGGGTGCCCCCGACGTGGCGGTCGATAACGGTCAGGGCGGCGTGTGGGGCCGATAACTCGGACATGCCGTACCCGGTGTTGTAGACGGCATCCGCCTCGAAGAAGGCCAGTACCGCGGGGTCGTCAACCTGGCGGGCGATGAGCCTTTCGGAGCTCGTTCTCTGCGCACGGGAGACGCGCGTGAAGCTGGCGGGGTGGCGGGCGAAGAGCCCAAGGCGCAGGAGGGAGGGCTCGTCGCTGGCAGGCCGCAGGGGGCCGGAACAGTCGAGCACCGCGTGGTACAGGTGCTCGAGCTCCCTTATGTAGGCCAGGATGCTCCCCGCCTGCTGGGGGAACAGCGCGCCGAGCTCCGCGGTGAAGGCGTGCCGGTCCCGGTGGAAGTCAACGCGCTGCTCACCGAAGAGCATCGAGTAGGCGCTGTCCCTCGGCGTCAACTCGACCTGCTGGCCCAGGAAGTCGAAGACAGTCCGCATGACGTGGAAACCGACCTCTCCGAATCCCTGCAGGACGGACGCGGCCCTGTCGAACGTGAAGTCGTTCAACCTGAGGGAGGAGCAGCATCCTCCCGGCTGGTCAGACTTCTCCAGCACCAGGACCTCGACACCCTGCCTGGCGAGCAGGGCGGCAGCCGTCAACCCGCCTATGCCGGCACCTATGATTATTACTTCGTATCTGTCTTTCAGGATTGGCTCGAATGTGGCCAAGGCGATGTCCCGCTTTCGCGGTCGTCTGAAGCTACTGCACGGGCCTGCGGCGCGGGGCTGCAGGCGCAAGGGAAATGATAACCGAGTGCAGGGACCAAAGCAATTTGGACGGAAGATTTCTATATGATTTTGATATTGACAAATATCGCTATTTCGCTATATAAATGATATAGTGATTACAGATTCGTACCCCAGCAGGGAACCGAAGAGGCAGGCGAACTTCCTTCTCCCGGAGCAGCTGGTCCTGGAGCTCAGGCGCCTGGTCCCTCCCAAGCAGAGGAGCCAGGTGGTCACCAGGGCGCTCGAGCGGGAGCTCGCCCGCATCAGGGTCAGCGCCGCACTGGGCGAGTACTTCGGGGCGTGGAAGCCCGCCGAGGCCTGAGGTCAGGGGGAACAGACGAAAGACCTGGTAGTCGAGAGCGACATCCTCATAGATTTCCTGAAAGGCATCGAGGGCGCCCGCTCGGCGCTGGAGGACGCTGCGGAAGCCGGCGTCCTTCACCTCAGCGCCGTCAGCGCCGCCGAGGTGATGGCGGCGTCGAGCGAGGGGGCGCGGGAGCGGACCGAGGGGCTGATCGAGTCATTCGAGGTCGTGCCGGTCGACAGGGAGGTGGCTGTACTTGCCGGACGTTACTTCACTGATGGCGGTCGAAACGAGCCTGGGCTTGATGATTGTCTTGTTGCTGCTACTTGCGACAGGCTGGCAGCGGTACTTGTGACCCGGGGGCGCCGCCGGTATCCCGCCGGCGGGTTCGAGACCATGGCCGTCGATTATTGAAAAGGGACTGAAGCGAGGCGGGCCCGTGCCGCGCATCGTGCCCATACAGTGCCCGGCTGTATGTATTTCCCCTGGCGTACGATGCGCGACACGGGCCTGATGCATTATAATTACCTTCCCCCGGTCCAGGGCATGGAAGGTCGCCGGTGAAGCACCACGTAATCTCGTTCGCGAACCAGAAAGGCGGAGTTGGCAAGACCACTACTTGCGTCAACCTCGCCGGGGCGCTGTCCGAGAAGGGCAAGACCATCCTGCTGGTCGACATGGATTACCAGGGCAACCTGACCCTCGGGGTCGGCCTGGACCCCGGAGATTCCAGGCCGGGGATGGGGGACGTCCTTCTCTACCCGGAGGTCTCGTTCAGGGAGGTCATCCATCCGTCGGTCATCCCCAACGCCGACATAGCGCCTGCCAACCTGGACCTGTCAAAGGTGGACATAAACATCGACAAGCGGCCCGAGCGCCACGGCATCCTGCACGACAAGCTCCACGAGGTGAAGGACAACTACGACTACGTGTTCATCGACTGCCCGCCGGCGTTCAACCTGCTGACGGTCAACTCGCTGTCGACGTCCGACGGCATCATCATCCCCATCCAGTGCTACCCGTACTCTCTGGCCGGGCTCAACACCCTGCTGGAGATAATCGACGACATCAGGTACGCGTACAACTTCGACCTCGAGATCGCGGGGATAGTGCCGACCGCTTACGAGACGAACACCCGCATAGCCGCTGATGTGCTCAGCGAGCTGCACGAACGCTACGGCGGGAAGGTGTACGACACCATCATCAGGAAGAGCGTCAAGGTCGCCGAGGGGCCGTTGCACCGGAAACCGATGGTCATGTACGCGCGCAGCCATCCCGTATCGCAGGCTTACCGCGAGCTCGCAGAGGAGTTCCTCCGCCGCGAGTAAGATAGGGGCAAGTCCTATTCCTTGAACCGCTTATCACCTGATACAGTCCTTGACGGAACAGGACCCGGTGCTGACGGGAGGAGGAAATCAGTTTGAAGAAAGTGACCGCGTTCATCGGTACCCCTCGCAAAAAGCATACGTACGAGGCGGTCCGCGAGTTGCTTGACAGGCTGGAAGCGCTCGGGGACGTCGAGTGCGAGATGGTCCACCTGACGGACTACCGTATCGAGATGTGCAGGGGATGCAAGCTTTGTTTCGAGAAGGGCGAGGAGTACTGTCCCCTGAAGGACGACAGGGACGCCGTCATCGAGAAGATCATGGCCTCCGATGGCGTGGTCTTCGCTTCGCCGAACTACTCGTTCCAGGTCTCCGCGGTATTGAAAGCGTTCCTCGACCGGCTCGGCTTCATGTGCCACCGCCCCCGATTCCACGGGAGGGCCTTCACGAGCGTGATCGTCCAGGGCTTCCATGGGGGTGGGAAGATAGTCAGGTACCTCAATTTCCTCGGGATGTGCCTGGGCTTCGACGTCGTGAAGGGTACCTGCGCGACGGCCCTCGAGCCGATGACGGAGAAGGAGCAGCGCAAGCGCGACAAGGCCATTTCCACGCAGAGCAGGAAGTTCTACGAGGCACTGTCCAGACCGAGCGACCATGCACCGAGCATGCTCATGCTGATGGGTTTCAGGATGGGCCGGCAGAGTGTCAAGTACACACTCGATGAGAGCGCCAGGGACTTCCAGTACTACTCGGAAAAGGGGTGGCTTGATTCGGACTATTTCTATCCGACCCGGCTCGGAGTGCTGAAGAGGTCGGTGGGCGCCCTTGCAGACGCGTACTACGGCCGCAAGTACATTAAGAGGGGCCCCGGTTGAGACCGCGGGGGCTGACTACGGGAGGTCGGAGCCGAGTATCATCACGTTGGACCAGGCGCAGCCCCCGTAACCGGTGCACAGGGCTTTCCTGACTCCCGGGACCTGCCTGTCACCGGCACGCCCCATCACCTGCCAGGCGGCTTCGCCCACCCGTATCATGGCGGTCGCTCCGATCGGGTTCGTGGAGATGACGCCGCCGGAGGGGTTGACCGGCATGGTGCCGTCCATGTGAGTCGCCCCGCTCTGTACGAGCTTCGGCGCCTGGCCCCGGTCGCACATCCAGAGGGAGTCCATCCACTTCACTCCGCAGGTCGAGCATGGCAGGTAGAGCTCGGCAACGTCGAACTCTTTCAGGGGATTTGTTATGCCGGCATACTTGTAAGCCGCGGATGAGGCAGACTCGAGCGTGTGCAGGCGCGTCCACTCCAGGTCGCCGAGGTAGGCGAAGTCGTGGCGCACCACCGAGGCGTGGACCCACGCCGGCTGAGGAGCGAGCTTCTTCGCCCTGTGCTCCGAGGCGAAAATGACGGCGCAGGAGCCGTCGGACCGCGGGCACATGTCGAGGAACTTTATCGGGAAAGCGAGCATGGGGGAGTTCAGGACGTCCTCGACGGTCACGTGCATGCGGTTGTGCGCGTACGGGTTGTTGAGGGCATTGTTGCGATCTCGGGCGGCGACTATCGCCGCGTCCATCTCGGTAGCGCCGAACGCGTCCATGTACATCGAGTACTCGGTGGCCAGCGGCCCTATGGCACCGGCGAAGGCGTCGCGCTCGAGGACGGGGTTCGCGCAGGTGGCGATGGCCGCCTGGGTGTCCGACTCCGAGTTCTTCTCCCAGCCGACCGCCATCACCACGTCGAACAGCCCGCTCGCCACGTGGTAGTAGGCCGCGGCGGCCACCGTGTTGCCCGTGGTCCCCCCGGTGGTCAGCTTGAAGACCGGCTTCATGAAGGAGCCGAGGCCGTCGGTGGCCCACATGTCGACGTAGTTGATGTTCTCGAAGTGGTCCATGTTGCCTATGACGAAGGCGTCTACGTCGGACATTGATATCTGCGCGTCGTCCAGCGCCCTCGTGACCGCCTCGGCGATGAGCTCCACGCCCGAGGCGTCGAGCCTCTGAGACGCGTGGTACGTCTGCCCTACTCCGACTATCCCAACTCGAGTTCCCATTCACGACTCCTTCTGAGCGGTCTTCGAGCGCGGCCCGGCGGTGCCGGGACCGCGTTCGAATCGAAGTCTAGCAATTCTGCAACAAAGTGACCTGACCCCGATTTTGCGTTACCAGTTCTTGTCTCTCACCATGCAGGCGCTCGCGTTTATCCCCGACATCATCACCAGTGGAACGCCCCCGCCGGGGTTTGTGCTAGCTCCGGCCAGGTAGAGGTCCTTGATGACCGGCGATCTCCATGACGGCCTGAACGGCCCGAGGTTGGGCACGCTCATCTCGAGCCCGTAGATGGCTCCCTCCGGCAGGAGGAGCTCGCGCTCGAAGTCGAGCGGTGTCCGCATGTCACGGTCCTGTATGGTCCCGCGCAGGCCTGGCAGGAGCCCCCTGTCCAGGTACGAGACGACCTCGTCCATGAAGCCGGGCTTCAGCTCGTCCCACGTCGTGTGCTTCAGGTGGTAGGGCCCGGCGGACAGGAGGCCGAGGCTGAACTTGCCCTCCGGGGCGAGCTCCGGGTCCGTCATGCTGGGGCATATCAGGCCGTGGGGGAGGTCCTCGATGGGCGGCATGAGCCCCTGCCCGTAATACTCGTCCCAGTACGCGTTCAGCTGTTCGGGCGGGGGCACCATCACGGTGAAGTGGCACCTTATCGCCTCGGGTTTCCGCGAAAGCCCGAAGTAGACCATCGGGGCCGGTATCGAGATGCAATACCCCTCGATGGCGCGCGCGAACCTGGCAGGCAGGTTCTCCTTTCCGACGAGGTCGAGGTAGGTCGGTATGGCGCTGGCGTTCGACAGCACCGCGCCGGCAGGGATGCGCTCTCCGTCGGAGGTCTCGACACCGACCGCGCGCCCCCCTTCGATGGCAATGCGCTTTACCAGCGTTTTCATCCGGATCTCGGCGCCGTTATCTTCGGCGATGCGGGCGAGCGCCGCCGGGACCGCTCCCATGCCGCCCTTCGGGTACCAGTATCCCTCGTGGGAGAGGTAACTCATCACCGCGAACAGCCCGTTGATACGGTCAGCCGGTATCCCGGCGAACAGGTTCTCGAAGGACACGATGGTCAGCGCCTTGGGGTCCTTCATGTAGCGCCGGTTAACGGCGTCCTGGTTGGTGAGCGCGACCGCCAGCAGGGCCGGGATCGCGGACATGAGCTTGAGGCTCGCGAACGTCTTCGCCAGGTGGAAAGGGGTCCCGAACTTCTCGAGCGGGGGAAACGGCCTGTCCACCAGGACCTTCGCGGCGCCCCATACCTTCTTCATGTCGCGGCAGAACGCGAGCCACCCCTCACGGTCGCCCGGGGCGAATGAGCCGATGACGTCGGCGCTCTCGACCGGGTCCATGGGGAGCAGGAGGTCCGACCCGTCCCTGAACCGCATGTCGTAGACCGGGTCCATGAGCTTCATCTCGATGTAGTCGGAGAGCCGCAGTCCGAGCATCTCGAAGAACCGCTCGTAGAGCTCCTTGTACAGGATGAAGATGGCGCCCACGTCGAACCGGTGGCCGTTCAGGTCGTAGGTGGCGCAGCAGCCGCCCAGCCGGCCGCTCTGCTCGAGCACGAGGACCTTCTTTCCCCTCTGCGAGAGGAGGTCGGCCACCGTCAGGCCCCCTATCCCCGAACCGATGATGATCACGTCGTACAAATCAGGACCTCACTGGATGAGCACCCAGCCCGGGGTGTTCCTCGACAGGATGAACAGCGCGAGCCGCTCAATGAGGGGAAGAGTTGGAAGCGCTCCCTGCAGGAACGCCTTCTTCGCGGCGTCCGGGACGTGCGTCATCGCTTTCTTCGCGGCGTAGGTCGCGTAGAACGGGAAGGTCGCCTTCCTGAAGGCCGCGTAGGCCTCGCCCTTGTCCTCGACCGCCATCGCCGCGATCCTGCCGGAGACCAGCGCCCCCAGCATGCCGTAGAACAGGAACGGGTCGATGGCGCCGGAGAGCGTCCCGGCCAGTATCTTGTTGCCGTGGAACAGGTGGGGATTCCTTATGCTGCCGACCGGGCAGGCCATGCCCTCGAAGTCGTGGAACGTCTCGAGCTCCATCTCCTCGGCCTCAGCCAGCATGCCGGCGTACCTGTCCTTGGCCTCGCGCCTGAGCGGGTAGTCACGCTGGAACAGGAGCGAGAAGCACACCCCGTTTACCGAGCAGTTGAACGCGTAGTCCTTCGAGAAGTCATCGAACCACATGCTGACCACAGTCCTGTCGTGCGGGACGGTCCCCTTGGCGAACCAGAAGTAGAGGGGCGCATAAGGGATCCCGAGTGCCTGGTACGTCTCCACCTGGAGGCCGGTGGACACGATGGTGTTCGCCGGGAGCCTGGCGAAATCGTCCTGGCTCCACACCGGGTGGCCGTACCGTATCTCGACGCCCGCAGCGACCGCGTGGTCCGTGAGCAGGGTGTCTATCGAGGAGGACCTCGATCCTCGCTCGACCATGTAGAGCTTCTGGGGGGCTTTCAGGGGCAGGCTGAACTTCCTCCCGTAAGCGTAGACGTTGGCTTCGTCAATGACCTTCACTGACGGGCTGATGTCCACCCCGGTCCAGCGCTTTATCGCGTCGAGGTCGAACCAGCTGCCAGCGGGGTCGGGACGGAACTCGGGCATGCCCCCGACCCGGTTCTCCCGCTCGAGCACGGTGACCTCGTGGCCGTTCCTCGCGAGGTTGATCGAGGCGACCAGCCCGGCGAGGCCGGCGCCAACAACGGTCACGTCAGACATCTGCGGCTCCTTGTTTTCACCCTCGCGGACCTCCGGCCTGTTGAAGGTGTTGATAATGGGGCTAACGGAACGAAAATGGTCTGACCCCTATTGGATCACGCGCCAGCCGGGCGTGAAGTTGGCGATGCGCTTCATGGCGATGTCCTCCACCCTGGGCAGGAGCGGAAGCGCCGCCTGGAGCGCGAGCTTCCTTACCGGGTGCGGGACCATGTTGAAGACGCGCTTGTTCACGTACCCCGGGTAGAAAGTCCAGGTCGCCCTGCGGAACAGCCTGTAGGCTTCCGCCTTGTCCTCGATGGCCACGGCGGCTATCTTGCCGGAGACCAGCGCCCCGAGCATCCCGAAGAACAGGAACGGGTCGATGACGCCGGCGATGGTGCCGGACAGGATCTTGGTCCCATGGAAGAGGCGCGGGTTCCTGATGCTCCCCACGGGGCAGCAGCCGCCCTCCAGGTCGTCCCAGCCGGGGAGCTCGACGCCCTCGTTCTTGAACAGGAGCTCCTCGTACTTCTTCTTGCCGTCCTTCTTCAGCGGGGCCTTCCTCTGGAAGAGCAGCGCGAAGCAGACCCCGTTGATGGTGCAGTTGAACGCGTAGTCCTTGGTGAAGTCGTCCATCCAGAGCGAGACCGTGGTTCTGTCGTGCGGGACGGTGCCCTTCGCGAACCAGCCGTACAGAGCCTCGTAGGGTATGTTGAGCGCGTCGTAAGCTTCCTGCCAGAGCCCGGTGGCGATGATGGAGTCGGGCGGGAGCTTCGCGAAATCGCTCTGGGTGAGCAGCATCTGGTTGTACTGGATATCCACCCCGAGCGCCAGCGCCTCGTTCATCAGGTGGGTGTCTATGGAGGTCGAGCGCGACCCCCTCTCCACCATGTACATGCCGATGGATGATTTCATGGGCATCAGGTACCGCTTGCCGTAGGCGTACATGAACGCCTCGTCAATGAGCTTCACCGATGGGCTCAGGTCCACCCCCGTCCACCGGTTCAGCGCGGGTACGTCGAACCAGCTTCCGGCGGGGTCGGGACGGAACACCGGGAGGCCCCCGATGCGCGCCTCCCGCTCGAGGATCCTAACCTTGTGGCCCTCGCGGGCGAGGTTGATGGCGGCTATCAGGCCGGAGAGCCCGGCTCCGACTATTGTCACCTCTTTTTCCCTGGCCATGCTTTCCCCCTGTCAGTGATCCGCGGCGCTCATGCCGGCAGCCGCATGTATCCGGGAAGACCCTTGAAGATGTCGTTCATCGGCTTCTTGAAGGCCTGCGGGTACTTCTGTGTGAACTCGATCTGCGGCCCCATCAGTTTCCTGATGGCTATCGGGGTCGCGTTGAAGACGCGCCTTATGAGCAGGTTGCGGTTGTAGTAGCGCGTGTACTCCTTGAACAGCGCGTACGCCTCGGCCTTGTCCCTGTGCGCGATGGCGGCTATCTTCCCCGACACCAGCGAGCCGTGCACCCCGAAAAGGGCGAACGGATCTATCATTCCGGAGAGGGTGCCTGCCAGTATCTTGTCCCCGGCGAACAGCCTCGGAGTGTTGAACGCGGCGGTCGGCACGAGGCCCTCGTAGTAGTCCCACCGCTGGCACTCCATGCCCTGCTGGCCCATGAGCATCTTCTCCTGGAACTCATCGAACTCGCTCTCTTTCACAGGCTCGCGGGCGAAATAGAGGCAGAAGATGGCGCCGTTCGCAGCGCCGTAGTAGGCGTACTCCAGGATGTAGTCGTGGAACCACACGCTGCAGGTGGGGTAGTCCTTCTCGTACTTGCCCTTGCCGAGGTAGCCGAAGACCTTGACGTACGGCATGTTGAGCGCCTCGAAAGCCTCGAAGTAGAGGCCGGTGGCGATGACCGAATCGATGGGGAGCGCCGCGAAATCACCTTGGCTCACCAGCGGGTGGTCGAACTCGAACTTCACGCCCGCTTCCAGGCATAGCTCGTAGAGGTAGTGGTCGAGCGCCGTCTTGCGGTGGCCCCTCTCCACGCAGTGGAGGTTTATGATCTCGGAGTTCATGTCGACCTTGTGGCCGAAGAAGTACACTGGGAATTCCCGGCAGAAGCTCACGTACGGCTCCTTGAGCTCCACCCCGATGAACCTGCCGAGCTTGTCGGGCTCCATGGGGGTGACGTCGACCGCGGGGTGGGCCAGCGGTATCCCCCCGGCCCTGCCGTACTTCTCGAGGACGGTGACCTCCTTGCCGTCCCGCGCGAGGTTCAGAGCGGCGGTCAGGCCCGAGAGCCCGGCGCCTACGACAACGACTTCCTTAGAACCGTACTCTCCACCCATGTCGCCTCCCGTTCGATCGACGTACGGCCTGCGGGTCTACGTGAGGAGGCGCCCCGGCATGCGGGACGCCTCGCGAAGCTGTTTCCTGAGGTGCATGACCGTGCCCTCGTCGAGTGACACCGCGCAGCGGAAGCCTGCGAGGCCGGCGACCAGCGCCGCGGCGAGCAGCGCGAACGCGCCGCGCCTGCGCCACACCCGCCTGACGAGCCTTCCCATACACCCTCCGTAGCCACGCGGCGCGGACCTCGGGGTCCGCTGGATGCCGGCGGGAGCCGGCGCCGCGGGCAGTCCTCTAGAACATGATGAACTTCTTCATGCACTCGTCTTCGTATTCCCAGCGGCGGGCCGCCACGTTGTTGGGGTCCACCGCCTTCTTCACCTTGGTGAACGCCTCCATCAGCGGCACCAGGTTCGGCATGGCGGCGGCCATTCCCATGTCCATCATCGGCAGTACGCCCTTGATGAGCGCGCCGGCGCCGGCTGCGATTATCATGCCCTGGGCCATGGCGCCGAACGTGGCGCGGTACCAGCCGAGCTGGATGCGGATGAGGTCGTCCTTGTCCGCCTGGTTGGTGTAGACGTCGTACTCCATGTAGGCCGAGCGCCCCATGTGGTACGGCTGGAGGTAGGTCGAGGCGTCGTCCGGGGCGAGCGAGTCGTCGGTGGTGCCGATCTGGTTCGTGCAGTTGTCGCGCATGCCCTTCTCTATGCCCACCATGTTGTTCAGCCTGTCGATGAGGGCGCCGATGATGAACGAGCCGCGCACCCGCTGGACCCGCACTGTCACGTTGAAGTACTTGACCCACTTCTCCATGTTGACGAACTCATTCTCCTCGGTCATGTCCTCGATGGCCTCCTTGGGGAGGTAGTCGAAGAACGGGTAGCGCTCCTCGAGCATCCGCTGTGTCACCTCGGCTTTGAGGTCGGCCTCCTCCTGGGTCTCGCCTCCGAAGATGGTCAGGAGGTTGTGGCGCGGCATGAGCTCGGCCACCTTGCTCGCCTCGGCGTTGTTATCGCCGATGAAGATGCCGTAGAACGAATTCATAAGGTGCGCTAGCTCCAGGGACAGGTTGTCCTGCGCCACGTCGTAGAGGGCCTCAGCGAAGACCTCGAGCTTGTCCTCCTCGTAGGCGGGGAACACCTGCTGGTGGAACGGCGCCTCGGGGTAGAGGCGGATGGTCATCTTGGTGACGGTTCCGAGGGTCCCGAACGCGTACCTGAAGAGTGTCGAGACGTCCGGCCCCGGGCCCTGCACCGCGCCCTTGACCGCGCCGTACGACATCGCGCCCGTCCGCAGTATCTCTCCGGTAGGGAGCACCGCCTCCACGTCGACGATGTTGTCCATCCCGAAGCCGTACTTGGAGGCCATGGTGTTGATATTGCAGAACAGGTGGTTGCTGAGCACGCCGGCGGTCGCGGCGGTCGAGGGATTGAGCAGCCTGCAACCCACCTTCTGCGCCGCCGCCTGCAGCTCCAGGTAATTCACCCCCGGCTCGATGGTGGCGAACATGCACTCACCGTCGATCTCCACTATCTTGTCCATGCGCCGCAGGTCGGCGATGATGCCCCCGTAGGGTGGAAGGCAGAGGCCCGCCGTCGTGAGCCCGGTGCCGTAGGGGAGGACGTCTATCAGGTACTCGTTCGCTATCTGGTAGACCTTCTGAACGTCCTCGACGCTCCCGGGCATGCAGATGATGTGCGGGTAGGACGCCGGGGTCATGCTCTGGTCGCGGGCGTAGCCGCACAGTATGGACGGCGAGTCGGTGGCCCACTCCTTGCCGAGGGCCTCCTGCAGCGCCTCGAGCGCCTTCTTCAGGTTCTCCTCGCGGTTGTGCACAGGGTCCTTCTCCATCACGAGCGGCCTCTGCACGACCCGCCTCGCGTTGCGTTCTGCTCGTATCCTGCTCTTTGTTGCCATCAGGAGCCTCCTAAAGCGCTTTCTCGAGTATCTCGGCGAGGTCGTAGACCTTCATCTTGGATTTCTTCTCGGCGACGGCGTCCTCGAAGAACCTCACGCAGATGGGGCAGGAGGTCACTATCGCGTCGGCCCCCACGTGCTCGGCCTCGAACAGCCGTTCCCTGGTCACCCAGCGCGCGAACTCGGGCTCCCAGAAGGACACCGAGCCCCCGCCCCCGCAGCACAGCGAGTTCTTGCGGTTGCGCTCGAACTCGAGCAGCTCGAGGCCCGGGACGGCCGCCAGCACCTCGCGCGGCTCGTCGAAGACGCCCTGCCTCCGGCCCAGCCGGCACGGGTCGTGGTAGACGGCCTTCACCTTGACGTCCTTTGAGGGCTTGAGCTTGCCGTCCCTGATGAGCCCGGCGGCGAGCTCCGCGAACGAGACAACCTCCATGTCGTACGACTTCGTGTATTCCTCCTTGAGGACCGTGTACGCGTGCGGGTCGGCGGTCACCACCTTCGTGACCCCAGCCTTCTCGAAGTTCTCTATGTTGGCCGCCGCCAGCGTCTCGAAGTAGTCGCGGTCGCCGATCATCAACAGGGCGCTCCCGGAGGAGACCTCGGCTGTCCCGAGGGTGCCGAAATCCACCCCGGCTTTCTCGAGGACCTTAGCCACGGCCTTCATGCGGGGCGCGAGCTCGTCGAAGCTCCCGTAGTCGTCCCCGACGAAGAGCAGGTAATCGACCTTCTCCTTGAGGGCGTCCTTGACCTTGAGGCCCTTGGCCCAGGCGACGCGCTTGTCGGCCGCCACGCCGTACGGGTTGTCGGTCTTCTCGACGTTGTCGAGCATCTCCGAGAACCACTCCAGAGGCGCCCACTCGTCATCTACCGCCTGCTCGCGGAGGAGCTGGAGGACCCACAGGGGATGCAGCTGCTTCACCGGATAGCAGCGGTCGTCACACGAACCGCACATCATGCAGGTGTACACCGCGTGCCGCATGGCGTCGTCGGGCTCGATCTCAACCAGGTCGAGGCAGCGCGCCATCTCGAGCTTGCCCGGGGCGTAATAAGCCTCGTAGCGGAAGCGGGTACCCGAGGGGCAGTTCCGCCAGAAGCGAGGGTCTTCGCACTGCTGGGCCATAACCGCCTGGCAGAGCTTGCACTTGCCGCAGAGGGAGAAGTCCTCTCTGAGTTCGGCCAGCGTCTCGCGCTTGGCCGTTATCTGGCGCTTCATAACCTAGACTCCTTCCAGTAGCTGGCCCGGGTTCATGATTCCCTTGGGGTCCACGGTCTTCTTGAAAAGCTTGAGCATGTTGACGTACGAGGCCTCGGTTCGTGAGAACAGGGCGTCGGCCACCTTTCCGGTCGGGTGGTCGATGAACGCGTGGGCGTCCATCAGTGCCTCGTAAGCTTTCAGGCAGGTCTCGTCGACCGGGCCTTGTTCGCCGGCGGGGGCGTAGACGTCGGCCTCACAGTATGCGCTCGCGCCGAAGTAGACCGGCACCACTATCTTCCCGACCTCCTCCGGCTTGAACCCTCCCGACGAGAACTGCTCGTCCATCACCGAGAACGTGTCGCTGACGTTCCTGAAGTACTGGTAGCACTCCACCGTGGTGCAGCGGCCCTTGACGAAATCGCGGTCGTAGACGTTCCACGGCTTTCCGAGCGCCCCCTCGCACATCTCGGGTACCTTCCCTGAGAGCAGCCTGCCGCCGCGCTCGTCGGCGGCCTCCTTTATGTATCGCTCCCAGAGGTCGACCAGGTCCTTGTAGTGCTCCATGGTGAAGACGACCGTCCAGGGTGAGAGCTCGTTCTTCATCTTGTCGATGTCACCGGCCTTGCCGTCCGCCAGTATCGCCGAGAGGTATGTATCGTTCGCGGCGAACGACTCGAAGCACCATTCGGCGCGGGAAACCTTGTAGAGGAGGTCTTTCGCCGGCTCCAGCTCGTCGAAGGCGAACGCGACAAGGCGCCGCTCCTCGCGGTTGGGGTACGTGTAGACGAGGCCGTAGTAGGGTATGCCGTAGATGTCCTCCGACGCCCCGAAGAACTGCGAGAACTGCGGGCCCTGGTCCTCCCGGAAATCCGCGTGCCCCTCGTCGGTCATCTGCTGGGAGCCGGACACCCACTTCTCCCCGTCGGCCATCATCGCGTGAAACACCGAGATGTTGGGGTGGCGGTACCCGCCCTCGCCCATGAGGATGTCCCTGTCCATGTAGCTGCGCAGGACAGAGGGGGAGGTGCCGGCAACCGGGTAGAGCAGGCGCTGGTTCTCCTTGGCGAGCTCTTTCGAGAGCTGGTCGAAGGTGACCCCGCCGTAGACGTAGGCGGTCAGGTTCTGGAAGTCGATCATCTTGATCTTGTCCATCCTGGCGATGTCGACCAGGACGCCCTTGCTGCCGAGCAGCTTGCCGTCGTGACGCTTGCGCTTGACCGAGAAGAGCGATATGCCGTTCTCGAAGCAGAGGTTGGCCACGTCGGACAGGCCGTTCACGTCGGTAGGGGTGACGACCACCAGGTCTCCCCCGGGGTCGGCGCCGCCGAAGTACGGTTTCAGGGCGGAGGCCCCCTCGCGCACGTTGGCGTCACCCAACAGCCTCTTGAGTTCTTTTACCGCGCTTAGATTCATGCGCTCCTCCAGGTCTTGTGCGGCGGGCTTCAGGCCGCTTTCGGACTGCCTCTAGACGTCTGCGATGGACCCCAGGCCCATCTCGGTAAGTATCTCGGGGTAGATCTTGAAAGCCGGCTTTATCACCGGCAGGAGCTTGAGGAGCTTGGGGACGGACCCCTCGGACTTTATCTCCTCGGAGGTCAGCGACTTGATGAGGTTCAACTTCCCGAGCCAGAACCTGTGAGCCACGTCGGTCTCCATGTTGAGGGTGGCGTCGGCGGTCCCGTCCATCGGGCCGGGGATGACCTTTACCTCGTCGCTCCTGCAGTCCACCCAGACCTCGCCCGCGGGGTCGGTGTACACGAAATGGACCAGGAGGTTCGAGTCAACGGCTTTCTGCTTTATCGCCGGATCTTCCATGAGCCTCTTGAACAGCTCGACCAGCGCGTCGTAGAAAGGCTGGATCTCGGAGAAGTAAGGCATTGCGGCTCCTTTCGGTTTGCGGTCGAGCTGCGGGAGCAAGGTCCCACCGACGACAGGTTCTTCTACGTGCATCGCACCCGCAACATTCAGCGCAACATATTATTAATTCACAAGATTGATATGTCAATTGACTATGTAGTTTAATTGCACTGTCAACTTGGGTTTAGTGTGATAAGTGGAGGGTGGAGATGGCCGAGAACATCGTCGTCGGGGCCGGACTGGCCGGCCTCGTAGCCGCGATAAACCTGAGGCGTGACGGGCGCGAGGTGGTGGTGCTGGACAAGGAATCGAGGGTCGGCGGCTCACCCGTCTTTCACCCGTCGGCCGGCGGCACCCCGGTGGATTTCGAGGCTCTCGAGCGCTACATCGACCTGGACCTGAGCCCCGGCAAGGTCGGCCCGGCGGTGGCCCCGATAAAGCGCTGCGGCGCCGTCGTGTACGGCCAGGTCGTCCCCGTCGACATGGCCGCGATATCCGGGCACCTGTTCGAGAGGGGCCCGCGCTCGACCTCCATTGACAGCTATCTATACGGCCTCGCGCTCGAAGAGGGCGTCAGGTTCGAGTTCGGCCGGGCGGTGTGGTCCAACGACGATATCGCGAAGATGCCGCCTGACACCATCATCGCCACCGGGTTGAACTTCGAGGGGTTCGACGCCACGCGGACGCCGTATCTGACCTCGTTCCATTTTCTCGCCAGGCAGACCATACCGGCCAGCGACGACAACCACGTGATGATCTACCACGGCAGGTACACCAGGGACTACGCGTACACGAGCTCGATGAACGGGATGCAGATGGCCCACGTCTTCCAGCGCGACCCCATTGGAGGGGACACGCTCAAGGCGTTCGAGGAGCAGATGTACAGGACAGAGGGCATCGAGTTCGACTCCTGGGAGCATTTCACGTTCCCGGTGCCCGCGGCGAGCAGGAGGAACCCCAGGCTCTTCGCCGGGGACAAGATACTCGCCGGGACCCTGGCCGGTTGCATGGAATCGTACATGTTCTTCGGGATGCACGGGGCGCTGGTCTCCGGCAAGATCGCCGCGCTCGCGGTGAGGGACAAGTCGGTAGCGCTCGCGGAGTTCGAGCTCGCGACCTCCTCGTTCGCCCCGGCGTACTTCCTGAAGAAGCTCACCCGGCCGGTGCCCCACGCGCTGCACAAGCGGCAGCTCAAGCTCGCGCTGCCCATGCTCTCGACGTCGCCGCGCGCGGGCAGGGTGATGATGGTGGCCATGCCCGGCTGGAAGAACTGCGAAAGATAGAAATGCAACAAGGGGTCAAGTCCCTTGTTGCGTTTGAAAGATGGACTGTTGCCAGGCCCGAACCGTTGGACGACTCCTGGGAACATGGGAACAGGACTGGCACGCAGGGAGTAAGAGGGAGGAGCAAATGAAGAAAGTGGTGGTGATCGGTAGCGGGCCGGGCGGCAGCTCGTGCGCGGCGCTGCTGGCGAGCAGGGGGAACGACGTCACCCTGCTCGAGCAGAACAAGTTCATCGGCGGCAAGTGCTCGACTTACGAGGAGAACGGCTTCCTGGTCGACACCGGCATACACATGTTCGCCCGCGGGCCCAGCGGCCCGCACGGCATAGTGGCGCGCGAGCTCGGGGTGGCGCAGCCGTGGCTCATCCGCGACCCGTCCGAGACCATGTGGAACAACGACCGCGGCTTCTTCTACCTCCACCAGAAGTTGAACAGCCCGGGGGCGATGCTCGACGGCGCGAAGGCGGTGCTCAGCCGGCGCATGGAGGTGGACGTTCTGAACACCGCAAGGCGCTCGCTCAAGACCTTCGGCCTGCCAGGCCTCCTCAAAGAACTCGACGGGGTGAGAAGAGCGACCCCCTCTTTCGTCGCGAAGTACGACGACGTCACGGTACGTGACTTCCTCCTGCAGTTCACCGAAGACGAGAGGTTGCTCGCGGCGCTCAACTGCCTGTCGATGCTCCTGCTGGTCGTGCCGTATGAGCAGGCCAGCGCCGGCGAGTTCATCGACTCCGTGGCCGGCATATTCAGGCACGGGACCCTCGGGGTGCCGAGGGGCGGGGCCATCGGGATCCCGCGCTCCTTCATGAGGGCCTTCAAACGCGACGGGGGCAAGCTCGTCCTGGGGGTCGCCGCAAAGCGGATACTGAGCGAAGACGGTCGGGTGACGGGAGTCCTCGGCTCAGACGACGTGGAGTACCCGGCCGACGTGGTGGTGTCCAACGCCGGGTTGAAGAAGACGGTGTCGATGGCCGGGCCGGAGAACCTGCCGTCCGAGTACGTGGAGTACGTCGAGGGCCTGAAGCTCTCGTACTCGTGGATGGCGGTGAAGCTCTTCCTCTCGAAGAGGGTCGTAGACCTGAAAGCCCCCTCGTTCTTCCCGATACCCCGCGTACACCCCGACAAGATATTCGAGTACTGCGACGTGCCGGGAGGACTCCCGGAGGACCCGTTCCTGTTCGGCCCGATGCCGACCGAGTGGGACTCTACGCTCGCCCCGCCGAACCACCAGCTCATCATGATAGGCGTCCCCACCTCCAACGAGGTCGACCAGGAGGAGCGGAGCCAGAAGATGCTCGACATCGGCCTGGAGAAGTTCCTCGGCTTCTTCCCTGAGGTGCGGAGCCACATCACGGCTACGAGCCGCATCACCAACAAGGACACGAACCGCATAACCCGTAACGGCACCGGCGAGTGCATCGGCCTGGCGCAGGTCCCGGGGCAGGTCGGCTCGAGCAAGCCCAGCCCGAAGATGCCGCTGGGGGGCCTGTGGGCGGTCGGATGCGACGCCGGGGCCAGAGGCGTGGGCACCGAGCAGGGGACCGCCTCCGGGATGCTGGTGGCGAGCCTGATAAATTGAGCGAAGAACGCGTGCGCGGCGGCTGGAAGGGATGGCTCGAGGCGCTCGAGGGCGAGCTCGCCGACCCGGGCAGCGCGCCGCTCCTCGAGGGGGTCGTCGACCGTGTCATGGACGGCGCTCTCCTCTCTCCCGGTGACAGTGTGCTCGACCTCGGGGCGGGCACGGGGCTGCTCACGTTCAGGGCCGCGCGCCAGGCGGGCCCCGGCGGACGGGTGACCGCCCTCGATTGCAGCCCCGAGTGCCTTGACTCCATCTCGCGCGAGGCGGCGCTTACCGGTGTCGAGAACGTGGACACGGTCCAGGGCCGCCTCGAGTACCTCCCGTTCGGGCCCGGCTCCTTCGACGCCGTCGTGTGCCGCTCAGCCCTCGTATACGCCGAGGACCTTGACACCGCGGCCGCGGAGGTCGTACGGGTGCTCTCTCCGGGCGGCCGCTTCTCGATGTTCGAGCCGCTCGCCGGAGAGATGTCATGGACAGGCAACGTCCGTAAGGGTTTCCTGGAGCTGGAACGTCTATTAAAGGAGAGCGGGGGCCCGAGGGGAGTCGACCGCGACATGCTCCGGTCCGCCTTCGAGAAGGCCGGCCCCGGGAGGCTCGAATCGCTCGTCGTGCACTTCAGGGTGTCCATGGAGGGCCGGCCCCCGGAGGAAATCTCAGAGGAGTACCTCTTCGACCTCCCCGGGGAGCTGGGAGCGTTATACGTGTTAAGGGGGTCGCTCCCCGAGACGAAGATAAGGAAAGCTGTCGCCGCGTTCGCGGGGGCCGCGTCGGCGGGGGAACTAAAAGGGACCCTGCCGTGTCTATTCATAAAGGGAACGGCGGGGTAACAGCTCGAACTCAAATGAGGGCGGGCTCCCGCCCGCCGGGTTCGAGAGGAGTAATACATGCGCATCCGCCACCGCCGGGTCAGGTGGCCGCTGGCCGTCGTCCTATTCGTGCTGCTCGTGCTCGCCTTTGTACCCGCGGCGTCCGCCGGGGACGGCGCAGCGGCCGTCACCCCTGATGAGGCGAGGGCCGAGGCCTCGAGACTGATGATGAAGGTCTCGCGCGAGACGGCAAGGAACCCGCGCTACGGGAGCTCGGAGCCGGGCTGGGCGGATGCGGGGACAGGCGAGCCGCTGCTCCTGTACTCGTTCGAGGGCGAGCCGAAATCTTACCTGGTCCCCGTCCTGGACGGCGCCGGCAAGGCGGAATCGGTCATAACCGTCGACGCCGTGACCGGGGACTGGTGCTCCTACGGGGACGTCGGCGAGGGCAAGTTCCCCCTGGTGGACGCGGCCGAGGCCCGTACCAGAGTCGAGACTTTCCTCGCTGAGCGCGGGATATCCGCGAGCCTCCCGGCGCCACAGGCGCGCACCGCGCCGGACAAGAACGTCTACTGGTTCTTCGAGCTGGGCGGTCGCTCCGCGCTCGACGAGGTGTACCTGCCGGTCTTCCTCGAGGAGGGTCCCTCGACCAACCTGGACCCCCTTCCGTGGAAGAGGAAGAGGACCGCGGAAGTGCAATCAGCCGATCCGGGCGGTTCCGGCGGGGCGAGCGGCGGCCGGGGAGCCGCAGTGACTTACCCGGGCGGGGCGCCCCCCGCTTACGACATACCGGACGTACCCTACCATTCCCAGGAGACGAGTTACTGGTGCGGGCCGGCTTCCCTCGAGATGCTGTTCGATTACTGGGGCGAGGACATACCCCAGCGCGAGATAGCCGACGTGGTGAACGCCGACTACTACGGCAGCGCCTACAACATAGACCTTGTCAGGGCGGCCCACTTCTCGAACCAGAGCACGGCCATAGCCGACCCGTGGTTGAACGGTTACACCGACAGGTCACTCGGTTACGGCTCGGCCGACGCCTACTGGGAGAACGGCTCATCCCTCTACGCGAGCAGGTACAGCGACCTCAAGGAGCTGGTGTCGCAGAACTACCCGGTCCTCATCCTCACCTACTACGACAGCCCCCCTTCCTCGGGACACTTCCGCGTCGTCAAGGGGTACAACGACAGCCTCGGGACTTTCACGGTCCACGACCCCTGGTACACTGACCCGTACCAGGGGCCCGACGTCAATTTCAACCAGTCGTTCCTGGTCGACACGCTCTGGCAGTACTCCCACCGTTGGGGCATGATAGCCGCCCCGTGGGACGTCGCGGTGAGCAAGCCCTCCGCGGTGAGCGCCGGTCAGGTTTTCACCGTGACGGCGAACGTCTTCTACCGGGGGCCGGCCCCGCTCGACGGGCAGTACCCCTGCATGACGAACAGCCCGACCGCCACGTTCCAGACCAGCGGGGATTACCAGCTGCTCGCCGGGGCGGTGAACCAGGTGATACCGGGCATAGACACGACGGGCTCGAGCGGCTCGGTCTCCTGGACGGTCAGGGCTCTCTCTTCCCAGAGCACTGGCAACATCGCAATCGTCGGCCAGGGCCTGATTGACGGCACCTCCTACTCGTACTCGAGCTACAGCGACTGGATAGGGGGAGTGGGAACCGGCCCGGCGGGGCCCCAGCAGACCTCGAGGACATGGGGCCACGACTCCGTGGGTGTGCCGGTGGGCTCCACGACCTGGTACCTGGCGGAGGGCAGCACCAACGGCGGCTTCGAGACCTGGGTCCTGGTGCAGAACCCGGGTGGGAGCGACGCGCACGTCGAGCTCACGTACATGACGCCCTCCGGCCCGGTCGCCGGCCCGACCGCTATAGTGCCCGCCACCTCCAGGAAGACTTTCTTCGTGGCGGACCGGGTGCCGAACCAGTGGTCGGTCTCCACGAAGGTTACCTCCAGCGTGCCGGTCATCGCCGAGCGCGCCATGTACGGCCCCGGCAGGCAGTGGGGCCACGACTCTGTCGCCTCTCGCGCCGCCTCCGACACGTGGTACCTGGCCGAGGGCTCCACCGCTGCCGGGTTCGAGACCTGGGTCGTAGTCCAGAACCCCAACGGCTCGGCCGCGAACGTCACCCTGACCTTCATGACCCCGGACGGCCCGGTTGCCGGCCCTACGGTCAGCGTCGGCGCAAACTCGCGCCGGACTTTCTTCGTCGCGGATACCGTCCCGGACGAGTGGTCCGTCTCAACGAAGGTGACATCGAACAGGCCGGTCATCGCCGAGCGCGCGATGTACGGCGGCGGGCGCGCCTGGGGCCACGACTCGGCGGGTGTGACCGCGGCGGCCGGCTCCTGGTACCTGGCCGAGGGATGCACCAACGGCGGGTTCGAGACCTGGGTGGTCGTACAGAACCCCAACGGCTCGGCGGCGGACGTGACGCTCACCTACATGACGGCGGACGGGGAGGTCACCGGCCCTTCGTTCTCGCTGCCGGCTAACTCGAGGAAGACCGTCAACGTGGCCGACGAGGTTCCAGGCACCTGGGAGGTCTCGACGAAGGTGACGGCCAACAGGCCGGTCATCGCCGAGCGCGCGATGTACGGCGGGGGGAGGAAGTGGGGCCATGACTCAGCGGGCGTTTCGTCACCATCGAACGACTGGTACCTGGCCGAGGGTTGCACGCAGACCGGGTTCGAGACCTGGGTCCTCGTCCAGAATCCCAACGACTACGATGTCGACGTCCAGCTGACCTACATGACGACCGCCGGGGCGATACCGGGCCCGGCCGCTACGCTCGCCCCCAACTCGCGGACGACCTTCAACGTCGCGGAAACGGTGCCGTTCGAGTGGGAGATATCTACCTTCGTGCACGCCGACGCCGGGGTCATCGCCGAGCGCTCGATGTACGGCGACCCCAATTAGGGTCAGACCACTTTCGTTCCATTACCAACAATAGTTGACCCATGTAACAAGGTAACGCCGTTCCTTGAGGCTGAAGTGGCTCCTGTTACTAATGGAACGAAAGTGGTCTGACCCCGATGAACCCCGCTAATGGAACGAAAGTGGTCTGACCCGATGAAGTATGGGTCTAGTCTTGTTTCCCGATTGTCACGCAGGTTTGAATATCAGTAGTTAACAGTAACTTACAATTACTATTCATGACAACACGAGTAACACCCAGAGAGGCTTTCAGGCCCAGACCGAGGCGATTTTCTTGGTCATTGTAAACTTCTGTCAACTAGCGTTCCTCATGGGATTCAAACCTGCGTTGTGTAGTTCCAGGAAGCGTATCATGCGGGTGAGGAGCTCGTTGGCGGGGGTAGGCACACCGCGCTCGGCTCCCATCTTCCAGACCGCGCCGTTCAGGGCTTCTATCTCAGTGCGGCGGCGCTGTTCGATGTCCTCCTGCATGCTCGAGCGGTGCTCGCGCGTCGGGGGCAGCAGCTCATCGCGGAACCTGTCCAGGTAGGTGGCGGGATCCGCTGAGACAAGTTCCACGTCACGGCTCGCGGCGACCGCGTAGAACTCTGAGACCAGCGTCTCCATCGCGGCCCACGTCTCCGGGTTGTCGCCAAGGCTCCCGTAGTTTGTTCGAAGCAGTGTTGCTAGCGCGTTGAGGCAGACGTTGTAGAGGACCTTGTCCCATATATAAGTGAGGATGCGCTCCTCGAACCGGCACGGGATCTGCGAGTCTGCGAAGGCGGCGGCGACCTCCTCGACGCCAGACGGGCCGCCGGGAGCAGGCCCGAGCAGGACGTCGTCCGCGCAGACCGTCACCTCCACGCGCCCGGGCTCGAGCGTCCTGGCGCCGAAGATGACCCTCCCGCCGACGGCCTTCCCCGGCGCCGCGGCGGCGATGGCCTCGACGTTGCCGAGCCCGTTCTGCAGGGAGATTACCCCGTCCTGGCCCCCGAGCACATCCGCGAGGTCGCTCATCGCCTGCTCCGTGTCGTACGACTTGACCGAGAGGAGGGTCCACTCGGGCTCGAATCCCCGCTCGAGCATCTCGCCGAGAGATGAGGCCGCCGGCACCTCGAGGGGACCGTGCTCACCCCAGATGCCCGTGATGCTCAGACCGGAGGAGGCGATGGCATCGATATGGAGCCCCATACCGAGCAGGAACACGTCGTGGCCTCCCATGTGCAGGAAGCCACCGACCACCGAGCCTATCGAGCCGGCCCCCATTACGAGGAAACGCAAAGACACCTCCAGTTGTCCGCCACTTCTCTTGATGATGATAACCAAGCACTGACCCCATCACAAACAACCTGATGTGTGGGACCGTGTACTATCGGACCTGCTGAGTGTAAACTCGAGATGCGGAAAGTAATTCAACCAGCAGAAATCTAATTGAGTCCGATGATTTTGCTACGCGGGGGAAGAAGGGGAACAATAACGCGTGGGGTAAATGGAAAAGGAAACTCGGATAACGCGACGAGGTCGTACAACGAGACGGAGTTCAGGGCCTTCGTATTCATATACTGGGGATCCATCGCATTCATGGTTGTTGTCGCTCTTATCACGATTCCCGTGAGAGCCTTATCTGAAATGATCGGGATAGTCATCGGATTGAGCGCATTGGGAATAGGTACCCTCGGGATATTCTACTCATCGATCCGATATGGGATGTCCATGGAGCTTACGCGGCTTCAATGGTCGCTACTGGCGGTTAGCCTCATCTTCTGCGATCTTTTCCTACCCTTCGTACTCCTGTGCGGTGTTGCCTTGAGGGCCAAGAGGCTCCAAGATCAATCCGAAAGATGGCGGTCATATGGCTAGAGAACGCTGCAGGTTCTGCCTCTCGCCGGCTCATGTGAGACCTGATGCCGGTCCAACCTGCGCGTTTTGTGCCAAGCTCTTGGCGAATGGATACATTCCGACATGGCGGGACATAGTCCGGCATGAAAGAGCGGTTTTCCTGTGGCTTTCTGTTGCTTTCTTGCTTGGCTGCGCGATTTCGCTCGCACTTCTCGTGGTGCCTGGTGACTCTTCAGACATCCGGATGTTGACGGGATCCGCCGGTGGGATCATGGGAGCTTTCGCGGGTGTGATATCCCTTGTTGCGATAATCAGAGCCGGTACGTTTCTGGGGTTCTCGGCGATTGAATGGATCGTGTCGCTGCTGCTTGTCTTCTTACTGCTGCCCCTGGGCTACGCTTTCCTCTTCATCTGGATTATGACCAGATTGAACAGTGCCTTTGACGGAAGACTGCCCGGCAGGTGTGGCCCGGATCTCGGCGGGATATGAACTCCCTGCGCTGTTCGGTGAAGAGCGATACGGCGTGGGCGCCAGGAGCTATAATGACCACGGAGGATACTTACTTGGAAGAGCTGACGCTGCCCTGGCCTGAAGAACAAGAGGAGACCCCCGAGGAGCCGGCGGAGGAACCCGCGGAGACGGTTCTGACCGTGAGCGAGGTCAACCGCATGGCGAAGCACGCTCTCGAGCGGCTGACCGTGACGGTCCAGGGTGAGATATCCGGGCTCAACACGCGCTACCCTTACTACGTCTACCTCGACCTGCGCGACGGCGGTGCGTCGCTTCCCGCGATCCTTCAGAAACGTGTCTTTGATTCACTGGGCTTTACCCTCGAGGACGGGGCCTCGATCATCGTCCGTGGCACGCTGTCGCTCTTCGAGAAGCAGGGCAAGTACCAGATACGGGTCGCCGAGGTAAGGCCGTTCGGCGAGGGCGAGATACAGCGCCGCATCGAGGCGCTCAAGCGCAAGCTCCACGCCGAGGGTCTTTTCGATGAGGCGCTCAAGAAGCCCCTCCCCGCGTTCCCCGAGCGCATCGGCGTGGTCACCTCCACCAGGGGCGCCGCCATACGCGACGTCACGGTCACAATAGGCCGGCGCTTTCCCGCGGCGGCCGTCTTCGTCAGGGGCGTGCGCGTGCAGGGAGAGGGAGCCGTAGAGCAGATATGTGCGGGGCTGCGGTTCTTCGACGGGCCGTGCCCTGTCGACCTGGTGATACTGGCCAGGGGAGGGGGCTCCATCCAGGACCTCGAGCCGTTCAGCACCGAGCCGGTCGCCCGCACGATTACCGGCATGAGCGTGCCGGTGATAACCGGCATCGGACACGAGCCCGACGTCAGCATCGCCGACCTGGTCGCCGACAGGCGGGCCAGCACCCCCACGGCGGCCGCCGAGGCCGCGGTGCCGGACCGGCTCGACCTCCAGGCCCTCCTGGCGAAGAGCGCAGCAGGCCTTCGCCGCCACGCCGCCGCCGAGCTCCAGCACGCGCAGAGGCACCTCGAGGGCATCCGCAGGCTTCCCCTGTACCGAGGCCCGGACTTCATACTGGGTCCGTTCCTCCAGAGGTTCGAGCGCACGGCCGTGGCGCTCCCCGAGAGCCCGTCCAGGGGGCTCACCCGCAGCCGCCACCGCCTCGCGGTCATAGCCTGCAGGCCGGTCTTCAGGCTCGCGGCCGAACTGCTTGCCCGCAGGGCGGCGGGTATTGAGGCAGCGCGCGGACGCCTGGCACGGTGCGGGCCCGCCGCGGTCCAAAGGGACAGGGGAGCACTCGAGAGAATAAAAGCACGAGCGGACGCTCTGAGCCCGCTGGCGGTGCTCGAGCGCGGTTATTCGATAACCTTCAGTAAAGACACCGGGGCGGTGGTCCGCTCGCCGGACGAGGTCGAGGTAGGCTCCCCGCTCGAGATAAGGCTCGCCAGGGGCGCGCTGGAGGCGGAAGTCACCGGGAAGGAGTGAAGCCGGTTGGCCAAGGACAAGGAACCGACCTTCAAGGAGGCAATAGAAGAGCTCGAGAAGATCACCGACTCCCTGGAGAGCGGCGAGCTCGAGCTCGAGCAGAGCCTGGCTCTCTTCGAGCGCGGCGTCGAGCTCATCAAGTACTGCCAGGACAAGCTCGACTCCGCCCAGGCGAAGGTCGAACTGCTCGTGGACTCGCTCGAGGGCGAGATACGCGCCGTCCCCCTGGAGGAGGCGGACGAGGAGGCCTCCGAAGGGGAATGACCGCCAGCATGGGATGAGCCGGGCCCGGTAAGGCCCGGCTCGAGTGTTCTTGATCCCGGACTGCTAGAAGAGCGCCAGCAGACCGGCCCCCAGCAGCGCGGCCGGCACGGCCAGCGAGCTCGTGCTGGAGGTCGCCGCGATTATCGCGATTATCGCCCAGATGACCACGACCAGTAACGTGATGCCTATCTGGATGAACCCGAGGATGATCCCCGCCGTGCACATGCTGTCCCCCTCGAGCATCCCCCCGCTCTCCTTGATCTTCGTGCGCCCCATGTAGCCGAACACGACGGCGAGTATCCCCAGCAGGGAGCAGGCGAAGAACCCGGCTATGCCGAGGATGAGCGAGGCCACGGCGAGCCCCTCCGTCTGCCTCCGCGGCGGCATCGCCGGGTACCCTGGCGGTGGCATGCCCGGCATGCCCGGAGGCGGGGGCGGGCCGGGCGCGTAAGCCTGTCCGGGCGGCGGAGGGGGAGGCCCCGGGACGCCCGGAGGCGGGGGAGGCATTCCCGGCGGAGGGGGCGCGGCGCCTTCTGGAGGTCCGGCCGCGGCCGCGCCTTCAGTCCCGGCCGGGACCGCAGCCCCGCACTGAACGCAGAACGCAGCGTCGTCGGGATTACCCTGGCCACACTGTTCGCAGAACTTCATCTCTTACCTCCGGGTAGTAGAGCAAGCCTCAGGCGGTCGCCAGGGCTGAGTATATGAAATCCTCCCACTGGACCTGTGCCTCGACGTGCCGGTTGCCGTCGTCGACGAGGGCGTACAACCAGTAAAAGGAGAAGATGCCGCAGGTCACTATGGAGAGGACCAGGTAGACCACGAAATTCCTCTCCGGCATGTTGGGCGCCGCCTGCGAGCCTTCAGCCGCGAGACCGAGCTTGGCGAGCGCGCCCGACATCAACGTGAAGAACTGCGCCTCCAACTGGTCGTGCCTGGCGAGGTCGTCCATTATGAAGTAGTAGCCTATCCAGATGCCGATGCCGGTCAGTATCCCGATGACCAGCCACAGCGCCGCGCCCCGCTCCCGGCTCTGGTCGTACATCTCGCGCTGAATCATCTGGATCTGGGACATCTCCTGGGAGATGAGCTCCGTCTTGCCGGCCGCGTCGGCTTTCTCGGTCATCAGCGCCACCGCCGTGTTGGCCATGTTCGCCACGCGGGCCAGGTGCTTGTCCCTGCGGTCGAGCAGTTTGTAGAAGATGAACAACCCGTATATGCCGCATGTCACCAGGGACAGCAGGACCGCCATCCCCGGGTCCGTGGTCCAGTCGGTCGTCACCCTCTGCTGTATGTAGTAGTAGAGGTTCTGTACGAGGCCGCTCTGCTGCTGTTCCAAGGCTCCTCCTTTACCAGGTCCCCTGCATGAAGGCGAGCTTTACCACCCAGCACGCCATGAATACTCCGAGCACCGACCAGAAGAGGACCCGGCGCGTGCGCGGCGCAAGCGTCACCTCGACCCTGTAGCCTGAGACGAGCGACACCGCGAGGTACGCGCCTGCCGCCGCAGTGAGGAAAAAGAGCACCGGGCCGAGCAGGTGCATCTCGAACGCCGAGGCGAAGTCCCCCCTGACGGTGTAGGTGAAGCTGCGCGTCATCCCGCACAGGAAGCACGGGACGTGGGTGACCGAGTAGAAGACGCACGGGGGGGCGTAGAACAGGTGGTGCGATTTCAGCCACGGTATGGCCACCGACAGCGTAAAGACGACGGCAAGGACACCGATCAGCGGACCTTCCTTCTTCAGTCGTGACCGCAGCGGGACCCGGGTGATGCACACGCGCGAGTGCTCCAGGACCGCCCCGGGGGCGGGCGGCATGGGCAGGGCGGCGGTGCGAGCCTCGCTCACCGCCTGCCACCGCCTTTCCTGCGGGGCGCGTCGCTGGTAATACGCATCGCGATGACGTAGGTGATGACGCCTACGACGATGAGCGACAGCCAGGCCAGCAGGTATCCGTGTGCCCAGAAGAGTTCCGGCATGTGCCTGAAGTTCATGCCCCATACCCCTGCCAGGAAAGTCAGGGGAAGGAAGATAGTGGCGACGATGGTAAGCTTCTTCATGACCTCGTTCAGCCGGTTGGACACGAGGCTCAGGTGGATGTCGAGCGACGAGGTGATGAGGTCCGAGTTGTTGTCCACCTCGGAGCCGATGCGCACCAGGTGGTCGTAGACGTCGAGCAGGTAGAGCGACAGCTCCTCCGGCACGAACCGCACGTCGCGGCGGCTGAGCTTCAGGATGACGTCACGGTGGGCGGACGCCGCCCGGCGAAGCGCCATGTTCCGGTGCTTGAGGGTCATGAGCTCGTGGATGTCGCCGGACGTCCCCGAGGAGACCACCGCCTCCTGGAACGCGTCGATGCGGTTCGTCACGTCCTCGGCGACGGGGAAGTAGCCGTCCACGGCGGTATCGAGGATACCGTATAGCAGGGCCGCCGGCTGGTGGCGGTACAGCTCGGGGTCGGCCTCCACCTTGGCCTGAATGCTCTCTATCTCCTCGAGCTCGACCCTGTGTATGGTCAGGAGGTAGTTGGTCCCCAGGAAGAGGAACACCGGGACGTACTCCACCAGCTCTGTATCCGGGTTGTCCCTCAGGAAGTGCCATATCACGAAGAGGTGGTTGGGGAACTCGGTCATCTTCGGTATCTCGTCGGACTCGTCGTAGGCGTGTGTCGAAAGGGGGTGTATGTTGAAGAACTCTGACAGGCCCCCGAGCTCCTCCGGTGACGGGTCCGTGCTGTCCACCCAGAGCAGCCGGCAGCCCTGGAGCTCTATCCCTTCCAGCGTTTCGGTCTGGCGTATTCCGCTGGCGTCCTCGACGTAGACACGCAAAGCTGCCCCCCGGAGGCGATGCCGGTGACCGGTCTCTTCCCGCTACATTATATCGGCCGGACGCCGAGCTTCCTATCACTGCTACAATGAAACCATGTATGTTGACGATTTCGAGCGGCGGTACGGATTCCCTCTCGACGCGTACCAGCGTGAAGCAATCGGACACCTCCAGGCGGGGAACTCGGTGCTCGTCGCCGCGCCGACCGGCTCCGGCAAGACCGTCATAGCGGAGTATGCGCTGGAGAAGGCTCGGGCCGAGGGTCTGAAGTTCTTCTACACCGCTCCAATCAAGGCGCTCTCCAATCAGAAGTACCGCGACCTCTGCGAGGTCTACCGGCCCGGCGAGGTGGGGCTGCTGACCGGTGACAACTCCATCAACGCGGAAGCGCCCCTCGTGGTCATGACCACGGAGGTCCTCCGCAATATGATCTACGAGGGCAGCGACCTGCTGAGGTCCCTCGGGTTCGTGGTGCTCGACGAGGTCCACTACATGCAGGACCCGTTCCGCGGCGGCGTGTGGGAGGAGATAGTGATACTCCTTCCCGCGGACGTGAAGCTGGTCGCCCTGAGCGCGACCGTCTCGAACGCGGCCGAGCTCGCCGACTGGATGAACAGCCTGCGCGGCGGCCTCGAGGTGGTCGTCTCCTCGGAGCGGCCGGTCAAGCTCAAGAACTTCTACTTCGCCGGCAGAGCCCTGACGCCGCTCTTCTCGAAAAACCTTCCCAGGGTCATCAGCGACCAGCTGGAGATAGCGAAGTCGCAGCAGGCGCGCCACGGCGGCAGGCGAAGGGGCGGGGCAGACCTGAGGCCCAGGAGGGCAGACGTCATTAGGGAGCTCGGCAGGCGCCAGATGCTGCCAGCCATCTACTTCCTCTTCTCGAGGGCCGCGTGCGACGACTCGGTGAAGATGTGCCTGTCGAAAGGGGTGGACCTGACCGGCCCGCGGCAGAAGAGGCAGATCGCCGAGTACCTCGACGAGAAGGTGGCGTATCTCGACCGCGCCGACCTGGACTGCCTGGACTACGGCGGCGTGCGTGACGCGCTCAGCGCGGGGATCGCGGCTCACCACGCGGGGCTCCTTCCGCTGTTCAAGGAGGCGGTCGAGGAGCTCTTCAGCCGCGGCCTCATCAACGTGGTGTTCGCCACGGAGACCCTGTCGCTCGGGATAAACATGCCGGCGAGGTCCGTCGTGATCGAGTCGCTGTCGAAGTGGGACGGGGATCGTCACCGACCCATGACCCCCGGCGAGTACAAGCAGCTCACGGGCCGAGCGGGGAGGCGCGGCATCGACGAGGTCGGGTACTCGGTGGTCCTGCACCAGCGCTATTTCTCCGTCGACCAGGTGAGGGCGCTGGTGTCACGGGAACCGTACCCGGTGGTCTCCAGCTTCGAGGTCTCGTACAACATGGCGGTCAACCTGCTCGCGGACCACGACCTGGAGGAGTGCCAGCGCCTGTTGAACCTTTCGTTCGCCCAGTACGCGGCCGACCGCCGGGTGGTCACGCTCGAGGCGAGGCTGGAGACGCTCGACCGGGAGCTGGACGCGCAGCTTCTTGCCAGCCGGTGCGACGAGGCTGACGCCACCAGGTACAGGCAGCTGGAGAAAGAACAGTCATCCCTCTCGGGCAACCTCGCCAGCCTTACAAAGGAGCGCAGGCGCCGCGAGATAAAGGATGCCATGGCAAGGCTTCAGCCGGGGGACGTGTTCCTGATGGGCCGCCACGGGGAGTCCAGGGTGCTCGCGGTCGTCCGGAAGCACCGCGGCAAGTCAGAGGAAGCGGGGGTCCTGGCGGTGGACCCCTCGGGCAGGTACCGCAGGCTGACCCCTGGCGCCATCAAGCACCCTCCGAGGGTGATCGGGGCCGTGGAGGTGAGCAAGATAACCTCGCCGACGAAGAAGGTGCGCAGGTCGGTCGGGGACAGGATGGAAAGCCTCCGGAAAGGCGCGCGAGAGGAGCACGGCCCGCTGCCGAGCGACGAGGAGGATCGGCTCAGGGAGCGGCTGGACGTCGTGAGGGAAGACCTCGAGAAGCACCCCTGCAGGTCGTGCGAGCACAACCGCAGATGCCTGGAGGCGGCCCGCAAGGTTGAGAAGACCGGGCGCCAGATCGAGGGCTCGAAGAAGGAGCGCGACTCCGGCCACGACGTGGTCTCCAGGCGCCTGGCCGACGTCATCGAGGTGCTCAACGAGTTCGGCTTCCTGGAAGGCATCGAGCCGACGCCCAAGGGGGAGATGCTGCGGAGGGTCTACAACGAATGCGACCTCCTGCTCGTCACCGCGCTCGATGAGGGCGCCCTTGCCAGGCTCGAGCCCCGCGAGCTCGTGGCGCTGGCCTCCTGGTTCATCTACGAGTCCAGGGAGGGCGACGAGGAGGACCAGCACAGGCGCGGCGCCGGCGACCGCGCTCACCTGCAGGGCCCACTCGACGAGACCCTGACAGGGCTGGACGGCATCCTCGACCGGATGAAGGAGGCGGAGGCGAGGCGCGGGCTGGACCTCCTGGGTACCATAGACACCGGTTTTGGAGAAGAAGCGTACGCCTGGGGCGGGGGGGCCGAGCTCGAGGAGATGCTCGTTCGGTTCCCCGACCGCTCGGTGGGCGACCTGGTACGCACCATGAAGCAGATGATCGACCTGATGCGCCAGCTGGCCGAGGTATCCCCGGACCCGGTGCTGACCGCGAACCTCCGCGTCGCCATGGACATGGTGGACCGCGGCGTGGTGGGGTATTCTTCACTCGAGTCGATCATCGAGCATACCGCCTGAGCGAGCCGCCGGCCACCCGGCCGGACTGTCGACGAGCTCGCTGGTGGTCTCGAGAGCAGGAAAGGAACGCGCGTTGCCGAGGTATCATGTTACGCTCGAGTACCGTGGGACGATGTTTCACGGTTTCCAGAAACAGCCGGGTCTGCCGACCATCCAGGGAGCCCTGGAGGGGGCGCTGGTCGCCCTGACCGGCCGGGAGATAAGGGTCTTCGGGGCCGGCCGGACCGACACCGGGGCGCACGCCGTGGGACAGGCGGCGGCGTTCGACATGCCGGGCGAGGTGGACGCGGCCAGGACCCTGGTGAGCCTCAACGCTCTCCTCCCCGAGGGGGTCGCCGCTACCACGATGAGGCCCGTTGCTGACGGCTTCGACCCCAGGCGCGATGCGTTATGGCGGGAGTACCGCTACTTCATCTTGAACAGGGCGGCGCCGTCCGCGCTCCTGGACGAGTTCACCTACCATTACTCCAGGGAGCTGGACGTGGAGAAGATGAACGAGGCCTGCGGGGCGTTCGTGGGGCGGCATGATTTCTCCGCGTTCCGGGCGAAGTCCCCCGATGAGTCCTCCGTGCGCGACGTCCTGGCCTGCGACACCGTGGAGATATTCGAGGGCCTGGTCAGCATCAGGGTGAGGGCCGACTCATTCCTCTACAGGATGGTGCGCATCATGGCGGGCGCCGCAGTATCCGTCGGCTCCGGCAAGATAAACCTCGAGGAACTGTCCGCCTGCATCGAAAACCCGGCCGCGAAGCCCTGCGCCGACCCCCTGCCGGCCCGGGGCCTGTTCCTCTGGCAGGTAGCCTACCGGAAGGATGCGGGCGGGCAGGGGGATAACCTTATAATGTAGCTGTCCGGCGACCGGGAAGAGGCATGGCGAAGAACAGGCAGGTCAGGAAGAAGAGGAAGAGCACCAGGCGCTCCAGGTGGATATTGGTCGGGCTCTTCTTCCTCGGGCTGGTCATAGGCGCCGCCGCCGGGTTCTACATCCACTACTACGTGCTCAAACCGAAATCGACTTCCGAAGAGAAGAAGACTGAAGCTAAAGAGGCGGCTGCGAAGAAGAAGAAAGAGTACGCGGAGCCGCAGGCCGCAGACCCGGCGCGGGTGCAGAGCGCCATGGCCTACCTCAGCGAGCAGATAGGCCCCAGGGTGGAGGGGACGCAGGCCGAGCTTACAGCGGCTACCTACCTCAAGGGCGAGCTGGAGAAGATGGGATACGAGGTAGGCTGGATCGAGTTCACCCTGCCGAACGGCAACAAATCGGTGGACCTGGTGACCGCCGACGCCGGGACGTCCGACAAGTACACGTTCCTGGTGAGCGGGCACATCGACAGCCGCTCGGGCTCGCCCGGCGCGAACGACGACGCCTCCGGGTGCGCCGCGGTGCTGGAACTGGCGCGAACCGCCAAAGGGACCAGGCACCTCACTGAGATCAGGTTCCTCCTCTTCGGCTCCGAGGAGGATTTCGGGCCGCAGCGGAATCCCAAGAGGATAGGCTCCACGTATTACCTCGGCACCCAGCCTCCCGAGGAGAGGGCGAAGATAGTCGGGATGGTCTCCGCCGACATGATAGCGGTCGGGCCCGAGGTGCATTTCCGGGACTGGGGCGCGGCGTCTCCCGGCCTCGCGCAGAGCCTCGTCGCTGCGGCGCAGAAGAAAGGCCTCAACGCCTACCAGAACCCGGGGGAGGCGAGCGACCACGAGCCGTTCGGGCTCGCCGGGATCCCCGCGGTCTGGATGGAACGGATGCTGCCGGGCGGCAAGCCCGACCCGGCGGTACACACCGCTTCCGACAGCCTCGCCCACGCATCGAGCAGCCTCGTCTGTGAGCTGGTCGACCTGCTGAGGGATTACATCCTCGACCTCGACGAGGAGTACTGCAAGGCCGCGGTTGCCAGGTAGCCTGCCACCACCCTACAACTGGTCGGTGCGCTCGCCTGTCAGGTAGCTCTCGAAGAACTCCTGAAGCAATGACCCGGCGGTAGCGACGTGCGACTGGTCCACAGAGGCGAAGACGTCCGTCGGCTCGTGGTAGGGATTACCCCCTGTGTATTCCAGCCACGCGGAGGGGATGCCCGCTCTTTCGAACGGCTCGTGGTCGCTCCATCCGGGGTCTTGCCTGCAGGTCATCCCCCTGGCTGAGCCGAGGGTCAATATCATGTCGCGCAGGGTCTGGCGCGAGAGCCCCATGCTGTTGACATAGAATCGGTCGCCCGCCCCGACCATATCGACCGAGATCATGCCTGCCAGTTGCTGCCTTTCTTCAGGCGGCAGGGAGTCGAGGAAGTGCTGCGAGCCCCAGTGGTGCTGGTCGGGCGAGCCCCCGGAGGCGATCTCTTCACCGCCGAAGAATGCGAACTCCACGGTCGGCACCTGTCTCATGTTGATCTTGAGCACCCTGGCCAGCTCGAGGAGGACTCCGACCCCGGTGGCGTTATCGTTGGCCCCGGGACCTCCCTTCGTATCTATGTGGGCACCCAGTACCACGGTCCGTCCGGGCCGCTGGGTCCCTGGAAGGACGGCCGTGATGTTCTGCGTTGTCCGCCCTGTGACAGGGATGGGGACCGACTGGGCAGCGACGGCGTAACCGTACGAGGAGAGCTGGCCCTGAACGTAGAGCGCCGCCGCGGACTCACCCGCCGTGCCCTGCTCCCTGTCGCCTATCGACTGGGAGAGGTACGCCACGTGAGACATGGCCAGAGAGGTATCGAAGGAGGCGGGCTGCGGCGCCGGGGCGCTCGTTGCCGGAGCGGACGGTTCGGGTGTCATGGCGCGAGGCAGGCGCTCGGCCGGCTCATACCGGTCGACCTTGACGTCTGGTGGTGGGGATTTCTCCTGCCCGGCAGAGGCCCATATCGCCACGCCTCCCGCAACGGCCGCGGCCAGGCAGAGGGCTACTATGGAGACGATAAGGACCGTGCCACCGGACTGGGAGGATTTGAGATATCTTCGGATTACTGAGGGCTTCATCTCAAGGTAAGTATATCCCATGGGCCACGACCCGGCACCGCGGCGCAAACCCACCGTGCGTCCCGGGCGTCTATCCTGGGTGACGGGCGTCTTTGAAGGAGCATGGAGCGCTTCCTTATAATCTTCTAAAGGGGGGCGAGGTGTCCCCGGTGTTTCGACCATGAGTGAAGACAACGGACTGAGAACCGCAGACGCAACGGCCCGACGGGGCGAGCGCGCACGCCCGCAGGCCGGCCGCCACAGGGCCGGGACCGGGGCGCTCGCCATTGCCGGCCTTGTAATCGCAGCCTGCGTCGTCACGGCGCTCATAGTGCTTCTCACCGTCGGCGGGGGCGACGGAACGGTGCCCGATGTGAGGGGACTCACGTTCGACGGGGCCAGGAAGAAGGTCGAGGGGTCCGGGCTCTCTATCGAGGTGGACCCGACTCAGGACGATTCCGGTGAGTACGGAGGCCTCGAGGTCGTGAGCCAGGACCCGAAGCCGGGGACCAGCGCTGAAGGGGACGAGGTGGTGACGGTCAGGCTCAAAGGCCTCCACGCCGCCCCAGAACTCACAGGGGAGGAGGGCGTGGAGCCCGGCCAGCCGCCTTCTGCGGAACAGGCGGCGCCCCAGGAGCAGGGGGCGGCCCCGGCGCCCGCCGCGGCGCGCACCGTCTGCGTCGATCCCGGGCACTCCGGCAGGAGCGGAAGCGAGATCGACCCCGCCACGGGCCTCAACGTCGGTGATAACACCGGCGCGTCCGGAGAGGTCCAGGCCATGTGGGAGCTCGCCCAGAGGCTCAAGACCCGACTGGAGCAGGCCGGATACTCCGTGAGGCTGACCAGGGACGGGGCGGCGGGCTACGCCTCCCTGCGCACCAGGGCGGACATCGGCAACGCGTGCAGCATCATGGTCAGGCTCCACTACGACGATTCGGGCTTCACGGGGGTGATGCGCGCACCGCAGAACGGCGCCAGGTGCCCGGCGTCCGACCCCTCGAGGATAACGGTGATCGATTCCGGCGTCGCAGCCGAGAGCGACCGCCTGGCCGGTGACCTGGCTTCGGCGCTCGGCCTCACCGTGAGGGACGATACCGGGGGCACCAGCCAGGGAAACGGCACCCCCCCGGGGCACCCGACCGCCCTTGTCGGGAGCGTGCTGTCGCGGGTCCCGGTAGTGTGCATCGAGAACAGGATGGAGCTGGTCCGCGGCAACGCCTCGGGGCAGGACCAGGTGGCAGCGCAGATAGTCCAGGGCATCAACGCCTACTTCCATTGACACCCAGGCCTGATTAACCTATGATTCAACGTACGTTGACGCCCGGGCGGGCGTCATTTTTACGAGGGTTTGCATGGCCAATCTCAAGCTCACGAAGAACACGTATTCGGCCAGGCCGAAGGACATAGAACGAAAGTGGTACGTGGTAGACGCGGACGGCCAGGTGCTGGGCCGTCTCGCCACCGAGGTGGCGACCGTGCTGCGGGGCAAGCACAAGCCGATGTTCACGCCGAGCATGGACACCGGGGACCACGTGATAGTGATCAACGCCGAGAAGGTGGCCGTCACCGGGGGCAAGGAGACCAAGAAGGTCTACTATCACCACAGCGGCTACCCGGGAGGCCTCAAAGAGACGCCGTACGAGGTGATGCTCGAGAGGCGTCCGGAGCAGGTGGTGATCCACGCGGTCCAGGGGATGCTTCCCAAGAACCGGCTGGGGCGGGCGATGCTTCGCAAGCTCCATGTCTATCCCGGCGGCGAGCACCCGCACGCCGCCCAGAAGCCGGAGCCGCTCGAGCTCTAGAGACAAGGAAGAGGATTGGCAGAGGAATTCTTCAGGGGAACGGGACGCCGCAAGGAATCGGTCGCCAGGGTGCGTATCTACCCCGGCACCGGTGACGTGACCGTCAACAACAGGCCGCTCGACAACTACTTCCCTAACAGGAGGCACCGCATAGAAGCGCTCGCGCCCCTGGTCCACCTCGAGCTCAAGGGCAACTACAACGTCGTCGCCAAGATAGAGGGCGGCGGCATGTCCGGCCAGGCCGGGGCGCTTCGGCTTGGTATCGCCAGGGCCCTTGTGGAGTCGGACGAGACACTCCGCGGAGAGCTGAAGAAGGGCGGCTACCTCACCCGGGACGCCCGCATCAAGGAGCGTAAGAAATACGGACTCAAGGGCGCCCGGAAGCGGCCTCAGTTCTCAAAGCGCTAGCGCGTACCCGGGACCCGTTGGGCATTCTCTCCCATTTGCACAGGCACCTGCCGAGGGTTCTCCCGTTGTTCCGCGCGCGGGCTTCACGGCTTGTGCGGGAACCGGATTCCCGTATGATATATTGCTCGTAGACCGTTGCGGCGTTGTGAGGTTACTTGAAGAAATACTTCGGAACTGACGGAATCAGGGGAGAGGCCAATCTCGACCTCACCCCTGAGCTCGCCCTCCGCCTGGGACGCGCGGCGGTGCGGGCGCTGTCCGGCCGCAGCAGGGTCGTAGTCGGGCGGGACACGCGCGAGTCCGGGCCGATGCTGGAATCAGCCCTGGTGGCCGGGCTTCTCTCGGAGGGCGCGGAGGTGCTGTCGGCCGGCGTCGTGCCTACGCCGGCGGTCGCCTTCCTGACGGAAGACCTCGACGCTGATGCGGGCGTGGTCATATCCGCCTCCCACAATCCTTACCGGGACAACGGCATCAAGTTCTTCGGGCCGGGCGGGGTCAAGCTGCCCGACGACACCGAGCACGCCATCGAGGCGGCGTTCGAGGGGCTCGAAGAGTCGGAAGATGCAAGGCCGGTGGGCTCCGCAAGGCTCGTCGATGACGCTGAAGACCGCTACGTCGGACACCTCCTGGAGTGCGTCAACCTGGACCTCGAAGGGCACAAGGTGGCGCTCGACTGCGCGAACGGCGCGGCCTTCAGGGTGTGCCCCACGGCGTTCAGGGAGCTGGGAGCCCTGGTCGAGACCATCGGGGTCGAGCCCGATGGCACGAATATCAACCTCGACTGCGGCTCTACGCACCCCGAGCGGCTCTGTGACCTGGTCAAGAGCTGGAAAGCAGAGATCGGGTTCGCGCTGGACGGTGACGCGGACAGGTGCATCTGCGCCGACGAGACGGGCGAGGTAAGAGACGGGGATTACATGATGGTGGTCGCCGCGCGCCACCTCCTGGAACGGGGGCTCCTGCACCCGCCCATGGTCGTCTCCACGGTCATGAGCAACCTGGGCTTCTACAGGGCGCTCGAGGAGTCGGGTATCGAATCCGTCCAGACACAGGTCGGCGACCGGTACGTGATGGAGCATATGGTCGCCACGGGCGCGGTGGTGGGCGGCGAGCAGTCCGGGCACATCATTTTCAGGGAACACGCCTCCACCGGCGACGGGACCCTCACCGCCCTGATACTCGCGGGGATAACCATGGAGACCGGCGAGACGCTATCGACCCTTTGCTCCGTCATGGAGAAGTTCCCCCAGGTCCTCATCAACGTAAGGGCGAAGTCGGGCAGGAGGCTCGAGCCTGACATGCCTGCGTGGGCGACCATAAAAAGGTACGAGAATGAACTGGGCGAAAGAGGAAGAGTGCTTGTACGCTCCTCCGGCACCGAGGCTGTGGAGAGGGTGATGGTCGAGGCGACGAGCGAACGCAAGGCGGAAGAGGTGGCCCGCGGCATCGCGGACGCCATCCTGAAGGACCTCGACCGGTGACGAGAGCTGCGGCGGGAGGCCTATGTGCGGAATAGTCGGATACCTGGGTAACCGCGAGGCCAAGTCGATACTGTACGACGGACTGAGGCGGCTCGAGTACCGAGGCTACGACTCCGCCGGCCTGGCCATCGTCTCGGCCGAGGGTGCCCTCGGGCACGTGAGGGTGGTAGGCAATCTCGACGCCCTGGGCGAGGCCATCACCGGCCTGGACCTTCCCGGGACCGTAGGCGTCGGCCACACCCGCTGGGCGACCCACGGCGCTCCCACTGAGGCAAACGCCCACCCGCACCTCGACTGCAAGGGCGATATCGCGGTGGTGCACAACGGCATCATCGAGAACTTCGTGCAGCTGCGGGGAGAGCTCGAGGCCGCGGGCCATGTCTTCCGTTCCCAGACCGACACCGAGACCCTGGCCCACCTCATAGAGGAGCACTACGAAGGTGACCTGGCGGCTGCTCTGCGAGAGAGCCTCCACAGGGTAGAGGGGGCTTTCGCTGTCGTGACGGTCCACAGGGAGCAGCCGGGAGTGATAGTGGCGGCCCGGCGTGACAGCCCCATGGCGCTCGGCGTAGGCGACGACGAGTACTTCATAGCCTCCGCCGTGCCGGCTTTCCTGGCGAGCACCCGCAGGGTGCTGTTCATGGAGGACAACGAGCTGCTCGAGGTCGACAGGGGCGGGTACGACCTCACCACGCTCGCCGGGGACGAGGTCACGAGGCAGGTCGTCGAGGTCGACTGGGACCTGGACGCAGCCGAGAAGGGCGGATACGAGCACTTCATGCTCAAGGAGATAAACGAGCAGCCCACCGCGGTGAGCGACACGATACGGGATAAGTTCGACGCGGAGGGCGAGGTCTCGTTCGCCGACCTCAGCCTGACCCAGGAGCAGGCATGTGCCCTGCGGCGCGTCGTGATAGTGGCCTGCGGGACCGCTTTCCACGCGGGCCTCCTGGCGAAGTACCTGTTCGAGAGGTGGGTATCGCTCCCGGTGGAGATAGAGATCGCGAGCGAGTTCCGGTACCGCAACCTGGTGGTCAACCACGAGGACCTGGTTGTCGCGATAAGCCAGTCCGGCGAGACGATGGACACGCTGGCCGGGGTGCGGGAGGCGAACCGCCGCGGCGCGCGCGTCGTCGCCGTGGTCAACACGGTGGGAAGCCAGATGACGCGCGAGGCCGAGGGCGTCATCTATACCCACGCGGGCCCTGAGATCGGGGTGGCCGCCACAAAGACATTCACGTCGCAGATGGCGGCGATGTACCTGTTGGCCATGTACCTCGGCAGGCTCAGGGGAGCTGTCTCCGACGAGAGGTACCACGCGAACATGGAAGAGCTCAAGGCGATACCGTCCAAGATGTCCGAGGTGCTCGCGAGCGAGCCTGCGATAATCGCGTGCGCCGAGAAGTACAGCCGGTGTGAAGACTTCCTGTTCCTGGGAAGGAGCGTCGGCTACCCGATCGCGATGGAGGGAGCGCTGAAGCTCAAGGAGATCTCCTACATCCACGCCGAGGGATACCCCGCGGGCGAGATGAAGCACGGCCCGATCGCCCTGCTGGACGGCAACGTCCCCGTAGTGGTCATAGCCACGCGCGATTCGGTCTACGACAAGATCATCAGCAACATCGAGGAGGTCAAGGCGCGCGGCGCGCCCGTCCTCGCGGTGGCGACCGCCGGAGATCCCGAGATAGAGAAGGTCTGTGAGGACGTGGTCCGGGTCCCCGGTACAAGGGAGATGCTGTACCCCCTGCTGACCGTCATACCGCTCCAGCTGCTGGCATATCATATCGCGAGGCTGCGGGGCCGCAACGTGGACCAGCCGCGCAACCTCGCCAAGACCGTGACCGTGGAGTGAATCGACCCCAGGACCGGTAGACGAGATGCCCTACTGCCCCAGGTGCGGCCGCGAGCAACGCTGCGGCTGCCCGAACTGTCATATTTGCGGCGTTGAGCTCACAGAACAGCCTGTTCCGCCCGCGGCGGCACAACGGCGCTCCGGGCCGAAGCAGGCACGGCTGAGGGAAGCCGACGGAGAACGGGCGGAGCGCGGCGACGTGACGCATCAGACCGGCGGGCCTTCGCCGCCCCGGCCCGGGGCAGGTGAGACCGCCCTGCCCGCGCTGTTCCTCGTTTTCGGATGCGGGATACTCCTCGTGACGTTGATAGAGGCCGTAAACAACGCGTTCGGGTTCCCGGGCCTCGGGGGAGCCGCCACCGCCGCCGACGCGGTGAAGAGGGTCGGTTACTACCTGGGCAACCTGCTGTACATAAGCTCGGTTCGGGGGATGATCGGCTTCGCTCTCCTCGGGGCCGGCCTGCTGCTGGAGAACGGCCGGCTGTTCGCGGACCGGGCGTTCTCACGGGTCGCCCGGCGCGTCACGGGGTTCGCGATGGGCGCCGTGGCGGCGCTGTGCTTCGTGGCTTCCCTGCTCCTTCTTCTCCCGGTGGGCACCGGAACGCTCGTGCTTACGAACCTGCTGCCGCCCCTGGGCGCCGCAGTGCCGATACTGCTGGTGATGGGAGCCGCGTTCTCCGGGGGAGCCTGGATGATGCTCTCTTCAGCCGGCGTGCGCCCAGCGCGAAAGGCCTAGGATGTTGCATCGGCTGCGAGGCTAATAGAATAGGGATTGACCCCCGGACCTCTATGCGGGAGGGATGCCGAGTGAGGGTGGTCACACCTGACGAGATGGGCCGCATCGACCGCGCGGCGATAGAAAAAGAAAAGATCCCGGGCATGACCCTGATGGAGAACGCAGGCGCCGCCGTCGCCGGCGCCGCGCGGGACATGCTATCGCGGTCGGGGGGGAGGCGCGTGGCCGTATTCTGCGGCAAGGGGAACAACGGTGGAGACGGGTTCGTCGCCGCGCGGCTGCTGGAGCGCGACGGCTACGATGTCAGGGTATACCTCATGGCCGAACCGTCAGAACTGAGTGGTGACGCCGCCGGCAACTACGAGCGGCTGCAGCAGAACGCCGTACCGGTCCGCGTGGTCTCCACGGAGGACGAGGCGCTTGACGCCGCGGCCATGGCGGCCGTTTCCGACCTCCTGGTGGACGCGATATTCGGGACAGGGTTCTCGGGGGCCGTCGAGGGTCTGCAGGAAACGGTGATACGGTCGATAAACTCATCGGGTCGCCCGGTCCTCGCGGTAGACATGCCGAGCGGCGTCAACGGCCTGACGGGTGCCGCCCCGGGGGCGGCGGTCGATGCCGAGAGGACTGTCACGTTCGCCGCCATGAAGGTGGGACTGGTCCAGTATCCCGGGGCGGCGAAAGCGGGCGAAGTCGAGGTCGCGGACATCGGCATCCCCCCGGCCCTGCTGGAGGAGGTCCCTGACTCCGATATCTATTTCGTCGGCCTGGAGGAAGCGGAGGAACTGCTCCCTGAGCGCGAACCAGCCGCGCACAAGCGCCAGTGCGGGAGCGTGCTGGTGGTTGGGGGCTCACCCGGTCTGACCGGGGCGGCGGCCCTCGCGGCGCGTGCGGCCCTGCGCAGCGGAGCAGGTGTGGTGACCCTGGGCGTGCCGGAGGGCCTCAGCGACATCATGGAGGTAAAGCTCACGGAGGTCATGACCCGCTCCCTTCCGCAGACGGCGGCGCGCACCCTCTCCGCGGAGGCGGCGAGGGAGGTCCGGGAGCTCTGCGGTCAGTTCGACGTCCTGGCGCTGGGGCCCGGGCTCTCGACATCCGGGGAGACGGTCTCCGCGGCGAGGGAGCTCGTCGAGTCCGTGGAGATCCCGCTGGTGCTCGACGCGGACGGCCTCAACGCGACGGTGGGCCACACCGGCATATTCAATGCCAGGAAAGCCCCCCTGGTACTCACCCCGCACCCCGGAGAGATGGCGAGGCTCCTCGAAACCGATACGGTGGAGGTTCAGTCGAACAGGATAGGGACGGCGCGCGATGCGGCGGCCCTCTGGGACGCGGTGGTTGTCCTCAAGGGCGCGGGGACGGTGGTCGCCTCGCCGAAGGGGCAGGTGCGGGTGATAGGCTCTGGGAACCCGGGAATGGCCACGGCCGGAATGGGTGACGTACTCACCGGCTGTATCGCGGCGCTCGCCTCCCAGGGGCTCGGGGCGTTCGACGCCGCGGTGGCCGGGGCGTTCTACCACGGACACGCGGCCGACCTGGCGTCCTCCATGGACGGTATGATAGGCATGGTGGCCGGTGACGTCATCAGGCACCTGCCGCTGGCTCTCCGCCGCGGCCGTGCCGGGATCTGAAAGGCTAACGCGAATGAACAGGATCAAGGTCAGAGAAGCGATGACCCCGGACCCGATCACGATCCACCCCGAGATGGAGGTGACCGAGGTCGCGAAGGTCATGATAGACAACAACATCGGCGGCCTGCCGGTGGTGGACCACTCCGGCCGGCTGGTCGGCATCGTCACGGAGAGCGACCTCGTGGTCCAGGACAGCGAGGTCGCGTTCCCGAGGTTCGTGACGTTCCTCGCGGGGTACGTTTTCGTCCCGGGCAGCCTGCACAGGTTCGAGGAGAAATTCACCAAGGCGGTGGCCGCGACCGCCAGGCAGATGATGACGCAGGACGTCCTAACGGTGGACGCTGACGATTCCGTCGAAGACGTGGCTACCATGATGACCCGGAAGAAGCTCAAGCGCTTCCCGGTCATGAGCGCCGGCAAGCTCGTCGGCATGATCACGATGGCCGACATCGTAAAGCTCATAAGCCGCGACATCCCGGTGGAAGGGGACGAGTAGGGTGCCCGAAGCCTCCGGAGGTCCTGCGCGGCCCGCCGCGGCCGTGGTCGACCTTTCCGCCATAAGGCATAACGTGGCTTACCTCGACGGGCTCACCCCGCCCGGGTGCCGGTTCATGGCCGTCGTCAAGGCCGGCGCCTACGGCCACGGAGACCTCGAGGTCGCCCGCGCGGCGCTCGACGCCGGGGCGCAGTGCCTCGGCGTCGCCCTGGTAGAGGAGGCCGAGCGCCTTCGCTCAGCCGGGTTCGACTGCCCGGTATACCTCCTGTTCGAGCCGCCTCCCACGGCGGCCGGTCGGGCACTGTCGGCCGGCGTCACGTGTTCTGTCTATACCGGGGAGTTCGCGAGGGCTCTTTCCGACGCGGCCCGGAGCGCGGGGGTGGAGGCGGGCGTGCACGTCAAGGTCGACACCGGGATGCGGAGGGTAGGCATATACCCCGACTCCGTGACCGGGTTCTTCGAGATGCTGGCTGGGCTGCCCGCACTGCGGATCGATGGCATATACACCCATTTCGCGGTCGCCACCGAGCCGGAAGACCCGTTCACCGACCTGCAGATGGACCTGTTCGAGGCCGCCGCGGCGCGAGCGGCGGAAGTGCTCGGCCGCGACCTCGAGATGCATGCCGCCAACAGTGCCGGGGTGATGGCGTTCCCGCGGAGCCACTACGACATGGTCAGGGTCGGTATTGCGATGCTGGGCATGCCCCCGGCGCCCGGCTTCACCGGGGCGGAGAACCTGCGGCCCGCCCTCTCGGTCCGGGGCGAGGTGGCCTTCGTCAAGCGGGTCGCCCCGGGGGAAGGCGTGAGCTACGGGTTGACTTTCGCGCCTGGCGCGCCGACTTACATAGCGAGCATACCGCTGGGATACGCCGACGGCCTGTCACGCATCCAGAACGGCAAGGCCGAGGTGCTCATCGGCGGCAGGAGAAGGCCTGTGGTAGGCGTAATATGCATGGACATGTGCATGGTCGACCTCGGGGACGAGCCGGTGCCGCCCGGGACCCCGTTCACGCTCATAGGCAGGCAGGAAGGCGCGGAGATAACCGCCGACGAGGTCGCCCGGAAGCTGGGTACGATAAACTACGAGGTCACGTGCATGCTGAGTCCGCGGCTACCGCGGATATATATAGACGGCGAAGGAAGGGAGACGTGACGAAATTGACGATGAAGGAATGCCCGCGGTGCGGGGCGGTGTATGACGGACACCGATGGATACCGGAGCCCGACGACGAGCTCAAGCGTGCGCTCGCGAAGACCCCTCGAGAGAAACGGCTCTGTCCCGGCGACGTGCGCCTGGAGAAGGGACAGGTCGAGGGGGTCGTGACCCTGAAGGGCGGATTCATGAAGTCACACCGGGCAGAGATCGCCAACCTGGTCAACAGGGTCGCCCGCGACGGCAGGCGGCGCAACGTCTCAGCCCGCATCTTCGAGATAGTCGACGACAACGGACAGCTGGTGATCGAGACGACAGACGAGCACCTCGCCGAGAGGATGGGGAAAGAGGTCGAAAAGGCTTTCAAGGGAAAGCTCGAGATAAAGTGGCAGGAAAAGGATACCTTCGCCCGGGTCCTCTGGCAGCGGGACTGAAACCGGACCTCCGGCCCGGCTGCACGCCATGAACGACTCAGGCGCCGACCTCGACCGCGGGCTTGAAGCGGACGAGCTCTTCATGGGTGCCTCCGCCGCGGCACCGGGCGGGGCGTGCTACGCGTGCGGCCGGTACGTGCTCGAAGTCCTCACGGGCCGCTCCCCGGGAAACATCCTCATCGCCTGCGGGGGTGACACGGCCTCAGCCGCCCGCCGGGTCGCGCAGCACACCGGTCTCCTGCCTGTGCCTTTCAGGGGCCTGGAAGGCGGCTTCCAGCTCGCCGCTAAGCCGGCGGGAGGACGTTCCCTGACCCTGGTCCCGCTCACGGGACAGGACATCAGCGCGCACCTTGGCGACTCCGGCTTCACCGTCGAAGCGCTCGGCGTCGAGCTGGGCACCGTGCGTCCAAGGGAGCTCATAGACCCCCACGGGGGCATGGCCGACCTGGCGGACGGCCGCCTGCGGGCCGTCTCGGCCCACGTGTTCGACAACGACCCGGCCAGGCTGATCTCCGCGGCAGGGCTCGCTGCCACGTTCGGGCTGGGTCCCGACCCGGACACCGAGGCCCTGATGCGGGAGAAATCCGGGTGCCTGGCCCGCCTCGACGGGGCGAGGGCGTGGAGCGCGCTCCGGCGGCTCTTCTCCGGCAGGAGCATGTCCGGGAACGCGCGCTTTCTTCAGCGAAGCGGCACGTTGACGGAGCTGCTCCCCGAGGTCGGGGCCACCTACGACGTGCCCCAGAACTACTACCACCACCTCGGGGTGTGGGAGCATACCCTGGAAGTCCTCGACATCCTCGAGCAGATACTCGAAGCCCCCGAGAAGTGGTTCCCGGCTTTCGGCTGGCGGGTATCGAGCCATCTCCGCAGGCCTCTCGACTCCGGCGTGGACCGCCGGTCCTACCTGGGGTTCGCCGCGCTCATACACGACATAGGCAAGCCCGGGGCGATGAGCGTCGAGCCATCCGGTCGGATTCGATTCCAGGGGCACCAGGATGCAGGCGCGAGGCTTGCCGCCGACATAGCCGCGAGGCTCGGACTTACCGGGCGGGGACGGCGGCACCTGGAGCTGCTCGTGCGCGACCACATGCGGCTCGGGTTTCTCCTGAAGGAGGGGGAGTCGGCCCGGACCAGGCTCGCGGTGGTGGACGAGTTGGGCGACCACTGCATCGAGGTGATACTGCTGTCCCTGGCGGACAGGCTCGCCACCCGGGGCGAAGCGTCGACGACGGAAGGGGTCGAGCGTTACCGGCGGATGGCCAGCAGGGTCATGCATGACTACTTCTGGGACCGCGACTACCCGCCGCTGGTGAGCGGCCGGGACGTCATGGTGCACACCGGCATCCGACCGGGCCCGCCGGTAGCGGAAGCTCTGTTCAGGGCGCGCGTAGCGCAGAGGGAGGCGCTGGTGTCGAGCAGGCAGCAGGCGCTCGAATACCTGGCCCCGGATTTTAAAGGTAAAATGAACGTGCGGGGACGCGCCGGGGAGAAGTGAAGGCCGCTCTCGCAGCCGCGTTTCTCCAGTCGAAGGTTCCCAGCGAGAAAAGCTCCGGCTTGAGGAAGGATGGAACATGGCCTCAGGCACCGACCGGCGTTCCAGGAAGAGAAAGGCCCTCATCGCGCTCGGCGCGGCCGCGCTCGTGCCGCCGGCGGCGGTCAGGGGCCTCGCCTGGCGCCTGCGGGCGAGGCCTGACCCGGATTCGGGTGAGGACCTCTGCGCCCCGGTGGGCGAGAAGAGCCGTTACATCGAGAGCTTCGACGGGTCTCGCCTGTACACGGAGGAAGTAGGCCGCGGGCCTGCCATCGTACTGTCCCACGGGCTGTTCAACGGCGCCGACATGTGGCACTTCCAGAAGAAGGGCCTTTCCGACTCGTACCGCCTGGTCTGCTACGACCACAGGTGGCACGGCAGGAGCGACTGCCCCGGTGGCGGCGTCGAAGCCCTCGAAGCGCTGGGACGCGATCTGAGGGCGGTGCTGGACGCCTGCGCCCCCGGCGAGCCGGTCATACTGGCCGGGCACAGCATGGGGGGCATGGCGATACTCAAGTACTGCGAGCTGTTCCCCGGTGACCTGGGCTCGAGGGTAAAGGGCGTGGCTCTACTGGACACCGCGCACGTGGCCATGCACGAGATGATGGCCGGAGGCGCGGTGCTGCGCCGCGTCCAGCGCCCGCTGGTGGAGCCCGTGTTCCGCTTCGCCGTGGACCACCCCGGGCTTTCGGACGGCCTGAAGCACGCCGTCATTGGGACTTCACTCTTCCTGGTGGCCGTGAGGTATCTCGGGTTCGGCGGCGGCGCGTCCCTCGCGCAGATGGAGGGCATCGGCGAGATCGCAAGGCGCACGTCGATGGAGGGTGCTTCCCGGGCGTGCCTTGCCCTTCTCGGCATGGAAGGGATCTCGCTCGAGGGGCTGAGGCGCTCCGGGGTGCCGGTACTGGTCTGGGTAGGTGAAAAGGACAGGCTGACCGCCCCGAGGAACTCGTTGAGGCTGCGCGACGAGCTCCCCGGCTCCGAGCTGTACGTGATATCGGATACGGGGCACCCCAGCTTCATGGAAGTCCACGAGCAGTTCAACCGCGTGCTGGCGGAATTCGCCGACGGCGCTCTGTCCGCGGGCGGGTCAGGAGGAACAGGATGATCGGCACCATAAGGGTAGGACATGCATGTGACGGCGAGGCGCTCACGGGCTGCACGGTGTTTCTCCCCCCGGAGGGCACGGTGGGAGCCTGCGAGGTGCGCGGCGGGGCGCCTGGGACGCGCGAGACCGAGCTCCTGCGTCCATGCTTCTCGGTGAGCGGGCCCAACGCGGTCCTGCTCAGCGGGGGGAGCGCGTTCGGCCTGGGTGCCGCATCGGGCGTGGTGCGCTACCTCGAGGAGAAGGGAGTGGGGTACCCCACCCCCGGCGGCGCGGTGCCCATAGTCAGCGCGGCCGTCATCTTCGACCTGGACCTGGGGGACGGCTCCGTAAGGCCGGACGCCGAGATGGCCTACCGGGCCTGCACCGAGGCCGTAGTGGATGAAGACCGGGAGGGAAGCGTGGGCGTCGGCATGGGCGCGAGCGTCGGGAACGTGGCAGGCCGCGGGATGTCCACCAGGGGAGGCTTCGGCATGTACCGTTTCCACGCTGACGGCTTCAAGCTCGAGGTCGCCGCGGTGGTGAACAGCTTCGGCGACGTGGTCGACGAGGCCGGGCGCGTCCTCGCGGGCGTGCGAGGCTCGGACAGCCGCTACCTCGGGGCGGAGAAGATGCTCTGCCTGGCCACAGGCCTCGCGCCGGGTTGCGCCAACGCGAACACAACCCTCGTCGTGGTGGCCACGAACGCCTCGCTGTGCTGCGATGACGGGACCAGGATCGCCCAGCAGGGCCACAACGGCATCGCGAGGGCGGTGAGGCCCTCGCACACCAGGTATGACGGCGATACCGTTTTCGTCCTCGCCACCGGCGAGGTCGAGGCCCCGCTCGACGCGGTCGAAGTCCTGGCCGCGATGGGCACTGCCGAGGCCATCCGCTCGGCCGTGATGCATGCGGAGCCCGCGGGGGGCATACCGTGTGCCCGTGATATACTCGAGACATAGGAGCGCGGCGGGTCATGGACCTGTACGATGCTATAAACGGCAGGCGGAGCGTAAGGGAATTCACGGACCGGGACGTGCCGGCCCCGGTGGTGAGGAAGCTGCTGGAAGCCGCCGTAAGGGCGCCGACCGCCGGGAACCTCCAGCCCTGGCGCTTTCACGTGGTGAGGGACCGGGTCGTCAAGAGGATGCTCGCGGCGGCCGCGGGCGGGCAGTCGTTCATCGAGCGGGCTCCCGTGGTGATAGTGGTCGAGGCCGAGCTCGAGGCCAGCGCCCGCGGGTACGGCTCGAGGGGCGAGCACCTCTACGCGATACAGGATACTGCCGCCGCGGTGGAGAACATGTTGCTGGCGGCGGTGGCGGAGGGCCTGGGAGCGTGCTGGGTCGGGGCGTTCAGCGAGGAGGCCGCGTCGGCCGCGCTGGGCCTGCCCGCCGGCAGGAGGCCGCTGGCCATGGTGCCGGTGGGCTACCCCGCGGGGCGCGCGCGGAGGACCGGGCGAGAGCCTTTCGAGAAGTTCACGGACTACGTCTGACGGGGTAACGGATGCCGATCTACGAGTACAGATGCACAGCGTGCGGGTGCCGGTTCGAGAAGCTGGTCCGGGGAAACGAAAAAGTCGCCTGCCCGGAGTGCGGTAAATCCAGGCTTGACAAGCTGTTCAGCGTGTTCGGAGTGAAGTCGGGTGACAGGTTCACCCCGAGCAGCGGAGGCTCGTGCTCGAGCTGCAGCGCCTCCTCCTGCGAGGGGTGCAAGTGAGCGGCCTTCACCGGGGAAAGGGCTGGGGGGTGGCGGATGTACGAGGCTGACACGCTCGAGGAACTGCGGGAAATACTGGGTGACTGCACAAGGTGCCAGCTCTGCGCGAGCAGGACGAAGCTGGTGTACGGATACGGAGACCCTCACGCGCGGCTCATGTTCGTGGGTGAGGCGCCGGGCAGGGCCGAGGACGCCCAGGGCCTGCCTTTCGTCGGCCCGGCGGGCAAGCTGCTCGACGACCTGCTCACGGGGATCGGGATGAGACGCTCCGAGGTGTATATCACCAACGTGGTTAAGTGCAGGCCCCCGGGCAACCGCGACCCCCTCCCCGAGGAGATAGATACCTGCAACCCGTTCCTTCAGGGCCAGCTGAGTCTGATAAAGCCGGCGGTGGTCTGCCAGCTCGGGCGCATCGCCGCCGGGGTCATGATGAAGAGGTCCATACAGATAAGCAAGATACACGGCCAGCGCTTCATCGGCCCGGGGTACTTCAACGTGCCGGTCTTTCACCCCGCGGCGGCGCTGCGAACCCCTTCGACCAAGGACCTCCTCCGCGCCGACTTCGATAACCTCAAGAAGTACCTCGAGGAGGATGAGACCCCGCCGGAGCCCCCGGCGCCCGAACCCGAACAGATGGGCCTGTTCTGACCCCTCCGGGGGAGCCTGCCTATGGACCTCGTCATCAGAAGCGATTCAGAGGAGCGGACGCTCGCCCTGGGACGGACTCTGGGCGCCGCGCTGGACCCTGGGGACGTGGTGTGCCTCGAGGGTGAGCTCGGCACCGGAAAGACCGTCCTGGTCCGGGGGATGGCCAGGGGGCGGGGCTACGACGGGCCGGTCACCAGTCCCACGTTCATAATAATCAACCCCTACCCGGCGGCCACACTGTGCCACGTGGACGCATACAGGCTCAGCGACGGGGAACAGCTCGTCGAAGCGGGGATCGACGATTTCCTGGACGGTTGTTGGATATGCGCGGTGGAGTGGGCTCAGAGGGTCCGCTCCGCGCTGCCCTCCAAGCGCCTGACAGTGAGCATAGCGTTCGGGGCCGGTGAGAACGAGCGCCTGATCAAGGTAAGGGAGAGCGGCGGCTGGGACGGAAGGCTCGCGGCGGTCATAAGGGAGATGCTGAAAGATGGCGGCTGAGCCCGGGGGAAAGGGCGGAGCCCCCCTGGTCGTGGCCTGGGATACCTGCACCGTGCGAGGTGTGCTCGCGGCGGGGGTGGGCGGTACGCTGCTCGACGAAGCCAGCTTCGAGGCCACCAAGGGGCATACAACCTGGCTGATGCCCGAGCTCGACGCCATGGTGAGAGGGCTGGGCTTCACACCGGGCGACATCGGCGCGGTCGCCGCCGGCATCGGCCCGGGCACGTTCACCGGGGTCAAGGTGGGCGTTGCATGCGCCAAGGCGGTGTCGATGGGCTTGGGCGTGCCGGTCGCGGGAATACCCACCCTGGACATCCTGGCCGCAGCCGCCGACCCCGAGGCCGATGCAGTCCTCGCGACGCTCGACGCCAGGCGCGGCCAGTTCTACGCCGCGGCTTACAGGCGGGCGGACGGCCGGCTGGAGCGCCTGACCGACTACCTCTGCGGGGAGCCTCCGCTCCTGGCTCGCGCGGTGGCCGGGGTCCGGTTCAGGACGCTGGCGCTCGCCGGGGAGGTCCCGGGCCGGCTCGAAGGGGAGATGAAAAGAAGGGGCAGGGTCCTGCCCGCGGAGGTCCGGTTCCCCCCAGCCGCCGCGCTGCTCGCGCTGGCCGGCTCCCTGCTGTCATCGGGCGCGGGGGCCGACCCCGCCTCGCTGGCACCGATATACCTGAAGAAGCCGACGTGAGGCCATCCATGGAAGGCGCGGACGAATTCAAGATCAGGGAGATGCTCGCAACCGACCTCGCGGGGGTGATGGGGCTCGAGCACCAGGTGTTCGAATCGCCCTGGACGGAGGAGCTCTTCGCCCAGGAGCTCAAGCGCGGCGAGGCCTGCATATATCTTGTCGCCGAGTCGGGCGGCTCGGTGCTCGGCTACATCGGGGCGCAGGTGCTGGGGGGAGAGGTGCACGTGACCAACATGGCCGTCGCTCAGGCGCTCCGCAGGCGGGGTCTGGGCTCGGCTCTCCTTGTATCGTGCGTCCGCAGGGGATTGGAGAGGGGCGCGCGCTGGCTCACCCTCGAGGTCAGGGAGACCAACCACGAGGCGAGGGAGTTCTACCGGCAGTTCGGTTTCGATGAGATAGGGCTCCGGAGGGGCTATTACGCGGACAGCGGCGAGGACGCCGTCATCATGGCGACCGGTGACATCCGCGACCCGGGTTACGTCGCCCTGATAGACCGGATCGAGGCGGGACTCCGCCGCCGGGATGGTGACCGGCTGTGCTGACGCTCGGGGTCGAGACATCCTGCGACGAGAGCTCGGCCGCGCTGGTCGACGGCGACAGGATGCTTTCGAACGTGATCGCCTCCCAGGTGGACCTGCACGCCGCCTACGGGGGCGTCGTCCCCGAGATAGCAGCCAGGGCGCACGTCGAGGCGATAGTGCCCGTCCTGGGCGAAGCCCTGTCCGCCGCGGCCGGGCGCCCCGGCCTAGTCGCGGTCACCGTAGGACCGGGGCTGGTGGGCTCGCTGGTCGTCGGCGTGTCCGTCGCAAAGGGGCTGGCCTGGTCCTGGGACGTTCCGATGGTAGCGGTGAACCACGTCGAGGCGCACGCTTTCGCCCCCGCCCTCGAGGGGCGCCTGCCGGCGTTCCCGTTCCTGGCACTGGTGGTATCCGGGGGCCACACGCTCCTGGCCGAGGTCCGCGGGGTGAGCGACATGGAGGTGCTGGGCCGGACGCTCGACGACGCCCTCGGCGAGGCGTACGACAAGGTGGCGAAGCTGCTGGGTCTCGGCTACCCGGGAGGGCCCGTCATAGACGGCCTCTCGGCGGACGCCGACCCGCGCGCCGTGCTGTTCCCCCGCGCCATGATCGGCAGCGGCGACCTGAACTTCTCGCTCTCGGGCCTGAAGACCGCGGTGAGCCGGTACGTGAAGCAGGCCGGCTCGGGCGCGGCGCCCGTAGCTGACATCGCCGCTTCCTTCCAGGCCGCCGCCCTGGACGTCGTGGTCAGGAAGACCGTAGCGGCCGCGCTTGAGAGGGGCCTGAGGGACGTCGTGCTGGGTGGCGGCGTAGCATGCAACAGGAAGCTCCGCTCCTGGCTGGCCGAGGAGTGCGCGGCGCAAGGGCTCCGCCTGGTGTTCCCCTCGCCTGAACTGTGTACCGACAACGCCGCGATGGTCGCCGCCTTGGGGCACCGCCGGTTCCTCGAGGGCTTCCGATCCGGGTTGGACCAGGACGTCTACCCCGGCCTTGCCTTCGGCAGTTGACACCATGTTGCGTTTGATAGACTTGGGGGGGAGAGGAGCCCGAAAGGAGAGCGAGTTGGCTGAATACATACTGGCGATAGACCAGGGCACCACTGGCACCACTGCCATGGTCTTCGACAGGAGGGGGGCCGTGAGCTCCAAGGTCAACCAGGAGTTGCCGCAGTACTTCCCGCGAGGGGGGTGGGTCGAGCACGACCCCGAGGAGATATGGGCCGGCACTCTGCGGACGGTCGAAAAGGCGCTGGTCGAGGCCGGCCTGACACCGGGGGAACTCGCTGCGATCGGTATCACTAACCAGCGCGAGACCTCGGTATTCTGGAAGAAAGGCACTACCGAGCCCGTCGGAAGGGCCATCGTATGGCAGTGCCGGCGCTCCGCGAACGTCTGCGAGAGATTGAAGGATGAGGGCCGCGAGGAGCAGTTCCGGAGGACGACCGGACTGGTCCTGGACCCCTACTTCAGCGGCACAAAGGTTACCTGGAAGATGGAACATGACCCCGGGTTCGCGAAGGCCGCCGCCGCGGGGGAGATATCTTTCGGCACCATCGACTCGTGGCTCCTGGCGAAGCTGACCGGCGGGAAGCTGCACGCCACCGACTACTCCAACGCCTCTCGCACCCTGATGTTCGACATCAACGGACTGGAATGGAGCGACGCCTGCCTCGACGCCCTGGGCGTGCCGCGATCGATGCTCCCGGAGGTCCGGCCTTCCAGCGGCGTCTTCGCCGAGACCGATCCCGATTCGTTCTTCGGCGTGAGCGTTCCGATAGGAGGTGTGGCGGGGGACCAGCAGGCCGCCCTTTTCGGCCAGGCCTGCTACAGGGAGGGGATGACCAAGAACACCTACGGCACCGGCAGTTTCGTGCTTATGAATACCGGTCCGAGGGCGGTGCATTCCGGCGCGGGGATGCTCACCACGATCGCGTGGGGGCTCCCGGAAGGCGTAACCTACGCGCTCGAAGGCTCCATATTCATCACCGGGGCGGCGATCCAGTGGCTGCGTGACGGCCTCGGGATAATAGAGAGCGCCGCGGAGACCGGACCCATCGCGGAGCAGTCGCCGGATACCGGCGGGCTGTACTTCGTGCCGGCCTTCGTGGGCCTGGGCGCGCCGTACTGGGACCCGTACGCCCGCGGGATGATGATAGGCATAACGCGCGGCACGACCCGGGAGCAGGTGGTCAGGGCGACCATGGAGTCCATGGCCTACCAGACCCGCGACGTCATGCATGCGATGGAGAGCGACTGCGGCACCGGGGTGACCTCACTGCGCGTCGACGGCGGGGCCTCGGTCATGGACGTCCTGTGCCAGTTCCAGGCCGAACAGCTGGGCTGCGAGGTCCAGCGGCCGGTGGTACCCGAGACCACCGCCCTGGGAGCCGCATACCTCGCGGGCCTGGCGGTGGGGTACTGGTCCGGCCTGGAGGAGATAGAGGAGATCTGGCAGGCGGAAAGATCGTTCGAGCCTCCCCGGGACCGTGAGAAGCCCGACGCCCTCTACCGGGGGTGGAAGCGGGCGGTCGAACGGTCCCTGTCGTGGGAACAGCCTGCCTGAACCCTTGAGCTGAGCGCAGAGCAGGGCCCGGCATCGCCCGTCCGTCGGTCCACCCGGGAGCGCCGGCGGCTCCCCCCACATATTGGCTCCGCGCAGGCAGGATACCCCCTCGCCGGCTCGTATTGACTACTGGCGGCAAAACCGTATAATTACTCCGTTAGCACTCTCGATATTAGAGTGCTAACAATTCAACGTTCAGAGTGCTAACAGGCCGGCGTTGAGAGTGCTAACGAGGCGAACAGACCACGAGGAGGGATGGAAATGGACCTTGAGCCGTTGGGAGACCGGGTGATAGTCGAGCCCGGCGAGGGCGAGGAGAAGACCGCCAGCGGTATCGTGATCCCGGACACCGCCAAGGAGAAGCCCCAGGAGGGCAAGGTAGTGGCCGTGGGACCCGGGCGTTACGAGGAAGGCAAGCTGGTACCGCTGGACGTGAAGGCCGGCGACACGGTCATCTACTCGAAGTACGGCGGGACCGAAGTGAAAGTCGGGGGCAAAGAGTATCTGATCCTGAGCGAGCGCGACATCCTCGCGAAGCGAAAAGCTTCCGGCAAATCGAAGAAGTAAGGAACAGGAGGAGAAGCAATGGCAAAGATACTTGAATACGACGAGGAGGCGCGCCGGGCCCTGGAGGCCGGCGTGACCCAGCTCGCCGACGCGGTCAGGGTCACCCTCGGCCCCAAGGGCCGAAACGTCGTGCTCGAGAAGAAGTTCGGCTCGCCGACCATCACCAACGACGGCGTCACCATCGCCCGCGAGGTCGAGCTCGAGGACCCGTACGAGAACATGGGCGCGCAGCTGGCCAAGGAGGTCGCGACCAAGACCAACGACGTGGCGGGCGACGGCACCACCACGGCAACGGTCCTCGCGCATGCCATGGTCAAGGAGGGCCTGCGCAACGTCGCGGCCGGCGCCAACCCGATGCAGATCCGCAGGGGCATCGACAAGGCCGTCGACCAGGCGGTAGACGAGATAAAGAAGCGCTCCAAGGAGATTGAATCCAAGGAAGAGATCGCCCGCGTCGCTGCGATAAGCGCGGACTCTGACGAGGTTGGCGGCATCATCGCCGACTCGATGGAGAAGGTGGGCAAGGACGGCGTCATCACCGTTGAGGAGTCCCAGACGTTCGGGATGGACTTCGACGTGGTGGAGGGGCTCCAGTTCGACAAGGGTTACCTCTCGCCGTACATGGTCACTGACACCGAGCGCATGGAGGGAGTGCTCGACAACCCGTACATCCTCATAGCCAACCAGAAGATAAGCGCCGTCGCGGACCTCCTTCCCATACTCGAGAAGGTCATGCAGGCGGGCAAGCCGCTCCTCATCATCGCCGAGGACGTCGAGGGAGAGGCGCTGGCGACCCTGGTGGTCAACAAGATACGCGGGACGTTCCAGAGCATCGCGGTCAAGGCGCCGGGCTTCGGCGACAGGCGGAAAGCGATGCTGGGCGACATTGCCATAGTCACCGGCGGCCAGCTCATAAGCGAAGAGCTCGGCATCAAGCTCGAGAACGTGACGCTCGACATGCTGGGCATGGCCCGCCAGATCAAGGTCAGCAAGGAAGACACCATCGTGGTCGAGGGCAAGGGCGACTCCAAGTCGGTCGAGGGGCGCATCAACCAGATCCGCGCCGAGATAGACAAGAGCGACTCCGATTTCGACCGCGAGAAGCTGCAGGAGAGGCTCGCGAAGCTCTCGGGCGGCGTGGCGGTCATCAAGGTCGGCGCTGCCACCGAGGTGGAGCTCAAAGAGAAGAAGCACCGCATCGAGGACGCGCTCTCCGCAACGAAGGCCGCCGTCGAGGAGGGCATCGTCTCCGGTGGAGGCGTGGTGCTGATCAACACCGCTGACGCCCTCAAGGCGCCCGCCAAGCTCTCCGACGACGAGAAGACAGGCTTCGAGATAGTAAAGAAGTCGCTCTACGAGCCGCTCAAGCAGATCGCGGCAAACGCGGGCCTCGAGGGCTCGGTCGTGGTCGAGAAGGTCAAGACCCTGAAAGAGGGCCAGGGCCTCAACGCGCTCACCGGCGACTACGTGGACATGCAGGAAGCGGGCATCATCGACCCGGCAAAGGTCACCCGATCCGCGCTGCAGAATGCGGCCAGCATAGCGGCCCTCCTGCTCACCACCGAGGCGCTCATCGCCGACAAGCCGGAGGAAGGCCCCGCGATGCCGATGGGCGGTGGCATGCCACCCGGAATGATGTAACGCAACAAGGGGTCAGGTCCCCTGTTGCATTCAACTGAATCGAGGTTGAATCCGAAGCGTCCGCCGCGAGGCGGGCGCTTCGCCTTTCCCGGGGCTCCGCCGGAGGAGTCCCGCCGGCTTTGATGTAATATACAGGCGTCAGCCGAGCACGAGGCGGGGGTGCGCCATGGACATCGAGGGTATCAGGGACCTGCTGGGTGAGGAGGCGGTCGGGCTCCTGGAGTTCGATTCCCCGAAGGTCTCGAAGGACGGCCTGTACCTGCCGGGCCCGGGCTGGGTCGACGCGATATTCGACGACAGCGACAGGCCGGCCCCCGTGCTCGAGAGCCTGAAGGCGATATTCGACCACGGGCGCCTCGGCGGCACAGGCTACCTCTCCATCCTGCCGGTCGACCAGGGCGTGGAGCATTCCGCCGGCGCATCGTTCGCACCCAACCCTACCTACTTCGACCCGGAGAACATCGTCAAGCTCGCGGTCGAGGCGGGCTGCAACGCGGTGGCCAGCACGCTCGGCGTGCTGGGAAGCGTAGCCCGCAAGTACGCGGGCGAGATCCCGTTCATAGCGAAGCTGAACCACAACGAGCTCCTGAGCTACCCCAACACTTACGACCAGACCATGTTCGCGGACGTTGAGCAGGCGTTCGACATGGGCGCCATGGCCGTAGGGGCCACGGTCTACTTCGGCAGCCCGGAATCGCGCAGGCAGCTGACGGAGGTGAGCGAGGCCATCGCGGCCGCCCACGACCTCGGCATGGCCTGCTTCCTCTGGTGTTACGTCAGGAACGAGGCGTTCACCGCCGGCGGCGTCAACTACGAGACGGCCGCGGACCTGACCGGCCAGGCCAACCACCTCGGGGCTACCATCGAGGCGGATATCATCAAGCAGAAGCTTCCGGACGTGGCGGACGGATACCGCAAGCTGAACGCGGCAGGCGTGGAGTTCGGCCGCTACGACGAGAGGATGTACGAGACGCTGCTGAGCGACCACCCGGTCGACATGGCCCGCTACCAGGTCTTGAACTGCTACTCGGGCCGCGTCGGGCTCATCAACTCGGGGGGCGGCTCCGGCTCGAACGACCTGGCGGATGTGGTCCGCACGGCGGTGGTCAACAAGCGCGCGGGTGGCATGGGCCTCATAAGCGGGCGCAAGACTTTCCAGAAGCCGATGGCCGAGGGCATCGAGCTCTTCCACGCAATCCAGGACGTCTACCTGTGCGAAGACGTCACCGTGGCTTGAACCCTAGGTCTTTCTCGTTATCTTCCATTCGCAGCGCTCGTCGCCGCGGGGCAGGCTGTGCGTGATCTCCATCGCGAGCGAGGGATCCGCGTTCTCGAGCCACCAGATGAAGGTGTTGTTGTCGACGTCCTCGCAGGGGATTATGTCCTGGCGGCCGGCCTTCGTGAGGTTGTCCCACCAGGCGCACCGTTCCACGGTGAGGATGGCGTTGTCTTCGTCGATGACCTCGGTAAGGCACCGCGTGCCGTCGATGTCGCAGAGCACCTCCATCATGCGGCAGAGCGCCGCGAGTTCCGGGGGGTCCTCCACGTCGAGCCGGACGCCCATCGCCTTCGCGACGCGCTTGAGCATTACCGTGCCGTAGTTCTTCCAGACCTCCATGTCCAGCTCGAGGGCGGTATCGAATCCAAGCTTGCCCTCGGCGGCCATGAACCAGAGGCCGTCAATGGCGGTCAGCGCCCCCATCCTGAGCAGGTCCATCTGCTCGCGGCTGACGTCCACTTGACTACTCGTACTTCTCAATGAGGTCCGCCGCGATGATGCCCGAGCCGACCGCCGAGGGCACGCCCCCACCGGGGTGGGTGGACGCGCCGGACAGGTACAGGCCCTTGATGCTCTTCGACTTCGCGGAGGGGCGGAACACCATCGTCGCCGTCGTCGGCTGCTGGAGCCCGTAGATGGCCCCTTCCGGGTGAAGGAGGCGCCGCTCGAAATCCAGCGGGGTCGATATCTCCGCCACTTTCACGTGTTCTTTCAGGCCCGGCATCGCCGTCCTGCTGACGAAGTCGATGGACTTCTCGATGTAGGCTTCCTTCTCGCGGTCCCAGTCGGTACCCTCCAGCCTGTACGGTCCGGGGGTCATGATGAGGTTGACCACGTGGTGACCTTCCGGGGCGAGGGACGGGTCCGTCTCAGTCGGCCAGCACATGAGGCTGAACATATCGTCGGGCAGCTTGCCCTTCTTGTAGATGTTGTACCAGTAATCGTCCATCTCCTCGAGCGGGCGGGTGATGAGGGTGTGGTGCGCCTCGAGCTCGGGCTTGTAGTCGACGCCCAGGTAGATCATGGGGACCGACATCGAGGGCTCGTAGCTCTTGATGCCTACGCGGGCGAGCCACGGCAGGTTCTCCTCGCCGATGAGCTTCAGGTAGAGCGTCATCGCGTTGATGTTCGAGATGACGAGCTTCGATGTTATCTCGGTGCCGTCGGCCAGCACCACGCCCTCGACCTGCCGGTTTCGCGTCAGCACCCGGTCCACCCTGGCCCCGGTCCGGACCTCCATGCCGTGCCTTTCGCCCACCTTCTGGTACGCCTTCGGTATCTGTATCATCCCGCCGGGGGGATAGTACGTCCCCTCGTGCTCGGAGTATCCCAGCAGGGCGTAGACGCCGGCGGCGAGCTCCGGCGGAAGGCCCACGTAGAACGCCTGGTAGGCGGTGGTCTGCTGCATTGCGCTCGACTTGAACCACTTCTTTATGACGTCCTCGTAGCTGCTGGTGAACAGCTCGCCGAACTTCAGGAGCGCGGGATACTTCACGAACATCCTGGCGAAGTCGCCCATGGTCACCATCGGGCTCCCGAAGACCGCGTCCGAAGCGAGCGCCATGAACTCCTTCATGTAGCTTGCGAACCGCGGCCAGGCCTCCGCGTCGGCGGGGGCGACCTTGCGTATGACGTCGGCCGTCTCTTCGACCGAGATGGGGAACTGGAACCTGGTCCCGTCCTTGAGTATGTAGTCGTAGATCGGATCGCACGGCACGAGATCGAGCTCGTCGGAGAGCGAGGTGTTCATCGCGGCGAACGCGTTCTCGAGCGAGTCGACGACCTCGACGATCGATGCCCCGATGTCGAAGTGGTAACCCTCCTTCTCGAAGGTGGAGCAGCAGCCCCCCACCAGGTCGCTCTGCTCAAGCACCAGTACCTTCCGGCCGCGCGAGGCGCAGATGGCCCCGCTGGACAGACCTCCCAGCCCGGCTCCGATCACTATTACGTCGTAGTCAGCCATCGCAGTGCTCCTTACTTCAGCTATGGTTCCAGTCGGGCCTTGCCGTCCGGCCCTCAAAACGCAACTCGGGACTTGACCCCATGTTGCGTCTAATACGACGAAGGCGTCTGGGAGATGCCGAGCATCTCGCGCGCCTGCGCCGGCGTTGCTATCTCGCGGTTGAGCTCTTTGGCTATCCTGACGATGCGCGCCACCGCTTCCGCGTTGTTCTCGAGCTTGCGCCCCCTGGCGTAGTACAGGTTGTCCTCCATCCCGACCCGCACGTGTCCGCCCAGCATTATCGATAGGGTGTTCATCGGAAGCTGGAACGGGCCGACCCCGATAGCTGAGAATATCGACTCGCCAGGCAGCTCGTTGATGAGACCCAGCAGGTTGGGGAATGTGGGGAACGAGGAGGTCTGGAATCCCATCACGTACTGGAAGTAATACGGCGGGTCCAGCAGGCCCCCGGCCAGCAGGTCGTTGAACACCCAGTACTGCCCGGGGTGGTAAAGCTCCATCTCGGGCTTTACGCCCCTCTCTTTCATGGTCTGGGCGTACAGGTTGATATCGGCGTAGCTGGCGGGTATCAGCCGGTCGTAGACCAGGGCCGGCCTCTGGTGCTCGAACGGCTCGCCCCTCTCCTTGAGCGGGACCTTCAAGACGAACGGGCCCAGGTTGAGAGAGCAGAGCTCCGGGTTGGCGTAGATGCTGGCCATACGCTGCTCGGTCGAGAGCTCGGGCCCGCCCCCGGTGGTGTTGTTGATGATAATATCCGGGCACTTCTCCCTTATGAGGGTGTTTATCTTCAGGTAGTCGTCGGGGTTGGATGAGGTCATCCACCATATCTCGGGGTTCCGAGCGTGAACGTGGACGGCGCTCGCCCCCGCCTTATAGGCGTCGTAGGTGTGCTGGGCCTGCTCTTCGGGGGTCTCGGGCAGGTTCTCGTTGGCCTCCTTGCCCTGCACCCCGCCGGTGATCGCGCAGGAGATGATTAGCGGCGGCAGTTTCTGGGTGCGTGTTCTTTCCATCCATTCGTACGGGTTGCGATAGTCCCAGATGTACTCGCTCTTCTCCATGACTGCTCCTCCCGTTCTGTTGCCGACGGTCTGTCGATGGCGGCAGGCCTCTAGGACGAGGCCCACTCGAAGGCTTCATCCAGCTTCCCCGCGCCGAAGGCCTTTTCCTCGGCCCGGGTCAGCGGCCCCATCAGTCTGACCACGAGGTCTATCCACTTCCGGTCGCCCACGAAAGCGCATTTGTTAAGCTTGCGGAACTCGTGCGTGCCGAAGTGGCAGTCCTCCTTGAACGCCTTGAAGTCGCCGTAGAACTCGAACTCGGAGAGGTCGGCGACCATGTTGACGAGCGGATTCCTCTCGAGGCGCTCGTCGATGGCTTCCAGGAACTTCTTGTACTCCTCCCCGGTGACCTTGCCGCCGAACCTGACGACCACGCAGGTAGGGGTGCTCTTATCAAGTATCTCTACCATGGGCTCTCCCTTCAGGCTTGATGACGCCGGCCTCTAGCATAACCCCAGGGTCCCGGCGAGAAAAATGAAAAACTCTTTAAAAACCTCTTCCCAGTTTACTTACCGGTAAGTAGAATTATATGGACCGTCAGGCCGGCTGTAAACAATCCGGCGACGAAAAGTCGGATTTTAACGGCGGTAAGGAAGAGAGGCCGTCATGAACAAGGTGCGCTGGGAAGAGATACTCACTGTCGCGGCGAAGCTCTTCCGCGAGAAGGGCTACATGGCCACGACCATGGACGACATCGCCGCCGAGCTCTACATAACAAAGCCCGCCCTCTACTACTACATCAAGACCAAGCACGACCTTCTCTACGAGATATGCCAAACGGCCATCAACCACCTGATGGAGCGCGTTGCCGAGATAAAGGACGGCGGGGGCAACCCTGAGGAGCGCCTGCACGACCTGGTCACGTGGCATGTGAGCATGTTCTCCACCAACGGCGACATAATCAACGTCTACCTGGCGGACGAGGGGGAGCTTCCCCCGGAGAAGAGGGACTACATAAGGGGCCGCAGCCGCGAGTTCGAGGCCGTGTACCGCGAGCTCGTCAGCGAGCTCGTGAAGGAGGGCACCTTCAGGGAGGTAGACGTGGCGATGACCGTCCGCGCCATCTCGGGGATGTGCAACTGGCTCTCCAACTGGTACCGCCCCGACGGCTCGATGACGGCGGAGGAGATAGCCGACACCTTCCTCGACCTCCTCATGAACGGCCTGAAGAAGAAACCGGCCAAAGCCGTGTCCGCCGCCGGGGCCAGGACCGCAAAGGCCGCCGCGGCGAGGAAGAGATAGAGACATTCGACAAAGGAGGATTAGGCGCCATGGATGACTGGAGGGAGTCGCAGGAGATCCTGGTGATGGACGGGCGCATCAAGGTCCCCTACACCTGGTCGGCCGGAGAGGTGGGGACGTCCTACCTCGAGGCACTTCGCGACGAGAAGAGATTCCTGGGCACTCGCTGCCCCAACTGCGACATCGTCTACCACGTGCCGCGCATGCACTGCCCGGACTGCTTCACCGAGTGCGAGCGTTACGTGGAGCTGGCGGGCCAGGGCGAGCTCGTCACCTGGACGGTGGCGCGCAGGCACTACCCACCCCTATCCCCGCTGGGGGGACGGTTCGGCTACGGCGTGATAAAGCTCGACGGTGCGGACACCGGTTTCCTGCACCTCCTCGCGGAGTTCGAGGAAGGGGAGTTGGTGACCGGGGGGCGCGTCGAGGCGGTTTTCGCCGACGAGCGGGAGGGAAGCATGTTGGACGTAAAGTACTTCCGCCCCGTGAAGGGGGTGGAGTAGATGGAACCTGTTGCGATAGTCGGCGTCGGGATGACCGAGGTAAAGCGCGAGCGGGCAGCCGACACGGTCGCCGACCTCGTCTTCGAGGCGTGCACGAAAGCGCTCGCCGACTCCGGGATGGGCATCGACGATATCGACATCGTGCTGACCGGCTCGAACGACTTCTTCGACGGTCGCACCATCTCTTCGATGGCGGTGATGGACGCGTGCGGCTCCTACGACAAGAACGTCTCCACCGTGGAGGGTGACGGGACGTTCGGAGCGGCGCATGCCGTGATGAGGGTGCTGGCCGGGTGGGGCACCTGCCTCTACTGCGTGCACCACAAGGGCTCCGAAAGCGTGATGCCGCTCATAACCAACGCCATGTTCGACCCGCTGTACGAGAGGTTCCTCGGCATCGAGGCCGTGACCGCCTCCGCGCTGCAGGCGCGTGCCTACATGGACCGCTACGGCGTGACAGAGCAGCAGTGCGCGGCCGTCTCGGTGAAGAACCACGGCAACGCGCGCCTGAACCCGGTGGCACAGATGCCGCTCGAGATAACAGTCGATGACGTGATGGCCTCACCCTACCTGGCTGACCCGATAAAGCTGCTCGACTGCGGACCCATCTCCGACGGCGCGAGCGCCGTGGTCATCGCCTCAGCCGACCGGGCGAAGGATGTCTCCGGCAGGCCTGTATGGGTAAAGGGCATCGGCTACTCATGCGACGCGTTCCACCTCGGCGACCGCGACCTCTCGAAAGTGGACGCTCTCCAGGCCGCTGCGAAGAAGGCGTACGGCGACGCGGGCATCACCGACCCGTCCGGCCAGGTCGACCTGGCGGAGGTAAACGACGCCTTCAGCTACATGGAGCTGATGTCGCTCGAAGGGCTGGGCTTCTGCGAGCGGGGAGGGGCAGGCGCCCTCACCGAGTCCGGCGCGACCGCCCTCGGCGGGAAACTGCCGGTGAATGCCTCGGGCGGGTGCATATCGTCGAACCCGGTGCTGGTGACCGGCCTGAACAGCATAATCGAATGCGTGCTCCAGGTCCGCGGGGACGCCGGAGACCACCAGGTCGAAGGCGTCGGCACCGCGGTGGCGCAGGGGGTGAACGGCCCGTGCGGCCAGTCGCAGTGCGTGTGGGTCCTGGGAGGTGATGCGTAATGGCGGCCAAGAGAGTAGGAATAGTCGGCGTCGGGATGACTCTGCAGAGCTCGGCCAGGCGAGACGTCTACGGCATCGAGCTCATTAACGAGGCTGTCCGCGCCGCGCTCGACGACGCGCGGATGACCAGGAAAGACATTGACGCGATAGTCATAGGGAACATGGACCACTTCGAGGGCATCAACTACGTGGACACCTGGTCGGTCGACGGCAGCGGCGCCCTGGGCAAGCCCATAATGAAGATGACCACAGGAGGCACCACCGGCAGCACGGTCGCGATGGGCGCCTACTACCACGTCGCGAGCGGGATGTTCGACCGCGTGCTCGCCATCGGGTGGGAGAAGAACTCCGAGTCCGACACCACCGGGGCCATCATCACCGCGTTCGACCCGTTCTGGGACCGCCCCACGTTCGGCGGGGCCGTGGCCGGCCTTGCGCTCGAGGCCACGCAGTACATGGCCGAGACCGGGGCCACCGAGGAGGACGCCGCGTACGTGGCGGTGCGCGACAGGAAGAACGCGCTCAACAACCCGTACGCTCACCTGCGCATGGAGCTCAACATAGAGGCCATCATGGGCACGCCATACCTGGCATGGCCGGTCAAGCTCGGCGACATGTGCCCGAGGACCGACGGCGCCTGCGCGGTGGTCTTCGCGTCGGAGGATATCGCCGGCGACTTTCCCAACGCGCCGGCGTGGGTGCACGGCGTCGCCGACCGGCACCTGTGGGCTTACACGAGCGACCCGTACGTCAACCAGCATGTGAAAGGCGGCACCTGGTTCCCGGCGATGGAGCGCGCCACCGCGGAGCTCTATGGGAAGGTGGGGATAACCGACCCGCTGGAGCAGTTCGACGTCGCCGAGCTGTACCTGCCGTACTCCTTCGCGGGGTTGCGCTACATGGAGTCACTCGGTTTCTGTGAGAGGGCCGGGGCCCCGGCCCTGGTTCGCTCCGGGGCCACCGACATGGGCGGCAAGTGCCCGGTGAACCCGTCCGGAGGGGTGCTGTCCTCGAACGCCATCGGCGCCACGGGCCTGCTCCGGGTCGCGGAAGCAGCCCTGCAGGTGCAGGGGCGCGCCGGCGACAGGCAGGTGCCCGGGGCGTCGCTCGCCCTGGCCACCGGGTTCGGCGGCTGCTACTGGTCGGACGAGCTGGTCATAGGCATCGAGAAGCCGGAAAGGAACAGGGGGTGATCGCGTTGGCGGACGACAAGAAGAGGATGTACCTTGCGATTGAGAGCGGAGAGTCCGCCCAGCCGTTCCGCTGGAGCGCGGGCACCTACGGCTCGAAGTTCCTTACCGAGATACGTGACAACAAGAAGTTCTGGGGAATCAAGTGCCCCGAGTGCGGCAGGGTGTACGTGCCGATCCGCAGCGTCTGCGGGCCGTGCTACAGGGAGATGACCGAGCTGGTGCCGGTAAGCGACGAGGGGACCCTCATCACCTTCTCCGTGGTCAGCTTCGGGTTCGTCGACCCTTCCACCGGCCTCCAGAGGCCGGTGCCCTACGGCTACGCCGTCATCCAGCTCGACGGGGCCGACAGCTACCTCATCCACTTCATCGACGAGACGGACCCGGAGAAGATGAAGGCCGGGATGCGCGTGAGGGCGGTCTTCGAGGAGGACGGCAAACGCACCGGCAGCATGATGGACATAAAGCACTTCGAGCTCATCCGGGAGTAAGCCATGGAAAGCGAGTTCTTCGGAGTAGAGAAGGCGGACGGGGTCGCCCGCTGCACGATGAACGGGCCCACCATGAACGCGATGGGGATGGACCTGCTTCCACCCATGTTCGAGGGGATGGAAGACGCGCTCGCCGACGACGACGTGCGGGTGATAGTGCTCCGCGGCGAGGGCGGGAACTTCTGCGTGGGGGCGGACCTCTCCATCATGGGCGAGAAGATGGACCCGATGTTCCTGTATGAGAACATGAAGAAGTTCGCCGAGATAGGATACATGCTCCACGAGGGGCCCAAGCCGGTCATAACCGAGGTCGACGGCTGGGCGGCGGGCGGGGGCTTCAGCCTGGCGCTCTGCTCCGACATCACGTACGCGACCGAGAGGGCGCGCTTCTACATGAGCTTCGTTCGCATCTCGATAATCCCGGACCTGGGCGCTTCCTATTACCTGCCCAGGAGGGTGGGGCTGGCCCGCGCGAAGGAGCTCGCGCTCGCGGCCAGGGTCATCGACTCCACGGAAGCGGAGCGTATCGGGCTCATAAACGGCGTCTTCGACCACGACAGCATCTCCGACGAGGTGATGAAGGTCGCGAAGCGCATGGCCAAGGCCTCGCCCACGGTGCTCGAGATGACGAAGCGCAACCTCAACTGGTCGCACAGGCTCGACCTCAAGACGATGCTCGACAACGAGGCGAGCACCCAGCCGTTCCTGGTCATGTCCCCGGAGCACCAGGAGGCCATAAAGAAGTTCATGGAGAAGCAGGGCGGCGGCAAGGACTGAGGAAGGCAGTATGTTCGAGACCGACGTGACACGGCTGCTGGGCATCGAGCATCCCGTCATCGGCGGCTGCATGCAGTACATCACGGGGCCCGAGTTCGCCGCCGCGGTGAGCAACGCCGGGGCACTCGGGATAATGTCCTCGGCGATGTTCCCGACGCAGGGGGAGTTCCGCGAGGCGCTCCTCAAACTCAAGTCCCTCACCGACCGCCCGTTCGCGGTGAACCTCAACCTGTTCCCGGCCCTGCGGCCCATAGACAACGAGCTCTACGCGGAGGTCATCATGGCCGAGGGCGTCCCGGTGGTGGAGACGAGCGGCCACCTTCCTCCGGATGAGCTGGTGGGACCGCTGAAAGAGGCCGGCATAAAGGTCATGCACAAGTGCACCAGCGTGCGACACGCCGTGAGCGCGCAGCGACAGGGGGTCGACGCCGTCACCGTCTTCGGCAGCGAGGGCGGGGGGCACATCGCCGACCTGGGATTCACGACGATGTCGCTGGTCCCGAGAGCGGCCGACGTGCTGGACGTGCCGGTGATAGCGGCGGGAGGAATAGCGGACGGCCGCGGCCTGCTGGCGGCCCTCGCGCTCGGCGCCGGCGCGGCTATGCTCGGCACGAGGCTGCTGCTCTCCGAGGAGGCCGGCGTGCACCGGAACCTGAAGGACGCGCTGCTCGCGGCCACCGAGTACGACACGGTACCGATCCTCGGCTCCGTTCACAACACCTTGAGGGCGTGGAGGAACGGCGCCGCGCTCGAGGCGGCCCGTCTCGAGGAATCGGGGGCCGAGTTCTTGGAGATACTCCAGGTGGTGGCCGGCGTGAACACCCGCCGCATGATGGACCGGGGTGACGTGGATGCCGGCGTGGTGGCCTGCAGCCTGGCAGTGGGGATAATCGACGAGGTCAAACCCGTCGCCGACATCATCGGCGGCATGGTGGCTGAAGCGGCGGCGGCGGCCGCCGGGATATGCAACTGAACTGAGAGGTTGATGATGAACGATTACGACGTTGTAGTGGTGGGCGCCGGCCTGGGCGGCCTTTCAGCGGCGACCTGGCTCGCGAAAGAGGGCAGGAAGGTCCTCCTGCTGGAGAGGCACCGGGTTCCGGGCGGGTACGCCTCCTCGTTCAAGCGCGGTCGGTTCGAGTTCGAGATATCACTCCACGAGCTGTCCGGCCTCGGCACAGCGGCCGACAAGGGCCCGCTCTGGAAACTGTTCGAGCAGCTGGGGATCTTCGACAAGGTGGAGTTCTTCCCCATCCCCGAGTACTACCGCAGCGTCTTCCCGGACGTGGACGTCACCATCCCGCTCGGGAGGGAGGCGTTCGAGGAGGAGATGATAAGGCAGTTCCCGGACCAGGCCGACGGCCTCAGGGAGTTCTCCGCGGCGTGCTTCGACTTCGCGAGCCAGGCCCTGAAAGCCAATCGGCTCGGGATGAAGAACGCGATGGCCCAGCCCGAGCAGTTCCCCGCGCTCATGAAGTTCTTCGGCAAGAGCCTGTCGGACGTGCTCGACCCTATGGTCTCAGACGAGAAGGCACGAGCGGTGCTGGGGCAGGCCTGGGGTTACTACTGCCAGCCGCCTTCGGAGCTCTCTTTCACCATTTACGCGCTCGGGACCGTGAGCTACCTGAGGTTCGGCCCCGCTCACATCCGGGGCACCTCCCAGTCGCTGTCACAGGCCTTCATGGACATCATCCAGGAGAACGGCGGAGACGTCTGGCTCAACAACGGGGCCGCGAAGATACTGGCCACCGGTGGGAAGGTCTACGGGGTCGAGACGGACAGCGGCGAGAAGATCGACTGCCCGTACGTCGTGTCCAACGCGAACCCCATGACCACCTGTCTCGACCTTATCGGCCCCGACGAGATACCGGGCTGGTACTTGAAGCGCCTGGGGGCCGGCTCCGGGGGAGCGTCGACGTTCAACGTCTACCTGGGCCTGGACCGCGACTACGAGGAGCTCGGGTTCAAGAACCACGAGACGTTCGTGAACACCGACTACGACCTGGACGGGCACTACCAGCTGATGAAGAAGGCCATCGAGTCCGAACCGGCGGAGGCGGCTGTCACCGCCTACAACGCGGTTGACCGCTCGTACTCGCCCCCCGGTACGACGATGATGGTGATAACGATGATCGCGAGGGCCGAACCGTGGCTGAAGCTTTCCGCCGACGAGTACGCGCGGACAAAGGACGCGGTCGCGGACCGCGTCATAGGGCTGGCCGAGCGCATAGCGCCTGACATCCGCAAGCACATAGAGGAAGTCGAGGTGGCCACGCCGCTCACCAACGCCCGCTACACCGGCAATCCGGCCGGGAGCATAATCGGCTTCAACGAGACGTTCAAGGGGACCGGCATGGTGCGGATGCCGCCGCGCGGGCCGCTGGAAGGCCTCTACTTCTCCGGGGCCTGGGTCAACATAGGCGGCGGCTACGAGCCCTCCATAGTGAGCGGATACCTGTCGACCCGCAAGGTGCTGGAGGACATGGAGAGCGGTGGCAGGGACGCCGGCGTGACGGAGAGGCTCAAGAGCCAGGTGGAGCAGCAGTCCGAGGGCGCGGGCGAGGTCGCCCCCGATTTCACCGCGCCGATGCGCGAGGCCCTCTCGCGGCTGCACCCGCGCCGGGTGGGGCTGCGCCTGGCGGAGGTCATCGACGAGACGTCGAGCACCAGCACCCTGCGCATGGAGCCGGCGGACGGCGAACTGCCGCCGTTCCTGGCCGGTCAGTACGTGAACCTCTTCGTGGAGATCGACGGGGTGCAGACCTCCCGCCCGTTCAGCATCTCATCTGCGCCGGGCAGGCCGTACTATGACCTGACGGTGCGGCGGATGCCCGGTGGGTTCGTCTCCAGCTACCTACTCGACAGGGTGAAGCCCGGCGACGAGTTCGAGTCCACCGCGCCGAGCGGGAGCTTCTTCTACGAGCCCCTCATCTGCACGCCTTCGCTGGTCATGCTGGCAGGCGGGAGCGGTATCACCCCCTTCGCCTCCATGGCCAGGGAGGCGGTGGAGAAGGGCCTGGAGCTCGACATGCACATCATCTACGGCAGCAGGGACCCACAGGACATCGTGTTCGGCGAGGAGCTCGCCGAGCTGTCCGCGAAGAACGGCAACATCCGCCTCGACGTGGTCATCAGCGAGCCTCCGGAGGACTGGAGGGGGCTCTGCGGGTTCATCAACCGAGAGCTCATCTCCGAATTGGTCGGGCCCGTCGAGGGGAAGACGTTCTTCATCTGCGGCCCGCCGGCGATGTACGTGCTCTGCGATGGCGCGCTCGAGAGCCTGGGGGTGCCCGGGAGGCTGGTGCGCAAGGAGGCGTACGGGCCTCCCGCCGACGTCACGCTCGAGCCGGGCTGGCCGGCGGGCACGGACCCGGCCGCTGAGTTCGAGGTGACAGAGGAGCGCTCCGGGCGCTCGCTGCGCGCCCGGGCGGGGGAGCCGCTCATGAACGCTCTCGAGCGGGAGGGCATTGTGGTGCCGGCGATATGCCGGGCCGGGGAGTGCGGCGCGTGCCGCACCAGGCTCCTCTCGGGAAAGGTGTTCGCGCCCGAACGGGTGGGCTTGAGGTACGTCGACATGAAGTACGGGTACATCCACCCGTGCATGAGCTATCCCGTAGAGGATTTGCGTATCCGCATATAGGCGTTGTTTACTTGTGAGGCAACCTAGGAGGAGGAAGAAATGGCGAAGAAGGACGCGGTGAAGAAGCGCAAGTGGTTCAAGAAGCTGTTGCTGGTCCTCGTGGTGGCGGCCGCCATCGGCTGGTACACGCAGCAGGACGAGTCGAAGAAGAGGTTTCTCAAGCACCTGGGCAAGCAGGTCCCGTACCTTCCCGCCCGCTACTACGCATAAAACGCAACATTGGGGTCAGGTCACTTTGTTGCATTTTCTGCCCGGCCCCGCGCGGGCGGGCACTGACTTAACAGGAGGCGGTCCGTATGGCGGACTATGACGTGATAGTGATCGGTGCCGGGTGCGGCGGGCTATCGGCCGCGTCGATCCTGGCAAGCCAGGGGCGGAAGACCCTGGTGCTCGAGCAGAGCGACCACGTCGGGGGCTGCTGCTCGACGTTCGAGAAAGAGGGATACCATTTCGACGTCGGCGCCTCGATAGTCGAGGAGATACAGCCGACCGAGATAGCGTTCGAGATGCTCGGAACCAAGTTCCAGGACGAGGTGGACCTCATCGACGTCGACCCGATGATGAGCTTCATCTACAAGGACGGCTCTAAGGTCACCTACCCGCTCTCGGTCGAGGGCACCGCCGAGGTCATCGCGAAGATGTCGCCGGAGGACGGCGAGGCGTTCCGGCGGTTCTCAAAGTATTTCGAGGGATTCACCGAGGTCCTGATGAAGGGGTTCTTCGTCAGCCCCGCGACCTCCCTCTCCGACATGGCGCGCCTGGTGTTCAACACGCCGGCGCTCATGAAGTACCTCCCTCTCTTCGCGAAGACTTATCAGGAGGTCCTGACGAGCTACTTCAAGAGCGAAGCGGTCCAGAGGACCATGGCTTACCAGTCCCTGTACCTGGGCCTGCCGCCCGAGCTTGTCTCCGGCCTGTTCGCCCTGCTCCCCTACTCCGAGCACGAGGGCATCTGGTACCCGCGCGGCGGCATGGTGCAGATACCGCTCGCCTTCCAGAGGTGCGGCGAGAAGTTCGGTATGGAGGTCAGGCTCGACACCGAGGTCGTGCAGGTCCTGGTGCGCAACAAACGCGCCGCTGGCGTTCTGCTCGGCGACGGCACGGAGATAACCGCCGATATCGTGGTCTCGGATATCAACGCCATCAAGCTCTACCTGGATATGATCCCGCAGGACCAGCTGCCCTGGCTCGCAAGGGTCGGCATGAAGAGCTACGAGTACTCCAAGAGCGTCCCCATGGTGTACGTGGGCCTGGATTACGAACCGCCGCTCGAGGCGCACCACAGCATAATCGCGTCTTCCATGGAAGAGGTCAACGACTACTGGTACAACAACGCCAAGAAGGGCAGGCTTCCCGAGAAGATGTTCGGCCTCATATGCTGGCCGACCATGTCCGACCCGGCGCTCGCCCCCGAAGGCCACCACGCCCTCAACCTCATCCCCGAGGGGTTCTACGACTTGGCGGGGACAGACTGGGACGCCGAGAAGCAGCCGTTCGTAGAGCGCACCATCGAGGACCTGGACAGCTACGCCATCCCGGGCCTCAAGGAGCACGTGACGATCACCGACTGCGCGACACCGATGGACTTCGAGCGCAGGCTGCTGATGCCGAAGGGCGCGATCTACGATATCCAGGAGGACCTCACCGAGCAGACCATCTTCAGGCCGTCCGCGAGATCGAAGAGCATCAAGGGGCTCTATCTCGTAGGCAACTCGACGCATCCGGGAGGGGGAGTGCCGACGGTCATCGCGTCCGGCATCATCGCCTCCAAGCTGATAGACCGTTACGAGTAACTTAAGAGCCGGGGTCAGGCCTGGTTATTAAGCCGTAGGTTATCCGGCAGGGTTTCGGGTCTAAAAAGCAGACCTGACCCCCGAAGATGGGAGGCACGATGGAAGAGAAGCTCTGGTACAAGTCCTACGTCCCAGGAGTGCCCCGCACCATCGATTTCGACCAGACGACCGTCTCTGGAGGCCTCGCTCGCTCCGCCAAGAGGTTTCCCGACCAGGTTGCGCTGAACTACATGGGGAAGCGCATAACCTACTCCGAGCTTGACGCCATGGTGAACCGGTTCGCAAAGGCGCTCCAGAGCATCGGGGTGGGGGAGGGCGACAAGGTCGCCATGATACTGCCCAACCTCCCGCAGGTCATCGTCGCCAACATGGCGACGTTCCGCATCGGCGGCGTCGTGGTGATGAACAACCCCCTCTACACGGAGCGGGAGCTCGCCTACCAGCTGAACGACTCGGACTCCAAGGTCGCCGTGACCATGAGCCTGCTCGTCCCGAGGGTGCTCAAAGTGATGCCCGAGACCAAGATTGAAAAAGTCATAGCCTGCAACATCAACGACTACCTGCCGTTTCCCAAGAAGCAGCTGTTCCCGCTGGTCAGGAAGGACATGTACAAGAAGATAGAGACCAGCGACACGGTGCTCGACTTCAACGAGCTCATGAAGTCGTTCGGCCCCGAACCCGTCCCGGACAGGGGCAAGTGGGACGAACTCTCCACCCTGCTCTACACCGGCGGGACCACCGGGGTCAGCAAAGGCGTCATGCTCAGCCACAGCAACATATCCTGCAACGTCCAGCAGTTCGCCGCGTGGTTCCCCGACCTGGACGACGGCGGCATCTCGATAGTCGGCACTTTCCCGATATTCCACTCGGCGGGCTTCACCGCCATCCAGAACTTCATGACGTGGAAGGCGTGGGAGCACGTGATGATACCGCGGCCCGAGCCCAAGGCCATGGTGGAGCTGCTCAAGAAGTACAAGCCGATGTACCTGCCCGGCGTGCCCGCCATCTTCGTGGGCCTGTTGAACGACCCGGAGTTCCGCGAGATGGACCTGTCGTTCATAGACGGTTTCTTCTCCGGCGCCGCTCCGCTCGCCGCAGACACCATTAAGGACCTGCAGGACCTGACCGGCGCCACGATACTGGAGGTATACGGGCTCACCGAGACCACCCCGATCATCACCGTCACCCCGTGGGGCGGGACGATAAAGCCCGGCACCGTGGGGGTCCCGGTCTCGTCGACCGACATCAGGATAGTCGACGCCGATACGGGCACGCAGGAGATGCCGACCGGCGAGGTCGGGGAGATCATCGCCTCAGGCCCCCAGATAATGATGGGCTACTACAAGAAGCCCGCCGAGACGGCGGCGGTCCTGAGGGACGGCTGGGTGTACACCGGGGACCTGGGCTTCTTCGACGAGGACGGATACCTGAGCGTGGTGGACCGCAAGAAGGACCTGGTCATATCGAGCGGGTACAACGTCTACCCGGTCGAGATAGACGACGTCCTGTTCGACCACCCGAAGATACTCGAGGCGTGCACCATCGGGGTACCCGACTCTTACCGCGGCGAGAGCATCAAGGCCTTCATAGTACTGAAGGAAGGCGAGGTCCTCGAGGTCGACGAGGTCATCGCCTACTGCAAGGAGAAGCTCGCTCCATACAAGGTCCCCAGAGAGGTCGAGTTCCTGGACGAGCTCCCCAAGACCGTGGTGGGCAAGATACTGCGCCGCGAGCTCCGCGACATGGAGCTCGAAAAACGTCAGCCCGAATAGGGTCAGACCACTTTCGTTACGTTAGCAACATCTGCAACAACTTCAACGCACGGGGAGGGGCTCGGGGGCCGTGTCTCTGTGCTGGGATACCCCAGGATACCTCGATGCCTCCCGAGTGCTTCGGGGGGGGTCCTGGTCCTCTCGCCGGAAGGCTCGGGCCGTGCCTCTTGGGGAAGCCTCAGGGCCTCTTTCCCTGGCTGGCGGGAGTACCCAGGGGCAACGGGAAAAAGATCCCCTCGCCCGCCGCGGATACCAACTTCTACCCGCAGGTTTGAATCACAATAGTAATCAGAACATAACAATCTATATATCCAGCCTCATAATTAACAGCTAGAGCCGGAAACTCACAGTAAGGCTGTTTGTGGTGATTAATAGTGATATCAGGGAAAGCTACTGTTAACTGTTGTGATTCAAACCTGCGGGACGCTCCAAGAAAGAGGGGGCATGGTCGGGGGTCCTGGGTCTTGGTCCTCGCGTCGTGGATCCATCTGATGAGCCATAGACATTGCGGAGGTGTCGTAAAGAGATCCACCCCGGCCACCACGTTCCAATTGTGGTTGTTTCTGAGAGGGCGGCTCGTCAATGACAGCGGAGCCCTGTCATCGGTGTCGATTAAGCGAGCATCCAGTCCGCAAGGACCGGCTGGAAAAGAGGCCCTACTGGACCCCCTGTACCGTGTACGTGCTTAATGGTTAAATATGTAGCAATATCTCTACGGCCCCCTGCGATCCGCTATTGGAGGTTCACTTGGAAGTCGAAATCGGTCTGGGTAAGTCGGGGAGGCGTGCTTACGGCCTCGACGACATCGCGATAGTCCCCTCCCGCCGCACCCGTGACCCCGAGGACATCGACATGTCCCTGCAGCTCGGGCCGTTCAAGCTCGAGCTCCCGTTTCTGGGCTCTGCGATGGATGGCGTGATCGACCCCGCGATGGCGGTGGCGATCGGCAGGCTCGGGGGCGTTGGAGTCCTCAACCTCGAGGGGGTCCAGACCCGGTACGACGACCCCGGTCCCGTCCTGGACAAGATCGCCTCCCTTCCGAAAGACAAGGCCACCAGGGGCATACAGGAGGTCTACCAGCAGCCGATAAGGGAAGACCTCATCGAGAAGAGGGTCGCCGAGATAAAGGCCGCAGGCGTCGTGACGGCGGCGTCCCTTACCCCGCAGAGGGTCGAGCAGTATTACCGCTTGGCGCTCGACGCGGGGCTCGATGTGCTGGTCATCCAGGGCACCGTCATAAGCGCCGAGCACCTCTCGAGCCAGCGCGAGCCTCTCGACCTCTACAAGTTCATCGCCGACCTCGACGTTCCGGTGGTGGTCGGTGGGTGCGCCTCCTACCACACCGCCCTCCACCTGATGCGCACCGGCGCCGTCGGGGTGCTCATCGGGGTAGGGCCCGGCCATGCCTGCACGACCCGCGGAGTGTTGGGAATCGGGGTCCCCCAGGCCACGGCCCTCGCCGACGCCGCGGCCGCAAGGGCCCGCCTAATGGAGGAGACAGGCCGCTATGTGAACGTGATAGCCGACGGCGGCATCCGCACCGGCGGCGACATCGCCAAGTGCGTGGCCTGCGGCGCCGACGCGGTGATGATAGGCGCGCCCATCGCCCGCTCGCTTGAGGCCCCGGGCAGGGGCTACCACTGGGGCATGGCCACTTTCCACCCCGAGCTCCCTCGCGGGACCAGGGTGGAGGTCGGGCAGGCCGCCCCCCTCGAGGAGATAATCCGCGGCCCCGCCCACGAGAACGATGGAACCATGAACCTCTTCGGAGGCCTTCGCATGTCCATGGCGACGTGCGGCTACCGCACCATCAAGGAGTTCCAGCGAGCCGAGGTGATGGTGGCGCCGGCCCTGCAGACCGAGGGCAAGGTCATCCAGCGCAGCCAGGAAGTGGGGATGGGCAAGTGACGGTAACCCACGAACAGAGCGTCCTGGTCGTCGACTACGGGGCACAGTATGCACAGCTCATCGCGCGTAAGGTGCGCGAGTGCAAGGTCTACAGCGAGATAGTCCCCCACGACATCCCCATCGAGAAGCTGCGCGGGCTCAAGCCCAGCGGTCTCATTCTCTCCGGCGGCCCCATGAGCGTATACGAGGAGGGCGCTCCGTCCTGCGACCCCCGCCTCTTCGAGCTCGGCGTCCCCGTCCTCGGCATCTGCTACGGGATGCAGCTCATGGCCCGCACCCTGGGCGGGACGGTCGAACGCACCGGCAGCCGTGAGTACGGCAAGACAGAGCTCAGCGTCACCGAGGAGGGGGTCCTCTTCGAGGAGCTTCCACTGGAGCAGGTCGTCTGGATGAGCCACGGGGACAAGGTCACCTCCGCTCCCACCGGTTTCAAGGTCACCGCCCACACCGCGGCGTCGCCGGTCGCGGCGATGGAATCCGCAGACAGGGGGCTTTACGGTGTCCAGTTCCACCCCGAGGTGGTCCACACCCCCGCGGGCATAGACATCCTCAAGAACTTCCTCTACCGGGCCTGCGACTGCCTGCCGACCTGGACCATGTCCTCGATAATCGAGGACTCAGTGGCCGACATCCGGGAGCGGGTCGGCGGCGAAAAGATAATCTGCGGCCTTTCCGGAGGCGTTGATTCGTCGGTGGCGGCCGTCCTGGTCCACAAGGCGCTGGGCGACCAGCTCACGTGCGTATTCGTCGACCACGGCCTACTGCGCGCGAACGAGGCGGAGGAGGTCGTGGAGACCTTCGGCCGTCACATGGAGATGAACCTCATCCACGTCGACGCCCGCGAGCGCTTCCTCAAGCGCCTGGAGGGCGTCACAGACCCGGAGGTCAAGCGCAAGACCATCGGCGAGGAGTTCATACGCGTGTTCGAGGGGGTCGCGGCGGAACTCAAGGACACCAAGTTCCTGGTTCAGGGCACGCTCTACCCGGACATCATCGAGAGCGGCACACGCGACGCCGCCAGGATAAAGTCTCACCACAACGTTGGCGGGCTCCCCGAGGACATGGATTTCGAGCTCATCGAGCCGCTGAGAGCGCTGTTCAAGGACGAGGTCCGCGCCGTCGGGGAGGAGCTGGGCCTCCCGGAAGAGATCGTCTGGCGTCAGCCGTTCCCCGGCCCGGGGCTCGCGGTGCGGATAATTGGCGAGGTGACCGCTGAACGCCTCGAGGTCCTGCGCCAGGCGGACGCCATCGTCATTGAGGAGATCAAGCGCGCCAACCTCTACCGCGAGATCTGGCAATCCTTCGCTGTGCTCCCGTGCATAAAGTCGGTGGGGGTGATGGGGGACGGCCGCACGTACGCCTACCCGATAGTCCTGCGCGCGGTCACCAGCGAGGACGCGATGACCGCCGACTGGGCCCGAATACCTCACGATGTCCTCGAGAGGATCTCCAGCCGCGTCATCAACGAGGTCGACGGGGTGAACCGCGTCGCCTACGATATCTCCTCCAAGCCGCCCGCCACCATCGAGTGGGAGTAGGGATGCAACATTGGGGTCAGGTCGTTTTGTTGCATTCATCACTCCCAACCGATCATCCCTGTCGAAAATGCAACAAAACGACCTGACCCCGGTGTTGCATGGACTATCTCTCTGACCTGAACCCACCGCAGAGGGAGGCCGTCGAGCACATGGGCGGACCCCTGCTGATAGTGGCGGGCGCCGGCAGCGGAAAGACACGCGTACTGACCTATCGCATCGCCAACCTCATCCACGCTCACAGGGTAAGCCCCTGGGACATACTCGCCCTCACGTTCACAAACAAGGCCGCCGGGGAGATGAAGGAGAGGGTGGAGCGGCTTATCGGCATACCGTCGCGCGATATGATGATCGGGACGTTCCACTCCTCCTGCGCAAGGATACTCCGCCGCGAGATAGCGCCCCTCGGCTACAGCTCCAATTTCTCGATCTACGACGACGCGGATTCGATCCGGCTGATCACCCGGTGCCTGGAAGAGCTCAACCTCGACCGGAAGACCTACCACCCGCGCGCTGTCAAGGCGGTAATCAGCCTGGCTAAGAACGAGATGGTCGACGAGGAGTCTTTCGCGGGCGCCGACGGAGACTTCTTCCTCGAGGTCGCGGCCCAGGTCTACCGCCTTTACCAGCAGCGCCTGCGCGCGAGCGACGCCCTCGACTTCGACGACCTGCTGGCCCTCATGGTCAATCTCTTCGAGCTGTACCCGTCCGCCCTCGAGCGCTACCGCGAGCGGTATAAGCACGTCCTGGTCGACGAGTACCAGGATACAAACGTTGTCCAGTACCGCCTGGTCAAGATGCTCGCCGAAGAGCACCGGAACCTCTGCGTCGTGGGAGATGACGACCAGGGCATCTACTCCTGGAGGGGCGCCGACATACGCAACATCCTCGAGTTCGAGAAGGACTACCCGGACGCCCGCGTGATAAAGCTCGAGCAGAACTACCGCTCGACGGGCAGGATACTTTCCGCCGCCGGGTCGGTCGTGGTCAACAACCCCGGGCGCAAGGAGAAGACACTCTGGACGAGCAACCCCGAGGGCGAGCAGGTGCGCTACCACATGGCGACGGACGAGCACGGGGAAGCCCGGTTCGTATGCGCAGAGGTCGAGCGCCTCGCCGCCGAGGGAAGGCGCTATGACGAAGCGGCGGTCTTCTACCGGACCCATGCCCAGTCGCGCGTCCTGGAGGAGTCCCTGGTGCGGCTCAACATCCCCTACCGTGTCTTCGGGGGAACGCGCTTCTACGAGAGGGCCGAGATAAAAGATATCGTGGCGTACCTGAGGGTCATCGCGAACCCCCGAGACGAGGTCTCGCTGCGCCGCATCATAAACGTTCCCACCAGGGGCATAGGCAAGACCACCGTCGCGTGCGTCGAGGCTCACGCCCGCTCACACGGCCTCTCGTTCAGAGACGCACTCGGCGAAGCGGCGGACGTGCAGGGGCTGGGGCCCAGACCGGTCAAGTGCATCTCCGGCTTACTCGAGCTCATGGACGGCCTGTGCGCCTTCGCCGGCGAGCACGAGGTCGACGAGCTCCTCGAGCAGGTATGGGAGCGCTCGGGCTACATGGCGGACCTCGAGTCTCAGCGCACCATCGAGGCCGAGACCCGGGCCGAGAACCTGCGCGAGCTCCTCAGCGTGGCATCCGACTTCAAGCAGGAATACGGGACCGTGACACTCGACGATTTCCTCGAGCGCGTGTCGCTAGTCGGCGAGACCGACGAACTCGACACCTCCGGGGGCTACCTCTCCCTCATGACCCTGCACAACGCCAAGGGGCTCGAGTTCCCCGTGGTGTTCATGGTCGGCATGGAGGAGGGCATCTTCCCCCACATGCGCTCAATGGAGAGCGAGGAGGAACTGGCCGAGGAACGAAGGCTCTGCTACGTGGGCATGACCCGCGCCGAGCAACTCCTCTACATGACGCACGCCGCCGTGCGCAGCCTCTGGGGCGGCCTCTCGGCTAACCCCGCTTCCAGGTTTCTCATGGAGCTTCCCGGGGAGCACGTCGAGGAGGTCGCATGGCACGACGAGGGCGCACCCGGGGTCGAGGTCCCGGCCTCCGAGCTCGAGCTTCAGCCCGGAGACGCGGTCATGCACGCGAAATGGGGCCGCGGCACGGTCGTCGGGCTTCTCGAGCTCGAGAACGACGTCGAGATCACGGTGGAGTTCCCGGAGGTAGGGGTCAAGAGGCTCCTCTTGAGCTTCGCCCCGCTTTCACTTCCCGACGACGTCCAGGGCTGACCTACAGTCAGCTTTCAGCCGCTTCACCCTCCGGAAGGAGTCAGGGTGCTCCCGTCGGGAAAGGCCGGGAGGTCGACGCCGCCGGGGAAGTTACCCTTCTGGTTGATGAGCCATGCCCCGTTGACGTTCTTGAGCTTGATGGTGCCGAACGCCATTCCCGAGTCTGAGAGCTTCTGCTTGACGCTCTCGCCGCCCATGCTCACGATAATGGTCACGTCCTCGAGTTCCACCTCGGCGTCGGTTGCCGTCTCCGAGAGCGTCTTGCACTTTACGTCCTCGTATTTGATCATGCCGCCCCCGAAGAGCTGGGAGAGCATCTGGAGGGTGGCGTCGTCAGGCACGGCCTCGGGGGTGAAAAGGGACTTGATCGTGTCAACGTCGCCGGCCGACAGGGCGTCGAAGTACTGAACGATTGTTCTCTCCGGACCGGTCGCCTCGGTGCTCTTGTTGAGGACCAGGAAGTACACTGCCGCGAGTATTCCGAGTAGGACGACGCTTCCGAGGGCCACTACGACCACCCACTTGGCCTGGGAGCCGCCCGAAGACGTAGCTCCCGGCGCGGCCGGCGGGGCTCCCTGCCACGGCCCCGGACCCCCGGGAGGCGGCATCCCTCCGACCGGAGGAGGCGGGGCCCCGGTGAACGCGTCACCGGGGGAGAAGTACTGGCCCGGCGGGCCCTGCGGCGGGTATGCCCCAGGAGGCATGCCCGGGCCCGGCGTCATCGGCAAGCCGGGACCGGTTCTACCGGGGGGCGGCGGTGCGCCGGGAGCAGGCTGAGGGGGCCCCGCTGGAACGCCCCCGGGCGGCCCTGGAGCGCTCGCCCTCGGGCCGGCGCCCTGTGGAGGTTGCGGCGGCCCTGCCGCTCCGCGTGGAGCCCCGACCATCGGACCCGCCGGCGCCGCCTTGAGCCTGAGACCGCAGTTGGGGCACGATCCAACCCCCTCAGGGATGTTGCCCCCGCATCGCATGCACTTCAACCGGGTCTCCTTTCACAAGAGGACGCTTTCCGCACGGGCCTCCCGGGAGGGCCTCGAGAGGGGCCCTTCCAAAGGCTCAATATCGTAATCGGAGCGGTTAATACTCCGCTTTATACTCAAATTGCAGTTTGCACGCCGCTATGATAGTTTTCATTCGGTTTCCTCGAGACCGCTATTGACCATACAGTCTAGAAACCCCGAGGTAGCGACATGGATTATGACTTGACGGAAGAACAACGGATGTTCCAGCAGATGGTGCGCGAGTTCGCCGACAACGAAGTCGCGCCCGTGACCGACGAGCTCGACGAGAAGGGCGAGTTCCCCTACGAACTGCAGGCCAAGATGGCCGAGATGGGCCTCTTCGGCCTCCCCATCCCCGAGGAGTACGGCGGCTCCGGCGCCGGCCTGGTCACCTACGCCCTGGCTGTCGAGGAGATATCACGCGCCTCGGCCTCGCTAGGGATCACCATGGCCGCCCACACCTCCCTTGGCTGCCTGCCCATCTTCTTCTTCGGCTCCGAGGAACAGAAGCAGGAGTGGCTCGTGCCCATGGCCACCGGCGAGAAGCTGGGGGCCTTCGGCCTCACCGAACCGGAGGCCGGCTCCGACGCCGGGGCGACCAAGACCGCGGCTGAGCTCAAAAACGGCCAGTGGGTGATAAACGGCACCAAGTGCTTCATCACCAACTCAGGCACGGACATCACGAGCGTCATCACCATAACCGCGGTCACCGGCAAGATCGGGGGCAAGAAGGAGATATCCAACATCGTGGTGCCGGCCGGAACCCCCGGTTTCACGGTCTCGCCGCCCTACCGCAAGATGGGCTGGCACTCCTCCGACACCCACGAACTCTCCTTCTCTGACTGCAGGGTGCCCGAGTCCAACCTTCTTGGTGGCAGGGGCGACGGGTTCAAGCAGTTCCTGAAAGTGCTCGACTGCGGCCGCATCGGGGTGGCCGCCCTCTCGGTGGGCATGGCCCAGGCGTGCCTTGACGAATCGGTGAAGTACGCGAAATCCAGGGTGCAGTTCGGTCAGCCCATCGGGCGCAACCAGGGGATATCTTTCAAGTGCGCCGACATGCTTGTGGAGGTCGAGCTTTCACGCAACGCCACCATCAAGGCGGCCTGGCTCGCGGACCAGAAGAGGGACTACTCGCGTGAGGCCTCCATCGCCAAGCTCTTCGCAAGCGAAGCCGCGATGAGGGCCGCAAGCAGCGCGGTCCAGATACACGGTGGATACGGCTACGTAGAGGACTACCCGGTATGCCGCATCTTCCGCGACTCGAAGATACTCGAGATAGGCGAGGGCACCTCCGAGGTTCAGAGGATAGTGCTCTCCAGGGGCCTCGGGCTGTAGCGCCGGTCTCGGGGCTTCATCTGCAGGCGCGGGCGCTCGACAGGAAATGAGATAGCAGGGAGTTCGAGGAGGTAGATCATCTTGTCGGAGACAGTGATAGTCGGAATGGCGAGGACTGCTTTCGGCAGGCTCGGGGGAGCACTCGCGGATGTGAGCGCGGTCGACCTCGGGGCCGTGGCCATCAGGGGAGCACTGGAGAAGGCCGGCCTGACCGGCGAGCAGGTGGATTACATGATAATGGGCCAGGTCATACAGGGCGGGTCGGGCCAGATGCCCGCGCGCCAGGCGTCCCTGAAGGCCGGACTGCCGCTGAGCCTTCCGACCATGCTCGTGAACAAGGTCTGCATATCGAGCATAACCGCGCTCGTCACGGCGGACCAGATGATAAGGGCAGGCGACGCCGAGGTCGTGGTCACCGGCGGCATGGAGAGCATGAGCCAGGGCTGCTACTACCTGCCCAGGGCGCGATTCGGCTACAGGATGGGGGACGGAAAGCTCAAGGACGGGATGATACTCGACGCCCTGTGGTGCGCGATAAACGACTGGCATATGGGCGAGGGTACCGACAGGGTCGCCGAGGAGTTCGGGACCACCCGCGAGCAGCAGGACCTGTGGGCCGTGCGAAGCCAGCAGAGGGCCACCGCCGCTCGCGAGGCGGGTAAGTTCGCCGAGGAGATAGTGCCGGTCGAGATAAAGACGAAGAAGGGCGTGACGGTGGTCGACACGGACGAGCACATCCGGCCGGAGACGACGCTCGAGTCGCTCGCGAAGCTGCCGCCCGCGTTCCGCAAGGAGGGCGGCACCGTAACCGCGGGAAACGCCTCCGGGATCAACGACGGGGCCGCCTGCCTGGTGGTGGCCTCGCGGAAGAAGGTGGAGGAACTGGGTTTGACCGTGCTCGGGACGGTGCTCTCGCACGGCATGGTCGCCGAGAAGCCCGAATACCTGGCTACCGTACCGGCCAACTCCACACTGAGGGCGCTCGAGAAGATCGGCAGGAAGGTCTCCGACGTGGACCTCTTCGAGATGAACGAGGCCTTCGCGGCCGTCTGCTGGCACTCCTCGACCATGCTGGGGCTCGACCCGGAGACTGCCGAGAACACGAATCCCAACGGGGGCGCAATCGCGCTCGGCCACCCGGTCGGAGCGAGTGGAGCCCGCATAGTCATGTCGCTCGTCAACGAACTCGCGCGCAGGGGCGGAGGCCTGGGCGCGGCGAGCATCTGCGGCGGAGGCGGCCAGGGCGACGCTGTAGTCGTGGAGGTCTGAGCACGCGGGCATCGCGCCCCGTAATCTAGTAGACTTTAGCGCGGGTTTCGTCCCGCCGCGGCGCCGGCGTCGCGGCGGCATCGCGAAACGAAGTGTAGCGCCGGTCTCCGACCGGCGGTGTATCCGGAAGAACTGCACAGCGGAGGTGCCAAGATGTACGAGCTTAACGAAGAAACCAAGATGTTCCAGATGTCCATCCGTGATTTCGCCAAGAACGTCGTAGAGCCCAGGGCGATGGAGATCGACGAGTCGGGCGAGTTCCCCTGGGACATGGTCGAGAAACTTCGCGAGAACGATATCCTCGGCCTCCCGTTCGAGGAGAAGTACGGCGGCCAGGGGGCCGACCTCCTGACCCTCTGCATCGCGACGGAGGAACTGGCCAAGGTATGTGTCAACACTTCGCTCATCCTCGGCTGCCAGGAGCTCGGTTCCACCCCGATAAAGCTCGGCGCGAACGAGGACCAGAAGATGAAGTACCTGCCCTCGCTTGCCTCAGGCGAGAAGCTGGCGGCATTCGGCCTTACTGAGCCTGAGGCCGGCAGCGACGCGGCCTCCATGAAGAGCCGCGCGGTCAAGAAGGGCGACAAGTATATCCTGAACGGGCAGAAGTGCTTCATCACCAACGGAGGCACCGCCGAGACGTTCTCCATATTCGCGATGACCGACCCCGAGAAGGGCGTTCGCGGCATCTCCGCGTTCATCGTCGAGAAGGATTTCCCCGGGTTCACCATCGGCAAGCACGAGAACAAGCTGGGAATCCGGGGCTCCTCCACCACAGAGCTCATCTTCGAGGACTGCGAAGTCCCGGCCGAGAACCTCCTCTGGGAGGAAGGCAAGGGCTTCACCCTGGCCATGATGACGCTGGACCGCACCCGCTCGTCCATCGGCGCCCAGGGCCTGGGTGTGGCCGCGGGAGCACTCGAGTACGCCATCGGCTACATGAAGGAGCGAGTGCAGTTCGGCCGGCCCATCGCAGCGCTGCAGGGCCTGCAGTTCATGGTGGCCGACCTGGCCATGCTGGTCGAGGCTTCGAGGTCGCTTGTCTACCGCGCCGCCACGGCGGTCGAGAACGAGGAGCCCGGCTTCAGCGCTCTTTCCGCCATGGCCAAGTGCTTCGCCACGGACACCGCCATGAGGGTGACCACCGACTGCGTTCAGCTCATGGGCGGCTACGGCTACATGAAGGAATACCCGATGGAGCGCATGATGCGCGACGCCAAGATCACCCAGATATACGAGGGAACGAACCAGATACAGCGGGTGGTCATCTCGCGCGCCCTCCTCGGCGGCAAATAGAACGCAAAAGCGGGGTCAGGTCACTTTGTTGCGTTTTGCCGCGGCAGGGTTTCCTGGCCCCGTTTTCTTTCAGGTTACCGGGCTATTGAACTCGACGGAGTCCAGCACCTTCTTCACCCGCGCTTCTGCGTCACCGGGGTCCCCGCGGGTCATGAAGAACAGAAGGTACATGGTGCTCCTGTTGCTTATCACCACGGCCCGGCAGTCGAACTCGTACCCCTGGGATGACATCTTGAACTTTATCTCCATCGCGCTCGCGTTGCCCACCGTGGTGTCGGCGATGGTCGGAGCGGTCATCGTTATTCCCGATGTCGCCAGGCTCATGTCGGAGGTCCCGCCGGTGAACTGCTGAGCGATGGAGGCCTTCGCGCTGTCCCACTCCTCGGGGGCGAGAGCGACCGAGCCTGCGCCCAGGAAGAACTCCATGTCGTCGGAGGTGGAATCGGCGAGCAGTATCTCGTTGTACCGGGCTACGTCCGACACACCCGAAACAGTGGCCATCTCAGAGGCAGAGAGCTTCTTGTACCCCGCCGGGTACTGGAACGTCAGGTCGGATATGCCGCTGTCATAGGTGACCTGGCGCTTGGTGAGCACGTAGTCGGTCCCGAAGTACCCCACGGCGAAGAAGACCACCATCACGACGATTGAGAGTACCTTGCCCAGCGGAGAGGCGAACGCGTTCCTCTTCGCTGCTGCCGCTGGAGGGGGAGGCTGCCCGTATGCGCTCCCGGGGCCCGCGCCTCCCCACTGGGAAGGCGGCGGCTGGAACCCGGACTCGCTTGGCGCAAGGGGCGGGGGCGGGGGCGGTATCACGTCCACCGCCTTGAGCTGTCCCGGCGCCAGCTGGGAGAAGCCGTAATCGTCAGTCGCAAGCGGAGGCGGCGGGGGTCCCGCACCGGCCGGGGGGTGCGCAGCGAACGCCGATGCTGCAGGCTCGAAAGCCGAGGCAGGCGGCCCCGGTACGGGCGCCGCATACTCCGGCGAGGTCGGAGCAGGCTGGAATCCCGCCGGTCCAGGCGGTTCTCCTGTGAAGCTGTGGAAGCACAGGCTGCAGAATCCCGCGCTCTCAGGGTTCTCGGCCCCGCACCCGGGACAGATCATCTCGACACCCCCGGAAACGCCCGCACACCGCGGGCAGGTCAGAGCAAAGGTACCGGGCACCGCGGGCCGGACTCCGGCAAGGCGGCGCCTTCAGTACCTGACGTAGCTCCGTATGCTCTCACGGGCTCTGTCAAGAAAATCGGCTTCTTCGAGGGTAATCTTGACCGCTCCCGAGGGGCAGGCCGAGGCGCAGCGGCCGCAGGCGCGGCAGCTCTCCCCTATGACTGCGGTACCGTCATCGAGGGTGATCGCGCCGAGGTAGCAGCGGTTAACGCACTTGCCGCAGCCCGTGCAGTCATCGGTGACCTCGACGGACACGCCTTCGAGCCTGGGAAAGAGGCTCTCGTGAATGGAAACTGGGACATGTTTCATGTACCTGGTGAGGCAGCAGCATTCGCAGCAGAAGCAGACCGTCATGAGTGACGCCCGGTCCTTCAGGCCGAAGAAGACGTGGTCGAGGCGCGCCCGGCCGACCACCGGCACCAGCCCGGCGTCCACCGCCCGCCGTACCGCTTGCATAGCCTCCGCAGGCCCGACCTTCCTGCTCACCTCCGGGCTGATCTCCAGTGCGGAGTCACCCATCATAAGGCAGCCTACGTCAACCGGGTAATGCGTGCACCCGAAAGCCTCCCTGCAGGTGCAGTGGTCTACCAGGACCCTGTGCTCCGCCTCTCCGACGAGCGTCTGCAAGAGGTCCAGGGGAAGGGGCGATCCCGGCACGACTTCGATGTCCTCGTTGACCGGCAGCCAGCGCATCTCTGTCCTGTCGTTCCGCAGCCACGGGTGCCAGTACCTGACCGTCGGCATGAAGGAGAGCTTTGCCGCCGTCTCGACGACCTTCAACAGGCGCCGGGTCTTGCGTGGATTCCTTGCCTCGACTACGGATCTGCCCATGCCGCCCCCGTTTATCCCCGGATATAGACTTTGTCTGTCGAACCGCGGCAACAGTCTGCCACCAAACCGGGCGAAGGTCAAAGCGGGCTCTGTGGGTCACTCCTGTTCGCCGCGCTCCTCGAGCCTGCGGCGCCATGCGTCGAGACGCTCGCTTATCCGGGCCTCAAACCCCTGGTCGGTAGGATGGTAGTAGCGGCGGCCCTTCAGCCTGTCGGGCATGTGCTCCTGGTCCACGATATGCCCCTCGAAGTTGTGGGCGTACTTGTAGCCGCTGCCGTAACCGAGGTCTTTCATGAGGCGCGTCGGGGCATTGCGGATGTGGAGGGGCACCGGGAGGGCTCCGTACTGCCTGACGTCGGCCTTCACCTGGCCGTACGCCGCGTACAGCGAGTTGCTCTTGGGGGCGGCCGCCAGGTACGTCACCGCTTCGGCCAGTGCCAGCTCGCACTCGGGCATGCCCACGAAGTGACAGGCCTGCATCGCCGCCACGGAGAGCACGAGAGCCTGCGGGTCGGCGTTTCCCACATCCTCGCTCGCGAACCTGATGAGGCGCCTGACTATGTAGAGCGGGTCCTCGCCGCCTTCCAGCATCCTGCCGAGCCAGTACAGCGAGCCGTCGGGGTCGGAGTCCCTGAGGGACTTATGGAGCGCGGAGATCAGGTTGTAGTGCTCCTCGCCGGACTTGTCGTAGAGGATGGTCTTCTCCTGGGAGGCCTTGAGAACGGTCTCCGCGGTGATGCGCGCGGTCCCCTCCGCCTCCCTGGCGGTGAACGCCGAGAGCTCGAGCAGGTTCAGGGCAATCCGGGCGTCTCCGTCGGCGACGCCGGCCATCAAAGCCACGGCTTCGTCGTCCGCCTCCAGACCCTCGCCTCCCAGGCCCCGCTCCGCGTCCTCGAGCGCACTTCGGACGATCCGTGCAAGGTCCTGCTCCGATAGCTGCTTGAGGACGTAAACCCTGGTCCTCGAGAGCAGCGGTGATATCACCTCGAAGGAAGGGTTCTCGGTGGTGGCGCCGATGAGCGTGATTGTGCCGTCCTCGACGTGCGGGAGGAAAGCGTCCTGCTGGGCCTTGTTGAAGCGGTGGATCTCGTCCACGAAGAGGATCGTCCGCACCCCGTTGAACTTCCGCCTGTCGCGCGCTTCGGCGATCACCTTGCGCAGCTCGGGCACTCCTGAGGTGACGGCGGAGAACCTGACGAAATCACTCTCGGTGGCGTTCGCTATGATGCGCGCGAGCGTCGTCTTTCCCGACCCGGGCGGCCCCCAGAATATCATCGAGGAGACGCTGTCCTCCTCGATGGCGACGCGCAGCGGCTGGCCGGGGCCCACGATCTCTTCCTGGCCCTGGAACTCCTCGAGGGACCCCGGCCGCATCCTCTCGGCCAGGGGCGTTCCCTCCAGCGGGTCTTCAGGCTGCCGGTCGAAAAGGTCCATCTCTCTCCGTTAGATGCTTTTCCTCCATGCCTTTATTGTAAACATTGGTATGACAAGGTGCATGTGACGGTGTGCATGCACGATTGCGACGCAATCTGATATATTCGTCTGGCCATGGACGAAGACGAATTCGAGCGCCCCGAGGGCAGGAAGCCCCGGCGGCTGAGCTACGGGAAACTTTTACTCATCTTTCTCCTGGTCCTTACCGTGGGCCTGGGGACCGGTGTGGGCATGAACCTCATCTTCGCCGACCCCCCGGCTAAGAAGGTCGAGGAGAAGGTCGAGGGGGAGGAGCCCGGGGCTGCCGGGGACGACGATGCCGAAGAGAGCGGTTCGGCGGCCAGGCCGAAGGCGCCCCAGTTCTCAGCGGCCCAGGCCATGGGCCACGTGTTCGCCCTGTCGGAGAGCATCGGGGAGCGGCCGGCGGGCTCGGTGAAGGAATCGTCCGCCGCGGACTATATAGTCAGCAAGCTCGGGGAGTACGGGTACATGGTGGAGGACCAGCCGTTCACCATGCCTGACGGGTTCGGCTCGCGCAACATCATGAGCACCCGGCGGGGGACGCGGACCGGTTACGACATCGTCCTCGCGGCGCACTACGATTCGGCCGAGGAGTCCAGGGGAGCGGTGGATAACGCCTCGGGCGCGGGAACGGTGCTCGAGCTGGCGCGCGTCTTCTCGAGCACCAGGCTGGAGCCTACCCTGCACTTCGTCTTTCTCGGGGCGAACCGCCCGGGCCCGGGGGATATAGACGGCAGGCTCCTGGGCGCGCGGACGTACGTCGACCTGCTGGGCACCCTGAAGAGGAAGGACATAGTGGGCATGATCGCCGTCGACTCTGTCGGCCAGGGCGACGTCCTCGCACTGAGGACGCAGGGTTCAGGGCTTCAGCGTCTAAGGGATAAACTCGCGACTTTCGCCGGAGAAAAAAATATGGGTGTCACAACGCTGAAATCGAACAGTGACTCTGATAATATTCCGTTCGAAGATTCCGAAGTGCCGGCGGTATGGATCGAGTGGTGTAACCAGGACGGAGCGCTAGTCACCGACAACCGTTATACCAGCGTGTCCGCCGGCAAGGTTGAGGCGGCAGGCACCCTGGTGGAGATATTCCTGAAGGACCTGACGTCGGACGATCTTGAGGAGCTCAAGTACTGATGGAACCAAGCGTGGGGCAGGCGCCGGGATTCCTCGAGGGCACGGAGGTCGCGCGCGCCCGGCGGGTGAGCCAGCCCGGATTCGAGGAGCAGATGCCCCTCCTCGAGCGCGACATCGAGCTGAAAAAGAAGCTAACAGTCGCTTTGATAGTGATATTCTCAGTCTTCTTCGGTGGGATGATAGCGGGCGCGGTCCTGGGGATATTCGTCTAGGGAGCGCTTGTCCCCGGCGTAGCGGCCTGCGCCGAGACCACCAGGAAATCGTTCCGGACGTAACCTTCCGATTCCGTGTCCTGGCCCTCCGTCCTGACGACGGCTTTCACCCGCGACCAGGTCTTCGAGTCGGTCCCCATCGCTTCACCAAGCACCGTGACCTGCTGCCCGTCCCTGAGCAGGCCTACGAGCGCGCCGTTGGTGTCGGGAGTGGCCCGCATCCTGACTCCCTGGCCCTTGACCGTGGCGGTCTTGGGGAATGCTGCCGTCGCCGGGGCGCTGCTCTCGGCGCTGGGCGCGGACTGCTGCGCCGCCTTTTCTTCTTCGGCCTTCTTCTCCTCCGAGGCCTTCCTGGCGTCGGCCTTCTTAGCTGCTTCCTTGGCCGGTTTTCTGAAAGTGTCGGTAATCCTCCAGCCGAACGCGAAACCTACCGCGAAGATACCGACCAGCACCAGAGCGAGAAGCACCACCAGCAGTCCCTCGCCCGCCCTCGTCCTGGCCTGGCCCTTCTTCCTGGGGCGCCTGCCGGCCCGTCCGGGGGCAGCTGCGGCGACCTCCTCTTCTTCTGTGCCATACTGCCACGCCACCATCGTGGCGTTGTCTGAAGGGTCCCTGCTGAACGCGAGCCTGACAAGCTGGTTCGCGCTCCTCTGGACGTTCATCGCGGAGAGCAGGTTCTCGACCAGCTCCTCCTCCGTAACGGACCTCCAGAGTCCGTCCGTACCGAGCACGACGGTGTCCCCGGGGATGATGTCCACCTGGTTGAAGCCCGTGTTTACCTCCGCCGACTGACCCAGGTAGGTCCCGCTGACCGCAGGCTGTGGACCGGCGGGCTGTGCCGGGACGCCGGGTGCGGCCTCGGCCGGTACGGCTGCCTGCGCCCGCTCTCCTTCCGGGACCTGGAAGAGCGTAGGTGCGACCTCGGGCGGTGGGGGAGGCGGCTCCGCCGACCTGGAGGCGCCGCTCGGCACCAGGTCGTAGAGCCGGTCGTTGTGCAGGAGGTAGACCCTCGTGTTGCCTGCATGCCCGATATAGGCCCGGCGCGTATCCGCCACTACGACCGTGAGCGATACCTGGACCCTGGCTCCCGACTCCGAGAAGAGCGAGCTATTGATGCTCGAAAGGGCATCGCGGATGAGCACCTCCATATGCCCGGTCTCGAGTTCCTCCTCCGCTATAACCGCGGGCTCGATGAGGTCCCGCAGCATGTCGAGCGCTCTCTTGGCGGGATTCTCCCCGGGCGATATCTCACCGGAGGCGTCGGCGACCGCCATGTAGGACACTATGGGAAGTGGTACCCGGCGCCTCGAATAGTCGTAGACGAAATGCGAGTCGCGGGTTACCTGTTTCTCTCCGAGATGTGAAGCGGACCCAACGTTAGAATTCGCTTCTGCCACATGCACCTCCCATGATGAACCCGCTTCCAGCAGCCGCTGTGAAGCAGGTGACGTGAGAATGATACCTTCCAGGCGTGCGCGCCGCAACAGCCTAGAGCGAGACGTTCAGCGCCTTCTCGAGGTCGGCCTTGCCGGTGATCGCGAGCTTCCCGTTCTCGGACTTGATAGCGGTGATGGTGTAAGGGAGGTCCTCCCTCACGGTGAAAACGGGATCGCGTTCCATGATCTGGCGGACCAGCATGATGCCCTCGGCGGGCACCGCTATCCCCGCTACCTGGAGCTCGTCCGGCCGGAAGAAGACCCTCCTGCCGTCAACCGAATCCAGCTGGCCGGTGGCATTGACCGTGACGGTCGTCCCGCCGACGTTGATCTTTCCTGTGACGACGATGGCACCCTCCGCGAGTGCGATCACCGGGTCGATGATGTAGGAGTTCTTGACCGAGAAGAACCTGGTTATCTCGTCCTGGCCGATGAGGGCGGTGAAATCGCCCGAGGGCCACTCTTCACTCTCGAGGTCGATGCTGTCGAATTTCACGCCCTGCAGCGTTACCTGGCCTACCTTGACCTCGAGGTTGTCGTATTTCTTGAAAGCGACCTTGAGGGCGGGGAACGCCTTTATGCTGACTGAGACGTCCTGCGCCTCGGGGTACCTGGACCGTATCTCGTTCTCGGCGATGCGAGAAGCAACGGGAGGGATGACGAGCTCGCTCGCCACCCATAGGAGCACGAGGATCACGGCGATGATCACGAGCGCTATGAAAGTACGGCTGCGGATGAAGCTCCGTGATTCTTCCGGCTGGGCCGCTGGACCTTCCATTACTTCCCGTCGGACTTCAGTACCACCAGTGCGTCGACCGCGACCGGGGAGCCATCGCCGGCTATGATGAGCGGGTTGACATCGATCTCGGCCACGTCGTCCTGTTCCATGCCGATGTTGCCCAGCCCGACCAGGGCCCTGGCCAGGGTCTGCTTGTCAGCGGGCTCCTTTCGCCTGACCGGTCCCAGGATGTCCCTGGCCTTGATGTCTTCCATCATCTGGAGAGCTTCGTCCTCGGTGATAGGCGCCACCCGGAAGGAGGTATCCTTCAGGATCTCGGTGAAGATGCCCCCCAGGCCGAACATCACGCACGGTCCGAACTGCGGGTCGCGGATGAGGCCGATGACCAGCTCTCTCTCGCCGGACACCATCTCCTGGACCAGCACGCCCTCGCGCGGGGTATCCCCGAGGTTGGACAGGATCTTGTCGAAGGCGAACCGCAGCTCCTCCTTGCCGCGGATCCCCACCACCACGAGCTCACGCTCGGTCTTGTGGGAGATCTCAGGCCCACAGGCCTTCAGCACCACCGGGTAACCTATCTCGGAAGCAGCCTGCTCCGCCTCGTCGGCGGTCTGGACCAGGCGCTCGCTGACGACTGGTATTCCGTACTCGGCGATCAGCCGCTTGGAGTCGAATTCCGAGAGGGCGGACTGCCCGTTGCCGAGCGCCTTCTCGATTATCGGGTCTGTGGCCATGAGCATCTACCTTCCGATTATGTAACCTTCAGGGTCAACTTCTTCGCGCAGTATGCGCAGCTCCTCCCCTGTGGGAGGCGGAGTAATCTCTAGGTTATCAGCTTTCAGCAGCTCAAAGCCACAGTTTTCTTGCACCTGCTCGAAGGTGACGCCGGGATGCAGGGACTCGACCCTCATCCTGCACGTTTCGTCGTCGTAACCCAGGATGCAGAGGTTGGTGATGACCTTGTAGGGACCGGTCCCCGGAGGCAGGCCTGCGGCCTCGCGGGCTCCCTTTCCGTTGAGGTAGCCGGGGGTCGTTATGAAATCGACCTTCTCCACGAAGCGGCGCTTGTCCATAGGGGTGATGACGTTGGTCTTCCAGCAGAGGCTCGCAAGGTCGTTCGCCCCACCGCTGCCCGGCAGGCGCACCTTCGGCTCCTGGTACTCACCGCCCAGCATGGTCGAGTTAAGGTTACCGTACATGTCTATCTGGGCGCCGCCCAGGAACGTGTAGTCGACCATGCCCCTCTGGCAGGCTTCCATGACGTCGTTCATTGAGCTTGCGATGAGCGCCTTGTAAGAGGTGCGTGAGTCGCCGACCGATATGGGCATGCCCGGCATCTGGGGGGCCACCGCGCCGGCCTCGAATATCGCGATGACGTTCGGGCAGTGGGATTTCTGCGCGAGCATCGTGGCGGCCATCGGGACCCCGGTGCCCACGAACACGGTCGAATTGTCCTCGATGATGCGCGAGCCTATGCAGACCAGCAGCTCGAGAGGGTTGTAGTCAGCGCACATATCTCCTGATCCTCCTAACACTTGTTCATGTAGATGAGCTTCTCGATGGCGCGCAGGTCACGCATCTTCTTCACGCCGCCGATCTTCTCCAGGTATTCCCCGAAGCCCTTGACGTTATAGATGTAGTCGTTGAACACCTTCTGGGCGCCCTCCTCGGTCTTGACCGCGTCCAGGTACATCTTGAAGTAGTCCTCGTCGAACCAGTACTCGCCCGGCATGTTCCCGGGGTGGCTCCCGTAGGGCACCTCCACCACAGCGTCCACGCACCAGTAGGGAATGGTCGTTGCCTGCGGGTTGGCGCGTATCTCCTCGTGGGGCACAAGCCTCTCGCAGGAGACAATGACCTTCTTTCCCGCGCGGGCCAGGTACGCGTCAGAGACCAGGATGCCCTCGGTTATCTGGCAGTTGCCGAAGGTGTCGGCGTTGTGGACGTGGATGATGGCCACGTCGGGGTAAAGCGCCGGCAGCGCGGCGAACTTCTTGCCGGTGAACGGGCATGTGACGGTCTTGGCGGCGGAGCGCTTGAACGTGTCCGTACCCAGCATGTGCCGGGACGGGACGAACGAGAGCCCGGCCGCCGCCGCGGCGAACCTCCATGCGAGCGCCCCGTTGGACCAGTCGGTCTTGCGTATCTCCTTGCTCTGGAACGCCCTGCGCGCGCTGGCGGACAGGCCGCGTATCTCATACCCGATGACGTAGGAGATGTCGCAGCGGTCTATGCAGCCGGCTGTCGCAAGCAGGTCGCTGTCGTATATCGAGGTGTGGCCGGCCATGCCCAGGTTGCGCTTCTTCTGGCGTACGATCTCGTAGAGGAGGGCGGTGGGGATGCGGACGTGGCCGAAGCCGCCGACCGCGATGTAGTCGCCGTCCTTGATGTGGACGCTGACCGCCTGCTCGATCGTTGTGACCTTGTTGACCAGGCCGCGGTTCTTGTGATGGAAGAACTCTCTGGCCTTGTCGGGGTCGGGGTCGGTGAACAGCTCTTCGGTGCCTGCATCGAGGCCTATCAGATCGTCGTACAAGGTATCCTGACCTCCTGTTGCTCCGGTGCCTGACGGGAGCGGCGCCATAAGGCATCCAGGGCCCTACCGCCCCCGTCTCACGGTGGATATTCTTATCATACCTTCACCCCTCAAATCAAAAGACCTGGGGCCCTCTCAGAAGGAGACCCCGCCTCTCGCGGGGTCTCCGAAGTCATCATGCCGGGCGCCGCTCACGGCCCCTTCAGTCCCAGTATCTCGCGGGTGTCCTCGACGGTGGCGATCTCGCGGTCCGCGAGCTTCGCTATCTCGACCGCCTTCTTGGCCTGCTCCCACGAGCCCTCGGCGAGCTTGCCCTTCGAAATCCAGATGTTGTCCTCGAGGCCGACGCGGATGTGACCGCCGTTGACCGCCGAATGGTAAGCACTAGCGAAGGAGGCAGGGCCGACCCCGCATGAGCTGAAGGTGGCGTCGTCGGGGATGCTCTCGAGGAACAGGCCGTAGTTTCGGGTGGTGAACGGCATGCCGCCCAGGACCCCGAACACGAACTGGAAGTGCAGCGGCTCGACGAACAGGCCGGATTCCTTCATGAAGAGCACGTTGTAGAGGCCGCCCATGTCGTATACCTCGAGCTCCGGCTTGGTGCCGGACTCCTTCATGACGTTCCCGTACCACTCGAGCTGCTGGAACGTGTTCTCGAACACTATCTCGAAGAGGACCTTGTGCTCCTTCCAGTCGCCTACGGCGAAGTTCATGCTGTTCGTGTTGAGGGAGGCCATCTCGGGCTTGAACGTCTCGATGACGGCGATGCGGTCTTCTTTGCTGGCGAACGGGGAGATGGCTGTGCTCAGGTTGATGATGATAGGGCACTCCGCCCTGATGCCCTCGATGATACCGCCGAGGATGTCGAGGTCGGGCGTAGGGGCGCCGTGCTCAGGGTCGCGCGCGTGGATGTGCACGATGGACGCTCCGGCCTCGTAGCACTTGACCGCCTCGGCGACGAACTCGTCGCGCGTGTACGGTACATTGGGGTTCTGTTCCTTCCGTGTCGCAGCGCCTGCCAGAGCGCAGGTGATGATGCATTTCTCGCTTGTTGCCGCCATCAAGAACCACCTCCACGATTAATACACTGACTGATGAGCAAAAGTATTTATAACACAAATCCCCGGGGTGTCAAAATCGCGAAATTGGGCGCTGTCAAGCCTGATGTTAAGTGCCGACCAAGCCCAGTTCAGAGCGCCTTCTCACTTCACGGAGTACCCTCGTGCAGCACTTGATGCCTGCGTTCATGCGCCGATATCGGCGGCTGCTCCTTGGCGTGTTGACATGCCCGTGCCGAACTCAATAGATTTAGCATGCGGCATTGGCAGGTTTGCGTTCGAACCGGTATTGAATCTCACATGCATCAAGGCTGTCGGCATATCGCCTCGTGGCAAGGGGTCTCAAGTCATGGGTGGGTTGGGTCGGACAGGTCGTAAGCGTGTCTTGATAACCGTACTTGTGCTGATTCTAGCTGCAGCGGCGGCGAGAGTCGGCTCCACGTCCTCCTGCTTCTCGAGCACGACCACTGTTTCCGGCAACGTCATCTCGTTTGGAACCTGGGGGCCGGTACCCCGTGTGTGCAAAGCGTGTCCGTGCTTCGGAGTAACCGGAATATGCTCCTGGGCGGTGTTCCTCTATGGATCGGATTTATGCCAGGTAAACGACATAGAGCTGGTGAAGGGTACCGTCTCAGTCCCGGCAAAGAAGCTCTGGCACATCGGCGACGGAATCCTGTACTGCGTGTTCGACCTGCGCGGAGTTGCGACTGGCTCTTACGACATCGTGGCGAGGACAACCACCGGGCAGGAGGTGGTCGTCTACAGGGGGTTCGTGGTCGTGGGTCTCTGCGGCGGCGGGAGCGGACGCTGTTCTGCGGCCGCCCAAACGTCCGTCACCGTGGAGGACCCGCTTGAATTCAAGGTATTCGTCTCGAACGATGACCCCTCGAGCCTGCTCGCCGACCTCGGCGGGCCCGTGCGGTCGAGTTTCGTCTCGGCGTTGCTTGTGGCGAACGGTGTGCAGGTGGACGGCGCAGTGGAGTCGGTGAGCGGGAACGGCTTACGCGTGAGGTTCGCACGGAAAGCGGTCAGCGCGGGCACCTACGATCTGGTGGTGACAAGGTCCGACGGTAGCAGCCTCCTCGTGGAGGGCTCGTTTACCGCCCGGCCTTATGTCTCGCCGATGAACGTCACCGGGATTCAACCCTCCTCCGGGACCCAGGGGCAGGTAGTCCAGATGAGGGTATCCGGTTCGCGCATGGACCTCGCTAACGGAATCGCTATCGTGCAGGGGAGCAGCGTCATCCAGCCTGCCGCGCCGGTCATACTGTGGGCAGGTCAGCTGGGGGTCACGTTCGACCTGGCCAGGGCCGCGCCAGGGCCAGGTGATCTCTACGTGAGCTGTGTCGATGGGACACAGCAGGTGCTGCCCGGGTGCGTCATGGTCTTACCGATGGAGGCCGCGACGGATAGTCCGGCCCAGGAGCCAGCCACGCAACCCGCTGATCAAAGCGCGCCGCAGCAGCAGGCGCCTGACACGGAACCTGCCTCAGAGGCTGCACTGGGCGAGGTCACCCCCGATCAATGCATGGCGGGGACGCTGGTGCAGTTCACCGCGACCGGCACCGGACTTACCCCCGACCTCAGGGTGAAGCTGGTCGCCGACTCGTGGTGGGGTTGGGCACTCGGGGTGAAGTATTCGGCGGGCAACGAGCTGAGGTGCGTGTTCGATCTCAGGGGGGCGCCAGCGGGTTTGTACAGGCTGGCGCTGGTCAAGCCCGATGGGACCGAGGTCGTATACGAGAAGCCCATCAAGGTGGAAGCGGCGCAGCAGGATACCGCTGAGGGAGGAATCAGGCGCGCTCAATAGCGCTTGATATATAGAGAAATAGAGGTGGGGGTAGCTGTAACTACCCCCGGGAAGCACATGTCAGCCGGGTCGGGCCTTCATGCGCTAGTTTCATTATAGGTCTGATTCGGCCCGGCTGGCAGGTTTCCTTCGCTGGCAACCCGGAGGAGGTGAGACGGAGGGCGATGCGAGTCGGAGAGCATATCTTAGCGAGAAACAGGAAGACTCAAGGGAGGTTGTAGACGATGAGAAAGAAGATTCTGGTAACGATGGTGGTGCTGGCGGTCGTCGCCGCGCTGGCGCTGGCGTTCTCAGGCGCACAGTTCCAGGCCACTTCAACGAGCAACTGGAACGTGATCGCTTTCGGGAACATCCTTGCCTCAGAGTGGAGCCCGGACCCGATGGTATCGCTGTCCAACCTGGTGCCCGGTGACACGACCACGGCTACCTGCTACATAAAGCCCAAGGGTACCGTGAACCAGGACATATACATCGGCCTTCGAAACCAGGTGGGGGACGCCGACGCCGGTTTCGGCGACAAGGTGGAAGTCGCCCTGCAGGTGGACGGCACGTGGCTCTGGGGAGGGGCTTACAAGGACGTGCACGATCTCTACACCACGTGGCAGAGCATAAAGAGCAATGCCGCGCCGGACACCTGGATCACGATAAACCTGCAGCTGCACGTCAAAGACTCCCTGCCCTCGAGCTTCATGGGTGTCACGTACTACTTCAAGACGTTCATCTTCGCGGTTCAACTCGGTGGCACGCCGCCCACGACGGCGCCGTACCTGTACACTCCTTAGAACCGCACTCGACGACCTCATGGGGAGCGGCCGCCACGAGCGGCCGCTCCTCTATTTGAAATCAGAAGACTGTTGACGAGCAGGTCATGCACGCTTATCGGTGGATCTCCCGCCGGCGAGGATCAGCCATATCAGGAGTGCACCGATGCTCACTATCAGGATGGACAGCCCGATCCTGGTATGGAAGAACGCAATCGGGATGCCGATGAGCGGCACGCTGAAGGATACCCTGCCCATGACGTTGACCGGGCTCACCGGTGATCCGTCCCTGCTGTTATTGGCGTCACCTTTGGTGACAAACGACGTCTTCCCCTCTTTCTTTTCGACCTTGACGATTCGGTGGCTGATGTACTCATTGCGCGAATCAATGAAGGTGATGATGTCTCCCTTCTGGTATTTGGATGATTCGCGAACGAAGACAAGGTCTCCCGTGCGAAGAGCGGGAGACATTGAGCCTGAAGAGACAACGAATGCCCGGATTCCCAGGTTGAAGGCGGAGAGGATTAGGAGAAGCGTGAAGAGCATCAATATGGCAAGAAGCATCCAAGACACGATATCGACTGCGCGTTTGAGAGAACTGCCCATCACCCGGACTCCCCAAGGCCGATTCCCGCACGGTTTATTCTAACATGTTGTTTGAATTACTTGTCTTCCACGCGGCCTGCGTGCCTTACAGCACGATGATAAATGTCTGCTAACAGGCGTATAATCAGTGTACTGGAGTAAGGTCACGGGCAGCGCGGACCGGCGGTTCGAGCGGCCCGTTGTCAGTCTTTGGAGGTTTGCCGGAAGGCGGGTGGAATAGCCACCCGCGGGGAGAAGAGCAGATGACGACGGAACTATCAGACAACGCGGTCAAGGTCCTCGAGCGGAGGTACCTGGCGCGGGACGCGGACGGCACGCTGACGGAGAGCCCGGCGCAGATGTTCGAGAGGGTCGCCGCGTCGGTCGCCGCCGCCGATGTCCCGTACCGGGGCGAGGACGGTGCCGAGCGCACGCGCCGGACGTTCGAGCTGATGATGTCCTCGCTCGAGTTCCTGCCCAACTCGCCGACGCTGATGAACGCCGGCCGCCCGCTCGGGCAGCTCTCGGCCTGCTTCGTGCTCCCGGTCGGCGACAGCATGCAGGCCATCTTCGAGGCCGTCAAGAACATGGCGCTCATACACAAGTCCGGCGGGGGCACAGGCTTCTCGTTCTCACGACTTCGACCCCAGAACGACGTGGTGATGTCCACCAGGGGCATCGCGAGCGGCCCGGTCAGCTTCATGACCGTCTTCGACGCCGCGACCGAGACGGTCAAGCAGGGCGGCACGCGGCGCGGGGCCAATATGGGGGTGCTGCGGGTCGACCACCCCGACATCCTCGATTTCATCCACGCGAAGGACGAGCACCACCTGCTCAACAACTTCAATATCTCCGTGGCTCTGACCCGCGAGTTCATGTCCGCCCTGGAGCACGGGCGCTCCTACGACCTGGTGAATCCCCGGACCCGCGAGGTCGAATCGAGCCTCAACGCCCGTGACGTGTTCGACGAGATAGCCGCCACCGCGTGGGGTTCCGGAGAGCCGGGGGTCATATTCCTCGACCGGATGAACGAGGCAAACCCTCTTCCAGCCCTCGGCGAGATAGAGAGCACCAACCCGTGTGGGGAGCAGCCGCTCCTCCCGTACGAGTCCTGCAACCTCGGGAGCATCAACCTGGGCCTTCTTGTGCGGTCCGACGGTGACGGGGCCAGGGTGGACTGGGCGCGGCTCGAGGTACTGGTACGCGAGGGGGTTCACTTCCTTGACAACGTCATAGACGTGAGCCGTTACCCCCTGCCTGAGATCGAAGAGCTGACGCGCGCGAACCGAAAAATAGGCCTGGGCGTCATGGGTTTCGCCGACATGCTGATAAAGCTGGGCACGCCGTACGACTCGGAGCCCGCGCTCGAGACCGCCCGCGAGGTGATGTCGTTCGTCTCCAGGGTGGCGCGCGAGGCGTCGCAGGCGTTGGCCGAGGAGAGGGGACCTTTCCCCAATTTCGAGAAGAGCGTCTACGCCCCCGGTGGCGAGCCCCCTCTCCGTAACGCTACAACCACCACCATAGCGCCGACGGGCTCTATCAGCATAATAGCCGGGTGCTCGAGCGGGATAGAGCCGCTGTTCGCGGTCGCTTACGAACGGCGCGTGCTCGACGGGGAGCGCCTGCTGGAGGTACATCCTGAGTTCCTGCCCGCAGCCGCGCGCTACGGCCTGGCGGACGACGGCCTGGTGGAGAAGATCGCCGGCGGCGGCAGCCTTTCCGAGGTCGACGGCATACCCCCGGAGCTCGCCCGGCTGTTCGCGAGCGCTCACGAGGTCTCACCCGAGTGGCACGTGCGCATGCAGGCAGCTTTCCAGGAGCGAACCGACAACGCCGTGAGCAAGACGGTGAACCTGCCGCATGACGCGAGCATAGAGGACGTCGAGGCGCTTTACCTGCTCGCTTACCAGCTCGGGTGCAAGGGCGTGACCATATACCGGTACGGGTCAAGACCCAGGCAGGTGCTCTACCGGGGACACGCTGAGTCCGCGGAAGGCGGTCTGCGGGCCCGGGAGCGTCAGAAGGTCACGACGGGCACGACCGAAAAGGTCAAGATAGGCTGCGGCAATCTCTACGTGACTGTGAACTCCGACGACATGGGCATATGCGAGGTCTTCACGTCGCTGGGCCGCGCGGGCGGCTGCCCGTCCCAGTCCGAGGCGACCAGCCGGCTGATCTCGCTCGGCCTGCGGGCCGGCATCGACATCGAGGAGATAACCGAGCAGCTCAAGGGCATACGATGCATGTCATCCATCCGCAGCAAGCAGGCGGAGGTGCTCTCCTGCCCCGATGCGATAGGCAGGGCTATCGAGAAGTACCTCGACGCTCACGGCGTCGACCCCTTCGAACTGGATGCCGGCACCTCAAACATGGGCTGTCCGGAATGCGGGGCCGTGATGGAGTTCGAGGGAGGGTGCATCGTCTGCAGGTCGTGCGGCTTCTCTCGCTGCGGGCCGGCCTGAGGGGGCCGCCCGGCCATCCGAGGAGAAACGATGAGGGACGAGGAAGAAGAACGGCTGGCAAGGGAACTGGCCGAGAAGATACCGGAAGACATACGCGCCTCCATGGAAGAGGCGGCCGCCGCAGACGGGCTCACCCTCGAGGAATACGTGCTGGTGCTGCTGCGCGATATGGACCAGCAGGGCCTGCTCGAACCCGCCGGCGACCCGAACGTGTCCGAGGACGAGTTCCTGAGGCTCGTGTTCGTCGGTGATTGCCCCGGCTGCTGCAGCCGGAACACAGTCTCCTGCGACGAGGTGGGCGACGTCGACGACCCCACACTCGGGCTCTGCAGTGACTGCGGCCTCATCTGGTGCCTTGAGTGCGGCTCCACGGTGGCCAGGGGCGAACAGTGCGGGCACTGGGACGTCTGCGAGGCGTGCGACGAGGAGAAGGACGAGTACGGCGACTGCGGGATCCTGCCGGAGGAGTGCCCTCGCGTGACCGAGTGGATCGCCGAGAACTACGCTCTCGCCTGCCAGAGCACCTGCGCCTGGTGCCAGGAAGAGATCCCGGAGGCCGGAGAGGTCTACGCCGTCGGCGCCACCCTGAGGGGCGGCATAGAGTTCGCGAGCAACGAGAGCGGAACCGGCTTCTTCATGCCCGTCGCCATTGGGGATAAGCTCGTGCCGGCCATCGTCACCGCGGTCGACTCCGAGGCTCGCCAGCAGGGCAACGACCTGATGTTCATGACCTGCAGCGAGGTCTGCGCGTGCTCCCTGCGCGATGCCCTCTGCGAGCAGAAGGAGTTCATCGACCGGGCCGAACTCAACTGAGGACGGCCCCGGTCGCAGGACATTCCCGCGGAGGATTCTTTCGCATCTCAGTCAAAGCCCGGGTTCCTGTAAATGCAGCCCGCGAAGACCAGCCCGGCACCCGAGGAGGCAGCCGCGGACGCTTGAGCTATGTGGGCGCCGCAGGCCGCTCCCGGCCCGCCGGTGGCGGGGGAAGCGCTCGCTTTCGGGCTCCTGTACCCACCGAGCGCACCGACCAGGAGCGTGACGGCGAGAAGCGCGACCAGAATGCCCGAGAGGAAGAGTATCCACCATGGCCAGGCAGTTTCCCTCGCGGGTCTTGCGAATCTTATCCGGCTCATCTACTGCCTCCCAGCGGTTTCGGCGCGCGCATCGCGCCGGTTGTCCAATCACATTTCCACAAGACGCCCGCGCTGGAAGAATACTTACGGCTGTTTTACGGCAATCTGAACCCGCGGGGGTCCTTGATTCGTATGAGGGCTTAGGAGAGTATGACCATCATGGATAAAGCTGATATGACCGGAAAGCCCCAGGGAGTGATCGAGCAGGTCGCCGAGATACCCGTTCTGAGGCCGCCTCTCAGGCGTTTCAGGCGTTTCTTCTACCGCAACCTCGGACCGCCTTCCATGCCCGGGGCGTTTTCACTGGGCTGCTACCTGGTGAAGCGGTTCCCACAGAAGCTGCCTTTCACCAAGTTCGCTTCGCCGGACCACTACACGTTCTACCTGCCACCCTTCGCGACGAAGGCTTACAGCCGCGTCCTGAGAGGCGGGCTGCTACGGGACTTTCACATGGGAGGCGGCCCGGCCGCCGTTACCTTCGCGGTTACCGGGAGGTGCCCCTGCTCCTGCTACCACTGTTCGGCGCACCGGCGTCCGCGCACCGGGGAGATGGACACCTCCGAAGTCAAGGACGTCATCCGACAGTGCGTGGACCTGATGGTCGGGAGTGTCGTGCTCACCGGCGGTGAGCCCATGGTCCGTCAAGACCTGCCGGAGCTCATCGAGTACATAGTGGAGCGTGACGCGACTCCGCAGATATTCACGAGCGGGTACTACCTCGAAGAGGGCCGCGTGCGGCAGCTAGCGGACGCTGGCCTCCAGGTAACCTTCGTGAGCCTCGACAGCCCGGTCCCCGAGGTGCACGACGAGGCGAGGGGAGTGCCGGGCCTCTTCGAGCGGGCATGCCGAGGCCTCAAGTATGCCGGAGAGGCCGGAATATCGACGGGCATCAGCACTTTCGCCACGCATGAGGCCGTCTCCGAGAGGCACGTGGAGAGGTTCTTCGAGCTGGGCAGGGAGCTGGGCGTGAAGGAGATAACGGTCTTCGACGTCACGCCCACCGGGAAGATGCTGGACCGGGACGACATGCTCCTCACCCCGGAGGAACACCTGCATCTGTCCGAGCTGCAGGAGGGCCAGTTCGTCAGGAAGGACGGCCCCAAGATAGTCACGATGTCCTACGTCAACGAGACCGACATAATCGGCTGTTTCGGGGGCAAATACCAGATACACATCACCCACGACGGCTACGTCACCCCCTGTGATTTCAACCCGCTCCATTTCGGCAACGTCCGCCAGGAGCCGCTGCGGGCCATCTGGAACCGCATGCGCGCGCACCCTGAATACAGCAAGAAGACCGTCCCGTGCCGCATGCAGGACCCGGAGTTCCGCCGGAGATATATCGACAAGATACCGCCTGACGTGCCCCTCCCGTACCCGATAGACCACATCCCCCTCGAATAGCATAAGTGCACATTGGGGTCAGGTCATTTTTTTGCGTTTCAAGAGCCTTACTGATCAGGTGTTCCACCGCAAAAAATGACCTGACCCAATGTGCACTTGACCCCAATGTGCACTAGAGCAGGGATACCGGGTCGACGTCGAGTGATATCTTCACGTCTTTACCCGCGGGCATCGACCGCGAGTAATCGTGGAAGCGGGCTATCGAACCTTTCACCAGGGGAGAGATCGGTCCGAGCTCGGGAGCCTTGATGAGGATGTGCCAGCGGTACTGGCCGCGCAGGCGCGAGAGCGGGGCCGGTGCCGGCCCGAGAAGGCGGGCGCCCGTGCCCGAGAGGTCGGTGTCCAGAAGCGCACGCAGCCGCTGGGCCGACCTGGAAGCGGCGGCGAGCTCCGGAGCGGTCAACGTCACGTTGACCAGTTCGACGAACGGAGGGTAACCTGCGCCGAGCCGCGCCTGGAGCTCGGAGGCCACGAACTGCCCGGTGCCGGCCGAGACCGCCCGCACGGCGGGGTGTCCAGGGTTGAAAGTCTGGATTATGACCCTGCCGGGGCGCAGCCCGCGCCCGGCTCTGCCGCTCACCTGGGTGAGCAGCTGGTAAGTGCGCTCGCTGGCACGGAAGTCCGGCAGGGCGAGAGCGGTGTCTGCGTTCACCACCCCCACCAGGGTGACCCCGGGGATGTCGAGCCCCTTCGCCACCATCTGCGTGCCGATGAGGACCTGCGCCTCGCCGCGGGCGAACGCGCCGAGCATGTGCCAGTGGGCGTCTTTGGAAGTTGTCGTGTCGGCGTCCATCCTGATGTACGCGACCCCGGGAAGGTGGGCGAGGAGCTCGTCTTCGACCCGCTGCGTGCCAGCCCCGAACGAGCTCATGGGGCCCCTGCCGCATTCGGGGCACTCGTCGGGGACCCCGCTGCGGCGGCCGCAGTGGTGGCACAGGAGCATGTTGCCGCGTGTGTGGTAACAGAGGCTCACCTCGCAGTCGTCGCATCCCATGATGTGCCCGCAGGCGCGGCACTGCATATAGTTCGCGAACCCCCGACGGTTGAGGAACAGGATGGCCTGGTCGCCGGACTCGACGGTCCTGGACAGGGCGTCCAGGAGCTGGCGGGACAGCAGCGGGACCATCCCTCCACCCCCGGTCTCTCTCATGTCGACGACCTCGATGTCGGGCATTGGACGGTTGTCGATGCGGGAGGGGAGCAGAAGGTGCTCGTACACGCCGGCCCGCGCCTTCTCGAGGGACTCGAACGAGGGGGTGGCGCTGCCCAGTACGAGGACCGCGCCGGACATGCGCGCCCGCGCCTCTGCAACGTCGCGCGCATGGTACCGGGGGGCGGTGTCGCTCTTGTAGGAGGGTTCGTGCTCCTCGTCGATGGCTATCATGCCGAGGTCTTCCACGGGAGCGAACAGCGCCGAACGAGGCCCCACCACCACCCTGTAGCGCCCCTCCCGGACACCTCGCCACTGGTCGTAACGCTCCCCCGCCCCCAGGCGGCTGTGGAGAACGGCCACCTTTCCGCTGAAGCGCGCCTCGAACCGCTGGAGCGTCTGCGGGGTCAGGGATATCTCGGGGACCAGGACGATGGCGCTCCGGCCTTTTTCGAGGACCCGCTCTATCGACCTCAGGTATACCTCCGTCTTGCCGGAGCCGGTGACGCCCTCCAGGAGGAACGTCCCCGGCTCGCCCGAGTCGACGGCGGAGACTATGCGGTCGATGGCGCTGCGCTGGCTCTCGTTGGGGGTCGGGGGCGCTGCGCCTTCACCCGGGGAGTCGAGCCTGGGCCGGCGCAGGACCTCTTCGCTGGCTATCTCGACCATGCCCTTCTTCGCAAGCGATTTGAGGCTAGACGACGTGGCGCCTGTGGCCCTGAGCAGGTCGCTCTGGAAATCCACCCCGCCCCGTGCCTCGAGGTGTTCCATGATGTCTCTCTGGCGGTGTGGCAGGCCCTCGAGGTCGGGAACGGCCCCCTCGACCGCTCGCACCACGAGCCTCGACCTGGGGGCCGCGGCTGGCTCGGTAAGGACGAACCGGCGGGAGATGAGACCCGCGTCCTCGAGAGAGCGGAGCGCGGGAGCGATGTTGCCCCGGCCCATGTGCTCATGGAGGTCTTTCACGTCAACCTCACGGCCGGCTGCGGCAAGCACCTCGACCACGTCCGACTGAATGCCTGCTTTGCCACCGAGGGCACGCCGGGCGTCGTCGCGGTCGGGGATGAGCCTGGCGTACTGTTTGACCTTGCGACTGCGACCCGGCGGCATGACGAGGCGGAAGGCTTGTGAGAGCGATGACATGTAACGGGAGGCTATCCACCGGCAGAGCCTCTGGGTGTTGAAGTCGAAGAGGGGCGGCTCGTCGAGCACGCGGGTAATCGATTTCAGGCGAAGGTCCCCCGTATTGGCCGGGAACCCGACGACGTAACCCAGGGTAAGCCGGTTGCTGAACGGGACCAGCACCAGCGAGCCTATCTCGAGCGAGCCGTCCATGCCGGGGGGGACCTCGTACGTGAACGGGCGGTCGAGCTCCTGGAGCGGTGAGTCGATGATCACCTCAGCGTAGGGCCTTGCGCGCGCCGTTTCCATCACCTCCGCGCTGATTATATATCCGTGCTGCGACAAGGTACCTTGCGCGGTGGCGATTGTGTAGAATTGCGTGCATGGAACTTGATGAGTTGCTTGAGGACCTCAGGAACTACCCCGGGCTCACGCGCAAGTCGGTCATCGGGAGCTGGGCGCGCAGGTTCAGCGCCCTGAGCGGTGATACCGTCCTGGTCCAGGGGCCCGGGGACGACGCCGGCGCCATCCCGATGGACGACGGGTACCTCCTGCTGGCGGGTGAGGGGATGATGTCCGCCCTCTGGCGTGACCCTTTCTTCACGGGCTTCGGCGCTGTCACGGTGAACGTCAACGACATCTACGCGATGGGCGGAAGGCCCCTGGGCCTGGTGACGGTCGTGTTCGCGGGCGGGCTCTCCGACGAGGAGCGCGACGGATTCATCAAGGGCATGGCGAAGGCCCTCGAGTACTACGGGGTGCCCCTGCTCGGAGGGCACACCAATCCCGAGGGAGGTCCCACCGTCTCCGTCAGCATCGCAGGCTACGCGAAGAAGCTCATGCGGGGCGATGGCGCCCGCCCGGGCGACCGGCTGGTGCTGGTGCTCGACATGGAGGGCGAGCCCTATCCTCCGTTCTTCGCGTGGGACACGGTCTTCTCCGCGGAGGGCGAGCGGACCGTCGAGAAGCTGGAGGTCATGACACGGCTCGCGGAGCGCGAGCTCTGCCACGCCTGTCGCGACATCTCGAACCCGGGCATCCTCGGGACGCTCGCCATGATGATGGAGGCGTCCGAGACCGGGGCGTCCGTCGACCTGGAGAGCGTACCGGTCCCGGCCGGAGTCGAGATGGACTGGTGGCTCAAGGCGTACCCATCCTACGGTTTCATGCTCTCGGTCGCCCCGGGGGACCTCGGCGAGGTGCGCTCAGTTGTGGAGGAGGCCGGCGTCACCTGCGCGGAGTTCGGAGAGGTCACCGACGGTTCGAGCATCGAGGTCGCCTGGAAAGGCGGCCGCTCCACCTTCCTGGACTGGCGCGAGACCCCGGTCACAGGCCTTTAATCGTTGATCTCGCGGATGGCGTCGACGTCGACCTTGGGCGTCCTGTCGAAGGTGAGAAGGCCGTTCTTCTCCTGGTACGTGTCGTACAGCTGGGTATAGCAGTACCCCTTGAGGTTCTCCCGCTTGCGGATGAGGTCGGTGTACTCCCCGTAGCTTTCCAGCAGGGGTCTCTCCTCGCCGGTCCTGTAGAACCCGAAGCCGCCGTACTCGCTTATCATCACGGGCTGACCCGCGTAGCGCTCGCCCCTGGCGAACGGGTTCTGGCTCTGCTTCCCGGGCACCGCGCCCGCGAGCAGGCGGAGGGCCGACCACTTCAATCGGCCGGGGGACTCCAGCTCGTCGTAGAGCTTTCTGCAGCGCTCAGCGTCGGACAGGTAGTGGTGGATGTCGACGATGTCCGTCTCTGAGGTGTGTTCGTAACCGCTGTTGTCGATCACCGGCCGTGTGGGGTCGAGCGCTCCTGTAATCCGGCACACGCGCTTCACGTATTCGACAGTCTTCTTCCTGACGTTGAAGGGGAACGGGAACAGCCCCACCCCCCAGCTCTCGTTGAAAGGCACCCTCGCGATTATCGAGGGGTGGTTGAAGTCGCGTTCTATGACTTCGGCCCACTGGGCCTCGAGAGCCGCCCTCATTCCGCTCGAGAAACGGTAGGCGGACGGCATCTCCTCCCACGCCAGGCACCCCAGCCGGTCGCAGTAGTAGAGGAAGCGCGGGTCCTCCACCTTCTGATGAATCCTGACGCCGTTGAAGCCCATCGAACGCACGAGCTCGATGTCCCTTTTGAACTCCTGCGGTCCGGAAGGGGTGTAGTGCCCGCCGGGGTAGTAGCCCTGGCACAGGAGCAGCTTCTGGTAGAGCGGCTCCCCGTTGAGGAGGACGTCCTTTCCCCTGGCCTCGATGGTGCGGATGCCGACGTAACCTCGAACAACGTCGGTTGAGGACCCGGTCCTCGCGGTTATCCTGAGGCCGTAGAGCCACGGCTCGTCGACCGACCACAGGTGCGGGTTGCCAGGTTCGAGAACGAGCTCCACCTCGGGATCACCGGGGCCAGGCTCGAGCTCCGCTTCCCCGACGATGACATCGCCGTCCGGCGAGACGAGCTCCACGGTTAGAACACCGGTGCTCCCCGCCGCCATCCGGCAGTTGAGCTCAAGGCGCCGTCCTCCGTCGGCCGTTACCGCGCGGTAGCTCTCGAGGTAAGCCTCACCCGCCTGCTCCAGCCACACCGGCTGCCAGATACCGGTCACCCCCGGGTAGAAGATGAGGAACGGTTTCCGGAGCAGCGTCTGCTTGCCCCTCGGGATGTGTGGGCTCCTGCGGTCCTCGACCCTGACAACAAGGAGGTTCTTCTCCTCGAGCGCCCCGGTAACGTCGAAGGAGAACGGGGTGTATCCCCCCTCGTGGATTCCGAGGCGGTGTCCGTTAAGCCAGGCTTCCGCGAGGTAATCCACGGCGCCGAAGTGGAGGAGGGTCCTGTCGCCGGCGGTAGCCCCGGGGCGGTCGAACTCCCGGGCGTACCAGACCACCCGGGGAGGGTTGGGGTCGCCTATGCCCGAGGAGTCGGACTCGACGCAGAAAGGCACCTCTATATTCCTTGAGAAACGGGGGCTTTCGAACCAGCGAGACGACAAACCCGTGTCATCGGGATCGTACTCGAAAGCCCATTCCCCGCACAAGAGGGTGGTGTTCTCTCTGGCCCTGTCCGGGCGGGGGAACGCCTCCAGCTCATCCATCCAGGACATGACCGCTCCCGTTGTCCTGGACGCCCAGCGGGTATCGACCGCACTCCTCCACCGCTTCCAGCATCCAGCGCAGGTGGCGGGCGTCCACACCCTGGTGGCTGTGGGTGGGGGACAGGATGTAGCCGCCGCCGGCGCCTGCCGCGGCGATTGCCCCCCGAACCTCCGCGAAGACCTCGTCCCGCGTCCCATCGAACAGTGTGTGCGTGACGTCGATATTGCCGATGAGGCACAACCTTTCCCCGACCATTTCCTTGACCCTCCCGAGCTCCATCCCGGCGCCTGGCTCCAGTGACTGCACGCCGTCAAAACCGCAGTCCGCGAACCACTCGAGCAGCTTGTATGTGTTGCCGCAGCTGTGTATGGCAATCTTCATGCCGAGGGCGTGGGCCGTCTCCGTGATGCGGCGCAGGCTGTCCCCGAGCAGCTCGTCGAGCGACCTGGGGTTGAGCATGGGACCTGAGCGGTAGGCCAGGTCATCGCCGTACAGGTAGGCAGGGACCCCGGCGTCGGCCAGGGCTTCGATCGCCAGGCAGATGTAGTCCTCGTAGAACTTGACAACCCTCCTGATGAAATCTTTCTCCTTTCGGAGCGCAACCACGAACCTCTCGAACCCCATAGGCTGCCAGAGGTTCTCGAATATCCCGAATGCGAGCGAGGCGAACACGAACAGCCTGTCACCCTGCTCGCGCTGGATCCTCGAGTACACCCTGTTGGCCCGCTCCGGCAGGCGCAGCATCGCGGACTTGTCCCAGTTCCTCCAGGCATCGGGTGAATCTATAAGACCGCCGGTGTACATCGGGGTGCTCAGGCTTCCCTTCCCGTCCAGCTCGACCTTCCATGTGCGCCCGAAGCAGTCTTCCCAGAGGAACGGCTCGCAGAATCTCCAGATGGGCATGTAGGTGATCCAGGCCGAGTCCATGCCCAGCTCGACCGAGGCGGCTGCGTGGTCCAGGACGAACTGGTCCAGGGACGAGCCGATCACGTTCAACCTGTTGAGCAGGGGGACCAGGTAGCTCATGACCTTGAGCCTCGAGGGGGTCTCGTAGAACCTGCCCCAGGGGAAAACCTTCTTGCCCAGCACCTCGGCGAAAGTCGAGAGCTCGGCCATCAGGTCCATGGTCGGCACCCGGTCGGCCTCGCGCAGCTCGAGCGCGGCCAGCACCCTCTCGTGACTTGCTGCCATCAGCGCCTCCTCGACTTGGAGTGAGGACCCGGGGATATTACCAGCCTGGTTCAATCTGGCCGCGGTTGGCCACAGCCCACAGGAGCGCCATGAACGGCGCAATGAACACCGCGAAGGCGAGCAGGGAGACCGCCAGCCTGAACCCGAACACCTCGAGTTGCTGGCGGAAGACGAGGTTCTTGGTGAGCTTCTTGCTCTTGATCGGCCAGCGCCTGATAGTCGGGTCTTCGAGCTTCTTCAGAAGGCCTGGGTCGGAGTACTGCACCAGCGTGAGGTCGAAGACCGCGCCGTACAGGAACACGGCGCCGAAGACGGCGATGAGCGCGAGGAGCGGAACATCGATCACGAAGAAGCTCTTGAGATTCCAGGTCCACCAGTGGTTGGTCACCGCCACGGGCTCTATCAGGGCGTACATCGCGACGGCGACCGCGCCAGCCACCGATGAGCGTGCCCACGTGCTCTTTCGCGGCAGCAGGGTCGAAGCAGCCAGGTAAGATGTCATGGAAACCATGTAGAAGAGGAGGGCGGCGGCCAGCGGTACAACCCCAAGCCATACGATGTAGCCACCCAGCGGGTACGTCTTGTAGTAACCGTTTATTGAGTACCAGTAGAAGTTCTTCACGCCGAATGCGACGGCGAAGGTCTCGATGACGAGCGAGTACGCCACGGCGCCTCCCAGGAACGCCCGGTTGCGGCTCCGCCCCAGAGCGCGTCTGCCGCCCTGGTAGAACACCAGGAACAGCACGAAGGTGACCACCTCGAAGACGATTACGTTGGCCCTCACTTGGATTTCCCCTCGAGACGGACCTTCCTGATCGGAAAGTAGAGGAAGACGCACAGCCCCACGAAGAGGACCAGGAGGTAGACCTGGAATCCCCTTCCGCCCGCCCCGTTGGTCAGGTTGGAGAGGTTACCCACCCCCGTGGTCACCTCGCCGGGCCCCGCCTTCTTGCTGGCGGTATCCGCGTCACCGGGCGCGCTCGAAGCAGGCTGGGTCCCGACATCGGTGCCCGTCGGCGGTGCCGGGGTCGGCTCGGCCGGCACGGTCGAGGTCGCCTGCGCGAGAAGCGACCCGTCCCCCGTCCCACGGGGGAGGCCGGGCGCGTCGGTGGCCCTGCTCTGGTTGGGGATGGTCAGACCCTCCGGGAGCTGCTGTCCGGAGTCCTGTATCGGGATGTCCTGCTGTATGGGGATGTCCTGCTGTATGGGGATGTTCTGCTGGTCGATCTGGTTCTCAGGAGCGGCGGGTGTCCCGGCGGGTGGTTTCTCGAGCACGTTGCGAGGATTAGAGGCGATGTTCCCGGACATCAAGCCGAGGACGAACATCGCCAGCGCAAGCAGCATGGCCGCTATCATCACGATCTGAACGCCCTTGCGCCAGGTCTTGCGGTTGGGCTCTTCGGCGAGCAGGTCCACGTAATGTTTGTACTGCTCGAGCTCGATTCTCTTGTTGGCCATGCTCTAAACCCCCTGAAACCAGAGTATTGTAGCACAGGCACGGCCGCTCAACACTCCGACCCCCGCTGGACGCTATTGACCCCCGGCGCCTTCCACTGTTAGTATTCGAAACCGAGAAAACTCTTGAGGTTTTCACAGTTTTCAGGGCGGTACCTGTGGCAGACACCACGAGAGAAAAGATTCTGGGCTCCGCCCGGAGCCTGTTCGGGACCCGGGGCATGCGCGGGACCACCGTTGACGCCATCGCTCACCGCGCCGGCGTCAGTAAGCGCACGGTATACGAGACGTTCACCTCAAAGGACGAGATAGCCCGCCTGATCGTCGAGGAGGCGCTGGGCCTTTTCGAGGAAAACATGCGCCGGATAATCCAGGGCAGCGACGACCCCCTGGAGAAGCTGATGCGGCTGTCGCACTTCTACGCCGAGCCACAGCTGAGCTCGAAGGCCCTCATTGACCTCCAGCGCGACCTGCCGGAGCTCTGGGAGCGCGTGGAGAAAGTGGAGACGGGCATCCTGCAGGAGATGCAGCAGGTCATCGATGAGGGGAAGAGCCAGGGCGTATTCGACGCGGGGCTGAGCACCGACATAATAATCGGGGCACTGACGGGCGCGCTGCGCACGACCATGGCCCCCGAGTTTCTCTTGAACAGCAATCATTCCATCGAGGATGTGTCGGCGAGCTTATTCGAGCTGATCACCCTCGGCATATGCTGCAATTCCACGCGCCGCCGGGCCCGCTCGGCGTGCGCGAGGGCGTACGGAACAGGCGGCTCGAGCGGGGCCAGAGACTGATAGCGGACTGGCGCCGCGCGGTCGCCGCGGCGGCAATGGTGATTCGGTGGAGGTCGGATGGACAGGAAGATAAGGGTCTTTCTCTGCAAGCCCGGGCTTGACGGCCACGACCGCGGGGTACTGATTGTCGGGCAGGCGCTGCGGGACGCCGGCATGGAGGTCATCTACTCGGGCCTGAAGCAGACCTCCGAGAACCTGGTGGAAGCCGCCATACAGGAGGACGTGGACGTCCTGGGGATATCCCTTCTCTCGGGCGCACACATGGCGCTCATCCCGCGCATAACAGAGCTCCTCGTCGAGCGGGGAGCGGAAGACATGCTGGTCATCGCCGGGGGTGTCATACCGCCCGACGACGCGGAGGTGCTCGTGCGCGAGCACGGGGTGGCGCGCATATTCGGGCCGGGCACCAACACATCGGACATAGTTGACTTCCTGGCCGAGAGGCTGAAATGAGGGCAACGAGAGTGGAGGCCGGCAGTTGAGAGACGCCCCCAAAGACCTTTACGAAAGAGTGCTCAAAGGGGACCGGCGGGCCGCCGCCCGCCTTATAACCATGGTGGAGAACGGCGACCGGGACGCCCGCGAGGTCCTGAGGATGCTCCACAGCAGGACCGGGCGCGCCCACATCGTCGGGCTTACGGGCTCACCGGGCTCGGGCAAGAGCACCCTCGCGTGCAGGCTGGCCCAGGGGTACCGCGCCGCCGGAAAGACGGTGGGAGTGATATGTGTCGACCCCACCAGCCCGTTCACGGGCGGCGCGCTGCTCGGCGACAGGGTGCGTATGCAGGAACTGGCAGGCGACCCCGAGGTGTTCATCCGCAGCATGGGCAGCCGCGGCGCGCTGGGTGGACTTTCGGTGGCCACCAACGACGTCATCAACATCCTGGACGCGTTCGGCAAGGACCTCGTAATCGTCGAGACCGTCGGAGCGGGGCAGGTCGAGATAGAGATCGTCAAGTACGCGCACACCTGCTGCGTGGTCACGATGCCGGGCGCCGGTGATGAGATACAGGCGATAAAGGCCGGGATACTCGAGATCGGCGACGTCTTCGTGGTCAACAAGGCCGACCGTGAGGGAGCCCAGCGCACGCTCGCGGACCTGGAGATGATGCTCGAGACGAGGCCGGGGGGACCCGGGGACTGGAAGCCGCCGGTCGTGGCGACTGTGGCCCTCGAGGGTGAAGGTGTGGACGAACTGGAACGCGCGATAGAGCGCCATTCCGCTCACCTGCTGGAGAGCGGCATGATGGCCGAGAAGACCGAGCAGCGCATGAAGGCTGAGCTGCTGGGCATACTCGACCTCATGGTCTCCCGCGAGGCGGGCAGGGCGCTGGAGGAGGGCGAGGGCAAGGAGCTTGTGAGGCGCATGGCCGAGCGTCAGATCGATCCTCACAGCGCCGCGGAGGAGGTGGTGAAGTACCTGCTCAAACGCGCTGGTAACTAGAGACCCGGACAGGGCGCACTGCGCATCTGACCGGCAGGCGGAGAGGAGGATGGATGGCCAGAAGGAGCTCTAACAACATCAAACTGGCCCGTGCGCGACTGCGGGAGCTGATGGTCGACCCGCAGCGTTTCACAGCGGACGAGGACGAGATATCCGGGTACCTCCAGCCCGGGGCCGACCAGGGCGGCGTCATCGCGGTGATAATGCCCAGGAGCCAGTCGGACATCGAGCACGCGCTGGAGGTCGCGCGCAACTACAAGCTCGCCGTATACACGCCTCAGCCCTGGGGCGTAAACCCCCGTCGCAAAGGATTCATCATCGATTACAGAAAGATGGCCGACGTGCTGTCGCTCGACCCGAAGCGCCTGTTCCTCGAGGTCGAGCCCGGGGTGACGTGGGAGCAGGTGCTGCCGGCCCTGGAGGCACAGGGCGTCAGGGCCGCGCTTCCCGCGGCCGCGCGTTCCCCGTACGTGCTCGAAAGCGTTCTAGAGCGCGAAGTGGTCCTTCCGGCGAGCCGCTTCTCCAACAGGCAGCTCGCCACGTTCCACGTGCTCCTCGCCGACGGCCGGGAGTACAGGAGCGGCTCGGATGCCCTGCCCAACTCAGTCGCTCACTGGCGGGAGGACGGAGGGCCTAACATCTCGAGGATATTCACGGGCTCGCGGAACTCGTTCGGGTTGCCCCTTAGCGGATACGTCTACCTGTACCCGGAGGCCGAGGCTCGAAAGGTCGTTGCGAGGGGATTCTCCTCCCGGAAACAGGCGTGCGACCTCGCGCAGAGGGCGGCGCGCGCCGAGATGGGGACCGAGGTGGTCATCCTCAACAAGGCCAAGGCGAAAGAGGTGCTGGGAGGCGACCCCGGGCTTGAGGCGTGGAACCTGGTGCTGGGGCTGGACGGCTCCCCGGACCTGGTCGCATACCACGAGAAGAGGCTTGGCGAGCTGGCGTCGGAGCTGAAGCTCAAGCCCAAGTCCATGCCGGCGGTGGAGTCCGCGGCGGCGGAGGCCCTTGGCCGCCCGTGGTACGCGCCGGAGCTCTCCCTGGGTTTCTACACGAACTTCAGCAGGGTGGAAGAGCTTTCCGGGATGGTGGAGTCGGCGCTCAAGGTCCAGGGCGGGCTCTCGCAGATGCTGGTGCCGGTCAAGCACGGGGCGACGGTCTACCTCCAGTTCGACGTGGCTGAGTCGGGCAACGGCGCCGGCGCAGCATTGGAGAAGCTCCTTTTCGAGCTGGCGGACGCGGGGGCATTCTTCCCCAATCCCACCGGCGCGCTGGCGGCGCACGTGTTCGGCAAACAGCCGGCCTACATGCGCCTGCTCAAGGACATCAAGAGGTTCATGGACCCCGATGACGTGCTCAACCCCGGACAGATAGTGGAGGTGTAAAGGTGTCAGAACTCACGAAGAACGAATACGATCCGCTGCTCCAGGTCCAGAAGGACGCCTACCGCTGCGGAAAGTGCATGCTCTGTAAATGGATGGACCACAACGAGATCACAGACACAGAGTTCATGGCCCTCTGCCCCTCGGGTGCCCGCTTCAGGTATGAGGCGTACTACGCGTCCGGAAGGCAGGAGATAGCGCGCGGCATCCTGGAGGGCAAGCTCGACTACAACGACCGCCTGCTGCACATTCTCTTCACCTGCACCGAGTGCGGGGCCTGCCAGGTCATCTGCTCGGACCAGGGCAACAAGAACCCCCTGAAGACCATCGTCGCGCTGCGCGAGAGGGTCTTCCGAGACGAGCTCGCGCCGCTTCCCGAGCACGAGACGCTCATAAAGTCCATGGAGAACTACGAGAACCCCTGGCAGCAGCCGCGCGCCCGCCGCGACGCCTGGATGCGCAAGATGAAGCTCGCAGACCCCCGCAAGGAGAAGGTCGACACGCTGTTCTTCGTAGGGTGTACGGCCGCGTACGACCCGAAGCTCCAGAACATCGCCCGCATGACCGCGGAGATCCTGCAGGCGGCAGGGGTGCCTTTCGGCGTGCTGGGCAAGGACGAGCTGTGCTGCGGCAGCACGCTGCTGCGCATGGGTAACTACGACGCCTATGAGAAGATGGCCGGGAAGAACATGGAGCTGCTCAACTCGCTCGGCGTCGAGCGCATCATCACCTCCTGCTCCGGCTGCAACTCGGTGCTCCGCGAGGAGTACGAGGAGCTGGGCGGTCTCGAGGCGGAGGTGATGCACTCACTGGAGCTCGTCGACGAGCTGATAGCATCCGGTGATATAAAACTCAAGAACCGCGTCGACCGCAAGGTCACTTACCACGACCCGTGCCACCTAGGGCGTTTCACCGGCGTCTACGACGCCCCGCGCAGCATCCTCGAGGCGATACCGGGGGTCGAGCTCGTTGAGATGCCCCGGAACCGCGCCAACTCGTTCTGCTGTGGGGCCGGAGCGGGTGTACGCACCGCCTACCCCGAGTTCGCCGCGTGGGTGGCGTCCGAGCGATTGAGGGAGGCCGCCAGCACCGGGGCCGATACGCTCGTTACCGCCTGCCCGTTCTGCGAGCAGAACCTGGGCGAGGTCAAGGGATCCAAGTTGAAGCTTCTGGACATACTCGAGCTCGTGCGCGAGTCGATGGGATAAGGGGGCGTCAGATGGCAGTAAGAGAGGTCGACCTCACGGCAAAAGAGCTGTACGAGGAGGTCTACGAAGAGCTGAAGAAGGTCGTCGGCGAGGAATGGGTGGAGAACGACCCCATGATCCTCATCGGCTACTCGCGCGACCAGAGTCTCGAGACCGCGCACAACCCCAACCTGGTGGTGCTCCCCGAGTCCACGGAGCAGGTCTCGAAGATACTGAAGGTCGCCTGGAAGTACGGGGCGCCCGTGGTGGCCTGGTCCACCGGCGGGAACACTGGGGGCGGTTGCATCCCGCAGCGCGGGGGCATCATCTGCGACATGAGGCGGATGGACGCCATCCTCGACCTGGACGTCGAGAACATGTCGGTGCGCATCCAGCCGGGCGCCACCTTCGGCAAGGTGTACGTCGATGCGGAGAAGGTTGGCCTGCGCAACGTGGTGCCCAGCGCGCCCGCTTCCGTCTCGATGCTCAGCAACTACCTGGACAAGGGTGTCTTCCAGGTCTCGAACAAGTACGGCGTGGGGACCGACTCCATACTGGGGATGGTCCTCGTCCTGCCGGATGGCGAGGTCATCAGGACGGGCTGCATGTCACAGGACAACTACGGAAGCATCTGCGTCGAGGGCCCCGGCCCCGACATAAGCGGCATATTCCACGCCTCGATGGGCACGATGGGGATCTGCACGGAGATGGTGGCCCAGCTATACCCGCTCCCCGAGCACGAGGACCTCATACCCGCCAAGTTCGACGAGGACGACCTGGAGGGTGTCGCGAACTTCCTCCAGCAGATGGCGCGCGAGGACTGCAGCATAGAGACCATCCTGTTCCAGGACACGTACCTGGGGATGGGCATAACCATGAACCACGAGGGAGCGGAGATAATCCGGCCGCAGTTGCCGAGGCACAACGCGATAATGTACATCGGCGGCGAGACCGAGGAAGAGATGGAGCTGCGCCGTGCGCAGTGCATGGGGGTCATAGAGCGCACCGGCACCGAGCTCGCTCCGGAAGCGATGCTGGAGCTCATGAAGAGCCTCGTCCCGTGGGAGCGGGTCTTCAAGATAATCCAGGTCACACCCAGGGTCGAGCGCATGACGGGTTGTTTCGAGCTGTTCTGGTTCAATATCCCGATGGAGCAGGCGCCTGACATGACCCGCCAGTTCGAAAAGCTGACCCGCAAACATTTCGCCGATACCGATCCTGAGAAGAGCGACAGGCCGTATCCGTACGAGCTTGCGACGTTCTACCTTCAGGCGCTCGAGTTCGGGCGCAGCGGGATGCTCGAGATGGACGCCTACCCCAACCAGGGAGAGCCCGAGGGAGTAAAGCGCGGCCTGGCCATGGCCCGCGACGCGATACCGTTCATCTGCGAGAGCGGTGGGCAGTTCGACAGGCCGTACGGCGGCGAGAGGTCCGGTTTCGGGTGGGTGCAGAGCCCCATGCTCGGGACGTATTTCGAATTACTGAAGGGGATCAAGCGAGAGCTCGACCCGTACAACATAATGAATCCCGGACGCCTCGGCATGACCGCCGACCAGGCCGGAGTCTGACCCCAGTATTCACGACCACGACAAGGGGTGAATCACATGGAAAGCGTCTGGACCCTCGAGAAGGACGGCGCGGTGGCCACACTCACGCTCGACAGGCCGCCGTTGAACCTCGTGCTCTTCGAGAACATCGTCGAGATGGGTGAAAAGCTCGCTCTGCTGCGCGCCGATGAAGAGGTGCGTGCGGTGATAGTCACGGGTACGGGAGGGTCCTTCATCGGCGGCGCCGACATCACCCAGTTCGAGGCTCTCGACCCCGTCACCGCCAAGTTCGGCCTCATGGCGGGCCAGCGCATACTGCGTGACATGGAAGAGATGGAGAAGCCCGTCATCGCCGCCGTGAACGGGTTCGCCTTCGGCGGGGGCTGCGAGGTGGCGCTCGCCTGTGACATGAGGATATGCTCCGAGGAGGCGCGGTTCGGACAGCTGGAGATAAACTACGGCGTGATGCCGGGCTGGGCTGGGACTCAGCGCCTGGTGAAAATAGTGGGGCTGGGCCGAGCCAAGGACCTGGTGCTGACGGGACGCATAATCGAGCCCCAGGAAGCGCACATGATGGGACTGGTCTCCCAGGTCGTACCGGGAGACCAGCTCATGGAGAAAGCGAAGAAGATAGCCTCCATGCTGGCGGGTAAGGCGCCGGTGGCCATGGCTCTGGCAAAGGAGATGGTTAACGCCGCGGCCGATTGCTCGATACCGGTGGGCGGCGCGTACGAGGCGGCCGCCTGCGCAATAACCATGGGCACCGAGGACTGCATAGAGGGAGTGAGGTCTTTCGTCGAGAAGCGGAAGCCCCAGTTCAAGGGCCGCTGAAACCGGTCCTTAGATCCGGGGTCAGGTCTGTTCACCAGACAAACCAGCCTGTAAGTCTGAGATGTACCAACATAATGATACAGACCTGACCCCGGACTTAAAGACCACCGGAGGAACATGATGGACCGCATAGAGAAGGAGCGCTGGGAGCGGGAGACGCTCGGCCCGGCGCTGGACGCCGCGCCCGAGCGCAAGGAGCCGTTCGAGACGGTGTCGGGGCGCGAGATCGAGCGCCTGTACGGCCCGTGGGACCTGCCCGGCTTTGATTACGAGCGGGACCTGGGCTTTCCCGGCGAGTACCCGTTCACCCGCGGGGTGCACTCCACCATGTACCGCGGGAGGCTGTGGACCATCAGGCAGTTCATGGGTTTCGGCGATCCCGACGAGTCCAACAGGCGCCTCAAGTACCTGATGGAGCACGGCGCCCCGGGCTTGAACGTCGCATACGACATGCCCACGATCCACGGGCTCAACAGCGACCACCCGCTTGCCCACGGCGAGGTCGGCAGGGACGGCGTCCCTTGCGACTCGCTCGAGGACATGGAGCGCCTGTTCGCGGACATCCCTCTCGCGGACGTCTCGACGTCCCTGGTCATAGCCCACCCGCCGATACCGTCCATGTACTTCGCACTGGCCAGGCGCCAGGGAGCGGACTTCTCGAAGCTGCAGGGAACCTTCCAGAACGATACGTTCTGCCGGGACGTGGCGGCTAACGTGAGGGTCCTTCCAAGGCGCGCGGAGCTGAAGCTCTGCACGGACGTGGTCGAGTTCTGCACGCGAAACGTGCCCAGGTGGTACCCGATAAGCATCGTCGGTTACCAGATAAGGGAGAAAGGCTGCACCGCCGCCCAGGAGCTCGCTTTCACCCTCAGCGAGGGCGTAGACTTCGTGAACTCATTTCTGGGCCGCGGCCTCGAAATAGACAGCTTCGGCCCGAGGCTCACCTTCATGTGGAACGCCCACAACGACTTCTTCGAGGAAATAGCCAAGTACAGGGCCGGCCGAAGGCTCTGGGCGAGAATAATGAAGGAGCGCTTCGGCGCGCGGGACCCGCGCTCCATGATGGTGAGGTTCCATACCCAGACCGCGGGATGCTCGCTCACGGCCCAGCAGCCGCTCAACAACATAGTGCGCGCCACCATCCAGGCGCTGGCGGCGGTCCTGGGCGGCACGCAGAGCCTCCACACGGACGCCTTCGACGAGGCCCTGGCCCTGCCCACCGAGGAGTCCCTCAAGATAGCTGTGCGGACCCAGCAGGTGATAGCAGAGGAATCGGGTGTGGCCAACACCGTCGACCCCATGGGGGGTTCGTATTTCGTCGAGAAGCTGACGAACGAGATGGAGGAGGAGGCCGTCGAGTACATACGCAAGATAGACGAGCAGGGCGGCATGCTCGAGGCCGTCGAGAACGGTTACATCCAGCGCGAGGTGGCCCGCGCGGCGTGGCGATACCAGAAGGAGGTGGAGGCCGGCCGCCAGGTGATAGTGGGCGTCAACAAGTATGTTGAGGAGGTCGAGCCTCCGATAGACCTGCTCAGGATATCCCAGGAGATGGAAGACGCCCAGAAAGAGCGCATAGGCCGCCTCAAGGAGACGCGGGACGGCGACCGCACGCTCGAGAGCCTGGAGCAGCTGCGGGAAGCAGCCGAGCGCGACGAGAACCTGTTCGAGCCGACCATGGCCGCCGTGGAGGCCTACGCCACCCTGGAGGAGGTCTGGGACGTCTACCGCGCGCACTACGGCACGTTCAAGGAATCATCACACCTGGTCGAATCCGCGTAGCTCCTGCCGGCCGGGTCTAGCCACCTGGAGTGAATGATGCAAACGCTCGAAGGGAAGGTCGCACTGGTGACCGGCTCCTCGCGGGGGATAGGAAGAGCGATCGCCCTGGAGCTGGCGCGCAACGGGGCGGACGTCGCCGTCAACTACAGGGAGCGAGCTGACGCGGCGGGGCAGGTGATGCAGGACCTGGAAGCCATCGGCGGCAGATGCGTAGCGCTGCAGGCGGACGTCGGCGACCCGGAGGGCGCGCTGGAGCTCTTCGGCGCCACGCTCGAGGCCCTCGGAAAGGTTGACATCCTGGTGAACAACGCCGGGATATGGCAGGGCTCGCGGATAGAGGACGTCCGCTATGACTTCCTGGACCGCATGATATCGACCAACCTCAAGAGCGCGTTCTACCTGGCCGGACCGGCAGCGGACCTCATGAAAGACGAGGGGTGGGGCCGCATAATCAACGTTTCCTCCGTCATCGGGGTCACCGGTTACCCCGGCGACAGCGTATACGGGGCCACCAAGGCCGCCCTCGTTGGCATGGTCAAGTCACTGTCCCGCGAGCTGGCGCGTTACGGGATAACGGTCAACGCGGTGGTCCCCGGCTTCATAGAGACCGACATGGCTGCCGACACCGGGGCCGAGACGCGGGCGAAGATCCTGAAGACCATACCGATGCGGCGCTACGGAAGGCCCGAGGAGGTCGCCGAGCTGGTCGCGTTCCTCTGCATGAGCGGCGACTACATAACCGGGCAGCTCTTCACGGTGGACGGCGGTTACACCATCTGAGAGTCATCGGGTCCCGTCGGCTTCAGTCCGTTCATTTCCGCATACCGGTTTGACCGCCGCGCGAATTGGTCATAACATGACCCCGTTCAGTTAATGACGTATCCAGGCGGAGAGCGAGCCTGCTCCCGCGGTGCGGCAGCGACCGCATTTGGAGAAGGCGATAACCATCAGCACGCTTGCAAGGAGAGAAAGGGAGAAGCTCCAGCGCAGGAGCGACATACTCGAGGCGGCGGAGGAGCTCTTCGACGAGAAGGGGTTCGAGAGCGCGACGATAGAGGAGATAGCCCGGAGGACCGAGCTCTCAAAGGGCACCATATACCTGTATTTCAAGAGCAAGGACGAGCTGCTCCTTGCGGTGTGCATCAAGGGCATAGCCGGATTCCGCGAGGAGCTCGAGGAGGCGGCCAGGCGGAAGCGCGGGCTCGAGAGCAAGATAAAGGCTGTCTACCTCTCTTACATAGAGTTCTTCCTCGAGGTCCCGCACGTGTTCCGGGTCCTGCACGACACGTTCACCGAAAGGCTGCGCAGGAACCTCTCACAGGACGCCATCAACCTCATCAACTGGACCATAATCGAGGCGGTACGTTTCGGCAGCGCGTTCGTCCAGCAGGGAATCGATTCAGGCCTCTTCCGGCGCGACGTGGACCCGTACGCCTTCAGTGTCGCGGCCTGGCAACTCGCCACAGCCCTCCTGGACCTTGCTATCCTCAGCGACCCGGGCGTCATCGACCGCGATTCCCTGGAGAAGATGTTCTCCAAGTCGATAGAGATCCTGGTGGACGGGCTCAAGTGCGGTGCGCCGCCAGAGGAGAAGTCCTCAGGTCAGAAGGCGTCCGGGCGGAGCGGCACCAGGAGCTGACGCGTTGAAGAGCAACAAGGCCGCCCGACACTGATCCTGCCCGCCGTTCAACTGTGTTAAGCGCCGACCTCCCCTTAACAGAATTGACATGATGCTGAACGCGGTCATATTATAACCCCGGTCATTTGAATGGCCACTGAGCGGTGACGGCAGGGGGTCTGACGCGCGCCGCGGTACCTTGTCCCAGGCTTGTCTTGTCCCTGGTGGTCCTGGAGGGCCGCCCTGTGAAAGGAGATGCCGCATGCCCTACTTCTCGGACATCCAGGACCTCTATGACGTAGCCATCGAGCTCTTCTCCCGTCTGTCGCAGGACAAGAACATCAAGAAGAAAGCCCTCGATTCAAAGCTCGTGGTCAGGTTTGTGTACCGCGACCCCGACGGAGAGCTGTGGATAGACTGCAGGGGGGACGAGATCCTGGTTCTACCCGGTCCGCAGGAGCTGACTCCCGACGCCACTCTCACCATGGACACGGACGTGGCCCACATGTTCTGGCTCGGCAAGCTCAACCTGATAAAGTCGCTGTCGAGCGGCGAGATCGCATCGGAGGGTTCGATTCCGAGAATGCTCAAGATGCTGCCGGTCATAAAGCCAGCCTTCAACATCTACCCGGAGATACTCAGAGAGAAGGGAATGGAATCCATCCTGAACGCAGGCTGAGGCCGCGGCGGACGCAGTCCGAAAGGACGCGGCGCAACGTAAGCCAGGGAGGTGCTGAGACTTGGAAGCGGTGAAAGTCAGGGACAGTTCGCTTGTGATGGCGGAGGTCCGGCGGCTCATCTACAGCGAGGATGAGCGGTTCTCGTCGGACCCGGACGAGATAGCCGGCTACGTCGCCGCCGGCGGCGATGCCGGGATGCTGCTGGCGCTGGTCAAGCCACGCAGCGTCGAGGAGATACAGGGCCTCATCGGTATCGCCAACGGCACTGGGCTTGCGCTGTACACCCCGATGCCGTTCGGGCTGGAGCCGCGGCGTGAGGGCGTAGTGGTAGACCTCTCGATGATGGACAGGATCTGGTCGCTCGATTCGAAGAGGCTCTTCGCGGTGGTCGAGCCGGGGGTCACGTGGGAGAAGCTGCTGCCCGAAGTGGAGGCGCTGGGCCTCCGCATGGCGCTCCCCGCGGCGGCACGGGCCCAGAGCGCACTGGCGGCATACCAGGAGAAGGACATCCTTTTGATGGCCTCGAGATACACCAACAAGCAGATATCCAACCTTCACATGGTGCTGGCGGACGGCCGCGTTTACAAGAGCGGCTCGCACGCCCTGCCGGGGGCGGAGGAGCACTGCATCAACTGGCGTGAGGACGGGGGTCCGAACATCTCGAAGATGATGCTGGGTTCTCACAACATGTTCGGCCTTCCGTTCAAGGGCTACGTATACCTTTACCCGCGTTTTGAAGAGCGCGCGATAACGGTGCTCGGCTTCCAGGAGATGGGGCCGGCCCTGAAAGCGGCGCAGTTCATTTCGAGGAGGGAGATGGCGGTCGAGTGCCTCGCGCTCAACAGGGCGAAGGCGGAGGCGGTCACCGGGGAAAGCGTCCCTTCCCCGTGGGTGACGGTGGCGGCGCTCGAGGGCTCGTCCGACCTCGTCGCCTACCACCGGAGGCGCGTCGACGAGGCGCTCGGTTCCCCGGATGAGCTCTCCGGCCTGGCGCCGGCTTTCTCCGAGGCGCTTCGCGCGCCCTGGAACGCCCCGGAGGGCACTGTCGGTTTCTACACCCTGTTCGAGAAGGTCCCATCCTTCGACGGCATGCTGCCGGAAGGGGTCCCGCGGATGGTGGTCCCCGTCAAGCGCGGAGCGTCCGTGTACAACCATTACGAACTCCCGGAGCGCGCCGGGATGGACACGCTGGAGAAGCTCCTCGACTCCGGCGCGTTCTTCTCCAACCCGACAGGCTCGCTCGCACACGCTCTCTACAGGCGCACCGGCAACTACGAGAAGCTGATCCGCATCGCCAAGCGGCGCATCGACCCCAACAACGTCATGAACCCCGACCAGGTCATCGAGGGGGGTGATGAGTGATGTCAGAGTTCAACCGCGACCCTTACGACCCGCTGGCCCAGGTGCAGAAATGGGCATACCGCTGCAGCAAGTGCTCGCTGTGCAAGTACATCCACGTCTACCAGGGCGAGTACGAGGACCCCAGGTTTGTGGATATGTGCCCGCCCGGCAAGAAGTGGCGCTTCGAGGCGTACTACGCCTCCGGGAAGCAGGACATCGCCCGCGGGCTCATAACCGGACAGCTCGACTACACCGAGAAGCTCCTCCACGCGCTCTACACCTGCACTCAGTGCGGGGGCTGCATGTCGGTATGCGCGCCGTACTCCGGAAAGGACCCCCTGAAGACCATCACCGCCCTGCGGGAGCGGGCCGTACGCGACGGCGCGGCCCCTCTCCCCGAGCACGAGCCGCTGCTCAAGTCGCTCGAGAACTACGGGAACCCGTGGCAGGCCCCGAAGCAGAAGCGGGCGGCGTGGGCCAGGAAGATGGGCGTAAAGGACGCGGACAAGCAGAGCCCCGAGGTGCTCCTGTACGCCGGGTGCACATACTCGCTGGACGCGAACCTCACCGGCACCCTGCAGCGGGCCGCGGCCCTCATGCAGAAGGCCGGTGTCGACTTCGGCATCCTCGGGGACAAAGAGCTGTGCTGCGGCTCGACAGTCCTGCGCATCGGGGACCGTGAGACCTACCTTCGCATGGCGCACGAGAACATGGACATGCTCGAGAGCCTCGGCGTCAAGACGGTGGTGACCGGCTGCGCCGGGTGCTACTCGGTGATGGGCGAGGAGTACCCGGAGATTCGAAAGCCGTCTTATAAGGTGGTCCACATGGTGGAGATGCTGGCGGACCTGGTGGCGGACGGCGCGCTCGAGCCGGAGGCGGAGGTGGCCATGAAAGCCGCCTACCACGACCCTTGCCACCTGGGGCGCTACTGCGGCGTGTACGACCCGCCGCGGGATATACTTCGGGCCCTGCCCGGTTTCGAGCTGGTCGAGATGCAGCGCTCGAGAGACAACTCCTGGTGCTGCGGAGCGGGCGCCGGGGTCCGCACCGCTTTCCCCGAGTTTGCCGAGTGGGCCGCCCGGGAGAGGCTCTACGAGGCCTCCGAGCACGGCGCGGAGGCGCTGGTGACCGCGTGCCCGTTCTGCGAGCAGAACCTGCGCGGGGCCTCCGACGGCATGGAAGTGAGGAACGTGATAGAGCTGCTTGCCGAGTCTGTCGGCCTGGGGGGTGAGTGATATGGCGGTACGCCCGTACGACCCTACGGTGGAAGAGACGGTCGAAGAGGTGGTAGGGCTCCTGCAGGAGGTGGTAGGGGAAGAGTGGGTCTCGAACGACCCCGCTATCCTCATCGGCTACTCGAAGGATAACAGCTTCGAGACCGCCAAGAAGCCTCATATCGTGGTCCTGCCGGAGACGACCGAACAGGTCCAGGAGATCGTGCGCCTGGCGGGGCGGTTCGGCATGGCGGTGACACCCGCGTCGACGGCGATAAACTGCGCCGGGGGCTGCATACCCCAGCGGGGAGGCATACTGCTGGACCTGCGCCGGATGGACAGGATACTCGATATCGACGAGCAGAACATGACAATCACCATCCAGCCGTCCGTCCGGTTCGGGGTGGCGCAGAACATGCTCAGGAAGAAGGGGCTGTATGCCGTGAACCCCTCGGGTCCGCACACCGCCGGGGTGGCGACGAACCACATGGACAAAGGCATCGGCATGCCTGCCAACAAGTACGGCGTGGGGCCGGACCACATAGTCTCCATGACGTTCGTGATGCCTGACGGCGAGATACTGAAGACCGGCTCGGGGGCGCTGCCCGGCGCCGAGAAGGTCTGCGTCGAGGGGCCGGGGCCCGACATGAGCGGGCTGTTCCACTCCTCGATGGGAATATTCGGTGTCATGACCGAGATGACCACCCAGGTCTACGAGTGGCCGGCCGTGGAGGTCCTCAAGGTCGTGACGTTCGAAACCGAGGACCTGAACTCGGTATCGGAGTTCTTCTACGAAGTCACCCGCGAGGATTTCGTGAACGAGTGCTCCCACCTCCAGGACGCTTACTTCTCCTGGTTCGCAACCGAGGACGACGAGGTGGCCGAATCGATTGTGGAGTACATCCCTCGCAACAACGCCATCGTGATACTGGGCGGCGAGGACGAGGAGGAGGCGCGGCTCAAGGAAGAGCAACTGCTCCGTCTCGTCGAGCGCGGGGGGTACGAGCTCATGGACGACAGCATTGTGGAGATGCTGTCGGAGATGATCGGGGACATAACCTACGAGTGCAAGGTCCTCCAGTGCACCATGAGGGTGACGCGTTTCTTCGGCTCGTTCCAGGTGGTCTGGTTCAATTCGTGCCTGGACAGGGTCTCGGACCTGCACAAGAAGTACCAGCGCCTTGCCGACAAGCATTTCCGCGACACCGACTGGCGCCTCTGGAAGGAGGCCTTCCCGCCTACCGAGGTCACGGTCTATACCCAGCCACTCGAGTTCGGGAGGAGCTGCATGCTGGAGCTCGATTTCTTCATCAGCTTCGACGACTCGGAGAGCGTGAAGCGGGGCCTCGCCTTCGGGTATGACGCCATCAACATGGTACTGGACGACGGCGGGCTGTTCGACCGCCCCTACGGCGGTTACGGGGGCTTCAGCTTCGGCACGCTGCAGACACCGCGCCTGGGCACGTACGCCGACCTCCTGGGTGAGCTGAAGCGCGATATCGACCCCGGCAACATAATGGCCCCCGGGAGGCTGAACCTCCCGTTGGCCTCGACGTAGGGACGCGACTGCGGCAGCAGTGGGGCCAGGTCCCGGCCGTGCATTTTTTCATGGCTCGCGGGCCTGGCCCCGCTTTTCGGGGCCTCTCTTTTGATAGAATTGCTACTTGTCGGAAGCGAGAAGGGAGGCACGCTTGAGGGTCAAGGTCAAACCCCTGGAATGCACCGGGTGCGCGCTGTGCGAGCTCGCGTGCGGGTACCACTGGGACGAGGCGTTCTCACTCATCTCCTCGAGCATCATGCTCTACCGTGCCGAGGAGAAAAAGGACTACATGGGGGTCATCGTCAAGACCGAGGAAGACCTCTTCCTCGGCAAGCCCGAGGGCCCGGAAGCCGTGAAGCTCGGAGAGCTCCAGCAGCGCGGGGCGGGCTCCGGCGGCGGAGCTTCCGCGAAACCTATCCTGATCCGGGAGGCCTGCGACCTGTGCGAGAGCGCGGGCCTCGAGCCTCAATGCGTGGCTATCTGCCCGCAGAACGCCCTTTATCTCGAGTGAGGAGACCCGATGGACGCGATGTACTACGGTGACGTGCTGCTGGTCGACCTCTCGACGGGGAAGACGGAGCAGGTCCCATTCGACGAGGCCGACGAGGCCGGCCCCGGGCTGGCGGCGGGCCTGGCGCTCTACGAGAAATATTCCGGAGACGACCCGCTGGTGTTCGGTTCGGGTCTCTTCACGGGCACCCCGGTCCCCGGCGCCTGCCTGGGATTCGTACTGGGGAAGAGCCCGCTGACCGGCGAGGCGGCGGTGTCTCCACTGAGCATGTACGCGGGAGCTGAGATGAAGCTCTCCGGGTTCTCGGCCGTGGTAGTGAGAGGTTCCTCGGCGAAGCCGGTCTACCTGTGGCTGCACGACGGGGTGGCGGACGTGCTCGACGCTTCCGGCCTGAAGGGGATGGACACGTGGCAGACGACCGACGCGATACGCAAGGAAATGGGCGAGAGCCTGATACAGGTCATATCCATCGGTCCGGCAGGGGAGGCCACCCGGGACCTCGCCGCGTACTCCATCAACTACTGGGGCTCGGGAGACAGCTCCGCGCTGGGGTCCGTGATGGGCGCCAAGAACTTGAAGGCGGTGGCGCTGCGCGGGCTGGGGATGCTCGACGCCGAAGAGCCCGGGGAGTTCTACGAGAAGGCTCTTGAGCTCATGAGCGCGGCCCCCGCCGAGCGGGGGTTCAAGGCGGTGTGCTCGGGGCTTGGAGGGGACGACGTGGACGCCTGGCTCGAGCCTCTGGTGCACCGGTACCGCTCCTGCTTCGCCTGTCCGACCGCGTGCTCGACCTTCGTCAAGTACAACGAGGCGCCCGATGTCATGTCCCCCGACGGGGTTGAGGAGCCCGGCATGCTGGTCATCTCCGCCGCCGCAGCGTTCTGGCTCTGGCAGGGAGGCTGGGGAGCCGAAGCCGCCGGGAGGGCGATGGAGTCGATGGCCCGTGAGGGAATCGACCTGGTGCGAGGCGCACGGGAGCTGTCCGCCTCGCCGCTGTCGGACCCAGGCGAGATAGCTTCCGCGGTAGGAGGCCTCGAGGGAACGATGGAGGCCGGGTGGCCCGCGGGAGAGCAGGTCTCATATGACGCATTCGGGCCCTGGGTCCCGCCCCTGGCGGCCTCCGAGAAGTGGCTGGCGGCAAACAGGGCCGGTTATGTCCTGGGCGTCTGTCCCGCTCTGCTCCTGGCCGGCGGGGTCGACGTTGATTCGCTGCTCGGGCTCTGCGGGCCGGCGGCGGGCGTCGAGCTGGACGCGTCCGGCATCGAGAGCCTTTTCACCTGAAGCACCCGGCCCGGAGGCGCGCGAATGGGCAGGTCGACGGGCCGCCTCGCGAAGGCGGCCGCAGATCCCATCTTCGAACGATACCGCGAGGGATTCTCATCGCCTACGGCTCCGAGCGCCGCTATATTCATCGGCGCCGGTGCATCACATTCGTGGCTTTGGTTCGCCGACATGCTGGAGCATGCCGGCATCTGCAGGGTGGGTTTCATCGACGAATCGGCGGTCCTGTCGGGGGGCCTCGAGGGCCTGGACATGCTGCTGGTCGGCGGGGGAGATACCTACGCCATGGCGGAGGGCCTGGGACCGGCCGGGGCGAGCGCGCTCGGTTCCTTCGTGGAGGCCGGCGGCCTCTACGTCGGCTCCTGCGCGGGGGCGTACCTGGTGCTGTCCGGGGTCGACCTGCCGCCGTTCACACCGTTCTCCCTCGTTGAGGGCAGGATGCTGAACGTGATGCCGGAGCCTCCGGAGCCGCTCTGTCTCGCACATAAGTACCTCGCGCCCTACGGTGGAGACTGGGTGTTCCACCCGGTCTACGGAGAGGTGTTGATGGCCCCCACCGCCGCCGCGAAGCGGTTTCCTTGTTTCGAGCCCGGAGCCGGACTGAGGACGGTCCTTTTCGGGGGGCCGGTCATGGAGGCGGGCAATCCGGATGAGGTCCGGGCGGTCTATTCGGGTCTGACCCCGAGGGCGGCGTTCCTGTGGCCCGAGAGCGAGGCCGGCCGGCTCCTCGCGGGCCGGGCGGCCGTCATCTTCAGCCGGTTGGGGCGCGGTTCGGTGCTTGCGAGCGGTCCCCACCTCGAGCACCCCCTCTTCCCGCGCGCCAACGCGCTCGCACTGGAACTCATGCAGGGGCACTGGCGCTCGCTCACCCACGGCCCGGGCGACCTTTCAGGGGTGAAGACGGGGCGTCCACTTCGTACGTGGGAGCATCGCCGGGGAGGTCCGGCCGTGGAGGACGACGTCGCGGAGGCGCTCCTCGACATCAAGCGGGAGGTCTCGAACGCACGAATAGTGGCTTTCGGCCTCGAGAAGATGCCCGTCACCTGGAAGATCGGGGTAAAGGTCTGGGAGCCGGAGAAGGTGAGGGTGTTCCTCGAGAGCGCGTGGCGGCGGCTGCCGTACATCGAGGGGAACCCGGGCCTGGTCACGGACATGGAGGGGCTGCGCGGGCTGGCGCTCGGATACTCCGAGGTGACCGGGATGGTCAAAACGCTTAGAATAAAGGTCGAGTCAGGCGAAGACTCACTGGCAGAGGCAGAGTCGCTGCTGACCACGCTCAAGGAGCTCACCGCACGGTTCCTTTCGCTGTATTTCCGCATGCGTTCGGAAGAACATCTGAAGAGGGAAGAGGCACCCATACTGATGGAGTCATGATGGCGGGAAGGACGGGCGTATACGTCTGCCACTGCGGGACCAACATCGCGGGAGTGGTCGACTGTTCCCTGGCGGCCCGGAGAGCGGCCGGGCTTCCGGGCGTGGCGGTCGCGCGCGACTACCCTTACATGTGCTCTGACCCGGGCCAGGCTATCATCCGCGCCGACATTGAGGAGCTTGGGCTGGACCGGGTCGTGGTGGCCGCTTGCTCTCCGAGGTTGCACGAGCCGACCTTTCGCGAGACGCTCGCGGACGCGGGACTCAATCCTTACATGCTCGAGATGGCCAACATCCGCGAGCAGTGCTCCTGGGTGCACGACGATCCCGGCGAGGCCACCGCGAAAGCTTCGGCGCTCATCGGCGGCGCGGTGTACAGGGTCGCCTTCAACCGGGAGCTCTCGAGCCGCACGTACCCGGTCACGCAGGCGGTGCTGGTCATCGGGGGCGGGATAGCGGGGATACAGGCGGCGCTCGGCCTGGCCGCCGCGGGAAAACAGGTCTACCTGGTCGAGCGAGGCCCGAGCATCGGCGGGCACATGGCCCAGCTCGACAAGACCTTCCCGACCCTGGACTGCTCGGCCTGCATCCTCACCCCGAAGATGGTCGAGGCGGCCAGGTACCCGAACATCGAGATCATGACGACCAGCGAGGTGACATCGCTGGAGGGCTTCGCCGGCAACTTCAAGGCTGAGGTGCGGACCAACCCGAGGGGGGTCGACGTCGACAGCTGCACCGGATGCGGGGACTGCGCCGAGGCCTGCGTCCTCGCCGGCCGCATTCCGGACGAGTTCGACGCGGGGCTGTCGTCGCGGGGGGCTATGTACATGCCGTTCCCGCAGGCGGTGCCCCTCGCCGCCGCCGTGGACCGCGAGCACTGCCTTATGTTCACGAAGGGCAAGTGCAAGGCGCCCTGCGTCGAGGCGTGCGGCGTCGGCGCCGTAGACCTCGAGATGAGGTCTACGACAAGGGAGCTCGAAGTCGGGGCGGTGATCGTTGCGACGGGGTTTGACGTGTTCGACTCGGGACTGATGCCGCAGTTCGGTTACGGGCGCTACGAAGAGGTCCTCGACGCCCTTCAGTTCGAGAGGATGCTGTCCGCGTCCGGACCGACCGGTGGGAAGGTGGTCCTGGCGGACGGGAGCGAGCCCGGAGCCATAGCTTTCCTGCACTGCATCGGCTCGCGGGACGAGAACGCGAACGAATATTGCTCGCGCGTGTGCTGCATGTACTCCATGAAGCAGGCCCACCTGGCGCGCGAGAAGACCGGAGCGAAAGTATACGAGTTCTATATCGACGTGAACGCTTTCGGGAAGGGCTACCAGGAGTTCTACCGGAGGGTCCGCGACGAGGGGATATTCTTCGTGCGGGGCAAGTGCGCCGACGTCGCGAGACTGGGCGGCAGGCTCACGGTGTTCGCGGAGGACACCCTCCTCGGGCGGCAGGTGGAGCTCCCGGTGGACATGGTGGTGCTGGCCGCCGGCCTGGTCCCGGCCCGCGGCGCAGCGGAGCTCGCGCGGGTGCTCGGTCTCCAGCTGGGGCCGGAAGGTTTCTTCACTGAGGCGCACCCGAAACTCCGCCCCGTCTCCTCGCTCGTTGACGGGATATTCCTCGCCGGCTGCTGCCAGGGTCCCAAGGACATACCTGATACCGTCGCCCAGGCCGGTGCTGCCTCCACCGAGGCGCTTTCGCTCCTTGACAGGGGCACCGTGCAGGTAGAGGCGGGGGTGTCCACCGTCGACGCGGAGCTGTGCCGCGGCTGCGGGCAATGCGTGCTGGCCTGCCCTTACACCGCCGTCGAGCTCTCAGAGGAAGGTGCCGCGGTTGTGAACGAGGCGGTATGCAAAGGCTGCGGGCTGTGTGTGGCCGCATGCCTCGGGGGGGCTGCGTCACTGGAGCTGGGCGACGACCAGCAGATACTCGCCAACATCGAGGGGTTGATGTTATGAGTTCAGAAGCCAGGAAAGAGATCGTGAAGGAGTTCGCGGAGGGCCTGGGGGTCGACGACGTAGGGTTCGCGGCCGCATCTTCGTACGACAGCCCGCGCTCGCCGTCGCTGGAAAGCGTTTTCCCCGGCGTCAGGACGCTGGTCGTGCTGGCTTACGCCGAGCTGCCCAGCTGTGAGAGCGACAACATGATGATAGCCATGAACGGCCGCCTCGACCTGATGGAGTTTTCCCGCTCCTGCAACTACAAGCTCGCTCGATTCCTGGGGCGGGAGTTCGGCGCGAAGGCCATGACAGTGCCGGTGTCCTACCCCCTGCTGATGAGCCGGGAGACCCAGGGAGCGATCGGGGATGTCTCCGCCAGGCACTCGGCGGTGGCCGCGGGGCTCGGGAGCTTCGGTCGTAACAACCTGGTGCTGCACCCCCGGTTCGGGAGCAGGGTCATATTCACCGAGGTGCTGACCGACCTCGAACTGCCCGGCGACCCTCCCCTGGAAGAGCGGCTGTGCGACGACTGCATGGAGTGCGTGGAGACGTGCCCCTCGGGGGCGCTCGAGGTCGAGGGGCGGACCGACGTTCTCGCGTGCCTGAAGGCGTGCCAGCCGTACGGAATAGGCGGGAACATAAGGTTCTGGTCGAAGTGGGCCGCCGCGGATGAGGCCCAGCGCCAGGCGATGCTCGCGGACGATGGTTACTGGAAGCTCTACCACGCCGGCTCGCTGGGGTTCCAGTACTTCTGCTTCAACTGCATCAAGAACTGCCCGTTGGGAGGTGGGTAGACAGATGAGACCGAGCCGCGCTCTCCCGGCAGTCATTGCCGTCGCCCTGGCGGCCTTCTGCGCCATGGCGCTGTCGCTTCCGCTCGCCGGATGCGGAGGGGAGCCCCAGGGCACCCGCGTGGTGCGCATGGGGATACTCCGCAACGACCTGCACCAGGTTGCCTATTACATCGCGAGAGAGAAGGGTTTCTTCGCGGACGAGGGCCTTGACGTGAGGGAGGGCGGCGCGTTCAGCGCCGGCCCGGAGGAGATGAGCGCGTTCTCCGCCGGAGACCTCGACATGGGCTACGCCGGCACCGCGCCGGTGGTGACGTTCGCCGGCCAGGACATGGCGGACGTGCGTATCGTCGCCCAGGCCAACATGGAAGGCTCGGCAATAGTGGTCCGCAACGGGCTGGAAGCGCCTGACGTGGAGTCTCTGAAAGGCCGCACCATCGCGGTCCCCGGTTACTCCACCGTTCAGGATTTCCTCCTGCGCCTGGCGCTCGACAAGGCGGACGTGAGCGAGAAAGACGTCAGCATAATCGTGGTAAAACCGCCCGAGATGATACCGGCGCTCTCCGCCGGGCAGGTGGACGCGGCGGTGGTGTGGGAACCGTACCCGTCGATGGTCGCCGCGCAGAAGGCGGGGCGCGTGCTCGTCACCTCTGACGAGATATGGCCGCATCATCCCTGCTGCATGCTGGTCGCCGACGCCGGATTCCTGAGGGAGAACCCGGACACCGTCAGGAGGGTCGTGGCGGCCCACGTGAGGGCTACCGAGTACATAAACGAGAACGAGCTCGAGGCCGCCGACATGGCCCACCTGTTCACGGGACAGCCGAATGACGTGGCGCGCGCCGCGATGAAGAACATCGAGTTCTCGTTCAGGCCCAGGCCCGAGGGCATCGAGCGGTACGTGGAGTTCCTGAAGGACAACGGCGTGATAAAGGTCGACAGCCCCGGCGCGTTCACGCGGGCGCTGGTGGACACGGCCTTCCTGCCCGGGGGCGGTTCGTGAAGAAGTGGAAGGTCCTCTCGCCTCTCATAGTACTCGCGCTCTGGCAGCTACTGGCCGGCCTGGGCCTGCTGGGAAAGAGCACGCCGACGCCGGTCGAGGTCGCCCAGGGGATCTACCAGCTCACCGTCACGGGTTTCCCGCCGGGCTACAGGCTTCCGGGCCACATAGCGGCAAGCCTGGGGCGGGTCCTGCTCGGCTTCGGCATGGCCACTCTCTTCGCCGTGCCGCTTGGCATCCTGATGGGATGGTCGCCGGCGTTCGACAACGCCCTGGACCCACTGGTGGAGGTCGTGCGCCCGGTGCCGCCGCTCGCGTGGCTGCCGCTCGCGCTGACCTGGTTCGGCCTGGGCATGTTCTCCTCCGCGTTCCTGATCTTCCTGGGGGCCTTCTTCCCGATAGTGCTGAACACCGTCTCCGGGGTGAAATCGGTCGACCCGTACCTCGTGGAGGCCGCGCGGACGCTAGGTGCCGGCGAGGCCACCGTCCTTGCGCGGGTACTCGCGCCCGCCGCACTGCCTTCGATCATAACCGGGATGCGGATAGGGGTGGGTATCGGCTGGATGACCGTGATAGCCGCCGAGATGGTTGGGGTGAAGAGCGGGTACGGCCTGGGTTACATGATACTGACGGCGCGGGACGTCGCCCGCTTCGACTACGTGGTCGCGGGGATGGTCGTGATAGGGGTGATCGGCTTCCTGATGGACAGGCTGATAAAGGCCGCGGAGAAAAGGGTCCTCAGGTGGAGATGAACGGCAACGGCCGGCCGGCGCTCGAGCTCCGGTCGCTCTCGAAGAGCTTCAAAGAGAAGAAGACCGGGCGGACGCTCGAGGTGCTGTCCGGGCTCGACATCGAAGTCAGGCCCGGGCGCCTGACCTGCATAGTGGGCCCTTCCGGCTGCGGGAAGACGACGCTCCTGAGGGTGATGGGCGGCCTCGAGGCACCGACCTCCGGTGAGGTATTTCTCGGGGGGAAGCCTGTGCGGGGCCCCGGGCCCGACAGGGGGATGGTCTTCCAGGAGTACGCGCTCTTCCCGTGGAGGACCGTGCTAAGGAACGTCACGTTCGGCCTGGCGCTCAAGGGAATTCCGGCCAGGGAAGCCCGCGAGAGGGCCGAGGTATACCTGGGGACAGTCGGGCTGTCCGGCTGCGAGGACCTTTACCCGAGGGAACTGTCGGGGGGGATGAAACAGCGCGTGGCGATAGCCCGGACGCTGGCGGTTGAGCCCTCGGTGCTCCTGATGGACGAGCCGTTCGCGTCCCTCGACGCCCAGACCCGGAACGGGATGCAGGAGTTCCTGGTCGACCTGTGGATGAGGACGGGGACGACCATAGTCTTCGTAACACACTCTGTTGACGAGGCCGTGTTCCTGGGGCAGGACATAATCGGGCTCTCGCGACGCCCGGCGCGCATAGTCGAACGGCTCGAGAACACGCTGGGATACCCGAGGACGCGCACCGACCCCGAGTTCACGGGGCTTCGCGCCAGGATACTCGAATACCTGGTGAAGGAGATGGCCATGGAGAGGAAGATATGACAGGGGTACGCAAGGAAGCGCTGGAGGTGTTTACCGGCGAGTTCTTCGATGACCTCGTTGCGGGGAGCGACGTGGGCGAAAAAGTACGTTCATGCCTGCAGTGCGGCACCTGCACCGCCTCCTGTCCCGTCGCCCGCTATTCGGACATGGGGCCCAGGGAACTGGTCAGGCTGACCCTGACGGGACAGGCTGAAGAGGTGCTGCGCCCGGAGGTCCTCTACTACTGCTCCGCGTGCTACTCGTGCTCGGTACGCTGCCCCATGGGAATCAGGCTGACCGAGCTCGTGAACCTGCTCAGAGACGTCATGGTGTCCAGGGGCGAAGGCCCCCTCCCGTCCCAGATGGAGCTTGTGAAGAGCGTGGAGAACTACGACAACCCGTGGCAGATGCCCAGGGCGCAGCGGGACCGCTGGGCGAAGAAGATACAGCCGAGACTCAAGGTCCTCCCGAAGCAGGACGCCGAAGCGCTCTACTACCCGGGGTGCACAGCCGCTTACCTTCCCAACATGCAGAAGGTGGCCGCGGCCACCGCCCGCGTGCTCACGGCGGCGGAAGTCGACTTCGGCATCATGGGGCGCGAGGAGATATGCTGCGGCAGCACCGCGATGAGGGTCGGGGTCCGGGAGACGTTCCTGGCGCAGGCTGGAAGGAACATCGAGAAGCTGAACGCGCTCGGGGTCGAAAGGATAATCACGGCGTGCGCGGGGTGCTACGGCATCATGAAGCACGAGTATCCCAGGGTCGCGCCGTTCCATCCCGAGGTGCTGCACGTGTCGGAGGTGCTGGCGGACCTCATCGAAGAGGGCAGGCTCGAACCCGGGCCGGTGGAGCGCTCCGTTACCTACCACGATCCCTGTCACCTCGCGCGGCACGGGGGGGTGACCTCCCAGCCCAGGAAGGTCCTGGAGTCTATCCCCGGGCTCGAGCTGGTCGAGATGTCCCGGACCGGGTCGAACGCCCGTTGCTGCGGCGGAGGCGGTGGCTTGCGCACCGGGCATACCGACAGCGCCGTAGAGGTGGCGTCCCTCCGGCAGGCGGAGGCTGTCGAGACGGGGGCGTCCACGCTCGTGACATGCTGCCCGTTCTGCGAGATGAACCTCTCGGACGCGCTGGGCGTGGGAGAGGGACTGCCGGTGGCGGACCTTGTCGAGATAGTGCTCGAGTCCGTTTCCGGCGGGGCGGACACCGACTCGGATGATGAACACGACGCGCCCGGCCTTGATTGACCGGCACCGTGGGGCGCCCCCGGGCCGCCCGGGCAACCTCGTGGTTCCGTTGCTTTTTGCCCGGCCCGATGACATACTAACCGCGGTGGCGCTCTCCCGCGCCGCCATACTTGTATGAGAGAGCGGATCGGCGACATGGACTTCATGGACAAGATGTTCTACCCGGACAGCGTGGCGGTCGTCGGGGCTTCCCCCAGCCCGCGCAACATGGGGCGGCTCATCGTGCAGAACCTGGTCACCTGGGAATTTCCCGGAAGCGTCTACCCGGTCAACCCCAGGGGTGAGGACGTGCTCGGCCTCAAGGGCTACGCTTCGCTCGATGACATCCCGGGGCCGATAGACCTGGTGGTCTGCTTCGTGCCCGCCCGCGCGGTCCCGGACGTCATGGACCAGTGTGCGCGCAAAGGCGTGACGCGGATGGCGATACCCTCCGGCGGCTTCTCCGAGTACGGGGAGAGCGGTGAGGAGCTCACCGAAGTCGTGCGCCGCAAGGCGCTCGAACACGGGATAAGGTTCGTGGGCCCGAACGGGCTGACCATCATCAACACCGAGAACGGCCTCTGTCTCCCGTTCCTTCCGATGGCCAGGCGCGAGCCGGGCAACATCTCGATAATCACCCAGAGCGGCGGCGTCGGCATGAGCCTCATCATGTTCCTCAACAACCAGAGCGCCCGCTTCAACAAGTTCGTCTCGGTGGGCAACAAGGTCAACATGGACGAGCTCGACTTCCTGAAGTACCTGGGCGAGGACCCGGGGACCCACGTCATCTGCATGTTCCTGGAGAGCGTGGTGCGCGGCCGTGAATTCTACGAAGTCGCGAGCTCCATCAAGAAGCCGGTGCTCGTATACAAGGCGAACACCACCGAGGTGGGCGCGCTTACGGCGTCGAGCCACACCGCAGCTCTCGCCAACGACGACGCCGTTCTCGATGACGCCCTCCGCCAGGCGGGGGTCATCCGGGTGGACGAGATCAAGAGGCTCACCGAGATGGCGAGGATATTCGACCTGCCTCCAATGAGGGGGAACCGCATGGCGGTGGTATCTCCCGCCGGCGGCTACGCGGTGCTTCTGAGCGACCTCGCTTACAAGCGGGGATTCACATTCCCGCGGCTCTCGGAAGAGGTGCTCAAGGGCTTCCAGGAGAACGTGCGGGCGGACGTCATCAGGTTCGGAAACCCCCTGGACCTGGGGGACGTCCTCTCGAGCGACGCAATAGTCTACGGGCTCGACAGGGTCATGGGCCAGGAGGACATTGACGGCGTTGCGGTCGTGCTCATGCGAAGGGCAGACGCCAAGTACGACGGAGCTTACTCGGCTCTGTCGCGAGAGATATATGGAGATATCAAGAAGATCATCGACAGGCACAACAAGCCCCTCGCGATGTGCCTGCTCACCCAGTGTCATTACCTGAGGCACGTGCAGAGCCGGATGGACTATCCGATTTTCGAGAATCCCGAGGACACGGTCGAGGCGCTCGCGGTACTGCGCGATTTCCACGCGAGGCTGGGCGCCTAGGCCCCGCCTCCTGGCAGGTGTGAAGTGGAACTCAGGTCTCTTGAAACACGGACATCCCCTGAAACAGCGGTGGGCATAGGCCTCGCGGCCGGGGACCCGCGGGAACCCGAGATCTCGGAGAGGGCCACGTTCTGCCCTGTCACGGTCTTCCGCACCAGCGCCAAGATGCTCGACGCGCTGAGCTCGGGACGCCTGCACGCAGCGGTCCGGGGCTCGATTCCTTCCAGCTCCTTCCTCGACGAGCTCAGGTCCAGGAGAGGCGCTCTCGAGCTCCGCAGGGTGGCGCTGCTGAGCCTGCCCTGCGGCAGGCCCTTCCTGCTTGGCCCGGTCGGCATCGACGAGGGGTACACACTCGGACAGATGGAGGAGCTGGCCGGGGACTGCCGTCTGTTCTGCAGCCTGCTCGGCTGGGAGCCCCGGATCGCCGTGCTGTCGGCCGGGAGGGCGGAGGACGCCGGCCGCGGCGCCCACATCGCCGGCAGCATCGACAGGGGAGAGTCCCTTGCTTCACGAAGCGAAGACGTGCGCCACTATCACATAACCATCGAGGAGGCGCTCCGCTGGGCGAACTGCGTGATAGCGCCGGACGGCGTGGCGGGCAACCTCATCTACAGGACGCTCGTGCACCTCGGCTCGGGCTCGTCGCTGGGCGCGCTCTACTTCCCGCTGGGTCTCCGGCTCGCTGACACCTCGAGGAACGGCACCGCGGACGAGTACCTGGGCGCGATAGCGCTCGCAAACATCGCCGCAAACGCAAAATAGGGGTCAGGTCACTTTGTTGCATTTCCATGAGTGATACACCATAAGGTCAAAGATGCAACAAAGTGACCTGACCCCCGTGGTGCGTCAGGGGTAGATATAGACGGGGGTGCCCTTCTCGACACGCTCGAAGATGTAGGCCGCGGCCCACTCCGAGATCCTTATGCAGCCGTGGGACGCCGAGAAGCCGAGCGAGGTCTCATCGAGAGCGGCGTGTATGCCGATGCCGTTGCCGATCTCCATCCAGTACGGCCCGAGGGGATTGCCGGGGCCGGGTGGGACCGGGGCGCTGCTTATCTTCTTGGCCCAGTCTGTCTTAGGCGGGTACCAGGTGGGATTCTTCTCTTTCTTCTGAATGGTGAACGTGCCGGTGGGGGTAGGGAATTCCTTTGCGCCCACTGCGCACGCGAAGTCGTCCACGAACTCCTCGCCGTTGTAGAGATAGAGCTTGTGCTCCGCCTGCTTCACCACGATTATGTAGCCGATGTCCGCTTCGGTGACCTCCGGTTTTATGCTCTCCACTACGGCGGAGACGCGGCGGTTGCCGGTCGGCAGAGTCGCGAGAATGGCATTCTTGGTGGCGTCCTCGTTCACGCGCAACCCGTACCTCGATGAGCTGACGACCGGGTAGCCATTGGACATGTCGATGCTCGAGCTCCTCGCGGAGACGTTCAGCCCCTCTGCGATCGTGTCCACGAACTGGTTCAGCTTGACGTCGTCGTACTTGAGCACGACAGGGACGTCGACCCGGATGGGCTTGTTCATGAAGCGCCTGAGCATCCTCGAGAGGAAGAGCTTGCCGTGCCCCAGGCCGTAGGCCTTCTCTACCATCGCGTCGACGTCCACCGACATGTTTATGGAGCTGACGTCGAGCTTGAAGTCCTCATTCTCGTAGTTGACCACCAGGGGTTCCATTATAGGCGCGGCGACCGACTTCTTGACCAGGTCTGCCGCCTGGGCCTTCGTCATGCCGCCTACGTCCCTGCCGTCGATGGTGATGCCCGGGAAGATATGTCCCCAGAGGGCGAGGTCCTGGACGATGAGGAAGCCTGCAACGAGGACCGACACAAGGAGCAGGAAAGACACAGCAAGTAAGAGGACCACCCGCCGCCTGTCAGCCCGGCGCAGGTAGAGGTAGAGCCTCTTGAGGCCCCGCGTTTCCATTATCGTGTTCTTTACGGCTACTCCGTTAGCCCGCAACGCCTCTCCCGTCTCGCAACCCGGTCAACTGGAATTATGAGGAAGCCGCCGCACCCATTTCAAGGACATCCGTCAACCTTTCCAGCTGCCGGAGTATTCGACGCAGACGGCCGCCATCCCGTTCCGCACGCCGGCTTAAATCCGGGGTCAGACCCCGGGTTTAAGGTTCCACCGGTAGTTGATACGTTTTTGATATACTCAATCCGGCCGGCTGCCAACCGCGATTTTCGACAGTTACTGATGGAGAAGGCATGGAAAAGGGGCTCGTGCAGGTCTATACCGGGGACGGCAAGGGGAAGACCACCGCGGCACTCGGCCTCGCCATGAGGGCGGTCGGCAAGGGCCTGAAGGTCCTGATGGTGCAGTTCCTGAAAGGTCGCCAGTACGGCGAGTTGCTGACGTGTGCCCGCTTTGGTGACGAGTTTAAGATAATCCAGTCCGGCCTGGACAGCTTCGTCAGGAAAGGAGAGCCGACGTCAGAGGACCTCCGCCTGGCGAGGGAAGGCCTCGAGACTGCGCGCGCCGCTATCATGAGCGGGGAATACGACATTATCATCCTCGACGAGGTAAACGTGGCCGTGGAACTCGGCGTGCTTAAGGTCGAGGAAGTCCTGCCCCTCATCGACGAGCGGCCGGCAGGGGTGGAGGTCGTGCTCACCGGCCGCTACGCTCCCGAGGAGTTCCGCGAGCGCGCCGACGTACTGACGGAGATGACCTGCATCAAGCACTGCTTCGACAGAGGCGTACCGATGCGTGAGGGGATCGAGTTCTAGAAGATGGACACCGAGCATTACGAAGAGGAGAAGCGCCGCTGGCTCGAGGAGACTTACCACTCGTCGCCAGAGGAGGGCGGTCCCTTCGTCACGGTCTCGAGCGAGCCGGTAGAGCCTCTGTACGGCCCGGGTGAGGTCGCCGGGCTCAACTACGAGCGCGACCTGGGCTTTCCGGGTGAGTTCCCTTACACCCGCGGGGTGCGCTCCAGCATGTACAGGGGCCGGACGTGGACCATGAGGCAGTTCGCGGGTTTCGGGACCGCCGCCGAGACCAACAGGCGCTACCATTTCCTGCTTGAGCGCGGCACCACCGGGCTCTCGGTCGCGTTCGACATGCCCACCATCATGGGACGTGACTCCGACGACGCCATGAGCGAGGGAGAGGTGGGGCGCTGCGGGGTGGCGATAGACTCGGTGGTCGACATGCAGAGGCTCTTCGACGGCATCCCCCTCGACAGGATAACCACATCCATGACCACCAATGCCCCGGCCAGCATACTGCTCGCCTTCTACCTCGTGACCGGCGAGCGTCAGGGAGCGCGGTTCGACCAGGTGGGCGGCACCATTCAGAACGACATCCTCAAGGAGTACATAGCCCAGAAATCGTGGATATTCCCGCCCCGCCCGTCGATGCGGATAATCACCGACATAATGGAGTTCTGCTCGGCGGAAGTCCCGCGCTGGAACACAATCAGCATAAGCGGGTACCACATCCGCGAGGCCGGCTCGACCGCCGCCCAGGAGCTCGCCTTCACGCTGGCGGACGGGATGGCCTACGTCCAGGCGGGCATAGACGCCGGTCTCGACGTGGACGACTTCGCCCCGCGGCTCTCGTTCTTCTTCAACTCGCACATAGATTTCTTCGAGGAGATAGCCAAGTACCGGGCGGCTCGCAGGATCTGGGCCCGCGTGATGCGCGATCGGTTCGGCGCCGGGAAGGAGGAGTCGCTCCTCCTACGCTTCCACACTCAGACGGCCGGCTGCTCCCTGACGGCCCCCCAGCCCGAGAACAACATAGTCCGGACAGCGTACGAGGGGCTCGCCGCCGTGCTGGGCGGCACGCAGTCGCTGCACACCAACTCGATGGACGAAGTCCTCGCGCTGCCGACGGAGAAAGCCGTCGAGATCGCCCTGCGGACCCAGCAGGTGATCGCTCACGAGACCGGGGTCGCGAACACCATCGACCCGCTTGCGGGTTCCTACTTCGTGGAGTACCTCACCGACAGGCTCGAGGCGCAGGCGAACCAGTACTTCGACGAGATCGAAGCGGAGGGCGGGGTGCTCGAGGCGATTGAGAAGGGCTATTTCCAGCGAAGGATAGCGGACGCCGCCTACCGGTACCAGATGGAGATCGAGAAGGGCGAGCGGGTCATCGTCGGGGTGAACCGCTACGCTCACGAGGGGGAGTCGATAGATATCGAGTTACTGAAGATCGACCCCGCCGTGGAGCGCGAGCAGGTGGAGGCGGTCAGGAGCGTACGCGCGGAGCGGGACCAGGCGAAGGCTGACGAGGCCCGTGCCGAGCTCAGGCGAAGGGCCGAGGGGACCGGGAACCTCATGCCGGCGATAATCGACTGCGCCCGGGCGCACGTGACGATCGGCGAGACCGTGAACGTCCTGAAGGAGGTCTTCGGCGAGTACCGCGAGCAACCGATCTACTAGGGGTCAGACCATTTTCGTTGCATAAGCAACATGAGCAACAGTAGCAACATCTATGGCGCAAGGTTGGGTGGCATGGCTGAGAAGGCGAGAACGAAGAGGGTGCTGGTTGCCAAACCGGGGCTCGACGGACACGACAGGGGAGCCAAGGTGGTTGCGCGCGCGCTCCGCGACGCGGGCATGGAGGTCATCTACCTGGGGCTCCACCAGACCCCGGAGCAGATCGTGCAGGCCGCCGTAGACGAGGACGTTGACGTCGTGGGCCTGTCTATCCTCTCGGGCGCGCACATGACGGTGTTCCCCCGCGTGCTGGAGATGCTCCGCGAGAGAGGCGCGTCCGACATAAAGGTCGTGGGTGGTGGGATAATCCCCGACGAGGACGTAGCCGAACTCGAGCGGGAGGGTGTCGCCAGGCTCTTCACCCCGGGCACCTCTACCGCCGACATAGTCGACTTCATCCGCAGTATCTAAAGGCGCCAGGTCCATATTCGGCAGGAGTTGCCTGGCGCTTTCGGTCCCACTTAAACCAGTCGCTGTCACCGCACAAACACGGTTCGCGGGCCGATTCAGTTTTAACGGCGGTTGTAATAGAATTGTCAGGGTTTTGGCTCGATACTGGCAGCAAGACGTCAGGGACTGGAGGTACAGCAGATGGCCTACGATTATGAGTTCGTCAAGGTCGAGATAGAGGACAACGTCGCGACCATGCGCCTCGACCGCCCGAAGATGAACGCCCTCAACGCCCAGGTCTTTCTCGAGATCGGCAACTGCGCGGACGAGCTGGCGCTCGACGACGAAGTGCGCGCGGTGGTGGTCACTGGCGGCGAAAAGGTATTCGCCGCAGGCGCGGATATCAAGGAGATGGCCGCGGCGACCCCCGTGATAGTCGCCAAGATAATAGGAAACGCGCAGGGGGCGCTCAACAAGCTGGAGAACTGCCTCAAGCCGGTCATCGCTGCGATCAACGGCTTCGCACTGGGCGGCGGTTGCGAACTGGCCCTTGCTTGCGACTGGCGGTTCGCCGGTGAGACGTGCCAGATCGGCGTCCCCGAGATCCTGCTGGGCATCATCCCCGGCGCCGGCGGGACCCAGAGGCTCCCGCGCCTCATCGGGCCCGCGAAGGCCAAGGAGATGATATTCTCCGGGCGCTTCTACGACGCGAAGAGCGCGCACTCCTACGGCCTTATCGACAAGGTCGTGGAGGGTGAGGACGGCTCTGCGGTGATCGCTGAAGCGCAGAAGGTCGCCAAGCGGTACGCGAGCAAGTATCCGCCGTTCGCTCTCGCGATGGCGAAGAGGTCGGTCAACAACGGGCTCAACTGCTCGCTCACGGACGGACTGGTCATCGAGGCCCAGTCAATCGCCCTCTGCTTCTCGACCGAGGACCAGAAGATCGGCATGAAGACCTTCATCGAGGAGGGTCCGGGCAAGGCACAGTTCATAGGAAAGTAAAATCTGCAAGATTGTCTGCTAAAGCGCTGGAAAGTCTGTTTGCTGACTGATAGGATAACCCCGCACTTTAGCACTTAGTAGCAGCTAGATGACGTTATTGTCAGTTTGAAAGGAGGAGACAGTGATCGATTTTGAACTCACCGATGAGCAGAGAGCGGCAGTGGATATGGCGCACGACTTCGCGCTGAACGAACTGCGGCCAATCGCAGAGGAGTGGGACAAGAAGGGCGAGTTTCCTGCGGACCTGATCCTGCCGAAGGCGGCACAGGCGGGCCTGACCAGCGCCGGCATTCCCGAGGAGTACGGCGGAGGAGGCCTTGACCCGCTGACAGCTGCCATGGTCTTTGAGGAGCTGGCGTGGGGGTGCGCCGGGCTCACCACGAGCATAGGCGCGAACAACCTTGCGACCGCTCCAATCCAGATCGCCGGCACCGAGGAGCAGAAGCAGAAGTGGCTGACCCGTCTCTGCGACGAGAAGAACCCGAAGCTGGCCGGGTTCTGCCTGACCGAGCCGGAAGCCGGAAGCGACGTTTCGTCCATCAAGACGACCGCGAAGGCCGATGGTGACGGCTTCATCCTGAACGGCCAGAAGTGCTTCATCACCAACGGCGGAATCTCCGACGTCTACACCGTCTTTGCACAGACCGACAACGGGCTGTCCGGCTTCATAGTGGACGGCAACGCCGAGGGCGTCAGCATGGGCCGCCACGAGGACAAGCTGGGCATCCGCGCGTCCCATACCGCCGAGGTCTTCTTCGAGAACGTGAAGATCCCCAAGGAAGACATGCTGGGCGAACCCGGCAGCGCATTCGTGACCGTCATGCAGACGCTCGACCAGACCCGCGCCGGTGTCGCGGCCCTCGCCGTGGGCGTCGCGAGGGCGGCGTTCGAGGAGGCGAACGCGTACGCCAAGGAGCGGGTGCAGTTCGGCAGCCCCATCATGGTGAACCAGGCCATAAGCTTCATGCTGGCCGACATGTTGATAAACATCGAGGCGGGCAGGCGCCTGTACTACTACGCCGGCTGGCTGGCCAACAGGATGGTGGAGACCGGCAAGGCCTCCCGTCGCCTGACGGTGGCAAGCTCCATCTCCAAGGCATTCTGCGGCGATATGGCCATGAAGGTCACCACGGACGCTGTCCAGGTGCTCGGCGGCTACGGCTACATGAAGGACTACCCCGTTGAGAAGTACATGCGTGACGCCAAGATCATGCAGATCTACGAGGGTACAGCACAGATACAGCGTTACGTCCTGGCAGTAAGCCTCAATGGCATCAAGGAAGTAAAGCAGTAATCAACACTCTTGGTGAGATGCACCTGCGCCGGGCCTTTCCAGGCCCGGCGCTCGTGTTTCAAATGGGGTCAGACCACTTTCGTTGCGTTAGCAACACCTGCAACAACTTAAACAGGCATACCGCCGGATGCCACGAGCCGCTATAAACCGTCATCCGTGGTTTCCAAGAACTTGAGTATCCTGCTGACCTTACCACATGAAATGCCCAGGTACCTTGCGATTTGCGACATCGAATAGCCCTCGTCTGAATAGGCAGTGCGTATCGCCCGGTTGAGAGATCGCGAATCGTTGGCACCACCGAACAGAAAGCTCAAGGATGCCCGGCCGTCAGGTTGGGCATCCTGTTCGCCTATTCCTTCTATGACCCAGTCAACGTAGGCGTCAGTCGCCTTTTCCACATCGTCTGAGAACAAAGCCCGGGTCAGGGCCGCCTCCAGAAAGGCAGGAGGTGCCTCCAAGCCGGCTGTCCCTCGGTAACTGCTCCAGCGCCACTGCCCTGGTTTCGCCACAATGCCCGCAGAGACCGGGTTGAGCACAACGTAGCGGAGGGCCCGAAGCAGTCGGGTCTCGTTGGTGAGCACCGGAGACTTATATCGGCCCTGCATCACATGCCCTATCCTCCCGTGGCGGTAATTGAAGTATTGTCCGTAGACGCCGTTCAGGGCTTGCATTCCCTCAGAGAGGTTGGGCTTGGGCGTCCGGATCACGAGATGGAAGTGATTCGGCATGAGGCAGAAGGCATAGCACTCCCAGGAGAAGGCTTCAACCGCGTCCGCCAGTTCTTCCAGGAAGCGCTTGTAGTCCGCGACATCCAGGAAGATATCCTGCTTTCCATTCCCGCGGGAAAACGCGTGGTAGAGAGTTCCGGAGTGTTCGAACCTTGGAGGCCTCATCGCGAGATGATTGTACTAGCAATACAATCACAATGCAACACGTGTTGCAAATGTGAAAGATGTGGCTAACGGAACGAAAGTGGTCTGACCCCAACCGTATTACGGAACGAAAGTGGTCTGACCCCAACCGTGTTATCATTCTTGAGGCAATTAGAGATGGAGAGTCGATGGCAGTTGACCTGAAAAAGGCGAATGAGCTCTTCCATGACGTGGAGAGCGACAAGTACGACAGCAAGTGGGGCATACGCTACGACATGGAGAACGCCGGGCGTGTCCGGCACAAGTTCGAGAAGCTCCTTGGCGGTCCGTTCCCGCACGTCGACCGCCTGCTCGAGGTAGGGTGCGGCACCGGGTACGTAGGCCTGAACCTGTGCCTCCATGACGACCTGGTCGGGGAACTCCACGCCTGCGACATAAGCCAGGGGATGGTCGACGCCTGCGCCCGCAACGCGGAAGAACTGGGGGTCTCGGTCCACGCGCGGCAGTCAGAGCTCGAGCACCTGGCTTACCCGGACGAGGAGTTCGACATGGTCATCGGCCACGCGATACTCCACCACATACCGGACATAAGCGATGCGTTCGCCGAGATATACCGGGTGCTGAAGCCCGGCGGCATCTGCATGCTCGCGGGTGAGCCGACCCGCGCGGGCGACCTCATGGGGCAGTTCGCCCGCAAGAGCACGATGGCCGCCGTGAAGCTTTACGTGCGGCTCGGCGGCTATTTCGGCGGCGTCCGGGCACGGATGCGTCCTCCCGTCCCCCTGGAGGAGATGGACCACGAGATACAGGAGTTCGAGAAGGTCGTCGACATCCACACCTTCTGGCCGACACGTGTTTGCCGCGACGCGCGAGACGCGGGATTCGCCGAGGCGCGCTGCGAGGGCGAGGAGCTGCTGTCGAGCTTCGTGGGATGGATGACCCGCACCATTGAGAACTCGCTGAGCGAGGACAACCTGACCTTCCGCTGGCGCAACTGGTCCTACCATACCTACCTGAAGCTGAACGCCATCGACGAGAAGGTCTATCCCTACCTCCCGTCTTCACTCTTTTACAACATGCTCCTCTACCTCAGGAAGCCCGAGCGGTGAGCGATGTCCCAGGTAAACGATGGTGAAATAGCCGGCGACCGGCAGGGCAACTGGTTAGCGCGCAACGTTCGCTTCATCATCAGGTCGAGGATGTACACGCCGAAGTACATCGTGAGGCTGTACCGCTTCGCCAAGTTCAGGCTCTTCCATCCCGGCATCAAGACCGAGGGCGTTTTCTTCCTGCCCAGGCACTACGACATAAGCAAGGGCAAGGACGCCGAGATGAGCATCGGCGCGTTCTGCTGGATCGGGGAGGGATGCGCGTTCCGGGCCCACGAGGGCACGCTCCGCATCGGCCGTAAGTGCACTTTCGGCGGCAAGAACACCATCAACTGCTACGAGCGCGTCGAGATAGGTGACGAGGCGCTGTGGGCGGACGACATATACGTGGTCGACTTCGACCACTGGTACATCGACCCGCAGATGAGCATCCGCAGCCAGGGCATCCGCAAGGAGCCCATCATCATCGAGCGTAACGTATGGATCGCCGAGAAGGCCACTGTGCTCCGCGGGGTCACGGTCGGGGAGGGCTCGGTCATCGGGGCCCACAGCCTGGTCATCCGTGACGTGCCGCCTTACGCCGTGGTCGGCGGCGTCCCCGCGCGGATCCTCAAGTACAGGCGCAGCCCCGTCGACGTCGCCTGGGACGAGGGGCGGTACTGATGGGGGAGCTCAGGCAGGACATCGTCACCGGCCAGTGGGTCGTCATCGCCACCGAGAGGGCGAAGAGGCCCAGCGATTTCGAGAGGACGCGTCCCGCCAGGCTGCCGAACGAGGTAGACGACTGCCCGTTCTGCCCGGGGCACGAGCACATGACGCCGCTCGAGGTACTGGCCGTGCGCCCCGAGGACGGGGCGCCCAACACGCCCGGCTGGCAGGTCAGGGTGTTCCCCAATAAGTTCCCCGCCTTCGAGACAGGCTCAGCGGTCGACCCCGCGGGAGGCCTGTTCCCGGTACGGCCCGCGGACGGGCAGCACGAGGTGATAGTCCACAGCCCCGACCACGCCGCTAGCCTCGGCACCATGCCGGCCGAGGAGGTCGAGCTGGTGCTCCGGGTTTACAGGCACAGGTACCGGGTCAACTGTGACGACCCTCACGTGCGGCACGTCCATATCATAGTGAACCACGGGCGGGAGTCGGGCGCGTCGCTGGAGCACTCGCACTCGCAGCTCTTCGGCGTCCCGCTGGTGCCGCCTCTCATCGAGCTGGAGCTCGAGGGGGCGAAGCTCTACGCGGAGCAGGAGGGTGAATGCGTGTTCTGCCGGATAGTGGAAGAGGAGCTCGAATCCGGTGAGCGGGTCATCGCCAGGAGCAGCGCGTACATCGCCATTTCTCCTTACGCGTCACGGTTCCCGTTCGGGGTATGGATACTCCCGAGATACCACCTCGAATCGTTCGGAGAGATAGACGAGGACCAGCTGGACGAGTTCGCCGAGATGCTCCGTGGAATCCTTGGATTGTTCCACGACAGGTTCGGCGACCCGCCGTACAACTACTACATCCACACCGCGCCGTGCGACGGACGCGAGCACCCCTACTACCACTGGCACCTCGAGTTCGCGCCCAGGCTAACGACCCTCGGAGCGTTCGAGCTCGGGACCGGGATGATGATTAACGTCACCACCCCCGAGTCCGCCGCGGCCTATCTGCGATAGTCCGATTGGGGTCAGACCACTTTCGTTCCGTTAGCAACACTGGCAACATCACAAACAGAAGAGGATTAAACGTGTTGTTAAAGACAACCAGTGTTGCTAACGGAACGAAAGTGGTCTGACCCTAGCCGGTGGCTTCGGAGGGGAGGGGAGGGCAGAGCTTGAGGGTGCGTGGGCGGTACTCGTACTCGCGCTCGGCTCGCCTGTAGACCTCGAGCGTGCGCTTGGTGATCCAGTCCCAGTTGTACTCGTCGCCCATGTAAGCCATCGCGTCGGAGGTTATCCTGCGGGAGAGCTCCCCGTCCTGGAGGATGCGGAGCATGGCGTCCGCCAGCGAGTCGGGGTTGCCAGGCTCGAATTTGAGCCCGGTCTCCTCGTGGACCACTATCTCGGAGAGCCCGCCCGTGTCCGCCACTATCGTCGGCGTCCCCATAGCCATCGACTCCAGGACCACCATGCCGAACGGTTCGTAAAGGCTCGGCACTACGGTGAGGTCGGCAGCCTTGTAGAAGGCGCACAGGGCGTCGGTGTCCATGTGGCCGATGAACTTGACCTTCTCGTCCAGCCCGAAGGCAGCCACGAGCGACTTCAACTGGTTGAGGTGGGGCCCAGAGCCTGCCACCACGAAGGTCACGTTGGGGATCCTCTGCATGATAAGAGGCATGGCCTCGATAACGGTCTGAACGCCTTTCTCGTAGACAAGGCGTCCTACGAAGAAGACCAGCTTGTCGCCGGCCGGCACGTACTTCTTGCGGTACAGGTCGACGCTGACGTCGCGCCTGAAGCTGTCGAAGTCGATACCGTTGGGAATCACGTCGACCTTGTCCGGCGGGAGTTCGAATATCTCAGTTATCTGCTCCATCATGTACTGACTGCAGCAGATGGTGCGAGAGGACTCAAATGCGAGCCACCACTCGATCTGGTGGATCAGCTTGTTCATGGGCCCCGGGAGGTGCCCCTGGTGCCGGCCGTACTCGGTGGCGTGGATGGTCGCAACGAGCGGTATGCGGTAGGCGTGCTTGAGGCTGGCGGCGGCATGCCCGACCAGCCAGTCGTGAGCGTGGATGACGCTGACGTTCTTGAGGTCGTTGATGAGGGCGACCGCCTTCTCCAGAAGCGCAACGTTGAACTGGAGCGTCCAGGGGACCCAGTCTTCCTGTGGTATGTCGGGCGGGTAGTTCACTACCCTGTAGATGTGCACTCCCTCGGACTCTTCGTATTCCGGGGCGCCGGGGAAGTCCTTGGTGACAACGTGGACCTTTACGCCCTGGGATGCAAGGGTTGTGGCGAGGTGATAGACATGCCTCCCGAGCCCGCCGACAATACGTGGAGGATACTCCCAACTCAACAGCACGACCCGCATGCCTGCCTCACCTCCCTTCATCTCCGGCGGCGCCGGGGCCAAAGACAGTTTCGAGATCGAGTTGCTGGAAGATGTTATCCATTTCCTCGATCTCGCAAAGCTCCGGCTCGGCCGCTTCAGGCTCCCCGCGCTCGAGCGCACCCGCTATGAGGCCAAACCGCTCGAGATGGGCGCGAAACCGCTCAATAGCATACTCTTTAGCCCTGTCTTTAGCAACCATGTAAGGCCAGTCGCTGGACTCCAGGAGGAGCACCTCACGCTCCGCCTGCGCGAGAGCCCTTCGCACGCTCTCGCCGCCCCCGGGGCGCGCCGCCAGGTCGAAGAGCTCGCGCTGGACCTGTGCCAGCTCCCGCCACATCCACGCAGTATCGGGGTTGATCCAGGTCGAGTCGTCCTTGCCCGTGCCCCAGGTGGTCTGCAGCAGCGAGACGCGGCTTCCTGGAGGGTTCTCCTCGAGGTAGGTGGAGGGTGTGACGAGAGCCAGGTCCGAGCACTGCGCGAGCGACCGCAGGGTCACCTCCAGCCAGTAGATCCCTTCCTTCCAGCCGTGACCGAAGAACTCGGTATCGTAGCTCGCCACCACCACGGGGAGCCCCCCGCCGTCCGGGGTACCGGAAGCTTCGAGCTCGCCGCGCACCTCCGCGATGAAGTGGCCCGCGTGGTCCAGCGCGCGCTCCTTGGCGGGCGAGGGCTCGTAGACCTGCTTGTCCTCCAGCGGGATGCCGGGCCCGGTGACCTTCCAGTAGTGCAGACCTGAGCTCAGGTAGTACCTGTTCGACTCGAGGTAGCGCCCGTCGGTCGGATACCCCACCTCCTCGTCCCAGGCGTTGCGGTGAGCACGCTCGCTCCGCGCGAGTGCCGCCACGCTGGAATCCCCCGCGAGGTGCGGGCTCGTCGAGGGCAGCCCCCCGAAGGCCGTGGGGTCGACCAGGACATAGCTGACACCTTCAGCCTCCAGTAGTTCCTCGATGCCCTCGAGGTACGCGCACTCGGGTATCCAGAAGCCGGACGGGTTCCGGCCCAGGTGCCTGCGGTGCGACTCGAGTCCGAGGACGACCTGGTTCCTGACACTCCTGGGGTCCTCGAGCCCCGGGAGGAACGCGTGGGTCGCGCAGGACGCGATCGTCTCGATGAGGCCGCTCTCCTCGAAGGAGGCGAGCGCGCCGAGCAGGTCGCCGTCAATCGTGACGAAGGCCAGGAGCTTTCGCCGGAAGTCATCGAGGTATGCTTCCGCGAGGGACCTCCGCTCCTCGTCTTCGAAGTAGACGAAATCCTGTATGTCGCCGGATGTGTGCTCCGCCATCGTCTTGAGGTAGGCGACGAAGCGGTCCTTGATGTAGGGGTCGGCCAGCTGCTCGCACAGCACCGGTGTGAGCGTGATGCCGGCGCACGAGGACAGCCCCTCGTCCTCGAGCTGGGCGAGCGTCCCGAGGAGCGGCAGGTACGTCTCGGACATAGCCTGGAACAGCCAGTCCTCGCCGACCGGCCACACGCCGTTCTTGCGGACGTACGGTAGATGCGTATGGAGGACCAGCGAGAAGCAGCCGTTCAACTCAGCCTCCCTCCCGGCCCCCGCGGCAGACCGCGACTATGTCGAGGCAGCGGTCCAGGCCCCGGGTATCCACCTTGAAGTCTCCCGTCTTGACGAGCGGGGTCAGCAGACGGTGCGTCCAGAACCTGGGGTTCGCGTGCCCCATCTCGTAGAACTTGATGAAGTCCACGACCTTCAGCCTGTCGTTCAGCGCGAGCCAGCCGGCGTGGAACAGGCCGCTTATCTCGACCGCCTCGAAATAGACGGCCAGTACTTCCGCGAACTCAGCCGGGGTGTACTCCCTCAGGTGGAACGGGTTGATCGGGCGGTCGCTCCCCGGGGAGATGGTAAGACGGTTGGGAGTCGTGATGACGGCCGACCCCGTCCCGCCGAGGACACGGGCCATCTCAGAGAAGTACCCGGACTCGTCGACCAGGTGCTCCACTACCTGGAAGGAGACCGCGAGGTCGAACGAGCCGGGGGGGACACCTAGGTCGCTGACGTCCATGACCTCGAAGTGGAGGTTCGGCCCGGAGTACGCCAGGGTCGCGTGGTCGACCACCTCGGGCGCGATGTCCACGCCCAGGACCTCGGCGGCCGTGCCGGCGAGCATCGCCGGCCCGTAACCCTCGCCGCAACCGATGTCGATGACACGCTTTCCGCGGGCAAGGTCTCTCGCGAGCTCGTAGGCGACCAGGTGGCGCTGAAACCAGTAGTTCTCGCGTGGGATCCCGGGGAGCGTGCGCTCTCCGGTAAGCTGCAGTCCGCCGCTGGGTTCGGGCACCGGGCGAGCCTTACTTGGGGTACGCCATGACAGCGCGGGCGGCCTCGACGGCCGAGGCGAAGGCCACGTCCCCGCCGTTGCCCTGCGCGGCCACGCAATCGCCGGCCAGGAACAGGTTCTCGACCCCGGGGACACGAACCCCCGGACGGTCCTTCGCTGTCTGCCCCGCGCGCGGCTCGAACCCGTCGACCATCTTGAGACGCAGGGTGCGCTCCCACTCGACGCGGTCCATTATGCCCGGGAACATCTCGTCGAGTATCGACAGGAAGCGCTTTTCTTCGGCGTCCACTGCGTCCCGGTCGTCCATCATGTCGACCGGCAGCGGGTAGTACCACGTGGCGAGCTGCTTGCCCTCCGGCGCGGTCGAGGGGTCGACGTTGGAGGTGAACTGCCCCATAGTGACCGGATCGGGGGTGACGATGAGCCCATCGATGTCCGAGACCTTGCTCGAAAGGCAGAGGTCGATGGAGATGCCCCCGGTTGGCACCAGTGACTCGCATTTCTTGGCGAGAGGCGCTCCTATACCGTCCCCCGCTATCTCGGGGAGCCTCTGCAGCGGCACGGCGAACACGACCGCCCGAGCCTCGAGCAGGTCTTCCTTGACCCTCGCGCCGGAGACCCTGCCCGCGTCAAACTCGAGCGCCTTGACCCTGCTGTTCAGCGTTATCGAACCCTTCTGTTCGATCTTCCTGGAAAGGGTCTCGATTATCTGGCTCGTGCCCCCGCGCGGGTAGGCGACGGTCTCCTTCGCCTTGAGCGCCTTCTTCAGGAACTTGGTGAACTCTCCGGTGCTGGTGGTGCTGATGTCGGGCGCGACGAGCCCAATGCCGGAGAGCAGCTTGAAGAGCGGGCCTATCTCGTCCCTGTCGGTCCCCCAGAGCGAAGCCTGAAGAGGGACGTCGGCCTTCTTGTCGGGGCTCGCCAGGACGAGGCGCAGCATGTTACCGATCATGTACATCTTGTCGCCTACCGAAAGGAACTTTGCCTTGAGGAACTCGGGGACGCCGGTCGGGAGGTCTATGAAGGAACCGTTCCTCCAGAGCTGGGGCTCGCCCATCGAGACGAAATCTATCTCGTGGCCGATCTCTTTCAACGCGGCCGCCGCTGCGCCCTCCGCAGCGTAACGGTTAGCGTGGATGCCGTAATCGACCAGGAACCCGTCCTTACGGTCGAACGTGGCGCGGCCACCCAGGTGACCGGTGGCCTCGTGCACCGCGACCTCGATACCGTTATGCGCGAGTATCGCCGCGGCGGTGAGACCGCCGTAACCGGCACCTATGACTATGACATCAGCGCTCATCTCCAACCTCCAGGTTTGCCTCGTTGTTATTATACAGGGCGGCTCAGCCTCGTGCGGCGCACTCTGGGATCACGTTACAGGGCCCGGAAGCCCGGCCGAAGCCGGCAAAGGCGGTCACCAGGCGCGCTCGAGAAGCTCCAGGACCTCATCGACGGTGCTCTGCCCCGGGTTGTTGAACATCGAGCGCTCTTTCAAGGCATCTTTCGCGGCGCCCCCCAGGCCGTCCTCCGGCACGCCCGCGTCTCTCAACCTCGAAGGCAGCCCGAGGTCGTCCCTGAAGCCGCGGAGGAACTCGATGGCCCTGGCCGCGGCGGTTGCGTCGTCGTCCTTCCCGACGTCCAGGTTCAGAGCTTCTGCAATGAGCCGGTACCTGGGGGCGACCTCGCGCCCGAAATGTTCCAGGTTGAACTCCATCCCGTACGGGAGCAGGACAGAGATGGTAGTGCCGTGTGCGGCGCCGAACCTTCCGCCACAGGCGTTCGCCAGCGCGTGAACGACTCCCGTGAACGCGTTACCGAGAACGATGCCACCCATTGTGGCGGCCACCTGCAGGTAGGCCCTGCCCTCGATGTCGGTCCCTTCCGACACTGCTCCAGGCAGGAACCGGGCTACAAGCTTGATCGCATGCAGTGACAGGCCGTCGGTTATGGGCTCGTGGATGGAGGAGTGCAGGGCCTCGATGCAGTGGGTCAGCGCGTCCATCCCGGTGGAGGCTGTAAGGCTGGGAGGCAGTCCCCTGGTCATGACAGGGTCCAGCATCGCCAGGGTGGGAGCGAGGGCCGACCCCTGGAAGAGGAGCCGCATCTGCTGCTCCTCGTCCGTGACGACGGCGATCGGTGTCGATTCTGAGCCAGTGCCCGCGGTAGTCGGAACGGCGATGTGGGGTGGCATCGGCGCCCCCGGCACGTAGACCGCGCGCATATGGTCCTGGAGCTCGCCTCCTTCGACCATGAGGATGGCTGTGGCCTTCGCGGTGTCCATGACGGAGCCGCCCCCGACCGACACCAGCGCGTCCACGCCGAGGTCCCCGACTTTCTCGAAGCAGGCCTGCACCGCCTTGACCTCTGAGCCGGGTGGGACGTCCTCGAACACTCCAACCAGCTCGCAGGAGCCACTCTCCATGCCCTCGACCACGGCCTCAACCGGTCCGGCCTTCCGCACGGTACTGTCGGTGATGAGCAGCACGCGGTCGCCGCCGGCCCTGTCCATCTCCATCCCGATGCTGCCCACGCAGTGCTCCGAGCAGACAACCCTGCCCGGGACCTGGAACTCGAACCACTCGAACAGATCCATCAATACCCTCCGTCATAAATCGGGGTCACATCTGATTTTATTACTTGCCCCTCGTGCGACGTAGTCCTCCGGGTAATAAAATCAGACGTGACCCCGGATTATGAGGCCTCCCCCGAGCAGCTCGTCGCCTGAGTAGAAGACAGCGGACTGCCCCGGGGCCGCCGCGGGTCCCGGCTCAGGGTACCTTACAATAGCGCGATACTCGCCGGCGGGTTCCAGTAATGCCGGCAGGGCCGGCCCCTGATAACGCGTCTGAACGAGGCAATCGAGTGCCGCCGTCGGGATGTTCCCCGAGACGAAGCTGAGCCCCTCCACGTAGAAGCCGCTGCACCGCACGGACTCCATGTCCCCGACTAAAAGCGTGTTGTCTTCCCGGCGGAGCTCCAGGACGTACATGGGCCGGGGCCCTCCCAGGCCCAACCCCCGTCGCTGGCCCACGGTATAGAAGGCAAGCCCGCGGTGCTCGCCGAGGACCCGGCCTTCCCGGTCCAGTATAGGGCCTGGCACGAGCATCCCACCGGCCCGCTCGGCCAGGAGGTCCCGGTACGAGTTCCCGGACAGGAAGCAGATGTCCTGGCTCTCCTGCGCCCCCACGTCGGCTCCGGCGTTCAAAGCCAGGCCGGCGGCCTGCTTCTTGTGCATGTTTCCCAGTGGAAACGAGACCCTTTCCAGGGTGTCCTGCCCCAGCGTCCAGAGCACGTAGGACTGGTCCTTTGAACGGTCCGCGCCGCGGAAGAGCCTGTAGCGCCCGGGTCCTCCTCCCTCCAACCGAGCGTAGTGCCCGGTTGCCAGGGCGTCGCATCCCCGCGCCAGCGCGGCTTCCAGCAGGAGGCCGAACTTGACGCTCCTGTTGCACTCCACGCACGGGTTCGGCGTGAGGGCGCTCGAATAGGACTCGACGAAAGGGGAGACGACCAGCCGCTCGAACTCGTCGGCGAGGTCGATCACCTCGTGCGCGATGCCGAGCGAGCGGGCGACCGACGCGGCCGCCTCCACCGAGCTGCCACCGGCGTCCGCTGTCGGCAGGCGCATGGTGAGGCCCAGTACATCATTACCCAGGCGCAGCAGGACCGCGGCCGCCGCGGCGCTGTCCACGCCGCCGCTCAATGCGACCGCCATCCTCGACCCCTCGGGACTTGTGCTCACAACTCCTCCGGCACTGTCTTGACACTTTCCGACCAAACTGGTAGGTTTACCACACAACATTGTATCTGTTGACAATAAGATAACCCAACAGCGTTGAAGGGGAAGAGTAGAGAAGACACCGGGCTGAAGCGAGCCGGGACGGTGGGAGCCGGCGCCGCAGGCCTTCTCGAACATGGCCCCCGAGCTCCCGGAGGAAAGCGGACGGCATCCGTGAGTAGAACCGGGCGGAAGTCCCCGTTACAGGACCAGGGTATATCCCGCGAGACCGGGCCGTACCCGACGAGGCGCCCGCCGCGAGGCAGGCGTGAAGTGGGGTGGTACCGCGGAGGCTGGAGCCTTTCGCCCCCATCGGGCGAAGGGTTTTTTGTTTGTTGACACAAGAATAGGTAAACGGGAGGTGAGATTGTGGCAAAGACATTGGAAGATATCAACGAGCGTATCAGGAAAGGTGACGCGGTCGTGCTCACTGCGGAGGAGATGACCGAGCTGGTAGCTTCCGAGGGGGCCGCGAAGGCCGCCAGGAAGGTAGACGTCGTCACAACGGGGACGTTCGGGCCGATGTGCTCCTCGGGAGCGTTCGTGAATTTCGGCCACAGCGAGCCCCCGATAAAGATGAGCAAGGTCTGGCTGAACGACGTGCCGGTCTGCGCGGACGTCGCTGCGGTCGACGCCTACATCGGCGCCACGGCGATGAGCGATACAGAGGGGATGGCGTACGGAGGAGCGCACGTCATACAGGACCTCATAGAGGGCAAGTGGGTGAAGCTCAAGGCCACTGCCTACGGGACCGACTGCTACCCCAGGCGCGAGATCGAGACCTGGGTGAACAAGGATACCCTGAACCAGGCGTACCTGTTCAACCCGCGCAACGCGTACCAGAACTACGCCTGCGCCACGAACGGCTCCGACAGGACCATCTATACCTACATGGGAGTGCTGCTGCCGAACTTCGGCAACGCGACGTACTGCAGCGCCGGCCAGCTGAGCCCACTGCTCAACGACCCGTTCTACAGGACCATCGGAATCGGGACCAGGATCTTCCTGGGCGGAGGGCACGGGTACGTGGCCTGGCAGGGCACACAGCACAAGCCGTCCGCGCCGCGCTCTCCCGGCGGTACGCCCCTCGGACCCGCCGGCACCCTGGCGCTCATCGGGGACATCCGGGAGATGGATTCCAGGTTCATCCGCGGAGCCCGGTTCCACAGGTACGGCGTTTCGATTTACGTAGGTGTGGGCATCCCGATACCGGTCCTCGACGAGGAGATGGCGGCGTTCACCGGGGTCTCAGACTCCGAGATATTCACCTCCATATTCGACTACAGCCAGCCGACGCGCTCTCGCGACCCGCTGGGCAAGGTCAGCTACGCGCAGCTGAGGTCGGGGACTATCGAGATCGACGGCAGGAAGACGCCGTGCGCGCCCCTCTCGAGCTACAGGGTGGCCCGTGACATCGCCGGCGAGCTCAAGAGATGGATCACCGAGGGTGAGTTCCAGCTGACCGGCCCTGTGGAGCTCCTCCCGACAGAGGGGACCGTCCAGGGGCTGGACATACGCGACGGGGAGGGGATCTAGATGGCAAAGAAGAGGCTTGTCCTGACGTTCCCGCCCGAGGTGGTGGAGCGCCCTGTCGTGGCCATGATGGTCAAGGAATACGACGTCATAACCAACATCCTCAGGGCCGAGATACACGAGGGCGAGATAGGCCGCATGCTGGTCGAGCTCGAGGGCGACGCCAAGCGCATCCGCGAGGGGGTCAAACATTTGAAGGACCTCGGGGTGCAGGTGGAGGACGCCATAACCGACATCGAGAGGACCGAGGAGCTCTGCATCGACTGCGGCGCCTGCACGGCCGTCTGCCTCACGAAGGCCCTCAAGGTGGGCGCTCCCGACTGGGAGCTCCAGCTCGACAAGGACCGCTGCATACTCTGCGGGCTGTGTGTCGACGCATGCCCGCTCCAGCTCATCACGGTCAAGTTCTAGCGGTGATCGACTTGGGCGACCGAAGCGTGAGGATACCGTGCCGGAGGACAACCGGCCCCATCGATTTGGAAGGCAGGCTCCACGTGCCCTCCGGCGCGGGCCCCTTCTCCGGCGCGGTGGTCTGCCACCCCCACCCGATGGGCGGGGGAGAGATGTCGGTCGGGCTGATAAGGCTCATCTGCGAGGAGCTTTCGGCTCGCGGTGTGGCAGCACTGAGGTTCAACTTCGGAGGAGTGGGCCGCAGCACCGGGACGTTCACTGACGGCGCCGACGAGCCGGAAGACATATTCGCGGCTTGTGAATTCCTAGGAGGCCTGGAGGAGGTAGCCGCGGGTCCAGTCGGGCTGGCCGGCTGGTCGTTCGGCTCCTGGATGGCCTTGAAGGCGCTCGCCGACGGGCTGCCGGCTGCGGCATGCGCCGTGGTCGCTCCCCCGCTTGATTTCCACGACTGGGGCGCGGTGGCTGAACGCCTGGTATCGTCTGAAGCAACGAGGCACTACATAGTCGGGGAGTTCGACCAGTTCTGCGCGCCCGCCGCGCTGCAGGAGTTCGCAGCCGCGATATCAGCGGAAGACGCCCGCAACGTCACGGTACTGCCCGACGCCGACCACTTCCTCTTCGGAAGAGAACGTGAGGTAGTCAACCTCGTGTCCGATTTCCTCTCCTGACCTGGAGGGCGAGAAGTGCCTTTTGACGTAGACTCCGCAGCTGCTTTCCTGACCTGGAGGGCGAGGGGGTCTTTTTCCCGCCGCCTCTGGAACTCCAACAAGCAAGGGAATAACGGCCCCGAGCCCGACCCCGCGAGTCAGTGCCGCATATTCAGAGCCCCCCGCAGGTTTGAATCACAACAGTTAACAGTAGACTTGCATAACCTCACTATTAATCAGCACCAACAGTCTTTCTGCGATTTTCCGGCTCGAACTGTTAATATTGAGGCTGGATGTATAAATTGTTAATTACTGACTACTCTTGTGATTCAAACCTGCGGGGAGCCCTCTGTTTCCAGTCAATGCCCGGTTCGGTGCCGTGGAAGCAGAGAATGGAGTGGGAGAGCCCCCCGAGCCCCACTACTTCTTCCTCGGCGGGGCCACGTGGATGGCCTTGCCGTGGGCCGCCTCGGCAGCTTCCATTATCGCCTCGGGAAGCGACGGGTGGGCGTGGATGGTCGCGGCTATGTCCTCGGCGGTGGCCTTCATGTGCATCGCCATCGCTACCTCGTGGACCAGGTCGGAGGCGTGCGGCCCCATTATCTGGGCTCCCAGGACCTGGTCGTTCTTTGCGTTTATCACCAGCTGGACGAAGCCGTAGTCCTCGCCCATGGCCATCGCCTTTCCCAGCGCGCCGAACGAGAACCTGCTCACGTTCACCTCTATTCCCTGCTCGGCGGCCTTGTCGGCGTTGAGGCCTACGCTCCCGATCTCGGGGGTTGTGAAGATGCAGGCGGGGACCACGTGGTACTGCATGGTGGCATGGCCACCGGTCGCGTTCTCCGCTGCAACGAGGCCCTCGAACGTCGCCGTGTGCGCGAGCAGTATGCCCCCCACCACGTCGCCGCACGCGTAGATGCCGTCGACGCTGGTCTCCATAGCCTGGTCGACCACGATGCGTCCGCGCTCGTCCATCTCCACACCCAGCTCCTCCAGCCCCAGACCGGCGGAGTTGAACCTGCGCCCGATCGAGACCAGGAGCTTCTCGGCCTCGAGCTCGTCCCCGCTCGAGAGCTTGACCTTGATGCCGTCATCGCGGTACTCGAGGACCTCTTCGACCGTGGTCTCGGTCCGGATGTCTATGCCCTGCTTGCGGAACGTGCTGCGCATCTGCTTGGCCACACGGCTGTCCTCGGTGGGAAGCATGCGGTCCATTAGCTCGAGCATCACGATCTCGGTTCCGAGTGTCGAGAAGATGCATGCGAACTCGCTGCCGATGACGCCGCTGCCGACGATTATGAGGCTTTTGGGGACGTGGTCGAGCGCCAGGGCGTCAGTCGACGTCATCACCGACGGCTGGGAGAAGTCGAACGTTGGAAGCTCGGCCGGGTCGGAGCCGGTGGCGATTATTACCTTGTCCGCCTCGAGCGTGACGTCACCGTCGGCCGTCTTGACCGCGACGTTCTTGTCGGCGCTTATCGAGGCCGCCCCGGCCACCAGGTCTATGCCGTTGGCCTTCAGGAGCTGGAGTATCCCGCCGACGAGGGTGTCAGTGACCTTCTGCTTCCTCGCCTGGATCGCCGTCCAGTCCGGCTCGATGCCGGTTATCTTGACACCGAACTCCTCGGCCTCCCGGGCCTTGGCGATGAGCTCGGTGGAGGCGAGCAGGGCCTTGGTCGGGATGCAGCCCCAGTTGAGGCACGTCCCGCCCACGTTCTCCTTCTCGACTATAGCGACTTTGGCTCCGCGCTGGGCGCACCTTATCGCGGCCGGGTAACCCCCCGGTCCGGCGCCGATGACCACCACGTCGTACTTCGTATCAGACATCGTGATATCCCTCCTGGTCACTATCAGAAACTTAAGCAAGTAAAAACCGGCATTACTCTCTCATACAGCCTTCGGGTCAGTCAAACACGAGGGGCGCGGGCGGGGAGAGCCATGGAGCGGGATATGCGAGAGGGCACGAAAGGCGTATCGCCCGGAGGTCTGATGGCCGGTTGCGGACATCAATCCTGTCGCCACTCGCGGGCTCCGCCGGAGGTGTCCCGGCCCCGGATGAGGGGTTCGGAAGCACCGCTCAGACCGCTCGGTCCTGCGGCATTCCCGCTGCTCGCCCGGGGGCGTTTTCCCTGCTTGCAATAGGGAGTTTCTTTATATATAATCTGCGCGTGTGCCTCCAAGATACTGGAGGCTATATTTATGTTAGCTTGTTCGAAACTGCTAACATGTCATTTGGCAAAATCCAGACCTGAAAGGGGTTGATGCGCAAACACCGATAAAAGCTGGCAACTTTATCTGAGGAAAGCGTTAAGTTTCGACCCGCCCGGGGTCTTTAGTGCAAGTCAATCAAAAGGAGGGGCAATGGCAGCAGTTCCAAGCGACCTCGAGATCGCACAGGCCGCGAAAATGCAGCCAATCGTGGAGATCGCGAAGAAGATCGGGCTCGAGGAGAAAGACCTCGAACTGTACGGCAAGTACAAGGCCAAGGTACACCTCGACGTTATCGACCGCCTCAAAGACAAGCCAACAGCCAAGTACATCGACGTGACGGCCATAACCCCCACGCCCCTCGGCGAGGGCAAGACTGTCACCTCCATCGGCCTCACCGAGGCCATGAACAAGATCGGCAAGAACACCATCATCTGCCTGCGCGAGCCCAGCATGGGCCCGGTGTTCGGCATAAAGGGCGGGGCCGCCGGCGGCGGCTACAGCCAGGTAGTGCCGATGGAGGACCTGAACCTCCACTTCACCGGCGACATCCACGCGGTGACCGCGGCCAATAACCTCTGTGCCGCGTACATCGACACCAGCATCCTTCTCAAGAACCCGCTCAACATCGACCCTCTCACCGTCTCCTGGCGCCGCGTGACCGACATCAGCGACCGCGCGCTCCGCGACATCGTCGTGGGCCTGGGAGGCAGGCAGAACGGGTACCCCCGGCAGACCGGCTTCGACATAGCGGTTGCCTCGGAAGTCATGGCCATCCTCGCTCTGGCCTCCGATCTGGACGACCTCAAGGATCGGCTGGCCAGGATAGTGGTCGCCTACACCTACGACGGCAAGCCGGTGACCACCGCCGACCTCAAGTGCGCCGGCTCGATGGCGGTCCTCCTCAAGGACGCGTTCCTGCCGAACCTCATCCAGACGCTCGAGGGCAACGCCTGCTTCATGCACGCGGGGCCGTTCGCCAACATCGCCCAGGGCAACAACTCGGTCGTTGCCGACGCCATAGCCACCAAGCTCTGTGACTACGTTGTCACGGAAAGCGGCTTCGGGGCCGACTGCGGTGCCGAGAAGATGATGGACATCAAGGTCCGCGCCATGGAGAAGTACGGCATCGTCCCGGACTGCGTGGTAATAACCAGCACCGTGCGCGCGCTGAAGATGCACGGCGGCGCCTTCGAAGCGAGGCCGGGCAAGAAGATAGACGAGAAGCTCCAGGCCGCGGAGAACATGCCCGCGCTCGAGTCAGGCTGCCAGAACCTGGTCAAGCACATCGAGAACATGAAGCTGTTCGGCATCCCGGTCGTGGTGACGGTCAACCGACGCACCACCGACACGGACAAGGAAGTCGCGATGGTGCAGGACATCGCCCTCAAGGCCGGGGCCGACTTCTGCGAGCCGATCGAGGTCTGGGCCAAGGGCGGCGACGGCGGCAAGGAAGCCGCCGAAGCGGTCGTCAAGGCATGCGACATGCCAAAGGACTTCAAGTACCTCTACGACATCAACGCCTCCATCAAGGAGAAGATAGAGACCATAGCGACCAAGATATACGGGGCGGACGGGGTCGACTACACGCCGGTCGCCGAGGCCAACATCAAGCAGTTCACCGAGGCAGGCTACGACAAGCTGCCCCTCTGCATGGCCAAGACACACCTGTCGCTGTCGCATGACCCGAACCTCAAGGGCCGTCCGACAGGGTGGCGCCTGCCCATCAGAGAGGTCAAGCCGACCATCGGCGCAGGCTTCCTCTACCCGCTGTGCGGCGAGATGAGGACCATGCCCGGCCTCCCGAGCGAGCCGGCCGGAAACAAGGTGGACCTCGTAGAGGGCGGCAGGATAGTAGGCTTGTTCTAGAAACACGAGAGAACCAGGGGGCCGGCCTCAAGGCCGGCCTCCAGGGGACCTCGAGACGAGTTGAGCATGGAGAACGGAAAAGTAAGGGTCTGCTTCTACCCGGAAGACCGGTGCATAGAAGTGGACAAAGGAGAGAACGTACTGCGCGCGGCCATGAAGGCCGACGTTCATATTAACGCCTCGTGTGGAGGCGAGGGCTACTGCGGCAAGTGCCGGGTCATCGTCGAGAAAGGCGATGTCAAGCAGAAGCTCCAGGTCAAGCTCTCCGAGGAGGAGATAAAGCGCGGGTACGTGCTCGCTTGCTCGGCCACGCTCGAGAGCGACGCCGACATACGCGTGCCGATCGAGTCCCAGATAGGGGACAAGAGCGCGCTGACCAGGCGGCCGCCGATTCCGCTCAAAGGCTATACGCTGTCGGCAAAGGACTGGGCCGAGAGGCTGCCCCAGTGGGAGCTCAACCCCCCCACCACCAAGTTCCACCTGGTCCTCGACAAGCCCACCCTCGAGGACAACCTGAGCGACGCCGAGCGCATCAAGCGCGAGCTCTCGAGGCTCGCCGGCCTCAAGGACGTGGTCGTCGATTTCCCGATGCTGCAGGTGCTGCCCGGACTGATACGGGCTGCCAGCTTCGACGTCACGGTCACGGTGCTCGACCGGGGCCAGGAGCTCCGTGCGGTGCGCATAGAGAAGAGCGACACCTCGCAGGGGCAGGCGGCCATCGCGGTCGACCTGGGAACCACCACGGTCTCGACGCAGCTCGTGGACCTCCAGACCGGAAAGGTAATCGCGGAGGCGTCCGATTACAACGGGCAGATATCCTTCGGCGAGGACATCATAAGCCGCATCATCTACTCCACGCGCTCCACGGGACTCGCCAAGCTGCAGTCGGCGGCCGTGAACACCATCTGGAACCTCATCCAGCAGATGGTGGAGCAGACCAACATGGAGTACTGCAACATCACCCACCTGTGCATCTCGGGCAATACGACGATGACGCACCTGCTGCTCGGCATCGACCCGCGCTACATAAGGGTCGACCCCTACATCCCTGTGGCCCAGTACTTCCCCTGGATAAAGGCGAGCAATATCGGCATCAGGATAGCTTCAGGCGTCTACATGCGCTGTACCCCGGGAGTCGCCTCCTACGTCGGCGGAGACATAGTGGCCGGGGTGCTGGCGAGCGGGATGTTCAACTCCGAGAAGATAACGCTTTACATCGACATAGGCACCAACGGTGAGATGGCCCTCGGCAACAAGGACTGGCTCATCTCGTGCTCGTGCTCCGCCGGGCCGGCGTTCGAGGGCGCCGGGGTGAAGCACGGGATGCGCGCGACCAGGGGCGCCATCGAGCAGGTCCGCATCAACGAGGTCACGCTCGAGCCGATGATAATCACCGTCGGGAACAAGCGGCCCATCGGCATCTGCGGCTCCGGCCTCATCGACGCGCTGGCCGAGCTCTTTTTGACGGGCATCCTGGACGAGAGGGGCAAGATAAAGACAGAGTTGTCTGAAACAAACCCGCGCGTACGCCAGGGAGACTGGGGAGGCGAGTACGTGCTCGCCTGGGCCGACGAGAGCGGCACGTCGCGGGACATAGTCATCACCGACCCGGACATCGACAACCTGATGAGGGCAAAGGCGGCCATCTACGCCGGCATCAACATCCTGCTCGAAGAGGTCGGCATGACCGTCGACATGGTCGAGGAGATACTCATCGCCGGTGCTTTCGGCAGGTACCTCGAGATCGACAAGGCGATAATCATAGGCCTGCTGCCTGACGTCGATACCGAGAGGATCAAGTTCGTGGGCAACGGCTCGCTCCTGGGGAGCTACCTGATGGCGCTCTCCAAGAACCTCATAGCCGAGGCCGACAACATCGCAAACATGATGACCTACCTCGAGCTCTCGACCAACAACAAGTTCATGGACCAGTACGTTTCGGCGCTGTTCCTGCCCCACACGCACATCGACGATTTCCCATCGGTGAAGCTCAGGCTCGAGGAGGCAAGGGAGACCGCCCGCCTGGGGCGGGAAGCCGGGGGTGAAGGAGCTTGAGCAGGGTGATCGCGATATCGGGAAAGGGCGGGGTCGGCAAGACCACTCTGTCCTCCCTTATCGTGAGGTACCTGCTCGACGAAGGCCTGAAACCGATACTGGCGGTCGACGCCGACTCGAACAGCAACCTTGACATCGCCCTCGGTGTCGAACTCGATGCCACAATCGGGGCCGTACGCGAGGACATGTCCGAGAAGACGCACAAGGGGACGCTCCCCGCCGGGATGGCGAAGCAGGACATCCTGGAGATGCAGATAGAGCAGGCACTGGTAGAGACGCCCGATTTTGACCTCATCAGCATGGGCAGGCCTGAGGGGCCCGGCTGCTACTGCGCCATAAACAACATGCTCCGGGTCTTTCTCGACCGTCTGAACAAAGGTTATGAGTACGTGGTTGTCGACAACGAGGCCGGCATGGAGCACCTGAGCCGGCGCACGACACGCGGGGTTGACGTGATGTTCATCGTGAGCGACCCGGCGCACCGCGGCCTCGCAACGGCCATGCGCATCCGTGACCTTGCGCGCGAGATGGAGATCGGGGTGAGCAGGTTCTACCTCGTGCTGTCGCGCCTGCGCGGCGAGCTCACCGGGCCGCTGGCCGAAGAGGTGGAGGGGCTCGACATTGAGCTTGCGGGCATCATCCCGGACGACCCCGAGGTCGCCCGGTTCGACCAGGAAGGCCGGCCGCTCATAGACCTGCCTGAGGGCTCCGCGGCGAGGACGGCGGTCCGGTCCATAATGCAGAACGTTCTTCAGGGGGTGAGGGATTAGTGTACGTAGAGGGCAAGATAGTCGATTTCCTGGACAAGCTCGCCTCGAGCTCCCCGGAGCCGGGCGGAGGGTCGGCGAGCGCGCTGGCGGCGGCCATCGCCGCGGCGCTGGTGAGCATGGTGGCGAACCTAACCGTAGGCAAGGAGAAGTACGCCGACGTCCAGGACGAGATAGCGAAGCTCGTAGACGACTCGGAGAAGGTCAGGAAGAGGCTTCAGGAACTGGTGCAGGAAGACACTGAGGTCTACGGGGTGCTGGCTGGTGCGTTCAAGATGCCCCGCGAGACCGATGAGGAGAAGGCCGCCCGGAACGAAGCCATACAGTCCGCATGCAAAGAGGCTACGATGGTGCCATACGCCATCGCAGAGCAGTGCCTCGAGGTGGCGGTGCTCAGCGAGGTGGCAGCGGACATCGGCAACGTGGGGGCGGTGAGCGACGCCGGCGTGGCGGTGCTGCTGGCGGACGCCGCGGCGCAGTCCGCGGCGCTCAACGTGAAGATCAACCTCGCGACCATCAAGGACTCCGCGTTCAACGAGGAGAAATGGTCGGGCATTACAGATATACTTTCCCGTACGGCCGAACTCAAGGACAGGGTAGTCGAAGTCACGTACAAGAAGCTCGGGTAGGAGGTAGAAATGGCGGAGATAATAGACGGCAACGCGATAGCCGACGAGATCAAGGCGGAGATAGTCGCAGAGACCGAGAAGCTGAAGGCCAAGGGCCTGGCCCCCGGCATCGCCACCCTGCTGGTCGGCGACGACTTCGGGTCGAAGATGTACCGCGGCCAGGTAGAGAAGAACTGTGAGTCGGTGGGGTTCAACTACATCGAGAAGACCCTCCCGGCCGAGACTACCGAGGAAGAGGTCATCCAGATAGTCAAGGAGCTCAACGAAGACCCGGCGGTAAGCGGCATACTCCCGCTGCGCCCGTACCCCGAGCACATATCCGACTCGGCCGTCATCCGGAACATCCGCGAGGACAAGGACATCGACTGCTTCCACCCGGCCAACATGGGGCGCCTCCTTCTCGGTGAGCCGACCCTGGCTCCGGCGACGCCCTCGGCGTGCATAGAGCTGCTGGACAGGGTGGGGGTCGAGTTCGAAGGAGCCGAGATAGTGGTGGTCGGACACTCCAACATCGTTGGAAAGCCGGTCGCGATGCTCGCGCTGAACCGCAACGCGACCATCAGCGTGACCCACATATTCACCTCCCAGGCCGGAAACCTGGAGAAGCACACCACCGGGGCCGACATCCTGATAGTGGCCGCCGGCAAGGCGGGCCTCATAACCCCCGACCAGGTCAAGGACGGCGCTGTAGTGATAGACGTCGGCATCAACAGGGTGAAGGTGCTCGACGATGAGGGCAACCCGGTGCTGAACGACAAGGGCAAGCCCAAGACCAAGACCGTCGGAGACGTCGACTTCGATGCGGTGAAGGACAAGGCCAAGGCGATAACCCCGGTGCCGGGCGGCGTCGGCGCGGTGACGAACATGATGCTGCTCAAGAACGCTCTGACCGCGGCCAAGATGCAGGCCGGCATGGATTGATGGATAGATAAGGGCCTTTTGACTAAAATCAATGCGGTTTAAGGCAAGTAAAGCTAGAAAGGAAGTGGAACCAAATGGCGTTTGAGATGCCTAAGGAGACGAGCGAGTCAAAGATACGTGAAGTGACCCTCGGTACCGGCGACGTCAAGGTCGGCGGGGAGAACATCCTCCCGTTTTACCTGTTCGAGGGCGAGATGCCGAACCGCCCGCTCATCGCCGTAGAGGTCTATGACGACAACCCGCAGGAGTGGTCTCCCGTAGTGGCCGAGCCTCTCAAGGACGTCCTGGCAGACCCCGTCGCGTGGGCGAAGAAGGCCCAGGACGAGTGGGGCGCGGACCTAATCGCCCTGCGTCTCAAGAGCACCGACCCCAAGGGCGACGACAAGCCTGCCGAAGAGGCGGCCCAGACCGCCAAGGCTGTCGCCGAGGCCGTGAGCATCCCGGTCATAGTTTACGGTTCCGAGGACGTGGATAAGGACGGCGACGTGCTGAAGGCCGCCGCTGTTGCCACCGAGGGCAAGAACGTCGTGCTCGGGCCCGCCAACGAGGATAACTACAAGACCGTTGGCGCCGCCGCGCTGGGCTACAAGCAGACAGTCGCGGCCAAGACCCCCATCGACGTCAACCTTGCCAAGCAGCTGAACATCCTGCTGTCCAACCTGGGCGTGGACGTCGGCAACATACTGGTCGACCCCACCACCGGCGCGCTGGGCTACGGGCTCGAGTACACCTACTCCGTGATGGAGAGGTTCAAGATCGCTGCCCTGCGACAGGACGACAGCATGACCCAGATGCCGCTCATAGCCGACGTCGGGGTAGAGGCCTGGAAGGCCAAAGAGGCCAAGGCGCCCGCCGCCGACGAGCCGGCATGGGGCGACGAGAACAAGAGGGGTGTCCTCTGGGAGATCCTCACGGCCAGCTCGCTGCTGGTCGCGGGGGCCGACGTCGTGATAATGCGCCACCCCGACGCCATAAAGACGGTCAGAAAAGTCATCGACAGCTTGATGGGCTAACGCGCGCCGGCGGGCCATGAGACCCGCCGTCAGGAGCCCGGAGAGAGTGAGGAGTTGAGGACAGTTGGATTACGAAGACAGGACATCCTGCGAAGCATCCATAGAGATGCTCAAGAAGGCTGACGAGGAAAAGCACGAGACCGCGTTCAGCCGTTCGGAGAGCCTGAAGGTATGCACGATCGGCGCGAGCGGTATCTGCTGCAAGACGTGCAACATGGGCCCGTGCAGGCTCACGCCGCCCAAGAAGGAAGGCGAGCCGGAGAAGCGCGGCATCTGCGGCGCCACCGCCGAAGTGGTCTCCGCGCGAAACTTCGCGCGGATGATAGCCGCCGGCTCCTCCGCCCACTCGGACCACGGCAGGGCCGTAGCCCACACTTTCATCATGGCCGCAAAGGGCGAGGCCGAGGGCTACCAGATAAAGGACCGCATAAAGCTGCTCGAGGTGGCGGCGGACCTCGGTATCGAGGTCGGCGACCGTCCGGTCGAGGAGATAGCGCTCGACGTCGGCGAGGCCTGCATGGCGATGTTCGGCCAGCAGGAAGGCGAGCTGGCGTTCGGGTTGAGGGCCCCGGAGAAGCGCAAGGAGATATGGCGCAAGCTCGGCATCTTCCCCCGCGGGATCGACCGCGAGGTCGTCGAGACGATGCACCGCACCTCCATCGGCGTGGACCAGCAGATGGAGAACATCATGCTGCAGGGCTCGCGCTGCGCGCTGGCCGACGGCTGGGGCGGCTCGATGGTGGGCACCGAGCTGCAGGACATAATGTTCGGGACCCCCACGCCCCTGCAGGCCAAGATCAACCTTGGGGTGCTCGATAAGGACCAGGTAAATATCATAGTGCACGGCCACGAGCCGCTCCTCTCCGAGATGATACTGCTCGCCAGCCAGAGCGAGGACATGCTGAAGAAGGCCGAGGAGAAAGGCGCAAAGGGCATAAACATCGCCGGTATCTGCTGCACGGCGAACGAGATACTCTCACGGCACGGCATCCCGGTCGCGGGCAACGTCCTCCAGCAGGAGCTCGCGATAATAACGGGCGCGGTGGACGCGATGATAGTCGACGTCCAGTGCGTGTACCAGGCGGTCGGCGAGCTCTCGAACTGCTTCCACACCAAGGTGATAACGACCAGCCCCAAGGCAAAGATGCCCAGCGCCGAGTACGTCGAGTTCCACGAGGAGACCGGGCTTTCCACAGCCAAGAAGATCGTGGAGATGGCAATCGACAACTTCCCGAACAGGGGAGAGGTCGACATACCGGCTAAGACCAGCGATTTCATCGCGGGCTACGACCACGAGTACATCAACTACATGCTCGGCGGCCGCTTCCGCGCTTCGTACAGGCCCCTGAACGACGGGATCATCGACGGCCGCATCCGCGGCGTCGTGGGTGTGGTCGGATGCTCCAACCCCCGGGTCACCGGAGGCGGCAACCACGTGCGCGTGGTGCAGGAACTGGTCGCGAACGGCTGCCTGGTCGTGATGACCGGTTGCGCCGCCCAGGAGGTTGCCAAGACCGGGCTCATGACCCCAGAGGTCGCCTACAAGGAAGGCATCATGCCGCAGGGACTGCGCGAGATATGCGAGGCCGTCGGTATACCGCCTGTGCTGCACGTCGGCTCCTGCGTCGATAACAGCCGGATACTGATAGCTCTCACCGCGATGGTGCACGAGGGCGGCCTGGGAGATGACATATCCGACCTGCCCGCCGTCGGCTGCGCACCCGAGTGGATGAGCGAGAAAGCCATCGCCATCGGTCAGTACTTCGTGGCTTCGGGAGCAGCCGTTGTGTTCGGCGCGAGCTGGCCCACGACCGGCAGCCAGAAGCTGACTGACTACCTGTTCGAAGGGATATTCGAGCAGTACGGCAACAGCTGGCACTTCGAGGAAGATCCCGAGAAGATGGTCGGCAAGCTGCTGAGCCTCATAGATAACAAGCGCGAGGCGCTCGGGATCCTGGGGAAGCGCGAGCGTGTCCTGTACGACATGGCGATGAGGCGCGACCTGTCCATCGAGTAGTGATAGCGACGGCCAGTAGTAGCTGACCGATACAAGGAGGAGTTGGATGTCCAAGATAATCTTGAGCGCGGCGATCAGGGGAGCGCACGCCATCCATGACAGGGTGGCCGCGAGGCTCGATGAAGCGCTTCAGAAGTACGGTGAGAGCCAGGAGATAGGCTTTCCCAACACCGCATATTACCTGCCGATAATCTACGGCATGACCGGCGAGAAGGTCGAGAACCTCGGCGATTGCCCGAAGGTGATGAAGATAGCGGAAGAGCTCCTGCCGCCGATACCGAGGGAAGACCTGTGGACCCCGTACCTCGGCCCCGGCCTCGACGCTGGTATGGCCACCCTCTTCATGGAGGAGATCGAGGAGGCCATCAAGTACGTCGACGGCCCCAACCCGGTTGACGGCATATGGCTCGGCGCGGCTGACGACGTCATCATGCGCGAGCGGGGAGTCGAGTTCGTGGATGGCACGGCTCCCGGATTCTGCGCGCTCATCGGGAGCGCCCCTGACCCGGAAACCGCCGAAAAGATCGTGAAGGAGCTCCAGGAGAAGAACCTGTACGTCTGGACCAGCGGCAATTACAACGGCACCACCGTCGCCGAGCAGCTCGAGAGCATCAACGTGCAGCTCGGCTGGGAGACCCGCATCGTCCCTTACGGGCGTGAGATAGGCTCGGCGGTGTACTCTCTCGGCTTCGCCGCCCGCGCTGCGATGAGCTTCGGCGGCGCCAACCCGGGAGACTTTCGCAAGGTCCTGCTCTACAACAAGAACCGCATCTTCGCGTTCGTAATGGCGCTAGGCGAGGTCACCGACGAATGGTACGCCAACGCCGCGGGCGCCATCAACTACGGGTTCCCGACCATAGCTGACACTCCCATCCCCGAGATACTGCCGACCGGGGTGTGCACCTACGAGCACGTAGTATCGAACATCCCGCACGACGAGATAGTGCAGAAGGCCGTGGAGGTGCGCGGTCTCAAGATCCAGGTCACCAAGGTACCCATCCCGATGGCGTACGGCCCGGCGTTCGAGGGCGAGCGCATCCGCAAGGAGGACATGTACGTGCAGTTCGGGGGCAACATCACCCCGGCGTTCGAGTTCGTAGAGATGAAGGAGATGGACGAGGTCGAGGACGGCAAGATCACGGTCGTCGGCCCCGAGATAGACGACGTGGAGCCCGGAAGCGCCCTGCCCCTGGGCATCGTGGTGCACGTGGCGGGCCGCAAGATGCAGGAGGACTTCGAGTCCATCCTCGAGCGGCAGTGCCACCACCTCATAAACGGCGCCGAGGGCATCTGGCACATGGGCCAGCGCGACATCGTCTGGACGCGCATCAGCAACAAGGCCAAGGAGAAGGGCTTCAAGATACGCGACTACGGGGTCATCCTCCACGCCAAGCTGCTCGGTGAGTTCCCGGCCATAGTCGACAAGGTCGAAGTGACCATCTACACCAACCCTGAGGACACCGAAGAGTGGCTGCAGAAGGCGCGCGACAAGTACGCTTTCCGCGACGAGCGCACCGCGGGCATGATAGACGAGACCACCGACATCTTCTACTCCTGCACGCTATGCCAGTCGTTCGCTCCCACGCACGTTTGCGTGGTCACGCCGGAGCGCCTCGGCCTGTGCGGCGCTTACAACTGGCTCGACTGCAAGGCTGCCTACGAGATCGACCCGACCGGTCCGAACCAGCCCATCCCGAAGGGCGATGTCATCGACGAGGCCAAGGGCCAGTGGAAGAACGTAAACGAGTTCGTCTGGAACAACTCGGGCCAGAAGCTCGACAAGTTCAACGCCTACACCATGATGGAAGACCCCATGACATCGTGCGGCTGCTTCGAGTGCATCGTGGCGTTCCTGCCCATGTGCAACGGGGTCATGATCGTCAACCGCGAGTTCACCGGCAAGGAGACCCCCTGCGGGATGTCGTTCTCCACGCTGGCGGGCTCGGTCGGAGGCGGGAACGTGACACCCGGCTTCGTGGGCATCGGGAAGGTGTACATCACCTCCAAGAAGTTCATCAGCGCCGACGGGGGATTCCACCGTGTGGTCTGGATGCCGAAGGAGCTCAAAGAGACCCTGCGCGACCAGCTCGACAAGAGGGCCGAAGACCTCGGCACGCCCGACTTCATCGACAAGATAGCCGATGAGACCGTGGGCGTGACCGAGGAGGCCATACTCCCGTTCCTCGAGGAGAAGGGCCACCCGGCGCTCACGATGGACCCGATGTTCTGATAACCCGATACCCTCCGCTGCCTTCCTCCCCCGCGGGGGAGGAAGGCCGGGAGTTCGACATGAGACAAACACGACAGAAGATAAAAGGAAAAGGAAAGGAGTAGGGAGATGGCACTGAGCGGTCTCGATATTTTCAAGCTGCTCCCGAAGACGAACTGCGGTGAGTGCAAGGTGCCCACGTGCCTGGCTTTCGCCATGAAGCTCGCCGGCGGACAGGCGAAGCTCGAGGAGTGCCCGTACGTCTCGGACGAGACAAAGGACGCCCTGGCTGACGCCGCGGCGCCTCCGATCGCCGAGGTCCTCGTCGGGCAGGGAGCCAAGGAGTTCAAGACGGGCGCGGAGCTGGTACTGTTCCGCCACGAGAAGAGGTTCGTGAATCCCACCGGGATGGCCATCATGGTATCCGACGCAATGGCGGACGACGAGCTCACGGCCAAGGTGGAAGCAGCGACAAAGGATTCCTGGGAGAGGGTAGGCCAGCAGCTCGAGGTCAAGCTCCTGGCGGTCAAGTGCGAGTCCGGCGACGGGGCCAAGTTCGCCGAGGTGCTCAAGAAGATCGCGGGGATGTCCGACCTCGCCCTCATGCCGATGAGCGAGGACGTGGACGTCATGAAGGCCGCGGTGGACGCCGTCGGCGACAAGAACCCGCTACTCTACGCGGCGACCGCCGCCAACCTCGACGCGATGGGCGCTCTCGCCAAAGAGAAGAACCTGCCGCTGGTCGTGAAGGGTGACGGGGTCGACTCGCTTGCCGAGCTCTCCGAAAAGGCGATGGGCATGGAGCTCAAGAACCTGGTGCTCGACCCGGGCACCCGCGACCTCAAGAGTACGCTCGAGGCACTTATCGCCATCAGGCGCGGGGCGCTCAACTCCAAGTTCAAGCCGTTCGGGTTCCCGACCATAGTGTTCCCGTGTGAAGAGACGGACGACGCTTACTTCGAGGGTGCGCTGGCGGGCATCTACATCGCCAAGTACGCGGGCATCGTGGTCACCTCCGACCCGGACGCCTGGATGCAGTACCCGCTGCAGGTCGAGATACAGAACATCTACACCGACCCGCAGAAGCCGATGGCCGTCGACGCCAAGTTCTACGAGATCGGCTCGCCGGGCCCGGACTCCCCGGTCCTGGTGACGACCAACTTCTCGCTGACGTACTTCATCGTCTCCGGCGAGATAGAGGCGAGCAAGGTCGACTCGTGGCTGGGCATCGTCGACTCGGAGGGCCAGTCGGTCCTCACGGCCTGGGCTGCCGGCAAGTTCGTGCCGGACATCATAGCAAAGTTCATCAACACGTCGGGCATAGCCGACAAGGTCAACCACCGCAAGCTCGTCATCCCCGGTTACGTAGCGCAGATATCCGGAGAGCTGGACGAGGAGCTCCCCGAGTGGGAGATCCTGGTGGGGCCGCGCGAGGCAGCCGACATATCGACGTACCTGCGCAACATGGTCGCCCAGTAACGCAAAATCGGGGTCAGGTCACTTTGTTGCGTTTTATGACGGAATGAAGACCCAGTTGGACGTATAGGAGGAGCAAATGATCGTAACTAGACCAAAGGCCTTTGAGGTAATCCTCAAAGAGCTCGAGGACGCAAAGAGCGTCTTCCTGGTCGGCTGCGGTGACTGCGCCACCGTGTGCCAGACAGGCGGCGAGGACCAGGTCAAGGAGATGACCGAGAAACTCACCGCCGAGGGCAAGACGGTAACGGGCAACGTCATCATGGAGACCGGCTGTCATGAGCTGGACCTCAAGAAAGAGTTCCGCGCTCACAAGGACGAGCTGGAAAAGGCCGACGCGGTGATGGTGATGTCATGCGGCGCCGGCACCCAGTCTGCGCGCTCCGGGACGGACAAGCCAGTCTTCCCGGCGAACGACACCATGTTCCTGGGCAATGTCATGCGCGTGGGACAGTTCGAGGAGAAGTGCCGCCTGTGCGGCGAGTGCATCCTCGACATGACCGGCGCGGTGTGCCCGGTCACCCGCTGCCACAAGGGCATCCTGAACGGCCCGTGCGGGGGGACCAACGAGGGCAAGTGCGAGGTCGACCCCGACAAGGACTGCGCCTGGACGCTCATCTACCAGCAGCTCGAGAAGGAAGGCAAGCTCAGCAAGATGAAGGAGTACCAGCCGCCCAAGAACTGGAACCCGGAGCTCAAGCCGGGCAGGATCGTGCTCGAGCGCGAGAAGGGCGGTGAGTAGCATGAGTGTAGAGACCGTATGGAAAGAGCTCAACATCAAGCACGCCCATCCTTCTATAGAGGAGGTGCTCGCGAGCGGCAAGTTCCTGGTGTCAGGCGAGATCGGGCCGCCGAAGGGTCCCGACGTGGAGGAGGTCATCGAGCACATAGACCTTCTCAAGGACAAGGTCCACGCCATGAACATCACCGACAACCAGAGCTCGGTGATGAGGTACCCGTCGCTCGCGACGGCGCTCATGATACTCGAGCGGGGCGGCGAGCCCAACCTGCAGATCACCTGCCGTGACCGCAACCGCATGTCACTCGAGAACGAGCTGTTGTTCGCCTACACGCGCGGCGTGCGAAGCGTACTGTGCCTGACCGGCGACTCGGTGCCGGTCGGCGACCACAAGGACGCCAAGTCGGTATTCGACCTCGAGAGCGTACAGCTTCTCAACATGATAAGGGGCATGGAAGAGGGCATGGACCTTGGCGGCAACGAGATGAACGCGCCGGTGAAGTTCTTCAAGGGCGCCATCGTCACGCCTGAGGCCCACCCGATCGAGCCACAGCTCATCAAGTTCGAGAAGAAGGTCGAGGCCGGCGCCCAGTGGATACAGACCCAGGCGATCTACGACATGGACAACTTCGCGGAGTTCATGAAGACAGCCAGGCAGTACCCGGTCAAGCTCCAGGCGGGCCTGGTGCTCCTGACCAGCGCGGGCATGGCCAAGTACATGAACGCGAACGTGCCGGGCGTCACCGTGCCGCAGGACCTGATAGACGAGATGGCGGCCTCGGAGAAGGGCAAGGCCATCGACACGGGCATCAAGATAATGGCGAGGCACATCAAGCGCATCCGCGAGGAGAACCTGGCCGACGGCGTGCATATCATGGCCATCGGCAAGGAGGGCGTCGTCCCCCGCATCCTCGAGGAAGCCGAGCTCGACATAAACGCGCTGTAACGCCGACCTCCGGTCGGCATCAGACGGAACACTGGCGTGACAAGCGCTTGACGGAAGGGCCGCCTGATGGAGTTTGAACCACGGTTCGCGGCCACGGCGATTGGCAGCCTCCCCCACACGGACGTGGAGGAGGCTTGCCGGCTGATGCTGGGGCTTGAGATACCGGCCTGGCCGCAGCTGGTCAAGAGGAGCTTCCTCGAGAATATGTACGTCCAGTACACCGAGGGGCTTCCCGGGGTGAAGGTAGACACCGAGACCGAGCAGGTGTGGTTCGACACGCGCACGGGCTTCTCCGAGGAGCTCGAGCCGTTCTACCAGGCGGTGATCGACGAGGACATCGAACGGTTCGCCATGAGCGGGTCGCACGCCTCCGGGCTGGAGTTGATGACTGGCTCCCTGGCCGGCGAGCTGGCCCGAAACCCGGTCGTCAAGGGCCAGGTCACCGGACCGATATCGTTCGGGCTCACGGTCACCGACCACGCCAGGAGGGCGTCACTCTACGACGAGACACTCGAGGAGGTAATCTCCAAGGGGCTGCCCCTCAAGGCGAGGTGGCAGGTCGAGGCCCTCAGGCGCGCGGCCCCCGAATCGAAGGTGATACTGTTCGTCGACGAGCCGTACCTCGTCTCGGTCGGCTCGGCGCTGATACCGGTGAGCAGGGAGCAGGTGGTCGGGCACATCGGGGCGGTCCTCAGGGGCTGTGGAGCTGACATAACAGGCATACACTGCTGCGGGAACACCGACTGGTCGGCGGTGTTCCAGACCGGGGTGGACCTGGTCAACATGGACGGCTTCGAGTACCTCGAAGGATTCCTGGCGTACGACCAGGATATAGCGAAGCACCTTGAAAGGGGAGGGACCATCGCGTGGGGCGTGGTCCCCGACAGCGAAGCGGTCAGCTCCCAGGGGGCCGAGAGCGTCGCCGCGACGGTCGAATCCGCGTTCGACACCCTGGAGGCGAGGGGCCTCGACCGCGAGACGCTGGCAATACGATCACTCGTGACGCCGGCCTGCGGACTGGGGCCCACTGACGTGAATTCCGCCGAGAGAGCGCTCGCGATGACCGTTGAGGTCTCGAAGCTCCTCCGCGGGAGGTACTTCGGCGATGCATAAGGCCTCAGAGGACCGTGCAGCGGCGGGCAGGATGCCGCGCTGGATGCACCGGCCCGTGAGATGCGGGCCGGAGTTGAGCATGGTCGAGGGAGTCCTTGCCGAGCAGCGGCTGAACACGGTCTGCGTCGGGGCCCGGTGCCCCAACCGCGGGGAATGCTACGCGGCCGGGACGGCCACGTTCATGATAATGGGCGACCGCTGCACCAGGGACTGCGGGTTCTGCGCGATCCCGAACGGAGGGACTGGGCCTCTTGACGCCGGAGAGCCTGAGCGCCTGGCCGGAGCGGCGGCGGCGATGGGCCTCGAGCACGTCGTGATAACCTCGGTGACGAGGGACGACCTCCCCGATGGGGGCTCGGGCCACTTCTCCGCCACGGTCGAGGCGGTCAGGGTGGCTCTGCCCGGCGCTTCAGTGGAGGTCCTGGTCCCGGATTTCGGAGGGTGCGTCGAGGACATCGACAGGGTGATAGAGTCCGCCCCGGACGTCTTCAACCACAACATCGAGACCGTACGCAGGCTGTATCCGGCGGTCCGGCCTCAGGCCGACTACCGGAGGTCGCTCGCCGTGCTTTCCAGGGCCGCGGTCGCGGGGCTTGCCACCAAGAGCGGCTTCATGGTGGGGCTGGGAGAGTCGGCTGGAGAGGTAGACGAGCTGATGGGCGACCTGCTTGACGCCGGCTGTCGGTTTCTCACGGCGGGTCAGTACCTGAGGCCGGCGGAGGAGAACCTGCCTGTAGCCCGTTACTGGGAGCCAGAGGAGTTCGAGGCGATCGAGGAGAGGGCGCTGGCCATGGGCTTCGAGGGGGTGGCCTCAGGGCCGCTGGTGCGAAGCTCGTACTTCGCCCATGAGATGTTTGACGCCGCCCGCGCCGGCGGCTGAGCAGTAACAAGTTTTTCGAGACAGGAGATGGCAAGGAGGTAGAGATGTACATCGTCGCAGAGAAGGTCAATGTCATAACGACCAAGATAAAGGACGCGATGGTCGCGCGTGACAAGGGACCGATCCAGGACATGGTGACCCTGCAGCTCAAGGGAGGGCCGGACGCAATAGACATAAACCTCGGGCCCGCCACCAAGAACGGCCCCGAGCTGATGCAGTGGATGGTGGAGACAATCGAAGAGGTCACCGACCTCCCGCTGTCCCTGGACACCATGAACATGGACGCTATGGAGGCCGGCCTCCAGGTGGGCAAGAACCCCAAGATAATCAACTCGATATCTAACGTGCAGGAGCGCATGGACAGGCTCATCCCGCTGGCGCTCGAGTACAAGGCCAAGGTCGTTGGCCTGTGCACCAGTGAGGCGGGCGTCCCCCGCGATGATAACGAGCGCGTGACGAACGGCTACAACCTCATGATGGCGTTCGAGGCGGCGGGCATCGGACACGACGACTACTGGATCGACCCGATAGTCCTTCCCATCGGCGTGGCGCAGGACCAGGTCCATAACCTCGTCAAGGCGACCCAGATGTTCAGCGAGCTCCCCGAGAAACCGCACCTCATCTGCGGCCTGTCCAACGTCAGCAACAAATGCGGCCTGACCACTGAGAACGCAGAGTTCGTAAACCGGATCTACCTTGCGGTTCTTATGGGCCACGGCATGGACGCGGCCATAGTCGACCCCAACGACGAGAAGCTGATGGCGGTGGCGCGTGAGGAGAGCCCCGAGTACGAGTGGGCGCTCATCGCGGAGGGCCTCAAGGAGGGCGAACTCGACCTGAACGACCCGCAGCAGCTCGCGATCAAGAAGACCGTGAAGCTCTTCCACGAGGAGACGCTCTTCGCCGCTTCCTACCTTGAGCTTTAACCAGGTCAGGCCTGAGAGTTTAAGTCCAGGCATCTGACCGGAGATAGATGAAGGGCGCGGGCTTAGAGCCCGCGCTCTTATCGTTCCTAGGCTTCGCATCTCCAAGATTTAAGTATCGGGGGGCCTGACCCCTTCATTAAATGACATATGGGTCTAGACAGACGTGTCTAGTTGTCTTAAGCTTCTTCGTGAGGTCAACCGGGGGCCACCACGGATTACGGGGAGGTAGGCGATGTCTTACGCTTACGGCACACAGGAGTGGCAGGATTCCTTCACGCAGCTCATGTTGGACATGTTCGACGTTGAGACGGAGCCCTATATCATGGGCACGCCGTCATGGATACACGCCTACGAAAGCCGCATCCGCGGCGATGCAACCTACAGGGAGCTCGCGAGTGCCTGGGAAGGGAGCGTCGTCATCCATGTCCTTGCCGACCCGGACGTGGGTCTCGATGAGGACATGTACCTGATGATGGACCTGTGGCACGGCGACTGCCGCTCGATGCGGCTCGTGCCGGCGGACGTGGGCGAGGCGGGAGACTTCCTGCTTACCTCGAGCTACAGCAGGTGGAAGCAGGTCATGGCCGGAGAGGTGGACGTGGTCAAGGCCCTGATGCAGGGCAAGATAAAGCTCCGGGGCGACCTGCCTACGATAGTGCGCTTCTCGAAGGCCGCGACCCGCCTTGTTGAGCTCGTAACCGGGGTCCCGACTATATTCCTGGACGACATGGCCTCCGAGGAGATAGAGGCCTTCAAGCCCTGGGTCGAGTTCTTCAGGGACGAGTACAGCCTGTAGCCCTATGCGGCCATGCCCGGCTTAACCGCCGAGTACAGCGACACGCTCCCGAGAGGCGTCAGCACGCGGCCGGTCTCGAGCACCAGTTCGAACCCGGCATCTCCCATGTAGTCGGGCAGCAGACCCGCCACGCTTTCGCGGGTCGTCCTGAACCCGTCCAGCAGCTGGACCACCCCGAATGCCAACCTGAACAGGAAGTTCGGCGGCCTGCCCCAGTCGGCGATGTGCAGTTCGCCTCCCGGGACAAGCACCCTCCTGACCTCCTCGAGGGTCCTTATCTTGTCGATGGTGTCCAGGTGGTGGAAGAAGAAGCTCGAAAGGACCCGGTCGAACGTCGAGTCCTCGAAAGGCATGTCGTAGGAGAGCGCGTGCGTGAAAGTCACGTCAACCCCGGCTTCGGCGACCTTCCGCCTGGCGATGTCCAGAATGCCCTCGCTGCCGTCGAGGCCGGTGATATCGGCTCCGGGGCCCACCTTCTTCAGCATCACCGTCAGCGTCCCCGTTCCGCAGGCGAGGTCGAGCACCCGGTCACCGGGCGCCAGCCGCGCCTGCCGCACGAGGTCGCTCTTGAACTTCGTCTCTCGGCACGTCCAGCGCACCACCGGGTCATAGACCGACGTCAGCCAGGCGTACCTCAGCGCGTAACTGTAATGCCCACCCCGCTCCTGTTCCATTTCGCTTACCTTCCTGTCCCGCTGTCCTGCCATTGCTTTCGCGCTTTTCGTGGTGATAATAACAGGATTGAGTAGCAGGACGCGAAGGCGGCGGCCGCAACCCGCAGGCGGCTGCTCACGGGCACCTGGAGATGGTCACATGTCAGACGTAGAAGGCGCGCGCGCCCACGGCAGCGACGAGGCCGAAGTGCTGGAGAGGCAGAGATACCTCGAAGAGAAAGGCCTGTCTATCGAGTGGCTGAAGAGGGACAGCTACCCGGGCGGCTCGGTGAAGGGCAACATCGAGAACTACCTGGGGACTGCAAGGGTGCCGGTCGGCCTCGCGGGCCCGCTGCTCATCGAGGGCGCGCACGCCCGCGGCAGCTTCGACATCCCCCTCGCCACCACCGAGGGCTCGCTGGTGGCCTCGTACAACAGGGGCATGCGCGTAATAAGGGAGTCCGGCGGGTGCCGGGCCGCGGTGTTCAGCGACCACATGCAGCGCGCGCCGATGTTCCGCTTCGATTCGCTCGAGGGCGCCCGGAGGTTTACCGACTGGCTCCGCGAGAACCGCTCGGCCCTGGAGGCGAGCGCGTCGAAGACCACGAAACACGGCAGGCTCACTGACATAGACACCTACAACCTGGGCCGGAACGTATACGTGCGGTTCGGGTTCCACACGGGGGACGCGGCGGGGCAGAACATGGTCAACGCGGCTACCTACCAGGTGTGCCTTGACATCCGCGAATCGTACCCGGGAGCCGACGAGATCGAGTCGTTCAACCTCTCCTCGAAGTTCTGCACCGACAAGAAGTACTCGCGCGTTAACGTGCTCAAGAGCCGGGGGAAGAAGGTGACCGCCGAGGTGGACATACCTGCGGCGGTGCTCGAGGACCGGCTAAGGACGAGCCCTGACATCGTCTGCGAGCACATGTTGAACGGAAACCTGAGCGCTATCTACGCCGGCTGCGTCTCGAACGGCTTCCACGCGGCAAACGGGCTCGCGGCTCTCTTCATCGCCTGCGGGAACGACCCGGCCAACGTCGCGGAGTCCCACGCCGACCTCCTGGACGTCCGCGCTTCCGCCGCGGGGCTGTATGTGGCGGCCACTCTCCCGTCCCTCATTGTCGGGACGGTCGGGGGAGGGACGGGCCTCCCTACGCAGAGCGAGTGCCTGGGGATACTCGGGTGCAGGGGGGCCGGAAATGCGCTCAAGTTCGCCGAGATATGCACCGGGGTGGTCCTGGCGGGCGAGATATCACTGATAGGCGCCATCGCATCCGAGGAGTGGGCGGGCGCCCACGAGGCGCTCGGCAGGAACCGCCCGGGGGAAGCGGGCTAATCCCCGAGGTCTATCTCCCTTTTCAGTATCTTGCCCGTGGAGCTCTTGGGCAGCTCGTCAACGAACGCGATGACCCGCGGGTACTTGTAAGGCGCGATGCGCTCCTTCACGAAGGACCTGAGCTCCTCGGCGGTCGCGCCCTCGCCGGGCTTGAGCACTACCGCGGTGGCAACCTCTTCGCCGAGGTCCGGGTGAGGGATTCCCAGAACGGCCGCTTCCAGAACTGCGGGGTGTGAGTAGAGCACCTCCTCGACCTCGCGCGGGTATACGTTGTAGCCGCCCCGGATGATGAGGTCTTTCTTGCGGTCCACGATGAAGACATAGCCGTCCTCGTCCCGGCTCGCGAGGTCGCCGGTATGGAGCCACCCCCCGCTAAGCGCCTTTTCTGTGGCCTCGGGCTGGTTGAGGTACTCCTTCATGACCCCCGGGCCGCGCACGACCAGTTCCCCGACCTCTCCCTGCGGGACGTCACGGTCCTCCTCATCTACGATCCGGACCTCGAATCCCGGGGTCGGGAAGCCGATGGAGCCGGCCCTGGTCTGCCCGGGCCAGTTCTCCAGGCACGTGGAAGAGCACTCGGTGAGGCCGTAACCCTCCATTATCCAGGTGCCGAAAGCTTCCTCGAACCTCTTGAGGACCTCGACCGGCAGGCTCGCCCCACCAGAGACGCAGAACCGGAGGCTCGAGCGCTCGAGCGGCCGCTGTGAGGCCACCTCGACGAGCCTGTTTATCATGGTCGGCACAGCGTAGAGGACGGTGCTCTTCTCGCGCTCGATGGCTTCAATCACCCGGTCGGGGTCGAAGCGGTCGAACAGCATCACCGTGAGCCCGCTCATCATAGAGAGGTTCACCACGTGTATCTGCCCGTAGATGTGGAACAGCGGGAGGACCCCGATGACGACGTCTCCCGGCTGGTGGGTGCGCAGCCCGGCAACCGACCTCACGTCACCAGACAGGCTTCCGTGTGTGAGCACCGCGCCCTTGGGAAGGCCGGTGGTGCCGCTCGTATAGATTATGGAGCAGGGGTCGCCCGCGTCCGTCCGGGCGGTGGCGCCCTCTCTCCCGCGGTCGAACAGCTCGTCGAGCCGCGCGAACCCATCCGGCGCGCTTCCGCCCTCTACGGCAAGGATGCTCATCTCCGGGAGCGAGGCTATCACGGGTGCGGGCTCGTCGAGGAAGTCGGCATGCCCGATGAACCCCCGGGCTCCCGAGTCGCTGAAGATGTGCTCGAGCTCGCCCCGCCGGTAGACGGGATTAACCGGGACCGTGACGGCGCCCATCCGCGCAAGGGCGTAGTAAGCCATGATGAATCCCGGCGAGTTGGGCATCATCACGACGCACCTGTCCCCGACAGTGAGGCCGAGCCGGGCCAGGCCTCCGGTCAGCGCGTCGATCTCCCGGTCCAGCTCGCCGAACGAGAACGAGGTCTCACCGAAGAGAAGAGCAGGGTCATCCGGCGCGCGCAGGGCGGCGTCGGTGACGAAATCAGAGAGGTTCATCTCACATCTCCCGGGTTGTGGCCTGGGACAATGATAAGGCAAGCGTGGAAGCATGTGCACGCTCCTGCCGACCCCCGGCTGAAAAGGCTCTCCAGCGGGCAGGAATGCACCCGAAGCTATTGAACATGATTCGAGGCAACCGCAAGCACACTGCGTCCCGGAGAGGAGAGCGAGCAATGTCGAAAACAGAGTTCACGGCCGAGCCAGGCAGGCAGGACGTCATTATGTCCAGGGTATTCGACGCGCCGCGCGATGTCGTTTTCAAGGCGGTCACCGACCCGGAGATGGTGCCGCAGTGGTGGGGCCCGAGCGCCCTGACCACGACCGTCGAGAAGATGGACGCCCGACCCGGTGGCATGTGGCGCTACGTGCAGCGCGACGAGGAGGGGCACGAGGACGCGTTTAACGGCGTTTATCACATGGTCTCGCCGGAACAGCTCGTATATACGTTCGAGTGGGAGGGAATGCCCGGCCACGTGATGCTCGAGACCGTACGCCTGGAGGAGATGGACGGAAAGACGAAGATGACAGTCTCAGACGTGTTCCAGACGCTCGAGGAGCGTGACGGCGCACTTCAGGGCGACATGATGGAAGCAGGGGCGACCGAGTCCATGGACCGCTTCGCGGCGCTTGTCGAGGGCAAATAGCGCGAGATGTTGCATAAGTTCGCCCGTGCTACTGCCACAAAGGGCAAATGCAACAATCGACCTGACCCCGTTTTGCGTTACCTCTTTATCTCGAAGACGCAGTGAGGGGCTCCGGCGGCGAGGCACTCAACCTCGCGTGCGCGGAGCTCCTCGCCGCTTATAGCGCTTGTATAGCCCGCTACGATACCCGCGTACAGGTGACACACGGGCCCGTCTGAAGGCTTCAGCCAGCTTGCCTCCTGCGAGTTGTGGAGCACCACCCGCATCGGGCTTCCAGCGACCCCGTCGAAATCGAGATGCCCCCAGCCGCCCTCGTCGGTTATGAGGCGCGACACCATGTTCATGACCTTGATAAAGAACCGGGCGAGCACCGGGTCGGAGCGCACGTCGTCGATAATGGTGCTGTTGGCTATGAGGGGCACCAGGAGGCGAGGCGCCCATTTCCCGCCGCCCAGGGCGGTCGCGACCTCCCACCTGCAGAGGTTGTACCCCAGCTCGTAGAGCGCCTCGGCGGTACCTTCGTCGCCGAGCCTCTTCTCCAGGACCAGGTGGAGCTGCTCGGCTATCTTGGCCCCGAACATGATCTCCTCCACGCCCCCGATGCCGATGCGCCCGCGCGCCAGGTCCACATCGTGTATCTCGAACGCGGTCGAGCCCATGAACGCCCGTGGCAGCACCATCAGCTTCCTCGACAGGAGTGGCAGCCTCGAGACCGGCCTCAGAAAGATGCGCACCAGCAGCGGGTGAGCCTCCAGGAACTCCATCGCCGAAAGCAGGACCCCGAGCTGGACCTTCTTGAGCATGTCTTCCGCCCTTCTGCCTCGTATGGACTGCCGCGAGAACGCTATCACAACTCGCGAGAGTATGGCGGAAAGAATCGACTTTCTGTAATGCTCCCCTCACACGCGTAAGGACCGGCGGTCGACATAGCAGAGTCGACCGCCGGCCGTACTATCGCTCTGTGGATGTATCAGATCTCAGACGGCGTGTCCCCTGCCGCGCCAGTTCAGCAGGAGCGAGGCAATCAACAGGATCACGAAGATGATGAAGAGTATCTTTGCGATCCAGGCTGCCGTGCCCGCGACAACGCCGAATCCGAAGACCGCCGCTATTATCGCCACGATCAGGAAAACGAGTGCCCACCATAACATATCAAGTGCACCTCCTTCGCTGTTCAGCCGATTGCCCCCTGCCGCACCCACCCAAGAGTTGCGCGTACAAATACCCTCGGCAGGGGGGATACGGTGAGCCTGATGCAATCCCTCCTGAATCTCTGAAAAAAACACAAATAGACCATCTGCGAAAAGGGATAAGGAGAAGGCACTCGAATTCGAGGGAGGGCAACTGGAGGGGATCAAAATGCACGAACTTCTCTCGTTCCTCGAGAAACAGCATACGGAGTTAAGGAAGCTCATCTCTGAACTCGAGGAAAAAACAACCAGGCGTGACGGCAACAAGGCTGAGGCTTTCACGGCTTTGAAAAAGCTGCTTGTGCCGCACATGAAGTCGGAGGAAGAGATCTTCTACCCGCTCCTGCTCGAGAACGAGGATGCCAGGCTGTTCACCTACATGGCCTACGAGGTCCACCGCATGGCCTCGATAATCATCGGCGACATCGATGAGGAACGTAATAACGAAGAGCGATGGGCCGCGCAGTTCAGGGTCCTGCGTCAACTGTTCTTCGACCATATCGACCAGGAGGAAGAGGACCTCTACGCGTTCCTCGAGCAGTTCGATGCCGGCAGGATGAAGGGCGCCCTGGAGGCTCTCCAGGAGAAGCAACGGAGTGTCGTTGAGGAGATGTTCACAGAATCTACGAGCACCGTCGCTGAAAGAAAGAGCCCGGAGCTCAGCCGCCCGGAACACGAGGTTATCGCGCGGGCGGAGGCGGCTGGAGATCCTGGCGGCGAGCAGGCGGGTTGATACCTTGCGAGCCGATGAGATAACAGAGGAGCGAGATACCGGCAACGACTCTTCTGCTGAAGGCGGTAAGAACAATCCGCTCCGTATCTTCTGGGCGTTCCTGAAGCGCCTGGGCCCTGGAGTTGTCACCGGCGCGTCCGACGACGACCCGGGTGGGATAGCCACGTACTCCTCGGTCGGCGCAGCATTCGGTACGCAGTTGCTGTGGATGGCGCTGTGGCAGCTTCCGATGATGAGCGCCGTGCAGGAGGCATGCGCCAGGATAGGCATCGTCACGAGGGAGGGTCTTGCGGCTTCTCTTCAGAAGAGGTATAGCAGGATCACCGTCGGAGTCCTTGTGATGATGCTGGTCGTAGCGAACGTCGCAAACATAGGGGCTGATATACAGGCGATGGCCGCCTCAATCAGGCTCGTGCTCCCGGTGAATTTCGTTCTCTCTGCCGTCATCATCGCAATAGTCATGATGTCGCTCGAGATACTTGTGCCCTACGAGCAGTACTCCAAGTACCTCAAGTATCTGACCGTGACACTTTTCGCATATGTCATAACCGGGTTCCTGACGGATCCATCGTGGGCGCGCGTCGTCAAAGACACGCTGGTTCCTTCGATCTCGTTCGACAGGGAGTATCTGTTCGCGATGATCGCCGTATTCGGGACTACCATATCGCCCTACCTTTTCTTCTGGCAGGCTTCGCAGGAGGTCGAACAGCAGGCCGTCGATGACGAGTCCGGGTCCGGAAATAAAGCTCCTCAACGGCGGAAGCTCAAGAACATGCGAAAAGACGTCTTCACAGGTATGCTGCTCAGCCAGGTTGTGATGCTATTCATCATCATCACCACGTCCCAGACGCTGCATGAGAACGGCATAACGAATGTAGAGTCAGCGCAGCAAGCCGCGAACGCGCTGAAGCCTCTCGCCGGAGGTTATGCCTCACTGCTGTTCGCTGCCGGCATAATCACCACCGGACTGCTTGCGGTGCCGGTGCTTGCAGGGGCCAGCGCTTACGCCCTGGCGGAGCTCTTCAGGCTGCGGGAAGGCCTCGGAAAGAAGTTCACGCGGGCCAGAGTGTTCTACTTGCTAATTGTCCTGGCCTTCGGTCTAGGCCTCCTGCTGAACCTGGTGGGAATAAACGCCATCAAGGCGCTCTATTACTCAGCATTCATCAACGGCCTGGTGTCTGTGCCGATACTGTTTCTGCTCCTCAGGCTTGGAGATGATCCACGGATAATGGGCGCGAAGACAAATCCGGTTTGGGTGAAGGTATTCGGATGGGCGGCTTTTGCCTTCGCGGGGGCTTCAATCGCAACGATCGCGGTACTCTACATGATCTGATCTGAACCATTATCGGCGAGGGAGGTGTGAGCGATGGCCAAGTACAGCAAGAAGGCCCAGGAGTCGGTCGAAGAGGCCATGCACAAGTACAAGCGCGGCGAGCTGAAAAGCGGGAGCGGAAAGAAGGTCAGAAGCAAGAAGCAGGCAGTAGCAATCGGGCTCTCGGAGGCCCGCGAGAAAGGCGCCAGGGTCCCCAAAAAGAAGAAATAAGCCTTCTCCCGTGCCTTGAGACGCATACCAGGTAAGCCGAGGTGGTTTGGATGAAGGACAGGGGTGGAATGGCCGGTATCCAGGATATAAAGGGGAAACCACGTTCGTACTGGATCGCCACGACGACCGAGAGGCCCGAAAGGAATGAGCTGCGAGGAGTGGCCGATGCTGACGTCACGGTCATAGGCGCGGGGATTGCAGGCATCACAACCGCCTTTCTCCTCGCGCGCTCCGGGGCCGTTGTTGTGCTCCTCGACGCAGACAGGGTGGCACACGGAGTGAGCGGGCAGACGACCGGCAAGGTGACATCCGGGCATGGTTTCATCTATGGCCACCTGCGGACCACCTTCGGGCCCGAACGCGCCCGGTTGTACGGGGAAGCCGGCCAGTCGGCCATCGATTTGATCGAGGGACTGGTCAAGACAGAAGAGATTGACTGCCAGTTCAAGCGGGTGCCGCTCTTCTTGCTTGCGGGGCACAGGGCTGCAACGAACGAAATCGAGGGCGAAGCCGAGTTGGCGGGTGGTCTCGGCCTGCCGGTCTCGGTGGAGCGCGCCGGCGGTTCGCTGGGCGACCGTCTGGCGCTCAAGTATGCAGACCAGGCGAGGTTTCACCCCAGACGCTATCTAATGGCTTTGCTGGATTCGTTCGAGCGGCTTGGAGGGCGGGTATTTGAGGATTCAAGAGCCGTCGGCCTTGAAGAGGGTCGAAGTTATCAGGTAATCACGCCGCACGGCCGTGTGACTTCGGATTACGTCGTTGTGGCAACGCACTTCCCGTTTATTGATCCAGCTTTCTACTTTGCCAGGATCTACCAGAAGCGTTCGTATTGCTACGCAGCGCGGACCTCGGGCAAGCCCGATGACATCCTGGTCAACAGCGCAGATAACGGCTCCGGGACTGACTCCTTTCGCCTGCAGGAAGATGGGAAACATATGGTGGGCATCACAGGAGACGGCACCCACAAGACCGGCCAGGCTGCAGACACCGTCGAGAGGTACCTCGACCTCGAGAAGCGGACGGCTCATGCGCATAATCTGGATTCCTTTGACTACAGGTGGTCGACGCAGGATTGTTACACCATGGATCGGCTGCCCATGGTCGGGGAGTTGAAGGCAGGGAGAAATCGCGTGCTGGTAGCCACGGGCTTCCAGGGCTGGGGCATGACCAATGGGACAGTCTCGGGAATGATCCTTTCGGATGCGATACTCGGCAGGACAAACCCCTGGGCGGATGTCTTCAACCACCATCACAGGTTGTCCTGGCACGCTGCCAGGAGGTTTATCGTCGAAAATGCCAATGTTTCTGGATGGCTTGCCCGAGGACACATCAAGAGGGCGCTCGCGAGAAGCCGGTGGAAAGACCTCAGGGCCGGCGAAGCCCGGATCGTCTCGGTCGACGGCACGAAAGTCGCGGCATACCACGGCCTTGACGGAGTTCACCATTGCGTCTCTCCATTCTGCACGCACCTGGGGTGCTTGGTGACCTGGAACGCGGCGGAGGAGAGCTGGGACTGCCCGTGTCACGGCTCGAGGTTTGCAAAGGACGGATCTGTCCTGCACGGACCGGCGGCCTTGGGTCTGAAGCAGTGGTCGCCGTAGGCTCAGCCGTTGACGACGGTCCCGCCGTTCGGGTGGAGCACCTGGCCGGTCATGTAGGTCGAATCGTCCGACGCCAGGAACAGGAACGATGGCGCTATCTCTCTCGGCTGTCCTACGCGCTCCATCGGGGACCTGTCCTCGAACTCCGCGCCTACATACTCGATGGGCATCCCTGATGGTATCAGAGGTGTCCACACGGGTCCTGGGGCAACGGCGTTCACCCTTATCTTCCTTTCGAGGAGTGAGACAGCGAGAGATCTGGTGAAGGAGACGATGGCTCCCTTGCTCGCCGCGTAATCGATGAGGTGCCCCGAGCCTTTGTAGGCCGTGACCGACGTTGTGTTGATTATTGAAGAGCCCTCCTTCAGGTGTGGCAGCGCGGCCCTGGTCAGGTAGAACATCGAGAAGATGTTCGTCCTGAAAGTGTGTTCCAGTTGCTCGGACGATATATTCTCGAGACCGTTCTGCGAGACGTGCCAGCCGGCGTTGTTTACGAGTATGTCGAGCCGCCCGAACTTGCCGAGGGTCCTGTCCACTGCTTCGGCGCAGAACTCCTCATCCCCGATGTCGCCGCTGACCAGAAGGGCCTCCCTTCCCAACTCCTTGACCCTGCCCGCGGTCGTCCTGGCATCCTGGTGCTCTTCGAGGTAGACAATGCAGACATCAGCTCCCTCGCTCGCGAACAGAACGGAGACTGCCCTTCCGATGCCGCTGTCGCCGCCTGTGATAAGAGCAATCTTGCCTTTGAGCTCATCCGAGGATTTGTGTTCGAAGTCCTCGAACTCGGGCCTCGGTTCCATCAGCGTCTCCCTGCCAGGCTGCCGCTCCTGGTGCTGGGGGGGTATGTCGAACGGTTCTCCTGCTTCCGCCATGGGATTCCCCTTTCCTGCGAGGCCTCTGCCTGGCAGAACATCGAACTCAGTGCCGCACTGGTCAGACGAAGGCGGAATTCAATGCCCGCAGATGAATTCCTCTTTCGACGCCCATATCAACGATCGCCCGCGGAGTCTGGGCAGGACGAGCAACGCGGTCTCGAATTCACCCGGGCGGGTTCGGACGAGTCTGCATCCGGGAAGCAGATTGCTCTCTGCCACCAGGGGCGCTCCCGGGATTCGAGGAAGGAAGAGCGGACATCGCACCGAAACCAATGTCTACTGTCCACAGTCATAAGAGCCGGAAAGGGGGTATTCACAATGGCGATTGGCAGAAAGATAGCGGAGAAGGAGCTTGGTTCCAAGCCATCAGAGCTTCTTCACAAAGAGGCAAGGGAGAAGGCGAAAGAGCGCGTCTGGAATCCTGAGGAGGAAGAAATCCTGGTCAGGGAGGGGGGATTCCACGTCAACTTCTTCCAGCTCTGGAAGCGGCATCCCATCGTGCTAATCGGCGGGATAGCGCTCTCAGTCCTCACGTTCTATCTGGTGAAGCGCTCGAAGAAGAGTTGATGAGCAAATAGAAGACGGCCGGCTGGGAGTCACCTCCCGCACCGGCCGCCGTCCCAACAAGTTGCCGCGTCGCTAGACTGCCGCGCGGACCTTTCTCTCGAACCTTCTGATCAGACTGTTCTTCTGCCTCTCCTCTTCCTTCTCATAGGATTCGGACAGCTTTTTTGAGACATCGCCGTCAACGACCTTGCGGGCTTTTGGAAAGAGCTGGTTCTCTTCCTCGTCGACGTGATGCAGCACGTTCTCCATGAAGACGCTGAACTTGGCATGCCACTTCTCCGAGCTCTTGGGCGTCAGGTCGAGCTGCCGCAGTAGGCCGATGGCCACGTCGTGCTCCTCGAATCCCTCGAATGTCAGCTCCTTGAGCTCCTTGTGTTCAAGTAGAACCGGATAGAGCACTTTCTCCTCGCTCTTCATATGTGGAACGATATGCTCGCGCAACTCCATGAACAGGTTCTCCCTGGTTTTCACCCCCCTCTCGGTCGTGGAGTCGATCTCCTTCATGATCTTCTCCACCTCCTTGTGCTCCTCCATGAGCTTTGAATAGATGTCCTGCACTCTCATCATCCCCTTTCACTCGGGTTGCCGAAGCCTTTAACATTCGACGTCGGTTGAGGACTCCTGCAAACATTGAGAAAAAATCAACAGCCCGAAGAAGGATTGAGCGATTCCTGTCGAATGGGACAAACCGCGGCAACACGAACAGCCCACGAAGAAACGGGCCGGAACGGGGTGATCATCGTGGCAGGGGAGATGCCATACGGTTATCGGCAGGGACAGGGTGCCCCCAGGAGGCAGCGGCCGTGGCGGTGGAACAGCAGGGGCTACTATCGCAATGCGCCCCCGGTAGCGCCACCCGTTGCGCCCGCGCAGCCGCCCGTGGCCGGGCCTTCCTACCAGGAGATAAACGTGGGAGTCGGTGGCGGACAGCCCTACGCGGGTCCGTGGCGGACCAGGGTGCCCAATATCGCCGCACCCATCGGAGCCGTCCTCCTCATGGGGGCCGGGATACTGGTGATAATCTCGACGTTCCTGACATGGGCGGGGAGCCTCACGGGGTGGGGCCTCATGTACGCATCGCCTGCAGGAAAGGGTAACTTCCTGTTCACCTGGTGGGACAAGGGGTTCTTCTTCACGGGGTTCTGGGCGCTACTTCTGGGCTCCCTTATGCTGCTCGGGGCGGTCATCCTGCTGGCTGACAGGAACGGGAGCGACCTCGCCATGGTCAGCGCGATACTAGTCCTGCTTATATCGATCTTCAACATAGTAGTCGTGTTCATCAACGGTGAGAGCTATCCCTCGGGGCCCGGTGTTGGGCTCTGGCTGATGGCAGTCACATCGCTGGTCGGGGTGATCCTCGGGGCAACCGTCGTGCCCGAGTCGGTCTATTACGTCTAGCGGTAGCAGCCTGATTGGTAATGTATGGTACTTTCGCGCGTGCTTGTTTAGCAGTAATATGTAGTCCCTGTACGTTGCGGCATGGGCGGTGAGGGATGCAATGTGCACGCACGGGTAGCGGAAGGGCTCTCATAGTAGCGGCGGTGTTGTTCACAGCTCTCCTTGCCCTGCCCGGCGGTTGTGGTGGAGCTACTGATCCTGATGGAAGTGCCATCAAGCTGCGCCTCGGAGTGCAGCCCGGACCGCAGTCGGCGCTCATCTTCGTCGCAGAGGACCAGGACCTGTTCGAGAAGAACGGCCTCGAGGTCACGGTGCGCGATTATGACGTAGGCTATCACGCTATAGGAGGGCTCGGGGCCGACGACACGGACGTGGCGACCGGAACTGAGTTTGCCTTCGTCGCCAACTCTTTCTCGCAGCCTGACCTGCGCATTGTCGCGAGCATTGCTGAAGGGACCTCAACCTCTGTGGTTGGCCGGAGAGACAGGGGCATTGCCTCGCCCGGGGACATCCGGGGTAAGCGCGTGGCGGTGACCCCGGGCGTCTTCAACCAGTTCGCCCTCGGGAAGTTCCTCTCAATGATGGGGATAGGCCAGAAAGAGATAATCACGGTGGAGATGGGTGAGCGGGAGGCGAGGGAAGCCGTCGAGGCCGGGACCGTGGATGCCGCAGTACTGTTCGAGCCTGACGTCGAAGCAGCGAGAAAAGCCCTTGGCTCGAACGGGTACGTCTTCGATGTGCAAATGGGACAGGCGTACTATTGGCTCCTGGTCTCGCGGAATGAGTTCATCGATGTGAACGGCGGGGCAGTGCGGCGTCTCCTGGCGGCCATGCTGGACGCGCAGCACTTTGCCGAGGACCACCCGGAGAAGACCTCCGAGATCGTCCAGCAGCTGACGGGCCTGAGTGAGAGATACACGAACGTCATGCTCCAGAAGTTCGAGTTCAAGGTTGAGCTCCCACAATCCCTGCTTCTGGCGATGGAGGATGAATCAAGGTGGCTGATCGAGAACGCCCAGTTCGGGGCGGGGATGGTACCTGATTACCTCGACTACGTGCTCCCGTTGTTCCTCGAACGCCTCGAGCCCGAGGCCGTGACGATCTACCGGTAGTATGAGGCAATGTCGATAAGGGCAAGACTCACCATAGCTGTCATCATCGCTTTCGTCCTGGCCGCCGCGGGAGTCGTCGTTGTTCTGGGAATGCGGGGGCGGCTCGCCCGGGAGAACGAACGGCATGAGCTCGTGCAGGAGATGCTCACGAGAGTCCTGGCCCTCAACGTGCTCCGGGCTGACTACCAGCTGTACAGGAACGAACGCCCGAGGCGGCAGTGGGAATCCGAGCATGCCGAGCTGGCCGACATGCTCGACAGAGCGAAAGATATATTCCCGGAAGGCGACCCTGTCATCACGAGCCTGATTGAAGCTAACAAGCAGCGCGTGCAGCTCTTCAGGTCTCTGGTCTCGACGTACGGGGCGCAGGAGGGCGGTCTGCTCAGTCCGGATATCGCTCGTGACACCGAGACCAGGCTCGTGGGTTCCATGCTCGTGTTGTCACAATCCGCGATAGACGACGTGAACCTTCTGGCCTCGCGCAGCAAGGCGGACCTAGACAGGATTCAGGCGGCGTCCACATCGGCGACAATCTCCCTGATCGTGATTCTGGCTGTCGTCGTCCTGGTGCTCTCAATACTGGTCGACAGGACGGTCCTCCAGCCCTTGAGGGAGTTGGAGCGCGGTACGGAGGCCGTCGGCAGGGGAGACTTCGACTACAGGATAGGACTGACTCGGAACGACGAGATAGGAAGGGCCGCGCGAGCGTTCGATTCGATGACAGGGGAGATCGGGGAGCACCGGGACAGCCTCGAAGAGCTGGTCAGGAGCAGGACTGAAGACCTGGAACGGGCGAACCTGGAGCTCGACGCCTACTCGCGCGCTGTGTCGCATGACTTGAGAAATCCCCTGGCGTCGGCAACGGTGGCTGCCTCGATGCTCATGGAGGCTTCGGGTGAGCCGGACGAGGCCGTCCTGCGCAGGGAAGTCATGGAAGCCGCAGATGTGGTGGCCCGCAACCTTGAGAAGGCTCACGGGATGGTGAGCGCACTGCTGAGGATAGCCGAAGCCGGACAGCTGCCCATCAGGGTAGAGGAAGTGAGTGTCTCCGATGTAGTGGGTGAGGTAGTCAGCGAGCAGCAGTCCGCGCTGGAAGCAAAGGGGATGGAGCTCTACGTTGACCCTGACCTTGGGACCATATGGGCAAACCGAGTGCAGGTCTACCAGGTATTCTCCAACCTCATCGGGAACGCGATAAAGCACAACGACAACCCTGAACCCCGCGTCTCGGTGAACTACTTCGGGCTCGAGGAGGGCTTGCACCGTTACGCGGTTTGCGACAATGGCTCGAAGCTCAAGGACTCAAACCCGGAAAAGCTCTTCAAACCCTTCTACAAGAGTTCCAGGACCTCGGACATAGGGATTGGACTGTCTATCGTGGATAAGGTAATACGCTCATACGGGGGGTGGATATCAGTCTCGGCCGAGAACGGTGCCTGCTTCGAGTTCGCCATCCCTGACTGGGAGGGGGAGGAGCGGGACTGAGACCATGGGGCAGTGAAAAACGCAACAAAGTGACCTGACCCCGTTGTTGCGTTTCACTTCTCGCGGGCGGTCAGGAAGTCGGCGAATATGTCGACCACTGAGTAGATGTCCTGGTCGCCGGAGAACCAGTCGAGGTCGAGGAACTCGACGTAGGCCACGACGAAGTGGAAGCCGAGTATGGAGACTACCGCTGACAGGGTGCTGACGTCTTCGTTTATCTCTCCGCGCTCCTTGGCCTTCTCCACGATGAGGTTGAACAGGGCGTAGATAGACTGGAACACTTCCTGGATATCGCCCCTCAGCTCAGGGTCTCCCATGGAGTCGAGGCTCTGGAACAGCAGCTTGACCTTGAGCGGGTGGTCCGCGAGGTAGGTGAGGAAGTTCCGCTCGCTCATCTTCAGGAAGGCCCTTATGTCGTCCAGTGGGGGAGCGGCGCGTCCCAGGGCCTCGAAGAGGTCCCTGTGCGCCTGCCTGGCGGCCTCGCGGTACAACTCCTTCTTGCTCTTGAAGTAGAAGAAGAGAGTGCGCTCTGATACTCCGGCGGCCTCGGCGATCTCCCTGGTAGTGGAACCGTGGTAGCTCTTATCGCCGATGACCTCCATCGCGGCGTCAAGTATCTGCCTGCGCCTGGCTTCAGCGCCCGGCCTCTTCGCTGCCATCCTGGACCTCCGTTAACAGTAATGAAGTGGTTACTATACTTTATGATAAAGCCCCCGGGCTACGGTGTAAACCTCGACAACCGCCTTAACATAGACAATAGGAGTTCTAATCTTGACTTCAAGACTGAAGCCGCAAGATAATATTGGCACATGTGGTATAGTGAACACTGTAGTACAGCGGGTGAAAGAGGTGCGGGCGTGGATACGGGGAAGCGGAACAAGTACCAGCAGATGCTCTTCATTGCGTGGCGCGGCATGCGCAGCGCCGCCCTTTTCGTGGCCGACGAGCTGCGGCGGGGGACCCTCCTGGAGAACCTGCGAAGCATAGTCAAGGCGCGCGGGCTCTCGATCGCGGCCGATATGTCGCACGCCGAGCTGCTCGAGGAAAGGGCCGCCAGGCTTGGGCCTAAGACGTTCCTGACGTTCGGGGACCGGTCGTTCACCTACGGCGACATGGACCGCAACGCTAACCGGGTCGCTAACCTCCTGCGCTCGCTGGGAGGTGGTCCTGGCGCCGGTGTGGCTATCGTCATGAAGAACTCGCCCCGCTGGCTGGACGTATTCTTCGGGCTGGAAAAGCTCGGGATGTACGCGGTGCCGGTCAACATTGCCCTCCGCGGCGACCAGCTCGCACACGTCATCGACAACTCCGATGCCCGCTTCGTGGTCATCGACCACGACCTGTTGAGGCATTACCGCGCCGTCGCCGACAGGCTGGGTCATGTCGAGATGGTCGTCGTGAACACCGAGGGCGCTCCCGAAGGGTTCATGCCGCCGGTCGGGATGGTCGAGCTGGACACGGCCTACAGCCCGGGCTACGACGACTCGAAGCCGCCTGTCGCTTACAACCCTGATGACATGATAGCGATAATGTACACCTCGGGGACGACCGGCCTGCCAAAGGGCGTCGTCTACAGGTACGGCACCTCCACAGTGAAGATGGTATCGATAATGAGCAGGTTCTTCCTGAACGCGGACGACGCCTACTACACCTGCTACCCCCTGTTCCACGCGAACGCGCTGTTCCTCACCGTCACACCTTCCCTGCACGCCGGCTGCAGGGTGGTCCTGGGCGAGCGTTTCAGCGCCAGCAGGTTCTGGGGCGACCTGCGGCGGGGCGGCGTGACCATCTTCAACGGCCTTGGCGCGGTGATGCCCATCCTCATGAAGCAGCCGGAGAAGCCCGACGACAGCGACAACCGGGTCCGCTCGGTCCTCTCGGCGGGGTGCCCGGCCGACATGTGGGAGGGGTTCGAGCGGCGCTTCGTGGTGCAGATATACGAGGCGTACGGGGCGGTCGACGGCGCGGGCGTGGTGCTCATCAACCTCGGGACGGCGCCGGTCGGCTCCATGGGGAAGCCCCTTGGCTCCAGGTGCAGGTTTGTGGACACCGAAGGTCGCGACGTTGCTGTCGGGGAGCCGGGCGAGCTCATCAGTTACGTCGGCAACCGCCCGAGCACGGTTGAGTATTACAAGAACGCCGAGGCGTCGAGCGACAAGGTGCGGGACGGGTGGCTCTACACCGGCGACCTGGTCTACACCGACAAGAAAGGCTACGTCTACTTCCTGGGGCGCAACACGGAGTCGATGCGCTGCAAGGGCGAGAACGTCTCGGCCTACGAGGTGGAGCAGGCCATCCTGAAGCACCCGGACGTGCTCGAGTGTGCGGTCTACGCCGTGCCGTCGGAGCTCGCCGAGGACGACATAATGGCGACGCTGGTGCCCATCGAAGGCAGGACCATCGACCCCGTCGCGATGCCGGGGTTCCTGGCGGACAAGCTCGCTAAGTTCGCGGTCCCGAGGTACTACAGGGTCATCGACGCGCTGCCCAAGACCGAGACGCACCGGGTGATAAAGAAAGACCTCGAGGCGCTCGGCGTGACGGAAGACACTTGCGACTCCGCGGCGGAAGCGGGCTGACCATGACCGCTAGAAGCACGTTGCTCAATACGGTCGGCGGGGTCCCGGACCTCGCGCTCGCGTATTTCCCGGACCCGACCATCGGGAAGAACCCGCTCGACAGGGAGACTTACCTGCGCCGACTCGCCTTCTACGACCCTGACCGCTGGGACCCGAAGGACAGACCGTTCTTCTACCTGCCGGATGATGCGCCAGCGGACACGGTCATTGAGGCCGAGCCGTTCCATTCTGGACGTCGCGACCTCGTGAGCTATGCGAGCAGGTACGTCCCCCGGAACCCCGAGGTGGCTGACCGCTTCGAGCGCCGCCGGGAGAACCTGACCGGTTACCTCCACCTGTGGCGCCATGACGAGTCGGCCGACCGGCCGCTGGTGCTCATACTCCACGGCTTGATGATGGGTGGGCCGTTCAGGGCGAGGCGCATGTTCAAGGTGGACAGGCTCTTCGAGCAGGGCCTTGACGTAGCGCTCCACACCCTGCCGGGCCACTGGCGCCGCAGCGATTTCATTATGTTCCAGCGGCTCCTCGACCCCGCCGACATACCCATGACGGTGGAGCGCGTCGCGCAGAACGTCCACGACCTGCACTCCGCCGTGCTCCTGCTCAGGCGGCTGGGGTATGAGAGGGTCGGGTTCATCGGCGCCAGCATGGGCGGCTTCACGGCCGCGTGCTATGCCGCGCAGGTCGAGCACGGTCCCGACTTCATGTTCATGGCGGTGCCCGCCGTATCGCTCAGGCATTACCTGAGGCCCCAGTCCCATCGCTTTTCGTTCCCGGTTGACTCCGAGCTCAGCGATGCGACCCTCCGGGCGCAGGAGCTCTGCTCGCCGCTCTACCTGAAACCGCGATACGATACGTACCGCATAAGGGTGGTGGCCCACGCGGGAGACAGGGTGTGCGAGGCGAAGGACACGAGGCGCTGGGTCGAGAGCTGGGGCATTGAGGATTACATCGAGTTGGTGGGCGGACATTGGGTGTACCTTGACAGGCACGCCCGCGGCGACGCCTGGTACGGCCTCCTCAAACAAAACGGCTACATCTAACGCAAAATCGGGGTCAGGTCGACTTGTTTCATTTTCCGAGTCTGGCGTATGACCGGGATTCAAAGGAGCGAAAAAGATGGAGATCCGGGGCAAGAAGACTCTCATCACCGGCGCGGCGAGCGGGATAGGGCGCGCGACTGCCCTGATGATGGCGGACCGGGGCGCACGGCTCTTCCTCACCGACATCAATCCCGAGGGCCTGGAGGGCGTCTGCAGCGAGATAGAGGAAAGGGGCGGAGAGGTCTGCCTCGCCCGCGTCCTGGATGTCTCCGATTACCAGGCGATGAAGTCGCTTGCGGCTGACATTCACTCTGAGTTCGGCCCGCTTGACATACTGGCTAACGTGGCGGGGGTCGCACTTTTCTCTCAGGTCGAGGACATGACCCACGACCAGTGGGAGAGGATAGTGAACGTCAACCTGTGGGGCCCATACCATGGGATTGAGTGCTTCGTGCCGGAGATGGTGCGCGCTGGGAGGGGCGGCCACATACTCTCCGTATCATCCACCGCGGGCATCATCGGCCTGCCGTGGCACGTCGCCTACGCCGGGACGAAGCACGCCCTGGTGGGCTCCTCCGAGGTTCTGCTGTTCGACCTGAAGAAGCACAACATCGGGGTGACGGTCGTCCTCCCTGGCGCGGTGAACACGGGCCTCGTGCAGACCACTGTCATAAACGCGGACGCTGACGCCTGCGAGAAGAGCCGACAGCTTTTCAGCAGGCACGCCCTGCCGCCGGAGCGGGTAGGCGAGCTCATCGTGAACGCCATAGAGAAGAACAGGTTCATGGTCATCACCTCGCTCGACATAAAGCTCCTGTACTTCCTCAAGCGCACGTTCCCGCCGGCGTACCGGATGGTCCTTCGCTTCATGACCTGGGGAATGGACCGGACCTTGACGCGCAAGACCTTCCCGGGCCCCGCATAGCTCTGACCTCCGGTCGGCATCAAAGGAAACTCACACCCCGGCTTGAATACCTTTTATGGCGTCGAGATGGCAGAAATGCAACAAAATGACCTGACCCCGATTTTGCAGGAGCGCTGTATGGACGAGATCGCGATAAGCGCGAGAGGCCTCACCAAGTACTACGGCAAGACCGTGGGTATCGAGGACCTCGACCTGGACGTCTACGCCGGTGAGCTCTTCGGGTTCCTGGGGCCCAACGGGGCGGGCAAGACCACCTTCATGCGGACCCTCATGGGGATCTTCAAGCCCACCCGGGGGACCGCCACTGTGCTCGGCAACGACTGCTGGAAGGACAGCGTGGCCGTTAACAGGGAGGTCGGGTACCTCTCGGGGAGCGCGCAGCTCTACGACAACCTGACCGGTGAGGAGCACATCGAGTTCATATCCCGGTTCAACGGGATGGGCAAAGACCCTGGCTACACCCTGGCCAGGAGGTTCGAGCTCGAGCTCGACCGCAAGGTCGAGGGCTACTCGAGCGGCATGAAGCAGAAGCTCGCGCTCATACTGGTGCTGATGAAGGATTCCCCCCTGCTAATAATGGACGAGCCCACCAACGCACTGGACCCGCTCATGCAGCAGAAGCTCAACCAGGTCCTGCGCGAGCGCAAGGAGAGCGGCACCACGATACTCTTCTCGTCCCACAACCTCCCGGAGGTCGAGAGGCTGGCCGCCAGGGTGGGCGTGATACGCGAGGGACACCTGGTGGGAACGGAGCGCATCGAGGACCTCCGCAACAAGCGGCTCCGCAACGTCGAGGTCATTTTCAACGGGGCGGCGCCGGAGGCCCTCGCCGGCATGGAGGGTGTCTCGAACTTCACCCAGGTCGCCGGCAACCGCGTCCAGTTCCGCTACAAAGGGGCGATGAACCCCCTCGTCCGTGCACTCGGCTCCAGCGACGTGGCCGACCTCAACATCGGGCACGCGAGCCTGGAGGACGTGTTCCTCGAGTTCTACGGGAGCGGTGAGGGGGGTGAAGGCCTGTGAACCTCAACCTCGCCCGGAAGACCATCCACGACAGGTGGAGGAACACCCTCTTCTACGGCATAGGCATAGTCGCCTACACCCTGATGATAACCGCCATCTACCCGTCGTTCAGCAACATCCCTGACATCGATAAGCTACTGGAGAACTACCCGGAGGACCTGCTGCGCCTGTTCGGCGGGACCCAGTTCGACCTGACCAACTTCAACAGCTACATAAACGTAGAGTTCCTGGGGCTCATGCTGGTCATCATCCTGGGAGCGTACGTTTTCACCTTCGCGCGCAGCGTCACCGCCGGCGAGATAAAAGAGGGGACGATGGAGCTCCTCATCACCCAGCCCATCGAGCGCTGGGAGGTCGTGGTCACCAAGTCGGCGGTAATGCTCGCGGGCATAACCGCCCTGATGGTCTCGGTAGTGGTATCGCTCATCGCGTTCGGCGCGATGTTCGACGTGGGGGCGTCATACGCGGGCCTCGCCGCCTACCTCCCGGTGGCTATTGCACTGTTCTTCTGCATAGCGGGCTACTCCGTCCTGATAGCGGTGCTGGTGCCGCGGCACGGGGCGATGGCCGCGGTGGGCCTCACCATCGCCCTGTATCTTCTGAACTTCATCGGTGAGAGCGTGAAGTCGGTAAGGTGGGTGCGCTACGCGAGCATCTTCCACTACTACAACCCCGCGAACGTGCTCGACAGCGGCAGCGTGCCCTGGATAGACGTCGCCGTGCTCGCCGGAGTGGGCATCGCGAGCATCGCCGTGGCTGCCTACATCTTTCAGCACAGGGATATCAACCTTTGAAACTGGTCATCATCACCGGTTTCCTGGGGTCGGGCAAGACTACGCTGCTGCTCGCACTTCTCAAGGACCTGTCCTCTGACGGAGGGCGGAACCTGGTGGTCCTCGAGAACGAGGTGGGGGAGGTCGGCATCGACGGGGCGTACCTCGAGACGCACGGCCTCAAGGTGAAGGAGCTCTACTCGGGCTGCGTGTGCTGCCAGCTCGCCGGGAGCCTCGTCACGACGCTGAGCGAGCTCAGGGAGGCGCTCGATCCGGAGTGCGTGTTCCTGGAGACCTCGGGCCTTGCAAACATCCAGAACATCATGGGCACCATGGAGAAGTACTGCGAAGTTGTGGGGCCCGACGAGATACTCACCATCGCGCTCCTGGACATCGAGCGCTCCGAGCTCATCTTCGAGCACGACATCCCGGTGATCCAGAACCAGGTGAAGATGGCCGACGTCCTCGCGCTCAACAAGACCGACACGGGGGAGGCGGGGGAGGCAGAGACCGCGGCCGCCGAGCTCGAGCGGATGAATCCCGACGCTTTCGTGGTGCCGATGTCAGCTGCCGAAGGCGAGAACCTGGCCCCGATACTGGACAGGCTCAGGGAATGGATATAGAGGACTTCGTTCCGATTTCGTTCGAAGGACGCGTGGCGCTCAGGGGCCCGGGCGGCCCGCAGGAATGCCTCAAAGCTTTCCTCGACAACCTTTTAGGTGCGCTCGTCGATGCGGGGTGCACGGCTGTCGGCCACGTCAAGGGCATGATGACCGGCGGAGGCGGCGAGCCGCTGTTCTTCAGCATCACGACGCTCGAGAACAACCTGCGCTTCCAGGGTGGGCCGTTGGGGGATAGCGACACATACACCCTGACCATGAACGTCATTGTTGCCGGATTGGAAGAACGCGTGTTGACGAAGACGTTTTCTACCGTTCTGCGAGGGCATTTTAACGTTTGAGGGCGCCCGAAAATCCTGTCGGGGTAGAATCCGGTAATCCTCTTGACTGAGACAGCTTCAGTCCTTAGAATCAGTGTATAACTATGTGTAACACGGGATGTCTGGATGCTGGAAGTCCGTATTATCGAGCTTCTTTGGAGCGATGAGGTAGATATCAAGGTCGCAAAGCGCGGGATTTCGAGACGAGACGTGTATGAGGCTATTGTTCTCGATCCCAAGCATTGGGCTGTCTGGGTCGAGGACAGTCGCCATGGGAAGAGGCTTATGGCACGTGGTGTTACGAGAGTAGCGGGAAGTCGATCATTGCCTACCTGGATCCGGAGAACGAATTCGATGGCATATGGTCTGTCAGAACAGCGTGGAGGATAGACTGATGGCGCAGAAAATACCCAAGAAGAGAATAGAGGACCTCAACGCCAGCGAAGCGGAGAAGCTCATGGAGAGCGGCGAGAAGGTCAAGCTCGCAGCTCCGCCGAAGCGCGACAACCTAACGTTGTTCACTCTGAGATTAGATTTCGAGACTGTCGACGAGCTTGCGAGGATAGCTCTCGAGGAGAGCTCGAAACCGAGTACTATTGCCAGACAGCTCATCCACGAGGCGCTCGAGCGCCGCAGTTACAATGAGGGCCTGATACCCGATTTCAGCAGCGACATAGAATTCATCTTGAGCAGGTATCGTAACAGCTATTACCGCCAGCTCAATGCAGCGTCTTCGGTCACGCATGTCGAATCGCCGGTTGCGAACTACACTGTACAGATTACCGTGACCGGTATCCACAAGGAGGTCAAATGACCATGGACATGATAATCCTTCTCTGTGACTACGCCGAAGCGATCAACGGCAAGTTGTACGCGATGGGTGGAGGTTGGACGAACTGCCCACCCGGGATACGCAATATGTCTGTAGCGATAAGAGCCCTCGTTCCCTGGCTCGAAACCAACACCAAACATACGTTCAATCTTATGCTCCAGGACGAGAATGGCAACACCATTAACCTGGGAGATCCGCCTGCCGATGTAAGAGGCGAGGGGGAGTTCGAGGTCGGAAGACCGCCAGGGACAATCGAGGGGACTGAGCTTCCTGTTTCCCTAGTGCTAAACTTCAACGGTCTCCCGCTCGAGCCTGAAAAGGGCTACAGGTGGCAGCTCGAGATCAACGGAGAGCCGGCGGGTCGGGCTTCTTTCAGGACCGGTAAGGTGCCCGCCGGCCCGATGTTATTCCAATAGGAGGCTCGAGCTGCCTTGCCCTACGAGGCGCATGCCTCTATCAGGTGGTACGTGAACCTTACGCCCTGCTTGAGGTCCTCGACCAAGATCTTCTCGTTCACGCCGTGGATACTCGAGAGGTCCTCGAGCCCGAGGCGCGCTGGTATGATGCCGTAGACCGGCACCCCCGCGCGGCGGAAGAACCTCGAGTCGGATATCCCCGGGAGCAGGAATGGCGTGACCATGCTTCCAGGGAAGTCGGTCTCGATGGTGTCCCTGATACAGCCGAAGAACCCATCGGCGGTCGGGGACTCGGGGGAGACGTCACCGCCCATGACCAGCTCGACCTCTATCTCCTCATCGTCCAGCGAATCCCTGACCAGCGCCAGGAAATCTTCGGGCTCTGTCTCGGGCAGCAGCCGGCAGTCGATCTGCGCTTCCGCCTCGTCCGGGATGACGTTTATCTTGACCCCGGCGTTCAGGAGGTTGAGGCACAGTGTGTTCCTGACAAGGGCGTTCAAGGCCGGGAGGGCGGTCAGGTTGTTCCTGACGATGAGTTCCTTCAGGGTCTCGACGTCACCGTCTTTCGCGAACTCCTCGAGAATCGGCCAGTGCGCGGCCAGGGCCCCGAAGAGAGCCCTCACCGGAGCGGTTATCTCTATCGGCTGCTTGGCGGACATGAGACGGCCCAGGGCGAGCACCAGGCGCTCGAGGGCCCCGCGCCCCGACGGCATCGAACCGTGTCCTCCTTCACCCTTGACAAAGAAACGCAGCCACATCGCGTACTTCTCGGCAGTGGCGACCATGAACAGCGGCACGCCGGGGACGAGCGTGGTGTTGGCGAATCCTCCCTCGTTTATCACCACGTCCGCGTCAAGCTCCTCGGGGTGTTCCCGGAGCATGAACTCGCATCCCAGGTGACCCCCGGCCTCCTCGTCCGCGCAAGCCAGGAAGACCAGGTCTCTTGATAGCTCCAGGCCTTCGCGCCTGGCCGCGATGAAGGCCAGCAGCTGCATTATCCCCATGCCCTTCATGTCGAGGGCGCCCCTGCCCCATATGAAGCCGTCTGACATCTCGCCTGCGAACGGGTCCACGTCCCACTTCTCCGCCTCGGCCGGCACCACGTCTATGTGACTCATGAGGACCATGGGCCTGCCGCTGCCCCCACCTTCGAGGCGAGCAACGAGTGAGGCCCTTCCCGGCTCGCTCTCGTAGATGCGCGGCTCGATGCCTTCCGAGCGCAGAACACCCGCCAGGAACTCCGCCCCTGGCGCCTCGTTGCCGGGAGGGTTGCTGGTGTCGATGCGGATGTACTCGCGAAGGAGGTCTACCGCCTCCTGTTCGAGGCCTTTCCAGTCCATGACGTACCTTCCCCGTATTGAGCTCTCAGGGGATGCCGACCCTTGCGGCGCGGCTTTCCCCGCCGGTCCTCATGGAGTGAACGCGATCTTCACCGCGTGGTGCGCGCCCTTGTTGAGGGCTACATCGAGTGCTTCGGGCCAGTCGTCCAGCCTGAACTTGTGTGTGACGAGGGGAGTGAGGTCGGCCCTGCCTTCAGCGTGGAGGCGGAGGGCGAGGTCGAAATCATGTATGCGCTCTCCCGCATGCTCCTCAGTCTGATACCCGTAGACACCCCTCAGGGTGAGCTCCTTGAACCACACCGGCGTCCAGTCGATCCTCTTCGGCTCCCCGATGCCCAGGAGGTTGAACCACCCGCCGTTGCGCAGTATGCGCAGCGACGTGTTTATCGTCTCGGTGCTGCCGACCGTATCGAAGATCCTGTCCACGCCGCCGATGAGAAGGGGTTTGGCGAGCATCGGAGTGTACATCTTCGCCCCCGTGAGCTCCGCGACCGCGCGGTAGAACTTCTTGTCGAGGGGCGGTGTGACCACCTCTTCGGCCCCGAAGTCGCGAGCGACCTGGGAGTGGAACGTGTCGATCTCGACGGCAATGACGCGTGACTCCGGGTGCAGCGCCCTGAGAGCGGCGACTGTGGATAGGCCCATCACTCCGCAGCCGATTACCATCAGGGTCTCGCCCGGCTCAACCGGGTTCTGTATCGCCATGTGGAGGCCGTTCGAGAACGGGTCTGTCATGCAGGCGGCCTCGTCGGTGACCTCATCCGGTACCTTGTGCAGAAGCGATACGTGAGCGATGCCCGCCTCACTGATGAATCCCGGCACGCCGGAGGTGGCGCCTATTATCGTCCCGGGGCTCAGCCTGCCCTCGGTGAAATTCTCGCAGAGCTGCGTTCTGCCGCTCGCGCAGTGCCGGCACGGCGGGTCGATGCCTCTCGGCAGGCAGCTCAGCATCGGGTTCACCGTCACCCGATCGCCGACGTCGAAGCCCTCGACGGCTGCTCCCGCTTCGGTTATCTCCCCGCAGACCTCGTGGCCCAGCACGAACGGGAAGGAGGCGAACGGCTGCATGGTGAGGCTCTCGTGGCAGTTTATGATGCCCATGTCGCTTCCGCACAGGCCGGCCAGGCGTGGCCTTATCTTGACCCAGTCGGGCCCCGGGAGCTCGGGCTCGGGTATCTCGCGCATCTGGACCGGCGCGATGTTCGAGAAGAGTACCCGGGGCCACCGGCGGTCCAGCGCTCCCGTAAGGAGGTACTTGGGGAGGTTGTATTCGAACGTGAGTGCTTTCATGCATTCCTCCCGGCGTCGAATCGCTCGTCGTCACGCACGAGGAAGTTTAGCATGAACAGGGCTGGGTCTACTTGTACTTCGTATGCCTAGTCACCAGAGGAAGCGGCGCAAAGAAGCGAATCCAGGATCATCGATACCTGGTCGAGAATCTCTTCCTGGCTGTACTTGCCGAACAGGTAGTGGAGCTCGGCGACGTATTCGGCAACACCGGTGAGCCCGTATCCAAGTATCTCCGTATTCATCTTCTTCATTCGCCCCTGAGCTACGGCGGTCTCGATGTCCTTAATCGTATATTTCACGATGTAGCTAACGCTTGACTTGTACTTCTCCATGAAATCGGGGTGGTCTTTCACCGCAATGCCCCGCAGCTGGTTCATCATGTCGCGCCAGGTGGGGTAGACTTCCATGAACGCCTCGGTTCTCTTCCTCAACCTGACGATGACGTCCTTCTCACGCCTGATGTTTTCCCATACGTGGTTGAACATCTGGTGGAATATGTGGTCGGCGCATTCCATGAAGAGCTCTTCCTTGTTGGAGAAGTATACGTAGAACGTCGATTTGCTCATCTGGAGCTCGCCCACGATGTCCTGGATGCTCACCTTGTCGTACCCCTTCTGGGTGAAGAGGCGCGCGGTCACATCGATTATCTCCTGCCTGCGGTCAACGGACCTCGTCTGGTCCTGCTCGACGCCCTTTTCCTTCTCGAAGTTTTCGAGCTCGTCCTTTATGAACTTCAGGGGGACCTTCCCCTCTTCGCGGAGGTTCCTGATGAGCTCGAGCTTCCGGACGTCGTCCTCGGTGTAATAAGCCATCGTCTTGCCGGTCTTCATCGACGGGGCGATAAGGCCTTCGCGGATGTAGTACCTGATGGTGGTCTTCGGGAGCCCTGAGAGCCGCTCGAGATCGCTTATGGCAAGATACCGGGTCTTTTCCATCCCGCATTCCCTCCGCAGTTAGAATCGAATTTTACACAATTTAACAGTAATTAGATAGTAATGTCAAGTCAGATTCTTCCGATATTTATCATTATGAGTATTGACAACCAGCATGAGGCGTGAATAGACTACGATAATGTACCGTACAGTATTATTAGGCTGTATTTGAGCAGGATGAACGAAGTGGTGCCAAATCCCGCGTTTCGAGTTGAAGGGAGTCGGTAATGGGCCGAGGAGAATTCGCGATAATCGGGACAGGGGAGGTGCCCTGCGGTAACTACCCCGAGCGCTCAGAGTTCGAGATGGCATATCGCGTGGCCAAAATGGCCATCGAGGACTCCGGCATCGACAAGAACGAGATAGGCGCTGTGCTCGCCGCGGGGCACATAATGTCCAATCCCGGCTGCGACTACAACACCGAGATGTACTTCGGACGCTTGCCGGAGGCCATCGGCGCGAAGGGCTGCAAGATAGCGGCGTCGACGATATCCGGAGGCGCGTCGAGCTTCTCCATCATGAAGACCGCGGAAGGGATACTCCACTCCGGTGAGACCGACACTGTGCTCGTTGTCCACGCCCAGCGTTTCTCACAGTTCACCACTAACGAACAGGCGAAGTTCTTCGCTATCGCCGGTTCTGACTTGGAGTGGGAGGTCCCTTACGGCATGACCTACAACGCCCTAGCGGCGATGGTCACCCAGGCTTATATGAACGAGACCGGCACCACTCTGGAGCAAGTTGCGTCCGTCTGCGTGTCCGACCGGAAGTGGGCGTGCCTCCAGCCCAACGCGATGTTCAACAACAAGGAGATAACGGTCGAGAAGGTCATCTCCAGCCGCACCATCGCCTACCCGCTGACCTCGCTCATGTGCAACGTCCTGGCGGACGGCGGAAGCGCGTTCATCGTGACCACCGCGGAGAAGGCGAGGAAGGTCTGCGATAAGCCCGTCTATTTCCTCGGTGAAGCCTCGGAGTTCTCCCACCGCCTGATAACCAGGGCCAAGGAAAGAGACTTCGGCAAGTGGGGAGCCGGCTTCACTCCCGTCTTCGAGAAGGCCTATGAGGCGGCCGGTTTGGGTCCCGATGACATGGACATCTACCAGATTTACGGCTCATACCCGTGCATCGCACTCATGGTCATGGATGCGATGGGCATATGCGAGCCAGGTACTGCCGGCGAGCTGTTCGAGCGCGGTGACACCTGGCCGGGTGCGAAGTACCCGACCAGCACCAACGGAGAGGCGCTGAGCTTCGGCCACACTGGGACGGGCTGCGGCTTCGCCCTGCTGGTGGAGACTGTGCGCCAGCTCCAGGGTAAGGCGGGAAAAGCGCAGGTCCCGGGGGCGCGGTTCGCTGTCAAGGATTGCGGCGGCGGCGCGTTCATGGATATTCACGCGACGGTTCTCGGCAACGAGATACCAGGCTAGAGCCAGGGAGGAACAACATGAGTGATGACAAGGTCAGCATAAAGGACTTGCTCGGCTTGTCGGACGAAGACGTGGCAAAGCCCCTACCCATACCCACCGATTGGTCGCAACCTTTCTGGGAGGGCACGAAGCAGCACAAGCTGCTCATGAAGAAGTGCGCCAACTGCGGGAACATCGACCATCCGCCATACCTGTTCTGCACCGACTGCATGGCGGAGGAGCATGAGTGGATTGAGGCGTCGGGCAAGGGAACGCTCTACTCCTACGCCATCAATTCCTTCGGCGTCCCGTTCCCGTTCTGGGACGACATGCCGTATGTCCTGGCGATAATCGACCTGGACGAAGGCCCCCGGGTCATCTCGAACATCGTGGAGTGCGACCTCGAGCGCCTGGAGAACGGAATGAGACTGCAGGTCGTCTTCGACGATGTCACTCCCGAGGTCACCCTTCCCAAGTGGAAGCCGGCAGGTTAGGAGGAACGATGCCAAGGGAATACAAGCGACTTCTCTACGAGAGGAAAGGTCAGGACGGGGAGGTCCTGTGGCTCACCCTGAACAACGAGAAGATGATGAACTCGCTCACCGACACCCTCCAGAAGGAACTGCTGGAAGTGCTCGGGGAGACAGCGTTCGACAACACCATCCGCTGCGTGGTGCTGACCGGGGCCGGGGAGGTTGCCTTCTGCTCCGGCGGTGACATCAGGCTCTTCCAGCAGCTGGACAACGTCACCGGGTACGACTTCATGTACGAGCGCGGCAACTCCATACAGCACCTCCTTACATACATGGAGAAGCCGGTCATTGCAGCGGTCAACGGGCTGTGCTACGCGGGCGGGCTCGAGCTCGCGATGTGCTGCGACTTCATATACGCGGTCGAGAGCGCTTCGTTCGGCCTGCTCGAGATAAGCCTGGGCCTTCTCCCGGGATGGGGCGGCACGGTCAGGCTTCCCCGCTGGATTCCGCCTGCAAGGGCAAGGGAGATGATCTACAAGGGAGAGATAATCGGCGCGGCCGAGGCCCACCAGTGGGGCCTCGTAAACAAACTGTTGCCCGACATCGAGTCTCTTCGCAGCGCGGTCGAGGAGACGGCTTCGGCCATCATGGCCAAGCCGCCGCTCGCCGTGCGCGCCGCCAAGAACGTAGTAAATAACTCGCTCACCTGCGACAGCATAGAGGCCGCACAGGCCATCGAGCGCGGCTCGATCATGTGGCTGACCTCGTCGGAGGACATGAAGGAAGGCGTGGCCGCGTTCATCGAAAAGCGCAAGGGCGAGTTCAAGGGAAGGTAGGCACCCCAGATGGATTTCAAGTTCACTGAGGAACAGGAACTGCTCCGCGACAACATAAGGGAGTTCTGCGAAAAGGAACTCACCGCCGAGTACGTGAGGTGGCTCGACGAGAACTGCAACTTCCCGCCGGATGACCTCGTGAAGAAGCTCGCGGATATGGATTTCTTCGGGCTGACCGTCCCCGAGGAGCACGGGGGCCAGGGCATGGGCATGGTCGACTTCTGCATCGTGTCCGAGGAGCTCGCTACGGCGAGCGTTGCGGTAGCCATCTCTATGGGCCTGAGCCCCGCCTTCGGTGCGCGCCCGATATCTGAGCTCGGGAATGACGACCAGAAAGCGAAGCACCTGCCCCGCATCGCCTCCGGTGAAGAGAAGTGGTGCATGGCCCTTACCGAGCCGGCCGGGGGAACGGACATCCTGGGCGCCATCAGCACAACGGCGGAGAAGGACGGAGACTCCTATGTTGTAAATGGCGCCAAGATGTTCATATCCGGGGCGCACGTCGCCGATTACATACTCCTTATAGCGATCACCGATAAGGACGTGAAACGCAGCAAGGGCCTCTCCATTCTCATCGTGGACGCGAAGAGCCCCGGCGTCACCATCAACCTCGTGGAGAAGGTCGGCATCCACGCCTGCGGGACCTGCGAGATATTCTTCGACGACGTGCGCGTCCCGGCCGAGAACCTGCTCGGCACCGAGAACATGGGCTGGTACCACATCCTGGGCACCCTGAACCCCGAGCGCATCGGCACTTCGATGCTCTCGCTTGGCATAGCGAAGGCGGCGTTCAGGGACGCGCTCGCATACTCCAAGGAACGCACGGCGTTCGGCAAGCCCATCGGCCAGTTCCAGATAATCCAGCACTACCTGGCCGAGACCGCCATCGAGATAGAGAACGCCCGCAACCTCATCTACAAGTGCGCCTGGCTGTGCGATAACAAAGAGCGCTACGACGTCGAAGCGACGATGGCCAAGATCGTGGCATGCCGCGCCTCCGAGAAGGCCGCTCTCTACGGTATGGAGATATTCGGCGGCTACGGGTTCACCATGGAGTACGACGCGCAGCGGCATTTCCGCGACTACAAGCAGATGATGTTCAGCCCCATCTCAGACGAGATGAGCATGAACTACATCGCGCAGAGCTACGGCCTTCCCAAGTCCTACTAGATCGCACAATGGGGTCAGGTCACTTTGTTGCGTTTTCGGAATAGCAGAGCAGAGGAAAGGAGAGTGTGTCATGTACACGCTTGGTGACGTCCCGAGGAAGGGCAGGACGCTCTACCCGGACAGGGAGGCGCTGGTCTTCGAGGAGACCAGGATAACCTACGAGCAGCTGGACGACAGGGTAAACCGCCTGGCGAACGCAATAGCGGGCCTCGGGTTCAAGAAAGGCGAGCGCCTGGTCATCCTGGCCGAGAACACGCACAAGTACATGGAGGTCTACTTCGCCGCCGGGAAGCTCGGCATGAGCGTGACGCCGCTCAACTTCCGGCTTGCCGATCCCGAGCTCGTGCACATTGTGAACGACAGCGAGGCAGTGCTGTTCCTGGCAGGCACCGGGTACGAGGAGCGCTCCCTGGGCTTCAAGGATGAAGTGGAGGCGATCCGGGAGTGGGTGACACTCGACAGCCAGGTCGAGGGCTGCCTGAACTACGAAGACATAATCGCGGGCGCCTCTGACGATGACCCGGGCGTCGAGGTCGACGAGGACGAGTTGGCCATCCTCATGTACACCGGGGGTACGACCGGCCTGCCCAAGGGCGTGATGCTGTCCCATCGCAACATCATGACATCGGCGTACGGCTCGATCATGATATGCGAGTTCAACAAGGACGACGCCACTTGCTTCGTCCTCCCGCTCTTCCACATCTCCCTCTGGCCCGCGCTTTGCGTCCTCATGGTCGGGGGGAAGGTCGTGGTAATGCCTCGCCCGGACCTGATGGAGATACTGAGGCTTATCCAGGACGAGAAGTGCACCCACATCAACCTCGTCCCCACCATCTACGGCTGGATACTGAACGTGCCCGACATCGACAAGTACGACCTCTCGAGCCTCCGCCTGATGTCCTACGCGGGTAGCCCGTTCCCGCCCGACGTGCTCCGAAAGTGCATCGAGAAGTTCGGTGGCATCTTCGCTCAGGGCTACGGGCTCACCGAGGCGGCGCCCCTCGTCTCGTTCCTGATGGCAGAGGACCATGTTCTGGACGGCCCCGAGAGGCTGACCCGCCGCCTTACGAGCGCCGGCAAGGAGGGCCCGGTGGTGGAGGCGAGGGTCTTCGACGAGGACGACAAGCCCGTTGCGGTAGGTGAGATAGGCGAGATATGCGCGCGCGGCAAGAACATCATGATGGGCTACTGGAAGAATCCCGACCTCACGGCAAAGACCCTGCGCAACGGGTGGCTGCACACCGGCGACATGGGCACGGTCGACGAGGACGGTTTCATATACCTGATGGACCGCAAGGCGGACATGATAGTCACCGGGGGAGAGAACGTCTACCCGAAGGAGGTAGAGGACGTCCTCTACGAGCACCCGGCCGTGCAGGAATGCGCGGTGGTCTCGGCGCCGGACCCGAAGTGGGGAGAGAGGGTCCAGGCGGTCGTCTCCTTCAAGGAAGGACAGACCGCTGAGCCAGACGAGCTCATCGCCTTCTGCAAGGACAAGCTTGCCGGTTACAAGTGTCCCAAGGGGGTGGAGGTCTGGGACGCAATACCCAAGACGGTTGTCGGAAAGATCATCAGGAAAGACGTTAAGAAGCACTTCTGGGCGGACAGCGACAGGAAGATCAACTAGAGGGAACCACTCAACACGGGGGTGAGTAGCGATGCCGAAGACCGAGGCCGAAGCAAAGAAAAAAGCACCAGCTAAGAAACAGACTACTTTTAAGAACCTGCTGAAACCCATCAAAGTGGGTCCCGTCGAGCTGAAGCACCGCATGGTGCTCGCGCCCATGAACGACACACTGTCGGGCCATAATGGTGAGGCGACAGAGCAGCTCGTTGCGTATTACGCTGCCAGGGCCAAAGGCGGCGCAGCGCTGGTCATCACGGGCGCCATCATGGGAACAAAGCTCGCGTCCCAGTTCGTCTGGGGGCGCAACCTCCAGTGCTGGCACATGGGACACGTCCAGGGCCTGCAGCTGCTCACCGAGCGGATACACTACTTCGGTTCGATGGCATGTGCCCAGATAACGATAGGATTCGGGCGGCAGGGGCATTCCGTTGACCATCACCTGCTGGCGCCGGCTCCGACCGCCGGCTTGCCGTACGAGATTGCACTCGAGAAGGCGCCGAAGCCGCTCGAAGTAACATGGAAGCACATCGAGCATCCCCGATCTTTCCTCGTCGGCCAGATGACCAGGGAGATGAGCATAGACGAGATACACAGCGAGCAGAAAGAGTTCGCACGGAGCTGCCAGTTGCTGGTCATCGCGGGGTTTGATGCCATCGAGATACACGCCCCCCACGGGTACCTCGAGCACGAGTTCCTCTCGCCCTTCAGCAACAAGCGCACCGACATGTACGGCGGGGAGTGGAGGAACAGGAAGCGGTTCCTGAACGAGGTAACCGAGCAGGTGCGCTACTCGGTGGGCTCGGGTGTAGCTCTGGGTGTACGCATAAGCGCCGAGGAGCACATGGAAGGCGGCCTCACCCGCGAGGAGATGGTCGACCTCGGCATGGACCTGGAAGCCCGCGGAATCGATTACCTGAGCCTCTCCGACGGCGCGGGGTACGAGGAGGGCGGCCACCTGGTGCCGGACAAGGACAGGGCGGCCCACATTCCCGAGCACGGGGTAGACTTCAAGAAGGCGCTGAGCGTCCCGATAGTCGTGGCATCCCAGCACGACCCGGTCAAGGCCGACAAAGACATAGGGGCGAAGAGATTTGATATCTCCGCCCTGGGGCGGCAGCTATTCTGCGACCCCGAGTACCCGAACAAGATAGTCGAAGGTCGCCCCGCGGACATCGTACGTTGCCGGTACTGCCAGACGTGCCTCGGGCGCTCGCTCGCGGGGGCGGGGCTCTCGTGCACGCAGAATCCGATGCTGGGGCGAGAGTACTCGGACCCGCAGTACATGATAGGGCCTCGTCAGGACCACGAGTTCGTGATGCCACGCGGTATGCTGGCGGGTGACATGCCCAACCTAGACAGGCCGTGGTGGAAGACCGAATACCCGTACATAGAGAAGTCCTGGCGCAAGTTCCGCGGGCCGGGCCCCCGCTAGGCCGGGCGAGCGACTCAAGGAGGATGTTATGGCCGAGGGATTCGAAAAGGACGATTATTTCAAGATAGACCCGGAGCCGCACCTGCTCGGGGAGATGGAGCCCATCAACCACTTCCCGGGGGTGCAGATGTGGTGGGCTGCCATCGAGAACATCCGCAGGCCCCTCCTGATGGGCCTGAAGCCAGAGGTGTTCGAGGGGATCGACCCCAAGGAGCTCAGCAAGGACGAGGACCCGGACGCCCTGCTCGAGTACATGGACAAGTACGGAATGGACATAGCCTGCTGCCTGCCCGAATCGATGATGGACACCACCGGCTACACGAGCCGCTGGATGAGCAACGGGGCCATGGCGAAGGTGGTCGACTCCAACCCGGACCGCTTCATGTACCAGCCCAACGTCT
>DYIU01000009.1:2555-6180 GCA_020723485.1 Acidimicrobium ferrooxidans | reverse complement strand
TTCGGTGACGGGCATGCGGGGGAGCGGATAGCGCGCATATGCGCGGGCAGGCTTGAATAGCGAAGAGCGATGAGGGAAGAGCGAAGAGCGAAGAGAGAAGAGGGAAGAAGGAAGTTAAGAGGTTAAGAAGTTATGAAGTTAAGAGCTCTTTGAGGGATTTGACTTTCGTCCTAACTTCTTGAATTCAATTAAAAGAGTGAGGTGTTAGATAAGGAGATGTTCCGCTGCGTGTTCGCCTCGTCGTGTGGAACCGTGGGGATCCGCGCTTGACGCCGGGCCATCCATGTGGTATGAAGCTGCCATGATCGCAAAAGCCAAGGAAGACCTGAAAGCGGCATAGAGACTCCTGAGGAGCCACTTCTACAACGCCGCAGCCAACAGGGCGTACTTCGCTGCATACCATGCGTGTTGGTGGGCCTTGGGAACGGCTGGACGAAAACCTCCTCTCGTTAATGACGATCGCTATTGGCCTCACAAGCGGGTCTCCGATGTGATGTTGAGCGAGTTCTCCAGCGCCTTCTCGCGGAAGGCTAAGGACGACTACGACGGGTGTCTGCTCGCGGGGAGGATCAAGGCAGACTACGACCCTGAGGATCTCACCAGCCTTGAGGTACAAGAGGCCTTGCAGGTCGCCGAAGACATGGTGCGCCATATCGAGAAGGAATGTCATGAGTAACGCACGTCGAAACCGGATCATCGACAAATACATTGCCCGGTTCCCGCTCCATCGCTTTCTCTGGAGGAGCGACCGGGAGTCCAGTGGCGACATCGAACTCGACGCCCCGATTCTCGAGGTGTTCGATGTCCCCGCAGAGCAGCTGAGGGCCTTCCTGGCGAAGGCCGCCGACCTCCGCGATGAGGCGTCGACCCTGCTCGGCGAGAAGATCTTCCTTATCACGCACACTCCGGAGGCCACCCGGAAGTACTACGAGGAAATCTTGGCCAAGGCCGAGTCAGCCAGGCACTCGCGAACCGCAGGGCTCTTCATCCGGGGACGGAGAGGCCTGCCGACCCTCACCTGCGACGGTCTGTGGTCCTGCGTGCCCAGGATCCTTGGTCGTGTTACCGCGATACTCCCGCTCTCGGGAGGCGTGCGATGAGTAGCGCTCCAACCGTCTTCGTCGGGACCAACAAGTTCGTCGAATGCGGCGTGATTATCAGCCTGCAGGGAACGCCGCTCTTCTCGTTTCCCGCGGTTCAGCCCGAACTGGTCCTGGAAGTCTCCATGCAAGCCCCGGCCATTGGGAAACGACTCAAGGGCTCTTCCGCGAAGTCCAGGGGCACGCCGAAAGATCTGGCTTTTAGGACCGGCGGCACGCGGGTCGAGGCGCTCTGGAAGAAGACCCGCCTTCTGTCCGCCGAGCTCCTGGACGACGGAATCCACGTCGAGCTCGACCTCAGACCGATAGGCCTGGCCGTGTGGACGGACCGCGGAGCCCTGCATATCGGCGGCTCAGAACTGGTCAACAACGTCATCGAGCGTTCTGGAACCGGCATTGCCATCGGTTGACCGCCCCGGCAGCCGCGGCCATCAGCCCGCGGGAAATCATCCATATAGACTTGAAATCACGAATACCGGACATCCGCGGTAACAACCAATAGCCAACATCCAATGAAATTCCAACATCCAATAGCCAAAGAAGAGACAACAACCAACAGCCAATGGTCAACAGCCAATGACGAGCCCGTTGTGATCGGCAAGCCTGATTCGCCAGTAAAAAGCATCGAGTACGGGCGAATCATGTCAGATTGAAGCATGGCGATTATATGGTCGCTTCATAAAAAGGTCGATTACGCCGGTAGCTTAAATCCGGATTTTTGCGGCGGAATCTTGGTTGTTGGAATTTGGAGTTCCTTGGATGTTGGATGGTGACAATTGGTTGTTCCCCGGAGGGGTAGTTTAAGGAGCATAACGTGAAAATCGCCGTCGTTGGACTGGGTTATGTCGGACTTCCGTTGGCTCTCCTGTTTTCCCGCAAAGGCTGCCAGGTAACGGGCATCGACATCGACCAGTCGAAAATCGACAAGCTCAGGCACGGCGAGAAATATATACTGCACGTCAACCAGGACGACTTGCAGGAACTGATAGATGCAGGGAAATTCAACCCGACAACGGATTTCGGGGAAATAAAAGGCCTCGACGCGGTGATATTGGCCGTGCCAACCCCGCTCACGAAAAACCGCGAACCGGACGTGTCGTATATCGTGATGACGGGCAAAGCAATCGCGCCGTATCTGAAAAAAGGAATGCTCGTCGTGCTCGAGTCCACCACCTACCCGGGATCCACCGACGAGGACCTGAAGCCCGTGCTGGAAGAACTGTCGGGGCTGAAGGCTGGCAAAGACTTCCACCTCGCGTTCTCGCCGGAACGGGAAGACCCGGGAAATCCCAACAGCATCGTGTCCAAAATCCCGAAAATCGTCGGAGGTCTCACGCCCAAGTGCAGGGAAGCAGCGGTCGCGCTGTATTCGCAAGTGATTGAAAAGGTTGTGCCCGTGCGCGACAACCGGACCGCGGAAGCCGTCAAACTGCTCGAAAACATATTCCGAGGCGTCAATATCGCGCTCGTGAACGAGCTCAAAATCGTGTTCGACGCCATGGGTCTCGACGTGTGGGAAGTCATCGAGGCGGCAAAAACCAAGCCCTTCGGCTTCATGCCCTTCTACCCCGGACCCGGCCTCGGCGGCCATTGCATCCCGCTCGACCCGTTCTACCTCACCTGGAAAGCCCGCGAGTTCGGCCAGCATACGAAGTTCATCGAGCTCTCCGGCGAAGTCAACTCCTCCATGCCCGAATACGTGGTCAACAAAACCGCGGAATCATTGAACCACGATGAGAAGCCGCTCAAGGGATCAAAGATTCTCGTGCTCGGGCTCGCGTACAAGAAAAACGTGGACGACGACCGCGAATCGCCAGCCTATCATATAATCGACATGCTCGAGAAACGCGGGGCAATAACCGATTACAATGACCCATACATCCCGGTCATCCGACCCTCCCGCGAACACGCTCACCTGGCCGGCAGGAAGAGCGTAGCGCTCACGGCATCGAACCTCGGCAAATACGATTGCGTTGTCATAGTCACGGACCACGCGAACGTGGACTACCAGCTCGTGGGAGACCACGCCAAGATCGTGGTGGATTCCCGCAACGCCATGGGCAAGGTCGCTGACCCGAAGGCGAGGGTGGTGAAGGCATAGTTTTAACCGCCGAAGACACTCCCAGGGGGTCAGGCCTTGATTAGTGACTAATGCAGGCCGTGGGTCGTGGACAATAGATCGTTGGCCGTGAGCCATGTAACCGAGAAGACACACCGAAAACACCGGAAGACGGGAACTGCCGGGAATTGGAACCACCGAAGACACCGAAGACACCGATTGAAGAGCGAAGAGAGAAGAGCGAAGAGGGATGGGCGGATGGGGGGATGGGGAAGGCCGACCGGAGGAAAAGAAATTAGAGAACAGGGAAGAGCGAGCCCCCGGGGTCAAACCTTGATTATTGACTAATTTCCCTGAAGGCCGAAGAGTCATGCGTTGCGAACCGTGAGACCGTGAACCGTGAGACCGTAGGACCGTAAGACCGTAAGGCCGTAGGACCGTGAGACCGTAAGACCGTAAGGCCGTA
>DYIU01000009.1:0-2455 GCA_020723485.1 Acidimicrobium ferrooxidans | reverse complement strand
CCGTAAGGCCGTAGGACCGTGAGACCGTAAGACCGTAAGGCCGTAGGACCGTGAGGCCGTGAGGCCGTGGGACCGTGAGGCCGTGGGACCGTAAGGCCGTGAGGCCGTGAGGCCGTAAGGCCGTAAGACCGTAAGACCGTGAGGCCGTAAGACCGTAAGACCGTGAGGCCGTAGGACCGTGAGGCCGTAGGACCGTGAGACCGTGAGACCGTGAGGCCGTGAGACCGTCGGACCGTAAGACCGAGAGGCCGTGGGACCGTCGGACCGTGAGGCCGTAGGACCGTGAGACCGTAAGACCGTAGGACCGTGAGACCGTAAGACCGTGAGGCCGTGGGCCGAGCGTTGAATCTCAAACCTCGAAGACGCGCCGAAGCGTTGGAGAAAAAAGGCCCATATTTTGTAGTTTGAAATTTGAACTTTCAGTGTAATTTGCAGTTTGGAATTTGTAATTTATCCTGATTATCCATCGCTCTCTTGGATAAGGAAAAGCACATGAACGAAAATATAGGCGGAAACGCACCCTGCCCCTGCGGGAGCGGCAGGAAATTCAAGCGCTGCTGCATGGGCAAGCAGACGCCCCCAAAGCCGGCGGCCGCGGTCGAGCCGCGGCCGGGCGAGGCCGCGCCCGACGCGCCTGCAACGGCCGTTGACGGATCAGGCACGCCGGCGCCCGATCAGGAAGCGAAAGAAAAAGCGCAACCCCTGCAGGCGGATTGGAAAAAGCGCTCGCACATGCACCAGCGCGACGCCTCGAGGCAGAACCTGCACGACCCCCGCATTAACAGGAGACGCGGGGGACGGTGATTGAACACAAGAGTCTAAAGTCGAATGTCGAAGGGGCAGGAATGGTGATTCCCTGATGCGGGAATGGAGGTTTCAGTGATGCAGGAACGAGGATCTCCTGAATCCTGTCACTGATTACCGTGTCACCGATCACCGATCACGGCACTGAGTGCCGTGGCTACAGCCTTGCACAGCTTACAGTTCACCACGTCTCATCCGGTGTCTTCGGCGTCTTCGGTGGCGAATCGGACAGGCAGAGTTGACACTCCCGGCCTGGATTCCGGCTTTCGCCGGAATGACGTAGCTGTTGTCTGGATTAGTCGCCATTGAATGGGCAGTGTGCAAGATGCCGATTCAATGCCTCCCACGGCAAGTCTTGGATTTCAGGTTGAATATCGCCGCCTTGCGGGGCCAGGAATGTTCCGGCGGCTCCCACAGACTAATGGCATTGAATCAGGTCAATCAGTCTCGAACGACGCATGGGGATTCATCCGCGTCGTTCGATCAGGTGAATCAGCGCACAGAGGAAGAGTTCACCCTCTCCCTGTCAGCCTCGACCATCATCCTCACGAGCTCTTTGAACCCCACCTTCGGCTTCCAGCCCAGCTCCCTCCTCGCCCTGTCGCATCGCCCTTTAAGGTTCACCACGTCCGCAGGCCGCTTGTGCGACGGGTCGATGAACACATAGGGCTTCCAGTCGCGGATGCCGATGCACCTGAAAGCCTCGTCCAGGAACTCGCGGATCGAGTGGTTCTTCCCGGTGCAGATTATGTAGTCGCCCGGATCCTTGCGCTGCAGCATGAGCCGCATGGCCTCCACGTAGTCGCCCGCAAACCCCCAGTCCCGCTTCGAGTCCAGGTTCCCGAGCCCGATCTTTTTCTGCAATCCCGCCTCTATCCTCGCCACGCCCTCCGTAATCTTCCTCGTCACGAACTCCCGTCCCCTGATCGGCGATTCGTGGTTGAACAGGATTCCGTTGCAGCAGAACATCCTGTAGCTCTCGCGGAAGTTCACCGTCATCCAGTACGCGTAGAGCTTCGAAATCGCATACGGGCTCCTGGGATGGAACGGCGTGCCCTCCGTCTGGCAGCCCTTCACGTGCGCCGACCCGTACATCTCCGAGGTCGAGGCCTGGTAGAACTTCGCCCTGGGCACGAAACTGCGCATGGCCTCGAGCAGATACAGCGCCCCCAGCGCGTTCACCTCCGTCGTGAGCGAAGCCTGGTCCCAGGAAATCGCCACGAAGGACTGCGCGGCCAGGTTGTAGATCTCGTCGGGCCTGGTCTGCCTCACGGCCCGCAGCAGCGACCCCTGGTCCGCCATGTCGCCGTCGAGGAAATCGACCGACGAGGTCACGCCGAGATAGTCGAGGTTGTCGTAGGCGTAACGCGTGCTCCTGGGAACAATCCCGAATACCCTGTAGCCCCTGCCAAGCAGGAGCTTGGACAGGTACGCCCCGTCCTGGCCCGTCACGCCGGTGATGAGAGCTGTTTTCATTCGATACCTTGCAAGTCTGAATCCAGGGTCCAAAGTCCAAGGTCTAAAGTCTAACGTCAAAGGTCTGAAGTCGGAAGTCCAAAGTACGAAACCGATAGCAGTAAGCTGTAAACGGTAAGCTGTAAGACCGTGAGGCCGTGAGGGCCGTAAGACCGTGAGGCCGTAAGACCGTGAG
>DYIU01000002.1:777189-1033781 GCA_020723485.1 Acidimicrobium ferrooxidans | reverse complement strand
AGACGTTGGGCTGGTACATGAAGCGGTCCGGGTTGGAGTCGACCACCTTCGCCATCTCGCCGTTCGACATCCAGCGGCTGGTATAGCCGGTGGTGTCCATCATAGACTCCGGCAGCAGGCAGGCCACGTCCACCCCGTACTTGTCCATGTACTCCAGCAACGCGGCCGGGTCCTCGTCCTTGGCGAACTCCTTCGGGTCCATGTCGGCGAACAGCTCGAGCGGCGCGCCCAGCATGAGGGGCATGCGGATGTTGTCGATGGCCCGCCACCACATCTGGACCCCGGGGAAGTGGTTGATGGGTTCCATCTCCCCGAGCAGGTGCGGCTCCGGGTCGATCTTGAAGAAGTCGTCTTTCTCGAATGCTTTAGTCTCTTCAGCCATCGTCCTACCCCCTCCTGGACTCGTCGACCGGGCGCCACCTGGGAAGGGTCACCTCGTCGGTCACGTCGTCGAAGACCACCTCGAGCTCCATCCCGTTCTCGAGCTTCTCGTGGTCGCACTCGACCACGTTCGAAATCATCCGCACGCCCTCGGGGAGCTCTACCACCGCCACCACGTAGGGCAGGTCAACCCAGAATGGGAACGGCACCCCGAAGATGTTTATCGCGTACGCGGAGAGTGTCCCCCTGCCCGCGGCCTCGACCCACTCGTGCTCGTCGGCCGAGCAGGCGGTGCAATAGAGGTAGGGCGGGTGGTCGACATTGCCGCACTTCGAGCACTTCTTCAGCACGAACCTGTGCTCTTTCGCGGCGTCCCAGAACGGCTGGGACCATTGGGTGGGTATGGGCAGAGGCTTTACGAGGTCCTCGTCGGTGAGGTTCAGCATCGCCTTGATCGTTTCGATGTCTATCTTTTCGCCTGCCATGGCTTCCTCCTTGTCATAAGCCGGAATGCAACAAAGTGACCTGACCCCGATTTTGCGTTACGGTACCTCGCTGCCCATCACTGTGAAGTGGCAGTCCATGAAGGCGCCACCGCCGCAGTTCTCGATGGCGAACCTGGCCCCCGGCACCTGCGCGGCGCCGGCTTTGCCCTGGAGCTGGCGGACGGTCTCGACCAGGATGGCGAACCCGCACCCGGTGCCGGTGTGTCCGAAGCTCATGGCCTCCCCGTTGGTCGAGCACGGGTACTTGCCGCCGGGACTCGTTTCACCGGCCTCCACCAGCTCTCCCGCCTTTCCGGGCTCGGTCACGCCGAGGGAGTCGAAGACCATCAGGTTTATGGTGGGGTAGGAGCCGTATATCTCGAAGATGTCCATGTCCTGCGGACCCAGGCCCGACTTCTCGTAAGCCTCGTTCGCGATAGGACCGAGGAACGCGGTCAGCTGGTTGAAGTCCATCATGTTGGCCCTGGTGATGGTGCGGTGAGAGTAGTCCGAACCCTCGCCCAGGAAGTAGACGGGCCTGTCGCAGACCTTCCGGGCTTTCTCCGCGGTGGTCATGACGAAGGCGCTGCCCCCATCGCCCAGCACGTTGCACATGAGCGTGGTGAGAGGGTAGGAGACCATCCGGGCGTTGACCACCTTGTCGATGGTTATCTCCTTGTTGTTGAACATGGCGTTGGGCTGGAGCATCGCCCACTTACGGCAGGCGACGCATACGGCGGCTATCTGCTGTATGGTGGTGCCGGTGTAGGTCATGTACGCCTGGGTTATCATCGCCGCGAGCGAGTTGTAGGTCATCCCGTAGGGGTACTCCCACTCCACGTCGCAGCCCGCGATGGAGAAGTACTTGGCCTGCTCGTTCGCCGAGAACTGGGAGAACCTCTGCGCGTGCACCACCAGCACGGTGTCGGTCTCGCCCGAGCGGAGGATGCCCTCTGCGGTCTTGCGGATGGAATAGCTCGATGCGCCCCCCGAGCTCGTCATGCAGGTGACCTTGCATCCCTTCGCCCCGATCGCCTCCGGCAGCCGCCCGAACACCATCTCCGTGTTGTAGTCATTGTCCGGGTTCGACATGATGTGCTGGGCGCACAGGACGGCGCCCACCTCGTCCTTGTCTATCCCGGCGTCCTGGATGGCCGTCCTGGCCACCGTGTACGCTATCTCGAACTCGGAGCGCTCGGGATAGTTGCCGGTCGGCACCTCGCCGGTGCCTATCACCGCGAATTCAGCTTCGCCCATCATCAACTCCTTTCCGATCCCGCGGGTCCTGTCCGGGACCCGCCATCGGCCGTTATTCTGCCTCATTCAGAATGACAAGTCATTCCCCAAGTTTGTAACCCGACTGTTGCGTGACAAGGAACCACTTGCGTAATTTTCGCAATTCTAAACATATTCTGAATTACAAATCAATAGCAAACCACTTGACATCTGAAAAAATATCTGTATATAGTCACTCAACAGTTAGTCGGCACGTCGGGAGGGGCAGATGCCGGAGAGCGAGAGACCGCTGCGCATATCCGACCTCGAGAAGATATCGGGGATCGGCCGCAGCACAATACACTACTACCTGCGGGAGGGCCTGCTGTCGCCGCCGCGGAAGACCGGAAAGACCATGGCTTACTACGACAAGGGTCACGCCCGCGAGCTTGAGGAGATAAGGGAGCTGCAGGCCGGCGGGTACCCGATCTCATACATCAGGGAGATAATGTCCGGCGGGCGTCGTGAAGCGGAAGGCGGGTCCGCGACAGAGGGAGAGGCGTCCCGCTCGGACCGCCGCCAGCAGATAATGGACAGGGCGGTCGAGATATTCGCCCGGAAGGGCTACCACCAGACTAACGTCACTGAGATAGCAAGGGCGGTAGGGGTTGGCCATAGCACGTTCTACATCTATTTCCCCAGCAAGATGGCCCTTTTCACGGAGTGTGTCGACCGCGTGTTCCAGGAGATGTTCGCCGGTGTCTGGGAGGATGTGAAGGGCGAGAAGAACCCGATCAAGAGGTTGAACAAGAGGGCCGAAGTAGTGCTCAAGAGCCACCCGCAGTTCATCGACATGATGAACGTCCTGAAGAGCATCGAGGAGGACGACCCGGCACTCGAGGCCAAGAAGCGCGAGATATACGTCTCGATAGTGGAGACGGTAAAGCGCGACCTCCAGCGCGCCATCGAGATGGGTCTCATCCCCGAGATAGACGTCGAGGTCGCCGCCTACATCATCGTCGGCTTCCTCGAGTCGTCGTGGCTTCTCATCAGCATGAACGACAACTACTCCGTCGATTACATCCTGCAGGTGATAAACGAGATCATTTTCCCGCCGACCGGCACGTTCAAGAAGCCCGCAAAGGACAAAGCGAAGAAGGTCCCAGGGAAATCTGCGAAGAAGAGCGCATAGGGGCGCGATGATGAACGACCTGGTACTGGTGATCAATGATAGAGACAACGTTGCCGTAGCGCTGTGCGATATTCCCGCGGGTACCCGGATAGAGGTGCCGGATAGAGAGACACTCGGGGCTTATGACGACATCCCGTGCGGGCACAAGATCGCCCTGACAGCACTCCCCGAAGGCGGGGTGGTCGTCAAGTACGGCGAGGAGATCGGCCGCGCATCCCGCGACATCCTCGCTGGAGAATGGGTGCACACCCACAACATGGGAAGCGTCGAGGTGCTGGATTGAGCGGCTTCGAAGGATACGAAAGAGCTGATGGGACGGTCGGCGTGCGCAATCACGTGGCGGTCATGCCGTCTGTCGCCTGCGCGAATGGTGTCGTCGCCGACATCGCCCGCCGGGTCCCCGAGGCTGTCCCGCTCTTCCACGGCCACGGGTGCAGCAGGGCGGGCCGCGACCTCGAGCTTCACTACAGGACCTTGACCAACCTCGCAATGCACCCGAACGTCAGCGCCGCCCTGGTTGTCGGCCTCGGCTGCGAGGTCATCAGGGCCGAGCTCCTTGCGGGCCCGGCCTCCGGAACAGGCAGGCGCATCGACTACATCGACATCCAGGAGGAGGGCGGCTCGCGCAAGGCGGCCGAGAAGGGCGCCGAGGTAGTACGCGGTCTCCTCGAGGAGGCCGCGCGCCAGAAACGCACCACGGCTTCACTCGACCGGCTTGTCCTGGGCCTCGAGTGCGGAGGCTCCGACGCGTTCTCGGGCATCACGGCCAATCCCGCGGTGGGCGTCGTGTCCGACTGGCTGGTCTCGGAGGGCGGCACCGTCATCCTCACAGAGAACACTGAGATGATCGGGACCTCCCACATACTTGAGCGCCGGGCGGCCACCCCTGAGGTCGCCCAACGGATTCACGAGATGATCGCAGGTGCCGAAAAGAGGACGCGGGACATCCTGGGGTCTGCTGCTTCAATGGTCATCGCGCCCGGCAACATGGATGGGGGGATGAGCTCCATCCAGGAGAAATCGCTCGGCTGCATAACCAAGGGAGGCGGCACGCCCATCACGCAGGTTGTCGACTACGCCGAGCCTCCGGCCGAGAAAGGCCTCGTTCTCATGGACGCTCCCGGGTACGACGTCGAGTCGACGGCCGGAGTGGTGGCGGGCGGAGCACAGGTGGTCATCTTCACGACCGGGCGCGGCAACCCTATCGGGTTCCCCATTGCGCCCGTTATCAAGGTGGCAAGCACGACCAGGCTCTTCCAATCCATGGAAGATGATATGGACGTTGATGCCGGACGGGTGCTGGAGAAGGGCATCGACGAGGTCGGCGGGGAAATCAGTCAATTGATGACCAGAGTCCTCTGTGGAGAGCCGACCAAGGCCGAGCTGAACAGGCAGGATGGCATACTGTGCCTCTACACGACAGGCCCCTCGTTCTAGTTCGAGAGGGCATCTCAGGTGCTTGTTCGTGGACCTACACCCCAACGATGACAGCTGAGTTGCCGAAGTCCACACTGGTTATGCTTCCGACTACTTCTCGTTCTTCTTTGAGGATAGTGGTCAAGATGACCTTATTGCCGGTGCTGTTGACGCAGACCACGTCGTCCAGGAGGAACTTCTCCTCGTCGCCATCTTTCAGGTACGCTCTTGCCAGGCACATGTTCTGACCCCCTGATATTGCCTGTCCGTTCGCATTGATGGTTCCATTGCTTTTTCCTTCTCAGGTGTCGTATTTCATCTCCGCCTCGTCCAGCATGAGCCGGGTGATCGCTTCCATCTCCGCCTTCGCTCTTGAATCACCGGGCGGCCTGCCCTCGAAACCGGCGGCGCTGACCTCCGGGTCAGTATGGACCGCGCCGAGATACCTGATCTTCTTGCTTCTGAGCGTGCTGATGATCTTTTCTGCCACGGGCTCCGAGGGTATCTTGTTGAGGACGGCCCTGATCCTTCCTATCCCGATGCCTTCGGCCATGTACACGATCGTTTCGGCCAGGGCCACGGACTCGAAGGAGGGTTCAACGACGATCAACACCGTGTCCACGCCTCTTTCCACGCCTCGGCCAAAGCTCTCAATGCCTGCTTCGTGATCGATCAGAACAATCTCTTTGTCCTGCGGGGCCAGTCTCAAGGTGAGGTCCCTGGTCACATCCGCCATGGAACAGGCGCACCCCTGCAGGGGATCTTCTATCTTTCCTACCATCATGAACCTCAGACCGTCGTCCTGGAGGAGGAACTCCGAAGGGATATCCTGAAAACCGATCTCGTCTCTACTCAGCCATTTGGAATCAGAAGCGGGCTGGTCCAGTACGAACCGGCTCAAGAGAGAAAGGAGGGGGCGCGGCTGGCTCTCGAAGCCGAATTGCCGGTGCAGACCCGGATTCGACTCGTCGGTGTCGATGACCAGCGTACCGTAGCCGAAATCCCCCAGGGTCCTGGCGAGCAGAGAAACGATGGTACTCTTACCCACCCCACCCTTGCCGCAGACAGCGATCTTCTTGATCAGGTACTTCTGCTGCCGCAAGGTGCCGTGCTTCCTGAGGTACTCCCTGACTATCTTTGAGGCGGCGACGGCCTCTTCTCTCGTCTTGGACATGCACAAGCCGCAATCAATGCAGACCTTGTCCTCGTAGAACGCCGCTCCGATTGGACAGTGGAACAGCCCCACCTAGCGTCCCTCCCCGGGTCGAGTGCCCGTGACTCGAGCTACAGCGTTGGAGACCAGCTGAGTGAGTGCCGTGTGGATCGATTCCCTCAAGGCTGACGCCGTCCCCGCGGGGAGGTCATCCGCCACGGTATCGATACCTCTTATGAGCAGTACCATGACTCCTTTCAGCCTGTCGTTCTCCTCGGAGATGCTGGTGTGTAGCGAGCCGGTATTCTGCAATGCCGGATCAAGAACGTTCATCAGCCTGACCGCATCCGCATTCGCGGAAAGGGATTGCTGCGCGAGCGCACTCCTTGCTTTTCTGAACACCCCTTCCAGCGCCAGGTTTTCTTGCAGAAGCTCTTCCCCCTTTTCTTCGATGGTCGTGGCCAGCGTACGCAGCAACTCCGCGGTAAGCGCCGCCTGCTCGGCTGCAGGCGCGTCTGCCAGGGCGGGAATCACCACGCTTTCTATGGTTTGAGCGCACTTTTCCACAAGCAACGTGGGGAGAGAGGTTCTCATCTCAGGTCCTTCCAGTACCCGAGCGATTGCAGGGCGTTTTGCTGCAATATGGGGGTCAAGGTATTGAACGCCATCAGTTCTCGCATGCTCGTAGGGTTTGTTGATTCGAGAAAAGCCCTGGTCCCCGAGATGGTTATGGCGGCAAGTTTTAAGTGGGCCAGCATCTTCCAGAAGAACAGGTCTTCCGCCTTCACCTCAACGCCGGTCAGCTCCTCATAGCGGTGAATGAACGCCGCCTCATCCCACTCGGGCATCCAGGTCAGACCGCAGAAGAAACAGGCCCAGGCAACATCGCTGATGGGATCACCGAGGTCTACCATCTCCCAGTCCAGCATGGCTACGATCCGGCCGTTCAAAACATGGCCGTTGAAAGGGCTGTAGTCACCGTGGCATATGGTCGCATGCTCTGATCTGGGGATGTTCCTCCTGAGCCATGTAGAGAGTTCGGCCAGTGCCGGATGAGGACCGTACTGACTTCTTTCCAGGACTGATTCCCATTTGTCGATCTCGCCTTCGGCGGAATGCCGGTCGTGCTCGCTCGTTCCCAGGAAGGAGAGCCCGTGACCGTGCCAGTCGATGCCGTGAATCGAAGCCAGGGTCGACACGAAGTCCTCCGCCAGCTGCTTCCGCGATTCCGGGCGTCGCAGCCAGGCATCCACCATGCGCTCCCCCTCGATCTTCTCCATGATGGCGAAAGGTCGTCCCAGTACCCGGGTGTCACGTTCAAGGCAATGAACAACCGGTACCGGGATGCCCGCTTCGTACAGCCTTGAAAGCGCCTCACACTCCCGGCCGATATCGTATGATCCGTGGACCCCCATATCCGGTTCTCTGCGAATGATCAGATTCTTGGATACCCAGCCCTCGTCATCCCGCCAGCAAGCGCTGAAGGCATAGATGACGTGCGAACCACCTACTTGAATCTCCCTCAGGTCATCGACCGCCAGTTCATTCCGGTCGGGAAACCTGGCCTTCAGGTATTCTCCGATCGTATGCCTGATGTCAGGTCTTTCATCCATCCGACAAGGCTCCTACCAGGTGGGCATGTATTCACGGTTCATGTCCGGGCAGTAGGAAGTCTCGAGTACCCCGACTCCCTGTGTTCCATCTAGCTGGAAATCGGCAACATACTCGCTCATTCCGATAAGGCCGAAGGGGCGAGAGCCAACATCGGCCGGACGGGACAGCTGCCATCGCTCGCCCTCGATATGGCTTGGCCCCCTGTCCTGTCCCTGGCTCTCATAAGCAGCTCCGCTGCCTATGTAGAGCGCAGGCGACTTCGGCTTGGCGACCACGTGCCTTTCTTTTCCCTCGCTGTCTATCAGCAGCAGCTCAACCCCTGCAAGAGCCCGGGCGCCGGGCACGAATCCAATCCTGTGCCTTACCTCATTCACAGGTACGACCGGGCCGCCGTCGTATACCAGCGCGGAGTGAAAGTCGGGCGGAAGACCGTCCCACAGGGGCAGGCCGTGCAAAGACAACCAGCAACCGGGGAACTGAGCCATTATCCAGAAGTGCCCCAACCACGTACTGCCGGGTTGAGGGGCGAGCTGCATCCTCCAGCTCCGGTCCCTGGCGCCCGGGAACCCGTGGAGATCTATCCGCCGGCCGGCAACCGTGATGCTGCCACTGCATCGCCCCGGCTGGTTGTAGTGAACAAACGGTATCAGCGAGCTCCTGGACAGGAACGGCTCTCCCCGTCCCACGAATTCCATCTCGAAACGTACGTCGACATGCTCGTTGCCATCCAGGTACGCCCCCCAGCGTTTCAGCGGCTCGATCACCTCGACAACTAGAGGACCTATGCGGGTGTCGGATCGGTCACCACGAGCATGACGAGATAACCGGAGGTTGTGCTGGGTATTCCCGTGCCGCACGCAGGCAAAGCCATCCATGACACCGGCCTTCGGATAGACACCCATCCCCACGGCCAGGTGCAGGTCACCATCGGCGTCGTGGCAGGTAAGATACAGCCTGTCCACATCGACTTCGCCATTGTCGATGGTGTCGTACGTCTGATGAATCAGGTATTCGTCCCACTTCGTGATCGCCATCTCGTCTCAGGTCAACCCCCTGATCTCCAGTATCTCGACGTCGACAAGCTGTGCGCCATTCTCGGGAATATGCTCGGGTGGGCGTACTAACTTCATCTTCAGAGCCTCGGCCGGACAGTTTAATACGCAGATCCCGCACCCGTAGCAATCCTCCTCGGCAATCCGAGCCTTCCCCTCCTTCACTTCGACGGCATGGAACGGACATATTGCTACGCAATCCTCGCAGCCGTCGCAGGTATCCTCGTTGACCATGGAGAGGAATCGACTCTTGGAGAGCATGTCCGATAGCTTGAGATCAGGGCTGCCCTTCACGGCGTTAGCGACTCCGCAGCAACAATCGCAGCATGTACAGATGAACTTGACGTCTCGGTCGTTGGGCCCCATCTGGTAGTGAGCCTTGTTTTCCAGCTTCGTGATGTGTTCCAGGATCTTGTCGGGGCTGCCATAAGGGGTAAGCTCCATGGCTTCCGTGATGTACTCCGCCATCTGACCGAAATGTATGCAGTTGCCGTCCTCGGGAAGCGTTCCCGTCCCGTCCGGGAGGGGACATGTTATTAGATCCCCGGCGCCCATGACCTTCAGGGCCTGTTTGGTAGCCGTCCTGCAGATGCACCTGGTCGTGTTCAGTTTGTCTGGATATGCCCTGAGGATATCTCTTACATCTTCGCAGGGCATGACACCGGGGATGTTCTCAATGGCTTTCCATTGAGGGATGACCCTGTTGATGGGTTGGCCGTCCACCTGGATATCTCTCGTAAGGTAGTTCCTCTCGTTGCCCATGCGTTCCGGGCTCGTCAGGTAACCGGTGAGAAGCTGCCAGAACTCGTCATCCCGTGTCTCGTCCTGTGAGGGATCGGCGAGGAGGATATCCCCGAACTGCGCCCCGAAGTTGAATGCCCTGGGCCCATTGTCCGTTTGCAGTATCTTTCCCTCTTTGACCAGCTTCCTGCAGGTCTTCTCGACGGATTCCCTGTCAAGATTCAGGTTCTTCGCGACGTCTTCGAAGTGTGCCGGCAGCTCACGGACTATGTTCGCTTCTTCCACGGTGAACATCTTCTTCAACAACCGCGGCAAAAATTCTGCCTCGCCGTCCCTCATTCCTTCCGCTATGTCGATGTATACCTGCTCAACTGTCATCCTCATCATCTCCTTGCGCAAAGATGTCTCAGCCTGACTGCTCGATATTGCTGCTCGAGGTCATTGATGAACACTTGTTTCTTTTCCTGATTTGAATGAGCATTTCTATCTTGCTTCCGGGAGTACGGCCCGAATTCTCATTCTGAGAGGTAGAAATAGTGAAGTCAACAAGTAATTGTAATAACCTGGCTGAGTGTTGTTTCAATATTTGTTAGAACAGTTATTATAGTGCTGTTGGAATTCATAATAGGGCAAGGGGGTTTTCCGATGGGGGATACGAGATGGATGAGGATGGGAGAGCTATCAGGTCTTTCCGGAGTACCTCGGCATACCATTCATTATTACATCAAGAAAGGACTTCTCCCTGAACCTCGAAGGACGGGCAGGACAAGCGCCTACTACGATTCTTCCCACCTCAAGCGACTCGAGGAGATAGAGGCGATACGCCAGGAGAGGAATACGCCGCTGGACTTCGTCAAAGCTGAGCTGGAAAGCTCGCAGGAAGCCGGTGAGGGCAAACGCCGCACTCGCATCGAAAGAACGCGGTCATCGGGGGGGGATGAGCGGGCCGACGCGAAGCACGTCGAGAGGAAGAGAGAGATAACGGAAGCGGCAATCGAGTTCTTTTCCAACGAGGGCTACTACCGGACGGGCATCAAGGACATAACAGACAGAGTTGGGATGTCGACCGGGACCTTCTATCTCTATTTTACCAGCAAAGAGGAGCTATTCAGCCACGCTGTAACGACAGCCCTTCGAGATATCCTGACCGAGGTGAACTACCTGATAGAAAAGGAGAAGGATTTCAAGAAGAGGCTTGTGCTTCGGATCGCGGCGATGGACAGGCACTACACGAGGTTCAGCAGGATCATCACCCAGTTACGGGCGGAGGCCATAATTCCCGGCTCATGGGCCGAGGCAGGTGTGACGGAGGTGTATAACGAACTCGCCCTGCCGGTCATCAATGACCTTCGGATCGCGATGGATAAAGGGATGATCCGCAGGCTCGATCCGGAGCTCCTCGCTTGCGCAATCATTGGAATGTCGGATTGGCTCATGTCCAGGAAAAACCTCGATCACGCTTACAGTCTTGATGATGTCATGACATTCATGGTCGATATGCTGCTCGGTGCAATCGAAGCCACTTAGCCGGCACTCGAGTATCGAGCGAGAGAATTCCGGGAGCCGATGCCCTGGAGGAGACACTTGCCCAACCATTGCCTGTCGGGTATAAAGTCAGGAGTGCTTCGACAATTATGTCTCCCGTGGGGGTATAGCTCAGTTGGGAGAGCGCTGGCTTTGCAAGCCAGAGGTCGGCGGTTCGAGCCCGCCTACCTCCACCAGCCGGTCGAACACACCGTTCGGCTTGGAGCCTCTGTCAACCAGAACCTGCCTTACCGCAAAACACAGATTGACTGCCCTTTATAGCCGGTACGTTGTGTTGCCGGGAGGTAGGTGGAATCGGAGTGACAATTTGTAGGAGCCGGGGTCGGCGTTACGGCATCACCTGGTCGGTCACGTCGATGAAGTCGTACGGGTGCTCGTAGCTCGACATGTAGACCCTGTCCTCGAGGATGTCGAAGCCTGTGCCGAAGACGGTGTTGAGGACGACGCGGAACGAGTTCACCGGCGTGATGGTCGGGTAGAGGGCGCCGGCCTCCGCCCCGGGGAGGTAGTAGGCGTTGAGGATGCCGGTGCGGATGCGGGCGTCCTCGGGGGTCGGGTTCGCAAGGGCCTCCCAGTCCTCCGAGGGCATGGGGCCGTGGTCGGCCTGAATGACTATGACCGGTGGGTTCTTAGAGTTGGTGAGTATGGCGTCCACCATCTCCTCGACCTTCCTGTTCACGAAGACGACCTGGTCGATGTAGAGGTCCTTCGAGGTCCAGTCGTTGGTCCCGGGCCCGGTCACCGGGTTACCCTCGCGGTCGAACATGAACGGCCGGTGGGGCGGCACTATGTGAGCGAAGACGAACGAAGGCCGGCCCGCCTCCCCGCTGGCGCCGGGGAGCTTCTCGAAGATGTTCAGCACCCCCTCGCGCGTGTAGAGACCCTCCTCGGTGGAGACCAGGCCCCTGAGGGCGGTGGTCTTGAGGAGCGCAACCATGAACTCGGTGTCGAAGAGCCCTCCTTCGGTCACGCTCAGGTCGGCGTTCCTGTTGGAGAGCGTGCCGGACCAGTTGCTACCGAAGAACGCGAAGCTGTAGCCCTTCGACATGAGGAAGCGCATGAGGTTGTTGTCCTCGATCATCCTGTTCAGGACCTTCGAGCGCCTCGAGTTCTTCCCGAGCTCATCGGTCAGGTAATTGATGTACTTCATGTTCAGCGAGGACGCGAGCGACAGCCGGCTCTGGGAGTAGTTACTGTGGCTGCCCGGTGCCACATAGAAGCCCTTCGAGGCCAGGGAGTCGAGGAACGCGCTGTTGTCGAAGCCGTAGTGGTCCCGCAGGGTTGACTCGCTCGCATAGCCGTCGAGGATTATGTAATAGATGTCCGGAAGGGTCGCCGGGTCCGGCTTCTCCGCGCTCTTATCGGAAATAGCCCTGGTGACGTCGTCGGCCTGCAGTTTCGGCTCGGGCTCCTTGCTGAACTGGGCGGACACCGCCCCGAACGCAGAGAGGGCGACCAGCGTGACCGCCACCGCGGTCACGACCGTGGACGGCGCCTTGAGCTTGCCCCGCTTCCTCACCGCGAGGTAGGCGACGAGTGCAAACGCGGCGGCGTAGACCACCGAGACCCCCGCCATCGCCGCGGCGGAACCTCCCAGGGCGTCGACGAGCCTCCCGAAAGTGGAAAAGAGCACCAGGCCGGCCGATACGATGATGCCCGCCGCCTCGCCGTCCTTCAGCGCGAGACGCAGGGCCGCGTAGCAGGCCAGCGCCGCCCCGAGGAACAGCGCCGCCGGCAGGAGGATGTCGTAGAAAGGCACCTCGTCCGCGTTCCTCGAGTAGAGGAACAGCACCGGGAGAAGGGCGAACAGGAGCGGGTGCAGCAGCGACAAGCTCTACTATCGCCTCCTCATCAGGAAGACGGTCCTCTCCGAGCCCGTCACGTCCTCGCTCGCCTCGATGGTGAACCGCCTCTCAAACTCGGCGAGGAACGACTCCCTGGTGTAGTCGGAGAAGACGTCCTCGCGGGTCTCGAGGAGGAACTGGACCTGCGAGTCGGACTTGGGCACGAACTCGATGACGAGCCACTCGCAGAGGTCGGCGAAGAACGAGGCGACCTTAGCCATCGGGACGTTGTTCGAGACGATGAGGTGGTGTATCAGGGCCAACGCCAGCGCAGTATGCACCGGCCCCCGCTCGAAGAGCGACAGGCGCTCTTTCGCCTCCCAGCCTATGGCGGGACTGGGGTTGAAGAGATCGACCAGCAGCGGGAGTATCCTCTCCTCGCCCTCATCGCGGCACTCCAGGTAGAGCTTCTCCACGCATGCGGGGTCCACGTCCATGCAGACTGTCCCGGCGCCTGCGGCCGCGGCTACCCGGCTGAAGACGCCCACGTTCCCGCCTATGTCCCATACCTCGGTCGGGCTGCACCTGGCAAGGAAGTCACGGACGATGCGCTCCTTGGCCTGGAACGCCGCCTCGGAGTAGTTGGTCTCACCGTAATACTCGCCCCACTCGGTGCCCGCCGGCTTCCACCTGAGCTTGCGCACCGCGGACTGGAGATTGTCGATGAGACCGCGCAGGGCGGTGGGACTCACGCCCCGCATCTTCTCGACGTCCACGGACCGCTGCTCGTACTTCTTCTCGCTGCGGGCATGGAGGTGTATGTGCAGGAGCGCCGGCAGCCTGAACCGCGTCCAGAACGGCAGTATGCGGCTTGCCAGGTCGAGAGGGATGCCGTCGATGTTCTCGCGCAGGAGCGAGCCGAGACGCACGTCCCGGCGCGACATCAGGTAGAGCGGGGCCAGGAAGTGCCTGCAGAACTGGCTGTAGGCGACCCAGGGCTTGCCCTCCGGGTACTTCTCGAACGAGAGCGTATCGATGAGCACCGGCCCGCCGCGCACGAACTGGATGTTGTAGGCGCTCGCGTCCTTGAGGGACATCCCGCGTTCGAGGGCCCTCCTCTGTATCTCGAGGGTTGCGAGCGCGGCGTCCCTGAGCTGGCTGAAGCACCACTCGTACGGGTAGGAGATGAACCCTACCTCCTCGGGCTTTATTACGAGGTACGAGCGGTCGGCGATGAAAGGCTCGATGGCCGCGGCCTCATGGGGCACCAGGAGGCCCGCCCCGGTGAGCTCGTCGTAGAGTCCGGATGAGAGCATGAGGTCGAAATCGTCCCGGTAGACCTGGTTGACCTGCCTGTAGAGGGCGCCGTCCCGTCTGAAGAGGAAGCCGCTCGGGTCCCTGAAGGAGCCAGGGAGTATGCCTGTCGCGCCGGTCATCGGAGCTATTCTGCCCCGGCCTCGTCCTCGGCGGGTACGGCCTCTTCTTCCTTGTTGCGGGAGAAGAAGGACACGATCCTTCTCCAGTAGATCTTGAGCACGAATAGCCCGCCCACCAGGAAGGCGATGACGGCCTGTATTATCAGACTGCCAGTCCCGGCTCCGATGTAGCCAGTTGCCCGGAAAGGAATCGTAAGGGCCGCGATGAACGCTCTAAGTTCTTCTTCTCTGATGCTCTTCAATTTCCCAGGGCCTTTCTTCTCGCGGATCTCCAGAATATGCCTGCCTGTATCTGCAATATCCAAACACCGATTGTGCCGCTTTGCAACCCCGGCACAGGTCGGCGCGGCGCTCAGGGCCCGGGCACGGCGGGCTTCCAGCCCGGTGACACGGCGTCCCTGAGGATGGATGGGAAGGTGATGATCGCAACGGCCAGGGCCAGGCAGACGCAGCCGCCGATGAGCAGCGCCGTCGAGGTCGATGTGATGTCCGACAGGTACCCCATCAGGAGGCCTCCCACCGGGGCGGTCCCCTGGAAGAGCAGGATGTAGAAGCTCATTATCCTGCCCCTCATGTCGCGCTCGACCCGCGACTGCAGGACCGTGTTGATAGAGGCCGCCACCATCAGGAATGTGATGCCGACCCCGACCGCCGCGAGGATAGAGAGCCAGTATGTCTCCGAGACGGCGAGGAGGATTATCATGAGGGAGGTCCCCAGCATCGCGTACCTGATTATCCTGCTCTCCTCCATCCTCCGGTTGAGGAGCGTCACGAGGGGCGCGCCAATCACCGCCCCCAATCCGATGCCTCCCAGGAGGAGGCCGAACGCCCAGGAACCCTTGTGGAGCACGTCCCTGGCGATGCCAGGGAGCAGGACCACGAAGGACAGCCCGAAGAAGGAGGCGATGCCTAGCACCGTCAGGAGGTTCGCCGCCCAGCGGTTGCGCCGGACGTAACTGATCCCTTCCTTCGTCCGGAGCCAGTCGTTTTTCGGCGCTCGCGCGGCCTTTTCAGGCCTGAAGCGGATGAAGAGCAGCGCGGCGATCACTGTCATAAAGCTTATGGCGTTGATATAGAATGCGCCGGCGGCGTTCCAGAGGTTCAGGACGAGCGCGCCTAGCGCCGGCCCGATGAACCTCGCCATGTTGTAGCCGGCCGCGTCCAGGGCGACGGCGTTCAGTATCTCCCCTGGGGGCACCAGGTCGGGCACGAGCGCCCGCCACGCGGGGAAGGTGAAGACGAACGCGATGCCTATCACCACGGTATCTATCATGATGACCGGCATCGTGTTCCAGCCCAGGCTGGTGGCGATGCCCAGGAAGAGCGCCGCCGCCATCATGACGGCCTGCGTCCAGATTATGAGCTTCCTGCGGTCGAGCCGGTCGGCGAGCGACCCCGCGTAAAGCACGAAGACGAGTATCGGCAGGAAGTTGGCGAGGTTCACCGCGCCCACCCAGGCGTTCGACCCGGTGAGCTCCTTCACGTACCAGAGCAGGACCGTGTTGTGTATGAGCGTCCCGACGTTAGAGATGAACGCGCCGGACCACAGCAGCCGGAAGTCGCGGTAGCCGAAAGCGGAGAGGACCCCGCCCCTGAACAGGGACCTCTCCATGAGTTCAGTCCTCGGCGCCGTGACGTCGGCCTCGAACTCGCCTGTCCTGGTGTATTCGCGCTGCTCCGCCGGTTCCTCCGGTTCCATCCTGCTTTCCGTCCGGTGCGGCCTCTCTTGTGATATATTCTTCTGCGGCCCGCCCGCCGGGCCGCCCGAACAGGTTAACAAGAAGGGGTCGCAGATGGCCAATCCGGAGCACGTGAAGGTCATGAAGAAGGGCGTGAAAGCCTGGAACGCGTGGCGCAAGGACAACATGGGAGTGAGGCCCGACCTCTCCGGCATGAAACTCAAGGGCAGAGAGCTCTCCTACGCCAACTTCATGGTCACCGACCTCTCGGGCTGCGACCTCTCAGGGAGCAACCTCAGGCAGGCCTACATGACCCACGCAAACCTCTCGGACGCGAACCTGGAAGGGGCTACCCTGAGCCGTGCCGACATGCGGAACGCGAACCTGGCGAACGCTGTACTGCGGAACTCCGACCTCTTCGAGGGGCTCTTCGTGAGGGCGGTCCTCTACAGGACTGACCTCACCGACTGCGACCTGCGCGACTCCATCTTCATCGGCGCGTTCCTGCAGGAGGTCGATTTCTCGGGCTCCGACCTGACCGGCTCGGATTTCACCAGGGCCAGGATAAACGAGGTCAAGGCAGAGGGGACCACCGGGTTCAGCGCCTGAGACGGGGTTCGGAGCCCCGGCCCGACCTTCGCGGTGGACAGGCGCCCGCGCAGGCACTTAAATAAGGGTGTTGAGGCATTGATCTGCATCGGGCCCGGAGCGCGGGATGTGGCTGAGGTACATACTGCTCAGACCGGTCTTCGCGGTGGCCGCGAGGACGAAGAAATTCAAGCTGCAGTACACGGGCGAGGAAAACGCTCCCCGCAACGGTCCCTTCATCGTCATCTCCAACCACCAGACGCACTTTGACGGATTCGCGATAGCCCTCGCACTGCACAAGACCCTCAACCACAACAGGATAATACCGTGGGCCAAGACCGACATCGCGAGGGGCAGGGAGGGCAAGCTCGGCTGGCTGCTCTGGCGCATATTCGACAAGGTGCCTATCGACCGGGAGATGGAGCACGAGCTCACGCCGGCGATAATGACGAGCCTCGGGTACCTGCGGAAGGGTGAGGTCATCCTGGTATTCCCGGAAGGGACCCGGTACCCCTACGGTGAGGTCGGGCCGTTCAAGTACGGTGTTGCCAACCTGGCGCGCGGGGCGCCGGCGCCGATACTGCCGGTCGGCCTCTGGCTCCGGAAGGAGGACGGCGGCGTGCAGGTCAACATCGGCAAGCCGTTCTTCATGCCCACCAAGACCCCACTCAAGAGACTCTCAGAGCTCGAGGACAGGGTCGAGGAGAGATTCAGCCGGCGGGTGGACGAACTCAAGCAATGGAGCGAGGGCGTGACCCGAAACCGCAAGGGCATGAAGATGATAGCGAGCCTGGTGGGAATGGTCCTGCAGAACCTGGAGAAGCAGGAACTCTCGTTCGACTCGTTCTGCAAGCTGGCAGAAGCCGAGGACAACAGGTTCCTGCAGGACAGGGTGCTGGAGCTCCTGCCGAACGACTGGAGGAAGGTCCCCGCGAAGCGCCCGGCCCCCCCGGCCCTCGCGGCTCCGCCGGTTCAGGTGCCGGCCCCACCGGCCATCCCGGAGGCAGGCGAGGAAGGAGCTGAGAGCACCCCGGAGCCGTCAGGGTGATCTGGGAGGCGCGGAGCGGCTGGTTTTGATATTGTATCCACGGAGTTCCCACCGGTGGGAGCCGCTGAAAGACAGGTATCTGAACGGAGGATCGAATGGAAGCCAGGAAAGGCAAGCTGTTCCTGGTCGACTGGGACGTAGTCGCCGTGGAAGAGCACTCGAAGCACCTCTACGAGGACGGGTGGGAGGTCGAGCGCGAGTCCGTGGACCCGCGGAAGGCTTTCGACCTGATAAAGTCGTACGGGCCGAACGTCGTGGTCATCTACCTTTCCAGCCTGCCGGCTTACGGCAGGGCGCTCGCGGACGACCTGCGCTCGAGCGAGGAGACCGAAGGAATACCCATACTCTTCGTCGACGGGAAAGAAAAGGCCGTCAAGAAGGCGCTCGCCGAGACGCCGGGGGCCATCGCCACCACCCAGGAGGACGTCCTGGGCGAGCTGCTGCGTTTCCGCGACCGCTAAACGCAAAATCGGGGTCAGGTCACTTTGTTGCATTTTCCCGTTGTGGGCTGGAGGTCCGGTGCACCCTTCTCATGAGGTACAGGGCACGGGCGTGTCGGTGCGCGGCTGCCGCGCGGAGGACTTCAGGGACATTCTGAACCTCCTGCGCCAGCTCTGGCCGGACCTCGAGCTCGACGACACTGCGATGGAAGTCGTCTTTGAGGAGTGCCTCCGGGGTGACGACTACTACGCGCTCTGCGCCGTCCGGGGGGGCACGGTCATCGGGTTCTGCGACCTGACGGTGAGGCCGAGCCTCTGGCAGTCGGGGAAGCTCGCATACCTGGACGACCTGGTCGTGGACGGGGCCTTTCGCAGAAGAGGTATCGGCGCCGCCCTCCTCGAGCGCGCGGCGGAAATCGCGGCGGCACAGGGATGCCGGCACATCGCACTGGATTCATTCTTCCACCGCGAAGACGCTCACCGGTTTTACGAGGAACACGGCATGAGGCGCCTGGGCTTCATCTTCGGTCGCGATCTCTGACTCGCCCTTATTAAGCTTTACCGACATCCCCCATCGGTTCAATTGACAAGCTCCGGGGCCGGCCATAGCATGAGACCCGTGGTGGTTTGTGACGCTGGCGAAGCATATCCTTTTAAGTCCTTTTTTGCAGGTGTAATGTGACTTCTTGTCGTCAGGGCGCGGCCGCGACTCGAGCGCGTGCCGCGGTGGGGGTGATTCGGATGCCTGAGCCCGGCAATCTTCGCGGGGGGACCAGCTTCTCAAGGCGGAGGGGCGTTTGCGCCCTGGTGACGCTCGCTGTCCTCGCCGTAATGCTCCTGGTACCGCTTGGTGGGGCCGGGGGGCAGGAGTTCACATCGAGCGGCTCCCTGCCCGAGGTCGCGAAGAAGGTCAACCAGCTCATCTTCCCGACCTTCGGCAACCCGGCGATAGTCCGGCGCGGCGGAGAGCTCGTGGTGGAGTGGGACTGGCGCCTGAGCAACGCGGCGATACCCACGGCGGCGCTTCCCCCAAAGGGCGGCCCCGCCAGTTGGAACGCATACCTCACGACCTCGGTGGCGGCGAACGTGCAGCACTACAACGGGAGTGTGAACGACGAGAAGCAGTGGTACCGTTACACGAACGCCGCGGACCCCTACGGCTACGGCACCTACGAGCGCCCGGTGCACACCGTCGTGAACACCCGGAAGCTCCAGGTGACGAAGGTCAGGAGGGAGGCGAGCTGCGCCTGGCCGGAGGTCTTCGGGCAGACCGGCTTCAAGGTGGACCGGATAACGGTCAAGGTGCCGGCGAACGTTCCGCTCGACCTCTACGACCTCCACGTCGAGTTCAAGGGCTGGATACCGCCCTGGTACCCCCCGCTCGTGCCCCCGGGACACGAGGACAGCCTGGCGTCCGATTCGCAGCCTCACGCCATCCAGGTGGTGGATGAGTTCAAGAAGGACGTCAAGGTAGTACAGGTCTCAGACACACACGTCTTCGGGCAGGAGATACAGAACTCGTTCGGCATAAACTACGATTCGTTCGTGCTGCGCGAGCCGCGCCCCGGGACCCCGGACCGCAAGCTCGACCCCGTTGAGAGGCTCTTCCTCAAGTACGAGGACTTCCCCCTGGACAAGGACGGCGACGGCAAGACTAACGAGGGGGCGCAGTACCTGCAGGAGGAGCTGCAGGCGATAAACCTCGTCAACCCCGACTTCGTCGTGTTCACCGGAGACTCGGTGTTCGCGCAGAAGAACTGGAACACCTACCCGAAGGACGCCCCGCCTTTCGAGGGCACCACCGGGGACGTTGGCTCGGAGTACAGGTTCGAGATGAACTGGTGGTACGACGAGCTGCTGGCGCTCAACGTGCCGGTGTTCTGCGTGCCGGGCAACCACGACGCCTACTGCTGGGACGGCCACGAGGCCGAGGGAGGACTGGCGCACGACGACGGCCTCGAGATCTGGCAGGACCTCTTCGGGCCGGTCTACCGCTCATGGGACTATGGGACGTACCATTTCCTGGGAGTCAACACCATGGACTGGCCCAAGGTCGACCCGGACGGCCCGGACCCGTTCCCGCTGTTCCCGGACTACGACGACCGCAACGGGGTCAACTTCTTCGGCTACGTCACGAACCCGAACAAGTGGCATGGCCAGGTGAGGGGCAATGGGGACAAGTGGGCGACCGGGACGGCGCCGCCCGGCTCGGAGCTCAGGTGGGACCCGGGCGACCCCTCGACGTATGCCGGACAGCTCGGATGGATGAAGCGTGACCTGGAAGCCAACATCGGCAAGGAGCTGCGTGGGGTGTTCATGCACCACGACCCGCTCGAGCCTCTCGGCGCCGACCCCGGAATGTGGGACAACGCGAAGCAGTTCGGGCTCACCATGCCTGCGGGCCAGGGTGAGGGCTCCCAGGCGCTCGTGTACCTGATGAGGGCGTACGACGTCGCGTTCGAGGCATCCGGCCACGCGCACAGTGACTGGGTCGGCACCGTGGGGTGGTACGACGGGACGGGCGAGCTCAAGGCGATCAACACCACCGCGGTCTCCATCCCCGTGGGGAACGAGGCGCTCATCAGCAAGTCCTCCGCCGACTACGCCGGGTTCCGCCTGATGACTATAAGCGACGGCGACCTGGTCTCGTGGGGGCTGCCCGGCGCCGCCGCCGACCCGACCAACAGGTTCTCTATCCCGGGATGGCAGGGCATAGGAGTGGGGACCGCCACCCCGGAGAACCCGGCCCCGAACGGTTACGAGATATACCAGAACAACAGGCCGGCGCTGCAGTGGATGGAGCAGGACGCTTCCCCGGCGCGGCCGGCCATAGTCAACGGTGAGGGCACGTTCAGCACCCCGGCGCTGCCAGGGGCGCTGCCGCTGCCGCTGAACGAGGCGGCGGGCGGACCGTTCGAGGACGTCACCTGCAAGGTGCGAAACACCCTCGACGGCTCGACGGGGGCGGAACTCGACCTCACCGGGTGCAGGATAGAGTTCCCCATGAAGCGACTGGCCGGCGGCGGCTATTACGCGGTCGAGAACGGGACAATCCTGGAGCAGTACGACACCGACTCCGGCCTGAGGATGGTCGTCGTGCTCGCGGACGTCCCGGGAGCAGCGGGAGCGGTGGTGCCGGTTCGCGTGTACGCAGCCGGGCCCGACAACCAGGCCCCGGTCGTGGACTCGCTCGCGATAAACGGCGGGGCGGCGACCACCTCGAGCCTCAGCGTGACCGTCTCGGTGGCCGCGCACGACGTGGGCGGCTCGGGCATAACCGATTTCAGGGTGGGCAACAGCCTTGCCGCGCTCGCCGGGGCGGGCTGGGCGCCCTGCACCGGGCCTGCCGAGTTCGCGTGGAAGCTCAAGGACGGCGTCGCCGGTACCAGGCGGGTGTACGTGCAGTTCAGGGACGCGGCGATGCCCTCCAACTGGTCGATCCCCGTCTCCGACGCCATAACCTACACCCCGTAATTAATCGGGGTCACGTCTGATTTTATGAATCAGGCTGGCCGGTGCTGAGGCAGGAGCGGTCATTAATCAGACGTGACCCCAATCATGAACGGTTGATGAGCCACTTGATGCGGTCGATCACCAGTATCGGTATCACCGCGCAAAGCAGGATGAGCAACCACCCCTGGGCCGTCGGCGGATGCGTCTTGAACGCGGTCTGCATGAACGGCGCGTAGAGCACGAACAGCTGAAGCGCGATCGAGAGCATCACTGAGCCGAACAGGTAGCGGTTCTCCCACGGGGCGGACAGGAAGAACGAGCGCGACTCCGAGCGCATGTTGAACGAGTGTAGTATCTGCGCCAGGACGAGAGTCGTGAACAGTATTGTCCTCGCCATGTCGATGTACTCGTCTCCCAGTGCCCCGGGCGCGTTCCAGTCGTAGCCCAGCCAGTAGTTGCTGAGGATGAACGCGGAGAGCGCTCCCGCGGTTATGATAAGGCCCTGCCAGGCCAGCCACAGCTGCTTGTGCACCGCGAGGATGTTCTCCCCGAGGCGGCGCGGCGGGTGTTCCATCACGTCCCTCTCGGGCGGGTCCACGCCCAGCGCCAGGGCCGGCAGGCCATCGGTCACGAGGTTTATCCAGAGAATCTGCGCCGGGACCAGGGGGAGCGGGAACCCGACGAGCATCGCCACGAATACGGTGAGGACCTCGCTTATGTTGCACGAGAGCAGGAAGTAGATGAACTTCTTGAGGTTCCCGAAGATGATGCGCCCCTGGCGCACGGCGGCGACGATGGTCGCGAAGTTGTCGTCTGCCAGTATCATGTCGGACGCCTCCTTCGAGACGTCCGTCCCTGTTATGCCCATGGCAACGCCGATGTCGGCGCGCTTCAGGGCCGGCGCGTCGTTCACCCCGTCGCCGGTCATGGCGACGACGTGGCCCCGCTCCTTGAGCGCCTCCACGATATTCACCTTGTGCCGCGGCGAGACGCGCGCGTAGACCCCGATCTCCTCGACCTGTTCCGCGAGTTCCTCGGGGGTCATCTTCTCTATGTCGGGCCCCTCTACGAGTCTCCTGCCCGGGACCAGAATGCCCAGCTCGCGCCCCACCGCGTCGGCGGTCGCCCTGTGGTCACCCGTTATCATGGCGACGTCGATGCTCGCCCTGCGGCAGAGCTCGAGCGCCGGCTGGACCTCGGCGCGCGGTGGGTCCTTCATGGCCAGGGTCCCCAGGAACATGAGCCCCGACTCCACCGCGCCGAGCTGCTCGTGCGGCGGAAGCGTCTCGAGGGGCTTGCTGGCCACCCCTATGGTCCTTAGCGCCTGTGAGGCGAGCCCGGTGGTCTCCCTGGAGATGACCTCGCGGTCGTCGGGCCCGAGCGCGCGTTCCCCGCCGGGGGCCAGCATCCTGTCGCAGCGGTCGAGGAGCACCTCGACGGCACCCTTCACGAGGACGACATAACCTCCGTTCTCCCTGTGGACCGTCGTCATCATCTTGCGGTCGGAGTCGAAAGGTATCTCCGCCACCCTCGTGAGCTCGGCCTCGAGGTCGGCCTTTACCAGGCCGGCCGCTTCCGCCGCCTCCATAAGGGCGACCTCCGTCGCCTCGCCGAGGCTCGCGCCCTCGGCGCTCCTCCGCGCGTCGTTGCACAGCGCAGCCGTGGTCAGCATCCGGAGGAAGATATCGGGCTCACCGGCGGCCCCCCCGACCGCGTCCTCGAAGAGGAAGTGCCTCCCGTCGGCGAAGAGGACGTCTGTGACGGTCATGCGGTTGAGGGTGAGGGTGCCGGTCTTATCCGAGCATATGTAGTTCGCGCATCCCAGCGTTTCGACCGCCGGCAGGTTGCGGATTATCGCGTTCTGTTTCGCCATCGTCTGCGTGCCCTGCGCGAGCGTTATGGTCACGATGGCGGGCAGCCCCTCCGGGATGGCGGCCACAGCGAGGCTCACCGCCACGAGCAGCATCGCTGCGAACTCGTTGCCCCGTATCATGCCGACTGCGAAAACCACTGCCACAATGAGCAGGCACAGGTAGACTATCCGCTTCCCCACGTCCCGGAGCTCGACCTGCAGCGGGGTCGGCTCAGGCTTGCCCTCCTCGAGCATGCTCGCTATCTGCCCGAGCTGAGTGCGCTGCCCGGTCTCGACCACCACGGCGGTGCCGCGGCCGTATTCCACGTGCGTGCCCGCGAATATCATGTTGCAGCGGTCGCCTAGCGGGGTGTCCGCCTCGCAGGTCTCGCCCGCGTCTTTATCCACCGCGGTTGACTCCCCGGTGAGGCTCGACTCGTTGAGCATCAGGTTCACCGCGGTCACCAGCCGGGCGTCGGCTGCCACGAGGTCGCCCGCTTCAAGGGTGAGCAGGTCCCCGGGCACCAGGTCGCGCGCCGCTATCTCTGACTCGACCCCGCCGCGAACGACCCTGACCGTGGGCGCCGCCAGGGCTTTGAGCTTGTCTATGGCCCTCTCCGCCCGGGACTCCTGCACGAAGCCCATCACCGCGTTCAGTATCACGATGATGAGTATCACCACAGCGTCTACGTACTCCCTGAGCCACAGCCCGCTTATCAGGACCGCCGCCAGCAGGACCCATATCATGAAGTCGTTGAACTGGGCGAGGAATCGGAGCACCGCGGGCTTCTTCTTCTCCTCGCGGAGGATGTTGTGGCCGTACCGCGACAGGCGGTGGCCCGCTTCTTTTGATGAGAGTCCCGACTCCGAGTCGGTGCCGAGCTCGCGAAGGGTGTCGGCGACGCCGAGCGCCTGCCACTCCCGGGGCTCCTCTGCTTTTCCCTGCCTCTCCAATCGCTGCCTTTCCCTTGTCAGGGCCGGCTCAACGTCCGGCCCCCCTCTCGATGAACTCGGCCAGCCTAACGAACTGCTCTGGCGACAGGTCCTCGGCGCGGGCCCCCGCAGCGGCGCCCAGCGAATCGAGGGCGCCCGTGACGCAGGATGTGTCGACATTCAGACCGCCCGAGGCGGCCAGCGAGTTGGTGAGCTTCTTCCTGCGCTGGCTGAACGCGGCGGTGACGACCCTGTCCAGCAGGCCCGAGCCGACGACGTCAGGTATGGAGGCGCGGTCGCGCCGGACCAGGTGGAGGATGGTCGAGTCGACCGCCGGCTTCGGGTAGAAGCTGTTGCGCGAGACGCTCGCCACCCTGCCTACCTCAGCCCGCACTTGCACTTTTACACTCGCCCCCGAGTAGTCACGGCTGCCCGGCCCGCAGGCGATCCTGCCGGCGACCTCCCGCTGGACCATCACGGTGTACTCTGTGAGCCACGGGTACCGCTGCAGGCAGTCCACGACGAGCGTCGCGGCTATCTGGTACGGCAGGTTGGACACCATCTTCACCGGCGTCGGGGGCTCCGAGTCCCACAGCGTGGCGAAGTCGAAGCGGGAGGCGTCGGCTTCCACCAGAACCAGGTTGGCGGCGCTTCCCAGCTCATGCTCGAGGACACCCATGAGCCTCCTGTCAGACTCCAGGGCGTACACCTTCCCGGATTCTTCGATGAGCACCTGGGTCAGCGCTCCCAGGCCGGCGCCGACCTCGATGACGGTGTCGTAGGGCTCAAGGCCGGCCGCCTCGCTGATTATCCGCAGGATGTTCGCGTCGACGAGGAAGTTCTGTCCCATCGAGCGGCTGGGGCGGATCCCCGCTGCCTCGAGCAGGGTCCTGGCGGCCGCCGGGGACGCCAGTGTCCTGGGTGCCGCTCCCGCTTCCAAGCTATCCCTCCGTCAGGTCTATGCCGAAAGCCCTGGCGGTGTTCTCGGCCAGGACACATTCCAATTCTTCTAGGGGAACGCCCCTTACCCTTGCGAGCGTCTCCGCCACCAGCCGGACGCGGGCCGGCGTGTTAGGCTTGCCGCGGAACGGCTCCGGGGAGAGGAACGGCGAGTCGGTCTCCACCAGGAGGCGGTCGGGCGGGACAATTGCCGCGAGGCCCCTGGCCTCCTCGTTCTTCTTGAACGTCACCGGTCCTGCGAACGAGATGTAATAGCCCCGGGAGAGGCACTCGGAAAGGAGGCTCTCGTCCCCGGAGAAGCAGTGCATTATGACGGGGAAATCTCCGGCGCACTCTTCGGCAAGCACGTCCATCACGTCGCCGTGGGCCTGGCGGTCGTGGACTATCAGGGCCCTGCCCAGTGCGCCGGCGAGGCGCGCGTGGCGCCGGAGGGCCCACTCCTGCCGGTCGGCGGGACTCCGGTCCCGGTAGTAATCCAGGCCGGTCTCGCCGATCGCGACAACGCGTTCGCTGGAGCGGGCGATATCCTCCAGGCGGTCGAACATCTCGGGCGTGGCGCCCGCCGTGTCGTTGGGGTGGATGCCGACGGCGGCGAACACCCCCGGATACTCGCTTGCCGCGCGCACCGCCTCGAGGCAGGAGTCGATGGTTATCCCGACGGTGATGACCGGGGAGACGCCGGCGGACGCCGCTGCGGAGAGTACGTCCCTGACGTCCTCCTCGATGAGGTCCAGGTGCGCGTGGGAGTCAGGTATCAACTATCCTCCGCGCCTTCCATCTTTCTGGGGAACAGCGCCTCGGCCCGCGTCGTCGCCCCTCCCGTGGGCAGGGCTCCCCAGGCCGACGAGGCCGGGATGCGCGCGGACCATATGTCCGGCAGGCCGAGCCGCTCCCAGACCTTCTCCGCGGTCTGCGGCATGAACGGGGCGATGAACAGCGCTATCTGGCGGAGCCCCTCGAGGCTGTTGTAGAGGACCCGGTCGAGGTCCGCGGCGAGGGAGTCGTCCTTCGCCAGGGCCCAGGGCGCAGAGACGTCCACGTAGCGGTTGACCGCGTGGACGAACTCCCATATCTCGGCCAGCGCGTCGTTGAAGGCCGGGGCGGCGAGCTTCTCTTCCACGACCGCCGTCAGCGCCTCGCAGCGCTCGGCGAGAACGGTCTCCTCCTCACCGGGGGTTCCCGGCTCGGGTACGAGCCCGCCCCGGTACTTGTGGACCATCGTCAGTACCCGGCTCTCCAGGTTTCCGAGGTCGTTCGCGAGCTCGGCGTTATAGCGCCTGAGGATGGTCCTCCTCGAGAAGTTCCCGTCGATGCCGAAGGAGAACTCGCGCATGAAGTAGTAGCGGTAGGCGTCCACCCCGTACTCGTCCACTATCTCGGCAGGCCTTACAACGTTCCCGAGGGACTTCGACATTTTCTGGCCCTCGACGGTAAGCCACCCGTGGGCGAACACCCGCTTCGGCAGGGGGAGCCCCGCCGCCATGAGCATCGCCGGCCAGATGACCGCGTGAAACCGGAGTATCTCTTTGCCCACCAGGTGCCAGTCCGCGGGCCATGTGCGCTCGAAGCGCTCCGTGTCGGAGCCGAAGTCTATTGCGCTTATGTAGTTGAGCAGGGCGTCGAACCACACGTACATCACGTGCCTGGGGTCGAACGGCAGCGGGATGCCCCAGGAGAAGCTCGTGCGCGAGATGCTCTGGTCGGAGAGCCCTGACTTGATGAAACTGACCACCTCGTTGCGCCGGGTCTCGGGCTGCACGAACTCGGGGTTGTCCTCGATGTGCTTCAGGACCGCGTCGGCGTACTTCGACATGCGGAAGAAGTAGTTCTCCTCCTTTACCCAGTCAACGGGCCGGCCGCACTCCGGGCAGTTGCCCTCCGCCAGCTGGCTGGAGAGCAGGAACGCCTCGTCGTGCACGCAGTACCAGCCCTCGTACGACCCCAGGTAGACGTCGCCCGATTCCTTCAGCTTCTCGATGAAGAGCTGCGCCACCTGGGTGTGGCGGTTCTGCGTGGTGCGGATGAAGTCGTTGTTCGAGATGTTGAGCAGTCTCCAGTTCTCCTCGAAGTGTGTCACCATCTCGTCCGCCCATGCCTGCGGGCTCTGGTTGCGCTCGGCGGCGGCGAGCGCAACCTTCTGTCCGTGCTCGTCAGTGCCCGTCAGGAAGAAGACCTCGCGCCCACGCAGGCGCTGGTACCTCGCGATGACGTCGGCGGCCAGTGTCGTGTAAGCGGTGCCGATGTGCGGAACGTCGTTGACGTAGTAGATCGGCGTCGTTATGTAAAAGACCTCTCCCAATCGGCCAACACCTCCAATCGATGCCAAGTGAAATCATAACATGGGGTCAGACCACTTTCGTTGCATAAGCCCCAGTTCTTCACTTGTTGAACATGTTGCCAATGCAACGAAAGTGGTCTGACCCTATTTGACCGGTGACCTGAAAAAACCGATAGTTCACATTTACTCCCCGCTTTGATAGGGTAGTCGCATGCAACCGGATTTCACACCAATGGACATGGCTATCGACCTGTCCGTGGCGCGCGGCGCAACGGCTGCGGAAGCGTTTCTCGAGCGCGAGCTCGGGCTCACCGTGAAGGTCTTCGACGGCAGGGTAGAGAGGTTCTCATCGGCCGAGACCCGGGGGATAGGCCTGAGGGTCTACGTCGGCGACCGCCAGGGCAGGGCGTACACCTCCGACCTCGAACGCGCCTCGATCGAGGAGGCCGTGGCCGCCGCGCTGGCGAGCGCGGAAGTATCCGGGGAGGACCCCGACAGGCGGCTCCCGGACCCTGCACTCTTCGGCCCCGGCTGCAGCGATGGCTCGTACCTCGGAGACGAACTCGAGATACTGAGTCATGACATCGAGACCGTCTCCGCGGGAGAGAAGATAGAGTTCGCGATGGACCTCGAGCGCGCCGCCCGGGCCTACGACCCACGCATCAGCGGGGTCGAGACCGCGGCGTACAGCGAGTCCACGGGTGAGGTCCTGCTCGCCAGCACCGCGGGGTTCCGCGCCGGGTACCGCTCGTCGGTATGCTACGGGTACCTCATGGCGATCGCCGAGGAGAACGCCGAGTCCCAGACGGGATTCGGTTTCACCGCGGGGCGCTCGTTCGGCTCTCTCGACGCGGGGGCCGCGGCCGAGGAAGCCGCCTCGATGGCGGTCGACCTGCTCGGCGCGAGACAGGTCGCCTCGGCGAGGGTGCCGGTCCTGATGGACAACCTCTCGACCGCGGAGATCCTTTCAGCCGTCGGCGCCGCGGTCTCCGGCGAGTCGGTGAGCAAGGGGCGCTCGTACCTGGCGGAGCGCCTCGGCGAGGAAGTGGCATCGGGGCTTATGACCGTGGTGGATGACGGGGCCATGAAGGGCGGTTTCGGGACTATGCCGTTCGACGGCGAGGGCGTGGCCGCGAAGCGCAAGACTTTGATAGAGCGGGGCGCCCTGAAGTCGTTCCTCCACAACTCCTACACGGCGTCCAGGATGGGGGCCTCCAGCACCGGGAACGCGAGCCGGCAGTCATTCAGGGCGAACGTCGGCGTGTCGCCGACCAACATCGTCCTCGAGCCCGGGCCCGGCACGCCGGAGGAGCTCCGGTCCGGCATGGGTACAGGCCTGCAGGTGCTCGAGCTGCAGGGCGTGCACGTCGGACTCAACCCGGTCACAGGTGAGGTTTCGCTCGGCGCCAGGGGGCGCTGGGTGGAGAACGGCAGGCCCGTGCACGCCGTGCGCGAGGTGACCATAGCCGGCTCGCTTGACGACATACTGAAGGGCGTCGTGGGGATCGGGAACGACCTCAGGTTCACCCCTCTCCTTGGAGGCATAGGCACACCCTCCATCCTCGTGGAGGGCCTGACGGTCAGCGGTAACTGACAAGCTTGGAGGTCAAGATGTTGATGCACGAGCTGCTGGAGAAGAACGCCGAGAACGCCCCCGATAAGGAGGCGATAGTCTTCCGCGACCGCCGCATCAGCTACGCCGAGTACCTCGAGACGGTCAACCGTGTGGCTGCCAACCTCCTCAAGCTCGGCGTCAGGAGGGGCGACAAGGTCGGGCTCTATATCGGCAACCGCCCGGAGTATGTCTTCTGTTACATAGCAACTGTCTCCATCGGGGCGGCCGCGGTGCCCGTCTCTACGCGTTTCGCGGCGAACGAGGCGCAGTTCGTGCTGGAGAACTCCGATTCGTCGTTCCTGGTGGTGGCCCCGGGGGCCGTTGGGATCGACTTCCTGGAGATAGTGAACCAGATACTGCCGTCCCTGCCCCAGATCGAGAAAGTAGTTGTCCTGGGCGGGCCCGATGACGTCGCGAGGGTGCCGGGGGCCCTTCCCGAATCGGCGGTCTTCGGCGAGGTCGGCGAAGCGGACCTGGAGGCGCTCGCCAGGGCGCGCGCCGAGGTCGACGAGAACGACACCGCCTTCCTGTGCTACACCTCCGGGAGCACCGGCGTCCCCAAGGCCGCCGAGCTCTCGCACAAGAACATCGTCTCCTATGTGGAAGGCCAGCTCGACGCGGCCGACATAAGCTCGGAGGACCGCCTGCTGCTGGACATCCCCGTGAACCACGTGGGCGGCAACGTCATGGCTATCATGTCGATGCTGGGCTGCGGCGGGACGCTTGTCGTCATCGACCAGTTCATCCCGCAGGAGGTGCTCGAGTACATCCAGAAGGAGAAGATAACCGTACTCGGGCAGGTCGGCGCCCAGTACGTGATGATGATGATGGTCCCGGACTTCGACTCCTACGACCTCTCCTCCGTGAAGAAGGCCGTTGTGTCCGCCGCGCCCACTCCGAAGGAGGTCTTCGAGCAGGTCCACGACAAGTTCGGCATCTACCTCACGAACGGCTTCGGGCTTTCCGAGGTCTGCGGCGCCGTGACTTTCTGCGATGTGGAGGTGGACCCCTTCGAGCGCCTGTCGACCAGCATCGGGAAGGCCAACAAGGGCGTCACCATCGGGATCCTCGACTCCGAGGGCAAGCTCGTGCCTGAGGGTGAAGAGGGCGAGATATGCATCAAGGGCGACATGGTCATGAAGGGTTACTACAAGAAGCCCGAGGAGACCGCGCTCGTCATGACCGCTGACGGCTTCTTCAGGACGGGCGACATGGGGCGCATGGACCCCGACGGCTACGTCTACATCCTGGGCCGCAAGAAGGAGATGTACATCCGCGGGGGCGAGAACGTCTACCCGCCGGAGGTCGAAGAGGTCCTGACACAGCACCCGGGCGTCATGTTCGCGGCGGTCATCGGGGTGCCGGACAAGCTGATGGGCGAGGAAGGCAAGGCGTTCATCGTCCCCATGCCGGGTGTCGAGCCCCCCACGGAGGACGACATCAAGCAGTGGTGCACCGAGAGGCTCGCAAAGTTCAAGGTGCCCCGCTACGTGGAGTTCCGGGACGCGCTCCCGCTCACCCCGCTCGGCAAGGTGATGAAGCGCGCACTCTACGAAGAGCTCGGATAGGGTCAGACCACTTTCGTTGCATGAGCAACAGTAGTTGTCTCCAGCAACGTGCGTGTGTTCTATGTGTTTGTCATGTTGTTATTGTTGCTAATGGAACGAAAGTGGTCTGACCCCAATAGGATCTCGTCGAGGGGCTTGCGGGGGCGCGCGGGCGGCGACTGGGCGGGGTAGCCCAGGGTCAGCATGACCAGCACCTTGCAGCTGTCCGGGACGCCGAGCAGCTCCTCCACCTTCCCGGCTTCGAATGCCCGCACCCAGCAGGTGCCCAGCCCGAGCGCGGTCGCGGCGAGCGCCATGTGCTCGGTCGCGATGGACACGTTGATGGCGCCGTTGACTATGACGCGCTCGGGGTCGAGCTCCTTGTCCCTGCCGCCGCGCACCGAGCGCAGCATCATCTCCAGGCTCGGCCTGACGCGGCCTTTCAGGACCAGCTCGAGGGTCCGCCTGCCCCGTTCCGCGAACGCCTCGAAGTCGAGGCAGCAGGCAATGACCACGGGCGCCTCGGAGACGAACCTCTGGTTGAACGCGAGCTCCCTGAGTCTGTCCCTGGTCGAGGGGTCTGTGACGACTTTGAACTTCCACGACTGCGTGTTGCTCGTGGATGGGGCGATGCGCGCCGCCTCGAGCACCTTTCGTACGAGCTCGTCCGGTACCGGTTCGGCGGTGTACTTGCGCACCGAGCGCCTTGCTTCTATCGCTTCGAAAAGGTCCATCTGGTAACCTCCTAGATGTCGGAAGCACCGCGCGCAGGCTTCTGACGTTAGATTATCACGGAGGGCATCGTTCCAAGGAAAGGAAGCGTTTGAGCCTGCTCAACCGGAAGCTGGCCCGGGACCTGGTGACCCACTGGGCCCAGGTCGGGGCGATAGTCATAGTGATAGCGCTCGGCATAGTGATGTTCTCCGGGCCCCTTCTCGCCCAGCGCGACCTCCGTGATTCGATAGACGAGGTGTACAGGCTCACCAACTACGAAGACTTCTCCGCCCGGGTGGAGTCTGCGCCCCTCGGCACGGTCGACGGCGTCGGGGAACTCGAGGGCATCGCGGCCGTCGAGGGCCGCCTCTCGCGCGACGTCCAGGGGACGGTGGAGGGCAGCGGTCTCAACCTCAGGGTCATCTCGGTCCCGGATACCGGGCGGCCCGCCGTCAACGACGTGCTGGTCGAGACCGGAGAGTACCTGCCGGCCGGCGCGGTGGCTGAGTGCATGGTCGAGCACCACCTGGCGACCGAGTTCGGCCTCGAGCCCGGAGACACCGTCTCGGTCGAGACCGGGTCCGGCCCGGTCACGCTCGGTGTCTCTGGATCGGTTGTGAGCCCCGAGTACATGAGGCTGGTCCGCAGCAGGGCCGAGCACGTGACGGACCCAGCGCAGTTCGGGGTGATATTCGTGACCTACTCCGAGGCCCAGGCACTCCTCGGGCTCGAGGGGACGGTCAACGAGTTCGTGACCACCGTCACGGACGTGGGCGACCTGGACGAAGTGATGACGAGGACGAGGGAGTTCCTCGAGCCGTACAGGGTCACCGGGCTCACCGAGGGAGCCGACGAGCCGGGCGCAGTGACCCTGAACCTCGACATCGAGAACCTCGGAAAGGTCGCCGTCTTCTTCTCGATACTGCTGCTCGCGGTCGCGTCGCTCGCCCTCTACATCACCATGACGCAGATAGTGTTCTCCCAGCAGAGGGAGATAGGCGTGACGAGGGCACTGGGTTACGGGAGGGGCAGCATAACCGGGCATTACCTGGCTTACGGGGCGGTGCTGGGGACGGCCGGCGGGGCCCTCGGGGTGGTCCTCGGGTACATCCTCTCCCGCGTCTTCATCAATATCTACGCCGGCATCTTCGAGCTCCCGTTCGTGAGTGCGGGCCTGTATCCCTGGATAGTAGTGGCGGGCGTAGCGGTCGGTGTGTTGTTCTCTGTCGCGGGGGCGCTCGTGCCGGCCCGGCACGCGGTGCGCATGAAGCCCGCGGACGCGATGCGCGTCGAGGCGGGCCTCTCGCTCGGGCTCGCCCGTCATCCGCGCGCAGGCGGCCACCCGGCCTGGGAGCGCCTGAGCGTCCCGGCCTGGCTGCGCATCTCATTCCGGAACCTGCTCCGCAACCGCAGGCGCACGATTCTGACGTGCCTGGGAGTGATAGGCGCAATCTGCCTCCTGGTCACCGCCACGGGAGGAAGGGATTCGCTCGACTACGCGGTCGACAAGTACCTGAACGGGGTCCTGCTCTGGGACGCCGGCGCGGTCTGGCTGAACGGCCTGGCGGGCGCCGGCACCATGGAGCGGGTCAAGGCCATTCCGGGGATCGAGTCCGCCGAGCCAGTGATAGACGCGCCGGCCCTGGTGATCTTCGAGGACAAGTCGGCCGACGTGCAGGTCCAGGCTTACGACGAGGATACCGAGATGCACGGCGCGTACCCGACGGCGGGCTCGAAAGCGCGCCCCGGCCCGGCCCAGGTTGTGCTGAACAGGGGCATAAAGAACAGGCTGCCGGTCGAGATCGGCGACCGCGTCATGCTGAGCACCCCCATCGGGTCTCTGCCGTTCGAGGTCGCCGGGTTCGTGAGCGAGCCGTTCGGCGGGGTGTGCTACGTGGACCTCGGTTACATACAGCGTCTGTTCGAGCGCGCAACCGGGATTCCAGGCGCCTTCAACGCCGTAGTCGTGAAGACAGAGGAGGGGGAGGCCGGGAACGTGGCGGACGCGCTCCGGGAGCTGCCAGGCGTCTCGGAGGTCCTTACCAAGTCCGGGATGATGAAGGTCTTCGAGGAGCTCGTCGGCGCGGTCGACACACTGTTCTTCATCTTCTACGTGATGGCGTTCGCGATGGGGTTCGCCATCCTGTTCTCAATGACCACGGTGAACCTCCTCGAGCGGGGCCGGGAGATAGCGACCATCAGGACCCTGGGCTGCGGGCGGGCGCGGATATTCTCGTTCGTGACGGTGGAATCGGTGACGGTGGTCCTGGCTGCTCTGGTGCCCGGCATCCTGCTGGGAAGGCTCATGGAGTGGGTGGTCATAGAGAAGGTGCTGGGCTCGGACAGGCTTGCGCCGGACTCGGTCATCTCCGCGGCGACGCTCGTGCTCGTGATAGCGGCGTCACTGGTCGTGGTCATACTCTCGGAGCTTCCCTCGATAAGGCGCCTGTGGCGCCTCGACCTGGCGCGGGTCACCAAGGAGCGGGCCGACTGAGCATCGATGAGGCGTTCAGGGACCGGTATCTCCCGGGATTACGAAGCTGAAGGTGGTGCCCCCGCCCTTCCGGCTCTCGACCCAGATCCGCCCCCCATGAGCCTCGACTATACCCTTGGAGATAGCCAGCCCTAGGCCGATGCCCTGCTTGCCCCCCCGCGACTCGGTGTCCAGGCTGAAGAACTTCTCGAACACCTTCTGGTGGAGCTCGGGCGGGATGCCCGGCCCGGAATCCGAGACAGAGAATATCGCGTTGTCGGGATTGCAGACCACCCGGACCGACACCTGTCCGCTGTCGGTGAACTTGAGAGCGTTGTCGACGAGGTTGGTCAGCACCTGCTCGACCCTCCCGGGATCGAACCTCCCCGTGGAGTGCCCGTCAGGGCTGTCCAGCACCAGTTCTATGCCCTTGCCTTCGAACAGGCCCTCGAAGGAGTTGACCACCCTCGAGGCCATTTCGACCGCGTCGACCTCCTCGAGCTGGAGCTTCAACTGGCCGGACTCTATCCGCGTGATGTCCATCAGGTCGTCGACCAGGTTGGTCAGCCGCTGGACCCCCCGGTCCAGGATCCTGATGAGCTCCTCCCGCTCCTCCAGGGAGCCTTCCGGCCTGAGCGACCTCATCGCGTTGAGGCTGCTCTCGATGGCCCCGAGCGGGGCGCGCAGCTCGTGCGACACCATGGCGACCAGTTCGGTCTTCAGCCGGTCGAGCTCGTGGAGCCTGTCATTCGCCTGCTCCAGGCGGATGATTGTGTCCCGCATGAAGTTCTCGTACTGTATCCGCTCGCTCATGTTGCGGACCATCGCCCAGGCCCCGTCCGGCCTGCCGTCGGGGTCGTAGACGACCCATGAGCGCATGCTCACAGGCACCTTGGAACCGTCACGCCTCAGGAACTCCTTCATGTACTCGTCTGAGTAGCCGGCGTTCTTCATCTGGCTCTCTACTATGTCCTGGTCGACGTGGTGCCATTCGGCGGGGGTCAGCTCGCTGTAGGTCATCCCCTTCAGCTCTTCGGCGGAGAAGCCCAGCATCTCCGAGAACGCCTCGTTGCACTCGAGCAGGCGCCCTTCGATGTCGGAGAATACTATCCCGTCCGCCGACGACTGGAACAGCGTCCGGTAGCGCTCCTCCGACTCACGGATCTTCTCTTCCAGGCCCGCCCGCTCGGCGCTCACGCGCAGCCACACGCCCCTGGCATAGAAGTAAGCCCCGGTGACGATGACCAGGATGACGGCTGTGAAGACAATGAAGGCGGTGACGAAGAGGCCCACGCTGATGTCGCCTATGGACAGGTACACCACTGCCGTACCGGCCATCGCGGTCTCTGCCACCACGAAGATGACCGCCGCCAGCCACTTCAGGTTCCTTGCTATGTTCGCCCCTGGGACCGGAGGCCCCTCGGGGCCGGCGCTACTCGTCTTCATACCCATTGATTATAGGCCCATCAGAGATTTCGTTTACCCGCCCGGATGACCCTTCCAGCAGGACGGCCCCGCCCGGCGGCAACATCAACGGTCCTTAAGGGTGAACTCGAAGCACGCTCCCCCGTCCCCGTATATCCTCACCGAGCCGCCGTAGAGCTTCACTATCTTGTCCACGATGGCGAGCCCCACCCCGGTGAAGCCGTTCTCGCCCTTGTAGAACGGCAGGAAGACGTTCTCTATCTCATCCGGTGGTATCCCCGGGCCGTTGTCCTTGACCACATAAGTGTGACCGCCCGGGCCCTCGCCGAGGTACCTGACCAGCACCCGGGGCTTGGGGCCGTGGTTGTGCCGTATCGCGTTGTCGATCAGGTTGCCGAAGAGCTGGTATACGTGGGTCGGATGCGCGCTCACCCGGCCGAGGTCGCCCTCCACGATGACCTGCGCGCCCCTGTCCTCGATGAGTGCCTTTTTCTCCTCTATCAGGCGGCCTACCGTTTCGCCTACGTCTACCTCGGTGATGTCCTCGGGCTCGGGGCCCGCGACCGCCAGCGCCAGCAGGTCCCTTATCAGCTGTTCGGCCTGCGAGGTGCTTATCCCTATCACGTCCGCCAGGCGGTGGATCTCCGCCCCGACGTCGGCCACCTGGTCCCGCCTGTCCCACACCCTGGCCAGCGTCTCGCCCGCGAGCTTTATCGAGGTGAGGGGACTCTTAAGGTCGTGGGAGACCGTACGCGCGAAGCCCTCGAGCTCGCTTGTGAGCCGCCGCTGCTCTTCCTCCGCGCGCTTGCGTTCGGTGATGTCCCGCGCGAGGCTCAGGACGTACTTGACCGAGCCGTCCTCGAAGATAGGGGTGGAGTTCACCTCGTAGGTGAGCTCCCCGGCGCCAGCGTCCGCCGTTATCTCGAGGCCGCGCACTTCCTCCCCGGACCACAGCCGCTCTATGGCCGAGTTGAGCTCATCCAGGTTGTCGCCCGCAAAGAACTCCATGAAGTTGGTCCGGCTCAGCTCATCGGCGCTCATCCCCGTGCGTCGGACGAGCGCTTCGTTCGCGTCCATGATGTTGCCCTCGCGGTCGAGGAGGTACGCGAGCTCGGGGCTCAGGTCGAACATCCTTCGGTATTTCTCCTCGCTCTTGCGTACCGCCTCCTCGGCCATCATCCGCTCTGACACGTCGCGGCTCGCCACTACGATGCCGAGGGGCGAGCCGTCGTCCGCAAGCAGCGGCACGCCGACCGACTCCATCCATACGAAGTGGCCGTCCTTGTGCTTTATTCGATACGAGACGCGCTCGGGCTTGAATGATGCCAGGCTGCGCTCGAGTGCGCCGAGGTAGGGGCCCAGGTCGTCCGGGTGCACCAGGTCCATGTGCTCGACGGCGGCGGTGTCAACGTAATCCCTCAGGTCGTAGCCGAGCACCGTTCCGAAGGACGGACTGACGTAACGGTAAACGCCCTCACTGTCTATGTAGGCGATTATGTCCTCCATGTTGTCCGTTATCATGCGCAGCTGCTGCTCGCGCTCGCGCAGGTCCTCTTCGGCCTGCTTGCGGCTCGTGATGTCGCGTGCGTTTACTACTACATAGGCCTCGCCGTCGGGCGTGACGAAACCCTGGCCGACGGCCTCGACAATCCGCCAGCCCTTCTGTTTGTGCCGGAAGCGCACCTCCACAGGGGTCACCCTGCCGGGGTTCTCGACTGAGCTCTGGTGCGCCTCCAGGATTATAGGAAGGTCGTCCGGATGGACAAGCCCGAAGACGTCCATGCCGGCCCACTCATTCTGTGAGAAACCGGTGATGACCTCGCTCGCGCGGTTCGCGTAGATGAAGGTCCCCCTGCTGTCGAACACGGCTATAGCGTCCATGGAGTTATCCAATACGGCGCGGAACTGTTCGCTGCCCCACATCGAGGGTTGCCCCGAGGGCGAACGCTCGACCGCCTCCCTTCCCGTCGCGCAGAACCCGAGCGGGAACCCGTCAGTCGTTCGCAGCAGCCTCCAGGACAGTTCGTATGTCCTTTCCTGCCCCGACCTGGGGACCAGTCGGACCGTCTGCCGCGAGGGAGTGCTTTCCTCCTTCATGCGCTCCATTGCGGCTGCCAGGGCGTCCGCGTCGCCGGGTGAGCACAGGTCGATGACGCTCATCGAGGCCAGCTCCGTGTCGGAGTAGCCGGTTGCATGGGAAAGAGCCCTGTTCCACCTGAAGAGGCTGCCCTCGATGTCGAGCACCATGAAGATGTCGGGCAGGGAGTTGATGGCGTCCTCGATGAAGATCTTCTCGTCAAGTATCTCTCTTTCCACCCGCTTGAGAGATATGTCGGCGAGGGCTTTCTCGACCGCTTTTGTCAGCGTCGCCGGGAGCTTGGAGTCTTTGACAACGTATCCGGACGCTCTCGACTGGAAAGAGCGGGCGGCGGTCTCCTCGTCCCCGTGCCCCGTCACCATTATGACCGGCGGGTGCTCGAGGCCTTCGGTTATCTCGTCGAGGAGGTCAAGCCCGGCGCCGTCCGGCAGCCTGTAGTCGAGGGTTATGATGTCGTACTCCTTCATCGACATCATCCTGCGCGCCGAGGCGCAGTCGTAGGCTATCTCCGCGTCCAGTGAGAACCTCCTTCGCAGGAGGCTCATCACGAGCCCGGCCATCTCCGGGTCGTCCTCGATGACCAGGGCCTTCATGTTCTTGTTGCGGTCCATGCGCAGTTCCTCGTGGAAGGGGTGGCGAAAATCGAGCGTGAAAGTCGATTATGTTTCGCCGCAGATTCCATCATGATTGTAACACGCCAAATCGGGGTCAGGTCCCTTGTTGCGTTTCAAGTGCTTGCCTGAGCTAACGGTGATAACGCAACAATGGACCTGACCCCGATGTGCACTTTCGCTCAGTAGAGCAGGCGCTCGGCCGTCTTCACTCCGGAGGTCAGCGCTCCTTCTACCGACGGCAGGGCAAAGTACTCGCCCGCCAGGTACAGCCCGCTGTAGTCGCGGAGCGCCACCTTGAGCTTCTGCACGTCGCGGATCTGCCCCGGCCGCGAGAGGCACACGGCCTGCGGCCAGCGGAATATCTCGCAGAACAGCGGGTCGGGGAACGTCGGGACCATCTGTCTTATCTCCGGAAGGATTATGTCCAGGACCTCGCTGTCGCTCATATCGAGCATCCGCTTCGCGTGATCCGCGTATGTATAGACGTGGATGATACCCTTGTCGGGGGGCGCGTAACCGGGCGCCTTCACGGCGTTCTCGGTGATGCCGGCGTGGCTGAATCCCTCTTTCCTGGGGCCGACGAGGGCATAGAATCCGCCGAGCGGCCGCCCGGGGACCCCGAGCATGACATGGGCACAGGCGCTGTACTTGATGCTGTTCAGTACGTCGAGCATCTCGACCGGAAGATCGGGCAGGAGGGCCGCCGCCTCGCCCGCGAGCGTACAGCAGATGACATTGTCCGCTTCGATGACCTCGGTCTTTCCGCCGCTCTCTATTTCTACGCCTTTGACCATCTTGCCCTCGAGGACTATCCGCTTGACGGACGTGTTGAGCCTGACTTCCTTGATCCTGCTCTTGAGAGATTCGGCCAGGAAACCGATGCCCTTTTTGAACGTGGCGAGCCCGGGAACCCCGTACCATCCGAGGGCCATGCCGTAGGCGGCCGATACCTCTTCAGGCTGCCCGAGTGAAAGCGCGCTCACGACCGGCTGCTGGAGGTACTCGAGCACCTCGTCGCCGAACTTCTTCCTGGTATAGTCCGCGAAAGAGATGTCATCGAGCTCGATGGCCTTCAGGGGGTCGTTGAAATCGAGCTTTCTTCCGATCTTCGCGAAGTCGAGCCCGAGCTTCACAGCGTTGAGCTTGCCGCTCGTCGACAGATATTTGCGGGCTTCGACGGTCTCCTTGAAGTGCTTTACGGCATCCCGAACATCCGTTCTGATGTAGTAGAACTTGCCGTCCCTTTGAATGCCTGCGGAGAGTTTCCAGGAGACGAGCTCGTCTCTCAGGCCCATCTGGTCGAGGAGGTCGAACATGGTGTAGTAGCGGGTAAACATGAACTGCGCCCCGAGGTCCAGCGTCAGGCCGTCCCTCACGGTTCCGTATATCCTGCCCCCGCTGAAATCCCTCTTCTCGAGGACCGTGTAATCGGCCCCGGCACGCTCGAGCGTGTAAGCGGCAGCCAGTCCGGCAGTTCCTCCACCCACGATGACGGTGTTCCCCATCATGACCTCCTAGCGACAATAGCGACCGGCCCCGGACGCCGCGGAGAGGGTCCGCGGCGGCAGGCCAGCCGCATGAATACCGTTAGGAGTATACCAGAAAGGACGGCCGCGGTGTCACAAGTATTGACCGGACGTTCAGGGCGTGTAGCCGATCGAGCCGTGGGCCCATCCGCGGCCGGCACCGTACATGGCCCTCTCACACACTACCTGTCCGGAGGTGGCCGTGACCATGGTGGACACGTTGTAGCTGTCGACGAAATCGGCGACGTTGTAGGTCTTTCGCGTCCGGGCGGGAACGGTCTCCCGCGGGCCCTGGACCCTGCCCGCATCCGTCTGGAAGACCACGTCGATCTCCGCGGGTGTCGAAGCGGGGTTCTGCACCTCTATCCACGTCTCGTAACCGGTGGCCGTGCAGCCCTCTGCCAGGTACCAGGTCGCGGCGGGCGCCCGAGCGCCGGTCGAATCGTGCGCCCAGGTTCGGCCGTTGCCGTACACCGCCCGCTCGGCCACCACGCCGGAATCCGAGTGGACCCTGGTCGAGACCTCCCAGGCGTCCGGGACGCTCTCCGAGACGTCGAACGTCCTCCGGGTGAACGCGGGGACGCTTACAGGCGAGGCGCTGACGGCGCCGCCGGGGGTCATATAGGTCAGCTGCACTTCCGCCTCGGAGGCATTCGGGTTCTGGACCACCACCCACGTCTCGAAGCCACCGGCCGTGCAGCCCTCCGCCAGGTACCAGTCCTGCGAGGTGGCCGAGGCCCCGATGGAGTCGTGTGCCCAGGCCCTGGCGTTGCCGTACACAGACCGCTCCGCAATGACGGGGCGGTCGCTCGTCACCTGCGTGGAGACGGACCACTGGTCCGGGACCGAGTCGGCCGCGAAGAACGTCTGTCGTGAGTTCGCTTCTATGTCGACCGTGGGCCCGGGGGCCTGTCCGCTTTCCGTCATGTAGGTAAGGGTGACCCGCGCCGGGTTGGAGTTCGGGTTCTGCACAAGCACCCAGGTCTCGAAGCCGCCCCGGGTGCATCCCTCGGCCAGGTACCAGGTAGTGGCGGGGTCCGTGGTGCCGATGGAGTCGTGCGCCCAGGCGCCGCCGTTCCCGTACATCGCCCGCTCGACCACGACGTCGCCGTCAGCGTTCACCTTGGTGGAGACGTCGAACGAGCTCACGTAATCGTTCGCCCTGTACGACCGGCGAGTCTCGGCGGGGACCAACTCCTGCGGGCCGTGCACCTGGCCGTCCTCCGTCTGGAAGATGACGTCGATGTACCTCGGGCCGGCCGAGGGGTTCTGAACCACTATCCAGGTCTCGAACGAGCCCTGGCTGTTGCTGCCGGTGCAGCCCTCCGCGAGGTACCAGGTCTGGTTCGCGACCGTGAAGAGCACCGAGTTGCTCGTTCCTTCACCGGTGGTGACGGTGACCGGGCCGGACTGCGTGCCCGCCGGGGCGACACACCTGAGGCTGGTGTCGCTCCAGGAGGAGTACGAGGAAGCGTGAACCCCGTTGAACGAGACGTACGATGAGCCCCTGGTCGCGCCGAACCTGCTGCCGGTGAGGGTGACCGTGACGGGCACCTGGGAGGAGGTCGGGGAGATGGACGTTATGTGAGGCAGGTTGGCCGAGGCCTTGAAGCGGTTGTAAGCGACGTTCAGCAGGGCCGCGAATTCTCCGGTGGCTTTCTGGTTTCCCGCGGCGGAAGGGTGGTCGTCCCCGGTTGGGTAGGCGAGCACGTTGGAGCCGGCATCAGTCTTGTGCTGCACTGCGTTGTTCCACCAGCGGTGATGGTTCCCGGTCTCCTGGTTGAGGTCGTTGACGTTTGCGCTGCCCCCGTTCGTTGTAAGGACATTGCAGAGGTCGAACACGAACACGTTGCCGTACGGGTACGAGTCGAGCCAGTCGTTCACGAGCCAGTCGTTGAAGGCGCGGTTGGGGGCGCCGCTGTCCGGCAGGCTCTGCATCGGGGGCGCGGTGACCACGATGAACAGCTTGTCGGGCCTGGTCGAGAAATAGTTGAGCAGGTCGATGTAGATTCCCCTGCAGTTGGCCACCGTGAGCGGACCTGAGTTGCCGGCCAGGGGGTTGCTCCCGATGGGTGGGACCGGGTCGGACAAGCTTCCGGTCAGGGCTGAGTTCGGGTAGCACGACTTGAACATGATTATCTCGTTCTGCCCGCCCGGATCGGACGCCAGACGGGAGTACGAGGAGTTCTGTCCATACTCAGTGTAGAGCTCGTTCATGTACGTCGCGCTGCTCGGACCGCGGAACCAGGTCCACCAGTGGCCGATATCGGTGTAGCTGCCGATGCTGTCCGTGCCCCACCCGTAGTTTGTGTCACTCACGAAATAGTGGTTGTCGCGCAGGGCGATCCCAAGGTTGCCGTTGCCGTCTTCGAGCCAGTTCTGACCGCAGGAGTGGTGGATGAAGACCAGCTTGGGCGTGCCCGCCGGCGGGTTCGGGTCGTCGGCTCCGAACGCGGCGGGGACGAGGATCGATGCGGATACTGCTATGAGCAGGGTCAGCGCTGCGGCTTTCTTCAGCATGGTCCAACTCCCTTTCAAGGGTTCGGGCAGCGGTCTAATTATGTATCGGCTGCATGAACGGCCTGTTTAGCGTAAAGACGGAAGTCGCCGTGCTTTTCCTACAACGCAAACCCGGGGTCAGTACTTTATCCAGTCGGGCTGCCAGCGGCCAGCGGCCCAGGCCGTGAGAGCGTCGAAAGCCCTGCGGCGCGCAGCCGAAGGAAGCCTCCGCGACAGCACAAGCGAATCGAGACTCCCCCGGGCGAGCCTTGAGAGCGTGCGGTTCCCGATCCCGTCGATGCGGGCGTATGTGTAGGCAAGCGTATGGAAATTCCGGCGGACGGCCTGCTGCTCCCATCCGAGATCGGTCTCCTTCAGGGGCGACCGCACACCGAAGATGGAGTCCACCCGGCCGCCCTCGAGCAGGCCTTTCTCCACGCAGAGCCTGTGCAATTCCGTGTTGGGGTAGGGTATGAAGGTGGAGACCTGTATGGTCTCCGGGTGGCAGAGACCGTTCAGCTTGATGGTGTCCAGCACCATCGAGGTCTGCTCGAGCGGAAGGCCGAACATGTTCGTCGACACCGTCTTGAGCCCCGCTTCCCGGCATGCCGCGAACGCCTCGACTATCTGCCTGTTGCTCATGTGGCGGTTCAGCACCTTCTCACGCAGCCAGGGATTCCCGCTCTCGATGCCCATGCAGACGACCGTGCAGCCCATCTCGGCCAGTGAGCGAGCCATCTCCCGGTCCATGAAGTTCACCCGCGAGTTGCATATGAACGGCATCCCCACTCTCTCCCTGTAGAGCCTGGAAAGGCGGGAGAACCACTCCCGGTCGGTGGTCAGTATGTCGTCATCGAAGCGGATGAACTCGATAGCGGGGTCTTCGGCCACCATGCCCTCTATCTCGGCCACGACGTTTTCGGGGCTGCGGAACCTGACGTACTCCTTCTGGTTGGGGTACACGCTCTTCTGTGCGTGGTTGGAGCAGTAGGTGCAGTTGAACGGGCACCCGCGGCTCGCCATCAGGGTCCCGCGGGGGTGCTGGTCGGCGCAGAACAGCGACCGGTCGAATATCGAGCGGTCCGGGAAAGGGAGCGAGTCGAGGTCGGTGCGCAGGGCGCGCGCCGGGTTGCGGAAGACCCGGTCGCCTCGTCGTGCCCAGAGCCCCTCAATCGAAGTAGTGTCGCGGCCCTCCCCCAGCGCCCCGCACAGCTCCAGGAGCGTGTCCTCGGCCTCGCCCACCGCGGCGTAATCGATGCCCGGGGTCGAAATGACCTCCTCCGGCGCGATGGTGGGGTGGACCCCGCCGCACACGGCCGGGATTCCCGTGGCCTCGCGCAGCCACCCGGCCCACTCGGCGACGTGACGGTACATGTGCGTAGTGCTCGAGAAGCCGATGAGGTCGGGCGCCTCCTGCCTGACGCGCTCCACTAACCATTCGCGCCGCGGCGGCTCGACAACGTGGACGAGCGAGGTCTGGTGACCGGCATTCTTCAGGACGGCCGAGAGGTAGGCTATCCCGAGGTAGATGCGCCCCTCGGGCATGAAAGAGCCGTCCTCGTACTGGAAGAAGTCCGGGTAAATGAAGGTGATTTTCACCGCGGTCCGCCTAGTGCCTCAGGTACATGAGCGCCCTGATGAGGTCCTCGCGCCACTTCCGGCGCTTCGAGACCACCAGCAGAAGCGGGCGCATGAACGAGCTGCGGTTGCCCCACTTTATGCTGAGGATCCCGAGGTGAAAGTAGTGCTCGTAGCGCTCAACGAGCTTCTCCCTGAAGGAATCTTCGCCAGGGTCGATGTGCAGTCCGCGGCCGCCCATGCGGCTGTCCAGGATGTGCTCGGCGGCCATCTCGCCGGTCTCGAGGGCGTACGTGATACCCTCGCCGCTCACGGGGTTGGTCATGCTTGCCGCGTCGCCCACCAGTATCATCCCCGGGCACTCAACCCTGCTGCCGCCGAGTCCTACCCTCAGGAGCTCGCCGCGGATGGGGGAGATGGGCCTGGCGTTGCGCATCTTGGGCGCTACGTGCGGCGCGTCGTTCAGGAGCGTCTCGAACGAGCGTCGCAGGTTGATCTTGTCGCGCTTGATATGGTAGAGCATATAGCCGATGCCGACGTTGGCGACTCCGTCACGCGTGACGGGGAACACCCAGCCGGCGCCGGGGCTGATGACCTTCTCGGGGTAGATCTCGAGGAAGTCGCCGATGTCCTCCACTCCCTCGAAGTACTGCCTTATCGATACGCCGAGGTAGAGCGGGTCGTCTACCAGGAGGCCCATCGCCTTGCCGAGGGGCGAGTGCGGACCGTCGGCCCCGACTACGACCGGTGCGGTGAGCTCGAGCTCCCTGCCGTCGCGCACTGCCTTTACACCGACGACGCGGCCGCCCTCGACGAGGGGGCCGCTCACCTCGGTCCCTTCCCAGACCTCGGCGCCCGCATCCCTCGCGTGGTCGAGCAGTATCCTGTCGAGGTCCACGCGCCTGATGATGTAGCCGTGGTCGGGGAACCTGGGAGTGGGCGGAATTGCGTTCTCGACCACCGACTTTCCGGCGCCGGCGAACCGGAAGCCGTGGAACTTGTTGAACTGGCCGTCCAGGCGCTCCTGGAGGCCCATCTTATACAGGGTCCTCACCGCGCGCGGCGCTATGCCGTCCCCGCAGATCTTGTCCCTGGGGAAGCTCGCCTTGTCGACGATGAGGACGTTCACGTCGCGCTTGGCCAGGTGGTAGGCGGTTGTGGAGCCTGCAGGCCCCGCCCCGACAACTATGACGTCGTAATCCATCAAACCTCCATCGATGTTCAGGGGTCCTATTGTATCAATAAGCCTTACAGGACGAGCGGGACCGCGCGGCTGCAGCAGGGGCACTTGCCCTCCTCGGTGAGGTCGTGCTTGAGCTGGAAGTACGAGCGCTCGAGCAGGAGCTCCCCGCACCCCGGGCAGAACGTGTTCTCGTAAGGGTGCTCTCTCACGTTGCCCACGTACGGGAAGAGTATCCCCGCCTCTTTCGCCGCACCGTACGCCCATTCGAGGAAACGTACTGAGGTAGCCGGGCGGTCGTACTCGAAAGCCGGGCGGTAGGCGGTGATGTGAAGCGGCACCTCCGGCCCGCCGTACTCGAGGTGCTTCCTGCAGACCTCCCTGAACTCTCCCTCGTCGTCGTTGAGGCCTGTCACCACGAGATGCACTACCTCGACGTGCACCCCCATGTTGAGCGCGTTGCGCACCGTCTCCCAGGCGGGAACGTCCCCGGCCCGGCCCCCGCAGTACTCCCGGTAGACGCGCTCGGAGCCCTTTATGTCGACGTTTATGGCGTTGAGCCCGGCGCGGGCGAGCATGTGGAGGGCGTCCGAGGTCAGGTAGCCGTTGGAGACGAACGCGTTCACCATCCCGCGGGCTCCGGACTCCCGGAACAGGCCCAGGCAGTACTCGAAGAGCATCAGCGGCTCGGTGAAGCTCGCGCAGATGCCGATGTCCCCTGCGGCCTGGGCGGCGTCCACGACCTCCCGCATCGGCACGTGCCTCGCCTTGAGAGGCCTCGGGACGGCGCGCGAGAGCTCGTGGTTCTGGCACCACGGGCAGAGCAGGTTGCACGACGGCCCGGCGATGGTCATCATGCTCTTCCCCGGGTGGAAGTGGAAGAACGGCTTGATCTCGACCGGGCGGCTCTCGGCCGCGATGACGTCGCCGTAGGTCAACGTGTAGAGTTCCCGATCGATGTTGACGCGGGTCCCGCAGAAGCCCTTCCCGCCGTCGGGAATGCGGCAGGCCTGGGCGCACGCGCCGCAGAGGACGTCCGTCTCTCCGTAGGTCTTCTCGACCAGGTATGCCTTGTGGACCGTGGGCAGTTCGAGGAGCCTCCCGCGCTCGGAGGGAGGGACCGGTGTATTGTCCATCTGGCTCCTTCCGTCGAGTGGTATTATATGCGAAAGCTCGGGTGCCTCTTGCAGTCCTCTCGGGAAGGAGGTCCAGGTGTCTAAACTGGGCGTGGGATTCATCGGCTGCGGCAGGATTTTGGACCTCAACATCCTCGGGTACCTCGACCGCGACGACGTCGAGGTGGCGGCGTTCTGTGATGTCACCGAGGAGAAGCTCAAGGCCCGTGTCGAGGAATACGGGAAGTACGGCCCCGCCAGGACCTACTTCGACCACCTCGACATGCTGAACGACCCCGCCGTGGACATCGTCGAGGTCCTGACCCCGCACTACCTGCACAAGCAGATGGTCCTGGATTCCCTCGCCGCCGGCAAGCACGTCAGCCTCCAGAAGCCCCCGGCGATAAACCTGGAGGAGATGGACGACATGATAGCGGCGGCCGGGAAGGCCGGCACCAAGTTCAAGGTGTTCGAGAACTTCGTCTTCTACCCGCCTTACCTGCTCGCGAAACAGCTGTTCGAGGCCGGGGAGATAGGAGACCCGGTGGCTTTCCGCTACAAGCTGGCATCGAGCCTGGCGCCCGGCGGCTGGGAGGTGCCGCTCGAGTCGTGGGCCTGGCGGATAGTGGAGGACATGTGCGGCGGGGGCCCGTGTCTCTGGGACGACGGCTACCACAAGTGGTCGGTGGCGATCGACCTGCTGGGCGAGGTAGAGAAGGTGTTCGCCTGGATAGGCTCCAAGGAGGTGCTGCCGGGTATCGCGGTTGACGCGCCCGGCGTGGTGGCCTGGCGCTGGAAGGGCGAGCAGGACCTCTTCGGCGTGTGCGACTCGATGCTCTGCCGCGACCTTTTCATCGAGAGCAAGTACTACTCCGTGGACGAGAGGTTCGAGCTCACCGGCGAGAAGGGCGTCATCTGGGTGATGAAGTGCACCGCCGACATGCTCAAGGTGCCGGCGGTGATGATGTACAAGGACGGCAAGCTGACCAAGTACTCGGACATGCGGCAGGACTGGGGCGACTCGTTCCACGACTCGACCCACCACTTCATAGACTGCATCCAGAACGACACCGAGCCGCACCTGACCGGTGAGCGGGGGAGAGAGGTGCTCAAGTTCGGCCTTGCCATTATGCGCTCGGCCCACGAGAACCGCGAGGTCTACCTGAACGAGCTCGAATAGGGTCAGACCACTTTCGTTCCATAAGCAACACTAGTTGACCCACGCAACGCGGCACAATGGTCGTTGTGGTTGAAGTGGTTTATGTTGCTTATGGAACGAGAGTGGTCTGACCCTAAATGTCCATGATGCCGGTCTCGCCGTCGCCGGGAGGCTCGGGAGGTGGCGGAGGGGGGCAGGGCGGCTCCTCGTGAAGGAAGTCGATTCCCGCTACCTGGAACTCGTAGAGCAGCTTCTCGGTGATGTCGGAGGAAAGCTTCAGTCCCCTGTTCCTGTCCGAGTCTCTCCAGAACCTCATGATGAGGACGACGTGCTCCTCTTCGGATTCCACCAGGACGACCGGCTCGGGCTGCTCGAGCACCCCACCGACGCCTGCCAGCGTGTTGACCGCGATAGCCCTGGCTTTCTCTATCTCGGAGGCGAACTTGATGGCTACCCGGAGGTCGGTCCGGAGCGTCGGCGTGGACGAGTAGTTGATTATCGGGCTGTTGAAGACGGTCCTGTTGGGGATGAAGACCCGCTCGCCGTCGTAGGTGAGTATCTGCGTGTCGCGCACCCTTACGTTCTCCACCATTCCCTCCTGCTCCCCGACGCGCACCTGGTCGCCTATCGTGAACGGGTGTTGCACCAGGAGGATGACGCCTGCGAACAGGTTGGAGAGTATGTCCTGCAGGGCGAACCCGATGCCGACGGTCGCGAGCCCCAGGGTGGCCATGGCGGCGGACAAGCTCATCCCTACCTCGCTCAGCGCGAGTATGACGCCGATGAGCAGTATCAGCGCGGAGACCCCCCGTCCAATGAGGATGTCTATGTGCCCCTGCGTGCTGGTGCGCCCGACCGCCTTCTGAACCAGCTTGCCGACTATGTGGGCGACAAGGTACGCGACCACCAGAATGGCCAGCGCTACCAGCCACCTCGGCCCCGTCTCGGTTATCTTCTCCCACAGGTCGGTGAACGGCTGGCTCACCGGCACCGCGGCCGCGATCATACTCAGCTCACACCTCCGTACTCATTCATAGAATCAGACGTGACCCCATTCTTATTACAGCGGCTCAATATTATACAGGACTCCCAGATGGACGAAGCCCCTCGGCCTTCGACGCGGACGAGGGGCTCCGGGTTCGTCTCCTGCCGGCTCACGGCCGGCGCATGCTCAGTGTCACGTGGAGCACCCGCCGTACATCGAGCGCTCGAGGATTATCGGCCGCGTCGACGCCGCCCTTACGCCGAAGTCGTAGTTGGCTATGTAGTCCCCCGCGTTGTACGTCCTGCGGGTCTGGGCCGGCACGGTCACCGTGAAAGTGGGGCCTTCACCGGCGGGCGTATAGAACGTGAAGGTGACGTTGGCTGGCTCGATGGTCGGGTTCTGGACGGTGAACCAGGTCTCGACGCTGTTGCTCGTCCCGCCCTCGGCCAGGTACCAGTTCACCATCGGCGCGGTGGCGCCGAACGAATCGTGTCCCCACGTCCGGCTGCTCCCGTACATCGCCCTTTCCGCGATGATTCCCCTGTCCGACGTCACCCGGGTCGAGACTTCCCAGGTCTGGACGGTATCCCCCACGTTGATCGACTGCCTGGTCCCTGGGAACAGGTCGACCACCGGTCCGGCGACCGGCCCGGCGGCGGTCTGGTAGGTGAGCGTGACGTGCGCGGTCTCTATGCCGGCGTTCTGGAGCACTATCCAGGTCTCGAACTCGGGCCCGGTGCACCCCTCGGCCAGGAACCAGTTGGCGCTGGGGGTATTCAGGCCGACGCACTCGTGCGCCCAGGTGCGCCCGTTTCCGTACATGGACCGCTCGGCGATGACCGGGCTGTCCGAGGTGACCATCGTGGAGACGCTCCATTCGTCGGGCAACGTGTCAGCGACGTTGAACGTCTCCCTCGATGCCGGGGCCATGGTCACCGACGGGCCCACTGTGGTCCCGTCCGGGGTCATATAGGACAGCGTTACGTGCGCAGGCACCGCCGCCGCGTTCTGGACGGTTATCCAGGTCTCGAAGCCCGGCCCGGTGGAGCCCTCAGCGAGGAACCAGTCGATGTTCGGCCCCGTGACACCGATGGAGTTGTGTCCCCAGGTGCGGTCCGAGGCGTACATCGACCTCTCGACCACCACCCCGACGCTCGAGTGGAGCCGCGTGGCCACCCCCCACTCGTTCGGCATGTAGTCGGCCACGTTCAAGGTAGTCCTTGATTGCGCGGGCAGGTTGAACGTGGGAACGGTCACCGTGCTGTCATCGGACATGAACGATACGTCTATCGCCGCGTCCGCGGCCTGCGGGTTCGTTATGAGGACATACGTCACGAAGCCCGGCCCCGTGGAGCCTTCGGCGAGGTACCAGTTGGCCTGGGCGGAGGTCATCCCCCTCGAGTCCGTGCCCCAGTCGCGGTTGGTCGTCGGATGCTCGAAGGTGTGCCCGTAGAAGATCGCGCCGCTCGAACCCACGGTCCAGACGTGCGTGCTGTCAGCTGCAGAAATGTCCTGCAGGGATTCCCAGTAGATGTCGCCTCCGTCGGTCCAGTACTCTGTCTCGGAGCCCCATACGATTGAGCCGTCGCTCCCGCAAACCCAGGCGTGCATGGAAGGGTTGTTCGTGATCGTGATGCCGTTGATGGTCACCCCCGCGGGCATCGGATTGGCCTGGTCCGTCCAGGTCCCGCCGGTGTAATGGGAGATCCGCGCGTTGGCGCCGACCGCCCAGGCATGAGCTGCGTCGTAGATGGCGACGGACAGGGAGTCAAAGGTAGTAGCCCCGGTGCTCGCCCAGCCAGCCCCGTTGAAGAAGAGCCTTGAGTTGTTCCCCACAGCGATTGCGTAGCCGGCGTTCATCGCCTCCACCGAGTGCAGGGTCTCGGTGGTGCCGCTCGCCTGCTCGCCCCAGGCGCTCCCGTTGAAATGGCGGATGGTCCCGTTGGAGCCGACCGCCCACACGTGGTTCGCGCTCAGGGCGAAGACGCCGTACAGGATGCGCGTTGTGCCGCTCGCCTGGGCGCTCCAGGTCGAGCCGTTGAAGAAGAGGACGGTCCCGTGCCCGCCAACGGCCCAGACGTGGCTCGCGTCGAGCGCGCTGACCTCGTACAGGGTCTCCAGCGTCGCCCCGGCGCCCTGCTGGGTCCAGCTCGCGCCGTCGTAGAAGTAGATCGCGCCTCCTGTCCCGACCGCCCAGACGTGGGTCGGGTCCAGGGCGTCCACCCCGTACAGGTCGCTCACCGTGCCGGGGAACTGCTGGTCCCAGACGAAGGTCCATTTATCGTGGGCGGCGGCCTGCCCCGAGATCGCCAGCACCATCCCGAGCGCGAGGACCGCCACCACCAGCCAGACTGCAGTCTTCCTTGTCCTGTCCATCTCTCGAGACCCCCTTTGCCGCCCCGCGGGGCTCCTATCATAGAACCGGCCGTGCTTTCCCTGATAGACGATGAAACAGCGGAAATTCTTTCAATCCATATGCTAGCACTACCGCGGGCGGCCCAGAATGCAACATCGGGGTCAGGTCACTTTTTTGCAGAACTGAGCCCGAAGCGCTCAGCCGAGCCCCCACAAGCCGGCCTGTTCCAGGCGGAAGGTATTACCCGGGCCGGGGGGGTAATATTCCATGCAGACAGAACCCGGCGGGGAAGATGCCGTTCTCTGAGAAGGAAATGCTCGAGGACCTGCACAAGGTCCGCATCCGCAAATACGTCTATTTCCTGGGAGGCCTGGGCATACTGGGGCTATCGGTCGCCCTGGTGGTGCTGTTCTTCGCCAGGCACGACTGGCCCGCCCTACTGCTCGCTGCTGTCGGGGCGTTCTGGAGCGTCATCCTCGTTTACCACGCCTACCGGACCCACCAGCTCGACGGGCTGATAAGCGAGAGGCTGGGAGAGCTGCGCTCGGAGCCTCCCGGCGACGGCGATGAGGACGTGTCCGGCCTCATAGAGCAACCCGAGCCTGCGGCGGGGCCCGACCCGGGTTACGAAGGCACCCCGGAAGGGGGTGCTCCCGGTGAACCATGAGCGCCTGGCGGAGCTCCTGCGCTGCCCCGCCTGCGGCAGGGAGATGAGGTACCGCCCGCGGGTCTACTCGTACTGCTGCGAGGGCCGCGTCCTTCACACGTACCGCGTGAGGGACCAGATAGCGGACCTGGTCCACGGCGAGCCGGAGGGCCGCCAGAAGAGGGTCGATCGGGCTTTCGAGCGCATCGCCGGCAGGATGTACGAGAAGAACGTCACCGCGGCGACCGGCTTCGACCGCTTCGTCTCGTGGATGATGTGGGGCACCACGAAATTCATCCCCCTTCTCTTCGAGTTGATGGAGAGCGTGGCGTCCGACTGCGAGCCCGGGTACTTCCTCGATATCCCGGTCGGGACCGGGGTCTTCACCGCGGGAGAGTACAGCCTGCAGCCCAACCTGGAGTTCATAGCCGCCGACTACAGCCGCTCGATGCTGGAGAGCGCCTTCGAGAAGGTGTCGGCAGAGGACTACGGGAACGTGATGCTGGTGCGCACCGACGTACGGAGCCTCCCGTTCGTCGACGGGACCTTCACCGGGGTGCTCACCATGAACGGGTTCGGGTCCTTCCCGGACCCGTCCCGCGCCCTCGACGAGCTGGTCAGGGTGCTCCGGCCGAACGGGAAGCTCGCGGGCTCGCTCTACGTGCGGGGGGAGAGGCTCCTGACCGACATACTCCTCGGACACGTGGGCGCCTGGTTCGGGATGTTCTCGCGCCCCATCTACACCGAGGAGCAGTTCATCGCCGAGCTGGCGGCGCGCGGCGTGAACAACGTGGTGACCAAGAAGATAAACTCGATAATGTTCTTCTCCGGGCGCAAGAGCGTCTCGTCGCTCAAGCCCGCCCCGTGGATCGAGCCGGACGCCGTACCGGAGGTCGGGGCCGAGGAGCCGGGCGAGGCGCCCTGACCCTACCTGGTGGTCCAGCCGCCGTCCATCCTGAGGTCCGCGCCTGTCATGTAGGAAGCGTCGTCGGTGGCCAGGAACAGGATGCCTGCCGCTATCTCCTCCGGGGCGGCCCACCTCGTGAGGACGCCCTGTTCCTCGAACTCCCTCTTGACCTGCTCGAAGGGGAGCCCCCGCTGCTCGGCCTCTTTCGCCACGTCGCTGCGCAGCATCGGGGTGTCCGTCGCTCCCGGCGAGACGCTGTTGACCCTGACGTCGAACGGCGCGAGGTCGAGGGCCAGTGCCCTGGTAAAGCCGAGCACGCCCGCCTTGGTCGAACAGTAGTTGGCGTGGTTGTTCTGCCCAATGTGGGCCGCCACCGAGGCGAGCGTTATTATCGTCCCGGCCCGCCGCCGCTTGAAATGGGGGACGGCGGCCTTGCAGGTGAAGAAAGTCCCTTTCAGGTTCACGTCGATGAGCAGGTCGTAGTCCTCCTCGGAGAAATCCTCGACCCGTCCGACCCGCACCACGCCCGCGTTCACGACGAGCACGTCGATCCTGCCACGCTTCGAGACCACACCGTCGATGTGCCCCTTCACGCCGGCGAAGTCCGTCACGTCGACGATGGACGTCTCGACCACCCCGCCGCCCGCGCCGGCGAGCTCGCGGGTCTCGTCGAGCCCCGGCCCGTCCACATCGGATGCGTGCACGAGCGCCCCTTCCCGCGCGAACAGGACCGCGGTCGCCCTGCCGATGCCCGATGCCGCACCGGTTACGACCGCCACCTTGTCTTCAAGCCTCATCATCCCATCCCCAGTATCTTCCTGGCCTCCGCGGCTCCTGCCACCTCGCGGCCCATCCCTCTCGACATTCGGACCATCGCCTCCACGAGCTCGGCGCTGCTCTCCGCGGGCACCCCTTCATCCAGGAAGGGATAATCCTCGGTGCCCACTCTCACGTTGCCCCCGTCGGCGAGCGCCAGGATGGCGATGTCCCTCTGCTGGGGGCCCATGACGCTCACCGTGTAGAAACAGTCGGCGGGCATGTGGCCGAGCCTGAAGTAGTAGCTGTCCGGGGTCGCCGGGCTCCAGGTGCCCCCGGGCCAGCCGAAGAACAGCGTCAGCACGTGCGGCCCGGCGAGCCACCCCTGCTCCACCATGTAGTTGAGGTTCCAGTAGGAGCCGGTGTGCCACACCTCCCACTCGGGCTTGACCGAGTATTCCTCGAACAGGCGGCAGTACTCCTCGAATTCCTGCAGGGTATGGAGCCGGTCCACGTGGGCGTCCGCGAAGTGCTCGTCGTGGTGGTTGAGGATGCAGGAGACCATGTCCGGGCGGCACTCGAAGTCGGTCAGGCGGTCCTCGACGGGGTAGCTCGACATCCCCGCCTGCACTATCGCGTCGGTGCGCGCCCTTATCCTGCTCACCACGGCTGTGGCCTCGCTGCTGCGCGGCAGGTGCAGGTGGAGTATCGCCGCCCCGGCCTCGGCGCAGGCGACCGCCTCGTCCACGAGCTCGTCGGGGGTCTCGGGCCAGTTCCGGACGTCGGGATGGAGCCACGAGTTCGCGGTCGTCGCCGTGATTATGAGCTTTTCCATCGCCGGAGCTCCCGCCTATTTCGAGGTCATCCGCTTGTCCAGGGTGGTCAACTTGCGGCAGCCGTCCGCAGTGACCACGTAGCAGTCCTCCACCCCGATGAGCGTGTCGCCAAAGCCCTCCCAGGCCTCTATCTCGAACACCATGCCCTCCTCGAACGGGCGGTCGGCGACCCCCATCGTCCCGAAGAGGTGCGCCTCCTCGCACTCGAGGCCGAGGGAGTGGCCGACGGTGAACGTCATGCCCTCGGGCTTGACCGACCGGTAGTAATCGATGGCCTCGTCGTTCAAGGCCTTGATGTTGACGCCCGGCTTGACGCGCTTCTCGAAGTACTCCTGGAGACCGATGAGCTGGCTTATGAGCTTCTTCGCCTCGCGGGGCACGGGGCCCAGCACCACGTGCCGGTTTACGTCCGATACGTAGCCCCTGAAGACTGCCCCGAAATCGAAGCGGATGATGTCGCCTTTCTTCGCTACCGTGCCGACTCCCGGCGCCTCCGGGTCGGACCCCCCGATGCTCATGGTCAGGTGGTCCCAGCCCACCGCGCCTTCATTGACCATCGTCTTCCTGGCGAGCTGGAGGAAGTCGTTGTCCGTCATGCCGGGGCGCGCCGCCTTGATGCAGGAGGTTATCGCCTTTTCGGCGATGCGGGTGGCCTCCTCGATGCAGGCGATCTCCTCTTCGCTCTTGATGAGGCGCATGTCCAGGACGGCCTCGTCGGCGGTGACGACCTCGGCGTCCGGGTTCTTCTTGGCCAGGTGGTCGAGCAGGTACTTGGGCGCGGTCGATTCGACGCCTACGCGCTTGCCGACCACCCCCCACTTCTTAATCTTCGACCAGACCTGCTTCCTTATGCCCTTCTGGCCCGAGGCGCCGCGGTGGTCCGCCACCCAGCAGATATCGTCCACGCTCCTGAAGAGGTCCCAGTTGAACAGGGTGACGTCTCCCTCGCGGTTGAGCATCGCCACGTTGGGGTACTGGTTGCTGAGCGCGAACAGGATGGGATTCGGCTCGGCGTGCAGGGTGGGCAGGCCCGTGAGATAGTAGACGTTGACCGGGGACGTGGCTATGAACACGTCCAGGTCGTGCCTCTCCATTGCCTCGGCGGCCCTGTCCTTGTCGAAACCGATGGGCTCCACGCGCTTCACCTCCGGCAGTCGCTTGTCTACTGGGACGTGCTCGTTCAGGTCCTCGAGGAGGCTCCGCGTTCCCTGCCCGGCAGCGAGCTCCTCGAGCTCGTCGCGGGTCGCCGCCCTGCCCGTGTGCGCGGACAGGTACCCCATCAGCACCGCTTCTACGGCGCTCATGGCGTCCTCGGGGCTGAACTCCGGCTCGGTGTCCTCGATGATGCAGCGGGCGAAATGCTCGTCCTCGTGCTTGACCGAGATGGAGTAATAGACGGGGAACGGGGCGTGCTCGACCTCGGGCTCGTACCACTGCTGCTTGTGCTCGCCCATCTCAGGGTGGTGGGAGAGTATGCGGACGGGCCTCTCCCACATGTGGTTCTCCAGTATCGTGCCCTGCGTCCCGTAGATCTCCATGCTGTTGAACGGGGTGGTCATCTGCGTGAAGCTGACCACCACTTCTCCGATAGGTCCCCCCGAGAACCGGAGCATGGTCAGGGCGTTGTCCTCGGCCTTCTCCGGCAGGTTGATGGCCTGCTTGGCGAGCATCGCGCTCACCGACTCCACCCGGTCCTCCAGTATCCATTCGAGCGCCGCGAACTTGTGCGCTCCCATGTCCATCAGCGACCCGCCCCCGGCCCTCAGGGGGTCTCCCTTCCAGAAGTCGGGGAGGCTCAGGCCCGGTATCTCGTTCACGCCCTCGTAGGCCCGCACCAGAAGCACGTCCCCGATGAGGCCCCGCTGGACCGTGTCGTGTATCCAGGTGTGCGCGGGCAGGAAGCGGTGGTTCTCGGCTATCATCAGTTTTACGCCGGCCTTCCGGCAGGCGTTTATCATAGCCCGGCAGCCCTCGAGCGTCGTGGCCATCGGCTTCTCGCACAGCACGTGCTTGCCGGCCTCCGCGCAGCGCGAGACCACCTTCTCGTGGTAGATGTGCGGGACCATGACCAGCACCGCGTCGATGTCCGAGGCCAGGAACTCGCCCAGGTCGTCGTATGGCGCCATCTCGTTCACCTTGTAGCGCCGGGCCTTCTTGACGGCCTGCTTGCGATTGACGTCGTACACCGCGGTGAACCTGACCAGCTCCGAGTCGGCGCACGCGTTCGAGTGGAAGCTCCAGGCTCCTCCCGCGCCGATGATGCCGAACTTCACCTGTTTCATAGTGCTCTCCCTGACCGCGCGGGGCGGACGCGCGTTACAGAATGCAACAAAGTGACCTGACCCCGATTTTGCGTTTACTCGAGCTCGTCCTGCACCAGCTCGAGCAGGGTACGGTAGAGTATCGCGTCATTGATGATGCCGTCCACCTTGAGGTCGCCGCTCATGTATGCCGCGGTCGCGTCGACCTGCCCGGAGAAGATGTCCGCCGCGAGGTCGGCGCCCATGTCGAAGGTGAGGTCCGGTGACTCTATGGCTCCGGAGCCCATCTCGAACTTCATGTCCTTGAAGGCGAGCCACGCCGCCGGCTTGCCGTCGATCTTTATCTGGAACTTCTTGTCGAGCCCCTCCACCTCGTCGGCGATATCCTCGGTGTCGTTGCAGATCTGGGTGAAGACCGTGCAGTAGTCCTCGAGGTCGTCGATGCAGAAGGTCCCCTCTTCTATCCTGTCGAGGATGGAGTCCCTGAGCTCCTCGTCGATGGGCTGGCCGCTGTCGACTCTCCACTTCATGGCAGGCACCACCCCTCCGCTCGCGATAGAGTGAAAATGCAACATCGGGGTCAGGTCATTTTGTTGCATTTCATACTATTGCATAGGGCGGGAGCGGTCTACACCGCAAAGAAAGAGGACGGGCTTTTCAAGCCCGCCCTCGAGATTCCGGCTTTATGGTCGTATCAGGCGAACGCCTCGGGTATCTCCTTGAGGGTCGCGTAGCTGAACACCGGCCCGTCCTTGCACACGTACAGGTGCCCGACGTTGCAGCGTCCGCACTTTCCGATGCCGCACTTCATGCGCTCCTCGAGCGTGGTGTATATCTGGTCGGGGGTGAATCCCAGCTTCTCGAGACCCTGCGTCACGAACTTTATCAGTATCGGCGGGCCGCACGTCACGGCGATGGTGTTGGCGGGTTCGGGAGCGACCTTCATCAGCAGGTCGGGGACGAAGCCCACGAAGTGCGGCCAGTCCTCTTCCTCGACGTCGATCGCCAGGTGGCAGGCGGTGCCTTCTTTGGTGAACTCGTCGAACTCCGTCTTGAAGCAATGGAGGTCCGAGGTCCTCGCGCCGTACAGTACCGAGAGGTCGCCGTACTTCTCCTTGTTGGCCCTTACGTAGTTGATGACGGGCCGCAGCGGGGCCTGGCCGATGCCGCCCCCGATGCTCACGATGTTCTTGCCTTCCCACTCGGCCATCGGAAAAGAGTTGCCCAGGGGCCCGCGGACGGTCATGGTGTCCCCGGCCTCGAGCTCGTGAAGCGCGCTCGTAACCTTCCCCGCTTTCATTATCGAGAAGCGCAGGTACCCTTTCTCGGTGGGAGAGGAGGATATGCAGAACATCGACTCGCCGATGCCAAGGCGCCCGACCATGGCGCAGTTCCCGGGCTCGTGGCTCCAGGTGTCCCAGACCTTCTCGTCGACGAAGCTCACCTTGAAGGTCTTGACCGCCCTGTCGCCCACCGGGGTCTCGTACCAGGCGTCCTCGATCTTGACTATGTAAGGGAGGTAGGGGTTGCTTTCGTCCATCATGCCGTCTTTGCCTCCTTGGCTCCAGCCTGCTTGGACTTCTCGAGGATGTCCACGATGTCGATGTTGACCGGGCAGTTGTTGATGCATCGCCCGCAGCCGACGCAGGCTATCACGTCGAACTTTTCGGGGAAGTAAGAGTACTTGTGGCTGATGCGGTTCCGGGTGCGCTCCTTGCGCGTGGGGCGCGGGTTGTGCCCGGAGGTGTGCCGGGTGTACTCGGCGAACATGCACGTATCCCACATGCGCGCGCGCCTGGAGTCGAACCCCTCGCTCTCGTCCTGGATGTCGAAGCAGTGGCAGGTGGGGCACAGGAACGTGCAGATACCGCAGGAGAGGCACCTGTCCGAGAACTGCTCCCAGAACTTGTCGTCGTAGAGCTCCGGCAGGTGCTCCGGGATCCCGGCGGTATCGATGGAGCGCTGCACCTTGCCGAGCGCCTCCTCGCCCTGCTTTGCCGCCGCCTTGGCCTCCGCGTCCCCGGCCGCCTCGAGGCCCGCCGCCTTCGCGAACTCTTCGCCCTTGTCGGTGAGGGTCTTGACGTAGTAGGCGTCACCCAGGTCGAAGATGAGGGCGTCCAGGCCCTTCTCCGAGGCGGGGGCGCCGCCCACCGACGGGCAGAAGCAGTTTGCGCACGGGTCCGAGCATGCGAGGCCCACAAGGGTGGTGGCCTCACGGCGCTGCTGGTAGTAGGGGTCCGGGAAGTCCCACCCGTAGAGGTTGTCCACGATGGTGTAGGCGAGCGCGTCGCACGGCCTTATCCCGACCACGGCCCTCTTCGCGGAAGCGTCAGGCACCGTCGGCTCGATGTCCGTCTGCCCGAGCCGGTACTTGAAGAGCGTCTCGGTCTGGGGGAACATCAGCTCCTTGGGAGGCACGGTGGTGTTGTCGTAGTCGAGACTGACGCTCGCGGGGTCCTCGACCACCTTGAACCTCAGCACGTCGCCCACCGCGGCCGGCGCGAACACCTCGTAATCCGTGAGACCGGAAAGCGCTTCGGCGAGCTTGTCTTTTGCGAACTTATAATCTCCCATAACCTCCACCTACATGATGTAGTCTTCGGGGTCCTGCGGGTTATAGCTGGCGAGCAGCGGCTCGGCCTCCGCGTCCACTCCCGGCTCGTAGTCGAACATCTCCTTGACCTCTCTGGTCATCTTCCGGTTGAGCTCCATTATCGGTATGTCCACCGGGCAGACCCGCTGGCACTCCATGCACTCGATGCAGCGCCCGGCCAGGTGCCACGCCCTCTGGAGGTGGTACGCGGCGTTCTCACTTATGTCCGTCGACCGGCGGGTCCACTGCGGCTTCTGCTGAGTGACGACGCACTCGACGCAGTAGCACATCGGGCAGACGCTCTTGCACGAGTAACAGCGGATGCACTTCGAGAGCTGCTCGTCCCAGTGCTTCCACTTCTCCTCGGGGGTCATCTTCTCGAACTCGTCGACGTCGGCGAAGTCGTCGTCGGCCCACTTCTCGACCTCATCGCCCAGGAGGAAGTCGCTCACCAGCGGGTTCGGGTACCGGCAGCGCAGGCACTTGTCCATGAGGATGTCCTTGCGGTCGACCGTCTTTACGTCGCCGCCGATATCCACCGCCACCTTCTCCTTGTCGACCTTGGCCTTGACCTGCTTGCCGGTCTCGCCGAATAGCTTCTCGGCCTTGCGCCTGTCGATGACACCGATGCACGGTATCCCGAGCACCACCACGTCATCCCGGTTGTAGGCCTTTTCGACCAGCTGCTGGACGATGGCCCGCGAGTCGCAGCCCTTGACCATCACCGCTATCTTGCGGGTATCGGGCTCCTGCCCGCGCGGGACCGGCTTCTTCTCCTCGAGCGAGATGAAGGAGGCCGGGTTCTGAACGCAGGTCGGGTCGAATATGAGCTGGTCCGCCTCGGAAGCGTCCGTCAGGACCGCCGGCGCGGCCTCGTAGCCGTAGGTGCTCCGCTTCCAGCCTATGAGCCTCCGCACGTCGTCGCGGCTGAGGGTCTCCCTGGCCTTGTCCTGGAGTTTCTTCTCGTCTACCAATTTATCTGCCTCCGTCTGAATTGGTCCATCGGACCCACTTCCTTGACCTTGGTCACGACCTCGTCGACGACGTCCTTGAACTTGGCGCCCTCGGAGGCCGAGACCCAGCTCATGTTCACGCGGGCCGGGTCCACACCGACGTGTTCCAGCAGCTTGCGCATGAGCATGAAGCGGCGCCTGGCGAAAAAGTTGCCCTCGAGGTAGTGGCAGTCGCCCGGATGGCAACCGGATATCAGGACGCCGTCCGCTCCCTGCTGAAGGGCGTTCACCAGGAACAGCGGGTTGACGCGCCCGGAGCACATCACCCTGATTATCTTGACGTTGGGCAGGTAATGCGTCCTCGAGGTCCCCGCCAGGTCCGCCCCCGCGTACGAGCACCAGTTGCACAGGAACGCGACTATGTTGGGCTCGAATTCTTCACTCATTACGGCTTCACTCCTAGCACAGCGATTTGTGGCAGTATCTGTTCATCCTTGAAGGATTTCGGCTGGATGGCGCCGGACAGGCAGGCCGCCGCGCAGCTGCCGCAGCCCTTGCAGAGGGCCTCGTTCACCTTCGCCACCTGGACGATGTTGCCCATGCGGTTCTCGTCGACCAGCTCGATCGCGGTGAACGGGCAGACCTCGACGCAGAAACCGCAGCCGCGGCACTCGTCCGGGTTGACCACGGAGACCTGGGCCTCGACCTTGACCTTTCCGTACGCCATCAGGATGAGCGCGCTCGAAGCGGCGCCCTTGGCCTGGGCGACGGTGTCGGGGATGTCCTTGGGGCCCTGGCAGCAGCCCGCCAGGAACACGCCGTCGGAGGCGGTGTCCACCGGGCGCAGCTTGGGGTGGGCCTCAAGGAAGAAGCCGTCCGTGGACTGCGAGAGCTTGAAGAGGTCGATTATCTCCCTGATGTCCCTGCGCGGCTCCAGGCCGACGCCGAGGACCACCAGGTCCGACTCGTACTCCAGAGGAGTTCCGGTCAGCGTATCCTCTACCTTGACGATGAGGGTGTGGTCCTCAGGGTCCGCGCTCTTCTTGAATATTTCGCTCGGGTTGCCGCGCACGTAGCGCACGCCCTCGCGGCGCACCCTGTCGTAGAACTCCTCGAAGCCTTTGCCGAACGCGCGCACGTCCATGTAGAAGACGGTTATCTCCGCGTCGGGCAGCTTGTCGCGGATGAGGTGGGCCTGCTTCGCCAGGTACATGCAGCAGACGCGCGAGCAGTACTCGTTACCCACTGACTTGTCGCGGGAGCCGACGCAGTGGATGAAAGCCACCTTCTTGGGCTCGTAGCCGCCCTCACCCTTCTTGTCGCGGCCGAGGATGGGCTTGCCCCCGGTGGGGCCCGATGCCGACACGAGGCGCTCGAACTCGAGGCCGGTCAGGACGTTGTCGTTCTCGGCCCAGCCGTACTCGGGCTTCTTCTCCATCGGGAACACGTCGTAGCCGGTGGCCACGATGACGGTCCCGCACTCTATCTCGACAATCTCGTCCTGCTGCTCGAAGTCGATGCAGCCCGGACCGCACGCGGCCACGCACGCGGGGCCTTCCTTACCGCACTTGCCCTTGGAGAGCTGCAGGCAGCGCTCCGGGTCGATAGTGTACTTGGCAGGGACCGCCTGCGGGAACGGCAGGTAGATAGCCCCACGGTTCCCGATGAGCTCGTCGAACTCGTTGGGTATCCGGCCTGCCAAGCGGCAGTTCTCGGCGCAGACCCCGCAGCCGGTGCACCTGTCGAAATCGACGTAGCGCGCCTTCTTGCGGATCTTGGCCTTGAAGTTGCCCACGTAGCCGGATATCTCCTCGAGCTGTGAGTAGGTCATGAGCTCGATGTTCGGGTGGTTGGCCACGTCGACCATCTTCGGCGTGAGGATGCATGCCGAGCAGTCGAGCGTCGGGAACGTCTTGTCGAGCTGGGCCATGTGGCCGCCCACCGAGGGGGTCTTCTCGACGACGTACACCTTGAACCCGGCGTCCGCGATGTCGAGCGCGGCCTGTATGCCGGCTATCCCGGCGCCTATGACCAGGCACGACGGGATTACGTCGACCTCCTTCTCCTCGAGGGCCTCGAGCAGCAGGGCCTTCGCCACGGCGGCCTCGACCAGCTTCTTGGCCTTCTCGGTCGCCTCGGCGTGGTCCTCGTGCACCCACGAGCACTGCTCGCGGATGTTGGCCATCTCGAGGTAGTAGGGGTTCAGGCCCGCGTCCTTCAGGGTCTTGCGGAACGTCGGCTCGTGCATGCGGGGCGAGCAGGAGGCCACGATCACGCGGTTGAGACCCTCCTTCTCGATGTCCTCCTTGACCAGGTTCTGGCCCGGGTCGGAGCACATGTATGTGTACTCGCGTGATACCGCGACCCCCGGCAGCTTCGAGGCGTACTCGACCACAGCGGGCACGTCGACCACCGAGCCGATGTTGATGCCGCAGTGGCAGATGTAAACGCCTATCTTGGGTCTAAGACTATCAACCATTTACTCCGGTCCTCCTTGGAGCCCTTACCCCTTAGTCTCCTTGATCTTGTCGATAAGGGCGGGCACCACCTTCAGCAGGTCATCCACGATTCCGAAATCCGCGTACTGGAATATCGGGGCGTCCGGGTCCTTGTTGATGGCGACCACTAAGTCGGAGCCCTTTATCCCGGTCACGTGCTGGAACGCGCCGCTGATGCCGAGTGCAAGGTAGAGCTTGGGCTTCACGGTCTTGCCCGAGATGCCCACCTGGCGGTCGGCGGGGAGCCACCCGGCGTCTATGACCGCGCGGCTTCCGGAGATGTCCGCGCCCATCAGGGCCGCGAGCTCCTCGATCATCGGCAGGTTCTTGTCTTCCCTGATGCCCCGGCCCACGGAGACCAGCAGCGCCGACTGCGTGATGTCCACGTCGCCGATCGCGGCCTCTACGTACTCCAGGAACTTCCGGGCGGTTATCTCTGCGGTCACCGGGTTGTCGACCTTGGCGACCTCCCCGGACTTTCCGCCCTCGCCCGCGGGGACCGCGGCCTCGCGAACGCCGATGACGTAGGTCTCGGCGTCCTTGAAGTTGATGGTCCCGTTTATCTTGCCGCCGTAATACTGGCGGGTCACCACCGGCTTGTCGCCCTCCATGACCACCGCGATAGCGTCGGTGGTGAAGGGGAGGTCGAGCTCTACGGCGAGCGAGCCGACCAGGTCGACGCCCTGGCCGGTGTTGCCGATGAGCACGAGGCCCGGCTTGTCGTTCTTGATTATCTCGGCGAGCGCGGCCTGGTAGGCCATCTGGTTGAAGTCGGCGAACATCGGGTCGTCGACCACCATGACCTTGTCCGCGAAGCCTGCTATCTTGCTCGCGAAATCGTCGACTCCGCTGCCTAGCAGCAGCGCCGTTACGTTGCCGCCCAGCTGGCCGGCAAGGGTCAGCAGCTCCAGGGTGACCTCGCGCAGCTCGCCCTGCCTGTGCTCTGCAAGTACAAGAATGTCACCCATTTATACCAGCCCCTTTTCCTTCAGTATGCCGGCAAGCTTCCCGGCGGTCTCGGCGGGGTCGCCCTCGAGGATCTCGGCGAGCTCGCCGACCTCGGGCACCGAGTACTGCGTCATCACTGCTACGGAGCCGGCCTCGCCGACCTGGTCCTCGGAGAGGCCGGTCGCGGCGAGGTCCATGACCTTTATCTCTTTCTTGGAGGCCTCGCGGATGCCCTTGAACGAGGCGTACCGGGGCTCGTTGCCGCCGGTCTGTATCGCGAGGACGCAGGGCAGCTCGATCTCGTTCATCTCGAGCAGGCCGCCCTCGAGTTCGCGGCCGACCTTGAGCTTCTTGTCGTCGACCACTTCGACCGTCTTGGCGTAAGCGGCGTGGGGCACTCCCAGCAACTGCGCCAGCGCTATGCCGACCGCGCCGTACCCGTCGTCGGTCGCCAGGCAGCCGGTCATCACCAGGTCGTACTCGACGTCCTTGAGCGCCGACGCCAGCAGGCGCGCGGTCGCGACGGGGTCTGAGTAGGCGAACTTCTCGTCATCGAGGCGGACCGCGGAGTCGCCGCCCTTGGCCAGCGCCATCCTGATCACCTGGTTTGCCGCCTCTGGGCCGATGTTTACAACGGTCACCTCTCCGCCGTGCTTCTCCTTGAGCAGGATGGCCTCTTCCACCGCGAAGTTGTCCGCGTCATTGATCACGAAGCTGAACTTGCCCTGATCAACGCCCTTACCGGTCCCGTCGATGTGGACCTCGGTGTCGGGGTCGGAAGTGTCCGGCACCTGCTTTACGCAGACCACAATGTTCATACCCGGTTCACCTCACTTCTCTTAGAGTTACCTTACAGTCTGATACCTTCTTGGTTCCCTATTCATCAGAGGGCCTCGTCGAGCAGCTCGAGGATGTCCTTGACCTGCATCTCCTCTTCGTAGCCCTTGGCCTTTATGGCGTCCTCGATGGTCAGCCAGCAGAACGGGCAGGCGACAGCTATGGTCTGTGCGCCCAGGTCGTGAGCGTCGGCCACCCTGGTCTCGGCCAGGCGGGGCGCCTTGGACTCGGACTCGACCCACATCTTTCCGCCGCCGCCCTCGCAGCAGAGGCTTCGCTCCTTCGAGCGGAAGAACTCGGTGGTCTCGACACCCGGTATCTTGCCCAGGATGTAACGGGGCTCGTCGAAGACCAGGTTCTTCTTGCCGAGGTAGCATGGGTCGTGGAAGACGACCTTGGATGCCACTTCCTTGGAGAGCTCGAGCTTTCCGTCCTCGAGGAGCTCCGCGACGAGCTGGGTGTAGTGCATCACCGGGATGTCCAGGTTGGTGTACTCGTTCTTGAATGAGTTGAAGCAATGGGGGGAGAGGGTCACCAGGCGCTGGAAGTCGTAGCGGGCGAAGAGCTCGGTGTTCTCCTCGTCGAAGTACTCGAACAGGCCCTCCTCGCCGAGCCTGCGGGCTTCGGAGCCGCAGTGCTTCTCCTCTTCGCCGATGAGCCCGTAGTCGACCCCGGCTGCGTCCAGGACCCTGACGAGATTCCTGACGAACGGCTGTATCTTGGGGTCGTAAGCGGCGGTGCAGCAGATGTGGAGCAGGACGTCGGTCTTCTGCCCCTCCTCGAGGACTTTGAGGTTGTCGATCCCCTCGGCCCAGTCGAGGCGCTTGGCCGCGGCCTTGCCCCAGGGATTGCCGTTGTTGAACATGCTCTCCAGCGCCGTTATGGCGGTCGGTTCGAGGTTGCCTTCCTCGGCCCTCATGGCCCTGAGTCCGAGAAGGACCTCGAACGGCTCCAGGCCCTTCGGGCACCGGATGGCGCAGGTGTTGCACGTGGTGCAGTCCCAGATGTCCGGGTTCTCGGAGAGCTCCTCGAGGCGCTCATCGTCGACCGTGTCGTACACGAAGCGGCGGACGTTGAGCGGGGTGCGCACCGTGACGGGACAACCACCGGTGCACCTGCCGCACTGTATACAACCGAGAAGGTCGTATTTCTGCACAAAAGTTCCCTCTTCGATGCTCATGTTCTACTCCATTGTCAGGTTGCTGACATGAATCGGCGCACCCTGAAAGGGCGCACCGCGACTCACATCCGATTAAAGCAGTTGAATTTTATACACAATTATTTGTAAATTTCAAATGATTTTCCGGGCAGTTTCCTACCGCACGGAAAGCCGCGGTTCCGGGCCTTTTCAGTGGCTCCGAAAACAGTGTATAGAGCAGGGGAAAACCACGCAATGAGGCATCTCAATGGGGTCAGACCACTTTCGTTCCGTTAGCAACACAAGTGTACTTTCGCAACACGGCCGAACCGGCCTTGTTGCTTATGTTGTTGGTGTTGCTAACGGAACGAAAGTGGTCTGACCCCTACTGGCCCAGGATGCCGCCCAGGATGCCGCCGGCGGCCCCTCCTCCGCCGCCCGGGCCGGCCATCTGCGTGGTCGGCGGCAACTCGCTGGGCTGGACTATCACGTAGCCCTGCCCCTGGAACGCCAGCTGGAACGTCTCGCCGCTCGACATGGAGCCGAAGATGCCCTTCAGGCTCGAAAGGTTCGCGTCGGTGTGGACAGCGGGCTCGAGACCGGCGGACCAGGCGACGGTCGCGTTCGGGTCGGTGTACGTAGGTGAGTCGGGGGTGACGGCGAGCGCCATGGGCTCTCCCTTGCTGATGAGCGCGAGGTAACCCGTCCCCTGGAGCGAGACATTCCACAGGCCTCCGCCCATCATGCCTGCCACGCCTTTTATCATCTTGATGTCCCACTGCAGGCTGGGGGTGAACGCGAGCAGGTTCAACGACTCGACCCCGATGGCCTCATCCTGCAGGTAGAGAAGGACGATATCGTTCGCGCCGTCTGCAAGGAACAGGTCTCCCGTCCCGGTGGCCTCCATCAGGGTGAACTGTTCGCCGGAGATCTGCTTCTTGAGCCACTTGCCGGCCCCACCGCCCTTGCGCGCGAATGTGACCTGGCCCTGGTAGGCGATCATCGCCCCGGCCTTTGTGAGCACCTGGCCCCCGGCCGCCTGCATCTGCACCTTCAGGAGCTTCTTGTTCTGGAGCACGAACGCGTCGGGGACGTCGACTTCCTTTGCCTCGTCCAGCAGGTTCGCAAGCATTATTGCCCGTTGCATGACTCCTCCTTGCTCAACCGGGACTGTTCCAGGTGACCGGGCGCCCGATGCGGGTGCCCGGAAGTAATATCGTCAGGGGGCCACCCCGACATAAATCTTTACCGAGCTGCCCGCGGCAGCCTCGCTGAGCGGCGCCGGGTCCTGGTTGATAACCCTGCCGACCTTTGTCGGGTCGGCGGTCGTCTGGTTGATGACTGTGACAGAGAATCCGGCGCTGACCAGGGTGTTCTCGGCGTCGGCCTTCAACTGGCCGATGACGTTCGGCACCTGGGGCGCCTGCTCCGCGACCACTATCGTGACCCTGGACCCCTTGGCGACGCTCTGACCGGCGCTCGGGCTCTGAGATATGACGTTCCCTTCGGGCACAGTCGTGGAGGTCTCCGTCTCGACCTGCGCCACGAGCCCGGAGCCCTCGAGCCTCTCGGTGGCCGCCGCCTGGGTCATGCCCACCACGCTGGGGACGTTGACCATCTCAGGCCCCTTGCTGATGACGATCGAGACCGAGCTCCCTCTGGACACCTGGGTGCCGGCCTCGGGCTGCTGCGAGGCGACCTTGCCTTTCTCGACCGACGCGCTGTAAGCCTCGGTTACGTCGCCGAGCTCGAAGCCCGCGGCCTCCAGGATGCCCTGGGCCTCGGTCCGGGTCTTGCCGGTGACTCCGGGTACCTCGCCGAGGTTGGGGCCCTTGCTGACCACGACCTCGACCGTGCCGCCCTTGTCGATCTTGGTGCCGGGGGATGGGTCCTGGCTGATGACCGTGTCCTTGGGCCTCTCCGCGTCGACTACCGTCTTCGCGACCTTCATCTTCAGGCCCTCAGCCTCGAGCTGCTGCTCGGCCTCCGCTACGGATTTGCCGGTCACGCTGGGCACGGTAGCGCCTCCGGTGTTGCGCGCAATCGCCCAGACTCCGACCCCTATTCCGGCCAGGACGGCTATCACGATGATCGATATCCACAGCCAGGCGAGCGATCGCTTGGCCGGGGGCGCGCCCGCCGCCACCGGGTACGCCCGGGTCGCCCCGAGTGCCGCCTCGTCAGCCGGAAGCACCGGCGTAGCGAAGACAGGAGCGCCCTCGAGGCAGCGCTCCAGGTCGGAGCGCATCTCGACAGCGCTCTGGTAGCGGTTCTCCGGGTTCTTAGACAGGGCCTTCATGACCACTGCCTCGAGCCCGGGGGAGATGTCGGGGTTTACCATCGTCGGAGGAAGAGGGTCCTCCCTGACGTGCTTATAGGCTATGGAGACCGGGTTGTCGCCGTCGAACGGGACCTTGCCGGTCAACATCTCGTAGAGGACCACACCAAGGGAGTAGAGGTCGGAGCGCGGGTCGGCGGCGCGGCCCTGGGCCTGCTCCGGGCTGATGTACTGCGCAGTTCCCATTATTGTGCCGGTCTGCGTCATCGCCGAGCCGCCTGTCGTGCGGGCGATGCCGAAGTCCATGACCTTTATCTTGTTATCGTAGGTCACGATGATGTTCTGTGGCTTTATGTCGCGGTGGACTATCCCCTGCGCGTGCGCCGCTTGGAGCGCCAGGCATATCGACATCGCTATCTCGACCGCGCGCTCCGGGAGGAGGGGCCCTCCCTGGAGGATGATGTCCTTGAGGTCGCGGCCCTCGACGTATTCCATGACCAGGTAGTAAGTGCTGTTCTCTATCCCCCAGTCGTAGACGTTCACGATGTTCGGCTGGTTGAGGTTCGCCGCGGCCTGGGCCTCCTGGCGGAACCGCGCGATGAAAACCTCGTCCTTGGCGTACTGCGGGTGCAGTATCTTGACAGCCACGGTGCGGCCCAGGAGGTTGTCCCGGGCCATGTAGACGTCCGCCATTCCGCCGGTGCCGATCAGCTGCTCGAGCTCGTACCGGGAGTTGAGAACTTTACCAACCATCGAGAGCTTGTCCCTTCGTGGTCACAGGAGCCGACCTACTGAATATACTTTTTCCCCGCCCCGGGGAACACCTTTCGGGAGTCCGCTAACGCGTCTCGAAGAACACGGTGGCCGGGCTGCCGCACACCGGGCACTTGTCCGGGACCTGGCCGTCTGCGACGTACCCACAGACGTCGCAGACGAAGTAAGTGGGATTCTCCTCCTCGGCGACGAGGTGCTCGAGGGCTTTCTCGTAGAGCTTCGCGTGCACGTCCTCGACGTCGCGCGCCCAGGTGAACATCCTCGCGGCGTTCTCGTCGCCGGCCGCCTCGGCCCTGGCGATGAAATCGCTGTAATGGACCCCCGCGACCTTGGTCTCGCGCGCGAAGGAGTCCGAGAGGTTGGTCTCAGTGTCCTTGACCTCTCCGAGCATCTTGAGGTTGTTACGGGCGTGGATGGCCTCAGACTCCGCGATTGCGCGGAACAGCTTTGCCACCCCCGGGTACTCTTCCTTGTCAGCCTTCTCGGCGTAGACCTTCAGCCTCACGCTCGCCTTGGCCTCGCCCTCGTAGGCCTGGTGAAGACCGTCACTGATCGCTTCGTCCGCCAAGTCCCATCACCTCCGGCAGCTGTTAATTACGGGCGTCATCCGGTTTTCCGGACGTAGACCTTTATCTCGTCCCCCTCTTCATCGATAGAGACGCATTCGTTGCCCGTTTTCTCACACCACGCTGGCATGTCGCTCTTTATGCCCGCGTCATCGGCAAGCACCTCGAGGACCTGCCCGGGCTCGAGCTCCTTCATCGCCTGGGCCGTCTTCACTATCGGCATCGGGCAGTACAACCCGACGCAGTCAATCGTCTTGTCCGCATCCATTTTCGCCTCCCGTGGGGCAACCCGGCGTCTCCTTGCGCGGGCCCCTTCGACCGCGACGCGTGTTGCGCCTGTTAATTACTGATGCCAATGCAACGAAAATGGTCTGACCCTAAATGAACAGGTTGACCTTGCCCTCGGACGCGATTCCGAGGTAGGTCGCAGCGCCTGCGACATCGTCGACCTCGTCGATGAAGTCATCCCTGGTCAGCCCCATCAGCGCCATCGAGGTGGTGCAGGCCATGAACTTCACACCCTGCTCCTTCGCGAGGGCAATCCCTTCCTGGAGCGACGGCATCCGGTAGGTCTTCATCATGGACTTCATCGTGCTCGTGCCGAAGCCCAGCATGTTCATCTGCGACATCTTGAGGCGCCTGGCGCTGCCCCGCTTCATGAGGCCCATGGCCCACTGCATGAAGCTCTTGTCGCCCCTGGCGACCCTCTCCTTCTTGATGACCCCGAGGCCCCAGAAGGTGAAGAACATCGTCACCTCCATCCCCATGGAGGCTCCGGTGTTGGCCAGGTTGAACGCCGCCAGGGCCCTGTCCAGGTCATCGCTGAAGACGATGACCGTCATCTTCTCGCTCATGACTCCCCCTGCGCTCTGAGCGGCGGCCCGCAGCCCAGGCGCGCGCATTCCAGGCGGCGCCGCCTAGCGGGGCGGCTTGCCGCAGTTCGAACAGCTGTCGGCGCCCTCCCGCACCGGTGAGCCGCAGTTCACGCACTCCACTATCACGGTCTTGCAGGCCACGCAGAGGACCGACTCCTCCTCGAGCTCGACCTCGACGTCGCAGAAGGGACAGCGGCACGTTCCGGCTTTCTTCTCGTCAGGTTCACCCACGCTCATCCCTCCTTCACGGCTTTCTTGCTCTTGTAATCCTCGATCGCCTTGTGCAGAGCGTCCGCCCCCAGGTTCGAGCAGTGCATCTTGTTCTCCGGCAGGCCCCCGAGCTGCTCGGCCACGTCTCCCCTGGAGATCTGGAGAGCCTCGTCTAGCGTCTTGCCCATTGCCATTTCGCTCACCATGCTCGAGACCGCTATTGCCGCGCCGCATCCGAACGTCTTGAACTTCACGTCCTTGATGCGCTCGTCTTCGTCCACGTCGATGTAGAAGGTCATCATGTCGCCGCAGACCGGGTTTCCCACCTCCCCGACCCCGTCGGCGCTCTCGATCTCGCCGACGTTGCGAGGGTTCATGAAATGGTCCATGACCGTGTCGCTGTACTGTGCTATCTCAACCACCCCCTTGCTTCAGGAACTTGTCGTATAGCGGTGACATCTGCCGCAGCCTCTCGACTATCGGCGGCAGTGTCTCTATCACGTAGTCGACGTCCTCGGGCTTGTTGTCGAGCCCGAAGCTGAACAGCAGAGACCCCTGCGCGATCTCCGCCGGGATGCTGCAGGCGGTGAGCACGTGGGAGCCCTTGAGGGCCCGTGACGTGCAGGCCGACCCGCTGGACACCGCAATGCCCTTCTGGTCCAGGAACAGGAGCATGCCCTCGCCCTCGATGAACTCGACCACGAAGCTCGCGTTCCACGGCAGGCGCTTTTCCATGTGGCCCGTAACACTCAGCCGCGGGATGGACTCGGGCAGCCATTTCAGCAGCTCGGAGCTCATGCCCCGGAGGTATTCGGCGCGCGTTTCGAGGTCGCGGGCGGCCAGCTCGGCGGCCTTGCCCATGCCCACGATGCCGGGCACGTTCTCGGTACCTCCCCGGCGCCCTCCCTCCTGGACGCCCCCGTCGAGGAGCGCCATCAGGCGCCTGCCCTTCCTGACCCAGAGCGCCCCGACCCCCTTGGGCCCGTAAAGGAGGTCGGAGGCGATGGACACCGCGTCGGCGCCCATGGTCTTCACGTCCAGCGGGATGTACCCGGCGGCCGCTACCGCGTCCGTATGGAATCCTACGCCCTTTTCAGCGGCTGCCGCCGCTATCTCCTGGACCGGCTGTATCGTGCCTATCTCACCGTTCGCCGTCATCACTGAGACCAGGACGGTGTCGGAGGTGATGGCCTCCTTTATCGATTCGGGATCGACCATGCCGTAGGAGTCCACCGGGACCTCCGTCACCTCCATGCCGAACTTCTCGAGAGTCCTCGCGGCGTGCAGAACCGAGAAGTGCTCAACGGCGGAGACGACCACGTGGTTTCCCTTCTTGCGAGCGGCCCAGGCGATGCCCTTTACCGCCAGGTTGTTGGCCTCGGTGCCGCCGGAGGTGAAGATCACCTCCCCCGGCTCGGCGTTTATCAGGGCGGCCACCCTGGCCCTGGCCTCCTCGACGGCCTTTCGAGCGTCGTCGCCCCAGCCGTGAAGGGAGGACGGGTTGCCGAACTTCTCCGAGAAGTAAGGCTTCATCTCCTCGACGACCTCGGGCAGGGCCGCGGTCGCCGCGTAGTGGTCCAGGTAGACTTCGGGCATCGTCACCTCGCTACATCGATTCGAAGTACCCCATGAGGGCGTCCCGGTCGAGGACGACCAGCTGCTTGTCCTCGGTACCGATTATCCCTTCCTTCTTGAGCCTGCTCATGACCCTGGAGACGGTCTCCTCGGTCGAGCCGATGAGGCCGGAGATGTCCCGGTTCGTGAGCGGCGTGTCCAGCTTCTCTACGCAGTGGCTGAATATCCCCTGCTGCTGGTCCAGGGTCTTCAGCAGTATGCATGCGACCCGCTTCTCGACCCTCTCTCCGGCGATGCAGCGCGCCTTGACGTAGGAGAGGTCGAGCTTCTTCCCGATGAGCTCGAGCAGGTACATCTTGAAGGCGGGGTCCGCCTCGGCCGCCGCCAGCAGGTCGTCCTTCGGCACCCTCCAGACCACCGCTTCCTTCCTGGCTACCGTCGAGAACGGGTAGAAATCCTGGCCGTAGATCACGCCCTCGCCGAATATCTCTCCGGGGAAGATGAAGTGGAAGATATATACTTTTCCGTCGCCGTGCACCACGTTGGCCTCGACCACCCCGGATTCGATCAGGTACATGAAAGCCGCATCGTCTCCCTCGAAGAAGACGAACTGGCCCCTGTCCAACTTCTGGGATGTGAACTTGTCCTTCAGTTTGCCGCGCTGGTCCTTCCTTGCGTGCGAGACAAAATCGTCGAGGACTTCACAGTTGGTAGTCATCTCCATGCCTTTCGTCGTGGCCGCACGTCACCGCCGTTGCCGGCTTTCGGCTATTCTACAACCTTTTCCGGCAAATGACCGGGAGCCTGCGGCGCCCTCCACCCCCCTGCCACTACTTCTCCCACGGATAGTGTTTTCCCCTGCGCTCGCTCCAGTCCTGCGGCCCGCACCGCCTTATCGTATCGAGGTTCTCCTCGATCACCGGGCCGTGGAACTCCTTCAGGGGGGCCAGCAGCTCACAGTCCCGGCGGCTGTCACACTCCCAGCAGCCGAGGTATCCCTTGCCCTTCGCGCAGTCGCGAACTGGGCAGTCGGTATGCCCCCCACCTTCGCGGCAGGGCTTCTCGCAGCGGATTTTCCTCATCTCGTCGAGGACGCCCATGAAGGTCGGGAAGTCCTCGAAGGCCGGGTTCTTCGCGGCGCGCAGGCTCGCGTAGCGGGTCACCGGCAGCTCTGTGAGTCTCTTGCCCAGTTCGTCGACCGCTTCGAACAGCGCCTCGTTCGAAGGGATGCAGTCACCGCAGAACAGCCCGCAGTACGCTGTCTTCTTGAAGTCACTTGCCATGCGGCCCTCTCCTCACTTTCTCCGGCGTCTCCGCCCGGCGACCGGCGGGCTCGAGGCCGAGCCGGTGGGCTACTATCAGATAGTATCCGCCCAGCCCACGCCATTTCCCCCAGCTCTCCGCGACCCGGCGGACATCGTCGCTGGAGGCCTTCGCACCCGCACCTCTTCCATAGAAGTGCGATATCTTCGCCTGGAGGCCGACGTCGTCGGCGGGGATCGAGTCCATCTTGTGGAGACCCCTGATCATGGTCATCTCGGCGGTCCAGGCACCGATCCCCCTTATCGCCTTGAGCTCTTCCCTTATCTCGTCGATGTCGTCGTACGTCTCGTATCGCTCGAGGTCCAGCCGCCCGCCCGCCACCAGCACCGAGATGTCCTTGACGTACTCGGATTTCTTGCCGGAAAGTCCGCACGCCCTGATCCTGTCGAGGCGTACGGAGGCGAGCTTCTCGGGGGTGGGGAAAGCGTGGAACTTACGCCCGTCGAGCTCCAGCCTGTCACCGAACGCCCGGATGAGCCTGCCCTGCATGCTGTGGGCGGCCGCGAGCGAGATCTGCTGCTCGATTATGGAGTCTATGAGAGCCTCGAACACGGTGGCGGTGGTCGGGCTCTTGAGACCGTACAGCTCGGACGCGATAAAAGACATCACCGGGTCGTTCCTCACCGCACGGTAGAAGGGCTTGAGGTCCATGCTGAGGTTGAAGTGCGAGTCAACGAGCGCGCGCGCCTCCCTGGCATCACGGTCCGTGATCGCGTCCGCGGTCCTGAGCTCCACCCTGAGCGACGGCTTTGCGACGGTCCCATTGGAGACTATCGTGAACAGGACGGGCCTGCCGGCCAGGCGCATGACCTCCCAGAACTCCTCGCCGTCGTATGACCTGTACGAGGGGTCGCCGTCTGTGAATATCCCCGCCGAAAGGTCGAAGTCGAACGGGGCGACCGGCCTCGCGGTGAACCGCCTGCTCGTGGGGTCCTTTCCGGGCGGCATATCTCTCCTCTCGGTGAATCATCTCAGTGGTACTTATTCGATTTGTCCGGCTCGAATCTTTCAGCCGGCTAGCGCTTCCCCCCCGGTTTCGCCTGACTTTCGCGGAGGCGGCGCTGCACGGCTTCTCCCTCGAGCTCCCGGAGCGCGTCCGAGGCCACCCACCTGGCGGCCTTCGAGTCAGACTCGCTCAACCTCCTGGCGGACTCGACCGCGAGCCTGTTCAGCTCGAGGTTTCGTTTGCCTATCTGACGCAGGGCCCAGTTGACGGCCTTCTTGACGAAGTTGCGCCCGTCGTCAGCCTGCGCCTCGATGACGGGCAGAAACGAGGCTATCCGCTCATCGCCGGCCGACTTGTCGCTCCAGGCCAGGCGCGCCATAAGGGCGAAGGCGGCGCGCTTCACGAACTCCTCCGGACGGGAGCTCCACTCGAAGCATTTCTCGTATGCGAAGGGGGTGAGCCAGAAGAGGTTCATGCAGACCTGGTCGCAGACGTCCCACGAGTCGAAATCCGCGACCCAGGTCTCCATCTGCTCCTCGGTGACCGCTGCCGGGTCGTCCACCATTCCGGCCAGGATTCGCGCCTCGTGGACGCCTGACGCCCACAGGCGGCCGGCGAGCTCGTGGTCCTTGCCTGCTTCCTTTGCGAGCTTCCGCAGCTTCGGTATGGAGACGCCCAGGGTCTTCTCCGGGTTGATGCCGTAGCGCGCCATGCCCTCGACGGCTTTCGGGTCCGACAGCTCCTTGAGCCTCTGCGTGGCTTCCTTGTATTTCACCGGTCCTCCCCGTCCGCGACGCGCTTGAGCACCGTCGCCCAAGACCTCTCCCCGCAGGCCGGACACTTCACGTACCTCTTCGCGCCCCCGTTTACTGCCGTGAAGTTAGCGAGGATGCTTATTGCGAACTCGTTTCCGCAGTTGGCGCACCTGTAGCCGAATGACCTGGTCTGCCACCAGAGGAGGAGGAGCAGTCCCCCGACCACGATCAGGCCCCAGAGGTACCAGTACTTAGGCAGGAAGAGGAAGGCACCCGCCGCCAGTGCCGCGACAAAGGCGGCAAGGTACAGTAATGTGACGACGGTATCGGCTCCGGTCGTCTCGGTGAAGCGGGTCACGGTTCCTGCTCCTGCCTGCCGCCGAAGGTGACGACCGTCCAGTCCGCCGCCTTCTCGAAGCCGATGCGGCGGTACGCCCTGTAGGCCGCCTCGTTGTCCGGCTCGACGCTTAGCGTCATCACGTCCACCTGCTCGAGCATCCTTTCGCACAGGGCGGCCACGCAGGCGGTCGAGTGCCCGCGGCCGCGGTGCTCGGGGAGCGTGTATACGCCGCCCATGAGCGCTGCGTGCGGGACGGCGGGAGTAGCTTCGGCCTTGGAGACGACCATGCCATCTGCCTCCCGCACGAACGCGCCGCCGAGCTCTATCTGCACGCGGAGCAGCTCGCCCAGGGATTCGTCGTCCATCCCCTCGAGCTCGAATATCTCTCGCTGCATGGCCTGGCCCATCCCGATGAGTGTCTCCAGCTCTTCGAGGCGCGCCGGCCTGGTGCCGGATGTGTCGATGCCCGGGGATACGCTGCCGCGGAGCGTGCTCCATTCCGAAAGGAGAGTCTCCGCCGGCGGGCCGCCGAGTGCGTCGAACTCCGACAGCAGCAGCTCGACCTGGGGCCGCGGTCCCTGGGTGAACCACGGCTGCCGGCCGGCATCGACGAGGTACGACGCCAACCCCTTCAACGCCTCAGCGTCCCGCGCGTAGTAGAACAGCGAGCCGAGGTTGTATGAGGCTCCGGCCGCGACAAGGCCGGCGGAGTCACGGCGGCCGAAGTAATGGCCGTTCAGGGGGAGGTCGCCCTCGTCCATCCCGAACCGCCCGGCGTTGTACATGAGCACGACGTTGTACTCCGGCGCCGTCGCCAGGAACGCCATGAACTCATCTTCGTCGCTCTCGCTCAGGTGCTCGAAACCGATGGTAGCCACTCCTGGATTAGTAGGTTGAACTGGTAGACGGATGGTCGGGGTGGCCGGATTCGAACCGGCGACCTCAGCGTCCCGAACGCTGCGCGCTAACCTGGCTGCGCTACACCCCGACTCGGACTATTATAGGTTTGTGCGCGGCGCAAAAGAAGGGGGCCGGAGGACTCTTTTCAGACTGACGGCGATCGGGAGGCGAGATGACGAGCGTGGTCGTTATCGGGACGGGTGTGGGCGGCTCGGGGATAGCCGGCCTTCTGGCGGGGGCGGGCTACCGGGTCACCGTCTTCGAGCGGAACGAGTTTCCAGGCGGCAAGACTTCCATGTACGAGCGTGACGGGTTCAGGGTCGACATGAGCGTGCACGTTTCGCCCAGGGGAGAGAAAGGTCCCATCGGCGTGCTGGCGCGGCGACTGGGCGCCGACCTCGAGCTGCGGATGCGGGAGCCGTGGCGGCTCATCGTGGGGGACAGGCACCGCGACCTGCCGCTCGCGTTCACCAGGCCGGCCGCGCTGGTGAAGATAGCGCTCCTCATCGGCGCGAAACCTTACAACGCCGTAGGCGCCCTGCGCCTGTTCAGGAGAGTCCTGAGCATAAAGGACCAGTCCGACCTCGCCCCCTACTTCGGGATGCCCGCCTCCGAGCTCATCGGCTCTTATACGAAGGACCCCAACCTCTACATCTTCCTCAACATAATGGGCGGACTGATGTTCGTCATCCCCGCGAGCGAGGCCTCCGCGGCAGAGTTCCTCTGGGCGATGTCGAACTGGGCCAGGGATGCGACGACCGCGTATCCGAAGGGGGGCTACGGCCGCATCCCCGAGTCGTTCCTTGAAGTCTGTGAGCGCAGCGGAGGCGAGGTCAGGCTGTCGGAGCCGGTGGAACGCATAGTGGTAGAGAACGGCTCGGTCAGGGGAGTCGAGACCGCGACGGGATTCCAGCCGGCCGACGTCGTCGTCAGCAGCGCCGGGATACGGAGGACCGTCGAGCTCGCCGGGCGCGGCAACTTCGACGACGGCTTCCTGGAGAGAGTTGAGACGCTCAAGGATTCCGACGGCGCGGTGACCGTCAAGTTCGCGCTGGACGTCAAGCCTACGGACAACCTGATAACGGTCTACGTTCCCAGGGGGTTCGACTACGAGGATTACCGGGGCAGGCTGGAGGCCGGCGACATACCGCAGGACCCGGCACTCTATATAGTGTCCCCGACTGTCGCGGACCCCGCCCTCGCACCTCCCGGGAAGCACCTGCTGCTCGCGTGCGCCGCTGTCCCGCCGTCCCTCGTGCACGCGGAGGCTGCCCGTAAGATGAGCGAGGTGGTCGCCCGCCGGATGAGCGAGCTGTTTCCGGCTATAACCGACCATACCATCTGGCAGCACGGGACCAGCCTCGAGTTCATCAGCATGATGGGCGGCAGGGGCGCGGGTGAGGCCATCGGGCTCGCTCAGCGATATGACCAGGACGGGCCTGACAGGCCCGACCCGCGGCTGCCGGTCGAGGGTCTTTATGCAGTCGGGGTGGATGCGGGCGGCATGGGGATAGGGACCGAGCGCGCGGCTGACAGCGCGATGAACGTCTTCGAACTCATAGCCTCGGACTTCCCGGCCTGAGGCCCACACACATCCCTCAGTGGCCGCGCCATTCGGCCATGGACCTGTTCCCGCCGAGGGCCGTCATCAGGAAGTCGCTGACCCTTGGGATGCCCAGGCCTCGAGCGAGGGCAGCCATGCGGACCGAGAGGTTGGGGATGAAGACCTCCCAGCGGTTCCGCTTGACCGCCGCCAGCACCGCGTCTGCGACCTCATGGGGCTGTATCCAACGGGTGATGAACGGGAGCTTCGCGCCCTCGAACATCCCGGTCTGTACGAAGCCCGGGTTGACGATAATGAAGTTGACGCCGCTCCCGCGGAGCTCGGCCCTCACCGTATCCGTCAGGCCGATGCCCGCGAACTTCGTCGCGCAGTAGCCGGCCATCCTTGCGACCCCGACCTTGCCCGCCGAGGAGCAGACGTTGACCACGAAGCCGGTCCTGCGCCGCACCATGTCGGGGACGAACGCCTGCATCATCCACATCTGCCCGAAGAGGTTGACATCGAACATCCAGCGCAGCGACTTCTCCGACATCTGTAAGAACTCACCGCATTCCACTACACCCGCGTTGTTTACGAGCACATCCACCGGGCCGACGTCGCGCTTCACGTCCTCCGCAAGCTTCAGGCAAGCTTCGCGGTCTGAGACGTCGAGCGCGTAGGACATTACATCGTACCCGGCCCGCTTGAACTCCTCCAGAGTCTCCGCAAGCCTCTCTTCGTTGACGTCGGTGATGACGACCCGGCAGCCCTCGCGGGCGAAGTTCTCTGCCTCCAGCTTGCCCATCCCCATCGCCGCGCCGGTCACCAGCACGGCCTTCCCTGCAAGTTCCAGCATCTGGCCCCCTCAGTCGAATGTGGTGGGTATTGCCTCCACCACCTCGAACGTGCCCTTGAGCCCGTCGGCGTGCTTCAGGATGGCGGCCATGTTGCCGGTGACCTTCACCTTCCCGGCCATCAGCGCGTTCATGGGGTCGAGCTCGCCCTCGGTCATCGTCTTCCAGATCCCATAGTTGGCCTTGATGACGTAATCCATGGAATCGATGTCCTCGACCGGTCCGTGCTCCTCTATCCTGCCGTCCTTGATGAAGACGTACTTCGGTGTGATGTCGGGCCTGTCCGTGAACTCATAGGCTATCCTCGCGGTCAGCTCCCTCAGCGCCTCCTGCACGCCGGCGTTGTTGTTGTAGATCTCGACATAGGCGTCGAGCCACTCCATAGAGCCAAATGCCACCGTGTCTGCCATGCCCTCCTCCTTGGTTCCCGCCCCTCTCGTGGGAGCATCACTGAACTGTGTTGCCTCTGTTAACTACATTGGCCAATGGAACGAAAATGGTCTGACCCTATTCGAGCGACATCAACACGAGGTCGGTGAGGTCGTAGAAGTCGATGCCCGCGGCGGTCGTCGAGATGGTCTCGGTGAGGTTGCCCTCGCAGAACGGGCAGGCGCTCACCAGGGCCTCCGCGCCGGTCTCCTTCGCCTCGTTTATCCTCTCAGTGGCGACCCACGCCGCGAAGTCCGGGAAAGTGGTCTTTACGCCGGCTCCCGCGCCGCAGCACCAGGCCTTCTCGCGGTTGCGCGGCATCTCCACCAGCTCGAGCCCTGGTATCGCCTCCATGATCCGGCGCGGCGCGTCGTACAGCTCGCTGTAGCGCCCCAGGTGGCAAGGGTCGTGGTAGGTGACCTTGAGCTCGACGGGTTTTTCGAGCTTCAGCCTTCCCTCGGATATCAACTGGTCGAGGTACTCGACAACGTGTATCACCTCGAAGTTGCGGCGGACGACCTTCGGGTACTCGTTCTTCATGACGCTGTAGCAGCCGGAGCAGGAGGTGACCACGCGCTCCACCCCGAGCTCGTTGAGCATCTCGGTGTTCTCGGAGGCGATCTCTTTGAACGTGTCCTCGGCCCCCAGGTTGTAGGTGGTGGCGCCGCAGCATATCTCCTTCTGGCCGAGCGTGCCGAAATCCTCGCCGGCCGCCTCGAGCAGCTTTACAGTGTTGAGCGCGAAGTGCGTGCGCGCCGGAATCATCGCCGCCGTGCAGCCGACGTAATAGAGGGTGTCGACCTTCTCCTTCGAGGCGTCCTTGATGTTGAGGCCCCTGGCCCAGCGGTACCTCATCGCCTTGGGTTGCTGGTACGGATTCCGGTAGTTCACTGTGCTCTTGACCACCGTCTGCGCGTCGCCCGGCGGGCCGCCCATCGCTTTCACGACCTCCCGTCGGGCGAGCCTCGCTATCACGGTCGGGTCCTGGCCGGTCGCGCACTGCTGGGCGCAAGAGCGGCACAGGGTGCAGTGGAACAGGACGTCCGCGAGGTCCTGGTCGGGCTCGAGGGCGCCCTCCCGCAGGCCCTGGGCTATGTAGCACTTGCCTCCCCCCGCGTACGAGAACCACCCGTACCTGGTGAACGCCGGGCAGACCTTGAGGAAATCGGGCCCGTCGCCGGGGTGCAGGTTCGCGGTGCATATCTTGCACTTGGGGCAGGTGTAGATGAGCATTTCCATCGGGATGGTCATCTCTACCACCCCCCCTCGTACATCTTCAGGCCCGGGTTCAGGATGTTGTTAGGGTCCACTGCCTTCTTGATGCGACGCATGAGCTCGCCGAACCCTCCGGCCTTGTCGACATAGTTGATGATCCCGTCGTAACGGATGGGAGTGGCTCCGTATCTCTTCATCCCTTCCTCGAGGTACCCCCTGTAGATCTCGACAGCCTTCTCGTGCTCCTTCTCGTCCGCCGGGTCCACGAACGGGGTCAGGCGCAGGAAGAAGCTGCGGCCCTGGTCGGTGCAGTGGCTGTAGTAGGTGGTGCCGTACTGCAGGCCTCGGCTCCAGATGTACTCGAGGCCGAACCGCTCGAGCTCCACCACGTTCTTCGGCTCGGCGAAAGCGATGTGCATGAAGCCGTAACCGAGGCCGAACCCCTTCATGAAGTGGATGCACGGCTCGTGCTTTATCCCGTACGTGTTGTAGTAGTCCCAGGTTCCCGGGAACCTCTCCTTGAGCTCGTCGTTCATCGGCCTGCCGCCCAGGCCTTTCGCTATGCGCTCGATGAGGCTGGTGTGGGTGTCTATGTCCTCCCCGTAGCCGGTCATGATGTTGAGGGCCAGGCAGTACGGCCGGTCCTCCGGGTGCTGCCACGGCTCGGTGGTGAGGACCTTCAGCATGTCGCTCGACTCGGCCTCTCCCTCTGGCGCCGCCAGGTTGTTCATCACCGTGTAGAGGCCCCAGTGCCAGGTCACAGTGTGCTCGACCAGGTTCGCCCGGGCGACGGTCTTCATGAAGTCGACCGCGTCTGCAAACCTGTCGAATCCCATCACCGGGAGCGCCTGCACTTCGTTGAGCGGGTAGATGCGGGTGGCCATCTTGGTTATCACGCCCAGGGTGCCGCAGGCGTTCATGAAGATGCCCCGCAGGTCGGGCAGCGGGCCCCATGGCGCGTGCCAGCCCTGTCCGGGGTAGGACGCCTCGAACGCTTTCGACCCGGTCTGCACCACCGTACCGTCGGGGAGCACCACCTCGAGCCCCAGGACCTCCGAGTCGATGCCGGAGGAGCGGTGGCTCCCGTTGCCCTTCAGGTGGTAGTTGCCGAGCACGGAGTTGCCAGGCGGGTAGGAGCCGAGCGTCGCCCGGAACCCGTGCGGCCGTATCGCGCGGACCAGCTTGCCGAGCCCCACCCCGGGTTCTACCACGGCGTAGGCCGCATCTGTGTTTATCTCGAGGATGCGGTCCATGCCGTACAGGTCGAGGACTATGCCGCCCGCCTTCGGGATTACCGACGGCTCCAGCGTGCCGCTCGACACCGGCGTCACCGGCACGATGAGCTTGTCTGCGATGCGCAGGACCACCTGGACGTCCTCGACCGTCGCCGGCCGGACAATAATGTCGGGGATGGTCTTCGGGATGGGCAGGGCGGTGCCCGAGTAGCCGAACCGGATGGTCTTATTTGTTGTGACCTTTTCCTCTCCGAGCGCGTCCACCAGTTCCGCGGCGGCGCGCTCGACCAGCTTGCTGTCGACGGGCGACGTGAGAACAGTCAAAGCGAGGCCTCCCTTCCGACCCGGTACCGTTAAGGCGGGCACTATTCTAACGCTTCGTGACATGGTCAAGAAGGGTTCGGCAAGTATTTCTGGACGATGGGTTCATTCCGCTACCCCTCAGTTTGTCCATGAATCGACCGATATAAGCGGTGTCGGATGTAGGGTGGTCGAAACAACGGGAGGCTCAATGCTGAGCAGGCTCTATGTGAAGAAGAAGGTCGCTGAGTACGACCGGCGCATGGAGGAGTTGTTCGCGGACTGCGAGATGCGCTCGGTGGAGAGCTTCGACGGCACCAGGATAGCCTATCGCACGGTCGGGGAGGGCCTGCCTATAGTCCTAAGCACCGGAGTGTTTACCTCTTACATGTTCTTCCACCACCTGAAGGACTACTTCAAGCCCCGCCACAAGCTCGTCTTCTGGGATTACCGGGGGCACCCGGAGAGCACTGTACCCGGCGACCTCGATTCGATGACCCTGCCGAACTGCGCGCGGGACCTCGCCGCGGTGATGGAAGACGCAGGCGTGGAGAAAGCGGTACACATCGGGTTCTCGATGGGTGTCATGACGATTCTTGAGTTCTACAGGCAGCATCCAGAGCAAGTGTACGGCCTGGTCCCGATCGACGGGCCTTACGCGGAGGGATTCGCGTTCGTCTCGGGGTCGAAGAGCGTGCAGGCCGCCATCACCCGCGGCCTCCGGTTCCTGTCCGGGAACACGTGGCTCGTGGAGTGGTTCCGGCCGGTCCTGGTGCTTCCGCTCAATGTCCCCATCGCCAGGAGAGTCGAGATAAACCCCACCATGGACTCCTCGGAGGAGATGACACTGTACTTTGACTTCGCGGCGAAGATGGACTGGCACGCAGGCTTCAGGGCGCTGGCGGCCATGGGGGAGTATGACGCAACGGAGATACTGGACGAGGTCGATGTCCCCACGCTCCTGATATGCGGGTCGAAGGACACCTGGACCCCGAGGCGGATAGCCGACGAGATGCACCGACGGATAAAGGGCTCGGAGTACACGATAATCCCCGGCGGCAGCCACGCCACGCCCGCAGAAAACCCGCAGATGATAAACTTCCGCATCGACCTCTGGCTCAGGACTTACTTTCACGAGCTCGTCGAGGAAAAGGCGCCCGTCTCGTCTCGGACCCCCAGTAGAAAGCCGCAGGCCAAGGCGAAGCGTGGTCAGGCCAAAAAGAACCCGCGCAATTGAGCCCCGAGAGGCCCCGGCCGCGGCAGGTGCTATAATTTCCGTGGACGTTCTGGCGCGGTGTTTCCGGGGGTTTGGACGATGACTGCGGACGAGTACGCAAGCGAAAGCCGCGATTACTCTTTCATGCGCTTCTTCGCCGACTTCCTCACCCTTGTGAGGCTGGCGACGGCGATATTCATCCTCTGCATGGGGCTGTTCGTCGGCCCCCAGGCTCTCGAGGCGGCCATCATCGGAGTGTTCGTGGGGTGGGCCACGGACGCAGTTGACGGGCCCATTGCCAGGAACGCGGGGGGCCGGCAGTCCTGGGTCGGGCGCCTGGACGAGCCGATCGACCTGGCCCTGGTCTTCTCGTTCTTCCTCTTCCTGGTGATTACGGGTCTCTACCCCGTGTGGGCGGCGCTTGGGGTCGTCACCGTGTGCGCGCTCATACTCCTGGCGCGCCCGACCGAGTCGGTAAAGCAGATGGTCAGCGCGCCTTTCTCGGCCCTCCCCATAGTGCTGTCGTGGTACGTGAGCTGGGTGCTCGGCGTTGTGCTGTCGGTGTTCCTGGCGGCGGTGCTTTTCTTCAAGTGGGACAAGGTCGCAGGCTACGCGCGGGACGCCCGCAACGAAGCCGCCAACCTTTAAAGCTGGGGTCAGGCCTGGATTCTCAAGCCATATTCGCTTCGAACAATCGCTGACTTAAGAATCCAGGCCTGGCCCCTTTTGAAGCATCATGTAGCCGGGGACCAACCCGAACATCCTGTCCTTTAACAGCGAGCCGAGCTGCGGATAGTACTTGACCCCCGCCCAGGTAGACCTCTTGAGCATGAACATCGGCATGTGCCGGTAGAGCCCCGACACGTAGAACCCGAGCCTGAACGCGCGGTTCAGGCGGGCGAACTCCTCCAGGCCCTTCTGGTGGTCCGAGACGGTGACGGCCGCGATCTTGCCGCTCACGAGCGCTCCGTGCACCCCGAAGAGGAGCAGCGGGTCGATGCTGCCCGAGAGCGTGCCGGCGAGTATGTGGTTCCCCGCGAACAGCCTGGGATTCCGCGAGTTCTCCACCGGCAGGGCGCCGAAGCTTATCGAGTACCACTCGTCGAAGGAGACGCCGTCGTTCTCCTCCAGCTGGCGGCGGAACCTTTCCTTGACCCCGGGGTCAAGGGGCCTGCCCCGGGAGAACAGGCACGCTCCGCGAGAGCCGTTGACCTGCGAGTAGAAGGCGTAGTCCCGGGTGTACTCGTCGAAGTAGATTATGACCCTGGGGGACCTGTCCTCCAGGGTGGACATGCCGAGGTAACCGAATACCTGCATGTGAGGCACTCCCAGGGCCGGCCAGGCGTCACCGAAGAGACCGGTGGCGATGATCGAGTCCGGCGGAAGCTCGCCGAAGTCGGTAACGGTGTCGTCGAACTGGAACCGGACGCCCTCGGACACCGCCAGGTCGTACAGGAAGACGTCGATGGAGGTTGGGTGCGGGCCTCTCTCTACCAGGTACGTGGGTACGGACCTGTCGAAATCTATGTCGAACGTCTTTCCATAGACGTGGTTGCGGCAGGAGCGCAGCGGCACCGCGGCGGGTGAAAGGTCTATCCCGATATACTCCCGCATGTGCTCGAGGTTGAGCGGGGTCCCGTCGCCGATGTTGATTATCTTGCCCTCGAGGCCCTTTAGGTCGGTCGCCCCGCCTACCTCGCTCCGCCGCTCCCGCACCAGCACGTCGTAGCCCTCGCGGGCCAGGTTGATAGCCGCTACCAGGCCGGAGAGTCCCGCGCCGACGATGACCTGCTCTCCCATGGGGACCACCCTTTCGTCAGAGGTACCCCAAGATTCTACCAGAATTGACCCGCGGGTCAGTTCTTGATACGGCGGGCCATATCACGTAAATCCCCCGGCGAGGAATTCAACGTCGCATTCGCCGGCTGGATTGCGATCACCGCGCCATCAGCGCGAACGCACCCCAACCCAGGTATTCGCGTGTGTAAGCGGCGTAGCGCTCGGGTTCCGAGGTCAGTTGAGCTCTGACATCTTTCGCAAACTCGTCGTCGGGGTTGGCTTCAAGCCATCGGCGCATGGTGAGCCATTTAGCCGCCTCGTATCTGTCCCAGCTGTCCTGGTCTGCCAGAACCATTTCCACGACGTCGTAGTCAAGGCGGCCGAAAGACACGAGAAGTTCTGGAAGCGTGAGAAAGTCGGAGATCGAGTCGGCAAGGCACCCCCTGGCGACGTCCTCCGTCGTCGGCAACTGCCGCCAGTAGGGCTCGCCGATGAGGATGATCCCTCCGGTGAGGAGGCTCTGCGCCAGAAGCTCGACAGTGCCGGTGACTCCCCCGCCGATCCATGTGGCACCGAGGCAGGCTGCCACACCGACCTTGTCGTCCGAGACGTAGCCGGTGGCGTCGCCATGGATGAACTCGACCTGGTCGGCGACGCCGAGTTCCTGAGCGCGGAGTCTCGCTTGCTCGGTGAACAACCGGCTCATGTCGATGCCGATGCCGATGACCCCGTGATCGCGAGCCCAGGTGCACAGCATCTCCCCCGAACCGCTGCCGAGGTCGAGCACCCGGGTCCCCGCTTCCAGACGCAGCGCCGCGCCGAGAGTGGCGAGCTTTTCGGGTGTGAACGGGTCATGGATGCGGTGAGCACTTTCGCTGACGCTGAAGATCCGTGGAATGTCCATTTCGGGAAATCTCCTTATGTGTGTGAATAGATCCGGTCACGGCCCAACCAGAGGATATGCGCTTTTCCTGCTTCGCGCCAATGGCGCTATTGTAGCGAAACAAGGGAGCGATGTTTGCAGTCTGACATAAGAAATGCGGGATAATAGCTGGTGTGGCGGACGGTTCCATTCCAGGCGAAAGGGCGGGACCATGAAGTGGAGCGGCGGATTCAGGGTGCTGGGGCTCTCCTGCAGCCCGAGGGCCGGCGGCAACACCGACCTCATGCTGGACAGCGCGCTCGAGGGAGCGGCCGGGGCGGGAGCCCGGACCGAGAAGGTGGACGTGCCCGGGCTCGACATCCACCCGTGCCAGGCGTGCAACGCGTGCTTCAAGGACGGCAGGTGCATCCAGCAGGACGACATGCAGACGCTCTATCCCAAGCTTCTCGACTACGAAGGCGTAATACTTGCGGCCCCTATATTCAGCATGAACCTGGCGGCCCAGGCAAAGATCCTCATCGACCGCCTTCAGTGCTGTTGGTCGAAGAAATTCGTGCTCAAGGAGCACACGGTCCCCGACGAGGAGAAGCGGAAGGCCAGGCGCGGGCTCTGGCTCTCGGCCGCGGGATTCGACCGGCCGGACGTCTTCGAGCCTGCGATCGTGACCGTCAGGTACTTCTTCGGCATGCTCGAGATCTCGACCCGGGAGCGGGTGACCTACTACAACGTCGACGAGAAAGGGGCCATAACGAAGGTGCCGGGCGCGCTGGAAGAATGCCGCGCAGCCGGAGCGAGGCTGGTCAACCCGCCGGAGCCGACAGGTGAGGAGCAGGAGTGGCTGAGCAGCTTATCGTAGGGGCCGGCCTCTCCGGCCTGGTAGCGGCGATAAACCTCGCGAGGCGTGGACACCGGGTCCGTGTCCTCGAGAAATACCGCACGGTCGGCGGGCAGCCCGAGCGGTGGCCGGCCGTAGACGTGACCCCGATGGTGCCCGAGAAGCTGGGAGAGTACATCGGCATCCCGCTGGGCGAGCCACAGATCAAGAGCTGCAAGTCGCTGACCGGCTACTTCTGGGGCAGGGAGTACGACGTGCCCGTCGGCGGCTCCAACCTGTGCTGCGTGGAGCGAGGCCCGCGCAGGACCGGCCTGGAAGGGTACCTGCTCGACATCGCCCTGGCCGAGGGCGTTACTGTCGAGTTTGACCAGCCGGTGCTCGGGCAGGGAGCCGTCGCCGCGCTGCCGCGCGGCACGATAATAGCCACCGGTCTCTACGCGGACGTGTTCGATGCCCTGAACGTCCCCTACCAGATGGGCCACTGCTTCGGCGGGAAGGGGCGCTCGGAGCGCGACGCGGAAGCTCTCATATATTTCAATGACTACACGAACGACTACGCATACTGGTCGTCGCTGAACGGCGTGGACATGATGTTCTTCTTCACGAGGAACCCGATCGGTGCGGAGGACTTCAAGGCGTTCGAGAGGGAGATAGAGGCCACGCAGGGATTACGCTACGATGACTGGCTCGAGGGCTACGGCCCGACCCCGACCGCGGTTTTCTCCAACCCGAGGCTCTTCGCCGGCGGCAAGATACTCGCCGGGACCATCTCGGGGATGATGGAGCCGTTCGTGCTGTTCGGTGTGCACGGGGCCCTGGTCTCGGGGAAGATAGCGGCGATGGCGGTCGAGGACCGCGGCGCCGCGTGGGACGAGTTCCGGCGGTGCCTCACCGGCTGGCGCGTGCGGCTTCTCAACAGGAAGATTTATGACTCCATGCCGCGGGCCGCGAGGCGCGCCGCGGTGGTGGGCCTGAACGAGGCGCTCACGGCGGCCGGGCCGCTGGGCCCCCCGGTGCTGGGAGGGGCCTTCAGGGCCGTGCCGGGATACCTCCGCGTGACAAAGCGTCAGTAGATGACCTCGCAGCCCATCTCCTCTTCCTGGAGGGGCTCGGAAAAGTAGCGGTGCAGCTCCGCCGGGAGCAGGTGGTAGTCCAGGTCTCTCACGGTGGGATAGAGGTCGACCGAGTTCAGCGTGTCCCAGAAGAGCATGGGCCTCCGCTCGAGGCCGTTGCGCCTGATGAAGTCGAGCGCCGCTGCCATGGTCTTCCCGGTGTACGTGCCGTCCAGCTTGATGCCGTCGCACTCGCCGACCATCCGGACGGCCTCCACGCTTTCCGGGGTGAATCGCGCGTACGTCGGGCCGGCGAACTCGTCGATGAGGTCGATCTTCCTCGGGTCGACGGTCCGCACCTTCCCGCCTGGACAGTGCCTGGAGAGAAACCTCGCGACACGGTTGACGTGATACCCGAGTATCCAGCGGTTGCACGCTATCTTGTCGACGACCCTTACCGAGATGACCTTGCTCCTGAGACCGGCCAGCTGGACCCCGGCTATAAGCCCGGCTGCCGTGCTTCCGCTGCCGTAGGTGGCGAAGATGTACTCCGGCTCGGGGAGGAGGCCCTCATCGACCTGGGCCTTGAGCTCGAGGGCCCCGTCGACGAACCCCAGCGACCCCCAGAGGTAGGAACCTCCCGGCGGCACGACGTAGGGAGGCTTCCTGGCGGCGCGGTCGTACCCGGAGCGAAGTCCCCTGGCCAGCGCCAGCGGGATCTCCGCCATCGTGGAGGCGATGGCGAACTCGGCCCCGTTGGCGTAGTCCAGGAGGAGGTTCCTTCGAACGTATGCGGCGTTGGGCTGCGGGGCTACCAGGGCGATGGTCTTCATCCCGACCCGTCTCCCGTGGATGATGGTCGCGAGCACATGGTTCGAGCCGACGGCCCCGTAGGTGAGCACGGTGCCGTGGCCGCGGGTCTTCGCCTGCGCCAGTATGAACTCGAGCTTGCGCACCTTGTTGCCGCCGTAATGCGGGGAGGAGAGGTCGTCGCGCTTCACGTAGAAGTCCGTGAGGCACTCCTCCTGGCAGAGGCCGGCCATCCGCCCGACCGGGGTCGGGTACTCCCCGAGCGGCATCCAGTCCACCTCGCCCCGCATCCCGGGACATGCTCCGAAGAGAAGGGGCCGTTCCATTTTCCCACCTCCATGCAAAACGGGGTCAGGTCGTTTTGTTGCATTTCAGGCGTTTTGCCGGCATGGGTTTCAAATGCAACAAAACGACCTGACCCCAATGTTGCATTATATCCGAGCGGCCCGTCGGCGTCCCGGCGCGCGCCATGCGCTATCATAGCCGCATGGGAACTATCGCCGACGGGCTCACATGGTTCATGGACCAGGTGGGTTTCGCAATCTGCCATCAGCTCTCCGAGAGGTCCATCACGTACGGATCGCGCGCCATGCCCGTCTGCGCCAGGGACACGGGAATATTCCTGGGCTTCGCGGTGTGCTTTACAGCCCTTCTACTCTTGTACGGCAGGGGGCCGCGGCGCTACCCTTCCTGGCCCAGGCTGCTTGCCCTGGCGCTGTTCATCCTGCCCACAGCGCTGGACGCGGTGACCTCGTATGCAGGCCTGAGAGAGTCCGGAAACGTGATAAGGCTGGCCACCGGCGCGCTGGCGGGCACCGGCGTGGCGGCCCTCGTGTTCCCGCTGGCGGTCAGCTCCGCCAGGCCGGACGCCGCCAACGGGGAGCGCCCGGAGGCGTTCGGGAGCTGGTGGTCGGTCGCGGGGCTTCTCGCCATCCCGTTCGCGTTGACGCTCCTGGCGCAGCCGGACTGGCCCGGTGCGTACTGGATCTGGGCGCCGGCCGTGACGCTCTCGATACTCTTCACACTGTTCGTGCTCAACTTCACCCTGATAGCGCTTGCCGCGGCGTGGGCGCGCGGCGAGGACCGGGTCCCCGGCCCACTGCCGCTCGCCGGCCTCGCGATGGCGGCCGCCGCAATCGAGATAGTGCTCTCAAACCGACTGCACTGGGCCGTCCAGAGCCTCTTATAGAGACGGGAAAGTGCCGGCTGTCCGGGCTCGACGGACGGCGCGGCCTGCCGTGGACAGGCAACGACATGCGTGTCAGTATATAGGCGAGGGTCATGAGACCTGGGGGGACACCGGGGTAGAACAGGAGGGCTCGCGACATGCACGTTCCCAAGGAAAAGATAAAGGTCACCATCCTGGTGGACCGCTTCCGCATCGTATGCGAAATGTACAAGTATCCCGGCGCCCGGCTCCTCGACATAGTCAACATCAAGGACACGGCCTTCATCCCGGTTACCGACGCCGATATCTTCAGCCTCGCCGACGGAAAGAAGCTCTACACCGCGACGTTCCTGGGGATCAACCGCAACGCAATAAACTTCTTCTTCCCGATGGAGGATACGGGGACGGAGGAGATAGAGTAGCAGGTCCCGGCGGCGAGCCGGCCCACCCCTTGAGTTACTGCTTCTGCTGTTGCTGCTCCTGCGGGGTCACAAGCGTCGCCTCCCGCGTCGTTGCCACCCGCGAGAGCTTTTTGAGTGCGTTTATGTGCCTGGTCACCAGCGTGTTCGCGTAGCGCACGATGGTCACCCTGACCGAAGTCTTCTTGTTCGACTCGAGCGGGAGGAACAGGACGGTGGACTCCCTTATCTCCTCTTCGGAGAAGCCCATTGCCAGCATCTTGGCCGAAACCTCATTTATGGCCTCGTCAACGTTGTTGAAGGTCCTGTACTGGAAGACCGCGGCGTCCACTATGTCCTCGACGTCCTGCACGGACGAGATCCTCAGCCAGACGATGGGCCCCACCTCAACCAGTATGAGCACGATTATCGCGATCACGATGCCAATGGTGACGACGTGCCGGAGTATCTGCCCGCTCTGGTCGCGGCGGATTCGCTCGATCCTCAACTGCGCATCCTCTCACCCGGGGCGGCTGCCGGCGGGGCGCCGCCTTTAATCCATAATACTATCCTCTTCGACGGGTTCCCTCCCCTGGGGTTCCATGTCGTCCGGGCCGCGCTTGAAGAACCGGCCCAGGAGCCCCCTGAGCGTGTGCATCTCCTCGCTCTTGAAGAGGAGGGCCGCCGCGAGGTACACGAGCACCGACACTGCGATGGCGAGGGTGACCTGCAGCAGCTGACCGCCGAAGTTCTCCACCCCGATGAACTTCTCCACGAGCTCCGCGGTGCCCCAGCACGCCACTCCCATGACCGCCGAGGCGAGAAAGATCTTGTACATGGAGTTGAATATCCGGCGCCCATCCAGGCCGCCGAGCCTCTTCCGGAGGACCAGCCCCACCCATATCACGCCGACCAGGTAGGCGGTCGTGTTGCCGAGAGCCAGGCCCGATACCTTCATTACGTCGCTCGAGAACCAGTAGAAGTAGAGAAAATCTACCGCGATGTTGAGCCCGATGATGAACGCGGCGATTATCATGGGTGTCTTCGTGTCCTGCATCGAGTAGAAGACCTTCAGGAACAGCATGAAGAGCGAGAAGAAGAGCAAACCCAGCACCAGGAACAGGATGACCGAGGCGAGCATCTCGGTGTCCCTCGCGCCGAAGCTGAGCCTCTGGAGCAGAAGCCTGACGATGGGCGTCGCCAGGATTGCGTAGCCGATCGTGGCCGGGAGCAGTACGAAGGAGGTTGTCCTCACGCCGAGCGACACAGAGTCGATTATCTTCTTCTTCTCCTTCCTGACGGACTGCTCCGAGAGGGTGGGGAACAGGGCGGTGATTATGGACACGGCGACGATACCGTATGGGAGCTGAAAGAAGATGTAGGCGTACTGGTAAGCAGAGATGCCGCCTTTCACCTGGGCTGCCAGGATGTTCACCACCCAGAGGCCAATCTGGTTCACGAGCACGTAGCCGACCACCGGGACCGCCAGCCGGCCGAGCTTCCTCACCGCCGGGTGCTTCAGGTCGAGCACCGGCTGGTAGCGGAACCCGGTGCGCCTCACCCACGGCCATTGGATGAGCGCCATCGCGATGACCCCGAGGGTGCCGCCTATGGCCAGCACGTAGATACCGGCGCCGCTGTCTCTCAACGGGTAGTAGATCGCTACAGTGGCGATAACGATAAGGTTGTTCGCTATCGGGGCGAAAGCGGGAATCGTGAAGTGCTTGTATGAGTTCAATATGCCCGTGTAGATGGCCGTGAACCCGTAGAAGACCACCTCGAAGATGAAGAACCGGAGCATGAATGTCGCGTCGGCTTCCATCTGGGCGCGGCCGTGGCTCAGGAAGGTCTGCGCCTTGATTATGTAAGGCGCCGCGATGCACATCGCCACCGATACCACGAAGAGCGTGATGAGCGTCAGGTTGAAGATGGAGTTGGCGACGTGCCACGCCTCCTTCTCGTCGCGGGTCGTGAGGTACTCCACGAAGATCGGGATGAAGAGAGAGGCCAGCACCCCTCCCAGTATCAGGTCGTAGACTATATTGGGGGTGATGCGGGCCAGGTTGTAGGAGTCCGCGATCTCCTTCGCGGTGAGGCCGAGAACGGACGCGAGCGCCGCGGTCCTCACGAACCCGGTGACCCGGCTGATGGTGGTGCCCAGGGTCATCACGGAAGCCCCGCGGGCGAACGAGGCCGGCTTCAGGCCGCGGGCGGCACCGTTCGGAGGCCCGGACTCACCCTCAGGCGTCTTCTGCTCCTGCTTCCTTGAGCTGATGCCTCTTATGTTTCCCAACCTTTCGCCTCGAGAGTACCCTGACCACCCAGATAAGACCTATAAGGGCGAGCAGGCCTCCCACCACCAGTATCGCGAACGTGTTGTACCTGCTGGTCAGGACGGTGAAATCGAGCTCGCCAAGGGTGTACTCACCGGCGGTCAGCTCAACCGAGAAACGCACCCGGCCCTTCTTCCTGGTCTCGACCGGGATCTCGAAGAGGTTCTCCTTGGGCTCGAGGAGCACCTCCTGCTGATTCCCCGATGGGAAGCCGAGCCCGTTGCTCGAGTACTTGAGGACGGCCTTCATCCTGTAACCGGTCCCGTTCACCACGGATATCGGGATGTCGGCGCTCCCGGATGTGAGTGTTATGGAGCCCGTGGCGGGCATCTCGACCTTCGCCAGTTCCCCGTTGACCGTGGTCACCACGAACCCCACGTATTGAAGCCCCTCCGCCCGCCGGTCTAGCTGGCGCCAGATGTCGCTTTCACTGACGTAGAGGTCTTTCTGGAGCGGCTCCAGAAGCGCGTTCCCGGGAAGGACCACCTTCTGGAACTCGGAGAAGCTGCTACGCGCGTTCTCGACCTGCGAGAAGTAATCGTCCTCGCGGGACTCGCCGGCGTTTTCGGCCTGGGGTATCTCCAGCGGGACGTCCTCCGCCGGCGGGACCGTCACCATGCTCTCGGCAAGCGTCGCGGTGCTGAGCCACGGGGACCCGCTCAGCGCCCGGAGGAGCTCATCGAGCACGTCTCTGGAGGGGTGCCATGAGCCGGGGGCCACCACCACGCATGCCCGCAGCGTTTCCGGCTGCTCGAGATAGAGGTTGGCGAGCTCGGCGACCACGCACTGCGCGACCCCGTGAGGGTCGCCGCTCGCGCTCACTCGTTCCAGCAGCTTCTGCATGCGGGCATCGGCGAACAGCGCCAGCTCGCGGCGTTCCTCGCTGGCGCCCTTTATGAAGAACGGGGAACCCAGCTGCTCGCTCTTCAGGACACTCTTTCCTTCCTTGCTCCTGTCCAGCAGGTCGGGGGAAAGGACCAGGAACTGCCCCATCTCGTCACCCAGCTCCGCGACCACCTTTGAGTTCGCGCTCAAGCCCGGCGGGCACGAGAACTCACCTGAGAGCGCGGTGTCCAGTATCTCCTCCAGAAGGCGGTGGCCCCTGACAAGCTGCTGCTTCGCGTCATCGGCCCACTCCAGGGCGACCATCTGCTCCAGGTTCGGCGAGGCGTAAGGTGCCGCGATGAGCTGGTTGCGGGCCGACTGCGGCAGCCTCCCGAAGCCGGCCAGGACCGTTGAGGCGTTGATGGCCTGCCGGGAGTCCGGCCCCACCTTTCGCGACTTGCCGGCGCCCTTGACCGTGTAGCCCCTGGTCATGGTGCGCATCTCTTCCAGGAGAAGGGGCGAGAGGACCAGGCTGAACCTCATGTCCTGCCACTTCTCTATCTCGCCGAGCAGCGTGGAGTACCAACCGGGGTCGTTTCCGGCAGGGCTGCACTCCCTGGCTAGCTCGTCGCTCGTGAAGTCGCCCTCGGGGTCCTGGTGGGGCGGCTCGAGCGTATCGAATATCCACGACAGCTTGACCGGCACCAGCTTCTCCGCCTCGTCGAACGACATCACGACAAGCTCGCTGATAGCGCTCGTCACCACCTCCTGCGACCTGACCACCTCCACGGTGAGCGGATAGACGCCGTTGGGGTACCGTGAAGCGCCGAGCTCGAGCTCGAGGTCGAACGTGTTGTCCCCGGGGTCCAGGGTGAAGGGCCCATAAGTCTCCGTCTGCCTGGAGGTCTTCTTGAGCTTTCCCTCGAAGCACGCGTCGAGGTCCTCCCTGGCGGAGTTTCGCGTGTGGACGCGGGCCCTTATCGAGACTCCGGAGATCGCCCGGCGCGTGACGTTGTCGAGAGTCACTCTCAGGTGTGCCACTGAGCCCGGCTTGTACCAGTAAGCGTCCTTCGAGAAGGCCATCCGAACGCCGTCGGTGTCCGGTGGAGCCGCCGCGGCTGCCGGCGCCAGGCTCCCGACCAGCATGACGGCGGTCAGGAGCACGGCGGCGGAGATTCTCAGGGGTCTGCCCCCTTTGCGGCTTTTCATTGTCCTCTTACTACCACCTTATAATGCACAATGGGGTCTGATCCCAATGTTCACGTTCTGTATACGTATCCAATCCGTCCTCAACCCACCATGCTGATTATCTCATTTACGATGAAGACCACACCGAAGGCCGCGAGCAGGACACCGAACATCACGTAGAGAGCCCTCTCGCCGGTGCGTATGCTTATCCGCGCCCCGATGTACGCCCCGGGGACCGACCCGATGACCAGGTACAGCGCCAGCATCCAGGAGACGTGTCCAAGCAGCGCGTGCACGACCGTTCCTGGTATCGCTATGACGGCGATGACGGCGAGCGATGTTCCGAACGTCCGCTTGAGCGGCATTCGCAGCAGGTATATGAAACTGGGGATGAGCACCAGTCCTCCCCCCACCCCGAGCAGGCCGGAGAGGAGCCCCCCGGCCAGCCCTATCGCGAGCATCAGGAGCACGGAGTCCCTGTAAGCGCAGGGCTCAGGCTCCTCCACTTCCAGCGGCTCGCCGCCTGCTCCCGGGGCCGGCTGCACGCACGTCTCGGGTTCCCCTGTTTCCGGCGGCGTCTCCGCCGGCTCGCTCTCGATTCCCCTCCCTGTGACTCCACGATAGATGGTAGCCCCCGACATGTAGAGCACTATGGCGCCGGTCAGCAGCATCAGGTAGTGGAGGTTGACGACCCAGGTGAGGAGGGCTCCGACCGTCGCGCCGAAAATGCCCGAGAGGCAGCAGTAACCCGCCACCCTCTTCTCGACGAGACCCCTGCGGTAGTACGTGACTGCCCCGGAGGCCGCGGTGGGTATAGTGACCGGCAGCGTTGTTCCCAGAGCTATCTCGGGAGAGGCCCCGAGCAGCACCCTGATCGCGGGAGTTGTGATACCCGCCCCCCCGATGCCGAACATGCCCGCAAGCACCGCGGCCGCGAACCCTATTAATATCGCTCCCAGTACGTACAAATGACCACATCCTGTTCCGAGCGGCGGAATGCAACAAAGTGACCTGACCCCATTGTTGCGATTCCTTTCTTGCTTTCTGCGCCGGCGCGCGGCGCCCCTTTGCCGGGCGCCGCCGGCTCGTACCGCTCGTGAATTTTTCTGATTATTTCTTGTAATTACCGCAAGGTTTGCCTCGTCTGTTCCGAATAGAGTAACGAGTACGGAGCACGGAGGGATTGCGATGAGAAAGTCACAGGCGCTGGAGCTAACAACGGTCCCGATCAAGGTGTCGGTCTATACGCGCCGGCAGACCGGGTGGCATTCGAAATTGCTGGGAAGCCGGAGACCCCGCTCCCACCACGGCGAGCTGCTCCTTTACTGGCCCACACAACAGCGTTAACCGCCGTAACCCCGACATATGCAAGGGCGGGCCTACTGGCCCGCCTTCTTTCATTTCGAGAGATCTCCGTCTACGCTTATCAGGCCCGGCCGACCGGGCGGAGGGGCGTGAGGGCGCCGCATTGTATAATTATCCGGGATGAACATCTTCAAGGAGTTCGAGAAGAAGCTGGAGGGCCTCTTCGAGGGCGTCTTCCTGCGCGCGTTCCGCTCCGGCGTCCAGCCGGTGGAACTGGGCAAGAAGCTGGTCCGCGAGCTGGAGGGCCACAAGACCATAGGCGTTTCCTCGCGCGTCTACGTGCCGAACCGCTACGAGGTGGGGCTGTCCGCCAAGGACTTCTCCCGGTTCGAGTCGTACCAGGCCGTCATGGCGACCGAGCTCGAGAACCTCCTCATTTCCTACATAAAGGAGAAGGGCTACGTAGTGCTCGACCGGCCGCGCATCAGGCTGGTCGAGGCCGACAAGCTCCGCGAGGGCGAATTCTGGATAAAGGTGGCGATGGAGGGGGAGCTTCCAGCGGGAGGCGAGCCCGTCCAGACCCGGGAGGGCATACTGAAGCGAGCGCCCAGGTCGGGTCCCGCGACGCTGGAGCTGATGGATTCCGGAGACGCCTCACCGGTCTTCGCTGTCGACAAGGAGTCCATACAGCTCGGTCGCATCGGGGACAACGAGATAGTCCTGCCGGACCCGAACGTGAGCCGGGTGCACGCGAGGGTCGGCAGGCACGGTGACTCCTACTTCATTACAGACCTCGATTCCACCAACGGAACGTGGGTCAACGAGAAGCGTGTCTCCGAGGTGGAGCTCGCCGACAACGACGTGATAAGGGTCGGCAGCACGCGCCTCATCTTCCGGAGGTCGCAGGAGTGATCCCCAACGTGGTTTTCATAACCCTCAGGTATGTCTTCCTGGGGCTCCTCTTCCTTTTCCTGATACTGGTGGTAAGGGCGATCTACAGGGACATAAACTCTCCCCAGGCCGCCGCGAAAGCCCCCAGGCGCCGGAAGAGGGACATGCCCCACCTGCTGGTGATAGCCGCCGACCGCAACCTCGGAGCCAAGTACTACCTCCCTGAAGAGGTGAGCATCGGCCGGGCCGGGAGCTGCCAGATCGTCATAGACGATACCTACGCGTCCCAGCAGCACGCCCGGGTCTACGAGAGCAACGGTGGCTTCATGGTGGAGGACCTCGGCTCCACCAACGGCACCTACGTCAACGGCCGCAAGATATCCTACCCGCTCGAGCTCCGGCCGGGCGACCGTATCAAGATAGGCAAGACCGTCTTCGAGTTCCGCCCCTGATGCCATGTTCGAAGTGACTTCAGCCTCGCAGAGCGACATAGGCAGGGTACGCCAGATAAACGAGGACTCCGTCCTCGAGGCCGGCAACCTGTTCGCGGTGGCCGACGGAATGGGCGGCCACCAGGCCGGTGAGGTCGCGAGCGGGCTGGCACTCGCGGTGATAGGCCAGTACATAGAGGACAACCTCGGCCTGATCGGCGGTGAGAAGCTCGTCGAAAAGGCGATATCCTCAGCGAACGCGGCGGTGCACCAGAAGGCGGCTTCGAGCTCAAAGTATCGCGACATGGGCACGACTGTGACACTGCTCTACCGCGAGGGCGATACCGCTTACATCGGCCACGTCGGCGACTCGCGGGCCTACCTCTACCGGGGCGGGGCGCTGCGCGCGCTCACCAGGGACCATTCGCTTGTGGCCGCGCTGGTGGAGGAGGGAGAGATAACCGAGGAGGAGGCCCGGGTCCACCCGCAGCGCAACATCATCCTCAAGGCGCTGGGGCTCGAGCCGCAGGTGGAGGTCGACGTCGTATCGGTGAAGATAGAGCCGGGGGACGTTTTCCTGCTTGCGACCGACGGCCTGACCGGCCTCGTCGACGACGCCTCCATCGGGGAGGTGCTCGCATCCGCGGACGAGCCGGTCGCGGCGGCGGGGCGGCTGGTCGACCGCGCCCTGGAGGCGGGCGGGCCGGACAACGTCTCGGTCGTTCTGGTGAGCTTCAAGGGTTCCGAGACGCTGGTTCCCTCCAGGGAGGCAAGGGCTTACCGGCCCGCGGGCGACGAGGTACCGGGCGCCGAGGGTAGTGGCGGCAAGGGGGGCCGGCGCAGGACGACCAGATGGATAATCGCCGCCGCGGTCGCGGCGCTCCTCGTGGCGGGGGCCGTGGGTGTCGCGGTCTACTTCTATAACCAGACATACTACGTCGGGGCCCGGGACGGGATGATAACCCTCTTCAGGGGATTCCCGTTCTGGGACCTGGGGATGGTTGAGCGGCGGACGGACACCTCGGTCCGCTTCCTGCCGGACGCGCTGCGCAGGCGGGTAGAGGGCAAGCTCGAGCCGCAGTCCAGGGCCGAGGCGGAGGAGACCCTCGAATCGCTCGAGCGCGAGGCCGCCAGGAACTCGGTCTACGTGCCCGACGTCTTAGGCAAGAAGTTCAGCCAGGCCAGGGCCGACCTCGAGGGCCTGGGCCTGCGCGTGGAGAGCGTCCTGGTGAGCAGGCCGAACATCGCGGCGGAGACCGTGATCGAGCAGTCGCCCCTCCCTGGGGCCCGCGTGGGGGTCGGCACGCAGGTCACTCTTGAGGTCGTGATGCCGGGGGCGCCGGCCAAGGAGGTGTAGGACATCCGCGCGCGAAACCGAGAGCTCATACTGCTCATTTTCCTGACCCTGGTGATGTTCGTGGGGTACGTCTCGGTCCAGCTCGCCAGGGACGGCAAGGTGGACTACGCCTCTCTCGCCTACCCGGGCGCGGTGGCGGGCATCTTCATAGTCCTGCACCTGGTCATGCGCTTCCTCCTCCCGATGGCCGACGGGCTGATACTCCCGCTCGCGGCGGGCCTGACGTTCCTGGGGATGGTGATGATCGAGAGGCTCGACCCGAAGCTCGCTCTGGAGCAGCTCCTCTGGATAGCCGTCGCGGCGGCCGCGTTCGTCCTGGTGGTCCTGTTCCTCCGCAACTACGAGATACTCGCGCAGTATAAATACACGCTCGGCATCGCGGCGCTGGTGCTCCTGGCCCTGCCGATGGTGTTCGGCACCGAGGTCAACGGGGCGAAGCTCTGGCTCAAGGTCGGCCCGATGAGCTTCCAGCCCGCCGAGCTCGCCAAGGTCCTGCTCGTCATCTTCCTCGCGGCGTTCTTCGCCGAGAAGCACGAGCTTCTGAGTATCTCCACCCACCGCGTGCTGGGCATCCCGGTGCCTGAGATCAAGTATTTCGTCCCCCTGCTGGTCATGTGGGGGGTGAGCGTGCTGATGATGATATTCCAGAAGGACCTCGGCTCCTCACTGCTCTTCTTCGGGATCTTCATCTGCATGGTGTACGCCGCGACGGCGCGCAAGACGTACGTCCTGGTCGGCGCCGCGCTCTTCCTGCTGGGGGCGTTCCTGTGCTACCTGGCGTTCTCCCACGTCCAGGTCAGGGTCCAGACCTGGTTGAACCCGTTCAACCCGGCGACGATCCAGCGGCAGTCCTACCAGATATCCCAATCGCTCTTCGCGCTCTCGTCGGGTGGCGTTTCGGGCTCGGGGCTCGGCCTGGGCTACCCGAAGCTCATCCCGTCCGTCTCCACCGACTTCATATTCAGCGCGGTTGGGGAGGAGCTGGGGATGATCGGCGCGGTGGCTGTGGTGCTCATGTACATCCTGCTGGTCGCCCGGGGGATAAAGGTCGCGCTCCTGCACCGTGACGATTTCGGCAAGCTGCTCGCCGTGGGTCTCACGAGCGTCATCGCCCTCCAGGCTTTCATCATCATGGGAGGCGTGACCAGGCTCATCCCGCTGACCGGCATAACCCTGCCCTTCGTGAGCTACGGGGGCAGCTCCCTCCTGGCCAACTTCATACTGCTCGCGCTCCTGCTGATACTCTCCCACCGGGGGGCCACCACCAACGTGGCGAGCATCAGGAAGGGGGCCGGGCGTTGAACAGGCAGATCAAGGTGCTGCTGGCCGTCTTCGTGATATGCCTGCTCGGCATCACCGTCAACCTCGCCTGGGTCCAGATCTTCGGTGCCGAGGACATCCAGGGCAACGCCTATAACAAGCGAAGGCTCATTGAGGAGTACGCCATCCAGCGCGGTGACATAATCTCAGCCGACGGGCAGACTCTCGCGAGGAGCGTCGACAGCGGCACCGAGTACAGGTGGCAGAGGGAGTACCCGCAGGGCGCCCTCTTCGCGGACGTGACCGGGTACGACTCCTGGCGCTACGGCCGGAGCGGGCTCGAGGAGACGTTCAACGACGAGCTTCTGGGCAAGGGCACCAACCTCAACCTGCGGACGCTGGGCAACAGGCTTCTCGGCACCAGCAAGAAGGGCAACTCGCTCAAGCTCACAGTGAACAACCAGCTCCAGCGCGTGGCCACCGATTCGCTTGGCGGCCGCAAGGGCGCGGTGGTCGCCCTCGACCCGAAGACCGGGGCGGTGCTGGCGATGGTCACGCACCCCACCTTCGACCCAAACGTGACCGTGCCGATGGACGGGAGGGACACCACGGCCGCGTGGGAGGCGCTGAACGCCGACCCCGGCCGGCCGCTCTTCAACCGCCCGACCAGCGGGCTCTACCCCCCGGGCTCGTCGTTCAAGGTGGTCGTGGCCGCCGCAGCGCTCGACGTGGGGGTCGTTACCCCGGAGACGGTCTTCGACTGCGCGGGCAAGCTCGTTGTGCAGGGCTATACCATCTACGACTTCGCGCGCAAGAGCCACGGCGACCTCACCTTCGCCGAGGCGCTCGTCGTCTCGTGCAACATCACGTTCGCGCAGGTGGGCCTGCGGCTCGGTGCCGAGGCGCTTGTGCAGTACGCCGAGGAGTTCGGCTTCAACAAGCCGATGCCGTTCGACCTGCCGACGGAGGCGAGCAAGATACAGAGCGCGGACACCATGGACCAGGTCGCGCTGGCCGCCGCGAGCTTCGGCCAGGGGCAGGACCTCGCCACGCCGCTCCAGATGGCCCAGGTTGCCGCCGCCATAGCGAACGGGGGCGTGCTGTTGAGGCCGTTCCTGGTCGACGAGATACGCGACTACAATAACAAGATAATCGAGCAGTTCGGGCCGAGCCGCCTGGCCGAGGTGGTGAGCCCCCGGACCGCAGAGACCCTCACGGACATCATGGTCGACGTCGTCGACGACGGCACCGGGACGGCCGCGCAGATAGACGGGGTGAAGGTCGCGGGCAAGACCGGCACGGCCGAGGTGGAAGGACAGGAGCCGCACGCGTGGTTCATCTGTTTCGCGCCGGCCGACGACCCGGTCATAGCAATCGCGGTCATCGTGGAGAACGGGGGAGAGGGAGGCCGGACGGCGGCGCCCATCGCGCGGGACGTCCTGGAGCAGGCGCTGGAATAGGGTCAGACCATTTTCGTTGCATAGGGCACATTGGTTAACATGTTCAACATGCTGGGAGGTCAGCGGTATTGGTCTGACACGGTGAGGAGGTAGGATGCGGTTCTTGTTCAGGCAGGTTCGCAGGCTGGTCGAAGGGACGCTGCTCGTTGCGGCTTTTCTCCTGGGCTCGATAGCCTACACGCACACCCGGATGCGTCTTCGCTTCCACGCGTGCAGGCAGGACGGCCCGCCGTGCGGCCCGCACAGGCAGCCGCCGCCGCCCGAGAGGCGCAGCATGTCGGAGATCTTTGCCTCGCTCAGGGATGTGCCGTTCAACCCCAGGTGGGGTTCCGGCGCCTGGAAGGCGCTGACCGGGAACTCGTTCCTGCTGTTCATGAACGCCGCCCGGGCGACGACGGGCCTGGCCTATCCCTACCCGGAAGAGTTCGAGGAGGTAGTGATCGAGAGCTTCGACGGGACCCCGATAACGGCGGCGGTAGGCATTCACAGGGACGGCAAGCGCCGCCCGGCGATAGTCATGTCCCACGGCTTCATGGGCTCTAAGCACGACCATTACATAATAGACCCGATGCTTGTGGCATTCGCTGAGTGGGGCTTCAACGTGCTGAGCATCGACCTGCGCAACTTCGGCCGCAGCCAGAAGCTCTCTCACAGCCCGACCAGCGCCGGCTGGAAGGAGGCAGAGGACCTGCTCGCCGCGGCGAAGTACATGTCCGAGCAGCCCGAGGTCACCAGCGTCGGCATCACGGGTGTCTCAATGGGAGCCGGTTCGACCATGAGGGCGGCCTTCGCCTCCAAGGATCACCCGTACCTCACGGGCGGGGCGATAGCGTGGAACGGTTACGCCGACTCCGGCCGGATGATCGAGTACATAAGCACGAAGCCCCCGGTACGCCACATGTTCTTCCCGGTCTACCAGGCGTTCCGGTTGATGCACAAGATAAGGCGCGAGGACATGAAGGGGTACATCGGCGACCCGGAGCAGCGCAAGTACCTGGACGGCACCTTCGCCGACGCCGACTTCACGACATACATAGACAAGATTGCGGCGCCGCACTACGGCGTGAGCACCGAGGAGTTCTACCGGAACTCCAGCCCCCGGGAGTTCCTGTCCGAGGTGCAGGTCCCCCTGCTCGTGGTGCACGCCGAGGACGACCCGGTCTGCCCGGCCGCCGAGATGAGCGAGCTCGAGGGAGTCATCAGCGAGAACCCCAACGTCGACATCTGGATGCTGCCGACCGGCAGCCACTGCCTCTTCCTGTACCTCGACAGGGAATGGTACGACACGGTCATGAGGGATTTCTTCACCTACTGGGCGACCTGGGAATAAGGCGATGCGCTCCAGGGCCTTTCTCGCGGCGGCATTCATCATCGCCGCGCTGTGCGCGGCAACGGTCCTTTCCGGAGGGTGTGGCGCCGGCGGCCGCCCGGAGTATTCCTACGTCGTGGAGCAGGGGGACCTCCCGATAGGTTCTCAGACGGTGCGGCTGCCGGCCGAGGGGGGCGTGCCCCTCTACAGCAGCGTCGAGAGGCGCCCTTTTAAGCCCGCGGACACTGCCACGTACAGGAAGCTGACGCTCACTGCGGGCCTGGAAGAGCTCGAGGGATATTACTCCAGCAGGCGGGTACCGGGCGCGGCGTACAGGACGTGGATATCCCGCGAAGGCGACAAGTATTCCTTTCTCGCGGACGACCTTCAGACGTTCGACGACGCCGTGCTCCAGACGGAGCGGACCGTCCTCCCGTACGAGTCGGACTCAGCCTGCCTGATGCAGGCCCTCGCGGACCGCTTCTTCGGCTCCGACCTGGAGCGCGCGTCGGCGTTCGCGGTCGTGCCCTCAAGGGGTGCCCTTCTCCGCGAACTCCTGGTGGAACGCGACGGCAACTCCGGCCTGAAGGTCACCAGCCCCGGCCTTCCCGACGTCCGCATGCAGTTCGACGGCTCGGGGGTCCTGTCAGAAGCCGAGGGTGGAGGGCTCGTCATAAGGCGGGGGAATCCGGGAGCCATGAACTCGAGGGCGTTCATGCCGGTCGCCGGAGCGCGCGCCGTGAAGGAGGTCAGGGTCCGGACGCCGGAGGAGCTCGACGACGGAGAGCACCTCGAGCTGGCCGGCTCTTTCTACATCCCAGCCGGAAAGGGGCCCCATCCGGCGGTGGTGCTCGCGGGCGACTTCGGCCCCCATGACCGCACCGGCAACGGATTCATCGCGCAGGTGGCGAGGCGTCTCGTGGATGACGGATTCGCCGTGCTGGCCTGCGACAAGCGCGGGATACCGGGCAGCCAGGGAGATTACGGCAGGTACACGAGGTTGACGGCGGAGGAGGACCTGAACGCCCAGGTCGATTACATGGTGCTGAGGGGCGACGTCGATATCGATAACATATCCCTCGTAGGCTACGGCGAGGGCGGACAGCTCGCCTCAGCGGTCGCCGCTTCCAATCCGTACGTAAGGGCGCTGGTGCTCATGGCCACCCCTTCGGTGCCGCTCTTTCCCGACCTCACGGCGTACCAGCTCCACACCGCGGAGAGCAGCGGGCTGGTCCAACCCGCGGAGATAACCTCTGAGCGGCTGAGGCTCGAGACCGAGGCCAGGGTGCTGAACGAGACGAGTGGGGACACCGTCGAGCTCCAGGGCCACGAGTTATTCTTGGGATGGATGCGCTCGCAGGCTTACAGCGACCCGATGACGCCCGTGGGGGAGCTCTCGGTGCCGGTGCTCGTGATGCAGGGCGGCCGTGACGTAGTCGTGGCCCCGGCTCACTCCGAAGCGATGATGAAGGCGCTCGCCGGCCGCGGTCGCGGCACCCAGGAGCTGGCGCTGTTCGACGAGCTCGGGCACGACTTCGGGCCCATGCTGTCCGAGGCGGTTTCAATACCATATCGCGCTCACCCCGAGGTGGAGCCCGGGGTCCTGGAGAAGCTCTCAACCTGGCTTAAGTCGGTCGCACGTTAGCGCCGCGCTCCGGTCGGCATCCCTAAGGCATTTCTCTCGGCGCCGCTATTACACTCCGGCGCCTTTTGCGATATTGTTACTAAATCTTTAGCGGTCTTCACCGGGCTCGCCGGGCGCTCCGGCGCGGCCGGGCGTTTGGTAACGGACAGGGGTGACATGGGGATCAGGGATGACCTCCTGAAGCTGGCGGTGGAGGTCGGGCCGAGAGGCGCCTGCACGGCGGCGGAAGCAAGTGCAGCCGGCTACATCAGGGGTCGTTTCGAGGAGCGGGGCCTCGAGGTCACAGCGCAGGAGTTCTCCTGCATCAGGACGTATTCCTACCTCTACATCATCTACCTCGGAGTAGCGGTCGCCTGCGCCGTCCTGTCTTACTGGTTCGCCTATTACGCGGCCCCGGTGGCTATCCTGAGCGCGGTTCTGTTCGCCCTCGACCTGGAGACCTTCCCTCTCATCTCGCGCGTGCTGCCGCACGGCAGGAGCAGGAACATAATTGGAGAGCTCCCGGCGGAGAACGGCAGGGTCGGCCTGGTGGTCGTTGCGCATTACGACAGCGCGAGGTCGGGGCTATCGTTCGACCCGAGGCTGGTCAAGAACTTCCGCCTGTCGTTCAACATGATGATCGGTGGGGTCTTCGCGGTGGCCCTGCTGACAGCGGTCAACCTCGTCATCACTGCGGCTGCCGGGCATTCCAACCTCTGGGTATGGATAGCCACGCTTGCCGTGAACGCTTACCTGCTAGTCCCGCTCGGGCTCATGGTGCACCGGGAGGTCGCGATGGATTACACACCCGGCGCCAACGATAACGCGTCCGGGGTCGTGACGATGCTCTCGCTCGTGGACAAGGCCAGCGAACAGGAGTCCCGTATTCCGGGCGTGATGTTCGTGGCTACAGGGGCGGAGGAGGTGGGCACCGCAGGGATGCTCGCGTTCCTGAAAGCCTACGGCGACCGGGTGAAGGACGCGCTCATAGTGAACCTCGACAACCTCGGCACCGGTCACCTCTGCTACATCGACTGCGAGGGGATGCTGCTGGGCCACAACTCCAGCCCGGAACTGCTCTGGCTCGCGGGCAAGGTTGCAGAGAAGAAACGCCTTCCCGTCTGGCGCACCGGCTACCGCCTGCTGTCTACCGACGCCACCCCGGCGCTCGCACGCGGGTACCGCGCCATGAGCCTGATGGCGTTCGACGACGCGGGCCTCCTCCCCAACTGGCACTGGCAGAGCGACACGGTGGACAACGTCGACATGGAGAACCTCGAGGTCGCCCGCGCTTTCCTCTGGAACCTCGCCCGTCGCATTGACCTGCCCTGACCACTCAACGCGTCCGCTCCTCCAATCGCGCGATTGACAGATGCCGGGCCGGTGTTAGACTCGGGTAAGGCGGAATTGCACTGCACCTGAGGTCTGTGGGGATGGCCGCAATCGGAAAGAACCATCATTCTGTTCGCTGTACGTCGCGCACCGGCATGTGCCTCGCGCTGTCCGCGGTATGCACCGTGGTGCTTCTCCTGCCCGGTTTCTGGGTGCTGTCTTCCTCGGCGTCTGCCTCGGGAGTGACCGAGCTGCCGCTACCGCACAAGACGGGTCAGGCTCACGGGATAACCAGATATAACGATGGCACGCTTTTGATAACCGAGGGGCCGGGCAGGATCTGTACGCTGGACGAGGACTGGGATTTCTGGGAGACGGACGAGTATTCGCAGTGCAGCGGAATCCCGGTCAATATTGCGTCCGGGCGATGGGACGGCGCGGTGTTTACCGAGAGCGACCGGGATATGGTCGGGATGCTCTTCACAGGGTGTACCATCCACCTGGAGGAGATAAGTGTGCCGAGGCCCGGTTCCGAACCCTGGGGCATCACCGTTTGTGAGGATGGCGACACCTGGTTCACAGAGAGGAGCGCTGACAGAATCGGCTGCATATCTGGCACTGACAGGCAAACCATTGCGGAGTTCAAAGTACCCACGGCGAACAGCGAGCCGTGGGGCATCGTTCAGGGTCCGGAAAGGGCGATATGGTTCACTGAGCACTCGTCGAACAAGATAGGAAGGATGAACATCGACAGCAAGGCATTCTCAGAGTTCCCGATTCCGACTGCAGACAGCGGTCCCGCCGGTATTGTCGTAGGCGCTGACCAGTGCGTCTGGTTCGCAGAGAACCATTCCGGGAAGATCGGCAGGTGCAGCGCCTCCGGAGGAATCCGGGAATTCAAGCTTCCGTCTGCTTCCTCGGGGCCGTATATGTTGGCCGCCGGGCCTGACGGCAACGTGTGGTTCACAGAGCGAGAAGCGGACAGGGTCGGATTCTGTACCCCTTCAGGTCTCATACGGGAGTTCGCTCTTTCTCCCGGCTCGCGTCCTGCGGGGATCGTAGCTGGATTCGACGGGGCGATGTGGTTCGTGGAACAGGGGCGGGACTGCGTGGGAAGGATACCGGTCGCTCTCGCAGACTGGTACCTTGCCGAGGGCTCGACCGCATGGGGTTTCTCGACCAGCATCACCATCGAGAACCCGAACGCGGCAGCAGTGCGCGCCAGGGTCGCCTACCAGACCAGCGTTGGGCCCGTGGACGGGCCCACCATCTACCTGCCCGCCATGAGCCAGACCACCATCAATCCTGCCGATACTCTGGGCAGATGTGACTTCTCGACACGTGTGACCTGTATCGACCCGACGAAGACCATCGCAGTGGACAGGACGATGACCTGGACGGGGCGCGGCGCGTCGTCTGAGGAAGGCCACTGCTCGGTCGGAGTGACCTCGCCGTCGGCGCAGTGGTACTTCGCGGAAGGTTCTTCGGCCTGGGGCTTCGAATGCTGGCTGAGCGTTCAGAACCCGACCGCGGACGCCGCTGAATGCACGCTGACCTACATGCTCGAGGAAGAGGCGCCGATCGTTGTGGTCAAGGAAGTCCCTGGCAACTCCCGGAAGTCCTTTTTCATTGCTGACGATATCGGGAGCAGGAACGCCGCGATCAAGGTGGAGAGCGAGACGCCTTTGATAGCCGAGCGTGAGATGTACAGGAACGACAGGAGAGAAGGGCACGGCTCAGTCGGGACCACGAGACTGTCTTACTACCAGTACCTTGCAGAGGGAACCACCGTCTCTGGGTTCACGACGTATCTCCTGTTCTCAAACCCTTCTGACTGGGGCGTCCACGTCTATGTCACATTCATGAGGTACTCAGGTGAGCCGGTCCGTATCGAGTTAGACATTCCCCGGTATTCCAGGAAGACGTTGAGGGTGAACGATGTCCTGCCCGAGACAGACTTCTCGACCTTGGCAATGGGTGGTGCGTTCTGCATCCGGCAGCCGATTGTCGTCGAGCGCGCGATGTACTGGGACGGCGGCACGGGTGAAGCGTGCCATTGCTCTGGCGGAATGCCGGCGGCACACAACACCTTCCTGTTCCCGGACGGCCAGACCTCGAAGGGAAGGGAGACCTGGACGCTTGTTCAGAACCCCGGAGAGAAACCCGTGAAGGTGAGGGTGAGCTACCTGAAGCCCGGCGGAGGGGCGCCGCAGTATCTCATAGACACTGTCGGCCCGGGCTCGAGGCGCACCTACAACATGGAGGACGTGGTCCGCTCGGGGCGCGCTTCGGTGATGGTTCAGTGTCTCACCCCCGGTGGAAAGGTCGCGGCTGAACGGTCGATGTACTGGGGAGGCAGGGGTGCCGGGACCTGCACCATCGGTGGGTTTACAGATTGATAGAGAAAAAGGGCCCGGTCTTGCGACCGAGCCCTTAGAGATTTCGCGGGCAGTTTTGCGTCTTACCCGGGACTATACTCTACAGCCCTCGCTGCAATGAGCGGTACGCGGAACCATGAACCTCTTCAACGTGACCCCTCCTTCCTGGCTTCAGGGCAATCGCGCCGTGTTTCGCAGATTATTTCACCTTAGATAAATACTGTCCTTGTGTAATGTCAACCTCCCTATCGGCCCGCAGGGCGGGTCACTGAAGCTTGACCTTCCTGAGACGCAGCGAGTTTGTGACCACCGAGACGGAGGAGAACGCCATCGCCGCCGCGGCGAACATCGGGTTCAGCAGTATGCCCCAGACGGGGTATAGAATCCCGGCCGCGATCGGGATACCGAGGGTGTTGTAGAAGAACGCCCAGAAGAGGTTCTGCTTTATGGTCTTGAACGTGCGGCGCGAGAGCTTGATGGCGTCCACGACCGCCCTCAGGTCGTCCCTGATGAGCGTGATGTCGGAGGCCTCTATTGCAATGTCCGTCCCGGCCCCCAGCGCGATGCCGAGGTCGGCCTGAGCCAGCGCGGGGGCGTCGTTGATGCCGTCCCCCACCATGGCGACGACCTTCCCCTCGCCCTGCAGGCGCGACACCTCGTCGGCCTTGTCCTGCGGGAGCACCTCCGCTATCACGTTGTCGATGCCCGCCTGGGCCGCGATGGCCGCGGCCGTGCGCCGGTTGTCGCCGGTTATCATGTAGACTTCCATCCCCATCTCGCTCAGCTGGGCCACTGCCTCGCGCGAGTTCTTCTTGATGGTGTCGGCGAGCGCGATGATGCCGGCCGGCTCCCCGTCCACCGCCAGGACCATGCTTGTCTTTCCCTGCGCGGCAAGCTCATCGGCCTGCCCCCGGAAAGCGCCGGCTTCGAGCCCGCGCTCCTCTATGAAAGCCGGGTTGCCGAGAGCCACAGTCCGGCCGTCCACACGCGCCACGATTCCTTTGCCCGGCACCGCCTCGAACTCGTCGGGGCGCACCGGCTCGAAACCGCGCGCCTCGGCCTCGGCCCTTACCGCCATGCCGAGGGGGTGCTCCGAGTCCATCTCGGCCGACGCGGCGAGCAGGAGCACCTCGTCGGCTGCCAGTCCGTTGAGCGACACCACGTCCGTGACAGACGGCTCGCCCAGGGTGAGGGTCCCGGTCTTGTCGAAGACCACCGCGTTAACAGACCTCGCCTGTTCCAGCACCTCGCCCCCCCGGATGAGGATGCCCATCTCCGCGCCCCGGCCGGTGCCGACCATTATCGCCGTCGGTGTGGCCAGGCCCATCGCGCAGGGGCACGCGATGATGAGCACCGCGACGAACGCGAGAAGGGCGTGTGTCAGCTTCGGGTCCGGCCCCACCGTTATCCAGACCACGAACGTCACCACGGCGATGGCCATGACGACCGGGACGAAGACGCTCGCCACCTTGTCGGCCACCCGCTGGATGGGGGCCTTGTGCCCCTGGGCTTCCTCAACCATTCGCACTATCTGCGAGAGGACGGTGTCTTTCCCGACGCGCGTGGCTTGGATGCGGAACGAGCCCGTCAGGTTTATCGTGGAGCCCACCACCTGGTCCCCGGGCTGCTTGTCCACCGGCAGGCTCTCACCCGAGAGCATCGACTCGTTGACCGCGGATGCCCCCTCGAGGACCTCTCCGTCGACAGGTATGGTCTCACCGGGCCGCACGGCCAGCACGTCACCCGTCTCGACCTCCTCGAGAGGGATGTCCTCCTCCCGCCCGTCACGCACCACGTGGGCTACCTTCGCCCGCAGGCCCAGCAGCTTCGCTATGGCGCCCGAGGCCCTGCCCTTGGCCCGGGCCTCCAGCAGGCGCCCGAGCAGGATGAGCGTGATTATCATGGCCGCGGAGTCATAGTAGACAGCCGGCATCTCCCCCATGCCTTTGAGCCCCTCGAACGTGGACGGGGTGATGGTGACCACCGCGCTGTAGATGAAAGCCGAGAGCGTCCCGACGGCGACGAGCGTGTTCATATCGGACGTCTTGTGCATGAGGGCCGCCCACGCCCCCCGGAAGAACATGGACCCAGACCAGAACATCACCGGTATGGTCAGCATCATCAGCATGTAATACCGGGTCTGCATGTCGATGGACTCGATGCCCGGCAGGTGCTCTCCCATCGAGAGCACCATTATGATGATGGTCAGGACGGCGGCGCTTATGAACTTACCGAGCAGGCGCGCCACGTACTCCTGCTGGGCGCTCGCCTGCGCCTCGCGTACGTCGGCGCCTTCCAGCACCTCGAGCACCTTGTAGTCGCCGGCTGATGAGACGGCCTTCTTGAAGTCGGTCACGGAGGCCTGGGCCGGGTCGTAGAGCACCTGCGCGGTCTCGGTGGCGAAGTTCACATTCGCCTCTGCCACTCCGTCGAGGCCCTGCAGTGCCTTCTCCACTTTCTGGACGCAGGAGGCGCACGACATGCCCTCGATCGGGAGCAGCACCTTGCTCAGCAGGGGTTCATAGCCCAGTGACTTTATCTCGCCGGTTATCTTCGCCGGGTCTATGCGCCCGGGATCGAAGACCACCTCCACGGAGTCTGTCGCGAAGTTGGCCGTCGCCGACTCGACGCCGTCCAGCCCCGACAATCCCCTCTCGACTTTCTCGACGCACGAGGCGCACGTCATCCCTCCGACTGGTATGTGCAGGCGCCGGGTGCCTTCCGCGGCCTCGCGGGGAGTCTCCGTCCCGGCCGCCATCGGCTCGGGCTCCGCGTCCTCGGCGAGGTACTTCTCCGGGTCGGAGGTGAACCTGTCGCGGCAGGATACGTTGCAGAAATAGTAGGTCGTGCCGTCGTACTCGGCGGTCGCCGCGGCGCTCGATGGCATGACCTCCATGCCGCAGACCGGGTCGACGTGCGGCTCCTCTGCCGGCCCGGCAGGCTCGTCCCCGCCCTTGCCACCCTCCAGAAGCCCCAATCCCTCGAGAGCCTCGATTATCTTCGCGCGGTTCCTGCCGAACCCGAGGAAAGCCTCGCCCCCGATGACGATGGTCGGCACGATTGTGCTCGAGTAAGTCTCGTACATCTCGACCGCGTTGTCGCCCTCTTCTATGTCGCGACCGACGTAGGGCACGCCCCACTCGTCGAACTGCTTCTTGGCGAGAGCGCAGTCCGGGCATGTCGTCGAGAAGTAGATGACTACCTTGTTTCGAGCTTCCTCGTTCATGTGTAAATCCTAGTCTCCTGGTAGGGAATACAGAATGACATTGCTCATATTCTACCTTCAGTACCCGTTTCCTTGAGAGACAGGATGGCGGAGCGCTTCATGGAAAGAACCCTCAGAGACAGTTAGAGAGGGAGGTTCGCCATGGCCACGGATCCTGTATGCGGCATGGAGGTCGAGCCCGGCAAGGCGGCGGCCGAGAGCGGGTACAAGGGCGAGAAGTACTACTTCTGCGCGCCGGGGTGCAAGGATAAGTTCGACGCCGAGCCGGAAAAATACCTGGGCGGCGCGACCGAGCCGATGTCGGGCGCGAAGAAGGAAGGCTTCTGGGCCCGGCTGTTCAAGGGCTGAAAGACCTGACGCGCGCGCCGCCGGTCAGGCGGCGGAAACCCGGTGTAAGAAGCCATCGTCATACTACGTCTGGAAGGTTGTAGGGACGAGCCGGTCTCTTTCCGGGAGGTGACGACGGGATGTTGAAGAGAGCAGCGGTCATACTGCTGGGCCTGGCGGTACTGCTCGCGGTCGTCGCGACCTCGGGCTGCGGGAGCGGCGGGTCCGCGCCGAACGAGTCCCGCGACTCACTGAAGGCGCCCGCTGCCTCGTCTTTCCCGACCCCACAGATCGAGTCCTCCGCCCCGACACCGGTCGAACCAGCGACTCCCGCCGGGGACGAGTACGACGAGACCGGCGAAGAAGATGCAGCTCCTCCGGTTCTGCCTGAAGAGACGACGGAGCCCACGGCTCCGAGCGAGCCCGTCTGCCCGACGTGACCCACTCCCTGAGGCCCGGTCGGGCCACGTGCGCCAAACGAAAGAAGCAATTCCTAGTTAAGTGATTGACATTCGTCAATGCCGTCTCATTCTCCCGGGTGGAGAATGACCGAAAGGCGAAACTGGGAAGGAGCCCTGGATGAAGGAACGGCGGGCTATAGTCCTACTCATAGCGTTCGTGATACTCGCGCTTTTCAGCGTATCGCTCGGGTACATCAGCGATCTCAACCGCAAGCAGGAAGGCGGAAGCCAGGCAATCGATTCGGAGTCGTCCGCGACCGGCGAGGAGGAAGCCGGCGGGCGGGAGAGCAGCGCCCCGGGCGCGCAGGACGCGGTTACCGCGGCCACGCCGAACGGCGGGGTGCCGGGGGCGAGCCCCGACGCGGTTACCAGCGCGACCTCGAGCAGCTCCTCGAGTGGTTCCTACACTCCCGGGACCGATACCACCACCGGCGCCACGCCGGCTACCTCTCCATCCGTAACGCCTGCTCCCGATACGACCACTGGTCCGACCCCGGCGCCTTCGACTACGCCCGCTCCCGCGCCCGACACGACTACCGGTCCGACGCCCGCTCCTTCGCCCGGGACGACGCCCACCGAGCCGGCCGAGCCCGAGGAAGAGGGTGAGCGCGACGACGACGCGGCGCTAACCATCGGCTGGCTACCGGCGGGAACTGCCCGGACCTTCGCGGCGGTCGCCCTTCCAGCTGCGATCCTCGAGAGCAGGTTCAACCCGTTCTCGCTGGCGCTTTTCCGCATCATGTATGAGATCGAGCTTCGGGGCGGCCAGAAGCTCGCAAGAAGATAGAGGGCTCAGGCGCTCGAACCGGCCCCGTAACGCATCAGTGGCGGGGGTGTTCTCGGACGACTTTCAGGGCCTTGGTGACGGCGACGATGGTGTCGGCCCTGAACTGGGCCTGCAGCTCGCCCATCCTGGCGTAGGCGTACCCCTTGGTGGTGACCACGTACTTGGGTTTCACGTCGTTCAGCGCGAGGGCAATGATATCGAGCCTGCAGCGGGGGCATCCGCAGAGGGTCTTGTCGGTCTTCAGGACCTCGTCGACGTAGGAGGAGACCACGTCTTCCATGAAGTTCACGAGCTCCAAGTCCAACCTCCCTCGCGAGGGCCTGCCGTGCTCCCCGCCGCGTTCGCCTGCATCGGTTGAAACTCTATCACAGCAGGCCGCCGGGAGGCGACCCGCCGCCGGGCAGCCGGGGGTATGAGCAAGCTTGCGGAGAGTGTCCCGCCGTTGTGCTATAATTCGTGTACTCTGGTCCCCAACTGGGGCGGTTAGCGCGTTCAAAACCGATCACGGAGGGTGATTTTTGCGTAAGTACGAGACGCTGTTGATAGCGAGGCCCGACCTCGAGGAAGAGCAGCTCAAAGCGCTGCTCAACGAGATAACGGCACTGATAGTCAGGGAAGGCGGCGTGGTCCAGGGCACCGATGTCTGGGGCCTGAGGCGCCTGGAATACCCCATAAAGCACGAGGACAGCGGACAGTACGCGGTGCTCAACTTCGAGTCCGAGGCCGGCGCCGTCAAGGAGCTCGAGCGGGTCGCCGGCATCAAGGACGAGGTCCTGAGGGTCAAGACCCTCGTCAAGGAGAAGAGGTAGCATGGCAAGCATCAACCGCGTCATCCTGGTGGGCAACCTCACCAGGGACCCGGAGCTCAAGTTCACCCCGGCCGGCAAGCCGGTGGCTACCTTTGGCATCGCGGTCAACCGCGTGCCTTACACCAACGACCAGGGCGAGCGGGTCGAAGGCGTAGACTTCTTCACGGTGGTCGTCTACGACCGCCAGGCCGAGACGACGCACCAGTACCTGAGGAAGGGCAGCGGCGTGGCGGTCGACGGCAAGCTGCGCTACCGCAGCTGGCAGACCGACGACGGCCAGAAGAGGTCGGTTGTCGAGGTCGTGGCGCAGAACGTGCAGTTCCTGCCGCGTGGGGGCGAGTCCTCCCAGGCGCCGCCTGCCCAGAGCGACTACGCCGGTATCGACGTGCCACCCATCGAAGGCGGTGAAGATTATCCCTGGTAGAAGAAGAAGCGAGTCAACCAAAGGCGACAAGAAATCCTCGGCATACCCGAGGAAACAGAAGAAGAAGTACTGCTACTTCTGCAAAGAGAAGGTCGACTACATAGACTATAAGGACGTGGGCATGCTGCGCCGCTTCCTCTCGGAGCGCGGCAAGATAAGGCCCCGGCGCGTCACCGGCACCTGCACCCAGCACCAGGCTGAGCTGGGCAAGGCCATAAAGAACGCCCGCGAGGTCGCCCTGCTTCCTTATCCGCGCAAGTAATCAGGCAATACACCCGGGACGGTGACATCTTGAAGGTACTCCTCAACCAGGACATCGACCGCGTCGGCCGCATGGGACAGGTCGTAGAGGTGGCGGGCGGCTACGCCCGCAACTACCTGATCCCAAGGGGCCTGGCGGTCGGCGTGACACGCGGCCGCATGAAAGAGATAGAAGAGCAGCAGAAAGTGCTCGAGGTAAAGGCCGCGCGACAGCGCGAGCAGATCGAGGAGCTCGCCGAGAAGGTCAAGTCAAAGCCAATAGTGATAAAGGCGCGCTGCAGCGCCACCGGCAAGCTGTTCGGCTCCATCACCAACCGCCAGCTGGCGGCCGAGATACTCGCCCAGACCGGCGAGGAGGTCGACCGCCACAAGATAGTCATCGACGACCGCATCCGCGCGGTCGGGACTTATCACGCGCTCATCAAGCTCCACCCCGACGTCGAGATAGAGATGGATTTCGAGGTCGAGGGCGAGGGGTTCGTCGCCGAAGAGCCTGAGCCCGACGAGCACGAGATCGCAGAGGCCGCAGCCAGGGCGGCAGCCGAGGCTGAAGCCCGGGCCGCCGAGGAGGCCGCCGCCGAAGAGGAGCCCGCCGAGGAGGCTCCCGTCGGTGAGGCTGTGACAGACGAGACTGCCCCCGAAGAGGCGTCCGCGCCCGAGGAGGGTGCCTAGTCCCCCGGCCGCGAGACCTGTGATCCCGCCATTCGAACCGGGCCTTCCGAGGCCCGGTTTTTCCGCGAGGAACGGCGCGTGCAGGCGGCGGTTTCCCACAATTCCTGGTGGATAACCAGGAAAAAACAGATAGTTATCCCCAACTTCTTCCGCGGCTATTGCTGTCCGTGGGGCATGGTATATAGACTTCAGGCGCACAACGCGCGGAGACGATCACGGAGGCAGGTCTGATGGCGATAGAGCTTGCACCCAGAAGCAGTTTCGACCGGGTGCCGCCCCATAACCTCGAGGCCGAGGAATCGGTCCTGGGCTCGATGATAATCTCACCCGCGGCCGTCCCCGAGGCGCAGGACCTGCTCGTCGCCGATGACTTCTACAAGGACGCCCACAGGCAGATCTACCAGGTGCTCGTCGAGCTTTACGCCGCCGGCAGGCCTACCGACCCTGTAGTGCTCGCCGAGGAGCTCAAGCGCCGGGGGCTGCTCGAGGCGGTCGGCGACCGCGCCTACGTGGTCTCCCTGGCCGGGACGGTCCCCAACCCTCACAACATCCGCCACTACGCCGGCATCGTCCGGGACATGGCGTTCAGGCGCAACATGATCGACGTTGGCTACGAGGTGACCGGCCTCGGCTACGATATCTCCGATGAGGCCGACTCCGTATACGACAGGGCCGAGGGCATGGTCTTCGCCCTGGGCAAGCGCATGCGCCGAGGCAGGCTCTCACGCATCAACGAGCCGCTGGTCGAGAGCTTCAGCCGCATGGAAGAGGCACGCGCCCGGGGCTCCCAGATAACCGGCGTCGAGACGGGCTTCACCAGGCTCGACCACCTGACCGCGGGCCTTCAGCCCTCCAACCTCATAGTCATCGGCGGCCGCACCAGCATGGGCAAGACCACCTTCGCGCTCAACGTGGCGATGCACGCCGCCCTGTCCGCGGGGACCGGCGTCCTCATCTTCAGCCTCGAGATGTCAAAGATCGAGCTCTCCGAAAGGCTTCTGTGCACCCACGCCAAGATTGACTCAGGCGACTACCGCACCGGCCGCATCAGCGACGACCGTTTCGTCGATATCGTGACCAGCACGGGCATCCTCTCGAACGCCCCCATCTTCATCGACGACACCGGCGACATCACGATGCTCGAGATGCGCTCAAAAGCCCGGCAGCTCATCGCCCGCGAGAACATCGGGCTCATAATCGTCGACTACATCCAGCTCATGCACATCCCCGGCTTCCGCGAGGGACGCGTGCAGGAGGTCTCCCGCATCGCGCGCGACCTCAAGGTGCTCGCCATGGAGCTCGAGATCCCGGTCATCGCGGTCTCGCAGCTGCGCCGGCCGCCTGTCACCGTCTCCAAGGAGAAGAAGCCAAGCCTCGAGGACCTGCGCGAGTCCGGGGCCATCGAGCAGAACGCCGACCTCGTTGTCCTCATTTACAGGCCCGAGGTCGACGCTCCCCGCGACCTGGAGCTGCGCGGGGTCGCCGAGATAAACCTCGCCAAGCACCGCAACGGCGAGACCGGTCAGTTCAAGCTCGCGTGGATCGGCGGCTACACCAAGTTCGAGAATTTCGCCGAGGAAGACCTCCTCGCCGAGTAATAATCCGGGGTCACGCAACCAAACGGCTCCCTGTTCGTACTAAATAACTGTAAAGGTATACTTATCTGCGCGGGTGGCGCTCGAACAGGGAAGGAGCTGCTGGGCAATTGGACGGTGTTTTCCTAGGCGTTGACGTAGGCTCGGTCTCCACGAACGTGGTGGCTCTCGACGGGGCCGGGGAGGTCATGACCTCCGTTTACTTGAGGACCAGGGGCCAGCCGATCGTGGCCGTCCAGGAGGGCGTGCGCGAGGTCGGGCGCGAGCTCGGAGCCGATACGCCGGTGCTGGGCGCCGGCGCGACCGGGAGCGCCAGGTACCTCACCGGGGTGGTGATAGGCGCCGACCTGGTCAAGAACGAGATAACCTCCCACGCCGTGGCCGCATCTCACATCATCCCGGGGGTCCGCACCGTGCTGGAGATTGGGGGACAGGACTCCAAGCTCATTCTCCTGCGCGACGGCGTGGTGACCGACTTCGCGATGAACACGGTCTGCGCGGCAGGCACCGGCTCTTTCCTCGACCACCAGTCCGCCAGGCTCGGCGTCCCGGTCGAGGAGTTCGGCGACCTGGCCCTCAAGGCCGACGAGGGAGCGCAGATAGCGGGCAGGTGTTCGGTCTTCGCCGAGAGCGACATGATCCACAAGCAGCAGGTCGGCTATCCCATCGAGGAGATAGTGCTCGGCTTGTGCCGCTCGCTGGTGCGAAACTTCCTGAACAACCTCGCGAAGGGGAAGAAGCTCGAGTCCCCGGTGGTGTTCCAGGGAGGCGTCGCGGCCAACATCGGCATGAAGCGGGCCTTTGAGGACGCCCTGGAGGTCGAGGTCAACATACCCTCCTACCACGACGTGATGGGCGCCATCGGGGTGGCGCTCCTGGTGATGGACGAGGCCCCATACATGGAGAAGAGCAACTTCCGGGGCTTCTCGCTCGCGGACTTCGAGTACAACACCTCGTCGTTCAACTGCGCCGGCTGCTCCAACAACTGCGAGATAGTAAAGATAAAGACCGGCAGGGAGACCCTGGCCTGCTGGGGCGGCCGGTGCGGCAAGTGGGAGCTCGAGTTCGACTCTCCGGCCGCGAGGGTGCCGAAAGGGTAGTCATGCGCGCTCGTCCCGGAGGCCAGGCATCACGGACATCGTTGCTCACAGCGCTTGTGGCAGCCCTCGTACTCGCGGCTGCGCTCGCCCCCGGCTGCGGAGAGCAGGTAGCCGGTACCCCCGAGCAGATAGTGAAGAAGGCCATCGCGGCGCAGGCGAAGCTCAAATCCGTTGCCATGGAGCTCGACAGCGAGCTGGACCTGAAGATCCCCGGGGCCAATCGGAGCGCCACCGTCTCCTACGACGGTTACTACGAGAAGCCGGACCGCTGGCACCTGAACGTGAGGAGCTCCGGGGCCAAGTCCGAGGTCATAATCCTGGGCGATCGCACTTTCGTGAAGCTCCCCGGGGCCGATTCATGGACCGAGAAGGAGGGTGAGATGCTCCAGGGGGGCTCCTCCACGGGTGAGCTGCTTGGCTCCAGGTACCTCGAATCGGCGTCGGACGTCGAGTTGGTCGATCGGAAGGGCGACACCTACCACCTCCAGTTCTACCTCGACATGGAGAAATTCGCCGAGACTTTCGAAATGGGCGTGGACCCTGCGCTGTTCGAGGGCAAGGAGGCGAAGATGGAGGTCTGGGTCCTCAAGGATTCCATGAACGTGGAGAAGGCTACCATGACTTACGCAGGCGACCTCGGGTCCGCCGGGCCCGGCGAGCTCAACATGTCCATGGAGCTCGATTTCTCAGATTTCAACGAGCCGGTGAGCATAGAGCCCCCGACCCTATAGCCTCTACCCGCTGTCTATCCGGATGAGCCGCATCAGGAGCGGCCGCTCGAGGTCGATGGCGTCGTGCTCGCAGAGCTCATGGCAGCAGTAGCACCTGATGCACCCGGCCATGTCCACGACGGCGATACCCGCTTCCATGCTGATAGCGTTTCCCGGGCAGACCTCCGCGCATTTGCGGCAGCCTGTACACCGCTCGCGTGAGGGCTTCGGCCTCAGTGAGAGCATGCTTCCGAACCTGTCCATGAGGAAGCCGGGGACGCGCTGGCCCACGTCTTTCTTCGCGGGCAGCCTGAAACCTTCGACCGCGAGGCCTGCGGGGTCTTCTCCGAGGACGTCCAGCTCATCGGCCGAGGAGGGACACAGGCCGCGGTCGATAGCCGCGGCGAGCGGGCGGTTCGAGCGCGGGTCGTGACCGATGAGCTTCATCATGAGGAGGTCCAGCGCGAACGGGTCGGTGCCGGCCGCGATGATGCCCATCTCTACGGGGTCCCCGACCCTGGGGCCGTCCCCATCCATGCCCGCCACCGCGTCAACCACGTGGAAGTCCGGCCGCGCCGCCAGGGCGGCGTCCACAAGGAAATCCGCGAAATCCAGGTCCCTCGAAAACCGCGAGTGGTACGTGAACTTGTTCATCCCCGGGACGACTCCGAAGAGGTTCTTGACCGCCCCGGAGATGTTCATGAACATGTGGGTCTTGAACTTCGAGACTGACACCAGGCGGTCGGCGGCCGCAGCCGCGCCGCATATCGGAAAGGATTTGAGCATCTTCCCTTCCGGGAGCCCCACCCGGGTGACTGTAGTGTCGAAATCGAGCTCGGCGCCGGTCTCCGCGGCCACAGCCGAGAACCCGGTCCTGTCATAGAACCTCTTCAGGATGGCGCGCGTGCTCGGGCCACCCGGGCTGTCCCCGATCGTCACCCGGTCGGTCACACGCTGCAGCTGCCCGACCACCGCGCGGAGCACCTCCGGGTGCGTCGTCACCGCTTTCTCAGGCGCGGTGGGCACCAGGGCGTTGACCTTTACGTAGACGCTCTCGCCGTCGTGAACCACCGAATCCGGCCCTCCTGCAAGCTCGAAGGCGCGGGCAACGCGTTCCTCGACCTCCTCCCTTTCATAGGATTCGCAGCGTACCAGGGCTGTCTCGTTCTTCTCCAAGGCCTTCTCCATTCGCCTCGCGGGCGGCTGACAAAGCGCGATGATAGAGTGTATAAAGTGTAGGTCCGCGATGGAAGGGGCGAAAGCATGGACGTCAAGGTTGCGGTGCTGTGCGATAACACGGCGGGGCTTTTCTGCAAGGCCGAGCACGGGCTCGCGGTCTTGCTGGAGGTAGACGGGAGGTCGTTCCTCTGGGACTGCGGCCAGACCGACGTGGCGGTCTACAACGCGCAGGTCATGGGTATTGATCTCAGGGGTGTCGAAGGCATAGGGCTGTCGCACGGGCACATGGACCACGCGGGTGGCCTGGGCCGGGTCCTGGCAGTCTCCGGACCCAGGAAGATCTACATGCATCCCGAGGCGCTTGCCCCACGCTATTTCGTCGCCGGGGCCGCGAAGATGTTCGTGGGCGTCCCGATGCGGCTTGAAGCGCTCGAGGCCGCGGGCGCCGGGGTCGAGTTCACGAGAGGCCCCGTCGAAGTCCTGCCCGGTGTCAGGCTCACCGGGGAGGTGCCCCGCGTGACAGATTTCGAGGGCCCGGAGCCCAACCTGTTCAGAGATGAAGGCGGCGAGCTCGTGCCCGACTCGTTCATCGACGACCAGGCGCTGGTAGTGGACACCCCGGAGGGGGCGGTGGTCCTCACCGGCTGCGCGCACTCGGGCGTGGTGAACATCCTCAAGTACGTCCTGGAGACCTCGCCGAGAATAAGGGCGGTGGTCGGAGGGACCCACCTGGGGATGGGCGCCCCGCTCTCCAAGGTCGAGGCCACGATGGAGTTCCTGGACGGACTCGACTGCGGGAAGATGATATTCAACCACTGCACCGGCTCGGTAGTGATGTCAAGGATGGTGGACCGTTTCCCGGGTAGGTTCATCCCGGGGCAGACCGGGCTGGTCCTGGAGGTATAGCGGACTTGGCGGAGTTCGAGGCCCGAGAGGTAGAACTGATTTCCGGTGATGTGACCCTCACCGGCGAGCTGAACGTACCGGCGGAGGGGGTCCCGCTGGTGGTCCTGTGCCACGGCATCCCGCTATCGCGCCCCGACGGCAGCGACCCCGGCTACCCGGCGCTTGCGCGCGCCCTCGCGGACAGCGGGAGCGCAACCCTGTTCGTGAACTTCAGGGGAACCGGCGACTCCAGCGGCGACTTCTGCATGGGGGGCTGGTACGAAGACCTGGTCGAGGTGGTCGGCTTCGCGAGATCAGGGCTCAGGGAGCGCTTCGACGGGCTCTACCTGGCCGGCTTCTCGGCAGGAGGCGCGCTCGCCATCAGGTACGCGGCCGAGCACGGGGACGTTGACGGGGTTGCCGCGTTCGCCGCGCCCGCCAGGCTTACGGAGGTCTTTCCGCGAACCCACTGCCTCTCATTCCTCGAAGTCGCGCGCGATGTCGGGATAATCAAGGACCTGAGCTTTCCTCCCACGCCAGACTGGTTTTACGACGACGTGGAGAAGCATGACGCCCTTGATTTTGTGGCCGGGGTTAGCCCGATACCGCTGCTGCTGGTCCACGGCGACCAGGATGAGACCGTCCCGGTCGAGCAGGCGAGGATGCTCTATGATGCGGCGGGAGAACCGAAAGAGCTCGTTATCCTCCCCGGCGGCCTGCACCGCCTGCGCCGGGACCCGCGCTCCCTCGAAATCCTCCTCGACTGGCTCAGCGCTGGGCGAGCATGAGCGGCGTCACCAGGTCGCCGAACTCCGCCCTGGCCTCGAGAAGGCGCTTGCGCTGCTCGTCGAGCGTGGTGAACAGCACCTCCGGGATGCCCCACTCCTGACGGTAGATCGCCTCTATGCGTTCTATCTTCGCGAGCTGCTGGGGCACGCGGACGGAGAACTGCTCCTTGTACTGAGCCTCGGAGTATTCCATACCGAGGGCGTCTTTGAACAGCCTCATCAGGTCCTTGTAGAGCGGTATCATGCCCGTCGGGGTGGTCAGTGTGCCGACCTCCTCGTGCACCCGCTCCTCTATCCAGAGCATCCAGACCTTCTTATCCAGCATGCTGTTCAGGTACCTGCCCTCCGAGTCGGTCAGGAAGTAGTTGACACCGAAGATCTTCGGCGGCTTGGACAGAACCGCCGCGAACTCCAGGTACTTCTGGAGGTACGTATCGAGCGACGCCGCCAGGAAGTCCAGGTTCGACATCGGGTTGAACTCGCGGACCCCCTCGGCGCCCAGGGTCGCCGCCGTGGTCTCCGACTCCAGCGACGCGCCCTTGGTTATGACCCCGTGCACCCAGTCGAACGACTGCTCCACCGGGACTGAGGTGTCGGTGTCCCGGCCCCCGAATATCATCGCCTTGACCGGCACGCCCTCGGGGTTCTCTATGTTCTCGTCGTAGTTCTTGAGGCTGTCCAGTTTCAGTGTGAACCTGGCGTTCTTGTGCGAGGGGTCTATCGCTTTCCCGTTCGCGTCGGTCTTGCCACTGGTCCACTCCCCGGAGAAGTTCAGACCTTTCCCCGGGAGCTCGGAGCCCATCCCCAGCCAGTACGGCTTCCCGTCGCTGACGAGCACGTTCGAGAATATGATCTCGTTCGGAGAGGTGAGGGCCGCGTAGATGTCCGGGTCGTCCTCCGGGTTCACGTCCTGGATGATGCCGAACACCCCGCACTCCACGTTCACCGCCCGCACGTCCCCGCCGATCTTCTTGAGGTAGGCGATGTCATCGCCGATGATGCTCTGGCCCTGTATCATGGCGGTCGAGGTCTTGCCGCACATGCTGGGGTAAGCACCTGTCATGTAGGTCTTACGCCCGTTCCTCCCGGGCACGCCGACTATGAACATGTGCTCGGTGAGCCAGCCTTCCTTCAGGCCCTTCTGGATGCCCAGCCTCATGGCGAGCTTTTTCAGGCCCATCGTGTTGCCGCCGTACTGGGTGTTGGTGCTGTAGACGATGTTGTCGACAAGGTCTATGAACATTCGCCGCTTGTCGATGTCGGCGCAGACCCCGTTCTCGAGCCTCCCCGCGGAGTGCAGGAACCTGAAGTGCTCGACCCCGTCACCCGCGCTCTTGAACTCCTCGTAGCCGGGCCGGTACAGAAGGTCCTCGCTGTGCGCCACGTAGAACGAGTCGGTTATCTGGCAGCACAGCTGCGAGAACACGGAGCTCCTCGGGCCCAGGCAGTAGAAGCGCACTATCATCTCCTTGCCCGCCATCAGCCCGTCAAGGATTCCGAGGACCTCAGCCAGGCCTTCGTCCCTGGGCATGAAGTTGATGTGCTCCCCGAGGTGCACGTTCGGGGGCAGCAGGTAGCGCGTGTTCTCCTTGTCGCGCCCCTGGTCCTTTATGCCGTCGAAGTGATATGTGTGCCCGGCGGTCGCCAGCTCGAACTCCTCACCGAGCTCGAGAGCTTTGGCCTTGACGTACTCGCGGTCTTCAGCGGAGTCCGTCGCGATGAAGACCGTCGCGGGCTTGCAGAGCTTCATGGTCTCGGCCACGAACCTGTTCATGTCGGACTGGCCCAGCTCCGCCATCTTCTTATGATGCTCGGGCTCGAGGTTGGCCTCGAGATATTCCAGATTCTCGTCCTTCATCACCAGTGCCCTCCTGTAGCGCCGCCGGCCGCTGCCGGCGGAGGGAAGGTGCCGCCGCGCAAGTGGGTAGCGTCGACCCCCGTTCCGTGTTCTGGGAGCCATGGAGCGGGGCACCCTCCATTTAGGGGGTATATTATTAAAAACCCTCTCTCCAGTCAAAGGAGAACCGGGTAGCGCGAGCGGCGTCCCTGGCAGTCAATTGCCGTGCCGCCGGGAGCACCCGGCGGGCACCTCCGTTGACACGGCTTGAACTGCTTGTTATCATTCGCTTGTATTGCTCTCTCCGTGCACGCTCTCTCTCCCTGACACCCATCCGGGGGTAATGTCCGCAATGCTGCTGATAAGCAGGCGCCTTCTCTTCCGGGCAGCGCTCGTGCTTCTGATCGCGCCCTTTCTGGTCCTCTTCGTGGTTCCGGCGGCGCGCGCCGCGCCCGGAGGCTACGCATGGCCGGTTTCGGGCGAGGTGATAAGGGGCTTCGAGAGGCCCACCGGCCCATACGGCGAGGGAGGCCACCAGGGTATAGACATCGCCGCGGAGCCCGGGCGGCCGGTGCGGGCCGCGGCCGGCGGGGTGGTGGCATGGGTCGGGGAGCTCCCCAGGGGAAGGTTCGTGTCCGTCTCCCACCCCGCCGGGGTGCGCACCACGTACCTCGACCTCGAGGCGATAAACGTCGTCGCGGGGGCTCGCGTCTCGCGGGGCCAGGTCATCGGTACCATTGCAGGGAGGCGCGACTCGTCGTCCGGCAGGTCCCACCTTCACTTCGACACGTCCCTGAACGGCCACCCCGTCGACCCGCGGTTGATGCTGGACGGGCTCGAGGCGGACTCGTTCATAAGGCTCTGCCCCGTCGAGCGGGGCGGGGGAGCGGCTCCCGGAACGCCGGCGGCCGGGGGCGCGTGGGAGAGCACTGGCGCGTCGCCCGGCCGCCGCGGCGCCATCACCTTGCTTCCGGAGCGCGAGACCTCCGGCGGGCCGCTTGGGCTTATCAGGCGCGGCATCTCCGCTGCATGGGGAGGCGCCTGCGCACTGGGACGCTCCATTGTCAACCTGGCGGAGTGGTCGTTGTCGAACCGGTACGTGCAGGCGGTCGTCATCGGGTTTACAGCCGCCCTGGTAGTGGTCATCGCGGTGGTCATAGCGTTTTTCCTGTTGCCGATATCCGCCGTTGTGGCGACCATAGCCGCCATCGTCGGGTCGCTCGCCTGCATCGTGACGGCCGTCGTCTACGCGGCCTGCTCCGGGCCGGGATTCTCCGCCGGTCGCTGCTTCTGGATGTCCCTGAGCGCCGGGGCGGTCGCCGCGAGCGCGGTCATCAGCTGGGGAGCGCTGTCAGGCCCCCTGGCCGCGGGCTGGGCGGAGGTGGGGCTGGCCGGCACCCTCAAGGCGGCCGCGTGGAACGGCATATTCTCGGCGATATTCGATACGGGCGCCACCTACCTGATGACCGGTCGCGTCTCCTGGAAGGGGGCCCTCATCGCGTTTGTGGCGGGTGCAGTGACCGGGGGAGTGGGCAAGGTATTGAAAGAGGGCATATTCAGCAGGCACCTGGTCGGGATCTTGTCCCTTTCATCATCCGAGACGACGGCGCTCACCTTCACCGAGGCGGCCGTGATTGTGCTCAAGGAGACAGCCCTGAAGCTCGAGGGGGTCCTCGTCATGGTCAAGCAGCTCTCGCTCACTTTCGGCGGCAAGGTGGCCTACGTCGTCTCGTGGGGCATGCTGACCGCCGGGCTCAACGCCCTTGCGTGCGCGGTCACTCACCGGCCGGTGACCTGGCAGGGCGTGCTGGCGTCGTTCCTCGCCGGGTCGGCCATGGGAGGCATCGCGCTCTCCTTCAAGGGGGGCGGACTGAGCGGCCTGCTCTCGAGGTTGCGGTTCTTCCGGCACGGCCTCGGGGGTACCCTGCGGGGTTTCGCGGCCAAGCTCCTGGGGAAGGGCATAAGCAAAGGGTTGAAGAGCGGGCTGGAGGCCGGCTTCAGGAAGCTGTCCGGGCAAAAGGAGGTGTCGAGATGAGAGGGGAGAGGGGCAGGTGCGAGTACCTGGAGCTCGCGGTCCTGCTGGCCATGCTGGTCCCCGGCGGCGGGTTGTTCTTCTGGGGACTGCGCTCGTGCCAGGAGGCGCGCAACTTCGGGGTGCCCGGAGCCGTCGCGGTGTTGGCAGGGCTCTGTCTGACCCTGGCTGGCGGTTTCTACCACTACCGCAGGGATTACAGGAACAGGAGCCGACCGGAGGTCGGCGCTACGGATGCGAACGCGGGCAGGCCTGAGGGTGGTGGCTCGAAAAGCGAGCGGCGGGATGCCGGCGCCGGGCGCTTCGCGTTCCTCGTTTTGACCCTGGCATCCGCCCTCATCGCGGTGCTGGCGCACCGAATCCTACTGCGTTGAGGTCGCTTCTGTCTCCGGGGCCTTTCCCGCGCGGAAACCGGAGGTGACGGCGCCCGTCGGGCACTCCTTCTTGCAGTCGAAACAGCGGATGCATTCGGGCGAGTTCGGCTCCTCGAAGATCTCTATGTCGACCGGGCAGACCTCCCGGCACCTGCCGCACGAGGTGCACTTCTCCCCGTCCACGTACATCCTGTAGAAGCTGATGGGGGCAAGGAGCGCCCACGCCGCCCCGAGGGGGCATGCCGCCCGGCAGAACGCGCGCTTGGTCAGGATCATCCACGCAAGGAAGAACACCAGTATCCCGACCTTGAGCCAGAAGAACCACCCGATCTCGGGAAGGGGAGCGTCCGGCGGCAGGAGCTCGAGCGGTATCGCCCCCTCGAGGGTCCCGGCGGGGCACAGCCGGGAGAACCAGTGCACACCGGTCAGGTACGGGATGAGCATCGCCAGGACCGCGAGGGACACGTACTTGCCGAAACGCATCCACCGCGGCATGCGGAGCTTGGGCCCCGGTATCTTGTAGAGGAGGTCCTGCAGGAAGCCGAACGGGCACAGCCAGCCGCACAGCAGCCGGCCGACGGCTATCCCGATGAGGCCGATGAACCCGACCACGTAGAGGAACGCCGCGAGCGAGAAATCGGCGCCCTGCCTCGCCGCCTGCGATAGGGCCCCCGCCGCCGAAGCGCTCCGCTGAGGCGACACGATGGCCATAGAGTGCTGCAGGGCCCCTATGGGGCAGGAGAAAAGCGCCAGCGGGCAGGCGTAGCAGTTGAACCCGGGGAAACAAAGCCCTTTCGCGTCGCCCTGGTAGATGGTCCTGGAACCGAAGTATACGAACCAGGGATTCGCCGCCAGCGTGCCCGCTATCTGCGTCCAGCGGCGCCCGCGCATCTCTATATGAGCCCTATGCAGTCGAGGCAGATGACGATGCCGTTGGCGAGCACCTGGCCGAAGCCGCCGAACAGCAGGCCCGCGGTGAGCATGGTGGCGAACAGGGCGGCCAGTACCCAGGCGGCGCGCACTCTGTTCAAGCGACGGGCCATGCTCACAAACCCTCCTACTGGCCGGTGCCCGGCAGCGGGTTCATCGGAACCGTCGAGGTGCCGGTGGTGCCCGGGGCGGTGACGGAGCCCGGCTGTGAGCTCTGCTTGGTCCCGCTCGAGGGCAGGTAGCTGTCAATAGACATAGAGAGCATGTCCTCGCGGGCCGCTCCCATGAACGTCTCTTTTATCTCTCCTTTGGAGTTGAAGATTATCACCGTGGGGTTCATGGAGACGTGGTACTTTTCCATCTCGGCCTTGTTTGCGGGGTCGTCGTAGTCGACGGTCACCCAGGTGACCTTGCCCTCGTAATCCTTCTGGAGCTTGTCCACGACAGGCTTCATGGTCTCGTAGGATTTGCTGCTCTTGCCGAGGAACACCATAACCTTGGGCTGGTCCGACCCTCCGCAGCCGGCCAGGGCGGCGAGCGCCGCCGCGATCAAGATCCCCGCCGCGAGAGCCGCGGCGAACGCCGTCTTTGTCCTCATTTTCGACCTCCGGGGTCCTTTCGCTCACCGACGTCTGTAATGGTAGCACCACGGGCCGCGCGTTTTCAAAACCGCGGCTCTCAGGCTGCCGCCACTGTCCGTACAACGTTTGGACGTCGCGAAACGCTAACGGGTCGCGGAACAAGAAGTGCGATTGCACTTGCGAGTGCGCGGCGCTTGCTACTCTGAAGAGGCATTGATATCATTCACGTTGCTCTCAAGCTGGAGGCCGGTTCCACGGCCGATATGACGGAGGTTCTTAATGCATGGCTACGCTGGCAAGGTCCTGGAAGTCGACCTCTCGACCGGCGGCATCCAGACCCATGAGTTGGACGAGAGTGACTGCCGCGACTACCTTGGCGGCTCCGGGCTAGGAGCCAAGATGTACCTCGACCGGTTCCCGGGCGACGTCGACCCGCTGGGACCGGACAACCCCATGATTCTGATGACAGGCCCATGGACCGGCAGCAGGGTGCCCGGAGGCAACAGGTTCGCGGTCGTGGCGCGCTCGCCGCTCACGGGTCACTGGGGCGAAGCCTCGTGCGGGGGCTACCTGGGGCCGGAACTGAAAGCCGCCGGGTATGACGGGATAATCTTCACCGGCGCGTCCGGGAAGCCCGTCTACCTGTGGATTAACGGAGACCAGGTCGAGCTCCGTGACGCGGATGACCTGTGGGGGAAGGACACCTACGAGACGGCCGACATCCTGGCTGAAAGGGGCAAGGAGGAGTCCGGCAGGAAGCCGAAGGTCGCGGCCATAGGCCAGGCTGGCGAGAGAGGGGTCCGGTTCGCCGCGATCGTGCACGACAAACATCACATCGCCGGGCGCACCGGTATGGGCGCCGTCATGGGCTCCAAGAACCTGAAGGCGATAGCGGTAGTGGGCGCGGGGAACAAACAGGAGCCCGCCGACCCGGAGGCGCTCAAGGAGTGGCGCAAGGGGGTCATGGACTTCATCTCCGGGGCGCTGGTCGTCGAATCGCTCAGGGAGTTCGGCACGAACGCCAACCTCGAGGTGGGCTCCTGGCTCGGCGACGTGCCCTTCAAGAACTGGCAGGTCGGCGAGGCCGACGAGGTGATAGGCACCCTGAACGGCCCCACGTACTGCGACGAGATACTGGTCAAGAACTACGCCTGCTGGGCATGCCCGATAGGCTGTAAGCGCGTGGTGAAAGTGGACGAAGGGCCGTTCAAGCTGGAGCAGGGCGCCGGTCCGGAGTACGAGACCATCTGCATGCTCGGGACCAACCTGATGAACGGCGACGTGGCGAGCGTGGCGAAGGGCAACGAGCTCTGCAACAGGTACGGCATGGACACCATCTCCCTCGGAGAGGCCATAGCGGTCGTCACGGAGTGCCAGGAGAAAGGCCTCCTCAGTCCCGAGGAATGCGACGGGATAGCAATAGGCTGGGGCGACCCTGAAGGGATGCTCAGGCTCATCGAGCTCGTGGCCACCAACGAGGGATTCGGAGCTCGCATGGCCGAGGGCAGCCGCGCGCTCGCCGGGTCGATTGGGGGAGAGGCGCCCGACATGGCGGTTCAGGCGCGGGGCCTCGACCTCCCGGCGCACGACCCAAGGGCCTTCCACGGATTCGCCATTGCGTACGCTACCTCCGTACGCGGCGGCTGCCACTGCGCCAGCACAAACCTCTACCTGGAGCAGGGCAGCAGCGTGATGCTCCCGAAGATAGGCCTGGGCGAGAACGTGGAGGAGCAGTCGAGCGTAGGGAAGGGCTACCTCACCGCCAGGGCCCAGGAGCTGGGGCAGATATTCAACTCCGCGGTTGTGTGCCTGTTCACCGCGATAGCCTGGAACGAGGACTCGCTCCTCGAGGCCATGAACGCTGTCACCGGCTTCGACTACGACCTGGACGAGTTCATGAGGGTCGGAGAGCGCATCTGGTTCATAAAGCGCGGCCTGCAGGCGCTGTGGGGCACCGACGGCGAAGAAGATGTGATGCCACCGAGGATCGCGGTCCCCGTCGAGGAGGGGGCCCACGCCGGTTCCATACCTGATTTCGAGCTGATGAAAAAAGATTACTACGAGTACCGCAACCTGGACGAGAGCGGGAAAGTCTCCCGGGAGAAGCTGGAGGAGCTCGACCTCGGGGTGCTCGCCGGGATGCTGGACCTCTGAGAAGGAAGCCGGTGCCTGGAGTGCCTGAGAGCGCTGACGACAGGACCTCCGCCGGGACCGCGGTAGTAGCGGGGGGCGGAATGGCGGGCCTTGCCGCGGCGTACCGCCTGGGGCGCCTCGGCTGGCGGGTCACCGTGCTCGAGAAGGAGTCCGACACGGGCGGCCGCTGCCGCACCGTGAACACCGGCGGTTACATCTTCGACACCGGCGCGCAGTACTGCAGGGATTCCTTCGACTCCTTCCTCAAGACCGCGATAGAGCTCGGCATAGGGGAGACGTTCCGCATGCCGGGCGCTCCGCAGGGCATCTACAACAGCGGCCGCGTCATTGAGTTCCTGCCCCGGAACGCTCGCTCGGTCGCACGCCTGCTCAGCGCAACATCGGGGTCAGGTCATCTTGTTGCGTTTTTGCGTTCTCTCGGAGCGTGCATGGCCCTGCTGGCCCATTACCGCTCTTTCAACATCAGGTTTCCCGGGTGGTGGGAGAGGGGTGACGCGGTCACCGCGGCCTCGTTGCTCGCCGACGGCGCACCGGAGAGCTTCCGGGACGCCCTGGCCGAGCCTCTCGCACTCTGCGCTTTCGGTGCCGAGCTCGACAGGACGAGTGCGGCTGGGCTAATGGCGGCCGTGAGGTTGGCGCTCGCGGACAGGACGGTCAGCTTCACCACAGGTGTAGGTTCGCTCGCGGGGGCGATGGCGCGCAGGGTCGAGATCCGCACCGGGATCGAGGTGACGGGCGTGATGGTAGATAACGGTCGCGCCTCAGGCGTCACTTCACGGAGCGTAGCCACCGGTGAGGTCGGAGAACACGCGGCGGACCTGGTGGTATGCTCGCTCCCGGCCCCGCTCGCTCTCGGCGTTTGCCCCGAACTCGGGGGCGCCGCCCGCGAGGCGGCAGCGGCGGCTGTCTACACTCCAGGCGTCGTGGTCAACCTCGCTTACCCGGAAGGGGCTTCGGGCACGGCGGGGCCGGTGCTCCTCCCGCGCTCTGAGGGTTTCAGGGCGAGCTGGGTCTCCACTAACGCCGGAAAGGCCGACGAGTACGCCCCGGGGGGAGCATCGGTCGTGACCGTAGTCTTCACAGGACGTGAAGCGGAAGCGCTCATGCAGGGCGGCGACACCGGGCTTGTGGACCTGGCGGTCTGTGAAGCGGAGAGGGTCTACCGCCTCGGCGGGGACCCGGCAGCCTCCCGTGTCGACAGGCACGAGTTCGGGATGCCGGTCGTGTCGACGGGGCACGCGGCGAGGGTCCGCGCCCTGGCCGGCCACGGGAGCGGCACTTCGAATCTCCTCCTGGCGGGGGACTGGACCTCGTCACCGACACTCGAAGGCGCTATTATGAGCGGGTTCCACGCCGCCGATACCGGCGTCGCGCAGGTTTAGCCGCACCGAGCGTGCGGCGGAAAAGGGGGTCTTTCATGGCAAGGGCGAAAAAAGAAAGCAAGCCGAAGAAGAAGAAGAGCAAGCTCCTGCGCCTGCTGGTGCTGGCGGGCATAGCCGGCGGAGTGGCCTACGCGCTCTCTAAGGCCAGGAAGCCGGCCGCGCCCTGCGCCATCGACCCGGAGGACAGGCTCAAGGTAAAGGACGAAGAGAACATCAGCGGCCTCGGCTATATCATGAAGTCCCTCTTCGGCGAGTTCCTCAAGGACCCGGCCAAGCTCGCGGTGCTGGACTCGTTCAATCTCTCGGTCGCCATCGAGCCGGTCGAGCAGCCGGAGACCGCTATCACCATGACCTTCGCGGGAGGGCGCATACTCCTGGAGCCCGGTGTTGTAAACCCGGACATCAAGATAGTCTGCGACTACGAGACCCTGATGCAGATGGCGCAGATGCCCGCCGGGCTGGCGGCGATAAAGTTCATGCAGACGCCTGAGGGCAAGAATATCGCGAGCAAGCTGATGTCCGGCGAGATGAAGATCATCGGCCTCCCGGCCCACCCGATCGCGATGATGAAGTTCTCCAAGTTTCTCTCGCCCAGCTGAGGTCACAGCGAAGGAAGCGGTTGCCGCCGGCCGGAGGTCGGGGCTGCTAAATGACAGGACGGTGCCATGGAGAAGGTGTTCATCCACCCACAGAAGGATTATGACCCCGCGGGGATACGGGCGGCGGCCAGGGAGATAATCGCCTCGAGCGGCGTCAACCCGAAAGGCAAGAGCGTATTCATCAAGCCGAGCTTCGTGTACCCGAGCCATATCCCGGCTACTGTGGGAGTCGTCACCCAGCCGCCCTTCGTCCAGGGAGTAGCCCAGGCGCTGAACGACCTCGGGGCGCGGATGGTCCTGGTGGGCGAGGACTCAGTCATCGGCCCCTCGCGCTCGGCGTTCTACTGCATGGGAATCTACCCCTACATCAACGGCATAGCCAAGCCGGTGTACTTCGACGAGGAACGCCACGTAAGGGTAGAAGTCCCGAACCCGGTGATACAGGGGTCCTTCGTCGTCCCGGCCGTATGGACGGAGGCCGACCTCTTCGTGAGCCTTCCCAAGATAAAGGTCAACAAGTTCGCCAAGGTCACGCTCTCGGTCAAGAACAACATGGGCTTCCAGAGGCAGTCGCCGCGCGTGGACAACCACACGGACGGCACCCTCCAGGAGAAGATCGCGGACCTCTACAGGGTGCGCCCGCCAGACCTGGTCATCGCCGACAGCATCGTCGCCGGCGAGGGTGAAGGCCCGATGCTGGCCTCGCCGGTGGAGATGGGAGTGATAGTGGGCGGGGCGAACGGCCTTGCGGTTGATGCGGTCGCGTGCAGGCTCATGGGCTTCAAACCGCGGGAGATAGACCACCTTCGCTATCTCGAGGAAGCCGGGGTCGGGCCGCTCTCCGACGGCGAGATAGAGGTCGTTGGAGAGAAGGTCGAGGACCACGCGCGCGATTTCAGGAGGCCGAGTTCGCAGCTCGAGGGAGTCTCCCCCAATATCCGGGTGTTCCAGGGCCCGGAGAGGTGCTGCGCGAATGGATGCAGGGGAATGGTCCGTGTCGCACTGGACGCCTGGCTCGAGAAGCCGGGGCGGCGCATCCGCGAGATGAACGTGGTCATCGGCAGGGGCCTTGAGGACCTGCCGGGCGACCTGGACCCACGGAAGACGCTGGTGGTGGGCCAGTGCGCTTACGGGCACCGCGACAGGGGATACTACCTGCCGGGCTGCCCGCCCCTTCCGATGAAGACCGCGTTCACGATACAGAGATACCAGGGGATGGTCCCGTCAAGTACGCACTACCACGACGTGGCCAGGGGATACGTGGCGGGCTACGGGTGGCAGGCCGAGAGGATATTCAGGCGCCGGCCCGACCCACTCAAGATACAGTAGGGCCCCGCAGCGCAGAGCCGAGCCCCGGGCCGGCCGCGAGCGAGTGTATTACTGCCCCGGTTCTTGTATTATGTTTGCGCGCACGAGTTGAACGCCCCGAAAGGATTGCGCGATGGCCCGGGAGATATGGTCCCGGAACTGGGACCGGATGTCATTCGATGAGCAGCGTGAGTATCGTGACCGCAAGCTCTCCTACTTCATCCGTACCCAGCTCTACCCCTACAGCGAGTTCTACCGCAAACTCTTCGATGACAACAGGATAGACCCCCACCGCATCCGGAGGGTCGAAGACCTGCGGGGGCTGCCGTTCACCTACAAGGCCGACATCGCGCCCGGCCCGGACGACCCTGACAGGTTCCGGAGGTTCATCCTTCAGCCAGACGAGGAGCTCATGAACCGGTACATGCCGAGGCTCAAGTACGCGCGGCGCAGGTTGGACAGGCTGTTCAAGGGCGAAGAGTTCGTGGCCGAGCGGACCCACCGCGACTACTGGCCCGTTCACATACAGTTCACTACCGGGAGGACCGGCATCCCGACACCGATACTCTACGCGCGCCAGGACGTCCTGCGCATGGCCGAGGCGGGGCGCAGGGTCCTGGAGCTCGCCGGGTACGGCACACTGATCGACTCTATGGGGTCCACGGTGGTCAACGCGATGCCTTTCGCTCCCCACCTGGGATTCTGGATGACCTCCCGAGCCCTTGACCGGGCCGGGATACTCTCACTGGACTCGGGAGGGGGCCGCGGGCTCGGCACCCAGCGGATAATCTACGCCGTGGAGACGATGGGGGCGAGCGGGATAATCGGCATGCCGAGCTACACATATCACCTTCTCCGTACCGCCGCCGCGGCCGGCAGCGATTTCTCCTCCGTCAAGGCGGTCATCATTTCCGGCGAGCGGATCTCCGAGGGCATGAAGGAGAAGATGGCCGGGTTCCTGGAAGCGATGGGCGCTAGAGACTTCTATATAGTGGGGGCACTGGGGTTCACCGAGGGTCGAAAGGCATTCTCGGAGTGCGCGCCGGACTGCGATACCGGCTACCACATCTTTCCCGACATGGACTACTTCGAGTTGGTGGATCCCGAGACGGGAGACCCCGTCGCCGAGGGAGAGGACGGCGAGCTGGTCTACACCTGCCTCGAGGGCCAGGGCACGTCCGTCGTGAGGTTCCGCACCGGCGACTTCGTGAGGGGCGGCCTGGTCTACGAGCCGTGCCCTTCCTGCGGCAGGAGGGTACCCCGGCTGGGTAGCGACATCTCCAGGTGCGGCGCGGTCAAGGGCTTTTCTCTCATCAAGCTGAAGGGAACCCTTGTGGACCAGGGCGCGTTCTGCACCGTGCTGGACGGCCACCCGCGGGTCGAGGAGTGGCAGGTGCAGATAACGAAGTCCGGCGGCGATCCCTACGAGGTGGACGTCCTTGACGTATTCGTGGCGCCCACCGAGGGAAGCGACCGCGAGGAGCTCCGGCTCGAGCTCGAGTCCCTGCTCGAGCACGCCACCGAGGTAAAGCCGAACTCGATCGAGTTCCTGCCACTGGACGACCTGGTGGAGCAGCTTCGAGCGGACGACTGCATGAAGGAGCTCCATTTCGTCGACAAGCGCCCCGAACTCTAGCGCAAAATCGGGGTCAGGTCGTTTTGTTGCACTCCCAGGCGTGATTCGCGGCAGGGAAACAGATGCAACAAAACGACCTGACCCCTTGTTGCGCCACCACAGGGGTATAATCGATCCAGGTAGAAAACTTTAGAAAAACACGCGCCGTTCCGAACTATTTATCGGGAGTCGTTTAACTATGGCGCAGGCGAAGAAGAAAGCAAAATCGGTAACACACCTGCTCATTGAGGACGGGCTGGTCACCCAGGAGCAGCTCCTCGAGGCGCTCCAGCAGAAAAAGGCGACCGGCAAGTCCCTCGCGCGCACGCTCATCGAGATGGGCGCCGTCTCCGAGTCCAAGCTCACGGAGGTGCTGGCTCAGCACCTGGGGCTCGAGTTCGTCGACATCGCCTCCTACCGCATCGACATGACCGCGGTAGCGCTGCTCGACGAGAAAATGGCGATGCGCCACCTGTCTATCCCGCTCTCGTTTGACGACGACTCACTGGTCGTGGCGATGGCCGACCCGACCAACATCTTCGCGCTTGACGACATCAGGATGACCACCGGCCACCAGGTGAAGCCGGTGGTCGCGACCAAGGGCGACATCGAGGACGCGGTCCGCACTTATTACAGGGAGAGCGAAGACTCCAGCGGGATAGAGACGGTCAACGAGATAGACTCCGCCGACCTCGACGACCAGGAACTCGCCGACGCCATAGGGGCCGCCACCACAGACGAGCCGATGGTCCGCTTCGTGAACTACATAATCAACGAGGGAGTGACCGGGGGAGCAAGCGATATCCACTTCGACCCCCAGGAGAGAGAGATTGTCATAAGGTACCGCATCGACGGGGTGCTGCACGACGTGAAGAGCCTCCCGATCAAGGCCCTCGCTGCCCTGACCTCGCGTGTCAAGATCATGAGCGACCTCAACATCGCCGAGCGCAGGATACCCCAGGACGGTCACTACGAGAAGCTCGTCTCCGGCCGTCCCATCGACTTCCGCGTCGCGGTCCTGCCCACCGTCTTCGGCGAGAAGATAGTCCTGAGAGTCCTCGACAAGTCGAGCATCCTTCTGCGCCTGAACGACCTCGGTTACGACGGCGAGACGCTGGAGCGTTACGAGAGCTCTTTCCGCCGCCCCAACGGCGCCATTCTGGTCACCGGGCCTACCGGCAGCGGCAAGTCGACCACGCTGTACGCCACGCTCAACGTGCTCAACGACGAGACCAAGAACATTACCACGGTCGAGGACCCGGTCGAGTACCGGCTTCCAGGCATCAACCAGATCCAGATAAACGCGAAGGCGGGGTTGACGTTCTCATCAGCCCTGCGCTCGATACTGCGTACTTCCCCGGACATAATAATGGTCGGAGAGATTCGAGACCTCGAGACCGCCCAGATAGCGGTCGAGTCCGCCCTGACCGGCCACCTGGTGTTCAGCACCCTCCATACGAACGATGCTCCCGGCGCCATCACCCGTCTCACCGAGATGGGTATCGAACCGTTCCTCACGGCGTCCGGCATCGTCTGCGTTCTCGCTCAGAGGCTCGGCCGGAGGCTGTGCACCTGCAAGCAGCCGTACGAGCCCGAGCAGGAGCTCCTCGAGAGGCTCGAATTCCCGGTGGAGGACGGCAGGACGACTTTCTACCGTCCTAACCCCAGCGGCTGCGGCCGCTGCGGCGGTACCGGATACAAGGGCCGCATCGCCCTGGTCGAGATAATGAAGATGAGCCCCGAGATCGAGCAGCTCACCATCGAGGAAGCGTCCACGGCCGAGATAAAGAGCGTGGCGGTTGAACAGGGCATGAAATCCATGCGCCACGACGGCTGGGACAAGGTCAAGCAGGGCACCACCTCAATCGAAGAAGTCCTCCGCGTCGTCATCTAACCTCGGAGGGTGCCCCGGGATGCCTCCCGAGTGCCACAGGGCCACTCTTTCCCTCGCTGGTCCTCGCCGGGAGGGCTCGGTGGTCGTGGCTGGCCTGTCTGAGGTCGCACCGGGGGTCTCTTTCCCCACTGATCGTCGCTGGCAGTTTTCCTCAAGCTGTCCTCGCGGGCCTTCGTCTTGCTCCGGGTGCTCGCTCGGCGGAGTACCCGGGAAAAAGGCCCCCTGGCCCGCCGGCGCATCTCACCGCTACACCGGGAATCCACTTCCGGGTCAGCCCGTCCACGAGCTCCCTGTAGCGTGCCGGGTTCACCACTTGAACTCTGCCAGGAGCCTGAGTGCTCCTGTCATCTACCGCAGGTTTGAATCACAACAGTAATCAGAACTTAACAATCTATATAACCAGCCTCAGTATTAACAGTTCGAGCCGGAAACTCGCAGTAAGGCTGTGGGTGGTGATTAATAGTGATGTTAGGAAAGTCTACTGTTAACTGTTGTGATTCAAACCTGCGGGGCGCCTTGCGGGGCGCTCCAGCTTAAACGGGCCGGCTCGGAGGCTCTGGGTCCTCCCCACAAGCCTTTGGTACTCCGGCCAGCGAGGGAAGAACGGCCCCCGAGGCACCCCAGCTGGGAAAGAGACCCCCCGAGGCAATCCCGAGGCGCCCCAGCTGGGAAAGAGACCCCCCGAGGCAATCCCGAGGACTTCAGAGGATGCGGCGGCAGGCCGAGAGGTCACCCCGAGAGCTTAGGGCCGAGACCTTGACCACGTCGCCGGTTCGCGGCGCGTGGACGTACCAGCCTCCACCGAGATAGATCCCAACGTGGCCGTTGTCCCGGAAGAACACCAGGTCTCCAGCGGCGAGCTGACCCGGGTGGACGGGGCGGCCGCACATTACCTGCGAGTACGTCACACGGGGAAGCCTTACCCCGATCTGCGCATAGACAAAGCAGACCAGGCCGCTGCAGTCGAACGAGTTCGGGCCGCTCGCGCCCCAGACGTATGGCTTTCCAAGGTGGCTCAAAGCCAGAAGGGCCACCATGGTGGATGCCGCGGCGCGGTCACCGGGCCTCATGTCGGATAGCAGACCCCTCAGGCGACCGAGCAGAGCGGGGTCGGCTGTGTACCATATCCCGTGGCTGGACAGGAGCGCTTCTATGTCGACCTCCGCGGCGGCGGTGGCGGTGACGGAGCCCGGTCCGACCCCGAGCTTCCTCAGAAAGAGCGACCTGGGAGGGACCGACACCGTTACCGTTACACGCCCGCCCCCGCTGGAGATATCAATCCTCTCGAGCTCCGCGCCGTTCGAGCCGGCGAGGACCGAAGCGGCAGAGCGGGGGCTCCGCCCTGTGCTGAACAATGGGAAGCTCTCCTGCGCGGCGGCAAGGGCCGACGCGTCGGCGGCGTTCTGCGCCTGGAAGCGCGCCGCGAGTAAGAAGCCGGTATCCGCGACGCAGAGGCACAGCACGAGTGCGAGGAATATCGCGGCGACGAGCGTGATGCTCGCCGAGCCGTCCTGGCGTGCTCGCAGGCCGGCGGGAGGGACCATCTAATCGCCCCGCTCCAGCGACATGACGGTCGACCTGCTGAACACCGGGCGTCCCAGCAGGCGGTCGAGCCCGGGCAGGAGCAGGGGCATGCGGTATGTCACGGTTACACGCACGGGAGCGCCCCTTGCGCGGCCTTCGGGGAAACCTACTTCTATTCGGGGGCGGTCCCCCGGGAGCGCGGAGGAGGAGGCCACGGCGGCCTTCCTGGCCGCCGCCGGATCATTGGTCTCAGCGCCTCGCCGCGCTCCCTCACGGCTGGCGGCGGTGACAACCAGGAAGCAATTGAAGGTCACCGCGACCTGGCAGGCCGCCACGGTTATGAGAAGAAGCACCGGGAGCACCAGTGCGAACTCGACGGAAGCCTGGCCCTCCTGTCGACGACGCCGCAGCCTCAGGCTTTCAGGGTTGGTCACGGGAATCGCCCCATTACGGTCGCGGTGATGGTGATGGAGATCAGGCCCAGGGAAAGGGGCAGCGCGTAGGGCATCGCGAGATCGGGTAGGCCCGAGCCCGCCCTTCCCGGCCGCAGCGCCTTTCCACGCAGGCCGCCCGCCTCGAGCAGAGCCAGTCGCGGAAGGAGACTGCGTGTCCCACCGCCCCGCATGACCAGCAACGCGAGGCCGGCGGCTCCGCCGACAGCCGCGCCCAGCAGGAAAGAGGGGCCGAGCAGCCTCCACCCGACCAGTGAACCGGCGGCACAGAGGAACTTCACGTCGCCTGCCCCGACCATCCGCAGCAGGAAGAAGGGGAGCAGGAGCGCGGCCCCGAGCAGCGCGCCCGAAAGGCTCCGGCGGAGGCCGGGCAGGCCCCAGGCAGCGGCGCAGAACGACGTGCCGCCCAGCAAGCCAAGGGCGTTCAGCCAGTTCGGTATTCGCCCTGTGCGGAGGTCGAATGAGACAGCGCACGCGCAGAACGCTGAGAGGACCGCGAGGACGGCCGCGCTCCTCACGGCCTAGAATCCGCTGGTCAGCTTGTCGAATATCTTTGTGAAGAAGCCCTTGACGGACTTTCCCGAGGCCGCCCAGGCGATGAGTGCCCCGGCGACCGCGGCGGCGCCCAGTATGACCAGCGCGTACTCGGCGGTAGTCTGGGCGTCTTCCTCGAGGATGAAGCGTGCGAATTCTCCCATCATCGTTCCTCCTTGGGGTGAGTGTGGCCGCACCGAGGAGAGGGGAGAGGCCGGGCGAACAGTACAAGCAAATGTTAGCATGAGCAGAGCAAGCCCGTCAAGCGGGCGGTGACGAACATTTACCGGCGGGGAGTCCCACCATGCCGAATCGAGCGGCCAATCGAGCGGCCCATCGAGCGGCAAGAGGACAGCCTGCGATGAACACAGAACTACTCTAGGGACGTAAAGCGACGCGATGGAGGTGACAGATGAGGACGATGCGACGGCTGCGTGTCAGGAGGAAGAGGCTCATATTCGTACTGACGTTATGCTCCGCCGCGCCACTGGATGTCGCCTTGAGCGGTGGCTGACCCCGGATACCCCGCAATCACAACCGGCCGCGTCCACGCATGCGGCCGGTTTTTTCTATTCGACGAGATATGATATTTTCTTGTTTGGAGAAGAACACGGCGAAAGCGGTGAAGCAGTACTGTGGCAACTCACGGAAAGGCTCGCATCCTCTCGGTGGAGGATGAGCCGGACCAGGCAAGGTTGATAAAGACTCTACTCGAGAGCAAGGTCCCAGCCGCGGTAGACGTGGCATCCTCGTGTGCGGCTGCCCGCGAGCTGCTCTCCTCGAGAAGGTACGACGTCATCACCCTCGACTACCAGCTCCCGGACGCGAACGGACTGGAACTGCTCGAGGCGATCCGCAGGCTCGAGGAGCCACCGCCGGTTATCATGGTCACGGGCCACGGGGATGAACAGGTGGCCGCGAACGCGATGGGGCTCGGGGCGTTCGGATACGTGGTGAAGGACAAGCGGTTGAACGTCCTCCTGGTCGACGCGGTGAAGAAGGCGCTGGTCCACGCCGCCCATGAAAGGGAAGGGCACGACCTGCTCGAACAAGCGATCGATGCCGTCGCGGACCTCGTGATGGTGGTAGACCTTGACGGCCGGCTCCTGTACTGGAACGGCGCCGTGCGGAGGCTCTTGAAGTACGGCGACGAGGAGCTCGGCTCGCGGAAGATAACGGACGGCCGCAGCGGTGTCGACCTCGAACGGGTAGTCGGCGGGATGAAGAAGGTGCTCGACGAGGGAAGCGGTTCCTTCTACGAGATAGACCTCATCGACAGGGACGGGGGGCGGATACCCTGCGAGTTCTCCGGTGCCCTGCTCCGCGACGAGAAAGGCCACCCCGTGGCGATATGCGGCGTCGGCCGGGATGTCAGGCAGCGCCGGCTGCTGGAAGAGGACCTCAGGCGCTCGGAACAGCGTTACCGGGCCATTGTCGAAGACCAGGCTGAGCTCATCTGCAGGCTGACCGCCGACACGCTCGAGTTCACGTTCCTCAACGAGGCCATGTGCGATTACTTCGGCATAAGGGCCGACCGGCTCCTGGGTGACAGCATCCTGAACCTGCTTCCCGGCGAAGACGGCCTGAGGGTCAGCGAAGACCTCAGGCGGGTGGCCGCCGAACGGCAGGGTTCCGAGATGGACGAGAAGACCATCATGGAGGACGGCTCGACGCGCTGGCAGCACTGGAGCGCCCGCCCCGTATTCGACCGGGATGGCAATGTGATTGAACTCCAGGTCGTCGGGAGGGACATAACGGCGCAGAAGAAGGTGGAGCAGGAGCTCCAGGAGTCGTGGGAGACGTTCCGGGCGGCCTTCAAGAGCGCACCCAATATACTGGCAATGACCTCCATGCCGGACGGCGAACTGGTCGATGTCAACGATGCCTTCCTGGAGGTCGTCGGGATGCCGCGGGAGGAGGTTATCGGGCGCACCGCCGCCGAGCTTGGTTTCACACCGAGCCCGCGGAGCAGGGAGGAGCTGATGCGCGAGCTCAGCGAAAAAGGGGGCATATTCAACCTCGAGTCGGATTTTTCGAGCAGGGACGGCACGCTGAGAAGCGTCCTGGTCTCTATGATGCCCATGGAGATCGGCGACGCGCGGTACACGCTCACCAGCGCAATAGATATTTCTGACCGGAAGAAGGCCGAGGATGCCCTCAAGCGGAGCGAGGAGCGGTTCAGGTCGCTGGTGGAGCACTCACACGACATCATCGCCGTCGTCTCGCCGGAGGGACTGATAGAGTTCATAAGTCCCTCCGTGGAGAGGATACTCGGTTTCACCCCGGTCGAGATGGTCGGAAAGAGCGCGTTCGAGTTCTCCCACCCCGATGCCGCACCCGACGCCATCGCGGTGCACGCTAACGCGCTGGAGAACCCCGGTTCGACCCTGCAGCGCGAGCTGCGCCTGAAAAGGAAGGACGGCTCCTGGTGCCATGTCGATACCATCGGAAGCGCGCTGGTGTCCGGCTCGACGGTGCTGGGCACCCTGCTCAACTGCCGCGACATCTCGGACAGGAAGAGGGCCGAGGAGGTTGCGCGCCAGGGAGCGGCCAGGGCGGGGATCCTTGCCACGGTCTCTGATGAGTTCGCGCGTGCCGGCCTCGATTACACGAAGACCATCGAGGTCATCTCAAGAAGCCTCGCGGAGCAGATAGGCGATGTCTGCGTTGTGCTGCTCGTATCGGAGGACGGCCGGTTCCTCGAGGTGGAAGCTATCGAGCACCGTGACCCCGCAGTACGCGAGTTTGCCATGGACCACGCGCTCACCGGACGCTGGGAGTTGGGGGACGGGGTGTTCGCGCAGGTCATAAGCACAGGCAAGCCGGTGACGACCCGGGCGTTCAGGCCCGAGCAACTGGCTGGCTGGGCGGTGGATAGGCTCGCTCCCTACATTGAAAAGTACGGGATAAACAGCACTGCGATCGTCCCGCTCAGGGTGGAGGACAGGGTCATTGGAACTCTGGTCCTCTCGCGTGACAATCCAGGCCAGCCGTACACCCCGGAGGACCAGGCTCTCCTGCAGGACCTTGCAGACAGGGCGGGGATGGCCATAGGGATGGCCAGGCTCCACGAGCGCGTGAGCCAGGAGCTCGAAGCGAGACTTCAGAAGGAGAAAGACCTGCTCGCCGCGAACACCGAGCTCAAGGTGTTCGCGCACACGGTCTCGCACGACCTCAAGGGCCCGATTGCGACAATGAAGTTGAACATGGAGCTCCTGCAGCAGCGGAGGTCCGAGCTGAGCGAGGCCGAGTCGGGTGACATGCTGGACGCGATAATGAGGAACGTCGACAAGTGCTACGCCCTGATAGAGGACCTCCTCACCCTTGCAGAATCGGGGCAGATCCCGACCTCCGTGGAGGAGGTGGACGTCTCGAGCGCGGTGAGGAGGGTCCTGGACGACGACAGGGTCGAGCTGGAAAGGCGGCTTGTCCGAGTGGAGATATCAGAGCCGCTCGGGGCAATACGCGCGGACAGGACACATGTATACCAGGTGTTCTCGAACCTGATTCTGAACGCGGTCAGGCACAACGTCAAGGACGGCCTGCGTATCGAGGTCTCCCGACCGGAGGACGCCGAGGGAGGAACTCACCGCTTCCTGGTGCGTGACGACGGCGAAGGGATTCCGGAAGAACTGCTGGACAAGCTGTTCGAGCCGTTCGTCAAGGGAGAGAGCGGGGGCACCGGCATCGGCCTTGCCATCGTCGACAAGATAATCAGGGCTTACAGGGGCACGATCAGGGCGTACAACGACGACGGCGCCTGCTTCGAGTTCACCATCAACGACTACCCCGAGCCGTAGTGGCGGCCGTTCGACCCGGTCCCTCAAAAAAAACTTTCGGGGTGCAGGAGGTTGGGGACGGGCGTGGAAGATGAACCAGAGTTGACAGGACTGGCGTTAACTCAAAGCGGTTTAGACAGGGCGGCTGGAAGCATTCGAACGGTTCGGCTGGCGACGGGTGCCGCCTAAGAGCGGGGCGGGCCCAACGAGGTAAGGACCTCATCCATCAGCGGTCCGGGAGCAGGCTGGTGGAGGTCGAGGCTGAGCCGGGATGCGCACCGGCCGCCCTGTGCTTTATGGCTTCAGACGATGTTCCTCAAGGTCACCAGGAACGTGGGCCCGACTGTCAACAGCACTGACGCCGGGAGTATCAGGAACACCAGGGGCGCCAGCATCTGCAGAGGCGCTTTGGCCACCTTGGTCCTCACCTCGTCCCGGCGCCTCAGCCTCATCTCCCGAGAGAAGACGCCGAGGGTCTCGGAGAGTTCGTGGCCGCGGCGCTCCGACTCGAGGAGCGAGCGCAGAAGAGAGGAGAGCTCGCCGACGGGGCACCGGCCCGTAAGTTCGGCGAAAGCCTCGTCGCGCCCCGCACCGAGGTCCATCTCCCTGACAGCCCGGGTGAGCAGTTCCCCCAGCGCTCCAGGGCACATCTTCGCCGCGCCCCGGAACGCCTGGTCCAGGTTCTTGCCCCCCAGGACGTGCGCGAAGAGCAGGTCGGCTGCATATGGGAGGTCCGCGAGCACGGAACCGAGGTATGCCTTCCGGCGCCTGGAAGCAAGCATCACCGGGAGCATGAACCCGACTGCTGAAAGAGGGAAGGCCAGCGCAGCTGAGAGACGGGAGAAGCCGAGCGAGACGATGACCACGACGGGCAGCCCTGCCGAAGCCCAGGCGCGCATGCCTACCATGCGCTCCAGTGTGAGCCCGGAGAGCGGTTCGATGTCGGCCAGGCCGGATTCCATCAGGCGCCGGAGAGGAGGCGGGGCGATGCGGCGCGGCATTTCCAGCAGAGCAGCAGCCAGCCCTGTCCTGCGGCTGGCTCTGCGGGTACTCACCTGCGAGGACCTCCCGTCGAGACGACGCAGCCTCGACAGCGGCTCCTCGCCTGCGCCAGGGCCCGCTCCCCTGGCCAGGAAGTAAAGCGCAAGGAACGCGGTCGCTACCGTGAAGAGCACTTCGCCTCCCGGGTCACCAGGTCTCGACGTCGAGTATCTTTCTTATCCAGAGGAATCCGAAGAGGTTGAGCACGCCGGCCGCGGCCAGCATCAGGATACCGGCGGGGCTGCCGAAGAGGACGGACAGGGTACCGCGCGAGACAGCACACGAGAGAGACAGGAATATGAGAGGCAACCCTGCCACGATACGTCCCGAGAGCCTGCCCTGAATCGTCTGGGTGTCGAGCTCGCGCCGGATGGCCGCGCGCTCCCGGGCTGCTTCGCCGAGGGCCCTCATGACCGACCTTATGTCGGAGCCGGTTTCCCGGGAAGTCACGGCGGCCATAGCGACCAGCTCGAAGTCGCGGCTGTCGAGAGCGCGAACGAGCTCAGCCAGGGCATGCGGCACATCTGCGCCGAGCTCGAGCTGGCTCGAGAAGCGCAGAAGGTGTTCGCGCACCGGGGGCAGCAGGTCCTGGACACAGAGTGAGAGAGCCTCCTCGAACGGGACACCGCACTGCATGTATGTGGTGAGGCTCGCTACCAGGAGATCACACTGCCCGGACCTGGCTTGCCGTCCCGAGAGGGTCCTGAACTCACCGGCGGCCGCCGCGAGCCGGGCGGAGATCCGAGCGAAGCGGCTGCCGGCACCCTGGGTGAATGCGTCGCCGGGTATGTGTCTCTTCAGGGACCGCTTCGCCGAGGCGCGGGAGCGCGCCCGGCCCCGGCGCAGCAGGAAATACAGCGAGGCGGCCCCACAGAGGGCGACGGCGATCCACCTCACGAGGGACCACCCGCCTGGAACAGGTCCTCGAGCCGGTAGCCGCCGTCCCGGTCACAGGAGACCGAAGCGACCCGGCTCACGATACGGCGGCCGCCGCCGGCCCGCTCGGTGTGGATTATGAGGTCGAGGGCGGAGCCGACCTGCCTGCGCACCGCTCCCTGCTCCAACCGGACATCGGACATCAGGACCATCGTCTCCAGCCTGTCGAGGAGGTCACGCGGCGAGTTGGCGTGCGCTGTGCTGAGGGACCCCGGGTGACCGGTGTTCATGGCCTGCAGCATGTCGAGTGCCTCGGCGCCCCTGACCTCGCCGACGATAATCCGGTCCGGGCGCATCCGGAGCGCGTTGCGGACGAGGTCGCGCACGGTGACTTCGCCCCGACCCTCGATGTTCGCGGGCCTGCTCTCGAGTGAGACGACGTGCGGGTGCTCTATCTTGAGCTCGGCGGCGTCCTCGATCGTTATGAGCCTCTCGTTGCTGGATATGAAAGAGGCGAGGACGTTAAGGAGCGTCGTCTTGCCGCTCGACGTGCCGCCGGAGACTATGATGTTGGCCCGGTGCGAAACGGCACCCTCCAGGAACGCCGCCAGCTCACCCGTCAGGGTCCTCGACGAAACGAGCTCTTCCGCGCTGAACTTCCTGCGGCGGAAACGCCGGATGGTGACAACAGGGCCGTTGACGCTGAGAGGAGGTATCACGGCGTTGAGGCGGGAGCCGTCGGGCAGCCTCGCGTCGACCATGGGGCTCGTCTCGTCGAGCCTCAGGTTCAGCGGCCCGATGACCCTGCGCACGAGCTCCACGACGCTCGAATCGTTCTCGAACTCGAGGCCGGCCGGCTCGATGACGCCCGCCCTCTCGAAGAAGACCGTGCGAGCGCCGTTGACCATTATCTCCGTTATGCTCTCGTCGCGCAGCAGGGGCTCCAGAAGGCCGAGCCCGAAGAGCTCGTCCTCGAGCTCGCGAGCCAGCCTCTCGACGGTTCGGCGCGGCCGCAGGCAGCCTTCCGACAGGAGCAGCTGTTCCACCCGGCTTTCGATGTCACCGCGGCCCTCGCCCTGGACCGCGAGCTGCTCCAGCAGCCGTCGTCTTACCTGGCTCCTGACGCGTGAAGGGACCTCGTCGGTTTCCAGTTGCGATGCGGTGCTGTACAACGGAGGCCTTTCGTCACGAGGAGAGCCGGATAAGCAATACAAGCAGATTTTATGATATGCGGGAGCGGCTGTCAATCAGAGGCGCGGTCGTTGGAACGGACGAAGCCCGGGGCCGGCACGGCGGGCGAACCGGGCCGTGGGCCGCCTCGAGTCAGAAGAGAAGGTTCACCATGGCCCGCAGGTCCCTGCCGAGCTCCGACCTTCCCGAGTGGACGAAGGCTCCCTCGAGCGCGGCGCGTCGACAGGTCGCGGTCTCCTCGGGCAGGAGGGCGGCCGCGGGAACTCCCAGGCAGGATTCGATGTCAGGCAGGGTCAGGGCGTCCCTTCTGCCGAGAGAGCGGTTGACCACGAGCTTCACGTCGGCACGTTCGAACCCGAGCCCGGCGAGGGAATCCAGCGCGCGCCTCGCCCCCCCGAGGCATGTGAGTTCCGGTATGACGACCAGCACAACCGTGACGTCCCGGCACGCGCCGGCGATGGCAGTGCCTTCTCCTGTCGGCCTGGTGTCCACCACGACGTGATCGAACCTGTGTCTCAGGACTGCCGTCACCTGGTGGACCTGCTCCGGGGCCAGGGCGGCTTCGTCCACGCCACCGGTCCCGGAAAGCACCATGCGGGCGCCGCATGGGCAGGCCGTAAGGACGTTGTCGACCATCCTTTCGTCCATGTCGCCGAGGACCGGTACCAGGTCCTGGATGGTGAAAACGCCCCTGCCGAGCGGGACATCGAGGCGGTAGTGCATGGCTCCCCTCGAAGCGTGAGCATCCACGACCGCTACCCGGTGGCCCGCGGACGAGAGCATCGCGACAGATTCCGACGCGAGGAAGGTCGCCCCGACCCCGCCCGCCGCACCGTGAAACACAGTGCAGCGTGCGGAGTTCCCGATGACGGGCGGCCTTCGTCGCGCCCCTGTCCCCGCGGCGGCTATGGAAGACATTGAGCTCAAATCGAGTGGATTCCTGTAACTCCCCGGCCTGTAGGGCCGAGGTCTCCTGCGAAGACCAGCAGTACAAGCAAATCCTAGCACGGCTGTTGCCGGTGGTCAAACCGACCCACTGAAAAGGACAACCATATGAGTGATTTTTAACGGAAGTAGGTATCATTTTTCTGACAACCGGGTATAATCACCTCGCGACATCCTTTGACAGAGTTATCAAAATCTGGAAAAATGTCGAAAATGTAGTAAACTGAAGTTAACGGTTCTTAACTTTAGATAACTATAGGCACTGGTGGAGCTGGGAGTGGGTTGACTGACCCCTTTTTCTCACCAGAGGGGGTACCCGTCCTTTGAGCAGAACTGGAAGACGGGAGTACGTCAGTGGCTAGCGAGGCCGGCATCAGAACTCTGGTCAAGAAGGCCAAGGGGGGCCGCGACCCTGACGCTTTCGGGCAACTGTACGACGAGTACGTGGACCAGATCTTCCGTTACATCTATTACAAGGTCGGGAATTTCACTGAAGCGCAGGACCTCACCGGCCAGACATTCCTCAAGGCCTTCGAAAACCTCGATTCGTACGAGCTGCGAGACGTGGCATTCAGCTCATGGCTGTATCGTATCGCGCACAACCTTGTGGTCGACTACTTCCGCAGGGAATCAAAGCGGGAGAACGTGCCGATGGAGGAGCAGCCCCCGGCGGCGTCCACCAGGGGCAATCCCGTTGAGACGGTGATGGCGGACATGGAGAGCGAACGGCTGTACGGGGCGATGCAGAAGCTCACCCACAACCAGCGAGAGGTGCTGGTGCTCAAGTTCATCGACAACCTCTCGAACGGCCAGGTGGCGGAGATCATGGGGATTTCGGTCGGGGCGGTAAAGTCCACCCAGAAGCGCGGGCTTCTCTCCCTCAACCGGATCCTCGGCAACTCGAGCGGGCCCGATTACGCGGAATCCTCATAATCGGGTCCGGTAGCCCTTTCACTTTCTCGCTTGCTTCGCCCTCGACCCGTATCTTTGCGGGAGAGAAAGCGTTTAGAATATCGGGAAATCCTAGTGTCGTGATGTTCTTAAAATGGAAGGTGGGAAGTGGTTAGCTTGAATGAAGATTCAGGTAACCTTTTCGACAGGTTGCTCGAGGTTGTCCGAAAGGACCCGGGCAAGCTCGAGGATGTCCTTAACAAGCACCCGGACATCCGAGATGAGCTGGAGCCGTTCCTCAAGACGGCCCTGAAGGTCGAGAGCGCCCAGCAACTGGCGATGAGCCCTGAGGCCCGGCAGGCGTACCGGCAGAGGGTCCTGTCCGCCGGCATGGGCGCGGCTCCAGTGGCTGCAGCCGCGGCGGGAGCCGCGGCGGCGGGGCCGCCGCGGAAGAGCGCGCGCGCCGCGAAGACCGCGGCCGGCGGGAGCCTCCTGTTGAACTCCAGGCTGCAGGCACTGGTGAACGCGACGGTCATTGTGCTGCTGCTCGTCACGCTCATTGTGGGCGGCCTCATGGCGATGCCGAACAAGACGCCGGTGGGCAAGGTGGTCGGAACGCTCGCCAACCAGAAGTACATCCTGGAGGGCATGCTAAAGAACACTGACCCAAAGGCGGTCGCCCAGGCCATCAACGAGAACCCCCAGTTCGTCACGGAGACGATGGCTGCCCTGCCTCCGCAGGTGGTGGCGGTCGCCGTCAACAAGAACCCGGAGATGAGCGTCAAGCTCATCGGGATGCTCGAGCCGAAGGTGCTGGCCCGCATCCTCAACGAGAGCGGCAAGACCGTCAGTGGGCTCATCAAGTACCTCGACCCGGAGATGCTCGCCAGGGTCGTCAAGGCCAACTCCGAGCTGACCGCAGACCTGATGCAGTACCTCGACCCGCAGGTCATCGCGACCATCCTGAACGAGAACGGCGCCTTCGTGACGAGCCTCATCTCGTTCCTGTCGCCTGTGGTAATCGCGGATGCCGTAAACAACAACGGGCCTTTCCTTACCGCCGTCATGGGCCTGATGGACCCGGCGAACACGGCGAAGATAGTGAATGACAACGGCGCTTTCCTCGGCGCGGTGCTCGGCAGGCTCGACACCGGGGTCATAGCGAACGCGGTGAACTCCAATGAAGCGTTCATCATGGCCATGATGAGGAACACCAAGCCCGAGCCGCTGGCACTGGCCGTGAACAGCAACGGGGCTTGGCTGGCCAGGCTTCTCGGCAGCCTCAACCCTAACGTACTCGCGGGGGTCGTCAACGCGAACGCATCGTTCGTGCCCAAGCTGCTGAACTCCATGGATCCGACTGTCGTGGCTGACATAATCAATAACCAGGGCTTCATGCTCAGGGTGGTCGGGGCCATCAATCCCGCCGCCGTGGCCGGGGCGCTCAACGCCAACGGCTCGTTCCTCATCGCGCTGGTCCAGAACCTGGACCCGGCCGAGATGACGAAGACCATGGACGCCCACAAGCAGTTCCTGGCGGACGTCGTGGGCGGCGTGTCGCCCGACCTCATCGCGTCCGTCGCAAACAACCAGGCGTTCCTCAGCAAGGTGCTCACCGCGGCCGACCCGTCGATCGTCTCCGGCATCGTCAACTCGAACCAGGCGTTCCTGGACGCCCTCATCAAGAAGCTCAATCCGCAGGTGCTCGCCGCGGCGCTCGATTCGGCGCCGCAGGCCGCAAAGGACCTCATCGGTAACCTGAGCCCCGACGTCATTGCCGGCGTGGTGAACGACAGCGGCTCTCTCATCAATCAGCTGCTGGGCAAGATGGACCCGCAGGTAACGGCAAAGATAGTCAACGCCAACGGGCCTTTCCTCACCGGGCTGTTGGGCAAGTTGAGCCCCACCGCGCTTGCCGGCGTGCTCAACAACAACGGGCCGTTCCTGACCGCGGTCATGGGAGAGACGGACCCCTCGGTCGTCGCCAACGTGGTCAACGGCAACGGGACGTTCCTGCGAAACCTGGTCGGAAACCTCAACGCCTCGGTGGTGGCGACCGCGGTCAACAGCAACCCGCAGATGACCGTTGACCTCTTGAACTACCTTTCGCCGGCCACCGTCGGGGGCATATTGAACGCCAACGAGCAGTTCGTGACCGACCTCATTGCGGGGCTCAATCCCGCGGTGGTCAAGGAGGCCACCAAGAAGAGCCCGGCTTTCGTCACGCAGCTCATGACCTACCTCGACGAGGAGGTAATCGGGGGCGCCGTCAACAACAACCCGGCGTTCCTGGAGGGGCTGCTCCAGAACCTCGACGAGAACATAGTGGCCACCGCGCTAGAGGCAAACCCGGACTTCGTCAGCCTGCTGGTGGCGAACCTGGACGCGCAGGGCATGGCCGAGATGATGCACCGCGTCCACCTCGCGCAGGGCAACAACGATTTCCTGGCGCGGGTCATGGGGGCGATAGGCACGACACCCGGGGCGCTGCAGGCGATCGCGGACGCGGTCAACTCCAACGAGGCGTTCCTCGCGGACTTCATCGGCGGCACCGACCCGACGGTCATAGCGGACCTGGTGAACACACCAAACGTCTCAGGGGTCCCCGGCGGGCTCATCCTGCAGCTCATCACCTCACCGGGCGGCCTCGACCCTGCGGTGCTGGCCACCGCCATGAACGCGAACCCGGCGGCGACGGGGCAGATGCTCTCCTACGTCGACCCGTCTATCATATCCACCGCGCTGAACGCGAACCCCAACATGATGGGAGACCTGCTGGGCATGCTCAACCCGGGCGTCCTCACCGAGAGCGTGCAGTTGGGTGACGCCAACATCTTTGCCAAGTTGAAGATAAGGGTGAGGGTGTGGGCCAGGGTCCCGCTGCTGGGGCTGTTCGGGTGGCCTCAGTGGATAAAGGCGGTTGCCGACCTCTGGGTCAGGGACATGGTAGAGGGAGCGATGGATTACCCGGGCTACGACGACTGAGGAATAAGGGCTCTTTGGACTGGAGGCTTAGTTAGGATGTTACTATCGCGGGGAGTACAGGGAGTAGTAAATATAGCGGTCGTGCTGCTGCTGCTGGCTACTTTCATCCTGGGCATAACGATGGTGATCCCTGCCAAGAGCCCGATAGGGGTTCTCCTGGGCAAGGTCGCCAGCCAGAAGGGGCTGCTCACGGGCATGATCTCAGGCCTCGACCCCAAGGTCCTGGCAGCCGCCCTGAACGCGGACCCGACGATGATGTCCAAGCTGCTGGCGGACATCGAGCCCGAGGTCATCGCCGACGCGGTCAACGCAAACGGCGAGTTCCTCACCGAGCTCATCTCCTATCTCGACCCCGCGGTCATGGCCGCGGCAACCAGTGACGCCGGGGTGCAGGACGTCGTGGTCGAGGTCACAGTTTACCTGGAGCCGCAGGTGGTCGCCGACGCGGTCAACGCAAACGGCAAGTGGCTCTCCGAGCTCATCGGGGAAATGGACCCGCAGGCTGTCGCTGACACCATGAAGACCAGCATGGACTTCACGAACAAGGTGACCGCCCTTCTCGACCCGAAGGTCCTGGCGGACGCGGTCAGCGCCAACGAGTCGTTCGTCACGCAGCTGGTGGGCCTGCTGAGCCCGGACGTAGTTGCGAACGCCCTGAACGCAAACGCCGACGTGACCGCGAGGGCGATAGATTTCATCAACCTCGGGGTGCTCGCGAGCATCCTCAACAGCAGCGGGCCTTTCCTCTCGAGCCTGGTGGGCAAGCTCAGCCCGAGCATGCTGGCGCGCGCGCTCAACCAGGACCCGACGTTCACCACGAGGTTGATCGGCATGCTCAGCCCTACGGTGATAGCGGGAGTCGTCAACCAGAGTGGCAACATGGTGGCCGGGCTGCTTGCGGGGCTCTCTCCCCAGGTGCTTAAGGCGGTCACCGACAACCAGGCGATGACGGCGCGGCTCATCGGGAAGCTGTCGCCCGCGTCGATCGCGGGGCTGGTGAACCAGATCGGCGGCTTCACCAGCGGGCTGTTGAACGGGCTCGACCCGTCGGTCATCGCGAGCGTGCTTAACAGCAACATCCCGTTCGTAGTGACGCTCACGAACAACACCGACCCCGAGGTCATAGCCAACATCGTGAAGAACGAGGCGTTCCTCACCAACGTCATAGCCAAGCTCAACCCGGTGTCGCTCGCGGGGGCCCTCAACGCGAACAGCGGCATGATGGCCACGCTCATCGGGAAGCTCGACCCCCAGGTGATTGCCGGGATAGTGAACAACAACACCGACTGGGTGGCCCAGCTGCAGGTCGCCATGAACCCGGCGAACACGGCCTGGGCGGTCAACCAGAACGGGGCGTTCCTGGCGGCCCTGTTGAGCAAGCTCGACCCGGCGGTCGTTGCGGCCGCTCTCAATGACAACCCGGACATGACCAAGGAGCTCATGCAGTACCTGAACACGACGGTGGTCGCCGGCGCGGTCAACGCCAACGGCGCTTTCCTCACCGGCCTTGTCGGAAAGCTGAACACAACAGTCCTCGCGAACGCGATGAACGCCAACCCGCAGCTGACAAGCGACCTCATCGGCCTCCTGGATGCCGGCGTCATCTCCGGGGTGGTCAACAACAACCGGGACTTCCTGACCGGACTGATGAACAACCTGAATCCGCAGGTGACCGCGAGCGCTCTCAACACCGTGCAGGGCCGCAACTTCCTGACTGCGCTGCTCCCCCAGCTGGACACCCAGGTGCTGGGCAACGCCGTCAACGCGAACGGGACGTTTATCAGGAACCTTCTCACACAGATAGGGAACGACACCGGTGCCATACAGAGCCTGGTCACTCCAATGAACAGCCCGCAGGGCGCGAACTTCACCGAGAGGCTGCTCTCCGACGGCCTCGACCCCGCCGTCGTCGCGGGGCTCCTCAACAACAACGGTGCGTTCATCTCAAACCTGCTGGCGGTGCTGGACCCCGGCGTGGTCGCCTCGGCTGTCAACCAGAACGGGGCGTTCCTGCAGGAGATGCTCACCTACACGAACACTACTGACATCGCGGACATCGTCAACAACTCTCCGGGCGTCCAGAACATGGCCAACCAGCTGGTGGGCCTGCTCGACGGCGGCGTGATTGCCGACGCCATGAGCGCGCACCCGGAAATGACCGAGGCGCTGCTCGCGCCGGCCCCGGCGGGGATCGACACGGACATCCTGGTACCCATCCTGAGTAACAGTGAAACCCGGGAACTGGTCTCGGGGGTCATGGCCAGCATGAGCCCGACCGGCACTCGGACGCTGCTCGTGAACACCGGGAACATGATAAGGGGACTCATGAGCGGCCTGAGCCCCGACGTCATCGTGAATGCCATCGCCGGCCCCGTGGCGCACGCAGGAACGAATCCGCGCACCGGAACCGGGTGGGCTCCAAACCAGAACGTGCTGCGAAACGTGATGATGTACGGGGCAACCAAGATAGTCGCCATCGAGTATCACGACCCCGCCGTCCCGCAGTGGTTGATCGACATGGTGCAGGGACTCATCGGGGGTATTGCACTCAACGCGAACGTGCAGTTCCACGACGCGAGAAGGAACTCGACTATCGACGAGCCGCTTCCTCCATGGTAGCGAGAACACGGGAGTATACGAAAGGCGGGAGACGGAAAGATGCTCTATAACCCGAGTCTCCAGAAGATCATAAACGCGGTAGTGATACTTCTGGTGGTGGGATCCCTGGTCCTGGCGGTGGTGGCGTTCGTGCCTCCCCGCAGCCCCCTGGGGCCTATCATCGGTAAGCTGAGCAACGCCAAGACCCTGAGCGGCCTCATCGGCGCGCTGGACCCGAAGGCCGTCGGCCAGGCCATCCAGGACAACCCGGAGTTCCTCACGGAGGTCATGCGCGAGCTCGACCCCACCGGGACCGCCAACGCGGTGAACGAGAACCCGGAGTGGGTGATTGAGGTAGTCTCCCTCATCGACCCGAAGGTGGTGGCGGGCGCCGTCAACAAGAACGAGAAGTTCCTGACCGAGGTCATGGCGAACTCGGACCCCGAGGCCACCGCGACGATAGTGAACCAGATAGGTCCGTTCCTCTCCGACCTGGTCGCGGAGCTCGACGCCCAGGTCATTGCGAACGCCGTGAACGAGAACGGCCAGTTCCTGAACCAGGTCCTCAGCCTGACCGATTACAAGGTCGCCGCCTCGGCCCTCAACGCCAACCCCGAGTTCGCCAGCAAGCTCGTCGGCCTCATAAACCCCGATGCGCTGGCCGCCGTCGTCAACGCGAACGGGCCCTGGGTGGCCAACCTACTGGGCAAGCTGGACGCCGCCGCGCTCTCCAAGGGCCTCGCGGACCGGCCGACGCTCATCTCGAGGCTGATGCCCCAGCTGAACACCGGGGTCCTCGCCGGCATCGTGAACGCGAACCAGTCGTTCCTGAGCGCGCTCCTCGGGTCGATGGACCCGGACGCGCTGGCCAGGACGATGAAGGACACCGAGGCCTTCACCTATGAAGTAGCGATGAACATCAGCCCGAACTTCGTGGCTACGATAGCCAACAACACCAGTTTCATCGCGAGGTTCCTCGGGAAGCTCAGCCCGTCCTCGCTTGCCGCGAGTGTCTCCATCACGACTGACTTCACTTCGGCGCTCATAGGCTACCTGGACCCGGGCGCACTGGCCTCGGTGGTCAACAACTCTTCGCCTTTCGTCTCGGGCATGGTGGGGCACCTCTCCACCGAGTTCCTGGCAGCGGTCGCCAACAACGCCGACATGGCCAACAGGATCGTCGCCAAGCTCACGCCGGACCCGATAGCCGGCGCGGTGAACGCCAACGGAGCTTTCCTGGCCGGCTTGCTGGGCAACCTGTCAACGGCGGGGACCGCGAACGCGATAAACCAGAACCCGGGCTTCGTCAAAGGCCTGCTCTCCTACATCGACCTTGACAAACTCAACGAGCTGTTGAGCTCGACCTGGGGATGGACCGCGGAGTTGGTCGCCAACCTCGATACTTCGGTGGTTGCAGGAGTGGTCAACGATAACGGTGACTTCCTCACCAGGCTGGTGGGCAAGCTGGACCCGGCCGGGCTCGCCCAGGGGATGGACGACCCCACGTTCCTCAGGAACCTCCTCGGCAAGCTCAATGCCGGAGTGATAGCGAATATCGTCAATAACAACCAGTCGTTCCTGACCGGGCTCCTGGGCAAGCTGGACGCTCAGGCTACGGCGGATGCGATCGATGCCAACGCCGCTTGGGCGGCGAACCTGGTCTCGCTGCTGGACCCCGGCGTGGTTGCCGGAGTGATGAACGACTCCATGGGGGCCTCCAGCGAGCTCATCAGGTACCTCGACCCGGAGGTCGTCGCCTACATAGTCAACAGCAACGGCACGTTCCTGACCGGGATCATAGGGAAGCTCGCGCCGGACGTGCTCGCAGATGCGCTCAACGCAAACCAGGCTCTGCTGAACAACATGCTCGACCCGGCGGTCGGGCTCAACCCGGCGGTGCTGGCCCAGACCATGAACAACACGCCGGGGTTCACCGAGTCGCTGATGGAGCCCACCGGCCTGAGCCCGACCATGCTCGCGAACGTGGTCAACAACAGCGGGCCGTTCATCAGCGGCCTCATCGCCAACCTCGACGCTGACGTGATAAACCAGGCGATGCGCAACACGACGCTGCGCAGCTACGACCCCGGCGGCCCCAGGGGGGCGCTGTACGACCTGGTAAGGCCGGTCGCCCTGGGCGGGCTGGACCCACACGTGGTCGCGGCCCTGCTCAACAACAACGGCGCGTTCCTCGGGGAGATACTCGGCGGGATGGACCCGGCCGCTACGGCCAGCGTTCTCAACAGCGCGAACGGCCGTGCCTTCCTGAACACGGTCATCGCCGACCTCAACGCCAACCCGGCGGCAACGTACAACATCACGCAGGCGCTGGACACTCCCGGAGCGCAGGCGATGGCCAGGCAGCTAATGATCGCGCTGAACGACGAAAACGCCGTCAACTTCATAGTCGCCCAGATGGCCAACAACCCGAACGACCCGCTCAGGTGGGTCACGATGAAGACGCGGCAGGACAACGGCCTGCTCGGCCCGTACCTGTACGCGACGAGCATCAACGTCTACAAGGAGGCCATACCTCCCTGATGGGCGTAAGGCCCTCCAGAGGGACAAGAGCCAGTAAACGCCGGCGGGAGCCCCATGGTTCCCGCTGGTTTCATCAACGATGTCGAACATGTGTGCCCGGGGGCCGGTTACCCTATAATTGACATGACGACAGGGGGACGGTTTGGACTGTAAATGGCACCCTGGCCAGGACGCGTACCTGGCCTGCCTTAACTGCGGTCAGAAGTTCTGCCGCGTATGCATAAGCGAGACAAACGAGACCTACCAGTGCCCTGACTGCCACGCGGCTCAGGTGCAGAGGCTCGCCTCGCAGATGAGCGCGCGTCCGGCCAAGGGCAAGCCGCGTCAGCAGAAGCCCGCCCAGGTCAAGGAGCCCCGGAGGAAGCGCGAACGTGGCGCCGTCCCGGAGGCCGCGCCACCGCCTCCCGCCGCGGTGCCGCCCATGCCGCCGCAGGCGCCACCCGCCCCGGCGGCACCACCTGTGATCGAGCATACGGTTCCGACGGCGCCGGCCGCGCCGACCGTGGAACACACGGTGCCTCCGGCGCCCCAGGCCCCGCCGCCTCCAGCCGAATTCACCGTTCCGCCCCCGAGCTCGGCTCCCACGGAATACACCGTGCCGCCTACTACGGCCGCTCCGTCTCCATCGGTCGAGCGTGTGCCGCCGGTCCCGCCTCCGGGCGTGGAGACGGGTCCGCCCCCCGCGGCACAGGCTCCGCCGCGCGTCGAATCGCAGCCTGCCGCAGCGCCGCCGCAGACGCCCCCGGAGCCTCGAGCGGAGATTCCCTGGACGGTGGCCGAGCAGGCTCCGCCGGCGCAGCTGGTGTCCCCGCCCGGGGCAGCGCCCCCGCGCCCCGCAGGTGTTCCCGTCACCCCGCCCGCGGTTCCGTCCCCCGTACCGGCGGTTCCGGAGGCACCGGCGGTGGTTGAAGGGAAGCGCCGGAAGGAGCCCAGGAAGCTGAAGAAGCCTGCAGAAAAGCCATCCGGAAGAAGGGGAAAGCGAGCAGGCGAGGCCGCGCCGGAGCCGACTCTCTCAACGGAAGAAAAGGATGAGTTCTGGGGAGAGCTGAAAGGACCCAGGCGCACCGCCGGGCGCGGCGCGCGGCAGCCGGAGCCTTTCGGCGGCGCCCCGGCCGAGCCGCAGCTCGAGGCACCCGCCCCGGTGCCGCCCGCGGCGGCGGCTCCAGGGGCGGCGGAAGCTCGCGAGGCGGTAGTTCCGGCGGACGATTCGCTCATGCGTGACGAGTACGCGCCGAGGCTCCCCACCCGGAAAGCCAAGAAAGAGCGGAAAAAGTCCTCCGACCGGGTTGTTGCTATGCAGCTCCCCGATGACTACGACGGGGCCGTTACCGGGCAGCCGTCTTACTTCAAGGCGGTCTTCTTCGGCCTGCTGACCGCGGTCGTCCTGGCAGCGGCGTACGCGGGATTCGAATGGTGGCGCCACTCCGGGCGCTGGATCTTCGGCTGGGTGATTGGGTTCGCGGTCGGCATAGTCGTAGTGTTCGCTTCGGGCAGGCACTTCAGCTGGAAGCTGGGCCTTCTGTCCACCGGTCTGGCCTGGATGTCACTGTGCCTCGGGCAGTTCGCTTTCGGCATGCTGGATGCCAAGTACCCTAGCGTTCTCAAGGGCATCTCCATACCGTTCCCTACCACAACGCTCCTGAGGGAGTCGGCTCTCGCGCTTGGAAGGGCGTTCACCTCGCTGTGGGTGATACTGTTCCTTATCACGGGGCTGGTCGCGTTCCTCGTCTCGTTCCGCCCCTGGCCGGTCAAGTTCAACCTCTCCGGCCGCCCCGAGGCACCGAGGCCCGCGCCCCCTCCCGCGTGATCAGCGCCACTGCAAGAGAGCCGGCTCTTTGACCTTCGGTCGCTGGTTGTGGTTCAATCTTTGAAACAGAATAGCCGTTTCTCCGACCCGAAGGGCCTAAAGCAAAAGCCACGGCTCGAGGGCGAAAGGGTATACGCGGGAAACCGCGATGCCTCCCGTGCTTGGAAAGGAGAAGGACAGAGACAGAGCACCTGCCTTTTCGCGCGGCAGGTTTTTTCTTTACCTGCGTGCGGCAGGCTCGAACTAAGGAGGTGGTACAGGAGATAGCTCTCCGACCCGAAGGGCCTAAAGCCTTGGCCACGGCCCCAGGGCGAAAGGGTACGACTGGAAACCGTTGTGCCTCCCGTGTTTGGAAAGGAGAGGCTGGGGGCGCGGAGCCCCCGTGCCGACCTCTCCTCGGAGAGGTTGAGACGACAGGAGATGGCATGTACAGGAAGACATTCGTAGCAGTGATCCTCATAGCGTTATTCGCCACGGCAGCGGGCCTCCTGGCCGCCGGGTGCGGGCAGGGCGAGCCGACCAAGCTCGTGCTGGCCACGACGACCAGCACGCAGGACTCCGGCCTGCTCGACGAGATACTTCCTGAGTTCGAGGAGAAGTACAACGTCAAGGTCAAGGTCATAGCGGTCGGTACCGGCGAGGCCTTGAAGATGGGCGAGCGCGGCGACGCCGACGTCCTGATGGTGCACGCCAAGACCTCCGAGGACGAGTTCGTGAAGAACGGATTCGGCCTGGAGCGGGTCGAGGTGATGGAGAACAACTTCATAGTAGTCGGCCCGGAAGCGGACCCCGCCGGGGTCAAGGGAGTGAAGACCGGGTCGGACGCGTTTAAAAGAATCGCCGAGGCCGGCGCGGCGGGCAAGGCGATCTTCGTGAGCCGCGCCGATGACTCGGGGACGCACAAGAAGGAGCTCGAGCTCTGGAAGCAGGCTGGAGTCGATCCGAAGGGACAGCCCTGGTACATCGAGACCGGACAGGGCATGGGCGAGACGCTCACCATTACCAACGAAAAGCAGGGCTACACTCTCAGCGACAGCGCGACGTTCACCGCGCGAGAGGGCACCGTCCAGCTCGTGGTTCTCCTGGAGGGCGATAACTCCCTGCGGAACCCGTACAGCGTCATAGTGGTTAATCCGGACAAGTTCCCTGATCTCGAGCTGAACACGGAAGGGGCGGCCGACTTCGCCGAGTTCCTCTCGAGCGACGAGGGGCAGAAGCTCATCGAAGCATACAAGAAGAACGGCGTGCAGCTGTTCATTCCCACGTCGAAGGGCGAGACGCGAGGCATGGGCGAGAGCACGGAATAACGGATCACCGGGGCCAGTGGGAGCCTCCTTTTCAGTGGGCGGCTCCCGGCCGGTCCTGCCGGGATTTTTGGAAGGCGATTGAGATGATCTATATCCTGAGGGCGTTCAGGGAAGCGTTCTACATGCTGTTCTCGTTCGACTGGGAGTTCTACAGGATAGTGCTCCTCAGTCTTTTCGTTAACGGCGTCGCGACCATCATCGGGTCCGTCATAGGCATTCCGGCCGGGGTGGCGCTCGCGGAGTTCCGGTTCCCGGGGCGAAAGACCGCGCTGGTGCTCACACACGCGATGATGGGCCTTCCGCCTGTCGTCATGGGCGTGCTGTTCGTACTCCTGCTGTCCCGGAGTGGTCCGCTGGGATTCATGGACCTGCTCTACACGCCGACCGCGATGATAATGGTCCAGGTGGTCCTCGCGGCGCCCATAGTCGCGGGATTCACGAACGCGTCGCTGGAGGACGTCGATCCCCGGATAGGTATGCAGGCCAGGAGCCTGGGAGCGACTCGGGTGCAGTCCGTCTACGTCAAGCTCCGCGAGGCGCGCGCCGGACTCGTGGCCGCCGTCATCGCCGGGTTCGGGGGGGTGGTCTCCGAGGTAGGGGCGGTGCTGATGGTAGGTGGGAACATCAAGGGGGACACCCAGGTGCTCACCACCTACATCGTCCAGGAGACCCGAAAGGGATACATGGACCAGGCGCTCGCCGCGGGCATCATACTCATCATGATCGCCATTGTTGTGAACATATTCCTGACCCGCCTCCAGGCTGACAAGGGAAGGCAGGCCGCCGAGACAAAAGGACTGACCGGGGCTTACATCCATGGTTGAAGGCGATATCGAAATCCAGGCACCGCTGCTGGAGGCCGTCGATCTCACCAAGGCTTTCGGGGACAGGCTCGTCCTCGACGTCGAGCGTTTCGCGGTGAGCCGCGGTGAGATACTGGTGGTGCTGGGGCCGAGCGGGGCCGGCAAGAGCGTGTTCCTGCGCATCCTGAACCTCCTGGAGCCTCCCACCTCGGGCAGGGTCATGCTCGCCGGCACCGAGATACAGGGGCTCGAGGGGCGCGGGCGTGTCGAGGTGTCCCGGAGGATGGCCCTGATATTCCAGGACCCCCTGCTCTTCAGGGGGACGGTTGGAGAGAACGTGGCATACGGGTTGAAGGTCCGCGGAGTGCCGGCCGAGGTCAGGGCAGCCAGGGCGGCGGCGATGCTCAGGATCGTCAAGCTCGACGGCCTCGAGGACCGCTACGTCACCACGCTTTCTGGCGGCGAGGCCCAGAGGGTGGCCCTGGCCCGGGCACTGGTGATAGAGCCCGAAGTCATACTGCTCGACGAGCCGTTCGCGAGCCTGGACGCTCCTACCCGGCGGGACCTCCAGGAGGAGGTCAGGGAGCTCCTGCACAGGCTCGGCATGACGGCGGTGTTCGTGACACACGACCAGGACGAAGCTGCCAGGCTGGCGGACCGCATGGTCCTTCTCAACGAGGGAAGGATAGTCCAGCAGGGATCGCCGCGCGACATCTTCTACCAGCCGAGCGGCGAATTCGCGGCGGGCTTCATAGGATTTGAAAATATCTATGACGGGGAGGTGGTCTCCTCCGAGGAGGGCCTCGCTCACATCGATGTCGGCGGGCACCGCATCGAGGCGGTCGCGGACCTCCAGCCGGGAGAGAGAGTGAAGGTGGGGCTGAGGCCGGAGGATGTCTCGCTCACGCCCGCTCCGTGCGAGGACGAGTTGTCGAGCGCACGCAACCGGTTGCCCGGAAGGGTCGCCGCCGTCGACCTCCGAGGGCCTGTCGCCAGGGTCACGATCGAGTGCCCGTTCCAGCTCGTTGCGGTCGTTACGCGGCGCTCCCTCGAGGAGCTGGGACTCGATGTCGGCTCACAGGTGGAGGCGCGGTTCAAGGCGACAGCCGTTGTTGTGATCGAGAGGTGAGCCGGGCACCGGTGAGCGTCGTCAATGAGCCGCCGTCCTGCTTTGCGTACAATAGAAGTGCACATCGGGGTCAGGTCCCGTTGTGCATTTGAAGGAAGTCGGTGCGTTTGCCTGAGGAAATGCACAACGGGACCTGACCCCGATGTGCACGTCAGTGGAGCATAGAGGTTTGGCAGAGAATTTTCTTAAGTTAAAGAGCCTGCCTGAGGCGGTCGAAGAGCTGCTCGGAGCGCTCCCGGAGCCGCGTCCTGGAGAAGAGACAGTCCCAGCGGACAGGGCGCTGGGCAGGGTGCTCTCCGGTGACGTCGAGGCCCCGGAGGACCTGCCGGGATTCGCCCGCTCGAGCATGGACGGCTACGCGGTGCGGGCGTCGGACACGTTCGGGGCCGGAGAGGGGCTACCGGCGTACCTGGACCTCGTCGGCGAGGTCCCAATGGGTTCCGCCGCCGGGCTCGAGGTAGTCCCGGGGCAGGCGGCGCGCATCTCCACAGGGGGCATCCTGCCGGGCGGCGCGGACGCGGTGGTGATGGTCGAGAACACCGAGCTCTCAGGCGGCACGATCGAGGTCGTAAAGGGCGTGGCGCCCGGTGAGAACGTGGTCGGTCCCGACGAGGACGTGTCCCGGGGCTCGACGCTGTTCACCGCCGGCCAGGAGCTGGGCCCCGCCCAGCTCGGTGCGCTTGCCGGCCTGGGCATACAAGAGGTGCGGGTGTTCGCGCTCCCGGTAGTAGGTATCGTCTCCACCGGCGACGAGCTGGTCCCGCCCGGGTCGAAGCCGGGCCCCGGCCAGGTGAGGGACGTTAACTCGCCCGCGCTCGCGGCGGCGGTCGAGCAGGCCGGTTGCCTGGCGCGGAACTACGGCATCGTAGGGGATGACCTGGAGGCGCTGCTGGCGGCGGCCCGCGAAGCGCTAGCTTCCTGCGACGCGCTGGTGATCAGCGGGGGGAGCTCAGCGGGAGTGAGGGACGTGACCGTAGACGTGCTGGACGCACTGGGAGAGCCGGGCGTGCTGGCGCACGGCCTCTACCTCAAGCCGGGAAAGCCGACGCTCATCGCCGTGTGCGGCGGGAAGCCGGCAATAGGCCTGCCGGGCAACCCGGCATCCGCCCTGGCCGTCTTCCGCGAGGTGATGCTGCCCCTGCTCGGGCATCTCAGGGGACTGGTTCCCGGGCCCTGGAGCCGCGCGCCGCGCGTCGTGGAGGCGAGGTTGGACAGGTCGGTCTCATCGGCCACCGGACGCCTCGAGCTGGTACCGGTGTCGCTCAGGACCGAGGGCATGGCGCTCGTCGCTTCGCCGGTCCTGGGCAGGTCATCGCTCATCGGGACGCTCGCCCGTGCGCACGGGCAGGTCAGGATACCGGAGGGCTCAGAGGGGATCGAGCAGGGAGAGACGGTGACAGTGGAGCTGTTCGGATGATGGAACGCAACATATACCTGGATAACGTCGAACTGTCGGAGGCGATGGAGCGCTGGCTGGCGCTGTGCCGGGCCGAAGGCGTGAGGATGCCGCTCGAGCCGGTCAGGGTGGCGACTTCGGATACGCTGGGCATGGTGACCGCTGAGCCCCTCTTCGCCCGCCAGTCGTCCCCGCCGTTCCACTCTTCAGCGATGGACGGGGTCGCGGTAAGGGCTGAGGCGACTTACGGCGCGACTGAGGCGTCTCCGGTGACACTGCGCCTGGGTGTCGACATCGAGCTGATAGATACCGGGGAGCCCCTGCCGGGCGGTTTCGACGCGGTGATCATGGTCGAGGAGCTGAACGAACTGGGCGGTGGGGCCTACGAGATAACAAAGCCGGCGGCTCCCTGGCAGCACGTGAGGCCCCTGGGAGAGGACATCGTTCAGACCGAGCTCGTGCTCCCCGCGGGACACAGGATAAGGCCGGTGGACATCGGCGCCCTGCTGAACGCCGGGTTCGTCGAGGTCCCGGTCCGGCCCTGGCCGAAGGTCGCGATAATCCCGACTGGCACCGAGCTGGTCGAGGACCCCGAGCTCCTGGCCCCGGGCAAGGTGATGGAGAGCAACTCGAGGACTCTCTCCGCCTTCGTGCGGGAGGCCGGCGCCGAGCCGGTCCGCCTCGACCTGGTGCCCGACGATTACGGCACCATCAAGAGGTCGCTTGCCGGCGCGCTCGATTCAGCGGACGTGGTCGTCGTAAACGCGGGCACCTCGGCCGGGCGCGAGGACTTCACCAGGTCCATCGTCGAGGAACTGGGCAGGGTGGCTGTGCACGGCGTGGCCATGAGGCCGGGCAAGCCGGTCGTGCTGGGCGCTGCCCGGGGGAAGCCTGTCATAGGGCTGCCCGGCTTCCCGGTTGCTAACTACCGGGGGGCAGAGGAGTTCCTGGCGCCGATGCTGATGGAGCTGGTCGGCCTTCCCGGCAGGCCCGCTTCGAGGATCGAGGCGCGGCTCGCCCGCAAGATATTCTCGGCGCCTGGATTCGACGAGTTCGTACAGGTGAAGGTGGGGCGGGTCGAGGGTGAGGTGGTGGCGGTGCCGCTGCCGAGGGGCTCCGGCGTCTCCATGTCGCTGGTCCGCTCCGACGGGGTGGTGCGTGTCCCTGCCCGGAGCGAGGGCGTGGGCAGGTGGGAGAGCGTCGAGGTCCTGCTGCACGACCGCGACGTCAACATCGACGGGACCATCCTGGCGGTGGGCAGTCACGACGTCTCGCTCGACCTGCTGGCCGGCCGCATTAGGCTCGAGGACCCCGAGCTCAGCCTGGCGTCGGCAAACGTCGGCAGTATGGGCGGCATCCTGGCGGTCAAGCAGCGGCAGGCGCACATCGCGGGCACCCACCTGCTCGACCCGGAGACAGGGGCCTTCAACGTGCCCTATGTACTCCGCCAGCTATCCCGGGAGGAGGCGGTGCTCATCACCCTGGGGCTGCGCTCCCAGGGGCTGATGGTGCGGCCCGGCAACCCCATGGGCATCGCCGGGATAGCCGACCTGGCGCGCCCCGACGTGCTCTTCGTCAACAGGCAGAAAGGGTCGGGCACGCGGCTGTTGCTCGACTACCGTTTGAAGGAGGAGGGCCTGGACCCGGGGGCTGTGAGGGGCTACGACCGGGAGATGTTCACGCATACCGCCGTCGCCGCCGCGGTAGCGGGCGGCACAGCGGACGTCGGGCTGGGCGTGCTCGCGGCCGCGACCGCGCTCAAGCTGGATTTCATCCCGGTGGCGAGCGAGCGGTACGACCTGCTGGTCTTGAGATCATTCGTTGGGACCAGGGGCCACGAGGCCCTCGTGCGCGTGCTGGCTGATCCCGATTACCGCAGGGAGGTGGAAGAGCTGGGCGGTTACGACCTCTCGTCCTCGGGCGAGGAGGTCCCGCTAGGCTAGGAATCCAGGATGCCGGAAGAGAAGGAACGGATGGAGGAAAAGCCCGAACAGGTAATAGATTACCTGCGGATATCGATAACCGACCGCTGCAACCTGCGCTGCGTCTACTGCATGCCGGCCGAGGGCGTCGAGAGCATGTCCCACGAGCAGATACTCTCCTACGAGGAGATCCTGCGTTTCACCGAAGCGGCCCGCGGCGTGGGCATATCGCGCGTCCGGCTCACAGGGGGCGAGCCGCTGGTGCGCAAGGGCGCGGTAGGGTTCGTGAGGATGCTCTCGGGGCTGGAGCCCGGGCTGAAGGTATCGCTGACCACCAACGGCGTGCTGCTCTCCCGGTACGCCGGGGAGCTCAGGGAGGCCGGGCTCGCGCGGGTCAACATAAGCCTGGACACCCTCGACCCCGGGACGTACCGCTCGATAACCAGGGTAGGGGAGCTGGAGGACGCGCTCGCCGGGCTCCGGGCGGCGATCGACGCAGGCCTCGAGCCGGTCAAGGTGAACGTGGTGGTCCTCAAGGGATTGAACGACGACCCCCTGCCGTTCGCCCGAATGGCGTCCGAGCTCCCGGTGCACGTCAGGTTTATCGAGTTCATGCCTTACTTCGGCGAGCACGGCAAGTGGTACGTGCCGTCGGACGTCATCCGCGCGCGCCTGGAGGCCGCGGGAAAGCTCGAGGACGTCGAGTCCCCGGAGGGGTGGGGGCCGGCGAGCTACGCCAGGATGAAGGGCGCTCAGGGGACCCTGGGGTTCATCTCCCCGGTCTCCTGCCATTTCTGCCCTTCCTGCAACAGGCTTCGACTGACGGCCGACGGCAGGATGCGCACGTGCCTCTTCGACCGGAACGGCTACGACGTCAAGCGAGAGCTGCGCTCCGGAGCGAGCGGCGAGCGGCTTCGTGAGATAATAGTGGACGAGCTGGAGCGGAAGCGCGCCGAGGGGGACCAGAAACCGCCGCCGGGCGCGCACGTGAGGGCCGCCGACCACATGTCGAGGATCGGGGGGTGAGGACAGTTGGCGGACAGGGAGAAGCCTGAACTCACCCACCTGGACGAATCGGGCGCGGCCAGGATGGTGGACGTTGGCGAGAAGAAGCTCACCGCCCGGGAGGCGACCGCCGAGGCGTGGGTCTCGATGAAACCCGAGACCCTGGCGCTCATCACCGGCGGCAGCGTTGCCAAAGGTGACGTGTTCTCATCTGCGAGGCTCGCGGGTATCATGGCCGCGAAACGCACCCACGAGTTGATCCCGCTCTGCCATCCTCTACAGATAGACTCCGTCACGGTGGATTTCGAGGTTGACGAGACGGGCTCGAGGATAAGGGTTGAGTCCAGGGCGCGCGCGACCGACCGAACCGGTGTCGAGATGGAGGCGCTGGTGGCGGCGGGCGTGGCCGCGCTCACCATATACGACATGTGCAAGGCCGCCGACCGCGGGATGGAGGTGGCATCCCTGCGCCTGGTGCGGAAATCAGGCGGCAAGTCCGGCGACTGGCACCGGTAATATCCCGGGGTCATGTCTGATTCTATGACTGGCACGGAGAGACCCATGAGCGACAAAGAGCCGATGGTAGTGTCGGTGAATATATCCGAGAAGACCGGTGAGAAGAAGCGGAACGTCACCTGCTGCCTGGCCGTCGAGGAGCACGGCCTCGAGAACGACGCCCACGCCGGGGACTGGCACAGGCAGATAAGCCTGCTCGCGGTGGAGAGCATAGACAAGATCAGGCTGTCCGGGCTCGACGTCTGGCCGGGGGACTTCGCCGAGAACCTCACCACCCAGGGGGTGGACCTCGTCTCGCTCCCGCTGGGGACGCGGCTGAGGGTAGGCTCCGACGTACTGCTCGAGGTGACGCAGATAGGCAAGGAGTGTCACAAGCCCTGCGCCATCTATTACCAGGCTGGGGACTGCGTGATGCCGAAGGAGGGCATCTTCACCCGCGTCCTCAAGGGCGGCAAGGTCGAGGTCGGCGACTCTATCGAGATAGAGGCGGACGAATGAAAAGCGATCAGGTCGGGTTCACCGCAGCCGTCGTGACAGTGTCCGACAAGGGAGCTGCCGGAGAGCGCGAGGACAGGAGCGGGGCCGTCGTCCGCGAGCTGCTCGAGGGAGCGGGGATCCAGGTCGAGAGGACCGCGATAGTACCCGACGACCTCGAGGCCTTGAAGGAACTGCTCTCCGAGCTCTGCTCGGAGGGTCTCAACCTGGTCGTCACCACCGGTGGGACGGGTCTCTCCCCGCGGGACGTCACCCCCGAGGCTACCCTCGCCGTGATAGACAAAGAAATCCCCGGAATGGCCGAAGCGATGCGCGCCGAGAGCCTCAAGGTGACCCCGCACGCTATGATCTCGCGCGCCGTCTGCGGCATGAAGGGCACGACCCTGCTGATAAACCTCCCCGGGAGCCCGAAGGGCGCGGCTGAGTGCCTCGGGGTCGTGATGGGGGCTCTGCCTCATGCTCTCGAGGTAGCCGCCGGCGAGGTCTCGGAGTGCGCGACGGAGCCGCCCGCCTCCGGTTGACTTGAATTCGGCGGCTGGCCGATAATTTGACAGTGACCTATATGGAATGGGGGACCGGTGTCAGAACTTGAGGAACGGTTAGTAGAGATAATCGAGAGCAAGTCCAGCGAGGTCAGCCAGCGATGGTACCGCGACATGCAGGAGTCGCATTACATCCCTACCATGCACAACGTCTCCGAGGACGAGGGCATGCGCATGGCGATCACCGTGTACTCGAACCTGAGCAGGTGGTTGAGCCCGTCCGGGAGCAAGGACATCAAGGACACCTACACGGACTTCGGCAGCTCCATGTACCACCGCGGCTTCGACCTGGAAGAGGTCATCATGGTCCTGGTCCTCCTGAAGCGCTACCTCTGGCTGGCGCTCCTGGAAATGGGCCTGATGACCACCGACCTCAACATCTACCAGACCCTCGAGCTCAACAACAAGGTCGTCCTCTACTACGACAGGGGCATTTACTTCGCCCTTATCGGCTACCGCGAGGCGAAGGCCGCCAGCCAGCGTGCGGTAAGGTAAAGGCCTTACCCGGGCTGACATCCCGGGCTCCCAGCGGTAGCGCAGAACAGGATACACCCGGGCGGCGGACTCGGCATGGAACAACCCTTGAGACTCTACCTTGTGCGGCACGGTCAGACCGAGCTGAACCGCGACCGGCGGTTCCGTGGATTCAGCGACGCCCCGCTGAACGCCCGGGGACGCCTGGAAGCGACCGGCGCCGCAGCGGCCCTCGAGCCCTCCGGGCTCGAGGTCATCTATACCAGCCCTCTTCCGCGCGCGGTGGAGACCGCCCGTATCATCGGTGACGCGCTGGGCGCGGCCGTCGAGATCGACGACGGGTTCACGGACATCGACTACGGGGAGTGGCAGGGCCTCACCGTCGAGGAGGTCGAAGATAGGTTCGGCGGCGAGGTGCTGGGCTCGTGGAAGCGTGACCCGGGCGGGTTCACGTTCCCGGGTGGGGACAGCATGGACTCGGTTGCCGCCCGCCTGGGCTCCGCGCTCGAGCGGGTCGCCTGCGCCGGCCCGCAGGTGGCCGCGGCGGTCAGCCACCTCGCGGTCCTCAAGGTCTGCTTCATCGTAGCTATGGGAGTCGATTTCGATTACTTCTGGAGGCTGGGGCTGGACAACGGCTCGGTGAGCCTCCTCAGCTGGGAGGACGGCTCGGGATGGGTGCTCGAGTCGTGGAACCGCGCGCCGGAGGTCGCGGCGGAGTGACGGCGCCCTGGGGCGGCCCTCCCGCCGGCGATGCAGGGCTCGGCCCGGCGCCCCCAGCGCCCTTCGGGAAGGGGAGGGCGCTGGCGATAACCATCGCGGCGGCGTGCATGGCGCTGGTCGTCGTCCTCACAGTCCTTTTCTTCACGGGAGTCCTGCGCTTCAGCAGTCCCAGCCTGTCCGGCGTGAAGACGGCGGCGAAAGTGGACAGCCGGTACAGGCCGGTCGATCCCACCGACGAGTTCACCGGCAGGGAGCGGCGCGTCTACTGCTGCGCCCGGCTGAAGGCGTTCGAGGATACAGTGCTGGAGGTGCGCTGGTACCTGGGAAGCGCCCAGGTGGGAGGCTACAGCGGGACGTTCGGGGCTATCGCGAAGAAGACCACCGGCAGGTCCCTGGCGGCGCGGGGAAACGTCGCGTTCTACCTGGACAGGCCCGCTGACGGTTGGCTCGGGGGCGACTACCGGGTGACGGTCTACGTAGACGGGCGGCGGGAAGGCGAGGCGACATTCACAATGGGCCAGCTGGAGAGCGGAAGCGGGCTCGTCACCTACGAAGACCCGGAGGGAGCTTTCACCATCGGCGTGCCGTCCGGGTGGGCCATCGCCGACGAGGCGTCGACCGACGAGGCGCTCGCGGGATTCACGGCGCAGGGAAGTGTGTACCCGCCGCGCTTCGCGGTCGTCGAGACCGGCTACACATCGGTGGACCCCGCCTACCTCAACGGGGTGCTGGCTCCAGAGGGCGGGGCGCCCGCGTCCCAGTTCCAGGTGTATTCGCTCGGCGGGACACCGGCCGCGAGGCGGGAGTTCGAATGGGATCACAGGAGCGGGGAGCGGAACCTCAAGCTGCGCACCGTTCAGGTGGTGGCCCAGGGTGCCGACGGTACGGTGCTCGGACTCAACTGCCACTCGCTGTCTTCGGACTTCGAGGCCAACCTCCCCGTCTTCAACGCCGTCATCAACAGCTTTGGGGTCAGACCACTTTCGTTGCGTTAGCAACATTAAACACATCAGTCACAGGTGAGAGCACCGTGGTGTTGTGTAAGTCAATAAGTGTGGCTAACGCAACGAAAGTGGTCTGACCCTATTTGGGGAACTGGCGGATCTTGCCCTTCATGCGGTCGATCCAGATGGCGGGGCTGTTGACCTCCTCCAGCGAGGGCATGTTCTCCGCCTGGACCCAGACCCTGTTAAGGAAATCGATACCCTCCTGGTTGACGACGGCGTCTACGAAAGCCTGGCCCACCTTGTACTGCTGAAGTTTGAGGCTGATGCCGATCAGGCGCTGGAAAAGCCGCTCTGCGCCGCTCTTCGACTCACGCCTTCGCTCGAACCTCCGCTTCATGACGTCGTATGAAGGCAGCAGGTCCTTACCGACCCCGTCCATCACGTGGTTGGAGTAGCCCTCGAGCACAGACATCACCGCCTGCAGGCGCGCGAGCACGGCCCTCTGCTCTGGCGTCGCTATGATGTTGATGAGCCCGCCGGCCTTGAGAGCGTCTTCGTCGGGCACGTTGGAGCGCTCCGCCCTTATCTTCCTGAACAGCTCCGGGCGCGAGAGCCCCCTCCAGTTGATGGTGTCCAGGTACTCTTTCATGGAGCCGGTCAGGTAGTCCCTCAACCAGTCGTTGCAGTGGAACTCGAACGAGTGCGTGACCTCGTGGAGCGTTATCCACTGGCGGAACTCGAGCGGCTCGAGGTTCATCTCCATCTGCACTCGCCCGACGTTGGTCTCCACCACGTAGAGCCTGCCGCCCCTCTCGGGCTCCGGTATCGAGAGGTCGAACTGCCCCAGCACGTTGCGGGCGAGGTACCCCATAATGATGCCGACCTGGACGGACAGGACCGCCCTCGCCGCTCGCCGTGCCCCCCGGCCCCCGCCCTGCTGCTCCTCGAGCTCCTCGATGAGCCTGACGTACCTCTCGGAGATGGGGTCGAAGAGGAACTTGAAGGACACTATGTTTGCGTCGATCCAGTCTTCCTGGGTGAAGACCTCGACTTCGGCGGGCAGTTTCGTAGCCCGGAGACCGGTGTAGTCGGCGACCTGGCGCTGCGCGTCCGCGAGCATCCCCTGGTACTGGCCGACCGTCTCACCTGAGATGGGCTGGGGCTTCCCCCGCTGCAGCTCGAGCGCCGCCACCGCTATCTCCCGGACGTGGTCCCAGCCTATGAGCCCGTCCCCGGTCGAGCGCATGACGTTTCGAATCCCCCTGCCCAGGGGGAGGTAATCGACGACCCTCCGGGCAACGGCATCGATTCCATCGAAGATCTTTTCGAGGAGCGTGGGAGGCTTTTTCGGCGTGTTGGTTCCTGGCATTGTAGCGAGTCCCGGTTACTTTTTCTTCTCCCATTTTTCCAGGTAAGCGACCTGGCTCAGGGTGCTGCCGCGGTTGATCTCGCCGCGGAGGCGGTTTTCCTTTTCGAGGACATCCATGGCGCGGTTTGCGAACTCCGCCGCCCGGGCCTTCGGTATTATGACGACTCCGTCGTCGTCTCCGACCGCCCAGTCACCGGGGTGGATGCGTACCCCGCTTATCTTGATGGGGACGTTTATCTCGCCGAAGCCCTTCGGCTCGCCCGCGGTAGGCATGACAAGGCGGGTCCAGACCGGGAATCCGAGCTCGCGTATCTCCGGGGTGTCCCTGACAGCGCCTTCGGCCACGACGCCAGCTATCTTGCGCTGTATCGCCGAGTGCGTGGCCAGCTCACCCCACATCGCCGGCCCCTGCCCGCCGGCATCGATGATTATGACCTCACCATCGCCCGCAACGTCTATGGCCTCCACCGGCTTGGCCCAGTCGCCGGGGTAAGTGCGCACGGTCACCACCGGACCCACCATCTTGAGCCCCGGGCTCACCGGCCGGATACCGGCCAGGTCCCCCGTGCGGTGCATCGCGTCGGATATGTTTGCGGTCGAGACCATCTCCAGCGCCTCGCGGATGCTGGTCTCGTCCACCCGCTTGTAGAGCCTGGTCTCGCGCGCGACGCCGGTGAGCATAGCCTCCTTAAGCTCGGAGGCCGCCTGCCTCGCGTCCGAGGACTTGATGATTGCGCCGCCGACAATGACGATGGAAGCCCCGTGGGCTATCGCCTGGGCGGCCGTCTCGCTGTTCACGCCTCCCGCGCACGCCACCGGGATGTCGACCGCCTCGCACACGTGCTGGAGCACCTCGAACGGGTCCCCGCCGGTCATCTGGACGTCGATCGCCGTGTGGACCGCTATGTAGTTGGCTCCCGCCTCCTCGGCGGCCTTCGCCCTGCGGACGGGGTCGGCCACCTCTATCATGTCGACCACGATCTCGGCCCCGTAGTTGTGCGCGGCGTCCACGCACTCGGCGATCGTCGCGTCCGATGAGGCGCCGAGCACGTCGATGATGTTCGCCCCGGCCTTGGCGGCGGACTCGACCTCCGTGCGGCCCGCGTCGATGGTCTTCATGTCGGCAATTATCTTGTGGTTGGGAAACTCGGAGCGCATGGTGCGCACCGCGTTAAGGCCTTCGCTCTTGATGAGCGGCGTCCCGACCTCTATCCAGTCGACGCCGCCCTCGACGGCCTCGCGGCACACCTCGACGGCCCGTTCCAGGTCGACGAAATCGAGTGCCACCTGCAGTATCGGCTGGTCCATTTCCCTCCCGTTTTCTCTACTTTGCCGGGCTCCCCGCCCGGCGCGAAACGAAGTTAAGTATAGCATAGCGGCCGAGCCTCCCCTCCTCTAATCGACGCGTAAAACGCAGTGTGATAACCTCATCTGGAATCACACGCACAAGGAGACGATCGATGAACGATTCCGTGAGAGAGGTCAACATCGGGCTGCTCGGGTGCGGCACCATAGGCTCGGGGGTTTTCCACCTTCTGAGGAAGAACGCGGCCGAGCTGACCGAGGCCGCCGGCAGGCCGCTGTCGCTCGCACATATACTGGTCAAAGAGCTCGAGGAGCCCCGGCCGTTCCTGGTCGACCGCACACGCATGACGACGAACGCGCGTGAAGCGCTGAACGATCCCGAGATCGACCTGTACATCGAGGTCATGGGAGGCCTCGAGCCTGCCCGCTCGTACGCCCTGGAGGTGCTGGGCCGCGGTAAGTCGCTCGTGACCTCGAACAAGGAGCTCGTCGCCCACCACGGCCGCGAGCTGATGGAGGCCGCGGCGGCCACCGGCGCCACGGTCAGGTTCGAGGCGGCCGTCGGCGGAGGCGTACCGCTCATCCGCCCGATGGAGGAGTCGCTCGGCGGCGACGTCATCCAGAAGGTGATGGGCATAGTTAACGGCACGACCAACTACGTGCTCTGGCGCATGAGCTCCGAGGGCGGCACCTACTCCGAGGCGCTGACCGAGGCAAAGAAGCTCGGCTACGCCGAGGCCGACCCGACCGCCGACGTATCGGGGAACGACGCGGCAAGCAAACTTGCCATCCTGTGCTCCATAGCGTTCAAGGCGGGGTATACGTCCGAGCAGGTGTACCGGGAGGGCATACAGAAGGTGCGCCCGGAAGACATCGAGAACGCCCGCGAGCTGGGCTACGCGGTTAAGCTCCTGGCCGTTGCGGGACGCGCCGACGGGGGAGTCTACGCCAGGGTGCACCCGACGATGATACCGCTCGAGCACCCGCTTGCGAGCATCTCGGGGAACTTCAACTCGATATTCGTCATCGGTGAGTCAGTCGGCGACCTGATGTTCTACGGTCAGGGCGCGGGCTCGCTGCCTACCGCGACCGCCATACTTGGCGACGTGGTGAACGTCGTGCGCAACCTCGGCAGGCCGCCGGTCTCAAAGCGCTCCTACTGGTCACGGCCGGGCGAGCTCATCCCCATGGACGACGTCAAGACCCGCTTTTACACGGTGCTCAAGGTCGTGGACAGACCCGGGGTGCTGGCACAGATCGCGGGGATCTTCGGGGAAAACGAGGTGAGCCTCGAGAGTGTCGTCCAGAAGGGCATCGGCGACAGCGCGCAGATAGTGCTCATAACCCATGAGGTCTCGGAGAAGAACTTCAGGGCCGCCCGGGAAGGTCTCCAGAGGCTTGAGGTAGTCCAGGAGATACCGAGCGTGATACGGGTGGAGGAAGGCGCGTGAGCGCAGCGGGCTGAGGATGATCGGCTCATGTTGAATGCTTACACGAGCTTGATCAGAGGTGCGTCAGGCTGAGAAAGGGACAGGCAGGTGAAGGTTGAATCGCCGCGCTGGCGCGGCGTCATAGAGGAATATAGGGCTAGACTCCCTGTCTCAGATGAGACTCCCATCGTCACGCTGCTCGAGGGTGACACCCCCCTGCTGCGGGCACGGGCGCTCTCCGAGAGGCTCGGGCTCGAAGTTTATCTCAAGTATGAGGGCGTGAACCCCACCGGCTCGTTCAAGGACCGCGGCATGACGATGGCCATAAGCAAAGCCCTCGAGGAGGGAGCCGACTCCGTCATCTGCGCCTCCACCGGGAACACCAGCGCATCGGCCGCGGCCTACGCGGCGAAGGCGGGCCTCCGCTGTATTGTCCTCATACCGAGCGGGGCGATAGCCCTGGGCAAGCTCTCCCAGGCGCTTATGCACGGCGCCCAGGTGCTGGCCGTGGACGGCAACTTCGACGACGCGCTGCGGGTGGTGCGGGAGATAACCGAGAAGCACCCCATCGTGCTCGTCAACAGCATCAATCCCTACCGCATAGAAGGACAGAAGACCGGCGCGTTCGAGATCTGCGACGCGCTGGGCCGCGCCCCGGACGTCCACGCTATCCCTGTGGGGAACGCGGGCAATATCACCGCCTACTGGAAGGGGTACCGCGAGTACCACGAAGCGGGCCTCATCGAGAAGCCGCCGCGCATGCTGGGTTTCCAGGCCGAGGGCGCGGCCCCGATAGTGCGCGGGCACCCCGTTGAGAAGCCCGAGACCATCGCCACCGCGATACGCATCGGCAATCCCGCCTCCTGGGAGGGCGCGAGGGCCGCGGCGGACGACTCGGGCGGCGCGATAGACATGGTGAGCGACGCGGAGATACTTGACGCCTACCACCTGCTCGCCGCGGGAGAGGGCCTGTTCGTGGAACCGGCGTCGGCGGCATCGGTCGCCGGCCTCATGAAGGCGCGCGCGGGCGGACTGGTCGAAGACGGGCTCACCGCGGTATGTATCCTTACCGGGCACGGGCTCAAAGACCCGGAGAGGGCGGTCAAGGAGTCGAGCCAGCCCCCGCTGGTCCCGCCCGAGCCCGACGCCATCCTCGACGCCATCTACGCCTCCCGGAGGTAGCGCTTGGCACCACTCAAAATCGCCGTGCTCGTCCCCGACGGGGCGGCCGACCTCCCGCTGGAGGAGCTGGGAGGCATGACCCCCCTCGAGTCAGCCCGGGTCCCGAACATGGACGCCGTGGCCGCCCGCGGCTGCGTGGGGCTGGCCTACACGGTGCCCGCCGGGATGCCGCCGGGCAGCGACGTCGCCAACCTCTCGCTCCTCGGGTATGACCCGGCGACGCACTACGGCGGGCGGGGTCCCATCGAGGCCGCGAACCTGGGCATCGAGATACCGCCGGGCTGGACCGCGTTCAGGTGCAACCTGGTTTCCACGGACGGGAAGAGGATGCTCGACTACAGCGCCGGGCACATATCCGCGGAGGAGGCCGGGCGCCTCATCGACGAGCTGGACAGGGTGTTGGGCGGAGAGGACGTGCGTTTCTTCCAGGGCAAGTCGTATCGCAACATAATGCTCGTAAGGGGCGATTTCTCGGCGGTCGAGTGCACACCCCCACACGACATCACCGGGGAGCCGCTCGAGGGGCACATGCCGGGCGGTAAGGGCTCCGAGAGGATACTTGAGCTCATGTCGCGCTCCAGGGAGGTGCTCGCCGGGCTGCCCGGGGGCGTAACCGTGTCCGACATGATATGGCCGTGGGGCCAGGGGACGAGGATGACGCTCGAGCCTTTCGCCGAGCTCTACGGCATGACCGGCGGTGTGATAAGCGCCGTTGACCTGGTGTGCGGCCTTGGAAGGCTCGCCGGGCTGCGGCCGCTGGACGTCCCGGGTATGACCGGCTTCCTCGACACGGACTACGGGGCAAAGGGAGAGGCGGCCTGCTCGCTCCTGGCCGAGGAAGACTTCGTCTACGTGCACGTGGAGGCCCCGGACGAGGCCTCGCACATGGGAGACATCGAGGAGAAGGTGAGGGCGCTGGAGCGGTTCGACTCCGAGGTGGTCGGACCGGTGGTGGCCTGCCTGGAGGGCTCCGGGGCCGATTTCCGGGTGCTGGTCTGCCCCGACCACCCGACTTTCATCGCGACCAGGACGCACGACAGTTCGCCGGTGCCGTACGCGGCGTTCGGCTCAGGAATCGCGCCCTCGGGGCCGAACTATTTCAATGAGAAGGCGGCGGCGGCCGGCGGACCGCATTTCGACCCCGGATACGGGCTCATGGCGTCGCTAACCGGCAGATGGGTGGAATAATGGAGAAGTACGGGCCCAGGGAGAACATAAAGATAGCCCACATATCCGACATCCACGTGGGCTCCAATCACTTCGTGAGTAACCTCCTCAACCGCGCCGTCTTCGAGATAAACGAGATGGAGCCGGACGTGGTGCTGGTCTCGGGCGACCTCACAAACGAGGGATTCCGCCAGCAGTACAGCGCGGCCAGCGCCTACCTGGAGAACATCGACTGCGAGCGTATATCGGTCATCCCCGGCAACCACGACTCGCGCAACGTCGGCTACGTGCACTTCGAGGACATATTCGGCTCGCGGAACAGCGCCCTGTACCTTCCGGGGATTACGATGGTCGCGCTTGATTCCTCCCAGCCGGACCTCAACGAAGGCAGGCTGGGGCGCCAGAACTACCGCTGGATGGTCGACAGGTTCGTGAATCCGAACGACTTCAAGATAGTTGCCCTGCACCACCACCTCCTCCCGCTCCCCGGGACCGGGCGCGAGAGGAACATCATCGAGGACGCGGGTGACTTCCTGGAGCTGCTTGTGGGCCAGGGCGTAGACCTGGTCCTCTCAGGCCACAAGCACGTGCCACACACGTGGCGGTTCGAGGACTTCTTCATCTCGAACGCCGGCACCGTCTCGAGCCTGCGCGTGCGGGGGTACGCCAAGCCCTGCTACAACATAGTCGAGATAACGCCGGATACCTGCAGCGTAAAGCGCAAGTACCCGTTCGGAGAGACGGTCGACGTGGTGACCTTCCCGGTGAACAGGGAGAAGCATCCCCACAACCTCGAAGGACACCCGGACCGCCTGGTGAAATAGGTCTTACCCATCCTGGACCCGGAGAGAGCCTTGGACGACAACCCCGGACCGGCTCAGAGGGCCATAGCGCTCGTAGACGGTGAGCATTACCCGGAGGTCACGCGCGACGCGCTTCGCTACCTGGCGGAGTCGCGAGGCGTGCGCCTGGTGGCGCTGGTGTTCCTCGGCGGCACCGAGAAGCTCGCGAAGCTCGACTCTTCGACGTTCGGCGACCTGCCCGTCTATTCGGGCGCCGGGCAGGTGGCCGACCTGCGCCGCGCTATCGATGAGAATCCAGCCGACACGGTCTACGACCTCTCCGACGAGCCCGTGGTCGGCTACCACGAGAGGTTCCGCCTGGCGTGCGAAGCGCTCGCCCGCGGGGTCTCCTACGCCGGCGCCGACTTCACGTTCGAGGCGCCACGCCTGCCTTACCTGTGCGACAAGCCGTCGATCGGCGTGTGGGGTTCCGGCAAGCGGGTCGGCAAGACGGCGGTCGCAGGATTCGCTGCCAGGTACCTCCAGGCGAAGGGCTCGCGGCCATGTGTCTGTACTATGGGAAGGGGAGGGCCTCCACACCCCGAGCTGCTCCACTCGCCCGAGGATGTGACAGACGAGTACCTCAGGGGCAGGGCCGACGCCGGCAGGCACGCGGCGAGCGACCACTTCGAGGACGCCATGATGGGGACCGTGCCGGCCATCGGGTGCCGGCGGTGCGGCGGAGGGCTCGCGGGCGCGCCGTTCTACTCCAACGTGGCCGAGGGGGCGGAGCTCGCCTGCGAACAGGACGCCGGCCTGGTCCTGTTCGAGGGGAGCGGCGCCGCCATACCGCCGGTGGGGGTAGACTCGGTGATGCTCGTCGCGTCGGCCGCGCAGCCGCTCGAGTACCTGCTCGGTTACATGGGACCGTACCGGCTATTGCTTTCGGACCTCCTTGTCGTTACAATGTGTGAAGAATTCCAGGTATCCAGCGAGAAACTTCGCAGGCTCGTAGATGGCGCTCTGTCCATCAATCCCGAGGTGAAGGTCGTAAAGACCGTATTCCGACCCCGACCCCTTGGCGACCTGAACGGACGAAAGGTGTTCATCGCGAGCACGGCCCCGCCTCTGGGCCTCGACACCCAGGCGGAGCACCTGGAGAAGGAATTCGGGGCACTGGTGATCGGAAAGAGTCCCCATCTTGCGGACAGGGCCGCCCTCGCGCGCGACCTTGAAGGCGCGGGCGACGTGGAGGTGTTCGCGACCGAGCTAAAGGCGGCGGGGGTGGACACGGTCTCCCGGCTCGCGGCCGAGAGCGGCAGGCAGTTGGTTTACCTCGAGAACGTCCCGGTAGAGCTCGATGGGGTTCTCGAGGAGGAGATAGACATATTGGAGAACAAGGCTCAAGAAAGGTACCTCAGCAGGTAATCGCCCCCGGGCGAGGTATTCGAATCCCCAGGTATTCCCTTATGGCAGATCCCGGAAACAGGCAGCGTTCAAGACGCGCGTGAAGAGGCCAGGATGACCGAACGGCTTCAGAAGATAACCATAGTCGACGAGGAGCACCACCTCCCTTACTCGAAGGGCCTGACAGCCATCTCGATAATGGCCACCGGCTTGCCCCCCGACGTCGCGTACAACATCGCGTCGATGATCGAGGAGGCGCTGCGGGACGAGGGCTCGCCGACCGTCTCGATGGAGCACGTGCGCAGCACGGCGGAGGCCATCATCGAGCGCGAGGTCGGCTCGAAGTACGTCGACATCTACCGCAAGTGGCAGTCCATGGGCCGGCTCCACAAGCCCATCATCCTGCTCATCGGCGGCGCCACCGGCGTCGGCAAGTCGACGGTGGCTACGATGCTCGCGGCCCGGCTCGGAATAACCCGCCAGGTCTCCACCGACGTCATCCGCGAGGTCATGCGCTCCTCGTTCGCGCCCGAGCTCATCCCGAGCCTCTATAACTCCTCGTTCAGCGCCTTCGAGAAGCTGCGCATCCCCCTTCCCGAGACGACCGACAAGGTCATTGTGGGGTTCCTCGAGCAGGCGGCGATGGTGTGGGTGGGCATCAGGGCGCTCATCGAGCGTGCGATAATCGAGAGGACCAACTTCATAGTGGAGGGGGCTCACGTAGTCCCGGGCATAGTCGACCCGAAGTACTTCAAGGACGCGATAATCATCCAGCTGGTGCTCTCCGTCGGCGACGAGCAGCAGCACCGCAGCCATTTCGAGATACGCGAGGTCGAGACCGAGGGCGCAAGGCCGTTCGCGCGTTATCTGGACAATATTGGGAACATCCGCAAGATACAGGACTACATCTTGAAGCTCGCGGGAGAGCAGGACGTCCCCGTCTTCCCCTGCTACAACATGGACCAGACCATCGCGGATGTCCTCGACTACATCATCAACCAGGTTTTCGTCGAATACAGCGCCGACATGGCCCAGGCGCTCGAGAGGGCGGACGAGCTCGACGGGGCGCGCCAGAGGACGCTCGCGCCCGGGCAGAAGGGCAGCTAGAGAGGGAGGAATGACTTGAGGCTTTTCATCGATACGGCGAACGTGGAGCACATCCGCGAGATCAACTCATGGGGAGTCCTCGAGGGCGTGACCACCAACCCGACCCTGGCCTGCAAGGAGAACCGCAACTACCGCGAGTGCGTGGCTGAAATAGCGGGCATAGTCTCCGGGCCGGTGAGCGCGGAAGCCGTCTCGATGGAGGCGCCCGGCATGATCGTCGAGGCGCGGGAGCTCGCGGCCATCGCAGACAACGTAAACGTCAAGATCCCCATGTGCCCGGAGGGCCTGAAGGCCATAAGCGCGCTCAGGTCAGAGGGGATAAAGACCAACTGCACGCTTGTCTTCTCGGCGAACCAGGCAATGCTCGCGGCCTCCGCCGGGGCGACCTTCGTGAGCCCGTTCCTGGGGAGGCTCGACGACATCGGCAACGACGGGCTGCGGCTGCTCGCGGAGATCGTGGAGATCTACGAGTACTACGCTGTAGAGACCCAGGTCATCTCGGCGAGCCTTCGCCATCCCCAGCACGTAATAGGCTCCGCGCTCGCCGGCGCCCACATAGCGACCATCCCGTACGAGGTGTTCAAGTCCATGGTCCGCCACCCGCTGACCGATATCGGCATCGAGAGGTTCCTGGCGGACTGGGAGAAGATAAAAGACCTGTGACAAAGGAGTACTGGCGGCGCGAAACATGCGCGCACTCTTCAAGGAGGTAACTACACAAATGGAAGTCGACAGGAGCGTACTCGAGGCCAAGCTGCTGCCCGAGCTACAGGAGATAGGGCTGGCCCTGGAGATAGACGGGGTGAAGAAGCTCCGCAAGAAGGCGTTGATAGACGCCATCATGAACGAGGCGGGCGTCGCGACGGAGGATGGACCGGCGGTCGTCCTCTCGGAGGTGCCCACCGGCGGTGAGGAGCCGAACGGGGAGGTAGTGGAGGAAGAAGAGGAAGAGGATGAGGGAGTAGGCAGCGGCATACTCGACATCCTCTCCGACGGCTACGGGTTCCTGCGCACCAAGGGGTACCTGGCCTCCGAGAAGGACATCTACGTATCGATGTCGCAGATAAGGCGCTTCCGCCTGAAGCGCGGCGACGAGGTTCGCGGCCAGATACGGCCTCCGAAGGACTCCGAGAAGTACAACGCCCTGCTCCGCATAGAGGCGGTCAATGGCGACGACCCAGAGGTCGCCCAGAAACGCAGGCAGTTCGAGACGCTCACCCCGCTCTATCCGAATGACCGGCTGAGGCTCGAGACCAAGACAGGCTCGCTCACGAGCCGCCTCATCGACCTCATCGCGCCGGTCGGCAAGGGCCAGAGAGGCCTCATCGTCTCGCCGCCCAAGGCCGGCAAGACGACGGTCCTCAAGCAGATAGCGAACAGCATCACCGAGAACAACCCGGAGTGCTACCTGATGGTCCTGCTGGTGGACGAGAGGCCTGAGGAAGTCACCGACATGGAGCGGTCGGTCACCGGGGAGGTCGTCTCCTCGACTTTCGACCAGCCGAGCGACAACCACATCGCGGTCTCCGAGCTCGTGCTCGAGCGCGCAAAGCGCCTTGTTGAGCACCACCGGGACGTCGTGGTCCTGCTCGACTCGATAACGAGACTCGCCCGCGCCTACAACCTGAGCACCCCGGCGTCCGGGCGCATCCTCTCGGGAGGCGTGGACTCGACCGCGCTGTTCCCGCCGAAGCGGTTCTTCGGCGCCGCGCGCAACATAGAGTTCGGCGGCAGCCTAACAATCATAGCGACCGCCCTTGTGGACACCGGCAGCCGCATGGACGAGGTCATCTTCGAGGAGTTCAAGGGCACCGGTAACATGGAGATACACCTCGACCGAAAGCTCGCAGACAAGCGCATCTTCCCGGCCATCGAGATCGAGAAGTCAGGAACCCGGAAGGAAGAGCTCATCATGGACCCGGCCGAGGCCCAGCAGGTATGGAAGCTCCGCCGCGTGCTCCACGGCCTTCCCGACCCGGGCGCCGCGGTCGAGATACTCATCGACGGCCTCAAGAAGACCAAGAACAACGCCCAGTTCCTGGCCCAGGTCAAGGAGCCGCGCTAGCTACTTCTTCTCTTCTTCCTCTTCTTCGGCGAGGTCGAGCTTCTCCAGCCCGAGCAGCTTGAAGCCGAAGTAAACGACCGCGAGGATGATGAAGAAGTTGATGAGCACCGCGATGAAGTCGCCGTACATCAACCTGGCGTCGCCTATGGTGACGTAGAGACGGGTCAGGTTGTTTGTCTGGATTATCATCCCGATGATCGGGCTTATCAGGTCCCTGGTCAGCGCGGTCACCAGGCCGCTCGTCGCGACGCCGACGATAAAGCCGATGGCCAGGCCGACGACGCCCTGCTTCCTGATGAACTCGATGAATCCCTTCATGCCGCCCCCCTTGTGTCCTGTGTAGAAACGGATTGCCACGCCGCAAGTCTATATCGACGGCACCCCGCAAGTCAGCCGCGTAATGCTTCACGAAGGAATCCACGGGGATTCGGTGAAACGAGTCTCCAACCGGGATAAGGGGTGGTGTCGTTGAAAACTCTTGTGCTGCTGCTCGTAGTGTTCACTGTGGCTCTCGCGCTGGGGGGCTGCGGAGGCGAGGCGGGATGTTCGCCCGAGATCGACCCCGCTGATTTCGTCCGCGACGTCACGAATCAGTACTTCCCGCTGGAGCCCGGGACCACCCTCGTCTACGAGGGGCAGACGGCCGACGGCCTCGAGAGGGTCGAGGACCGCGTCACCACGGAGCGGCGCGTGGTGATGGGAGTCTCATGCGTCGTGCTGCATGACAGGGTCAGCCTGGACGGCTCCCTCATTGAGGAGACGTTCGACTGGTACGCCCAGGACAGGGAAGGGAACGTCTGGTACTTCGGCGAGGACTCGAAGGACTACGAGGACGGCAAGGTGACCAGTACGAAAGGTTCCTGGGAAGCGGGCGTCGACGGAGCTCAGCCCGGCATCATAATGCAGGCCGACCCGCAGGTCGGCGACTCCTACCGACAGGAATACTACGCGGGTGAAGCGGAGGACATGGCCAAGGTGGTCGAGCTCGGCCAGAGCGTGACCGTCCCGGCGGGCTCCTACTCTGACGTGCTCGTCACCAGGGATTGGACGCCCCTCGAGCCGGACGTGGAGGAGCAGAAGTACTACGCCCCCGGCGTGGGCCTCGTGCTCGAGCAGTTCGTCAAGGGCGGCGAGGGCCGCGTCGAACTCATCGAGGTCCGCAGATAGACTCAGAGGGCGCACGATTTCCTGGTGGTTGAGCGCCTCGGTTGTTCGCGGGGCGCCTCTGTGCTACCATCTGGTCTGCACCCGAAGGAAAGCAAAGGTTATCGAGTCGTGAAAAAAGGTATACATCCGGAATACATGGAGACGAAGGTGACCTGCTCCTGCGGCGACACCTTCACCACCAGGTCGACCAAGCCGGAGCTGCACGTCGAGATTTGCTCACAGTGCCACCCGTTCTACACCGGCAAGCAGAAGCTCGTCGACTCGGGAGGCCGCGTGGAGCGTTTCCAGAAACGCTACCAGTCGCACCTCGACGTGAAAGAGAGCAAGGGCAGAAGGAAGAAGACCGAGACCCCTCCGCCGAGCACCTAGCCGCAGCCACCCACCGGGGACCAATTGCGCTCTGATTCCGATTCGCGTGCCGAAATACAGATAGGCGGCCAGGCGGTCATCGAGGGCGTGGTAATGCGCGGGCCGGAAAAATGGGCGCTGGCGGTGAGGCGCCCCTGTGGCGAGATGTACGTGGCGGTGAATCCCGCCAACACCCTCGCGCAGCGCTTCCCGCGCTGGAACAAGCCCCTCATCCGCGGTATCTTCACACTCGTCGACTCCCTGGTCATCGGCGTGAAATCGCTCTCGATAAGCGGGGCTATATCCCTGGAGGAGCCGGAGGAGGCCGAGGCCGAGCCCAGGCCCCTGACCCGCCGCGAGCGCAGGCGCGCCGAGGCAGCCGCTCCCGGCGGTAAGCCCAAGGAAGAGCACGCGGCGATGTCGACCGCCGCCATGACGTTCGCGCTGGTGATGGCGCTCGGGCTGTTCCTGGGGCTCTTCATCGTCCTGCCGGCGGTCGTCGCGAAATCGCTCGACGAGTACCTGTCCAACACGGTGGTGTACAACCTCGTAGAGGGGGCCCTGAGGGTCGCGGTCTTTGTAGGCTACCTGGCGGCGATGTCGGTCCTCCCCGACATCAGGCGGGTCTTCGAGTACCACGGCGCGGAGCACAAGGTGGTCCACGCCTACGAGCATGGCGGCCCTCTTACCCCGGAGGAGGCGGCGAAATTCTCGACCGCGCACATGCGGTGCGGGACCGCGTTCATCATGATTGTGCTCATCCTGAGCATCCTGGTGTTCTCGCTCCTCGGCCGGCCCGCGCTCTGGCTGCGCATACTGGAGCGCCTGGCCCTCATCCCGCTGGTGGCCGCCGTCTCGTATGAGATAATCAGGTTCGCGGGAAAATACGAGGACTCGCTCGTCATGAAGGTCCTGATGGCGCCCGGACTCCTGCTCCAGAAGCTCACCACGCGGCAGCCCGACGAGCCTCAGATCGAGGTAGCCATAACGGCGCTCGAAGCCGCCACAGTCAGGGAGGAACCGGCGACCGCGGGCGCGTGAGCCGGAAGAAGAAGATGTTCGACAGGCTGGATTCGCTGAAGAAGAGATTCGAAGAGGTGAACGAGACGATGGCCGACCCGGCCGTCGCCTCGGACCGCAACGCCTACCAGGCGCTGGTGCGCGAGCGCGCGAACCTGGAGGAGGTGGTCCATGCCTACGACCGGTACCTCGACCTCAAACGGCAGCTCGAGGACGCCCGCGGGCTTCTGGGGGAGGAGAAGGACCCCGAGATGGCCGACTTCGTCCGGGCCGAGGTCGATGAGCTCGAGGTTGCGCTCGGCGAGCAGGAGGAGCTCCTGAAAGTCCTGCTGCTGCCGAAGGACGAGCTCGCGGACAAGGACGTCATAGTCGAGATACGCGCCGGGACCGGCGGTGACGAGGCGGCGCTCTTCGCAGGCGACCTGCACCGCATGTACTCGCGCTTCGCGGAGAAGAACGGCTGGAAGCAGGAGCTGCTCTCCTCGAGCCCGTCAGACGTGGGAGGCTTCAAGGAGGTCATCTTTTCGCTGAAGGGGCGCGACGTCTGGCCGCGCATGAAGTACGAGTCCGGCGTGCACAGGGTCCAGAGGGTGCCGGTCACCGAGTCCGGGGGGCGCATCCACACCTCGACCGCCACTGTCGCCATCCTTCCGGAGGCCGAGGAGGTCGACATCGCCATCGACTCCTCGGACCTCAAGATAGACGTCTTCCGCTCCACAGGCCCGGGCGGCCAGTCGGTGAACACCACCGACTCCGCGGTCAGGGTCACCCACAAGCCGACCGGCACGGTGGTCTCCTGCCAGGACGAGAAGTCCCAGCTGCAGAACAAGGAGAAGGCCATCCGCATCCTGCGCGCCCGCCTGCTCGACGAGGCCCGCCGCACGCAGCAGGCCGAGGAGGCCGAGAGCCGCAGGCGCCAGGTCGGCACCGGCGAGCGGAGCGAGAAGGTGAGGACCTATAATTTCCCACAGGGGCGCGTCACCGACCACCGCATCGGCCTGACGCTCCACAGGCTAGACGACATCCTGGAGGGGGACCTCGACGACGTGGTCGCGGCGCTCAGGGACGAGGAGAACGCGAAGGCCCTCAAGGAAGTGGACCGCGCTTGAAACTGGTCGATTACCTGCTCAGGGCGACCACGTACCTCGAGCGGCACCAGGTGGCATCCCCTCGCCTTAACGCGGAGCTGCTGCTTGCGAACCTGCTCGGTATCACCCGCCTGGACATCTATACCGGGTTCGACCGGCCCCTGTCCGAGGCGGACGCCGACGCCTACCGTGACCTGCTGGCGAAGCGGGCCTCCGGGTGGCCGCTCCAGTACCTGACCGGCGAGGCGGGGTTCAGGGGCCTGACCCTCGAGGTGCGGCCCGGGGTGTTCATCCCCAGACCGGAGACCGAGGTGCTGGTCGAGAAGGCGCTGGAGGTGCTCCCCGCTGTAGAGGCGGACGTGCTGGACCTGTGCTGCGGCTGCGGGAACATCGCGGTGAGCGTAGCCCGGGAGCGCCCGCTCGCGCGCGTGACCGCCGTCGACATCGGGCCCGCCGCGGTCGAGACGTGCCGGGGCAACGCGGAGTCATGCGGCGTGTCCGACCGGGTGACTGTCATGAGCGGCGACCTGTTCGGGCCCCTGGAGGAGGCGGGCCTGGCCTTCGACGTGATGGTCTCGAACCCGCCGTACGTGCCGTCCGGGTGCCGCGAGGGCCTCCCCGTAGAGGTCAGGGAGTTTGAGCCGCCGGAGGCGCTGTTCGCGGGGCCTGACGGGACGGACTGCATAAGGAGGATAATAGAGGGAGCGCCGGGCTTCCTGAGGGAAGGTGGCTGGCTCGTCCTCGAGGTGGACGAGAGCCACGCAGGCGCTGTTGCGGGGGACCTGCTCGCAGGCTGGGCCCCGGTAGAGGTCTTCGAGGACCTCACAGGCCGGCCCAGGGTCGTGCGGGCGAGGCTTGCGGCGGAAACGGGGGGATGACGGTGCGGCACATAGATATCATGGCCGGCTTCGAGCCGGCGGACGTCGAGGCAGTCGCCGCGATGCTCACAGGTGGAGGCGTCGGGATAATCCCGACCGACACGGTCTACGGGCTTGCGGCCGTCGCGGGAGATGAGGCGGCCGTGAGGCGGGTGCTCGAGCTCAAAGGACGGCCGGCGGATAAGCCGCTCCCTGTCCAGGTCGCCACCATGAGGGAGGCGAACATCCTCGCCGAGGCCGACGGCGCGGAGGCCTCCGCCCTGGCGGAGAGGTTCTGGCCGGGCCCGCTCACCATGGTCCTCAAGCGGAGGCCCTTCGCCGCGGAGCTCGCGTTCCAGGACGAGAAGACGATAGGCCTGCGCATACCCGACGAGATGTTCTGCCTGTCGCTCATCGAGCACGCGGGCTACCTGGTTGTGCCGAGCGCCAACCCCGCGGGAGCTTCCGCCCCGGCTACACTGGGCGACGTGTCCGGCGACCTGCTGGACGTGGTCGACTTCGTCGTGAACGCCGGAGCCTGCCCCTGCGGGGTGGAGTCGACCGTGGTGGACCTGACCGCGGGGGTGCGCGTTCTCCGCGAAGGGGCAATTCCCGCCGAAGACATTGACCGGGCGCTCTCGAACCCGGCCGAGCCGGGCGGAACCGATGTCTGAGCAGGTGGGAGTCCTGTTCGTCTGCACCGGGAACATCTGCCGCAGCCCGATGGCAGAGGGCGTCGCCTGGTCCCTTATCGAGAGTGAGCACCCCAAAGGCTGGTCGACCCCCCTTTCATTCGCTTCAGCCGGGACCGCCGGCCTCGCGGGCGAACCTCCCACAAGGGAAGCCATGCTCGCGATGGAATCCATGGGAATCGACATAAGCTCTCACCGGGCGAGGACGCTCTCCGAAGAAATCCTCGGGGAGAGCGACCTGGTGCTCGTGATGGAGGAGCGGCACAAGCGCCTGGTGGAGGAGATGAGCGACCTCCCGGCGTTTCTGCTTCTGAAGCTGGTGGAGGCCGCCCGTAAGTCAAGGCTCACCCTCTACGACCGGGAGCGCCTGCTCGACTTCGCGCGCGGGCTGGAGGAATCAGGTGGCTGGGACCTCCCGTCTCACGCCTACGAGGTCGGCGATCCCATCGGATTGCCCCTCGGGGAGTACGCGGCGGTCGCCGGTGTCATCGTGAGCGGGGTCAGGCCACTCCTGCTGCGCTAGAGCGCAACATCGGGGTCAGGTCACTTTGTTGCATCTACCGCGTCAACAAGTATCAAGCCGATTAGATGCAACAAAGTGACCTGACCCCGATGTTGCGTTAGAATCTGGCTAAACCGGCACCGGGTAAGGAGCATGATGGCGCCTGATAGAAGCCAGGAGACCGTGGCGGTAGGGAGCGACCACGCCGGGTACCTCCTGAAGGAACGGTTCAAGAAAGAGCTCGAGAGCATGGGCTACCGGGTCAGCGACATGGGAACGGACTCCGAGGAGTCGTGTGACTACCCGGACTTCGCTCTTGCCGTAGCACATGCGGTGAGCCGCGGGGAAGCTGGCCGCGGGGTCCTGATCTGCGGCACGGGGGCGGGCATGGCGATGGTCGCGAACAAGGTGCCGGGAGTAAGGGCCGTGGCCGCAAACGAGCCTTATACCGCGGAGTACTGCAGGAGGCACAACGACGCGAACATCCTGACCGTAGGGTCCCGTGTCATCGGGGAGGACGATGCCCTCGAGATAATGCGGATATTCATGAGTACCGACTTCGAAGCCGGCAGGCACGCGGCGAGACTGGATAAGATGAAGGACGCGGAGCGCGCGCACATGAAGGAGTGTTGAGTTGCTAGAGAGCCACCTATCCGCACTCGAGGGCTTCGACAGGGAGGTCGTACAGGCCGTACGCATGGAGCTCGAGCGCGAGCGCACCAGGATCAACCTCATAGCGAGCGAGAACTACGCCTCGCTCGCCGTCCTCGAGGCGCAGGGCTCGATCCTCACCAACAAGTACGCCGAGGGCTACCCCGGAAAGCGCTACTACTCCGGGTGCGAGCCCGTCGATATGGCTGAGAGCCTCGCCATCGAGCGGGCGAAAGAGCTGTTCGGCTGCGAGTACGCGAACGTCCAGCCGCACGCGGGCGCCCAGGCGAACATGGCCGCGTACCTGACAGCGCTCCAGCCCGGGGAGACGGTGCTCGCCATGGACCTCCGGTGCGGAGGGCACCTCACACACGGCTCCCCGGCGAACTTCTCGGGGCAGTTCTACCGGGCGGTGCACTACGGGGTGGACCGCAGGACCGAGATGCTCGACTACGATGCCATCGCGAAGCTGGCGGAGGTCGAGCGACCGCGCCTCATCGTGGCCGGCGCCAGCGCCTACCCGCGGGCCCTGGACTTCGAAGCGTTCCGCCGCATCGCGGACAGCGTCGAAGCGAAGCTGATGGTGGACATGGCTCACTTCGGCGGGCTGGTCGTGGGGGGCGTGCACCCCGACCCGGTGCCGCACTCGGACTTCGTGACGGGCACTACTCACAAGACCATGAGAGGCCCTCGGGGAGGATTCGTGCTGACGAAGGACGAACACGGGGCTGCGCTGGACGCCGCCGTCTTCCCCGGAGCTCAGGGCGGCCCGCTGATGCACGTGATAGCCGCCAAGGCGGTTTGCTTCAAGGAGGCCATGGCGCCGGAGTTCAAGGCATACCAGGAGACCATCGTCGCCAACGCTCGCGCGCTCTGCGACAAGATGGCCTCTGAGGGATTCAGGATAGTCTCGGGCGGAACGGAGACGCACCTGTTCCTGATAGACCTCACCCAGCAGCAGATCTCGGGACGCCAGGCGCAGGACGTGCTGGAGTCGGTGGGCATAACCGCCAACATGAACGAGATACCTTACGACGACACCCCGCCCACAGTCACAAGGGGTATCCGCCTGGGCACCCCGGCGGTCACCACCCGCGGCATGAAGCCGGAGCACATGGACGCGCTCGGAGGGCTCATCTCCAGGGCGCTCAAGAACATGAACGACGACTCGGTGCTGGACTGGGTCCGCGCCGAGGCCCGCGACCTCATCGGCAACTTCCCCCTGTATTGACCCCGTGTTGCGTTTAACGCGTTTTTAACAGCCGGGTAATCGGCGCTTAACCGGCCCCCTCGATAATCCACTTGAGAACGGACTTCGACGGAGGAGGGGAGCTTGGACCGGTTGCGCGCGGCGTTCCGACGCCTCGACGTTTACGACGCGCTATCGCTGGGCCTCATCGCGGTTCTACTCGCGCTCGCCCTAGCGAACTGGAGCAAGTTCCCCATCTTCCGTGATATCTACTACCACATGGGCACAGCGCGCGCTTTCGGCGACGCGGGTGGGATTGCGCTTCACGACTTCTGGGAGTTCGCCCCCGTGGGAAGGCCGCACCTCTACCCGCCGCTCCTCCATGTAGTCATGTACTCCCTCGATTCCCTCGGGTTCTCCATGAGTACGGTCGGGCGGCTGGTGAGCTTCTCCGCTTTTCACATGGTGCTGCTCTCCACCTGGTACGGCATGCGCAGGTTGTTCTCGAGCCGCGCCGCGCTCTACGGGACTGTCATCCTGTCGTCTTGCTTCGTCTTCTTCTGGCAGACCGCGGTGACGAGCGCCGCGTCGCTGGTGCTCATCATCACTCCTTTCATCTTCATCTCGCTCGAGGAGGACCGCAAGGTAGCCGCCGCGGTGCTGCTGGGCCTTGCGCTTTACAGCCATCTCGTACTGGGGCACCTGGTGGCGTTCGGCATCCTCATCTACGGCCTTCACCGCTGGCGGGACCGCATGAAGGAGGTCGTCATCGTCCTCGTCGGCGCCTACGCACTGTGGCTTCCCTGGGGAATACATATCCTGGTGAACTACCGGTCGCTGAGCCTGGAGAGCCCGATGGGGGGCTCGGAGGGGATGACCCTGCACCTGCTCGTCTGGGCGGCCGCGGCGGCCGGCGTCATCTATTGTTACTTCAGGAAGGGCAGGTACTACCTCCCGGTCAGCTTCCTGCTTGGCATGGTGCCCATACTCTTCTTCTATCCCCACAGGTTCTGGGACGGTCACGTGTTCGTGCCCCTGGCGATGCTGGGAGGCATAGCCCTCTCGGCCGCCCACGGGTTCGTCACGGACCGTGCCCGGGACTATGCGGGGGGGTCGTCGGGCTGGAAGGTCGCGGTGGTCGCCGCAATGTCAGTACCCGTGGCCCTGCTGCTGATGGTCGACCCGGTGTTCGCGACGCGAGGCGGCGCGCGGAAGAGTGCCGCCGGCGCCCTGAAGAACAGGCTCGACCAGGCCGCTCCCGGCCCCGGCATGGGCCAGGCGCCACCGCCGGGCGGCCTCGACATCCCCGCCGGGGTGAAGGTGCCGGGGCGGGGGCCTGTCGAGGCGAGGTCCTCGACCCTGCTGAGCCTGCTGGGCGCCGGGCAGCACCACGGCAGCCAGTCGCTGGACGCCGAGCCCATCCTCGATGAGGGTACCGGGGAACTCGCCGCGCTGGTGGCGGCGAACAGCGAGCCGGGGCAGGTGGTGCACACCATGGATCCGTCACTCGGGAACCTCATAACAGGCCTGACCGGCCGGCCCACGACCGGGGGCATGTTCCGCGAGGTCAGCTCCACGGACGGCGGCTCCGACAGCGGCCCTGGCCCCGGGAGTGACGCGGCGGACAGGCTCGAGGACTCCTGGCTCGTAGTGGTGCCCGACTCGGCTACCTCGGTGGTGGACGCCGCCGCGAGCGGCATAAAGCCTCCGGGCATGCAGCTCGGGGGCGCCGGGGCGGAAAAGCTGAAGCAGGTCGACCTCTCGGAGCTCGAGTACGTCGGCGCGGCCGGGGATTACGCGGTCTACCGCAACCCTGCCGCCTCGGATGTCCGCACCTCGGGCCCGGGGACGGTGATAGGCTGGTGGGTGGTCTACTCCCTGCTCGCGGCGGCGCTCATACTGGTTGTCATCGACTGGGTGCACCCGCTCCTGCCGACCGGAAACGCAACAAAACGACCTGACCCCGATGTTGCGGAGGCGTGATGGAGGCGGCGGCCCACGGCAGGATAATAGCTATAGTCCCCGCCCACAACGAGCAGGGAAACGTGGGCATTGTCGTCCGCGAGCTCGTGAACCAGGCGCCCTTCCTGGACGTACTGGTTGTGGATGACGGCTCGGGCGACTCTACGGCCGCCGAGGCGGAGGCCGCAGGGGCACGCGTCATCAGCCACCGGGAGAACCTGGGCATCGGGGCGGCCATGCGCACGGGCATGAGCTTCGCTCTCGAGCACGGGTACGACATGGCGGTCCAGGTCGATGGTGACGGCCAGCACGACCCGTCCCAGGTGTACCTCCTCCTGGCGCCTATCGCCTCGGGCAGGGCCGATGTCGTCATCGGCTCCCGCTTCCTCGGGACATCTGGATACAGGCCGCCGTGGCACAGGAGGCTGGGGACGCTCCTGCTCGCCGCCGCGGTGCGCGCCGCGACCGGCAGGCGGGCGACCGACACCACCTCCGGGTTCCGCGCGATGAACGGGAGGGCGCTAGCCTTCCTGGCAGCGAGCTACCCGCTCGACTACCCGGAGAGCGAGTCCCTGGTCCTCATGCACGCGGCGGGGATACGCTGGGTCGAGGTCCCCGTGAGGATGCGGCGCCGCTTCCGGGGTGCCTCATCAATCCGCAGCATCACATGCTTCTTCTTCATGGCAAAAGTCTTGAGCCGCATCGCCCTGGACGCCGCCCGCTTCAAGGTCCCCCGCCCCGTCCCCGACCGGGGTTGAGCTAAAGCAACTTCCCGCTCGGGGGGTTGTGATAAACTATGGCTCGAAGCCCCCGTTCCGGCCCCGTGGCTGAAGTGAGCCAGGCCGGTTTTGTTCATGCAGGCATTAAGGCGGGCTTCGAGGCGGAGGTCCTCTTGAGCGAAGACATCGAGGAAGTTGCGAGAAGGATCCAGGCGTCGAAGAGGATAGTCGCGCTGACGGGCGCAGGCATCTCTGTCGAGTCCGGGATCCCCGACTTCCGGTCCCCCGGGGGGCTGTGGACAAGGTTCGACCCCTCCGTATACGCGACCTTCGAGTCGTTCGTGAACGACCCCTCCAAGTTCTGGTCGATGGCCTCGGAGCTGCACCCCCTGCTCGAGAACGCCACGCCGAACCCCGCGCACCTCGCGCTCAGCGAGCTCGAGAGGCTGGGCAAGTGCGAGGCGGTCATCACCCAGAACATCGACAACCTGCACCAGGACGCCGGCAGCACCGACGTGCTCGAGCTTCACGGCACGTACCGCACCGGGACGTGCCTGGCATGCGGCTGCCGCCACCAGTATGACGAGATAAAGCAGACCGGCTGGTTCGGGGAGGTCCCGAGCTGCAAGGAGTGCGCCGGTGTGATAAAGCCGGACGTGGTCCTCTTCGGCGAGCCCCTGAACGCCCCGGTCCTGCACAGGGCCGTGGAGCTCGCAACGGGCTGCGACCTCATGCTGGTGGTAGGATGCGGCCTGGAGGTGTTCCCCGCGGCCTCGCTTCCGACGTACGCACGCAGGAACAACGCGGGGATGGTATTCTTCAACGTGGCGTCCACGGCGTTCGACGACCTCGCTGACATCATTGTGCTCGGAAAAGCGGGCGAGAGGCTTCCTGAGGCCGTGGAGGCCTACAAGGCTCTCGCCGCGGTGCGGGAGAACTAGGAGGAGGGCGATATGCCGTCCGGACCAGGCAACATAGAGGACCTCACCAGCAGGCTCAAGAAGGTCAAGGTGGGCGACCTCAAGAGCAGCATCAAGGCGGGCTTTACCAAGCGGCGCGTGGCAATACTCGTGGTGCTGCTGCTCGTCATCGTCTTCTTCGCGGTGATCACCCCGTTCGCGATGTTCTACACGGACGCCCTGTGGTACAACCACATTGGTTTCCAGAACCTCTTCTGGAAGACGTTTGTGGCGAAGATACTGATGGTGGTCGTATTCGGCGCGCTCTTCTTCGGGATTCTTTTCGGGAACCTGTGGCTCGCCCGGAAGATACCGCCGCCCCAGCAGATCGACGCGGCCGGCTCGCCCCTGGAGGAGTTCGTGGGTAAGGCCCGCGTCGTGTGGAAACGCGTGGTTGGATGGGGCATCCTCATATTCGCGCTGGTCGCGGCGTTCTTCGCCGGGCTCGGCTGGGCAGGCAAATGGGACCTCCTCTTGAAGTTCCTCAATCACAGCTCGTTCGGCAGGACCGACCCGGTCTTCGGCAAGGACATAGGCTTCTATGTGTTCTCCTACCCGTTCCAGCGCGCGCTGGTCGATTGGCTGCTGGGTACCCTCATCTTCGTCTTCATAGCGGTGGCCGTGGTATACGTGCTCGACGGAGGCATCCGCCTGCGGCGCGGGCCCGATATGTTCGCCCCGAACGTGAAGGCGCACCTTTCACTGCTCCTCGCGGCTGTATTCCTGGTCAAGGCTTGGTCCTACAGGCTGAACATGTACGAGCTCCTGTTCAGCAAGCGTGGCGTTGTCCAGGGCATCGGTTATACCGACGCCAACGTGCGCGTCCCCGCGCTCTGGGTGATGCTGGGGCTCGCCATCGCCGCGGCGGCCATCCTCGTCATCAACATCTGGCGCAAGGGCTGGCTCCTGCCGGCCATTGCGGTGGGGTCTCTTGTGGTGGTCGCGCTCGTTGCCGGCACAATAATCCCGCTCGTAGTGCAGAACTACGTGGTCAAGCCGTCCGAGCGTGCCAGGGAGAGAGAGTACATAGCGCGCGAGATCGAGTTCACCCGTGACGCCTACGACATCGAAAAGGTGCAGTCGACCCCGTTTCCCGCGGAGCAGAACCTCGACCTGGCCTCCATCGTGCGCAACCGCGCCACGCTCCGGAACGTGAGGCTGTGGGACCCGCGCCCGGCGCTCGACGCCTACGAGCAGCTGCAGTCCATCAGGCAGTACTACCGGTTCAACGACATAGGGGTCGATCGCTATGTCGTCGACGGCGACTTCCGCCAGATGAACATCGCGCCCAGGGAGATGCTCCAGTCCAACCTGCCGGCCTCTGCCCAGACCTGGGTCAACAAGACACTGGTCTACACACACGGCTTCGGGGCCGTGATGAGCCCGACCAACGATGTCACCGCCGAGGGCAACCCCAACTTCCTCTTGAGCGATATCCCGCCAACCGGGCCGACAAACCTGCAGAACACGAGGCCTGAGGTCTACTTCGGCGAGCTGCAGAAGAGCTACGTGGTCACGCGCACCACCGAGCCCGAGTTCAATTACCCGGCCAAGGACAAGGAGGTCCACCAGGTCTACAAGGGCACCGGCGGCGTCAAGGTCAACTCGTTCTGGCGCAAGCTGCTGTTCTCCATACGGTTCCGCGACGTCAACCTGCTGTTCAGCGCCCAGGTGCGCGACGACTCACTGGTGATGTACAACCGCGACATCAGGGAGCGGCTGGCCAAGTGCGCCCCGTTCCTCAAGTTCGACGCCGACCCCTACATGGTGCTCTCGGAAGACGGCAAGCTCTACTGGGTAGCCGACTGCTACGCGACGACCGACAAGTTCCCTTACTCGGTCCCGACCTCGGGCATCGGCAACTACGTGCGCAACTCGGTCAAGGCGGTCATCGACGCGTATAACGGTACGGTGAAGCTCTACGTCTTCGACCCCAGGGACCCGGTCATCCAGACTTACCGCAAGATATTCCCGCAGATATTCACGTCGCTCGACAAGATGCCCGCCGACCTCGTCAGGCACGTCCGCTACCCGGAGGACCTGTTCCTGGCCCAGTCGAACATCCTGCGCACGTTCCACATGACCAACCCCGACCAGTTCTACAACAAGGAAGACGAGTGGGCGTTCCCGAAGGAGTCCCTGGACGGCCAGGCCCTCCCGATGACGCCTTACTACATCATCATGAAGATCCCCGGGGAAGCCCGCGAGGAGATGGTCTTACTCCTTCCGTTCACCCCGAACAACAAGCAGAACATGATCGCCTGGCTGGGCGCGCGCATGGACCCCGGCCACTACGGGGAGCTCATCAACTTCGTCTTCCCATCGGGCAAGCTGGTCTACGGGCCCGAACAGGTGGAAGGCCGCATCGAGCAGGACCCGGAGATAAGCAGGCAGCTGTCACTGTGGCGGCAGGCAGGCTCCCAGGTCATAAGGGGGAACCTCCTGGTCATACCTATCGAGGACTCCCTCATATACGTGGAGCCGCTGTACCTTCAGGCGACCCAGATAAAGATACCGCAGGTGAAGAGGGTGGTGGTCGTGTACGGCGACCAGGTGGCGATGGAGCCTACCCTCGAGGGGGCGGTGGCGCGCATCTTCGCCGGGGCGCCGGCGACGCCCGTGGCGCCCACGACGCCTGCCGAGCAGCCCGCGCCGTCGACCGACCTGGGCAAGCAGGCGCTCGACCTCTACAACAAGGCGGTGGACGCTCAGAAGGCGGGGGACTGGGCCGCGTACGGCACTTACCTGAACCAGCTCAAGGAGATACTTGACCAGCTCGCCCAGTAGGGGTCAGACCACTTTCGTTCCATAAGCAACACTAACAACATTACGAACATCCCTGCGGCGTAGCGCGCGTTGCTGATGATGCTGGTGTTTCTAATGGAACGAAAGTGGTCTGACCCTAAATGAACGCGCGGGCGAAGTCCATGTAGCCCTTCATCATAAGCCGCGGGAAGCTCGCGTCGTAGCAGTAGGTGAACAAGCAGCCCTTTTTCTCGCCGCGGATACACTCCCGTGCGCGTTCTATGAACTCGGGCAGCTCTTTCGCCCCTGCGATATATTCGCAGGCGGCCCGGTTGAGCTCAACGGTGATATCCGGATTCGGCACGGTGCCCCGCGAGACGACCAGGACGCCGCCCTTCTTGACCAGGCTGTAATCCTCCCCTTCGACCTGCCCCTGAATGCAGGCGCCCTCCTTGAGGGGCTTCCCCAGCTCGGAGCCCGGATGGGTGCCGAACACCTCCTCGAGGAGGACTATTATCTCCTTCTGTTTGCCCGTGCCTGCCATGTACCTCCTGTCGGGCCGGGGCGTCTCCGCGCCTCTTACCGCTATATTCTAACCGCTTTCCGGGTGAGCCTGTCACCATCGACCTCGACGAGGACATAGTGGTAGTAGGCGTCCCCGCCGATGTAGTGCAGCGGGGCGCCCGCGCCGCCGGTGATGGTGACGGTGACCCCGTCGTCCCTCTCCTCCATGTACGTGTGGAGGTGTCCGCAGAACAGGTTCTTCACGCCGCCCTCGGAAAGCACCGGTATCAGCTCGTGGTTGGCGTCGAGCCCCGTTATCTGGTCGGCAGTGGCCGACGCCGAGTAAGGGTAGCCTGGGGGCACGTGCGCCACGGCGATAAGATGCTCGTATCCCTTCTTGCGCGCGGCGTCGAGGTCCCTGCGCGCCCATGCCCGCTCCGCTGGATAGAAACCGAGCTCGGGCGTGCTGTTATCGATCAGGATGAAGTGCGCGTTCTTGTAGCTGAACGAGCTGTGGGGCGCTCCGACGTACGTGGCGTAGTTGCCGTCAACGGGTGATGCAGCCACGTCGTGGTTGCCGGGCACCGCGTAGTACTTGACCCCGCTCGCATCAATGGCGTTCACGAAGCTCTGGAACTCCGTCGCGGTCCCGCTCCCCGTGAGGTCTCCCGCGATGATGAGGAAGTCCACCGACTTAGCCGCCTCGAGCACCCTGTCGAAGACCTCGTAGTTGTTCTGCGGGTCACCACAGACGATGAAGCTGAACCGCTCGCCGCCCTGCGCCGACGGAGATGAAGGCCGGGTTCCGGGAGCCGATGCCGCCCCGCCGCCCGAGCCGCCTCCGCAGCCGCCCATGGCGAGGAGAGCCAGGAGCAGGACAGCCAGTATAAGGCAGGCGCTCTTCTTGTGCTCTATGTGCATGGTCATCTATACGCCGGCGGCCCCCCGGCCTCCCCAGTAATGCCTGTCGGGCCTTTGCTCCAGGCTCACGGGCGGTCGCGCCGCCCCGTCAATCCACGCCGCCCGCGAAGAACTCCGGCTCGACGGCCTGCTCGGTATGCATGACCTGCGGTTTGCCGAAGCGCTGCCGGTAGGCCGCTATTACGCGCTCGACGGCGTCCTCGTTGGACTCGGTCTTCTGGTGGACAAGCAGCACAACCTTGGTCTTCTGCTTCGTTATCGGGGCGCCCTCGTCCTGCTGCTGTCCGTAGGCGTCGCAAACGGTCAGTCCCGCCGGGAACTCCTTCGTGACGACCTCCTCGAGGAACTGCTGGAAAGCTTCCTCGGTGACCTCGCCCCCGGCCGGGATGCTCCTTCCGAAGAAGAGCTCGGTCTGAACCCAGGATGGTTCCGCCCCCTCGCCCTTGTCATCCGAGGCGGTGGAGCCGCAGCCGGCGAGCGAAGCCGCGAGCGACGCGACGACCGCCATACAGATAACGAGGGACGCGATTCTCTTGGCTGTCACAAGGGTCCTTTCTTCTGTCGCGCCGCACTGTCCCGAAGACAGCGCTTCTACTGGATTGCCCGGGCAGGCACCCCGCTACTTGCTGAAGCGGCCTATCCCGGAGAGGTCCTTCCTGTTCGAGAGACGGCTCACCTTGACCACGTCTCCGGTCTGAGGCGCGTGAACGAACATGTCGTCGCCGAGATACATACCCACGTGGTGCGGCGGCGACCCGAAGAAGACCAGGTCCCCGGCGCGGGCCTGCTGGAGCGTGACCTTGATCGACCTGTTGAACTGCATGGCCGCGTTGTGCGGGATGTCGATGCCGAAGAGCTTATAAACATACTGGGTCAGACCCGAGCAGTCGAAGCAGATGCGGTGCTCGCCGGTAGGGCACTGCCCCGGGCCGGCGCCCGCCCAGTGATACGGTATCCCCAGGTATTTGAGCGCGGTCTTCGCGAGGCTCCCCTCGGGGACGTTGACGAGGTTGGTCTGGGCCTGCGCGTTCAGGGCGGCGTCGCTGGTCCGCTGAGCCTGCTGCTCCTCGGCAAGGAGCCGCTGGATGTCGGCGTTCAGGCTGTTCAGCAGCGCGCGCCGCTCGTTGAGCTTCAACTCGATCTGGTACTTCTTGGCCCCGGCCTGCTCCACCAGTCCCTGCTGCTGGCGCTGTTGCTCGGCCACCTGCCTTTCGAGCTCCTCGACGGCATCGCGCGAGGCTTTGATGCGGGTCACCAGCTGGGCGTCGCTCTCCGCCACCCTGTAGACGAAATCAGCCCGCTGGAGGAAATCGCCGAAATCCCGGGTGTTGAGCAGCACCTCGAGCATGGAGGTGCGGCCGTTCTTGTACAGGTGGACCGCCCGCCTGTTGAGGACATCGCGCCGCTCCTTCAAGTTCTCCTTTATCTCGAAGAGGCGGTTCCTAGTGTCCTCGACCTTGGCGGATATTGCGTCCAGGTCGACCTTGACGCGGTTGTAGGCCTCGGTTGCTGTCGCCAGTTCCTTGTCGAGGGCGTCGATGTCACGGGCGGCCTGCGCCGCCTGCTGGCTCTTGGACGCGAGGTCGCTGCCGGGCACCGCGCGCACGGTCGAGGCGGGAAGTAAGGCGAGCGCGGCCACGGTAAGGACCGCGAGAAACGCCGCCGATATGGTGCCTGTCTTTTTCCAGTTCTTCTGAGCCATATGCCGCCGTGTAGATGGGCTGGACAGTCTCACAATATAACGTTTAAGGGCCCGGAGTAGGACCTCCGCGGGCGGATTCCCCACTGCCGGCAAATTAATATTATCCAGCTTTCAACTGTTAACAGTCAATAGCTATTGTCAACTATTGTTAACTGTCGTACTAATAATATCGGCATTGTTGCTAGAATAACTTAGTGATTCAGAAATATATTATTGTTGAATATTCGTGGTCAGGGGATTTCGAGAAACCGCCGTATCAACTCCAGGGTCTCACGAGGCTTCTCCATGGGGACGAGGTGTCCGGCGCCCTCCACGACCGCGACCGATGCGTGGGGGATCAACCCGGCAGCCCTCGCGATGTCGACAACCTGGCGGTTTTCGCTTTCTCCCCCTTCGACGAGCAGCACCGGGCAGGATATCCGGTCGAGGAGGAGCCACGGGTCCTGGGCGCGGCCCCCCATGAAGAGGGCGGCTTCGCGCTCCGGGCGGCAGGCGAGAGTGAGGGTGCCGCTGCCCGCCCTGGTCATGCCGTACTCGATGTAGAGCTCGAACATCTCGCCGTCCCATGCCTCGAAGAGCGGCTTCGACCTGAGATATTCCCGGGCCTCGACTTCGCTGTTCCACTCGCTGCGGCGTTTCCGGGCCCTGGCGGCAAGCGGGTGCTGCTTCACGTCTATGTCCATGCTGTAGAAGGCCGACGGGAGGAATATCGGCTCGATGAGCACCATGCGCGAGGCGAACCCTCCCGACCTGGCCTCCGCCATGGAGGAGACGGTGGCTCCCATCGAGTGGCCCACCAGCGCCGGCTTTTCGATGCCGAGGCGCTCAACTAGCTTCAGGAGGTCGTCCGAGAGCATCAGCCAGCTGAGGCCGCCTTCCGCCGGGTCGGAGTGGCGGTGGTCGCAGAAGTAAGGCGCGATGACATGGAAGCTCCCGGCCAGCTCCCGCGCGATGGGGTGCCAGAGCCAGGGCTGGAAGCCGGTCGCGTGCAGCATGAGCACGGCCGGGCCGTCACCCGGGTAGTCCAGGTATTCAATCTCAGCGTCGCCTATGTCCTGCGAACGTATGTCGGGCAAAACGCACCTCGCTCCATTAGTACCACGCAATTCTTTCATAACATGAGCCGCGACCGGAAGTGCGCCCGGCCACCCCATGGCACAGCCGCTTGATTTACAGGTCGAGATGCAACAGAATAGGTGTACAACCGATGCGGGGTGGAGCAGTCTGGAAGCTCGCTGGGCTCATAACCCAGAGGTCGCAGGTTCAAATCCTGCCCCCGCTACCAGCCAGGTCGAACTTACCCTCTGCCTTTGGATGCCTCCTGTAAGCCAGTCGCTGCCTTGCCGTAAAACCCAGGTCATTTCAAACATTCAGCGGCTCTGTTTGGCCGGGGCGGGGGCAGGATTTGAACCTGCGACCAGTCAGCTCGTGATGCTGGGTGTGGGCTTGGAGGCCAGCCTCTCCGCGTCCTCGGGGGAGGGCTCCGGTCGCCCGCCGGTCCAGCTGAAGGTGGCCATGACTTCCGGATTCAGTATGTGGTCCGGGGTGCGACCCTCCAGCAGCTGGCGGATCTGCCCGGAAACTATGACACCCTGGTGGGCCGCTACCTCAACCGTGTTCCCGCCGATGTGAGGGGTGGTGATGACGTCGTCCCTCGAGACCAGCCGGTCGTGCGAGGATGGGGGTTCCTGGTTGAACACGTCCAGGGCGGCTCCTGCCAGGCTTCCCGATTCTAGCGCTTCGACCAGCGCGTCGTCATCGACGAGCGACGCCCGTGACGTGTTGATGAAGAACGCGCCTTTCTTCATCCTCGCGAAGGCCGCCTGGTCCATCAGGCCTTTCGTCCCCTCGACCGCAGGGGCGTGGACCGTGACGAAGTCGCTCAGCGACAGCAGTTCATCCAGCTCGGCCTTCTCAGCGCCGCAAAGCGAGCCCGTTTCCTCGGAGCAGTAGGGATCGTAGAAGAGGACGTCCGCGCCGAACGACCTGACCCGGCGGGCGACCGCGTTCCCTACCGCACCCAGCCCGATTATGCCGACCGTTTTCCGCCAGAGCTCGCGGCCCACGAAACGGCCGTATGCCTCGCCCATCCTGGCGAGGTCTCCGGCCTTCACTTCTTCCTGCTTGAGAAACAGCGCCGAGGCGGGCATTTTCCTGGCGAGCATAACCATGAAGCCGACCGCGAGGTCGGCGACCGCGTCCGCGTTCCTCCCGGGTGTGTTCATGACAGGGATGCCGAAGGCCGTAGCGCTCTCGAGGTCTACATTGACTGGATTGCCCCTGCAGACGATGATGGCCTTGAGACCGGGCGCTTCCTTGAGCGCCGCGAAGTCGACCGCGTCCATCTCGGTCACGAAGACATCGAAGCCGTCGAGCGCCCGCGCGAGCTCGCCGCCCCCGAAGTATACCTTCTCCGTCCTGCGCCACCCCGCGTATTCGACGTCGCCGATGGCGCGGATCTCATCCAGGCCCGCTTCGTCGGTCTGCGCCGTCACCAGTATGCTCGGCCTGAACGATGGCTCGGCCCCCGCCCCGGGCTCGGCGCCGCGCTGCATGAGCGCCATCGTCATCAGCATGGACACGTGGTCGTCGGCGGCGCTCCTGAGGGTCAGGGCCTCCTTCCAGCCGCCGTAGAGGCCCTGGTATTTCTGAGAGTCCGGGCCCGGCAGGTGTTCACGGCCCACGCAGGCTGTACTCGCGGCGCCGTCCACCAGGCTGGTGAAGACCCCCGCTCCGGCCCCGGCGCATACGGCAGCGCCGAGAGAGGTGACCTCGCACGTGGAAGGCACCGATACAGGTCTTCCCAGCACGTCGCTCAGTACCGCGGTCCACAGCTCGCTGCGCGTCATCCCGCCGACCGCCATCAGGCGCGCCGGCTCGACGCCGGCGGCCTCTATCACCTGCTCCAGGTTCGCCCTTGCGGAGAAAGCGACGCCCTCGATGAGGGCCCTGCTCAGGTGGCGCCGGCCTTCCGCGGAGCCGGGGGTCATCATGTGCGACATGGTGAGGTTTCCGACCGGTATGCCGAGCTTCCGTCCGTCAAAGACCGCGGCGCCGAACGTGGAGTACGCGCCGGCGGCCCCGGGCTCGGAGCCCGCGGCTTCGGCGTACATCACCCGCACGGGGTCCCCGTAGTCGGAGTAGATGATTCGAGCCAGCCATTCGAGAACGGAGCCAGTTACCAGGCCGTTGCTCTCTAGGACGTGCAGCCCCGGAACGACGTGCTGCCCGCTCCAGAGCAGGCCCTCTCCATCCACCAGGTACGGCTCCGTAACGAGCTGAACCGGCATGGTGGTGCCGGCGACCACGCAGACGTCCCCCGGTTGTACAGCCCCGGCTCCCAGGAGGGCGCACTGGGTGTCTGCTCCGCCGGCCGCCACCGGGGTCCCTGCCTGGAGCCCGAGGTGGCTCGCCGCCTCGGCTGAAAGGCGGCCGAGAATGGACCCGGCGTCAACAGTCCGGGGAAACATCTCCCGCCGGAATCCGAGCGACTCGATAAGGTCGAAGGCCCAATCCCGCTCCCGCTGGTCGAAGAGCAGCGTCTCCCCCGCCTGCGATACCTCGGCTCTCGAGGAGCCGCTCATTCGCAGTCCGGCCCAATCAGAGAGGCTCAGGACCACCGCTGCCCTGTCGAGCAGGTCCGGGTGATTGGCCTTGAGCCAGAGGAGCCTCGTGCCGGTGAAGAGGGGGCTCGGCCAGTGGCCCGAGAGGTCGTGCACCTCCTTGCCCGACTCTGCCGCCCAGGCGAACGACTCGCCGACCGCGCGGGCGTCTTGGTTGGGGGTGGCCATGAGGACGACGCCATCGGCGTCAAGCAGCACCGTCGTGTTCCGCATGGAGGTCGCCGCGATTCCCGCTACCGCGCCGGGACCGGCCCCGCACCTGGCGAGCGCCTCGCGGGAGGCTTCCCCCAGCTTGGCCCAGATATCGTCCAGGTCCAGGTCATAACCGAGGCCCCCCGTGCCGGGCGCGGCCGGGTGTGTCCAGCTCCTCCGGCACTCTATGGTGCCGCCCGTCTCCACGTCCAGCAGAAGGCAGCGCCCGGAACCGCCCCCGATGTCGAGAGCCATGATATAAACGGCGCTCATAACAACCCCCAGTCTTCGGGAGGATCGAAAAACGCAACAAAGTGACCTGACCCCGATGTTGCAGTTCTTTTTCTCACAGGGATGTCGAATAGTCAATTCGGGAACCGGGGGGCCCTGGGTGGGGGCCGGGCGCCCCCTTCTTAGGGGAATCCCCTATTCAGAGTTGGGCTCTCAACTTGCCGATTGCACATGACGATTCACTTATCAAAAGGAACGGTACAAAGGAGTAACGGCGCAGATGTTCGAAAGGAGGCCAGTCCTGGACAGCTCGAAGTCGAGCCGTGCTAAGGACCGTGTGACATGAGCGACCCCGGGGCCTGCAGTTTCTACGGGCAGATACTCATCGACGGAGGACTCCTCACTCAGGAGCAGATCGACGAGGCCTGCCACATGCAGGAGACCGTCGGCGGCAAGCTGACCGACGTCCTGGTGAAACTCGGTTACGCGACCACCGAGGAGATACAGGCGCTCATAAGCTCACACCTCGACATCCCGTACGTGAAGCTCACGGTGGACATGGTCGACCCGGAGGCTGCGAAGCTGATACCGGCGAAGGTCGCCATGGACCACATGGCCATCCCCGTGACAGTAGTCGACAACATCCTAACCATCGCCGTATGCGATCCCGTCGACACCTTCTCTCTCGACGTGCTGGCATTCGCCTCCGGCTACGAGCTCGAGCCCATCACCTGCGATGAGGTAGACATAAGGGCGGCCATCGAACACTACTTCAAGGACGACCATTCCCTCGTGAAGTCGATGGAGGAGGCGCCGGGAGAGCTCCTCGAGTTCATAGACCGCTTCGAGGAGGAGCCCGAAGAGAAGCCGGGCATCGACGAAGGCCCGGTCGTGAAGCTCGTCAACCTGATACTGTCGAGGGCGATCAAGGAGAGGGCGAGCGACATCTACATAGAGCCCGAGGAGAACCTGGTCAGGGTCAGGTGCAACATAGACGGCCGGCTGTCCGAGATAAGCGTCCTTCCCGGGCGCGTGCACGGAGCGCTGGTCTCGAGGATAAAGGTCCTGAGCGAGCTCGACATCGCGGAGAGGAGACGCCCGCAGGACGGGGCGTTTTTCGTCAAGTACGGTGACAAACACGTAGACTTCCGGGTTGCGAGCGCGCCCACTGTCTACGGTGAGTCGATGACCCTGAGGGTGCTCGACCAGGGAAACGCCATGGTCTCCATCGGCGAGCTCGGGCTCCCGGATGCCGACCTCTCGAGGCTGAAGGCGGCCCTGGAGGAACCGTACGGGTTTGTGCTGGTCTGCGGCCCCACCGGGTCGGGTAAGACCACCACGCTGTACGCGATGCTGAACCAGATAAGCGACCCCACAAAGAAGGTCATCACGATCGAGGACCCGGTCGAATACCGACTGAACTCCATGACCCAGATACCCGTCGCGCACAAGATAGGGCTCGATTTCGCCGCGATACTGAGGTCGGTGCTCAGGCACAACCCCAACATAATCATGGTGGGCGAGATAAGGGACGGGGAGACTGCCGGCATAGCGGTCCAGGCGGCGATGACCGGGCACCTTATGTTGAGCAGCCTGCACACGGTCGGCGCGGCGGAAGCTCTGCCGCGCCTGATGGACATGGGAGTCGAGCCATACCTGGTCCGCGAGGTGGTGAAGGTTGTGCTCGCCCAGAGGTTGATACGGAGACTCTGCCCGGCCTGCAGGGAGGAGTACACGGCGGACGATTCACTGCTGAGTGAGCTTGGAATCGAGACGGCGACGGAGCGGCCGCTCTACAGGGCGAAGGGCTGTGAGCGGTGCAAGTACACGGGGTACTCCGGGCGCGTCGGGGTGTTTGAGATGTTGACGATGAACGACGAGCTCAGGCGCTGTATCACGCCGGGGATGATGACCGGAGACGTCAAGGGCGCTGCAGAGAGCAACGGCATGGTGACGATGTGGCGTCACGCCTTGAGGATGGTCGTGGAAGGCGAGACCTCTATCGAAGAGGTCATCAGGAACGTACCGAGGTGAGTGGAGGTCGGATGGCGCGATGCGCCGAGCACCCGGACAGGGACACCGTGGGCCGCTGCGCGGGCTGCGGCAGACCGGTCTGCGAAGAGTGCGTGGAGATAACCGACGAGAGCGGCGGCGTCTACTGTTACGACTGCGCCGTCTCCAGCCAGCTCGCCGTCATCGCTGACAGGGAAAGGGAGGAAGCCGCCGTTCCGGCCCCGGCCGCTGCGCGCCGGCGGAGGTTCGGGACATGGACGGTGGTCGCCCTCGTGGTACTCTGCCTGGCGATCGCCGCCGAGGTCACTTACATCGCCGTCTCCCGCTCGCAGAAGAAAGCCCGGGCCGAGGTCAGTGCGGCGCAGGAGGTCGTTTACGGCAGGGACAGGTGCGCGATGAACATGCAGGCGGTACGGGAGGAGTTGGAGGTGGCCCGGAAGGAAGCAGGGGAATACCCCGCCGCGCTGCAGCAGCTGGCTGACAGGGAAGATGCCCTCAAGGCGGCCTGCACGCTGACCGGCGCGGCGTATGTCTATGAATCGAGGGGTACGGACTACGAACTTGCATGTCCCAACCCGGTAAAGCACGGTGCAGGGGCCCTTTCCGCGACGAGCACGTCGGTACCACACGCGACAGGAGAGTAGCATGGCGGAAGACAGGATACTGGTCGTCGAGGACGACGAGATTACGGCGGGGATGTTGAGCCTCGTCCTGGAGCGGGAGGGTTTCGACGTGGTGACGGCTGCCGACGGGGAGGAAGGCCTGCGCCTGCTCATCGATGACGACGTGCGCCTTCTGATAACGGACTGCCTCATCCCCAAGCTTGACGGGTTCAAGCTCGTCAAGCGCGTCAGGGCTATCGACGCGCTCCGCGACACCCCCATCGTGATGATGAGCGCTATATACAGGAAGGGCAACTACCGGCAGGCGGCGATTGAGGCGGGCGCGGACCTCTACGTGGTGAAGCCGTTCAAGCCCGAGGAGCTCCTCGAACAAGTGAAGAAGCTGCTCGCGCAGTCCGCCGCGAAAGGCAACACGGCATGAGCATCCGCAGGAAGACCCTCATAATCATCGGGGTAGTGGCCGCGTTCAGCGTGCTGCTGGGCATCCTCATCTTCTACCCGGTGATAATGGGTGGATTCTCCAACATCGAGCAGGAAGTGGTATCCGACAGCATCGGGCGCGTCGAGAGCTCTCTCGATTACTTCTACTCCCAGCTGGGCTCGAACGCTGAAGACTGGGGTTACTGGGACGATACCTATGCCTTCGTCCAGCAGCCGAGCGAGGAGTACCTGGAGACGAACCTCCAGGGCTCGACCGCATTCGTGACGCTGAAGCTCAACCTCATCACGATCTGCGACGCGGCCGGCAATCCTCTGTACGCGATGGAGTACGACAGCGAGAGCGACACCCTGGCCCCGATCCCCGAAGAGACGATGGCTACGCTGAGGGACAAAGGCGTCATACCTGAAACGCCGTCCACGCAGGGCGGGGTTACCGGTCTGGTGGTGCTCGACGGCAAGATAACCGAGGTCGCTTCCCGTCCCGTTCTGACCACCAACAGGGAGGGCCCTGCTGCCGGGACCCTTCTCTTCGCCAGGTACCTCGATTCCTCCGGGGTACTCGCGCTCTCGTCCATAACTGGGACGAAGCTGAAGTTCTATGACATCGGCCAGCGTGGGCTTCCTGCGGATATCGTCACGGCGCGCGAGGAGCTGTCGGTAGGTCCTCCGCAGACTTCGAGGGCTCGCGGCGAGAGTTATTCCGGTTACTCGGTGTTGAAGGACGTGACGGGTGCGCCGGCTGTCATCTTCGAGGTATCTGAGCCGCGAACCGTATGGAACCAGGGCAGGACCAGCGCCCTCTACTTCATCGGCCTGCTGGGGCTCGTAGGGATCGCCTCGTTTCTCCTGTTCGGCCTGCTCATGGAGAGGAGCGTCCTTTCTCGCATCTCGGGCCTCAGCAGACAGATAACGGACATCGCACTCGGAAAGGCCGCCGAGGACCGGGTAGAGGTGAAGGGCAGGGACGAGATATCGAACCTGGGCGCTGAGATAAACTCGATGCTCGGCGGCCTCGAGGATGCGCGTCGCCAGGTGACCGAGAGCGAGGAGAGGTTCAGGGGCATCGCGCTCAGCAGCGCCGACATGCTCTGGGAAAACAACTCTACCGGCAAGTACACCTACTGCTCGGAGCGGGTGGAGCAGGTACTCGGTTACACGCCCGAGGAGTTCCTGAGCATGCACGCCCTCGACATCATGCCCACCGACGAGAAGGAGCGGGTCGCCGCCGTACTCGAGCCGTTGATACGCGACCGTCTCCCGATAGTCGAGCTGGAGCACAGGGCCCTCCGCAAGGACGGCTCAGAGGTGATTCTGATGACCAGCGGCGTCCCGATCGTCGACGAGGACGGCGAGCTGCTCGGCTACAGGGGGGCCGCGAGGGACATCACCATACGCAAGCAGGCACTCGACGAGCTCGAAAAGAGCGAGACGATGATGCGCTCCATCCTCTACGCCGTCCAGACCGGCATCCTCCTCATAGATCCCGAGACCCACCGCATAGTAGATGCCAACGAGGCCGCCCTGCAGATGATCGGGCTGCCCAAGGAGAGGGTGGTGGGTGTCCTCTGCCACGAGTTCGTGTGCCCGGCCGAGGAGGGCAGGTGCCCCGTGACCGACCTTTCGAATGAGGTTCACAACTCGGAGAAGAAGCTGCTGACGTGCACCGGCGAGGAGATAGAGATCCTCAAGACGGTCGTCAGGACTACAATCGGGGGCCGCGATTACCTGGTGGAGAGCTTCGTGGACATCAGCGAGCGGAAGGCGGTGGAGCTGGCCCTTGAGGAGGCCAAGGAGGCCGCCGTCGCCGCCAGCCGCCTGAAGAGCGACTTCCTCGCTAACATGAGCCACGAGATACGCACCCCCATGAACGGCGTGATAGGCATGGTGGAGCTGCTGCTCGGGTCGGACCTGGACGACGAGCAGAGGGAGTACGCGCAGGCCGTCCGGGACTCGGGGGAGGACCTCCTCAGCATCATCAACGACATCCTTGACTTCTCCAAGATAGAGGCCCAGAAGCTCGACCTCTCGCCGGTCGTGTTCGAGCCCCGCGTGAGTCTCGGGGGCACGATGAAGACCCTGTCAGGGAGGGCGAACGAGAAGGGTGTCGAGCTTGTCTTCGACGTCGATCCCGAGGTGCCCGACCTGCTGTATGGAGACGTGGGCCGTATCAGGCAGATTCTTGTCAACCTGGTGGGGAACGCTGTCAAGTTCACGGCCCGGGGCGAGATCGTGGTGCGCTGCGAGGTGGAATCGGCTGGCACGGGGTACGTAAGTCTTCACTTCGCGGTCTCCGACACCGGGATAGGAATAGCGCCGGAACAGCAGGATGCCATCTTCGAGGCCTTCACCCAGGTCGACGCCTCGATGACCCGGCGGTTCGGGGGGACGGGCCTCGGCCTTTCTATCTCCTCGCAGCTCACGCGGCTGATGGGTGGGCGGATATGGGTAGAGAGCGAGCTGGGGCGTGGCAGCATCTTCCACTTCGTCATACCGCTCGGCATCGTGGACGAGGTCGAGCCCGACGGGAGGAGGCCGCGGCCCGAGCCGGTCGACCTGGCGGAGTACGAGGTCCTGGTCGTCGACGACAATGCTACCAACAGGCGAGTGCTCAAGCAGATGCTCGAGAGCTGGGGGATGCGCCCGGTGCTCGCTGACGGTGCGAGGGAGGCTCTCGAAGCGGTGGTCCAGGCCCTTCGCCGCGGGCGCCCATTCGACCTCCTGCTGCTCGACGTCCGCATGCCGGAGATGGACGGCTTCGAGCTCGCGGGCAAGATAAGGGGCAGTGCCGACCACCAGGACGCAGAGATAATCATGCTCACCTCCAACATCTCGACTGACGACCGGGAGCGCAGCCTGGCGGTGCGGGTCGCGATTTCACTTACGAAGCCGATCACCTCCTCCGAGCTGCACGACGCAATCGTGACGACGCTTGGCTCGCGCGTGGAGAGCGAACTCGAGCTGGCGCTTGCGGACGACGAGGCTGCACCCGCCAGGGGTCTCAAGGTTCTGCTCGCGGAGGACAACGAGGTCAACCGACTGGTCGCCACACGGATGCTCGAGAAGGCGGGGCACAACGTGACCGAGGTGTCCACGGGGAAAGAGGCCTTCGAAGCCGCGCTACGCGAGAGGTTCGACATCATCTTCATGGACGTGCAGATGCCCGAGATGGACGGGGTCGAAGCCACGGAGGCCCTTAGGGCGGTCGAGAGCAAGACCGGCGAGCACACGCCGGTGGTGGCGCTCACCGCCCACGCCCTGAAAGGGGATGAGGAGAGGTTCCTGGCCTCTGGGATGGACGCGTACCTGTCCAAACCGGTAAGGCAGAGCGAGCTGTACGAGTGCATCAAGGAGCTGACCGACGGCAGCTCGGGCGGGTCTGCCATCGCTGCCGGGAGCGGCGCCGGGAACGCGGGCGGTGCCGCTGTCGACGAGGAGGGATTTGCCGACCTGATGAGCGGCGACGAGGCCCTGATGGCAAAGGTCGCGGGCCTTTACCTCAACAGCTACCCGAAGCGCATCGAGAGGCTGCGTGCGACCATAGAGAGCGGGGACGCCGCCGAGGTGAGGATGGCCGCGCACAGCCTCAAGGGGGCGGTCTCGAACATAGCGGCAAAGCGCGCGGTGGAGCTCAGCGGCCGGATGGAGAAGCTGGCCGAGGAAGGCACGCTCGAAGGCGTGCCGGAGCTCATGGACCAGCTCGACGCCGAGCTCGACAGGGTCGCGGACTTCCTCCGCTCACGCGGCTGGTAGGGGTCAGACCACTTTCGTTCCATAAGCAACACCTGCCCCATCAGCAACAGCTCGAAGTCACGTCGTGTTTCGTGAGTTAACCAATGTTGCTTACGGAACGAAAGTGGTCTGACCCTAATTGAAGACTTCGGGGGGAGCGTCCGGGTGGTCCGAGGGAAGGATGCTGGTCCCGAAATCAACGAGGCGCCAGGTCCCGTTCTCTTCCTTGAGCAGCCAGCTGGCCGCATCAGTCGATTTATCCGACGGTTGGAGGTCGACCCGCGCCCAGTCGTCCACTATCTTGACGGCGACGACGTCCAGCTCGCCCAGGGACGGGTTGTTCGACCTTGCGCTCGCGATAGCGACCTGGGTCACCACGGCACCCTCGTCCGAGCCGGGCTGGGTGGGAGTTGTCCCCGGGGTCGCGGGAGGCTGGCTTGGCGACGAGGTGCTGCCCGAAGGAGCAGGAGGCGTAGTGGACCTGGCGCCGTCAGACGCCTCGTCCTTCTTGCCGCAGCCTGCGGCGGCCAGCAGCGCAAGGGCCACTGTAGATATCAATATGCAGCACGTTAGGACGGCCGCCTTCCGTCGTATCTTGCCCATTGAGAAACCTCCACGGTCCTGTCGCCCGAATCCTTCTGTGGGGGACCCCGGAAGACCTGCCTGGTGGGACTATCCGAGCAGAAGCCTGGCCCTGTTCACTACGTTGTCCACGTTGAACCCCGCCCATGCGAGCGCCTCGCCACCGGGCGCCGAGACTCCGAAGCGGTCGAACCCTATGACCGACCCCGAGTCGCCGACGTACCTGTGCCAGCCCATCGAGACACCGGCCTCGATGGCGAGCGCCTTGAGGCCGCCGGGGATCACGCTCTGTCGGTAGGACTCATCCTGCTCCTCGAACAGCTCCCAGGACGGCATGCTCACCACGCGGGCCCTGACCCCATCACCGGCGAGCGCATCGCGCGCCTGGAGCGCCAGTGAGACCTCTGAGCCGGTAGCGATGAGGGTGAGCGCGGCGTCCGGCTCGTCGGCAAGCACGTACGCGCCCCTGGCCAGGCCCGAAGCAGGCGCCAGGACCTCGCGGTCGAGCACGGGAAGTCCCTGCCGGCTGAGCGCAAGCGCGGTCGGCCCGCGGCGCTCGAGGGCCGCCTTCCACGCCTCCGCGGTCTCCGAGGCGTCTGCGGGCCTTATCACCGCGAGCCCCGGAATGGCGCGCAGGGCTGCCAGTTGCTCGACGGGCTGGTGGGTCGGCCCGTCCTCCCCGACTCCCAGGCTGTCGTGAGTAAAGACGTATATGACCTTCTGGCCCATCAGGGCCGCGAGCCTGATGGCCGGGCGCATATAGTCGGCGAACACCAGGAAGGTGCCGCCGTACGGGATTAGGCCGCCGTGGCGCGCCATGCCGTTCATGACGGCGCCCATGGCGTGCTCGCGGACGCCGAAATGCAGGTTCCTGCCCGAGAAGTCGCCACTGCGGACGCTGTTGTAACCCTTGATGAAAGTCTGGTTGGAGGGCCCGAGGTCGGCTGAACCCCCGACAAGCTCGGGGATGACCGGCGCGAGCGCCTCCAGGACCTTCCCGGACGCCGCACGCGTGGCGATGCTCTTGCCCGCCTCGAATGCAGGGAGGCTCCCGGCCCACCCGCCGGGGAGCTCGCCGGACATCACCCTGTCCCACTCGGCCGCGAGCTCAGGATGCTCGGAGCGGTACGAGTCGAAGCGCTCCCGCCACTCCTGCTCGAGGAGGGACCCCAGCTCCACCGCCCGGCGCATGTATTCCAGCACCTCGTCCGGGACGCAGAACTCTTGGACCCCCGGCCAGTTGAGGTTCTTCTTGGTCAGGCACGCCTCCTCGGCGCCCAGCGGGGCTCCGTGTGAGGCCTCCGACCCCTCGAGGTTGGGACTTCCGCACGCTATCCTGGAGCGGACCACGATGAGGCTCGGCCTCGATTCATCCTCGCGCGCCCGGCTTATCGCGTCGGCCACGGCGTCGAAGTCGTTCGCGTCGGCTACGGATAGGACCTGCCACCCGTACGCTCCAAACCTCTCTCCCACGTCCTCGCTGAAGGCGAGCCCGGTCGGCCCCTCGATGGTTATCCGGTTGTCGTCGTACAGGCATACCAGGCGCCCGAGGCCCAGGTGCCCTGCGAGCGAGCACGCCTCGGAGGCCACGCCTTCCATCAGGTCGCCGTCACTCGCGATGCAGTAGACGTAGTAGTCGGTGAGGTCGAACCCGGGCCTGTTGAACCTCGCGGCCACGAGCTCGCGGCCAAGCGCCATGCCTACCGCCATGGATATGCCCTGGCCGAGCGGTCCGGTAGTGACCTCCACCCCGGGAGTCGCACCGAACTCGGGGTGCCCCGGCGTCATGCTGCCCATCTGGCGGAACCGTTTTATCTCTTCGAGAGTGAGGGCGTACCCGGTCAGGTGAAGCAGGCCGTAGAGGAGCATCGAGGCGTGGCCCGCCGACAGGACGAAGCGGTCTCTCCCCGGCCAGTCGGGGTTGGCCGGATTGTGCTTGAGGAACCTCGTCCACAGGGTGTATCCCACGGGCGCGAGACCCATGGGGGCGCCGGGGTGCCCCGAACGCGCGGCCTCTATTGCGTCAATGGCAAGACAGCGCAGGGCGTTCACACACAACTGGTCCAGGTCGTCGCTCGGCTCCATGCGGTTTCCGGCTCCTTTCCAGAGGTGGCTCCACTTTCCGGCGGGTTCACGGCGATACTATACCACGGGGGAACGACGAAGGCGGGCCTGGATGGCCCGCCTTCGCTACTTCCCGACGCGTCGGCCTGCTAGTGGCGCGGCTGCTGCTTACTGGGTGTCCACCCAGCCGCCGATGGTGTTCGTGCCCGCTCCGCGCGAGTTCCAGTACATGGACCGCTCCACGATGACAGTGTTGTTCCGGCACGAGACGAGCGCCGCCGCGCGGCCGCTTATCTTGTCGGCCATGTTGAACGTCCTGCGCGAGTTCCTGGGTATGGTCTCGCTGAACGTCACGTTGCCGGTGCCGGTCGGTGTCAGGTAGCTGATATCCACCGTGACGGCGACATTATGCGGGTTCTGGACGGTGATGAACGTCTCACGCCCGCCGGAGGTCTGCCCGTCGGGCAGGTACGTGTTGACGTGGGCCTTCGGCATGCCGACGGAGTCGTGGCTCGCCTCGCCCTCGCCGTTGTTCCAGTACATGGGGCGCTCAGCGATTATCGGCAGCGAGCCGTGCACCTTCGTGGAGAAGTCGCTGTTCGCCAGGACGTCGTTCACCCTGATGGTCTTCCGGGAGTTTGCGGGCATGACGAACGGGGTCTGTGCCACCGGCCCGGTCGGTGTCATGTAGGTCACCGTCACAGTCGCTTCGGCGTCGTTGGGGTTCTGCACGCAGAGGTAAGTGGTGAAGCCCCAGGCGGTCGTGCCCTCCGCCAGGAAGAAGTCGGAGGCGCCGCCGTGCGCGCCGATCGACTCGTGTCCTTCCCTGCGGCTGTCGCGGTACATTGCCCTCTCGGTGATGACCGGGATGCTGGACGCCATCTCGATCGAGGCGTCCTTGCCCCCTATGTCGTCGGCCATGTTGAAGCTGGCCCGTGTCCTGCCCGGCACCTTCTTGGTCTTAACAACCGGTGTCTCACCCTCGATCATGTAGGTTATGTTGCAGGTGGCCTCTGCGGCGTTCGGGTTCTGCACGGTCAGCCAGGTCTCGAAGCCGTGCGCGGACGAGCCCTCGGGCATGTACCATATCGTGGTCGGGGCGGTCACCCCGATGGAGCTGTGCCCCTCGGGCGACGCGGCACCGGCCCCCGTCCAGGACATGGTCCTGTCGACCGCTATGGTCTTACCCTGTATGCACTCGACCAGTGTCGAGAAGTCGACTTCGCCGACCGCGTCGCGCGGGTTCACCGTCACCTGGCTCATAGCCGGCAGTCCGACTATCTGGGTGATGTTGCTCCCGTCGCTGAGCATATAGGTGAGCCTTGCGTTGAGGTCGTCCGCGGTGGGGTTCTCTATGGTCACGTAAGTGTCGAAGCCCCAGGCGGTCGTTCCCTCGGCCAGGTACCAGGTCGGCCCAGCGCCCAGCTCGACGATGATGCTCCCCTCGTAGGTCTCGCTCACGTTGCCCAGCGGGTCGCGGAACTGCACGTACACCTTCTTCTCACCCTGTCCGTCGGTGAGCGTCCAGTCGAGCGTGGCGCTGAACGGTTGCCAGGAGGCGCCCGAGAAATCGCTGTTATTGGAGACTCTCATCTCGCACTGGGCCGGAGTGTAGTATGCGTCATCCACGGTCAGGTCGAGGGCCACGTCCCTGCTGTCGGTGGTGGCCGCGCCGTCGTTTATCGATATTGTGCCGGTAGGGGCGTCCTCGTCGAGCGTGATGCTGTCTGTGAAGGCGCCGCTGGTGTTGCCCAGCGGGTCCCGGAACATGACGTATACGGTCTTGTCCCCGCTGCCGCCGAGCAGCGTCCAGTCGATCTGGTCCTGGTATGGCTGCCAGGCTGAACCCGAGAAGTTCGGGTAGTTGGAGACCAGCATCTCGCACTCTGAAGGGGCGTAGTACGCGTCGTTCAACGTGAGATCGAGCGTGACGTCCGGGCTCCCGGTGATGGTCTCCCCGCCGTTTATGAGCACGGTGCCGGCCGGCGAACTGGTCTTGAGGTATATCGAGGACGCTGTGGTGGTGACGTTTGAATCGGGGTCCATGACCCGGTAGTAGACAGTTTTCAGACCGTCCGTGCCCGGGTCCAGCAAGGTCCAGGGGAGCGTCCAGATCCCGAGGATATTGGGCACGGGCGTCCAGGTACTGACGTCGTGGAAATCGCCGTAGTTCGACACCTGGTACACCAGGTCGTCGGGCGCGTAGTAGTTGTCGCCCGCCATCAGGAGCAGGTCCACGTCGGGGTCGTTAGTGGCCACTGCTCCAAGGTCTATTGCGATTCCCGCCTCCGGCGGTACGCCGTCCGTGACGAGGTATTCCGGCGCGAACTCGCTGCTGTTCCCGGCCGTGTCCGTCGCGACGGCTGTAATATACTCGCCCGTGGTGAGCTCTACATTCTCGAGCTGCCATTCCCCGCTCCCGTCGGCGGTCACGGTCGCGATAAAGGTCTCGCCTTCGCCGCCGTTGCTGTAGTAGAGGTCGACCAGCGAATCGGCTATCGCCGTGCCGGCCGCGACCACGGTGCCCGGCGCGGGCGCGTCTATCTCGACTGCCGAGAGGATGATTGGGTGTGCCATGTAGGAGTTTGGCGAATCCGGCGTACCGTAGGGGTAGATCACCGGGCTGTTCAGAGAGTTGGCCAGGGGGTCGATGTCTATGCCGAGGAAGTTGTTCGAGAACATGCTGTTCTGACGTATGCTGTTGACCTGCCCGTCGCCGCGGACCTGCACGCCGTTCCGGTCGTTGTACGCGATGGTGTTTGAGGCCGCCCCACTGCCACCTATGGAGTTCCCGTTCCCGGCCTCGATCTGGACGCCGTTATAGGCATTCCCCAGGTCGAACTGGAACCCGGCCTTCGACGTCCCGATGCCGTTGCCTTCGATCTGGGTGCCGTCGGAGCTTTCGACCAGGACCCCACCGTGACCGTTGCCGCAGATGGTGTTGGCCTCCTCGCCGGTATCCGCGCCGACCACCGTGAAGTCCGACTCGTCGATATACACGCCGTACCCGATGTTGGGAACGGTGAAAATACCCGTTGTGTTCAGGCCGATGTAGTTCGTTTCCACGACGTTGTAGTTGCTGCCGGTGTTGATGTTCACCCCGTCCCCGCCGTTCCCGATTATCGTGTTGCGTGAAGCGGTGCCGATGTAGTTGGTCGAGGCCGCCTCGCCGATGACGATTCCGTGAAGCTCGTTGCCGAAATCATCGGTGCCGTCGGAGGTGCCGACATAACAGTCCTGGACCGAGTTGTAGTAGCAGTTGTTCCCGAACATGCCTATGCCCCCGCCCGAGTGGGTGGCGCCGCTGCCGTTTCCGTACACGCTGGTTGTCTCGAGGAGGTTGCCCACTACCAGCCCGCCGTCCTCGAGCAGCTTTATCCCGTAGAAGTCGCTGCTGGTCCCACCGGGGCCCGCCGCGGTGCTGGCCACCCCGGTCACCACGCACCCGGTGAAGGAGTTGTAGGAAGAGGGTGTGCCCTCGTCTGTACTCGTAACTAGTATCCCGTCTTCGTCGGCTGCGTCGACGGTGACATTCTGGAAGGAGTTGTACGAAGAGTTTCTCAGCACGACCCCGGGCCCCGCGCTGTTGGGCCCTCCGAAGAAGATGTTCCTCACCGTGCAGTGGTCGGCGGATATCTCGAATCCCGGGTCGCCGAAGATTGAGATGTCCGCGAATCCGCCGGTAGGGGTCTCGCCGTTGATGGTGGTCTGGTCGTGGGTGAGCGGCTGCAGCGCCCTGGTGAGTATTATGCTCTCGACCGTGAACTCGATCACGACCTCGGTCCCCGCCGCGACGGCGTTCGCCTGGTCTATGACGTAGCGCAACTGGCCCGCGACCGCCGGGTCATCGTCGCCGCCGTTGAATACTGTGAAGAATGTCTGCGCATGGGCCGGCGGAGCGGCTGTCAGGAGTGCCGCCACCCCGAGTGAGAGTATCAGCGCCAGCACCAGCGTGCCGGCTACCGTCCTGCGTGTGGTTTCCAGTGACATCTGTACCTCCGTGTCATTCCAGTGCCTTTCGGACAGTGTTCAGGCCAAAAAAAACAGCGCCCGGCGTGTGAATGAATCACGCGCCACGCGCCTGCATCTGACCGGGAGAATCGTATCATACACTCGTGCGATTATACCTCACCCAAAGGTTGGACTGCTGCACAGAGGGGTCAGGTCACTTTGTTGCCTTTCCAGGATGTCGAGACCCGGAATGCAATACAATGCAACAAAGTGACCTGATCCCGCTGTGCAGGAGGGTGGATGGAGGAACTGACGGCCCAGGACTGCGAGAAGCTGACGGTGGAGGCGGAGAGGGTGCTGGCCCTCAACGAGGTCGACCTGTCCGGCGATTACTACCACATGCCCAACTGGCGACACTACCCGTCACTCTTCGCCTGGGACTCCGCTTACCACGCGGTTACGATGCTACACATCGATCCGGAGAAGGCCAAGCGGGAGCTGGAGACTCTCTTCCGCCAGGTCTCACCCGACGGGCACATGCCCCACGAGGTGCTCGTACCATGTGCCGCGACGCGTGCCCACCCCCTGCGGAACCTCATGAGGTGGGCGGTGCAGTGGCAGTACGACTCCAGGGGCGCGTCGCACCTCGTGGACCCGCCCATCTACGTCTACGCGGCGCTGCTCGCCTTCAGGAAGACGGGCGACAGGGACTGGCTCATGCGCATCTGGGAGGATCTCTGCCGCTGCCTGGACTACCTGCTCGAGGAGAGGGACCTGTTCGGCGACGGGCTGGTGTCCATACTGCACCCGTGGGAGGCCGGCACTGACCTTTCCCCCCAACTGCTGCCTGCACTGGGGATACACGCGTCGAGCAGGTCTGACGTCCTGCAGGCGAACTTCTACGCGGTGCTCCTCTACAGGTTCTGCAGCAGCTACGGATGGGACCCGGAATCCCTAAAGAGGGAAAACCGGTTCGTCGTAGAGGACCTCACCATGAACTGCATCACAATAAGGGCGCTCGACAGCGCGGCCGAGCTCGCGGTGTACGCCGACGACGAGATGGCCGCGAGGCGCTACAGTTCCCGCGCGGCGTTCATGGCGGAAGCCCTGGAGGACGTCTGCTGGAATGAGACCGACGGCTGCTACTACCCTCGCTGGAACTCAAGCGGCCCGGTGCTCGCCAGGGTAAGGACCGCCGCGTCACTTCTTCCCCTCTTCACCGGACACTGCCGGGCCGACAGGGCGGAGCGGCTCATCGACGAGCACCTGCTCGAACCCGGCGAGTTCTGGACGGAACACCTGCTTCCGTTCAACCCCCACGACGAGCTCGCGGGAGCGCGGCCCTGGATCGAGCGCAAGCTGTGGTGCGGCCACTGCATATGGATCAACTTCAACTGGATGCTGGCCATCGCGCTGCTGGAGCAAGGGCGGGAGCGCGAGGCCAGGGAGCTCACACGAAGAACAGTGAAGATGATCGAGCGGGAAGGTTTCTGGGAGTACTACGATTCCCGCACCGGCCGTGGGAAGCGCATCCGCGACTTCAACTGGCCGGGCCTCGCCCTCGACATGCTCAACCGGCTGAGTCCTTCCTGACTCAAGAGCCCCGGCAAAGGCTCCGATTCATATTCTGTATAATCTCAACGTATGCGCGACTGTAAGGGGGCGCGATGAAAGAGTTCGACCTGAACGGCAAGTGGGCGCTGGTTACGGGGGCTGGCAGCGGGATGGGCCGTACGACCTCGATCGAGCTGGCACGCGAGGGCGCCAACCTCATCCTGGTGGATATATGCGGAGAGGCCATGGGCAACGTCGCCCGTGAGCTCGAGGCGATGGGCGCGGAAGTGCAGACGTTCTGCGTCGATGTCACCGATCCGGAGCAGGTCCAGCGCATGGCCGATACCATACACACGCGCTGGGGGCCGCTCGACGTCCTGGTGAACAACGCGGGAATCGCCTACATGAACCACATGATCGACACTACCGTCGAGGACTGGCGGAAGCTGTTCGACGTCAACATGTGGTCCATAATCCACATGGTGAAAGCGTTCGCCCCGGAGATGATGAAGCGAAAAGCAGGACAGATAGTGAACATTTCCAGCGGCCAGGCGTTCTTCTCCGTGCCGACCTGGGGCGCTTACGCCGCCACCAAGTTCTGGGTCGACGGCTATACGGAGGCGCTCCGCTACGAACTCTACTGGCACAAGGTCGGAGTGACGTGCGTCTACCCGGGCATCGTCCGCACCCCGTTCTACGACACCATCACCGGGGGCCTGCTCGTCAAACTGGGTCTCAAAGTGCTCATGGCCACCGCCTCGAAACCCGAGACCGTCAGCAGGCTCACAGTCAGGGGCATAAAGCGCCGCAAGAAAATGGTGATACCGTTTATAATGTGGCCGGTATACTTGTTCAAGCCGATGCTGCCGTGCCTGTTCGAGCTCTCCGGCAGGCTGGTAGCCTGGGCGCTGCGCAAGGAGTAGACCCGGGGGGGGGAGGGATCGACATCACGCTTGAGCCGGAACATGTCGAGCTGATGAAGGGCGACAGCTTCGCGGCCTACCTCGGGATTGAGCTGGTCTCCGTTGAGGAAGGCGGCGCCGTGGCGCGGATGCGGCTCGAGGACAGGCACCGGAACTTCATGGGGACGGTGCACGGAGGGGCGATATTCTCGCTGGCTGACGTCGCGTTCAGCGCGGCCGCCAACTCTCACGGCCACCGCTGCATGGCTTTTCACATCAGCATAGATTTCCTGGGCCCGCCCGGCGATACGACCTACCTTGAAGCCGAGGTGAAGGAGACCGGGCGCGCAGGTCGCGCGGGACACTTCTCGATGGAGGTCCGCAACGACTCCGGGGAGACCATCGCGGTGCTCGACGGCTGGGCCTACCAGACCAACAAGCCCATTTAGGGTCAGACCACTTTCGTTGCGTTGGCAACATCCTCATCATCAACAACACCCTCCGGTTGGAGGGTGTTGTTTCTGTTAACTATTGTGGCCAGTGCAACGAAAGTGGTCTGACCCCATTGTTATCGCTCATTCCGGGAGCCTGCTCTGCCGAATAGTATTATTAGCAGGACGATCCAGGAGAAAGGAAGAGGGTGCCCCGGAAGAGATGCACGTGGCTGGCTGTCGCGGCTATCGCGGCTGTAGTGCTGTGCCTCGTCCACGTTCCAGCCGCGCATACCGCCGCGCATGAGGCACACGGCCTCGGGCTGCAACGCAGCGTGCCGGAAGAATCGCGAAGGTTCGACTCAGGCAGGCTGGGGTCCGGTCGGACGGCTGCGGCATCGGTGGACCTCACGGCCGGCCTGCCCCCGGTAAAGGACCAGGGAGCGTACTCGAGCTGCGTGGGCTTCGCGGCCGGCTACTACGGTAAGACATGGTTTGAGAAAAAAGAGCACCCGTCCTGGAACGTGTCCGACACCCGCTACCAGGCCAGCCCGGCCTTCATCTACAACCAGATCAACGGCGGCGAGGACAGCGGCGCATCCATCGACGACGCCTTCCGGCTGATGGAGTACACCGGCTCCTGCGACTGGAGCGAGTTTACCTACGACGGCGACTACCTGAAGCAGCCGGACTCCACCGACACGCAGGCGGCCGGGCAGTACAGGATATCGTCCGACTGGGGCTACTTCTTCTGGCAGTACAACTGGGCCCCCTCATCGGGATACTCACCGGCCAACGACGTCTCCCAGGTGAAGGCGTGGTTGAACGCCGGCAATCCGGTCGTCCTGGGAATTCCCATATACAGCGATTTTCCCGATTACGGCGGCAATCCCGACTCGGCCTACTACACCTCGGCGGACACCTACTGGCCGGCCCAGTTCAAGGGCGGCCACGCGGTCTTCATAGCAGGATACGACGACAACGCGAACCCCTCCGGCTCGAGCCCCGAGACCCGCGGGGGGTTCAAGATGATAAATTCCTGGGGACCGGGTTGGAACGGGACCGGCACCGTCTGGCTCTCCTACAAGTTCGTACAGAAGTGGGTCCCCGAGGCGTGGTACTTCTCCGACCTCGACAGCAGCCCCAACATCGCCTCCCTCAGCCCCTCGACGGCGGCGCCCGGCGACCTGGTCACCATAAGCGGCCTCAACCTAGGGGCATACAGGAGGCAGGCCGGGGTGCTCTTCAACGGCGGGGCCGAGGGTTCGGTGGTCTCCTGGACGAACGGCCAGGTGAAGGTCACGGTCCCTGAGGGGGCCCTGAGCGGCAACGTCGCAGTGGAGGACTGGGACGCCGAGAGCTCCAACGGGAGGTTGTTCACGGTGGGCTCTGCCGCCGCGGCGGACTGGCTGCTCGCGGAGGGAGCGACGTGGCCCGGCTTCGACGAGTGGGTTCTCATCCAGAACCCCAATCCCGAGGCGTCCTCCGTATCGATCAAGTTCATGACGCCCTCCGGCGAGGTCGACGGGCCTGATTTTACGGCCGGGCCCCGCAGCAGGGTCACCGTCCACGTCAACGAGTTCGTGCCGAACAGCGACGTCTCGACAGCGGTATACGTCACAGGGGGGCCGGAGGTCTGCGCCGAGAGGTCGATGTACATGGGCACGTCCGACGGCAAGTGGGGCGCGCACGACTCCATCGCAGCAAGGAGCGCTTCCGCGACCTGGTACCTGGCCGAGGGCGCGACCTGGCCAGGCTACGACGAGTGGATCACCGTGTTGAACCCCAACGCGGAGACGGTACAGGCGCGTCTCACGTTCCAGACTCCCGCCGGTACGCTCCCCGGGCCCTCGCTGAGCCTGGGCCCCCGTACCAGGGGCAGCGTGCACGTCAACGACCACGTCCCGGCCGGTGACGTGTCGACCGAGGTCCGCTGCCTGACCGCGGGCCTGGGGGTCGTCGCTGAGAGGTCGATGTACGTGCGGACCCCCGACGGGAAGGTCGGGTGCCACAACTCGATAGGCGCGACCGAGGCCGCGCAGGGATGGGGCCTGGCGGAGGGCGCCACCTGGCCGGGATACGAGGAGTGGGTCACGGTCCAGAACCCGACCGGCGTGACCGCGGAGGCGCGGTTCATGTTCATGACCCCGGGCGGCCTCCGCGAAGGTCCGACCAGGACGGTGGCCCCGGGGAAGCGCGTGACGGTGCGCGTCAACGACCACGTGCCCGACGCGGACGTCTCCACCCTGGTGCTCACCGGGAGCGAGGAACAGGCGGTGGTAGTGGAGCGGGCGCTGTACGTATCGGCGCCGGACGGGAAGCTCGGCTCGCACAACTCGGTGGCCAGCGTCTACTCCAGCACGGGCTGGTACCTTCCCGAGGGATGCACTTCCCCCGGATTCGACGAATGGGTTACGGTGATGAACCCGGACGAGCAGAGCTCCGCCGTGGTGAGGCTCGACTTCATGACGCCGGGCGGGCAGGTGAGCGGTCCCATAGCAGTGATAGGCCCGGCGTCCAGGAGGACGTTCCGCGTTAACGACTACGTGGCCGGTGATGTTTCTACCGTCGTCCAGAGCGACGAGTTCGTGGTATGCGAGCGCTCAATGTACGTGAGCTCCCGCGACGGCAAGAGGGGCGCGACCTGCTCTCTGGGGCTGCTGGCCCCCTATATCGGCGGCGGGGGCTCGGGAGTGGGGGCTTCGTTCCAAGCGCTTGCGAAATGATGTAAAATCTCTTCCCATCGGCATCGGTCCACGAGCGCTCTAGCGCCCTCGACTACACGGAAAGAAGGACAACAGTGGCCAGAGTCGTTTGCGACGCCTGTGGGCGTGAGTTCAACAAGGTCTACGACGACATGACGCCCCACCTCTGCAGGACCTGCCAGGGCCTGGGCAAGGACGCGTGCGCGGAGTGCGAGGGCTGGTGCTGCGAGAAGCCCAACGAGGAAGGTCGCATAGCACTGCTCGACGACGAGAGGGAGCGCTTCGGGTTCAAGCGTGACTGGATGTGGGCCGACCCGTGCCGCTGGCGCGACCCGGAGTCCGGCCATTGCATGCTGCGCGTCCGCTTCCAGCCGACGGTTTGCCGCGAGTATGTCTGTGACGACATGGTCAAATCCGCGCGCGCCAAGCTCGCCGCGCGGGGCTCCTGACGGCCTGGATCCGGCGGGTCAAGCGGTACAACCAAAAGGGTGACCGCCATTTCCCTTGCTGAAGCCCTTCTGGACCTGTCCCGGTCTCAACCAATGCAACCTAATGGTGATGGTAATCCGTTCACCCTGCGTCCTATAATGTCAGCGTGCAAGGGCGATAGAGTTGGGCTATAATGGTGCTCCGCACTGTTTTGGGAGGAAGGGCGACATGTACAACGAACTTGAGCCAAAACGCGTGCTCGTGGTTGATGACGACCGTGACTTCGTACAGACCCTCGAGCTCTACCTGCGCTATGCAGGTTATGAGGTTTCGTGCGCGTACGGCGGCATCGGGGCGCTCGAGGAACTGCGCATCACCAACCCGAGCGCGGTCATCCTCGACGTTATGATGCCGGACATCGACGGGCGAAAGATAGTGCGCTACATCAGGGAGAAGATGAAGGACTACGACACGGCGGTCATAGTGCTCTCGGCTTTGAGCGACCAGAACTCTCGCATGGACCTCCTGATGGAGGGGGCCAACGAGTTCCTGACCAAGCCGTGCGATCCTCAGCGCATCTCCGCGACGGTCGAGCAGTTCACTAATCCGGACAGCGGATCGTCTTTCCTTGATGCGCACGTCTATTGATGTGAGTTTTTCGGCCTGGTAGACATGGGCGGGATTAAGGCCTCGCGTATCACGTGCGCGGGGCCTTTCTCCTGCCGGCGGGCCAGGGTCGCCTGGCTTGCTATCACTGTTCTGACAATGTAACATTGCCTGCAAATCGGGTAGACGGCAGGGTCGGAGGAATGGGCGAGAACGAAGATACGAAGCGCGTCCTCCTGGTTGACGACGACAGCGACTTCGTGAGGATACTCGAACTATATCTCAAGCTTTCCGGTCTGGATGTCTCCTGCGCCTTCTGCGGCATGGGGGCGCTCGAGGAACTCCGCGTGGCACCTCCTTCCGCTGTCATCCTGGACCTCGTGATGCCAGATATCGACGGCGTCGAGGTCTGCCGCTTCATCAGGGAAAAGCTGGGCGACAGTAAGATGCCTGTGATAGCCGTCACCGCGTTGAGCGACACCAAGTCCCGCAGGGACATACTTCAGGCGGGCGCCGACGAGTTCTTTACGAAACCATGTGACTTCGAGCTCATACTTAAGGCCGTAGCCGAACACACGTCCTGACCGCGGGCAGGCCCGAGAGGCCCCGGAGATACCACTTTTCCCCGTTCGGGTTATACTCTTTGCACTTCCCCGCGCGGGCCGCGTCGCCGCGCGGGAGACCGGCCTATCCAGGGGAATTCGATGGCTCTAGCGTTCGGAGTGCTGCTGGCTCTTGCAGGCACCGGGCTGATCAACTACAGCAACTACCTCATGAAGAGGGAGCTGGATTTCCTCCCGCGCATCGGGACTCAGTCCACCATCAGCACCATAAGGGCGTTCCTGAACTGCAGGCAGTGGCTGCAGGCGCAGGGGCTCCAGATACTGGGGACCTTCAGCCACAGCATCGCGGTCGGGCTTGCGCCGCTTTCCATCGTCCAGCCGATTAACGCGGCCGGCATCTGTCTGCTGGTGCTGCTCGCGGTGACGAAGCTCAAGGAGAAGGCCTCGGTGGTGGACTGGATCGGCATAGGCTCCATCATCCTGGGCGTGATGCTCCTGGGTGTCACGCTACTGCAGTCGACCGCGAAGACAGAAGCTTACCGTCCCGTCATCCTGTGGTTGTTCATCGTCCTCCTGGTCGGAGTCGTGGTGGCCAGCCTCGTAGCGGCTTTCATGCGCGAGGACGACAGGGCATCTTCGTTCCTCGGTATCGCCAACGGGGTCCTGGTCGGCCTGACCGCGATATTCATGAAGATGGGCTGGACCGACGTGGGCAACCGCTGGGGCGAGTACCGCATCGCGAGCTTCATCTTCTCCTCCTACTTCTGGCTTGCGCTGGTCACCACCCTCATCGCGATGGTGCTGTTCCAGACCGCCCTCCAGAGGGGCTCCGCCATAGTCGTGGTCCCACTGGTGACCGGCTTCAGCAATCTGATACCGATCATCGTGGGCCTGGTGGCTTTCCGCGAGCCCTTTCCGACCGGCGGCGTGATGGTCTCCATGCGCGTGGGCTCCATCTTTCTGATCATCGGCGGGGCGGTCCTGCTGTCGCTGCGACGCGAGGGAGGGTCGTCTGGCACCAAGAAGGTCTACCGCCGCCATGCGAGGCGCGCGGCGGCCTAGCATGGGGTCAGACCATTTTCGTTCCATCAGCCACATGTTCAACATGTTCAATAGAGTTGCTGATGGAACGAAAATGGTCTGACCCCACTTGACACATCATGGTCCATTGCCGTACTATTTTACTATATTGGTACAATGGTAAAGAGGTGGTACGGATGGAACTGGAGGGGCTGAGCAAGGCGGTGAGCTCCGGGAGCGTCGAAACGCGGCCGGAGATCCTGGAGGGCTACGGCGCCGGAAACGGGGGCGGAAACGCCGCTCCGGCTGCCGTGGCCTTCCCTCAAGATGCCGTCGAGGTCAGGTCTGTAGTCGCCTGGGCCAATGACCGGAAGGTGAAGCTGATACCTGTATCAAGCGGCCGTCCTCATGCAGGCTCGAATCCTCGAGGCGAGGGCTTTGTCGCGGTTGACCTCTCCCGGATGAACAGGGTCGTGCGCAAGGAACGTCGCAACCGGGTTGCCATAATCGAGCCCGGCGTGACCTTCGATCAGCTCCAGGCGGAACTCTCCAAAGTGGGTCTGCGAGCGATGACACCGCTGGTTCCGCGCTCCGGGAAATCCGTCCTCGCCGCTTACCTCGACCGCACCCCTACCCTGGTCCCGCGTGCCCAGTGGGACCTGTCCGACCCGCTCCTGTGCACCGAGGTGGTGATGGGCTCCGGTGAGCTCTTCCGCACCGGCTGCGCGGCCGGCCCGGGCACACTCGAGGAGCAGTGGGCGACCGGACAGGCCCAGAAGAACCCCATGGGCCCCAGCGCGTTTGACTTCTTCAGGCTGGTCCAGGGCTCGCGCGGCTCCATGGGCATCGTCACCTGGGCTTCCTTCAAGTGCGAGCTGCTCCCGCGGGCTCACGAGCTCCTCATGGTCGCAGCGGAGAGCCTGGAGCCGCTTGCCGAGGTAGTGTACCAGGTAGCGCGCGCCAGGTTGGGTGAGGAGTGCCTTCTGCTGGACGGTAACGCCCTGGAGGCGCTCACCGGGTCGGACGGCGGGCCGTCCTACGCGCTGCTGCTCGGGGTAGCAGGTTTCGACTACCGTCCGGACCAGCGGGTCTCATACCAGAGGAAGGGCATTGAGCGAATCGTGCAGGGAGAAGGCCTCCGGCTGAGCCGCTCACTGTGCCGCACCGGCGGAAGGCGAATTCTCGAACTGCTCTCGACGCCGGCGGACGTGAGCTGGAAAGACAGCGCGGGCAGCCACCTCGACGTCTACTTCCTCACTACCCTGGACCGCGCTCCGTCGCTGTTGAGGGCGATGCGCGCCGGGGCGGCTTCCGCGGGCTTCGACCCTTACAGCATCGCGGTCTATGTCCAGCCCCAGGTGGGCGGGAGGGTTGCGCATCTGGAGGCGACCCTGATGTTTTCTCCGGACGATCGACCGGCCGCCGAGGCCGCCGCCGCGGCAGCCGCGGCCGCTGCGGCCGAGAACGGAGCGTACTTCTCGCGCCCGGCGGGCGGTCCGCCAGACATCGCGTACCGTGACAGGCCGCTGCTGGTCCGGACGCTGCGCCGCGCGAAGAAGGTGTTCGACCCCGAGGGCGTCCTGAACCCGGACGCGCTCTTCTCCCGGGAGGTGGTGTGAGATGCTCGGCAGGGCGCTCGCGGATTACGAGAAAGACATGACGCGGTGCGCGCGGTGTTCGCTGTGCAAGTGGCCCCCGCTCGCGCAGGTGAAGAGCATCCGCTTCTCGCAGGTATGTCCCGCGATATCCAGGTACAACTTCCACGCTTACTCCGGCGGAGGAAAGATGATAGTCGGGCTTTCGAAGTTGAAGGGCCGCGTCGACTACTCCGAGGAGATGCTCAACGTCATCTACCGGTGCAGCGTCTGCGGCGCCTGCGACATATCATGCAAGTACTCGCGCGACCTGGAGCCGCTCGAGGTGCTCCACACCCTCAGGGCCACGTGCGTCCGCGACGGCGTGGCGCCCCTGCCGGCTCACAGGCCCATCCTGGATTCGATGCGCAATTACGACAATGTCTGGATGCAGCCGCGCAAGAAGCGCGGCTCCTGGGCTCGCAAGCTCGAAGTGAAGGACGCGGCCGAACAGCCCGTCGACACGCTTTATTTCGTCGGCTGCACCTACGCTCTGCGCCCCGAGCTCTCGGGAGTAGCCCGGACGACGGTCAGGGTCCTCCAGGACGCCGGGGTCGACGTCGGCATCCTCGGCGAGGAGGAGCTCTGCTGCGGCTCGCCCGCCTATACGATCGGGGACGAGGAGCTGTTCGTTGAAAACGCCCGGCGCAACATAGAGATGCTCAACTCGCTGGGAGTACGCCGGGTGGTCGCATCGTGCGCCGGCTGCTACGGGGTGCTCAAGACCAAGTACCCGCTCGTAGCTCCCGCGAACTTCCAGGTGCTGAACGTCACCGAGCTCCTGGCCGAGCTGATCGAACAGGGCCGCCTGGTGTTCACCAATCCCATCGGCCGCTCCGTCACCTACCACGACCCTTGCCACCTCGGGCGACAGAGCGAGACCCGCAAGGAGTGGAACGGTACGGAGCGCAAGGTCCTGAACCACCTTGTGATACAGGACCCGCCGAAGGAGTTCAACCGCGGCACATACGGCGTGTACGAGGCGCCTCGCCGGGTGCTGGCGGCACTTCCGGGTGTGGAGCTGACAGAGATGGAGCGCATCCGGGAGTACTCTTTCTGCTGCGGTTCCGGCGGAGGGGCGAAGAGCGCTTTCCCGGAGTTCGCGCTCGCCACCGCGCGCGAGCGCGTGGAGGAGGCCGAGAACACCGGGGCGGAGCTGGTCGCAACCGCCTGTCCGTGGTGCGAATCGAATATCTCCGAGGGCATCGCCGACGCCGGCAGCAGGCTGGAGTGCGCGAGCCTCATCGAGCTGGTGGCGAAAGGCCTTGGAGGTGATGTGTCATGACGACAACAACCGGGACGCCCATCCTGAGAGACGAGGTCTACGCGGAGCTCGCGGGAATAGTGGGCGAGGAGAACGCAACGCGCGAGCCGGCGATCCTTGATACGTACGCGTTTCAGTACATCGCGGAGATAGTGGTGGGCGATTCTTACATGGGGCGGCCGGGGGTGGTGGTCCTCCCCGGGAGTGCTGAGGAAGTCCAGGCAATAGTGCGCCTGTGCAACCGGGAAGGGCTCAAGTACAAGGCTGTCTCCACCGGATGGGGCGCGTACGGCGCGGCGCCCGAGGACGGTCTGGTCCAGCTCGACCTGCGGCGGATGAACCGCATCGTCGAGATAGATACCAGGAACATGTACGCGGTCGTCGAGCCGTACGTCGTGGGCACGACCCTGCAGGCTGAGGCCATGAAGGTCGGGCTGAACACTCATATCGTGGGAGCCGGGGCCAACACCTCGGTGCTGGCGAGCGCCACCAGCGTGATGGGCCAGGGCACGACGGGAGTGTCCACCGGCTTCTCCAACCGCAACCTGCTGGGCTTCGAGTGGGTCATGCCGGACGGGGAGCTGCTGCGGGTCGGGTCGTTCGAGGACTCCGGCGAATGGTTCACCGGGGACGGCCCGGGCCCCTCCCTTCGCGGACTCATCCGCGGCTTCGCGGGCGCGTTCGGAGGGCTTGGAGTCTTCACGAAGTGTGCCGTGAAGCTCTACCCCTGGTACGGCCCGGCGCGGCTCGAGCTGCGCGGCGTCAGCCCCGACTATGATCTGGATATCCCGGAGAACCACGCGGCGTACATCATCGACTTCCCGGGCTGGGAGGAGATGAAGGACTTCGGCAACATGGTCGGCGAAGCCGAGATAGCGTTCTCCATGTGCCACAACGCCCCGGCGCCGGCCATCGCTTCAATGACCGATTCGAACCTGTCGTTCTACGAGCTCTGGAAAGGCGGGCTCTTCGCCAACATGAAGCATACGCTCGAGGTCGTCATCACCGCCCGGGACGCCGAGGAGTTCGCCTACCAGGAGGGAGTCCTTCGCGACATCGAGAAAAGGTGCCGCGGGCGGGAGATTGTGAGCTCCCACTACGACCTTCACTACTTCGCGGACCTCGTGTTAGGGCTGGCCCGGGGCATGCGAAAAGCGGGCCTCCGGACCACCGCACGGAGCGCGCTCCCGATACTGAGGTTCGTCCTGGAGGCGCTGAGGAAAGGCCGCACCCCGGATGCGTTCGCGAAGACGCTGTATCTCGCGCTGGTCAAGCAGAACCTGCAAGCCCGGGGGATCTTCCGCTTCGGCGGCTCGTTCTGGACGTCGATGGGGGCTCTCACCTCGTGGGACTGCTGCATAGAGAACGCGAAGGAAGGCGAGCGTATCAAGCGGTCCTGGATCGAGAAGGGCGTCCTGATGGACGACGGCGCTGAAAATGCCTGGGGCGGCCTCTACGAGAGCGGCTGCTACGGCCACCTCGAGGAGCTGGCCGTCTACGACCAGTCCGACCCGGTGTGCAAGGAGGGAGGCATCGGATTCGTGGTGGATACGGTCAAGGCGACCATCGAGAAGCACCTCGCTTTCAGCCTTAACGCGGTGGGGGACCCGATGCACGCGGCCTACAGCCCACATGTCTTCTACTACCATCGTCACCTGGCGGGCATCAAGGAGGAGTTCGACCCCGGGGCGCTCTCAGACGCCACCTTCTACATCGACCGCGAGGGCACCGAGGAATTCATCCGCGCCCTCGAAGCCGGCGAGGAAATCGACATGCGCTTATAATGGGGTCAGACCACTTTCGTTGCATAAGGAACAGTAGTTAACAGCTTTAACAGGTATTGTTGTGGTGTCAGGCACCGGGGACACTTTGACACCATTCCACCGGGAGGCAGGCGGTGAGCACGGGCTCTGTCACGGAGATCAAGTCAGAGCCGGAAGGCGCGCGGGAGGCCTCGCGCCGGGCCGGCATACTCGAGGCTGCGCGCGGCCTTTTCACGCGCTTCGGGTACAAGAAGACCACGATGGACGAGATCGCGAAGGCCGCGGGCATCACCAAGCCTACGATCTACACCTACTTCGAGGGCAAGAAGGGAATTCTGGTCGGCCTCGTCGAATGGGAAGCGTCCCAGGTGCTGGACAAGGGTCTCGCAAGCCAGGACTTGGAAGCTGCCGCCCCGGAGCAGCTCAGGTCGATGTTCATGGCGGTCGATACGTTCCTCAAGGGGGACTCGTTCCTCCAGGGCATCGTCACCCGCGACCCAGACATACTGACCCCGGAGGTGCTCAACATCGCTTTCGGGTTCGAGCGCAGGATAATGGACGCAGTCGCGAAGATACTCGAGCAGGGGATGGAGGAAGGGACGGTGCGCCGCACCGACCCCAAGCTGCTCGCCTACGCGACGGTGCGCCTGCACGAGGCGTTCACTTTCAGCGCTTTCTTTGATTCGGAGGGCTACACCGACGAGCAGGTCAACGACTTCTTCGTGGAGATGATGACGGCCGCCGTACAGCCCCCCTGAGCCCGGGCTCTCGGCCCTGGCGTCAATGCGCTAGAATATTACCTGCTATGAGCGACGAGAAAGCAGTAGTGGCGTTCTTCGACCTGGACCATACCCTGCTCGACGGCGCCAACGGCAACATCTACGCCCTGCGCATGGTCCGCGAGGGCTACATGAAGAAGAGCGTCCTCATCAGGGTGCTCTGGTACACCATCCTTTACAAGATGAACAGGCTTCCGCGCGAGGTCGTCTACAAGGCCGTCTTCGACATCATGGGCCAGTACACGGTCATAGAGATGATCGCTTTCATGGACCGCAACTTCGAGACGCACATCATCCCGCGGCTCTACCAGGGCGGCCTTGACAAGGTCCGGGAGCACCGGGAGATGGGGCACATCACCGTGATAGCGACAGCCGCTGGAGAGTATATTGCCGAGCGCGTCAGGGCCCAGCTGGGAGCGGATGACATTATAGCCAGCCACACCCCCATCAAGGGCGACCACATGCACGCGGGCGACCTGCGCAACATGGCGTTCATGGAGGGCAAGCTCGAGATGGCGGTGGACTACTGCGTGCGAGCGGGAGCGGAGCTCTCCGACTGCTGGTTCTACTCGGACGCTGCGAGCGACCTGCCTCTCCTCGAGGCGGTCGGCAACCCGGTGATGGTCAACCCCCAGCTCAAGCTCAGGCAGGAGGCGCGCGGCAGGGACTGGCCGGTCCTGCGCTTCAAGGAGTACGCGCGGTTCGACACGATAGCGCGCCCGCAGCGCATGATAACCCCGCAGATGAACCGCTTCATGCGCATCTACGAGGAGTCGCTCGCCACCTCCGGCGAATAGCCCACGCCTTCAAAGCCTGTATGTTCCGGCAATCCAACCTACAGGTAATTGCCGTGAAGTATTCAGCCTGTGATAAAATTCTCGCGGGTAACTCATAGGCGGAATGCATCTTCATCATAGGATATGCAATCTCGTGACACTGTCGTCTCCGGTGCCTGCATGCAGTCGCGCCGGAAGGGGGTGAAAATCTGCGCGCCGGGGACCTGTCTGACAAGGCAACTCGAGGGAGGGATTCGGGATGAAGAGAATAATCATCGCGGCGATGGCGCTCACACTGCTGCTCGCGCTGGCCGCCGCCCCGGCGCTGGCGAAGCCGGGCGACTGTGTAACTATCCAGGATAGGGTGCTCGAGTACTCGTCGACGCACTACCTGGCGGGCGAGCTGCTGGAGGTAGGGTTCGACCCCTACGGCTACAACTACCAGGGGCACATGTTCTCGGGCTCGTATGCGAACGCCTACCTCGGAGGGTACGGCTTCCCACCATACGAGGGTGACGACGCCTCGTACCTGGCAGCGAACCCGAGCGTGGTGAACGTCTGGTGCTGGGACTACCGTGACACCCGCGTCGAGATGAAGTGGAACGACGCGTGGCTCTCCAACAAGGACTGCAATGGGGACGGCAAGCTGGACAGGCACTTCGGGTTCGCCAGCTATATAGGGTCCGGCGCATGGGAGACCAACCACATGTGGGGCGGCGAAGGGGCCGACAAGTACTCATACTTCGTGAAGATAGTCGCGGCCCCGGCCGACGCTTACAAGACCGCAGGCGTATGGTACACGGCTGACGGCTCCGAGATAGGCCCTGACATCTGGGGCGAGTTCGCTATAATCCAGGAGGTCGAGCAAGGCGTGCTCTACAAGAGCCCGACCTCCGCCGGATTCGGATTCTACGCTCCCTGATAGACGGGGGCGGGCAATCAACGGGCCGGGGCTCGAAAGTCCCGGCCCGTTGCCTTTAAGGCACGTTTATCCCCCAAACGGTATAAAAACGCTCATACCTAAGTATGAGAATCACCCTCCCCCAAACGGGGGAAAAGCCGCCTTTTTTTATGGACTTCTCTGTCAGTTGATGTTAAATTCATGCGCACTCCCCGGCTTGACCCGGGAGACTTGCAGCTGGGCAAGGTAAATGGTCGGAGGTCTGAGGGTTACATAGCCCTGAAAGGGCACAGGGCTTGTTCCAAGGGAGGGGTCAAATGAAAAAGACCGCAATCGTCTGCATGCTGCTGTTCCTGCTTTCATCCTTCATCATCACGCTCTCGGTCGGGACCGCATCGGCTGAGGAGGGAGTCGTGACACAGGACCTGGCCGATCCGTCCCCCGGCTTCACCGATTTCGTCCAACCCTGGGTCATCTGGGATGTTACGAAAGCCGACCTGACGATCTCCTACAGCCTGGACATGAGCGCGTATTCCGGCGCCGCCGCCTCGGAGGTAGGCGTCGTGGACCATAAGGCATCGAAGTATAAGGGAATGGCCGGCGGAGTAGGCGGCCTCGCTGCTTCCGCTCCCGAGACCGAGCAGTACGACAACAACTTCGACGAGAACGACATGCTGGCGCTGCACACCGCAGTGGGCGGAGACAACGTCTACATGACGTACGATGTCGCCAGGAATGGGGACGGCTCGTATTCCAATTACCCGTGGTGGCCCTGGGGAAACGTGTGGAACCCGTGGCACAGCTGCGGAATCTGGTTCGACCGCGCCAAAGCCGACGGTTCGCTGCGCGGGGCCCTCTACGACGGCAGGATGTGCAACACCGGCGGCAAGTACGATGTGTCCATCACGTACCACGCGTTCGATGCCGATTCCGGCGCGATGTTCGCGACCGTGAACGGGGTGCCGACCGGGTTCTATGGATTGTACCAGGAACCCTGGGTCGGAATGCCGCAGTATACGCCGGCGGGCAAGGCCATCTTCGGTGACATGACCGCCGTCCAGGTCTACGCGAACCTGGTCGGGCAGAACGCGACCATCACGAACCTCAAGGTGACCGGGTATGCCGAGGCCCCGACCCTGACGGGCGTCTTCGAGCCGCCTTGGCTGACGCCGCCTGCCGCCGAGCAGGGAGATAACATCAAGGGCCTGCTCCTGAGCGGCACGAACTTCCGGCCGGTCCCTTCGACGGTGCAGCTGAAGCTGGGCTCCCTCGCGTCAATCCTGGCGACGTCGGTCTACCATCTCGACAGGAGCTGGGTGAGCGCCGACATAAAGATCCCCCAGAACGCCGTGGTCGGGCAGTACGACACGAACTACTGGCACAACGACGACCCGACCAAGGTCGCGAGCCTGCCTGCCTCTTTCAATATCTCGTACGCCAGGCCGGTGGTCTCGTCGAGCGGCGATGCCCACTCGAGGCCGAACAAGACCGTCACCGTGACCATCACCGGGAAGAACTTCCGGAACACCCCGATGACCGTCAAGCTGGTCAGGGGCAACGAGTCCGTCACGGGGAAGAACATAAGGTGGATCTCCTCGACGCAGATAAAGGCGGACTTCTACATCCCCTCGAATGCCACCATCGGCCGCGACTGGGACATTCACCTGGCCCACAACGACGACACGAAGATCGCCACTATGGCCCATGCCTTCTCGGTCGACGCGCGCATGGACATCATCAACCCGTTCGGCGTCTTCAACTGGATATGGCTGAGGGCGCCCGGCATTCTCAAGGTCGTGCTCTACTCCGAGGGCAACTTCGATGCCACTACCGTCATACCGCTGGCTGTCGACCTGGGCGGGACGTTCCCCATCGCGTGCAATCCCCAGGACATAAACCGCGACGGCAAGGTCGACCAGGTGTTCTACTTCAACAACATGGCGGTGAACCTTCCGACCGGGTACAACCGGCTGGTGAGGATGCTCTGCGCGGACGGGTCATTCAAGAGCATCCAGGCATGGGACACCGTAAAGGTGTTCTGGTTCCTCTGGTAGAGGGAGGTATTGATAAGGGCGCACCTGTATAAACGCCAAGGTGGAAGACTTGAGCCGGGCCCGGAGAGGCCCGGCTCAAGCGTATCTGCTCATGCCCGTGCCGTCACTCCTCGAGCACCTCGAAGTACTCGATGTCCGAGAGGCTACCGACGGGGTTCTCGGCCCAGACCGCCTTCACGCGCATGCCGACACTCGCCTCCTCGGGCTCGATGCCGACCACCGCGCCGACGAACCACGAGTCCGCCCCGTCCAGCTCTATCATCGCCGATATCAGTGGGGTCTCCCTGGGGTTGCCGCGGACATCCGCGAGCTCCACGCAGTAGCTCATCACGGTGCCCCTGTCCTCGACTTCCACGACCTCGTCGATGTCCACGAAACACTTCCGGCAGTAGGTGGGCCCGGGCACGTAGACCATGCCGCACTCGTTGCAGCGCACACCCTTTATCCTCTTCTCTTTCATCGCCTCGGTAAGCAGGCGCACGCCGCCGCCCTCCATCCTGTACCTGTACGTGGAGATGTCCCACATCCCCTGCACCTGGCGGGTCTCGGGTCCCATTTCAAACGCCATCCGTCCCACCTCCTTCTACGAACTCACGGGCTCGTCGGCGAGCACCATGACCGTGACGTACTGGAACATGCCGCCCCACCCGTGGGACAGGGCTTTCTTTATCTTCTTGGGTATCTGGTGTCCTCCCTCGATCTTGCGCATTATCTGCAGCGCGCACTCGGTTGGCCTGTTCATCGCCGAGGCGCCGATGGCGTTGGTCGAGAACACTCCGCCGCTCGCGTTGGTCGGCATCTCGCCTTCGATGTTGAGGGCGCCCGCGTCCAGCATCTTGTGGGCCTCGCCCTCCTTGCAGACGCCGAGCTTCTCCAGCCACATCAGCGACTGGTGTGCGAACCCGTTGTACATCTCGCACATGTCGAGCTCCCTGCCCGGGTCCTCGATGCCGGCCATCTTGTACGCTTTCTCCGAGGCTATCTTCGCCGGCATCTGCTCAGCGGGGTCCGTTATCTGCCCCTCGAGGAAGTTGGCGGTGCAGGGGTCGGACGTTGCGCTGCCCAGGCCAACGATCCAAGCCACGTTGCCGTCCGTGAGCTTGTTCACCATCTCTTCAGAAGCCACGATGGCCGTCGTGGCGCCGTCGCTGGTCGGGCAGGTGTGCCCGAACCTCAACGGGAAGGCGACCATAGGCGTTGCCTGTACGTCCTCGACAGTGGTCTTCTTGCGCAGGTGCGCGTACGGGTTGAGCGCGGCGTTGCTGCGCTCGAGCGCGGCCATCTTGTCGATATGCTCGGGGCTCGCGCCGGAGTGGTGCAGGTAGCTCATGGCCTGGTAGGACGCCGCGCCGGTCGAGCCGCCGCCGCCGAAGCCCATGCCCTTGCCGCTGAAGAGGTCCATGCCGTGCTGCACCATGGTCATCGCCTCAGGCACGACAATGCCTGAGAGCCCGACCTGAGAGTCGCCCTCGGACTGCTTCTCCCACGTGACGGCCATGACCAGGTCGTACATGCCGCTCGCCACGTAGTAGTAGGCGGCCTGCAGGGTGGACATTCCGGTGGTGCCGCCGGTCGAGATGCGTATGGTCGGCTTGTTGAGAGCGCGCATGTGGTCGCTCGTCCAGAGGTGGGGGAGGTTTACGCCCTCGAACGTCTGCATGTTGCCGTATGTGACGGCCTGGATGTCGTCAGGTGTCAGCCCGGTGTTGTTCAGGGCGGCCCCGACCGACTCGCTTATCATCTCGACAATGTTGACGTCCTTGCGCTTGCTGACGAACACCGGGGTGTAGCCTACCCCGATAATTGCGACGTTTCTCATGTGTCATCCCTCCTCCGTGCTTACGACCATGACGGCGTTGTGCTGAAGGTAGAGGCCGTCCTGGCCGTGGGCGAGAGCGGTCCTGGCGTCCGCCACCTGGAGGTCGCCGGCGCTGCCGGTGAGCTGCTTGTAGCACTCTGCCACCCTCGTGACGCCGCCGGCGCACAACGGGTACGCCCCGAGCGCCCCCCCGGAGGGGCTGACCGGCATCGCGCCGTCTATCTCGGCGAGCCCGCGGACCGCCACGTCGGAAGCGCTTCCCTCGGCGAAGAGCCCGAGGCCTTCGCAGATAATCGGCTCCTGGGACGCGAACTTCGCGCTCACCTCGACCAGGTCGAGCTCCCCGGCCGGGTCATTCATTCCAGCCATCTTGAAGGCCCTCTCGCCCGCAAGCTTCACCGACTTCGAGCGGGCCAGGTTTCGCTCCGGGTAGTAGGAGTCGAGCGAGTCGCCCACTCCCCTTATCCACACGGGCTTGTCCGTGAGCTCCTTTGCCTTCTCCTCGCCTGCGAGCAGCAGCACGCATGCCCCGTCGGTGAACGGGAAGCAGTGGTCCTGCTTGAGAGGCTCGTACAGTTTGTCGGAGCCGGCGACCGACTCGGGTGTCGCGTCGGCCTTGCCGTTGAACGCGTCCGGGTTCTTTGCCGCGTTTCGCAAGTTACGCGCCGCTATCCTGTCGAGCACTTCGTCTCCGAGCCCGTAGGCGTCGAGGTAAGCCCTTGCCTGCAGCGCGGCCGAGCTCAGCTCGTTCAGGAGGCCGAGCTGGCGGTCGTAGGTCGGGCTCATGGTGTAATCCATCACCAGGTAAGGCCTCATCACGGAGCCGCCCTGGCTGTTGCCGACCACGAGGGCGGTATCGTAGAGCCCCGACATTATCCTCGCCAGCGCGTAGGTCACGGCCATCACGCCGTCGGCTTCGACCTTGGTCTCGTCCTTCATATAGGCGCCTACCGGGCAGTCCTCGAAGACGTTCGAGATCGTGTGGCCCGCGGCGAAGTCGTTGGAGCAAAGCACGAATGTGTCTATGTCGTGCCTGGTGATGCCCATCCCGTCGTAGAACCCCTTGCACAGGTCGAACAGCATCCGCTCGCGGGACTTGCCGACGTCCGAGGCGTTCACCTGCGCCTGCCCGACTATCGCTACTTTCCGCATCACTTCACCTCCTGACCGACCGGCTCGAAGTGACTGAGGTCAGCGAGGCTGTCGGAAACCGGGTCCTTGAACACGGCCTTGACCCGCAGCCCGTTCTCCAGTTCGGAGGCCGCCATGCCCTTGACCTCGGCCAGCAGGGGCACCGTGGCGCCCTCCAGCTTGACCATCGCGAGGAGCCGCGGCTCGTCGAGCTTCTCGACGGCGCCTCTCTCGACCTTCACGTGGCCGATTGTGTAGTTCTCGACGGTCCCCTCGGGGCCGACCTCGACCCACTCGTCCATCACCCTGTTGCACGCCCCGCAGAAGTTGCGCGGGGGCACGGTGACCTTGGAGCACCCTGAGCACCTGACGCCGAGGATCTTCTTCTCGCCGAGACCCTTGATGTAGCGCTCGAGGTACTGGCCGACCCGGTAGTTGTAGGTGAAATCGAGGGGGACCTCCACCTCGACCACCGACCTCTCCGCTTTCTCAGCCATCTCTCACCTCCAGGAATGAAACGTCCAGGTTAACGCATTGACCCTGTGGACTACACTGTTAACCGCGGAATGCGGCTAATATCCTATACCCTCGCAAAGTCCGGGTCAAATTCATGTTAGGGTCAGTAACCATGACACGAATTTCTCTCGCCGCGCGTAAGAAATAGCGCCTCTAATCCATGTCATGGTGCCTTATCCGACATGGCTATCTCCGGTAGGGATTGGAGGCGTGATGCAAGAACCGGGCCCGCCCGGCCCGTCATATCGCGGGCCGGAGATCTTTGAGGTCGCTTCGGGTGATGCCCTTCAGCAGCATGTGTGCTGAGGCCGGGTTCGTGGCGAGCGGTACGTCGTGGACGTCGCAGACACGCATGAGCGCCGATATGTCCGGGTCGTGGGGCTGGGCGAACAGTGGGTCTCGCAGGAATATGACCAGGTCGACCTCCCCGCTGGCAATCAGGCCGCCGATCTGGAGGTCGCCTCCCTCGGGCCCGCCCAGCATGCACTTGACCTCGAGGCCGGTCTTCTCGGCTATCTGCCGCCCGGTGGTCCCTGTGGCAACAAGCTCGCACTCGGCAAGCGAGTCGCGGTGGTCGTTCGCGAACATCACGATGTCGACCTTCTTCGCGTCGTGCGCGATGAGCGCGACCGTCGTCTTCTCCGAATGCCTTTTCTTCTTCGAGGTTGTTATTGTCTTGTGTTCCATTTCCCTCCTTTCCTCGATCGCAGGTACTCTTACTACATATATACGCGCATAAACTAAAAATCGGCTGAACGCCGGGTAAAGATCAGGTTAAAGATTCGATGCGGCTGGGTTATCATTATCAAGGTCGGAAAGGCTACCCAGAGGAACGAACATTGCCGAAGATTCTCATCATTGAGGACGAGGGACCCATAGCAGAAGCGCTCAAGTACACTCTCCGCAGGGAAGGGTACGAGGCCGAAATCGCGCCCGACGGAGTCACGGGACTCGAGAGGTTCCACGCGGCCGGGGCCGACCTAATCCTGCTGGACCTGATGCTCCCTGGCATTGACGGGCTCGACGTCTGCAGGAGGATTCGAGCGGACTCGGAAGTGCCCATCCTGATGCTGACCGCGCGAGATTCGGACCTCGACGAGGTGCTCGGCCTCGAGATAGGCGCTGACGACTACGTCACCAAGCCGTTCGAGATGCGGAAGGTCATCGCCAGGGTCAAGGCCCTTTTACGCAGGTCCTCATCCGAGCGCGCGGCACAGACAGGCAGGCTGGAGTGGGGCGGCATCACCATGGACGTCGACAGGCACGAGGTAAGCTCCGGCGGGCGCAGGGTGGAGCTGACCCCGACGGAATTCACGCTCCTCGAGCTGATGATGCGCCGACCCGGGAAGGCGCTAACCCGCGATTACCTGCTCGACCGGGTCTGGGACGGCTACTACGGCTCGAGCAAGACGCTCGACGTCCACATCCGGCACCTCAGGGAGAAGCTCGAGACCGACCCTTCGAACCCGCGACTTATAAAGACCGTAAGAGGCGTAGGCTACAGGCTCGAGCGGCCGGAAGGGGACGCGAGCCCATGAGAAAGCTCCGGTCGTCCCTGTTCCTGCGGTACTCGCTCAGCGTGGCGCTGGTGGCGCTGGTGATCGCCGTCATGTTGGCCGTCGAGCTCCGCTCGGACATGTCGGAGACGGTGGCGTTCCTGGTGGCCCTCGTGGCCTTGCTGGTCCTGCTCGGAGCGGTGACCGTCTGGACCCAGCGGACCCTCACGGCCGACCTCGAGGAGCTCAGCGGCGCGATGCAGAGACTCATCCTGGAGGGTGAGCTCGATCGCATGCCCCAGCCGCGGCTCGCCGAGCTCAACAACCTTGCCCAGGAGATGGACGCGGTGGCATCCCGTGTCCGTGAGGACTACCGCCAGCTCACGCGCGAGCGCGACAGGCTGAGGGCGGTGCTGGACAACATCAGCGCCGGGGTCATCGTGGTGAACCGCAAGCTCAAGATAGACATGATCAACCCGGTCGCCGAGGAGCTCCTCGGCACCACTGGCGAGTACGCGTTGGGCAGGACGTTCACCGAGATACACCACTCCCCGGTCATCGACAGGGCGATAGAGAAGTCCCGACGCGGGGCGGTGGTGAATAAGGAGATACAGATAACCCTGCCCCGGCGCCGGTGGCTCAGGGTGCTGGCGAGTCCCGTGAAGAGCAAGAAGGGAAGGACGACGGGGGTGATATGTGTCATAGAGGACATAACCTCCCGTAGAAAGCTCGAACGGGTCAGGCGCGATTTCGTGGCGAACGTCTCTCACGAGCTGCGCACGCCGGTCGCCAATATGCGTGCTGTCGTGGAGGCGCTCCTGGCGGGGGCGAGCGAGGAGCCGGAGGCCGCGGCCCGCTTCGTGGCCGACCTCGACCGTGAGTCCAAGCGACTCGTCGACATCATCGAGGACCTGCTGGTTCTCTCCAGGCTGGAGACGTCAGGTGCGGCGGGAGAGGCAGGGCCTTTCAGCCTAGTCGAGGTAGTGAGAGAGGTGATGCGCGAAAAGGAGGACCTCGCGCGCAGGTACGAGGTCGAAGCGGCGTTCGCCGACCCCGGCACCGAGGTCCCTCTCAGGGGCGACCGAAACCTGGTGAAGACCGCCTTCGCGAACCTGCTCGACAACGCGGTAAAGTACAACAGGCCCGGGGGCAGGGTGGATGTATCCCTCGAGCAAGGTGAAGACTCGGTCACTCTGCGGGTCTCTGACAACGGAGTCGGCATCCCCGCTGCCGACCGGGAGAAGATATTCGAGCGCTTCTACCGTGTGGACAAGGCCCGCTCGCGAGACACCGGCGGAACCGGGCTCGGTCTCTCCATAGTCAAGCACGCCGCCGAGTTCCACGGGGGAACCGTCAGCGTCGCCAGCACCGAGGGACGCGGCTCCACCTTCACCCTCACCCTGCCCGAATAGGGTCAGACCATTCTCGTTGCATAAGAAACAGTAGTTAACAGAAACAACATGGCCTGTTGCTGCTGTTGCACATGAGGCCTGTGCAACGAAAATGGTCTGACCCTATTTGTTTTGCCGAATCTTAACCTGGGCTGAACCGGGCCTTAAACTCCATCTGGTTTAATTGAAAGACATGAAGAAGAGCCTTTGTCTCGCGCTTATGCTGGCCGTAGCCATCGCCTTCATGGCCGCGGGCTGTGGGGGAGAGCCCGGCCCCCCCGACACGTCGATACGCGGTGAGGTGAAGGTCGCCGGTTCCACTACGGTCCTCCCCATCGCCCAGGAAGCCGCCGTCGAGTTCATGGAGAAGAACAGGGGGGCCGACGTGGAAGTCCAGGGCGGCGGCTCCAGCGCGGGCATAACCCAGCTCAAGGAAGAGGTCATCGACATAGCTAACAGCTCGCGCGAGCTTCAGCCGGGCGAGAACGACGACGGCTCCATTGTGGACCACAAGATAGCCTTCGACATCATCGCCATCATCGTGAATCCAAGCCTCAAGATAAAGAGCCTGACCCGTGCCGAGGTGAAGGCTGTCTTCACGGGGGAGGTCACCAATTGGAAGGAGCTGGGGGGGCCCGACAGCGAGATCGTCGTTGTCATCCGCGACCAGGCATCAGGGACCCGCGAGGTGTTCGACAAGATAGCGCTCGGCGCGACGCCGGAGAAGCCGGTCTGGTGCGTCCCCTCCGCGATCGAGAGCGCCAGCAACGGGGTCATTCGCGAGATAGTCGCGGCGACCCCTTCCGCCATAGGCTACGTCTCATACGGCTACGTGAATAGGATGGTAAGAGCGGTCCAGCTCGACCGGGTGGCCCCGACTATCGACAACGCCGCTGAGGGCCGGTATGTGATGGCCCGATTCCTGCACATGTTCACCAGGGGCAAACCTGAAGGACCGACAAGGAGCTACATCGATTTCGTGCTGTCCGACGAGTTCCAGAGGGAAGTCGTGGCCCAGGAGTACATCGAAGTGAGGAAGGTCCTGGAGAAATGAGTACGGGCGCGCCGGAAGCGGCTGTCAAGACACGGGCATGGGCCGGCGCTTTCACTGACCGCGAGAACTACGTAAAACTCGTAATGCTCACGTGCGCCTCGGTCGCCATCCTGGCGATCATCCTCATCTTCCTGTTCATCTTCCGTGAGAGCCTGCCGGCGATACGCGACCTCGGGGTCAGGAACCTGTTCTTCTCCACGGACTGGAGGCCGAACGTCTCAGACCCAACCGCCGGGAACTACGGGATGCTCACCTTCATCTGGGGCACGCTCCTGACCACGTTCGGCGCCATGCTGCTCTCCGTCCCGCTGGGGATAGGCGCCGCGGTGTTCATCGACCAGGTCGCCCCCGACAGGATGGCACGGGTGGTACGGCGCGGGATCGAGCTGCTGGCGGGCATCCCCTCGGTGGTTATCGGCTGGTTCGGCCTGATACTGCTGGTCCCCGCCATCGCAAGGGCCACCGGGACCTCCGGATACGGGGTGGCCGCCGCCTCCCTGGTCCTGGTGGTCATGGCCCTGCCGACAATCACCACACTCAGCGCCGAGACCCTCAAATCGCTGCCGATAGAGCTCAAGGAGGCGTCGGTGGCGATGGGCGCGACGCGATGGCAGACCATCTACAAGGTACTGCTCCCCTCGGCGCGCGAGGGTCTGCTTATAGCGGTCATCCTCGGGATGGGGCGGGCCATAGGGGAGACCATGGCGGTCCAGATGGTCATCGGCAACGCGCGCGCCTTTGCGCTCTCGCCGTTCGCCCGGACCAGCACACTGACCACCCGCATCGTCACGGATACCGGTGAGGCCTCGGGGATTTTCCGCTCAGCGCTTTTCGCTCAGGCACTGGTTCTGCTGCTTATCGCCATGGTGCTCATCATCCTGATACGCGTAATCTCGAGAAAGAGGGAGCCGGCCTGATGAAAGGGAAGGGAGCGCGGGCCGACAAGGCTGCCACAGCGGTGTTCTGGGCCCTCGGCCTCATCACGATTGTCATCCTCGCCTTCATAATCATCGAGATACTGGCGCGGGGCCTTCTCACCGCCATCAACCCGAAGTTCCTCTTCGGAAAGCCCGAGGCGATGAAGGCCGGGGGCGGCATCTTCCCGATGGTAGTCTCCTCGCTCTACCTCGCCGCCCTGACCATACTCATCTCGCTTCCCATTGCTATCGGAGCCGCCATATACATGTCCGAGTACGCGAAGAAGGGCAGACTCAGCAACTTTATCCGGTTCTGCCTTGACTCACTCGCCACCCTTCCCTCCATAGTCTTCGGCCTGTTCGGCCTGGCGCTGTTCGTAGTCTACTTCCGCTGGAGTTACTGCCTGCTGGCCGGCGCGTTCACCCTTGCCATACTCAACCTCCCGATCCTCCTGCGCAGCACCGAGGAGGCCATAAAGCTGGTCCCCAACACCTACCGCGAGGCGTCGATGTGCCTGGGCGCGAGCAAGTGGACCACGATCCGCCAGGTCGTTATACCCACGGCGCTGCCCGGGATAATGACCTCCACCATCCTCCCGATAGGGAGGATAATGGGGGAGTCGGCGGCCATCGTCTATACAACCGGCCTGTTCATCAGGAACATCCCGGTGAGCCCGTTCGACACCGCGGCGCCTCTGGCGGGTTACATCTGGTACGCGCAGTCCGAGGCGCTGGTCCCTGACTACCGACAGATAGTGAACGGGGGGGCGGCACTCCTCCTGATAATTGTGTTCGCCATCTATTTCCTGGCCAGGTGGGCGGGCAACCGGTACCAGCAGACCAAGCTTCTCGGGCCCAAGATGAAATAGGAGCTGAAAGTGACGGAAGAAGCCCTGGAAAACAAGATGCAGATAAAGAACCTCTCGATGTACTATACCGACTTCAAGGCTATAGAGGATGTCACGCTCGACGTTCCCGCAAGGCGGATAACCGCCCTCATAGGGCCTTCCGGGTGCGGCAAGAGCACCCTGGTCCGGTGCCTGAACAGGATGAACGACCTCATCGAGGGCGTGCGGACGGAAGGCCAGGTCGAGCTGGATGGCGAGAACATCTACCAGCCGGGCTTCGACACCATAGGCCTGCGGCGCCGGGTGGGGATGGTCTTCCAGCGCCCGAACCCGTTCCCGAAGAGCATCTACGAGAACGTCGCCTACGGCCCGAAGCTGGTGGGCATCAAAGACAAGGAGAAGCTCGACTTCATCGTGGAGGACAGCCTGAAGAAGGCCGCCCTGTGGCACGAGGTGAAGACCATCCTCCGCGAATCGGGGCAGAACCTCTCCGGCGGCCAGCAGCAGCGGCTGTGCATCGCCAGGGTCATCGCGGTCCAGCCGGAGGTCATCCTCTTCGACGAGCCGTGCTCGGCCATCGACCCGGTTGCCACGCAGCTCATCGAGGACCTCATGGCCGAGCTCAAGGAGAACTTCACCATGGTCATAGTCACCCACAACATGCAGCAGGCGGCCAGGGTGAGCGATTTCACGGCTTTCATGCTGGTCCAGGAGCAGGGCGAGCCCGGGCGATTGATAGAATACGGGGACACCAACACCATGTTCACCAACCCGACCGACGAGAGGACTGAGCGGTACATCACAGGCCGGTTCGGGTAGAATACCTGCAAGCGGACCCGATTGAAGCGGCAAAGGGGTTGTCAATGGAGGTAAGGAAGACCTTTCACCAGCAGCTGGAGGACCTGTACCTCGACCTGCTGAAGATGGCTAACATCACGGTGGACATCATCGAGAAAGCCAGGCGTGCGTTCGCCGGCCTCGATGCGGCGCTGGCCCAGGAGATAATCGACGGGGACGACGTGGTGGACGACTACGTCAAGCTCATCGAGGAGAACGGCATAGAGCTGCTGGCGCGGCAGGCTCCGGTTGCCATAGACCTGCGCACTATCATAGTCATCATGAGGCTCGCGACCCACCTGGAGAGGGTCGCGGACCTGTGCGTGAACATCAGCAAGGCGATAAAGAACCTGGGAGACTACAAGCTGTCGCCCTGGATCTCCGAGAACATCGACGAGATGTTCAAGAGGGCTGTGAGGATGCTCGTCACCGCGGTCGACTCGTTCAAGGAGCGCGACGAGGCGAAGGCCGAGAGCCTGGTCGAGATGGACGATACGGTCGACCGCATCAACAGGAGCTTCCTCAAGAGTACTGACCGCGAGAGCGAGGAGGAGGTCGACCTGGTAATCCGCGTGGTCATGGTCGCCCGCTTCATAGAACGCATCGCCGACCACGCGGTCGACATCGGCGAGGACGTCCGCTACATGATTACCGGCCAGTTCGTGACCTGACCCGATTTCGCGCTTTCCGCGGGAGCGTTGGTTAACATCCTTTTTACACTGCGCGCACATCACCTTAACAAAGAGGCCGCACAATGAATCTGTCGTGTACGTCATGAAAGCGTACTGTCCTCGGGCTCTGGAGCGGTGAAGGAGGCATAGACGTGAAAGCGACGAAGACGGTTCTCCTGTGCGTTGGACTGGTGCTCCCGCTCATTTTGTTCGCAGCCTCGTGCGGGGGCGGTGGGGAGCTACGGGTGTCGAAGGGGGATACCACAGAAACGGCTGAGAACGACGGCGCGCCCTACGCGGTGGTGGACACCAACCAGACCGAGTGCTACGACAACGAGACTCGGATAGCAGCACCCGCACCGGGCCAGCCGTTCTACGGTCAGGACGCGCAGCACGATAAAGATCAGCCTTCATACCGGGATAACGGGGATGGAACGGTCAGCGACCTCAACACCGGGCTCATGTGGCAGAAAGACCCGGGGGAGAAGAAGACCTACTCAAAGGCGGTAGCCGGAGCCGACTCATTCAGCCTTGCCGGTTACGACGACTGGCGCCTGCCGTCGATCAAGGAGCTTTATTCCCTGATAATGTTCAGCGGCATCGACCCCCCGGCGGAGTCCACCGACACTGCCGGCTTCACACCGTTCCTGGACACGCGGTACTTCGATTTCTCGTACGGTGACCCGGCCGCCGGGGACCGTATCATCGACTCCCAGTGGATATCATCGACGAGGTATACCGGTACGACCATGGGAGGTAACGAGACCGCGTTCGGGGTGAACTTCGCCGACGGCCGCATCAAGGGATACCCGACTGGCCCCATGCCCGGACAATCCGAGGAAAAAGGTTTCTACGTGATCTACGTGCGCGGCAATACCGAGTACGGGGAGAACTCGTTCAAGGACAACAATGACGGGACCGTTACCGACGAGTCCTCAGGGCTCATTTGGTCGAAGGGGGACAGCGGCAAGGGTCTTGATTGGGAGGAGGCGCTGGCCTGGGTCCAGCAGAGGAACGCGGAAGATTACCTGGGCCATTCTGACTGGAGGCTTCCGGATGTGAAGGAACTGCAGAGTATAGTAGATTACTCGCGCTCCCCGGACGCGACCTCGTCGTCGGCCGTCGATCCCGTCTTTATCTGCACTCAGATAACGAACGAGGCGGGGCAGGCCGACTGGCCTTGCTACTGGAGTTCGACCACCCACGTGAGCACCAGGGGCGGTGGGCGCGCCGCCTCCTATGTGGCGTTCGGACGAGCGATGGGATTCATGCAGGGCAGGTGGCTGGATGTCCACGGCGCCGGGGCGCAGAGGAGCGATCCCAAGGCCGGGGACCCGGGTGAGTACCCGCAGGGTAACGGCCCGCAGGGTGACGCTATCAGGATATACAATTACGTGCGCCCCGTCCGCGATGCCTAGCGGTGGAGCTGCGTCTGTGTCGGACATTTGCATCACAAAAGATACCAATACTTTATAATATTAACACGAACAACATGAGTAACAGGTCAGACGGCCTCCAGGGCCTCAAAGACGCGATTCGTGTTAAGGATGATTCATCAGTTAACTAATGTTGATATTGTTATGCAAATGTCCGACACTGAACGGGCGACTGCACCCCGCATCGCAAACGCGCGACGAGGCGTTTTAATCCCGGGCGGCGGCACGTCACCCACGTACAAAACGGGACCGACGGAACCCAAGAGCTGGCGACGTGGGCACTAAGCGGAACCGACGGAACCCAGGGCTGGCCCGTCAGTGCATGGTGGAGCATCATCGTGCCGAGCAGGACCGCGCCCTAGTGGTGGCCGAGGAGTGCCTCCAGGGCCTTCTGGTTCTGAACGTTCGTGACCGCCAGCACCTTGTCGCCTTCCCTGAGTACAGTGTCGGCCTTTGGCACTATCATGGCGTCTTCACGAACCACGGTGACGACGAGCGTCTCAGGCGGCAGCGAGAGCTCGGAGAGCGGGCTGCCAATGGCAGAGGCGTCCCCGGGCAATGTTATCTCCACGAGGCTCACGTCGCTCGCCTGCAGCTTCATCACAGTGACTATCTCGCCGAGGGTGGTCTCCTCTTCGATTATCTTGGCGATGATGTCGGGCGTGCTCACCTCGACGTCCACTCCCCAGCTGGGTGTGAACAGCCAGCGGTTCTTCGGGTTGTTGACGCGACCGATGACCTTCGGCACGTCGTATTCGAACTTGGACAGGTAGCTGATGACCAGGTTGTCCTCGTCGTCGCCGGTGACCGCGACCATCAAGTCCGCCTCCTCGATGCCGGCGAACTCGAGCACCCACGGCTCGCAGGCGTCCTCGCATATGGCCCTGATGGTGCCCTTCTCGCTGGAGAGGAGGGCGCACTTGTCCTTGTTCTGATCTATGACCGTGACCTCGTTCTTCTCGTGGAGTATCCGGGCGAGGAAAGAGCCTACCACGCCCCCTCCGGCAATTATCACTCGCATCGCGTAAGCCTCCTCGCCCTCATGTCAGGAAGAACATCTTCTTGAACTTCTCCATCGACTGGCGCAGCACCAGCACGCTCACGGCATCGCCCTGCTCGAAGGTGGTCCCCGCCACCGGCAGGATGGCCGCGCCCCGCCGCTCGATCGCGGCCAACTGGACCTCCCCGGGGACCTCGAACTCAGAGACCCGCCTGCCGGCGAGGTTGCCGGGCAGGTCGAACTCCATCAGCTCGACCTCTCCGGAGCCGAACGTCTCCCTTGCGAACGATCGCTCCCTGAACAGCTGGTCATATATCTTGTTCACGCCCCACTGGACGGGCGCCACCGTCGCGATCCCGAAGCGCCTGTATATCATCGCGCGCCTGGGGTCGTAGATACGCGTGACCACCTTCGGGACGTGGAACGTGTCCTTCGCTATGATGGACGACACTATGTTGGAGTTGTCCCCGCTGCTCACCGCGATGAAGGCGTCCGCCCTCTCGATGCCGGCCTCGACCAGCACCTCGGAGTCAAAGCCGATGCCCTCCACCACCCGTCCTTTGAATTCCACGTCGAGCAGGTGGAAAGCAGTCGGGTCCTTGTCTATGACCGCGACGCTGTGGCCCTGCCGCTCCAGGCGGCGGGCCAGCCGCGAGCCGGTCCTCCCGCATCCCATGATGACCACGTGCATGAGCTTCAACCCCCGTTGGACCCGGACGGGCCGACCTGTCGGGCGATCAGGCCGCCTCCTCCAGTGCCACTTGTCTCTTCTCGGTAAGTAGTTCTTCCTTTTTTGCCGCGTGCCTGCGGATGAAGTATTTCCTTATCTCGTCGGCCACGAGCGGGAACGGGATCATCGCGAACATGAACAGCCAGACCCAGATGCTGACCGGCTCGAAACCGAAGAAGTTGGGGAACGGCGGTACGTAGATGAATATCACCAGGATGACGAGCTCGGACAGGATGCCCCACAGGTAGAAGGTGTTGGTTGTAAAACCGACCTTGAAAATCGATTCGCGCTCCGTCCTGCAAGCGAACCCGTTCCCTATCTGCGTCGTTACGATGGTGTGGTGGCAGGCCGTCGTCGCCATCACGTAGTAGGCTGCGAAGGCGCCGGCGGCGATGCCGGCTTGAGCATCTGCTGGCCACATTGCCATGACGCCCATCGATGGTCGCCAACCAGCCAGCCAGTAGACAAAGAAGAACGCGGCGAGCGAGCAGATCCCCTCGATCGGCCCCAGGAACCCGTAGGCCCTGCCCAGTAGCTTCCATGAGAGCAGCCGTTCTTTCTGGGAGCGGGGTGGGCGGTTCATAATGCCAGGTTCCGGGGTTTCCGTTCCCAGCGCAAGGGCGGGGATGAGGTCGGTGCCGAGGTCCACCGCCAGGATCTGCATCACGGTCAGAGGCAGTGGCACCTTGGCCATGACGTACAGCAGGAACGGGAACACCTCGGGGATGTTGCTCGCCAGGATGTAGGTCACAAACCGCTTGATGTTGTCGTAGACCGCTCGCCCCTCCTCGATGGCGTTCACGATTGAGGCGAAGTTGTCGTCGGTCAGTATCATCTCCGCTGCGTCCTTGGCAACGTCAGTGCCCGCGATTCCCATGGCGACGCCTATATCGGCTGCTTTCAGCGCCGGTGCGTCATTCACGCCGTCACCTGTCATCGCCACAATCTCGCCCTTGCTCTTCAACACGAGAGCTATCCTCATCTTGTGTTCGGGAGAGACTCTCGCGAAGAGGATCTGGGGCTCCTCCAGGGCGGCGCCGAGCTCCTCGTCGGACATCTCCTCGATGTCCACCCCGGTCACTACTCTGACTTCGCGTCCACGCACGAGTCCGATGCGTCGCGCGATAGACTCGGCGGTGACACCGTAATCGCCGGTTATCATTATCACCCTTATACCTGCGGTGCGGCATTCTGCAACGGCCTGCTCGACTTCGGGTCGCGGCGGATCCATCATTGCGGCGAGCCCCACGAAGGTGAGGTCCTTTTCCAGGTCCTCTATCTCGTAGTGCTTCTGCTCCTGTTCCAGCTCGCGGTAGGCGAACCCGAGCACGCGGAGCGCCTGCGTCGCGTAGCGGTCGTTCATCTCCCTGACCGCCTCGCGGTCGCGCTCGGTGATCTCCCTTGCCCCGTCCGGCTGCCATATTTTCGTGCTGAGCGCCAGCACTTCCATCGGGGCGCCCTTGACCAGTGCTTCGACACCCCTCTCGGCTTTGTGGGTGGTGGTCATGCGTTTGCGGCGGGAGTCGAACGGGAGCTCGTACCGCCGCGGGAATATCTTGAGTTCCGTCTCGTAGTCGTACTTGAACTTCTGTGCGGTCACGAGGAGGGCTGCCTCGGTGGGATCGCCCAGAATGCGCCACTGCTCCTCCATTTCCTGCGGCGGGAGGAGCTTCGAATTGTTGCAGAATGCCGCAATCCGCAGCAACTTCAGCATCGCAGTGGTATCTTCCTCGGCCAGCGGCTTTCCGTCCTTCGTGAAGTCGCCGGTCGGGGTGTACCCCACGCCCCCGATCTGGATGTCCCGGTCAGCTACCCATATCTCACGGACCGTCATCTCGTTGGTCGTAAGAGTCCCCGTCTTATCAGTGCATATCACTGTGGTGCAGCCAAGCGTCTCGACCGAGGAGAGCTTCTTGATGAGCGCGTGCCGCTTTGCCATACGCTGGGTGCCCATGGCTAATGCGAGGGTGACAGTGGGGAGCAAGCCCTCCGGGACGTTGGCTACGATGATGCCGATACCGAACATCAAGGCCTTTGACTCACCCATCTTCATCACGAAAGCGCCGAGGACGAAGAACAACACTCCAAGGGTGGTTGCGATGACCGCGAGTATCTTGGTGATCTTGCCCATCTCCTTCTGGAGAGGGCTCGGCTCCTCCTTGACCTCCTGAGTGAGCCCGGCTATCTTGCCTATCTCTGTGTTCATACCCGTCGAATAGACCACTGCCCTGCCGCTGCCGGAAGCGACACTGGTTCCCGCGAACACAAGGTTTGACAGGTCGGCCAGGGCGGCTTTCTCCAGGAGGAGGGCCTCCGAGCGCCTCGACTGGGGCTCTGACTCCCCTGTGAGCGCCGAGTTGTTGACACGCATCTCGCTGACCTGCACGAGCCTCGCGTCCGCGCTGATGCTGTTGCCCGCCTCGAGCATCATCAAATCCCCGGGGACCAGGTCCTCGGCCTCTATCTCGTGCTCCTCACCGTCACGGACGACCCTGACTTTCCTGGGGAGAATCTTCTCGAGGCTCTCGATGGCTTTTTCGGCCTTGTATTCCTGCCAGAACGTGAAGATTGCGTTGATGACGATGACCGCTATGCAGGCATAACCCAGCTCAGGCATCGCGGCAACAAAAGACAGGATGGCTGCAACCCAGAGCATTATTGCGAAGAAATGGAAGAAGTTATACAGGAACTTGCGCCACAGTGGAGTGCTGCGTTTCTTCTCGAGGACGTTGCGCCCCAGTTCATCGAGCCGGCGGGCCGCCTCGTCGTAGCGCAGGCCTTGAGAGGTCGAATCGAGCAGTTTGTATACCCCGTCCTCCGGGGTTGTGTAGATCGCCTCTTCCATTTACCTCAGCTTGAGTAGGGTCTTCTCGAGCTTCCGTATCTTCCTGGGGACAACCAGGGCGGTTATAGTGTCCCCGGTACGCAGCACGAAGTTGTCCTCCGGCATGTAGCCGGTCGAGCGCCTTACGACATATGCGAATGTCACCTTCGCCGCGCTCGAAGCGACGCGGACCTTCTTGCCGTCCCACCGCGGCGGACACTCGAACTCGACCAGGTCGTACTGGTTGAACATGCACGAGGACTTTGAGCGGACGACCGGGTTCACCAGTTTCTCCATGAGCGCGAGCGCCAGCATCCTGGTCCCGCAGACGTAAGGCATGCCCAGCGCCTGGTAGGACGGCTCCTCGCCGGGCTCGAAGACGCGAGCCATCACGTGCTCCGTCTTGAACACGTTCCTGGCGGTCTCGACCGCCCGGCGGTTGGCGTCGTCCGACTTCGACACTGCGACGAAGGCATCCGCCTCTTTGATGCCCGCTTTTTCCAACGCCTCGGGCGCGAATATGTCGCCCTCCACGAACCGGCCGCTGTATTCCTTTGACACTCTCTGAAAGAGGGAGGGGTCCGGGTCGAGGAGGGTCACCTTGTGACCTTCGCTGTCCAGAATATAGGCGAGGTACGCCCCCACCTGGCTGCACCCGCCGACGATGACCTTGAGGCCGGGGGTCGTCTCGTCGAGCGCATCTGACGCCACCCCGAAGGCCACCTCTCCGACGCAGGCGTTCTCGTCGAGGTCGGAGCCCATGCACTCCTTGACGACGTGCCACCCTTCCTTGCGCAGGGTCATGACGACCCTGTCGCCCCTTGCGAGCGGCGTGTCAGGCCCGAAGGGTACGACCTTGTTGTCCCGCATGAGCATGAGCAGCCTGGAGCTTATCCCGTAGGTGAGGCTGCCGGCGGGTTTTCCGTCCGCCTCTGCCCCGATGGCGAACTCGATGACCTGTACGCCGACCTCGCTCCGGTCCTGCTGAACTATCGAGCCAGGGCTCTGGAACAACTGCGAGCGGACCCGGTTCGCAATCATGATCGTGCTGTCGAAGTAGTCGATTCCCCTGCGGGCGAAGGAACGCTCCTTCTCGGGATTCACCAGCCGCGCCACCACCCTGGCCACCTTGTACCTGTCCCTGGCGGACTCGGCTATTGCAAGGTTGGTATCGTCGAACTGGGTGACCGCGGCGAACCCGTCGGCACGCTTTATCCCGGCCTTCACCAGGACCGCGTCCTGTATCACGTCACCGACTATGCTGCTGCCCTTGAACGACTTCGGGAGGTGCCCCAGAGCCTCGGGGTCCCTGTCGATGGCCACGACCTGATGGCCTTCTTCGACGATGTACTCGGCCAGACGGGAGCCGACCCCGCCGCATCCGGCGACGATGATGTTCATGCGGCTATTATATCGAATGCAACATCGGGGTCAGGTCGTTTTGTGCATTTGCTCCCGTTGCCCTAATGATTCTGGAAATGCAACAAAACGACCTGACCCCGATGTTGCGCTACGAGGTCAGGATCTTCTTGAGCCGGGCTTCCTTGTCCACGGATGCGACAGCGATGACCGAGTCGCCCGCCTGGATGACCGAATCTCCCTGTGGGACTATGACCTCGTCGCCCCTGATTATCGACGCCAGCACGCACCCGGCCGGCAGGCCGAGGTCTTTTACTGCCTTGCCGCAGGAGCTGCAGCTTTCACTGGGTATGTCCACCTCTACGATGGCCAGTTTCCCCTTCTTGAGCACGTGGAGGGTGATGACGTCCCCGACGGTCGTCTCCTCCTCGATGAGGTGCCCGATGACCGTCGTGCTCGAGATAGCCTCGATTCCCATCAGGTTGAAGATACGCTCGTTCTTGGGGTTGTTCACGCGCGCCACCACGCGGGCGACGTCGAATGAGGTCCTGGCGAGCTGGCAGGCCACCAGGTTGTCGTCGTCGTCGCCGGTCACCGCGGCAAAGACGTCGGCTTTTTCCACCCTGGCCTCCTGCTGGGTGCGGTAGTCGCAGGCGTCCCCGTTGATGACCATCACGCGGGTGGCGGTAGCGATCCTCTCGCAGCGGTCGGGGTTCTTCTCGATGACCACCACGGTGTTCTTGTCCGACAGGTCCTCAGCGAGGAAAGCCCCGACCATCCCCCCGCCGCTTATCACGATGTAGATCTCCCTCACCCCTTCACTTCTTGTGGAGGCTCTTCTCGAGCCTTGCAAGTCTCTTGGTCGTAACAAGCGCGCTCACCAGGTCGCCCGAGCGCAGGACGAAGTTGTCCTCCGGCATGTACGCGCTGCTCCTCCTCACTATGTAGGCGAAAGTCACTCCCGCGTCATCGACCAGCGAGCGGACCGTCCTGCCGTCCCAGGAGGCGGGGCTCTCGAATTCAACCAGGTTGTACCGGTTGAAGAGGCACGACGCCTTGACGCTCACCACCGGGTGGAGGAGCCGCTCCAGCAGGACCTGGGCGAGTACGGTGGTGCCGCAGACGTATGGCATCCCGAGCTCCTGGTAAGTCGGCTCCTTGTCAGGATTGAACAGGCGCGCCATCACGTGGGGCACATCGAAGACGTGCCTCGCCACCTCGGCGGCCATGAGGTTCTTGTTGTCCTTCTTGGTGACGGATACGAACGCGTCCGCGGCCTGGACACCCGCCGCGAGCAGCGTCTCCTCGTCGTAGATGACACCTTCGAGGAAATCCCCGGTGTAGCCGGGCGGCAGGCGCTTGAAGAGGGACGGGTCCTCGTCGATGATGGTCACCTGGTGCCCCTCCATGGAGAGGATATAGGCCAGGTGCGCCCCGACCATGCTGCAGCCGCCGACTATCACCCTCGAACCCTCCCCGGGCTCTTCGGAGACCGCCTCTGAGGCCAGTTCCTCGGGAATTGTGTACATGCGGCAGGTCGCGCTGTCCACGCCTGGCCCCAGGCACTCGACCACGGTGTCCCACCCTTCCCGGCGCAGCAGCATGACCACCCGGTCCCCGGACTCGAGCGGAGTGGACTCGTTGAAATGCAGGCGCCTGTTTTCCCGCATGATCATCAGCAGCTTCGAGCTCACGCCGTAGTTAAGGCTTCCCGCGGGCTTGCCCTGCGCCTCTTCACCCACGTAGAGCTCGACGACCTTGACGCCGAGGTCCGCCCGGTTCTGCTGGACCACGCTCTTCTCGCTCTGGAACAGGCGCTCCTGTATGCGCTGCGTGATGAGCGTTGTGCCGCAGACGTAATCCAGGTCGAGCTTGAAATAGGTGAGCTCCTTCTCCGGGTTATACAGGCGCGAGAGCACGGAAGGTATCCCGAAGACGACCTTCGCCACCTCGCAGGCCATCAGGTTGGTGTTGTCCTCGTTCGTTACCGCGGCGAAGGCATCGGCCTCGCCGGCGCCCGCCTCCCTGAGGGTCTCCTCGTCGAAGGCCAGCCCCTCGATAGTCAGGCCGTTGAAAGCGCTTCCGAGGCGGCGGAACGAGTTCGGGTCCCTGTCAATGACCGCGACGTCATGGCGCTCGAACGACAGGTATTCGGCGAGCCGGGAACCCACCCTTCCACACCCGGCTACTATTACATACATCTCAACTCCCAGAGGCCTTCTGACCCCATGTTACTCCTCCTTGGCCCACTTGCGGCGCTTTACCGCCCGCCAGTACCAGAGGAGGGCGATCGCAACGCAGAGAAGCAGGAAAGCGCCGAGCTTGTCCCACTGGAACGAGTGCTTGAACGGGTGTCCAGGCCGCAGGATCTCCAGCCTGAGCGCGTGGATGTCGGTGTCGCCACCGTGCTCCGCGCAGGCTCGATGGAAGACCCCGGTCAGGCGCACCTTGGCGCCCCTGTTCTTGTAGCCGCCCAGCACCTTTACCTTCCGGGCCTCGTCAGCGGGCAGCCATACTCCGATGCCGACGTTGGACATACCTACGAGCTCCCCACCCTCCTCGATGCTCCTCCTGCTGTAAGGGTCGTCGTTGACGGTTATCCACGCGTTGTCGCCGCGGACCAATATGTCGCCGATGGCCTCGCCTTCAATGGTGACCTGCCGGTTGTCGTACTTCTTCATGTCCTCGATAAGGCTTGTAATCGAGACTGTATCGGCCGCCCCTGCGTTCCTGGCCGCGGCGCAGGTGAGCGCCATTGCGAGCAGGCATGCCATTGCAAAGGTCAGATACCCTCTTCTCGACCTCGAGGCGCTCAACGGGCCTTCGCCCCCCTTCCCTTCCCGATGATGGTGGCCGCCGCGAGCCCGAACAGGGCGAATACGCTCATGAACTCGAGCCTGCCCGCCCACATCTCTATGATGTACCAGACCTTGAGCAGGGAAGGCATGAGCGGCGTGGTGAGCCCGGCGGACAGGCCGGTGTTGCTGCCGGACGAGACCGCATCGAAGAAGGCCACCGAGGGACTGTAGCCGTAGATGACTCCCAGGAGTCCCCCGATGAAGTAGATTACGACATAGCTGATGAGGACGAGCATGGTGGCCTTAACCAGCGGCTCGTCTATCCAGATGTCCTTCACGTGGTGCACCTTCTCGCGCACAACGGCTGACTCGGGGGACACGAGGCTCTTTATGTCTCCCCACAGCGACTTCGTGAAGATGCCCATCCTCAGGCCCTTGAACCCACCGCCCGTGGAACAGGCGCTCGCGCCAATGGCCATCGCCATCGTTATGCCCCACATGGCGATGAAGCCGAACTCCTTGTAGAAGGAGGTCGCATACACCGTACTGTTGCCGGTCGTAGTGTGCCCCGAGATGAGGTTGTAGAAGCCCTTGCGGAAGAACTCGGTAAGCGTTGTGTATACGTGGAACTTGGAGAAGCCGATCGCAAGGATCAAGGTCGTTATGAGAGCGGTGATGGTGAACGAGCGAATCTCGATGTTTCGGAATATCTCGGTGCGCCTGCGGGTCCACACCGCGTAGTGCAGTGCGAAGTTGAAGGAGCCGATAACGAATATCACCAGTGTGATGGTCTCTATTATGAAGCTGTGGTAGTAGAGCAGGTTCAGGTTCTGCGGGGCGAAACCGCCGGTGGACCAGGCCCCCATGAACAGCCATACCGAATGCAGGAACCCCCGCCCCACGGTCATTCCCTCTACCAGGAGCGATACGAAGAGGAACACGCTGCCGATCGCCAGGTATGTAAGGCTTATCATCCAGATGGCACGCGCGGTGCGGACGACATTCGGCAGGAGTTTTTCCTCCTTGCCCTCGCTCGCGTAGATCTTGAAAGCGCCCGACGTGCCCGCGAACAGGAAGGTGAGAGCGATGACGATTATGCCCTGCCCCCCGGCGTACGTGAGAAGGTGTCGCCACATGTTGAGGCCGTTGGAGACGTGGTCGAGGTCTTGGAGGAGGAAGAGCCCGGTGGTCGTGTACCCGCTCATCAGGTCGAAGCACGCGTCGAGGAAGGAAGGGAAGTGCCCTGAGAGGTAGTGTGGGATGGCTCCGAACACCATCGCGACCAGCCACCCGGCGGACGCCACGATAAGCCCGTGGAACCATGTGAGGTCGCGCCCCCGCACCCGGCAGGTGTTCTCCATGAGCAGCCAGAACGCCACGCAGGCCGCGATGCCGACCAGGAAGTCGAGCACTGTGTTCCACTCGGTGCACGCTACCGCCACCGCCAGCGGTACGAGCATGATGAGGCCGACCCCGAGTATCACCCGGCCGATGCCCCACCCGATGAGCTTCAGGTCTTCCCGTGTCGGGCGCAGTATCACGCGACTATCACCTTGACAACGAACAGGATAAGCAGGGCGAGCAGCGATATGGTGACCACCGCGGCCACCTCGATGAGGATACCCACCGCGTAGTCACCCCACCTCCGCCACCGGCCGGCTGCTCTGCCGCGGACCTCCGAGACCCCGGCCATCTTCTCCCTCCAGGGTATAGAATGTTGCACGGATTATAATGCAATAGCGGGGTCAGGTCACATTTTTGCGTTTTGGAATTCAGCCTGACTTCGGAAACCCGTCCGGGGGGAGATTTCGGGTTGGGCGAGACATCTGACGACCGTGGTACCAGGCTGCCACTGGGTGTCAAGTTCGGCTACGGCGGGGCCGAGGGTTCCGGCACGCTGGTCTGGAGCGCCTTCTACATCTTCTTCCTATTCTTCTGCACCGACGTGGTCGGCCTGTCTCCGGCGACAGCCGGATTCATCATGCTCGTCGCCACCATATGGGACGCCGTCACCGACCCTCTGGTGGGCATCTGGTCCGACAGCATAAGGTGGCGGTACGGGCGCAGGCGCCCCTTCCTGCTCGCAACCGCGTTTCCTTACGCGGTGGTGACCTGGCTGCTCTTCAGCGATTTCGGGCTCAGCCGCGGGTGGGAGGTGGGCTACTTCCTGCTGGCGGTCATCGCCTTCTTTACCGTCTTCACCCTGATGGGAGTCCCCTACACCGCCCTCGCGGCGGAGATGACCCAGGACTACAACGAGCGCAACGCCCTGGCGGCGTTCCGTGTCGGCTGGAGCCAGGTGTTCACGATAATCGCGGCCGGGCTCACGCTCGTTCTCGCCGGCCTCTTCGAGGACCTGCTGGGGAGCGAGACCGCGGGCTGGTCCGCGATGGCGGCCTGCTTCGGGTTGGTGGCGATATGGCCCATCCTGCTGACCTGGCGTGTGACACGGGGGCGGGAGCTGTTCCCGGAGGACGTGCGCCTGAGGCCCCGCGACATCTGGCAGGCGGCGCTCAAGAACTGCTCTTTCCTCTACACGGTCGGCGTTTACACGGCCGGGGCGGCCGCCGTGAACATCGCCGCCGCGGTCATGGTCTACTACGCCAAGTACAACATGGGGATGAGCGACGAGCGCGCTTCCATCGTCTTCCTGGTGCTGTTCCTGGCGACGCTCTTGTGGGTGCCGGTCATCGCGATCTCCATGTCCCGGTACGGCAAGCGCTCGGCCTACATCATCTTCGCGGGCTTCTGGGCGGTCTGCCAGGGAGTCGGCATCCTTTTCGTCCGGCCCGGGCGCGAGGCGCTGCTCTACGTCCTTATCGTCTTCGCGGCGGCGGGGGTGGCCGCCGTCCCCTTCGTCGGGTGGTCCATGGTGCCCGACGTGGTGGAGGTCGACGAGTTCAAGACCGGCATGCGCAGGGAGGGGATGTACACCGGCATCACCACCTTCGTGCAGAAGGCCGCCGGCGCGGTTGCCCTGCAGGTCACCGGCCTTGTTCTCTCCTGGGTGGGATACGTCGCGGACGCTAAACAGACCTCCACCGCGCTCACGGGCATCCGCCTGCTGTTCGCGTGGGGACCGGCGCTGCTGCTGGTGCTGAGCATAGTGCTGTGCTACCTCCTGCCGATGACCCGGCAGAAGCACGAAGCCGTGCGCGAGGCCATAAGCCTGAAGAACGCCGGGGAGCCCTACGACGAGACAGTCCTGAGGGGCTTGTGACCCCGGTGTGTACGATATTTATCAATGCAGGACAGGAGCGCGGGAAATAGAATTAGCACTCGATAGCGCTGGAGGGTCCGGAGAAAGGAGATAGGCATATGACGACAGAGTACAACCTCAAGGAAGCATTCGCAGGTGAGTCGCAGGCAAACCGCAAGTACCTGGCATTTGCCAAGAAGGCCGACGATGAGGGATACGCCCAGGTCGCAAGGCTCTTCAGGGCGGCCGCGGACGCCGAGACGGTGCACGCGCACGCCCACCTGAAGGTTCTGGGCGGCATCGGCACCACCGAGGGCAACCTTAAGGACGCCATCGACGGCGAGACCCACGAGTTCACAAAGATGTACCCCGACTTCATATCGATGGCTGAGAAGGAAGGCAACAGCGCCGCGGCGATGTCGTTCAAGAACGCGAACGCGGTCGAGGAAATCCACGCCGGTCTCTACAAGAAGGCGCTCGAGAACATCGGGAGCAACGAGGAGACCGTTTACTATGTGTGCCAGGTGTGCGGAAACACGGTCGAGGGTGAAGCCCCCGACAAGTGCCCCATCTGCGGCGCGCCCAAAAAGATGTTCAAGCTTGTAGAGTAGTAACCCGCCTTACCCCAACACCGACTTGAGCCGGGGCTCGTGCCCCGGCTCAAGTGTTCTATAATTACACAGGCCGTATCGATCCCGGGGGAGAAGCAGTGGCGACACTCGAGCAGAAGGTATCCGACAGGAGCGCCCGCGTGGGCGTGGTGGGGCTCGGATATGTGGGCCTGCCCCTGGCGCGTCGCGCCATCGAGGCGGGGTACCCGGTGGTCGGCATCGACAAGTACCTGGCCGACGAGCGCTCGGCCGAACTCGCGGAGGCCGGCATCAGGGTCGAGCGAAGCTTCGATTCGGTCGAACGGTGTGACGTGGTCCTCATCTGCGTGCCGACCCCACTCGTGGACGGCGAGCAGCCTGACGTCTCTTACATCACCGACGCGGCGAAGGACATCGCGTTCAATCTCAACAGCGAGGACATGCTGGTGGTGCTGGAGAGCACGTCATACCCGGGCACCACGCGCGAGCTTCTGCTGCCCCTGCTCGAGAGCGCGGGCAAGCGCCTGGGTCGGGGCCTCTTCCTCGCCTACGCCCCCGAGCGCGTGGACCCCGGGGACGGCCGCCCGGACTACGCGGACATCCCGCGAGTGGTGGGAGGGCTCGACGAGGAGTCGGGCCGGCTCGCCGCCGCCTTCTACCGGAACCTGGTAAAGGAAGTAACGCTCGTCCCCACCCCCGAGGTCGCCGAGATGGCGAAGCTCCTCGAGAATATCTTCCGTGCCGTCAACATCGCCCTCGTCAACGAGATGTCGCTACTGTGCCGCCGCATGGGAATCGACATCTGGGACGTGGTCGGGGCCGCGGCCACCAAGCCGTTCGGCTTCATGTCTTTCAAGCCCGGGCCGGGCCTTGGCGGCCACTGCATCCCCGTTGACCCCTTCTACCTTGCATGGAAGGCCAAGCAGTACGATTTCTACCCCGAGTTCATAGAGCTCGCGGGGAAGATAAACAAGAGCATGCCGTTCCACACCGTGCAGTGGGTGTCGGAGGCGCTCAACAGCGCCGGCAAGAGCAAGAAGGGCTCGAAGATCCTGGTCATCGGCGTCACGTACAAAGAGGACGTCCCCGACACCCGGGAGTCGCCCGCCCTCAAGATAATCGAGCTGCTCGCCCAGCGCGGAGCGGAGGTCTCCTATCACGACCCCTACGTCGAGAGCATCGAGATAGACGGCCTGGAGTACAGGTCGGTCCCGCTGGACCCGCGTTCCGTCGGGGAGAGCGACTGCGTCCTCATACTCACCGCACACTCGGGCATCGACCTGGACCTGATAAGGTCAGCGGGCGTCCTGGTGGTGGACACCAGGAACGTCCTTCGGGAATAAGGAACTGCGGCGGCAGGCTGCAGCCTGAACGCTGAATAATGAGAGCCCGCAGGATGTCAGCGGGCTCTCTTCTCTCCTGTCTGTCTTCTGGCGGCTACTGCCCGACCCCTATGGAGCCGGTGGCCGACAGGCGGTTGACGCCCGGGGCGTTCCAGTACA
>DYIU01000002.1:95542-777089 GCA_020723485.1 Acidimicrobium ferrooxidans | reverse complement strand
TGTCGAAGCTGCCGCCCTGGCCGTCGGCCCCGGTGGACCCCTCGGCGATGTACCAGGTCTGCTGGGGGGCGCTCACCCCTATGGAGCCGGTGGCCGACAGGCGGTTGACGCCCGGGGCGTTCCAGTACACCGAGCGCTCCGCGATGACGGGCTGGGTAGAGGACACTATCGTGGAGACCGACCAGGTGTTCGGCACGGTGTCGGCCACGTTGAAGCTCTTCCTGGTCTTGCCCTCTATCGGTACCGTCGGACCCTGCTTCTCACCTTCGTCGGTGAGGTAGGTGAGGGTCACGGAGGCGTCGGCCGCGCCCGGGTTCTGAACGGTTATCCAGGTGTCGAAGCTGCCGCCCTGGCCGTCGGCCCCGGTGGACCCCTCGGCGATGTACCACTCGCTGGCTATCGGGGCCTGTGGCAGGAACACGCCGTAGTACTGTGACCTCGTACCCGTGAACGTCACTTTCCCTCCGGTCACGCTGGGGGTCCAGGGACTTACGCCCCCGCTCGTCCAGCCGGACTGTCCGGTCAGGGAGTTCAGGACGTACAGGGTCTGGCCGTTCATCTCCGCCCCCACCCAGACCTCCGCGGACACGGGCTGGCTGAAGTTCAGGCTGACTCCGTCCAGCCCGATCTCGACTGCGCTCAGCGGCGTAACGTCCTCCGGGTAGCCGGAGATGCTCGCTACCGGCACGCTGCCGACCGTGAGCCCCGTTGCGTCCATGTCGCCCCCGCCGGCCCTGGTCACGAGCGCGCCGGCCGGGATGGTCACCCTGTCGTTGTTCCCGGGCACGTTCAGGCTCGCGAACTCCAGGACGACGTCCTCGAGCACGTGCACGTAAGGGGTCGAGGCCTCGGTCGATGCGGATGGTATCGAGAGGTAACCACCCTGCATCGAGGCGGCCCAGCCGGCCGGCGGCTCAATGACTATCTCGGTCTGCCCCGCGTCCGCCGACCAGGGCCTGTAATCAACGTTGTCTGAGACGTCGTCGCCGGTCCCCGAAGGGTTCGTAGCCGCATTGTATGGGCCCGTGAACGAGCCCCACCAGTTGTACTGGGCGTCCAGCTCGGTGCCGTTGACGTCGTTCCACACGCCGGCGGTGGCGTTGCCGGTGATGTCGTTCAGGTTGACGATGACGTTGACAAGGACGGTGGGAGTCGGTGGGTCAGGAATCGGCTGGTAAGCGAGCACGTATACCCCGTACATGTTCGTAGAGATCGTATTGCCGCCGAGCAGCGGGTCCCCGATGGATACGTTGGTCAGGGTAGTGGCCGGGCGTAGCCTGATGCCGTGGCCGAACCCGGCGCCGGTGGTCGAGCCCCCGACTGTGTTGTCGGCCACGGTTACGTCGCTCACGTCCTTCATGTTCCCCACGTTTATTCCCTGCCACCCGGGAGCGTTGGACGGATCGGTGTTGGGGGCGAGGTCTGTGAGCACGTCGTTACCTACTATCAGGACGTTGGAGCGTTCGGTGGTCATGCCCCTGCAGAGCTGTCCCCCGAACGTGTTGTCCTGAAGGGTTGCAAGGCCGGTGCCGGCGTCCAGGTTGAGGTAGATGCCCTCATATCCGCCGGACGCTCCGGCCAGGTTGGTGAACGTGTTGTCGTGAATGTCCAGGCCGGAGATGTCAACTCCGGGCACGGCCGCTGCCGCGTATGTCTGGATGCACTGGGAGACCTCGTCACTGTTCGCGGCCGGGGTCACACGGAAGTCGTTGTCGTAGACCTCCACGTTCTGCGCCCCGATGACCATGCCGCTTGTGTAGTAGCCGGCGGCATAATCCGGGCTGTCGACGGTGAAGCCGTGTACCATGACACCGCTCGAGAGTACCTCGATGTTCGGGCGCGCCAGCGGCCACTCCGTTGTGAGTGAGTGCTGTATCCCCTTGATGGTCGGGGTGGCAGCCGCTGCTGCCGCGAGCTCCAGGCCGTCCCTGCCAGCTGGGATGGACAGGTCCTCGGTGAAGACGCCGGTCCGGGCCTCGATGAGGTCCCCTGTGGCGCCCGACGCGTCTATCGCTGACTGGATGGACGGGTAGCCCCCTGTGGTGTTGAGTGTGACGGGGGAGAACAGCGCCCCCGAGAGCGAGGTCAGCCTCCAGGGCACGAAGTCCACGTTATCCGATACCGGGTTCCCCTGTGAGCCCACGTTGAACGTGTTGGTCGCGTGCTGCGGGCCGTTATCCGAGCCCCAGTAGTTGCCGGTGGCGTCCAGCTGTGTGCCGGTGGCATCGTTGCGGACCCCGGTGGTGTTGCCCGATATCTCGTTGCCGTTTACCGCGACGCCGCTCAGGACGGTGGGAGTGGTCACAGCCAGGACGTCCACCCCGTACGTGTTCATGGTGATGGTGTTGCCGCTGACGGTGACGCTGGTCAGAGTCGTCGCCGGGCGCAGCCTGATGCCGTAGCCGAAACCGGCCCCGGGCGCCGAGCCACCGATGGTGTTCCCGGTCACCGTTATGTCCGCGACGTCCTTCGCGTTCCCGACGTTGATGCCCTGCCATCCCGGCGCGGTTGCCGGGCTGATGTTCGGGGCCAGGTTCGTGATGACGTCGTTCCCAATGATTGAGACGTTTGACCGCTCGGTTGTCATGCCGCGGCAGAGCTGCCCCCCGAACGTGTTGTTCTGCAGGGTGGCGAGCCCCGTTCCGGCGTCCAGGTTGAGGTAGATGCCCTCGTATCCCTGGGAGGCGCCGGCCAGGTTGGTGAACGTGTTGTCGTGTATGTTGAGGCCGGATATGTCCACGCCGGGCACCGCTGCCGCGGCGTACGTCTGGATGGCCTGGGAGACCTCGTTCCCGTCTGCGGCCGGGGTGACCCTGAAGTCGTTGTCGTAGACCTCGACGTTCGTCGCACCGATTATCATTCCGCTCGTGTAGTAGCCGGCGGCGTAATCCGGGCTGTCTATTGTAAAGCCGTGTATCATGACCCCGCTTGACAGGACGTCGATGTTGGGGCGCGCGAGCGGCCACTCCGTGGTCTGCGAATGCTGCACTCCTTTGATTGTGGGAGTCGCCGCAGCGGCTGCCGTCAGCTCCAGGTCGTCCTTGCCGTCCGGGATGGAGAGGTCCTCGGTGAAGACACCGGTCCGGGCCTCTATGAGGTCACCGGTCGCGCCCGCCGCGTCTATCGCCGCCTGTATCGAGGCGTAGCCAATGGTGGTGTTCAGGGTGACGGGGGAGAACAGGGCCCCCGAGAGCGAGGTAAGCCTCCAGGGCACGAAGTCCACGTTATTGGATACAGGGTTCCCCTGGGAGCCCACGTTGAACGTGTTGGTCGCGTGCTGCGGGCCGTTGTCCGAGCCCCAGTAGTTGCCGGTGGCGTCGAGAGTCGCCGCGTCGGCGTTCTGTACCCCGGTCGTGTTTCCTGATATCTCGTTGCCGCTCACGGCTGCGCCCCCGGCGCCCGCTGATACATGTACCCCGATGGTGTTCATGGTTATCGTGCATCCCGACACGGAGACGTTGTTCATGGTCGTCGCCGGGCGCAGCCTGATGCCGTAGCCGAGCCCGTCGCCGGGGGCCGAGCCACCGATGGTGTTGTTGGTGACGGCCACGTCGGTCACGTCCCTGGTGTTTCCCACGTTTATGCCCTGCCACCCGGGAGCGGTGGAGGGGTCCGTGTTGGGGGCGAGGTCCGTGATGACGTCGTTCCCGAGGATGGAGACGTTTGACCGCTCGGTGGTCATGCCCCTGCAGAGCTGTCCCCCGAACGTGTTGTCCTGAAGGGTTGCAAGGCCGGTGCCGGCGTCCAGGTTGAGGTAGATGCCCTCGTAGCCCTGGGTTGCGCCAGCCAGGTTGGTGAACGTGTTGTCGTGGATATTCAGCCCGGAGATGTCCACGCCCGGCACAGCGGCCGCCGCGTAGGTCTGGAGGGCCTGCGAGACCTCGTCGCCGTTGGCTGCAGGCGTGACCCTGAAGTCGTTGTCGTAGACCTCAACGTTGGTCGCCCCGATTATCATGCCGCTCGAGTAGTAACCTGAGGCGTAATCCGGGCTGTCGATAGTGAAGCCGTGGACCATGACACCGCTCGAGAGGACATCGATATTCGGGCGCGCGAGCGGCCACTCCGTGGTCTGCGAATGCTGCACTCCTTTGATGGTGGGAGTCGCCGCGTCCGCCGCCTTGAGCTCCAGCCCGTCCTTGCCCGCAGGGATGGACAGGTCCTCGGTGAAGGTGCCCGTCTGCACCTCGATCAGGTCGGAGGCGCCCGCCGCGTCAATTGCTGACTGGATCGAGGCGTAGCCATCGGTGGTGTTCAGTGTGACCGGCGTAAACAGCGTCCCCACCGGGGAGGTAAGCCTCCAGGGGATGAAGTCCACGTTGTCCGAGACCGGGTTCCCCTGGGCTCCGAGGCCGTACTTGTTGGTTGCGTGCTGTGGGCCGCTATCCGAGCCCCAGTAGTTGCCGGTGGCGTCCAGCTGTGTGCCGGTGGCATCGTTGCGGACCCCGGTGGTGTTACCCGCTATACCGTTGCCGTTCACCGCGACGCCGCTCAGGACGCTGGGAGTGGTGACCGCCAGGACGTCCACCCCGTACGTGTTCATCGTCACGGTGTTGGCGGTGACAGAGACGCCGGTCAGGGTCGTTGCCGGACGCAGCCTGATGCCATAGCCGAACCCGGCGCCGGGCGCCGAGCCACCGATGGTGTTGCCGACTAAGGTAACGTTGCTGACGTCCTTGCCGTTCCCCACGTTTATGCCCTGCCATCCCGGCGCCGTCGCCGGGCTGGTGTCGGGGGCGAGGTCCGTGACAACCTGGCTACCGCCGATTATGACGTTCGATCGCTCGGTGGTCATTCCACGGCACAGCTGGCCGCCGAACGTGTTGCCTCCGATGACCGCGGCGTTGGTGCCTGCGTCCAGGTTGAGGTAGATGCCCTCGTAGCCCTGGGAAGCTCCCGGCAGGTTGGTAAACGTGTTGTCGTGTACGTTGAGGCCGGATATGTCCACGCCCGGGACGGCTGCCGCCGCGTAGGTCTGGAGGGCCTGCGAGACCTCGTCGCCGTTGGCCGAAGGCGTGACCCTGAAGTCGTTGTCGTAGATTTCCACATTTGTCGCCCCGATTATCATGCCGCTCGTGTAATAGCCTGCGGCGTAGTCCGGGCTGTCGATGGTGAAGCCGTGTACCTGGACCCCGCTCGAGAGGACCTCGATGTTGGGGCGCGCGAGTGGCCACTCCGTCGTCTGCGAATTCTGGATCCCCTTGATGGTGGGCGTGGCCGCGTCAGCCGCCTTTAGCTCCAGCCCGTCTTTGCCCGCAGGGATGGAGAGGTCCTCGGTATAGGTGCCGGTCTGCACCTCTATGACGTCATCCACCCCCGCGGCATCTATTGCCGACTGGATGGTCGTGTAGGTCTGACCCGGGCCCACCACAAGCGTCGCTGCCGACGCTTGAGGGATGAACAGGAGCAGAAGAGCGACCGCGAGAGCGACCGCGAACAGGACTGACACGCGTTTCCGGACGTGAAGCATCTTAATCCCCCTTGATCAGCTACTTCAACGAGACAGTGACAGGCGACTGGCGGTTAACTGTACTCCTTGTCTATTAAACGTATCGTGTTCCGGAACGGGTCCAGCACCCCGCTGAATAGTAAAAATAGGGTATAGCCCTATCGGCCGAATTGGTGACCCCGGGCGCGTCCGCCGCGTATCGGGAGAGTAAGAACCACTCAAGATGCCCGTCATGAGAGCAACGGCGGGCAGAATTTTGCGCCATGCAGGCAGGAGCACGGGATTTTCGCACCTTTCGCCAGGACCTCTGGAACTTCCGGTTCAAGCTCTGCCACCGGGAAAAATTCTATGCCTGCAGATGACACACAGTCAAACAAGGTGGCACCCGCTTCCCAAGGAAACGGAGTTGCATTGGCAGGAGACGTGAAATAGCATTCTGGAAGGTGCGGCAAAGGAGGGGTCATGAAAGCCAGGCTGCTCGCGACGGTTCTCATCATGCTCATGGCGGTGTCCGTCATCGCGGTTGTGCCGGGGGGCGCTCAGGCGGCGGTGGGGGACCTCGTGCTGGCATCGTCCACGTCGGGTGGCGCGGCGGCCCTTTCCACCTGCGACGATCCGGTCATAAGCGCGAACGGGCGCTACGTGGTGTTCACGTCGAATTCCACCAACCTCCCGGGCGCCAACGGCCCGCTGCAGATCTACAGGAAGGACCTCTCCACCGGGGCGATAGCGCTCGTGTCCGCCACGTCAGCGGGAGCGGCGGGAGATAACTTCAGCGGATATCCCGCTATAAGCGATGACGGGCGCTACATCGCCTTCGAGTCCTACGCGAGCAACTTCCCGAACGGGAGCGGCATGTGGCAGGTATACAGGAAAGACATGGTGACCGGCGAACTGCTCCTGGTCTCCAAGGAACCCGATGGCACGCCGGGTGATGCAGGCAGCGAACATGCCTCCATGAGCGTTGACGGCCGTTATGTGGCCTTCAAATCACCTGCCAGCAATTTCCCGGATTGGAATGGGCAGACCCAGATCTACAGAAAAGACCTTTCTACCGGCGCTCTGGTGATGGCCTCAAAGACCGCCGCAGGGGTGGTGGGTGATTCATACTGCAATTACCCGTCTCTCAGCCCGGAGGGGCGCTACGTGGCCTTCGTATCCTTCTCACAGAACTTCGCGGGCCCGCAGGGGCATGAACAGATATACAGGAAGGACCTTTCCAGCGGGACGCTGGTGCTCGCATCTTCGACCGATACAGGTGGGGTTGGGAGTTCGGCGAGTGGAGGTCCCAGTTTGAGCTCTGGGGGCCGGTACCTTGTGTTCCATTCCGCCTCTGCCAACTTTCCTCACACAAATGGGCAGGTCCAGATCTACAGGAAGGAATTTCAAAGCGCTGCACTCGAGATCGTCTCTTCAAATACTGCAGGCGTTGAGGGTTCCACCTCCTCTCATGACCCCGATCCCATGAACGGGCCCGTCACGAGGTCGGTCAGCGCCGACGGGCGGTACGTAGTCTTCAACTCAAGTGCGCCAGAGTTCCCTGGTTATAACAGTATGAGCCCCGTGAGCCAGGTCTACAGAAAAGACATGTCCACCGGCGTTCTTGAGCTGGTCTCGTGCACAGCGGGGGGAGAACCAGGGTCAGAGGGCTCGGGACCAGGCTCAACCGGTCCCGAGGCGATAAGCTCGGGCGGGCGCTTTGTTGCATTCAAGTCTGATTCCGATAATTTCCCTAAGGATAACGGGCAGTTCCAGATTTACCGCAAGGAGATGGCGACCGAGAACTCCACCTGGTACCTCGCGGAGGGCACCACCGAGTGGGGCTTCTCCACCTACATAACGATAGAGAACCCGAATCCGAGCGCTTGCAGCGCGAAGGTGGACTACATGCCCACGGGCCTCGCGAACAAGAGCGAGACCGTGACCCTGCCCGCGCTGTCGCAGACGACGCTCACCAATGATCACCTGGTGCAGGTGATTGGCTCTCAGGCCGACTTCTCCACGAAGGTTACCTGCCTCGAGGGGAAGTCCATCGCGGTCGACCGCACCATGGAGTGGACGGGACCCGGCGCGGGCTCACCCGAGGCGCACTCCTCTATCGGCGTGGCTGCGCCCGACACCACCTGGTACATGCCGGAGGGCTCCACCAAGTGGGGCTTCGAGTGCTGGCTCTGCATCCAGAACCCCAACGCGAGCAAGGCCACCTGCCAGGTGACCTACATGATTGAGGGGGAGGGGCCGCAGACCTTCACCAAGGAGGTCGAGGCCAACAAGCGGGACACGTTCAACATGCGTGATGACATAGGGGACAAGGACGCCTCCATCGAGGTCTCCTCGAACATCCCTGTCATACCTGAGCGGAGTATGTACCGCAACAACCGCCGGGAGGGCCACGAGTCCATCGGCACCACCGAGACCGCCACCAGCTACTACCTGGCGGAGGGAACCACCAACTACGGGTTCACTACCTACGTCTGCGTGCAGAACCCGAACGACGCCGACGTCCAGGTGAACATCACCTACATGACCGAAGCGGGCCCGGTGCCGCACCCGCAGAACCCTGTCCCGATGGGTGCGAACTCGAGGAAAACCATACGGGTGAACGACTTCCTGCAGAACGCAGACTTCTCGACGCGGGTGGACTGCTCTTCCCCCATCATCGCCGAGCGGGCCATGTACTGGTACGGGGGGCCGGACAACGCGGAGGCCTGCCACGACTCCATAGGGATGGCAGAGCCCTACTACAAGTTCTACCTCCCGGACGGTCAGACGTCGGGCGGCAGGGAGACCTACATCTGCGTCCAGAACCCCGCCGCGGGCGACGGGCCGGTGCGCATCACCTACCTCGAGGCGGGCGGGGACGCCGCCGTAGTGTTCGAGGACACCATTCCGGGCAACTCCCGCAAGACCTACAACATGGCTGACAAGGGCATAGACGGCAGGGCCTCGGTTCTGGTGGAGTCGCGGCACGGGGTGCGCAAGTACATGGTCGAGCGTGCCATGTACTGGAACTCGCGCGGCGCCGGGACCGCCACCATCGGCGGCTACTCAGACGTTTTCGAATAGTCCTCATAAGAACTGGAACCGGGGCTCTCCAGCCCCGGCTGCGGGGAAGATGAGCGCGGCGTACATCTGCTGCACAGGCCGGGACCGGGAAGGGAGAGTAGTCGTGATGAAAGGGAAACGGACGTCAGCGGTGGTGCTGATGGCGCTGGTCCTGGCGGCGGTCCTGACCGCCTCGGCGGTGCCGTTGATGGCGGACGGCTCCTGGCGGACAGAGACTGTCGACAGCGCCGGGGATGTGGGTGAATATACATCGCTCGCCCTGGACACCTCGGGAGATCCGCGCATCAGCTACTATGACTACACGAACCGTGACCTCAAGTACGCCTCCTGGAACGGCGCCTCATGGGACCTGGAGACGGTCGACAGCGCCGGGGAGGTGGGTCGGCTCAACACATCGCTTGCCCTGGACTCTTCAAACAGGCCGCGCATCAGCTACTATGATTCCACCAATGATCACCTCAAGTACGCCTCCTGGAACGGCACCACCTGGGACCTGGAGACGGTCGACAGCGCCGGGGGTGTAGGTCAATACTCATCGCTTGCCCTGGACTCCTCGGGAAACCCGCGCATCAGCTACTGGGATTCCACCAACGGTGACCTCAAGTACGCCTCCTGGAACGGCTCTTCCTGGGATATTGAAAAGGTCGATGAGACCGAGTATGTGGGTACCTACACATCGCTCGCCCTGGACTCTTCAAACAGTCCTCGCATAAGCTACTATGATTACACCAATACCGGCGAGGGTGACCTCAAGTACGCCTCCTGGAACGGCACCACCTCCACCTGGGACATAGTCACGGTCGACAGCGCCGGGAATGTTGGTGAATACACATCGCTCGCCCTGGACTCCTCGGGGAACCCGCGCATCAGCTACTTTGACCACACCAACGTCAATCCCAAGTACGCTTACTGGGACGGCGACGAGTGGAAGACAGAGACTGTCGACGCCGACGCCGCTTACGCGGGTGGTTACACATCGCTCGCCCTGGACTCATCGGGGACTCCGCACATCAGCTACCTTGATGTCACCAACCGGGACCTCAAGTATGCCTCCCGGAACGGCACCTCCTGGGACATAGAGACGGCCGACAGCGCCGGGGAGGTGGGCTGGTACACGTCGCTCGCCCTGGACTCTTCAAACAGGCCGCGCATCAGCTATCTTGATTCCACTAACTATGACCTCAAGTACGCTTACCTGCCCTCCCTCTGCTCCACGTGGTACCTGGCCGAGGGCACGACCGACTGGGGCTTCGAGACCTACATCACCATCATGAACCCGAATCCCACAGCGGTCGTCGTCGACGTGACCTACATGTCGGTCACCGGCCTGGGAGGCGGCACCGAGACGTTTTCCCTTGCGGCGAATTCGCAGACGACCCTCACGAACGATTACCTGATAAAGCATATCGGGGCCCCGGCTGATTTCTCTACGAGGGTCGCGGCGCGCGACGGCAAGCCCATAGCGGTGGATCGCACCATGTCATGGAGCGGGGGAGCGGGTAAGAGCGGACAGGGGATCGGTCAGGAGGCCCACTCCTCGGTGGGGGTCAACGCTCCGGCCACAACATGGTACCTCCCGGAGGGCTCGAGCAAATGGGGGTTCGAGACCTGGCTCTGCATACAGAACCCCAACGTGAGCCAGGCCACCTGCGATATCACCTACATGATAGAGGGGGAGGAGCCCCAGACATTCACCAAGATCGTGAGCGGGCGTTCCCGCGCGACCTACAACATGTTCCGGGACATCGGGGAGAAGGACGCTTCCATACGCGTGACCTCCGACGTGCCGGTCATCCCCGAGCGAGCCATGTACCGTAATGCCCGAAGAGAAGGACACGCCTCGATCGGTACCACGGGCGCGGCCGCCTCTTACTACCTCGCGGAAGGCACAACCAACTACGGGTTCACCTCATACGTGTGCATCCAGAACCCGAATGCAAGCGCGGTCGAGGTCAACCTGACCTACATGACCGAATCGGGACCGGTGCCTCACCCGGGCAACCCCGTCCCGATGCCCGCCAACTCCAGGAAGACCATAAGGGTGAATGATGTGCTGCCAAACCAGGATTTCAGCACCCAGGTCTCCTGCTCCAGGCACATAATCGCAGAGCGGGCTATGTACTGGGACAACGGGACGGGCGAAGCCTGCCACGATTCAATCGGGATGGCCTCTCCCCACATGACGTTCTACCTCCCCGACGGTCAGTCCTCAGATGGACGAGAGACCTACATCTGCGTGCAGAACCCGAACGGCACGCCCGTGGAGGTGACCCTGACCTACCTCAGGGCGGGGGGAGGGACCCCGGTTGTGAAGAAGCAGGCAATCCCCGCGAACTCCCGCGTGACCTACGATATGCTCTTGCACTCCGGGATAGCCGGGCGCGCTTCCATCAAGGTCGCCAGCAAACCCGGTACCCGGCCCATCATGGTAGAGCGCGCCATGTACTGGAACTCGAGGGGAGCGGGCACCGACACCATCGGCGGGAGCGAGGACTAGTCATAATCTGGGGTCATGTCTGATTCCATGACACGGTAAGGGGCCTGGGCTACCGCGAACAGCCTGTTCCGGCCGTCATATCCATTTGCTAGTATTGCTTTGCCTATTTACCATCGGGTTCCTATGTGTTATCATGACATCTAATAGTGATAACAGTACACCGGAGGTCGGAGTGGTCAGGACTCAGATACAGCTCACAGAAGACCAGTACAGGAAACTCAAGAAGAAGGCCGGCGCAATGGGGGTGTCCATGGCCGAGCTCATACGTTCGGGGGTAGACCACGAGCTCAGCGTGCAGGCTACTCCTGGCGATAAAGAGCTCAAGGCACGGGCGCGCGAGTTGATGGGCAGGTTCAAATCCGGGACGAAAGACATTTCCCGGAGGCACGACGAATACCTGGCGGAGGGTATCCGGTGAAAGCCTGCTTTGTCGACACGTCGGCGCTCTACGCCGCCCTCGACGGCAGTGACGAATTCCATGAGAAAGCGGTCGGGGCCTGGGACGAGTTGGTCGATGAAGACTACCTGCTCGTCACCTCAAACTACGTCGTGGTCGAGACGACTGCGCTGCTCCACTCGAGGCTCGGGCTCGAGGCGGTGAGGGGGTTCACAGAGAGGCTCGTTCCCCTGATGCGGGTTGAATGGGTTGATGAGGAGATCCACCGCGAGGCCGCGACCGCCTACCTGCTCGCGTGGAAGAAGAAGCTCAGCCTGACAGACTGCGTGAGCTTCGTGCTCATGAGGCGAATCGGGCTCAAAGAGGCCTTCGCCTTCGACCGGCACTTCGCCGAGCAGGGGTTTACGGCCGTCCGGAGGCAACCTCGGGTTTGAAGCCCGTTACGTGGACTGCATGCGTGACGTGGTGAGTGCGATGAGGGGGACGAGCAGGACGCAGATTCCCAACGCCACGACCAGGGTCCACCATATCCCGCCCAGGGTCTCGCCTCGGACCGCTACGCCGACCACGGGGTCGATTATCCACCACGTCGGGAAGAGCTTCGCTATCCACTGGGGCCAGCCGGGGAACAGGTAGAAGAACACCGGTGCCATGAAGAGTATGCCCGTGCTCTTCATGAGAGTGAAGAGCCCTTTTGAGTCCTTCGCCGCGGTCCCGAAGATGAGGCCGACCTCGGTCAGCATCAGGGCGGCTACGAGCAACGCCAGCACCAGGGCGAGCGCCTCCCCCTTGAGGGAGCCGTTGAGGGCGAGCGTTATCACCGACATCACGATGGCCAGGCCGAAGCCGAGCGCCCCTTTCGCCGCCAGCATGTCGCCGATGCTCGCCGGCGTCACCAGGACCGCCGAGAGGGTATGGCGCTCCCGCTCCTCGGCGAAGCTGAAGGCGGTGAGGAAGACCGCCGCTATAAGCAGGGCGTAAAAGACCAGCAGTGGGACCAGGCGTTCCGAGATGGTCAGCGCGGTGGCGTCGCCCGCGGTCTTGACCGTGACCTCGACCGGCGCCGGCTTTCCCTCCACGCCCCGCACGAGCTCCAGCGCGGTTACGCTCAGGATTATTCGGTTTGAGGCCAGGCTCTCGCCGCTGATATAGAAGCCGAGCGTCGGCTTCTCGCCGGCGCGAACCGCCTGGTCGAATCCGGGTTGGAGCACCAGGCCCGCGTCCAGGTCGTTCGCCTCGACCATCCTCTTGAGCGTGGCCTCGTCCTTGACGACTGTGACCCTGATGCCGTCGAGCTTCTTCGCCTGCGCGATCAGTTCGGAGGAGCCAAGGTCCACGATGCCCAATCGCGGCTCGGCGGCGAAGAGCCCCCCGAAGACGAGCTGGATGACGACGGTCATGAGGACGGGCATCACGATGACGAACAGGAATATCGGTGAGCGCGGCCCGAGGCGCAGGTCCTTGAAGAGTATTTTCGCGGAGTGCTTGAGGCTCACAGCGACCTCACCCTCCTCCCCAGCGCGAACACGCCCGCGGCGCCCAGCGCCAGGCACCACGCCGCGGCGACCGCGAGGTAGGGCAGGATGTCGCCCCACCCCTGCCCGTAGGCCGTCACTCCTACGAGGGCCTGAATGATCCCGTAGGACGGCAGCACCTTTATCCAGGCCGACGGCGTGCCCGGGAACAGCACAGCGAACGCCGGCACCATCATCGGTATGAGGAACGCCATCCCGATGAAGAGCGTCCCCATGAAATCCCGACCCCAGGAGCCGGCGACGACCGCCACCCCGGTGGCGAGAAGCGCGCCCAACGCCGCGGTCACGATGAGCATCAACCAGTTGTCCGCGGTGAAGGAGCGTGTGAGGGCGAGGAGTATGACGGCCTGGCTCAGAGCGAGCACCGTACCTGTCAGGCCCTTGGCCGCAATGATGTCGCCCGTGGTGGCCGGGGTCACCGAGAGCGCCGCTGCCGTCCTGGTGCGCACCTCGTTGGCCACAAGCGACGACAGCGCGAACGACTCGGTCAGCAGTATCATGAAGACCACTATCGGCCTGAACCGCTCCCGCAGCGGCACCTGGGAGCCCGCGCGGTCGGTGCCAAGTATTATCTCGGCGGAGTCGGGCATCGTGACCGGCGACTCGTCGCCGGCCAGCGAGTAGGCGAGCTCGCTGACGAAAGCGGACACCGCGCTCCGGTACTCCTCCGGGGTCTCCGCCGAGACGTAGACGTCGACCTTCGGGGTGCGTCCAGCCGCGATATCGGAGGCGAAATCGGCGCCGAAATCCACCCCTATGGGGACGCTCAATTCCTCACCGTCCGGTCCTTTGGCCTTCGTCTTGCCCTCTACCGCGGAGATGAGCTCATCTTTCGAGTCGAACTCGATGACCATAAGGCCCTGGCGCGCCTCGGCGCCGGACTCGAGCTGCGCGATGAGGGCATCCATTCCTCTCTGGTGGACGCCCAGCACCAGGGTCTCCTCGACGGTGGACGGCATCAGCCAGAAGACGACGGTGAAAGCTACGAGGACCAGAGGGGTCAGTATCATCCAGAGCTTGTCACGGGTGTACTCGGTAAGGTCCTTCGCGGTTATCGTGCGGATTATCCTGAGCCGGCGCGGGCCGTTGCGCGCCATGTCAGTCGAGCCTCCGGCCCGTGAGCTGGATGAAGATGTCCTCGAGGGTCGCCTCCTCGGTGTGCATGTCGAGCACCCGGCGCTGTGCCATGATGTCCTCGACCCTGACGGCCGTGCCCTCCTCGTCGAGCGATAGCTCTTCCTCGGTGAGCTGGTCACCCTCGTAGTAACGGACCTTCACGGTCCGGCGCCCGAACTGGTGTTTGAGGTTGTCAGGGGTATCGAGCGCCGCTATCTTTCCCTCGTTTATGAAAGCCACCCGGTCGGAGAGCACGTCCGCCTCCATCATGTCGTGCGTTGTGAGGAAGACGGCGCCGCCGCGCGCCTTCTCCTCGGTGACGAGTGTTCGGATGGCCTTGGACGAGACAGGGTCGAGTCCGTCGGTAGGCTCGTCCAGGAACAGGATGTCCGGGCTGTTGACGAGCGAGCGCGCTATCATCAGCCGCTGCTTCATCCCCTTGGAGAAGTTATGCACGCGGTCCTTCCGCTCGACAGGCAGGCCCACCCTCTCGAGCAGCGGCACCGGGTCGAAGTCGCGCGCGCCGAAGAGCGAGGCGAAGAACCTGAGGTTCTCGGCGGCCGACATCTCCTCGTAGAGGTTCTTCTCCTCGAAGCAGACCCCGATCCTCGACTGGACCTCTTTCCGCTGCTTCTTGATGTCCATGCCGAGGATTGATACGGAGCCCTCCTGGACGGGTAGGAGCCCGATGAGTATCTTGAGGGTGGTGGTCTTGCCCGCCCCGTTCGGGCCCAGGAACCCCAGCACCTCGCCCGCGCCCACCTCGAAGCTTATATGGTCGACCGCCGGCGTCCCGTTGTAGGAGTAGGCAACGCTCTCGACCCTGATGACTTCGTCCATCGCAACTCCCTCCCTCGAGTCCCATAAGTGCATTACACGCGTGGCTTCCCAACCCTTTCATCTCCCTTTGCCGTATTCGAGTCGATGCTACCGAGGGATGTCAGCCCCGGCTGGAAAGCGCCGGGTCGACCGGGCTGGCGGCCCAGATAGAAGGTGGTTCCGGCGAGGCGAGGCGGGTCGACCGGGTCGAACGGGATGCAGTGATCTCCAAGACCGGAGCCGTGCTTCTAAGATATGGACCCGCTCCATGGACATGACCCACTCCAGGGGACATGACCCGCAGGTTTGAATCTCAATAGTTAACAGTATTTATTAACTGTTATTCAGAACAACAGGAGTAACGCTACCTGCGGCTTTCGTGACCCGGTTTGACTGATTTCTGTGGTCAGTGATCACTTCTGTCAACAACTGCTGTCAGTGTGATTCAAACCTGCGCCGCTGCACACCATTAGGAGTGTATTCCTACGCCTTCGCGTCACAGACTTCTGCTGCTTCACCCGGATGTTCGGCGAGGAGAGGTCGACTGTCATCCTGAGGAACATAGGTAAGCAGGACCCTGTTCTGAAGGACGCCTGAGGAGAACAATGGGGGTCAGGCCGTTCTTGTTACGTTCCGGCAAAGCAGGAGCTCTCTGCGGATGTATGTTGTAATAGATAGACAATCATGGCGAGCTGTTCCGGTAGACTGAATAAGGAGAACCTCATTCACCTGCTGGCTGAGAAAGGATGTGAGAGAGCGATGCCCGATGACAGGTACGAGCGCGGCTGGGAGAAGCTGAAGGAAATCGATCCCCACGGCGGCGAGGTGGTTGTCGCCAGCCTCAAGGACATAGCCCCCGACATGGCGCGCTACGTCATCGAGTTCGCGTTCGGCGACGTCTACTCGCGCCCGGGCCTTCACGTGAGGTCGCGCGAGATAGCGACCATATCGGCGCTCACGGCCCTGGGCACAGCGCAGCCCCAGTTGAAGATGCACATAAGGGCCGGCCTCAACGCGGGCCTCTCGCGAGAGGAAGTCGTCGAGATACTGATGCAGATGGCGGTCTACGCCGGTTTCCCGGCGGCGCTCAACGGCCTGGCTGCAGCCGCGGAGGTGTTCGCCGCCGCCGACGCCTCTTCAGCGCCGCCGCAGGCATAGACATTAATATCGCGAGAAGATGGAGGCTTTAGTGTTCGACGGGGCGAGGTTCGATGTGCCGCCGGTGGGCGTGAAGGTACTGCGCTCGCTCGCCGGGTTCGAGGATGTGTCGGAGTACCAGGGGGTCTCCTACTGCGACGCGGTGCGGCGCGCGACCGCGGGGGAGGAACTCGTGGTCAAGCCCGGCTCGATAGAGGTCTGCAAGTGGTCGCCGGCGGTCCTCGGTCTGAAGAGCGCGGAGAGTGAGTTCGAGTTGAGTCTCGAGCCCAGACTCGAACCCGGCGTTGCGGGCATCTACCTCGCCCGCCTCGACCGGTTCCGCGAGGGCACCGAGCCAGACGTCGTCATCTTGCGCGGCCGGCCGGCACAGCTGAACAGGCTCGCCGAGGAGCTCGGGGACTCGGCGCTCCAGCGGAAGTATCGGGGCCGTATAGGGTGGACCGCGCTCGGCGTCGGGGAGGGCGGCCTGAGCTGGCGGGTGATGCTCGTCCACGCGCTCAACTACTCGCTCAACCTCCTCATCCGTATGAAGTGGTTCGACGCCCTGGTAAAGAAGGTCTTCCGCAAGGAGTCTGTCTCGAAGGCGTTCGAGAAGGCGGCGAAGAACGCGGTCGCCGACATGTCGATGTGCCGCAACTCGACGGTGGTTCCCTACGTAGAGGACGCCGGCAACATCTCTTTCTTCTGTACGGGGGGCGCGACCTGGGGAGGCAACTCACCCCGCAACATGACCTCCGGTTTCCCCTACAGGCTGGTCAAGGGGCCCTAGTCGCCGCAGCAGCCGATGGTGTCAGTGCCCGCGCCCCGGTTGTTCCAGTACATGGCGCGCTCTACGATTATCACCTGCTGCTGAACTTCGGTTGTGACCAATACCGAGGCACGCCCGTTTATCCCGGAGTGCTGTGCCAGGTTGAACGTCTGCCGGGAGTTGCCGGCGATGTGCTCATATCTCTCCACCACTTCCCCTCCTCCGGCCCTGAGGTAGCCGATGCTGAGGCTCACGGTGTCCGGGTTCGGGTTCTGCACGCAGATATATGTCTCGCGGCCGTCGGACGATTGCCCGTCAGGCAGGTAGAACGTCCTGCGGGGGGCGCTTATCCCGATGGAGTCGTGGCAGGCCTCGCCTGTCCCGTTGTCCCAGTACATGGCGCGTTCCGCGATGATGGGTTTCGAGCAGCTGACCCTCGTACTGAAGTCCTGGTTGGGAAGGAAGTCGTTCACTCTTATGGTCTTTCTGGAATTCGCAGGCATCGGAACAGGGTTACCCGGGTGAGGCACCGGGCCTCCTGGCGTCATGTAAGTTAGGTTCACGTCTGCCGCCTCGTTATTCGGATTCTGGATGCAGACGTAAGCGGTGAACCCATAATTGGTAGTTCCCTCGGCCAGGTAGTAAGTGGTGGCCGTGGTGGTTGTACCTATCGACTCATGGCCCTCGCGGCGGGCGTTTCTGTACATTGAGCGCTCGGGAATTATTGGCTTGTCCGCGGTCACCCTGATGGAGGCGTCCATGTTGCCGATGTCGTTGAACATGTTGTAGGTCTCGCGTGCGTTGGCTGGGACCTCCTTGGTCTTTGTGACCGGATCCGCCCCCTCTATCATGTAGGTCACCTGGCAGGTGGCCTTGCTCGAGTTCGGGTTCTGTATGCAGAGCCAGCACTCAAATCCCCACTTGGAGGAGCCTTCGGGCATGTACCAGGAGGTAGAGGCCGACTTCACCCCTACGGAGGAGTGGGCCTCCTGTCCGGTACCGGCTCCTCTCTTGCCCGCGCCCCCGTTCCAGGACATGGTGCGGTCTACTGCAATGGCTTTGATTGGGTCTGAAGAAACCACCCTGGTGGAGAAGTCATAAGTACCGCCCAGCTTCTGGACCAGGTGGTCGTTGGTGAGCGTGGTCTGACTGCGGGCGGGGAGGTTCACTGTCTCAGTCACATTGCTTCTACCGGTAGGCATATACGTCACGGCGGCCTGCAGCGCGCTCTGATTCGGATTCTCTATTGTTATATATGTATCGAAACCCCAGGCGGTTGTGCCCTCCGCGAGGTACCAGGTAGAGGCTGTGGATGAGATCGAGAACGTTTTTGAGTTGGATGAGCCTCCACCTGGCGATGGATTGGAGACGGTGACGCTCTTGGTGGCCGGAAAGACCAGGTCGGACGCGGTTATAGCGGCGGTCAGGCGAGTCGGCGAGACGTACGTGGTGACGCGGTCGCCCCCGTTCCACCGCACGACCGAGTTGGAGACAAAGTTGGTGCCGTTCACCGTCAGGGTGAACCCGCTTCCTCCCGCCTGCTTGGTGGTGGGGCTGATGCTGGTGATGGTCGGCACCGGGTTCGGCGTTACCGAGACCTCAGCGTAATACCCGCCCATTGCAAGCGATGTCGAGGCAAGGGAGGTCGTTGAGGTGCCGGCGTGGATGATGCCGTTGGGGACACAGGCTACACTGCGTGTTCTCTTGCCGTTGAGTATTCCTTCCGTGTCGGCCCAAGACGGAGAGGTGTCGGGCGTGGTGCAGTGCCATACCCCGTCGTCATATACTGCGGCGTGCAGGTCGTTGCGCCCGACGTCATAGACCAGGCCCCTTGCGCTCATGAAACTGCTGTTGGTTTTGGTCCAACCGACTGTTGCGTCCGGAGGGCTTCCTCGCCATACACCGCCCTGGCAGCCGGCGTACAGGAGGTGGCGGGCAGGGTCGTAGGCAAGGCTTTCGACTAGAGTGTCAGTCATGGCGCCGGTGATGTCGGTCCAGGCGGGAGTCCCGGGCCCGGGGTTCGCGCAGCGCCACAAGCCGCTCTGACCGCCGGCATAGAGGATGCCCCGGGCCGCGTCGTAACACAGAGCTCTCGTCTGGGCGCCGAGGTTGGTTGTGACCCAGTTGCTGCCTCCGCCCGGGGCGCTGCTCGCACTGTCGCAGCGGAAAACACCGTTGCTGAAAGAGCTGTACTCATTTGCTGCTCCCGCATATACTCGGTCGTTGGCGGTGTCGCAGGCCAGCGAGCATACCTCGTGGCTGTTGATGGGAGTGCCGAGGTTCGTCCATGCCGGAGAGGAATCCGGGCTCGCGCACCTCTGCACTCCCTTGTAGTAGTTGCCCATGCCGGCGTAGAGAAGGTTTCTAGTCGGGTCGTAGGCGAGTGAGAGCACGTCCACACTGCTCAAGCCCACGTCTGACCAGGTCGGCGCTGTATCGGGGTTCGAGCACTTCCATACGCCGTTGGAGGTCCCTGCGTAGAGCAGGTTCCTCGAGCTGTCGTAAGCGTAGCAGTACACGGAGTAGTCGCTCACGCCCACGCCAAGCTTGGACCACGAGGGCGCGGTGTTCGGGGTGGCGCACGACCATACGCCGCGGCCGTTGTACATCTGCGGGTTGAACGTGCCGGCGTAAAGCGTGTTGCTACTCGCCAGGTAAAGCATCTTGTAGCTGCCGTATCCGCTCACGCCGCCACCGGTGTTCGTCCAGGAGGGGGCGGTGTCCGGGTTCGGGCAGCTCCAGATGCCGTAGACACCGAGTGGCCCGTAAGGCTGGCCGGAAGCGTAGAGGACGTTGTTTGTGACATCGTAAGCCATAGCGAGAACGTTAGAGTTCTGGATGCCGTTATTGCCGATACTTGTCCATGCCGGCGCCGTGTTCGGGCTGTCGCAGCGCCAGACGCCCTTGCCGCCGTTCATCCCGATGTACACCTTGTTCCGTGTTGCGTCGTAGACTATTGAATCCGACTCGCTGTAGGTTAGGCCGCTCTGAATGCTGGCCCAGGTGAACGTGCTGCTGTCGTACCGCCATGCCCCGCCGTCCGAAGCCGCATACAGAAAGCCGTTCGTAGAGTCGAGCGCGACCGAAAAGACCATGGCGTTCTCTATGCCGTTGTTGCTGGTATCGGACCAGGACGGGGAGGTGTTCGGATTGGTGCACCCCCACACTCCTTCGACGCCGGCCATACCCGCAAGAAGCACATTAGCGCCCTGTATGTAAAGGAGCTCGTGGCATGTGCTCCCGGATATCCCCCCGCCGGTGTTTGTCCAGGAAGGGGACGTGTTCGGGTTGGTGCACCGGTAAACACCGTAGGACCCGCCCGCGTATAGGATGTTGTTGGTCTGGTCGTAGGCGAGCGCCCAAACCTGTGTGAGGTTCAGCCCGGGCAGCTGGCTCCAGGTGCCTGACTGGTATTTCCAGACGCCGCGGGTCATCGTCCCCCTGTACAGGATACTGTTCGCCGAGTCCCAGGCGAGACCCCAGGCGTCACCGTCGCCGGGTCCTTGCGCGTCGTTCCACGCGTACGCGGCGAGCGCGCTGCCCGAGAGGAACGACCAGGGTACGAGTATCGCGATGATGAGCATCACGACGAGAACGGGATTCAAGAGCCGCCTGGACATGACCGGTACCTCCCAACCTGTTGCTTACACCGAGAGGATTCATGTTCCGCGCTATTACGAAGGTGACTAATTATAACGCGGAGGGAGTCAGGTGAGCCACGACCACATGCGTGAGGCGCCGGTGGGGCAGCGGGCGGCGCACAGGCCGCAGCCGAAGCACTCCCCGACGACAGGCTTCCCTTCGGTGAGCTCGCGGGCGGAGAACGGGCAGACCTCGACGCAGGTGCCGCAGGCGACACATATGCCGGCGTCGGCGCTGGCGCGCCAGTCGCCCTTGACCACGGGGTAGATGTCCTGGCCCAGTGCGCGGTTGAGGATGTAAGGGACGCACCCGTCCGTGCAGCAGTTGCAGATGACGTACTCGTTCATCGCGCTGCCGATTAGGCAGTGCAGGAAAACCATGTGGAACATCCCGAGCGAGGCGCACAGCTCGATGATGCGCACCGCCTCTTCGGCTTCGATGACGCGGTACTCCTTGGGGAACGCCTGGAGCCAGACGTCGGTCCCGGTGCGGATGACGATATCGGTGTCCATCGGGTGGCGGCAGGACCTGTGGCCGATGCGGCAGCGGCAGGGGCCGACAGCAATGCGGCCCTCCAGGCCGCGCACCATCTCGACGAGCCTGTCGGTGGGGTAGGGGCGGCCGGTGTCACCGTAATGCCCGAACGGAAACGCGATGGGGTAGAGCAGCAGCCAGCGGGTAAGGCGCCACCGCGACATGAAGCGCAGGCGCCCGACGCACGCGTGGTACGAGAGGAAGAGGACAGGGACCTCTATCCAGCGGGCGAAGACGCGCATGAGCGCGAGCCTTACCGGGCTCTGCTCTCCGGAAAGCCATTCATGGTTCAGGTGTCCCAGCATCAACACTCCATTTGGGGTCAGACCACTTTCGTTACGTTAGGCACTCTTATTAACATGTTGAACATGTTGACAACGTAACGAAAGTGGTCTGACCCTATTCGTAATATCCGGAGCCGAGCCACCAGGTCTCGTCCACCGGCAGGACGTAGCCCACCTTGGGCTCGACCTTGCCGGTGAGCGGGTTGTTCCACATGTACTCGAGCCAGCCGCCGCCGCCCTGGGCGAGCTTCCTGAGCTCCTGGATGACCATGACACCGTTCGGGTCCTTCATCTCGATGAGGTTCTGTCCGACCAGGTTCGCCGTCCCGCCGTGGGCGATGACTTTGCCGTCCTTGTCGTAGGCATAGATGTAGAGCTCGCCCCTCACGAAATCGCCGTTGCGGTCGCTGAAAACCGCAAGGGCCTTCTCCTGGCCGTTGTCCTTGGCGTACTTGACCGCCTCCTCGACGAACGCCTCAACCTGGGCCCTCGTAGGCGACGGGTATATGTCGGAGAACCAGTTGAACTTCCCGTTCAATATCTGGATTATGACTCCGCTCTTTTCGGGGTCGTGCGACTTCCCGTCGAACTCGAACTGGCCGGTCGCGCCCCTGAAGCTCCGCACATCGCCCATACCTTCGAGCACCGAGGCGCGGTCGACCTTTCCGCCGAGGTCCAGCGCGCTTTCCAGCAGGCTGAACGAGTCGTAGTTGAGCGCGGCCACGTCGTCGGGTACCGCGTCGTACTCGGCCTTGTAGCTCTCCACGAACTTCTTCGTGAGCTCGTCGGGCGACTCGGACGAGTAGTGGTTGCACAGGTACGAGCCCTCTACGTCCGCGCCCCCGGTCTTTATGAGCTCGGGTGTGCTCCACGCGTCACTCCCGATGAACGTCGCGGTGATGCCGGCGGCGCGAGCCTGCTTCACCTGCGCGGCGACGTCGGCGTAGTAGGATGGGAGGAAGAGCACGTCCGGGCCGGCCGCCTTAATGCGGCCCATCTGCGCCGAGTAGTCCGTGTCGCCCGTCTTGAACGTCTCGGAGGCGACTACCTGCCCGCCGTTCTTTTCGAAGCTCTTGCGGAAGAGGTCGGCCTGGTTCTCGAGCACGGCGGTGGAGTTGTCGTAGAGGACCCCGGCCTTGGCCGCCCCGAGCTTCTCCCGCGCGAACTTACCCAGTGCGTTCGACTCGAACTCATCGGTGAAGCAGGCCCGGTAGATTGTCTTCTTCGGCTTGCCGGTCTTCTCGTCGATGGTGGTGGTCGGGTTGGTCGACCAGGGCGCGATGAGGAGCACGTTCGCGTCGTTGGCCACCTCTGCCGCCGCGACCGCGTTGCTGCTCGAGTTAGGTCCGATGATCGCAACCACCCCATCCTCTTCGATGAGCTTCTTCGCGGCGGATGCGGCCTTCTTGGGATCGGCGGCGCTGTCCTCTATGAACAGCTCGACCTCGTATTTCTTTTCACCGACCTGGATGCCGCCGGCCTTGTTTATCTCCTTCGCTGCCAGCTTCGCGGCGTCCCGGCCCGAAGCGCCCACCGCCGGCATGGAGCCGGTGAGCTCGGCGATTACCCCGACCTTTATCACGGTCGGGCCGCCGCACCCGGTCATTGCCGGCAGCAGTATCGCCGACACAAGCAGCATTGCAACAACAACGGACAGTTTCCTCATTCTCACACCTCTGTTCTTCGAGGGCGGCATCTCGGAACCGCCCGGGGAGATACTACCGATGATAAGCATCGGCCATTGGTCGCCCAAAGGTTAGTCGATCTCGTGTCTCTATGTCCGCGCCAGGCTGTCCTGTTGAACATGTTGAAGATGTTGACAACGTAACGAAAGTGGTCTGACCCTAATTGAGCAGGCGGCCGCCGTCGGCGATCACGGTCACGCCGGTTATGTAGCTCGAGGCGTCCGACGCCAGGAACACCACCAGGCCGGCCATCTCTGGGGGCTCGGCCATGCGGCCCATCGGGGTGGTCGTGGTGGCGACGGCCAGTATGTCCTCGTTCGCCCATAGCGCCTGGGAGAAGTGGGTTTTCACAAGCCCCGGGGCAATGCCGTTCACCCTGATGCCGGACGAGCCCCACTCCAGTGCGAAAGCCTTCGTGATCATGTCCAGGCCCGCCTTAGATATTGAGTACATGCCGAGCATGGGGGTGGGCTTCACTGCGGCCTCGGAACTCACGTTGATGATCGAGCCCTTGCCCTTTTCGAGCATCACCTTTCCCACGGCGAGCGTCAGGAAGTAGATGCCCTTCATGTTCACGTTCATTATCTGGTCCCAGGCCCGCTCCTCTGACTGGTCCAGGGGGTAGAACACCGGGTTGGTGGCGGCATTGTTCACCAGGATGTCTATGGCGCCGTAGTGTTCGAGTGTCCCGTCCACGACCTCCTGGAGGCTCTCGGGCTTTCCCATGTGGGCGGGGATGCAGATGGCCTCGCCCCCGGCGGCCTCGATTTTTTCCTTGACCGCGTTCAGGCCCTCGATCTTGCGGCTCGAGAGCACTATCTTCGCGCCGAACTCCGCAAGCGCCATGGCGATGGCCTCGCCTATTCCGCGGCTCCCGCCGGTCACTATGGCCACCCTGCCGGTCAGGTCGAACATCTCCTTGTACATTCCCCCTCACCCTTTCGAGTCGGTTTCAAAATGCCGTTTTCTCCGGTCTGCGTTGCACTATATTATCTCTAATCGCCGATCAAGACGATTCGCTCTGTTCTGAATGATTGACCATGTTGCATTGACCATCCGGATAGGCGAGTTATAATGAAACCGGCTCTCAACTGAGTGATTGCATGAGACAGATGCTCCGGAAACGGAGCTTTCTGTTTTCCAGGGACGATTTTGCCGTCGACCAACGACTGATAGTGGACAATATTGTTGTTATTTGGTACCATGTGCTTGGTTTGGTTGCTGGGGGTGTAGCTTAATTAGTAAAGCACTCAGTTGAGAGCTGAGAAGATGCCGGTGCAACTCCGGGCACCTCCACTTGACCTTGATGTCGCCGCCAGCGATTCTCATGCATGCGGCGGTTGAGAGGGGCCAAGCAGGGGAGGGACTTCGGATTATCGGAGTCCCTCCTTCAATTATGTGGACTGAGGCAGGACGATGCATATCGTGACGCCGGATTAAGGGGTCATTCTACTTGCATAAGGTGAGCGGGTTTGAATAGTATATATGCGCTCTCGGATGGCACAAATTTAATTCAGTAGTGTGTGGACGAAAGGAGATGGAGTATGGCTGACGAGATAAGGTTTGACGACCGGGTAGCGGTCATTACCGGGGCAGGCGGAGGACTAGGCCGCGCGCACGCTCTTCTCCTTGCCAGCCGCGGGGCTAAAGTGGTCGTGAACGACCTGGGCGGCTCGATGGACGGAGTCGGTGGCGACGCCACCCCGGCCCAGAAGGTCTGCGACGAGATCAAGGCGGCCGGCGGAGAGGCCGTGCCGAACTACGACAGCGTCTCCGAGTGGGAGAGCGCCCAGAAGATAATCGCTACCGCCATCGACACTTATGGCAGGATAGACATCCTCATCAACAACGCGGGCATCCTGCGCGACAAGAGCATGATGAAGATGGAGCTCGTGGACTGGGAGCTCATCATGGCGGTCCACCTCTCGGGCACGTTCTTCTGCACGAAGGCGGCGTTCCCGCACATGAGGGAGGCCGGATACGGCCGCATCCTGTCGACCTCTTCGGCGGCGGGCGTCTACGGCAACTTCGGCCAGACCAACTACGGCGCGGCCAAGATGGGGATCGCCGGTATGATGCTGTCGGTGAAGCTTGAAGGCGCCAAGTACAACATACTGGCCAACACCCTTGTACCGGTCGCGGGGACCAGGCTCACGGCGACGGTCATGCCTCCCCAGGTGGTCGACATGCTCAAGCCCGAGTTCGTGTCGCCAATCGCCGTGTACGCTGTTAGCGAGGCCTGCGTGGACTCCGGCAAGATATTCGTCGCGGGAGCGGGCTACTTCAGCCGCGCGGCGATGGTCGAGGGGCCGGGTGTCTTCTTCGACGACCCGGCGGCGGTTACCCCGGACGATATCGCGGCGAAGTGGGCGGACATAACCAAGCTCGAGGGCGCGGTGGAATACGACTCGGCGACGGCGCAGACGGGGCATTCGCTGAGCCACCTCAAGATGTAAGCGTGCCTTCAGCGGCCTGATAGTTTGAGGAGGTAACAGTATGCCGATAGACCTGGACAAGGCCCTGGGCGCGGAACTGCCCGCGCTCGATTACACCTACGACCAGACCAAGCTGATACTATACGCGCTGGGCGTGGGCGCCGGGGCCGACCCGGACGACCTCAAGTTCTGCTACGAGAACGCGCCTGGCCTCGTGGCTCTTCCCACGTTCGGCGTCATCCCGCCGTTCCCGGCCCTGATGGGACTGCTGGGGGCGCCCGGAGTGGACATCAACCTGATGATGCTGCTGCACGGCGAGCAGTACCTCGAGATAAAGAAGCCGTTGAACCCGAGCGGCGGCGTGCTCAACACCAAGCCCCTCATCAAGAATATCTATGACAAGGGCAAGGGCGCGCTGATCGAGCTCGAGGCTGTGACAACGGACGAGACGGGAGACGTCGTTTACAACAACGTCTTCGGGACTTTCATCCGGGGTGAGGGCGGGTTCGGCGGCGAGAAGGGGCCGGCTGCCGGCAACGAGGCGCCGGACCGCGCGCCGGACAAGGTCGTGGAGGAGGCGACCCTGCCGCAGCAGGCGCTGCTCTACAGGCTCTCCGGGGACATCAACCCGCTTCACGCCGACCCCAACTTCGCGGCGATGGCCGGCTATGACAAACCCATATTGCATGGGCTGTGCTCTTTCGGATTCGCCGGGAGGGCCATCCTGAAGAGTTACTGCGACAACGACCCCGCGAAGCTCAAGTCCGTCAAGGTGCGCTTCACCCGGCATGTGTTCCCGGGCGAGACCATCGTCACCGAGATGTGGGACGAGGGCGGAGGCAAGATACTGTTCCAGGTGCGCACCAAGGAGCGCCCGGAGGAGACCGCCATCGCCAACGCGGCGGCAATGGTCGAATAGCGAAGAGTAACTGACCGAATCGAGCGCGGCCTGTCTGAGGCCGCGCTCTTCTTTTTGAAACACGAATGACCTTAAAGAGGTGGGCCCGGCTGCGCCGTTGCAGCCGGGCCCTTTTGTCTTGGGGGGCTCGTCCGTTTACCCTAGATGTCGATTGTCGCCCGGTAGCCGGGCTTTATGCCGTTGCGCTCGAACCAGCCCTTGTTGACCTCTACCGCGTAACGGTAGGGGCCGGGAGGCTCAACACGGGTCAGGTCGAACGGCTCCATGTCCTCTATGGCGAGCACCTTGCCGTCGGCATCGATGAACGCGATGGAGAGAGGTATCCTGGTGTCCTTCATGTAGAAGGCCGTCCGGGTGTCCTCCTGGAAATCGAACAGCATGCCGCTGTTCTCGCCCAGCGTGTCCCTGCCCATGAGGCCCTTCGCGGCTTCGGACGGCGTGTCCGCGACCTCGACCGACAGGGTGGCAACCTGCGATTCGTTGCTGAACGCGACGGTTGAGCCTTTACAACTCGCGGCGAACAAGACCGTGCCCCCGATCACGAGCAGTATTATCAGGAACGGCAGGATGTTCCTGGCCTGGGCGACGATAGGGCCTACCGACACGTTGATGTCTATGTGGCCCCAGGTGTTTTCGTGTACTCCCGCTCTAACTGTCATCTCAAGTTAATATTTACCTTTCACCCCGTTTTTTTCCTTCTTCTGCTATTCGAGGTTTCCTGGCGGCCCTTCCCGGCAGGGGCTCCTCCGGTCGGGCGCTCCCTGACCCCGCTTTCAGGCGGAATCGGTAGGAATCCCTTGATAGAGGGAATGTCAGCCACTTCTGAGGCTCATTCAGGGGGATTGCGGGTGAGAATCAAGCCGGAATCACCGGCCATCTCAGGACCCATACGGACTTGCGTGACTATTATAGGAAATCCCGGAAGATTTGTAAACACTAGAGTTAAGGTTCAGCCACCCTGTGAAATATTTGCGATATTTTATACTCCTGTATTCAAATGTAAAAGGATGTTAAGGATGTGAAAGAGCCGGGCCCTGATGGGCCCGGCTCAGTATTTAATGGCCGTGGCGGTTAGAGGCCGAGCGTGCGGGTGATGATGAGCTTCTGGACCTCTGTCGTGCCCCCGACGATGGTCTGGATGCGCGCGTCACGCCAGGCCCGCTCCATCGGGTACTCCTTCATGTAGCCGTAGCCGCCCATCAGCTGCATCGCGTGGTAGGCCACCTCGTTCGACACCTCGGTGGTGAACCACTTCGCCATGGAGACTTCCTGCAGGCAGTCGAGCCCCCGGTTGTACATGTCACAGCAGCGGTAGGTCAGCTCCTTGGATGCCTCGATCTTGGTGGCCATCTCGGCGATCTTGAAAGCGTTGTGCTGGTGGCGCGATACGGCCTTGCCGAACTGCTTGCGCTCCTTGGCGTACTCGATGGCCATCGCGAGCATCATCTCGGCGGCCGCATAGGCGCCGACCGCGATGAGCAGGCGCTCCGGCTGGAAGTTGGACATGATCTGGAAGAACCCCTTGTTCACCTCGCCGAGTATCTGCGACTTGGGCACCCGCATGTCGGTGAAGAAGAGCTCCGCCGTGTCGCTCGAGCGCAGGCCGCACTTGTCCAGCTTGCGGCTGACCTCGAAGCCGGGGGTGTCGGTGTCGACGATGAACTCCGTTATCCCGCCGTAGCCCGCTTCCTTGTCGGTTTTAGCCGCGACGATTATCCAGTCGGCGCGCGCGCCGTTGGTGATGAATATCTTGTTGCCGTTGATTACGTAGTCGTCTCCGTCCTCGACCGCGGTGGCGAGCATCGACGCCACGTCGCTGCCGGCCTCGGGCTCGGTGACCGCGAGCGCGCCCAGCGAATCACCCTTTATCGCGGACACCAGGTACTTCTGCTTCTGCTCCTCGTTGGCGTGGTGTATGATGGCCGGCATCGCGACCTCCATGTGCACGCCGACAGCTGTCATGAAGCCGCTGCACCCGCTCCTGATAAGCTCCTCGAACAGCAGCACGATCGACCAGTAGTCCGAGCCGCCGCCGCCGTACTCTTCGGGCGCCCTCAAGCCCAGGAAACCCAGCTCGCCCATCTTGCGGAACGTCTCCATATCGTAGGTCTCATCGTCCTCCCACTCTTGCGCGCGGGGCGCCAGCTCCTTCTCGCAGAACTCGCGCACGGACTGACGCAGCATGTCGTGTTCCTCGGTGAAGTACGGGTATTTTCTTTCTTCCACTTCGCTACCTCCTAACAAGAGGGTCATCCACCGCGGGCATTATATTACATAGAGCGCGGCGTGGTACTGTCGAGGGACTCGCGCGGATATGTTTTACTGGCGGTAAGTAAGGAAGGCAGCGCCGGCCGCCCGGCCCCGGCATTCCAGGATCACTGCGGGACGATTTTGAGGGTCGCTATCTGTATTTTCTGCCCGGAAGCGACGTTCTTGTAATACCAGCTCTTGGTCTTCATGTCGTAGATGAGGGAAGAGCCGCTCGCCGGATCCAGCGTGAGTTCCTTGCCCTTGGTGTTCTTGACCTTGAACACGTAGCCGGACTCCGGCTTCACGTATACCCTGTTGCCTGCCGGGGTGTAGTAGGTGTGGTCGTACGGCAGCTTCCAGTCGTTCGGGTTGAGGCCCAGGTCGGTAAAGGCCGCGTCGCCCGAGCTGCTCGGGTACGAGCCGTTCTCCGCATAGTAGACGCTGATGAGCCCTATCATCCCATCGGTTATCTCCTGGAAGGTGTCGCCGAGTTCCTGCCCCGCGGACGCGGGAGCGGCCCCGCGGCTGTGGTCCCAGGCAACCGCCCGGGGCTCGTCGTGGCGGAACGGGGTCCCGTCGGCCTTGAGGCCGACCTGGCTGTCGGTGAGGCAGGCCACCGCCGTGCCGTCGGTGATGTAATCGCAGCTGCCGATGGCGCCGGTGCCGGTGCCGTTGGACGGACAGTCGAAGCCCTGCTTCTGGTACGGTCCGAGCGAGCGGTCGGGCTCCCCCGGGACGTCCCCCTCCAGGTCGAGGAAAGCCTCCCCGTCCCCCGGCAGGCAGTTCCCCGTGATGAACTGCTCGTCGGCGTGCTCGGACTTCCACATGTTCAGGGCCGATTCGATGGCTCGCTGGTTGTAACGGCAGCTGTTCCTCCGGGCGGCCTCGGTGCTGTCGAGGAACACAGGCACGGCTAGCGTGACCAGGATGGCGAGCAGAATGATGACGGTGGTCACCTCGACAAGGGAGAAACCGGCCGACACCATCCCGCGCAGGAACCCCGCGATGCGTTCTCTGGTCGCTGTCGTCTTTTTCACCGGCGCGTCTCCGGGTAGTCCTTCGGGGACAGGTCCTTGCCCATTCTTTCGTCAAACGGGACGGATTTCTTGACGGGCCGGGGCGTCAGATGGCGATGTCGGGGGAGGTAGAGGGGAACGGCGTCTCGCCCGACTGGTCGCCCTCGGGGACCAGCTGGTCCCAGAACTCCTTGAACATGTCCTCGAGGGGGCCAAGGTCGGAGCCGTCCGGCGCGAGGTCTTTCATCAGGTCCTCCAGGAGGCTCCCGCCGGGCAGCGTGGAGGCTATGTCCTCGTCGCCGTGCTCTTCCTTGATCCACCTCTGGTGCAGGGCCGCGACCGCCGGCGGGTCGGCGGAGTTGTTCTTGAACGCCTGCATCAGGTCGTCGGGGGACGGCTCGAGGAAAGCGTATTCCCCGTAGTACGAGCGGAGGCTCTTGACGAACGCCGCGGCGCCCATCTCCTTTTCGAGGGCCTGGAAGAACAGCGCGCCCTTCGAGTACACGACCGCGGTGTAATGCTCCTGGTTCCTGAAAGCGTCGACCGGGGAATCGACCACCCCGTCGCCGCCTCCGAGGAGCCCTGCCGCCTGGTACGGCAGGTTGAGCTGGGTCTCGAGCTGCCTCTCCGCGGCGTCCCGCCCGTTCTCCCACCTGACGTACAGCACGCTGCAGTAGTTGGTCAGCGACTCATCCTGCCACGGGTGAGCTATCGAGTCGCTTCCCACCACTATGCCCCACCACTGGTGGCAGACCTCGTGGGCCACCACAAACTCGAGCGTGTCTCCCATTATACCGCCGGTGATGTTCTTGAGCAGTTCGTTGAACTGGTCCCCCCCGAGGTCCTTCAGGGCGTCGGGCAGTGGGACCTCGCCTGAGGACAGGCCGTAGAGCATTTTGGAGATGAGGACCTGCCCGGTGAACTCCATGCCGGCCGCGCCCCCCGCCAGGGGCGCCTCGCACACGTTGAGCCTCGTGTACGGGTAAGGCCCGAAGTGCCTGTTGTACTGGTCAAGGGCAGAGGCCGCGATGTCCAGAGCTCTCCCGCCGCTCTCAGCCGCCTCCCCGTGGTAGTACGAGGTTACCTGGGTCCCGCCTACCTTCTTCGCCGACGACTGGTAGGCGCTGCTCGCCTGTGCGGCGAAGTCGCGGGCGGGTCCCGCGGCGAAGGTGAGCCTGCGCCTGCCGCCCGAACCACTCTCACCGGTCTGGACGCCGGTGGCGGCGACCGTGTAATCGCCCGGCACGTCCAGGGAGACGTTGAAGTACGCGCAGTCGAAGTCCGCCACGTCGCCGAACGACGGCACCTCCCTCGACTCCCAGGCGCCGTTCCGGTAGGACGCGACCAGCGGTATGAAGTAACCAAGGTCGTAAGTGTCGTCGTCGTGCCCGAAGATGCCGTAGCCGCCCGCCTGCTCGCCGGTCAGCAATCCCTCGAGGTCTCCGGCGAGGCCCTGAACCTCGGGTATGAACTCTTCGAACGAAAACGAGACGAGCGTGTCATCCCCCGGGGCGAGGGGCTCCGGCAGGGATACCGTGAGGAGGGTCCCGTCGAGGCCGGCTCGCGCTGACTCGCCGCCCGCCCGCGCACCCGTGATCTGCGCCCCGTCACCGGAGAGGCTCTCGTCGGCGCTGTTCGCGTAGACCCTGAAGACGATCTCACGGAGCGTATCGGGAGTCCGGTTGGTGAAGAGCACCTTTTCCTTGCCGGATATGCTGCTCTCCTTTGTGTCGAGCCGCGCCTCGACCGAGTAGACCGGAGCGTCTTTCGCTCGTCCGGATGCCAGCGCCGCGCCCTTATCGTTGAGGTACTCCTCGCATTCGTCAACGGACGCACGCAGCTGCGCGGCGGTGGACGGGAGCGCCGGCGCCGACTTCCCTGGCTTGACGAGGTATACGAGCGCCAGGGCTCCGGCGCCGAGTACGAGGAGCGCTACCAGCACGGCGGCAGTGACCGCGACCGCGGTACCGCGCTTTCGACGGGTCTCGAGCCTGGTACCGCAGTCGACGCAGTACGAGGGCGGATTGTCCTCATACTCCCTGCCGCAGCCCGGGCATCTGACCTTCGTGGCGTTCTCGCTGTCTACCATTCACACCTTCCGGGGTACGCCGCTCGCGGAGCGGAGACGGGCTGGTATCATAGTATTAGACGGGTGCCCCTATTGAAAGTTTCGGCCAGTGGACGCGTTCGAGTTTTCGCCTATCGGGTTCGTCGAGAGCGACTTCACGGGTATCCAGGACGACCCCGACATATTCCAGGGGACGGTGTCGCGGATACGCGTACTGGACGAATTCACCGACGGGCTCTTCCGGCTCGAGAACTTAGAGCGACTCTATGTCATATTCGTGTTCGATCGGGCCGAGGGTTTCAGGCTCATCATCCATCCGCGCGGCGACGTGACCAGGCCGGAGAGGGGCGTCTTCGCGACCCGTTCGCCTTACCGGCCCAACCCGCTGGGGCTCGCGGTGGTGGACCTCGTGGGTATTGAGGGCAGCGTCCTGACCGTCCGGAATCTGGACGCCATCGACGGCACGCCCGTCCTCGACATCAAGCCCTGGGAGGTCCTCTACTGACCCCGTTGTGCATCACAGGCCGGGGGGCCAGAGAACGAACTCCATGAGGTATGGGAATCGGTCGGGATCGTATGTGCCGAGGATGGTCCACACCACGTACTTGAGCCACTGGTGCGGAGCGTATTCCCTGACCTTGCGTAGCAGCATCTGTGGGGCGTACAACGGCGCGAGCCTGCGGAATTCCTTTACCGCGTCGTCCCTGTCCGCGACCGCGAGTGCGGCCACGCGGCCGCTCGCAAGCGCACCACTCACACCGAAGAGGAGGACGGGGCTCACGTTTCCGGCCAGGGTGCCTGCCAGAATCTTCTCTCCGGCGAGGAGGCGCCGGTTGCGCCAGGCGCCCAGCGGCCAGGCAAGCGTGGCGGCGATCTCGTCGCTCCAACCGTCAAGGTCGATGCCGTCATTGAGCGCGAGTCCTGACTTGAAGTCCCCCTTTTCCCGGTCGGTGAGCGGACGGTGCACGCTGAATACAAGGCTGCTCGCGACGCCGCGCACCTGGCAGTAATAGCCGAACTCCCTGGTGAACCGGTCGAGGTAGATTATGACGCTCGGCGCGTCCGGACGCGCCGGCCCGGTGGTCATATGGCAGAAGAACGGCCGCGACGGTATGTCGAAGAGTTCGAATGAGTCCCTGTCCAGCCCGGTGGCGACTATCGAGCCTGGAGCGAGTGAGAGGATATCGTCCTTGGAGAGCCGCCTGCCCAGCTCGAACTCCACTCCCGCCTCCAACGCCTGCCGGTACAGCACGTTATCGATGGAGGAGGGTCCCGCCCCGCGCTCGACCGTAAACTGCTGCCGACCCCGCGGCACGCCGAACTCGAAGCGCCTGCCGTATGCCCAGGCCCGGGTGACCTTCCATGGCTCCACGGCCTCCTCGACGTCAACACCGATGTCCCTTCTCAGAGCTGAAGGGTCGAGCAGAGTCGAGTCCGACCAGGAAGCCGTCCCCCCGATCGAGTCATGCGCCTCATACACCCTGACGCTGTTGCCCTGCCTCGCGAGCATGATGCCGGCCACAAGCCCGGATATTCCCGCCCCGACGATGTCCACCTGCTTCAAATCAGCGCTCCTCCAGTTTCTTGTACGCCGCATCTTTGTCGCCCTCGGCGAGCTCGCCCTCCAGTATCAGGTGCACGAGGTATTCCTTCGCCTCGCTTATCCAGGGCCCCTCGCCGCGCCCGAAATGCTCCATCAGCTCGCGGCCGTCGAGGGGAGAGCGTATCTTCTCGACCTTGTGCACGGCGCGTATGCCTTCTATGCGCTCCTCGAGCTCATCGACCAGGGCCAGGAAGCCCGGTATCTTGTCTTCGTTGCCGGCCTTGATGTCGGCGCGGGCCAGCTCGAGCACGGCCGCCGGTCCGACCAGCACCTCGTCGTTCCTCATGAGCGTGCAGTCTCTAATGAGCCTGCGCACGGCGGCGTCGCTCCAGTGGCTCTCGTAGTGGATGGGCCGCATGTGCTTGCGCACCAGGAATGCCGTCTTCTGGATGTCCTCGTTGCCATAGCGCAGCCGCCGCATGGATTTCCTCGTCAGCTCCTCGCTGACGGTGTCGTGCTCCGGGAACATCGTCTTCGGCTCGGTCACGCGGGTCGGCGGCTTGCCGGCGTCGTGGAACAGAGCGGCGCGGCGCAGGAGGTCGTCCGGCGGGAGGTAAGAGACGGTAAGGAGTGTGTGCTCCAAAACGTCGGCCCGGTGGTAGGCGCGGGGCTGCTCGACGCCTTTCATCGCGGCCACCTCCGGGCACACGTGGTCCATAAGCCCGGTGTCGACAAGCACCCTGATGCCGAAATCCGGATGGTCAGATACCAGTACCCGCTCGAGCTCCTCCCGGCGCCTTTCCCAGGAGATGCCGGCGAGTTCCCCCGACTGGCGTGAAAGGACCTCGAGCAACGGCGGGTCTATCTCGAAGCCCAGCTGGGAGGCGAACCTCACCGCGCGCATCATGCGCAGGGGGTCCTCCGCCATCCTCGGCCCCGGCTCGCCCGGGGTCCGTATCATGCCGCGCTCTATGTCACCTCGCCCATCGTACGGGTCGACGAGGCGCCCGGACTCGGGGGCGACCGAGTATGCCATCGCGTTGATGGTGAAGTCGCGCCTGGCGAGGTCTTCCTCGATGCCGCTCACCGCTGTCACCGTCGGGTGGCGAGAGCCGGCCGCGTACTCGTCCGCTCGGAAGGTGGTTATCTCGAGAAGGGTCTCCTCGGCTCGAAGTCCCACCGTGCCGAACCTCTCGCCGATGTCGAAGACCGCCCCGAGCCCCTCCATCGCGGCTTTGACCTCGTGGGGGGAGAGGCTGGTGGCGAGGTCCACCTCCCAGGACTCACGGCCCATGAGGCGGTCGCGTACCCAGCCGCCCACTATGAAAAGCTCACCGCCCGCCGCGGCCACGCGCTCCCCCAGCGCAGTGACGATATCCGGGATGTCGTATTCCATGGCTTAATCATACGCAAATCGCAACATCGGGGTCAGGTCACTTTGTTGCATCCTTGCTGCTCTCCCGGGAGAACTCTGGGAGACGCAACAAAGTGACCTGACCCCGATGTTGCGTCAGCTGAACTGGTAGCGGTCGATTATGTCTTCCTGGATGGAGCGCCCGAGGTCGGTAAAGTACGCGCTGTAACCCGCGACCTTCACGACCAGGTCGCGGTATGATTCCGGGTCCTCCTGGGCGGCCCTGAGCGTGGAGTCCGAGACGACGTTGGGCTGGACGTGCATCCCGCCCAGCTCGAAGTACGTTCCCAGCAGCGAGGTCATCTTCCGCAGGCCCTCGTCGCTCTCTATATAGGAAGGGTGCAGCTTGACGTTGAGCGACACGCCGCCCGAGAGAGTCCCCTGCCCGAGCGCCGCGGCCGACTTCATGTAGGCGGTAAGGCCGTTTCCCTGGCCAAGGAGGTTGGACGGGGAGATGCCGTTCGAGATGGGCTCGCCGCGCCTGCGCCCGTCGGGTGTGGCGGGGACGTAGAACCCGTCGATCACGTGGTTGCCGTAGGAGTACATCCCCGCGCGGAAGCGACCACCCCGCGCGTTTGTGTGCTTCTCCACCATGCCGGTGAACATGCTCACGAGTCGCGCCGCCATGCGGTCGGCATCCTCGTCGTCGCGGCCGTACTTCGGAGGGGAGTTGACCAGCCTGCGACGCAGGTCTTCCTGGCCCTTGAAGTCGCGCAGGCATGCTTCCACCAGCTCGGACAGCGTGAGCTCGCGCCGGTCATAAACGAGTTCCTTGACCGCCAGCAGCGAGTCGACGCAGGTGCCGAGGCCCCTGCCGATGATGCTGGTGAAATCGTACAGAGCCCCACCGCGGGTCATATCTGTCGCGCTCTCGATGCAACCGTCCATGAGCGCGGAGACATACGGCGCGGGAAGAGACTCCATGTAGGCCAGGTCCTTGCCCTCCACGGCCTTTACCATTACGTCTACATTCTGCTCCAGCTGGCGCTCGAAGGCGTCGAGGAAGGAGTCGAAGGTGTCGAAGGAATCAGGTTCCCCGGTCTTGAGCCCCCGCTTCTGACCGAACACCGGCGCCGGCTGGCGGGAGTTCGTCATGGTCATGTACAGGACAACCGGGAGGACGATCTCGTGTCCGCCCGGGCAGGGGAAGCAGTTGCCGCCGCCGCTGGTCTCGATGCAGCCGACTATGTTGTAGTCGCGGGCGTCCTCGAGCTCCATGCCGTCCTCGACAAGCGCCGGGACTATCACGTCATCGTTGAAGAAGGCGTGCCCGCTCGCGGTGCGGAACACGCGTGCCCCGCGCTCGAGGAAGTCGGGCGGCGAGCCGCCGTGAATCCGGAGGGAAAGCTGGTTGATGGCGCCGCGCATGCGCTCGTAGGCGTCTATCATCAGGTAGGAGAGCTCGTTGGTCGCGTCGTTACCTTCCGCGTCCTGCCCGCCGATTATCACGCAGTGCTGGCTCACGCCGAGCGTGCCGTTCGCCTCGGACCCGACATCCGGTATGAGGGAGACGTTCGCGGTCAGCTTGAGGTTGAGCTCCTCGAGCAGCTCGAGCGCTTCCCCGGCGGTCAGGGCACCGGAGTCCAGGTCCCGGCGGAAGAGCGGGTACAGGTACTGGTCGGCGCGCCCGATGCCGAAGACCTCGTGCATGCCGTACTGGATCTCCCCGATCAGGAGCGCGAACCACGCGGACTGGACCCCTTCGCGGAACGTCCGCGCGCCTCGAGCCGGAGCGTGCTCGAGGCTGGCCGCGATGGCCTCGAGCCGCCCGCGCTCTTCAGGGTCCACGGCCTCGAGCGCGGCCGATTCGGCGAGCTCCTTCAGGCGTCCGGCATAGGTGCAAGCCGCGTCCATGCTTATGGCTACCGCCTCGAGGAACGCCTTCTGGTCGGCGTAGCCGTCCGTGCTCTCGTCGAGGTTCGCGAGCCTCTCCTCGGCCCGCTCCTTTATGCCCAGGAAGCCCTCCCTGACGACCTTTTCCACCCCCAGGTGAAGGTGGCCCTGTACGTCGTAGCAGTGCAGGCCGATGTTCGGATTGTTCTTCGACAGCTCGTCCCGCTGCTTCCATGCCAGGAGCGCGCGCCGGGGGTGCTGCCTGCGGCCCCTCTTGATGCCGGCCATGAGGCGCAGGTTCTCGCGCCCGGCGGCGCGCGCGAAAGAGAGCATGTTCCAGAGCTGTCGGACGGTGCGCAGCGGGTTTCCCCGCACCGGCTCGATTATGCCCGACTCCAGCCAGTTCGCGGCCTTCCGGTCGCGAAGGCACTTCCCCTCCCAGTAGGGGAGTATCTCTTCCAGGAAGACCTTGCGGTCCTCGGGCTCGATGCTGAACGGGCGCCGCTTCTCCGAGAGAACGTCCATGTCGAGCTGGAGCACCCTCAGGGAATCGCCGCGCTCAGGAGCGATGACGGGGGAGATATACGCGTCCGTCTTATTGCCGACCAGCCATTCGTCCGCGTAGATGTGGACCGGCTGCTTCTCGCAGGTCGCCTTGAGTGCCAGCGCGTTTCGCAGGGCGGGGTGCTCCCCCTCGGTCTCCTTGTAGACCGCGGTGTAATGCTTAGCGCGCTCGAGGCATATCTCGTACGGCGCCGTGAGGAGGCGCTCTTTAAGACGAGATATGCGCGGGCTGTCTTCCGCAATCAGAGCCCTGGTGTCGAGCAGCTCGAGCGTCATCCTCTCACCTCTGCAACACGGGGTCAGGTCCCTTGTTGCATTTCAGCTTGCTTTCTCCCGTGGCCCTGCTATTGCAACAAGGGACCTGACCCCGTGTTGCGTTCCGGTCACTTGTACGGCAGGACCCAAGCCTCCGTCGCCTGCGGCAGGGAATCGCGCGAGATTACAACCGGGCGGTCCCCCATCTCGCGTACGGTACCCTTGAAGCGGCGGGTGAATTCGTCGACGGGCTCGAGGTCGATCACGCAGTCCGGCGTGCTGTAGTGCATCGGCAGCACGATTGCGGGCGCCAGGTCGGCCGCGAGCCGTGCCGCTTCCTCGCCATCGATGGTGAAGACTCCCCCGACCGGCATCATGACCACGTCCAGGCCCTCGAGTGCGCTCAGCACCTCAGGCGCCGGGCGGTCTCCCAGGTCGCCGAGGTGCGCGAGCCGCAGCCCCGCCTGCTCCCACGAGTAGAGGACGACGGGGCCGCGCTTCCTGCCCCTGCTCTCGTCGTGAAAAGCGTCGTACCCGGCGAACGATAGGCCGCCCGCAGCGGCTCTTCCGCTCGCCTCTATCACCGCGGGCCGACCCTTCACACCGGTCTTGTACGTGTGGTCATAGTGCCCGTGGGTGACGAGGAGGACGTCTGCCGCCACCGGCTCGTACCTGTAACCCACTTCTGGAGGAACGGGGTCCGCGACCACCGTCACGTCCCCGCCTGAGATGCCGAACATCGCATGCCCGTACCAGGTGACCTCTATAGTGCCCTCAGTAGCCATCTGCAACACGCTCCTCGAGTGTCCCGTCCGTCCATATAATGATACTCTTTCACGCGCGGTGATGAAGCGCGACGGTAAGCGGAGGTCAGTAGATGCTCGAGGGCAGGAACGTGATAGTGACAGGCTCGTCGCGGGGAATCGGAAGGGCCATAGCGCTCGACCTCGCCGCGAACGGCGCGAACGTCGTAGTGAACTGCCGCAAGCGGGTAGACCTCGCCGAGGAGGTTGTCGAACTCATCCAGAAGTCGGGGGCAAGGGGGCTCGTAGCGCAGTCGGACATATCCGTCGAGGAGGGCGCCCGCGCGGTCGTCGAGGCGTGTGTCGAGCGGTTCGGCGGGGTGGACGCCCTTGTCAATAACGCGGGCGTAATCCACCACGAGAACATCGAGGCCCTTGACGCGGGCACTCTCATCGAGACTATCAACGTCGACCTGCTTTCCTGTTTCTACATGTCCAAGTTCGCCGTCGGGGAGATGATCGAGGCAGGTCGCGGCGGCGCGGTCGTCAATGTCTCGTCGATAATCGGGATGATAGGGATGGCGGGCGCCACCGCTTACGCGGCGGCCAAGTCAGGCCTCAACGGGTTCACGGTCTGCCTGGCGCGCGAGGTCGCAAGGCACGGCATAAGGGTGAACGGGGTGGCACCGGGGTACGTCGAGACCGAGCTCATAGCCGACTGGCCTCCCGAGCACTTCGAGAAGGTCCTGCCCCGCATCCCGATGCGCCGGTTCGCCGAGCCAGCCGAGGTCGCAGAGGTGGTCACATTCCTCATAGGCCGTGGCACCTACATCACCGGCCAGACCATCGTGGTGGACGGCGGCATAATGGTGGATTGACCGCCGTTGGGAGCCCTGGTGGAAGGCGGCTGAGGCTCACCACTTCTTGGTGAAACCGAGCAGCTCCTGGGTGTATCCCACTATGCAGGTCGGGGACATGATGAACTGGTAGAAGAGCATGAAGAGCACCAGCCCCAGATGGCTGCGTTTGTGTTCTATGCCGAGCTCCTTCATCACCTTGTGTTCCTTCCAGCTCATGATTCCTACGATTATGAACGTGAGAGGCAGCACCAGGAGGGTCAGCGGGCCGACGATGTAGAACTTGCCGAAGAACGCGAGGATGATGCCCGGGATGAAGGCGAACGTGTAGAAGGTGTCGAGGAAGGGGAACAGGAAATCGACCGCCACGAAGAACGCCGGGAGGTGGGGGCGCTTCCAGACGATATCACCGTGTCGCTTGAGCCCCTCTATCATCCCCCGCGCCCAGCGCTTGCGCTGGCGGTAGAATCCCTTGAGGGTCTGGGGGGTCATGGTGAAGCCGATGGCGGTGGTCTCGTAGCCGACCCTCCAACCGTCCTTCAGGAAAGCCCACGTCAGCACAATATCTTCACCGACCACCGAGGGCCACCCGCGCTCGCCCCTTACCAGTATCGTGTGGTACGCGGATATTGCCCCCTGCGCGACCAGCGCTCCCTGGAACAGGCTCTGCTGTCTCTTGACAGAGGAGATGGCCGCGTAATAGTCCCACTCCTGCATCCTGCATATCATCGAGGCGTCCGGGTTGCCGGAGATGACACTCCCCGCCACGGCCGCTGTGGTGGGCGGGTCCGACAGGAACCTCGCCATGAGCCTCTTGACGGCCTGGCCGTGGAGGACTGTGTCGGCGTCTATGGTCAGGAACACCGGGGTGCGAACGTGCTCGAGCCCCAGGTTCAGGGCACCGGCCTTGCCCCCGTGCTCCGCCCGGATGACCCGCAGGTTCGGCCACCCAAGAGCCTCGAGCGCCTCCGCGGTGCCGTCGGTGGAGCCGTCGTCCACGACGACTATCTCGATACCGGCGGGGTATTCGAGCTGCTCGATCGCCTGGAAAGTCAGCGCTATGTTCTCCGCCTCGTTGTATGCCGCCATGAGTATGGTCACCGGCGGGAATTCCATCTCCAGGTCCAGCGGGGGAGGGTAGTCGAGCAGGATGCTCATCAACAGGTGGGCCATCAGGAAACCGGGCAGGAGCGCCACGAAGAGTATGATGATGAACCCGAGAGGCTCTCCGACTTCTTCCGACAGCGATTCGATCCACGGCTCGCTTATCCAGAGGGAGACGAAGAACCAGACGGCTGCAAAGGCGGTGGCGATTATGAACTTCGCCCTGACCGGCACGTAGAACTTCCTGTTCTTGTGGGCCCGGTCGTGAGCCTCGCCGTCCGCCAAGGAACCTCCTCGCCTGCCTTGCGCTCTTGAACACGATGGTAACCGCAAAGGCCGCGTTTTACCACAGCCGTCCTTCCACCCGGTCTCGCGCTGGATTAAGCTATTGGACACCACTCGAAGAGGGGAGGCAGCCATGAACGTCGGGGATTGGACCACCAACCGCGCGGACCTGGACCCGGAGAACATCTTCGTCGTGTGTGACGACGGCCGCGAGATAACAAACCTCGAGTTCAACAGGCGCGTGAACCGACTCGCGAACGCCCTCCCTTCCCTGGGAGTGACGCGCGGCGAGCGCGTCGCCGCGCTTTTCCCGAACAACGCGGAGTTCCTGGAGCTGCTGTTCGCCACCGGGAAGATCGGGGCGATAATGGTCCCACTCAACTTCCGCCTGGCGCCGGCGGAGCTCGCGTTCATCCTGGACGACTCCGGGACGAAGGCGCTCTTCTACTCTTACGATTTCGCGTTCCAGGCGGGAGAGCTCAAGGAACTCGCGAAGGGCGTGAATACATACGTCAAGGTGGGAGAAGGCAACGAGGGGGATACCGACTACGGGGAGCTGGTATCCGGTTCTCCGGATACCGAGCCCGTCGTCGAGCCCGAGGTCACCCTGGACGACCCCCACTTCATAATGTACACGTCCGGCACTACCGGAAGGCCCAAGGGCGCGGTGCTCACACACGGCAACACGCAGTGGAACGGCGTGAACGCAGTCCTGACCTATAACCTCAGCGCAGAAGACACCAACCTCGTGGCGGCCCCGCTGTTTCACATCGGTGCGCTCTCCGCGGCGGCAACCCCGACTATATATACAGGGGGCAAGCTGGTTCTCACCCGTTACTTCGTGCCGGACCAGGTGCTCGAGGCCATAGAGAAGTACAGGGTGACCACCATGTTCGGCATCCCGGTGATGTTCCTCCTGATGTCAATGAGCGAGCGGTTCGACGCGACCGACTTCTCCTCGATCCGGATAATGATATCCGGCGGGGCGCCCTGTCCCGTCCCGCTTATTGAGAAGTACCTGGAGCACGACGTGGTCTTCAGCCAGGGATACGGCCTCACGGAGACCGCGCCTGCCGTCTCCGCCCTGCCGACGGAGGACGCTCTGAGCAAGCGCGGCTCTGCCGGCAAGCGGCTGTTCCACGTTCAGATAGCCATCTTCGACGACGAGGACAAGGAGCTCCCTGCCGGTGAGACGGGGGAGATAGTGGTCAGGGGCCCCAACATCTTCAAGGAGTACTGGAACATGCCCGAGGAGACGGCGGCGGCCCTGCGCAACGGCTGGTTCCACACTGGGGACATGGGGCGCATCGACGAAGAGGGCTACCTGTGGATACTGGACCGCAAGAAGGACATGATAATCTCAGGCGGCGAGAACATATACCCCGCGGAGGTCGAAGACGTCATCATGGGGCACCCGAAGGTGGCGGACGTCGGAGTCGTGGGGATGAGGGACCAGAAGTGGGGAGAGGCGCCGCTCGCGCTGGTCGTGCTGATGCCGGGTGAGGAGATGGGCGAGGAAGAGCTCATGACCTGGACGCGCGGGAAGCTGGCCGGCTACAAGACGCCCAAGCAGGTAGTCTTCGTGGACGAGCTGCCGCGGACGCCGACCGGCAAGATACTCAAGAAAGAGCTGCGAGCGAAGTACGTCGAAGGGGGAGACCGTTCGATAGTCGAGCGCGACGGCCTCGGCGGCTAGGTCTGACAACAACCGCTGAACGGTGTGAAACAGAGCGACATCACTCGTTGTCCACCGTCAATTCATGACCGCCCCCGTTTGTGTTAATCTCCCGGGTGTCGGGAGCTTGACCCCGGCAAGTCTGCAAGTGATAATGACCCGTTAGTCATATACGGTAACCGCTAACAGACTGGAGTGACATGATCCATACAGTGAACCGCCGGCTCGAGGCCAAGCTCGAGGAGAGGACCGGCCAGAAAGTGCGCCACTGTTACCAGTGCAAGAAGTGCTCGGCGGGTTGCCCGGTGGCGTTCGCGATGGACCCTCTGCCCCACGAGGTGATGAAGCTGGTCCAGTACGGGGCCGAGGAGCGCCTGCTCAAGTGTTCCACCATCTGGCTCTGCGCCTCGTGCGAGACATGCTCCACCCGCTGCCCGAACGACATCGATATCGCCGGGGTCATGGACGGTCTGCGGCGCATGTCTCTCGAGTCCGGGCTCGCCTCTGAGCGGGAGATCGCCCTGTTCCATAAGGCTTTCCTCAACGGCATCAAGCTCGCCGGAAAGACCAACGAGTCGGTTCTCATTGGCCAGTACAAGGCGCTCTCCGGTCGGCTTTTCGACGACCTGGGACTGGGCGCCGTGATGTTCCTCAAGGGAAAGGTGAAGATGCTCCCGCGGGTGGCGAAGGACCGCGGCGCGGTGAGGCGCATCTTCAAGGAGACCGAGAAAGGGTCCTGATTTGAGCGATTACGATTTCACCTATTACCCGGGTTGCTCCCAGTCGGGCTCCGCGGAGGAGTACGGCGACTCGACCGAAGCCGTCTGCAAGGCACTGGGAATAGAGCTCACCGAGCTCCCGGACTGGAGCTGCTGCGGGGCGTCTTCCGCGCACATGACGAACGACCTGCTTTCGGTGGCGCTGCCTGGGCGCGACCTCGCGGAAGCGAAGAAGCTGGGCCGTGACGTCCTTGTGGTGTGCGCCGCCTGTTATTCCAGGATGAAGATCGCCCAGAAGCGCGTTCTCGAGGACGAGGAGCTCGCCAGGCGCGTCGAGGAATCGGTCGGTGAGGACCCGCGGTTCGCCGGCCAGGTGAGGCACCTGCTCGACGTCCTGGTCAACGACTACGGCCTCGCCCGCATAAAGGAGCGCGTCCTGCTCCCGCTCGAGGGCCTCAAGGCGGTGCCGTATTACGGCTGCCTGCTCGTGCGCCCCCCCGAGGTCTGTTTCTGCGACTCGGTGGAGAACCCGACGGACCTCGACCGTTTTCTCGAGGCGCTCGGGGTGGAAGTGCGGCCGTGGTCGTTCAAGACCGACTGCTGCGGGGGGAGCCTCTCCCTCTCGCGCACCGACGTAACCGAGAGGCTGGTGAACAAGCTGTTCACTCGCGCCGAGGAAGCCGGGGCCAACTGCATCGTGGCCGCCTGCCCGATGTGCGTCGCGAACCTCGAGATGAGGCAGCAGCCCGGCAAGTTCTCCTTCAAGATACCGCACCACCTCCCGGTGCTGTACTTCACGGAACTGCTGGGGCTCGCGATGACCCTGCCGGGGACGGACAGGTGGCTGAAGAGCCACATAATAGACCCGATGCCGCTGATGGCCGAGACGAAGCTGATGATCCCCTCCTAGGGGCGAAACCGAGACGAGAGGTTAACGAATTGGCTGATAACGAGAGTGCCGCTAAACCTGCGAAGAAACCGGCGAAAAAGCCTGCTGCCAAGAAGCCCGCGGCGAAGAAGAAAGCTGCCAGGAAGCCTGCCGCGAAGAAGGCGGCAGCCGGGAAGCCGGCCGCGAAGAAAGCGAAGGCTGCAAAGGCCGGGTCCACACCCGTCGTCAGGCCGAAGGACCAGCCGGTCGGCGCGGTGATGGTGGTCGGCGGAGGGATAGGCGGCGTCCAGGCTTCGCTCGACCTGGTGGAGATGGGGTACCGCGTCTACCTGGTGGACTCCGGCCCTTCCATCGGGGGCGTCATGGGCCAGCTCGACAAGACGTTCCCGACGAACGACTGCTCCATGTGCATCCTCTCGCCGAAGCTGGTCGAGGTCGGCTCCAACAGGAACATCGAGCTGTACATGCTCACCGACGTGGTCGGAGTCGAGGGAGAGCCGGGGCGGTTCAGGGTCTCACTTCGGGTGAGGCCCAGGTACGTGGACGTAGAGAAGTGCACGGGTTGCGGCATCTGCAGCGAGCACTGCAGGGTCAAGGTGAAGGACCCGTACAACGCCAACCTCTCGCGGACCCCACTCATCCGCGTCCCGTTCCCCCAGGCCGTGCCGGGGGCCGCGTTCATCGACCCCACCAAGTGCCTCTACCTCCTCAAGGGCAAGTGCGGGAACTGCCGCGAGGAGTGCCCGGCTGGCGCCGTGAACTACGAGGACGAGGAGCGCACTGAGACGCTGGAGGTGGGCTCGATAATCCTGGCGGCCGGCTACCGGCCGTTTGACGCGAAGGCGCGCGCCGAGTACGGATACGGCGTCTACGACAACGTTGTCACCAGCCTCGAGTTCGAGCGCATACTCGCCGCCAACGGCCCGACGAGCGGTCACGTCGTGAGGCGCTCCGACGGGGAGCCCGTGAAGAAGCTGGCGTTCATCCAGTGCGTCGGCTCGCGTGACACAACGGCGGGCAACAGCTACTGCTCCTCAGTGTGCTGCATGTACGCCACCAAGCAGTCGATCATCGCGAAGGAGCACGCGCACGACGTACAGCCGACCATCTTCTTCATCGACATGCGGACGTACGGCAAGGGCTTCGAGGAGTACTACCAGAACGCGAAGAACGAGAAGGGCGTGCGCTACGTGCGCTGCCTGGCTTCTTACGCCAAGGAGATGCAGCCCTCGAAGAACGTGCTGGTCGGGTACACAGACCCCGACGGGGCCACGGTCGAGGAGGAGTTCGACATGGTGGTCCTGTGCGTGGGCATAACGCCGGACGCCTCGGGCCTGGCGGGAGCGCTGGGTGTCGAGCTGAACGAGCACGGCTTCGTCGCCTCTGACGACTTCATGTCGGTCAAGTCTTCGCGGGAGGGCATCTACGTCTGCGGGGCACTCGAGAGCCCGAAGGACATACCCGACTCGGTCATACAGGCGAGCGCGTCGGCCGGGCTGGCCTCCTCGCGGCTGGGCGTCTGCCGGTGCGAGCTGACCGAGCACGTGGAGTACCCTGCCGAGCGGGACGTGTCGGGAGAGGAGCCGAGGATCGGCGCTGTGATATGCAGGTGCGGAACGAACATCGGCGGCGTGGTGGACGTGCCGGAGGTGGTCCAATACGCGAGGACGCTGCCCAACGTGGTGTTCGCTGACGAGCGCCTGTACGCCTGCAGCCAGGACGCGCAGGAGTGGATAAGGGAGATAGTCAAGGAGCACGACCTCAACCGGGTGATGGTGGCGTCGTGCACCCCACGCACGCACCAGCCCCTCTTCCGCGAGACCGTCCGCTCGGCCGGGCTCAACAAGTACCTCTTTGAGATGGCGAACATCCGCGAGCACTGCTCGTGGGTCCACATGGACATCCCCGACGACGCTACCGACAAGGCCAAGATGCTCGTCAAGATGGGCATCGAGAAGGCCGCCCTCCTGGAGCCGCTCGAGGAGGGGGTGTCGCAGGTCATCCACAACGCGATGGTGATAGGCGGAGGGGGCGCCGGGATGGTCGCGGCTCTTCAGCTCGCCGACGCGGGCTTCAGGACGTACCTGGTGGAGCGCGAGGCGGAGCTGGGCGGCCAGATGAGGCATATCTTCCGGACGATCGAGGGCGCGGACGTCCAGGCCTACCTGGGCGAGCTCGTCACCCGCGTCCGCGAGAACCCCAACATCGACCTGATGCTCTCCTCGCATGTCGAGGACATCGACGGCTACATAGGTAAATACCACACAAGGGTACGGACCCCGGAGGGCCCCAGGGAGCTGGACCACGGAGTCATCGTGGTGGCCACGGGCGGCGGCGAGTACGAGCCCAAGCAGGGCGAGTACGGCTGGGGGTCGGACGAGAGGGTCATAACGCAGGTCGAGCTTGAGCGGAGGCTCGCGGAGGACCCCGAATCGCTCTCGGGTGTGCGGGAGGTGGCGATGGTGCAGTGCGTGGGCTCGCGGAACGACGAGCACCCGTACTGCTCCAAGATATGCTGCGGCGTCGCCGTAAAGAACGCGGTCGCCCTCAAGGAGCTCGACCCCGACATCTCGGTCAACATCTGCTACAGGGACCTGCGCACTTACGGGTTCAAGGAGGACTACTACCTCAAAGCCCGTGACCTCGGGGTGAACTTCATCCGCTTCGAGAGAGAGGACCCGCCGAAAGTTGACATCAGTTTCGGGTGCCCGCGCGTCCTCGTGCCGGACTGCAACATCCGCGGCGAAGCGGTGGCGCTCAACCCGGACCTGGTGGTCCTCTCGGCGGGGGTGGTCTCGAATCCCGACGCCCGTGAACTGGGGCCGATGCTCAAGGTGCCGCTAACGTCCGACGGGTTCTTCCTCGAGGCGCACGTCAAGCTGCGCCCGGTCGATTTCGCGACCGACGGGATATTCCTCGCCGGGCTCGCCCACTACCCGAAGACGATCACCGAGAGCCTGACGCAGGCCTGCGCGGCTGCCGCGCGCGCGGAGTCGATCCTGGCCAAGGAGAACGTGGTAACGGAGGGCGTGGTCGCCTACGTAGACCCCGACGTGTGCTCGGGGTGCAGGGCTTGCGTGGAACTCTGCTCGTACGAGGCCATCGAGTTCGATCCCGCGCGGGGCGTTGCGGTGGTGAACCGCTCCCTGTGCAAGGGATGCGGGGCCTGCGCGGCGGCCTGCCCCTCTGGGGCCAACCGCCTGCTCGGGTTCAAGCCCAGGCAGATAATAGCCCAGATAAAGGCTGCCTGCGGCTCACTTTAGGGTCAGACCATTTTCGTTGCGTCAGCAACATCCTCAACATTAACAACACCCTCCGCTTGGAGGGTGTTGTTAATGTCAATCATTGTGGCCAGTGCAACGAAAATGGTCTGACCCCATTCGTTACTGGGTGGCTGAGGATTCCTCCATCATCTTCTGGAACGCCTTGTCCATCTCTGTGCCGGTCCGCTCGAGGTCGATGAGCCACTCCCCGTCTTCCTCAACGAGGGCCATCTTGAACTCGATGGTCTGGCCGCTCTCCTTCACCTTGATGGAGACGTCGACCAGGGCGGTGCCGTCGGTCACTTCCGCGTCACCGACGGTGAACTCCTCGAAGAAATCGGTCGCCCCGGCTACCAGGTCCTCTTTGTTCTCGACGGTGCCCTTGCTCTTCTCGGATAGGACCTCGTAGGCGGCCTCGGCGTCCTCCGCGAGGGTAGCGTCGACAAACGCCTGGGCGGTCTCCTTTGCGCCCGAATCACCAGAGGAACCGTCGCCGCAGCCGACCAGGGCGAGCGTCGCAACGGCCATCGCGAGCACCAGCAGGACAACCAGGTACTTCTTCATTTTCGACCTCCGTTCCAGACACCGGGTCCGCCGGTGTTCCTAGCTAGGGCAATGCTACCACGATTACGCACCCCTTTGTCGAACGGGAAAATTCCCCTTGAGCGTTTCTATTGCCTGCGCCGGGCACGTTTGTATAATAGGGGCACCCTCAATCGAAGAAATTGCAGGCCCGATACCGGGGCAGGTGCCATGAATCCGTTAGCCGAAGAGCTGAACGCTACGATAAAGTCGGCGAGCCCGGCGCTGTTCTCAGCGCTTTCACAGTTGGGAAGGGAATTATTCTTCCCGAAGGGCATCCTTACGCAGACCGCTGAGGCGCGGGAGAATGCGACCAGGTACGACGCCACGATAGGCATCGCCCGCTCGGGAGGCCACGCCATGAACCTGCCGGTGATCATGGAGCTGGTGCCGGGGCTTTCGCCCGACCAGGCACTCGACTACGCTCCGTCGACCGGCAATCCCACGCTCAGGCGCCGGTGGCTGGAGGACATGTACGCGAAGAACCCGTCGCTCGAGGGCAAAGAGACCAGCCTGCCGGTGGTCACCAGCGGCATAACGCACGGCTTGACCATCGCCGGCGAGCTGTTCGTGGACCCGGGCGATGTGGTACTGGTGCCGGACAAGTTCTGGGGCAACTACAGCATGGTCTACGGCACCAGGCGCGGCGCGGACATAAGGAAGTTCGAGTTCTTCGATTCCGGCGGGTTCAACACCGGCGCGCTCACCCGCGCCCTGTCCGAGGCGCTGGACGAAAAAGGCAAGGCGGTGGTCGTCCTCAACTTCCCGAACAACCCGACCGGCTACGCGATCAGGCGCGCGGAGGCGGGCGGGCTGGTGGACGCGCTCACCTCCGCGGCGGGGCCTGACCGGGAGGTGGTCGTCGTTCTGGACGACGCTTACTTCGGACTCTTCTATGACGAGGAGTGCCTCGGCGAGTCGCTCATCGGCCTGCTTGCCGGGAGCAGCGAGCACCTGTTCGCGGTCAAGCTGGACGGGGCGACGAAGGAGGAGTACGCCTGGGGGCTCCGGGTGGGTTTCATCACTTTCAACGTGGAGGCTCCAGGTGGTGCCGGGGATGTTTACGCCGCCCTGGAGAAGAAGGTCGGCGGCGCCATCAGGGGCAACATCTCCAACTGCTCCCAGCTCAGCCAGTCGGTGCTGCTCGCCGCTATGAGCCACCCTGATTTCACCGCGCAGAAGGAAGAGAAATTCCGGTTGATGCGCGAGCGGGCTCTAACGGTGATGGACGTCCTGAAAAAGCCCGAGTACGCATCGGCCTGGGAGCCGTACCCGTTCAACGCAGGCTACTTCATGTCTGTCCGGCTCAGGGAGATCGACGCCGAGGCCTTCAGGGTGCGCCTGCTGGAGCGCTACGGGATCGGGGTGATCGCAGAGGGCGGCACCGACATCCGCGTCGCGTTCTCATGCCTCGAGGTAGACGAAATTCCGGACCTGTTTGATATAATGTATCGCTGCGCCACGGAGCTCAAGAACGGCAGCAGTCCTTAGAAATTTCACTGTGTCCCCAAGCGGGTGACGCCTGCGGACAAAGGAGCATAGATGGGACAGAACAACACCATATACTTCATTGATGTCACTAACCGGGACGGGGTACAGACCTCGCAGCTGGGGCTCGCCAAGATAGAGAAGACCATAATCAACATGTACCTCGACCAGATGGGGGTCTTCCAGAGCGAGGCCGGCTTCCCGACCACGAACCACGAGACCAACTACCTGCGTGGCAACCTCGACCTGGTCGAGGTCGGGGCGATCAAGAGGTGCCGCATCTCCGGGTGGCTGCGTGCGATAAAGGCGGACATGCTCCTCGCGAAGGAGATGGTCCCCGAGATACAGCACGTCAACATATCCATTTCGACGTCGCCGCAGATGATCAACGGGAAGTGGCAGGGAGAGCGCACGTTCGACGACGTCATAAAGATGATGGTCGAGGCCCTCGAGACCGCGCTCGAGCACGGCTACGAGACCGTCGCCGTCAACGCCGAGGACGGGTCGAGGACCCCCATGGAGGACCTGATCAAGTTCGCGAAGGCCGCCGGGGACGCCGGCGCCTGCCGGGTGCGTTACTGCGACACGCTTGGTTACGACGACCCCTTCACGGCGTACGACCGCATGAAGCTGCTTGCCGAGGAGGTGGGCGTGGACATCGAGCTCCACACCCACAACGACCTGGGCATGGCGGTGGCCTGCGCGGTCGCCGGTGCGGCGGGCGCCGTGGACGGGGGCGTGGACGCCTACATCAACACGACCGTGAACGGGATCGGTGAGAGGGCCGGAAACGCCGACCTCATCTCCTGCCTGCTGGCACTGAAGAAGTCGAGCGGCATGGCGGGCCGCTACAAGGTCGACCCCGCAATCGACATGACCCACTCCTGGCGGCTCGCGAAGTACGCTTCTTACGCGTTCGGCGTGCCCATACCGATCAACCAGGTCGGGGTCGGGCGGAACGCTTTCGCCCACGAGTCGGGCATACACGCCGACGGCGCCCTCAAGGACCGCCGCAACTACGAACTCTATGACTGCGAGGAGCTGGGCCGGGGAGAGCCGGAGACTGTCGAGACCGGGCGCATGATCACTACAGGCGCGTACGGCGGCATCAAGGGATTCCGCAACGTGTACGACAGGCTCGAGATAGAGTTCCGCTCCGACGAAGAGGCCCGCGAGATACTCGACCTTGTGAGGCTCGCCAACGTGACGACGGGAAAGCCGCTGACCGAGGACGAGCTGAAGTTCGTGGCCCAGTACCCGGAGCAGGCGCGTAAGATACTCACCCTCTCGCTGTACCAGGAGCCCAAGATCGTCGAGGAGAGGACCAGGGTTACCCGGAAGGTCGGCTTCCCGTGGGAGAAAGCCAGCACCGGCAAGTAGCGCGCCCCTTCAGGGCCGGGGCCAGGTCTTGAAAACGTCGAAGCCCCTTGGAGCGATTATGGAAGTCAGCGACGAGGTCTGGGACCTGGTCAACCTCAGGAAGCCTACGTCAGGCTTCATAGCGACCACTGACAAGAAGGGCCGCTGCGACGCGGCGTGCATCGGCTCCCTCCAATTCTCGGACCGAGAGACCATGACCATGCTCATCGGCGACTGCAGGACCCTGGCCAACCTGAAGCAGAACCCGAGGGCTGTCTTCATAACCGCGCAGGGGGACACCGTGGAGAACGTAAGGGGATGCCGGGTGTACCTGGAGGCAGCTGATATCGTCGAAAAAGGCCCCGTGATCGACAAGGGCAGGCAGATGCTCACGGCCGCCGTCACGCCGGAGATGGCCGCCGAACGCGTCAAGGCATTCATCACGTTGAAGGTGACGGACGTGAGGCCACTCATCGATACCTGCTAACGCAAAATCGGGGTCAGGTCACTTTGTTGCATTCCGGGCGGGCCACTGTGGAACTGGAGGTGCGGACATGGATGACGTCATCTGGATGAGCGCGCACGAACTTCTCGAAGCCTACCGCGGCAAATCATTGTCCCCTGTAGAGGTCACCAATGCCGTCCTCGAGCGCATCGACGAGGTAAACCCGAAGATAAACGCGGTGGTGACCGAGACCGCGGACCTCGCGATGGAGCAGGCCAAGGCAAGCGAGGCCGCCTACCAGAAGGGCGAGCCGCGAACCCTCGAGGGTGTGCCGGTGACCATAAAGGACCTCATCATGACGCGGGGCATCAGGACGACCTGGGGCTCGAAGCTCTACGAGGACTATATCCCGGAGCAGGACGCAGTCCTCGTGGAGAGGCTTAACGGGGCGGGGACCGTCATGCTGGGAAAGACGAACGTCCCCGAGTTCGGCCTCGTGGCCGTCACCGATAACCTCGTGTTCGGGCCCGCCCTCAACCCGTGGGACCCGGCCAAATCCACCGGGGGATCGAGCGGTGGCGCGGCGGGCGCGGTCGCCGCGGGGTTCGGCCCGCTTGCCGTGGGCAACGACGGCGGTGGCTCCATCCGCATCCCCTCCAGCCTCTGCGGCACGTTCGGCATAAAGCCGCACTTCGGTCGCATTCCCAGCTACCCGCATATCCTGCATGGCTGGGACACTATGAACGCCGAGGGCCCCATCACCAGGACAGTCGCTGACGCGGCCTTGATGATGAACGTCATGGCGGGCCCTGACGAGCGTGACAGGCACTCGCTTCCGGCCTCGGGGATCGACTTCCTGTCCGGCCTCGGCGAAGGGATCAAGGGCATGCGGTGCGCCTATACGAGCGACCTCGCCGTGGCGTGCGTAGACCCGGAGGTGGTCGAGATCACCAGGAAAGCTGCGCTCGCCCTGGAGGAGTTGGGGTGCGAGGTCGTCGAGGACGACCCCGGAATACTGGACATGTCCGGGGACCTCACGATACTCGTAATAGCCGAGACGGCGGCGGCGCACTGGGAGACGCTTGCCGAGGACCAGGAGAAGATGTACCCGCTCTTCGCCCCCTTCATAAGCCTTGTCGACTCGTTCAGCGCCGTCGACTTCGTCAACGTTCAGAACCACCGCGAGGACATCTGGGAGAAGCTCTGGCGCTTCATGGCAAAGTACGACCTAATGCTAACCCCGACGACTTCGTGCGCGGCGTTCGACCTCAAGGAAGGCGGGATGCTCGGTCCCGACGAGGTGGCCGGGGAGCCGGTGACGCCTGCGAGCTGGATAGGGTTCACCTACCCGTTCAACTTCACCGGGCAGCCGGCGGCCTCGGTGCCGTGCGGCTTCACCGCATCGGGGCTCCCGGTAGGGCTACAGGTCGTCGGCCGCCGCTTCGACGAGCCCACCGTGCTGCGAGCCGCCGCGGCGATAGAGAAGGCGCACCCCTGGGCCGACAGTCACCCTGCGCTCTAGATGCAAATCGGGGTCAGGTCACTTGTTGCATTTCACAGGTCACCAGTCCCGGCGCCGGAATGCAACAAGTGACCTGACCCCGATTTGCGTCACCCGATTGGGGGTTAAACTCCTCAACCGTTCGGCCGATATATTGCTTAGGACTTGGATTTGCTCTAGAAGGCCTGGTTCAATTCCTCTGTATAAGCAGTCAGGGTGATGAGAAGTTGAAGGCATACCGCGTCGCATACCTCGGCAGCGATGGTGATGCAGCCATCGCGCTCGAGAACGCCCTGAAGACCCTCAACTTCCCTTTCATGCGGGAGACGGGGGACCCCTCCGGCGTGCAGAAAGCGGTTGAGTTCCAGCCCGACATCGTCTTGTGGGACATCGAGAACTCGATGCCGGATGAGACGTTCCCACTTGAGGTCCTGCGGAAGGCGGGGTTCGAGCGGCAGCCCCTTGTGGCCGTGGTCAAGAGCGGCGACGTCGAGGGTGCGGTCCACAGTCTCGCGGGCGGGGCGGTCGATTTCATCTACAAGCCCATCCGGGAGGACCCGCTGCCGCGTATGCTCGCCGCGCTCAATGTCGGCCAGAAACAGCTGCGCCTCGAGTGGAGCAACCGGGTCATAGAGGATACCAACGACCAGGTGAAGGGCGTGCTCGGAAACCTGGCGGACCCCGCATACATAGTCAGCCCGGAGTACCAGATACTGTGGATGAACCGGGCCGCCGAGGAGATCTTCGGAGAGGGGCAGCGAGGCGGCGCCTGCCACCATGTCTTCTACGACAGGACCGAGCCTTGCGAGGTCTGCCAGAAGAGCAAGGGCTCGGCCCGCTGGCGCGCGATGCTCAAGAACGGCAAGAGCTACAGGTTCATCTCCGCTGTGGTTCGCAACGGCAGGGGAGAGGTCGAGAAACTGGCCGTCGGCACTGACATAACCCCGGACGAGGAAGTCCAGAAGATACACAAGACGTTCATCTCGAACGTCAGCCACGACCTGCGGACTCCCCTGGCGGCGATAGACCAGTACGTCAACATCCTGCTGGAGGGGCTGGCCGGCGAGCTCACCGAAGAGCAGCGCAGCTATGTCGACGTAATCGGGAGGAGCAGCTTCAGGCTCCACAACCTTGTCGAGAACCTGATAGACGCCAACAAGATACTCTCGGGCGACTTCAAGCTCAGGATGGAGGTTGTGAGCATCCAGGACATCCTGGACGTCGTGGTACACCTCCTGCAGTCGCAGGCCGAGGACCGTGGGCTCGCGTTCCAGGTGCAGGTGGCCGACGACCTCCCGCCAGTGTACGCCGACAAGGCGAGAGTCGCGCAGGTGGTCGCGAACATCGCGGGCAACAGCATCAAGTTCACCGAGCAGGGCATGATGCAGATAAGGGCGGGGTTCATGCCCCGCGACGAGGGCAGGGTGATCGTCTCGGTGGAGGACACCGGGATAGGAGTACCGAAGGAAGACCTTGGAAAGATCTTCGAGCTCTTCTACCGTGTCGAGAAGGACAAGGTGTACGTCGAGGAGGGAGCCGGGCTGGGCCTGTCGATCTCGCGCGAGATAGTCAGGGCGCACGGCGGTACGCTGTGGGCGGAGAGCATGGAAGGCATGGGCAGCGCCTTCCACTTCGCGCTCCCGATATACACCGGCGGACAGGGCCAGGGCGCCCCGGCGGGCCAGTGACATCCCCGCCGCCTGCTTCCGGCGCGACTGGAGGAACCGTGGGCGAAGGACAGAAGCTGATACTTGTAGCCGATGACGACAAGGACCTGGTGACCGCGCTCTCGATCAGACTGAGGGCGGCGGGTTACGGTGTGGTCGGCGCGCACGACGGCGAGGAGGCGTTCGCGGTAGCCCAGGAGCACAGGCCCGACCTCATAATCCTGGACGTCAGGATGCCCGCCGGAGGGGGTTTCTCCTCCATCGACAAGATAAAGCATTCGCTCAACACGCGGAACATCCCGGTGATATTCCTGACCGCCTTTGACGACGAGGAGATGAGGGAGGAGGCCCGGAGGCTCGGCGCGGCCGGGTTCTTCCGCAAGCCGTTCGACGACGCCGAGTTCATGGGGGCGATCCAGAGCGTTCTCTCCCGGGCATAAGGCTTCCCGCCGCATCGCAACATCGGGGTCAGGTCACTTTGTTGCATTTGAAAACTGGTTTACTTCCGCGGACCCGAAATGCAACAAAGTGACCTGACCCCGATGTTGCATGTATAATCTTGCCCTCGGGGGGTAAGCGATACTTGGAGGTGGTACCCGTGCAGGACGACTTCTTCGACGGAGTGGACCAGGTAGAGCTCAAATTGCCGAGCGGCGACATCAAGTTCCCGATATTCTACCGGGACGCACGCATGTTCACCATCGTGATCCCGGCCAACCTGTTCAAGCTGAAGAAGGCGCTGCCGGACGTGAGGTTGTCCCCTGCCCAGGTGGTCCCCGGCGTGGGGGCACTGGCCCTGACGGCGTTCGAGTACTACGACACCGACATCCAGCCGTACAACGAGTTCTCGATGGGAATCCTGCTCAACACGCCGCACTTCATGGCGGTCCCGGGCTACAACATGCTCCGCCAGTTCGCAGCCAATTTCTTCAACGTGTTCATATGGCAGCTGCCGGTCACCACCGAGCTGGCCCTGAGGGGCGGCATCGACTTCTACAACTACCCCAAGTCCATCTGCGACATAAATTTCAGCGACACGGAGTCCCTCATCACCTGCGATCTGTTCCGCGACGGCGAGCAGATACTCACGATGTCCGGTGAGAAGGTCGCCATCACCAGCCTCGGTGTCAAGAAGTTCATTTGCAACCTCTACCAGTCCATGCAGCCGCAGACCGCCGAGTTCAAGATCAACGTCAAGGAGGGCCGAATCCAGTGGGTCCCGACCAAGGTGTCGTGGGCGTTCAACCGCTCTCACGAGATCGGCCGGGCCCTGTCCGACATGGCCATCGGCAGCCAGGCGATAATGTACTTCTACATGCCCAAGATACAGTGCATCCTCTACGGTCCGGAGTACATCCCGATACCGCTGATGCACTACGTCGCCCTCCAGCAGGGCTTCCTGCCGGCGGCAGCGGCGAAGAAGCCAGCCGCGAGGAAGAAGGCGGCATCGTAGTACTGGCGGAAACGCCGGCCCACGGTCGGCATCGGAAAAGCGGCCGGCTGTGCGGCCGGCACTACCGGACGAGGAGGACGTCTTGAGCGCGCCGGAGATGAAATGCGGCTGTGGATGCGGTTGTTCGAGCGGCGCAGGTGAAGGCGCGGCCTCACGGGAGTGGCCCGAGCCGAACCGGGCAGCAATGCGGTTCCTGATCGGCTCAGGCCTATGGATGCTGGCCTGCGGCGGCTACGTGGTCGCACGCCGCCGGCCGAGGTGGTTCCCCATCTGGCTGGCGGCGCTGGTCACCTGGTTCACCCTCTGCAAGTACCTCATCTGCACCCGGTGCGAGAATTACGGCGAGGCATGTGACTTCTACTACCTGGGAAGGTGGGCTGCGAAGATGTTCCCCCCTCAGCCCGGGAAGACCCTCGACACGGCGGGGATAATAGCGGAGGGCGGCTCCGTAGCGGTGCTCGAGATAATGCCGGCTATCGCCGCGCTGGGTGACTGGCGGATGTTCTTCTCGTTCCTGGCTGCCCTGCTCGTAAACCAGGGGGCGCAGCTCTCGGTCTGCTGCAGGAGGTGCGTGCAGTACTCGAAGGACCCCTGGAAGGCCGAGACTTGCCCGAGCTACAAGCAGGCGCAGAAGCTCTTCAAGCTCTAGCCTGACCCCGGTTTATTACTGTTCGAGGGATTCGAGGTACCTGACCAGCCTGTTCAGGGTCTGGTCGCTTATGACGTGCTCTATCTCGCACGCGTCGCTGTCGGCCACCTTCTCGTCAACCTCGAGCACGTTTATGAAGAAGCTCTTGATTACCTCGTGCTTGCGGTCGAGGCCCTTGGCGATGCGCCTTCCCTTTGCCGTCAGCTCTATGTGGCGGTACTTGTCGTGTGTAACGAGCGAGTTCTCGACAAGCCTGTCGACCATCTCCGAGACGCTCGGGTTGGAGATGCCGAGCGACAGCGCGATGTCCTTGACCCGGACGTCCCCCCCTCCCTCGGCAATCTCGAAGATCGCCTCCAGGTAACGCTCGAACGCTCCTGTTCCCATCAGGAGTCGCCTCCCTCTTCGCTGCGGGGACAGGCCGCCCTGTACACGCATGACGCGCACGAGACAAGCCCGCATTCCTCGCAGTCTTCCCCCGGCCGGTAGACCGAGAGCCTCCCCTTTCTCTCCAGGAACTCGAGCATCCCTTCGAGCGCGCTTTCTTCGATGTCGAGGCGCTTTGCGAGCTCCCTCGTGGTCAGGGGACCTTTGCTGTTCTCTATCTCTCTCATTATCTTGTCGAGCATGTTACCCCCCGAGGCCGAAAAGAAGCCCCACCCTGTAGATGAGGAAGGCGACGAGCCACGCCAGCGCCAGCGAATAACCGACGGCGAACGCGGCCCACTTCCAGGAGCCCGTCTCCTTCCTTATCACCGCGACGGTGGCGAGGCACGGGGTGTAGAGCAGCGTGAAGGCCATGAAGCAGTAAGCGGTGAGCGGGGTGAACACCTGCTGGAGGCTGGCCGATATCGCCGCCTTGTCCTCGCCCACGCCGAAGAGCGCTCCGTACGTACTGACAACTATTTCCTTCGCCACGAACCCGAACAGGAGAGCTACCGCGGCGCGCCAATCGAATCCGAGCGGCGCCACCAGGGGCTCGAGGGCCCTTCCTATCATCCCGGCCAGGCTTCCGCTGCTCCCGTATTCGATGCCGGGCGGCAGGTAGGACAGCAGCCAGATGACTACCGAGCCCGCGAGTATCACGGTGCCCGCCTTCCGCAGGAAGAGGGACCCCCGGTCCCACATGTGCACGAGCGTCCCCTTGAGCGTCGGCCAGCGGTAGGGGGGAAGCTCCATCACGAACGGCTCGCTCTCCCCGGGGAAGAGGAACTTCCGGAAGAGCTTTGCCATCGCCACGGCGAGCACGATGCCCAGCAGGTAGAGGGAGAACGTCACCGTGCCCTGGTTGGCCGCGAAGAACGCCGCGGTGAAGAGTGCGTAGACGGGAAGCCGGGCGGTGCACGACATCAGCGGGTTGACCAGGATGGTTATCATGCGGTCCTTGTCGCTCTCGAGCGTCCGCGTGGCCATTACAGCCGGGACATTGCAGCCGAACCCCATGACCATTGGGATGAAGGACTTCCCGTGGAGGCCGAGCCAGTGCATGATGCGGTCCATTATGAAGGCGGCACGGGCCATGTAGCCGGTGTCCTCCAGGATCGAGATGCAGATGAAGATTATGAATATCTGCGGGAGGAAGACCAGGACCGACCCCACTCCACCGATCACGCCGTCCACGAGCAGCGAGTTCAGCCAGGCGGGTGAAGTGAGGTTCGTGTTTACCAGCTTCGCCAGGCCCTGCACCAGGCTGTCGATCCAGCCCATCGGGTACTTGCCCAGGAAGAACGTGAGGAAGAACATGAGCCACATGAACAGCGCGAAGAACGGGAACCCCAGTATGCGGTTCGTGAGGACGTTGTCGATCCGGTCGGAGGTGGTTACGGCGTCTTCGCGCTTACGCTTGACAGCCTCGCGGACGACGCCGGCCACGAACCCGTAGCGCATGTCCACGATGACGGTCTCGATGTCGTCGCCGAAGATCGACAGGAGGTGCCTCCGGCTGTCCTCGAACTGCTTGAAGACGGCGCAGTCCCGCCCGCAGTAGGCGGTGATGTCCGTCTCGACGCCGGCGTCCTCCTCCAGCAGCTTGACCGCGAGCCACCTGGAGGAGTACCTGCCCAGGAACTCCGGCGGGACACCGCCCTCTCCCTCGATGGAGCCCTGAAGCCTCTCGATCTCCTCCTCGAGCTCCCTGCCGTAGTTGACCTGTATCCCCCGGAAGCGGGCCTCTCCCCCGACGGCGGCCGCCACCGCGTCCTTCAGCTCCTCTGTCCCACGGTTGCGCAGCCCCACCATCGGGACCACCGGCACCCCGAGCAGCTCCGAGAGCAGCTCGACGTTTATCTGCACCCCCCGGCTCTCGGCCGCGTCCATCATGTTCAGGGCGATGATGACCGGCACGCCCAGCTCCATCAGCTGGGTGGTGAGGTAGAGGTTCCGCTCGATGTTGCTGGCGTCGACGATGTCGACCACCACTTCCGGCTTTTCCCCGGAGATGAAATCCCTGACGATGACTTCCTCGAGAGAGTAGGCCGTCAGGCTGTACGTGCCCGGCAGGTCGACCACCTTGAAGGTCAGGTCGCGGTGCCTGGAGGTACCCTCTTTCTTCTCGACGGTGACACCGGGCCAGTTCCCGACGTGCTGGCGCCCGCCGGTCAGGTTGTTGAAGACGGTGGTCTTGCCGGCGTTGGGATTGCCGGCCAGCGCGACCGTTGCACTCGTCCGCACGGCTGCCACCGCGGCCTCCTAGGTCCCCGCCCCGCTGTGCGGGCTCACCATAACCTTGTTGGCGACCCCTCTTCCCAGGCACAGGCGAGAGTCCTTTACCGCGACTATCACCGGGCCCGGGGCGTTGTTCTGGAGTACCCTCACGGGGGCGCCGGGGACGAGCCCCATGTGGTTGAGCCTGTGGACCAGCCTGTGTCCGCGGTCGGAATGGAACATGTGGCCCCTGCGGTACCCCTTTGACGGGCCCGCGTGGCCCGACCCGGTGCCATCCTGGTCGTGGTGCCTCAAGCCCCTTATCTCAACCAGGACCCCGGTCTCACCGGGCTGCATGAAACCAAGTGGTATGAGTCCGCTAGCTCCCATCCTCCGGAACCTCCACCCAGATGTCACCGGCCTCCTCTTTACGCAGCGACAGGTGGAAGCCCTTGAGCCGGAGCTCTATCGGGTCACCCAGCGGAGCCACCCGCTCGACGACCACCGGCGTTCCCGCGACTACGCCCATGTCCATTAGCCGGCGGCGCAACTGGCGCCTGCAGGCCATCCTGCGGATAGTGCCGGTGCTGCCGGGGGAGAGCTCTCCCAGCGTTACGATCTTGGTCTTTGCGCTCGTATCCTCAAGGCACTCATGCCCGTGCCTCAAAATATTCCCGGTACGCATCCGTCGCCTTCCAGCCATCTTTCACCTAATTATTAGGCTCACCTAACTTCTGACTCTAAGGTAGCATTGAATCCCTACCGTGTCAATGGATTTTACCGGGGCCCCGCAAGCCCGCCCCGCGCTTGAAGGGTGCTCCGGATTGCGAATATGCTAGGGAAGCGACCCGCCGGGCTCCAAGCGCCAGAGGGGGAATGGGTTCATGAAGGCGATCAGGTTCAACGTCACCGTCCCGAGATACGCCCTGGTTAAGAGCCTGGGCAGGCTCCGCGACGAGGTCTACTACAAGGGGCCGTTCGCCATACTCTACATGGACGACGTGCCGGCCCCCGAACTGGTCAACGAGAACTGGGTCAAAGTCAGGACCTCGTACGGCGGCGTCTGCGGCAGCGACCTCAACATGATATTCCTCCACGACTCGCCCTACTCCGAGCCTTTCATCGACATGCCCTACACGGTCGGCCACGAGAACGTGGGCACCATCGTGGAGGTCGGGGATGCCGTCGAAGGCTTCGCTGTCGGGGACAGGGTCGTCGCGGACCCGATGCTCCCCTGCGCGGCGCGGGATATCGACCCTCCCTGCGCCCCGTGCGCGAGGGGTGACTTCTCCCAGTGCCTGAATATGCGGAAAGGAACGCTTCCGCCGACCATCAACCTCGGCTACAGCGACAAGGTCGGAGGCTCCTGGAGCGAGTATTACGTGGCGCACCAGTCACAACTCCTCAAGATTCCCGACTCTATGAGCGACGAAGAGGCCGTGATAATAGACGCGCTCGCCAGCTCCATGCACCCGGTCCTGAGGAACCTGCCCGAGGATGGCCAGACGGTGCTGGTGTACGGCTGCGGCATCATAGGAATGCTCGCGACTGCCTCGCTGAAAGCCCTGGCCCCGGGATGCAGGGTCGTCGTGGTGGCCCGCTACCCGTTCCAGGCGGAGGTCGCGCGGGAGTACGGGGCGGACGAGATAATCATGCAGAAGGAGGTCAAGGACCTCTACGAGGCGGTGGCGGACCTGACAGGCGCGCAGGTGCTCAAGCCCATGATAGGGGGCAGGTTCCTGAACGGCGGCCCCCACGCGGTCTTTGACTGCGTCGGCCATACCGACACGCTGGACGACGCGTTCCGCATGACCAGGTCCGGCGGCAGGATAGTGGTCGTCGGCCTGGCGTCGGTAGTGGGCAGGCTGGACTGGACGCCCGTATGGTTCAAGGAGCTCACGATAAGGGGGACGCTCTGCTCCGCGGCGGAGACCATCGGCGGCAAGACGCAGAAGACGTACGCCTGGGCCCGGGACATGGTGGCCGACGGCACCATAAAGGTGGACCACCTGCTGACCCACACCTGGGGGCTGGAACAGTACGAGCAGATGATCGAGACGGCGGCCAGCAAGGGCAGCAACCGCTGTATCAAGCAGGCCTTCAAGTTCTAGCACGGGGGAGATGCGATGAAAGCGATCCAGTTCAACGCGAGCATCCCGCGCTACGCCTTCACTATGGCTTCAGGGCGCTTGAAGCGCGATGCCTACTACCGCGGCCCCCTGGCTACCACCAGCCTGGTGGACGTGCCCGAACCCGAGCTCGTCAATGAGAACTGGGTGAAGGTGAGGACCGTTTACGGCGGCGTATGCGGCAGCGACATCAACCTCATCTTCCTCAAGGACACGCCTTACACCGAACCGTTCATAACGATGCCGTTCACGATCGGCCACGAGAACGTGGGCCGGGTCGCGGAGGTGGGCAGCAGCGTCGGGGGCTTCTCTCCGGGTGACCGCGTGGTATGCGACCCGATGCTCCCCTGCGCCGCGCGCGACATTGATACGCCATGCGAGCCGTGCAGCCGCGGTGATTTCTCACAGTGCCTGAACATGCGCGAAGGATCCCTCGCGCCGGGATTCTACGCGGGGTTCTGCGGCCCGTGCGGAGGCTCGTGGAGCGAGTACTTCGTGGCCCACGAGAGCCAGCTGAACAGGGTCCCCGACTCCATGACCGACGAGGAGGCCCTGCTGCTCGAGGCTTTCACTGTGCCCCTCCACTCCGTCATGCGCAACATGCCGGGGCCGGGTGAGACAGCCCTGGTCTACGGGTGCGGCGCGATTGGGATGCTGGCGGTGGCATCATTGAAGGCGCTCGCCCCCGGGTGCAGGGTCATCGTGATTGCCCGCTACGGCTTCCAGGCGGACATCGCCAGGGGATACGGGGCGGACGAGGTCATCATGCAGAGGGAGGTCAAGGACCTGTACGGGGAGGTCGCGTCGCTGTCCGGGGCCGAGGTGCTGAAGCCCATGATAGGAGGCAGGCACCTGAACGGAGGCCCGGACATGGTGCTCGACTGCGTGGGCACCCGCGAGACGCTCGATGATTCTCTCCGCATGACGAGGTCAGGGGGCCGGGTGGTCATGATAGGGCTGGTGAACTTCGCCAGGAACCTGGACTGGACCCCAATCTGGTTCAAGGAGCTGTCGGTCAGCGGCTCGCTGTGCAGCGCCTCGGACACTCTGGATGGCAGGACCAGGAAGACCTTTGACTGGGCGACTGACCTGGTGGAGAGCGGCGCGGTCCCGGTCGGCCACCTGCTGACCCACCTGTGGGAGCTGCATGAATACGAAGACATGATCCTGACCGCGACCAGCAAGGGGGGAACCGGCTGTATCAAGCAGGCGTTCAAGTTCCCCGCGCCCTGAGTTCGCAGGCGCTTTTCGTTCCCGGGTAATGACCGGTGGGTCAGTAGTACTGTCTGCCGACGAGGTTCCCGGCGGCATCGGTAAAACCGGACCAACCTGTATTGATTGCATAGTTGCTTCCTTTCATATATACTTCCCGTTTTGGTTGGGGCGGGGCGCCGCCCGGACTGCCATTTCGGGCCGGCCGGTCCGGTGAGAGCGGCGGCCGGCTTATCGAAGTAAATAGAACCGCGATTTTTTTTGCCGCCTCGCGGCGGCGCCTGGGTCTGTCGTCGGAAACATCGGAATGGCCTTTGCCTGGCTAAGGCTGCGCCGAAACGAGTGACGGACCATGCGGGAGAAGCGAAAGGAGACCACAAATGGCCGGGGCGGACAAAGAGAAAACAGAGGGCGAGGGTCAGATAATCTACCCGCCGGAGGAGATCAGCAAGGGCGCTTACATCAAGAGCATGGACGAGTACAAGGATATCTACGACCGGTCCATCAACGACGTTGACAACTTCTGGGGCGAGATGGCCGAGTCGCTCGACTGGTACAAGAAGTGGGACACCGTCTACACTCACGACGAGAAGGAACACAGGTTCACCTGGTTCGGCGGCGGGAAGCTGAACGCGTCCTATAACTGCCTGGACAGGCACTGTTCAAACGGGAAGGGTGACAAGGCGGCCATCATCTGGGAACCCGACGAGCCTGGAGAGAGCAGGACGCTCACCTACCAGCAGCTCCTGGACGAGGTCTGCCGGCTGGCCAACGCCTTGAAGAAGCACGGCGTGAAGAAGGGCGACAGGGTCTGCATATACCTGCCCATGATTCCCGAGCTTCCCATCGCCATGCTCGCGTGCGCCAGGATCGGGGCCGTACACAGCGTAGTGTTCGGGGGATTCAGCTCCGACGCGCTGCGCGACCGCATACTGGACAGTGACTGCCAGACGCTCATCTGCTCGGACGCGAGCTACCGCAGCGGCAAGGTCATCCCGCTCAAGAAGAACGCCGACTGGGCGCTGGATGAATGCCCCAACGTCAAGTCAGTCCTGGTCGTCAAGCACGCCGGCATAGAGATCGATATGAAAGAAGGGCGCGACCTCTGGTGGCACGAGGAGCTCGCCGCTGACGATATCGAGGCGACCTGCGAGCCGGAGCAGATGGACGCGGAGGACCCGCTTTTCATCCTTTACACCTCCGGCAGCACCGGAAAGCCCAAGGGAGTCCTTCACACCACCGCCGGGTACCTCCTGCACGTCGCGCTTTCACTCAAATGGATTTTCGACATCCACGGAAACGATGTCTGGTGGTGCACGGCGGACATAGGCTGGGTCACCGGCCACAGCTATATCGTGTACGGGCCTCTCTGCAACGGGTTCACCGAGGTCATGTTCGAGGGTGTGCCCACCTACCCGAACCCGGACAGGTTCTGGGAGATCTGCGAGAAAGACAAGGTCACCCAGTTCTACACCGCCCCAACCGTCATCCGCTCGCTCATGAGGCTCGGCGACAAGTGGACCGAGACCCGCGATCTCTCGTCCGTGCGGATACTCGGTACCGTGGGAGAGCCGATCAACCCCGAGGTCTGGCTCTGGTACTACGAGAAGATCGGAAAAGGCAACTGCCCGATAATGGACACCTGGTGGCAGACGGAGACCGGCGGCATCCTCATCACGCCGCTCGCCGGCGCCACGCCCATGAAGCCGGGCTCGGCCAGCTTCCCGTTCCCCGGCGTCATGCCGGTCGTCCTGCGCCAGGACGGCTCAGAGGCCGACGTGAACGAGAGCGGCTTCCTGTGCATCAAGCGGCCGTGGCCCGGCATGATGCGGACCATCTACGGTAACCACGAGCTTTTCGTCAACACCTACTACTCGATGTTCCCGGGCGTCTATGTGACCGGTGACGGTTGCAGGGTGGACGAGGATGGCTTCTACTGGCTCCAGGGACGCATCGACGACGTCATCAACGTGTCGGGTCACCGCATCGGGACCGCCGAGGTCGAGAGCGCGCTGGTCAGCCACGAGTACGTATCCGAGGCGGCTGTTGTCGGGATGCCGCACGAGATAAAGGGGCAGGGCATCTACGCCTATGTGACCTTGAAGAGCGAGTACGAGTCCAGAGAGGAGGATGAGGTCAAGCAGAAGCTGGTCCTTCACGTGCGAAAGGAGATCGGCCCCATCGCCACCCCGGACGTGATCCAGCTCACCCCGGCGCTCCCGAAGACCAGGAGCGGCAAGATCATGAGAAGGATTCTCAGGAAGATCGCAGAGGGCACGGCGGATTCGCTGGGCGACACCAGCACCCTGGCCGAGCCGGCAGTGGTCGACCAGTTGATAGCGGGCTCGAAGGAGCTGCTGTCCAAGTAGCCATCCGGCGTTTCGACGTCGGGACCGGAGTTTCTAGGAGGGAAATAGGAGATGGCAGAGGATAAGTTGGCAAACCCGGCAGTACTCGGGTTGACGTGTTTCGGTCTCACCACGATGCTTCTGAACCTGCACAACGCCGGGTTGTTCAAGATGGACGCGACGATTCTAGGGATGGGATTCTTCGTCGGCGGGCTGGCGCAGGTCATCGCGGGCATCCTGGAGTTCAGGAAAGGCAACACGTTCGGGATGACTGCGTTCACCGCTTACGGCACCTTCTGGATTGCCCTTGCGTTTACGGTTATCTACAAACCGCTGCTGCTCACCAGGGTCGGGCTGGAGGCGTCCGGCAAGGGACTGGCGTGGTTCCTGGTCCTGTGGGGCGTGTTCACCATTTTCATGACGGTCGGAACCTTCAAGATAAACAGGGTACTGCAGTTCGTCTTCATCACCCTGGTGGTGCTGTTCTTCATGCTGGCGATAGGTATAGGCTGGGAGCTGACCGGCGTAGTGAAGGCAGCCGGCATCGTCGGGCTCTTCACCGGCGCAGGCGCCCTGTACCTCGCGATGGCTGAGAACATCAACGAGATATACGGAAAGACGCTTCTCCCCATCTGGCCGATGAACGTCGAGTACAAGAACCCCGAGGACCTGTAAGCCTCGGTTTCACGAGATCAGAAGTCACTGAAAGCCCGGGTTCGCGCCCGGGCTTTCTCCTTTTTAGCAGGGGGCTTCGCGCCCGACAAGTTCCCGGAACGCGGCGTGGAGCCGCAATGTGACGGGCCCGGGACAGGACGGGACGTCGTTGGTCCCGACTCTGCATGCCGGCATCAGCTCGAACATGCTGTTGGTGAGGAACACCTCGTCTGCGCTCGTGAGCGTCTCCGGTCCCTCCATTATCTCCCTGCAGGGAATCCCCTGGTCGAGACATATCTCGATGAGCGCCTCCCTGGTGATGCCCGGAAGGAAAGCGCAGCCCATGTTGGGGGTCAGCACCTCACCGTCCTTGACCATGAACAGGTTGGAAGACGTCGCCTCTGCAAGGTTGCCCGCTGTGGTCAGCATGACGGCGTCGTCATGCCCCCGGTCGAGGGCCTCCTGGCGGGCGAACATCGAGTCCATGTAATTGCCTGTCTTGATCTGCGAGAGAGGCGAGGACGTGTTGCGCTTTATACCGGAGATGGCCAGCGACAGCCCGCGCTCGTACTGCTCCGAGGTGGGAGGCTCGTAGTGACGCGCGGTGATGACGACCGAAGGCCGGCCCCCGCGATCCAGGCCTTTCGGTCCGTGCGAGACCCCACCTGTCACCGTAATGCGGACCCTTGCGTTCCCGATGGAATCCAGCCCGTTCTCGCCCAGGATGAGGGCGACTGTAGCAGTCAGCTCCATCGAAGAGAGCGGCAGCTCGATGCGGAGCAGCCTGCAGGTCTCGGCGAGCCTCTCCAGGTGGCGCCACAGGCGGAACGGCTGGCCGTCGTATGCGCGAACGGTCTCGAAGGCCGAGTCGCCGAAAAGCGACGCGCGGTCGTCGACCGGGAGCAGCGCCTCCGCCAGCGGGACCATCTCTCCGTTGATGAATACCTGTTCCTCGTTCAATCCCACCACCTGTCAGTTCGGCACCTACTTCCTGATTCTATCAGGCTTTCTGGCCGGTCACCGCCGCGAACAGCGCCTTGCCCTTGTCAAGGGTCTCCTGGAACTCGGACTCGGGGTCGCTGTCCGCGACTATACCGCCGCCGACCTGGAAGAAGACACGCCCTCCGGTGATTATCATGGTCCTGATAGCGATGTTGATATCGTGGGTGCCGTCGAAACCCAGGTAACCGATACCGCCGGTGTACACGCTCCTGGCGGTGGGCTCGAGCTCGTCGATTATCTCCATCGAGCGTATCTTGGGGGCTCCGGTTATCGAGCCGCCCGGCCAGGATGCCCTGAGCAGGTCTACGAGGTCCTTTCCCTCGTGCAGGTTTCCTGTCACCGTCGAGACCAGGTGGTGGACCGTCGCGTAGGACTCGAGCACGGCGTGCTCCGCGACCTCGACGCTGCCGTAGTCGCAGACACGGCCCAGGTCGTTGCGCTCGAGGTCCACTATCATGGACAGCTCGGCGCGGTCCTTCGCGCTCGAGAGCAGCTGCTGCCGGTAACCCTCGTCCTCGGCCGGGTCGTCGCTTCTGCGCGTAGTCCCCTTGATCGGCCGGGTTTCCACAAGGCGCCCGTCCACTTTCATGAACCTCTCCGGGGAAGAGGAGGCCACCGCGAAGCCGCCGAAGTTGAGGTAAGCGCTGAACGGGGCGGCGTTGAGGACTCTCAAGCGTCGATACAGGCTCCAGGCCGGCTCCAGCAGGGGGGCGCTGAACCGCTGGGAAAGGTTCGCCTGGTAGATGTCCCCCGCGAGGATGTACTCCTTGACCGCCCGGACGGAATCGAGGTACTCATCCCTGGAGAACCCTGATTCGAACTCGAGGTCTGTGTCCTCGGCTGCCTGGGGAGGGCCCCCCGCCCGTCCCCGGCCCGCGCCCGGAGCGATCCGCTCGAGCGCCCTCTCTACCAGCTGAAGCGGATTCCCCCCCCGCGGCGCCGAGGCCACGAGCCATTTTCTGCCGGACCGCAGGTCGGCGGCTATCACGGTGTCGAAGAAACAGAAGCCGAGCTCCGGGAGCAGCAGGTCGTCCTCGACGCTCGCCGGGAGCCTCTCTATGTAACGTCCGAGCTCATAGGAGAGGTACCCGATGCCGCCGGCGGCGAATGGGGGCAGGTCGGCAGGCCGCTCACCGGGACATACCACCCTCTCTCTTGCCGCGGCTCTCAAGGCGTCGAACGGGTCCATCTCCCTCGAGACCGCACCCGCGTCCCGGTAGTCGAAGGTCGCCGTGCGGCCCTGTGTGGTCAGCACGAGATAAGGGTCGAACCCGATGAAAGAGTGGTTGCCGAACCTCTCCATGGGGAGGCTCGAATCCAGGAAACAGGAATATGGGAGGTGCGCCACCTCGTCAAAGAGCTCCACCATCTCACGGCCGTCGTCGAGCTCGACCGCGACCACGTCCAGCTCCACAGACCGCTCTACCGTCCTCGCAGCGCCTTCGGTCGACATCATCCCTCCAGGAAGTTCTCTAGAATCTTCATCCCGGGCCCGGTCATGAACGACTCGGGGTGGAACTGTATCCCTTCCACCGGGTGCTCGCGGTGCCGTACCCCCATGATCACGCCGTCCTCGGTCCGGCAGCTGACCTCGAGGCAGCCGGGCAGGGTTTCTTCTTCTATGACGAGCGAGTGATAGCGAGCGGCATCGAACGGTGAATCGACACCGGCGAAGACCCCGCGGCCGTCATGGAATACCCGGGACGTCTTTCCATGCATCACTTTCTTCGCCCTGACCACCCTGCCACCGAAGGCCTCGCCGATGCACTGGTGCCCGAGGCAGACGCCGAGCGTAGGGATGCGCGGCCCGAACTCGAGCAGTATCTCTTTGCTTATCCCGGCATCCACGGGGGCTTTAGGCCCGGGCGATATCACGATGGCATCCGGCGCCATGCGCCCGACGTCCTCGAGCGACATGTGGTCGTTTCGGAAGACGACCAGGTCAGCCCCCAGTACGCCCAGGAACTGGACCAGGTTGTAGGTGAACGAGTCGTAGTTGTCCACCATCAGTACTTTCCTGCCGGGCATCCCACCTCCAAGAAAAAAACCCAGCCTCTCCGGCTGGGTGCCGCCATCGCTGGCGCCTTTACATACCGTTTCTTTATCGGTTATATGATTCAGGCGAGTATTGTAATCGAGACGGGACGCAAATTCCAGTGCGTTTCACGGAAAGGCTCAGGCATGCTCGAGAGGGCCAGGCAGGTCACCGCCAGGGTGGCCCTGGTTACCGCCACGTTCTTAGCGGTCATGGGATATAACTTCACGCACAACCGCGTGTTCGTATCGCTTCCCTTTGTGGGCTCGGTGATACTCATCGTCGTGGTCCTCCTCAGGCCGAAAGAGGTGGACCAGGCGGATGCCCGGGATATCGGGGAGAAGCGCAAGAAAGGCATGGCACAGCTTCTAATATCGTGCACGATGATCACGGGCTTCCTCGTATACAGGGCATTGACGGGGGACTGGGGGATGACGGCCGGGTTCGCCATAATGCTCGCGAGCCTTCTGCCGATCACCGTGCTGTCTGTAATCTATGTGAGGCGCGCTCCCGTGGAGAGGCGCAAATGGCGGAAATGCGATGAGCCCTCAGGCTGCGAGGAGCTCCGGCATGCTGGAAGGCTGTACGGGGATGAGGAGCTCGCCGCCCGGGGTCATACCCTCAGTGATGGCAATGAGTGACGTGTGGCGTCTCAGACCACTGACGCGTTGAGGTACGCCTTGGTCTTCGAGGCGTCCTGCCAGCCCTCGCTCGTGACGACCTTCGCCTCGAGCCTCTTGTAGGTCAGGAAGAAGTTCTCGATCTCGTTCAGCAGGTGCGGGGGGAGGTCGTGGATGTCGTTCACGTACCTCCAACGCGGGTCGTTTACGGCCACGCCGAGTACCTTGTTGTCCGCGCCCTTGTCATCCCTCATGACGAGCATCCCTATTGGCTTGGCGTCCATCAGGCAGCCGGAGAACGTGGGCTCCTCCAGCAGCACCAGGATGTCCACCTCGTCCCCGTCCTCCGCGAGAGTGCCCTGGATGAACCCGTAGTCCGCCGGGTAATGCACCGCGCTGTACAGGACCCGGTTGAGCTTTATGCGCCCGCTGTCATGGTCGAACTCGTACTTGTTGCGGCTGCCCTTCGGGACCTCCACCAGGACATCCACCACGTCCGGGTACTTATCGTTTCTCACGGCTCCCCTCCGAAGTGCCTGAAGAATAAGTGCAATTATGCGGTATTGGCATGCGTGCGGCAAGGCTAACGGGGGTACGCGGGAGCCCGGAGCCCGCGCGACGTAGGTCATGATTTGTGTTTGTCGAATTAATGATACAGTTGTTACCGCCGGCGAGGGCGCCGGCGTTTTATCTGGCAGGAGAGGAAAGGGGGCGCCGTGAAGAAGTTGCTCGCGTTGGTGTTGGTGGTCGTGCTGGGGCTTGCCGCCCTCGCGGTGGTCGGGTGCGGGGGAGATACGCAACAGGCCCAGGATTATCTCAAGGCGGCTGACGCCGACTATGCGGCATCGCAGAAGAACACGCAGGAGCTGGAGTCCATCCTGACCCCGATGCTCGCGGGGGCGATGGCCGGGAATTACGCGGTTCTCACCGTGGCGGGCCTCCAGCAGGCCGACGCGATCATCCAGAAGGGTCTCGCGGACCTGCCTGGCATAAGGGAGCAGTACGTCAAGGTCGACAGCCTGAACGGGGTGGAGGACTACAAGCAGTACGCGGACGCAATGGTTAAGACAGTGGACGCGGACACTGCCGCCCTGAAGGGCATAAAGAGCCTGCTTGATTCGTTGATGCCGGTGGTCCAGTCCGGCAACCAGGCCGCCATCGCCCAGTGGTTCCAGGCGAACTCGGCCACGGTGGTGCAGCTGCAGGAGCTGCAGTCCGAGCTCGAGAAGGCGTACAACGAAGCCCAGCAGATAAAGAAGGAAAACAACCTGGAATACTAGTCCCCGAACAGCCCTCTGACCGCAGGGTAGAGGGCCTTGAAGCGGGAGTACGCGAGCCGGTAAACCTCGAACGAACCGGGGTCCGGCTCGTGGTGCTCTCCGAAGGCCACTGCGGCGTCGCATGCCTCGGCGACCGACGGGAAGACACCGCCGGCGACCCCGCCCAGCATGGCGGCCCCGAGCATCGCGGCGTCGCTTGTTCCGGCAGCTTCGAGCGGCATCTCGAAGACGTCCGACTGCATCTGCCTCCAGAACCGCGACCTCGAGCCACCTCCGCCTGAGACTACCGACGAGAGCGGCAGTTCCAGGTCTGTCATGATGGTGAGTGAATCTTTCAGACCGAAGGTGATGCCCTCGAGGACCGAGCGGATGACGTGGGAGCGCGTCTTGGTCAGGTCGAGGCCGAAGAGAACACCTCTCGCGTGCGGGTCGGAGTGTGGGGTCCTCTCACCGGTGAGATACGGGAGGAAGAGCAGGCCCCCGCTGCCTGCAGGGGCGAGTGAGGCGGTCTGCACCAGCAGGTCATACGCGTCCGCGTCCTTCAGCGCGGCCGCGCTCTTCTCCGGTTCACCCAGCTCGTCGCGGAACCACCGCAGGGCGAGACCCGCCGAGAGCATCACACCCATCATGTACCACGTCCCGGGTACCGCATGACAGAAGGTGTGGAGCCTCATACCCGGGTCGACGCTCGGCGAAGCCGTTGGGGCCAGCACCGTACCGGAAGAGCCGATGCTCACTGCCGCCCTCCCCGAGGCGAGCACCCCCATCCCGAGCGCGCCGCACGCGTTGTCGGCCCCGCCCGCCGCGACCGGCGTTCCGGCCTTGAGGCCGGTCTCCCCGGCGGCCCGGGCGGATACGGTTCCCACGGGCTCGCCGGACTCGAATACAGGCGGCAGCCACTCGGAGGGTATGCCGAGCTTCTCCAGCATAGGGCCCGACCATTCCCGGCGCGCAACGTCGAAGAGGAGGGTGCCGGAGGCGTCTGATACCTCGGTGGCGGCGGCGCCGGTGAGGAGCAGGTTGACGTAGTCTTTGGGGAGCAGGAGCCGGCGCACCTGACGGTAGGCCTCGGGCTCGTTCTCGCGCAGCCACAGGACCTTGGGGGCGGTGAACCCCTCAAGGGCCGGGTTCTGGACCCAGGCTGCCAGGTTGCCGGTCCCGACTTCGGAGGTTATCCAGGTGCACTGCCTGGAGGTGCGCTGGTCGCACCAGAGGATGCACGGCCTTATGACATCTCCGCGCTCGTCAAGGAAGACAGAGCCGTGCATCTGTCCGGACAGCCCCATACCCGCAATCTCACCGGCGTCCAGTGACACAGCGGAGAGGGCCCGTCTCAGCGCGGTGCAGGCGGCCGTCCACCAGTCCGAGGGGTCCTGCTCGGCCCAGCCGGGCCGCGGGGTGGACGTGTTGTAGGCCGCCGAGGCGGCTGACACGATCGAGCCCCCGGCGTCGACGATCCCCGCCTTGGCGCCGGTCGTTCCCAGGTCGAGACCCGCCATGAAAGGGCCTCCGTGCGGCACGGCCATGAGTGTCTCCACGGTGTCAGTTCTCCGAGGGGACTATGGTAACATTAACCACGGCGTGGAAGGGCCCGCATGGGCCCGGAGCTCCGCGACAAGACACTCAAACGGGCTGACCCGTTCCATTCGAAGGGAGAACGGCATGGACGAGATGGTTCTCGAGGCTATGAAGGAAGTCCTGACCACCGGCCAGGAGATGGCGCGTCGAGGGCTGGTGGCGGGGACATCCGGCAACTGCTCGGTGAGGGTACCGAATACAAACTACATCGTGATCACCCCCACGTCCCTCGAGTACGAGCTGATGCTGCACGAGGACATCTGCGTGATGAACATGGCCGGCGAGCAGGTGGAAGGCAGGCATAAGCCGTCCATCGAGATAAACATGCACCTGGCGATCTACGAAGCGCGGCCGGAGGTCGGGGGCATCGTTCACACCCACCAGACCATGGGCACCGCGGTGGCCATCGCCGGAAAGAGCATACCACCCATCCTCGAGGAGCAGGTGTTTACCCTGCTGGGCGCCGTGGAACTCGGCGAGTATGCCATGCCCGGGACGAAGGACCTGGCGCAGAACGCGGTCGCCGCCCTGGGGAACAGGAACGCCTGTCTCCTGGCTCACCACGGTGTGGTCGCCGTCGGACAGAAGATCAGGGACGCCCTTCTCCACGCTGAGATAGTCGAGAGGGCGGCCTCGATCTACATCATGTCGAACGTCCTCGGCGGCCCGAAGATCGTGCCGTTCATGGCCGCGGAGTACGAAGCGTAATATCCGGGGGCACGTCTTATTCTATTCGCCCTTCATTCAGCCGATGAGATCCTGGACATGAACAAACAAGACGTGACCCCGGATATTACTTCTGGCAGGAGGGGCAGTAGTAACTGGTCCGTCCCCCGATGGTCTTCCTCGCCAGTTTTTCGTGAGAGCCGGGGCACTCCCCGTCTTTTCCCCTGTTCGGTATGATGAAAGTGTCCGCGTGGCCGTCGAGGTCGGCGTTCAGCTGTATCGCGCGCTTCAATACCCATTTGGTCCTGTCGAACAGGCGCCTTATCTCCTCGTCTGACAGGCTGGTCGTCAGGCGGTCGGGGCGCACGCCCGCCTGGTAGGTGATCTCGTCCGAGAAGATGTTGCCGATTCCCGCTATGAGCTCCTGGTCCATCAGCAGCTGGTGAATCGTTGTCCGGTGGCCCTTGACGATAGAAGCGAACCTGCGGAGGGTGAAGCTCCTGCCGAGCGGTTCCGGACCCAGTTTCGCGATATCCGGTATGTCCTCGTCGGCCGTTTCACGGTACAGCGCGACCTTCCCGAAGAGGCGCTGGTCGGTGAAGTGGAGGCAGGAGCCGCCTTCGAAGCAGAAGGCGGCACGGTCATACCGCGGCCTCTGCTTACCTTTCTCACGATACACGAGGTCACCGGTCATGCCGAAGTGGAGCAGCAGGGTCACAGGTTTGTCGGTGTGGGCCAGCAGGTACTTGCCGCGCCTGTTGGTGTCGGTGAAACGAGCGCCCTTGAGCCCCCTGGCAAGGGCCGCGGGGGTCGTCCTGTCCAGTATCCTGGCGTCGGAGACGGAGACCTTCTCGACCTTCTTTCCCGCGGTTGCCTCCTCGAAGTAGCGCCTCCTGGCCTCGACGTCCGGCAGCTCAGGCATCTTGGACACCATCCTTTCCCTCGAGCATGCCCTTCAGCTCGAGCGCGTTCGCGACGGCATACGCGCGGTAGTCGTTGTTAAAATATACGAAACAGTCCCGGCGGTCCGCCAGTTCGCCGCCAAGGCGTACCGCCAGCTCCTCGAGCTCCTTTGTGCTGTATCCCGGCCGGCTTGAACCACGCCCGCCGTGCATCCGGTAGTAGGAGAAATCCGCCGTCCTGGTCTCAGGCGCCGGGTAGAACGGGCTGTCCGCGAAGCAGAGCGCCGCGCCGTGCCGCCTCAAGACCTCGTACACCTCTTCGCGGAGCCAGGACCGGTCCCGCGGCTCGAGGACGCTCCTGTACTCGCGCGGCACGATGTCCAGGAACTCGTTCAGGCGCTCGGGGTTCGCCCGCCAACTGGGCGGGAGCTGTAAGAGTACGGCGGCGCAGAGGTCTCCCATGCCGGCGAGGCTTCCGTAGAATCGCTCGACTCCCTGTTCGGGGTCCTTCAGCTTCTTCACGTGGGTCATGTAGCGGCTGGCCTTGACGGAGAACAGGAATCCGGGAGGGGCGTTGCGGCTCCAGCTTTCGAAAGTGCTCCTCGGCGGGAGCCGGTAGAAAGTGCTGTTTATCTCCACCGTGTCGAACCGGTGTGAATAGTGGTTGAACCACTCGCGCTCGTCCAGGTCCCCCGGGTAGAAGGTCCCTCTCCAGTGAGGGTACACCCACCCCGAGGTGCCGACCAGGAGCCTTGCCATATTTAGCCCTCCAGTCCGCTGAGCGGTCCAGCGGACAAGCTGTTGCTGTTGTTGAAGATGTTGCCAGTGCAACGAAAATGGTCTGACCCCATTCTTCAACATCGGGCGGGGCGTTCCCCCGGGGACGTTGTGTTACGATTCATGCCGTGAAAGGGGGCTTCGTGTCGAAGGGCATCCTGGTAGTCGGCAGCATCAACCTCGACATGGTCGTGATATCTCCGCGCATCCCCGGTCCCGGGGAGAACGTCCACGCCCACGGCTTCCGTATGGTGGCGGGGGGCAAGGGAGCGAACCAGGCGGTGGCCTGCCACAGGCTCGGAACCGCGACCTCTCTGCTGGCGAGCACGGGGGACGACTACTTCGGGGATTTCCTCAGCGGCAAGCTCGAGGAATACGGGGTATCCGCTTCTCTCGTATCCAGGAAGCCCGGTTCGGCGACCGGCGTGGCGCTCATCGTCGTCGAGGAAGACACGGGAACGAACACCATAGTGGTAGACCCCGGCGCCAATATGGCGATGACCGTCGCTGACCTGGACCCCCTGGACGGATGCTACGACGTCGCCTGCGCGGCGCTCTTTCAGCTGGAGATACCACTGGAGGTCGTGCGCGAAGGGGCTCGACGCGCCCGCGGCAGGGGGCTGGTCACATTACTCGACGCCGGCCCTCCGAGGCAGGTGAATGCCTCGCTCATCGAGCATTTCGACGTGGTGTCACCGAACGAGAAGGAACTCGAAGCCCTTACGGGAAAGGTAATCGATGGCGTCGAATCCGCGGCGGCGGCGGCCCGGGACATCACCCGTGCCGGTGCCACAGTGGTGGTGAAAATGGGCGGCTCGGGAGCCGTGCTCGTGGACGGCGGTGAAGCCTGGCATTTCCCGCCGTACCAGGTGAAGGCCGTGGACACTACCGGCGCCGGTGACGCCTTCACCGCCGGCCTCGCCGTGGCGCTGGCCGAAGGGGCGCACCCAGGCGACGCTGTCGATTTCGCGAACGCGGCCGGCGCCGCTGCCGTTACCGTCGTGGGGGCACAGCCATCGATGCCGGACCGTGCGACGGTCGAGGGGCTGAGGCACGCGCAGGCCCCTTCCAGGAGGAGGATATGAGAGTTTGAGACGGCTGAGGATGCTCGTCAAGAGGTCGCAGATAGCGCGCCACGTGTTCATCTCGGTCTGTGTACTGCTCGGGGTGATGGTCATCGGTGTGGTCGGTTACATCCTGATAGAGAGGATGACATTCACCGAGGCCCTCTATATGACTGTAATAACCATCTCGACCGTCGGATTCAAAGAGGTCAGGCATCTCGATACCGGCGGGATGTACTTCACGATATTCCTGATAGCGATCGGCGTGAGCGCGGTGCTCTTCTTCCTCGCGGGGCTCTTCGAGTACCTGCTGAGCGAAGCGCTCGGCGACGTATGGGGGCGAAGGAGAATGATGAACAACATCGCTGGGCTTTCGAACCACCACATCATCTGCGGGTACGGCAGGGTCGGGCGCAGTGTGGCGGAGGAGCTCTCGGACCAGGGCAAACGGTTCGTCGTCATCGAGACCGACGAAGAGACCTACAAGGAGTGCGTGGCGGAAGGACACCTCGCCGTGCACGGCAGCGCCACGGAGAACGAGAGCCTGCTCGACGCGGGAATCGAGCGGGCGGTTGGCCTGGTGAGCGCCCTTCGTTCAGACGCCGACAACCTCTTCGTCGTGTTGACGGCAAGGACGATGAACCAGAACATCCTGCTGATCGCCCGCGCGGACCAGCCCGAGTCCGAGCAGAAGCTGGAGATGGTGGGCGCCGACAGGGTGATATCCCCGCACAAGATCGCGGGCAAGCGGATGGCCAACCTGCTCGTCAGGCCCGGGACCTGCGAATTCCTCGATATCGCGATGGTGACCAACCTGCCCGAGTATTTCTTGAGCGAGATGAAGGTGGGCCCGGGTTCCGGCCTGCTGGGGCAGAGTATAAGCCAGACCAGGCTGAGGGAGCGAACAGGGGTGACGATACTGGCGGTGAGGAAAGCAGGGGAGAAGGTGTTCAACCCGAATCCATCTGTCGATACCCATATCGAAGAGGACGACCTCCTGGTGCTCATCGGCACTCCCGAGCAGATGGCCCTCATGGAGGCGGAGAACGCGCCGAAGAGACGCTGAGACGGGGAGCGGCAGTGCCGGCTGCGAGCATCGAAAACGACCGCGTCAGGGTCGAGCTCAACGAGCCAGGGGTGCACCCTTTCATCACGCTGCTCGTGCCGGACGGACACGGTGAGTGGCTTCCGGCGGTGCTGCTCGGGGCGAGGCAGGTCCGCTATTATCACGAGGGCGCCGCTTTCCCGCGGCTGGTGGTGGGCGGAAACGAGGTGTCCCAGGCCGCCCCGGTCACGGAGACGGCCGGGGACGGCCGCGGGCTGAGGTTTTCAGACAACCGGGGCGGGCTCGCGGTAGAGACGACGGTGACACTGTCCCCGGACCTGCCCATGGTCCACGTGGTCCACACCCTGACCCCCGGGGTGGAAGTCAAGCTCAACCGCGTCTTCGACCGTTACGATTTCATCAGAGCACGCGGGACCGAGGCCGGCGGGTCGCTCGACTACTGGTATACGCCGCACCTGAGGCCCCGCTCCGACATGGTGATAGGCGACCACGTCTTCCGCTCGCCGGTGGTGATGATGCAGAGCGGCGACGTGTTCTTTGCCGTTATTCCCGACCTGGAGCTCCTCGAGCCCGCCTACATCGAGAGCGGCGCGCGTTACTACATGGATTTCCTCGTCTCCGGAGGCGAGAACCGCGCGCCGGCCGCGTGCTTCGGGCTGGGCCGCAGCCGGGTCAAGGGGCATGTGTACTTCGAAAACGACTTTCAGAGGGAGACCGAGTACGCGCCGGGAACGCCGTTGGTCCTCGCGTACCACCTTGCGCTCGACAGGGGCGGCTTCGGGCGCAGGGACGCCACGGCTTTCCTCTGGGACAGCTACGCGCGGAAGCACCTTGAATCGGGCGCGCCGCAGGCGGCAAGCCTGGACCGCTACGCGTCGGCGGGCCTCAACCGGATGTTCAAGCGCCCCGACCTGTTCAGGAGGTTCAGCATCGAGGGACAGCCGTGCGGGGGGACGGTCGCCATGCATTTCGCGACCCGCCGGGGCGTGCGGCTGATGGGCCTCGGTGAGCTCAGGCGGTACCTGCGGTACCAGGACCTGGTGCTCTGGGTGAACCGCACGGTCATACAGGCTGCCTCCGAGAGGCAGTGGGGTCGCTTCATCGAATCGGCGCTCTACCGCTCCGGGCCGACGGTGCCTCCCCAGATTATGTTCCAGTCGTGGTTCAACAACCTGAGGAGCGCTTACGGGGCTTACTGGTTCGCGCGCAAGTGGAGAGACCACGAGCTGCTCGAGCGGTCGCTGGCGGTCAAGAACCTGGCCATCCTGGCACCCCGCGAGGAGGGAGCGGTCCCGGCGGTGTGCTACGCGACCGACGAGGGCCTGTTCTGGTCAAAGGGGACCCGCGGCTTCAAGCACGTCGACTGGTACCACACTGCCGACTGCGCCACGACTGGTTACTATATGACGATGTGGTTCACGGACCACGAAGGAGACCCGAGGCTCCTGGCGAGGTGCCACGAGCTCGCGGGGTTCTTTCTGAAGGCGCAGCTGCCTTCAGGCGCGTTTCCCTCGTGGGTCCGACCCTCCGGCGACACCGTGACCTCGGAGCCCGAGCTCAGGGAGAGCGCCACCACGGCCTGCCCGGCGATGTTCCTGGCGCGCCTCTTCGCCGTCGAGAGCGACGCGCGCTATCTCGAGGCCGCCATCAAGGCCTGCGATTTCCTGGCCACGGAAGTCATCCCACAGCAGAAGTGGTTCGATTACGAGACGTTCTACTCCTGTTCCCACAAGAAGCTCGGCTTCTTCGACACTTACACCGGTTCGTTTCCTCAGAACGCGATGAGCATGTACTGGGCTGCTGAAGCCCTGAGGCTCGCATACCTGTCGACGCTCGACCCGGACTACCTGTCACTCGGGCTCGAGGTGCTCAACCACCTGTGCCTGCTGCAGCAGGTCTGGGATCCGCCCTTCCTCTCTATCGACGCGTTCGGGGGATTCGGCGCGATGAACACCGACGGTGAGTGGAACGACTCGCGGACCGCCCTCATGGCACCGCTGTTGATGGACTACTACCGCATAACCGGCCTTCCGGAGCACATGGAGAGGGGTATCGCCGCCTTGAGGGCGGCTTTCACGCTCATGTACATCGAAGAGAACAGGCTGGTTGCGATAGGCAATATGCGGGCTGCACCGCCGGAGGAGACCGGATCCGTCAACGAGAACTACGGGCACTTCGGCTACGACTACCGGGTCCCGGGGTTCCTGGATTCAGACTGGGGCGCCGGCAGCGCGTGCCAGGCGGCGGCCTACGCTCAGAAGCACTACGGGGACATACACGTGGACCTTGAGAGGCAGAGGGCCTTCGGGATCAACGGCTGCCGGGTCGACGGCCTGGAGGTTGATGGCTCGAAGCTCTACCTGGAGGTGGAGAAGCACGTTGATGCTCCCGTCGAGATGGAGATAAAGCTCTCAGGCCCATCGCGGGAGTACACCCTGGACGTGAACGGGGCCCCCGCCAGGAGGACCCCGAACGGAGATTTCAGGGTTCTGCTCTAGGCTCTCCAGGCGGGGAAGAGCTTCAGGAACTACTACTTGTTCTTGTGGCGGTTCTTTTTGAGCTGCTTCTTATGCTTCTTCTTGCGCATCTTCTTGCGCCGTTTCTTGATGACCGAACTCATAAGCCGGGGGTTTCAGTACCTCCCTCCAGGCGTCAGGCTGTTAACACAACAGGAAGAATCCTACCACAAAGGGAGAGCAACCTGCTATCAGGAGTAGTCGCGGAGGGTGAACTCGAAGCAGGCGCCGCCGTCGTTATAGGCGCGAATGGTCCCGCCGTAAAGCTCGATTATCTTGGCTACGGTTGCAAGGCCGATGCCGGTCTCGCCTGTCTCGCCGGTGAAAAAGGGAAGGAATATCTTCTCGATGTCCGCGGGATCGATCCCGGGCCCGTTATCCCTGACCAGGAACCGATGCAGGCCGTCCTCACCGCGCTCGGAGTACCCGATCGCCAGCTCGGGCTTCCTTGCCTTGTTGTGCTTTATCGCGTTGGTTATCAGGTTGCTGAAGAGAAGGTACATATGGGTTTCATTCGCTACGACGCTACCCAGGTCCGGGTCAAGGCGGACCTTCAGGCGCGCGGCTCGTGGGTCCCCCTCTTTGTCGCCGAGGATACGTGCGACCAGAGCGGTTATATCCACAGCATTTACGTCGTAGGGCTTCTGCCCGGCCTCTGCGAGCTCGAGCAGGTCGTCTATGAGCACGGTCGATTTCCTGACACTGGATTCCATGATGTTGACGAGGTCCAGCGCGCCCTCGACTGTCTGGTCGTCCCACTCGCTTTTCAAGAGGCCTCGCAAGGCCAGGCTGGCAGCCATCATCGAGCCGAGCGGCCCCTTGAGGTCATGGGAAACAAGGTGGGCGTACCCCTCGAGTTCCTGGTTGAGCACCAGGAGCTCGTGCTCGGCCCTCTTTCGCTCGGTGATGTCCCTGATGATGTTGATGAATCCCCACGGCCTCCCTTCCCCGTCGCGGATGCAGGAACCGCTCACCTCGGCCACGAACTCGACCCCGTCTGAGCGGACCATGTTGAGCTCGAGGTTCCTGGGCACCTCGCCCTTGAGCTCCCTCTCGATCGCTTCGACCGCCTTCGCCCTGTCGGATTGGGCTATGTAGTCGAGGGCGTCGGCTCCCTGCGCTTCCGATGCTTCGCTAAAACCGTACAGCTCCACGGCTCTCTGCGACAGGTCAACCAGCTTCCCTTTCAGGTCGAAGATGACGACAGCATCCGGGGAGGTGTGAAGGAGGGTGCGATAGAGCTCCTCCGAGTCCTTGAGGATCGCCTCTGCCTGCTTCCTCACCGTGACATCACGTACTATCAGCGCGAAGTTCGGCTCGCCCGTGGCGGATTTCCAGGTAGACCTCGACAGCTCCATCGAGAACTCGGTGCCGTCCTTCTTCAACCCCGGCAGCTCGAATATCCGGCCACCCGCGCTTCCCCCGGAGAGCTCCCTCATCATCGATTCAAGGCGCGCCTTGCGCTCTCGCTCCGGCAGTATCGAGGTGAGGGGCCTGCCGAGCATCTCCTCGGCCTTGTAGCCGAATATGTTCTCCGCTCCCCTGTTCCAGAAGTCGATGTTCACGTCGCTGTCGGCGCAGATTATTGCCTCCATGGCGGTTTCGGCCACAGAGCGGAAGCGCTCCTCGCTGCTCCGCAGCAGCTGCATCGTCTTGCTGTCCCGGTATGCCACTGAGGCAACTTCGCCGAACGCCGACGCCATGAGCGCGTCCCTGCCCGTGAAGCCGCCGGGCTTGTTCGCCAGGCCCATCATGCCTGCGGGCTCGCCCTCGACAAGGAGGGGCGCTATCAGGATGCTTTCTATGGCCAGGTGCTGCTCCGACGTGATCATGTCGGCAAGCTCACTGGTACGGAAATCGTTCTCGTAGAAGGCCTTGCCGGATTTGAACGCCGGGGTCCCGATTCGGCTTATCGGCATGCTAACGGCCTCCTCGAACCTCTCGCGCAGTTCCTCGGGCTCGACGAGGATGAGGCCGCCCCCTCCTTCCTCGAGGACCGCGACGAAGCCCGCCTCCGCGCCGACGAGTTTCCAGCAGAGGTCGAAAATCTCCCTGGCGGCCTTCCTGAACTCCTTGTGCTCGAGGACCAGCCGGGTGCTCTCGAGCAGCGCCGTTATCTCCTCCCTGCGCTCGTTGGTCTCCTTAATAACGTTCCTGAGCGCCTCTTCCGCGCGCTTCCTGTCGGTTATGTTACGGCCGGTGCCGGCGATACCCAGGGGGTTTCCGTCCGAGTCGCGCATCAGAGAGCCGGTGAACTCGTAGGGCAGCCTCCGGCCGTCCTTGGCGACCAGGGAGAGCTCGATCGTCTGCGAAAGCCCGGTCTGGGCGACGCCTTCCACCGCTGCCATCATCTGCATGTAGTCCTCGGGGGAGAAGAACTCGAAAGTCCGCATCGCGTCGATCTCCTCGTCGGAGTATCCAGTGACCTCGCGGAAGCTCTCGTTCCACTTGTAGAAGCTGCCCTCCAGGTTGGCCACCACGAAGATGTCGGGGATCACGTTGAGGGCGTCCTCCTTGAAGGCGCGCTCATTCTCGAGCGCCTTCCTGGTCCGCTTGCGCTCGGTCAGGTCCCTTGCCACAATGACGTACCGCGTGCCACGCCGTGTCATGACCTCCTTGGCGATGACCTCGACAGGTATCAGGGCCCCGCTCTTGGTGATGTTCTCGAACTCAATCGCCTCGCCCGCCACGAGGGTCGCGACCGCGTCCTCGAACTCCCTGCGCCTGGCGGGCGGGATCAGGTCGAGGGCAGACTTGCCGACGAGTTCATCGTGTGTGTATCCGAGCATCAGGGTGGCGGCGAGGTTCACCTCTTCTATCTCGCCGTCCGGAGTCTCGATGAACAAGGGGTCGGTAGCTTCGTTGAACAGTGTGTGGTAGAAGGATTCGCTCTCCCGGACCGCTTCGACAGCCTTCATCAGGACGAAATCCCTCAACGCTCTCTCGACGGCTTCCGGGAGCGCCGTCGCGAGCCTGTCGTTCTTGACCACGTACCCCGAGGCACCGCGCTGAAACGCTGCCGCTGCGACCTCCTCGTCTCCGCGGCCCGTCACCACGATGACCGGGAGGCGGCTCCCGCTGGAGGTCAGTTCGGACAGGAGGTCGAGCCCGGAGCCGTCAGGCAGCTTGTGGTCGACGGTGACGAGGTCGAAGCCCGAAGAGGCGATGCGCTCCCGCGCTCCCCGGATGCTCCCCGTGGTCTCCACCTCAGCGGAGTTCTTCAGCTCGAGCAGTCCCTTCAGGACCTCCGCGGTCTCGGGCTCATCCTCGACCACCAGTATCCTCGGGGTTCTGTCAGGTTCCAAGTTCACCGCCCCACCGGCCGGCGCTGTGAATGCCGCGCACAACCCGTCCGAAGTGGAATCCATAGCGTTCTTGTGGCACCGCTTGCCGCGGGTCCAGGCCGGCCGCCGGCCCGGGACCCTGCAAGAATGATAGCATAACACCTCAGGGCCGGAGGCCCGGTGTCAGTCGTCGTGGGAGAAGGCGTCCAGTATCCTCTCCCTGTCTCCCGCGCCCAGGGCGGCGATAATGTCTCCGTATACCTTCCCGGCGTTCACTCCCCAGGCATCGACTGAGCTTATCCTGGCCGGCGTACGCGACCTGTCGACCGTGAACAGCCCGAATCGGGGTTCGTATGAGCCCCACTCGTAGTTGTCGACCATGGTCCAGTGGAAGTATCCCTTCACCGGGACTCCGTCTTTCAGCGCACGGAGCACCTCGTAGATGTAGCCCTGCAGGAACCTGTCTCGGGTCGCGCCGTCTCGCCTCGGCTCGACCATCCCGTTGTGGACCCGGTAGCACATGCCGCTCTCCAGCAGTATCATCGACAGGCCGTCCCCGTTGATCATCTCGCCCTTGAGGAAGTGGTAGAGCGCGGCGGGGTTGAGGACCTGCTCCCAGAGCTCGGCGCTGGGGGTGAAACGGCCTTCCCGAATGTCACTGAAGGAGGGAAGCTTCGCGTGATAGCGGAGGAACGCGTCGTAGTAATCGGTCGAGAGGTAATCGAGCTTGTCGCTGAGCGGGGAGGAGTATATCGCGTCTATGCCGTCTGAGAGTCGCTCGAGTGAGAACGTCCTCGGCGTCAGCCGGTCGACCAGCTGTTCGAGTTTGACGTTCAACCAGTGTGACTTGACGGGGTGCGGGCTCTTCGCTATCTCAGCGTCCCAGGCGGCCTTGCTCCTTTCGATATACGCGGGCAGGTCGCCGCGCTCCACTCCGTTGCGGCGGGCGAGCATGAGGTCGGTCATCACCTTGTCCAGGTAGTACGTGGAGAAGTGGAAGTTATTGCAGCTGACGAGCGGGTCCTCCCACCCGTGCGACTGATAGACCTGGTGGACCGCGTCGTAAGCCCTGCAGTGCGCGTCGATCATATTACTCCAGCACTGCGCGGCCTTAGAGAGCCCGGCCGTCCCGTGCGGGAAGAAGGGAAGCGTATAGGTGAGGAGCGCGTATACGTTGGGCTCGTTGATAGTCACCCAGTACTTGACGGGGCGCAGTGAGTGCTTCTCGACGAGGAAGGCGTTGAGGGACTGGGCCATCTTTTCGCAGTATGCGCGGAACAGCGCCAGCTTCCCCCGGTCGAGCCACAGGTCGATCCCCAGCCAGTAGGGGTGCGTGAAGTGGTGCAGCGTCACCACGGGCTCGAGCCCGGCTTCCATCAGCGCGGCCAGCATGTCGGAATAAGCTTCGATAGCCGCCTCGTCGTACGGGGGGACTTCCCCGGTGCCGGGGCCCGTCCCGGGCTGGACCCGGGCCCACTCGAGGCTCATCCGGAACCCGTTCAAGCCCATGCTGTTGGCGAGCTCTATGTGTTCCGGGTAGTCGGTCCAGAAGCGCACGGCCTCACCGGCCGGCTCGGCCTTCCCGGCACGCTCGAGCTCGACCCAGTTGTTGAGCGGCTCGCCGGGCCCGTTGTACCCGCCCTCCACCTGGTACGCCGCGTTGGCGACCCCGAACATGAAATCATCGGGCAGTCTGAAGTCTTCATCGAAGAGGTTCTCGAGGTCCCGCCTGTTGAACTGCCGTTTGAACTCCATCTGGATCCCCCCAGGAGGTCGAATTGACCGACCCGTTCGAAAGGCACGCTCCTGCAGCAATTCTACCATCAGGTCACGCCGCATTCAGCAGAAGAACGGATGTCCGCATCGGAAGGACGGCTCTAGAGAACGTCGAGCCCTATGAGGACCCCGAAGATTATGAACACCGCGCCGGAAAGCCATTTGATGTACTTGAAGGGTATCAACCGTGACAGCCACTTACCCAGGAGCGCGCCTATGAGGGACGTTGCCAAGAGAGCGAGCGTGCCCCCCAGGAAGATGAAGAACGGCGCGTTGTACTTGGAGGTCAGCGCGACCAGCGAGAGCTGGGTCTTGTCGCCGAGCTCCATCAGGGCCACCACAGCCAGCGAGGTCAGGAACGGACCTCGCGCCCCGGCCTCTTTCTCGTCCGGCTCCTCCGCCTCTTCATTCTCGGGCTTGAACGCGAGCAGCCCGAAGACGATGAAGACCGCGGCGGAGACGTATCGTATTACCTCTTCCGGAACGAACCTCGCAACTACCGCTCCCACCGTGACGGCGAGCGCGTTGAGCACAACGAAAGCGGCAGACGCCCCGAGGAAAACGGGAAGCCAGCCGTACCTGGCCGAGAGCGCCAGGATGGCTATCTGCGTCTTGTCCCCAAGTTCAGCGATGAAGGTCAGCCCGAAAGCCGAGCCGAATGCTTTCCATATCATGGCGACATGACCCCCACGCGGGATTGAGCCTGGACGACTTCACCGTTGCCCGCCATTCAACCGGTTCCCGGCCCATCCGGCCTGCAGGCGTTCACCATCATGACCGGGGGAAAAGCGCGGACCTTCCTTGCGCCGTGGGTCTCCAGGCCCGCCTCCCTCGCCATCTCCAGCATGGTGGGGCGGTCGAAGTAGCGGTCGTCTTTCTTCAAGCGTCCGTACGCGAGCATCAACCGCCCTGCGAGCCCTTCTCCGTCGAGGTCGCAGACGCACAGGCGTCCGCCGGGCCCGAGGACCCTGCGTATCTCCCTGAGCGTGCCCCCCGGATCTGGAAAGTGGTGGAAGGCGATGCACGACGTCACCAGGTCGAACTCGCCTTCCTGAAAGGGGAGGGCCTCGGCGGAGCCGGCTACCAGCTCTATGTTGGCGTAATCCCCGCACAGGTCTGCGGCGACCTGGAGCATGCCGGCGCTCGCATCGATGCCCACCACTCGCCGGCCCCCCGCCATCGAGAATCTGCGGAGCATGTCCCCGGTGCCGCAGCCGAGATCCAGGATGCTCAGCCCGGTCACGTCCCCGGACTCCGCCATCATCACCAGGTGTACCGGCTCGAAGAAGTGCTTCCAGAGAAACGACTTCTCGTATGAGGAGGCCCACGCGTCAAACCTCTCTATCGCCCCCTGCGGCTTCTGCCCCCGTCCCATCAGCACCTCTAGTAGTCGATACCGATGTAGTATTTCCAGTCCAACCTGTAACGGCCCTTTTCCAAGACCATCTCGCGCAACGCGCCAGGCACCGCCCGGCTCGAGAGGAACCAGTCGAGCAGTCTCACCGCCGCCGCGCCCAGCGGACTCTTCATCGCGGAGAGCTTCCTGTACCAGACCATCAGGAGCACGAAGTTCTCGCAGACCATGTTCACCTGCTCGCGGGACATGCCGTCCAGCTGCAGGCCGGAGCGCCCGGAGAACAGGGTATCGAGGTCTTCGGCGCCGAGCATGCCGCCGTCGGCACAGACTTCGAATATCCTGGTATTCGGGAAAGGCACGAGCGCCGTTACCTGGGCGAGTCCGGGCTCCACCCTCGAGTTCATCTTGATGGTGTCCAGCGCCATCCCGATGGTCTCACGGGGGAAGCCGGTCATGTTTAGTGAGACCGTGTCTATGCCGTACCGGCGGCACAGGTCAAAAGCCCGGCATATCTTCTCGTCGGTCATGTTCCTCTTCAGGACGTTCCTGCGCAGCCAGGCGTTTCCGCTCTCGATGCCCATCGCTACCGCGCTGCAGCCCGCTCCGGCAAGCAGGCTGACCATCTCCTCGTCGAGCAGGTCGACCCTGGCGTTGCAGATGAACGGGAGTCGGACCCTGTCTGTGTACAGTGCCGCGAAACGCCTGAACCACCGACGGTCGAGCGTGAGGATATCGTCTTCGAAACGCACCTGCTCCAGGCCGGGGTCCCGGGACAACGCTTCGTCGATCTCCGCCATGACGTTTTCCGGGCTGCGGAACCTGACGTAGCTCTCCGGGTTCGGGTAGACGCTCCTGAGCACATGGTTACAGCAGTAGCTGCAGTGGAAAGGGCAGCCACGCGAAGCCATTATAGAGAGCCTGTTCTTCTGGTTTCTGGCGAATTTCGAGGTGTCGAATACCTCCCGGTCCGGAAAGGGGAGGGAATCAAGGTCCTCGACCAGGGGCCGCGCGGGGTTTCTTGCAACAGATGCGCCGCTCTTGCTCCATATGCCCGCGATGCCTTCTGTCGGTTCTCCAGACTGGAGGGCGTTGCAGAGCTCGAGCAGGGATTCCTCGCCTTCACCGACGCAGACGTAGTCAATCGCGGGCTCTCCCATGACTTCCTCGGGTGCGGTCGTGGGGTGTACCCCGCCGCATACCACCGGGAGCCCGAGCTCATCCTTTACCCAGGAGGCCAGTTGGCGGACCTTGCCGAACTGGAGAGTGGTCGCGCTGAGCGCAACGAGGTCCGGCCTGCTCCGTGAAACGCTCTCGACCAGGCCTTCGCGCCCCTCCGGCCTCACGAGGTGGACCAGCTCGGTCTGGTGCCCGGCGCGCTTGAGGAACGCGGACAGGTAGCCGATGCCAAGGTACATGCGCCCCTGGGGCTCGATGTGTATGTCCTGGGTCTCGAAATAATCGGGGTATATGAAAGTGACTCTCAAAGCGGCATCTCCTCCGTCGCGCGGCCGGCCAGCCAATTCTACATGACCGCGGCCGGCCGACAAAGGCGCGGCGCGCTTGCGGCGCCCCGGCACAGGACGTATCCTTTAGGGCTGAGGGCGGCCGTCATTCACGGCTGCTCCTCGTCATCTTCAACCGGCTTCAGACGGTGACGCCATGAACGTATATCAGATGCTGGCGTATGAGACCATGAGGACGGTGTTCGGGCCATGGCTCGAGCTCGCGTTCCGCATACGCTCGGAGGGCACGTATAACATGCCGCACGATGGAGGCGCTCTCCTCATCTGCAATCACCGCTCTGTGCTGGACCCCCTCGCGCTGATGAACGAGGTGGACCGCCACATACATTTCGTGGCGGGCTCCCACGGCTTCGTGGTGCCGATGGTCAAGACGTTCTATCGGATGACCGGGATGGTGCGCCTGTCACTCAAAGGGGGAGACAGCAGCAGCCTCGGACTCGATGAGGCGGTCGAACTGTTGAAGGAAGGCGAGATCGTGGGCATATTCCCCGAGGGCATAGAGTCGTTCATGAGGCCGGACAGGGTGAGCAAGATAAGCTACTTCCGCACCGGCTTCGCCCGTATCGCCCTCGAGGCCGGGGTCCCAGTTATCCCCGCGGCCGTAATACCCGGCGCCGAGGTGGAACTGCCCCCGGTGCCCGGCCAGGTAGTGAAGACCTACGTGAAGCATCCCGCCGCCGACGAGGGCCCGCTGAGGTTCATGCTCTACAAGAGGGTTCTGGTCCGCATCGGCACGCCGATCGACCTCTCGGGCTTCAAGGACGGGCCCCTCACCAAGGCGGCCATTGACACTCTCAGCGGTAAGCTGCGCCGGGTCGTGATGAAGCTTTACGACGGCGAGGACCTGGAGAGGTTCATGACCGGCGGGTTGCCGTTCGACATCTACACCGACCGCGTGTAGCAGCTTAACTTCCGGGGTCAGGCCGGAGAATTTATGCAACAGGTAGGTCTGGCAGTCTCGACCTTAATTCTCCGGCCTGACCCCGTTTACTAAGTGCACGCCGGCGAAGAGGCCCACAACCAGGACCCCAAGCCCCAGGACCAGCAGGCCGAGCGGCAGGTACACGAACTGCAGGTTGAGCTTGGAGACCTCTTCTCGAGCGAACTGCACGGCGGCTTTCACGCTGACCTTGTTCTGCTTGAACTCGAGCTTGTGGAGCAGCCTGGTCACGATAAGCCGGCCGCCGGGATCTCGCGCCGACAGGGATACTGACTCCTCGCCCCGCGTTTCGACGATGATCCCCATGCGCGGTTCCACCTTTAGCTCGGCAGCCGAACTGGCCGTGTACGACAGTGCGACCGCCTCGGTATCCGACACCGAAAGGTCAGGCATGGAGAGGACATCTTTTAGTCCCGCCCCATCCATTGACGCGGGAAATCCTGCAGGGGCCTCCAGGGTCGGCTGGTTTCCGAAGGCGAATGAGTAAACATGTACCGGGAGCCCATCGACGACGTCTTCTTTCTCGAATTCCGCAGGGTGCGTCTTACCCGTGAGCTCATTCCAGAACGGCACCTCGCTCCTGGGCGAGTCGAAGGGGAACACTATGTAGTAGCCGGTCCGCGTGCGGTCCGCCTTCGGGCTGCGCACCATCTCCCCGGTCTGCCTGTCCAGCGCGTACGTGTGAACGACGTCGGATAATTCCTGCCCCGGGGCCACGAGCAAGGTCTCCACTTCTACGATGGACACGCCGGACGTGCTGAGGAGCGGCTTGCTCAGGATAGTCCTGTCGATTCTCAAAGGCGTGACCGAAGGTTCGGTCCCCAGGACCGGTCGGCCCGGAGGATTCACATAGTCCGTCAGCGAGCCGTCGTAGTAGAGTATCTGCTCCAGGTCGGTTGGCTCGACCTTGAGGGCCGGCGCCACCGCGAAACGCCAGACAGGCGAAAGGAGGACGAGGACGCATCCGGCGACCACGAGCACCAGGTTTGACCTCTGCCGCTTGACGGCTCGCCACCACTCGCCGGGGCTTTTCATGCGTTCCGGCTCCCCCTTCTCCAGGTGCAAGGAGACCGCATACCTGGCCGTTCGACTGCCGGGTTGACCTGCCGGTAATTCTACCAAACCTCCAACGGGGGGTGATGATGAACCGCGCCGCGTGGTCGAACCGTGCGCTTTCGAAGGGCATTCCTGCGGACCTGATGCTGCTGATTATTGGGACGCGTTTCTGTATAGTATGGGAGGCCTATCTGAGAGGGGAGTACGGTAAATGGCATCAGGCGGCAGGAAAGCGGTGGTAATCGGTACGGGTATCGGCGGGGCCGGCTGCGCGGCGTTGCTGTCGGAAAAGGGATTCGAGGTCACAGTCCTCGAGCGCAACAGCTACAGCGGGGGTAAGGCGGCCAGCTTCGAGAAGGACGGCTTCACCTACGATACCGGCGTTCACGCGGTGGGCAGCGGCGAACTGGGCCCGCTCGGGGAGATAAACCGGATTGTGGGCGGAGACCTCAAATGGGCCCAGATTCAGGGGAACCGCATCGCGCTCGGGAACAGGGTGGCCCGCTACCCGCTGGACTACGGCTCCGACGAGTCGATATACGGCATCCTCGATGGCGTAGGGGTGCTGCCCGAGAACCGCGATGACTGCTTCCTGTGCTTCAAGGACCTGGCGACCATGAAGCCTGAAGCCGAGATGGAAGCACTCGAGACGGTCCCGCTCAAGGAGTACGTGGACAAATTTACCGACGACCCCATGTTCCACCAGATGGTCAACGCCACCTGCGGGATGCTTATCGTGGTCACCTATTTCACAGGGTCGACCAGCGAGTTCATCTACTGCTTCGCGGGGATGGCCGAAAAGGCGAACCTCTCCTACCCCAGGGGAGGAATGGGCGCGATGGCCAGGGCTTACCTCGACGCGCTCGAGCGCATGGGGGGCGTCGTCGAGTACAGCCGGCCGGTCGAAGGGATAATCGTGGAGGGCGGTCGCGCCGTCGGTGTCGAGGCGTGCGGCCGGGTCGAAGCGGACGTGGTCGTATCCAACATGGGTCTGCAGCCCACGGTGAGGATGGTCTCGGACCACCTGCCAGCGGATTACCTCGAGTGGGCCATATCGCTCAGGTCCTCATACGGCGCGGTGAGCGTCAAGTACGCGCTGGACGCCGAAGTGGTCCCGTACCCGATGACCCTGTGGATGCCGGACATCAACGACCAGGAATCGCTGGAGAAGTACGTTGGAATCATGTACCCGGTCCCGAGCATACCGGACCCGGACCTGGCTCCCGAGGGATGCCAGCTCGTGCTGGCCGGCGCCGTGCTGTCCCCCGACCCGAAGAAGAAGGACCTGAACAACGCGGTGCTCGACCGGATCGAGGCCACCATGTCGATGCTGCACCCGGGCATCGACGACCACGTGATCTGGAAGCTGCGCACCGACGTAGCCTACACGGCAAACATCTCCGGTCGTGACCTGGGAGAGGTGATCGGCCTTTCACAGGACGTAAAGCAGATAGGGAAGAACAGGCCCGAGCCGCGGTTGCCCGTCCCGGGCCTGTACATCGTGGGCGCGGACGCGGGCGGTCGCGGAATAGGGACCGAGATGGCGGCAGAGAGCGCGTTGAACGTGAGCGAGATGATAGCTGAAGACCTGGCATGAGGGGCTGGTGAGAACAGGCGGGCCGTGCCGGCTCAGGCCGGGGGCTGGAGGTACTTCCGGCGGAAGTCCTCGGTGGTGAAGGAATCGATGTCTGCCCGGATACGGTTCAGCTCGTTCCTGGCGTCGTCGGGATGATCGAAGAGCTCGCGGCGCAGGACCCTCTTGGTGCGGTAGTTCAGGATCTCTACGATATAGCCTTCGCCGAGCTCCACGCCCAGCAGCCCCTTGGTCAACCTGGCCTTGTAATAGTCGCTGGCGAGATAACCGAGCTCGTCTTTGTCCTCGGTTCCAGCAGCCCCCGGTTTGCGCTCCTGCTTCTGGCGCTTGGCCATGGTGCCTCCGTCTAGAGGTCTTCCCCGGTTGCCTCACCCTCGCCGGGACCCCCGCCCTGCTTGGGTACTACAATGCGCTGCAGGGCGTATATCCCGAGGGCGGTTATCGCGCAGCTGTGCGTAGGGGGAAGCTTGGAAGAAGCTATATAGAGCGCGCACGAATCCTCGCAGGATATCTTGGCGCCGGGTATCTGGGGCTGGCGGATGGGGCACCAGCTTCCGGGTATAGATGCCAAACGGACCCTCCCCCCGGTCGAACTCGTTAAGGAATGAAGCAACCATAATTCTATCCCCGCGGATTTGAACCTGCAATCGCCTGGACATACACGTCGCCGACAATTGCAGACCGGGCGTCTTCCGGGGTGGCCGCCGTAGGGTGAATCCTTGCCGATAGTCATGAGGAACCTTCGGGCTTGACCCGGTCAAACCGGGCTGATAGTATCGATAACCGATATCGGTATACGATATTTAAGTGGCGCGTGCGGCCGGCGGCGCCCGGCATGCTTGCACGACTGCGAGGTGGAGAAATGGAGAGGGAATTCTTTGCGGGCTTCATCAAGATCCACATCCTGTACCACGCAGTCCACGACGGGGAGATCTGCGGGGTCGAGATAGCGAGGGAGCTTGCGACACACGGATACCAGGTCAGCCCCGGCACGCTCTACCCCACGCTGCACGGGCTGGAGGAGCGCGGCTACCTCAAGAGCAGGCAGCGCGTCGTAGAAGGCCGCATGCGCAGGTGCTATAGCGCTACCCCTGCTGGCAAGAAGGCCCTGGCCGAGGCGCGGGAGAAGATACGCGAACTCGTTGAAGAAGTTGTCGAGGAGAAACGACGATGAACGACGGCGGCGCTATGGGGCAGGCTAGGCTTTCCAGGACAGTCAAGGTACTCGGGCTTGTAAGCCTGTTCACGGACGCTTCCTCCGAGATGATCTACCCGCTGCTGCCCGTGTTCCTCACCAGCGTGCTGGGCGCCGGCGCGGCGTTCCTGGGAGTGATAGAAGGCATCGCCGAAGGGACGGCGAGCATCCTGAAGGGTTTCTCGGGTTACATCTCGGACAGGCTCGAGAAGCGAAAAGCCCTCATCCTGGCGGGTTACGGGCTCTCCGCTTTCGCCAAGCCGTTCTTCGCCGCGGCGGACGCCGTCTGGCAGGTCCTGGCGATACGTTTTGTCGACAGGGTCGGCAAGGGCATCAGGACGGCTCCCCGCGACGCTCTCATCTCTGAGACCACCGATCCCTCGATACGAGGCAAAGCCTACGGCTTCCACCGGGCCATGGACACGCTGGGAGCGGTCATAGGCCCGGCAATAGCGTTCCTCATGATGTGGCTGCTCAGGGACCAGGGGGACAGCGCGTACCGCTGGGTGTTCTTTGCCGCGTTCCTGCCCGGGCTCATCGCGGTGGGTCTCATCGTCTTCGCCTTGCGGGAGAAGAAGTTCGAAGCCGAGGCGCGCCTGCCGAAATTGAGCCTCGCGGGCTTCCCGCGCGGGTACAAGATGCTCCTGGTCGTAGTGGCGGTATTCACCCTGGGAAACTCGAGCGACGCGTTCCTGCTGCTGCGGGCCCAGGACCTCGGCATGCAGCCGTACCTGATCCCACTGCTGTGGATGGTGTTCAACGTGGTCTACAGCGCTGTATCGACCCCGGGAGGAATGCTCTCGGACCGCATCGGGCGAAAAAAGACACTGCTCATCGGCTTCGTGCTCTACGGGCTCATCTACCTGGGATTCGGGCTGGCCGACAGCCTCGTCTACACGTGGCTGCTGATCGCGGCCTACGGTGTGTTCTATGGACTGACGCAGGGCTGCCTGAGCGCGTACGTCGCTGATTTCGCCCCACCGGAGATGAAGGGCACGGCCTTCGGCGTCTATCACATGACCGACGGCATCTCGAAGTTCTTCGCCAGCATTATCTTCGGCGTTATCTGGCAGAGCTCCGCCGCCCGGGGGCCGGGGCTCGCCTTTTTCTTCGGTGCCGTCATGGCCCTGGCTGCCGCGTTACTCCTCTGGCGGTTCTGCGAGGATTGTGTGGTCACGGACCGGGCCTGACCGCCTGGACGGCCCCGCCGCCCGGGCGCGACCTTCTCCGGACCTGTAACGGATCGGGGGCCGCGAGCGTCTACAAGAATGGAACCGGGGCTCCCGACCGGGCGGCTTAACCCGTCCCCTTGTAAGCCCGATAAGTCTGAAGAAGGCCTGACCCCGGTAATCGGAGGCCGCATGAGCATGCTCATAGAGAGCGTACCTGAATTCGCTCCCGAAAAGAGGTGGATGTCCAGCAACAAGGCGACGGTCATCAGGGGCCTGCTCGCGTTCGCGCTTGTGGCGGCATTCTTCGTCGCGGGCTTCCTGGTCACATTCGCAGTCGCCGATTTCCAGCGTGAGCAGTACTTCGAGGTTCGGAAGTTCCAGGCCGCCGCGGCCGCCGCCAGTATCGAGGCCTCCGACGTCGAGGCTCTCTCCGGTACGGAAAGCGACATCGGCACGCCGGAATTCGACAGGCTGCGGCAGCAGCTCGTCCGCATCAAGAACTCCGACTCCCGCATACGCTTCGTCTACCTCATGAGGCCGCAGGACGGCAGGATGATCTTCCTGGTCGACGCGGAAAACCCTGACTCACCGGACTACTCACCGCCCGGGCAGGTCTACTTCGAGGCTAAGCCTGAGGAGTTCAAGCCATTCGAGGGAGAGAAGAGCCCTGATCCCTGGATACTCGGCCCGATAACGGACAGGTGGGGCACGTGGATCAGCGCCAACGCCTACGTCGTCGGCGAAGGCGGGCTGCCCGTAGCGCTGCTCGGCACGGACGTCGGGGTGAACCGGGCCCTCTCGTCGTTCAACCAGATCAAAGAGATAGGCATCGTCTTCACCGTCGTGGGGAGCATCCTGCTGGCCCTGGTCCTCTTCCAGTGGATCTTGTGGAGCCACAACAAGGACAGGCGGCTTGCCGCGCGCCTCGCGATGGAGGAGTCGATGCTCGAGCTCAACCAGCAACTGCTCGAGACGGACCGGCTCAAGACGGAGTTCATCGAGTCGGTCTCCCACGAGCTGAGGGGACCTGTCACGGCGGTCAACGGGGCGATGCAGGTCCTGGACCAGCACCTGGCCGGGGGGCTGGACGAGGACGGGGAAAAGCTCATGGACATCGCCAAGACAGGGACGGAGCGCCTGGTCGGCCTGGTCAACAACCTTCTTGACATCACGATCATCGAAGCGGGCGGGGTCGCTATCAGGCGAGAGAAGACCGACATCCGGCGGCTCGTCGAAAGGACCGCGAAGCTGTTCGGCGCGGTGGCAAACGAGAAAGGCCTGGAGCTCGAGACCTCGTTCTCCCGTGAAGACATTGAAGCCTACGTCGATGGGGAAGCGCTCCAGAGGGTCCTCGAGAACCTCATCGCAAACGCAATCAAGTACACCGACTCGGGAGTGGTCTCAGTTGAGGTGAAGGCTTCAGAGGATGAGCTCGACTTCGCCGTGAGCGATACGGGCAGGGGCATCCCCGAGCGGTTCAAAGGCGAGGTGTTCGAGAAGTTCTCTCGCCTGCACCTGACCACGGACTCCCGCGAGCGAGGGGCGGGCCTGGGACTCGCGATATGCAAGGGACTTATCGAAGCTCACGGCGGGACCATCGGGGTGGAAAGCGAAGAGGGAAAAGGCACTACCATCACGTTCAGAATCCCGCGCTCCGGACCGGCTGAGACCTCCGGCGGGCCGCCAGACCGGTCATCACTCCCTGGCACGTAGAGGATTTTGTCCCTCGGCGGGCGAAAAAATTGTTTGGAAAAAGCTAAAGTTTTAGCTCCCGCGTGTCGATTTTATACTTACGACGCAGGTCTTAGGGGGGCGCTTTGTCTCACGAGGACTGGTATTTCATAGGGTTCCTTTTGACGGTTATCGCCGCATGCGTGCTGTGGGGACTCGCCTATTTCGTATTCCGCAACAACCGCAAGGACTACCTGCACCGCATGCTCGCCTTCACAATGATATTCATGGGCATGTGGTTCCTCTCCGGATTTGCCGAGAAGATACTGCCCACACCTAACAACGTCTTCACGCTCTGGACCTTCCGCTGGGCGTACGCTTCAGGAGTGATGACAGCGGTATTCTTCTTGCTGTTCTCAATCGGACTGTACCTGGACCATGCCCCTCCAAAGCCGGTTCATTGGTCGATATTAATGGTAGGGTCGTGTGTCGCGCTCTTATCACTGACACCCATGGTCTTCAAGTCCGCAAGATACTTCGAGGGAATTCTGGAATCGAAGACCGCCTTCTTGTTCCCAGTTGCCGCTGCGGTCATTGTCCTGTCAAGCGTTGTCAGTATCTATCTCATCACCAAGAAGTGGTCGCGGTCCACGGGAATCGACCGTGCTAGAACAAGCGTCGTGCTTTATGGGATAGTTATATTTGTTCCTGTACTCGTCCTGTCCGCCTTTGTCCTCCCCGCAGTTCTGGGAAACGATATCTCCACGAACTATGTCTTCCTGGCTGGCTTGATCCCTGTGGGATTCACAACATATTCGGTTGTGAGACTCCGCCTGCTGGATACGCGGATCATACTTCGCAAGACAAGTGTCTTTGTTATCGGCACACTGCTCCTCTCACTGCCGATTGTATTACTGGCAATACTTTTCCAGGCAATAAACCTCAGCGCTACGGCTCAGTATGCCTCTCTCCTTCTTGTATTCATGGTAATCATCTATTTCGCACAGGATGTATGGAAGCATATCCACAGGCTTTCATCTCGCCTGTTTTTCTCCGAGCTCTATGACGAGCCGGGACTGCTCGAAGACGTTTCTTCCAAGCTAGCTGCCCAGACCGACCCAAACGCAGGATTGCTGGCAGCGCTTGCTCACGTGGTGACACCGCTCGGCCTTGAAGAGATCAGCATCGTGATCCCTCCCGGAGTTGTGAACGAAACGTGCTGGGACTTCGATTGCAGGCAGGAGTCCGACGGTTCGATCAGCCATCACATCAACGATAACTGCCACTTCATGCCCTGGCTGGACAACATTGCGACAACTGTGGTTACGGAAGAGTTGCTACGTTGGCCAAAGAATGATGGAGAACACAAGATGGGGAGCGACCTCGAGAGCACCGGCTGCTCGGCATGCTTACCCATGAAGGTTTCTCAGGAGAGGATCGGGTACCTACTGGTCGGCCAAAAGGTGGCAAAGAAGGCTCTTTCGAGCACGGATATCAGTTTCCTCGAGAAGGCTGCGGAGCTATTCGGCCTCTACATCGACAACTACGCCCTCTCAACGAAACTGGCCTTCCAGCTGGACGAGCTGCAAAAGGTTTACAGCGACCTTCACAAGGCATACGACTTCAAATCGGAGATCATTCAGGTTGCATCTCATGAGTTCAGGACGCCGATAACCGTCATCGATGGTTTTATGCAGACATTGATGGCCAACTGGGACGAGTTCACGGACGAGGAGAAGGTGGAGTACATGGCCAGTGTCACGAACGCGAGTAAGAGGCTCATGAACCTCACGGACAAGTTCTTGAACATCTCGAAGCTGGAGGGTGGGGACATCAGCTTTGTCAAAGTTCCCACGAAGCTGAGCAGCATCGTACGGGACCTGTGCTCGAGCCTCCGCGACGAGGACATGCAGCGCCTGATAATCGAGGGGAACCCCGAACTGTACGTGGTCTGCGATCCGAACCACCTGCAGGTAATGCTGAAGAATCTCGTGGAAAACGCCTTCAGGTTCAGCCCGGCCGACGCGCCTGTGATCCTGAGAGTGTGGAGGGACAGCACCACGAACTACATCCAGGTTCAGGACTTCGGCAAGGGCATACCAGTCGAGGAGAGGGAGAAGGTGTTCGAGCCCTTCGTGAGGCTTGAGTCGCTCTCGCACCATTCAAAGGGGATGGGATTGGGTCTTCACATAGTGAGGCTTCTCTCCAGCAGGCTGGGCATCGAGGTCGAAATCGAGAGCGGCGGCAAGAGCGGGACTACCGTCACCCTCAGCTTTGCACTGGAGTAACCCCAGTGCGCGCTTCCTGCTTCTCTCCCGAAAGACCTTGCTTGCATGTGAACGCAAAGTAGGACTGCGTCCCAAGCAGGTGCTTCTCAATAGGCAGGCCTTCCTCCTCACCGATCCTAATCAGGACATCGGGAAGGAACAGACGGCTGTCAGAAGTGTCAAGAGAGAGTACCCAGTTCTTTTCGCGGATGGCATCAATAAGGGCGACGACAAACTGCCTGAGGAAGCCGGCATTTCGTATTTCTGGCGACGTGAAGACACATGGCATATAGAAGAAACGACCTTCGCGCGCTGCATCAGGAAAGCGCTTCTGGACAAACGACGGGTTGATGTATCCGACCGAGGCCTTTTCGAGGTTATTGGTACCCATGATGAATGCTGCAGGATTGCTATTTACTGTCATTACGGCTTTTACATAGTCGGAGTCGTTCAGAGCTGAAACAAATCCATCTCGGTCAAAACACTGTTGGTCCTGTATCGCTTCGTCAATGGTCAGACTAGCTTTGTACAGATCCCAGAGTATCTCGGTCCATGGTTCCGGCAGATTCGTTATGCCGAAGTAGACTACAGCTGTTTCTCCCGCGTGCTCGACCGAATACCTCTTTTCCTCGCCGTATTCGGGAACAAACGCCTCCGGCACGCGCGTCTCTCCCCAGAGCGACTCGAGCTGCTGGCCGTCGTCGATGAAGTGGATCTCCGGGGGAGCGAATCCGTGGAAGTTCGTTGCGTAGACGAAGGAGTACGCGCCTGTGTTCTGGATATAGAGCCTCTCGCCAACTTTCATATCAGGAAGGAGGACCTCCGCGAGGATGGTGTCATCGGGGTCGCACGTGGGCCCGGAGAGGACGAAGCTCTTCTTCTTGTCGCCGTTGTGCGAGGTCCTGACCGGGTAGGGGAAGCGCCCCTTAACCTGCTGGGCCTCGAGGAGCCCGTGGAACGCGCTCGCGTCGAGGAACAGCCAGTCCTCGCTGCCCCGCTTTGCGCGGCCGATGATGGTCGAGGCCAGCACCGCGGACTCACCCACCAGGTAGCGGCCGGGCTCGAGTATGAGCTGCATCTCCGGGGCGAACCTGGCGGCGAAGACATCAAGCACTTCCTCGGCTATCTCCTCGATGGAGGGCACATCCTCATCGTACTTGATGGGGAAGCCGCCGCCGATATCGAGAGCTTCACAGATTATGCCCTTATCCGCGAGCGCGTCGATGACTTCCGCCGATGCCTCCATCGCCTCGCGCCAGGTCTCCTTGCGGGTGCACTGGGAGCCGACGTGGAAGGCGACGCCGTAAGGCGAGAGTCCAAGTTCCAACGCGTCGCTGAGAAGCGATGCCGCCTGCTCCACGGGTGCCCCGAACTTCATGCTGAGCGGGAAGAAGCTGCCCTGGTTCTTCACCGCCAGGCGCGCCATGACGCGGCTGCCCGGGGCGAGGAGAGCAATCTTGGCGAGCTCGTCCTCGGAGTCGAACACGAAGAGGTCCACGCCCATGTGATAGGTGTCCCTGATATGTGACTGGAGCTTTACCGGGGCTGAGAAAATGAGGTCTTTGGGGTCGACCCCGAGTGCCAGCATGAGCTCGGCTTCATGCTTCGAGCCGATGTCGAATTTCGAACCTACTGATACAAGAGTGTTAAGGACTTGCTCATGATTGTTCGCCTTTACTGCATAAAAGAGCGGTGCGCCTAGAAACGCAGCGGACATCCTCTCGTACCGCGCCCGCACCTTCGCGAGGTCGAACAGGAAAAACGGAGTCTGGTAATCAGACATCGCCACCCACCCCATGTTTAATTGCGCCTGCGCCTGCGTACCCCCCGTCGGAGAGACAGGGGTTTAAATTTTAAGGTTATTGTTAAAAAGAGTCAATATTGTTAACTGAAGTAAAAAAGCTCGGGTTAAGTTCACTTACTTAAGACGATAGTGAACTGCAGTAAACCGCTGTAATCGAGGGAGTCTGCTCTGGTACAACCAAAGAGTGACGGTTTGCTTGCTTAAGGTTGGACTGCTGGCAGCAGGTACTGAACGCGACTGTCAAAAAGCCTTCCCCGCGGCCGGCAGCTTTACAATGCCCGATGTTAAAATTACACTTGACGCTCGATGGGCCCATAGCTCAGTTGGCAGAGCAGAAGACTCATAATCTTCGTGTCGCAGGTTCGAGTCCTGCTGGGCCCACCAATTCTTTCTGGCGTTCAGCGCGTCAAGCTGTTTTTGCCAGAATGTCTTGCTTGAAGAGGTCAATCCAAACATCGACCATTGTCTTTACATATGTATCGTAGATGCGAAGGCGTACAATGCCGTACCTTGATACCCAGTTTCTCCCCTTAAGGCTTCCGTATTCCTTTCTTAAGTGAACATGAATATCTTCGTTCGCCCTCAATGTTTTAGTCCAGAAGCGACGAGCGTCATCAGCATCAAACGTCTCTGTCAGATTCAGGTCGATTCTCACGGGCTTATGGTGGATATTGATACGTTTCATCATTCTAAACGCGAACAGGACGATATCTGGGTCAGAGTTGGTAATTCCAAAGCTGCCCCTGTCCTTTCTTATTCCCTCCGCAACATAGAGCATGAGGAATAACCGGAAGACGTGGTCGTCCTTCAATTCCTCGCTCCATTGTGACCTTGCGCTGTCTGCGAATTCGTTATGAACGGCAAGGCTCTTCCTTCTATGCGCTTGAGCTGCTTTGAGAGCCGCATTCTTATTGCTGCGAGAGGTCTTTAGTAGAAAGGCAATTGGTTTCTTCATCTCGACATCTTTGATCCAATACCAAGCGGTGGATTTGCAGATGTGCAGACGATTGCAGATCTCTGTAAGGGTGTGCCCACCTTCCCTCAGTTTTACTGCTTTGATCCGGAGGCAGTCGTAGCGTCTCGTTGCACTCTCCTTATGAACGGATTCTACTTAAGCAATGCTAGCAGAGAGGTGTGACAGCAGTAGGAAGCGCCCTTCACACGTTTTCTCCGATGACTCGTTAATGAAGTATCACGGCACAATTAGGGCTCCGGTGCACTGTTCACTTGTGTTTCAGAGCGTATAGAATATATTCGCTTATGAGTCGGACTGGATGAGGAGGCGTACCATGAAGGACGGCAAGCCTGAAAACCTGGTTGAGATGTTCGAAGGCAGCGTCGCCCGTTTCGGCAATAACAAGCTGTTCGGGTCGCAGAACGCTGCAGGTGAATACGAGTGGGTCACCTACAAGGAAGTCGGCAAGAGGGTCGACGACCTCAGGGCAGGCCTGGCGGCGGACGGCCTCAAGAAGGGTGACACGATAGGCCTTATCGCCAACAACCGAACAGAGTGGGCAGTCGCCGCTTATGCCACCTACAGCCTCGGCGCGCGCTTCGTGCCGATGTACGAGGCCGAGCTGGTGACCACCTGGGAGTACATAATCAAGGACAGCGGCGTCAAAGCGCTGTTCGTATCCAAGCCCGAGATAGTCGAGAAGGTCAATACCTTCCGCGACAGGGTGCCGGGGCTCGAGAAGGTCTACGTCATCGACGGGGAAGGCCCAGACTCAATGGCCGCGCTCGAGGCGAAAGGCCGGGAGAACCCGGTGCCGTCGGTCAGGCCCGAGACGCCGGACGAGATCGCGGTACTCATCTACACGTCCGGTACCACCGGGGAGCCGAAGGGCGTACTCCTGTCACACGGCAACCTCACTTCGAACGTCGTCGATGCCGGCAGCTGCTTCCCGGACCTCTCGGACGAGGACCGAAGCCTTGCCATCCTGCCGTGGGCTCACTCCTACGGGCAGACGGCCGACCTCAACAACTTCATCAACATCGGCGGCTCCGTTGCCTTCATCAGGAGCATCGAGACCATCGTGGAGGACCTTGGGAAGGCCCAGCCAACGTTCCTCATCGCGGTGCCGCGCATCTTCAACAGGGTGTACGACGGGCTATGGGCGAAGATGGACGAAGAGGGAGGCCTTCCCCGCAAGCTGTTCGTGATGGGTGTCGAGTCCGCCAAGAAAAAGCGCGAGCTCGCCGCGCAGGGCAAGAGCAGCTTCGGCGTCAACCTCAAGTACAAGATAGCCGACGCCATCGTGTTCAAGAAGATACGCGAGAGGTTCGGAGGCAGGCTGAAGGGGGCCATCACCGGGAGCGCAATGATGAACCCGGAGATCGCCCAGTTCTTCATAGACCTGGGCATCCCCACTTACGACTGCTACGGGCTGACCGAGACGTCGCCGGCGGCAACCATGAACCGCCCCGGCAAGCTAAAGATCGGGACCGTCGGCTCGCCCATTCCTAACTGCCGGATAGATATAGACACCTCCGTGGTCGAGCCGGGGGCAGAGGACGGCGAGATAATCGTCTACGGGCCGATGGTCATGAAGGGCTACTGGAACAAGCCGGAGGAGACAGCCGCAGTGATGACACCCGACGGAGGCTTCCGAACGGGCGACCGCGGAAGGCTGGACGAGGACGGCTTCCTGAAGATAACCGGAAGGATTAAGGAGCAGTTCAAGCTGCTCAACGGCAAGTACGTCTTCCCTGCCAGCATCGAGGAGGACATCAAGCTGCTGCCCGTGGTGGCCAACGCGATGATCTACGGCGAGGGCAGGGACTTCAACATCTGCCTGGTGGTCCCCGATTTCGAAGTCTGCGCGAAGGTGACGGGAAAGAGCGGCGACCCGGCGGCAATGCTCGCGGACGAGGCTGTCACCAGGCTCATCGAGGACCGCATCGTCGAAGCCCTCAAGGGCACCTACGGAAGCTACGAGATACCCAAGCAGTTCGTGTTCATCACCGAGGACTTCACCCTCGAGAACGGCATGCTCACCCAGACGTTGAAGCTCAAGCGCAGGGCGGTCGTCGACAAATTCGGCGAAGAGATAGAGGGCGCTTACAAGTAGACCGTAATGGGGGTCAGGTCCCGTTGATGCATCCCAGATGGTGGAATGCAACACGGGACCTGACCCCTTTTTGCATTGGGCTAGCGCACGACCACAGACACGTTATGGGTCTGCGCGGGTGGAGTGTCCGACTCCCACGACCTCGCGTATTCGAAGACTATCGTGGTGCTTCCCGCATTGAGGGCCTGAAACCGCCATACCCTGGTGCCCGGAGCCCCCATGGCGGAGGACTCGGGCGGGTCGTAGCTGTCCTGGGTGAGGCCGAGAATGTCCGGGTCCGGCGTGGTCGTCATTTTCCAGTCATAGCCGGTGGTGGGATTCGATTCCAGCTCCACCTTGAACTCCTCGCCTACGCCCAACTCCTCGGACTGGCTGGTCACGGTCCCCTTGTCGTGGTCTTTTCCCGAGGTGCCGTTGTCCTTGTCGCTCTTCCCACATCCCAAGACGAGACCCGCGGTCACCAGGATGGTCACCAGAAGAACGAGGGCGGTGAATTTCCTTTTCACGAGATCATCCTCCCCTGATCGACTCGAAGTTGTCCGCGAATATCTTACCCCGGGCCGCCGAGGTGAGCGGAAGGCCTTCTATCCAGCCTTTTATCAGGCCGTAATCGTAGTCTTCGCCTTCCGCCTGCCCGCCGTACGGCCCGTCGGTGCCGTACAGGCACTTGTCCGGGCCGAGGAACTCGACCGCCGCCGCCGCGAGCCTCCTGTCGAGATAGGGGCTCGATAGGTCTACGAAGACGTTCTTCCTGTCCTTTATGTAGTCCCAGAGGGCTTTGTAGTACGGGATGCCGGCGTGAGCGAAGAGGACCTTCAGGTCCGGGTACTTCTCCGGGAGTAACCTGTAGTCGCCGCTCCCGCCGCGACACCCCAGGTGCATGAGCAGCGGGTAGTCGTTCTCCGAGCACCACCGGGCAGTGCCGTCGAGCATCTCTACCGGGTACCTGTGCCAGAACGGGTGTGCCTTGACCCCTATCATCCCGGGGTTGGAGCTCCAGCGCTCTATCTCGGAGAGCGGCTCGGTGCTCGAGGCGGGGTTCACGAATATCCAGCCGAGAAACCTGTCCGGGTGCTGCTCCATTGCACCGGCCACTGATGCGTTGTCGGGCTCGTTATAGATACTGTACTTCTGGCCGAGCAGGATGAAGTACCCCTTGCTGCTCAAGGTCGACTGGTAAAAGACCTGGCCGAGCGCGTTCGCATGGAGCAGCGAGGCCCGCATCAGGTTGCCCGCCGTGGTTTTAGGCCTGCCCACCAGCGAGAACGGCTCCACCATCGTGGCGATGAGCGCCGTCCTCTCGACGCCGTGTCTGTCCATGGCGTCGAGCATCCTGTCAAGGCTGAAGAGCTCCGGCTCGTAGTGCATGTGGCAGTCGATCACCATGACTTTACCCCCTGTGTCAGCGCCGATTTTGCTAGTTTCCCTTATTCCCGGGCTATAATCAAACGGTATCGCAGGAGGTGCAGATGAGAGCTGACAGGCCGGAGATGCCGCATTTCGCGGACATCGCAAGCGGCATATACGGGACAATCCTGGTGACGGCGGTGCTGGCCGTTACCGCCGCCGACGAGGAGGTTTCTGCGCTCTCCGGCGCTTTGATAGTAGCGGTCACGGCTCTTGTGTTCTGGCTCGCCCATACTTACGCTAACCTGCTCGCCCTTCGCCTGAAGCAGCACGCGAGGCCTTCCTGGGCGCAGGCACGGCACCTGGCGGGCGAGGAATGGCCGCTGGTGGAAGCCGGCATCGTCCCCGCCGCCGTCCTCCTCATTGGAGCTGCGGGGCTCTACAGCCGCAACGCAGCGTTTGCCGTCGCGATGTGGCTGGGGGTGGTTGCGCTCTTCGTCTGGGGGCTGGTATATGCGCGGATGGAGGAGGCGAGCCTGCCGGGGATGCTCCTGGCCGCGTTCGCCAACGCCGCCCTGGGCATGGTCATCATCCTCCTGGAGGCAGTCATCCACTGAACTGGAACATATATTGGACGGGAGCTGTCTTGGGCGGTGCGGTTTTGCGCAAGCGTCCTCGATACTAGAATAGGACTGGACCGGGCCTCATGCTTCGAGTGTAAGGAGAGAGATATGGCAGACTGCTGTGACACGTGTTGCTCGCAAGCGGAGTGCGCGCCGGAGGCGTCCCCGTGGACGCCGGGCACCGCATACATAACCACGGCGCTCTTCGCCGCGCCGGGGTTGCTGGGCATGTGGGCCCTTCTCAGAAAGGCGCCGCTGCGCCTGCCTGTGTTCGCCGCGCTGTGGGTCGCGATAACCACCGCGGTGCGTAAGATTGTGTGCTGCCGCTGCGAATACTACGGGACCGAGTGCTCGACGCTCATGGGCAAGTGGACCGCCATGCTGTTCGAGAAGGACGAGGAGCACCCGCTCACTGCGGAGGCGTTCTACGTCGATTTCGCCCTCATCGGCGCGAGCATACTGTTCCCGCTCCCACAGGTCAGGAAGATGGGCGGGCGCTACCTCGCGCTGTATCTCCTTGTGCTGCTGGCGAGTTCGGCAGGGATGAGGCAGCTCGCATGCAGCAAGTGCCCGATCGACGTCTGCTTCAACAACCCGGGCTTCAAGAACAGGAAGCGATAGCAGACAGTATCCTGTAGCGCTCTCAGTTGACGTGCCCGGTCCCGCCGCAGTCAGGGCAGGTCACTCTACTCTCCGATACGACCTCGGTGGTGGTCCCTCGTGCCCCACCGCAGACTGGGCACGTCATCCAACCGTCAAAGCCTTGGATCATTCCGATGCCCCCGCAGTTGGAACAGGAAACCCACTTGGGTGTGTAAATCGGGACGGATATAGTGCCGCTTCCCCCGCACCTCGAGCACGTGGCAGAGGACGTGGACCCGGTTGGCCCGCCCTGCGAAGAAGAGGAGGGAGATACTGAGGGCGACTGTGACTGCGACGGGCCTGCATTCTCCGCCGGACCGCTTGCAGAGCCGATGCCGGTCGCAACAGTCACAACTGCGCTTGCCATCACATCCAGGTCCTGCACTTCATACTGCGGCTCAGCGTTGCCCTGGATGTCACTCCCGGACCACGGGTCACCAGCTGAGAGGCTCCAAGCGGATATCCCAACGGTCGCCGCGATGAAAACGGCTATGAGGAACGCGGCCGCGACCGTCATGAATGATTTCCCTCCGCCGCTTTGGACCGAACCCGCGCCACCTTGTTCAACCATCTCCACTCCTCCCGATCCGCGACCCGGTTCAAGAGAAACTGTTACTCGCAGCACTACCAAAGCTGCCAGGTCAATCCGAGTATGATGCCGCAAACAGGAACTTCCCTGCGTTGAATGGATTATATCAAACGCCACTGGAAACCAGGTTCAGTGAGCGATAGGCTAGGTGCGAAATGCACGATTGGAGGCCAGGATTGGATTTCAGGGGCCTGCTCGATGAACAGACGGATATCATCGATGCGGAGAAGCGACGGACCGGCGCCCCGGTGCTGGGGACGCTGTGCTCCTACGTACCTGTGGAACTGCTGCATTCTTTCGGCATCGTGCCCGTGAGGATCTGGGGGCAGGCTGATGACATGCACCATGCGGACGGCCTGCTCCAGAGCTACATCTGCCCACCTGTCCGCAACCTGCTGGCGATGGGACTCGAAGGCCGCTATGACTTTCTCGACGGCATCCTGCACTGCTACACGTGCGACGCGACCTGCGGGCTCTACAACGTATGGGTGAGAAACATCGAGCCCCGATTCTCCCACATGATAAGCCTCCCGTACGTCGACACCGACGAGTCGCGCCGGTACGCGACGGCCGAGTTCGAGGTTCTCATCGGGAAGCTCGAATCCCTGACCGGCGACGCGTTCTCAACAGACAGCCTGGCGGAATCGATCTCGCTTTATAACGCCCAGCGCGAGCTGATGCGGGAGGTCTATGAGCTCAAGGCCGCCGGCTGCCCGATAGAGTACGCTGACATCTATTCGATGAACGTGTGCAGCCAGGTGCTTCCCGTAGGGCTCGTGGCGGCCGAGCTGAGAGAGTACCTCGAGCGAACGAGGAAGATGACGCCTGGGCCGGATGGCAGGAGGATACTCCTCAGCGGAAGCGTCGTGACGGACCTGCCCCTCCTCGAGTTCATCGAGAGCACGGGCGCGGCCATCGTTGCAGACGACACGTGCTTAGGCCATCGATTGCTCGAGTCCAGGATACCGGACGGCCCGCCGCTTGAATCGCTCGTCGAGTACTACCTCTCGAGACCTCCCTGCGCGAGCCGCGCGGACTTCCCGTCACGCAGGCGGATTCTCGAGGAGACCCTGGAAAGCCACGGCATCGACGCCGTCATCTTCGTGCACCAGAAGTTCTGCGACCCGCACCTCTCGGACCACCCGTTCCTCAAAGAGGCGCTCGAGGCGAGGGGTGTGCCGAGCCTGCAGGTCGAGCTGGAGGGCGAGGGCTTCACCGGCCAGGTCCGCACCCGGATAGAGGGCTTCTTCGAAATGCTGGAGACCTGATGACAGAGGAGAAGAAGACCAGGAAGCGGCTGCAGGCCAACACCGCCCTGCGAGAGATAATCGCGGAGTTCTACGCCGACGGCCACCGTGCGAAGGCGGAAGGCCGGCCGGTTGGATGGATACCGCCGATGAACGGGCTCATCGAGCTGTTCTACGCGATGGACGTCCACCCGATTTTCCCGGAGAACTGGGCGCCCCTGTGCGCGGCGATGGGGACCAACGCGGCCAACTTCTCGTTCGCCGAGAGGCGAGGGTACTCGCCCGACCTGTGCGGTTACTTCAGGAACAACATTGGGTACGCGCTCGACGGCATCTCCGAGGAGAACCAGCCGCTCGGGGGGCTCCCCGAGCCTGACTTCCTCATCTCCTTCGGCGCGGGATGCGTGCCGACGATGAAGACGTTCCAGGTATTGTGCGACCGCTTCGACGTCCCGGTCCTCAGGGCAGACCTCCCGCAGGTGGCGATGGAGGACATACGGGAGCACCATATCGAGTACGGCGTCACCCAGATGAAGCGGCTCATCGCCTTCCTGGAGGGACTCACTGGGAAGAAGCTCGACATGGACAGGCTCAGCCAGGCGGTAGCCTACACCGACGAGGCGTGCCGCATCTGGGACGAGATAATGGAGACCAGGCGGAACGTCCCCGCGCCGTTCTCCGCCGCCGAGATCGGCATCATGTTCGTGATGGTCACGCGGCACGGGACGCGCGTAGCGGTGGACTTCCTGAACGACGTGCTCTCGGAGGTGCGGGGTAAGGTGGAGCGGGGCGAGGGAGTCATTCCGAACGAGCGCATCAGGCTGTTCTGGGACAACATCCCGCTGTGGTACAACATGAAGCTGTTCAACTACTTCGAGAAATGGGACGCTGTCGTGGTGGCCGAGACATACACCAGCGCGTGGACCATGAGGATGGACCCGGAGAAGCCGCTGGAGAGCATAGCCTACAAGACGCTGGTGTCTTACCCGCTCGTCTCGTGCGTCTCGCTCAACAAGCGTATCGAGCTCATCAGGAACGCGGTCCGCGATTACCGGATAGACGGGGCGGTGCTCCACTCGAACATGAGCTGCAAGCCGATATCCATGGGGCAGATGGACATACAGAGGGTCCTGCGCGACGAGCTCGACGTGCCGAGCGTGATGTTCGACGGTGACCACATGGACGGCGGCAAGTTCTCGATGGCCCAGTTCCAGACGCGCATCGACGCGTTCATGGAGATGCTGCTCGCCCGCTCATAAACAGGGGTACTTCTTATTCTAATTAACCGGAATCCTTTCGACATGTTATATGACCCCGCAGGTTTGAATCTCAACGGTTAACTGTATTTATCATCTGTTGTTCGTGACAACAGTAGTAACGCCCGCTGCGACTTTGGTGCCCGAGTTTGATTGATTTCCGTTGTGTGTGAATGCTCCTGTCAACAATTGTTGTCAGAGTTATTCAAACCTGCGGCATCACACCAGATCTACAGGGCCTGCTTGACCAGCTCGATGATGTGATGGTTGTCCAGCCCCGCGGCGTCGGCGACCTTGCGCAGGTTGAGGACGCACAGCGGGCAGAGGTAGGCCATCGCCTGCGCTCCGTGAGCGACCGCGTCGCTGATGTTCATCTGTTTTATCCCCATCGCGCGCTCGCGGTCTCGCGGCATCACCGGCGAGCCGCAGCAGAGGGCGTTGACGCGATCGTGCTCCCTTTCCACTCGCTCGACGCCGATGAGCGCGAACAGCTCGTCAAGCTGCTCGTCTTTCCACGGCGTGTAGCGGGAGGCGCACGGCTGCTGGTACGCGACCTTGAGGCCGAGCGGCTTCACGTCGCCCTCCCTCTCCCTAACACGTTCCAGCAGGTACTCGATGATGTGCACAGGGCGGAACGGCACGTCGATGCCGTAGTCGGGTGCCATAGACGCGGCCAGAGCGTAGCAGTCGTCGTGGTAGAAGATTATCTCCTCCGCGCCTGTGGCGGCGAGGTTCTTGATGACACGGGGGGCGTTCTCGCGGACCGGGGTCTCGTACCCGAGATGGACCCACCCCACACTGCAGAAGTAATCCCCTCCCTTCAGGACGGTGAGACCCTCGAAGAGCGGGCCCTCGAAGAGGCCCGGGAGCATCTCGCCGACGCTGCACAACGACAGGGCCGGCTTCCCGGCATCTCCCTCGACGACCTCGCTCGGGGCGTTCGGCAGGTTGCGGAAGAGGGTGGTGTTCTGCTCGGGGACGTTAAGTACGCCTGTCTCCTCCTGGCGGGCCAGGATGAGGTCGAAAGGCCGGGCTCCCTTCTCGCAGAACTGGTTGCACGCCACGCATGTGACGCACTCGCCGACAGCCGGGGGCGTTCCGCCATCCATCAGCTGCTTGAACTGCGACACCGCTTCATCGCGGTCGTACCGCAGGTAAGGGCACAGTGCGAAGCAGTCACCGCAGAGGTCGCATTTGCTCTCGTCGAACATCACCTGCTCCTTTGTCTCAGGACGAAGCGAGCACGGCGGCCGCGGCGTCCTCACCGCTCCGCAGTGCTCCCTCCACTGAAGATATCAGGTACATGTACTCGCCCGCCAGGTGCAGACCCCGGACGTCGTCCATGGCGTTCCGCTTCAGGCAGTATATCGCGGGGAACTGCCCTGGGGATTCCAGGCATATGGCCTCGTCCCAGCGGACCACCTCCGCCATCAGGGGCTGCCCGGTGGCCGACGGGATGAAGCGCCTTACCTCCTGGAGCACACGCTCGACCACCTCGTCGTCATCGAGCTCGAACAGCCCCCGGGCGCGCCGGCCGTAAGTGACGCAGTGAGAGAGCCCCGAGCCCGGCGGCGCCAGGTACGGAGATTTGTCACTGCACTCGTTGAGTGCCGGAAGGAAGCTTCCCGCCCCCCTGGGGAGCGACACCGCGTACAGCCCCGCGGGCAGCAGCCGCCTCTCCATGGCGAGCATCACGTGGATTGTGGAGCTGTAGCGTACCTTCTCGAGCGGCCCGGCGATGGAGTCCGGCAGGTCGGGCGCTATTTTAAGTGCTGCGGAAGCGGTCGTCGCGCAGATGACGTGGTCCGCTTCGAAGAACCCGTCGTCGACCTCGACGCCCCTGACGGCTCCACCGTCGATCACCACTTCCCTGACGGGGGTCGATAACCTTACCTCGTCTTTCAACGCGTCATGGAGCGCCGACGGCAGCGACCCGATGCCCTTCTCCATGAGGAGCAGGCCAGAGTAGAACCCCAGCAGGCATATGAGGTGGGCAATCCCTACCTCGTCCGCTTCTCCCAGTGTGAGGCTGGCGGTCATCGGGGCCATCGCCCAGTCGAGGGCTTCGGGACCCCCGTGCTCGAGGACGAAATCGGCGACGCTGGTATCACCCAGGTCGAGCAGGCACGGCTGGCTCATCTTCCCGAATTCGACGTTCATGTAGCGCTTGAGCATCGCCAGCCCGACTCTCGCCATCTGGGGGTAGACCCTGAACGGGAGGCCGCGGAACCTGAGGAGGTCCGGGATGCCGTTTACCAGGTTGGCGAAGCTGCCGGTCGCCGGCAGCGGGTATATGCTGCCGTCCCTCCAGAGGGAGACCTTGAGGTCGAAAGGCAGTATCTGGTCGGCAAGCCCCAGCTCGCGGGCGAGCCTGGTCTGTGCCTCGCACATGCTGACCATGAACTGGGCGCCCGTGTCGAAGATGAAACCGTTCTTCTCGTAGCACCTGGCGCGCCCTCCCACCGCGCCTGACGCCTCAAAGCAGGTGACGTCGACGCCCTGCTTCTTCAGCGCATATGTGGCCGCAAGGCCGGCGGCTCCGGCGCCTACGACAGCAACCTTCATCTTGAACCCCTTTCAAGGCGCGGCCTCGCGGGGCGGGACGGCCCCGCTCGAGCGGCCGGGATATAATATAGCAGTTCGCCATCGCCGCCTGGAAAGGAGACCCGGAAGATAAGCCCCGTTGAGCCCGGCACTTCTCCCACCCGGAGTGATACCGTCGGCGGCGACGCCCGCCGGAGGGGAGCCGCGCGGCCGAAGTGGAACAGGGCGCTCGGGCTGTTGAAGGTCCCCAGGGTGGGAGTCCCGCCCGGCAGGGACACCGCTGTCGACGCGCTCAGGGGATTTTCTATTCTGCTCGTCGTGCTCGGTCACGCCATCGCCAACGCCGAGAACCTTCTGGTCGCTCCCGCTTACAACCTCGAGCTCTACGTGAGCAAGTTCATATACTCTTTCCACATGCCGCTGTTCTTCCTCATCAGCGGGTACGTGCTCTTCGGGAAGCGCGTCAGAGTGCGCGACCGCGCCCTGCGACTCCTCCCGCCGTTCTTCGCGTGGATACCCGTCTACTACCTGGTGAACCGTTACGTACACCACTGGCCGGCGACGTTCCTGTCGTCGCTCAAGGACAACATCCTGCATCCCGCGATAGGGCTGTGGTTCCTGCCGACGCTGTTCCTCTGCTCCCTGCTCCTCATCCCGGCGGCATACCTGGAGAGGAGACACAGCTGGATGGGGGAGATCTCGCTCGGGGCTATCTTCGTGGCAGTGAACTTCGTGCCGTTTGACGACCTCGGGGTTATGCAGGTCAAGTACTTCTTCGCTTTCTTCGCCCTGGGTTACCTCGCGCACAAGCACAGGTCGCGGCTCGAGGCGTTCGGCCGCGAGAAGGTCAACACCGTACTGGCGGGGCCTTCGGCGGTCTTCCTGCTCCTGTTCACGCTCCTCTACTACTACGAGCGCATCGACCCTTACAAGTTCCCATTCTCACTGGTGGACCTCTTTAAGACGCCCGCAGCGTATGTTATCCGATACTCGATGGCCATCCTCGGCATCCTGCTGTGCGTCGGCGTCATCAGGGCCTTGAAGCAGGGACGGGGTAGGGAGACTTTGGCCTGGTTCGGCCTTGTGACCATGGACATCTACGTCTCACATTTCCTGATGCTTCAGCTCACGTTCGGAAGCGGGTGGCTGGAGGTGCTGGTGTCGTTCATAACCGGCGTGACGCTGCCGCTTGCCCTATCGTTCCTGTTGCTGCGGCAGTGGTGGGTCACCGGGGCGGTGTTCCTGGGTCTCAAGCCAGACCGGAAACGCAAGAAAGGAAGGAACACGCTTCCTGGACCCTAAAACGCAACAAATTGACCTGACCCCATTGTTGCGTTTACTCGGCGGTTATCTTCTTCCAGGTGATGACGTCGGGGGACGCCTGCTCGAGCACGTCGCCCCCGTCTTTGATCTCGAGGGTAATGCTGCTCCCCGTCTCGGGCTTGAGGACCATCGTCGTGCCGGAGACGGTGTATGTTCCCCGGGACGGAGTCCCCTTGTAGGTCATCACGTAGGTGTTGTCCGGGTACGGCGTGATGTGATAGGTGTCGGCCGACGTCCCCCTGACCGTGTAAGTGCCCAGCACATCGATGCCGCCGGAAGGCGGGGTCACGGTTCCGTCGTCGGTGTCATCCGTGGTAGTCCCGCTGCCACCGCAGCCAAGGCACGCGATGCAGACCACGACCAGCAATGAGAGGACCGCGACCGAAGTGAGCTTCTTCATTGGAGGTATCCCCCTTCCGCGCATGACGAGCGCTTCCATGGGCAAGCTAACATACAGAGCAAGCCGCCATCAAGTTGCGACTACCGCGGCTGCCGCTCCAGGATTAGAATGGACGACGCGGGGTGAAGAGCATGGATGAAGAGCGGTTAGTCGAAGCGGTGCGGCTCGTCGGCGGCGCGAAACGGCTGGTGGCGTTCACAGGCGCCGGCATGTCCGAGGAGAGCGGCATCCCGACTTTCAGGGACCCGGGGGGGCTCTGGGACCGCTACGACCCCGACGAGTTGGGAGGGGGCGACCTCTTCTCCGGGCTGCTCAGCGGCTCGGCGGTCCCGGACACCACGTTCCAGTTCATATCGGAGTTCCTCGCCTGCTACGAAGACGCCCGGCCCAACCCGGGGCACGACGCCCTCGCGGAGCTCGAGAGGATGGGAATCCTCAGGGCGGTCATCACCCAGAACATCGACAACTTCCACCGAGAGGCGGGCAACACCGACGTCCTTGAAGTGCACGGCAACGTCTGCAGGCTCTCCTGCATGTCCTGCGGCGCGAAGGTCCGTCTCGAGAGAGAAGAGCTCGTAGCCATGGGCCACGAACTGCTGGACCTGCTGGGTGCGGGCGACCTGGCCGGCCTGATGAGGCTCATCTCGAGGTGCTCGTGCGGGGGAGCCTGCATGCTCGACGTGGTCGGATTCGGCGAGCCCGTCCAGCAGATGCCGCAGGCGTCCCACGAGTCCGAGAACTGCGACGTGATGCTCATCCTCGGGACCTCGGGCGTGGTCTGGCCGGCGGCTTCTCTCCCGGTGAGAGCCAAGCGGGCCGGCGCCAGGCTCGTCGAGGTGAACGCTACCGAGTGCTGCTTCGCCGACATCATCGACGTCGGGATAGTGGGCAAGACCGGGGAGGTCCTGCCGCGCCTGGTGGAGTTGGTTAAGACCGGCCGATGAACACTCCGGCCCTTCAGGTTCTAGCCCGGTCCGTCGCCGGGTTCACACGCATTCCCTAGAAGGAAGCGAAGACGCTCGATTTCGTCGCGCTGCCGCTTCGCTTCCCTGCTGAGATCACTGATGTACGAGGTTGCTCTGCCGATTTCCGTCTTCTGACGAGCGATCTCGTCACACAACTCTTGTTCGAGAGCCCTGCTTTCGCGGCGCAGTTCTTCCGCTCTCAGGTATCCATAAGCCTCGTCCCTGAAGCCACGTGTAATCGGGAGCATCTCATGCCAGATGCTCTTGAACTGCTCGGTCACCTTGTCGAAATACCTGTCGTCATCGCCGCCTATTCGTTCCAGGTAGTCCTGTCGACCTCGGGAGGACCTCTCGAGTTCGATATCGCCGCTTGAGCCATGGATGAGATGCCCGAAATCGACCGGCATCACATAGACACGGAATCCGGCGGATATGTACCGCAGTGACAAGTCCAGGTCATAGCAATGCATCATCCCGTAACTTTCCTCGAGGAAGATGCCCGCGTTCCGCATCACCCAGCCGATGCCGTCTATCATCGCAACTTCCGAAAATCGCCAGGTGGGCCTCAGGCTGTCCGGGCACCGACCTCTGCAGGGTGCGACGTTCGATTCGTAGTCGAAATGCCCGTCATCGTTGATGGTATGAGAACCCTGAAGTCCCACCAGCCCCACATCCTCCCTTCTTTCCATGAACTCGATGATGTGGTCGAGCCAGCCTTCCTCGTATATGAGGATGTCATTGTGCAGTACCGCCGCATACTCTTCTTCTGCGAGCTCCAGGCCCTGGTTGATACCCCGGATGGCACCGGTGTTCTCCTCGTTCTCGATGTAATGGAGGGGGTTGAGTCCCCTGATGAAGTCGGAGTCGTCGAAACCGTTGTTGACAATTATCAACGAGTAGCCGTCGGTCACCCGGGCAAGCTGCTCGAACATCATGCGCGTCTCTTCCTCGCGGTGGTAGAGCACGACTACGATGGGGACCATCAGATCTCTTGCACTCATCTCACTGGCTGCCCGCCTTCCTCCTGGCATAGGTCAAGGATCTCTTGACGGCTGAGTAAAGACCATGAGTCCTGGCGAGATGGATGAACCTGCTCGCAAGACCTGAAGGAGACGCGGCTTCCGCCGAATCGTAGTCGCATTCATCTCGCGCCGCGCTCGCGTCTGTCGCGCCGCCCGCGGGCCTAGCCCGCCTTTGTTCCACGATACTGGAGAGCCTTGAAAGCTCCGGCGCATTGTCACCAATCTCGGTTTCCAGCCGTCGTGCACGGATCGCGATCTCCTCGAGCTCCACTCCCAGCCGTGCCCTCTCCTCTTGCAGGGACGGGTAGCGCCGGCTCTTGCTCAGGCGCTCTATTTCCTCCAGTGACCGTTTCTCATCGACATACTCTCTGCAAACGGGCAGGAGCCGCTTCCATTTCTCGGCCAGGGCCTTCCCGGCTTCCATGGAGACGGGGTCATCGCGGCCCGGTAGTGGACTCGTCTCGAGCGCCACACAGTGGACCTTCATGCCCTCTTCGCGACAGTGAAGGGAGATATCGAGCGCAGCAGTTCGGATGTCGTCTCCGAATCGCGTATCGAGACCCGCGGCGCCGCTCCGCGTCACCCACCCTGTCCCATCGATGGCCGCGACCTCGGTAAACCTCCATACCGGCTGACCAGGCCGCCAGCCCTCCCTGTCGACGTCCGCCACGTGGCCAGTTGGAAGACCGCCTGCTGATACTGAATGCCAGCCCCCCAGTCCCACCAGCCCCACATCCTCCCTTCTTTCCATGAACTCGATGATGTGGTCGAGCCAGCCTTCCTCGTATATGAGGATGTCATTGTGCAGTACCGCCGCATACTCTTCTTCTGCGAGCTCCAGGCCCTGGTTGATACCCCGGATGGCACCGGTGTTCTCCTCGTTCTCGATGTAATGGAGGGGGTTGAGTCCCCTGATGAAGTCGGAGTCGTCGAAACCGTTGTTGACAATTATCAACGAGTAGCCGTCGGTCACCCGGGCAAGCTGCTCGAACATCATGCGCGTCTCTTCCTCGCGGTGGTAGAGCACGACTACGATGGGGATATCCGCACGATGACGCTCCGTTCGCGGCGTGTCCGACTCCTTCATCTCGGGAGTTCTGAATGCGCAACTTTCCTCGAGATCCGGTCCTTCCGCGCTGGTCACCCTGAGTCCCAGGTCGGCGAGGGAGAATTTGCCCGGTATGTACCAGTAATGCCAGAGCTCCAGCCTTCTCTGCAGGTGCGAGCAGACGAAAGCGTCCAATCGCTCGGACAGATGGGGGGTGGCCAAGTGCCTGATGAAGAAGTTCGCAGTACGGTTCGTCCACGAGAGCTTCAGCCAGTTGCCAGTTCGGTTCATGCGGCTGTATACAGTGCAACGTGAGCAGAAGACTCCCCCTCTGTCCGGCTCGCGACCGGAGACCATAGCCCTGGCGTGACGCATTACGGTCGTGTTGACACTCAGCTGCAGTCCGTCCCTGAAAGCGTTGCCTCCTGTTGAGTTCTGTGAGTTGCAGCACCCCAGCATGTCGCCGTTCCAGTTGACGACCGGCTGTTCCCACAGCTGTATGCATGCTCCGTGCCACGGATAGAAGCCGAGAACCTCTCCGAATTCCTCATATGTTGTGTAACCCAGTTCATTCCTAAGCTGTTCGGTGTTCCGGGGAGGGGAGAATGCGCATTCGATGTCCGCACCTACACCGATGTCAAGATCGATGGGGAGGGCGAGCTGGAACTCCATCCCCAGGCCTTTCGCCATCTTCCTGGCCAAAGTTATCTCATGCTCGTTGTGTCCGAAGACGATGAACTTCCAGATGAGCCTGGGGAAGGGGGAGCCGATCTCCATCTTGAGCTTCGTGATCTCCGCCGCATTCTCCACCGCCGCCTCGAGGTTTCCGCCGACACGGTAGGTCTCGTATGACTCCTGTGTGGCGCCGTCCAGCGAACAAACCATCGCTCGTACCCGGTTTTTCACTATGGACCCCATCAGTCCGTTCCTTCTCTGGTTCAGGTTCGTATTGAGGATTATGCCGACGCCGCAACAGTCAGCGAATTCGAGGAAGCTGCCCAGCTCGGGATTGAGTAGAGGTTCTCCCCAGTTGCCGATCTCGATTCCGGCGAGGTTCGGATTATTCTCTAACAGAGCCTTGAAATCAGAGAACTCCATGTCCCCGATTCCCACATCGGGCCCGGCCAGCGTGCCTCGCCCGTTCGGGCATGCGGGACATGAAAGCTGGCAACGTGTTGAGATGTCCATGTTGAGATACCTGGGTTTGACTGTTTCACTCATATGCTCGCCTCGGATGATGTCTGCCAATATTATTGCAGAACATCTGATGGCGCGAGGCGCCGCGACGCCGATTCGAATAAGCTCCTCGAAGTTCGAGGGCCAGTTGGGTACAATACTCCCCTAGGCACTTGGAGTCCAAGGGGCTTCACGGCAGACTGCGGATTAATCCACCAGACCGATGAAGGCGGATACATACACCGGACGAGGTAGAGACGAATGACGAAGAGAGTACTCAAGTTCCTGCGCGACCAGGTTGCGAGGTTCGAGTTGGAAGGCCCCGTTGTGGAGTTCGGCTCGTACCGGGTGCCCGGCCAGGAGGAGCTCGCAGACATAAGGGAGTATTTCGCCGGGCTCGAATTCATCGGCTGCGACCTGCGACCCGGGACGGGTGTGGACCTCGTTGACGACATGGAACACAGCCATTTTCCCGCGGCATCGGTGGGGACGGTGGTCTGCCTCGAGACGCTGGAGCACGTGCGACAACCGTGGCTGGCGCTCCAGGAAGCTTATCGGATTCTCAAACCCGGCGGGGCGCTCATCGTGAGCATACCGTTCAGGATGCATATCCATAATTTCCCGGACGACTACTGGAGGATAACGCCGAGCGGTCTAGAGGCGCTGATGCGGCAGGCTGGTTTCGAGGACATCGAGACCTGGGACGGGGGAGAAGAGCTCGTCGACGACATCCCGTTCCCGCTCAGCTCGTTCGGCGTGGCGAGAAAGCATGCTGATGATAGTGGAAGGGCTCCGGTTGCGGGCTCTTTTGTGATCGAGCCGATGGACGGCTACCGGAGTTCGGCTATCACCCGGGAAAGGCACTCGGTCCTGAAGACGTCAGAGCGCGCGGACGTGCCGATAATCGTTGTCCTGTACGGGCGAGAAGGACACACGCGCGCGATGTTCGAGCAGCTCGGGCGGGTGACAGACGGCTACTTCCTGGTGCTTGTCGACAACGGATTTGAAGACGAGGGGCTCGTAGAAAGCCTGAGCCCGCGTGTGCTGATAAAGAACGAGACCAACCAGGGGATAACAAAAGCCGTTAACCAGGGCCTGGCGGAATGTGGAGATTCTCCCTATATCGCGGTACTGCACAATGACACAATGGTCTTCGAGGAGGGATGGCTCGACCACGTGGTGGATTTCATGGAGAGCCGTCCCGACGTGGGCGTGGTTTCTCTGTGCGGACGGCACGGCATCAGGCAGGACGGCAGCCTGGACCTCGAGACAACGGTGTTCCTCCAGGAGAAGTTCCCTCGCAGTTTCAAGCCAACCTGGCGTTTCACCGAGGTGGCCGCGATCGACGGCTTTGCTTTCGTGATGAGAAACATAGGGCTTCAGCTCGACGAGTCCCTCGGGATAATGCACTACTATGACATCGATCTGTCGATGCAGTACATAGAGGCCGGGTATAGAGCATATGCCGTCGGCATCGACTGCGAGCACATCGCTACCGTCGACTACAGCTCTAGGACGGACCAGGGTTACCTTGCGCTTGTAGGCGGTGATGATGACGATTACTTCGAGGCTGTCAGGGAGAGATTCAGGCGGAAGTGGCAACACATGCTCCCGATTGTCCGCGGCTACAGGGACGAAGCATATGCCTGGAGCCGGATTGAAGAGCTCACAGAGGAGAACTCTGAACTTAAGTCTCACAATCGAGCCGTCGAAGCTGACGCGAACGCCAAGACCGAAGAGATCTACAAAGCGGCGGCTCACATCGAACGTGTCGAAGGCGTCCTGGGAGAACTCGAACTGCGGAACAAGGAGCTTGAACGCCGGCTGAGTTCCGCCCAAAGTGCCGCGGCGCCGTGGGATGAAGGTGAGAAGGGAACCACTGACGTCCCTGACGGCCCTGTTCGCAAGTTCCTTTATCACCTTGCAACAGAGGGAGCGTCAGCGACCGCGAGGCGTGTGGCTCAGCGCATCAAGAAGAAATGATCGGTGCGCCAGGAGGTGAACTGACTGTTGGCTGGTGTTTACAGGCGTCTGACATGTTCCAGGCGGCCTTTCAGGGCTGAATTCAGTAAGAAGTTCCAGATGACCCTCGCGCGGTGGATACTCTATCACCAGAGGATTGTGCTGTCCGGGACCTGTTCCTGGATGGGCGTGATGGCACTGAAGAATCCGCTCGACATGTGGATATACCAGGAGGTACTGCACGAGGTCCGACCCGATGTTGTAGTCGAGATCGGGAGCGCTACGGGGGGAAGCGCGCTGTTCCTGGCGGACATGCTCGAGATCATCGGCAACGGGATAGTGGTGACCATTGACCCCGACCGCTCTTCATTCGTCGCCGCGCACGACAGGATAGTGACAGTCACGGGAGACAGCTCGGCGGAGCCGATAGTGAAGAGAGTCGAGGAACTATGCAGGGGCAAGAAGGTGCTTCTGATTCACGACGGCGACCACAACAAGGCGCAGGTCCTGAAAGATCTCCGCGCATATTCACCGCTCGTGAGCGTGGGGAGCTACGCGATCGTAGAGGACGGAATAATCGATGAGCTGCATCCGGATTCCGGCGAAGGCATGTTCGGCGACTTCCAGGACGGCGGACCGTTGCCCGCGATAAGGGAATTCCTGGCGGAGAACAGCGACTTCGAAGTTGACCGCTCCCGTGAGCGCTACATCATCACTTACAACCCAGAAGGCTTTCTGAAACGGATACGTTGAGCTCCCGCCCGCAAACGACTATTTTACTCGCGGCTTGAGCCTGCCTAACACGCTCGCCAGGGTGGCGCGGACTCCCCGGGTGCGCAGGGAGAATCCAATTCTTTCCAGAATGGAGGCACCTGCGGGCGGTGAATCAGGTAACGGACTCCTTGCCAGGGCGAGCTCATCGTTGAGTCCTCGGATGCTGTCCCTCGCCTGGTCTATCTCCGCGGCCCTCTGCTGATTCTCGGCGGAGACCCTGTCGAGCTCGGCCGTCAACCTGCCAACGTACTCCTTGGCGCGTTCTATCTCCTCGCCCCTCTTCGAGTATTCCAGCTCGAGTCGCGCCGCGTGGTCCTTCAGCCATTCCACCCTGTGGTAGTAATACTGCTCGTCCATAAATCCCCTGCATATCGGCAGCATGTGGCTCCACTTGTCCCGGAACCTCGAGCGCGCCTCGATGTAGTCCTCGTCCTCCTCGCGCCCCGAGGTCCTGGCGGCGCCGGAATCCTCTCCCTGCCTGAAGTACTCCTCACGCAGGTGGTACAACTCGACGTTTGCGTTATAGACGCGGTACCCGGCGGAGATGTACTGCATCGACATGTCGATGTCGTAATAGTGGAGAGAGCTCAGGGATTCGTCCACGCGGAAACCGAGATTGCGCATCACCAGCGCTGTGCCGTCTGCGGCCGCGATCTCGGTGAAGCGCCAGGACGGCTGAAAAGCATCCTGGTACTCGGGCAGGTTGCACACCAGGGTCTCCTCGTCCAGGCTGCCGTCCTCCTTGATGCAGTGCCGCCCGATCAGGCTTACGAGGCCGACATTCGGACGGCGCTCCATGAACTCGATTATGTGCTCGAGCCACCCCTCTTCGTAGATGAGCAGGTCGCTGTGCAGGACTGCGACGTATGGTCCATCGGCAATCTCCAGGCCCTGGTTGACGGCCCTGGTGATGCCCACGTTCTCGTCGTTTCTGACGTGCGAGGCGGGATTCAGCCCCAGGATGTAATCCGCGTCATCGAACCCGTTGTCGATGAAGATGAGTTCGTAGTCGGTAGTTACCTTCGCCAGCTGGCTGAGGACTTCTCGCGTGTCCTCCTCCCTGTGATAGAGGATGACCACTATGGGGACTTTGCCCCTGAAGCGTTCGACTCTGTTCAAGATATCAGCTCCAAGACACCGCCGCCGACTCAAGGAATTGTATCATTTGGAAAGGGCAGAGGAGTGCGAACTAGGTCGGGCGGTGTCCCCCGCGCTCAGGCGTCGAAGATGGTGAACTCGAAGCAGGCGCCGCCGTCGTTGAATACCCTGATCTCGCCCCCGTAGGTCTCGACCACCTTCTTCGCAATGGGGAGGCCCATCCCGGTATCGGAGCTGTCCCCCCGCTTGAAGAACGGCCTGAAGATGTCGTCCAGGTACTCTTCCGGGATGCCGCTGCCGTTGTCGCGGACCAGGTAGCGCAGCGGGCCGCTTTCCCCGGCTCCGAGCAGCCTGACCTCGACCACCGGCTCGCTCGAATCGTTGTGCCTGATGGCATTGCTCATCAGGTTGCTGAAGAGCTGGTATATCTGTATGGCGTTCGCGCGGACGCGGCCCAGGTCGTCGTCGAAAAGCACCCGGCAGCCCGATTCCTGGAGGAGGGCACACTTTTCCGTCAATATGTCCTGCACCACTTCCGTGACGTTGACGTCGCTGACCTTCACAGGCGATTGGCCGGCTTCCGCCAGAGTAAGGAGGTCGCCTACGAGGTTGTCGCACCTCTCGATGTTGCGATTGACGACGCCGGTAGCTTCGTCGACCTCCTTGCGCAGCTTCTCGAGGTCGGGGTTGGAGAGCTCGTCGCGCAGCATCTCGTTCGCAAGGGCGGCAGCGGACAGCGGTCCCCTCAGGTCGTGAGAGACGGCTCTCGCGTAGCCGTCGAGCTCACTGTTGGCTCTCAGGAGCTCATCCGAGAGCTTCCGCATGGACTCTTCCGCCTCCTTGCGGGCGGTGATGTCGCGGTTCACTGACACGTAGCCCTCGAGCGCCCCTCCGGGGTCCTTGAGCTCGATGACTATCGCGTCAATCGGGACCACCGTGCCGTTCTTGCGGCGCTGCCCGACCTCGACACGGAGGTGGCCGTCCCTGGAGAGGGATTCCCTGGTCGACTCACGCGTGTCTCCGTTTGGGAAAGTTGTCTGGAGCAGTTCACCGACATACCAGCCCTGGGCCTCCTCGGCGGAATACCCATAGATGCTCTCAGCGGCGTTGTTCCATCCCGTAATGCTGAAGTCGGCATCGGTGACAATCACGGCGTCGTGTATGTTCTCGATGAGCCTCCGGTAGCGCTCTTCCGTCCGCTTTATTGCTTCCCGGGCCTTCTTGCGCTCCGTGCTCTGGATGATCTCCAGTTTGCCGTCACGCTCTATGACGGCGAACTGGTGGTTGCTGACGACATCGATGACCTCGGTGGCGCTGCATTTGTCGACCGCATACGTGCAGATGGCCATCATCTGGTAGTCGCCGATGATGCGTTCCAACTCCTCCTCGTACTCGGTGAAGCTCACCCAGTCGTTCTCCTCGAGCCAGGCGGTGTTGCCGGTGGCCCTGAGACCTTCGAACCCCTTTTCGAGAGCCCCCGCCAGCTTGGCTTTCCAACCGTCGAAGACCCTGTCCAGGTCGAAGTAACCGCCTAGCATGTACCACTCGGTGTGAGGGACGACCTCGACCTGTCCGTTCTGTTTTTTCAGGTCGAAGTCGGGCACCACGTCACGCAGGGCGTTCTCGGCATCCTCGACCGTGAGGGGGTCTGAGGTCACCCACATGCAGAACTCGTTGTTCTCCAGCCCAGCCTTGAAGTACGGCAGGAGCAGCTGGAGCATGTCGTCCCTGGTCCTGTAGAACTGGCAGAGGTGCGTTCCCCAGGGGACGTCGCCGATCAAGTCCAGGCCGCTCACTCTGAGATTGTTGTCCAATGAGATCCCTCGGTAGCCGCTCATCTCTGTAAGGCTTCTCCTCCCAGATTATCACAGCGCAGGTCATCCAGGGTCTTGAGGAATATCAATTCTTCAAAGAGACTCTCTTTCCTGCCGGGGGACGACGCAGGCATCGTGCAATAGAGCCCGTTGGGTTAGAGTTATGCACACGGACTTATCGGGAGGTCTCGGTGGCTATTCAGAATGTGTTCGTCGTGGGTGCGGGCTACATGGGGAACGGCATCGCCCAGGTGGCGGCGATGGCCGGTTACAGGGTGAAGATGAGCGACATCGAGCCCTCCAGGCTAGAGGCCGGGATGGCCGAGATAGAGAGGTCCCTCGGCAGGCTTCTCGCAAAAGGGAGGATAAGCGAGGAGCAGAGGGCCGAAGCCTTCGCCAATCTCTCCACCACCACTGACATCGGGGACGCCTCGGACGCCGACCTCGTTGTCGAAGCGGTGCCCGAGAACCTCCAGCTCAAGAAGGAGCTTCTCGGGAGGCTGGACGACGCATGCCCGGGGCACACCATCCTCGCGACCAACACTTCAGCCATCTCGATATCGGCCATAGCTTCAGCTACGGGCCGTCCCGAGAAGGTCGTTGGAGCGCACTTCTTCGGCCCGGTCCCCCTGATGAGGCTCTGCGAGATAATCAGGGGCGTGCTGACCTCGGAAGAGACGTTCCGTGCGACCGACGAATGGGCGCGGGGCATCGGCAAGGAGACCGTCCCGGTCAGAAGGGACATCGCCGGTTTCATCGCGAACCGCGTCACCATCCCGGGGTCGCTCGAAGCGGTCCGGATGGTAGACCAGGGATTCGCTTCCCCTGAAGAGATCGACCGGGCCGCGACATTCGGCGTCCAGGGGGTCCCCGGGCCGCTGCAGATAATAGACAACGCAGGGATCGAAGTCTCATACAGCGCTTCCATGGCCATATACGAGGACACCGGGGAGCCGAGGTTCTTTCCGCCACCCATCATGCGACGACTCATCTCCGCGAACCTGCTGGGGAGAAAATCGGGCCGAGGCTTCTACGATTACTCGACGGGCAAGAGGGCCCCTTACGACGTCGCCGGAGCAGGCGGGACGGATGCGGCCGAAGAGCGTACGGACGAGAGGTCCGGCGTCATCATGAGAAGGGTGATGCTGCCGATGATGCTCGAGTCCGTCCGGCTCGTGGAGTCCGGGGTGGCGCAGCCGGCCGATATCGACAAGGCCGCGCGGCTCGGCTTCAACTTCCCGATGGGGCCGCTGGAGCTCGCGTGCAGCATGGGGCTCGGCTCGGTGCTCGAATCGGCCGATGAGCTGTTCGCCCGGACCGGCAACCACAACTTCTTCGCCCCCGGCCTCCTCCGCGACATGGTCAATCGGGGTCAGACCACTTTCGTTGCGTGAGCAACATATTCAACATCTTCAACAGGACGCGAAAGGCACGATTGCTTTCTCACCCTCATGCCCGGCACAAGCCATACTATTCGCGGGGGCGCGCTCACCTGTTCTACCCACTTAATAATTCAATCTTAACTTAATAGTGAGGCGGGTCGATTCAACCAGTGCCAAGGGAGGTCGATTCGTGATAACAAGTTGGTGCGCAACAGCAGTGGTTTTCATATCAAGCTCCGTGCTCTGCCGCGAGCTCGCGAAGAAGCGTGGCAGGGATGAATACTTCTACCTGGTCACCGGGCTCATCCTCGGGCCGTTGGCCATTCTCATGATCCTCACGCCGCTCCCCGGCGGCTTCGACAGGAAGTCCGAAGTGGCGAACAAGCCCATCAGGTTCGTCAAGGGGCAGCCTTGCCCCGAATGCCGGCGGGAAGTAGGCGCAAGGGCTACAAGCTGCCCTTACTGTCGGGCCAGCCTCGAGAGCGCATGGTGGGATAACCCGGTCTCCATGGGACATTCGTAAACCCGGACTGACGACCTCCGGCCTGGGTTTCTGAAGGCTTCTCCTCCCCGCCGCCTCTCGAGGCCCCGCCCGCGGCACCGGTTTTCTACCGGCGGTCGAACTCCACTTGACACGATGGTAGTCGGGCGCCCGTGGGGGTTATAATTGCGCCGGAAAAGTGTCGGGCGAGAGCCAACGGGAGTGTGTGAATGCCCAGTTACACCCACTACCCTCTCAACGAGGAGATAAGGGGAATCGGTGGGTATTACAAGGTGCTCGACGAGGGCGTGGTCGACTTCGAGGGCAAGAAGGTCCTGTACGCGCTGAAGGGAGCGCACTTCGATACGTCCTGCTGCACCGTCCGCGGCGTGGGGATGGTCGCGATCGCGGGGTACGTCACCTCCTGGAAGTCCTCCAAGAACGAGGAAGGCCGCCCGGTAACAGAGGTCAAGCACGTCACCAACACCGAAGAAAGGAAGCGCATCAAGGCGCTCCTCAAGCAGATGTTCCCCTATATTGAAGTATTTGACTTCGACTAGTGGTTCATAAAGACTTTAGGCGGCTCCGGCGCGGGTGGCCGGAAACGGGACATGGGACCAAGTACGAATCGGACGATAGATTACGGTTTCGGCAGGAGATTTCGCAGAAAGGGAGTGATCAAATGGTTGGGATCCGCTCATACGGAGGGTACATTCCCCGCTACAGATTGAACCGGATGATTGTCTTCGGTTCGATGGGCTGGATCAACCCCGCCAACATGCTGAACGCGCAAGGGGAAAAAGCGGTGGCCAACTTCGACGAGGACTCGGTCACGATGGCCGCCGCCGCCGCATCCGACTGCGCTGCCGGGTTCAACCGGGACCTTGTCGGCGGCGTCTACTTCGCATCGACGACCGCCCCGTACAAGGAGCGCCTCTGCGCGAACCTGGTCGCCGGCGCGCTGGCGGCGAGGGAGGACGTCAGGACCGCCGACTTCGGCGGCGGGCTCAAGGCGGGCACAAGCGCGCTCATAGCGGCGCTCGACGCGGTTTCGGCGGGAACGGCCGAGAACGTGCTGGTCTCCGCCGCGGACAGCAGGCTGGGGACGATGGGAAGCGTGCAGGAGCTCATGTTCGGCGACGGCGCCGCGGCCCTGATGGTCGGCGATACCGACGTAATAGCCGAGTTCAAGGGCTCGTTCTCCACAGGGCACGACTTCGTTGACCACTTCCGCGGCTCAGAGGCCAAGTACGACCGGCAGTGGGAGGAGCGCTGGATACGTGACGTCGGGTTCGGCCAGTTCATCCCCGAGGTGGTCAACGGTCTGTGTGAGAAATACGGCGTGGCCCCCGGCGATTTCGCGAAGATAATCTACCCCTGCTACTTCGGCGGCGCCCGCAAGTCCTTGAACAAGAAGCTCGGCCTCGAGGCCGACCAGGTCGTCGACAACCTCCAGGCGGTGGTCGGCGACACCGGGACCGCCCAGCCCCTGTTGATGATGGTCAAGGCGCTCGAGGAGGCAAAGCCGGGCGACAAGATACTTCTGATAAGCTACGGCAGCGGCTGCGACGCCCTCTACTTCGAGGTGACCGACAAGCTCCACGAGCTAAAGCCCCGACGCGGGGTGATGGGCAGCCTGAACCGCCGCGCGGACCTGGACAACTACGCCAAGTACCTCACCTGGCGCCGCATGGTCAAGGTCGACACGGGCCTGAGGGGCGAGGAGCAGAAGTGGACCCGCTGGTCACTCATGTGGCGTTCCCACAGGGCGATGCTCAGCCTCGAGGGGAACAAGTGCACCGTGTGCGGCACGGTCCAGTTCCCGCCTCAGAAGGTGTGCGTCAATCCCGAGTGCGGGGCCGTAGACCAGACGGAGCCGGTCGTTCTCTCGGACGTCGGCGGCAAGATAGCGAGCTTTACCTCTGACATGCTTGCAGCGTCGATCAACCCACCGGCGGTTTACGGTTCGGTCAACTTCAACGGAGGCGGCCGGTACATCTTCGACTTCACGGATTGCACGGTGGACGACCTCGCGGTCGGAGGACCGGTCGATTTCAGCTTCCGGATAAAGTACTACGACGCGATGAGAGACATCACGGATTACTTCTGGAAGGCCGTACCAGCAGCAGAGGGGGCGGAATAAATGGCAAAAGGTATTAGAGACAAGGTAGTAATCCTCGGGATGGGCTGCACCAAGTTCGGAGAGCGCTGGGAGTCCGCCCCTGAGGACCTGGCCGTCGAGGCTTTCACCGAATGCATCGAGGACGCAGGTATCGAGAAGAAGGAGATACAGGCCGCGTGGCTGGGGAGCCACTTCGACGAGATAAACATCGGGAAGGGCGGTAACTTCCTGGGCGCCGCCCTGAAGCTCCCGCTGGTGCCCGTGACCCGCGTGGAGAACTTCTGCGCTTCCGGGACCGAGGCGTTCAGGGGCGCGTGCTACGGCGTCGCGAGCGGCGCCTACGACATAGCGCTCGCACTGGGCGTGGAGAAGCTGAAGGACACCGGCTACGGCGGCCTTCCCGACTCGCCCGCTTTCGGACAGCAGCAGGCGATGATCGGGCCGAATGCAACCGCGCCGGGCATGTTCGCCCAGCTCGGCACCGCGTACTCCGCGGCGTATAACGTTCCCATGGAGAAGGTCAAGGAAGCCATGGCCCACATCTCCTGGAAGAGCCACCAGAACGGCGCGAACAACCCGCGCGCGCACCTTCGCAAGGCCATCCCGGTCGAGCAGATACTCGCCGCGCCTATGATCGCCTACCCGCTGGGTCTTTTCGACTGCTGTGGGGTGAGCGACGGCTCAGCGTGCGCCATCGTGACAACGCCGGAGATAGCGAAGAAGGTGAAGGCCAACGAGGAGCTGGTCAAGGTAAAGGCCCTGCAGGTCTCGGTCAGCTCCGGTGAGGAAGCGATGTATACCGACTGGGACGGCTCCGGCATGCTCACCACGCGCCGGGCTTCTTCCGAGGCGTACAAGGAAGCGGGCATCAAGAACCCCCGCGAGGAGATAAGCATGATGGAGGTGCACGACTGTTTCTCCATCACCGAACTCGCGACGATGGAGGACCTGCACATCTCCGAGCCGGGAAAGGCGTGCGACGATATCCTCGACGGGTTCTACGACCTTACGGGTCAGATACCGTGCCAGCCGGACGGCGGGCTCAAGTGCTTCGGGCACCCCATCGCGGCCTCCGGCCTGCGGATGCTCTTCGAGATGTACAACCAGCTGCTGCGCCGCTGGCCCGAGGAGCGCCTGGTGAAGGACCCGAAGTTCGGGCTCACCCACAACCTGGGCGGCGTCCCGAACCAGAACGTCTGCAGCATCGCCATAGTCGGCCTTTAATCCTGGGGTCAGGCCGCGTTGTAAGCAGCAACTGAAGATGACAAGATTGAGCCGGGGCTCGAGAGCCCCGGCTCATCTTTCCCCCACGCCATCTCGGGCTAGGTGCCCTTCCGCCGCCGCCTCAACCCTATCCCCATCACAGACATGAGTCCCAGGGTTGCCGCAAAAACAGATACCGAAGCCACCGCGCCCTGGCCGCAGGCGTCGGTCACCGAGAAACCGCCGACGAGCCGGGCCTCCTGGCCGTCGGGATTTGTCACGACCACGTCGTACTTGCCGAGAGGCTGGCCCGATATGTTGATATTACAGCTGATGGATGTTGCCGATACCACCGTGACGCCGGTAGCCTCGATTACCGTGCTCCCGCGCATAATCCTTACCGATGCGCCCTCTGAGAAGTTATTCCCAACAATACTCGTATCAACTGCCCATAGGTTTGATGCTGCTGCGGGAGCTATCGACGTGACCGAGGGCGTCGGATTAACAACCCTCTGAGCGTAGACATCGACCTTTCCGGAGCGGCTGTCCCGCCAGGCAAGGATCGCTCCACCATGTTCATCCGATGCAATGACCTCATCCGTAGCGTAGCCGGCGAATTCCTTGCCTCTGACTATGTCGCCGTTCGCGACCCACTCCGGGGAACCTGATGGGCTTACCTTTTGCGCGCGAATGATCTGACTTGGATAGGCGTACGTTTCCATAGGTCCTTGCCACGCGATGATGGCGCCACAGAGACCATCGGAGGTTATTCTCGGGCGTCCGTAGAGATCGGGACCTTCGGGTGTCAACAGGACTCCGCCAGGAGTCCATAGTGCCGTCCCCGCGGCATCAAGCCTCTGAACATAAATTTCACATTCAACGGATGCGCCGGTTGTATTCCGAGCATCGGCCCAGGCAATGATGGCGCCACCGCGGCCATCGGTTGTGATACTCGGAGATCCTGCGCCACCGGGATAGGACATCCCCCTTACGTTCACTCCACTTGAGGTCCAGAGGCATTGTCCGCCTGATGTGACCCTCTGAGCAAAGACCTCATAACCGTCCGGATAGCGCTCCCACCAGGTGATTATGGCGCCTCCCGCGCCGTCCGATGCGGCAAGCGGAGAAATACACGCGACATCGACTGCGCAGACCTCGAGACCGCCCGCTTTCCAGAGGGCGGTTCCTCCCGCATTAAACCTCTGCGCATAGATATCTCGTCCGGCCCCGAAATCATCCCATGCAATGATGACCCCACCATCGCCATCAGCTACGATGCTCAGCTTGCTCAGAGTCGCAGAGCCGAAGGGACCTAATCCCCTCACCTGCACTCCGTTCGCGCTCCAAAGGCGCTCCCCGGACGAGTTTACCCTTTGAGCGAAGATGGCGTATTCAGCGTGCCATTCCAGGTTGTCATACTCGTACCATGCGACGATTGCTCCACCGGCGCCATCTGACGCGATAACCGGCTGGCGCGAGGAATACCAATCCACCGGAGCATGAACTTCCACGCCATTTGTAGTCCATTGGAGCTCTCCGTGTTGGTTCAATCTCTGGACATATACAGTAGGCCCCCCAGAACGCCTGTCGATCCATGCGATTATCGCTCCGCCCGCTCCGTCTGAGACTACGGCGTGCTCAGCCGAGACGGCGCCGCTTGTCATTCCCGGGCCTCGGACGTCCACACCATTCTCAGCCCACTGGCACACGCCATCCTGATCGACTTTCTGAGCGAATACATCGTATCTGCTGTTGCGCATATCGACCCAAACGACTATCGAGCCACCGGAGCCATCGGGGATGATGCTCACAACCTCGGCGCCATACGTTTGCCCTGTCCCGTAGATCTCGATGCCCCCGGACGTCCACAATGGCACTGCCTGAGAAGCAGGTGCCGCGAACAGAAGGAACGTCAGCACCAGCACGCAGAGAAGGACTGCATCTGTCTGCTTTCTCAGGGCCCGCCTTGTGATTGCCATCCCCCATTCCCCCCTATCAAAGGTTCTTTCGCCTGAGCAGTCTGGTCGAACCCGCGAGAGACAGCAGCCCCAGGACGCCCGCGAAGACAGAGATGCTTGCCGCCGCGCCCTGGCCGCAGGCGTCGGTCACTGAGAAACCACCGACGAGCCGGGCCTCCTGGCCGTCGGGGTTTGTCACGACCACGTCGTACTTTCCGAGAGGCTGGCCCGAAATGTTGACCTGACAGGTTATAGTCGTGCTCGACGTGACAGTCACGGCGGTGGCGCCTATTATCGTCGCACCGCGCTCGAGCCTGACTGCCGCTCCGGACTTGAAGCCGGTGCCGCCCACGCTGAGGTCGACAGCCGCCGTGTTGGCTGCGGACGCGGGTGAGACGGAGGTGACAGCCATCGCGGACTCGGTGGTCAGCGATACATCGTCGAACCACGCGCTTCCACTTATTCCCCCGCTGTTCGGGCAGACTGTGAACAGCACCGCTCTCACCATTGCCGCATCCGCCGGCGCCGGCGCGCTGACCTCGATGGGTGTCCAGCCCGTGCTGTCGTTGATTCCAGCGGAGTTGTCCCAGCCGGCCAGCGTCCCATCGGCCCTCTGCCACATGAGGCCCACCGCGGCCCACGAACCGGTGCCGGGGGCGTATATGCCGTCCAGGTAGGACCTCTCGACGCTGTTGAAAGCCCGGGTCTTCGCGAATGCGCTCAAGTCATAGACTTTCAAAGGCTGGACCGGAATCGTCCCGGACTGCCAGTACCCTGTGTACGGAGCCGCGCCTGCGACCGGGTTCTTTATCACTATGGAATTGCTGCCCGAGTGAGAAAGGAAGGGCTGCTGGTTAAGCTCGAACACGCCGTTCAGACCGCCGTCCATGGCCGGGCTCCACCCTCCTGTGCCTGATTCGAACCCGGGATTCCTGGCCGCCAGGAGGTTGAGGCCATCGAGTCCTGAGGGCATAGTCACGGTGAATGTCCTGGTACCCGAAGCAGTATCGATGCCGGGCACTGTCAGGGTAGTCCCTGTCATCTCGAAGCCGACGGCGCTGCCGTCCAGCCTTACCTGGTAATCCCCTTTCCTTGCCGGGAACCACGCGCCCGTGAGCCTCAGGTCTGTCTTTCGGTACTCGTCGGAGACCTTGAACTCCGATTCAGGAGAGGTGTTGGAGTCGACGGTCACGGTTAGGACCCCGGACGTCGTGTTCATCCTCATGCGGACCAGGTCGAGCGTGGTCGTCTTTCCGTTCTTCACGTGCAGGTTTATGCGGTTGGCGGCGATATCCCTGTGAGCCCTCGCGAGTCCGGGCTTGTCCTGGTCGGGATAAGCAGGCTCCAGCGTCAGCCACCATGCCCGCCCATGCTTGCTGTCGAACGTGCGGTATGCCACGTCGTCCGGGTCGGCGTGAAGGGTACCGTACTGGCTGTTGAGCCTGAGGAAAGACAGCAGAACAGGAGCGGCAAGGCTCGAATCTCCGACTACCCCGCAGTGGGAGCCGTAGCCGTAGTCGAGCATCGCGCTGTAGTCCGTGTTATCCCATATGCCGAGCGTAGGAACGCTTGGCCCCGGGGCCCCGGTCGACGGGTCGTAGAGGCTTGTCTCCGGTGCGCAGTTGTACAGGCCCGAGGTTCCCGCCCAGGTTTGCCAGAGCCCCTTCCCGCTGGCATACGGGGCACTGGGGCGCTGGTCACCGTCCTTCACCTTGATCCAATCGCCGCCGGTGTTGAGCCATTTTATGGTCATCGGGCTCGTGGTGTTCGGGACCAGTGAATCATACTCCGGGTGCTCGAACCTCACCGGCGTGTTCAGCGCGTTCTCCAGGATGTACCTGGCGCTGTTCTCGTGCAGGTTACTCGCTACCGGGGCGCCGCCGGCACCGGGCTCCACGCCTCCGTGCAAAGCCCTTATCGCCTCGCCTATGTTGCCGTCCTGCTCCCGCGCGTAGTACCGGCCGCCGACCGGGGTTGATGGGTCCTGGTCCGGGTACTGGGCCTTGATCCAGTCGTATCCCTCCGAGAGGTCGCTCGGGCCCCACGCGGGGTGGATGTAGGCGAAGAGGTCGGGATAGTGGAGTCCGAGGTTCAACGCGCCGAGCCCTCCCATCGACTGCCCGGCGATGAACATCCTGGAACTGTCGGCCAGCGCGAGCGTCCCACCCAACTCCTCGAGGCACTGGTCGACTGTATCCATCACGTCCCGCTCGCCGTACAGTGTCTCGTTCTGAAGACGGAAGTCGTCGAACCGGTGTTTCGCGCCGAAACTGGCGAGCGCCACCTCGCCCGACGCAAACGAAGCGTCCTGTGCCGAAGCCATGACGTAGTGGTCGCCGTGCACCTCAATGGTGTCTTCGTAGAGAACGACCTTGAGGTTGTGGGTCGCCTGCAGGTCAACGGCGTCCGGAAGGCTGGTCCGGCTGAGGGTCGTCCACTGCGAGCCGCCGCGTTTGAAGATGCGGACCCATTTCTTGCCCGCCGGGTCGCAGTCGAGGTCGACCAGGTAACCGTCTCCGTTAGGCTGCCTCCTCACCATCAGGCCCCCGGCGTACTCCCCGTAGCCGTCGGCGGTCGACGGCTCGAAGGCCGTCATGTCGACGCTGGCGCTGCAGTAAGACCCTGAGGACCCGGCACGCCCCGCGAGCTTCCAGGCGTCGGACGGGTCGAGCTGCTGGTAGCTGTCCGACTGCGCTGTCCACCGGTCTCCGATGAGCGCGCTCCAGCCCGCGGCGCTGCCGGCCGTGAAATCGTCGACAAGGCGCGGTTCCGGGGCCCCGGCCTTATCCTTGCCGTCCATGAAGAAGCTGTGGTAGTTGCGCCCCCATGGAGAGACGACTATGCACCCGTACGCCCTCGCCGCGTCCGCCATCTCCTCGGAGATTCCTCCGTGCCCGCCGAAGGCGTGCAGGTCCACCCACACGGGCATCATCACCGCGGTCTGAGGCACGTAAACAGAGCAGGGGAGGGTCGCCCCGTCCACGCTCGAGGTATAGTAGCGCGTCATGACCGTGTCGTACTGAATGGGCGGATTGGCGTCCGCGACGGCGGATGCATTCGAAGCGAGCAGAGCCAGTGCGAGCAAGCAAAGGCACAACAGCGAAAGAACCCGCGCCGCCTTAGCAGGTGATGAGTGATTGCTCCCTTTCATTCTGCCCCTCCCGTTCCCAGTCCGGTTGCCCCAGGCACTTCCACCCCGACGACGCCCACTCAACGAGTACGCGAACGGGGTATGTGGCGACCGTGGCCAGGGAAAGGGCAAGAATGGAAATGATGACAGGAGTAATACGATTATGCCCAGCGTTCATCAGTCTTCGCCCCCTAGAACCGCGGTTCGCGGAGCAACCTCGCTTCAGACCCCAATCTGCACCAATGAGCGAGGCCGCATGCCTGCCGCGTGCCGCTTGACTGACAAACTAGTACATTTGGCTGATGCAGTCAATCACTCCATTGGTTGGGTTGCTTGAGACGCCCGCTTTCAAGTGGCGGAGCTTCAGAGCAGCTTGCCGTCCGCGCCGCCGACCCGCTCGTAAACGAAGTCGAACGGCGTCTCTCCGGTCAGGAAGCGGTCCAGGTCGTCGCCGTTGTACAGCTTCATCACTATCTGGCGGACCTTTCCGGTGACCTCGTCGAGCAGTTCCTTGCCGAGCGGCTCGTCGTAGAAGGTGCCCAGGTCGAGCGGCCGCCCGATGCGGCACGCGGCCCTGCGGTATATCACCGACGAGTAGTCTTTGTCCGCCTGCCCGCCGGTGATCTTCTCGACGTAGGGGCTCGGCACCGCCGGCATGCGGCGCTCGGAGAGCCCAATGACCGCGCAGGGTATCACCGGTACCCTCCCCTGGAGGGCCAGGCGGGCGAACCCGGTCTTGAACTTCTTTATCTTCTCCACCTTGCCCGGGTCGAGGATCGCTTCGCCTCCCTCGGGGAAGATGCCCACCAGCTCACCTTCCTCGAGCAGTTCCAGGCCCTTTTCGAGCTCGGAATCGCCCTTGCCCCCTTTCAGGGAGAGCGGGAACGCCCCCGACCACTGGTGGAGCTCCCGGTAGCCCGGTATCTTCCACGACCAGGAGGCCGCTCCGAAGTTAATGTACCGGTTGCGCACAGAGTAAGCCAGAATCGCCGGGTCGGCGGCGGAGCGGTGGTTGCAGACGATGACGGCGGCCCCGTTGTCGGGGATGTTCTCCTGGCCCTCGATCTTGAGCCGGAAGTTGAGCTTGATGAGCGGCCCGAGAAAGAATCGCAGGGTCTCGTAGAAAAGCATCTGGTTCGCGTCCATCGAAGCACCACTCCCAGCGGGCCGACCGGCATTCCGGGTGAGAACATGATACAGCAACGCGCCCGTGGAGGTATGATAGCGTCGTGAAAGGGAGCCGACGCGCGGAGGAGGCATCATGCTCGACCTGCTGATAAAGGGCGGGACTGTAGTCGACGGCACCGGGACCGCAGGGTCCGAGGCGGACGTCGGGATCCGGGACGGCAGGATTGCCGGGGTGGGGAGGCTCTCGGAACAGGACGCCGGCCAGGTCATCAGCGCCGCCGGCAAGATAGTGTGCCCCGGTTTCATCGACATCCACAGCCACAACGACATCTGGTCCCTGCGAGAGGACATAGTCCCGGTCTTCGAGCCGTACCTGAGACAGGGGATAACCACCTGCGTGGCGAACAACTGCGGCTGGTCCCCCGCGCCGTGGCTGCCCGAGCACTCGGATCTCCTGCTCACCACGCTGAGCAGCATGAGCGTATCCAAGGACTTCAAGCCTTCGTGGGAGACCCAGGAGGAGTACCACTCGGAGATGAAGAGCCGCGGCATGCACATGAACTTCGTGCCGCTCGCGGCCCAGGTCCCGATAAGGATCGCGGTCGTGGGGGGTGAGGCGCGGTTCTGCACCCCGGACGAGCTCGAGGCCATGAAGAAAATGGTCAGGACGGGCATGGAAGCCGGCTGCCGCGGCTTCTCCACGGGGCTCACTTACTTCCCGGGCATGTACGCTCATACGGACGAGATAGTGGAGCTCGCCAGGGTGGCTTCCGAGTACGGCGGCAGGTACGTGACCCACACGAGAGGGCTGTCACAGAACTTCGACCAGGCCGTGGCCGAAGCGATAGACATCGCGAAGAGGAGCGGCTGCCCGCTCCAGATATCTCACATGATGGCCGCGCCGGAGCTCGGCTGGATGGGCGACGTCATCTACGAGACGGTTAAGGTGATCGAGGCCGTTAACCGGGTGGTGCCCCTGCCAGGCATCCCGAACGCCGCGCTCAAGAAGGCCATGAAGCTGGTGGACGACGCCATCGACGAGGGGCTGGACGTGGGAATGGATTTCATACCCTACGCGCTCGGGAACACGACGGTGACACAGTGCTACCCTCCCTGGGCGAACATGGGAGGCACGGACGCGCTGGTCGAGCGGCTGAGGGACCCGGCCACCCGCGCCCGCATAAGGCACGACGTCGAGAACCTGAAGCCGACCTGGCCCAACTGGGTGGAAGGGACCTGGTCCGACAACTACGTGAGGTCGCTGTGCTGGAAGATGTTCCGCATCCTTTCCGTCGGCAGCGAGAAGAACCAGTATATGGAGGGCCTCAGGGTGGTGGACCTCGCCGACGAGCAGGGCAAGGACCCGTTCGACTTCCTTGCGGACCTGACGGTCGAGGAGGGGGGCAGCGTGATGTTCCTCATGGGAATGCCCCCGAAACCATGGACCGAGAAGGTCTTCACGCGGGTCCAGACCCATCCCCAGCTGTCGGTGGGCGCGGACACCCTCTTCCCGGAGAAGGGAGCCCCGGTGCTCTCGGCGTTCGGGTGCTTCGTCCGGGTGATAGAACACTACGTCAAGGAGCTCGGGATGTACTCCCTCGAGAACGCGATATTCAGGTGCACCGGCCTGGCCGCCTCGCGTTACGGGCTCGATGACAGGGGAGTGGTGAAAGAAGGGGCGGCCGCCGACCTGGTCGTTTTCGACCTCGAGCGAATACACGACAACTCGACCTGGGATGACCCCGTGCGGTACCCGGACGGGGTCGAACACGTGCTCGTGAACGGGAGGCGGGTGGTCTCGGAAGGGACGTTCGACGCGGGCGCGCTCGCCGGGCGGCTCCTGACGCGCTGACCCTCGCGGCGGGGCCCGGACGGCTGCCAGGCGGTTAGCGGGTTCGGGCGCGCAGTGGTACCATACAATCACCTGGGCACGCGATGTATTTGCGTGACGCGGCAACGGCAATCCGCGTCAGGAAGGGTCCGACTTGCAGCAGGTCAACCCCAGAATACTCGTCGTTGATGACGACGAGTCCGTTGTGGCGATGATAAAGCTCCTGCTGGAGCAGGAACTCTCAGCAGAGGTCACCGTCGCCTACACCTGCGCGGCCGCCCGCGAGGCGATGAAGTCGGTCGATTTCGACCTGGTGACCCTCGATTACCAGATGCCAGACGAGAGCGGGCTCGAGCTCCTGAAAGAGATAACCTCGAGCGAGGAACACCCTCCTGTCATCATGGTCACCGGCTACGGGGACGAACAGACCGCGGTCGAGTCGTTCAAGGAAGGGGCCTCGGGATACGTGGTGAAGGACAGGAGGCTTACCACGCTCCTGGTCGAGGAGTCCGAGCGGGCCATCCAGTTCAGGAGGGCCATAGAAGCCCTCAAGAGGAGCGAGGCACAGCTCAAGCTCATCACAGAGAACATGGGCGACTCTGTAACACAGAGCGACAGGACCGGGCAGTTCATCTACCACAAGCCTTCCAGGGAGGTCCCCCTGGGTTATACCAGCGAGGAGATGACCGGTCGCACCTCCACGGAGCTCATGCACCCAGACGACCGGAAGAGGATAGCGGAGCAGTTCAGGCAGGCCGTCCGGAACAGGGAGCAGCTGGTCCGCCTGGAGTACCGCTACAAGCGGAAGGACGGCGAGTATATCTGGGTCGAGTCGAACACCCGGCTGCTGTACGACGACGAGGGGCGTCACGCCGGTGCCATCTTCGGCTCCCGCGACGTCACCGAGAGGAAGAGGGTCGAGGAGCTGATCCGCGCCCAGCGCGACATCGCCCTAGCGCTGAGCGAGGAAAGCGAACCCGACAGGGTCTACGAGCTTGCACTCGAGAACATACTCGAGCTCACCGGGCTCGACGCCGGAAGCGTCCACATCCTGGACAGGCCGACGGGGGAGCTCGACATCGCATACCATACCGGCCTCTCGGAGAAGTTCGTCGGGGCCGTGACGCACAACGAACGCACCGACCTCCTCGCGAAGATGGTGACGGCGGGCGAACCGGTGTTCCATGACTACCAGGAGGTTGTCTCCGACAGGTCCGCCGCACTCGAGAATGAGGGCATCCGCTCCTTCGCGGTGGTGCCCCTGCGTTTCGAGGGTGAGGTCGTCGGCAGCCTCAACGTTGCCTCCCACAATCTTGAAGCGTTCACGCCCGCGATGCGCGACACCGTGGAATCGATCGCGAACCTCGTCGGCCAGGCGGTCGGACGTTCGCGGCTCCTCGGAGCCCTCCGGGAGAGCGAAGAGCGCTACAGGATGCTCTACGAGGAGATGGGGGAGCCGACTTACACCTACGACCTCGAGCTGAACCTGATAGGAATAAACAGGAGGGCGTGCGAGCTCATCGGGTACGAGCGCGAGGAGCTCATGGGCAGGAACGTGCTCGCCCTGGGCATCCTGCACCCGGACGACATGGAAGCAGCCGGGCGGGACATACAGATGCTCTTCACCGGGGAGGAGGAGGTGGTGCACGATGAGTACAGGTTCATTCTGAAGGACGGCTCCCAGAAGTTGGGAGACGTTACGGGCGCCGCCCTCCGCAGCGAAGTAGGGAAGATAATCGGCGTCACCAACGTGGTCATAGACATCACCGAGAAGAAAGCGGCGCAGGATGCGTTGAAGAGGTCCGAAGAGCAGCACCGCCAGGCGGAGGAGAGGTACCGGGCCCTCTTCGACCAGTCTCCCATCGGGGTGCTTATCTTCAACGACGACCTTGTGGTCACCGAGTGCAACGACCGATTCATCGAGATGTTCGAGACCGCCCGCGAGCGGATGATGGGCAGGGAGCTCGCGGACATAGGCGAACACGCGATAATCCCCTTTCTAAGGGAGGCGCTAGAGGGGCGGGTGGCTCATTACGAGGGTCCGTTCCACGACGAACCGACCGGAATGTCGCTCTGGATATCCGCTGAAATAAGCCCTTTGCGGGACGCGCAAGGTGTCGTGGTCGGCGGGATAGGAGCGGTCGAGGACATAACCGAGCGCAAGAAGGCCGAGGACGAGCTCCTGAGGGCGAACGAGGAGCTGCGCGGCTACGCGCAGACGGTCTCCCACGACCTGAAGGGCCCGATTGCCGCGATGCAGGTGGCGGCCGAGACCTTCATAAACGCCGCCAGGGCGGGCTCAAGCTCCGAGGAGCTGGCCGAGGTCCTGGACGTCATCCGCCACAACTCGGACAGGGCATCGAAGAGAATAGAAGACCTCCTGAGGCTTGCCGAGGCCGGCCAGGCCCCGGTGGCCGTGGAGGATGTGGATGCGGGCGCCGTGGTGAAGGACGTGCTTGCGGACATGTCGGTCATGATAACCGAGACATGCGCCAAGGTGTTCATTGATGACGACCTGGGCCGGCTGAGGGCCAACTGGACCCAGGTTTACCAGGTCTTTTCCAACCTGATATCGAACGCCCTCGCCCACAACGATTCGGACCGTCCGACCGTCGAGGTGCGCTACCTGGGAGAGGACGACGCCGGCGCGCACCGGTACCAGGTCTGCGACAACGGCCCCGGGATACCGCCCAGCGAGATAAAGGACATATTCAAGCCGTTCTACAAGGGCGGAAACACCGAGGGGACCGGCATAGGGCTATCGATCGCCGAGCGGATTGTCAGGGCCTACGACGGGGAGCTAACGGTCTACAACGACGGCGGAGCCTGCTTCGAGTTCACCCTCCACGACGCCCTCTGATTCCGGGGTCAGGCCGCGATTTAAATCCTTTGAAGACAACCAGGCCTGGAGCCGCGCCCGCTAGAGTGAAGCCGGCAGCGTGAACTCGAAGCAGGCACCCTCATCGTTCCTAGCGCTGATGCGGCCGCCGTACAGTCGCACTATCTTGCTCACTATCGAGAGCCCGACCCCGGAACCGTTGGACATTGAGCCCTTGTGGAAGGGCAGGAAGATGTCCTCTTCCAACCCCCGGGGAAGACCGGGACCGTTGTCGCATATCTCATACCCGGTGTATCCGGGCTCAGCTCCGGCCCGGCGCGAGATACGTATCACGGGGTCTTTGCTGTCGTTGTACCTGATGGCGTTGTCGATGAGGTTCGAGAAGAGCTGGTAGGCGTGTGTCGGGTCCATCGCTGCCGCGCCGATGTCATCATCGACATACACCGTGACCCCGCGTTCCTCTATCTGGGCCTTCTTTTCCTCGCTGATAGTCCTCACCAGGTCCGAGATGTTGACAGGCTCGCTGGCGGCCGGGGCCTCTCCCGCCCGCGCGAGCTCCAGCAGGTCGTCGGTCATGCGCGCGGCCTTCCTGGCGGTCTCTGCTATGAGCTGCACGGTCTCACAGGTCTGCGGGTCGCTCGACTTCAGTTCCCCGCAGTTCAGCGCCCTCTCTAGAAAGTCCGCGGCGGTCGAGACGACCGTGAGAGGGGCCTTGAGGTCATGTGACACCGTTCTCGCATATCCCTCGAGCTCCTGATTGGCGAGCAGGAGCTGTTCCTCCGCCTCCTTGATGTCGGAGATGTCCCTGCCCACACCGGTGACATAGATAGGATTTCCTTCCTCGTCTTTCACCAGCGTCGACCGGAACTGGTAAGGGACTTTCCTTCCATCTTTGAGTATCGTATCCATCTCAATGACGGCCGAACCGGAAGCCATCAGCTCCCCGAGGAACTCCTCCTGCGCCTTCTTGCCCGCTTCGTCGAAGAAGTCGAAGACCGTCATCCTGGAAAGCTCGTCGTCTGAAAAGCCGGATATCCTGCTGAACGCCCTGTTCCACCGCACCAGCCGGCCCCCGAGTTCAATGCTCAGGACATAAAAGATATCGTCGAGTGAGTTGAGGAGCTTCTCGGTGAACGCCTGCTCGGTCTCGAGCGCGAGTCTGGCTTCCCTGCGCTCGGTGATATCCGTGAAAGTAGCGACCACGCCGGCGAGCTCGCCCGATTCCAGGAATATCGGAGAGGCGCTGAGGTTCATCCAGAGTACCGAGCCGTCTGGCCGCTTTACTCCCATCACCTGCCCGGTCACCTTGGTCTTCTCGGCGAGAGCGCGGCTTGCGGCCCATTCGCTGCGGGGCATCGGAGTGAGGTCTTCCTTAAGGACCTCCCACTCCGTGTCGTTGTACTTCCTCTGCTCCATTGTGGCGCGGTCGAGTCTCAGCAACTCCTCGGAAGCGGGATTGGCGTATGTAATGTTCCCTGAAGGCTCGATGAACATGAGGCCCTCGGCCATGGTGTCGAAGAGCGCGCTGAGCCTCGCCTCTCTCTCCTTGAGCTCTCTTTCCGCTTCCTTCTCTTCGGTTATGTCGGTGGCCAGTCCCCTTACGCCCGCAGGCCTGCCCTCGCTATCTGTGATGAGCGTGGTGTAAGCACGGATAGGAAACGTCGAGCCGTCCTTCCTCTTAGCCAGGTACTCCCTGATGGCGCCGGTCGAGCGACCGTCCATCATCTTCTCGATGGCCCCCGAGACGCGCTCCTGGTCTGTAAGGTCGATGATATCGAGCACGTACACGCCTTTTTCCATGTCCTCGCGCGTGTATCCGAACATGTCGAAGGCCACATCGTTGACGTAAGTGATAAGCCCGTCAGGGGCGTATTCGTATACGACCTGGGGCAAGGTGTTTGCGAGTACCTCGAACTGGTTCTCGCCGGCCTCCCGAGCCTCGGCCGCGACCTTGACGTCGTTGATGTCCACCGCCATCTCGTAGCGGACGGCCCGTCCGTCAGGCCAGCGGATGGCCCGGTCGATGCACCGGTACCAGCGGCCGTCAAGCGTGTTCTGGAACTCCCAGATATAGGCCTCGCCCTCGTGCTCGCCGAAGATGTGTTTGTTCGTGCAAAAAGAACAAGGTTTCTTAAAGCCCTGCAGGGCTTCATAGCACTTGCTGCCGATCATATCGCCGAATATCTCCTGCGAAGCCTTGTTCGCGTAGAGTACCTCGTAGGTCTCGGGGTCGCTCACGTAGACTATCTCGTCGATGCTGTCGAATATGGACAGTAGCTGCTGGCGCTCGAACTCCAGGCCCTCCTTCGCCTTCTCCACCTCCGCCCTAGCCAGGGCCGAGCGCGCCTGCTCCACCAGCATCGTGGAGAGCCGCATGTCCTTCACGACGTACCCGGACGCCCCCTTCTTGAAGGCGGAAATCGCAGTGCGCTCGTCGCCGTGCCCGGTGACCATGACCACGGGAGGCGCGTCCTCGCGGGCGTTGATCTCTTCGAGAAGCGTGAGACCGTCGCAGTCGGGGAGCTGGAAGTCGAGGGTCACCAGGTCGTAGACCCCGGAGGCCAGGAGTTGGCGTGCCGTGGAGCAGTCGAACGCCACGTCCACCGCCGCGTCCATGGAGTTCTGAAGCAGCATCTGCAAGACGGACGCCGTGCTGCTCTCGTCCTCGACTATCAGGATACGCATCTCACGACCTGGCTTCTCATCCGGAAACGCTGTCATTCATTAATATCGGGCTGTGAGTCCTCTGCTTGAGCAAACCGAAGTACCCCCTGGACGCACAAGGCTCGTGCGCGAACCGCCGTGGTCAGGCTAACGTTCCTATTCCACGAAGACCTGGCCCTACCTGCCCCCGAGGGCGAACCTGGGGCCCTGGTGCAGGAGGACGCCCGAGCGGAACACCGCCTCTACCCGCTCGACAGCCCTGATGTCCTGCAGGGGATTGGCCGAGAGCAGTACGATATCGGCCAGCTTCCCTTCGCCGAGCGAGCCCAGCTCGCCCTCCATCCCCAGGAGCTTCGCCGCGTTGAGGGTCGCCGACCGCAGGACGTCCGCCGTTGAAACGCCTATCTCGTTGAGCATCTGCATCTCGACGGAAATGGTGCCCGGCCAGGTCAGCGGTATCCCGCCGTCGTTCCCGCAGCAGAGCGTGGCCCCGGCCTCGTACATCTTCAGGATGTTGGCCTCGCCGATGCCGGTCAGGAACGGCTCGGGGTAGGACATCATCGGGGCACGTGGCTTCTCGCCCTCGCCGAGCGACTCGAGCATCGCCACCATCCTGTTGTTGGCCCGGTTGACCGCCGCCTCGGCCGCGGTCGGCGCGATCGTTGACTGCACGTGCCTGCGCGTTTCCTGCAGTGCCGCGTTGGTGGGCACCGCGAGCGCCGGGTGGCCCTTCCGCGCCACCCCGAGGCACATCCCCACGGTGATGGTGGGGGTTATGCAGTGGTCGCCTTTCATGAAAGCGGCGGCGTCGCGGTCGGTCAACAGCTCGTCAACGGGCATGTGCTCCAGGTCGTCCACGCCGAAATCGAGCGCCCTGCGGAAACCGCCAACGGTAACGTGGTGAACCGCGACCTTGCGCCCCAGGCCGTGCGCCTCGTCGACGATGGCGCGCAGGGTCTCGCCGTCGTAGGTCTCGAGCGGTTTCCGGCTGAAGAAGAGGGACTCGTCGGCGAAGAATATCTTGACGAACCGCGCCCCCTGCTCGACGACGGTCCGGACCGCCTCGCGACCGGACTCCGCGTTGCTCACCTCGTGGGCGAACTGCCCCCACTTGCGGGCGAGCCCCGCCGGCAGGGGATATGAGAAGTCTGGGTACCCGCCTTTCTGCTTGATGCCGGACGCGCAGCCTATCATCCGGGGCCCCAGAAGCTCGCACGCCTCTACCTTCTCCGCCACCTGCGCGAACACCAGGGGAAGCGAGCTCGTGTCCCTTACAGTCGTGACTCCCCGCACGGCGCACTCCTCGAGGTTGCGCAGCGCCTGCCGCTTGAGCGAGACCCCCAGGTCGAGCCCGACCCCGAGAGCCCCCGGCATCAGCGAATGGCAGTGGCAGTTGACGAGACCGGGTATCGCGAAGAGACCGCCGCAGTCGAAGACCTTCCCGGCCTCGACTTTGTCCAGGTCGCGCGTCGCCACAACACCGGTTATCCATCCGTCCTCGTAGAGGAGGCCCCGCTCGTGCAGGACCTTCCCCGCCCTGACGTCCACGACCTCGACGCCCTTCAGCAGGACGGAGCTCCCCGCCGGGGGCATCCACTGGAACGGCTCACGCGGACGCGAGAGCCCCGCACGCACCGTCCGTGCCTTCGCCGCGGTCAACGCCGCGCCCGCCGCCCCCGCGGCCCCTCCTGCCGCAGCCCCCCACATAAGAGCTTTCCTGACCCGCCTGCCCTTCACGCCGCTTTCCGCGTCATCAGTACCCACGACGACCTCCCCTCGGATGGCTCTTGCGACAATGATATTCGTGTCCAGGCTCAAGGTCGAATCTGGCGCACGCCAGCCCTTTGACAAGAACTTGGGATGACGCTATACTGTGGACAATAATATTAGCTATAAATAGATATTATTGGGAGATATATATGGATATTGAGAAGGCCGGACGGGCGTTCAGCAATAAGAGCAATTGACAGTACGAAAAAAATAAGGTATACGTTATCTCGAATTGTGGGGGCGGCGGGGTTACCACTGTGAAAATTCAAATCCTTTATCTCGACTCTCATAAGTCGGGTGCTATTGTCAGAGCACTTCGCAGGTTTGGCGAGGTCTCAGTTGCACCAGACATTAACCAGGCGCTCTACCTCATAGCCGAAAATGATTTCGATTACTATTTCGTGTGCGCTGATACACCGCAAGCTCAGGCTTTCCTGAAACACCTCGGGCACGACCCTCAACTGCCACCGCCGAGTGGTGTCGTGCTTCTGACAGATAATCTCGAAGAGGACTGCACTGCATGGAGTGTTGACACTTTCATCACCCGCAGCAGGATCAAGGATGATATTCCTTTTGTCTTTTCTCACCTGCGGCGTGAGCCGACTGCTCCAGAGAATGTACTAAGCATTACCCCGACAATGACGGGCGATGAAAATCTCCGGCAGATTGAGCAGCAGGCGAAAACCGCGTGGAAGACACTCGGGAGGGGCTCGCATTCGGAACCTGGGGCACCAGCTGAGGAAGAGGTCGCGCCTCCTGACGGATTCGCCGGACGCCTCTCAGGGGATAAGGCTTTCTCATCTCATGACCACGGGAAATCCGCTCTGACAACTTCTGGCAGATTCAAAGCAGGAGCCTTGTTCGTGCTGTTCGCCGCTGTTACCTGGTGGCTGTTCGCATGGGGGCCTTTCACAGCCCGTAAGGCTGAGCCGGTCAGAATCAATGAACGCCGCGTAGCTGCCGAGTCTGTTAAGAATGAGCCGAAGCATGTTTCACCACTGGGCGAGGGGACGTCTCCATACAGCTTGACCGAGGTAGATCAAGAGCAGCCACCGCAGACCCCCGGCAGTCCGGCGTCAACAATAGCAGCAGTCTCCCCGGTCCCCTCCAGTGGTTCTACATGGTCTGGTGAAGAGAGCAGCACGGGCGTGGCCGTGCCGCCGACACCTCAGGCGAATCGTCCGCCCAGCGCGAGCGTCAACGGGCCAACGCAGGTCATGGCGAGGCAGTCAGCCACGTTCTCGGCATCGGGCTCCGATCCGGATGGGGATAGCATCTCGTTCAGCTGGGGCGGCTCAACTGTGACCCGGTGCTGGAGCACTCCCGGGCTCTACTCCGTCAGCGTGACCGTCACGGACAGTAGGGGGGCTTCGTCAACGGCGTCGATGAGTGTAAGGGTGATTTAAGGGGTGGGAGGGTAATGATGTCGAAGCGCGTCCTTGTGTTGGCGATCTTGCTCACACTCTTGGGGCTCCTGCTGTTCATGTTTCTGCCATCGAAAGCGGCGCTTGCGTATCCGAGCGGTTGGACATTGCAGCAGCAGATAACCGGTTCGCATGCCGTGACATGCGATATCGACGCGTTTCAGAACTACGTGTTCGCCGTCTGGCAGAGGGACGACGGTGCTATCTGCTTCAGGCGCTCAACTGACGCGGGAGCGACGTGGGCGCCCTACGTCATAATTGAGAACAGCGCTTATAACAACGGTCCCGCTATCGTATGTGTCGGCTCCGCCACCTACGATGCCGTCTATGTCGTATGGGCCGGCAAGCGCAACGGCAACGGTTATTACCAGACGTGGGTGGCAAGGAGCAACGATTGGGGGGCTACATTTCCGGCTGAGAGCCGCTGGCATTCGACAGGCAACTTCAACCGAACGGACCATGACGCCTGCAGGTGGGACACGAACAACGTAATCGCCTATGCGTTCTGCAGCGACGAGAGCGGTACCGGCGAAATCAGGTGGGGAAAGATCCAAGTTGACGGAACTGTCTCATCAGGAAATGCAATCAGCGCAAACGACTCCATCGTCAGCCACAATCCGGTTATTGCGTGCAACGGGAATGCCGATGCGATGGTGCTGTGGACCGACGAAGCCGGTGGTCCGTACACACGGAGACACCTTGTTGCCAACAGGACGGTCGATTCCGGCGAGACATGGGGCGCCCCAGGCTCCGGCCCGCTGCCCTACGACAGCAACTACCGCCAGGGATACCCGTCCATATTCTGGGAAAGCCACCATCCGGTCGTTGCCTACCAGGGACAGAGCGTTACCGACAGCCATTACTTCTTCGGCAGGTTCTACTTTAACCCGGTCGGGGCTTCCTGGATGCCGAGTACAGTTGCCCAGAGCGAACGAGCAAGCACTAGTACTGTGCCGACGTGTCCGGAAACTGTCGGCTTTGCCGCCGGCGATTGCTTCTTCAAAAACACAAGCAACATGTTAACCGAATGGGATACTACTACGCAGTTCTTTGGTGCCAAGACCGTCGCCGCGAACAACCGATCAATCTCTCTCTGTTCGATTGACCATACGAATGACTATGCCATTCACTATGCATCAGCATTGACCACAGATGGAGAGATTTTCGTCAGGCGAGTGGATTTGAGCGGTACAGAAGCAGTGCTTACCTCACCCACTTTCAATGGGAGCGATCCAGTCTTTTTAAATGCGAACTTCACAGTCGAGTGTGGTGATGCGACGGACGATTTCAATGTGACCGGCTCGGACCTAGTTGGACCGCAAATGTATTCCAGAGGTTTTAAGGAATTGATTTATAGCTTCTCGGAAGACGAAGTTACTTGGCAAGCACTTCCTTGTGCAGGTGGTGTCAACAATATCGCGACGACTGCGCCCTTCGCAAAGGTGTGTAACACGGACGAGCTCAACCAGCGGACCATAAAGATAAAGACGACTACTACAGATACTGCCGGAAACACGGCCGAGTGGATTTCGCCCTGGATATATATCGATAAAAACCCCCCGTTGAGCTCGCTCAAGGCGGTCGGGACCGAGGGCACCGGCGGCTATTACCGCTCCAATGTGAGCACCTCGTTCACCGTCAGCGATTTCTCTCCCTGCGACACCTTCTACAAGGTCGAGAACCTGGGGAATGGACAGATTGATTCGAACTGGACGCTTTTTTCCACCCCGTTCGAACTAGCCGAGGGTAAGTGGAAGGTCCACTTCTATTCGGAGGACAGGGCGGGCAACATCGAAGAAACACGTACCGCAGACGTCTTTGTCGACAAGACTTCCCCCGTGCCTTCCGTCACAAGGCCCTCGAAGGACACGATCCAGACCGGGTACTACAACAACGAGTCCTTCAGGATCACGGGCACCGCGACAGACGCGAACGGCTTGTCGTGGGCGGCGATTTATGTCGATGGTGAGAGAAAGTATGAGACGACATCAAGCTTCAACATGGCCTACGTATGGCCTCTGGGCGGTGTGCCGGAGGGCACGCACAGGATTACGGTTAAGGCCAAGGACCGCGCGGGAAACATGGGTACGGGCTCAAAGAACGTGTTTCTTGGGAACGTAGCGCGCGACTGGTACTTTCCTGAGGGGAGCACCCTGCCGGAGTTCGACGAGTGGCTCTGCGTTCTCAATCCCGGTGACAATCCAGCGCGTTACCAGGTCTCATTCATGCTCGAGACAGGCGAGGTGAGAACGTTCGAGCGCTCGATGATGCCTCATCAGCGCGACACAGTAAGGGTAAAAGATTACGTCGGGGAGCCGCACTCCGGAGTCTCCACAAAGATCCATTCCGACAGCCAGGCTATAGTCGCCGAGCGGCCCATGTACTTCGTCTACAAGTACGGCGTGCCAAATTACTACTGGAAGGGCGGCCATGACGTCATGGGTATCAATACGCTGCAGCGCGAGTGGTACTTCGCGGAGGGGACGACCCGCAACAACAGCGTCGACGGAGCATTCGAGGAATGGATCTGCCTGCAGAATCCTTCGGATTCACAGACTGCGACTGTGGTTGTGACTTATATGCTCGGAACGGGTCAGAATGTCGACAAGGTGTACCAGGTCGCTCCCCATTCACGTTACACGGTCGAAGTCGCGCGTGATATCGGATTGAACCAGGACGTGTCAGCCAAGGTTGTCTCCGATATCCCTATCGCAGCCGAGCGTCCCATCTATTTCAACTATCACGGGTTCGCGATCGACGGCTCAAACGTTGTTGGGGCGAGTGGGCCATCGAAGTCCTGGTCGTTCGCGGAAGGATGCACGAGGCCGGGCTTCCAGGAGTGGATAACCATTCAGAATCCAAATGACGTAGCGGCCACCTGTACCCTCAATTACATGACGGGCCAGGGGAAGACGACCAGGGTTGTGAAGAGAGTGAATCCTCGCAGCCGGGCCACAGTCGACGTGCTTTCTGAGGTGGGCGACAACCAGGACGTCTCCGCGACGGTGACTTCGGACGTGCCGGTGATAGCAGAGAGACCGATGTATTTCATTTATGGAATGGACTCAGGGAAATACTGGAACGGCGGTGAGTCAGCGGTCGGCAATCCGTCCCCAAGTTCGACCTATTTTCTCGCAGAAGGCACAACAATCAGTCGCTTTGACACCTTTTATTCGCTAGCCAATCCGAGGGAAACAGGCTGTGACGTGACCGTACAGTACATCTTCGGAGACGGCTCGACGCATGACTCGCACTACTTCATCGAGCCGCACTCCCGGATAACGATAAACGTCAGGGAGGCGATCCAGAGAGAAGCGAACGTCAGTGGGTCCATCACTGCCTCGTTCCCCATAGTCATCGAGCGGCCGATGTACTTCCAGTACAACGAATCGATCACGGGGGGCCACGACGTCAACGGTTACGGCGTCGACTAAGGGCAATCGCGAACTACAAGAGAATCTATTGATTCACCGATGTTTCCGTTATGTGTTATCATAGGAAACGGAGGTGAGAGCATGGGATACTCGATTGAATCCTCGGACATCTTCGTCGGACGTCGCAAATTCCGAGAGGGCATGACCGCTTTGATCAAGAAAGCAAGGCAGAAACAGTCAAAGATCATCGTGACTGACAGAGGGCAGCCTGATGCGGTGTGCTTGCCGATAGAGGAGTACGAGGCGCTGATGGAGTACCTTGAGGACGTCCATGACAAGAACGTCCTGCTGATGGTCGCCCGTTCACGAAGAGCTTTTGAAACTGGGGACTACATGACCCTGGACGAGCTGGAGGAGTTCCTCAGACTTGAGTGAACACGCCTACGAGTTAAGGGTCGCAAGGGATGTCGCAAAGGAGATTAAGAAGGCACCCCCTGGAGACAGAAAAGCTTTACTCAAGGCAATGAAGGCGCTTGAACTAAACCCGAGGCCTCCGGGTCACGCGAAGCTAAAAGTGAGGGACCTGGGAGAATATAGGGTCAGGGTCCGAAGTTATCGAATCAGGTACGATGTCGACGATGATGCGAAAGTCATCTTCATTCAGGCAGTAAAGCACAGGGGAGAGGCGTATAGAACCTAGATTCCTGGGAGTGGGGCGGCCGGGAGGCCGGGGAAGTTTGAGAGGGCCTTGTTGAGAGTGTCGCGGTCGGGGGCGTCGAGGCAGAGGACCCTGTCGCCGCTGATGCCGCAGTAGTAGAGGACGCCGTCCGCCTCGTATATGAAGGCGTCGGGCATGCTGAGACCCGCGCTCTTGATGTCACCTTTGAACCGGGCCTTCAGCAGGTCCTCGTAGGCCTCGAAGAACTCGCTCGCTTCCTCGGGGGAGTCCCAGGCGAAGTCGTTGACCATGACGTACTTTTCCTTCGGTCCCTGGTAGTACTGGATGGTGTTGCCGCCCCAACCCTCGCCGACCTCCGGTCGGCCGTCCTCGCCGAAGAACTGTTCGAACCAGACGTCCACGTCGAACTCGCCCATGCAGTCCTCGTTTATCTTCTTCCACCCCTCGCCGAGGGAGGCGGAGATGTCGGGAACCGGCACAGCGCGGGGGTTGTCGCGGGTCTCCATGTATTTCTCGGGGTGGATTATCTGCTCGGTGGAGAGCGGTGGATCGGAGAGCGCGAAGTTGACGAACTCGAGCCCGCCGCCAGCCAGCTCCTGCACGAAAGAGAAGCCCTCGTCGTACGGGAAGAGGATGCTGCGTCGTAAGTAGAGCGGGGCGCTGTCCAGCTGCTCGGATTCGACCTCTTCATTCATCATCTCCCGCAGCTCGGTTGCGGTCACGTACTCCTGGGCGTAGAGGTACATCGAGAGCATCGCGTCGCCCTCAACGAGCGAGGTCACGGCCAGGTCGTTGTCGCCGTTGTAGTCCTCGTTGTCGAGGGGGGCCTTGTCGAGGTCGAAGTTCTGGTCCTGCAGGGCGTGGGTGACCTCGTGTGACGTGGTGAGCTTGTCCATCGCCGCCCCGGTGCCGTCCTTGCCGGCGACTATCGTTATCTGCTCGAGCTCGGAGTCGTAGGTACCCGCTATCTGCTCGGTGTAGACGTCGGTCATCACCTTCTCGAGGCTCTTGTCCTCCGGGAACAGCCCGAGCGCGACGAGCAGCTTCTCGTCTGCCTCCATCTCCTCGGCGGGCATCTCCTCGCCGAACTCCTGCATGAGCTGGAACCTGACCGCCTCCTCGGGCATTTCGAGGAACGGGACGTCCTTCTTGAGGGGGAGGCCCCGCAGCTGGGAGGTCTGCTGCTCTATCAGGTCGAGCTCGGCGGACTCCACCTTCTCGCCGCAGGTGGCGATGTCCACCTCGAGGTCGAAGTGCAGCAGCTCGCCGGTTGTGAACTCCTTGAAGGAGAGATAGTTCTCTGGGGGCAGGTACATGCGGCCCCGCTCGATGGCCACGGCGCCGAAAGCCACCACTCCGGCCACAACCAGCAGCGAAGCGGCCACAAGGGCTATGAAGACGCCTTTTCTGAACAACAGTACCTCCGCTGAAGCGCACGCGCGCTCCCATGCGCCGTTTAGACGAGCCGGGCTCCGGGGGCGTTCCCCGGGCGTCGCGGGCCGCCGGATGCTTGATATATAATATCAGCGCGACAGCGTACTGGTATTGATCGATTTCAACCGGGGGTCTGGAATAGGCAGTTTGATGCATCGGGGAGCCACCCAGAGCGGTAAGGTTGGAACAGGCCGGCGGGCTGCGCCCCGGGGGCGCCGCGAAGGCCGCCCCGCACGAGTCGCTGCTTCGTTCATCCTCGCTTCAGTGCTCCTCCTCGCTGCCCTCTTCTCTGGATGCGGCGGCAACAAGGCCATCACTGATTATGCCGAGCGAGTCAACGAGACGGTCTCGAACCTGAACGCCAAGTCCACGGAGCTGAAGAAGCTCTGGCTGGTCCCCATCAGCGACCAGGCGGGGATGCAGGAGGTCCTCGCTGACTACCGCAAGGCGCTCGCCGAGGCCCAGGAGATCATAGACTCGGCCGACCCTCCAGAGCAGTGCCTCGAGCTCGAGACCCTGCTGAGAAAGACCGTGAGCAACGGGCGGGAGCTCGCCGACCTCACCAGCCCGTTCGCGGACTATACCAAGCGTGTGGGTCCCGTCGCGGCCAGGATAGGCGAGGTAGTAGCGTCACTCGAGACGCTCCAGAAGGACAACGACATCCCGTCAGGACTGGCCGCGCTCACAGAGAAGATCGAGGGCGCAAACGCCGACCTGGCCGCCATGGTGCCGCCGCTTCTGTTTCAGGGTATGAACGATGAGCTCCGCGAGTTCACGGCCTCGCTGGTTGGCTCCTTCCAGAAAGCCTCGAAGGAACTTGGCACCGGCGCCGACGCCTACCCCTACCAGGAAACCTCGCCCAACGAGGATGAAGGGGAAGAGGCCTCCGATTCACAGCAGGGGTCACGTAACAGCAGGGTCGAACCCCTGCTGGAAGACGTGCCCGACGAATGGGCGGATTTCAGCGCGGAGTTTGTGGCGCTGATGGACGTCGCGCTCGAGGTGTCCGGTGTCAAGGCCAAGAACGCAGAGGTGGAAAACTACGTCGGCCAGGCATGGGCCCAGGTAGAGCAGCTCAAGAAGAAGTACAAATGAGGGATGGAAATGCCGGGGGAGATGAACGCTCCCGGCAGCTGCAGCCTCAACCACCTTTCGCCCGATAAGCACTTGCCGCCGCGCAGGCACACACCAGATGGAGGTAAGCGTTGAGTGTCATAGACAGGTTGGCCGAGTGGGTCAGCTCGCTCGAGTACGAGGACATCCCCGAGAGGGTCCGCGAGGTCGCGAGGAACCAGCTCGCTTCCGTCATCGGGGCCATCCACGCGGGGGCCGGGTGCGCCGGAGGAAAGGCGGTGACCTCCGCGGTCGAGTCCTGGGACTCCGGCGGGCCGTGCGCCCGCTACCCGGGAGCCGTAAAGGGGTCGTGGCACTCGTCGCTCCTGCAAAACTGCTCCCTCTCGATGGCGCTCGACTATGACGACTACCTCTTCCTGGGACACTCAGGGCACAGCGCGGTCTGTGTCCCGCTGGCTGTCTGCGAGATGTCTGGAAGCGACACCCGGACAGCGCTCGTGGCGCAGGTGGCCGCGAACGAGCTGGAGGGGCGCCTCGGAGCCAGCGTGGTCCTCGGCCCCCACAACGGGCAGATGTGGTCGCACATCCATCTGCTCGGCTCGGCCGCGGCGGCATCGCGCGTGCTCGGCCTCGACTCCGAGCGGACCGCGAACGCGATGGGCATAGCGATGTCGCAGCCCGTGTACGCGCTGTTCCCCGGTTTCATGGGGCCCCAGTCCAAGCTTCTGACGGCCGCCACTCCGGCTGTCACAGGCACCGCCGCGGCGCTGCTCGCCTCCGAGGGGATGACGGGCTCACGCTCCATAATCGAGGACCCGCAGGGATTCTGGGCTCACTTCTCATTCATACCGCTTCCGTTCATGATGACCGGATTGGGGAGCGCCTGGGTGACGGACACGATCGCGTTCAAGCCTTACCCGGGTTGCGCGTACATAGACACCGCGATGGACGCCCTCTTCGAGATGATGGGGGAGTTCCGGCAGGCCAGGGGTAGAGACATCGAGTCCGGCGAGGTCCGCTCCGTGGAAGTCGAAGCGAGCCTTCTGACAGTGGCGATGGACGGTATGTCCCGCGCGTACATGGACCCGGTGAAGCTCTCGCCCACCAACATCAACTTCAGCCTGTCGGTGAGTGTAGCCATAGGCCTGCTCTCGGGCGAGCTCTCCGGTGCCCAGCTGACAGAGGCGTACCTTGACCGGAACAGGGAAGAGATACTTGGGCTCGCCTCACGTGTCGAGCTCAGGCACGACGCGGGGCTCTCGGTCCGGTTCATGAGGTCGTTCGACGAGGCGGTGGACCTCAAGGCGATGCTCGCCCAGCTCGACTTCAAAGCGCTGGTGGGGGCGAGGCGCAGGCTCGGAGCGCACCTCTCCGGGGTCGCCACGATGGGCCGCGCGGAAGCGATTTCCGCCTGGAGGAGCCTAAGTAGGGAAGACAGGTCGTTTCTCAGGGGGCTTGTCTCGCTGGGAGGGCTGCTCGGCAGGGCGCCCGCGTATGACCTGGGCTCGAGCCGGCTGGAGGAGCTGCTGATGCCTTTCGGGGCGCACGTCAAGGTCAGGCTGAAGGACGGCTCTGAGCTCGAGGCCGAGAAGCTCATCCCGAGGGGCGCGCCCGGAGACCCTGGCCGGCTTGCGGTCCCCAGGGAGAAGTTCACGCGGGAGGCTTCGGGTTTCCTCGGGGCCGGCCGTGCAGCCGAGGCCATGGAGGCGCTCAGTCGGTTCGACGGGCGCTCGCTCGCGGACCTCCATGAGACGCTCTCCGCGCCGTGAGAATGGCCGCGCTTGGCGGTCTTCATCAAGGTCGCGCGGAATCGAATTGAGTTATTATAGCTGCGCGTTATCGAGCTGGAGTCTTACTGGAGGGTGCCCCGGTGAGAGGTCTGACTCCTGAAAGCAACCTGGAGAAGCGGTGAAGAGGAAGCGTTACCACATAGAGCTCGCGCTCAGGTTCTGGCGCCTGACGCACTGGGCGAAGCGGCTCGGGCGCTTTTCTCCCTTCAGGCAGATGGCCGCGCCGATCGCCTCTGAGAAGTCGTTCCGCGGCTCCTTCATCCCGGTCAGCGAGGACATAGAGGTCCCGCCCGGCGTGGTGGCCCCGGCGGACGTGGTCCGCGACTACGTGAGGAGGGCGAGCCACAGGACGATAGCCTACAAGTGCCCCTGCCGCGCTGGAGAGGGCTGCGAGGCGCACCCGCGGGAGCTCGGCTGCATGCTGCTGGGGGACGCCGCGGCGGCCGTGAACCCGGAGGTCGGCTATCACGCCACTGTCGAGGAGGGCCTCGAGCACATGGAGAACGCCTTGTCGCGCGGACTGCTCCCCATGATCGGCCACATGAAGGTGGACGAGTACGTCTTTGGCGCCCGCCCGTTTGACCGCTTCGTGACCCTGTGCTTCTGCTGCCCCTGCTGCTGCATCGTGCGCTCGGAGATGAAGGGGCTGGTCGGCGCGTACCCCCGGAGCCTGGTAAAGCTCGAGGGCGTCAACGTGGAGGTGGAGGACGGCTGCGTCGGGTGCGGCGAATGCGTCCCGGTCTGCCCGGTTGAGAACATCACCCTCGCAGACGGGGTCGCCGTCATCGGCGACATGTGCCTCGGCTGCGGGGGATGCGCGGCCGCCTGCTCGCGGGATTTCATCAAGGTGCGAATCGACCCTGGCGCCGAGCTGATCGAAAGCCTCAAGCGCAGGGTGGAAGCCGGCGTCGACATCGAATAACGCAACATCGGGGTCAGGTCACTTTGTTGCGTTTTTGACGGGGTGAATCACAAACGGGAGGTCCCGATTGTCCAGCAGGTTTTCTCGAAAGACGGCGGTGGTAACCGGCGCCGGCTCCGGGCTGGGAAGAGCCCTTTCACTCGAGCTGGCGTGCGTGGGATGGCGTGTTGGCATCGTCGACATCAACGACGCCGGGGCGGAGGAGACCCTCGGGCTCGTAGAGCGCGCGGGGGGCTCGGGCGCCGTCTTCCATGCTGACGTAGGGGTGGCGGGCGACGTGGCCGAGATGACGCAGCACTTCTTCGCCGAGTGGGGCGGAGTCGACCTGCTGGTGAACAACGCCGGAGTCGCCGTGCTGGGATGGACGGGCGAGATACCGCTCGAGGACTGGCGATACATCATCGACACGAACCTCTGGGGTGTCATCCACACCTGTACCGAGTTCGTCCCCAGGATGAAGGCTCAGGGCGGTGGCCACATACTCAACATCGCGTCCATTGCGGGCATCGTCTCCCTCGCGGAGCTCGCGCCGTACAACTCCACCAAGTCGGCCATCGTCTCGATCTCGGAGACCCTGAAATCGGAGCTCGCGAAGAGCCGCATCGGCGTTACCGTCGCCTGTCCCATCTACTTCCGCTCGCACCTCGCCGACACTATGCGGAACATCGACAGCTGGGAGCACGACTACTTTGCGACCGCACTCGACAAAGGGCGGATGGACCCCGCCCGAGTAGCGGAAAAGCTCATAGCCGCGGTCGAAAGGAACCGGCTCTACGTGTTTCCCCAGGCGGCGGCCAAGGTGCTCTGGGCGGTGCAGAGGGCGGCGCCCGGTCCCTGGTACTGGTTTCTGGCGCTCCTGAACAGGCTCGGGCTGGAGAGGCCGGTAATGAAAGTGCTCTCACTGATGAAGCTGCTCTAGCGGTCGACGCCCTGCTCAGGCGTGCGGTTCGTCCGGTACTTCTGGTTCCGCCCCGATGAACAGCACAATCATCCCTGCCGCGATTATGAGCGCTCCGCCCACGAAGTTCTGCCAGCCCGGCGTCTCTCCCAGAAGTGCCCATGCGAACAGGGTGGCGGACACGGGGTCTATATAGGAGAGAACTCCCATGTGCTGGGCCTTCACCCGTTTCACGATTGTGACGTAGACGATGCCCAGGAACGCGGTGAAGAACAGCCCGAGCAGCAGAAGCGACACCCATTCCCTGCCGGTCAAATGCGGGACTTTGAACCCGGTGAACGGGAGCATGATGGCTACCACAACGACCGACTGGTAGAAATAAACGGCCATCGGCGGCAGGCTGTTCCGGAGTATCTTAACCACCAGTATGAGTGCCGCATAGCTGAAGGCGGAGAGCACCGCGAAGCCTACGCCCGCGAGGTTCAACGCGTTCCCGGAGTCGCCCCGGCCGGCGAAAGAGATGACCGCCAGTCCTCCCAGAGCTATGGAGAGCGCCACGATGGTGCTCCTCTCCAGCTTCTCCTTTAGCACGACGGGCGCAAACACCGCGACGAGGACCGGCGCCAGGTAGATTATGAAGAGCGCGTCGCTGACCGGCAGGAGGTTGATAGCCTTTGTGCTGCTGTACGATTGCACGCCGACGGTGAGCCCGCTGATGGCCAGCAGGAGGTAGTGACCGCGCACCTTCAGCTCGTGGAGCCTGCCGGAAAGAATGATGGCGAGGACAATGGGCACGAGCCCGATGAGCGTCCTCCAGAGCACCAGGTACTGCTCCTGCCCCTCGAGTCCAGTCCACCGGACGAACACGCCGTACGAGCCCCAAGCCGCAAGCGTCAGGAATGCCGCAACATAGTAGAACCTGCTGCCTCTGCCTTCGAATATGGACATGTGAATACCACCGCGTTGCAGGACGGGACCTCACCCGGCGTGCCGATCATGGACATGAAAAAACGCAACAAAGTGACCTGACCCCGATTGTGCGGGGTCAGGCGGCCGATATCTCCTCGAGGCGCCCGACCGTCTCCTTGATGAGCCAGGCCGGCGTGGAAGCCCCGCCCGTGACTCCGACGAGGCGGGCCGACTCGAACCACCCAGGGTCGAGCTCGGAGGGATTCTCGATGAGGTGGGTGGGCACACCGGTCTCGTGGCAGATCTCCGCGAGCCGGGTCGTGTTGCTTGAGTTGCGCCCGCCTACGACTATCATCACGTCCACCCGCCCCGCCAGCTCGGTTGCCTCTTCCCTGCGCTTGAGCACCGCCTCGCAGATCGTGTCCCCCACCTCCAGGTCCCGGACCGACCCCTCCAGCACCGCGAGCACCGAGTCCCTCAGGTCCCGGGCGATAGTCGTCTGGCACACAACACCCACGCGCCCCGCCGAGGCCCCCTTCTCCTCGACCCAGCGGCTCGCGTCCCCGGGGCTTTCGAGCACCGTGACCGGTCCGGGCGCCCTGCCTACTATTGAGCGGACCTCGGGGTGGGAGGCGGACCCGAGGACCAGCACCGTACGGCCCTCCTCCACGAACCTGGCGGCGGCCCGCTGGGCGCGCTTGACGGTGGGGCAGGTAGCGTCGACCAGCACCGCCCCGAGTTCCTGAAGCCTACGCTCGCTCTCGGTATCTATCCCGTGGGAGCGGATCAGCACCTGCGCGCCTTCCAGGTCGGGCAGCTCCGCGCTGTCGAGGTCGATGGTCTTCAGCCCAAGGGCGGCCAGGCGCGAGACCACCGCCGGGTTATGGATCAGCGGCCCGAGCGAATACGTGACGTTCGCCTGCCCCGACATCGTCTCCTCGGTTATGCGGAATGCCCGTTCTACCCCCGGACAGAACGAGGAATCACCGGTTATCTCAATCTGGAATCCCATGCCATCAAAGATACTTTATTCCGGGAGCTAAAGACAGGTCCGCTGTGCTAGAATCCTGCTGAATGAAGGGCGGCGGCGGTGCGCCCGTATGTATTGGCGGCGCGTCGAGCAGCACGGCAGCATCAAGGAGGGACGGGGGCACTGTGCGCAAGTACCTGAGCAAGTACGCGAGGCTCTTCCGCCTCAAGACCATGCTGATCTATCTCTTTCCCCTGGTGCTCGCGCTCTCCGCCGGGCTGGACATGATACAGGACGGCACGGCCAAGGCGGTCGAGCATTCGTGGGTCACGGTCCTTTTCGCCTACATCGCCTTCTTCATGGGGTCTTTCTTCTCGAGCTCTCTCAACTGCTACGTGGACGTTCAGGCGGACAAGGTCCATGACGGACTATATAAAGCGGACAAGGATATCTCCCAGCAGCCTTTCGTGACCGGTGAGATGGGCAAGATAGAGACCGTACTGCTATTCACGATAACCGGTGTGGGTTGCGTGGTGTTCTCCCTACTGGTCAACTTTCGCTTCGCCGCCTTCATGATCGGAGCGGTGCTCCTTCTGGGGGTCCTTTACTCCCACCCCTGGTTCAGTTTCAAGAGCAAGCCGGTTCTGGACATCGTGACCAACGCAACCGGTGCGGTGTTGATCCTGTGCGCCGGTATGGCGATAGTGTCTTCCGACCTTCCGCCTATCCAGCCCGTCGTGTTCGGCTGGCTGTTCGCCGCCAACATGTACATGCCCAGCGTGGCAAACGACGCTCCCTTCGACGAGGTGGCGGGTTACCGGACGTCCGGAGTGGTGTTCGGGCAGAAGCGGCTCATCAACGCGATGATACCGACGACAGTCCTTTGCGCCGCCGCAGGAATCTGGGCGGTCCTCTCACCCTCTCTCAACTGGCAGTACCGGCTTTTCAACGGGTTGGGCATATTCGGGGCCATCGGCTTCACCGTGCTGATGTTCGCTCTGTATCACCCGCCACACATTGAGCTCAACACAAACCTCATAATCTATCCTCTTGCCCTGCTTCTGCTCTTCTACTTCGTCCTGAGCATCTACGAGCTGGCGACCTGAGCCGCGGCCCGCACGCGTCCGCGAGCCGCCGTCATGTTGAACGGCCATATCGTTTCTGTGATACTGTACTGGATTTTTGAGCCGCCTCCGGGAGGTTGATTCCTATGACGCTGCCGCTAGAGGGCATGAGAGTCCTTGACCTGACCAGGCTACTCCCCGGACCCTTCGGGACCATGCTGTTGGCCGACATGGGCGCAGACGTGATAAAGGTGGAGGACGTCAGCGGGGGTGACTACGCGCGGACCGCTCCCCCTTACACCGGTTCCGGGATGAGCGTGCTCCACCACATCGTCAACCGCAACAAGCGCAGTATCGCGATAAACCTGAAGCAGAAGGAGGGCAGGGAGCTTCTCCTCGAGCTCGCCGGATGGGCGGAGGTCCTGGTCGAGCAGTTCCGGCCGGGGGTGATGGAACGGCTCGGGCTCGACTACGAGACGCTCCGGGAGGTGAACCCGGCGATAGTCTACTGCTCGGTCACCGGGTACGGCCAGGACGGCCCTTACCGCGACGTGGCCGGCCACGACATGAACTACCTGGGCTATGCGGGGATACTGGACGCCACTGGTCACCCCGGGGGGCTCCCGGTGATATGCGGGGTCCAGATCGCGGACCTCGCGGGGGGCGGGATGTTCAGCGCGATGTCCATTCTCATGGCTTACATCCACATGAAGAAGACCGGTGAGGGTCAGCACCTCGACGTCTCCATGATGGACGGGGTCATCTCGTGGCTCGCAGCGGTCACGGGCGACCTGTTCATCTCGGGACGCGCGCTCGAGCGCGGAGAGCACTTCCTGTGGGGCGCGACCCCCTTCTACAACGTCTACGAGGCAGCGGACGGGTACATGGCGGTGGGGGCGATCGAGGGCAAGTTCTGGAAGCGGACGTGCGAGCTCCTGGGCAGGCCGGAGTACGCGGACATGCAGTTCTCGTTCGACAGGTACAAAGAGATATTCGATTATTTCCGCGCGACCTTCAAGGAGAAGACCAGGGCCGAGTGGATGGAGATCTTCGCCGGTGAGGACACTTGCGTGAGCCCTGTCCTGGACATGGCTGAGATGGCCGAGGACCCCCAGGTCCTCCACCGGCGCATGGTGATAGAGGTCGACGACGAGAAGGTCGGGCCGATGCGGACCCTCGGCATTCCGTTCAAGTTCTCGGCCACCCCTGGCGAGATACGCAGGTCCGCCCCTTCGCTCGGCGAGCACACCGATGAGGTCCTGGCGATGCTGGGATGCTCCGCGGAGGAGATAGGAAGGTTGAAGGAAGGAGGCGCCGTCGCGTAGCGGCGGCCGGAAAGGTCGGATTGATTTGAAAGACACGACCAAGAATCTGTCCAAGGAACTGGGGCTCGAGAACGCGGAGAACACCGCGCACCTCTACCTCTATATCAAGTACATCGACCACTACCTGACAAAGGTCGGAGGCCCGCTGGGGCTGGTGAGCAAACCCCCACTCCAGGACATCCCGCCGGACGTGGAAGAGGTCATCGAGCTCTATGCGCGCAAGGTGTTGAGAGACGGGCTCTCGGCCGAGACGTCGAGCTACCACGGAAAGGTCATGCCCCTCGGGCTGGCGGAGGACCTTGTGATGGTCCAGGAGGACGTGGAGCTCCGTGGGATGGAGCACGTCGTCCCCTACAAGATTGCCCACGACATCGTGCTCAAGAACCCGCAGAAGATAGCGGTGTTCGACTGCCCCTGCCGGCTGCTGCAGGAGAACCACTGCGAGCCGACCGACGTGTGCATGGCGGTCGGCGACCCGGTCGCCTCCTTCGTCCTGGACAACGAGGGATTCAGGGCCCGCCAGGCGAGCGCCGAGGAGGCGGTCGAGATACTCAGGGCGGAGCGCAAGCGCGGCCACGTCCACAACGCGTTCTTCAAGGACGTGGTCGACGGCCGGTTCTTTGCGATATGCAACTGCTGCCCGTGCTGCTGCATCGGGATGAAGGCCTGGAATAAGTTCGGGTCACCGATGCTGGCCTCGAGCGGCTACGTCGCGGTGGTAAACGAGGAATGCACCGCCTGCGGCGACTGCGCCGAGATATGCCCGTTCGACGCGGTGGCGGTGGAGGAGGTCGCAGTCGTCGACCGCGCCAAATGCATGGGCTGCGGTGTGTGCGAGGGAGCATGCGAGTACGGCGCGATAGCGCTCGAGCTCGACCCGACCAGGAGCGCCCCGCTCGACATCAAGAGGCTGATCGCGGAGTACGGCGGCAGTTAAGCCAAGTGGAGGTATCATGCCTGACAACGACGAGCACGTCGACGAGGAGAAGTGCGACCAGAGGCAGCGCGCCGGCAGGCCGGGAGGCCGGGTGCTCAAGGCCGTGGGCGCTGCAGCGGGGAAGATGATGTCGGTTGAGGAGATGCTGGTGGGGACGCTCTCCACCCTCGACCCCAGGGTCATGGCGGAGGCGTTCAACGAGAACCCGGAGTTCTACGCCAGACTCCTGGGCGAGCTGTCCACCGAAGTCATCGGCAAGACCGTGAACGAGAACCCGCAGTTCTTCGAGGAGATGCTCAGGCAGATAGACCCCGCGATAATCGCCAGCGCGTACAACAACAACCCGGAATTCATGCTCAAGCTCATGGAGTGCATCGACCCGTCGACCATATCGGAGGTCGCCAACAGCATGCCCGGGTTCATGGTCCAGGTGACAGCCGGCCTGAACCCCGAGGCCTTCGCGGCGGTCGCGGACAGCACTCTCGAGTTCGCTTCCAGGCTGTTGCCGTTCATAGACCCCGCCGTGGTGGCGTCGATGGTCAACGAGAACTCCGCGTGGATAGCGGAGCTGCTCCCCCGCTATGAGCCCGGGGCGATAGCCGAAATAACCAACTCCAACCTCGACTGGATAGTGGAGCTGCTGAAGGCGCTGGACCCCGGGGTCATCGCCGAGATGTTCAACAGGTATCCGGAATTCCACCTGGGCGTGATGAACCGCCTGGACCGTAAGCTCATCGCCGACCTCATCCAGAAAGGATTTGAGGCCGGGGCTTTCGAAGGAATAGTTACCACGATGGACATAGAGATACCAGGCCTCGGATCTTTCGAGAACTGCAGCGTGCGGCTCAAGGGGGCCCGGTTCGAGAGCACCTGACATGAAGGGGGTTGGGCCGGATGCCTTTTGCCGCTGAGAACACCCTTATGATTATCGGCCTGGTTTCCATCGGCGCTCTCGCCTGGCTGTTCTGCGCCTTCACGGCGGCGTCGCTGGCCCGCTCGAACGGGATGAGCTACAACTTGTGGATGTTCATCGGCCTTTTGACCGGGCCGATAGGACTCGCAGTCGTGTACATACACCTCCGCGTCAGCGGGGAGCGCTACAGGAGGACCCGCTACGGTGAGGGCCACCAGTACGACATGCCCGAGATAGTCAAGTGCCCCAAGTGCGGGGAGTCGGTGCCCAGGTCGTTCGACAACTGCCAGTTCTGCAACGCGCCGCTCCACGGCGGGAGGAGACGCTGACCCCCTCCCCGGGCTGTCCGCCTCCTTTGGTATAATCGTGCCCGGTGACTGCTCGCGCGAACGGACGTACACATGCCGCTGAAGATTCTTCATACCGCTGACGTTCACCTGGGGGCGAAATTCCTGGGCCTCGGAAGGAAGGGCCAGGTTCTGCGTTCGCGCCTCCTGCAGGCCTTCGACGACACGGTCAACCTGGCGATCCGTGAGAAGGTCGACCTGCTCCTCATAGCGGGTGACCTGTTCGACTCACCCGACGTCTCCAAGACGCTCCTCGCACAGGTCGCGTACCGGCTTCAGGACCTCTCGGCCACCGGCATCCCCGTCTGCATCACGCCCGGCACCCACGACCCGTACGGCGACGATTCCGTCTACAGGGCCCCCGAGCTTGCCGACATAGGCGGCCTCACCGTCTTCACACGCGAGACGATGACGCCCGCTTACTTCCCCGAGCTCGACTGCGTGGTCTACGGCAACGCCAACATGAAGCCCTTCGCCAACCGGCGGCCTCTCGAGTCGCTCGAGGTGGACGAGCACGTGCGATACAGGCTGGGGATGGTCCACGCCAGCTTCGAGATACCCGACCTTGCCGAGGACACATATGTCGTGACCCCTCCCGAGGTCGCCGCGAGCGGGCTCGACTACCTGGCGCTCGGCCACATCCACTCGTTCTCAGACCGCTCGAGCGGAGAGGTCACCGCCTTCTATCCGGGCAGCCCCGAGATGGTACGCATGCAGAAGGGCGACACCGGCAACGTCCTGGTGGTGGAGTTCGGCGAAGAAGAGACATGGGTGCGCCCGTTCCGCACCGGCTCGCTGACGTACGAAGAGCTCACCATCCTGGCAGAGGAAGCCGCCCCGGTGACCCTGGTATCGATGCTCGAGAGCAGGGCCGACCCCGACAAGGTGCTCCAGGTCAACATAGACGGTCTCCGCCCGCCCGGATATATCGACCCCGCGCCTGTCATCGAACAGCTCTCCGACCTGTTCTTCTTCGTGAGGGCCGCGGACAGGTCCGTGCCCGCGCCCTCGACGCTCGATCCGGAAGCATACCCGGCGGGGTCACCGGCTTCCGAGTACTTGAAGCTTCTCAGCGCCGGGCTCGACGGCGCTTCCGCCTCTGAGACCGACGAGATCCAGGAGGCCATGATGGTGGGGCTGTCGCTCCTGCTCGAGGAAGGCTCCTAGTGCGCATAAACAGGCTGCGGGCAGTCAACTTCAGGCGCTTCAGAGACCTGGACATATCCTTTACCGAGGGGATAAACCTGGTCCGCGGGCCCAATGAATCCGGCAAGTCCACCCTAGTGATGGCGGTGATGGCAGGCCTGTTCGCGAGGCCGCAGACGACAACGGCGCTGGGCAGGTCCTACATGCGCTGGGGCACCGAGGACGCTCCCGTGATCGAGCTCGACTTCTCGCAGAACGGCAGGAGCTACCACCTGGTCAAGGACTTCGCCGGGCGCACGGTCTCACTCGAGGAGGACGGCGGGGCCCCGCTGCGCTCCATCAAGGCTGTTAACGCGATGGTCTCCGAGCTGATTGGCTTCAGCGACCCCGCCCGCTACCTGCGGACAGCGTGCGTGACCCACGACCAGATGGTCAGCCTGGCTGAGGATGCCTCCGGCGCCAGGAAGCTCGCGGGCATGCTCCGGGAGGTGGTCGTCGGCGGGCGCGAGAGCACCAACATGGAACAGGCGGTCCGCAAGCTCTCCGCTACAGTCGACGAGCTCAAGAGGGGCCTCGAGCGGCCAACCGGGAATCCCGGCACAATACGGAGGCTCCTCGACGAGCGTGAGACTCTGATCGCGAGACAGAGGGAGCTGACCCAGGGCATGACGGACGTCGAGTCCCAGAGGGCCAGGCTCAAAGAAGTGGAGGGCCAGCTCGCGGGCAAGGAGGCCAGGCTCGAGGAGCTCGACGACCTGCTCTCGCGAAACATGAACGCCGACGACCTCGAGCGAAGGACGAGGCTCGCCCACGCCAGGTTCGAGTCCTCGGACCGCGTTCTCGAAGCCAGGCGGGAGCTCCAGCGGACCGAGACCAAGATCTCAAAGGGATTTGCTGAGTTCAACGAGCTCAGCCCCGACGTGGAGAACGACGTGAAAAGCGCCATGGAGCTCCGGAGGTCGCTGCTCGCCCTGCGCGAAGAGCTCACCGCAAGGCCCCCGGAATCGCAGCGCGGGGCTTCCCGTCCAGCTAGAGGGCGGCCCGCCGCCTGGTGGATAGCCATGGGCGCCGGAGCCCTGATCATGATAGCGGGCATCATCCTCGGGGTCATCCAACCGGTGCTCTTCTCGATAATCGCCGTAGGCCTGGCTGTCATGATAGCCGCGGTGTTCTCGCTGAGAAGGGCAGCCCCCGCTCCCGAGGTGGACATCCCCGGCCTGTTCGACGACCGGATAAAGCGCACCGACGCCCAGATCGCCAGGCTCGAGACCGACGAGCGCGAGTTCCTGAGATCGGTAGGGTGCGATGACAGCGAAGAGTTCTTGAGCGCGTTCAGGGTTTACCGCGAGCTCCTGGACGAGAGGGACGAGCAGTCGGCCGGATACAGGGCCTTGCTCGGCGGGCGCACGATCGAAGACATCGAAGAGGACCGGCGCCAGGCTTCCATCGAGGCCGCCGCCTGCGAAGAGAAGCTGAACGGGCTCAAGCCTTTCCTCATCGAGCCCGAGCGCCTGGGGGTCCTGACCAGGGAGCGCGACGGCCTCGCCCAGACGGTGGCGGAGCTGAGGAAAGAGCGTGACGGCCTGGCGTTCCACCTGGTCCACTCCGGCACCGACCCCGAAGAAGCGGCACGCATCGAGGAAGAGGTCTCCTGGCTGTGGGAGGCCGAGCAGGCGGCCAGGCGCAGGCTGCGCGTATATACAATGGCGCGTGACGCCATGCAGGAGACAGCACGTTCGCTACTCTCTTCGGCGGTCCCGGTTCTCTCCGAGAGTGTAGGACGCACGTTCTCCGCGCTCAGCGGCGGCCGGTACGATACCGTCGAGGTGAGCGAGAGCGACCTGGCGCTGTCTGTCTATTCCCGTGACAGGGGCGACTTCATCCCCGCCGACGAACTGCTCGCGTCACTGAGCAAGGGGACGGCGAGCCAGCTCTACCTCGCTGCCAGGCTCGAGCTCGTCGAGCTCCTTTCGGAGGGCAGGAAGCCCCCGCTGATATTCGACGATTCCTTCTCCTACTTCGACGACGAGAGGCTCGAGCTCCTCTGGGATGTGCTGGTCGACGTCTCGAGGGACCAGCAGGTCATCGTCCTCACCTGCACCGACCGGTACGACCGGTTCGCCGCATCCGGGGTGAACGTGGTCGACCTTGGCTCGGCTTGAGCCGGAGCGCGCGACCCCTTCTGCTATACTTCAAGACCGGGAAGCGCCTCCTGGGCGCGGCCTGTGAATTCGGGCAGTCACGGTAAAGCACCAAGGAGCAGCAGATCATGGAGCAGAGCGATTCGCTGAACGTCGAGACCTTTACGGACCTCTCCTTCGGTACCAACAGCTACCTCGTCTGGGGCGACGGCTCCGAATCGGCCGTGCTCATAGACGCGGGTCTTTCCACGCATCTCATCCTCGACTTCCTCGAGCGCGAGGGCCTCGAGCTGGAAGCGGTCCTGCTGACGCACGCCCACCCCGACCACCTCGCAGGGGCGGCGGAAGTCGCGGAGGCTGCCGACACCGATGTCTACCTGCATGCGATAGAGGTGCAGGTCGCCCAGGGCATGCCGCAGATGCTGCTGGCCATGCTAGGCGTCGACGAGCTCAAGCTGCCCTCCGAGTTCAAGAGCCTCGAGGACGGGCAGGTGCTCGAGCTGGCGGGGCTCAATATCGAGGTGCTGCACACACCCGGACATTCCCCTGGAAGCGTGAGCTTCCTGATAGGCGACAGCCTCTTCGACGGAGACCTGGTGTTCCGGGGCTCGATAGGCCGGACCGACTTCCCGGGCGGCGACTTCGACACCCTTATGCGCTCCGTGAAGGAGAAGGTGTTCGTCCTTGACCCCGAGACCAGGGTGTTCCCCGGCCACATGGGCTCTACGACGGTCGGCTGGGAGAAGCGCACCAATCCATTCCTGATGGGGCTCTAGGAGGCCCACCCGGGAACGACGCAGGGGGTGGCGTACATGGGCCGCGGGAGAGACAGGGGACTCAAGGTGCCCAGGCTCGGGCAGCTGGGCATAGTGGTAAGCGACATCGAAGATACGATAAAGCGTTACAGCGATGCCTTCGGTATAGGCCCCTGGGCGGTCTTCGAGGGAGAGCCGGAATGGTGCCTCCAGGGCGGCGAGAACGTCATCCCGACAGGCAGGATAGCGATGGCGCAGGCCGGGCCGGTCCAGCTCGAGCTGATACAGATAACCGGGGGGAGCACGTTCTACGCCGACACCCTCGGCGGGCGCGAGGAGGGTCTGCACCACGTCGGGTTCTTCGTCCGCGACCTGGCCGAACGTCTGCGGGCGGCCCGGGAGGCCGGCATCGAGGTGCTGCAGCACGGCATGCTCAAGCAGCTCGGTCTCACGATCGAGTACGCCTATCTCGATACCACCTCGGTCGGCGGTGTCATCATCGAGTTCATCGAACCCAGGTTCCTGGGACTGCCATTTCCGATGCGGTCACCGCTCTTACGCCTGGGGGCGAAGCTCGGAGAGATACTGCCGGTCTGATGTCCGCGATGACGCGCCGGGAGTTCGAGAGGATGGTGGCGGGGGTCCTAGACGGCCTCCCGGACGACTTTGCCGCCAAGCTCGAGGAAGGGAACGTAGGCGTCGTGGTGAGGAGCGCCCCGACGCGGGAGGAGCTGGAATCCGCGGGGGCTGGTCCGGGCACCACCCTGCTCGGGCTCTACCAGGGAGTGCCGCCCGCTCACAGGGGAATACACTATTCCCTGGTGCTTCCTGATAACATATCTATATACAAGGAACCAATCGAGAGGTTCTGCGAAGAGAGCGGGGCCGACGTATCCGAGACGGTCCGGCGAGTAGTCCTTCACGAGATTGCCCACCACTTCGGGATCCCGGACGCGCGGCTCAGAGAGCTGGGATACTAGGGTCAGACCATTTTCGTTGCGTTAGCAACAGCAGTTAACATCTTCAACAGGGTTCGGATGGAAGAGAGGGTGGTTTGAAGATAATCGCGGTCAACGGGAGCCTGGTGCCGGGCGGAAACGTCGACGCCCTTCTCGAGCACGGCCTCGGCGAGTACGACGGTGATCCGCGGTTCGAGGTGAGGCGCTTCGCCCTCGCCGGCCTGGAGATAAACCCCTGCCGTCAGTGCAACTGGTGCCTCAGGAAGCAGGAGCCCGGAAGGTACTGCAGCCAGGACGACGGCATGACCGACGTCTACCCGGAACTGCTCGACGCGTCCGGCCTTATCGTCGCCACGCCGGTACACATCGGGCGCCTGTCCGGGACCACGGCTGACTTCCTGGACAGGTTCAGGGTGTTCGTGCACGGGAACATAACCAGGGGCGCGATGCGCAACAAGGTGGGCGGCTCCCTGGCCGTCGCCTGGTTCAGGAACGCGGGCATCGAGCAGGCGCTCATTTCTATAAACACGGCGTTCCACGTGCTGGGGATGGTCGTGGCGACTCCCGACCTTGGCGTTCACGGCGCCGGCGCTTTCTCGAGCCTCGACGGCACCGGGGCCAGGGACGGACGCGACAGGCTGCTGGTGAAACGAGACGAGATCGGCATGGCATCCGCCCGGTCACTGGCTTACCGGGTCGGCGAGCTGGCATCGCTGCTGGAGGCCGGCCGTGAGAGGTCAGAAGAAGGCTAGCAAGGAGAAAGAAAAGGTGGAAAAGAACAACGGCGCGCTGATAGACGAGATAAAGCAGGGCATGAAGGGCGCGGAGTACCTCTGCGACGACGGGATCGCGACGGCGCTGTACCTCGCGGATGAGCTAAACAAGCCGATCCTCGCGGAGGGTCCGGCGGGAGTGGGCAAGACCGACCTGGCCAAAGCCTACAGCCGCTACACGGGCCTCCCGCTTATCAGGCTCCAGTGCTACGAGGGGCTCGACGAGGCGAAGGCGCTCTACGAGTGGAATTACAAGAAACAGCTCCTGCGCATCCAGGCCGACCGCACCGAGGGGACGTCGTGGGAAGACCTCGAGGACGACCTCTTCAGCGAGGAGTTCCTCCTGCCCAGGCCGCTTCTGCGCGCCATCACGAACGAGGGCCGGGTGGTCCTGCTGGTGGACGAAGTGGACAAGGCGGACGTGGAATTCGAGGCTTTCCTGCTCGAGGTCCTGTCTGATTTCCAGGTCTCTATCCCGGAGCTCGGAACCGTCGACGCCCGGCAGATGCCGTTCGTGGTGCTCACCTCCAACCGCACCAGGGACCTGTCCGAGGCCCTCAGGCGCAGGTGCCTGTACCTCTACATCGATTTCCCCGAGGTGTCGAGGGAGCTCGAGATCGTGAGGTTGAGGGTGCCCGGCATAGCAGAGGACCTCGCGCGGCGAGTGATAGCGGTCGTGCGTTACATACGGCAGATGGACTTGAAGAAGGTCCCCAGTATCTCGGAGACGCTGGACTGGGCTACCGCGGTCAAGGTGTTGGGGCGCGACGTCATCGACGAGGAGCTGATCTCCAGCACCCTCAGCCTGCTGGTCAAGGAGCAGAAGGACCTGGAGAAAGTACAGGCAAGCCTCAAGTCGCTGGCGCGCCAGGCCCTGGAGTAGGACGAGCCCGATGGAGATAGACGAGAGACTGCTCGATTTCATAGGGAAGCTCAGGGCGGCGGGCATGCACGTTTCCCTCGCTGAGAGCATCGACGCCTGCGAAGCGGTCAGGGTGGCCCCGCTGGAGAAGATGGACATATTCAGGTCCGCACTCAGGGCCACGGTGGTCAAGAACGAAATGGACTACCCCATCTTCGACGCCGTGTTCGAGGATTACTTCCTGGGCGCGGAAGCCCTGGCGGCGCCGCCCGAGGATGAGCCGGGCGGGGAGGACTCAGAGGGGACCGGCTCCATGACCCCGGCCGAGTTGACCGAGATGCTCAGGGACGCGCTCGAGCACGGGAGCATGGATGAGCTGGCCGCGCTGGCACGGATGGCAGCGGCCACGATCGGGCAGATGGAAGGCGGCTTCGGAAGGGGCTCGCGGCCCCTGGCGTTCATGGCCGGGTCGGGGTACTACATGTTCCGCGGCATGGAGATGCTCAAGTACGCCCGTCTTTCCGCTGAGCTGCAGGAGATGGCGGCGGACGGAGAGATAATGCCGGAGTTGCCGCCAGTGCTGGCAGCCGAAGAGCTCCGGGAACGCATCGAGTTCTTCCGCAGGGCGCTCGAGCGGGAGATTCAACGCCAGCTCGCCCTGGAGCGCGGCGAGGAAGCTGTGAGCAGGACCCGTAAGCTGCCGGTCAGGCCCGAGGAGATAGAGTTCATCAACGCGTCTGTCCGCCAGGTCGACGACATGAGGAGGATATTGCCGTCGCTGGCGCGCAAGCTCGCCGCCAGGATCGCGAGGAGGCAGAGCGAAGGAAGGCGGGGGAGGCTCGATATCCGAAATACCCTGCGCCACAGCATCTCGAGCGGCGGAGTCCCCATCGACGTCAAGTACAAGAAGCGGGTTCCCGCGAAACCCGAGCTGTTCATCCTGTGCGACGTCTCCGGCTCGGTCAGGACCTTCAGCACCTTCACCCTGCAGCTGGTCTTCAGCCTGCACCAGCAGTTCAAGGCCGTCCGCAGCTTCGCTTTCATTGACAGGGTGGACGAGGTGACGGAGCTCTTCAAGTACTGCGATGTTGACGAGGCGATAGAGCGCGTATACCGAGAGGGCGTCCTGGTCGACGGGGACGGCCACAGCGACGTCGGAAGGGCGCTGGACCTGTTCGAGAAGGAGTTCTCGGGAGAGCTGACGCCCCGTTCCACGGTCCTCATACTCTCCGACGGCCGGAACAACGCGCGCGACCCCAGGTCCGAGGCGCTGGGCCGGATCGCCCGCAGGTCCCGCAGGGTGTACTGGCTGGACCCGGAGCCTGCCGAGCGCTGGGACACCGGCGACTCGATAATCGGTATCTACGAGGAGCACTGCCACGCCGTGCAGGAGGTCCGCAACCTGAAGCAGCTCGCGGACTTCGTCTACCGCCGCGCCTGATGCACAACGGGGTCAGGTCGTTTGTTGCGTTTTCATCCGTTGCCGGTCGTCTTCCCGGAAACGCAACAAACGACCTGACCCCGATTTGCGCTACTGGATGATGCCGTTCAGTATCAGCCAGGCAACGGTATCCGCCATGCCTTCCTTGAAGTCGGCGTACTCGAACTCGAACCCCAGGTCGCGGATCTTCCTGTTGCTGACCCAGATGCCCATAGTGAGGTAATTGAGCTGTCCGAGGTCCAGGACGCGGCTGCGGGTGTACGATTCGGGGAACTTCTGCTCCAGCCAGAGCGCGGACTTGCCGGCGGCTATCACGAACTTCTGCCACAGGGGCATCGGCACCGGCAGGAAATGCACGCGCCTTCCGACCAGCCTCACGGCGGATTCTATCGCCTCCCTGTGGGTCAGGAGGTAGCTGTCGGCGACGTTGTAGTCCTCGCCTATGGTCTCCGGGCGCTCGGAAAGGAACACGGCGGCGCGAGCGAGGTCGCGGGCATGGACGTTCCCGCCGAAGAGCAGGAACTTGCTCGCCGCGGGGTAGAGCGGAAGCAGGCCCTCGGATATCGCGATTATGAGGCCCGTGGCCCCGTAGTACGAGCCGGGGCCGTATATCGGGGCGGGCCTGATGACCGTGACGGGGAGTCCCTTCTCGCGGTGGTACTTCCAGACTACCTGCTCCTGTATCCACTTGGAGCGGCCGTACTCATTGCTGAAGTCGGTGCCCGCCGGCGTGAGCCCGTCGGTATTCTTCGGATTCGAGCGGTCCTCGGTCATAGGCTGGTTGGTGGGATGCCTGTGCGGCCGCTTGAAGCTGCCGTCGGACTGCCAGGGCCTCACCAGCACGTTCCAGAGGAACTCCACGGTGGGGCGCCAGGGCCTGCACTCAAGGTAGGCCCCAGGGAAGTTCGAGTGCCCGTATACCCCGCACGTCGACCAGTGGAGCATGCGCTCGATGCCCCCCTCGATGGCCGCGTCGAGCAGGTTTCTCACGCCGGAGATATTGACTTTCTCAAGCGCTTCCCAGGGAGCGGAGTAGTCGTATAGAGAGGCCGTGTGGAAGAGGCAGGCGACGTCGCCGTTCCCGAAAAGGGTAGCCAGGGTCTCCGGTTGAGTCACGTCCGACGGCACCCATTCGACCCCGTCCCTGGCGTAGTCGACGTCGAGCAGGCGGCGGAACTCTTCCGCCTGCTGGGTGTCGAGCGACCCGGGGAGGTCGGTAGCCCGCACCTTCCGTCCCTTCTCCAGCAAATGCTTGACCAGGTAATTCCCCGAGAAACCGCATGCTCCCGTCACCACATCGACCTTCACCTCGTCCTCCCTTCTCCGAGAGCCCGGCTGTCGCCGCGAAAACGGTCCCCGGGCCCGGCAAGCCGCACCAATTCTAGCAGAGCCCACCGCGGCAATCTAAGTGCAGCGGGGAGCGCTGTCCGGGGGATTCGGGGGCCGAATTGACACCGGGCACCGCCACCTTTAACATCAAAACAGTAGGGACGCGGGTTCATCCCAATACAGGAGGGATTTTCCAGATGTTCGGACTTGGACCAACGGAACTCATAATAATACTTGTTATCGCGCTGGTGATCTTCGGACCCTCCCGCCTGCCCAAGGTCGGGCAATCGGTCGGCCAGGCTCTACGCGCGTTCAGGGACTCGACGGACAAGGTTCAGCAGGAAGTCACCAAGGGCCTCGAGGAGTCCACCGAGCCTAAGGAAGAGAGCAAGGAATAGCTCTCGACGGAGTGAGATTTGGCAGCCGGCCGCATGACCTACCTCCAGCACCTGGAGGAGTTGAGACGCAGGATAATCGTGAGCGTTCTGGCGCTAGTCGTCGCGATGGCGGTCGCATGGCTCTTCGCGTGGGACATCCTGGCGATAATCAAGGAGCCGGCGGGCTCGATAAACCTCTATTACATGACCCCGATGGAACCGTTCCTGGTGAGGTTCAAGCTCGCACTGTTCGGCGGCATCATCCTGGCGCTCCCGGTGATACTCTTCGAGACGATGGCGTTCGCCTCTCCCGCGCTCAAGGCCAGGGAAAAAAGCTATACGATACTCATAATGTCCATGATCGTGCTCTTCTTCGCGGCGGGCGTGGTATTCGGCTACAGGTTCATCATGCCGGCGGGCATCAACTGGCTCCTGAACGTGGCGGGTGGCCAGATGCGGCCGGTTCTCTCTGCCGGGCAGTATGTGAACTTCGCGGGATGGTTCCTCCTGGGGCTCGGGGTATCGTTCCTGACCCCCATCTTCATCTGGATGCTTGTCCTTCTGAACGTCATCACCCCGGAGCAGCTGCAGAAGCAGTGGCGCTATGCCCTCCTGATAATACTTCTCACGGCCTCCATCATCACCCCCGACTGGAGCCCGGTGACCATGGTGCTGGTCGCGATACCGATGGTCGTGCTGTACCTGCTTAGCCTCGCCCTGGCCTGGATGACGGCGAGCAGGCGCAGGGCGAAGGAAGCGAAGCTGGCAGACACCTGATATCTCATTAAGCAAAGGAGTTTCTATTGGCAGTAGTCGAGACAGTCGACCCCGGTGTGCAGGGAGTCCGCGAGGCGGTGGAGCGCTACGTGGAGAGATACCCCGACTACGAGGGGGCCCTTCGCCTCTACGGGGCCGTGATGGAGCTGCAGCAGAAGGCGCTGGAAGAGGTCGGATGCAGCGTCGAGATGGACGTGGAAGAGAGGGACGCCCGCCTGGGTACGCTTGTCACCATGGTCGACGCCCCCGAGCTCGAGGTGGACCCGGTCAGGTACAGGAGCCTGGTGAAGGACATCTGCACGGTGATGGAGGAGAGGCGCCCGGGAGGTTTCGAGCACTCGAAGGAGCTCTACTCCTGGGATGGCCTGAGCGACGAGAACCTGCGTTCCACCATGGCACGGGTGCTCGCCGGCGAGGAGCTTCCCCTGACGTCGGGATGGGAGGACGATTCGGACAAGATTCTTGCCTCGAACATATTGTGGGAATCCCTTGCGCCGTTCTACCGCAAGTGTGGTAGTATTCTTGCGTCCGGAATGGACCAGTCCATATGGCAAAGAGGCCATTGCCCTGTTTGCGGGAGCGCACCGCTGATGGGGTTTTTTAGAAACGAAGACGGCTTGTGGCTGGTGGAGTGTTCTTTGTGCCACACGCTCTGGAACCTGCAACGCGCGAGCTGTCCTTTCTGCAGCGAATCATTGGGTTCACTCGAGTTCCTGTACATCGAGGACGAACCCGGCAAGAGAGTCCAGTACTGTAGTAGTTGTAAGGTATACATAAAGACTGTAAACTTGCGTGGAACTGACAAGGACGTGCTGCTTCCGCTGGAGGATATAGTAACCGCGGAGCTCGACCTGGCCGCTTCCGAGGAAGGCCTCAAGCCGGCCGGTAGACAATAAAGTCCGTGAGGAAACAAGGCTCCGGAGCAATTGACCTTAGGGGGGGTGGATTTGGTTTTCTCCGGGGAACTGTAGGGTTCGAATAGCGCCTTAAAAGAATCTAGGAAAGTGAGGGGGGATATGGAACTTACGCGTAGAGATTTTATCAAGCTGTCCGGCTCCGGGCTGGGGGCGGCGGCTCTGGTAAACCTAGGCTTTAAACTGCCTGCGCGTGCAGCTACAGAACCTCTTCGAATCGTCAAGGCCGTAGAGACTACCGGCGTCTGCTCGTTCTGCGCCGTTGGTTGCGGCACCTTGCTGGCAAGCGAGAAAGAAGGCGACCACCTCAAGATCGTGAACTCCGAGGGCAACCCGGACAACGCGATCAACTTCGGGACGCTCTGCAGCAAGGGTTCTGCCGTCATCCAGAAGTCCTACATCGACGGTGAGATCAACCCGGAGAGGCTCACAAAACCATTGTACCGCGCCAAGGGCGCATCCGACTGGACCGAGATCTCCTGGAAAGAGGCTATCGACAAGATAGCCAAGCTGGTGAAGGAGACCCGGGACGCCAACTGGATCAAGGAAGACGAAATAATCGGCCCCGACGGCAAGCCCACCGGGAAGAAGGTCCCGGCGAACCGCACCGAGGCCATCGGAACACTCGGCAGCGCCGAGCTCTCCAACGAGGGCGCTTACCTCTACCAGAAGTTCGCGCGCTCGCTAGGCGTGGTGTACATAGAGCACCACGCCAGGTTGTGACACGCTCCATCGGTCTCCAGTTTGGGGGCCACGTACGGACGAGGCGTCATGACCAACCAGGTCCAGGACATGAAGATGAGCAACGCCTTCATGGTCTGTGGATCCAACGCCGCCGAGAACCACCCCATCACCTTCAAGTGGGTGGAAGAGGCGATGAACCGCGAGAAGGACCCGGCGACCCTTATAGTCGTCGACCCCAGGTTCACCCGCACCGCGTCTAAGGCGAACATCTTCGCGCAGACAAGGCCCGGGACGGACATCGTCTTCTTCGGCGCCCTGATCAAGTACGCGATAGATAACAACATGGTCAACTGGGACTTCGTGAACAACTACACGAACGCGTCGTTCCTGGTCAATCCCGGCTTCACCTTCAACCCCGACACCGGGCTTTTCTCCGGCTTCAAGGAGACCGAGGACCCGAAGACGGGCAAGAAGAAGAAGAGCTACGACTTCGCGACGTGGTCGTTCCAGATGGGCCCGGACGGGAAGCCGCTCAAGGACCCGACCCTTCAGAACCCGCAGTGCGTGTGGCAGCAGCTGATAAAGCATTACAGCCGTTACACGGCGGACAAGGTCGAGCAGGTCTGTGGCATCCCCAAGGCCAAGTTCGAGGAAGTCGCCAAGGCCTACTGCTCCACATACGAGCGGGGAAAGAGCGGTGTCCTCCTGTACGCTATGGGCCTGACCCAGCACAGCTACGGGACGCAGAACATCCGCTGCTTCGCGATGCTGCAGCTCATCCTCGGCAACGTCGGAGTCCCCGGCGGCGGCATCGCCGCCCTCAGGGGCTGCGCCAACGTGCAGGGCTCGACCGACCAGGCGCTGCTCTCGCACATAGTCCCGGGCTACCTGGGAATGCCGAACAGCGCGAAGGACCCCGACCTGGCGGCCTACCTCTCCAAGAAGATGGTGGGCACCGCCTTCGTAGCGCAGAACTACGACAAGTTCTTCAACAGCTTCCTTAAAGCGATGTACGGGGACAACGCGAAGCCCGACAACCAGTTCGGGTACATCTGGTTCCCCAGGGTCAAGGACGGCACCAACTACACGCACATCGCCCTCTTCGAGGCGATGTACAACAAGACCGTGAAGGGCCTGTTCGTCATCGGGCAGAACCCGGTTGTCGGCGGACCGAACTCCAACATGGAGTCGGACGCCATGGACAACCTCGACTGGCTGGTCGTCTCGGAGATATTCAACACCGAGACTCCCAACTTCTGGAAGCGCCCGGGCGCCGACCCCGGCTCGATAAAGACCGAGGTCTTCCTGCTCCCGGCGACCCAGAACGGCGAGTACCAGGGGACGTTCTCCAACACCGGCCGCGTGGTCCAGTGGTTCTACCAGTATGGTTCACCCAAGGGAGAAAGTCGCAAGGACATAGACACCCTCGGCGCCATCTGGAGGAGGCTGGTCGAGCTGTACAAGGCCGATGAGAAGGCACCGAACCGCGAGGGCATATTGAACCTCAACTGGCCCTACGGGGAAGTCGCGGACAGCGAAGAGGTGCTGGCCGAGATGAACGGCTACAACACGGCCACCAAGAAGCGCGTGAAGAACTTCACCGCGCTCAAGAGCGACGGCTCCACTGCCTGCGGTAACTGGGTCTACAGCGGGGTCTACCCCGAGGAGGCCGATTACCCCGGCATGGACAAGCCCGAGACCCTCGCGGCCGCGCAGGCCAGCTTCGCCAAGACCAAGGGCAACCTTGCCAAGCGCACCAACAACGAGGACAAGGGCAACGTCGCCATCTACCCCGGCTGGGCATGGTGCTGGCCGGTGAACAGGCGCATCGTCTACAACCGCTGCTCGGCGGACGTGAACGGCCAGCCGTGGACGGCGGACAAGACGCTCGTCAAGTGGGACGGCACGAAGTGGGTGAACGTCGACGTGCCGGACTTCAAGGCCACGGACGCCGCGCTGCCGGGCAATCCGCCCGTTGCGCCCAACGTCTCGGCGGCCAACCCGTTCATCATGATAAACCTCGGCATGGGAGCGTTCTTCGCGGCCGCGGGCGCCAACGTGGACGGCCCGTTCCCGGAGCACTACGAGCCAGTCGAGACCAAATTCAAGAACATGATGAACGGCAGCCAGCATAGTCCCGTCGTAAAGATATGGGACTCCGCGATGGACAAGCTGGCACCCGTCGGCGACCCGAAGTACCCGATAATATGCGGTGTCTCGAGGGTCACCGAGCACTTCCAGTCCGGGACGATGACGCGCAACATGCCGTGGCTCATCGAGATGCAGCCCAACATGTTCGTGGAGATGTCCAAGGACCTGGCCAAGCGCAAGGGCATAAGCAACGGTGACTGGGTGGTGGTCAAGAGCATCCGGGGCGAGGTCAAGTGCGTCGCTCTCGTGACAGACCGCATCCAGGTGATCAAGGTCGATGGCAAGTCCACCGACGTGGTGAACATGCCGTACCACTACGGGTTCACAGGCTTGTGCACCGGCGGTCCGGACGGAAGCAACTACGCCGGGAACCAGACGACTCCGCACATCGGTGACTGTAACACCACGACGCCGGAGTACAAAGCGTTCCTGGTCAACATCGAGAAAGCTTAGGAGGTGATGTGGTATGGCTAATCAGAAGGCAATCCTAGTCGATACGACGAGGTGCACAGCTTGCCGCGCCTGCCAGGTCGCCTGCAAGCAGTGGAACCAGAACCCGGGTGAGAAGACCGAGAACAAGGGCTCCTACGAGAACCCTCCGTCCTTGAGTTCCTACACCTGGATGCGGATCCTGTTCAACGAGTACTACAAAGACGACAAGATGACGTGGCTCTTCACCAAGCACCAGTGCATGCACTGCGACGAAGCGGCCTGCGTGGAGGTCTGCCCTCCGAACGCGACGACCCACATCGATTACAAGCTCTCCGACGGGTCCGTGCTCAAGACCGTGCAGACAGATCCCAACAAGTGCATAGGCTGCAACTACTGCAGGGTGGCCTGTCCCTTCGACGTACCCGGGTACAACCAGAAGGAAAAGGGCATCTTCCGCTGCACGATGTGCTTCGACAGGGTCACCAACGGGGTCGCCAAGTACGACATCCCCGCCTGCGTGAAGTCCTGCGCACCGGGGACGCTCTCCTTCGGCGACCGCGCCGAGCTCATCGCGAAGGCCAAGCTGCGGGTGGCGCGACTAAAGGCATCGGGTTACCCGAAGGCGCACCTGTACGGCGAGACCGAGCTGGACGGGCTCAACTACATGTATATCCTGACAGACGAGCCCAGCAAGTACGGCCTGCCGAACGACCCCTCCGTGCCCGTCTCCGTGACGGTTTGGAAGGCGATCACCAAGCCCTACGGGCTGGTGGCAACGGCCGGGCTTGTTATCGCCCTCGTTGTCAACGGGGTGATCAACGCGCGTAACCGCGGGCTCGAAGACAAGTACAAGCTGGAACAGTAGGAGAGGAGGGATTAGATGGAACTCAAGACATTCCGTGGCGGAATCCATCCGCCGTATCGGAAAGAGGCTACCGCCGGGAAGGCGACCGTCGAGATCTCCCTCCCCGCTGAAGTGGTAATTCCGATGGCACAGAACGTGGGCGCGCCGAACGCGCCGACGGTCAGTGTCGGGGACAGGGTCGAGGCCGGGCAGAAGATAGGCGCCACCGACGCGTTCATCTCCGCCCCCGTGCACTCCAGCGTCTCCGGCACGGTCAAGGCGATCGAGGAGCGCAAGAACTTCACTGGGGCTCCGGTGAACTCGGTGATAATCACCGTTGACCCGAACCAGCCCGCCAAGTGGACGGAAAAGCGCGACGTATCGAACCTCTCCGCTGAGGAGATACGCAACATCGCCAAGGAGGCCGGGCTTGTCGGACTCGGCGGCGCGGCTTTCCCGACGTTCGTGAAGCTCACGCCTCCCAAGGACAAGGCGATTGACACCGTGATAATAAACGCGTGCGAGTGCGAGCCTTTCCTGACCTGTGACCACAGGCTCATGCTGGAACGGGCGGACGACCTCATCGCGGGCCTGAAGCTCATGATGAAGGCGGTTGGCGCGAGCAAGGCATTCATCGGGGTAGAGGCCAACAAGATGGATGCTGCCGATGTCCTGACGCCTAAGGTCTCGGGCGAATCGGCGATCGACGTCGTCCTCCTCGAGGTCAAGTACCCCGAGGGCGCCGAGAAGATGCTCATCGACGCGATTACCGGGCGCAGGGTGCCCCCGGGCAAGCTGCCGAGCGAGGTGGGCGTGCTGGTGCAGAACGTCGGCACGGCCATAGCCCTCTACGACGCAGCCTCGACGGGCAAGCCCGTCATCGACCGGGTGATAACGGTGAGCGGACCCGGAATGAAGAACCCCGCAAACGTGCTCGTCAAGATCGGCACCCCGATCGAGCACGTGATAGAGCAGTGCGGCGGGATGACCGGCGGGGTGGCGAAGGTCATCATGGGCGGGCCCATGACCGGGTTCGCGCAGAAAGACCTGTCCGCTTCCGTTGTAAAGGGGACGAGCGGCATACTGGCGCTCACGCAGGAGGTCATAGACAGCAACGCCGAGCAGCGCTGCGTGGGCTGTGACAAATGCCTGGACGCCTGCCCGATGTTCCTGACGCCCAACATGATCGCCAAAGAGGCGAGGCTGGGCAAGTGGGACCTGGCGGACAAGTACGGGGCGCGCGACTGCTTCGAGTGCGGCTGCTGCTCCTACGTCTGCCCGGCCCGGATACCACATGTCGGATACGTGAGAAAAGCCAAAGCGGAACTGGCCGCCGCGGCCAAGAAATAGAAAGGGGGCGAGACGTACATGGCAAACAACGAGTTCGCATACTCGCCACCGCCGCACATCAAGAGCAAGGACCTGACGGGTTCTGCCATGAGGGATGTTGCGATCGCCCTCATTCCCGTCATCGCGGTGGCCATCGGGTTCTTCAGGCTTTACGCCATCGTGAACCTGGCCGCGGCCGTCGTCACGGCAATCGCCTGCGAGTGGGTCATGCGCAAGATAATGGGCAGGGAGCCCTCGATCGGCGATTTCAGCGCCATAGTGACGGGCCTGTTCGTTGCCCTTCTGCTTCCGCCCGGAGTGCCGTTCTGGTACGTGATGATCGGCACCTTCATTGCGGTGGCCCTGGTAAAGGAGCTGATGGGAGGACTCGGATACAACATCTTCAACCCCGCGTTGTTCGGGTTTGTATCACTGTTGATAATCTCCCAGCTCTTCGGATTGACCGCCACTACGCTGTACCTGGGCGCCCTGGACGGGGTGACGTCCGCCACGCCGCTGACCTTCATCAAGGCCGGCGCGCTTAACGGTCTGCGCCCCGGCTACTGGTGGCTGTTCCTGGGACACGCCGGAGGGGCGATGGCCGAGGTATCGATACTGGCGGTGCTCATCGGTGGGGCCTACCTGATGTACAAGGGCCACATCACATGGCACATCCCGGTCTCGATAATCGGCACCGTGTTCATCCTGACCGCGATACTCGGCGAGAACCCGCTCTACATGATCCTCGCCGGCGGCCTGGTGTTCGGCGCCGTCTTCATGGCGACCGACTGGGTAACGAGCCCTGACAACAGGCTGGCCCAGATCATCTACGGTGTGATAATCGGCGTGTTGGTCACGGTGATACGGCTCTACGCCGCACCTACGGGCGCGGTGGCCTACTCGATACTCATCGGCAACGCCCTGACGCCCCTGCTGAACCGCGTAGTTGTGCGCAAGAGGTTCGGCGCGGTAAAGACGGTGCCAGTCGAAGGCGAGTAGCAGTAGAAAGAGAACAGACGAGCGAAAGGGCCCCGGAAACGGGGCCCTTTCTTTAATGCCGGTTCAGCTTCTGGCGCGCGAGGCGGGCGGCCTCGGCGAGGGCTTCGGTAAATCCCCCTGAGTCATACAAGAGAACACGGGCATCCGGCGCCCTCCCGTGTATCTCGGCCTCGAGCCCGCGCACGTCGGAGCCGGAAAGGGCGCCAGAGGTGTTTACCAGGACGAGGTCGGCCTTTTCGAGAGCCCTCTCTGCGGAAGGTTTGAAATCGGTGAACGGGACGCCCATGAGGAATACCGAGAAATCGGGGTCGAGGTGCGCAAGCGCGCTGCCTCCTTCCACCACCAGGAGCCCCGGTTCGCCGAACATAGACAGGGCGCGGTCGAGCTCTGCGCCCAGATGCTCGGGCGGGGCGTTGACCCACAGCACGCGGCGCGCGCCCGCCGCAACCAGCGCGCCCGTGTCCGTGCCGGGGGTGGAGATCACCCCGGGATCGGTCGTGAGAGTCTCCTCCGCGTGCGTGCCGCCGGCGCTCACCTTGAGGCCGTAGTCGGCACGCAGCTCCCGGACGAGGTGCGCAGCGACCGTGCTCTTTCCGCCCTTCTTGGATGCCGCGCTGACAACGATGATGCCCCTGCGCCGCCCGGGGATGTCACTTCTCACCCGAGACCATCTCCAGGAACCTCTCGGCCGCCAGGGAGAGCGGCCTGTCCGGCGAGAAGACAACGTAGAAATCCCTGGACAGGTCCACCCCTGAGATCTCCATCATCCTGATGAGGCCGGAACGCGCCGGCTGCTCGGCGGCGAGGCGGCTTATGACTGAGATGCCCATCCCGGCCTGGACGGCTGAGACCACCGCCTGGTTGGAGCCGAGCTCAGCGACCAGGTCCAGGCTGTCCTCGCTCAAGCCCAGCTCGCCCAGCGCGGCCACGAACCGGGCCCTGGTGCCGCTCCCGGCCGCCCTGCTCACAAAGCGCTCGCCCGCTACCGATTGCAGTGGGATCTTCTTCTTGACGGACAGAGGGTGGTGGGGCGGCGTTACGAGCACGAGGCGGTCGGAAGCGAATCGCTTCCAACCCGAGGCCGTGTCGGGACGCGTCCCCACGAACGCGAGCTCCACCTCTTCCTCGCGCAAGCCTGCCAGAACGCTTTCGGAGTCCGCTATCTCGAGCACCGTGGAGACTTCGGGATAAAGGACGCTGAACTCGCTCAGGATCGGTGGCAGCAGGTATTCCCCGGGGATGTTGCTCGCGCCGATGAGAAGCCGGCCCGCCACCTGACCGGTCGAGCGGGGGATGTCCGCCATCATCTGGTCGCGGTAGGCGAGTATCCTCACCGCGTGCTGGTAGGCGGCCCGGCCAGCCGGCGTCAGCAGGACCTTCCCGCCCGACCGGTCGATGAGCGACGCGGAGAGTTCCTTCTCGAGCGATTTGATCTGGAGGGACACGGCCGGCTGGGTGATGCCGAGCCGGCGAGCGGCCGCGCTGAACGAGCCGAGGTCGGCTACCAGCGTGAACGTTTCGAGTACAGATATGTCAAGGCCCAATTTTCAGGACCGCCCCTGGTCTGGCGGAGGTGCATAAGAATCGAACTTACCCAGCGCCGGTTAAGACGCCACAACGGTTTTGAAGACCGCGCCGCCCACCAGGACGGATCCACCTCCGCTATTAGCATGACTATGATACATGATTAGCGCAGCTTACGTAGGTCGCCCACGCGGACCGTCACTCGCATACGGTCGAAGTATTCGAGCAGGGGGAGGGCGTACTTACGGCTTGTGCCGATGACCTCCCGGAAGTCACTGACAGTTATGCCTTCCGGCCCGGCGGCGGACCGGAGCCTTTCCTCCACATCGGCCACGGTATCCGGGGAGAAGTACAGCTCGGGTGAGACCCTGATGACCTTCTTTTCCCTCTCGGCGAGCCCGAGCAGCTCGGCGACGGCACCCCTGTCCAGGCCGAGCTCGGCGGAGAGCTCGCTCACGGTCGGCGGAGACACGGGGCTCGCTGCAATCCTCGACAAGATGTCTTCGAGGTGGCTCTCCTGGTCACCGGTGACCGAGACGGATGAGCCGGCCAGCCTGACCACGTTTCCCTCGGTCTCGATGACACCCGCTGCTTCCATGCCCTCGAGCAGTGCGTCGGAGGACCGGGGGTCCCAGCCCGAGAGCAGCTTCTTCTTCAGCGTCTCACGGGCTATTCCGTCCGCCAGCGGCCTTGACTCGTGGAAAGAGGCGAGCGCCCGGCGCATTTCCTCGGTAGCGCTCTCATAGTGGTCTCTATGCAGATACACGCGCGCTTTTTCCCCGCCGGAGGAAACCGCGAGCCCCGATTTCAGCAGGCGCTCCAGGCCCTCGTCCACCGCTTGTGGAGCGAGCCCCGAGGCGAGGACCAGGCCGGAGGCGGATACCGGCGCGGTGGAGCGTTCCAGGTATACCGCTACGGCGCGCGCGAGGTCGCCCGACTCGAGCTCCTCGAACTGCCGGACCGCTTCCGGGTCGTGGACACGGTGCTTGCGGGGGTGGGCGTCGACCACGATGCCCCCTCCTATCGTGGTGACGGGCGAATAGCTCCGCAGTACGAACCTGTCGCCTGGAGCGCACACGAGCTCGGCCTCCAGCCTGAGCTGGGCAGCCGCCGTGGCGCCGGGCTCGATCCTGTCGGTCTGGAGGGGATAGACCCTCCCGAGGACCTCTCGAGTCCCGTGATGGAGCCTGAGCCTGGTCCCCCTCCTGAGGGGGCGGACCCAATCCCGGAGGAGCGTAACTCGTGCGTCGAGCATGTAGGTCGGGCGCATGTAGCCGGGTACTGTCAGGACGTCACCGCGTGAGGTCTCTTCCCGTGATATGCCTGCGAGATTTACGGCGACTCTCTCGCCGGCGTAGGCGGCCTCCCTGTCGGAATCGTGGACCTGAAGGCCGCGAACCCGCACCGGCCTGCTCCAGGGGAGCAGCTCGAGCTGGCCGTTGTTCTCAATGGTTCCGCTCCACAGCGTCCCGGTCACGACGGTGCCGATGCCGCGCAGCGTGAACACCCGGTCGATCGGAAGCCGCGTAGGCAGCCCCTCGTCCTTGAGCCGCACTTCCGAGGCCTGCCGCTCCAGCTCGGCACGGAGCTCGTCAATACCCTGCCCCGTGATGCCCGAAACGGGTATCACCGGAGAGCCTTCCAGCGCGGTCCCCTCTAGCAGCTCGCCTACCTCGTCGGCCACGAGCTCCAGCATGTCCTCTTCGACGAGGTCGGCCTTGGTGACCGCGACGACCGCGCGCGTGACGCCGAGCAGGTCCAGGATGGCCAGGTGCTCCCTCGTCTGGGGCATGACACCATCGTCGGCAGCGACCACGAGGAGCGCGAGGTCCACACCGGTGGCCCCGGCCAGCATGTTCCTGACGAAGTTCTCATGCCCGGGGACGTCCACTATGCCGGCCACCGAGCCGTCGGAGAACGTGAGCGGCGCGAATCCGAGGTCGATGGAGATGCCGCGTTCCTTCTCTTCGGCGAGGCGGTCCGTATCACGCCCGGTGAGCGCCTTGACCAGGACCGTCTTACCGTGGTCGATGTGTCCGGCAGTTCCGATTATCAGGTTGCGGCGCGGCGTCAAAGGGCTCTCCGTCTCTTCAGGCGATCGAAGCAATGGCCCCGGCCAGGAGCGAGACCTCTTGGTCGGACACTGTTCTCAGGTCGAAGAGGATACGCTCGTCCTTGATCCGCGCGAGGACCGGCGGCTCTCCCTTTCGGAGCTTCTCCTCCAGGGCCGCATTGGAGAGTGAGGCATGTGACACGCTCAGGCAGTATGTGGGTATCTCGGCGGTGGGCAGCGAACCGCCTCCCGCGCGGGACATCTCGGGCACCACGGCGCACTCGAGCTGAAGGCCTTCACGTTCGAGCAGGCGCTTGAGTCTGTTCGCCCGGGAGCGCACCGCGCCGGGGTCCTCGGAGAGCATCCGTAGACCCGGAATGGACGACCACGCTTGGTCGGGATCGAGGTAGGCCCGGAGGGTAACCTCGAGGGCCGCGGCGGTCATCTTGTCGATTCGGACGGCGCGCGCCAGCGGGTGGCCGCGGACCTCGTCAACGTACTCGCGTCCGCCGACTATTATCCCGGCCTGGGGGCCTCCGAGCAGCTTGTCGCCGCTGAATGTCACGAGGTCTGCCCCCTGCGCGACGCTCTGGGCCGCCGTGTGCTCGCCGGCGAGGCCGAGCGGCTCCAGCCCGACGAGCGAACCGCTGCCCAGGTCCTCGACGACCGGGACGAAATGCTGGCGTCCGAGCTCGACGAGTTCCTGCAGCGGGACGTCCTCGGAGTAGCCGACGATGCGGAAGTTGCTCTGGTGTATCTTCATGAGGAGAGCGGTGTCGGGCCCCACCGCGTTGCTGTAGTCGGAGAGGCGGGTGCGGTTGGTGGTGCCCACCTCCACCATGACTGCCCCGCTCTGGGCCATGATATCGGGGAGCCGGAACGAGTCACCGATCTCGACCAGCTGTCCCCGGGAGACCACGACCTCGCGGCCCCGTGCGAGGGCGGCCAGGACCAGCAGCACCGCTGCCGCGTTGTTGTTGACCACGAGCGCCGCTTCGGCCCCCGTCAGCGAGCAGAGCAGAGGTTCCAGGTGCTCCTGGCGGGAGCCCCGGACGCCCTCTTCGAGGCGGAACTCCAGGTTGCAGTATCCCGAGGAGGCCTCAACGGCCGCATCGAGTGCTTCGCGCCAGACCGGCGCGCGTCCCAGGTTGGTGTGCAGCACCACCCCCGTCGCGTTTATCACTCGACGGAGGCCCGGTTCAAGGGTCTTCCGCGCGGCGGCCACGACCGATTCCGCGAGGGACTCGACATCCAGTTCGGCGGGAGCGGTCGATGCGCCCCCGCCCTGGAGGATGGAAGCCCTCACGCCGTCGACCACGCGGCGCGTAGCGTCCATCACCACCCGCCGCGGCAGACCGGCGCCGGCGCCGGACATCACTTGGTCCGCCAGCTCGTTAACCTGCGGAATGAGCCGCAGGAGCTCTCGCGCGCTTTCGTCAGGGGAGTTCATGCTGTCCATTATAAACAAAGGATTGCGCTCATGCAGGGACCGGACTCACAGGCTTATGGTCCTGTCGGCCGCGGCCAGGGCGGTCTGGATCTCGTACATGTTGCTGACCCGGCCCGCGAGCAGCCGGTCCTTCAGCCCGTAAAAGTCGAGGCACGTTCCGCAGACCAGGACCTCGGCTCCCCGGTCCTCGAGTTTCTTCACCGACTCGGCCGTCTCGCCGTTGACCGTTACCAGCTTCACGCCGCTGTTCATGAACACCAGGGTGGACGGAGGGGTATCGGCCTCCGCGCTCGCGTACAGGAAGGACTTCATGAGGGCCGCGCCAAGCTCGGGCTCCCCGGTGCCTATCGCCTCGCTCGAAATGAACACGGCGGTGAGGGAGCCTGATTCACAGGCCGCTCCTGCCACCGGGGTCGCTTCTGGTTCAGTCTCGCCGGGCTTTATCTTCAGAAGGAAGCCCCCCAGCGCCCTGCTGACCTGGACGTCGCAGCCCGATGTGGTTGCGAACCGCTCGACGTTGTCGCGGGCCGTCTCGTTATCGACGAGCACCGTGACGACGCCTTCTGTTTCCGCCAGGGCCTGGCGGGTCCTCATGACCGGCTCCGGGCACTTGAGCCCGGTGCAGTCTACGTAGGTCTCGCTCATCGGTCGCCCCTCCCGCTCCTTATCACCAGCCTCGGTCCTCTCTCTCGAATGACCCCCACCGCCGCGGCGGATGGGCACGGGCCGGCCCTCAGTTCGGCGAGGGCCCGGTCGGCGTCCGGGGCTGCCACCGAGGCGAGCAGCCCTCCTGAGGTCTGGGGGTCGTACATGCAATCGACCCTCTCTTCGTCACCACCAGCGGTGACGACCTCAGCATCCTCTGTGTAACTCCTGTTGCGCGCTTGACCCTCCGTCGCCATGCCCATAGACAGCATTTCGAGGACGCGCCCGAACAGCGGGACCTCACCGGCCCAGAGCTCCGCGGCGATCTCGCTCGCGCACGCGACCTCGTACAGGTGTCCCGCCAGACCGAACCCCGTGACGTCGGTGCACGCTCCGAGGTCGTAACCGGAGAGGACCCCGGCCGCGCGAGCGTTCAGCTCAACCATCGAGTCGATGGCATCGCGCATGCCGTCCTCATCGATGAGGCCGGCCTTGAGGGCCGTGGACAGGATTCCGGTGCCCACCGGTTTCGTGAGCAACAGGGTGTCACCGGGGCGCGCACCCGATATCGACGTCATCTCGGCGGGGTCCACGATGCCGGTGACACATAGGCCGTACTTGAGCTCGTCGTCTTCGATCGTGTGCCCGCCCGCGACCACGGCGCCCGCCTCGTGCACCTTGTCGTGCCCTCCGAGCAGTATCCTCTCGATGACGTTGACCTCGAGCCCGCAGGGGTAGGCCAGGATGTTCAACGCCGTCAAAGGCTTGCCGCCCATTGCGTAGATGTCGCTCATCGCGTTGGCCGCGGTTATCTGGCCGAACGTGTACGGGTCATCGACGATGGGCGGAAAGAAGTCGACCGTCTGCACGAGCGCCGTTCGCTCCGAGAGCAGGTAGACGCCGGCGTCCTCCCCGGACAGCGCCGAAGACAGCAGCTCGGGCGCGGTCTCCTCGGGCAGGCTGTTCAATATCCGCTGCAGGTCGCCCGGACCTATCTTTGCCGCTCACCCGGCCCTGCGCGAGTAGGCGGTCAGCCTCACCTTCTCGGTCAACTTCTCACCCCCTGACGCCCCGTCAGCGCTCGAACGGAAAGACGAGCTTGTATCCATCGCATGAAGCGGCCGCCAGAGCTTCTTTCGCTTTTTCGACCCACGGCTCCTTCAGCAGCAGTGAAATGCCGCAGTCGGCGGTTATCTCGAGAGGAGTGGGTATCACCGCGCATTGCACCCCTGCGTCCTTGAGGACCTTCTCGACCCTCAGGGCGGTATTTGTCGAGTCGAAGACGATGAGTCCTTGAGGTTGGCCCATGAAAGTAACCTCGCATTCCTGACCTGTATCAGTAATTCTAATAGATATCATCGCTATATGTTATAACAGTCTTCCTGGAAAAGTGCTTCGAAACGCCGCCCACCGTGAACCCGGAGGAATCCCAACCGGTGCCTAGAATAAACCGGGCAGCACCTGGCACCGGGACCGGCAGTGGGCGAGGACGAGGAACCGGAATCAATCAGCGATGAGAGACACTTCGAGGAACCGGGTTTGAGCATCAGACGCACGAGGACTTTCAAGGGCGGGGTACATCCCGGACGAAACAAGGCTGAGACCTCGTCGAAGGCAGTGCTCCGGGCGCCCCTGCCGCCGGTCCTGTCAGTACCGCTTACCCAGCACATCGGCGCTCCAAACGAAGCAGTAGTAACCCCGGGCGAGCACGTGGAACTAGGACAGGTCATAGGCGATTCCGGGGCATTCATAGCGGCCCCGGTTCATGCCCCTGCCGCGGGGACGGTTGAAGCCGTGGCTGACGTGCCCGACTTCAGGGGAAAGTCTGCCCTGTGCGTCGTGATAGCCGTGGACTCAGAGCAGCCAGGACGGGAAGCATCGCCACGGGAACGCCCCGGCGGGCTGACCGCCGAGCGAGTACGCGTGGTGGCCCGGGAAGCAGGACTGGTCGGGATGGGGGGAGCCGCGTTCCCTACGCACGTGAAGCTGACACCGCCTGCAGACAAGGCGATCGATACCGTGATAGTGAACGGGTGCGAATGTGAGCCGTACCTGACGTGCGACCACCGCCTTATGCTGGAGCGCGCACCGGAGCTGGTCGGAGGCCTGAGGTTGTTCATGCGCGCTGTGGACGCCCGACGGGGCATCATAGGCATCGAGGCCGACAAGATGGACGCGGTGGAGAGCGTCAGGGCCGCGGCTTCTTCATGTGCCGAGGTCCATGCTGCAGCACTCGATGTTAAGTTCCCGCAGGGCTCCGAGAAGCAGCTGATACACGTCCTCACCGGGAGGGACGTTCCTCCAGGCAAGCTCCCGTCCGAAGTCGGTTGCCTGGTTCAGAACGCGGGCACGGCCGTCGCGCTATACGAGGCTGCGGCTACCGGCAAGCCACTCTACGAGAGGGTGGTCACGATAACTGGGCCCCTCGTGGCGAGGCCGGGCAATTACCTTGCGAGGCTCGGGTCTCCCCTCGGGTTTCTTCTCGGGGTCGCCGGAGGGCTTGCGGCCGAACCGGCGAGGGTCATTGCCGGCGGGCCCATGACCGGCTGGGCTCAGGGCTCGGCGCAATCACCGCTTGTGAAAGGGATGTCAGGTATAATCGCGCTCCCGCTATTGCCTGAGTATGAGCGGGAAGAGCGGGCGTGCGTGCGGTGTGGAAAGTGCGTGGACGCCTGCCCGATGTTCCTCCTGCCCAATTTCATCGTCGATGCGGTCCAGGAAGAGGAATGGCCCAAGGCTCAGATGTGGGGGGCGCTGGACTGCTTCGAGTGCGGGTGCTGTTCGTACACATGCCCGGCATTCATCCCGCACGTCAGGTACGTACGCTCGGCAAAAGCCGCCCTTGCGAGGACGAGGGAGTGACGAGGGACATGCCCACAGTCGGCAAATGGGACGATTCGGCGGTCTCGCCCCACCTGCACGAGAGGGGCCAGACGATCGAGCGCGCGATGCTGGACGTGCTCATCGCCCTGATGCCAGCGGCAGTATGGGCGGTCATAGTCTTCGGGTTTCAGGCGTTCGTGGTGATGGTCGTTAGCGTAGCGACGGCGATGCTCACGGAGCTCGTGATGAGGTGGATTCTCGGCAGGAAGGCGACGCTGCATGACCTGAGCGCTGTTCTTACTGGCCTGCTCCTGGCTTTCCTCCTGCCGGTAGCCACTCCCCTGTGGGTGGTGGCTATAGGCTCCTTCATCGCGGTAGCCGTGGGCAAGGAGCTGTTCGGGGGCCTTGGAAAGAACATATTCAATCCGGCCCTTTTTGGCAGGATAGCGATTATGATATCCCCGCTGTTCATCTACACCACGAAGTTCGTAAAGCCGTTCTGGTGGCGGGGAATCGGTTTTTTCACCCCGATACAGGCGTTCATCGAGAACGAGGGCGGACAGCGCATAGTCTACAAGACCATCGCCGGCACCCCCCTGGACGCTGTATCGCATGCAACCCCTCTGTCCCTGATCCAAAACGGCAGGATTGTGGTTGACACGACCACGGGGGCTACTCCTGTTGGGGCGACCTGGCTCACGTCCACGGGCGCACCGGGTCACCACTCGCTGTTCCTGGGTCTCAGGTCGGGCAGCATCGGTGAGGTCTCTGTCCTGCTCCTTCTGCTGGGGGGGCTCTACCTGATATACCGCCGGACGATAGACTGGCGGATTCCGGTCGGGGTGCTTGGTGGGGCACTGCTGTTATTCGTCGTGGAGTGGGAACAGCCGCTGTACCAGATGCTCGCCGGCGGGCTCTTTCTAGGCGCTTTCTACATGGCGACCGACTGGGTGACCAGTCCTGTCACCAGGCGCGGAAAGTGGATTTATGCGGTCGGGATAGGCGTCTGCATAGGGCTCGTCAGGCTGCACACGCCTTGGCCGGAGGGCGTCGCGATATCCATACTCACCTGGAACGTGCTCACAGTAGCCATCGATCGTTACACCGCCAGGGCGAGATTCGGCGCTGTCAAGAAGCCGCTCTTCAACAGGATCCCGCCGGTGACGGGAAGCTCCCGGCAGACCGAGTAGGTGGTCGGCTTTTCCGGGCGGGGACATGCCCTCCGGCGAGCAGCTGCCGAGGATCTGCTGACGGAACATGCAAATGCAACAAAACGACCTGACCCCTTTTGTGCACTTCTCCTGGGCACTCCTTTCCTATAGACTCACTTCGTCGCTGGCGGTATCGATGGAGGTGCGCAGGTGAAGAAGAAGAAACCCGGTATGGCCAGGCGATGGCGCGCGCTCGCTCTACTGCCGGCGCTCCTGCTGGCGAGGGCGCTCTATGGAGTATGGAAAGCGCTTCGCGGCGCGGATGCGCGAAAACTCGAGGAAGAGGGCAGGCTTCCGAGCCCCTACCAGCGGAGGAAGCACAAGGTCACGGCCCGGGACGGCACGCGGCTCATCGCCAGCGTGTGGACGCCGGAGGGCGAAGGCCCGTTCCCCGCGGTGATAATGGTGCACTCCTGGATGTTCTCACGACTTCAGTGCGACCTGCTCTACGCGGCGCCGTTCGCGCGACGTGGCTACGTGGTCCTGACCTACACCTGCAGGGGTTGGGGCGGGTCCGGCGACCAGGTGTGCTGCGCGGCCCCCGACAAGGAGCTCTGCGACCTCGAGGACGTGATCGACTGGCTGACCGACCCGGCTCAGGGCTTCCCGGTCGACGCCGACCGCATAGGCATCACGGGCATCTCGTACGGCGGGGGCCATTCGTATATGGCTGCTACTCGCGACGAGCGCATAAAGGCCGCGGCCCCGATGAACGGGTGGACCGACCTCTACTACTCCCTGCTCCCCAACGACTGCTGGAAGGCCCCGTGGAGCGTGGCCCTCTTCCTCGGCGGCATATGGGGCCACAGGTTCGACCCGCGAAACGACCTCGTGCGGTGGCTGTGGACGTTCATCGTAGAGTGGAACCCCAGGAAGCTCCGCGGAGAGCTGGAGGCGCGGTCGGCCATCCACGACGTGGACAAGGTCACCTGCCCGATGTTCCTAGTCCACTCGTGGAACGACGACCTGTTCGAGCCCAACCAGGTGCTCGATTTCTACGGCAGGCTGAACGTGCCCAAGCGGCTCCACATCTCCAACGGCCTCCACGGTCTGGACCCCGGGAGGGGGGACTACCTGGTTCCTAACAGGATATGGGACGAAGCAAGGCGCTGGTTCGACTACTGGCTGAAGGACGACAGGGCCAACGGGATCGACTCCGAGCCGGCGGTCACCTTCTACCAGCCGTGGAACGGGCGGATGGGGACGTCGGAGAACTGGCCGCCTGAGGGCTTCGTCGACGTCACCTTCTACCTGACGGGAGCGGCCGCGGAGAGCGCAGGGGCGCTGTCGCAGATCGCGCCTGACGGCCACGAGCCGCCGGAGAGCATCATCAACAACACGGTGAGCAGCCTCCACTCGTCCGGGCCGTCCCTGGTACGCCTGAACGCGATAAACAACATGCCTGTACCGGGGGTGCCGTTCTCAGTCCCCGGTGACAGCCTCGCGTTTACTTCCGAACCGTTCGCCTCGGACACGGCCCTGGTGGGAGTCCCGCGCTTGAGGGTGTACGCGAGCTCCACCACGCACGAATGCCAGCTCAACGCGCTGCTGTACGACGTCTCCCCGCGGGGTTTCTGCCGTCTGGTCACCCACAGCGCCATGATGAAGAGCGAGATGAGTCCGGGTCAGGCCGAGGAGTACGATTTCGAGCTCATAGCCTGTGCGCACCGCTTCAAGAAGGGGCACCGGGCGAGGCTGGTGCTGTGCGCGGCCGACCCGATGTTCGTGTTCCCGTCGCTGGTGCCCTCCAGGTATCAGGTCCATCACGACTCCGGGCGCGCCGCCAGCATCAGCCTTCCACTGATGGAGGTCACGGAGTAGCGATGGAGACGCGCAGGGCAATCGAGGACAGGCGCAGCATCCGCGAATTCACCGGTGAAGAGGTGACCGGACCGGAGCTCGACATCCTCATCGAGGCGGGTCGCTGGGCCCCTTCCGGGCTGAACAACCAGCCCTGGCGTTTCATGGTCATAACCGAGCGGCGGCTCATAGATGAGCTGTCCGGGATGACGAAGTACCGCGGCGTGGTCGCCGGCGCCGCGGCGCTCATCGCCGTGTTCATGGACTCGGATGCCACGTACGACCGCACGAAGGACCTGATGTCCGCCGGCGCCGCGATCCAGAACGTGCTGCTTGCCGCCCACGACATCGGTCTGGGCGCCTGCTGGCTCGGCGAGATACTGGCCAGGCGCCAGGCCGTCGAGCGCGCTCTCAGGGTGCCGGACGCCCTGGAGTTCGTCGCGCTGGTCGCAGTGGGACGCCCGGTGCCGAGAGAGAGGGCGGGCGTGCGGCATCCCCTCGAGCAGTTCGTAGTGCCGCCGCCGCGCTGATGTCACAGCTTTACCGGATAATCATTCAAGAGCCGGCCGACCGGGCGCCGGGGTTTCACGTAATGGCGCCTGAACCCGGGGTCAACGGACGAGAATAGGGGAGAATTGCCGAAAGACCTGTTCCTGAGATGCGATGCAGCCACCAAGGACAAGTACCTGTCTTTCCCGGGGCTCGGGCGCGAGTACCAGCGCACCCTGGCCGGCGACATCGAATACTGTGTCATCGACCTCGAGACGACAGGCTTCGACCCGGCCCGGGACGGCATCATCGAGGTGGCGGTGCTGCGGGCGAAGGGCGGCGAGGTCACGGGACGCCTGTCCTCGTTGATAGACCCACGCCGGCACATCCCTTCCCACATAAGGCTCCTCACCGGCATCGATGACGGCATGGTCAGTGGGGCGCCGACCATCGACGAGTTCTTCGACGAGCTCGCGGGGTTCCTCGCCGACAACATGGTCGTGGCTTACTCCAGGTTCGAGGAGGATTTCCTGACCGACTTGTACGGGCGGTTCGGCGGCGGGCGCTTCTCCAACCCTTACCTCGACGTGATGGACCTCGCGGTCATACTTATGCCCTCCCTCGCGGGACACAGGCAGTCAGAGCTCGCTTCGGCCTGGGGTATTGACGTGGGGTCCGAGCACAGGGCGCCCGACGACGCGGCCACGCTGTTCGAGGTGTTCAACGTATTGCTCAACGGCCTCTATGGAACGGCGCCCGGCATCCTGAAGGCCCTTGTCGACCATTCGCCCGCGCACGGCGGCGGCCTTTCCGTGCTCCTGGCCCGGGTGCTGGAGGAGCGCGCGGGGGGCAGGCAGGTCGAGGCGCTGAAGCTCGACCGGGTCACGAGGCGCGATCGGCTCTGGGAGGACATCCCTCCCCTCGAGGGGGCTTCCTCGCCTCCGGTCGTGCGTCCCGAGGAGGTCAGGAACATCTTCTCCGTAGGCGGGCCACTCGCCGGCCAGTTCTGCGACTACGAAGAGCGCGACGAGCAGCTCCAGATGGCGGAGGCCGTGCGCCGCGCCTTCGAGCAGCAGGAGCTCATGATGGTGGAGGCGGGCACCGGCACCGGCAAGTCTCTGGCCTACCTGGCCCCGGGGGTTCTCTGGTCCGAGCAGACAGAGCTTCCACTGGTGGTATCAACCCGCACGCTCAACCTGCAGGACCAGCTGTTCACCAAAGACCTCCCTACGCTCGAGGGCGCCATGGGCCCCGGCTCATTCCGGTACTCGGTACTGAAGGGCTACAGCAACTACATCTGCCTGCGCAAGCTCCAGGCCCTGATAAACAGCCGCAAGCGGCTCGGGGAGCGGCAGCTGGGGGCGCTGGGGATGCTACTCACCTGGATAACCGAGAGCGACTCCGGTGATATCTCGCTCCTGAACGTCTCCCACCTCAGGGGCCTCGCCGAACAGGTGATGGCCAACCACCGCGAGTGCCCGGGCAACCGCTGCCACTTCGCCCGTGAGGGCTGCTGCTTCTACCGCAGGGCGCTGTACCGGGCCAAGCGCTCGCACGTCGTGGTTGTGAACCATTCCCTCCTGCTGGCCGGCGTGAACCTAGCCTTCAAGAACGCGGTCATCGACGAGGCTCACACGCTCGAAGAGGCCGCGACCGAGCAGTTCACGGAAGAGTTCGAGTACCGTGAGGTGAGGCGCTTCCTCGAATCGCTGCACTCTCCGGTCGACGGCGGGGGATTCCTGGCGGACCTGGCCCAGGACCTCCGGTCCCTGCTGACTCCTGAGAGCTACGACCCGGCCCGCTTCGAGATCGGCGAGGCCCAGGAGGCAGTCGAGGTCTGTATCGAGGGGCTCGAGAGGATGTTCATCGCGCTCTGCGATTTCTACGAGGGGGACGAGGCGGGGACCACCGAAGTCCGCTTCAGTCCGGGGCAGGTGGAATCTGTCGAGTACTCGCGCCTCCATTCCAGGGGCGAGGAGCTCTCCTCCGACCTGGACCGCCTCGGCGTGAGGCTCCTGCGCGCGCTTGCGGCGTTCAAGGACGAGGCGGCCGACGGCGGCGAGCTCGAGTACCTGGCAGGAGACCTCGAGGGCAAGGCGCTGCGCACCGCTGAGCTCGAGGGCACTCTGCGGGTGACGCTCACGGGCGAGCCGGACGGCGGCGTGAGATGGGCGACGGCGGGCCACGCCGACAGGTTCGAGAGGCAGGCGCTGCGGGTCTCCCCGATAGAGGTGGGCTGGCTCCTCAAGGAGCACCTCTACGACGGGCTCGAATCAGCGGTGCTCACCTCGGCGACCCTCACTGTCAACGCCTCGTTCGACTTCTTCGCTTCGAGGGTAGGTCTGGACCTCGTGGAGGACAGGGGCGTCGAGGCCATCGTCCTCGAATCATCCTTCGATTTCAGGCGCCAGATGCAGATACTGATGCTCCACGACATGCCCGAGCCGACGTCCGTGGAGTACGCGGCCAGGCTGGCCGAGGTCCTCTCGCTCGTCATCCCGGCGGCGGGTGGAGGGGTGCTGGTGCTCTTCACCAACAGGAAGCTGATGCAGGACACCTATGAGCAGGTCGTCGACGGGCTTCGCCGCCAGGGCCTGCCGGTACTGTGCCAGCTCCCCGGCTATTCGCGCCGCCGCCTGGCGGAGGAGTTCGTCGAGGAGCCCACGGCCAGCCTGTTCGGTACCACTAGTTTCTGGGAGGGCGTCGACGCCCGCGGCAGCACGCTCCGCCTGGTGGTCGTGACGCGCATCCCGTTCGAGAGCCCGGGCAGGCCGGTGTTCGAGGCGAGAAGCGAACGGGTGAAGCTCGAAGGTGGGTCCGACTTCATGAGCCTGAGCCTTCCCCTCGCCGCGCTCCGGCTGAAGCAGGGGGTCGGCCGCCTGATCCGCACCCGCAGCGACCGGGGCCAGGTGCTGCTGCTGGACAGCCGCATAACCTCGATGCGCTACGGGCAGGTCCTGCTGAGGTCCCTTCCCGAGGGCAGGCGCCGGAAGGTGTCACTGGACGAGGTGACGAGGGCTGTCGCCGATTTTCAGCGTTCAGAGGGAAAAGAGGCCTAGTCGAGTATCTCCACCTGCACTGTGCGCTTGCCGTACGCGTTGCACTCTTCGAGCGTGTCGAAGCAGAGGTCTATCCTCATGCCCTTGATGGCCGAGCCGGTGTCGCCCGCTATCGCGTAGCCGTACCCCTCGACGTGCACCCTGGTCCCCAGGGGGATCACCCTCGGGTCGACCGCCACGACTCCGCGCTGGGCCTTCAGGCCCGAGGCGGTGGCGTCGCTCAGGCCGGGCTCCTCGGGGGAGTAACCGGTTGCGACCATAGTCAGGAACCGCCCGGTGTGCTTGCCGTTCGGGACCGACTGGTTCACCTGCTGCATTTTCGACTCGACGCTCTCGGACTGCGCCTGCACCTGCGGAGCCTGCGAGCCCGCGCTGGCCAGAAGCTCCTGCCGTTCCGAGCGGCTGGCGGACAGGCGCTCCTTCCTGCCCTGTAGCTCGGCGGCGACGCCGTCAACCTCCTTCTTGCGGCGTTTCAGCTCCGAAAGCGCCGCTTCGAGGTCGTCAGCTTCCCGCTTGACCGAGACCACCATCTCGGTGTCTCGCTGGTTCACCTTCTGGACGTAGTCGTTCCGCTCGAAGAACTCCGAGATGTCGCCTGAAGAGAGGAGCATCACCAGGGTGTTGCTCCTGCCGTTGACGTACAGGTTCCTCGCCCGGTCGGCCAGCGCGCGCCGCTTCGAAGCGAGCTTCCTTCGCCTCGAGGCCACCTCGTCGTTCAAGCCTCCGATCTTTTCCGACAGTGCCTCGGACTTCTCCCGGAGTTCCTCCAGGCGCGCGGTTATGCCCCCGATCTCGCTGTCCAGGGTCACTATTTCGCGCACGATGTCGTCCTGGTCGGTGGTACTGGAACCGGGGGATGTCTGCGCGATCGCTCCGCCCCCGCTCGGGGAGGGGGACGCGACCAGGGCGATGGCAAGCAGAAGCCCCAGGGCGGCGGTGAGAACGCGCACGAAAGCAAACCCGCCGGCGGCCGGCGGGATCGGCGTCTCACTCTTCTTCCTGAGGCCAGTGTTCATAGTCAATCTTGTCACCCTCTCGGGGCGAGGTAATTATAGGGCATGCGACTGGGCGAATCAACCGGAATGCCGCACCAGTAAAGGATTCGTGTCATGCGCCTGTCAATAATCCGCTCTATCAAAGGGATTTCTAGCATTACAAGCGCAATAAAACCCTGATTCTAGGCATTTGTTGAAGGTCACACTACAGCGTATAATCATCGTTGCCGTGTAGCAGATACCAGGATGGGGAGGCAGATGCCGGTATTCGTGACACCCGAGGGAGAGCTCCCGGGAGACCTCGAGGCGGCGGTCGCCAGGGGTGACATCGAGTACCTGCTCGAGGCCCTGGAAGCGCCGGTCTTCGAGAAGAGGGTGGCGGCCGCGTACGGGCTCGGGGAGCTCGGGGGAGAAAAAGCGAACCTCGTGCTGCTTTCGATAGCTCGCGACCGGTGGGGGGCGAGGCCGGATGTCAGGGCGGCCGCCCTGCGCTCGCTGGGGCGGATACACGAGGCTGCTCGCTACTCCGAGATACTCTCCGAGTTCATCAACGGTGACAACCGCAAGGTGATGTCGGCCGCGAGGAAGCTGCTGCAGTCGGTGGACCCCGGGGGCTATACGCAGCGGCTGGCGGAGACGGGCGCGGTAGACACAGGCGCTATTAGGGCCTACGGGGCCAGTGGGGAGCCCGCGGCGGTCCCCGTGCTCCGGGATTACCTCGCAGCACGGGCGGATGCCGGTGACGCCGCCGGCAGCACCAACTGGGGAAAGGTCTACGCCGCGGTGAGAGCCCTCGGGAACATCGGAGGCGGGGAGGCCGTCGAAACCCTCGAGGGGTTCCTGGGCAGCCTGGAAGTCCGGGAGGAGAGCACGACCGGGACCCTCGCCCGGGGCCGGATGGAAAAGATGATCGCCGCGACGCGCCAATCACTCGAGCGCCTGGAAAAGGGATAAGAGCCTTTCCGGCAAAAGTACATATAGCCTGAGCAATCGCATTGTGCCGCCGTGAGGCGGTGGCTATAATACGTGCGAGCCGAGGTCCACCAGGAGGTTTTATTGAAGGCTGTGAGCATTCCGGCCCGGTCGGCCGGCTGGCTGAGCGAGAAGAAGCTCTCTCGCATAATGCTCATACTGGCAAGCTCGCTGCTCCTGGCGCTCCTCATCGTGATGTTCGCATACCTCTTCATCCAGGACCTGTTCGCGTTCGGCTCGTTCCCGTCCGGGGTCAAGGTCGTTGGCGTGAGCGTAGCGGGGCTAAACAGGACCGAGGCGGTCGCGAAGTGCAGGCGGGAGCTTGCCGAAGTGGCCAGCAGGCCCCTCACCCTCACGGTGGACGACGAGAAATACCAGATTTCCCCTGAAGAGATAGGTCTCATGCTCGATTACGAGGGGATGGTGGACCGCGCGTACAAGGAAGCCTGGAGCGTCAACATCTTCGAGAGGATGGGGCGCCGGTTCACAAACAGGCCGAAGGAGATAAACATCTCGCTTCTCGGCTCTTCCGACACGGACAAGGTGAACAGCTGGGTCTCCACGACCATAAACTCCATCAACCGCCATCCACAGGACGCGTACGTCGACGTGACGAGCGGCAAGCCGGTCATCGTCAAGGCCAAGGACGGCAGGAACGCCGTCCTCGACGTGCTGCTGGCCGACACCGACGCCGCTCTCATGAGGCCCGACAGGACGGTCAAGGTGCAGGTGGGGTACACACCGGCGCAAATAACCGACGCCGTCTTCGGCAAGCTGATAATCATCAACCTTGCGGAACACAAACTCTCACTCTATGACCGCGAGCAGGTCCAGGCCGAGTTCCCGGTGGCCTGTGGGTCTTCCACCTATCCCACTCCGGTGGGCATATGGAAGATAGTCGAAAAGCAGAGGAACCCGACCTGGCGCAATCCCGGCTCGGCCTGGGCCAGGTCGATGCCTGCGTCGATACCGCCCGGTCCCGGCAACCCGCTCGGCACTAGGGCGCTTGCGCTCAACGCGTCGGGCGTGCTGATCCACGGGACCCCGTCACCGTGGTCCATAGGCCAGTCCGTCTCACACGGCTGCGTCCGGATGTACATGAAGGACGTCGAGCAGCTGTTCGAGATGGTCGAGGCCAATACCCCGGTCTACGTCATCAGGGCTTCCGGAGATCCCGGCTTCGACGTGACCAAGAGGCCGTTCTGGCAGAAGTAGGCACCGGAACGGCGGGCGGCCGCTCTTCTACTCCGCGGGCCTGCCCTCGGAAGGAGTCTCCCCGAACAGCTTGATGTTGTCAGGGCCTTGTCCCTGCGCCTGCTCGAGGGCCTCGTAGGCGTTCGCCAGGAGAGTGACCTCGTCGGATGCCGAGCTGGGGAAGTTCGCGATGCCCGCGCAGACGGTGAGGCTTCCGCTTTCGTCCTGCCCCGACACGGGGAATGGGTAGGCTGCGACCTCCGACCGCAGGCGGTCGGCGAACCTCAGGGCACCTATCCTGGTGGTCTCAGGCAGTATTATCCCGAACTCGTCGGCCCCGATCCGGGCCACCACGTCGACCTCGCGCGCGCCCTTCTTGAAGACGGTGGCGATGTCAGAGAGTGCCAGGTTCCCGAGCATGTAGCCGCAGAGGCTGTTGTACTCCTCGAGGTGGTCGACGTCAAAGACTACCAGCGAGAGGTTTATGGAATACCGGCTGGCGCGCAGGACCTCGTCCCGCAGCCGCCTCTCGAACTGCCTGCGGTTGTGCAGGCCGGTAAGGGGATCGATGACCAGGTTCTCCCCGAGCCGCTCACCCAGTGAGTCGACCTCGAGCAGTACCGCGACGTAGTACGCGAAGAGGGCAAGGCCGGTCAGGTCGAGCCCGCCGAAGTGAGCGCTCTCGTCCGACCACAGCAGGTAAACGCCCTTGACCGAGGCCCCCGAGAGGACCGGAAGGCATACCGCGGAACCGGCGAGAACGCCGGGGAGTATCTCCCGGTCCTCACCATCGCTCTCGAACATCTCCTGCTTGCCCCGCGAGTAGCATTCCCAGATGATCGAGCCGGGAGCTGGAGCTATCCGGGTATCCCTGGAGAGCGCGGCCCCCCTGACGGCCGACACCTCGAGGATGTTCGACCCGGCGACCTCCAGCATGATAACGCCGCCGGTCGCTCCCCACAGCGCGGCGGATTCGGTGAGACAGGCGGTCAGCTTGACCGGGGTGGAGGAATGCTGTGAGGTGGGGAAGTAGTCGTCCCACAGGCGCCGGTAACGAGACAGCACCCTCTCCGTTTTCGCAACGGGGTTATCCATGTCCGCCCCCTGTCGAGCCCGCGACCCTACCGGCAGGCCGCCGGAGATTGCGATTCGGCGACGGCCTTTTGGAATCATAATACTTTGAAAGTTATCAGGCAATTTGGCGCGACCACGCCGGACGCTTCTGGAAATGTGCGTTAACGGCGAAATAAAGCCGATTGCACTTGACTGAGGCGCGGTAATTTAATAGATTCAACTAGCCCTCAAGAGGTCTTAAGGAAAACGGGTCGGCTCGTCCGGAACGGACCCTGAAATCTTTTGAGGGCATTCTCTTTTAGGAGGCGGTCGATGGCGTTTGTCGGGAAGCTCGCTAACCTGGTCCTCTTCCCGGGCCTCCTTTTTATCGCGCTGACCGGGCTTGTTGCGCGGGCGATCCTGGGCGGCATGTCCTCGGTGGTGACGGGCGCCTCTTCCGAAGGACCGGGAAGCGGCATGCCTGGCCTGCTTCGACTGTTTGCGGACGAGAGCGTTGCGGCGGACGGGGCGCTGCGAGCGGTCCAGTGGATCGCTCCCGTCGTGAAGCTCGCGGCCCTGTCCTGGGTGACATGCATCATCTTCGGCTACCGGGGCGGCGACCTCGCCCTCGTGTTCGCGCTGCTCGCGATTTCTTCCGCGGCCGATGTTCTCGTAGCTTCCTGCTCTTCGAACCCGAGGGTCAGGCAGAGCTGCTTCGCTGAATGCGCCCGGTCAGCCGGCTGGGGAATTCCGCTTGCCCTTGTGCTTGCGACCGTCGCCCTGAGGACCGGGCAGGTTAGCTTCGCCGGGGTCATGGGGTGGCAGAGCTCAAACGGCATACTTATCGCGCCGACATCGACAGGGGTGCTCACTGAGGTTGGTGTCGCGCTCAGCCTTGCCGCGGCCGCGCTGGCGGCGCTCGGCATCGCGCGCCTGCGGCCGCTCTCGCCCGGGCTTTTTGATGACCCGCCTGGGGGGATAACAGCGGATATGTCCGGCCCGCCGCTGGCGATGCTTCGCCTGTCGGATGCCGCTTCCCTGTTCACGGCGGCACTGCTGCTCGCGGCCCTCTTCTTCGCCGGCCCCGCCTCGACCGTCGCCGAGGTGGCGTTCTGGGTGATGAAGGTTGCAGGTATCACCCTGCTGATGGGGTTGGTCGATATTGTCTCACCGGAGCTCGGTTCGCCGCGGGCGCTGGCGCTGGCACTGGGCGCCGGAGGCGTCCTGGCGGTCGCCGGACTCATACTGGTCTGGATCGGGAGCGCGTCTTGAATCCCCTCGCTGTCCTCTGGAGAAGGCGCGCCGACGTGTTCCACATCAGGATGGGCGGGTGCTCGGGGTGTGCTGACGCGGTGGACTCCGTCCTTCGAGATGGGTGGCGGCCGGGCCCCCTGGCGGAATGCTCGTCCCCGCGCCACGCCTCGGTCATCGTCGTCACGGGATTGTGGACGCCCGGGCTGACCGGCCCGGCGCTGCACGTTATCTCCCAGGCCCCCGGGTCGTGCCGGGTGATACTGGTCGGGGACTGCGCGCTCGGAGAAGGGATCTTCGGCGGGCGGGGGAGCACCGGGCGCGAGGCGCCGGCCGGTCCGGCGCGCGCGGTGCCGCTGGCCGGGTGCCCCATCGACCCGGCAGCATTGAGGGAGGCGGTGCGCCGTGTCGCAGGGTGATATGGGCACCATACTGAAGATATCCCTTGTCATGCCGTTCGGGTTCGCGCTGGTTGTGGCTGCCGCTTCGCGCGCGGCGCGCCTGCGCAGGATACTTGCCGCGACCTACTCGGTGGCGGCCGCGGGCCTTTCGCTCGCTCTGCTAAACGGGTACCTGGAACTCCGGGCCGCGCCGGGATGGGGCCCGTTCAGGCTGAACGCTTTCACTTTCCCCGTGTTCCTGATGTTCAATCTTGTGACGGCCGCGGCGGTGCTGTACGCCGGTTTCAGGAAAGGCGGTGAGACCGGCGGTTCGCTGGTGCCTGCCTGTGTCCTCGCAGGCGCAGGCTTCGCGTGCCTCGCGTTTCTTTCGAGGGGGGTAATCCTGCAGGTATGCCTCTGGGAGGGCGTGAGCGCCTCTGCACTGGCCGCGCTGGCGGCCTCGGGCCCGGCGCGTTTCAGGAGGAAGGCTCGGGCGTTCCTCCCGTGGCTGGCCTCGGACTGCCTGCTGGCCGCCGGGGCATTGCTGTGCTGGGTACTGCTCGACGAGACGGCGGTCTTCATCACGCCTCCGCTCACGAAGGGGAGCGAGGCCCAGACCGTAGCTGTGGCCGCACTGTTCCTTGCCGGCGCCCTGGTGAGGCTCGGAGCTTTCCCGCTTCACGGATGGATACGCGAGATGCTGAGCGCAGCGCCGCCCGATTGGAACGCTTTCTTCCTGGGCGCGGCGAGCTTCCTGTTCGGGGGGCTCCGGATGGTGGCCGCGGCGGTCTTCACAGGTAGGCTGGTCGCCTCCGACTGGAGCCTCGCCATCACAGTCGTGGGAATGGTGTCCATTGCCGCCGGGCCGCTCATCGCGCTCGCGCGTCCCACGGTCCGCGACTATGTCACGGGCATGTACACCATGCAGGCCGGCTTCCTGGTGACCTCCCTGGGGCTCTTCTCGAGGGCGGGCCTCGAGTGCTGCCTGTTCACGCTCCTGGTGATACCGCTTTCGCTGGCGGCAACGGTCATGTGCGCCGGGACCCTCGAGACCCTGCGCGGGACCGGCGAGCTCAACAGGCAGGGCATCTCCGCGAGGCTGGCCCCCGCGGCCTGCGTAGGCCTCCTCCTCTCCGGGATGGCCCTCGCCGGCCTGCCCCCGCTGGACGGTTTCGTGAGCAAGGCGGCCGCCTGGCTGGCCGACATCGACGCCGCGTCTGCCGCCCCGGTGGGCGCACTGGCCGCCGGACTCTCACTCGCGGCGGTCGCGGCGGCTGCCGTCGCGCTGGGGAGGACGGTCGGAGGGGTCTTTGCTCCCGCCGGGCCCCGGGTCGTCCCGGTGAACAGGCAGTCGCCCGTGGAGGGATTCGCCGCGGTCGGTCTGTGTGCGGGTTCCCTGCTCCTCGGGCTGTTCCCGCACCTGCTTTGGGACAATTTCATCCCGGGCGGCTCGCGGCTCCTTTATTCCGCAGGGTTCACGGGCCCGGGTGTCGCGATAAGGGGCACCGGCGCGCCTGTCGGGAAGGCGTTCGTGTACTACACGGGGTGGTCCGCTGACGCGGCCGCGTTCCTGGTTGCGACCGCCGTCATAGTCGTCTCGGTGTACCTGGCCAGTAGAGCCGTCCGCCCCTCAGAGGGCCCCGCGAGCCGCTTCGAGCCGTTCATGGCCGGGGCGCGGGGCGACTTCCGGTCCTCTGGTTACTCCGCCGTTCCCATCCCGGGTGCCGTCCGCCAGCGAGTCGGGGGGCGGGGCCGGTGAAAGGTAGGCTGCCGCTCGGACCGTTCGATGCCGCGTTGCGCCAGCCGCTCGCCCTCGAATTCGAGCTCGATGGCCCCCGGGTGAGCGCTGCGCGTATCGAGACCGGCCTCGGCGCCAGGGGCCTGGAGCTCATGTTCGAGGGGCTGACACCGCTGGAGGGGCTCGAGGTGGCCGGACGCATCTGCGCGCGCTCGACCATCTCCCATTCTCTCGCGTACTGCCAGGCCCTGGAGGAAGCCCTGGGTATCCAGGTCGACGACGCGGCGGAGGTGTTCAGGGCGGTCGCTGCCGAGTACGAGCGCGTCGCATCCCACCTCGAGGTGATCTCCGACGTCGGAAGGGCGCTCCGTGACGATGTTCTATACAAAGGACCACGCCGCTTCATCGCGGAGATCAGGGAAGCGTTCGGGAAGGCTTCCGGCAGCCCGTTCGGGTTCGGGATGGTAGTGCCTGGAGGGGCGGCGATGAGTGGGGACGGGCGGCCGCTCCGGGAGCTCGCCTCCACCCTGAAGACGCTCGCGCGCGACTGCTCGTACTGGGGCGCAAGGCTGAAGCTCTCCCGGGGGCGGCTGCGTGGGGCAGCCCTTGCCGGTGTCTCACAGGCCGAAGAAGCTCCCCCGGCGCCGGCCTTCCGGGCCGCCGGGTTATCCCGTGACGCGAGGTCCGGCGAGGATGCCTACGGCTTCTACCGCGGGTCCTACTACAGGCCCGTGACAAGGGAAGGGGGAACGGCGCTGGACCGGTCGCTGCTCCTGCTCGACGAGGCCAGAGCGTCCGCGAGCTTGATACGGAAGATAAGTGACGCCGAGGGAGTGAACCCCGGGGTCTTCCAGGATGTCGAATACGGGAAGGGAAAAGGGATCGGGATATGTGAATCCCCGGACGGCGCAATCGAGCACGCCGTCTTCCTGGGGGCGGAGGGAAGGATAATCAGGAACCGCGTGAGCCGCGCGGTCTGCGCTGTCGCGGACGCGACGCCGCGGGCGCTCACCGGGGCGCGTTACGAGGACATCGTGCCGGAGGTGGTCACGCTGTGCCTTTGCGCGGCGTGCATCGACCTGTAGCGCGAACGTGAACAAAGGGGTCAGACCCCATCTTTGCATGATAGCGTTAAACTTGTCTGGACGGAGCAACGACAAAGATGTGGTCAGACCCCGGGGGTGAGCATGGAACTCGGTGAGAGGATAAAGGCCGCCAGGGGAGAGGGCGAAGTGGACCTCCTCCTGGTCAACTGCCTGCTGGTCGACGTGCTGTCGGGAAGGGTGCACCCCGCCTCGGTGGCGGTGTCAGGAGGCGTCGTGGTCGGCCTCGACGGGGGTTACACGGCAAAGCGCACCATCGACCTCGGGGGACGCTACCTGGCCCCCGGGCTCATCGACGCCCACGTGCACCTCGAGAGCTCGATGGTAACGGTGGGGCAGTTCGCTCGAGCGGTGGTCCCCCGGGGCACCACCAGCGTGGTCACCGACTGCCACGAGATAGCCAACGTCATGGGCGTCGAGGGTATCCGGTACATCATGCGTTCGGCTGAAGAGGCCCCGATGGACGTGTTCGTCATGCTCCCGTCATGCGTACCCGCCACGCCGCTCGAGACCTCAGGGGCGTCTCTCGAGGCGGGGGACCTGGCGCCGCTCATGGTCGAGCCGGGAGTGATAGGGCTGGGCGAGCTCATGAACTTCCCGGGAACGGTGGCCGGTGCGCCCGACGTACTTGCCAAGCTGGAGCTCTTCAAGGACATGCCGGTGGACGGGCACGCTCCCGGCCTGAGCGGCAGGGACCTGGCCGCTTACATCGCCGCCGGGCCGGACTCCGACCACGAGTGCACCACGGCGCAGGAGGCGGAGGAGAAGCTGCAGAAGGGGATGTACATCCTGATGAGAGAGGGTACGGGCGCGCGCAACCTCCTGGACCTGCTGCCCGTGGCCAACTCCGACAACAGCCGCCGCTGCTGTCTCTGCATCGACGACAGGCATCCCGGCGACCTGCTGGAGCGGGGACACATCGACTCCATGCTGAGGATGCTCGTGAAGGCCGGTGTCTCCCCGATGACCGCCATCCAGATGGCGACGCTCAACACCGCCGCGCGCTTCAGGCTCCGTGACCGTGGAGCTGTCGGGGTCGGGTACAGAGCGGACCTGGTGGCGTTCGACGACCTCGAGGAGTTCTCTGCTTTTATCGTCGTCAAGGATGGCGAGGTCGTGGTTGAAGGAGGCGAGCTGAAGGAGCCGCCCGGAGAAGGGCCTGAGGCCGGCTCCAGCTTTAGAGTGGAAGGCTTCAGCGCAAACAGCCTAGAGGTCGCGGCGGCCGGAGAGAGGGTACGGGTGATCGGGATAGTCCCGGAGCAGATAGTGACAGCCGCGCTGACCGAGCAGGTGGTTGTGGACGGTGGGAAGGCGGTGGCGGATCCCTCGGTCGACCTCTTGAAGATAGCGGTCGTCGAGCGCCACAGGGGGACCGGGAACGTCGGGGTGGCTTTCGTACGCGGATTCGGGCTCCAGGCCGGCGCCCTGGCGTCAAGCGTCGCCCACGACTCACACAACATAGTCGTGGTCGGGGCGGCGGACTCCGACATGGTCGCCGCGGTGGAGCGGGTGATACAGATGCAGGGCGGACAGGCCGTAGCGGCGGGAGGCGGGATAAAGGCGGAGCTCCCGCTCCCGATAGCCGGGCTCATGTCGCGGCTGCCGGTCGGAGAGGCGGCCTCGCGGGTCGAGGCGCTGAACAGCGCCGCCTCAGAGCTCGGGTGCGTCCTCGAGGACCCCTTCATGACCATGAGCTTCCTGGCGCTTCCAGTCATACCGGAACTGAAGCTGACGGACCGGGGTCTGGTTGACGTAGGCAAGTTCGATTTCGTCAGCGTGTTCGCGGATTGAGTGCGGATATGCCGGGGACTGACGAGCGAGGTTTCTTCGATCTGGAACCCGAGGAGCTGGCGGACTTCAAGCCCGCGGCCCCCCTCATCGCGCGCCGGGAACCGTTCAACTGGAAGCCGGCGCTCATCGCCGTGGCCGCCCTGCTGGCCCTCGGCGCTGTTATCCTCGCGGTCATCCTCCTCTGGCCGCCGTCCGGGTTGAAGGTCCCGGACCTCATCGGAAAGACCCTGACCGAGGCGTTCGAGTCCGCGCGGGACAGCGGCTTCGTCCCTACGGTCACCGGGTGGGCTTTTTCGAGCGAGCATTCGGACGGCGTTGTACTGGCCCAGAGCCCCGGCGCCGGAAAGGTCGAGGGCAAGGGAAGCGGGATAAAGCTGACCGTGAGCAAGGGGCCGGAGACGGACACCGGGCCGGCCCCCGGGCAGGCTGCCTCCTCACAGCCGGGAGGCGAGCAGGCCGGGACCGGCCCCTTCTCGGACCGGACGATAACCATCGACCCGGGCAGCCAGGCGCTGCCCTCCCGGGAGGAGTGGGCCGACCCCGGCATGACCAGGCGGCTCCCGGGGGACAGCGGGGCCAGGGGGGTCCTGACGGGCAACGACGAATACCTGGTCACTCTCGACACGGCGCTGAAGCTCAAGAGCCTGCTCGAGAAGGACGGCATAAACGTGGTCATGACCAGGGAGACGAGCACGATCGACCTGCCCGAAGTGATGCGCGCGGAGATCGCGGCCAACGCGGAGTCGGACCTTTACCTGCGCATACACTGCGGCAACTCCTCCGACCCGGCGATGATGGGCATCGAGACCCTGTACCCGGCGCGGGACAGGTGGACGGGGGAGTTCTACGAGAAGAGCAAGACCGCCGCGCTGCTCATACAGGAGCAGCTCACAAAGTCATGCGCGACAGACGACCTTGGAGCGCTCGACCGTCACGACATGCCGGGATTCAACTGGTCGAAGGTGCCCGTCGTCGAGGCCGAGATAGGCTTTCTCACTAATCCCAGGGACGACAGCCTGCTCTCGGATGAGCAGTTCCGGTGGAAGGTGGCCTGGGGACTGCGCAACGGCATCGTCGAGTTTCTCAACAGCCCCTGAAGACCGGAGTCGGTCACTTCACCCTGAAGGAAGCCCTCAGGGGCAGGTCGGAATCTCGCGACGAGCCGCCCACCAGGAGCTCGTACCCCGCCGGCTCCACCACCCACGAACCCCTGTCGACATCGTAGTAGGCGAGCTCCGAGGCGGGGACATCCATGACCACTGTCGTGGATTCACCCGGGCCGAGGGTGACCCTCTCGAATCCCTTCAGCTCCTTCACCGGCCGGTCCACCGACGAACCGGGACAGCTGACGTATAGCTGCACCACGTCGTCGCCGGACATGCTCCCGCTGTTGGTGACAGTCGCGCTGACCTCGAGCACGCCCTCGGCGCCTATCTCGGCGGGGCGCACCACGAGGTCGCTGTACGCGAACGACGTATAGCTCAACCCGTGACCGAAAGCGTAAGAGGGCTCGAGCCCCTCACGGTCGAAGTGCCGGTACCCGTGGTAGTAGCCGTACTCGATGCTCTTTGCTCTCTTGTCGAAGAACGGCAGCTGGGACACGGACTCGGGGAACGTTATCGGCAGCCTCCCGCCGGGATTGACGTCTCCGAAAAGTATCTCCGAGAGCGCGGTGCCGCCTTCCATCCCCGGGTACCAGGCCATGACGATGGCCTCGACTTCCCGGTCCCACGGGTCCGTCGTCACCGCCGAGCCGCCCTCCAGGACGACCACGCAGCGGTCGGTCTCGGCCGCCATCGCCCTGATGAGCTCCACCTGGTCCTCCGGGAGCCCGAGGTCCATCCTGTCCCCGCCGGCGCGCAGCATGGCGGAGATGTACTCACCTTCCTCCTTGTAGGTGAAACCGGCCACGACGACTATCGCGTCCGAGCCGGCGACCTTTCGCCTGGTGAACTCGAGGTCATGCCCGTTGTCGTAGGCAACCTCCACCGATTTGCCCGCCCCGTCCCTTATGCCCTGAACCGGCGTGACGACGTACGGTGGGCTGACCCGGCTCGAGCCCCTGTCGCCGATGTTGGGAAGCGCCGCGAGCTCGCCCACCACCGAGACCTTCCTGACCGCGTCCCGGTCAAGGGGAAGGGCGCCGCTCTCGTTCTTGAGCAGGACCGTGCCCTTGCGGGCCACCTCGAGCGCGAGCTCGGTGTGCCTTCGGGAGGCGACCTGCTTCCCGTCGTACCCGGCCGGGTCACCGACGGTCGCGAAGCGCGCCTTCTGCCTGATTATCCTCCTGGCGGCGTCGTCGACCTTTTCGATGTCGACGAGACCGCGTGCGACCTTCCGCTTGAAGCCGAAACCGAAACGCCATCTCCTGGGCATCTCCATGTCCATGCCGGCGTTGGCGGCTTCCTGTCCGTCCCTCACGCCCCACACGAAGTCGCTCATCACGATACCCTTGAAGCCCCACTCATCCTTCAGTATCTCCGTGAGCAGGTGGGGGTGGTGGCCGCAGTAGGTCCCGTTGACCCTGTTGTATGCGCTCATGACGGAAGCGGCGCCGGCGTCGACGCATTTCCTGAAGTGGGGGAGGTATACCTCGCGGAGGGTCCTCTCGTCCACCCGGACGTCGACGTAGAACCTGGATTCCTCGATGCTGTTGCAGGCATAGTGCTTGGCGCACGCCATCAGGTGTTTCTGGGCTCCTCTGACCGCCGCCACCCCCATCTCGCCCAGGTGGTAAGGGTCCTCCCCGAACGTCTCCTGAGCCCTCCCCCAGCCGGGGTGCCTCAGGAGGTTGATGCACACCCCGCCGTAGAAAGTGGCCCCCTGCGCTCTCGCCTCTACCCCTATGGCGGAGCTGACCCTCTCCTGGAGCGCGGGGTCCCACGTCGCGCCGCGCGCCATCGCCACCGGGAAGCAGGTGGAGTGGTCGAGGCAGACCCCACGCGGACCATCGGTGAACCTGAGAGCGGGAATACCCAGACGCTTGCAGCCGCCGGAGTCGAAGGTCCAGATGCCGTACCTGACCGCCATCACCAGGAGCTTCAGCATGTTCGAGTTGCCGGACATCTCGTTGACCTTCTCGCGCAGAGACATGCGGGCAACGAGCGCGTCGATCCGCCTCTCGCGCTCTTCGCCGCCGGCGGCAAGCACGTCTGAGAAAATCACCTGCTCGTCCGGAACCGATCTCCCGGCATCCATCCGCGCACCCCCTGCTCGAGCGTCAGTGTCGGCATTCGAAAGCATATCACGCGAAGTGAGGCGGCAGCCCCGTCAGCTCTCAAGCTCTATCCTGTAGCGGCAGCAGCCGTCGCCCTTCGAGAGGAGGCAGCTGAACCCCTCAGTCTTGAATCCAGGGTTGAGCTCCTCCAGCATCCCTTCGAACGAAGAGGCGAGCATGACCTCGCACAGGTCCGGTTCCCTTGACCAGACCCTTGCCACCGGGCAGGTCATGAGCTCTTTCTCGAGTGCAGCCGGCGTGTTCTCGACGTAGCCGTCCCAGAAGTTCGCGAAGCTGTCGTCGATGAAGTCCTGGAGCCTCGCGAGCCCGGTGCAGTCCTCGAAATCTTCCGGGCTGCACCCGGCAAGGGCCGCGAGTACGTGAGCGCCCTTCCGGCCCTGCCTGTTGAACTCCTCCTTGAGCCTCTGGACGAACCTCTCGCCGCCCACCTCCTTGCCGATGCGATAGAGGGTCACCACCTGCCTGGACAGGGCTTCGGTCCAGTTGCGGTAGCGCCTGCCCATCTCCTCGTCGCTGACCGGGTACTTCTCAAAATCGGGTACGTCGTCCATCTCGGCACCTCACTTCCCGGCGTGGATTTCGTCTATACTAGCATTCCATGATGCGGGCGGGCGCCGCTCGGGGCGCCGGGAGCAGACCGGGGAGGTCGCGAGCCATGGCGGTCAACAGCTTCAAGTTCATGTCGAGGACGCTGGCGGAGTCGCTCAAGGTCTGGCCTTACGTCGATACCTCGGGGGAGCCAATACCCTGGGCGGAACCCCGGAAACCGTTGAAGGAGAGCACGGTGGCCCTGGTATCGTCGGGGGGCCTGTATCACAGGGACGACACCCCGTTCGACCTGGACCGGGAACGAGCGGAGCCGCTCTGGGGGGACCCCTCATTCCGAGAGGTGCCCCGCGACATCTCCCAGGAAGAAGTGCGCATCGCGCACCTTCATTACGATAACTCACACGCCCTCGATGACTGCAACTGCATCCTGCCCCTGGCCGCGCTCGACGCCGCGCTCGCCGAGGGCAGGATAGGGAACATCGCGGAGCGACATCTGACTTTCATGGGTTACCAGCCGAGACTCGGGACGTTCGTGCGCGAGACCGCTCCCCGCATGGCGGACCGCATGCTCGAGATGGATGTCGACGTCGTGCTTCTCTCGTCGGGCTGACCTCTGTGCAACCAGTCCGTGGGGCTGGCGCAGAGGGCGATGGAGTCGCGCGGCCTGGTCACGGTCTCACTCACCAACATGCCCTTCGTGACCGAAAAGATCGGCGTGCCGCGCGCGGTCGCCGTGGAGTTCCCGTTCGGCATGATCTGGGGGCACCCCGACGACAGGGAGATGCAGGGCAGGCTGCTCGAGCACATGTTCGAGCTGGTGGAGACGGCCACGGAGCCCGGTACCGTGGTCGAGCTGCCCTACACGTGGCCCGAGGAGGACTTCAGGAAGCGCGACTGGTTCCCAAAGGAGCCCACCCCCTGGCTTGCGTCGCAGGAGGGCATCGACCAGATGCTTGATTTTCTCCAGCACGGCGACCCGATGGACTAAGGATCCGCTCTATCTCACAACCCGGTATCGAAGCCAGACGTTCCCGCCCCGCAGCTCCCGTGCGCTCACGAGCTCGAGGTCGAGAGGCGGAAAATCCGAGGCGGTGACGAGCGAGACGAAGTCGCGGCCGCCGATCAGGCACGGGCTGACAAGCAGGCTCAGCTCATCGACCAGGCCGCTGCGGAGCATGGCCCCGTTCAGTGTGCCGCCGCTGTCCATCCTGATGTTCTCGATGCCGTAGCGGGCGTTGAGCTCCTCGAGCGCGGCGCGAAGGTCGACGCGCTCTTCTCCGGTCACGATTGTGTCGACACCTTCGGCCTCGAGATACGCGAGGTAGTCGGCCGGCGTCGAACGACTCACCAGCGCGACGCCCGCCCGCCAGAACGGCATGCCGAGGAACTGACGCCAGGCTCTCACCCGGCCCCTCGAGTCGGTGATGACCATCAGGGGCAGAGAGGAGCGGTCTTCCAAGGCGCCCGCCTCTTCGAATCCGGCCGCGTCGTCGGCGAACTGCTCCAGCCCGGCGAGAGCGGTATCGGCGCCGGACAGCGTAGCGTCCTCGGCGAATGAACCAGCCAGCTCGTAGTAAAGACCCATGTCGGGCATGAAGCCCGTCAGCCGTCCGTCGGCGGTCATCGCGTTGTGAATCACGACCCTTGGAAGCATCCTGACCCTCCTTGTCGCGTTTACCTGATGATACCAGTGAAGACGGACACGGGAGAGACGGTCAGGATCGGGTTGATGACGCTTTTTGGCTTGAGGTAGAATCCACTCGGGCTGAAGGGGATAATCACACGGAAGTGGCCGCATGAGAGAAACGGACAAGCACCGATCAGGAATAATAAGGGCCTACGAGTCGTTGTTTCCCCGTTGTGGCAAGTACCTTGAGATAGGTATCTACAACGGCGGCTCCCTCGAGTGGGCTCGGGACTTCTACGGGTGTGAGGTATACGGTATCGATATAACACTTCCAGATCCCATCGAAGGGGTCACGATGGTGGAACTGGACCAGGCCGATACAGAAGGGCTCGTGAGATTCGGAGAGGAATACGGCCCCTTTGACCTGATCATTGACGACGGCTCCCATGTCGGATCGCTGACGCTCAATACTTTCGAGGCGCTGCACCGGTTTGCCAGGTACTACGTCATCGAGGACTGGGGCGCTGGGTACCTGCACCCGGATTTCGAGGACTTACACATCGCGGTCCTCAGGCTGGTGTGGGACCACGGTGGTTATCTGGTCAACCTTGGCCAGAGCGGATTCGCCGTTATCGGCACCGAACCGCTGGAGGAGCTGCTCCGGCGATAGCGATTAAATAGGAGTGGTGGGCGTTACTGGGATTGAACCACCCCACACGCCGCGAGGCTCCAGGAATTGATTTAGATCTTATTCAGATCAATATCAGGTCGCCACTGCAATGTCAGATGGAATTCGCAGCCCGCATGGTGATCGTGCAGTGCGGCGCGCGGTGACCCCATCACTGGTTCTGCACCCAGACGCGTGGCCTAATCGCTGAATTGGAGTGGTGGGCGTTACTGGGATTGAACGCAGTGACGTCGCTGCTCTCCTCGCTTCGCTGCGTCGCTCCGCTCCCCACAGGGGGGCAAGCCCCCCTATGGCGCTCGCCCGCAGGGCGGGCTCGCTGTGACCCCCCATGGACGATTTCCGGGGGGACCTTCCCCCCGGAAAAAGGCATAACCCCCCTGTCACTGGTTCAATCCCAGTAACGCGATGAGTGGAGGTTAAGTATGCGTGGTGGGCGTTACTGGGATTGAACCAGTGACCTCTGCCGTGTGAAGGCAGCGCTCTCCCGCTGAGCTAAACGCCCACGCCGAGGTGCCTGGTATTTTAGCACACCAGGTCGCCACAGAGGCGCCCGCCACCGGCGCCGCTACGGTGAATACCCGATGGAGTTGGTGGCCCAACTTTTGCCGTTGCCGTACATGGAGCGCTCGGCTACGACCGGCCAGTCGCTCCCTACCCTGGTAGAGACATCCCAGACATTCGGCACGGTGTCAGCCACGTAGAAAGACTTCCGGGTATTGGCCTTTATGGTAGTGCTCGGTCCCTTCACCGAACCGGAAGGCGTCATATAGGTGAGCGAGACCTTCGCGTCGGTGCTGTTCGGGTTCTGCACGGTTATCCAGGTCTCCATGCCACCGTTCGTGGAACCCTCGGCCAGGTACCAGGCGGTCGAGGGATTCACCACACCGATGGAGTTGGTGGCCCAGGTCTTACCGTTGCCGTACATGGAGCGCTCGGCGACGACAGGTCGGTCGCTCGTCACCTTCGTCGATACGTCCCAGACATTCGGCACAGTGTCGGCCACGTAGAAAGACTTCCGGGTATTGGCCTTTATGGTAGTGCTCGGTCCCTTCACCGAACCGGAAGGCGTCATATAGGTGAGCGAGACCTTCGCGTCGGTGCTGTTCGGGTTCTGCACGGTTATCCAGGTCTCCATGCCACCGTTCGTGGAACCCTCGGCCAGGTACCAGGCGGTCGAGGGATTCACCACACCGATGGAGTTGGTGGCCCAGGTCTTACCGTTGCCGTACATGGAGCGCTCGGCGACGACAGGCAGGTCGCTCGTCACCTTCGTCGATACGTCCCATACGTTCGGCACGGTGTCCGCGGTATAGAAAGACATGCGCGTCCTGGCTTTCACGGTAGCGCTGGGCCCCGGCACCGCGCCCGACGGCGTCATGTAGGTGAGGGAGACCTTCGTGTCGGTGGTGTTCGGGTTCTGCACGGTTATCCAGGTCTCCATGCCACCGTTCGTCGATCCCTCGGCCAGGTACCAGGTCGCGGACGGGGTCACCACCCCGATGGAATCCGTACCCCAGGCGTTGTTGTTCCCGTACATGGACCGCTCGACCACGATCGGGCTCTCACTGCTCACCCTGGTGGAGACCTGGTAGTCCCTTATGGTCTTTGATACCTGGACCGAGGCCCTGGACTTGCCGGGGACGGCGAGGGTGGGCCCCCAGGTGACTCCCCCGGGTCCCATGTAGGTGACGCTTACGTTTGCGGCGAGCGTGTTCGGGTTCTGAATGGTGAGCCAGGTCTCAGTCCCTCCGTCGGTCGAACCTTCGGCGAGGTACCAGCTGCCTCGGGCGGCGCCCTGAGCGAGGTAGTAGGAGACTATCTGCTTTCCGAGCTCACCCTGCTTGCTCTCGTGGAACGTGCTGTAGAAGACCTTGCCGCTGCCGTGGGCGAACGAGACCAGCAGGGGCCTGTTGGCGAGTGTTCCGGTGTTTTCAGTATGGACGTTGCCCCTGATGAGGATGCTCGTGCCGGCCTGTGTCCCGTTGATGACCGACCAGCCTCCCTGGTCGTAGACTAACGGCGTCGCATCCTTGCCCAGGTAGTCACTCAGTGAAGGGCCGATAACGGCTCCGGTGAGCTTCTGCGCGGTTCCCTGCTCCACGGGGTCGGCGAACGTCACGTGGCCCGGGAAACACCGGTTGAGCATCGTGAAACCGGCGAAGTCCGAAGTGAAGAGGTAGCCTCCGCCGTTCACGAACTGCTGGAGCACCGAGGGATCCGCGTCCCAGTCGTGGAGCTCGTTGGTGCAGTTCATGAACAGGTACCTGTAGTGTGAGAGCAGGCAGCCGTCCTGCAGGTCAGCGGCACTGAAAGGTTCAAAGGGCAGGTTGAGGCCGGTGAGGACCTCACCGTAATCGTTGAAGGCGTTACCGGCAAAGACGGCGTAAGGAGTGTTGTTCGACCATTTGAGCTTCAGGTTTATGCGTCTAGTCTCATAGATCTCGAGCGGCACGTTCGTCGCCGAGGACAGCGAGCCCTTGCCGTTGTACCAGGTGCTCGACCACGCGGTCCGGGGCGAGGTGTACTTCACCCTGTACGTGCCGGCCTTGAGACCCAGGATGTAGTAATCACCATTACCGTCGGTCTTCTCCTCGGCGACTACCTCCCAGTTGTTTCCGACCCTCATGTAGGCCGTGACCAGGACCCCGGGTATCGGCTCATTATCCCCGCAGTCCCTTGTGACCCTGCCGACGATGAAGCAGGTCTTGGCGAGAACGGCGTTGATGTTCGATTTGGTCTCGCCCGCCGCCACGGAGAGCTGGGCAGCCTCGTCCTCGCTCTGCTTGTCGTCGTACCATTCGGGGAAATGAGACTTGGTACCGGCCGGAACACCGAAATAGACCTTGTACTTCCCGGGCGCCACCGGCCCCAGGCTGTAGTAACCAGCGGAATCAGTAGTGTTCTCACCGACCGAGTACGGGACCCACGTCTTGGAGCTGTTGTCGTAGATCCTCAGATAGACCGGGTGATCGTAAAGCGCAGTTCCTGTGGATGACCTGACGCTGCCCCGTATTCTGCCTCCCGCCGCCAGCACCGCGTTGATGCTCTTCGTTTCATTCGGCGCCGTAAGGTAAAGGCGGGTCGCGCTGCTGCTGGTCTGCTTGTCGTTGTACCACTCGCCGGCGTGCACGTCGTCGGTGGGCTCGAACTCCACCAGGTACGGGGCGCTCTCCAGGGCCCCCACCTTGTAGTATCCGTTGCTGTCCACCGCGTCGGTGCCGACCTTCTCGGTGCTCCACCCGTGAGTGTTCCACCTGAGGATGTGCGCGTGCACGAGGCATGAGGTCACGGGAACACCGCCGGCGGTCGATGTTACCCTGCCGGATATGGACGCTCCGCGCACGAGGGCGGCGTTGATGTTCTGCGTGGTATCCGGCGGCGTAACCGTTACCGGGTCGGGCAAGTCTGTCTGCCTCCTGAAATCCTCGTCGGTCTTGCCGTTATACCACTGGTTCTGATGAACGTTGTCACCCGGCATGAAATGTACCGCGTACTGGCCTTCACCCAGGTTTGCAACCGTATAGAAACCTGCGCCGTCAGTGGTGGTCTCGCCCCTCAGGGAACCATCGGAGTAGGCTCGCACCTCGATATTGCACCCGGCCATGGGTGCGCCCCCGGGCAGCCTGACCGTCCCGGATATGGCACCCGTAATGGGCTGGGCGTGGGCCTGCGGCGCCAGCGCGGGGACTATCAGGAGGGCGAGCGCCATCGAGAGCGCCACGGCCACGGAGGCCCTGGCGAGCCTTGATGCAGAAACTGACATCGTTACCCCCAGTCTCAGGTATTCGCGTATTTGCACGTGTCTTCTGCCGGTTGTGAGTAGCACGCTTCCGATTCGCGACGCGTCGAGCCAAGAGTGTCGCACCACTATGTTACCTTACCCTGCTAAAACGAAGAAAGGTGGCAAAGGTTACTCGCCGTGGGGAGCCGTGCGTCGCCGGCCCTTCAGTGGGTCTTCTTCGCGCGGGCTATCGCGGCCTGGCGGGCGCGCAGCTCGATGGTGTCGTCGAGCTGCCTGAGGGGAAGCAGGTGGCCTCGCCGCGACAGCGCTCTTTCTATGAGGAAGTCCGCGACGCCCGGGTTCTTCGGCAGGAGCGACCCGTGCAGGTAGGTTCCCACCGCCCCGAGGTGCACCGCCCCCTCGGTCCTGTCCTCCGCGTTGTTCCCGCAGCCGACGGTTACCATGCCCAGCGGGGTGCAGCCCTGCCCCAGGTAGGTCTTGCCGGAGTGGTTCTCGAAGCCCACGACGAGGCCGGCCTTGCCTCCCAGGGCGGACTTGGCGACCACGTTGCCGATGCAGCGCTTCCTGCCAGCCACGGTGTACGCATCGAAGACCCCTATGCCGGGGAGTTCTTCGCCATCGAACGGGCGGTAGAACCTCCCGAAGAGCTGGTACCCGCCGCATATCACCAGCGCGGCGGCCCCGTCCTCGATCTCACGGTTTATCGCCTCGCCCTTGACCTCGATCAGGTCACGGGCGACCATCACCTGCTCGCGGTCCTGGCCCCCGCCCATGAAGAATATGTCGTGGCGCCCGGGGAGGACCGGGTCGCCGGGCTTTAGCTCATCCACGTCGACCGCGATGCCGCGCCACCTGCAGCGCCTCACCAGGGTCAGCACGTTGCCGTGGTCCCCGTATATGTTCATCAAGTCCGGGTACAGGTACCCGATCCTTACGTTCATCAACCCTCCCAGAAGGGGGTCACCAGGCCGCGCCCGACAAGGACGGCCCTGAGGTCGAGCATGGCAGTGTATGTCGGCACGACGTAGAGTGTCCCGCCGGAGGCGACCTTCTCGAGTGAAGCGTCGAGGGCGCGCTCCAGGTCGGTCTCGACCGCCAGTGAAGCCTCCCCGAGCTCCGAGTACTTGACCCGCAGGGCCATGTCCCACCCCCGGATTCCGGAGCACGTCACGTTATGGAGCCTCCCGGTGAACATCTCGAAGTCCGCGTCCCAGATCCAGGAGACGTCCCGTCCGTCGGCGATGTTGTCGTTGAGGGCAAGCAGGACGTCCTTTCGCCCCGGCTGGGTTGAGAGCGTCCTTATGACCTCGTTGAAACCCGCCGGGTTCTTGGCGAGTATCATCAGGAGCTGGTGGTCCCCGGCATCCACCCGCTCGACGCGCCCGAACGCCGCCGTGAAGGACTCCACGGCGGCGAAGACCGTTTCCGGCTCGACGCCGAGGGCCAGCCCAGCCGCTGTCGCGGCCAGGACGTTGTAGACGTTGTACAGGCCCGGGAGGGGCACCCTGAGCCGTACGGAGCCCCCCGGGTAACTTATGGTGCACCGGGTCCCCTCCATCCCCAGCATCTCGAGGTCGACGGCCGCGATGTCTGGCTCGGGTCGGGCGCGGCCGCACTCCGGGCATCTGTATTTACCCATGTGCCCGAAGAGATAGTACTCGTAGGCGAGGGGCGCGCCGCAGGCGGTGCAGTGCTTGCTGTCCGCCGCGTGCTGCATGGTGTCGCTGGCATACCGCTCCGACTGTATCCCATAATAGACCACCTTCTGCTCCAGGCCGTCACCGATCGAAGCGACCAGCGGGTCGTCGGCGTTGAGCGCCACCGTCGCGCCGCCGTCCATCCCCTCGATGCCCTCTCTCATCCTGCCGGCGAGGGTGTCGAGCTCGCCGTACCTGTCCAGCTGGTCCCGGAAGAGGTTGTTGACGAGCACCAGCCGTGGCGAGGTCTCCCTGATTGCCGCCGGCAGCGCAGCCTCGTCGACCTCGAACAGCCCGATGCGGGCGGCGAGCTTCCCGGAGAGGTCCGACTCGCGAATGAGGGCCGAGGCTATGCCCGCCATGAGGTTCGCCCCTGTCCTGTTGTGCACCGGCGTGATGCCGGCACCGTCCAGCACGGACGCCAGGAGCGTGGACGTGGTCGTCTTGCCGTTCGTGCCGGTCACGAGCGCGCAGCCGAGAGGGAGCTCGCGGACCATCGAAGGGACGAATCCCGGGTAGAGCCTGCGAGCAATCCTTCCTGGCAGCGTGGAGCCGCCGCCCAGCTTGAACACCCTGGTTGCGGCGCCTACCGATTTTCCGAAAGCGAGGACGGACCTTGCGGCGATGTTCATGCCCCCAGTCTAATGCAACACCGGGGTCAGGTCACTTTGTTGCGTTTGAATGCGGCTGACCTTGTGCACCTGTGAAACGCAACAAAGTGACCTGACCCCGGCGTTGCAATATCATGTCCTCATGGACGAGATAGTCGAGCGCAAGTGCGCGTTGTGCAGCGCCGGGCTGGAGGGCGTGGCCCGGGATGCGATCGGGGAGTACAGGTGCGCTCACTGCGGGGCCACCGGGCGTTACAGCGGGGAGGACCTGGTCGCGATATCGATACCGGGCTACCACAGGCGCATTGCAGAGCTTGAGTCGTTCAACAGGGAGCTGCTGGCGCAGATAGAAGAGGAGGGCAGGAAGGGAGAGGGGCGCGACATGCGTTTCCTCCAGAGGAAACACCTGGAGCGGCAGGACGTGCTCTGCGAGTACTCTTTCCTTTCTCACTTCCGGGAATACGTCGAGAAGTGGTAATGGAATCACCATGCGCGGTTGACCGCCCCACCGAAAGTCCTTTATAGTTCGCCTGGATGGTCAAAGCATTCAGCGGAATGGGGGTGAGGGCCGTGAGCAACTTCTACCTCAAGAGCGCCGAGGAGCAGAGAGAAGCGTCTTTCCGCAGGCTCACCGACTACATCCGCGAGGTCATCTATCCGTATCACCCCTACTACCGAAGGCTCTTCAAGGAAAACGGCATCGACCCGCGTTCCATCCGGCGGCCGGAGGACCTCGCGAGGATCCCCGTGACATACAAGGACGACTACAAGCCGGACCCGATAGCGTTCATACTCCAGCCGACGTTCCCGGGGGTCGAGCCCCGCTACGAGACCGCCCGCATAGGCGCGAAGTTCATCATGAAGTACGTCGCCCAGGGCGTTTTCAACTACCCGAGGGACTACGCCGCCCTCTATCGCGTGAACTACAAGGAGGGCTTCAAGTACCTGAAGATCGGCCGCCGGGCCGCGCTCGAATGGAATCCCATTCACTTCCACGCGTCAGCCGGGTCGACAGGCGACCCTACCCCGGCGGTCTATACCCACAGGGACCTGCACCACAGCGTCAAAGAGACCGCCTCGGCTTTCTGGAGCGGCGAGGAAGTCCCCTGGACGATGCGCGCCCTCAACATCTTCCCGGGCGCGCCCCACCTCGCGTTCTTCCAGGTGGTGATGGGAAAGTGGCTGGGGGGTTCGAGCGGCTTCGACACGTTCGGGGGCACCGTGGTCCCCACCGAGAGGCAGATACAGCTCTTCAGCGAGGGCGGCTTCGAGGGGATAATCGCGATACCGTCCTACCTGGTCTACTGGCTGAGGCGGGCGGTGGAGATGGTGGAGAGCGGCGAGGTGGAGCCCCTTTCCAGGATGTTCATCGCCCTGGTCGCCGCGGAGCCGCTCACCGAGTCGCTCCGCAAGTACATAAAGGAGATGGTCGCCAGGGCCGGGGGCCGCGACGACTTCAAGCTCGTCCAGGGCTACGGCATGACCGAGATGAAGATCGCCTTCTACGAGTGCACCGAGCGCAGCAACATCCACCTGAACCCGAAGTACTTCTACTGGGAGCTGCTCGACCCCGACACGCTCGAGCCGGTGCCGGAAGGCGAGCCCGGGGTGCTGACGTTCAGCCACATCGACTGGAGGGGGACCACTTTCCTGCGTTACTTCACGGGAGACCTGGTGCTGGGCGGGGTCCGCTGGGAGCGGTGCCCGCACTGCGGGCTCTCCTACCAGATGATGAGCCCACCGATAGCCAGGGCGAAGAAGGACTTCACCAAGCTCAAGGGGACCAGGGTCGCGATGCTCGAGCTCATCTCCGCCATCCGCGACACGGCCGGCGTTTACCAGTTCCAGGCGGTCCTCGACAAGGAGGTCCCCGGGGACGAGTTCTCGCGCGACCGCCTGGTGATAAGGCTGGCGGTCCAGGACGGGTTCGAGTTCGCACAGGTCGCCGAAGAGGTGCGCAAGAACGTCAAGGGGACAACCGAGGTGACGCCTGACGAGATAGTCCACGAGACGGACCGGGACAAGCTCGAGGACGAGCTGTTCGAGAAGACCCACATAAAGGCCGAGTACGTCGTGGAGAAACGCCCAGTTCACCTGTAGCGCCGACCTCCGGTCGGCAACACGGGTCCGGGAGATGGAAGGAGACATGAACAGAGTCGCGGTCGTCGGAGCAGGGAACACCGCGTTCAAGGCGCGCCACATGGACAAGACGTTCCCGCGGCTTGCCTACGAGGCCGTAAGGGACTGCCTGGAGGACGCCGGCGCGTCGCCCGGTGACGTGGAAAGCGCCGTCTATGGCATCTACAACGACTTCTTCGAGCACTGCGCCATGCCGGACCACCACGTGCACTACCTGCTCGGGCTCGCCCGCAGGCCCGCGGTCAGGGTGACCACCGGCGGCGCGACAGGCGGGTACGCCGTGAGGGCCGCGTTCGCCGAGGTGGCAAGCGGGCTTCACGACGTCGTTCTGGTGGTCGGGGTGGAGAAGGTGGCGGACGTCTCCAACGTCTTCGAGATGGTGAAGTCCATCACCTTTGCGGCGGACCCGTTCTTCGAGGCACATTACCACGGCTCGCCCGCGGGCTCGTACGGGGGCGCCATCCTGTGGCACATGGAGAACTACGGCACCACAGAGGAAGACATGGCGCGCGTCGTGGTCAAGAACAAGGGAAACGCGAGGAACAACCCCGACGCCCAGTCGCCGATGGAACTGACCGTCGAAGATGTGCTGGCGAGCCCCACCGTCATCTACCCGCTCAAGATACTGGACCACTGCCTGAACAGCGAGGGGGCGGCCGCTATCCTGCTGGCTGGCGAGGAGGCCGCCGGCAGGTTCGCCCGCGACCCGGTATGGATAACCGGCATCGGGGCAAGCACCGAGTCCGGGAGGCAGGCGGAAAGGGACGACCCGGGCAGCTCACTGTTCCCGGCCGTCCGGCGGTCCGCCGTAGCGGCGTACGCGATGGCGGGCATCGAGGACCCCCGCTCGGCGGTGAAGGTCGCGGAGGTCTACGACGCGTTCTCCGGGGTCGAGATATGCCTTTACGAGGAGTTCGGCCTCTGCGGTTGGGGAGAGGGGGCCCGGTTCCTGCGCGAAGGCAGCGCTTCCATGGGCGGGAGCAACCCGGTGAACCCGTCCGGCGGCCTGATCGGGGGCGAACACGCGATAGGGGCGACAGGCGTCTACCAGGTGGCGGAGGTCGCCAGGCAGGTGAGGGGCGTCGCAGGCGCGAGGCAGGTACCCGGCGCGGACATCGGTATCGCGCAGAGCATGGGAGGGGCCAGGGGCGCGTACAGCGTCACTGTGGTCCTCGAGGGGTGATGAACATGCCTGACGAGATAGACCCCAGGCTCGAACCGATTAGGGAGAAGGAAGGCGCCGCCCTCATGCCGGACCGCTGGAAGGTGGATTACCTTGCTTCGATGGGGGAGCTCTCGCGCTTCTACATCGAGCTCAAGGAGAACGCGCGCCTCATGGGAACCCGCTGCCCGGCATGCGGCTCGGTATATTTCTGGCCGAGGTCCTGGTGCCACGACTGCTACGTGGATTGCGAGTGGGTGGAGATGCCCCCGCGCGGGACGATAACTATCTTCGGGCGCGTGGACATATCCCTTTCCGAGATGCGGACCGAAGTGCCCTTCTACCAGGGCGGCGTCCTGCTCGAGGGGGCCCGCTACCCGGTCATCGCGATACTGAAGCCGGCCGACCCCGCGGTCCTGCGCGCGGGCCTGCCCGTACAGGCTGAATTCCTTCCGCCCGAAGAGCGCACCGGCAGGACACGGGACTTCTACTTTGTTCCAGAGGAATAATGTGATAGAAATGTGTGGGAATTTTTGACCTCAGGGTCATTTCTGGTGTCTGAGATTGAGTCTTGAGGGGTTCTTAGAAAGGGAGGAAAGATGGATTTTGCGTTCACCGAGGAGCAGTTACTGTTCAAGCAGTCTGTTATCGAGTTCGCCCAGAAGGAGATTCTGCCCGGGGCGGCCGAGCGGGACGAGGAGGCGAGGTTCGACCGCGATGTCTGGGACAAGGCGGCGGAGTTCGGCCTGATGGGCCTCCCGTACCCCGAGGAGTACGGCGGCAGCGGCGCGAGCGTGGTCGATACGAGCATCGCCGGCGAGGCGATAGGATACGGCGGCTGCGACGCGGGATTCAGCCTGTCATGGGGCGCGCACGTAGTCATCGGCGGCATCCCCATCTGGCAGCTGGGCACCGAGGAGCAGAAGAAGAAGTACCTGCCGAAGATCGCGAGCGGCGAGTGGATCTCCGGCCTGGGCCTGACGGAGCCCGAGGCGGGAAGTGACGCGGCGGGACTGCTCACTACAGCCGACAAGAAAGACGGCTACTATGTGCTGAACGGCACAAAGACCTTCATCACGAACGGCCCGGTCGGGAACGTCTTCGTCGTCCTGGCAAAGACCGACAAGGAGAAGGGCCCGGCCGGCATCTCCGGGTTCATAGTCGAGAAGGGCTTCCCGGGTTTCTCGATCGGCAAGGAGATTCACAAGACCGGCAACCGCTCCTCACCGACCTCGGAGCTCATCTTCGATAACGCCGAAGTCCCGGCTGAGAACCTTCTCGGTGTTGAGAACGCGGGCTTCCTGGGCGTGGCCATGGCTACGCTCGAATGGGAGCGCTCGGTGATGCTCGCCGCCGCGATCGGAGGCCAGGAGATACAGCTCGAGGAGTGCATCAGCTACGCCAAGCAGCGCAAGCAGTTCGGCAGGCCCATCGCCAAGTTCCAGGCCGTGCAGTTCATGCTGGCGGACATGAAGATGTGGCTCGAGACATCGCGCTGGATACTGTACAAGACCGCCTGGAACAAGGACCAGGGCATCATGGACACCATGACCGCGTCCCTTTCCAAGCTCTACATCACCGAGGTCTCACTGAAGGCGGCCCGCAACGCCATCCAGATACACGGTGGCTACGGGTACACCAAGGAGTACGCGGTCGAGCGCTCGTACCGGGACGCGCAGCTTGGGGTCCTCGGCGGCGGCACCTCGGAGATACAGCGCTACATCATAGCCCGCGAGCTGCTCGCCTAGAGGTTCAGGGCATGCCGGCTCAACGCCCCGCGCGCGGGGGTGAGAGGCGGCAGATCAATGTATGAGGGGTGGACTCACCAGTCCGCCCCTTATATCATTTCCTCGTCGTCGAGAATGAAACCGCGGCAGCAGCGGAATACCCTATGGATAAGATCGAGAGGCTCATAAACCTGATGGCGTACCTCCTGGATACGTCCAGGCCCGTGACGTTCGAGAAGCTCTCCGATACCGTTTATAAATCGCAGCCCCACCGCACGAAGGCGGAGAAGAACGCCCTTCACAAGATGTTCGAGCGCGACAAGGAAGAGCTCAGGGACATGGGCGTGAACATCGAGGTCAGGAAGACCAGGGACGGGGAGGAGGGCTACGTAATACCGCGCGGCAGGTACTACCTCCCGCACCTGGACCTCACCCCTGAGGAGAAGGTCGCCCTGACGATCGTGTCCCGGCTGTTCCTGGGCTCGGGGACCCCGTTCAGCGGTCCCGCCCACAGCGCTTTCCTGAAGCTGGTGTTCGACGAGGACGCCTCCCTCAGCGACGTACCGCACGTGCGATGGGTGGAGTCGCCGGGAGACAGGGAGGCGCTCGCGTCGATCCTCGACGGGCTCATGCGCCGCAAGTACCTGAGGTTCTCTTACCGTGCCCTCGACGCCGCCGAGCCTATCGAACGCACTGTGGAGCCTTACGGGTTGTTCAACAGGTGGGGGTGCTGGTACCTGGTCGGACTCTGTCACACCAGGAAGGAGACCAGGTGCTTCAAGCTGGACAGGATAGTCTCCGACGTCGAGGTGAACGAGAAGAAGCCGAAGACCGCGGATTTCGAGCTGCCGCAGGGGTTCGAGATCCGGGACCAGATACCGTGGGAGTGGCCCCCGGCGCGGGGCGTGGAGGACATAGAGTCTGTGGTGCACTTCACTCCCCGGCTCGCGTTCGCCAGGGAGAGCGGCCCGGCCAGGCACTTGAGCGAGACGAGGTACGAGGACGGGAGCCTCGAGGTCACCTACGAGGTCAGCGACCCGGAGCACTTCGTGGAATGGGTCCTGGGCTTCGGCGCCGACGCGAGGATAACGGCGCCGGTGGAGCTCAAGGAGATGGTGACCGAGCGCCTGCGGGGGATAGTCAGGGGATTGAGAACCAGGTGATGACAAAGGTTAGCCAGAGGCTGAACCGCATACTGCTAATGGTCCCTTTCATCGTGGCCGCGGACGGGGCTTCGGTGGGAGAGCTCTGCAAGGAGTTTGGTGTCAGCAGGGAAGAGCTGGTCTGCGACCTCGAAACGCTGCGGATGTGCGGGGTGCCGGAGTACACCCCGGCGGACCTGATGGACTACTGGATAGAAGGCGACCGCGTATACATGATGCTGGCGGACTATTTCGAGAGACCGCTGAACCTCACCCGTGAGGAGGCCGTCTCACTGTACGTCGCCGGCGGCGCGCTGGTGAAAGCCGGGGTCTTCGAAAAGGACGGCCCCCTGGGGACCGCCCTGGACAAGGTGGGACGCCTGCTGTCGGACAGGGAGAAGGCCGACATCGAGGAGCTCGCCGAGCGCATCGACGTCGAGATGAGCGCTTACACGGGCAGCTGGAGGGACATCATCGAGGAAGGCCTGCAGAAGCAGCAGGTCCTGCTGATCGAGTACCTGAGCTTCTCCAGGGACGAGATGACCGAACGCGAAGTCGAGCCGCTTTCCCTGGTGTGGTCGAGAGGGCACTGGTATCTGCTGGGGTGGTGCCACCTGGCGTCGGACACCCGCCTGTTCAGGCTGGACAGGATAAAGAGCGTCGAGCTCACCGGCGAGCCCGCGTCCTGGGAGGCGCGCGAGTCTTTCAACGTGCCCGCGCTCGTGGGCGAGTACAAGCCGGGGAGGAAGGCGCACCAGGTCAGGCTCAGGTTCGCCGGCAGGGAGGGACGCCGCATTGTAGAGGAGTGGCCGGCCGCCACGTGCGCGGTCGAGGAGGACGGCACTGTGCTGGTGGAGCTCAGGACGCTGAACCTGGAGTGGTTGTCCAACTACCTCCTGCGGTTCGGAGACAGGGTGGAAATACAGGCGCCCAAGGAGCTGAGGAAGAGTGTAAGGACAAAGGCCACCGAGTTACTCAAGGAGTACCGCTGATTTGGCAGTGAAGGTCATCTCGGACATCCATGGGGAGTACGGCGCCCTCGCGGCTCAGCTTGAGCCCGGCGATACCGCCGTACTGCTCGGCGATTACGTCAACCTGATAGATTTTCAGACGCTCGAGGGGATTCTCTCCGACGTCTATTCGAAGGAGCAGGTCGCGCAGGCGCTCGAGCTGTTCGCCAGGGGCGATCCGCACGAGGCGCGCCGCCGGGTCCGCGAGGTGGTAGGCAGCTCGTCAGAGCAGTCGGCCAGGATCGGCGAGCTGGTGGCAGAGAGCTACAGGAGACTGTTCGAAAGCATCCCCTGTCGCTGCCTCATGATCTACGGGAACACCGACAACCCGTGGCTCATCAGGGAGATAGGGGGCGGCCGGGCGGAGATGGTCGAGGCAGGCGTCGTCGAGATAGAGGGCCAGAGGTTCGCGATGCTGAGCGGCTCTCCCCACGGCCCATGGACGGTCGGACTGCCAGGTGAGATCGAGCCCGCCGAGTACGAGCGCCGGGTGGCGGAGCTGGAGCCGGCCGAGGTGCTGTGCACGCACTACCCTCCCGCGGTTCCCGAGCTGACCTGGGACGAGCTGGCCGCCAGGGACGAGGTGGGCAGCGAGGCCCTGCTCGAATACATCGACAGGTACGAGCCTTCCGTGCACTACTTCGGCCACGTGCACCATCCCCGTACCGCGACCGCGGTCCGCGGCCGGACGCGCCTCATCAACGCCGGGTTCTTCAGGGAGCACGGGACCGCTCTGCTTCATGACAAGTAGCTGGGGCTCCACCCGCGCTGGAAGTTGCACGTGAAGAAGGCCGGCCTCTGTCAGTCGGTGACCTTGAATACCGCGTCGTGCTCGTGGGCGTGACCGTCCACCTTGATGCCGACTGAGTCCCCTGGACCGGCTTTTTCAACCGAGTCGTGCTCGATCTGCATCGAGTCGATCTTCTGGGTCCAGTCGGAGGTGTGACCCTTGACGTGGATTGTGTCCCCGACCTCGAGGGTCCCGGAAAGCTCAATCGCGGCGACACTGATCTTGTTGAAGTAGTGAGTGATACGGCCGATCTCCTCTTCAGGCATAAGACCCACCAACCTTTCGAAACCAGTTGCCACTTGACCCGGTCACTGTATCATTTGTCGGCCGGCCCGTAAAACCCGGGGAATAGACCTGCGCGGCTCAGCGGAGGCTCGGCGACTCGTACGGTGTGAGGGGTTCGGGGCCCTCGGCTACGCCCTTTATGACGAACTCGAACTCGCTCCTGTTGCCCAGCAGGTAGACCAGGTAGTAGGACGCGGCCAGCAGCACGAACCCGGTTATTATCGCGGCAGGCGTCCTCGCATCGAATATTGGGCCTATCGCGAAGTAGCCGACCAGGAATCCCACAATGAAGCCCGCGAACGGGATGAGGAAGAGTATGGCCGAGGCCTCCATCACCTTCTTGCCTGAGACCTCGAGGTCGACTGTGTCGCCCGCCTCGGCGCCGACCCTGTTCAGCGCGTTGACCTCGAGCGCCTTGGGGTCGCGGACCGCGCCGAACCCGCACGCCTGGCAGTGGTCGCAGGCCTTCGATTCTATGAGGACTGAAGCTATCTCCCCGCGGCTCGCGAGGACCGTACCGGTGCATTTCATCAGATATTCTCCGTCATCGTGATGACATACTCGCTCTTCATGTTCGGCGTATAGGCCGTGTTTCCTGTCGAGTCGATGGCGAGGGCCTCGAAACCAGGCCGGCTCTCTATGAACTTGAGCCCGTTCTGGATACCCATCACGAACGGGGCCTTCGAGAGGATGTCGGCCACCATCGCGTCGGGGCCCACCACGGTCACGCTCATGGTGCCCTCCGGCTGACGGCCGGTGGCGGGGTCGAAGATGTGGAAATACCGCTTGCCCTCCTGCTCGAAGTAGCGCTCGTAGTCGCCGGAGGTGTTCACGAACATGTTCTCGACCCCCAGCTCGCCGACCAGCGCGCCGCCGCCGGCCCTGGGGTGCTTTACGCCGATCACCCATTTCTTGCCGTCCGACCGCCTGCCCAGCGCCCCTACCGAACCACCGAAGTTGATCAGCGCGCTCTTCACCCCGCGGCTCTCGAGCAGCTCGTACATCTTCTGCACCGCGTACCCCTTTGCCACGCCTCCGAGGTCGAGCTCCATGCCCTTCAACGGCAGGTAGACGGTGCCCGCGGCCCGGTCGATGACCACCTTTGTCTGGCCTACCAGGGCCAGCGCGGCTTCTATCTCAGCTTGCGACGGGACCCGGTACCGCTCGTCGTAGAATCCCCACAGCGAGACAACCGGGGCCACGGTGATGTCGAATCCGCCGCCCATCGCCTGGCCGAACTCTATGGATTTGCCGACGAGGTACAACGTGTCCTCGCTCACTCTCACTGGCGCGACGCCGGCGCCGGCGTTGACGAGCGCGATGTCGCTCTCCGGCTTGAACCTGCTCGTGCGCGCCTCGATTTCGCGCGCGAGCGCTATTGCGGCGTCGGCGTCCGCCTGCGCCTGCCCGGAACTGCGGCCCTGTATGGTGATGTCCAGCGTGGTGTCCATCGCGAAGACCGTCGGAGAATGGTAGGTGCCTTTCGGCTCCGAGCCACCGCCCCCGCGGCTCGACAGAAACACCACCAGGACCACGGTCCCGGCGGCGAGCACTGTCACGATGAGGATATTCAGTAGTTTCTTTTGTTTCATGGTTTGCTAATCTCTGGTATTATACTCGCAGTTTGCCCGCGGCACCCGACTGCGGGCACTTCTGGTCTGTTGGGCCCTGGAGCCTCGAACGGAATTATTTTATGGGATGGGCTGATAACCTCAAACGCTCGCTCCTCGTAAAAGGGGGAGTGCACCCACCCGCCAGCAAGCTGGCGGCCGGCGTCAAGATATCTGACGGGCCGAAACCGAAGCGGGTTCTGATACCCCTCTCGCAGCACGTCGGAGCCGCCTGCGAGCCGCTCGTGGAAAAGGGCGACAGGGTGCTGCTCGGACAGAAGATCGGCGATTCGGACTCCTACATCTCGGCCCCGGTGCACTCCAGCGTATCCGGCGAGGTCACCTCGATACAGAGGTTCCCGCACCCATCTGGCCGAGACGTCCTGACGGTCGAGATAAGCTCGGACGGGGAAGACGCCCCCGCACCCGGGCTGGGCCCCGCTCCCGACCCCCTGAGCATGGAGCCCGGTGAGATACGGAGGAGAGTGCGCGAAGGTGGCATCGTGGGGCTCGGCGGAGCCGTCTTCCCAACGCACGTGAAGCTTAGCCCTCCGTCCGACAGGCCCATCGAGGCGGTGATCGTCAACGGGGCGGAGTGCGAGCCGTTCCTGACCGGCGACTACCGACTGATGCTGGAGCGCGGCCAGGACATCATCCACGGGGCCAGGATAATCCGCAGGGCGGTCGGGGCGGAGCGGATAATCATAGCCATCGAGCAGACCGGGCCGAAGGCTATCGCGGCCATGCGGGAGGCTGTGCCGGACGACGGCATCGAGGTCTTCATACTTCCGGGCATCTACCCCCAGGGCGCGGAGAAGACCCTCGTCAAGACCGTGCTGGGGCGCGAGGTGCCGAGCGGAGGGCTCCCCATGGACGTAGGGGCCATCGTCGACAACGTCGGCACGTGCGCCGCGATTAGCGAGCTCTTCCTGACCGGGATGCCGCTGACGAGGAGGATAGTGACTGTGGCCGGCGACGGGGTCGCCGGGCGCGCGAACCTCGAAGTCCGCATAGGCACCGTGGTCCGGGAGGTAATAGATTTCTGCGGAGGGCTTTCGGGGGACCCCGGAAAGGTGATACTGGGGGGCCCGATGATGGGGCTCGCCCAGTACACGATGGACGTCCCGGTCACGAAGGCCACCGGCGGGATACTGGTTTTCAAGAAGGGGAGCGTCTTCTGCGAGGAGCCGGGGCACTTCTCCTGCATAAGGTGCGGCCGGTGCGTGAGGCGCTGCCCGATGAACCTGAGGCCTTACCTGCTGGGTTCCTACTCGGACGCCGGGATGTGGGACCATCTGGAGGACCTCTACATAAACGACTGCATGGAGTGCGGCAGCTGCGCTTACATCTGCCCGACGAAGAACCCCCTGGTACAGCTCATAAAGGTCGGCAAAGAGGGCTTTAACCGCAGGAAGCGGAAGATGGAAGCGCTCGCGGAGAAAGCGTCCGAAGAGGCCGAAGAGAAAGAGAATGCCGGAAAAACAGCCTGACAGCGAACTCGAGAAAGAGCAGGAGGCCGGTGTAGAGCCGGATGAAGCCCGCGCGGAGAGCCGGCTCCTGAACATAGGGGTCTCGCCGCACATCCGCGACAGTAGCACCACTGCCGGTATCATGGGTTGGGTGATAGTGGCGCTGCTCCCGATAACCGCCTACGGTATATACATGGGCGGCGTCTCGGCGGCGATAGTCGTGGCGATGAGCATACTGGGGGCTGTCGCTACCGAGGCCGTCATCCAGCGCTTGAGGCACGAGCCCGTGACCGTGAACGACCTGTCCGCCGTGCTGACCGGCCTGCTTCTGGGGCTCACGCTTCCTCCCGAGCTGCCTTTCTGGATGCCGCTGCTCGGAGGCATAGTGGCAATAGCCCTCGGAAAGCAGGTGTTCGGTGGCCTGGGCCATAACATCTTCAACCCGGCGCTGGTGGGCCGCGCTGTCCTTTTCGTCTCGTACTCCAAGTACATGACGACCTCCTACCTGTTTTCTCCGAAGGCGCCTGTCTTCGCCAGCCAGAGCATAAAGAGCATAAACGCGATAACCACCGCCACGCCCCTGGCCGCCCAGGGGCTGGTGCGAAAGGACGAGCTGACCGTCGCCGCGTCCCGTTATTACGGCCCGCTCCTGGTGGGCAATCCCTGGGGATGCATAGGCGAGGTATCGGCCGTCCTTATCCTGGTCGGCCTCGCCATCCTGCTGTACAAGGGGCTGGTGGACTGGAGGATACCGGTCTGCTACGTAGGTACGGTGGTGGTCCTCTCGTGGATACTGGGCATGGACCCGCTGTTCGCGGCGCTGGCCGGCGGGCTGCTCTTCGGGGCGTGTTTCATGGCGACCGATTACGTGACCAACCCGATGACCGCCTGGGGAAAGGTCATATTCGCGGTCGGGTGCGGCATCGTCACAACGGTGCTGCGCTTCTACTCGAACCTCCCGGAGGGCGTGATGTTCGCCATCCTCCTCATGAACGGGTTCACCCCGCTCATCGACCGCTACGTAAAGCCGGTGCCGTACGGGGTGAGGGCTATGCGCCGCGCCCAGGCGGCCGCGGAGGCAGAACAGGCGGGTGAGGCCGCATGAAGCAGGTACTCAAAATGGGAACGACACTCATGGTGGTGGGCCTGGTGGCGGCCGTCGGACTCGGCCTCACGTACTCGGTGACGCGCGACAAGATCGAGGCCTACGACCGCGAGGTGGAGGCCAAGGCGGCCGTTGCTGCACTACCGGGGGTCAACTCCATCAGTGAGCTCGAAGAAGAGCGGGACCTCGCCAGGAAGGCGGCAAAGGAGGTCCCGGGGGTCGAAAAGGTGTTCACATCGGACAAGGGTTACATATTCAAGATCAACACGAAAGGCTACGGCGGCCCGCTCATGCTGGCCGTAGGCATTAACAAAGACGGAGAGGTGGTCGGGGTGTCCGTCATCTCGAACAGGGAGACCATGGGCCTGGGGAGCAAGGTGCTGGAAGAGGACAACCTGGCCAGGTTCGAGGGTAAGACTTCAAAGGACCCCCTGGAGGTGGGCGAGGACGTGCAGGCCGTCACCGGGGCCACGATAACCAGCAAGGCCGTCGCCCTGCAGGTGAAGAAGGCGCTCCAGGCCTACGAGGTCATCAGGTAGGAAACGCTCATGGAAGAACAGACAACTTTCTGGTACGAGTTCAAGAAGGGATTCATACTCGAGAACCCGCTTATGGTCCTGATGGTGGGGCTGTGCTCCTCCCTGGCCATCAGCAACCGCCTGGAGAACGGCATCTTCATGGGGATATCCGCCACTTTCGTGCTGGTGTTCTCGAACGTCATCATCGCCGCCATCCGGAAGTGGATACCCGACCAGATACGAATACCGATCTTCATCGTCGTCATCGCGTCTTTCGTGACGATAGTCGACCTTGCCCTCAAGGCGTACTTCCCGCCGGTGTACGACCGGCTGGGCGTCTGGATACCCCTCATCGTGGTCAACTGCATCATCCTGGCGCGCGCCGAGGGGTACGCATACAAGAACAACGTGAAGAACGCCCTGGCAGACGGCCTGGGGATGGGCGCCGGGTACACGTGCGTGCTCCTGATAATGGGCTTCATACGGGAGCTGCTCGGCACAGGCAAGATAGTGCTCTTCGACAAGACCCTGTTCAACATCGCCCCCCCGTATAACCCGCCCGCGATATTCATACTGTTCCCCGGGGCGTTCCTGACGTTCGCCTGCCTGATGGCCCTCCTGAACCGCTACAAGATGAGGAAGGCAGAATGAACGAGGCATACCGATACTTCCTGATATTCCTTGGAGCCCTGCTCATCTACAACATCCTGCTGATACGGTTCATCGCGCTCTGCCCTCTCATCGGCGTCTCCACCCAGGTCGAGACCTCCATCGGTATGGCCATGTCGGTGCTGTTCGTCATGACCATGGCCACCACGGCCTCGTGGGTCGCCTGGAACTATATCCTGGAGCCGCTGGGGGTGGGCGAGTTCCTGTATATCCCGGTCTTCATACTCATAATCGCCTCGCTGGTGCAGTTCACGGAGATGTTCATCAAGAAAGTGAGCCCACCGCTCTACCGCGCGATGGGCATATACCTGCCGCTGATCACGACCAACTGCGCCGTGCTGGCCGCGGCCACGGAAGCCGTCAAGCCCGGGTTCCTCAAGCTCAATGTCGCATATCATTTCTCGCTGCCCGAAGCCCTGATATACACAATAGGTGTAGCCCTCGGTTTCGGGCTGGTGCTGATAGTCTTCGCCTGCATAAGGGAGAGGCTCGAGACCAGCCCGGTCCCTCACGCGTTCAAGGGGGCGCCCATCGCGTTCATAATCGCGGCGTGCCTCTCGCTCGCGTTCATGGGCTTCGCGAACCTTCTCGGTCTATAGGGAGCTGATGGATAGTTGGATTTGTCACTGGTCTGGAAGGCGGCTCTGGCGCTCGGGGCGCTCGCGTTCTTCTTCGGAGTGCTGCTAGCCATAGCCTACCTCCGCTTCAAGGTGGAGACCGACCCCAGGCTCGACGAGCTGCTGGAGGCCGTGCTGGGCTCGAACTGCGGCGCCTGCGGGTACCCCGGGTGCGAGCCTGCCTGTGAAGCGGTCCTCGCGGGCGAGGCCGGCGTCGACGTATGCGTGGCCGGGGGACAGAAGTGCGCGGAGGCGGTGGCAAGGATAATGGGAGTAGAGGCCTCGATGGGTGAGCGCGGCGTGGCGCTCGTGCACTGCCAGGGAGGCCTCGCTGAATCCGCTCCGAAGGCCGTCTACCACGGCATCGACTCCTGCGCCGCCGCCGACAAGATCGCGGGCGGGTTCAAGGCGTGCGATTACGGGTGCCTGGGGCTGGGAACGTGCAAGTCCGTGTGCCCGGTCAACGCCATCACGATAGACGAGGACCGGCGCCGGCAGGTGGACCGCGACCGCTGCACGGGCTGCGGACTGTGCGTGGACGTCTGCCCCCGCAGCCTCATCGAGCTGGTCCCACGGGACCAGCAGGTCCTGGTCATGTGCAACAGCGCTGACAAAGGCGCCAAGGCAAAGAAGGTATGCTCGGTCTGCTGCATCGCCTGCAAGAAGTGCGAGAAGGCCTGCGAGTTCGACGCCATCAAGGTGGTGGACAACTGCGCGCGCATCGACTTTGAGAAATGCACGCAGTGCGGGAAGTGCATCGAGGTCTGCCCCACCGACGTGCTCGTTCGGGTGGAGCCGACTGCCGCACAGCGCAAGAAGTCCAAGGCCCCCACGGCCGCCTGACCGCCCCGGCGCCTCCCGGCAAGGGTCACGCGCACGGCCCGCAGAACAATTAGTCGTGATGCACAGGTCAGTCCATCCAGCCGGCCCTGCCGCGCCATATCAGGAGACCGGCCGCCGCCGCGCGGCCGCGTCTGTCCTCTGCGTCCTCATTCTCGCCTCGACGGTGTGCCTCGCCTCGTGCACAAAGAGCTCCCGGGAAGGAGCCGAAGAGTTCCCGGTCATCGCCGTCGCGGTCCAGGCCGAGGCCGGGCTCGACGCTTGCTTATCGGGAAGCGACTGCTGGCTGGCCGCCTTCGCCGGGATGTCCTTCCTCGCGGGGGACTCAGTCTGGGCGTCCCGGGGCGGAGATATCTTCATGCTCTTCTCCGACGGGGGACGGATGGCGGTGGCCCGCGGGTCAATGCTCAGGATGGGCCTCCAGGGAAAGGCTGTGCGCGTCGAGCTCTCGCGTGGTGAGGTCTGGATGGACGGTGTCGGCCCGGAGAACTCGACCGTGGGGACCCCGGCCGCAGCCCTGGTCCCCGAGCCGGCCAAGAACGCCGGGTGGAGCATGGGAGTCAAGGTCGAGCCCGGGGGCGGGACGACGGTTGTAGTGGCATCGGGGAGCGCCCTCCTGGAGAACGGTGAAGGGAGCGTGACGGTCACCGCGGGCACCCAGGCCGTATGCGAGCCCGGGCGACCTCCGGGGGAGCCGGCAGTGGTAGAAGTCGCGGCGACATCGCTCTCCGCCCCGGGATTCCCCTACTTCGTATACCTGCAGGTCGAGCCTTACTTCCGTAACGAGGCGACCCGCGAAAAAGCCGAGGACGACGCGAGGGAGCGCATCAGCGCCGCGCCGGACGACGCGTTCAGCCACGTGAACCTCGCCAGGGCGCTCCTTGACGCCCGGGAATTCGAGGGCGCGAGGTCGGAGTTTGACAGGGCATTGGCCCTGGACCCCCAACTGTCCCAGGCGGCGGCGGGGCTCGGCACCCTGGAGTTGCTCGAGGGCAGGTGGAGTGAGGCAGGCGAGGCTTTCTCGAGCGCCCGCAGGGCGGACGGCCAATCCCTGGAAGCGGTCTTCGGCATGGGGCAGGCCGCGCTCGGGCGAGGCGACCTCCGCGAGGCGGAGAAGTGGTTCAAGGAAACGCTCGAGCTGGACCCGGAGGGCAGCAGGCCTCTCACGGGCCTCGGGACGGTCGAGCTGTTGAGGCAGGACACGGCCGGGGCCCTGGAGCTGCTCGAACGGGCCGCGGCCTCCGAGCCGCGTCGAACGAGAGCGTACCAGGTCATGGCACTGGTCTACTCCCTGAGCGGGGACCTCGACCGCGCCGCGCAGTACCTCGTCAGGGCCCTGGAGGTGGACCCCGATGACTACCGGGCGAGCGCTTCGCTCGGCGCGGCTTACCTGCGACTTGGAAGGTCGGCTCTCGCCGACGCCGCCTTCCGCCGCCTGGTCTCGAGCGAAGAGCCGGCGCTGATGGCGGACGGCTACCAGGACCTCGGCGTGCAGGAGGAACTCGCCGGAAAGACAGGCCCCGCGCTCGACTACTGGCTGAAGGCCCGGGACCTCTCGCCTGGGGGGCTGCCCGTGGTGGTCGACTGCGGGCAGGCCAGGCTGGCCCTCGAGGACAACGCTGCCTCGGTAGCCGACTTCTCGCAGGCGGCAGGCGCCGACCCGTACTTCTGGTACCCGCACGAGTGGCTTGCCCGCGCTTACCTCGCCGGGGGGGACGACGGGCAGGCGATAGCCGAGAGCACCACCGCGCTGGCGCTCAATCCGTCGGCGTGGATCTCGCACGTCGTGCTGGGGCTGGCACTGGAAGCAACGGGGGCTCAGGCTGAAGCCGCAAGCCAGATAGAACAGGGGAGGGCTCTCGAGCCGCCGGGCGAACGCTCTTCCTCGGAGAAGGACCTGATAAGGGAGTCCGCTCCCCTCAAGCCCTCGCGCGAGACCTAGAGCAGGACAAGGGCGACTGAGGCCGCGGCGAAAGCGGCGGTGAGCACCGCCTCGACGGGGCCTATCTTCAGGGGGCGGAGGCGGGTCCTGCCCTCGCCGCCCGAGTAGGCGCGCGAGTCCATCGCCACGGCAAGCTCGTCAGCGTCGTGAAAGACCTTCACGAATAGCGGCACCAGGACCGGGAGTATGTCCTTGACCCGGCGCAACACGTTCGCTGATTCAAAATCCGCTCCCCTCGCGGTCTGAGCCTTAACCAGCCGCCTGCTCTGTTCCAGGATATTGGGGATGAACATGAGCGTGATGCTGACGACCGTCGTCACCCTGGTGACGGGGACCTTGAGGTACCTCAGTGGGCGGAGTATGGACTCCAGGCCGTCGGCAAGGGCCAGGGGAGGAGTCGTCATGGTCAGGGCGGCCAGCAGGATGACAAGAAGGACGACCCGCGCCGAGAATAGCGCCCCGTTGTAGAGCCCGGTGTCCGTGACGCTCAGGAACCCCCACTGCCAGATGACCTCGCCGGGCGTGAGGAAGACCTGCAGCAGGAACGTCACCACCAGTATCACCCAGACCGTGCGGAGCGACCGCAGGACCGCCAGGAGCGGCAGTCTCGCCACCGCCAGGACGGCCAGGAGGAGCACGGAGAACGCCACCATGGCCCATCCGCTGTAGATGAAGATCATCACCACGCCCACTGCGACGGCCGCGAACTTGAGCCGGGGGTCGACCCTGTGCAGCGCCGTGTCCTTGGCCATGTACTGGCCTATCGTGATGTCCCTATCACTCACCCCGGGCCTCCCTAAAAGACGCCATGGCCCCGGCTATCATCCGCGGGTCGGACGGGTCGGTGACCGCTATGCCGGAGCCCAGCAGCTCGCGCACCAGCTCACCCCACTGCGGCAGCTTCATCCCGAGCGAGGACAGCTCGACCTCACCGGAGAGAAGGTCGGACTTGTCTTCCACTTTCAACAGTCTCCCCCCCGACAGCAGCGCGAAACGCTCAGCCAGACCCCACGCGTCGGAGAGCTCGTGGGTCACAATGACCACGGAGGCCCCACGCTCCTCCCTGTACCGCTCGAGCGTCGATTTCAGCAGTTCGCGGCCGGTGTGGTCGAGGCCGATGAACGGCTCGTCCAGCACCAGCACCTCGGGGTCCATGGCCAGGACGCCTGCGAGCGCCGCCCTCCGTTTTTCTCCGCCGGACAGGGAGAATGGGGACCTCGACCCGAGCTCCTCGAGGGACAGGCCGACCAGGGCACAGGCCCGTCTTACCGCTTCTTCCAGCTCGCCGCCGCGGAGCCCGTGGTTCTTAGGCCCGAACGCGATGTCCTTCGCCACGGTGTCCGCGAACAGCTGGTCCTCGGAGGACTGGAAGAGGAGGCTCACCTTACTCCTGAACTCCCGCAGGCCCGCTCGCCCCTCCACCGGGGCGTCACCGTAGAGCACCTCTCCTGAATCCGGGAGCAGGAGCCCGGCGCAGACCTGCGCCAGCGTGGACTTTCCGGACCCGTTGGAGCCTGCGACGCAGAGAACCTCGCCGGGCTCGACCGCAAGGTCGGCGCCGGTCAGGGCGGGAGCGTCCTCGCGCCCGGGCAGGGGGTACGAGTAGTGCACGTTCTCGAGGCTCAGGCGTAAAGCCATGAGACCAGCTCCTTGACATCGAGGACGTCGCCCGGCACCTGGTGGCCGGCCCTCCTTAACTCGTATGCGACCAGCGTGACCGCCAGGGGGTCGAGACCCAGCTCTCTGAGGCGCACCGGGTCGCTCAGGACTTCGGCCGGAGCGCCCCGGCCGGCCACGGCGCCACCGTCCAGGATGACCACCGAGTCCGCCAGCGCGGCCTCCTCCAGGAAGTGGGTCACGTGCACGATACCGATGCCAGCGGAGGTGAGCTCCATGAACAGTTCTACCACCTTCCGCCTCGAGGTGTAGTCGAGCATCGACGTCGACTCGTCCGATATGAGGAAGGACGGCTCCATCGCCAGGGCGCCCGCGATGGCCACCAGCTGTTTCTGGCCCTGCGACAGCCTGGCGGGCTGGCGCCCGGCGAGATGCACTATCCCGACCCTGTCGAGCGCGCCGTCCACCCTGCGCCTTATCTCCGCGGGCTCGAGGCCAAGGTTTTCAGGCCCGAACGCCACTTCCTCCTCGACGGTGGAGCCCACCATCTGGGTGTCCGGGTCCTGGAAGACCATCGCCACCCTTTTGTGTATCTCGCGGCGGTCCGGGGCGGAGGCGCTGTCGATGCCGCATGAGAGCACCCGCCCCGCAGAAGGGGGCAGCAGGGCGTTCATGCACCGTGCGAGTGTCGACTTTCCCGAGCCGTTCCGCCCCACCAGGGCATGGAACGCACCCTGCCGGAACTCGAGGTCTACCCCCCGGAGCGCCTCGGTGCTTGAACCGGGGTAAGAGAAGCGCAGGCCCTCAACCCGGATGCTCGAGCCTCCCGCGCCGCAGCCGGCCGCTGACTCACGCAAGCGAGAGGCCTTCCAGGGAGAGCGCCACCCGTCTGGAGGCGAAGCCTACGAAGAGGCCTGTCGGGACGGACACGATGAGCAGGTACGGGAGGTAATAGAAGAGCGCGGTGTTCTGCACGATCAGGTAGGCGGCGGCGAGCTGAGCGGCGTTGTGCGTCACGGCGCCCGCGACGCTCACGCCTACCACGCTGATGAGCCTGTCCGCGACCAGGAAGAGGAAGATCATTACGAGAGTGCTCGCGATCCCGCCGGAAAGGCTCAGGAAGAGCCCGATAACACTGCCGCGTAGCAGCCCCCCGACCAGGCACCTCAGGACGGTGACCTCGAGCGCCATCCCGGGGCCGAACAGGTATAAAGCGATGACCGTGGCAATATTGGCCAGGCCGAGCTTCGCTCCCGGGACCGGCAGCAGAGGGGGCAGCATGCTCTCGATGATGCTCAAGACCAGTCCGACCGAGACCAGCAGTGCGAGGTTGGTAACGCGGCGAGTCGGCGTCAAGCGGGACCACCTACTCCGTAACTGTGTCGACCCCGCCGGGGCCCCTGCCGCCGGTCACGCGGATGATGACCCTGTTTGGCAGGCAGACTATGCTCCTGCCGCTCGTGCCGGTCCAGCCCATCCCGATGCATATCTTGTCCCGGCATTCGCTCGAGACCATCCGCACCCTCCCGTCGGCGACCTCGAAAGTGCTGGGCCCCTGCCAGCCCTCGACCGTGTACTTCCTCGCGGGCTGGCCGGACCCGAGAGTGACCTTCCGGACTACCTTGCCGTTGACCTCGACCACGGCCATGGAGCCCCTGACGTTCGCGTCCGCCCGGGTGACCATCACCATCGAGACCGCGGCGAGAGCCGTGACGAGCGCCACGATCACGATATCACCCGCCCGGAGTCTCCATGTCCTCCTTCGGCTTCTCTCCGGCATCCTCATCGGCCCCGTTTGCTCTCCAGCGCCGGGTCGCAACACCGGCGCCGGTGGTCGTTGGATTCTGTTTCGCGTTTATTCTATCATCAAAGCCGGAAGGCCCGGTTGACGGTTGTCATGCGGAGGGAAGGCGTCATGCTTGAGATTGAAAGGGCCGGCGTAAAGGACCACGGAGTCGTCACCGGCCTGCTCCTCGACTTCGCCGAGGCCCAGGGATGGAGTCCGGAGGCGGACCGCGACCGCTGGGACCGGGTGTTGGCCGAACTCCTCAACTCCGACTCGTGGCTGTTCCTTGTGGCGCGCGACGACGGGGTGCCCGTCGGGCTCGCGGCCGTCGGATGGTACCTGACCCTCTACGGCTCCCGAGAGCAGGCGAGGCTGACCGCCCTGATAGTCGACGCCGGGCACCGCGGTCGGGGCTTTGGCACGGCGCTGATGGAGTCGGTGATCGCCGCCGCCCGGCGCCGCGGGTGCAGGGAGCTGGAAGCCTCCGCGGGCCCGTCAGACGAGAGCATCCTCTCTTTTTACGGGAGGTTCGCGAACGCCAGCGAGCGGCGTATGGTGATCTGGCCCTGCGGCGAGTAGGGCTCAGACAGGCCCGGACTTTTCCGGGGGGCTCGCGTTCTGGAGGTTCACCGCCATTATCTCCACGGTGTCCTTGTCCCTGGGGTACTCGAGTATCTCCGTCTGGATGGTTTCGTCGTCGTCCGTATCGAGCCCGTGCCTCTCCAGGTAACCGGTTATCTTTCCCTTCACCCTGATGGACGCGCAGGTGGCCCCGTCGAAGTTGGTGTTGGGGAAGAGCACGGTGAAGGTAGTACCCTCCAGCCGGGCCGCCTCGTCCGCCCCCCGGATATTGCCACGGATGACGGAGTTGCCGAGGTCTTTGACCATCTTTACACGGGCTTTCTTCTTGAGCGGCTCGAGCAGCTCCGGGTTCACCGTGAAGCTGGTGAGCGAGAACTTGGAGCCGTAGCGGTCGAACTCGCTTATGTACTTCTCGATGAGCTTCGAGAGGTACTTCGAGTTGTAGAGGCTCGTGATGCTGTCAACGTAGTCGTGATGCTCGAGCTTGATGAAGAGGTATTTGAGCCTGACGTTGAGCTCGCCGGCCACGAAGGCGACTATGGCGAAGATGCCGACCCTGATCCCGAACACCTCCGCGGCGGTCGCCATGTCGATGCTCTCGCTCCTGAAGCCGAAGGCGAATATCGCGTAGAAGCCCGTGGCTATGAGGAACGATATGAGGGCTCCCTTCCTGCCGTAATGGAGGCCGCCGATGAGGACCACGACTATCATCAGCTGGCCCACGATGTCCGCGACCCGGTTGGAGTCTGAGACGGTGGCGAAGATGGTGCCCACCACCGCGCAGAGGACCACGGCTACCGCCAGCAGCTCAAACCTCGAGTACTTCAATCCGTCTCCTTCCCCGTCTTCCGTCCCTCAGATCTGGTGTCCCGGATGAGGGCAGGTGACCTCCCCGGTCTTGGGATTGTAATTATGCTTGTCCCCGTAGTCTCCCGACTTGCCCTTGTAATCCCCCGCCGGGCACGTCCAATCGAAGTTCCTGCCGATGTAGCCTTCGTCGGAGAGTATGTACAGCGGGTCCGGAAGCTCACCGTCATGCAGGCTGCAGTACTGCTGGATGGCGCTCTCGATTATCCGGAGGTTCGCCTTGCAGCTGGACTCCTGGGCCTTGGTCTTGGAGACCATCATGGAGAGCACGACTATGCCCACCAGTATCCCAAGTATAACGAGGGTTATCATCATCTCGACGATGGTGAATCCCCGCTGGCTTCGCGCTCTTGGCCCGGGTCTCCTCATCTTCCTCCACCGCTCCCCGAACGCGATCGGGAAGGGCCTCGAGTACCGCTTCGCTCTATAAACGGTTCTATCGATGCGCACGATTGACCTGCGCGCCGTCTGCTATTATATCGGCACGCCGTATGGACTCTTGACATCCGGGTGGAGGGTCAAAGGGGGTACGTTGTCAGTGGAACCGCGGGGTCAGTCGCGGAGCCCGGGTCCGGCCCCGGGCAGCATCGATATAGGCGGTATCACGGTCACGCCGTTTGTCTCGTCGCGCTTCCGCCTGGACGGCGGCTCTATGTTCGGCGTCGTCCCGAAGGTCCTCTGGGAGAAGAAGGCCCCGCCGGACGACGCCAACCGCATATCCCTCAACTCGAACTCACTGCTTATCGAGACGGGCGGCGCGCTGGTGCTGGTCGAGCCGGGCATGGGGTCGAAGTACGACGCCAAGCAGCGCGAGATTTACGGTCCCAGAGGCGGTGAGGCGGTGACCGCGCTGGGGGCGATGGGCGTCGCGCCCGGCGAGATAGACATCGTGGTGCTCACGCACCTGCACCTGGACCACGCGGGCGGGTGCACCGTCCTGGACGCCGGCGGCAGAGCCGTGCCGGCTTTCGAAAACGCGAGGGTGATGGTCCAGCGCCTCGAATGGGAGGCGGCGACGGCCCCGCACCCCTGGACCCGGGGCTCATACAGGACCGAGGATTTCGAGCCGCTCGCCGGGTCTGGGCTCCTCGAACTGCTGGATGGCGATACCGACGTGGCCCCCGGGCTCAGGGTCGAGCTCACCGGCGGCCACACGGCCGGCCATCAGGTCGTGAGGATATCTTCCTCTGGCGAAGAGGCCCTGTTCATCGGGGACATCGTTCCTACGATGGCGCACCTGAAGCTGAACTGGCTGATGGCATGGGACATAGACCCTGTCGAGGTATACGGTCGTAAGGCCGCGCTCCTGGAGCAGTGCGCCGACCGCCGGGCCCTCCTCCTCACGGCACACGACCCTGAACTCTCGGCATGCCGCCTGCGCCGTGCAGGAAGGGACGCCTACGCCGTTGAAGATGGTTCCCAACTGTGCGCCGCCTCTCCGGCGCGCACGGCCGCCAATCCGGAGGAAAGCGATGCCTGAACCGGATCGCCGGGTCGGACTCACGACCACGGTACCCGTGGAGGCGGTGCTCGCAGCCGGCCTTGTCCCCCTGGACCTCAACAACGTGTTCATCTCACACCCCGACAGAGACGCCCTGGTGGAACTGGCGCTCACACGGGGTTTTCCCCAGGGGTCCTGCGCCTGGCTGAAGGGGATCTACGGTGCGGTGGCATCTTCCGGAGGACCCGGCCGGGTCATCGGGGTCATAAGGGGCGACTGCTCCGGAACAGAGGTCCTGCTCGAAGCCCTCGAGCTCGAAGGAGTGGAGGTTATCCCGTTCGCCTACCCGCTGCCCCCCGACCCGCGGGAGATGGAGTGCGAGCTCCAGCGTTTCTGCAGCCGGCTCGGGACGACGGCGGACGCGGCCGAGGAGTGGAAGGCCCGCCTCACGCCGGTCCGGGGGATGCTGGAGCGGCTGGACGTACTGTGCTGGCGGGAAGGAAGAGTGAGCGGAGAGGAAGCGCACGCCTGGCTTGTGAGCTCGAGTGACTTCTGCGGAGACCCGGAGGCGTTCGGCCGGCGGCTGGAGGCCTTCACCGCTGAGGCCGCTGCCAGGCAGCCCCTGGACGAGCGCTCGGGCCTTCCCTTTTCCCGGGAGGTAAGGCTGGGATACATAGGCGTGCCCCCCATCGAGCCCGGCCTTTTCCCGCTCGCGGAATCGCTCGGAGCACGGTTCGTGTTCCTGGAGGTCCAGCGCCAGTTCTCGATGCCGGGGGCGTCAACGGACCTGGTCGATCAGTACCTGTCGTACACGTACCCCTACAGCGTCAGGGGCAGGGCCCGCGACATAAACCTCGAGGCCGGCAGAAGGCGGCTGGACGGTCTGGTCCACTACGTGCAGAGCTTCTGTCACCGCAACATGGAGGACGTCATCTTCTCGCGTGTGCTCGAGGCGCCTCTTCTCACTATTGAGTGCGATTGCCCCGGCGGCCTGGGCGCCACGGCGAGGGCGCGCCTGGAGAACTTCATCCAGGTCCTGGGCGAGAACCTGGGCCCCCAGGGACTGCCCTCGGAGCCCGGGAGGCCGCCGGCCCCGTGATATAATCTTTCGTGCATCCCATCTCTCACCAGAGGCGGACCGCATGTACAGTATCAGCGTGAAGAGCCATTTCAGCGCCGCCCATCACCTGGAAGGGCACCCGGGGAAGTGCTCGCGCACGCACGGGCATACTTGGCGGGTGGAAGCGGTTTTCGGCTCGCCGGACACCGGCCCGGGCGGCCTGGTCATAGATTTCGAGGATGCCGTCGGGGCGCTGCAGGAGGCGATAGGCCCCCTGGACCACCGCTATCTCAACGAGATCGAGCAGTTCAGCGGGCTTCAACCGACCGCCGAGAACGTCGCCAGGGTACTCTACGACAGGCTAACGGACATAGCCGCGCGCGCAGGCTGGACCGCGAGCCTCCAGTCGGTCGCCGTCTGGGAGTCACCGGACGCCATGGCGCGGTATTCGGCCTGATGACTTCCCGGCCCGGTGACGATAGAATATCTGGCTGGAACGCGGCAAGCCTGACAGCGAAACGTCAAGCGGATTCACGCTTCGGAGGAGACCGGTCTTGAAAGGCAAGTACCTCAAGGGTAAGAACATCGAGTACGACGGCTCCCAGCTCGCGCCCCTCTGGGCGTATGCCAACTTCGATGTCCTGGGAGACAGCGTCATATCCTTCAGGGGCCCCTGCAACGTGGCCGACGAGTTCATGGTCGACATGGAGGACAAGCGCAAGCACGCGACTATCGCCTCCGCCGACATGCTCCACTTCCTGATCGAGCTCTTCGGGGTGGGGATAGGCGAGATAGTGCTTGCCCAGCGGCTGCTCGTCGGCGTGGTGATGGAGGCCCTGCAGGACGTAGTGGATGAGGACGCCGAGATAGAGCGCGAGTTCGACAACATCTTCGCGACAGCCCCGGGGGCGAAAGAGCGGGGCAAGCTCAGCGTGTCCGTGGCCACCGTGAGCCCGGTGTCCGGGCTCATACACCTGGGCCTCAACATCACCACCGAGGGCACGCCCGTTGTGACCGCAGGGTTGGAGGAGCTGGGAGTCGATGACGTCGACCGGTTCGCGGTGGACGTTGCCAGGCTTTTCATCGAAGAGATAAAGAACGTCAAGACCGACTCGAGCAAGGTCCGGCCCGTGCTGTAGCGCCGGCTCCCGGCCGTCTTGATTCTCCGGCTGGAATGAAAGGACTGCAGTTTGGCGACACGCGGTAACGTCGAAGAGATATTCGACTCGATCCAGGGGGAAGGGCCCCTGCTCGGAGTGCGCCAGGTGTTCGTCAGGCTCGGGGGCTGCAACCTGGGGTGCGCATACTGCGATACGCCTCAGGCAAGGAGGCCCGCCGCCACGTGCAGGATAGAGACGATCCCCGGCACCGGCCGGTACGATTACTTCCCCAACACCATGGTCGTACCGGACGTCCTCGGTTTCGTGGAGAAGCTGCGGGTGCCGGGTCATCACTCCGTGTCGATCACGGGGGGCGAGCCGCTGGTCCAGCCGGACTTCGTCCGTGAGCTCGTCTCCACTCTAAAGGCCGGGGGCCACAGTATATACCTGGAGACGAACAGCACCTTTCCGGAGGAGCTTCCCGGCATAGTGGAGCACGTCGACTACATATCGGCCGACCTCAAACTCCCGTCCTGCACAGGTGAGGAGGAGAGGTTCGAGGTGAACCTCGAGTTCCTGAAAGCCTGCGAGGTCCCGCACCTCTTCGTCAAGCTCGTCGTCACCGAGGAGTTCGACGCACAGGAGGTCATGGCCGGTGTGAAGCTGGTCAAGGCCTCGGGCCGTGACGCGACGATAGTGATACAGCCGGTGACAGGCCGGCGCGGCGAGGTCGGGCTCGGCGGCGGCCCGCTGCTCGATATGCAGCGGAGGGCGCTCGAGCTCTATCCCGACGTACGCGTCATCCCACGGGTGCACCAGCTGCTCAAGCTTGCCTGAGGCGCCTCTTCTTCACCCTGCCCGCTATCAGCCTGAGCATCACCAGCACCAGCGCGAGCTGCAGCAGGGTCGAGCCCGCGAAATGGGTCTGACGGTGCGGGAGCTTCCCGTTGTGCCACGGGAAGATGTAGCTCTCGGTCTCGAAATCCCTGTCGACCAGCTTGACCAGCAGCTCGAGGTCAGGGAGCGCGCTCCCGACGGCACCCCAGAGCGCGGCGCGATGCCTGTCCGTCCTTCGGATGGCCCCGTTCGCGGCCAGGAGCGACATGGCGACGCAGCCGGTCGCCGCGTCCAGCACGTAGCCGACCTCCGAGTCCGGGTCGTAGTGGGGGGCCATATCGAGCAGCGGGTGGCTCGCGAAACCGAGAAGAGCGGCGGGCACGGGGCTCCCGACCAGGTAGCCCGCGGCCGCCCCGGCCACTACGTGAGTCGTCCAGTGCAATATGTTCCCCTGCTAGAATAGCTACGGTACGTGTGTATTCTACAGGAGTTGACGCAAAACGGAGGTGCTGCTTCCTTGCCGATGATGTTCGAGGACCGCGGGGCGTACGCGATTGCGGAGGCGAAGGCGGTCGAGTCGGTGCGGGCCCTGGACCCGGTAATGGCGGCCGCGGAGCGCGGCATCGCGTTCGACGAGGAAGCGGGAACTTTCGTGCTGCCGTTCCTGGGAGCGGAGGTTCGTGTGGCGTCAGCCACCGGCGAGGTGACGGGCGATGAGGGGAGGAGGCTCTCGGGGGCGACGGCGATAATCGCGCTCCACTACCTGTTCTACCGGGGAGAGCCGCTGCGGGCCGAAGGGTGGCTCGCCTACCGCGACATGCCGGGGGGCAGGGATTTCTCACGCGCTTTCGAGGCGATGGCCGAGGCGAAGCTGGCCCGGCACTTCGGGGAAGCCCCGGATGCTTTCGCGGATGCGGCCGCCGCGCTGGGGGGAGAGCCGGAAGACGCCGGCAGGTACGCCTTCCTGATACCGGCCCTGCCCAGGGTCCCCCTCCTGGTAGTGTTATGGCCGGCCTGCGAGGATGTAGCCGGGGAAGCGCGCGTGCTCTTCAGGCCCAGCGCCCCTTTCTACCTCCATACGGAAGACCTCGCCGCGCTGGGGGCGCTCGCCGCCGAGCGCCTGGCCTGCCGTGCTCCCCGACCGCTGGCCTGAGAGGGAAGTTCCTTGACTTTGCCGCGCGCCGCGTTCTATTATCCTGGATAATTAATTGAAGGTTCGGTGAATTAATCATGGCCAGGCCGAGCGACAGGGCGCCCATCAGGAAGCAGGAGATCCTCGAGCACTTCTACAAGGTGCTGGGCGAAGAGGGCATCGAGGGCTCGTCGCTCGCCAAGATAGCGGGCTCGATGGGAGTGCACCCGAGCCTCCTGATCCACTACTTCTCAACCAAGGAGCAGATGACGCTCGCGCTGGTGGATTATATCGCCCAGCAGTACGGCGAGACCTACCTCGGCTGGATCGGGGACATCGAGGACCCGCAGGAGCGCCTTTCCGCCATCCTCGAAATGCTCTTCAGCAGGGATTGGATGGTCTACGTAGACCAGAGCGTGTTCAACGCGTGTCACTATCTTGGGTTTCACAACAAGGAGATACACAAGCGCTTCAGGCGCATGTACTCGCGGTTCGCCGACATGCTCTCCGTGGAGTTCGGCCGGTTGATGGAGCTCGGGGTCGTAAGGGAGATGGAACCCCGCCAGATGGCCGACCTCGTTATAGCCATGACGGAGGGACTCGATTTCTACGGGACCATCATCGGCACCGGAAGGCGGTTCGATTCGGTGGGCAGGAACATGAAACAGGCCGCGCTCACGCTGCTTCTCGACGGCGCCGGCGCGGACGGTCCCGCCTCAGGCGGGGGGAAGAGGGGTGATGCCGAGTGTCGCAAGACAGGTACCTGATAGCCCACGACGTCGGGACCGGGGGCAGCAAGGCAGCCCTATGCGACCTGGAGGGGAACATCCTCGCGGACCGCTTTTCCCCCTACGAGACGAGCTTTCCCAGGGAGAACTGGGCCGAGCAGGACCCCGACGACTGGTGGCAGGCTGTTACCGGGACGACACGCGAGGTCCTCGCGGAGACGGGGGTGGACCCCTCCCGTGTGGCCGGCATCGTCTTCTCGACGCAGATGCTGGGAGTGCTCCCTGTCGACCCGGAGGGAAAGCCGCTCCGGCCGGCCATAATCTGGCTGGACGGCCGCGCCCAGGAGCAGGCGGACAAGATAGTCCGCTGGCTGACCAAACCCCTGCTCCTCGCCGTTGCCGGAGGGATTCCGACAGGCAAGGACGTCATTGCGAAACTGATGTGGCTCAAACAGCACGAGCTCGGGATCTACAACGCGGCGCACAAGATACTGGAGGTGGACAGCTACCTCGTCCACCGCTCCTGCGGCGAGTTCGTCTATGACTACTCCGCCGCCTCCGCGACCGGCGGGTTCAACTTCAAGAAGAAGGACTGGGATTACACTCTCTTCAAGTTGTTCAGGATAGACACAGACAAGATGCCGCGCCTCGCGGCCTCGCACGACAAGGCCGGAGAACTGACGGGAAAGGCGGCCGAGGAGATGAACCTGCCGCCGGGGATCCCGGTGTTCGCGGGGACCGGCGACGTGCCGAGCGCCACGGTCGGCTCGGGGGCGCTGATAGACGGGCAGGGCCACGTGTACGTCGGGTCCTCGGGGTGGATAGCGGTCACCATGCCGAAGTCCGTGAACAACGGGCGCATGGGCATAGTGAGCATTGCCTCCGCCGACCCCAACCGGCACATACTGGTGTCCGAGACGGAGAGCGCCGGCGCGTGCTTCAAGTGGTTCAGCGAGCACCTGCTGCCCTGCGACATAGAGCAGAGCGCCGACCTCGAGCTGATGGATTTCCTGAACGAGGTCGCCTCCACCGCCGAGCCGGGTAGCCACGGCCTCATATTCAATCCTTGGATGTACGGTGAGCGCTCGCCCATCCCCGACACCACGGTGCGGGGCGGCTTCCTCAACCTGAGCCTGGACCACCGTGGCCGCGACATGGTGCGGGCCGTCTTCGAGGGCGTTGCGCTGCACGGCCGCTGGATGCTGGAGGGCGTCCGCTCCTGCGGATTCAATGACGTTCTCCTCAGGGCGATAGGCGGCGGGGCGAAGAGCGACCTGTGGATGCAGATATTCGCCGACGTGATGGGGGTGACGATCGAGGCGGTGGCCGAGCCGCAGCACTCCGGAGCGCGCGGCGCGGCGCTGATCGCCGCGGTGGGGCTGGGCGCGTATCCCGACTACCCCTCGCTGCGCAACGTCGTCAAGGTGCGTGATACTTTCAAGCCCAGGAGCGAGTACGCCGGTCTCTACGAGAAGAGCTTCGAGACGTTCAAGGAGTCCTACAGGAGCCTCAAGAAGCTGTACCGGAGGATAAACGCCGACAAGGGCTGAGCCCGGCGGCGAGACGATAGATGGACGGAAAGAGAAAGCCGGTAGAGGTTTAAGGATAAGGAGGACCAGGATGCCAGCAGCAAAGAAGAAAGCAGCGTCGAAGAAAGCGGCGCCGAAGAAGGCCGCCGCGGCGGACGTCTGCGAGCTCGGGCCGTACGACGCCGAGCCGCGCGCCCTGCCGGAGGGGATAGACTTCGAGAACCACGTCATAGCAACCTACTACATCTCGTTCCCGAAAGAGCTGGACGTCGTCGCGCTCGCGCCGGTGCTCGCGATCGAGCAGTCGACCGGCACCTGGACGCCGACGCCGATGGAGACCCCCGAGATCCGGGCGCAGCACGTGGCGAAGGTCATCGCCATCTACGAGGCCCCGGAGTACGAGTGGATAGTCCCGGCGGACGTTACGGACCGCCAGTACATCGCCCAGGTGGCCTTCCCGGCCGCCAACATCGAGTCACAGATCCCGATGCTCCTGACGGCGTGCCTCGGCAACATCAGCATGGGCGGGAAGATAAAGCTCCTCGACCTGCGGATGCCCAGGGTACTGCTCGACGGGTTCCAGGGGCCCAGGTTCGGTATCGACGGGGTTTATAAGTCTCTCGGCATCCCGAAGAACAAGAGGCGCCCCCTTCTCAACAACATGATAAAACCCTGCAGCGGATATCCTCTCGATGTCGGAACGGACCTCTTCTACAAGGCCGCCCTCGGAGGGTGTGACGTGGTCAAGGACGACGAGCTCATCGCGGACATGGCGTATAACGGCGTCATCAAGAGGGTCAAAGCCTACATGAAGATGGAAAAGCGCGTCTTCGAGGAGACCGGCGAGCACACCCTCTACACGGTCAACATCACCGACCGCCTGCCCAAGATGCTCGACCTGGCTCGTGCGGTGAAGGACGCCGGCGGAAACGCCCTGATGGTCAACTACCTGGCCGTCGGTCCCGAAGCCATGAGGTCCATCGCCGAGGACAACCAGGTCAACCTGCCCGTCCTCGCGCACATGGACTGCGCCGGAGCCTTCTACATGTCGCCGGAACACGGTGTCTCTTCGTGGATAATGCTGGGCAAGATACCGAGGCTCTGCGGCGCGGACTTCCTGGTCGTCCCGTTCGCGCTCGGCGGCAAGGCGCCGTACCTGCCGGAGCGGTTCCGCCAGACCACGATGTGCCTGACCTACCCGTTCGGCGACCTCAAGCCCACCATGCCCATGCCCTCGGGGGGCATAACGCCAACGAACGTGCCCGACATCGTCCGCGAACTCGGCAACGAGGTGATGATAGGCTCGGGCGGGGGCATACACGCCCACCCGTACGGCCCGGTTGCCGGCGCGAAGGCCTTCCGGCAGGCGATAGACGCGGCCATGAAAGGCGTCCCCCTCGAGGAGGCCGGCCAGGAGCACGAGGAGCTCGGCGTATCGCTCGGCATCTGGGGCAAAAAGACCGAGTTCAAACTGTAACGAATGGGGTCAGACCACTTTCGTTGCGTTAGCAACATCAGTAACAGTAGTGAACAGCGTTTGAGCCGGGGCTCTCGGGCCCCGGCTCATTCGGTGGCGCTGACGGACCACGGCCGTTGATGTAATATACTGAGCAAGAGTCGGCCGGCCCCTTGAGGGGATTATGAACAGGGTCCTGCTTCTGAACGCTACTTTCGAGCCGCTGTGCGCGGTGAGCGCGCGGCGCGCCGTGGTGCTCCTCCTCAAGGGAAAGGCAGAGGTGCTAGAGTCCGACGGGTACGCCTTCCACTCCGAGAGGCTCACAATACCGATACCGTCGGTGATAAGGCTCTCGTACTTCGTTAAAGTGCCTTACTACGGCCGGGCGAACCTCTCACGCAGGGCGGTGTTCGCGCGCGACAGCTGGACCTGCCAGTACTGCGGGGGCCCGGCTGAGACCGTCGACCACGTGGTGCCGCGGAGCAGGGGCGGCGGGCACGCCTGGGAGAACGTAGTCGCAGCCTGCAGGAAGTGCAACGGCAGGAAACGCGACAAGCTTCCTGTCGAGGCCGGCCTGAAGCCCTTCCGGAAGCCGGGTGTTCCCAGGGGGCCGGCAACGGTGAGCCTGGAGCTGGGACCCCTCAGGCCTGAGTGGGAACGCTACCTGGAGTACTGCCGGCAGCATGCCGACTGACCTTCACTTTCACCGTGCGCTTGTAGCTCAGGGGACAGAGCAGTGGCCTCCGGAGCCACGTGTCGGGGGTTCGAATCCCTCCAAGCGCACCACGCCAGTCAATCATCACGTGTTGCTTGGAGGGATTCGAATCCCCGACAGGGGGGTCGATTTCTTTCCGGGGGGAGCATCCCCCCGGAAATCTGACTCGGGGGGGGTGACAGCGAGCGTGAGCGAGCGCCAGAGGGGGGCCTGCCCCCCCTATGGAGAGCGAAGCGACGGAGGGCGGTTCGAATCCCTCCAAGCGCACCACGCCAGTCAATCATCACGTGTTGCTTTCACCGTCGGGGGGTTAAGTGGCGAAGGCTGATGAACTTGAGAGACTGGAGCCAAAGAGCCGGAGCCGTCTTCGCTCATGGCTGGAGAATAACTACGCGGCTTCCCCTGGCGCCTGGATAGTCATCTCGAAGAAGGGCAGCCGGAAACCAGGGGTGACCTATGAGGAGGCCGTCGAGGAAGCGCTCTGTTTCGGCTGGATAGACGGGAGGGCCAGGACCCTCGATGACGACTCGTACCTGCTGCTGCTGACCCCACGGAAACCGGGAAGCGTCTGGGCGAGGTCCAACAAGCAGCGTGTCGAGCGACTTCTGGAGCAGGGCCTCATGACCGAAGCTGGACTGGCGAAAGTCGAGGCTGCGAAGAATGACGGCTCGTGGTCAAGACTTGACGAGATCGAAGCCCTCAAGATACCCCCGGACCTGCGAAAGGCCCTTGATGTCGACATCCAGGCAAAGAAGAACTTCGAAGCGTTCAGCGACTCGTCGAAGAAGCTGATACTCGGCTGGATACTCGACGCGAAGCGCCCTGAGACCAGGTCAAGGAGGATCGAAGAAACGGTTGCCGCTGCAGCACGGAACAGCAAGCCGCGCTAGGCCGGCGTCAGCCCTGCTGAGCGAACGTTGGACCGAAGCCTGCGCCTCGGCCGTCAGGAAGCTCCACAACGAGACCGTCAGGCGCTCCTCCGCTCAGCGTGACCGAGCCGGATTCACCCGCGACGCGGGCATCAATTTCGAGCCGGTCGTCCCCATCCAGCAGGCTGTACGACGCCTTACCGTCACTGTCGGGAAAGACCCTGAGTGTCATGCCATCAAGGCAGAGCTCGTCCGTGCACAGGGCGGCTTTTGCCAGGGGCAGGATGCTTCCCCCTCTCGCGTACACCGGTATGGTCTCGATGCCGGCCTTTCGCTCGATCCACAAGGGTCCATTCAGGGCCTCGCCGGTCCAGAAGTCGTACCAGGTGCCCCCGGGCAGGTAGACCGGTCTCTGGTTCTCCCGGGTCATCACCGGCGCAACCAGGAGGTTCGTCCCACACATGAACTGGTCTTCGATGTTGAAGACGGTCGGATCGTCCTGGAAATCGATGACCAGGTGGCGCAGCAGCGGAAGCCCCCCCTTTCCCGCGATTGCAGATTCGCTGACGAGGTAGGGGATCAGGCGATAACGCAGCTCGAGATACTCCCTCACGACGCGCTGTGTCTCCGGCTCGAAATTCCAGGGCTCCTTGTAGTGGGGAGGATTGCCGTGAAAGCGGACATGTGACTGGAACATCGACAGCTGCGTCCACCGGATGAACAGTTCCTCGCTGGGCACGCCGACGAATCCGCCGATGTCCTGACTCCAGTAGGTGAAGCCGGAGAGGCCGAGGTTGAGGCCGCCGCGAAGCGAGCTCAGGAGGTTCTCGAAGTTGGAAGAGTTGTCACCCGACCAGTGCAGCGGGTAACGCTGGCTCCCGGCGTAGCCGCTGCGGGCCCAGATAACCCCCTCACCCCTGCCTCTTGTCTCCTCAGTGACCTCGAACGCCGCCTTCTGGTACAGAAGCGGAAAGAGGTTGTGCATGAGCCTGCCGTCGCCCGCGCGGAAGCTCATCCGAGGCTCAACGCCCTCCCCGAAGTCAACCTTTATCGCCGCGGCTCCCATCTCCAGGAGCTTGCGTATGCGCTCCTTGTACCACGCAACGCCCTCGGGCCTCGAAAAGTCGATCGGCGCGCCCTCGAACTGCATCAGGAACGCGAACGGGCCGTTGTTCTTCGCCAGGGCGCGGGACTTCTTCGCGTCGCGGTACTCCTGGGTCTCCTTGAGCACGTAAGGTATCTGCCAGAGGCATATCCTGAACCCCATGTCCGCTGCGTCGGCGAACATCCCTTCCGGGTCCGGGAACCTCTCGGCATTGAACTTCCAGTCGCACCGCCAGTCCACGTCGAACCAGCCTGTGTCGATGTGGATGACGTCCGCTGGAAACCGCATCTGGCGCAGCCTGGAGGCCACCGCCATCACCTGCTTCTGCGAGTAGTAGCTGATGCGCGATATCCAGGTGCCGAAAGACCATTTAGGCGGCACGGGAGGCTTGCCGGTCAGCTCGGTGTAAGTGTCGAGCACCTTCTTGAACGACGGCCCGTAGAAGAAGAAATAGTCGATGAGGTCGCCCTCGACGGCGAACAGGTTCTTGCACGTCTCCCTGCTGCCGACCCAGAACGTCATTGGCCGGCTCTCATTGACGAATACTCCGTATCCCCGCGTGCTCATGAAGAAAGGAACACACTTGTAGACACGTCCCGAGGTGTTTCCCAGACCCTCGATGCACCAGAAGCCCACTGTCTTGCCGACCTTGTTCGCAGGGCCGAACGTCTCGCCGAGACCGTACACCGCCTCACCGGGATAGAGAACGAACGACTCTACGCCGTATGTGCGTTTCGCCCTTCTGTCTCGTATGAAACCCATTGGGAAGGAATCGAAGGGCGTTGGGAACTCGTCCTTCGTATCGCTCCCCGATTCCGTAACCAGCCTGCCGTCGGAGTCAAGGATCTCGATTCTGAAGTCTGACTTGTACAAATCGAGCCGGATTTCGCTCGTCGACACCGTGAACCGGTCTTCGGTCTCCTCCAGGGAGACTTTCAGGGAGGGGTCGCGGATGTCCCCGTGGAGCATGGGCGTGTCGTTTTCCGGGACGGTGCCGCCCCTCGCGAGCCTGAGGCGGTAGGCATCCGCGCGCAGGAAATCCACCCGGAGGGTGACCGGCATGCGCTTGGCCTTCTTCGAGGTCGTGAGGTACTCGTGCCTGTTCATTGTGTCCAGGTTGACTATCTTGAAGACGTCGTAGGCGCTGGCCCCGAAGATGAACGAGTTTCCCTCGCGCCTCACCGTGTCCACGGAGAGTATGCAGCAGGCCTGCCTGCCCCTGTACTTGATAAAGAAGGTGAACGGGGAGGCGGGAGGTGTCCCGTCGACGTCGAGAGGGTGGTCGGTATAGCCGAAGAAGACATTGGGCTCCAGGTCCCCGCACCTGCCCCGGACCCTGGGGAATCGCGCCCTCTGCTTGAGGAACACGCGGGTCGCCTTCGCCTGGTCGATGCCGACGAGCATGCTCTCGTCTATCAGGCGCTGCTCCTCTTCGGGGGTCATTAGCTCTTCAGGCATTTCTTCCCCTCCTGTGCATGTCGTCGGTTAATCATATACGCGCAGACCGGGGGTCTGCAGGTATTGGCCGGTCCGACCGATAACTAATTAGTGTCGAAGGAGAAGCGGGGCCGGCGGCCCCACCGGACAAGGAGGACGTGAGAGTTGGACCTTGTCGCATACGTCGCGCAGTGGCGCGGGCAGGAGATAGTCGCGTTCTGCGGTCCCATCAAGTACCGCGGCACACTCGAGGGCGTCCTCGAGGGGGAGTTCCTGGTCCTGAGCAAAGCGGCCATCGTGAACCCGGCCGCCGGCGAGACGTCGGAGTACGTCACCTGCGTCCTGAACGTAGCGCAGGTTTCGGGCCTGGCCTACCAGGAGGTCGTCGGCCGCGGTGGCGAAGGACCCGAGACGTACTGAGGGGGTAGGTTCATGAGAAAGACCTGTGCCGTGACGGCGGCCCTGCTTCTGTTCGCGATATTGACCGTGGTTCTGGCGGGATGCGGCGGTTCGGGAACGACGTCGAGCGTACCGGGAGGCCAGACCGAGGAGGATGTCTCCACGGACAACGCCGTGCAGCAGGCGAACAACGCCGTCCGCCAGGCCAACCTCAAGATGATCGACTCGGCCATCCAGGCATACTACGCGGAGAACGGCGTCTATCCGACCGGCATCAACCAGCTGGCTCAGTATTTCGCGAGCGGCGTCCCGGTCGATCCCCTGGGAGGGACCTATTACATAATCACCCAGGGGGGCGTCGCGAAAGCCGCGGTCCGGTAGCCCGGCTCAGGACTCCCGCGCGAAATTGAGCTTGAGGCTGTCCAGGGCCCCGACGAGCGGGCCTGTCACATCTTCGGGGAGCCTTCCTTCGAGCGTCTTCAGGAGCGCGTCCAGGCAGTCGATGGCCATCCGCGCCTGCTCCAGGTCGCGGTACTTCTCGTTCACCTCGTGAGGGATGCCCATCTTCTGGTATGCAAGGCTGGAGAGCGACACCATCATGTCAACGACCACGTCGGTGACGGTTATCTTCTCCATGGCTTCCTCTATGCGGCGGCGGAGCTCCTCGTCGGAGATCTCCTCCGGCTCCTCGGCTGCTTCCTCCCCGGCGCCGGTTGCCTCGGCGTCCCCGCCGGGGGTCCACAGCCTCGAAGCGCGCTTCGGATCGGCCTTGTTATCTTCGCTGTCGCCCAATCGGCTCACCTCTCAGCTCTCCATGCGGGTGCGGGACACCCCATTATTTCTCTCGAAACGCTTAGGCTCCTTCAGGCGCGCGCCCGGCTAGCGGAGCCCATCCTCGTCGCTGGGAGCAGGGCCGGGGCCCGTGATCTCCCTGCTGTTCAATATCACGCCGCTAACGACGGGGTCGTTCAGCATGTTCCAGCCAACACCACCGAACCAGCGCCACGTGCCGTCCTTGTGCTTGAAGCGGACCTCCATATACGCGCTCGATCCCACGGGGGACCCGAGGCCCTTCGAGAACGCCTCGACGGCGGCCGGAATGTCGTCCGGGTGGACGTAATCGAAGACGTTCATACCGAGGAGCTCATCCGGCTCGTACCCGAGCAACGCAGTTACGGAAGGGCTCTCGTAGCGGATGGTCCCCGTCTCGTCGAGTACGGTGATGCAGTCTATGCTCTGTTCGAGCAGAGCCTGGTAGTAGGCCTCGCTCGCGCGCAGGGCCTCCTCAGCCCGCGTGCGCGCCAGGACGTTGGACAGCAGGTTCGCAGCCTGCCTGAGCATGTTCTCCTCGGCGTCGCTCCAGACCCGCGGGCCTTTTTCGGACGTCAGGCCCAATAGACCGGTGAGGGTTCCCTCCGGGATGAGGGGCACTGCAAGGAGGGACACTATCCCTACCGATCTCCATGCTGAGCGCTCGAGCTCAGCCTCCTGGGGCAGGTCATCGGGCGAAGTGAACCTGATCGTCCGGGAGCTCTCGAGCATCGGTATCAGCCACGCCATCGGGCGCAGATCGAGCCCGATGAGATCTCTGGCCCTGGACTTCAGCTCGGGCCGGTGCCACTCGTATGCCTGCTCGATCGCCTCCGTCTCGTAGGTGCCGAGATGAAGAAAGCACCTGTCCGCTCCGGCCAGGGCGGCGATGTCCTGAAGCGTTCGCTCGGTTTGGGAGCCCAGGTCCTCGGAGTGCACGTTGATGAACCTGACCGCTAATTCGGCGAGCAGGCCCGCGGCGCTCTCCGCGGCCTCGCGCTCTGTGATGTCCTCGAACACCACGCAGAAACGGTCGTCGGTCTCCCACGGGCGGTAAACCGTGCAGTGGTAGAGCTTAGCGGTCGGGTCGTGATAGAGGTCGAAAGTCTGGGACACCCCGGTGACGGCGACCTCCCCGTACCTCTTTATCCACTCCGGCTCGGTGGCCGGCCAGACCTCGTGGACCGTCTTTCCCCTGACCTCCTCGTTCTTCACCCCCGTTATTCGCTCGTATGCCTCATTGATATAGACGAACCTGTAGCTCACGAACGCGCTGGACTCGTCGAAAACCGACTCGAAGAGCACGAAAGCGTTTATCATCTTGTCGACGAGCTGCTGCAACTCTTCTTCTCTCCTCCGCAGCGCGCCAACGGTGTTCTTCCTGTCCACCGCTATGCCGATACTGTCCGCGATTCCCTCGAAGTAGAGCACAGCGTCGATGTCGAACATGTCCCTGCGCCTGTCGTTCAGCTGGAGGAGGCCTATGACCCTGTTCTCCGAACGCAGGGGGATGAGCGCCACCGACTCGTAGCCCTCTCCTGCGAACCTGTTGCGGATCGGCGCCTCCCTGTCAGCCTCCGTCGTCGAGGCCAGCAGCCCGCTCGTGCTGTTCGTCCAGAAACTGCCCCTTTCCGTGAAGAACGGAAGGTTCGGGTCGGTCCGCCCCTGTATCACGTTGCCGCACATGCAATCCAGGAACGGATTGCCTTCGGGGTCGCGCAGTACTTCTCCGTTCTCGTCACGGGCGCAGAGGTGTGTCTCGGCCTCCACGAAGCTTCCCGGAAAGCCGTTTGTTTGGAAGTAAGGGTAGTCGTCGCCCTCGGCCAGGCGTATCCCGGCGGCTTCGATCCCGGTGAAGTCCTTTATCGCCTCGAGCAGCTGTCGTATGGTGTCTTCAGTGCCGATCCTCTCGTTGAGCAGTGAGAGCAGCCGCGCCGTGAATCCCTGCCTTTCCTCCATCCTCTTGCGGTCGGAGGTGTCGCGGAAGACCGTGACGATTCCGACGGGTTCGTCTTCCTCCGCCAGCAGCGCCACCGTCGCTTCGGTGGGTATCAGCGTTCCGTCAGAGCGAATTACCTCGAGCTCGTCGCGCACCGAACCTTTTTCCAATATGACCGGGTAGAACCTCTGACCCATTTCATCAAAGGCTTCCCGGGACGCGTACAGGACCTCCATGCTCTGACCGACCAGTTCCTCTTCCGTGTAGCCGAGGATCCCTTCAGCGGCCGGGTTCACGGAGGTGATGACCCGCTGCATGTCCAGCGTCAATATCCCCTCGCGGGCACTATCGAGGATCGCTTTCAGCCTCCTGCTCAGTGCCGCCCTCTCCAGCTCCGCCTGCTTTCGCTCGGTTATGTCCTGCACTGTTCCACGTAGCAGTGTTACGCGGCCGCTGCCGTCCTTGAACGGCCGCAACATCGCAGAGTAATAGGCCTGCCTGCCGCTGGGCAGCAGCACCTCGAAGTCGTATTCCAGTTCGTTGCCTTCGGCAATGGCGCGAGCCGCGTATCCCCGAAGGATCCGGGCCTGTTCTTCTGAGTAATAACGGGCTTCCTCCTCTTCGCCGGGAGGGCCGAGTGCCGGGTCACGCTCGTACAGCCGGAACGTCTGGAGCGACCACTGTATCTCGTGGCTGTCCACGTCATATTCCCAGCTTCCCAGCCTTCCTACCTCCTGCGAGGTTGCCAGCCTCTCCTGGCTGGCGCGGAGCGACTCCTCCATCATCTTGCGCTCGGAGATGTCCTCGTAGACCACCACCAGCTCAGCGGAAGGCAGCCTGTAGAGGTAGTTGTCCCTCCAGCCGCTGATCCTGTCGTCCGAGTAGTGACCCTCGGGATGGCGCTCGGGTACGCCGGTCCGCCACACGCGCTGGAAAACCTCGAAGAGGCCGAACCCGCGTATGCCCGGGAAGACCTCCAGGACGGATTTCCCCACCACTTCTTCCCTGGAGATACCGTCGATTCTCTCTGCGGCCTTGTTGAAGTCAACGAAGATGAAATCCTCGCCGTTGTCCCTCGCCCTGTACACGGCGACCCCGCTGTGGATGTTCTGGAACATCTGGCTGTACTTCAGTTCGCCCTGGCGCAGCGCTTCCTCGGCCGCCTTCAGTTTCGCGAGTTCCTCGGCTTCGCTCAGCGCTCTTTCAACCGCGGGCACGAGTCGAGAGAGGTTGTCCTTCAGGACGTAGTCCGTGGCTCCTTGGTGCAGCATGTCCACCGCCGAGTCCTCGCCCATCACACCGGTCACGAATATTGCCGGCACGTCGGGGGCTATTGATCTGGCCGCGAGGAGGGCGGAAAGCCCGTCAAAGGTGGGCAGTTCGAAGTCGAGGAGGAGGATGTCAGGCTCGAAATCGGTGAGCTCCCTTCTGAAATCAGCCTCTTTCTCGACGCGCTTTGAGACGAACTCGAGCCCGCCCTTCTTGAGCTGGTATGTTACGAGCTCGGCGTCGGCCGGATTGTCCTCGAGCATCAGTATGCGAAGGGGCTTCTCCACAAGGCCTTCCTTCTCGGGATCTTCAATCGCGCGGTGCCGGTTACACGGCTCCAGGAGCAATTGTAGCAACGAGCGCTCGTGTTGTCGCCCCGGCGGGGCAGGGATATAATGTCCTCAACTGAATAAAGCCTGTACAGCGGGAGCTCGTGTTAGCGGGCTGAGAGGATGGGCGAGACCCGTCGACCGCATGAACCTGTCGGGTAATGCCAGCGTAGGGATTGTCATAGGGCGAGCCTGAGGCCGAGCCATACGGTGGCCGGCTTTTTTATTGCTCGCACGGAAAAGGAGGGCGTCAGATGCCGCTGTCGGAGATCGAAGTCACCAGGGGTATCGTGGAGGGCTTCACCCGCGATTTCCTAGATTCGCTCGAGCTCGATGTAGCCGTCGCGGGGGGTGGTCCATCGGGGATGACCTGCGCCTACTTCCTTGCCAGGGAGGGGCTCAAGGTCGCCGTATTCGAGCGGAACCTCCACATAGGAGGGGGGATGTGGGGTGGGGGGATGCTCTTCCCGAGGATTGTCATCCAGGAAGAGGCAATGGAGATTGTAAGCGGCTTCGGCGTGTCCTTAGAGCCGTTCCATGAGGGCTACTACGTGGGAGACTCGGTCGAGACGGTCACCAAGTGCACCGCCGCGGCCATCGACGCAGGCGTCCGAGTGTGGGTAGGCGTGTCGATAGAGGACGTGCTGATACGCGAAGAGGACAGGGTCACCGGTGTGGTGCTCAACTGGAGGGCCGTCGAGCTTGCGAGCCTGCATGTCGACCCGCTCGCGCTCGAGGCGAAAGTGGTGATCGACGCGACCGGGCACGACGCGAACGTCGTGCGCACCGTGAAGCGAAAGATTCCGGGGTGCAGGCTGTTCACCGATTCGGGGGACCTGGTGGGGGAGAAACCCATGTGGGCCGATGTCGGCGAGTCGGAAATCGTGCACAACACGCGCCAGGTCTACCCGGGGCTCCTGGTCACAGGCATGGCGGCGAACGCCGTCTACGGCTCACCGCGGATGGGAGCGATATTCGGAGGGATGTTCCTCTCCGGCAGGAAGTCCGCCGAGCTGGCCCTCGAGCTTGTGCGGGGAGGCGGCGGTTGAGCTGCGCCATAAAGCCGGACCTTCTCCGGCTGTTGAGGCTCATCGTTATAACGGAGCGGGTCAGCGACGACCGGGGCCACGAGGACGTCGCGGCCGAAGCCCTGGCCGCGGGCTGCAGGGCGATTCAGATGAGGGACAAGGAGATGAGCGACCGGGAGTTCGCCGGGGTGGCTTCGGCGGTCAGCAGGCTCTGCCGTGAGAGCCACGCCCTGTTCATGGTGAACGACAGGGTGGAGATAGCGGCCGGCGTCCGCGCCGACGGTGTCCACCTGGGGGTGGAGGACATGGACGTAGGCTCGGCAAGGGAGAAGTTGTTGCCGGGCTCCATAATAGGGTTCTCGCCCGAGAGCGTGGAGCAGGCCCGCGAAGCGCTCGCACGTGGGGCAGACTACCTGGGAGTGGGGCCCGTCTTCGGCTCAGCGACGAAGGGCGATGCCGGGGAGCCGATCGGGCTCGAAGGGATCTCAAGTTACAGCGAGGCGGTGCACGCGCCGGTGATAGGAGTCGGCGGCATCACGGCCGAAACGGCGGCATCCGTCGTAGAGGCCGGCGCCGCCGGTGTCGCCGTGGTCTCCGCGGTCACGAGGGCCGCCGACATGAGCGCGGCGACCTCAGCGCTGCTGCGGGAGCTGGGGCGGAAGCCCCGCTCAGATGATGCATACCGGGGGTAATTGAGTTGAAAGAGAACGGCACTCTGATCGAGAGGCTCAATAGCGGCGACATCCCGACCGCGCTCGAGAGGGCCGCGGAGGGAGAGCCTCTCGGCGTTGAGGACATCGCGGCGGAGGTCGTGGAGGGCACCGCGGTGCTCACACTTAACTCCCTGCGCGAGCTCGCGCGTCCGTGCGCGATAGGCAGGGGCCTGCGCACCAAGGTCAACGCCAACCTGGGCACGTCCGCGGACAGGATCGACCTCGCGCTCGAGCTGGAGAAGCTCGAGGCCGCGGAGGATGCCGGCGCCGATACCGTCATGGACCTCTCGACCGGCGGCGACATCGACGCGGTGAGGCGGGCGGTCATCGGAAAGTCCAAGGTCCCCGTTGGGACTGTCCCCATCTACCAGGCCGCCATAGAGTCCCAGGACAGGCGCGGCAGCATAGTGCAGATGACTTCCGACGACATGTTCGAGGCTATCGAGCGGCACGCGGCCGACGGCGTGGATTTTGTGACCGTTCACTGCGGTGTCACATCCAGGGCGATAGAGGCCCTGCAGAAGACCGGGCGCATCGCCGACATCGTGAGCCGCGGTGGAGCGTTCCTGTCCGGCTGGATACTGTTCAACGAAAAGGAGAACCCGCTCTACTCGGAGTTCGACCGGCTGCTCGACATCGCCAGGCGATACGAGCTCACCCTCAGCCTGGGCGACGGCTTCAGGCCCGGCGCGGTCGCGGACGCGACGGACGCCGCGCAGGTCCAGGAGCTCATCACTCTCGGCGAGCTTGTCGGCCGGTGCAGGGAGGCGGGCGTACAGGCGATGGTGGAAGGACCGGGTCACGTCCCGCTGGGCCAGGTGGTCGAGAACGTGAAGCTCGCAAAGGACATCTGCCGCGGAGCGCCCTTCTACGTGCTCGGCCCGCTGGTGACAGACGTGGCGCCGGGCTACGACCACATCGTCGCGGGGATGGGCGGCGCGCTGGCAGCGGCATCCGGGGCCGACTACCTATGCTACGTCACACCGAGGGAGCACCTCGGCCTTCCCGGGGTAGAGGACGTCCGCGAGGGCACAGTCGTCACCAGGATAGCGGCGCACGCAGCCGACCTTGCCAAAGACCCCGACTTCTTCATGAGGTGGGACAACGACATGTCGCGTGCCAGAAAGGCGCTCAGGTGGGAGGAACAGGTCGAGCTCTCGATCAACCCTTCACGGGCACGCGGCATCCTGAGCGAGTGCTCTGTGAGCGACCAGAGCGGGTGTACCATGTGCGGCGAGTTCTGTGCCATGAGATTCATCGCAAACTACCTGGGCTCGGACAGGAATACCTGCTGAAGCGAGAGGTGCGGCATGGGCATGAGCGAGGCTGAGATAATCGCACTCATCCGCGAGATGGCATGCGAGCCGGCTCCGGGAGTGAGCGTGCCCATCGGGGACGACGCGGCCCTGTTCGAATTCGCCGGGGGGAGTGTGTTACTCACCGTCGATTCCGTCTACGAGGGCGTGCATTTCACCCTGGTTGACTTCGGCTACTCCGACGTAGGCTGGAAGGCAGTGGCGGCGGGCGTGAGCGATATCGCGGCGATGGGCGGCGAGCCGGCCTGCGTACTGCTGTCGCTTGGGTTCGGCGCCGCGCCGGAGCTGGCCGACGTCCGCTCCCTGGTCGCGGGAGTGCTGGAGATGGCCTCCTCGTGCAACTGCGCCCTGATAGGAGGCGACGTCTGTCACTCGGGAGCGGGCCTCGCCCTGACGGTGACGGTGGCGGGGACTCCCCCCGCGGGAGGGGCGGTCCTCCGTTCCGGTGCCCACCCGGGGGACGTCATCGGCGTCACGGGCGAACTGGGGGCCTCGGGGGCGGGGCTGTTCGTGCTCGGGGAGAAGAGCGACGAACTGAGGTCGAGGTACCCCGGCCTGGTCGAGGCGCACCTGCGCCCACGTCCCAGGGTACTGGCGGGCGGCCTCCTGGCGGCCGCGGGGGTGACAGCGATGGAGGACGTGAGCGACGGGCTCGCGCCGGACCTCGGGCATATCTGCGACGAGAGCCGTGTCGGGTGCGAGGTCGAGGCGGCGCTCGTCCCGATGAGCGAGGAGGTCCTGGGCCTGGCTGCCGAGGTCGGCCGGGATCCTCTCGAGTGGGCACTGGGCGGCGGAGAGGACTACGAACTGCTGTTCACCGCGCACCCCGGCCACTTCGACACCGCCGTCAACGCGCTGGCGCTGCACGGCATCCCGGCCGCCAGGCTCGGCACGGTGACGGGGGACAAGCGTGACAGGGCCATAGTAACGCCAACGGGGCGCGAGGAGCTCAGGGGAACGCCTTATGAGCACTTCTGACGCGGCCCCCGGCCTTCGCCTCGTGCTCGGCGCGGACAGGTACGGCCTGTGGCGCTCGGCGGAGCCGAAGACGGCGCTCTCCATCGCTGGCCTGGACCCGTCGGGCGGCGCCGGGATTATCGCCGACCTTCGAACGTTCGACGCCCACGGGATCTACGGGATGGCGGTCGCCACCACGCTGACAGTCCAGAGCACGAGGGGGATGGACGGCCGCTTTGACGTCGGGCCCGGGGTGGTAGAGCGACAGGTCGAGGCGGTCTTCGAGGACAGGAGACCGGCGGCGGTGAAGATCGGGGCGGTCGGCGGCGTGGGGATGGTGACCGCGGTATGCCGCGCCCTGAGGAACGCCGAGTACTCGGGCCCCGTCGTCGTGGACCCTGTCCTGGCAAGCAGCGGCGGAGACCCGCTGCTGGACCCGGACGCGCTGGAGGCGTTCATGGAGTTCCTGGTGCCCCGCGCCTCGGTGCTGACCCCCAACTGCGCAGAGGTCTCAGTGCTGTGCGGTTTCGATGTCTTCGAGGTCGATGACCTGGAGGCCGCGGCACTGCGGCTGACATCCATGGGCGCGGAGGCGGTGCTGGTGACCGGATGGAAACTCGTCGAAAAGCGAAGGAGCTTTGCGGCGGACGTCTTCTGCGAGGGCCGGGACATAGAGGTCATGAAAAGCCCATGGATCGAAGGGGCCGACGTACACGGCACAGGCTGCGTGCTGTCCGCGGCGATAGCGGCTGGCCTTGCCGCGGGGGTGGAGCTCAGGGCCTCCGTCGTCGAGGCCCGGCAGTTCGTCAGGTCCGCCATCCAGTCGGCGGTCATACCGGGATCGGGCGCCGCGGTGGCCAATCCATACGCGATACTGAGGACTCGAGCCGCGGGAAGGACCAGGGGAGGCAGGCCATGAGAATCGGTTTTGTGAGCGACACTCACGGGGACCCCACCGCGTGGGAGCGGGCGGCCGCGTTGTGGGGTGGGCTGGACCTCATCTGCCACGCGGGTGACGTCCTCTACCACGGTATCTTCAACCCGATAACCCCGACGTACGAGCCCCGGCGCCTCGCCGAGCTGCTCAACGAGTCCGAGGTGCCCCGCATCCACGCACGCGGCAACTGCGACTCCGAGGTGGACCAGCTGGCCCTCCATGCGCACATCCTCTCGGACTTCGCATTCGCGAGCGTGGAGGGAGTCCGCATCCTCATCACCCACGGCCACAAGTACCCGCAGGAAGAGCTCGTGAAGATGGCACGCAAGGCGAAGGTAGACATACTCCACCAGGGGCACGTGCACGTCCCCAGGATCGAGGTCGCCGACGGCGTCATGCTGTTAAACGCGGGAAGCTGCGCCCTGCCCAAGCAGGAAGGCGAGGCGCCTACGGTCGGGCTCTACGAGGACGGCATCCTGTCGATATGGAATATCGACACCGGCGAGATGTATTCAAAAGGGGAACTGCCGGGCTGATCAGGCCTTCTGGACCTTGCCGGCTTTGAGGCATTTCGAGCAGACGCGCGCGCTGCGCGGGCTGCCGTTCACCACGATGCGCATCTTGTGGACGTTCGGGGTCCAGCGCCGCTTGGTCTTCTTGTGCGAATGGCTCACGTTGAACCCGAACTGGGGGCTCTTCCCGCATATGTCACAGACGTTCGACAACTTATTTCCTTTCCGGAACGCTAACGGTCAAGAATGATAGCGCAACGGCGGGGCGAGGTCAAAACTCCGCTCTAGTCCGAGCAGCCACCGATGGTGTCCGTCCCCGCGCCCCGGTCGTTCCAGTACATGGCGCGCTCCACCATGATGGGCCTGCCCGCGGTCTTGCTCACCACCATGATGGCTGCGCGGGAGCTCATCCCAGAGTGGCCGCCCATGCTGAACGTCTGGCGTGAGCCGCCGCCCACCGTCTCGGTCTTCTTCACGTTCCCGGCGCCGTCCGGGGTCATGTAGGTGAGCTCCACGGTGACGTCGCCCGAGTTCGGGTTCTGCACGCATATGTAGGTCTCGCACCCATCCGAGCACTGCCCGTCCGGGAGGTAGAACGTCATGTGGGCCGATGCCATCCCGATGGAGTCGTGGCAGGCCTCACCGGTGCCTGAGTCCCAGTACATGGCGCGCTCTGCGATTATGGGCTTCGAGCAGGAGACCCGGGTGCTGAAATCCTGGTTGGGCAACACGTCGTTCACCCTGATGGTCTTGCGCGAGTTGGCTGCCATCGGCACCGGGTTCCCCGGGTGGGAGACTGGGCCCGCAGGGGTCATGTAGGTTATGTCGACCTCCACGGCGGAGTCGTTGGGGTTCTGGACGCACACGTAGGAGGTGAACCCGTAGGCGGTGGTTCCCTCCGCCAGGTAGAAGTCAGCTGCGGCTGCCGTCGTGCCGATGGACTCGTGTCCCTCCCTGCGGTTGTTTCGGTACATGCTTCTCTCCGGGATCACCGGCTTGTCCGCGGTGACCTTGATGGAGGCGTCGCGCTCCCCGATGTCGTTGAACATATTGAAGGTCTCTCTCGAGTTGCCGGGGACTTCCTTCACCTTTGTCACGGGGTCGGCTCCCTCTATCATGTAGGTGACCTCGCAGGTGGCCTTCCCCGCGTTCGGGTTCTGGATGCAGAGCCAGGTCTCGAAGCCCCACTTCGTGCTCCCTTCAGGCATGAACCAGGCCTCAGAGGGCGCCGTGACCCCCACGGAGGAGTGGGACTCCTGTCCCGCTCCGGAGCCGTTCGCTCCCGCCCCCCCGGTCCAGGTCATGGTGCGGTCCACCGCGATCGCCTTGGTGAGGTCCGAGGAGACCACTTTCGTGGAGAAGTCCTGCTCCCCCACGGTTTCCCGCGGGTTGACCGTGGTCTGGCTCCCGGCCGGCAGAGGGACATCGAGGGTCTCGGTGGCCCCACCCTTGAGCATGTAGGTGACGTGGGCGGTAAGGGCGCTCGGGTTCGGGTTCATTATGGACAGGTATGCTTCGAACCCCCAGGCGGTGGTGCCCTCGGCCAGGTACCATGTGGAGGAGGGGGAGGGCGGGACTGCCGGCGTAGTGAATGTCTTGAGGGCTCCTTCGCTCCAACCGGCGGCGGTGTGCGCTTTCGCCTTGAATTCATAGGTCACGTTCCCAAGCAGGCCGGTGATCCCGTGAGAGAACTCGCCGGTGCCGTACGGCCCGGCGGACTCGGTCCAGGACGCCCACTGGCCGGCGCCCTGCCTGCGCCACTCGAAACCCCGCTCGTCGACGTCCAGTCCCCCGGTGTTTGTGACCTCACCGTTGAGCACGGCGGATACGCTGGTCTTAGAGCTGGCATCGTTGGTCCGGGTGACCGAGTACTGCGCCGTGGTGAAGTACTGCGAGGGCCCGTAACTGTAGTCATCAGGGATCGCATTCTGAGCCGAGACAGGGTTCTTGCCCAAGGACCGGAACTCATAGGTGGTCCCCATGTCCAGCCCTTCTATCCTGTGGCTGAACGGGATGGTGCTCTCGATTACGATATCATCGACCAAGGCCGCGTCCAGGCCGGCATGGCCGACATCTTTCCAATATCTCCAGTAGAAGGCGTTGTTCCCCGCAGGTATCGGGTAGCTGACCGTATCCCACGGGACCTCCCCGGACCAGACTCCGCTGGGACCCGGGAAGGGATGTAGAGTACCGTCGTCAGTATATATGTAGAACTCCAGGAAATCGTGGTCCTGTTCGCTCGATACCTTTCGGGCGAAGCGGATGCGGTAGTCGTCCCCGGGGATGTCAACATTGTAAAGATTCTGCATATAGCTTTGCCAGATGTAACCCTCGGTCAACTTGGTATCCGGCATCACGGGCGAACGCGCGCACCATGCACCGGTGCCGGCGCCCAAGTCGGTCTTCTCCGGGCGCCAGACCATGTTGAAGGCGGGGTCGCCGGAATACGATGACAGCGTTCCCAGGGTGCCGTCCTCGAAATCATGGCTTACCTCACTCAGCCGGTCTGTCGAGTAGGAGCCGGTTTCCGTCCATGATTGCCAGGCGGCATCTCCCTGTTTGCGCCACTGGAAGCCCCGCTCGTCGCAGGCGACCCCGCCGGTGGAGGCTATCACCCCGTTCAGCGCCGCGGATTCGTGGTCAACAGAGGTGGCGCCGTCGGTCTCCATGGTGGGAACGTCCGTGGTCTCGAAGGTGTGTATCTCCCCGTAGCTCAAGCCCCCGGCGTTATTGGCCTTCGCCCTGAATGAATAACGGGTGCCTGCCTGCAGTCCGGACACTGTGCCGGAATAGTTCCCGGGTCCGAACGGGGAAGGGCTTGTATCAACCCATGAGCTCCAGGTCTCCTGCCCCGCGGCCCGGTATTCAAATCCTCTCAGGTCACAGGCCTCCGCCCCCTGGCTGGTGATCTCTCCGTTGAGAGTGGCGGAGTCGCGACCCACGTTAGTTGCTTGACCGGTATGCACCTCCGGCCCGCTCTCGGTGGTGAGAACGCGCGTCTCGCCGGTGCTCCAGCCGGTGGAGTTGTGGGACCTGGCCCGGAACTCGTAGGTTGAGCCCGGGTCCAGCCCGGTGAGGTGGAGATCGAACGGGGTCTCGGCCCGCACGTCATCTATCCAGGCGCAGTCCGAGCCCTGGCTCAGGTTGTCGTCCTTCTGGTACCACCAGTCGAAGACGTGCTGGCCTGGAGCCAGTTCGAAGGTCGCGCTCTCCCAGTCGTGCTCACCGGACCAGCGGGCCACCTCCTGCTCGTCCACCTTGAAGACGAGAGAGTCATAATCCTGCTCGCTCGAGACCTTGAATCTGAAGCTGACCTTCTTGGCTTGAGCGCCGCCGCGTATGTAGGCGCTCTGCGTGTCGGAGATGACCGGGCTCTTCGCGCAGTACGCACTGCCGCCGGCGCCGCCCGCGATTACTGCCCAGGGACTATAACCTGCACCGCCGGTCCAGAAGGGTGGCACTGTGCCGTCCTCGAAACCGTCGGACAACCTGATGTCCGCAGGGTAATCGCCGGTCTCCGACCAGCCGAGCCAGTCCACGTCGCCTTGTTTGCGCCACTCGAAGCCGTGCTGGTCGCAGTTTTCCCCACCGGCGTCCGTGATCAGCCCATGGATATCGGCGGAGGTGGTGGCGACATCGGTAGCCGTTTCTGTCTGAACGGCGGAGGGCATAGCCGTCCTGAAGGTCAGGACATCCCCGAAACCCTGGGCGCTGGTATAGGGAGTATAAGCATAGGCCTTGAACTCGTAATCGCACCCCGGGTCCAGGCCGCTAACGGTCTTGCTGTAGGGTCCCGCCGGGAAGGCCCCGGGATCGACTGCTCCATTCCATTCGGGCGCACCCACCTTGCGCACGTAGAAGCCTCGCTGGTCACAGTCGATTCCCCCGGTGTCCAGTATCTCACCATGCAGGACCGCGGAATTGATGGTCACATCCGTCGCGGGGTCGGTGCGCATGACCGCCGGATGCAGAGTGGTAAAAGAGAGCGTGTCCCCGTTCGTCCAGCCCGCTGAGTTGTGGGCTTTGAAACGGAATTCGATGGTGGTACCCGGATCGTATGGTCCGCAATGGTATGAGAAGGACCCCGTGCCGAATTGCGGGACACCTTCCTGGCCCTGCGACCAGGAATTCCAGCTCTCTCCGGGCCCGCGCCATTCAAAAGTGTAAATGTCGCATTGCTGCCCCCCGATGCCGGTGATATTCCCGTGCAGCATCCCGTAGCCCTCCCCGATATCGGTGGCGGGGTCGGTTGTGACGGTTGGAGCAAGGGCAAGGGTTCTGAACGTGAGCGTGCCGCCGTAGGCCCAGCCGGCCGCGTTGCGCGCTTTGGCTTTGAACTCGTAGGTGGTGTACGGGAGCAGGCCGTCAATATAGCGATAGAATATGCCAGTACCGTACGGACCGGGGGCCTCGGTCCAGGACTGCCACCCGCCGGGGTCACCCTGCTGGTGCCATTCGAAACCCCGCTCGTCTATGTCCAATCCTCCAGTGTCGGTTATGTCGCCGTTAAGAATGGCGTGATCCGCAGTGATCATTATCGCCGGCGCGCTCTGGACGGTGGGGACAGCTTTGGTGGTGAAATTCAATTCGTTGGACATGGTATAGCCGTACGCGTTGTGGGCGAAGCAGCGGAACTTATAGGAGGTGCCCGGGTCCAGGCCGGACAGGTTGTATGAGAACGGACCGGTGCCGAAAGAGCCGTATTCGATGTCAAGTGGCAGCCAGTTCTGGCCTGACAGGGGCATGTACTGGAAACCGCGCCAGTCGCAGATCACACCCCCCGTGTGGAGTATGGTGCCGTTCAGGATCGCTGAATCCTGGTCTATGGAGGTCGCCGGGTCGGCCTGCACAGCGGGCGGTCCGTTGGCGGTCGTGAACGTCTTGACAGCCCCATAGCCCCACCCCACGGAGTTACGGGATTTAGCTTGTACCTCATAGGTGGTCGCGGGGATCAGACCGGAGATCGCCTTAGAATAGCCACCGGTGGTATAACCGCCGCTCTCCGTCCAGGAAGTCCATCCTGTATCGCCCTGCCTGCGCCAGTCGAAGCCGCGTTCTTCGCAGGGGGTGAGGGTGTTCACCGCCAGGATGTTGCCGTTCAAGGTGGCGCCGATTGAGGTGATGAGGCTGGCGTCGCCGGTGCTCATGGTGGGAACGGCGGTGGTTGTGGTGAACTGCAGGGTCCCGCCGTTTGACATACCCGCCGGATTGTAGCCGTAGGAGTAGCACTCGTACGTGGTGCCGGGCTCAAGGTTCGGAGCACCCATGCTGAAGTAAGCGGGGCTGGTTATGCGAACTTCGTCAATCCAGGCCGCATCCAGACCCTGGCCACCATGGCCGTCCTTCTGGTATATCCATTCCAGCCTGTGCTCTCCGGCGGGGATGGCCAGGCTGAACTCCTGCCAGCCGGTCTCTCCCGACCACCGTCCCCCGTCCTCTTCATCGATGTAGAAAACGAGGAAATCTGAATCTGTCTCACTTGACACCCGGTAGGCGAAGCGGAGGGTGCTCTCGTCGTTGGCAACGGTAGCTTGAACGACGAGGTGGGACATGTCATTGTTCGCGACAAAGCCGCTCCGTGCGGAGTGACCACCGAGGTAGAACTGCTCTCCGTCAACCGTCCACTGCGAAATGCTCTTGGATAAGAAAGGATCGAGTGTCCCGTCCTCGAAGCCGTCGTCGAACGCGACCAACGGGCCGAAGGAGCCGGACTCGAACGGGTTGAACCAGGTTTCAGACCCCACCTTGCGGTAGCGGAACGCCCGGTTTCCCAGGTTGTAGCCCCCGTCGTCCACCAGCTTCGCGTTCAAGGTCGCCGAACCGGGGGTGATATCGGTGGCGGGCAGGGTCACCATGGTGCCTATGGCGATTACTCTGAAAGTGCGAACAGCGCCGTAGCTCCATCCCGCGGAGTTGTGCGCTTTGGCCCGGAATGCGTATACCCTGCCGGCATCGAGGCCGGTCAGATCGTGAGTGTAAGAGCCGGTGCCGAAAGGGCCGCCCGACGTCTCGGTCCACGACTGCCAGGCCGAATCGCTGTGCGGCCGCCAGTCGAAGCCGCGCTCGTCGCAGTCCTCGCCCCCGGTAGCCGTTATCTGGCCGTGAAGGATGGCCTCGTCAAGAAAGTTATCGCCGGCAGGGTCGGTCTGTACCGTCGGCGGTGTCGGCGCCGCAAGGGCGGTCTGCAGCGAGAACAAGAAGATGATAAAGGCGATGACTACGATGGAGGATAGAAACGCCAGGCCATATCTATTTACTACTAACCCTCTGATACTGGAAGTATTCCCTGTCACTACCCAGCCTTCTCGCGGACATGTTCCCGCAGTACTCCTGAATGGACAACAGGATTGTCTGTATTATATCGAGATGGGCTTCGGTATCACAGCCCAAAGGATTAAGCGCAGGATCAGGGCACCTTCTGTCGGTGTCTGAGCGCCCGCCAAACGGTGAGCTACATCAGAACAGCGCTCCACGCGATGTAATCCCCGCAGGGTATGATAATACGCAGGTATGTACGTTACGCTGCGAGGAGTGTTAATCAACGTGCCGGAGGATAGAGGTCAGCCTGGAAACAAAGGTGCCGAGGCGGCGGGCGCACGGGAGACGCCACCACCCGTTGCCGCGCTGGCGCGCATCGCAGCCCCTGTGACCTCGCTTACCGGCGTGGGCCCCGCGGTGGCGCGCAGGCTGGCCGCCCTCGATATAAACACTGTCGCCGACCTGCTGTACCACTTTCCGCGACGCTACCTCGACCGATCAACCGTGATGGCCATAGGCAGCGTAAAAGAGGGTGAGGAGGCGACGGTCATCGGCCGCGTCGCCGAGGTCGAGAGCCGCAGGGGGCGCAACCGGAAGAACATCCTCACCATCACGATATTCGACGGCACCGGCTACGTCTCCGGCGTGTGGTTCAACCAGGAGTACCACAAGGAGCGCCTGGCCGAGGGGGTCGAGGCGGCATTCAGCGGCAAGGTGACCTACCAGTACAACCGCCTGCAGATAGTCAACCCGTCATACGACGTCCTGGGCGGCGAGGAGGGGGACGACCGCGCCGAGGGAATCCACACCGGCCGCATCATCCCGCTCTATCCCGCGACCTCCGGCGTCACGTCGGCCTCCCTGCGGAGGCTCGTGAGCCGGGCACTCGACAGTGTGCGCGGAATGGCGGATCCCGTTCCGCGGGCCACGCGCGAGAAGTTCGAACTGATGCCCCTCGAGGAGGCCCTGCGCGAGGCGCACTTCCCGACCGGGCCCGAGCCGCTCGCCCGGGCGCGCTACCGTGCCGCGTTCGACGAGATATTCATGATGCAGGTGGGGCTGGCCCTCCGCAGGAAGCACCGCGAGGCTGAGGCACGAGGAATAGCCCACTCAGCGCCGCCGGAACTCACCGCCCGGTTCCTCGAGTCGCTCCCGTTCGAGCTCACTTCGGCCCAGGAAAGGGCCTGGCGGGAGATAAGCTCCGACATGGAGCGGGGCGTCCAGATGAACCGCCTCCTGCAGGGCGAAGTGGGCTCGGGGAAGACCGTGGTGGCGGTGCTCGCACTGCTGAAGGCCGTCGAGAACGGCTACCAGGGCGCCATGATGGCGCCTACCGAGGTCCTCGCGCACCAGCACTTCAGGCGGGTGAGTGAGATGCTCGATGGATTGCCGGTGCGCGTCGAGCTGGTCACCGCCGGGACGGCCAGAGACATACTTGCGGCCGTCTCAACCGGCGAGGTGCACGTGATCGTAGGCACGCACGCCCTCATCCAGGAGGGCACGGAGTTCCACGGGCTGGGCCTGGTGGTCGTAGACGAGCAGCACCGGTTCGGTCTGGACCAGAGGGCCGCCCTGGCGGAGAAGGGCGCTGATCCCGACATACTCCACATGTCAGCGACCCCGATACCGCGCACGCTCTCCATGACCCTATTCGGCGACCTGGACATGTCGGTCATAGACGAGCTGCCCGCCGGGAGGAAGGGCGTGGTAACGGTAGTGGCGGACAGATCACAGCGCAAGGGCGCTTTTGCCATGGTGGGCAGGGAGGTTGCCCGGGGCAGGCAGGTGTTCGTGATATGCCCTCTGATCGAGGAGTCCGACAAGCTCGAGGCCAGGGCGGCCGCCGACGAGGCGAAGCGCCTCGAGGCGGAGTTCCCCGGCCGCACGGTAGAACTGCTGCATGGCCAGATGAAGAGCGCGGAGAAGCGCGGGGTGATGGAGCGGTTCGAGACCGGCGAGATAGACATCCTCATATCGACCGTCGTGGTAGAGGTGGGCGTCGACGTGCCGAACGCGACCGTGATGATTGTCGAGAACGCCGACCGGTTCGGGCTCGCGCAGCTCCACCAGCTCCGCGGGCGCATCGGCCGGGGCACGGAGCGCGCCATCTGCGTCCTCTTCGCGGACCCCACCACCGAGGAGGCGAAGGCGAGGATGGAAGCGATACGGCAGTACGACGACGGCTTTGAGCTCGCCGAGGCCGACCTGCGCATTAGGGGAGAGGGGTCTCTGTTCGGCACGCGCCAGTCCGGCCTGCCCGACCTCAAGGTCGCCCGCCTGTCGCGCAACGTCGAGCTCATCCGGAAGGCGCGGGCCGAGGCGTTCGCGATAGTCGGCGACGACCCTACCCTCTCGAAGGTTGAGAACCTCCTCCTGCGCTGGGAAGCGAACCGCCGATTCGCCGGCGAGCTGGACTGGCTTTTCAAGGGGTGAGCCATGCGGGTGATAGCGGGCACTGCCAGGGGCACCAGGCTCTACGGGGCGAAGGACCGCCGCGTCAGGCCGGTGCTCGACCGTGTAAAGGAGTCCATGTTCGCGGCCCTCGGCGAACGCGTCGAGGGCGCCCGGGTCCTGGACCTGTTCGCGGGGGTCGGAAACCTGGGTATCGAAGCACTGAGCCGGGGCGCCCTGGAGGCCGATTTCATCGAGGGGCACCGCGCCACGGCCGAGGCGATAAAGTCCAACCTGGAGCGCGCCCACCTCTCCGCGCGCGGCCGTGTTTACGCCCTCAAGCTTCCGGCCGGGCTGCGTGTCGCGCGCGGCCGGTACGGTTTGATTTTTATGGACCCCCCCTTTAGAATTGAAAAACGCTTGCTGGAGGGGTTGTTTCGCCTTATCCGCGAGAGAGGGCTGCTCGAAACGGATGGGGTGCTTGTATACAGGCACTCGCCCCATTCGAAATACGAGCCCCCGGCCGACCAATGGTCACTTTATGAGCGGCGGGACTACGGCGATTCGATAATCTCCCTTTTCGGCATTCGACCAGGAGCAGGAGACGCCAGGAGGTCCAACGCTTGAAGATAGCGCTCTGTCCGGGGACGTTCGACCCGGTCACCAACGGACATCTCGACGTGATCCTGCGTACGTCGAAGCATTTCGACAAGGTTGTCGTGGCTGTCGCGGTGAACCCGGAGAAGAGCCCGATGTTCACCATCGAAGAGAGGCTCGCCATGCTGAACGAGTGCCTGGCGGACCACGAGAACATAGAGGTGATAACCTTCGACTGTCTGCTGGTCGAAGTGGCGCACCAGTACGACTGCTGTTGCATCGTGAAGGGCCTGCGGGCCATGTCCGACTTCGAGTTCGAGTTTCAGATGGCGCAGTTCAACCGGCAGATGGACGAAGACATCGAGACGTTCTTCGTGATGGCGAGCCCTGAGTATACTTACCTGAGCTCGAGCGGCATCAAGGAGGTCGTCTCCTACGGCGGCAGCATCAAGGGGCTGGTCCCGGCCGCGGTGTGCAGGCGGCTGGAGAACAGGTTCGGCAAGGGGAGCGCTGCCGGCGTATCGGGAAAGGAGTAGCTGGAGATGGACATATTCGCTCGCCTGGACAAGCTCGAAGACTTCATAGCTAACTCCAAGCGGGTCCCGCTCTCCTCCTCGGTGATGGTCAACGAGGCGGAGTTCTACGACCTGCTGGATGACATCCGGGCGACACTTCCGAACGAGCTCAAGCAGGCGCGGCTGGTGTCGAAAGACCGCGACCGCATCATGTCCGAGGCGCAGCGCAAGGAGGAAGAGCTCCTCGATGCTGCGGAGAAACGCGCCGACAACATGGTCCAACAGACCGAGATAATCAAGCAGGCCGAGCTCGAGCGCGACCACATGATAGACGAGGCCCAGGAAGAGGCCCGCAAGATAATCTACGACGCCGAGGACGTGGCCGACCGCATCTTCGGCGAGCTCGAGGCCTCTCTCATAGAGGTCAAGGAATCTACGGACGAGATACTCACCAGGATAAGCACCTGGCGCGAGAAGCTCCGTGGCTACACCGAGGCGCCGGCCGAGGAGGAATTCGAGTACGAGCGGGAGCCCGACGAGCTCTGAGGCGCCCGGAGAGGCGCTCCATGGATCGTGCGCGGCAGGAGTCTGATTCGCGGCGGCGAAGCCCGACCACGTGTTTCCCATGAAAGACCAACAGATCATCAGCGGCCTTCAAATCGACGTCTCGAACGCTCTGCCGTCAGTCGGCGACCGCAGGACCGTCTCCGGCACGGGATCGCTCCGTCTCGAGGATGTCTATGACCTCGACTTCGAGCCGGGCGATGACGTCGCGTGGAAGTTCCAGGTGAGGCGCATCGCCGGTGGGGTCGAAGTGACGGGTTCGATCAGCGGTGTGGTGACCCTCGCCTGCTACCGCTGCCTCGAGGGGTTTGAGTTCAGGCTGTCCCTGGAGGTCCGGGAGCACGCGCTATGGCTGAGCGAAGCAGAGCTCGAGGAGGACGAGGAGCCCGCGACCGAGTACATGGTCACCGACGGCGTCCTGGACCTGGAGCCGATCATCAGGGACTCGATATGCCTTGCGTTCCCGGCGGTGCGTGTCTGCGACGAGGCGTGCAGGGGCCTGTGCAACGTATGCGGGGCGAACCTGAACCTTGAACCCTGCGGGTGTGACACGGGGCACGTGGACGCCCGGCTGAAGCCGCTCGAGGAACTGAAGAAGCGCCTCGAGTCCGGCTGACCCCGGTGTGCACCGCTTGACTGAGAATCCGGTCTCAATTACCCTTTGTAAGGCGTGTTTTATAGGTAAAGAGGCTCAGAATGGCCGTTCCGAAACGTAGAACATCAAAGTCGAACAAGAATTCGCGCAGGTCGCACCACAAGCTCCAACCACCGGCGCTTGGCGAATGTCCGCAGTGTCACCAGCCGAAACTGCCCCACCGCGTCTGCAGAGAGTGTGGCTATTATAATGGCCGCCAGGTCTTCGAGGTCGGGTAGCGGCGGCATAATCAAGGCAGGATTCTTCGAACCTCGGTCCCTAGCTGTGGTAGGGGCGTCTTCACACCCCGAGAAGGTCGGCTACTCGATACTCGCCAACCTCATCAAGTCAGGCTACGAGGGGCGGATATTCCCCGTGAACCCCCACGCGGACGTCATCCAGGACATGCAGTGCTTCAAGGATGTCGCCTCCATACCCGAAACCCCCGACCTGGCCCTGATCGTGGTTCCCGCGCCGGCCGTCCCGGCGGCAGTATCGGGACTTGTCGAGAAGGGGACCAGGGCAGCGGTGGTCATATCCGCCGGGTTCAGGGAGGTCGGCATAAAGGGAAGGGAACTGGAGCGCGAGGTTGTGGGGACCGCCCGGAAGGGCGGCATGCGGCTCCTGGGCCCGAACTGCCTGGGTATCATGAACACCGCCCTGCCAATGAACGCTTCGTTCGCCCGGAAGATGCCGCCGAGGGGCTCCATCGGCGTTATCAGCCAGTCGGGCGCCATCTGCACCTCGTTAATAGACTGGGCTCGCTCCGAGAGCGTCGGATTTTCGAAGCTGGTGAGCCTCGGCAACAGCGCGGACCTCGTTGAGAGCGACTTCCTCGACGCGCTCGGCGATGACGACGAGACTACCGTTATCTCGATGTACATCGAGGGCGTGTCCGACGGAGAGCGCTTTTTCAGGTCACTGCGAGCCGCGAGCAGGAAGAAGCCGGTCGTGATCTTCAAGGCGGGCATCACCCAGGCGGGGGCGCAGGCCGCCTCGTCTCATACCGGGGCCCTCGCCGGAAGCGAAGCCGCCTATGAAGCGGTCTGCGAGCAGGCGCCCGCGCTGCGGGCACGCTCGGTCGAGGAGCTCGTCCAGCTCTCACGTTCGCTCGCGACACAGCCGGTCCCGCGGGGGACCAACGTCGCGATAGTCACCAATGCCGGCGGGCCGGGGATCATCGCCTCGGACGCCTGTGAACGAGCCGAGATGACACTTGCGCGGATAACGGGGAAGAGCCTGGATAGCCTCAGGAAGTACATGCCCCCGGCCGGGAGCATGCACAACCCGGTGGACGTGCTCGGGGATGCCGATTCCATCCTGTACGCGATAGCCGCTGAGACGCTCCTCGACGACCCGGCGGTGGACGCGGTGCTGGTGATACTCACGCCTCAGGCGATGACCGAGATATACCGCACGGCAGACGAAGTGATACGGCTGGGAAGGCACTCGACCAAGACGATAATCTGCTCCTTCATGGGCTCCGGGTCGGTCGACGCCCCCGTGAGCAGGCTGCAGAAAGCGGGCATCCCGAATATCCCTTACCCGGACCAGGCCATGCTCATCCTGGGGAGGATGCACGAGAGGCACCTGCAGACGGCCAGGCCGTCTTCGAGGTCGCCCAGGCTCCAGGTCGACAAGGCCGGGGTAGCGGGGATCTTCGCCTCATACAGGAAGCGTGGGGAGACGCAGGTCAGCCCCGAAGACTGCCGGAGAGTGCTCGACGCGTACGGCATACCCTACGCCCCGCTCCGCTTTGCGCCTGACGAGGAGTCAGCGGTCGGGCTGGCAGCCGAGATGGGGTACCCGGTGGTGCTCAAGATAGTCTCACCGCAGATAGTCCACAAGACCGACGTCGGCGGGGTCGTCCTGGACATCAGGAACGCCAAACAGCTCGCCGAAGCGTACGGTGACATGATGAGCCAGGCGCGCAGGGAGGTGCCCGGCGCAAAGATACTGGGGGTGACCGTACAGAAGATGGTGCCGCAGGGCAAGGAGCTGATCCTCGGAATGGCTAAAGACCCGCAGTTCGGGCCGCTGGTGATGGTCGGACTGGGGGGAATATACGTCGAGGCGTTCAGAGACGTCGCGTTCAGGCTGGCCCCGATCAGCACCTGGGACGCGTCTCGGATGCTGCATGAACTGAGAGCTTACCCGCTGCTGCGGGGGGTGCGGGGGGAGGAGCCGGTGGACATCGAAGCGGTCGAAAACGTGCTGCTCCGCATCTCGCGCCTGGCCCAGGATAACCGTGTTTTGAGCGAAATGGACATCAATCCACTCATGGTCTACAATGCGGGCGGTGGCTGCGCCTGCGTGGATGTCAGAATGACACTTGGGGGGTAGTTTAAGTTGGCCGCCATACTCGTTATCTCTACCGAAAGATACTCCGGAAAGAGCAGCCTCGTCATAGGGCTCGCGCTCGAGCTTCGCGAGAGGGGCTTCAAGATCGGGTACATGAAGCCGGTCGGAGCCTACCCGATCAAGGTTGGAGCGGACAGGGTCGACGAGGACGCGTACTTCCTGAGCGAGGCCCTCGGGCTGAAGGACGACCTCAAGGACATCTCGCCGTACTTTCTCACCTGGGACAACATCACCCGCTACATGCGCAAGAAGCCCGGCAACCCTCCGGCCAAGGTCAAGGCCGCTTACGAGCGCCTGAAAGAGGACAAGGACATCATGCTCATCGAGGGGGCGCAGAACTTCGTCCACGGCAGGATGCTGGGGCTCTCGTCCTTCGAGGTCGCCGATCTGCTGGGCGCGGGCGTGATGCTGCTCGACACTTTCAACGAAGAGCTCACGGTCGACAGGCTGCTCTCCGGCAGGGACTACTTCGGCGCCGGGTTCCTCGGGGTGGTGCTCAACTGGGTTCCCGAGCGAAGGCTCGAATTCACACGCGGGCTCCTCTCCCGCTACATGTCCTCCCAGGGGATCAACCTCTTCGGCTCGATTCCGACGGACCACGTTCTCCGGTCCATCACGGTGCATGACCTGGCGCGCGCCCTGAACGGCGAGGTCATCTGCGCGCAGGACAGGGGGGATGAGCTCATCGAATCGATGATGGTGGGGGCGATGGGCCAGGAACAGGCCCTGCGGCTCTTCCGGAAGCAGGCCAATAAGGTGGTAATAACGGGGGGAGACCGCTCCGACATACAACTCGCGGCGCTCGAGACGCCGACGAAGGCGCTGGTGCTCACCGGCGGCCACAGGCCGAGCCCGCTCGTGCTGGGGCAGGCCGAGGAGATCGGCGTGCCGATAATCCAGGTCGACTACGACACGGCCACCACCGTGGAGATGGTGGAGGCGGCGATAGGGCACCAGAAGGTGCACAGCCCGGCCAAGATAGAGCGGATGAGGGGATTCATCAGGGAGGGGCTGGACCTCGACCTGATCCTGGAGCAGATAGGGATGCGGGCTTCTAAGTAGGCCTGCCAACCCTGCCCCGAGACCGCGTCCGTAACGAACTCGCGATCGAAAGGCGATCCGCCGGTGACCGAACCCGATTCGAACCTCAAAGAAGTCGAGGACCTGCTCGGATACGCGTTCAGGGATCGCGCGCTGCTTTTCCAGGCTCTGTGCCACCGCTCGTACATGAACGAGCAGGGGCTGCAGCCCATAGACTCAAACGAGAGGCTCGAGTTCCTGGGCGACTCCGTGGTGGAACTGGCCGTCACCCACCTCCTCTACGAGGACTTCCCGGACCTTCCGGAAGGCGAACTGACAAAACTACGCTCGCCGCTGGTGCGCGGGAAGGCGCTGGCGGACGTGGCCCTCAGGCTCGGTCTTGAAAGGCACATCATGCTCGGTAAGGGGGAGGACATGACCGGGGGCCGGAGCAAGCAGTCGATACTGGCGGACACATTCGAGGCGGTCGTCGGGGCTCTATACATGGACGGCGGCTTCGACGTGGCCCGGGGCTTCGTCATCTCGTCGCTCGAGCAGCTCATCCACGAGATAGTCAAGTGGGGGCCGGGTGACTTCAAGAGCGAGCTGCAGGAGTTTTCCACGAAGAAGGTGGGCTCCATCCCGCGGTACAGGATAAGGGACGAGGGGCCGGACCACTTCAAGACGTTCCACGCGACGGTGGAGGTCGGCGACAGGACATTCGGCCCGGTCGCGGGCACCTCGAAGAAAGAAGCCGAGCAGGGCGCGGCGCGGATGGCGCTCAAGAAACTCGGGTGGAGGCAGAACGGTGGGAACTACTATGAACGGCGCGTCAGTACTGGGGATAGACATCGGCGGGACAAAGATGGCGCTGGCATCGGTCGACCCCCGGGGGACGGTCCTCCATCGAAGCGTGGTCGGCGCGCCGGCGGCGGACGCGGGAAGGATGGTCGAGTCGCTCCTGGAGCTGGTCGATGGTGGGATCGCTTCCGCCCGGGCCGCGGGCCTCGACGTTGAAGCGGTAGGCATCGGGGCGGCGGGATTCATCCTGAAGGACGAAGGCGTCCTCATGAGTTCCCCCAACATAGCCTGGTCGATGGTCCCCCTCAGGGAGCTGGTCGCGCAGAGGACCGGCCTCCCGGCATTCCTGGACAACGACGCGACCGCCGCCGCCGCAGGCGAGCGCCTGGCCGGCGTAGCGAGAGGGCTAGACGATTTCGTCCTCGTGACCCTCGGCACCGGCATCGGGGGAGGCATCTGCGCGGGGGGCAGAATACTCAGGGGCCACCGGGGGACCGCCGCGGAGGTCGGACACATGGTCGTGGACCCCCACGGTCCCGAGTGCGGATGCGGCCGCCGCGGCTGCCTGGAATCACTGGCCTCGGGGACCGCGCTGGAACGTGAGGCTGTGCGCCTGGCCTCGACCGACGAGCGGTCGGTTCTGCACGACGCGAGCTGCTCCGACCCGGCGTCCGTTACAGGTGAGATGGTCGCCTCTGCGGCGAGAGCGGGTGACGCTGCAGCCGCCGCGGCGTTCGAAAACATCTCGTGGCACCTGGGCCTGGGGATCGCCAACCTGGTCCACCTGCTCGACCCGCAGATGGTCGTCATCGGCGGCGGCGTGTCGCGCTCCGGGGACCTGTTCATAGACGCTGTCCGCGACACCGTAGCCTCGAGAGGGCTACCGGACCTCGTCCGCGACGTGCGCATCGAGCTGTCCACCCTGGGGGGCGACGCGGGCGTGGTCGGAGCGGCGGCCGTCGCGTGGGAGGGCATCGGCGCCCCGCTATCGAATTAATATCGAAGTGTTTTGACCTAGAGTCCACCGCCAGGGGGGAGATTTGTACCTGAGGTCGCTCACAATCAAGGGTTTCAAGTCCTTCGCGCGCAAGACCGTGCTCGAGTTCCAACCCGGTGTCACCATCATCGTCGGGCCCAACGGCTCCGGGAAGAGCAACATCGCCGACGCCGTGATGTGGGTGCTCGGCGAGCAGAGCCCCACGTCGCTCCGCGGCAACCGCATGGAAGACATAATCTTTGCCGGCAGCGCCAGCACCAGGCCGGTCAACCTGGCCGAGGTGGCGCTGACCCTGGACAACACCAGGAACGCTTTCCCGCTGGATTACTCGGAGATAACCGTCTCCAGAAACGTTGTCCGGGGGGGCGACAGCGAGTACCGGCTCAACAACGGCTCGTGCCGTCTGCTCGACATCCAGGAGCTGCTCTCGGACGCGGGCGTCGGCCGCACCCTGAACTCGGTGATAAGCCAGGGCCAGCTGGACGAGGTCCTCTCGTGCAGGCCGGAGGAGCGCCGCGATTACATCGAGGAGGCGGGCGGCCTGCTCAAGTACCGCCGACGCCGGGAGAAAGCCGTCCGGAGGCTGGCGCGGATGGAGGAGGAGCTCGTCCGCACCGGCGACGTCATGCGCGAGGTGAGGAGACAGCTGCGGCCCCTGCAGCGCCAGGCCGGGAGGCTGGAGCAGTACCAGGCGCTGATGCGGGAGCTCGCCGATTCTCAGCTGAGGCTCGACGTCGCCCGCCTGCGCACCATGCAGCATGAGTGGAAGCAGTACCAGGACGTGCAGGAAGGGTGGGGAAAAGACCTCTCTGGGCTCGACCGCGAGCTCGCGGAGAAGGCCAGGGCCGCAGCCGCCCTCGACGAGCTCCAGTCGGGCTGGCGTGAGAGGGAGGCGGGCCTGAGAGAGAACCTCTATAAGCTCGTCTCGATTCACGAGAGGCTCAAGGCGATGCTCGGGCTCTGGGACGACCGCGGCAGGCGGATGTTCGCGCCGCCGCCGCCCGATCCCGGGGAGCTCGAGGCCGCCGCGGCGGCAGCCTCCGCGCTCGGGTCGCGCTGGAAGGAGCTCGAGGCCGAATCCGAGCGGTTGAGTCGCGAGGAGGCAGCTCTCGCGGGCAGAGCGTCTGACCTCAACCGGCGGCTCAACGAGTCGGAGCGGCAGGCAGCGGTCCTCGAGGCCAGGCTTGAGGTAATAAGGTCCTCAGAAGGCGGGCTGGCTGACATCGGGCCGAGGCTGCTCGCGGAGAAGAGGGAAGCGCTCGAACGGCTCGGGCGCGAACGAGAGGACCACTTGAAAGCCCTCAGTGCCCTGGAGGAGGAGGTCGAACGGCATGGCGCCCGGGCGTCGGCGATGGAGGAGAAACGCGCGAGGGCGCGCGACGACGCCGCGCGAGCGGGCGAGGGCCTGCGAGCGATGGAAGGGGAGATGGCGGGCCTGGAGGCCACGCTGGACATACTGAACAGGCTCGAGACGGAAGACTGGAGCATGCTCAACGCCGCCGCGGCGCTCAAGGCGGAAGACCCGACCAGGGGCGGCCTGGGCGGCTCGCTCGCGGAGAGCATAAAGATCGTCCCCGAGTACGAGAAAGCGATCATGAGCTTCCTCGGGCCCTGGGCGTTCGGGCTGATCGCCAGGGACGCCGAGGCGATAAAGCAGGCGATAGGGTACCTGAAGAAGAACGGCCTCGGGCAGTCGCTGTTCTTCAGGCATTCGGAGAAGGACGGACGGGCCGGCCGACAGAAAGGCCCGGCGCCCGCGGGGAGCATGCGCGCCCGGGACCTGGTCGAAGCCCCGGAATGGTTCGACCAGGCCCTTGACACCCTGCTCGAAGGGGTATTCGTCGTGTCCGACCTCGAGAGCGCCTTCGCGCTGACAGAGCTCTATTCAGGGCTGGTCTTCCTGACACCGGACGGCGACCTGGTATCGGGCGGCACCATGGCGAAGGGCGGCAGCATAGCGGTCAATCCCGTCCACCTCGAGATGACGCGTGGGCGCCGTGAGGAGATGAAGAAGGCCCTCGCGGACTGCCGGGCGCGCGTGAAGTCCCTGGAGCAGGAGCTGAAGTCCGCCGGAACCCGGGCCGAAGCCGCCGCGGCGGAATACGAGGCGGCCCGCGGGCTGCTCGGGGGGGCGGAGACGGAGTCCGCCAGGCGTTCCGGGCTGCTCGCCTCTTGCCAGGCGCACATCGAGTCGCTGACCGCGGAGATCGTGGAACTCGCCGAGGCGGGTACCGGCGGTGGCGGCCTGCATGAAGAGGCAGAGGGGCTGGAGGAAGGGCTCGAGCGGCAGCGCGCCCTTTCAGGCGAGCTGACACTGGAGCTCCGGCAGGTCGAGGAGACCGCCGAGGAGAAAGCGACCTCCAGGTCGGACGCGGCCTCTCTCCTGGCGTCCTGTGCGCGGGAGCTGGAGGCCGCAAGGGCCAGGGAGCGCGGCCTCAGGGCCGTGCTCGAGCAGGAGCCCGTCGCTCTCGACCCATCGCTCGAGTCGACCGCCGAGGTCACGGAAAGGCTCCGCACCCTCCACGCCAGGATGGTCGAACAGGTGAGCGGTCGCAGGGAGAAGGTCCGGCGCGAGATAGAGGAAGGAGCGCTCGAGGCGGAAGAGGGTGCCCGTAAGCTCCGGGACGTCCGGGACGAGGTGAGCAGGCTCCAGGACCGGCACGAGGAGCTGAGGGACAGGATTCACGGCGAGGACCTGTCCCACGCCGAGCTCAAGGTCAGGGTCGAGCAGCTGGTAGAGAGGATTGTGGACGGTCACAAGGTGCCCCTGGAGTTCGCGCTGAAGCAGTATCCCGAGGAGGAGCCGTCCGCCGAGCTGGAGCAGAGGGTGGAGGAGCTGACGGGCGAGCTCGAGCACATAGGGCCCGTAAACCCAGAGGCCATCACCGAGAGGCAGAGCCTCGAGGAACGCTTCGAATTCCTCAAGGAGCAGACCGACGACATCGAGAAATCGAAAGCCCAGCTCAAGCGCGTCATACGCCAGGTGGACCGCGACATCGAGGAGAAGTTCTCGAAGACGCTGGAAGAGGTCAACGGGCATTTCCAGGAGATATTCTCCACGCTGTTCCCCAACGGCAGCGCCGAGCTCAGGCTGACCGACCCCGACGACATGCTGGCGAGCGGGGTGGAGATACTCGCGCAGCCGGAAGGCAAGCGGCTGAGGCGCATCTCGCTGCTCTCAGGCGGCGAGACATCGCTCACGGCGCTGGCCTTCTTCTTCGCGCTTTTCAGGGTGCGGCCCAGCCCGTTCTATTTCCTGGACGAGGTCGAGGCCGCGCTCGACGACGTGAACCTGCACAGGTTCCTGGACCTGGTAAAGCAGTTCAAGGACGAGTCTCAGCTCATACTCATCACACACCAGAAGAGGTCGATGGAGATAGCCGACATCCTGTACGGGGTGACCATGCAGGAAGACGGCATCTCCAGGGTGGTCTCCCAGAAGGTCGCGAGCTGATGGCTTCGAATCCGGGGAAGAAGCGCCCCCGGAGGGAGCGCGGGGAGAAGGGTCCCAGGAAACGCGCCAGACGCGCAACTTCCGGTGGCGAGCCCACACCAGTCCCGGTCGGCGACTCGGCGCCCGGGCAGGAACCACCCCTCACCGGCGATGAACCGGCCATCGAGCTCGACGGCGGCGCACCGGTCGCGCCCGACATCGAGCCGGAAGGCGAGGAGGTGATCGAGCTCGAGCTCGGCGCGGATGAGCCGGGGGAGCCCGACGAGGAAGCCGCGGAGGCCGAAGAAGAGGGTGAGGACGAGCACGTAAAGTACAGGCGGGGCCTCTTCCGCTCGAGGAGGGTGCTCTCCAGGCCGTTCACCAGGGCGGCCACGCGTAAAGCGATAGACCCGGAGTTCTGGGACGAGGCCGAGGAGGCTTTTATCGCGGCCGACACGGGAGTCGCCGCGGCAGGCGAGATAGTGGAGCTCGCCCGGAGGAGGATCCTCAAGGAAGGGATACGCGACATGGAAAGCCTCAAGCAGGCCTTCCGCGACGTAGTGGTGGAGCTGCTCGAGTCCTTCGACGAGCCTCCGGAGCCCTCCGGCGCCCGCCCGAGGGTCCTGTTCGTCGTCGGCGTGAACGGGGTCGGTAAGACCACCACCTGCGCGAAGCTCGGGTTCCAGCTCAAGCAGGAGGGGCAGAAGGTGCTCTACGCGGCGGCCGACACGTTCCGGGCGGCCGGGATAGAGCAGATGGAGATGTGGGCCAACAGGGTGGGGGCGCCGGTGGTGCGTCACAAGCTGGGGGGCGACCCGGCGGCTGTCGTCTTTGATTCCATTGAATCGGCCCAGGCGAAGGGCATGGACGTGGTCATCGTCGATACGGCCGGCAGGCTCCACACCAAGAAGAACCTCATGGACGAGCTCAACAAGATGTGGCGCGTCGCGGACCGCCAGCTCGAGAGCCCCCCGGAGGCCCTGCTGGTCATCGACGCGACCACCGGCCAGAACGGGGTGTCCCAGGCCCGCATCTTCGGCGAGGCCCTGGAGATAGGTTCGATAGCGCTCACCAAGATGGACGGCAGCGCCCGTGGAGGTGTGGTCCTGGCAATCGGCCGCGAGCTCGGCATTCCGGTCTCATACATCGGCGTCGGGGAGGGAATGGCCGACCTCCGTCCGTTCGATCCTCACGAGTACGCCGGGGCTCTGTTCTAAATGGGGTCAGACCATTTTCGTTGCATCAGCCCCGGTAGTTAACTCTCTCAACAGGCAGAAGGCCCTCCCATGCCGTTGTTGCGATATCGCGGGCCTTCAACTAATAATTCCTTCATGGATTTCGCACTCAGGTTCTGGGCCGAGCTGATAAACCCCCCGGAGATCGTCGGAGCGCTCGACCTCCTGCGCGAGCACGACGCCGGGGTGGCGGCCGCCGTCTACCCGGTCTCGCTTACCCGGAAGAACCTGAACGCGTTCAGGAAGTTGAAAGAGGCCGGTATAGAGCTCACGTTCTGGCCTCTCATGGAAGAGGAGAAAGGCTACTTCCCCGGCGAGCGCAACATGACCGAGTACTCGGCGATGGTCAGGAACCTCGTCGAGTGGGCTCAGAGGAACGACGCCGCCCCGGACATGCTTGCGGTGGACCTCGAGCCCCCCATCCAGCAGATGCACGACGTGACCGGGGCCACCGACAGGTACTCGAGGGTCATGGGTTTCCTGGGTGCGATGAGGGACAACCTCGACCGCGAGCGCTACTTGAGGGCAAAGGCCGACCTCGAAGCCCTCAACTCCTGGGTCCGGGAGCGCGGGATCAGGACGATCAGCGCGGTGATGCCGTGGGTGGGGCTCGAGCTCGAGGGCGAGCACGAGCTCATCCAGGACATGAGCGAGACACCGGTGGCCGGGATAGCGTGGGACGTCATAAGCCCCATGCTCTACGTCACGATGCTGGACGGCATGGCGGGTGCCGCGATGAACTCCCGCGACGCGAACTGGCTCGTCTACGACTCCTGCCTGAAGATGCGTGAGAAGTACGGGGAACGGGCCGGGGTCTCGCTGGGCCTGACCGGGTCCGGAGTCCTGGAGGACGAGCCCACGTTCAGGAGGCCGGAGGAGCTCCTCGTAGGCGTGCAGGCGGCCCTTGCCGCGGGCGTCAGGGACGTGAGCGTCTACAGCCTGGAAGGCATCCTGGACAGGCGCGACCCGGCGTCCTGGTTCACCGCCCTCAGGGCCGCGAAGCCGAAAGTGCCCGAGAGGTCGGAAAAGGTGGCCAGGGGGCTTGCCGCCGCGCGCCACATCTACCCTCCCGTCGCCAGGCTGGTCGAGTGGTACCGGCGCCCCGTCTAGAGGCCGAGGGGCTCGGCCACCAGAAAGACCTTGAGGTCCGTGAGTATCGGTTTGAGGCTGATCACCGTGGTTATCCTGCAGATGTTCGCCGGTTCGCGGCAGTCGACGCACCGCCCCTTCCTGACGCAAGGAAGGTCCATCCCGAGCCTGGTGGCGTTCGCGGGGGCTGCCACCTCCCGGATGCGGGTGACGGCCGCGTCCCGGTCGGCGACCAGCTTGTTTACGCCCGCCAGCACGATGACGGTCTGGGGGCCGAAGATCATGCCGGCTACCCGGTTGCCCATGCCGTCGGTGTTCACCAACTCCCCTTCCATGGTGATGGCATTGCTCGAGCAGAGGAAATAGGGGCAGGCGATCGCCTCTTTCCGCACGCCGATGCTCCGCTCGAACTCCATGTCCGGTCGGTGGTAGACGAGGTCGTCGCCACGCTCCGCGAGCGCGTCCATGAGGCCGCTCTCCCATAGTGTCACCGAGCCCCCCGCCCCGATGCGGGACCCCGCCGGGACAGTCTCCAGCACGGCCTCGACCGCCCGCTCGGTCGTCGAGAACCACCTTGCGTCGAACGAGCGCTTATCGAGGGCCTTGACGGCATTCTCGCAACGGTTCTCGTAGTAGCTTCGGCGAACGTCGTCGAACCGGCGCGGCATCTCTTCAGACATGGTTGCTCCTCTCAACTGCCTTTTCGCGAAGTATATACCTCCGCCTATCCGGGGTCGAAGGCCCGTTTCCCTTCAGGGAGGAGGGGAGGTCACAGGGGAGGCTCCGGCGAAACCTGTAAAGGTGAACCGGCCGGAACGGTCAAATTTAAGAGTAAAAGCGAGGATATAAGTCTTAGGCCCCCAGGGGCCGGGGAAAAGGAGGCGACATGGCGGAAGGCTACTGCGTGAAGTGCAAGGAAAAGCGGGAGATGAAAGACCCGGAAGAAGTCATCATGAAGAACAAGATGAAGGCGCAGAAGGGCACCTGCCCGAAGTGCGGGACGAAGATCTTCAAGATCACCGGAAAAGCGTAGCCGCATCGGGTCGCGGTCATCTCTGAGACCCGGCCGCAGACGGCCGGGTCTCGTCGTATCCGGGTCATGCCGGACATCTGCACCGGGGTGGTCAAGTGTCCCCTCATAAGCACGCATCCGGGTCGCCGGACGCGCCCGCCACTACTGGGATTACAATCAGTTCCGCCCGCCTCTATGAGTTCGGCCGCGCCCTCCTGTTCGGGCTGGACGCGCGCCTCTGGAGCATGGCTATCGAGCTCGCGGACGTGAGAAAAGGGCAGAAGGTCCTGGACGCGGGATGCGGCACAGGGGCGCTCGCGCTCGCGCTCGAACGCGTGACAGGTCCGACAGGCGAGGTGTTCGGCATCGACGCCTCACCGGAGATGATTGAGGTCGCACGCGGCAAGGCGGCGCGCGCCGACGCGAAGGTGGACTTCCGGGTCGCCCTCATCGAGGACCTGCCGTTCCCCGACTCGTACTTCGACAGGGTCCTCAACACGCTCGTGATGCATCACCTGCCTGAAGAAGTGAAGCTCAAGGGACTTGCGGAGGTCTACAGGGTGCTCAAGCCGGGTGGGAGCTTCCTCGCCGTGGACCTCCAGCTCCCGGATACAACGCTCGCAAAGGTGGTAGGGCACGTCCTCCTCGGCCACCACATGGCCAGAAGTGAAATCACAGACTCGCTCGAGCCGCTCGGCCGCGCGGGTTTCCAGGAGGCGGGAACCGGCGCGACACGCTACAGCTGGTTCTCGTACGCCAGGGGAACGAAAGGCGACCTTCCCCAGCCTTGACACCTCCCACCTGAGGCCTACCATTCTTTATGGGCAATCCTCCGTGGTACAATCCGTTACCTGCCGGCTGATGAACGGGAGAAACCATGTTCGAAAGCCTGGGCGACAGGCTCCAGGGAGTGTTCGCGAAACTCCGCGGGCGCGGCAAACTGAGTGAGAAAGACGTCGACGAGGCCATGCGGGAGATACGCCTGGTCCTCCTCGAGGCCGACGTCAACTTCAAGGTGGTAAAGGAGTTCGTGGCCCGCGTGAGGGAGCGCGCCATCGGCGAGGAGGTCATAAAGAGCGTGACCCCCGCGCAGCAGGTGGTGAAGATCGTCTACGACGAGATGACCGACGTGCTGGGCGGCACCACGGAGCCGATAAGGTTCGCGAGTCACCCCCCGTCGGTGATAATGCTCGTGGGCCTGCAGGGCAGCGGCAAGACCACCGCCGCGGCGAAGCTCGCGGTGATGCTGCGCCACCAGGGCAGGAGCCCGATGCTGGTAGCCGCCGATGTCTACCGCCCCGCGGCCGTCGAGCAGCTGCAGACACTGGGGTCCCAGATAGACGTGCCGGTGGCTTATTACAAGCACAGGGGCGCCCGGGAGATAGTCGACGAGGCGGTCAGGGAAGCATCGCGCAAGGGCAACGACGTGGTGATACTCGATACCGCCGGCAGGCTGCACATCGACGAGGAGATGATGCAGGAACTTGTGGACATAAGCGGCTCGGTGCATCCGAGCGAGACACTGCTGGTCGTCGACGCCATGACCGGGCAGGACGCGGTGAACGTGGCCCTGGCCTTCCAGGAGAAGCTCGACTTCGACGGCGTGATAATCACGAAGATGGACGGGGACGCCCGCGGAGGCGCCGCGCTGTCCATGAAGTCCGTCACCGGGAAACCGATTAAGCTGGCCTCGATCGGCGAAAAGGTCAACGACCTCGAGGCGTTCCACCCCGACAGGGTGGCGTCCCGGATACTGGGGATGGGCGACATTGTGACCCTGGTCGAGAAGGCCGAGGAGTCGATGACGGAGGAGCGCGCCCGGAAGCTGGAGGAGAAGCTGCGCAAGCAGAAGTTCGACTTCGACGACTTCCTCGAGCAGATGCAGCAGCTCCGCCAGATGGGCGGCCTCGACAAGGTGCTGGAGATGGTGCCCGGGATGGGGGGGATGGCCAGGCAGTCGGGGCTCGAGGTCGACGACCGGCGGCTGAAGAAGATAGAGGCCATCATCCAGTCGATGACCCCCGAGGAGAGGAAGAACCCGCACGTGCTGAACGCGAGCCGCAGGAGGCGCATCGCCGCCGGCAGCGGAACCAGCACCCAGGACGTCAACCAGCTGGTCAAGCAGTTCGGCCAGATGCAGAAGATGCTCAAGGCTTTCTCCGGGAGGGGAGGGCAGATGGGGATGATGAAGAGGCTGTTCCCGTTCTAGCACCCGCGTTTTTGCTACAATAGACCGGAATCGGCCGCTGGAGGGGCTTTCTCCCCGGGCGGCCGACGATATACTGAGACATGAGGAGGGGCCCCGGGCCCCGGGAAACGGAGGATCTACTTGGTAAGGATAAGACTGCGCCGGATGGGGAAGAAGAAGCAGCCGGTGTACCGGATAGTCGTAGCCGACTCGCGCGCTCCCCGAGACGGCCGTTACATAGAGTCTTTGGGTTACTATAATCCCAGGCCCACCAAGGAAGCGGCAGAGGCTGTGATAGAACTCAACGCCGAGCGCGCGCTGTACTGGCTCGGGGAGGGCGCCCAGCCGAGCAGGCAGGTCCAGAACCTGATGAAGATCAAGGGCGTCTGGGAGCAGTTCCAGGGTTCCAAGCAGAAATAGCGGCACGCACACTCACTCACCTGGCACCTACAACTGGAGGCTCACATGATGAAGGAACTCCTCGAATACCTTGCGAAGGCCCTGGTGGATAATCCCGACGACGTCCAGATAGAGGTGATCGAAGGCGAGCGCTCGGTCATCCTCCAGCTCAGGGTGAACCCGGAAGACATCGGTAAGGTCATCGGCAAGCAGGGCCGAATCGCCCAGGCCCTGCGCACGCTCGTCAAGGCGGCCGCCACGAAACAGGGGAAGAACGCGATAGTAGAGATACTGGATTGAGCGATATCGACTTCGAGCCGCCGGGCGAGGAGTTCCTGGTGGTTGGCAGGATAGTCCGGCCCCACGGCGTCCGTGGGGCCGTAATCGTCGCGGTGGAGAGCGACTGGCCCGACGAGCGCTTTCGCGAAGGGGCGGAGCTCCTCCTCCAGACCGGGCGCGCGTCAGCCGACGCTGTCCGGGTAGAGTCGGCCGCACCCCACAAGGGGGCGATGCTCGTCTGCCTGGCGGGAGTCACGGACCGGAACGGGGCGGAGGCGCTGAAGGGCAGGTTCCTTCTCGTGCGGGCCCAGGAGGCGTTCACGCTCGGCGAAGGGGAATACTGGGCGCACGAGCTTGTGGACGCGCGTGTTTTCGGGGAGGACGGCGGGCTGCTCGGCTCGGTCCGTGATGTAGTGTGCCGGGAGGCGCAGGACCTCCTCGTGGTAGTGGACGCAGAGGGCAGGGAGTTCGGCGTGCCCTTCGTGGAGGAGTTCGTGAAGCGTGTGGACGTCCGCGAGCGAACGGTCGTGATAAAGGTCATCGAAGGCATGGTCCCGTGATGAGAGTCCACGTGTTCAGCGCGCTTCCGGAGGTGCTCGACTCACCGCTGGCGTCCGGAGTGATGAAGCGAGCGCGGGAATCGGGAGCTCTGGAGGTCCTGTTGCACGACCTGCACGAGCTCTCTTGCGACCCTCATCACAAGGTGGACGACACTCCCTATGGAGGGGGGCCGGGAATGGTGCTGCGGGTCGACGTGGTGGCGCACGCTCTCCAGAGCGTCCTGGGCTGCGACCCCGTGAAGCTCAGGGAGAGCACGCCGGTGATCCTCCTCACTCCCCAGGGCGAGCGGTTCGACCAGTCACGGGCGAGAGAGCTCGCAGCCGAGGAGACCCTGGTGTTCATCTGCGGGCGCTACGAGGGAGTCGACGAGAGGATACGCGAGCACATCGCGGGGCGAGAGTTGTCGCTCGGCGACTTCGTGCTGGCGGGGGGAGAGCTGGCGGCTGCCGTCGTGATCGAAGCCGTGGCACGCCTGCTCCCGGGAGCGCTGGGCAACATGGAGTCACTCGAGGAGGAGTCGTTCGCGGGACCTCTGCTCGAGTACCCGCAGTACACCCGTCCCGCGAGCTACCGCGGGTGGGACGTGCCGGAGGTCCTCACCACGGGCGACCACGGCCGCATCAGGCAGTGGAGGCAGGAGCAGGCGCTCTTGAGGACGCGCGAGCGCCGCCCCGACCTCCTCTGACAGGGACAGGCCTGACCCCAGATGTTTCTACGCCGGTGCCGTTCTGCTATAGTTTACGAGTTGCATACGACCGGAAGATGGAGTCATAAAGATGAAAGAGATAGAGACGCTCGAACGCAGCCAGATGAAAGAGGACGTCATCCCCTTTCAGCCCGGCGATACCGTCAAGGTCACGATTGAGATAAAGGAAGCAAGCGGGACGGGCGAGAAGCGGACAGTGCGCACCCGCTCGCAGGCGTTCCAGGGCCTCGTGATAAGGCGACAGGGCGCGGGCGCCAGAGAGACCTTCACGGTGCGCAAGATATCGTTCGGCGTGGGCGTCGAGAGGACGTTCCCCCTGCATTCACCCGTGATCAAGGACATCCAGATGGTGCAGGAGGGCGATGTAAGGCGCGCCAAGCTTTACTACATCAGGGACAAGGTGGGCAAGGCCGCCCGCGTCAAGAAGAAGAAGTTCACCAGCTGACAGCACTGGGCCGGTAGATGGCTGAAGACAACAGCCGGCCCGGAGCCGGCCAGCACCCCCAGGCAGGCGCCGGAGATGCGCCCCACGGGGTCGAAGAGACATCCGAGCCCCACCTCATACAGCGAAAGGGCGAACCGCCCCAGCGCAGGGCTTCGTTCTGGGAGGCGCTGCGCGAGGTCCTGGTCATCCTCCTCATCGCCGCGATCGTGGCGGTGTTCATCCAGTCGTTCTTCCTGAAGGCGTTCGTCATACCCTCGTCTTCGATGAGCCCGACCCTGCAGATCGGCGACCGGGTGATGGTGGAGAAACTGACATACTACTTCAGGAAGCCGCGCACGGGAGACATCATCGTCTTCCGATATCCGCCGACCTCCCCGCAGGCGACGAACACCACCAACCTCCTCTACTGGCCGTTCGAGCAGATAGGTGAGACCCTGCACCTGACGCACCGGACCGGCTCCTCGCCTTTCGTCAAGCGGGTGATAGCGAGCGAGGGCCAGACCATCGAGATACGCAAAGGACAGGTGTACGTCGACGGCAAAGAACTCAAGGAAGATTACAAGGTCCCGGACACATACGACATGCCGCCCACGGAAGTGCCGAAGGGTCAGCTGTTCGTGATGGGGGACAACCGGCCGAACTCCCGGGACAGCCGGTTCTGGGGGTACGTGCCGATCAGGAGCGTTATCGGGAAGGTGTTCTTGATTTGGTGGCCACCGAGTCATTTCGGGATCCCGAACAGTTGAACGGGCGGCCCACCCGACGCGGAGCCGAAAACAGCGTCCCCTTCGATACCCTGGGCCTCTCCGTCCGCGAGGTGCGCTTGCTTCTCGCGGGGCTCGACAGGCCTGACCCGGCCCTCTTCGCCCGGCTGACCAGGGACCCGAGGCCGTCGGTAAGGCGCCTGGGCTACGGGGCCCTGCGGCGGGGGAGGAGCCTCGCGGCGAACGAGGAGATATTCAGGGACGGCTGCATTGAGTTCGTGGCGGGGGCAGACGAGGCCGGGCGCGGGGCGCTTGCCGGCCCGCTCGTCGCGGCCGCGGTAATGTTCGCCCCGGGCATCGTCGTCAGGGGGGTAAACGACTCCAAGCAGCTCACGCCGGAGCGCAGGGAAGAGCTCTACGAGGTAATAATCGAGAACGCGGAGAGCGTATCCGTGGTCTTCGTCGACTCGGGGCTCATCGACCGGTGGGGGATCCAGCCCGTGAACATGCAGGCACTGGGAGGCGCCCTTGCGGGCATAGACGACCGCTGCCAGTGCGCGATCTGCGACCACTTCGCCCTCTCCGGGTGCGCGGTACCGACTTTCGGGATACCGAAGGCCGACGAGACCTTCCAGTCCGTCGCGGCTGCCAGCATCGTAGCCAAGGTAGAGAGGGACCGCGTCATGATGTCCCTCCACGGGCGGTTCCCGCGTTACAACTTCGAGGAGAACAAGGGCTACGCGACCGAGCAGCACATCTCCGCCCTGGCCGCCTTCGGGCCGTGCGAGGTGCACAGGCTCACTTTCTCCAGCGTGCTTCCGAGTGACGAGATGAGCCTGTGGGAGGACGCCGTTGCCGAAGAGTGACCGCGGCGCCGTTGGGAGGGTGGGAGAGGACCTGGCCTGCGGCTACCTCCAGGACCAACGGTTCACGATCGTAGACCGGAACTGGCGTACGCGCGCGGGTGAACTGGACATAGTCGCCCGCAGGGAAGGCCTCACTGTGTTCGTCGAGGTCAAGGCGCGGCGGGGGACTGCCTACGGAGAGCCGGAGGAGGCCGTTACACCGGCGAAAGCTCACAGGATCCGGGGGCTGGCGGTGGAATACCTGGCGTCGCACGGGGGCTCGGCTCTGACCAGGTTTGACGTGATAAGCGTGGTGCTCGACCGGGACTGCGAACTGGTGGAGCTCCGTCACATCCCTGAAGCTTTCTGAACCATTCGCTACCCCTTGTGATGCCGCCATGAGCACGAAGACACAGGATCTCATCAAGAGGAGAGGGCCGGGGACGGCCGTCATGCTCGGGTTCCTGGTGCTGGCCATCGTGTTCACGAGGCCCCTGCTCACCGAGGGGAATGACCACACCTACAAGGACCCGTATGACCCTACCCTGCAGGCGTGGACCCTCGCGTGGGACACCCGGGCGCTCACAAGCGAGCCGTTCGATCTCTTCAACGCGAACATATTCTTCCCAAATCCCTACACCCTGGCATACTCCGACGCGCAGGTGGTGACCGCCGTCCTGTCGATGCCCATCCGGGCTGTGACCGGCAATCCCCTGCAGACCTCGAACTACATGGTGATCTTCAATTTCTTCCTCTGCGAGGTCGGCGCGTACTTCCTGGTCCTGCATCTCACGGGCAGCCGCGCGGCGGGGGTGGTCGCCGGCATCGCGTACGCGTTCGCGCCCCCGAGGCTGGCGCACATGGGCCACCTGCAGATCACGGCGGCCGCGTTCATACCGCTCGCGCTGCTCTTCCTGCACAGGTTCTCCGAGGAAGGAAAGCCCAGGGACGCCGCCCTGTTCGGCCTCTTCGCCGTGCTGCAGACACTGTCGACCTGGTATTACGGGCTGATACTGGGATTTGCCGTTATTGTGTTCCTCATCGTGCGCCTTGTCATGAGACCGAAGGCGTTCACCCTCAAGTGGGTGGGTACGTTCCTGCTGGTCCTGGTGGTCTCTGGGGCGGTGGTGGCGCCGTTCGCCCGCCCGTACCTGAAGGTCCACGAGACCGAACCGCGTTTCGAGAGGAAGGTCAGCGAGGTGGACCTCTTCTCCCCCGACATCAGGGATTACGCGATAGCGCCGCAGGAGAACCTGATATGGGGAAGCGTGACCTCGGGCCTCAGGGAGGAGACCGACTCGAGGGGCGGCCAGACGGAGCGGTCGCTCTTCACCGGCCTCGTCCCGCTCCTGCTCGGCATAGCCGGAGCGGTCTACCTGTTCGCGAGGGGCAGGGGGGCCGCCAGGTTCGACGTCCGTTTCTACGTGACGCTCGTAGCGGCCTCGTTCGTGATGTCGCTGGGCACTTCGCTCTACCTCTTCGGCCACAGGTTGAACATCTGGATGCCGTACGAGTTCTTCTACCGTTTCTTCCCCGGGTTCAAGGCCATGAGGGTACCTGGACGTTTCGTCATACTGATCGGCCTTTCGCTGGCGGTACTCTCCGGGTTCGCGGTCAAGGGGATAGTCTCCTACCTGTCCCGGTACCGGGGCTCGTTCCTGCCCGCGCTGGCCTGCATAGTGATAGTGGCGCTCCTCCTCGCAGACCTCATGTCCGTGAACCTCCCCATGTTCAGGGTGCCGACGGATGACGAGTTCCCATCTGTGTACACGTGGCTGAAGGAGCAGCCGGGTGAAGCGCCGACCGCGGAGCTGCCACTGGCGGATTACGACCGCGACACGTTCACCGCCGGCCTCCAGTACGAGCCTACGTGGGCCCCGCGGGAAGCCCTCAGGACTTACTACTCCACGCTGCACTGGAAGAAGCTTTTCAACGGCTACAGCGGATACATACCTGATTCTTATTACCGGGGTGTCAGGGCCGCGCGCGATTTTCCCTCGCAGGAAGCCGTGGATTTCTTCCGTGGTGAGGGGGTCGAGTACCTGATAGTGCACGGCAAGGAACTCGAGTCCGCCCGCCTCACCAGCGTGCTCGCATGGGACGAGGCGCACGACGACATGCGGCAGGTCGGACGGTTCGGGACCGACTACGTCTTCAGCATCAGGTAGTCCGGCCAGGGAGCCGATAACATCAATGCGCCCCGCGTGGCAGGGCCGCGCTCCCCGGGGAAAGGTGCCGGGCAACAGCGACGGAGGTGGCCGGCTTGGACCAGAGATACCGCCATATGCCACACGCCCCACGGTTTGTCGCGCCCGGCGTCGCTCTCGTCCTGGCCGTTGTCCTGGGCCTCGGTGGCTGCGCCGGCCGCCCAGCGGCGGAGATGTCCGCCCGCCAGGTACTCGAGAGCGCGGTCGAGAACCTGCTCTCGCTCAAGAGCTATCGTTACGCCGGGAGTTCCACCATGACCGTAGAGGGGGACCCGAGGCTCGACAGCACGTCCGAGTTCGTGACGCTCCTCGAGCTGAATGGGGAAGGGGCACTGGACGGGCACATGATAGTAGAGTCGGAGGAGCCCGGCGGCTCCTACGAGACGTACTCCTACGAAGGAGTCGAGTACACAAGGGTCGAGGGCGGAGAGTGGACCGCGACCACTGGCGGCTCAAAGGGGGAAGGTTACGGCATGGTCTCCGCGGGCGCGAGGGCGATAATCGCCAGTTTCGCGGAGCTCGCGGAGGACGTGAGGTTCTCGGGCGAGACCGACGAGAGCTACATCGTGTCACTGACCATGGGCGAGAAGTACCGCCGGGGCGCGGCCGCGATCTCCGGGCCTGACGCCGCCGCCGAGGTCTCGGAGACCGGCGGGGAGGGTTCCGCCAGGAAGACCTCGATGGCCCTCACCGTATCGAAGACGAGCCTCCGGATAACCGGCGCGGTCATGACTGACTCGACCGCGGACGTGCAGGGCCTGGGGACCATAACCGTGATCACGAGAAGCAGCTACTCCATGTTCGACCGGCCCGTGGACGTTGTGCCTCCCCCGGAAGCGCTCGAAGCAGCGCGTTAGTATCCTTCACGGACGTCCTTTCCACTTGTCAGCGGTGCTTGCTATGCTTATAATCAGCTTGAACTGCTTGAACTGCTTGAACTGGAGGTCGTCCTGCTATCAAAGATCTGCGGCGTCACCCTGATGGGGATGGAAGCCCACCCCATCGAAGTGGAGGTGGACGTGACCAACGGCCTTCCCGCCTTCGATATGGTCGGGCTCCCCGACGCCGCGCTTCGAGAGGCGCGCATCCGGGTCAAGTCCGCAATCCGCAACTCGTTCTTCCAGTTCCCCAGGACGCGCGTCAATGTCAACCTGGCGCCCGCCGACATCAGGAAGGAAGGCCCCTCCTTCGACCTGCCGCTCGCGCTGGCCATCCTCGAGGCAAACGGCCAGTTCCGCCTGGGGAGGGACAGGAGCTTCCAGGCTGCCGGAGAGCTCTCCCTCGACGGGCGGCTCCGTGAGGTGACCGGGGCGTTATCCATCGCCATCGGCGCCCGGCAGAGCAAGGCCGCGTTCCTGCTGCTGCCGAGGGGCAACACCGGCGAAGCGGCGCTCGTGCCGGACATTCCCGTATACGGTGTCGGCAATCTCCGCGAGGCGGTGGGTTTCCTCGAGGGCTCCATATCGCTGAGGCCGGCGGAGTCCTCCCGTCCCGACAGCGTGCCGGTCAACGATGCGACCTGCCCTGACATGGCCGAGGTGAAAGGCCAGGAGCCTGCCAGGCGCGCGCTCGAGGTAGCCGCGGCAGGCGGCCACAACATGCTGATGGTCGGGCCGCCCGGCTCCGGCAAGACGATGCTGGCCAGGCGGCTGCCGGGCATACTCCCCGCTCTCTCGCTCGAGGAGGCGCTGGAGGTCACGCGCATCCACAGCGTGGCGGGCCTGGTGGCGCCAGGTGGCTCGCTGGTCACGGCGAGGCCGTTCCGCACCCCCCATAACTCCATAAGCGCGGTCGGCCTGACTGGTGGCGGAGTACCCCTTCCCAAGCCGGGGGAGGTCTCGCTCGCGCACGGGGGGGTCCTGTACCTCGATGAGCTCACCCTCTTCCCCCGCAACGCGCTCGAATCGCTGCGGGGCCCGCTGGAGGACCACCAGGTGACCATAGTCCGCTCAATGGTGACTGTGACCTACCCCTCGCGGTTCAGCATGATAGCTTCGATGAACCCGTGCCCCTGCGGATACCTGGGTGATCCCCAGCACGCCTGCGCCTGCGCGCCGGGCGACATACAGCGCTACCGTTCCCGGCTGTCAGGCCCCCTGCTCGACCGCGTCGATATCCAGGTCGAGGTCCCCCGGCTGACCCGGCGGCAGCTCCAGGAGCGGACCGCCGGCGAAAGTACCTCGCTGGTCCGTGCGCGGGTGACGAAGGCGAGGCGGCTCCAGGAGGAACGGCTCCGAGGGACCGGTTCCTTCTGCAACTCCGGCATGACCCAGGCACTCGTCGAGAGGTTCTGCGCCGTCTCCCCCGAGGGAGAGCGCTTCCTTGGGACGGCGGTCGAGCGGCTCGGACTCTCGGCCCGCTCGTACCAGAGGGTCCTGAAGGTCGCGCGCACCATCGCCGACCTCGCGGAAAGCGAGACCATACAGCTCGAACACCTCGCTGAGTCGGTCCAGTACCGGTGCCTCGAGAGGTCTGTCTTCACCTGTGGGGCGAGATGATATCGAATCCCGACATACCCCGTGAGAAGGCCGAGCTCGCGGCCATCTGTTCTCTCCCCGGGGCGACCGCGGGCAGGGTGAGGGAAATGCTTTCCCTGTTCGGCTCCCCCTCCGGCGCCTGGCAGGCCATTCGGGCCGGGAAGGCGCGGGGCACTCCGGCGGCCGGGCCGCTCGAGGAGTGGGCGTCGCTCGCCGCCGGACGGGAACCCCACAAGGAGCTCGACGAGTTCGAGCGGGCAGGTATAAGCACGGTCGTGCGGGGCGAGGAAGGCTATCCAGAGCGACTCGACGAGATCTTCGACAGTCCCTGGGTGCTCTATTACAGAGGGCGGCTGTCAGTGCCCGGGACCTGCACGGTGGCAATAGTGGGGTCCCGCAAGGCTACCCCGTACGGGCTGGAGGTCTCCCGCTGGCTCGCGAGGGAGCTGGCGCTCCGGGACGTGAACGTGGTAAGCGGGGCCGCTTACGGCGTAGACTCGGCAGCCCACGCAGGCGCGCTTGAGGACGGCGGCTTCACCACCGCCGTGCTGGGCTGCGGCGTCGACGTTGTCTACCCAAGGTCAAACGCGTCTCTCATGGAGCGCATCCGCGCGTCCGGCTGTCTGCTGTCGGAGTACCCTCCCGGCACGCCCCCCTCCAGGGTACGCTTCCCTGAGCGCAACAGGATAATGGCCGGCATGTCACGTCTCGTGGTCGTCGTCGAGGCCGCCCCCGGCTCCGGCGCGCTCATCACGGTCGACCACGCTCTTGCTGCCGGGCGCGACGTGATGGCCGTGCCCGGGCCGATCCTGTCAGCGAACAGCGCCGGCACCAACGCCCTCATACGCACCGGGGCATCGCCGGTTACCTGCCCCGAAGACCTGCTCGCCGAGCTTGGCATGTCCCGGGCCGTGGGCGTGTCCGCCCAATCGGCGCTCCCCGCCGATACGAACAAGGGCGAGCCTGACCTCGCGCTGCTCTCCCGGGCCCTGGGCCGCGGGTTCACCACCGCGGAAGAGCTCTCACGTGAGGCGGGCCTCCCCGTGCCCGATACGCTGGCAGCGCTCTCACGCATGGAGGTGAGGGGTTCCGTCGTCAGGGGTCCCGGCGGCTGCTATCACCTGGCCGCAGACTGAGTTCGGCTGTAATCGCACCGCCGGGCCGGGGAGGATCTTTCCCGCGATTATGCAATCACATTAGTTGACAGAACTATAAATAAATATAATATAATGTTATGATGTAACACAAAGCGCGGGTCCCGAAGGGTCCGGACTCCGAAGCCCCAGATAGAAGAGCGAGTGACTCCGGCAGTGCCGATTCCAAGGAACTGCGGCCCCGGCGAACGTATTATTCACCAGTGACTTTTCGGGGGGCGGATGTCTGAACAGGGCGAAACCAAGGCCGGCCTTGAGCCGGAACGCGCGGCCGCAGCGTTCCTTGAGTACCTGGTGGGAGTCCGAAATCTCTCACCGAATACCGTCGCCGCCTACCGCCGCGACCTCGCTCACTTCTCGGAGTTCCTCGGAAGGGCCGGCATTGAGGACCTCGCGCTCGTTAATCACCGGACCCTCCGAAGCTTCCTCGCCAACCAGCAGACCAGGGGTTATGCGCGCAGCTCGGTCGCGCGGCGGAGCGCCTGCCTGAAGGCCTTCTTCCACTACCTGGTAGATACCGGGCTGCTTGCGTCCGACCCTTCCACCACCCTGACGTTCCCGGTGAAGGGAAGGAGGCTCCCAAGGTTCCTGACAGAGCAGGAGGCGGGGGTGCTGGCCGATGGAGCGGGCGAAGACGATGATGATGCTGGCATTCGGGACCGCGCTATAATAGAGTTGCTGTACGCCACCGGAATGCGCGTGGGCGAGCTGTGCAGCCTTCGCGTCGGAGACGTGGACCTGGACGCGGGTGCCATAAGGGTGGTCGGCAAGGGCGACCGCGAGCGTGTAGTGCTCGCCGGGAGGCCCGCGCTGGACGCTCTCGCACGGTACCTTGCGGAGTCCAGGCCGTCTCTTGCCAGAGTGAAAAGCTACCAGGGCGACGCGGTCTTCCTGGGGCGTCAGGGGTCACCGATAGACCCGAGGCAGGTGCGCAGGATCGTGGAACGCGAGGCGAAAGCTCTTCTTGCAAACGAAGGGCTGAGCCCCCACAATCTCAGGCACAGCTTCGCGACCCATATGCTGTCACGCGGTGCCGACCTCAGGTCCGTGCAGGAGCTGCTGGGTCACAAGAACGTAGCGACGACGCAGATTTACACGCATTTGACCGGAGCCGAGATCAGGAAAGCATATGACAGCAGCCACCCTCGCGCCTGAGAGGCCCGCCTAGCCATGCCGAGAGCGACGACCGGCTCAAAGCAGAAGAAGACGTCCCCGGCTCAGAAACAGGGTGCCGCCCGGAAGAAGCCCTCGCAGACCGCCAAGCCCGAATCGGACGCCTTCGCCGACGCGCTCTGGGCCGAGTACAAGGACACGCACTCATCGGAAGCCCGTGAAAAGGTCATCCTCCACTACGCCCCTCTGGTGAAGTACGTCGCCGGGCGCGTTTCGACCGGTCTGCCCCCCTCCGTGGAGTTCGGCGACCTGGTCAGCTACGGCGTGTTCGGCTTGCTGGACGCCATCGAAAAGTACGACCCGAGCCGCGGCATCAAGTTCGAGACCTACGCGATAGCCCGGATCAAAGGCGCAATTATCGACGAGCTGCGTGCAGAGGACTGGGTGCCGCGCTCCGTCAGGTTCAAGGCCCGTGAGATCGAGCGGGCATACATGGCCCTGGAGAGTGAGCTCCGCAGGATACCAACCGACGACGAGGTGGCCGAGAAGCTGGGCGTGAGCACGGAGGAATACCTGAACCTCCTGAGCAAGATGACCCTCATCTCCCTGGTCGCACTGGACGAGCTCTGGACCGTGTCCGGCGACAAGCCCGATAAGATAAGCCTCGCGGACATCGTGGAGGACGTGAAGGTCAAGGACCCCTCCAAGACGTTCGAGATCGAGGAGATGAAGGACATCATAGCCGATGCGATAAACCGCCTTCCCGAGCGAGAACGCATCGTGGTCACCCTGTACTACTTCGAAGGTCTGACGATGCGAGAGATCGGCGAGGTCCTGACGGTCACCGAGTCGCGTGTCTGCCAGATGCACACCAAGGCGATACTCCGCCTCAGAGCCAGGCTCGGCAGCGCCCTCGGCTACGACTACTCCTGAACGCAACATCGGGGTCAGGTCGTTTTGTTGCATTTTCACCTTTATGCGTGAATGACTCTTTGAACTGCAACAAAACGACCTGACCCCGATGTTGCGGATTGCGGTGCCCTATATTAAACTTGTGAAGATTTGCCTGCCAGCAGGCGAAAATACACACCCCGGCGACTCCGCTGCCGGTGCCTTCGGGTAGCAGCGGGGGTTGAAACCGGGGGAGGAATAAAACCGATTTGGAGGTAGTAATGGCTGTTGTCACCATGAAGGAACTCCTGGAAGCAGGAGTACACTTCGGTCACCAGACCCGCCGGTGGAACCCCAAGATGAAACCATACATCTTCACCGAGCGGAACGACATCTACATCATCGACCTGCAGAAGACGCTCGTCATGACGGGGGCGGCGTACAACGCGGTACGCAACGCGGTCGGACGCGGCGGGATGGTGCTGTTCGTTGGGACCAAGAAGCAGGGGCAGGAGGCCGTGAGAGAACACGCGGAGCGCTGCGCCATGCCGTACGTCAACCACCGCTGGCTCGGCGGCACACTCACCAACTTCACCACGATACACTCGAGGGTGATGCACCTCGAGGAGCTCGAGCGGCAGGACCGGGAGGGCGAGCTCGAACGCCTCCCGAAGAAGGAGGCGCTCCAGCTGCGCCGGCGCGCAGAGAAGCTCCGCCGAAACCTCGAAGGCATAAGGACGATGCACAGGCTGCCCTCGATGATATTCGTGCTGGACCCGCGCAAGGAGAGGATCGCGGTTGCCGAGGGGCACAAGCTGGGAATCCCGATCGTCGGGCTCGTGGACACCAACTGCGACCCGGACGAGGTCGATTTCGTCATCCCCGGAAACGACGACGCGATCCGTGCCGCGAACCTGCTCTGCAGGGTCATAGCGGACGCGGTCATCGAAGGCCAGGGAATGATGGACGCCCGGATGGCTGAGGAGGTCGCCGAGAAGGAGGAAGCCGCCCGGGAGAGGCTCGAGAAATCGCCGACCAGGCTGGGCGCGGCGGTGCCCGCGTTCAGCGCTTCCCCCGACGACATCGCGGGGCCCGACATGGCCCCGGTATACTCGGGTGAGCCTACCGCGGAGGGGGCGGAGGGAGACGTTCAGGAAGCAGTGAAGGAGACGGTCGGGGTGACCGAACCGCTGGCTTCTGAGGAAGAGGCGGCACAGAGCCCGGCGGAGGCCCCGCAGGAGTAAGAGATGATCGACCGGTCGTACCGGAGAAGAACTGGACGGGAGTAGACGATGGCAGAAACCGGGATATCGGCGCAACAGGTCAAGGAACTGAGGACCAAGACCGGCGTCGGGATGATGGATTGCAAAAAGGCCCTAGCGGAATGCGGCGGCGACATGGACAAGGCGGTCCGCCTCCTGAGGGAGAAGGGCCTGGCGACCGCGAAGAAGCGCCAGGAAAAGACAGCGGACCAGGGCGTCATCGAGGCCTACCTGCACATAGGACAGCAGATCGGCTCGATGGTAGAGATAAACTGCGAGACCGACTTCGTGGCGCGGAACGCCGAGTTCGGCGAGCTCGCCCACCAGGTCGCGCTGCACGTGGCGGCACTCAAGCCGCAGTACCTGGACAGGGACTCGGTGCCGGAGGAAACAGTCGCATCGGAGAAGGAGATATACAGGGCGAGATGCGAGGTGGAGGGCAAGCCGGAGAAGGTCTGGGACCGAATCATAAGCGGCATGCTCGACAAGTACTTCCAGGATGTCTGCCTTCTGGAGCAGCCGTTCGTCAAGGACCCGTCGAAGACGGTGGCGGATCTCATCAACGAGGCGGCGGCGAAGATGGGCGAGAAGATAGAGGTGCGCAGGTTCATCCGCTACCAGGTCGGTGAGGAGCTGGAATAACCCGCGGGGCCCGCGACCTGCCTGACCGAGCGGCGGTAACGACGAGAGGGGAGCTCACTTGGGGCACAAGCCGGGCACGGCCGGTGGGGGCGGAGCCCGACCGGCCGGAGGAAAGCCGGAGCTGAACAGGGTCCTGGTAAAGCTGTCCGGCGAAGCATTCATGGATTCACAGGTCGGCTACGGCATCGACATCGATACCGTGCACTCGATGGCAGAGGAGCTGGCCGAGGTTCAGGGCAACGGGATACAACTGGCCCTCGTAGTGGGAGGCGGCAACCTCTGGCGGGGTGGGATCGAGAGCCGCAAGGGCATCGACAGGGCCACCGCCGACTATATGGGAATGCTCTCTACCGTTATGAACGCCCTGGCGCTGCAGGATGCCCTCGAGAACCATGGCGTGTATACGCGCGTGCAGAGTGCCATCACCATGCAGGAGATAGCCGAGCCGCACATCAGGCGCAGGGCCCTGCGACACCTCGAGAAGGGCCGCGTGGTCATCTTCGCGGGCGGCACCGGAAACCCGTACTTCAGCACCGACACCGCGGCCGCGCTCCGTGCTCTCGAGATAAAGGCCGACGCCCTGCTCAAGGCGACCAAGGTAGACGGGGTCTACGACATGGACCCGGTGAAGTTCCCGGAAGCGAAGATGTTCCAGCGCCTCAGCTACCTGGAGGTGCTGAACCGCGAGCTCGAGGTGATGGACGCCACCGCGATAAGCCTCTGTATGGACAATTCGCTGCCCATAGTGGTCTTCAACCTCTTCGAGCAGGGCAATCTGGGACGGCTCTGCGCCGGCGAGGATGTCGGGACAGTGGTCTCAAGCGAGAAGTAGCGGCAGCTCCGCCTGCCGGGACACGTGAGGGGTCGAAAATGGATGACATAATGGACGAAGCCGAGCGGAAGTTCAAGAAGGCGGTCGAGGTTACCGCCCAGGAGTTCGGTTCCATAAGGACGGGGCGGGCCTCGCCCTCGCTCATCGAGAGGATGCAGGTCAGCTACTACGGGGCGCCCACGCCCCTCAACCAGATTGCCTCCATCAGCGCTCCTGAGCCCAGGCTGCTGGTCATCCAGCCGTACGACCGGAACAGCATCTCCGATATCGAGAAGGCCATTACACAGTCCGACCTGGGCCTCGTCCCCTCCGACGACGGAGAGGTCATTCGACTCCCGGTGCCGCAGCTCACCGAGGAGAGGCGCCGCGAGCTCGCGAAGCTGGTGAAGACCCGGGCGGAGGAAGGCCGCGTGGCCGTACGTAATGTAAGGCGCGACGCGGTCGAGGCGCTCCGGGGCGAGGAGAAGAAGGGCGAGTCGACCAAGGACGACCTGCACCGCGGCATTGACGACATCCAGAAGCTCACTGACAGCTACATCAAGGAGATCGACGAGCTGATGGACCACAAGATAAAGGAGCTAATGGAGATATGAGCGGCGGCGAGGCGGAAGTGGAGGAGAGGAGCTCGGGCAGGAGGCCCGCCAAGGGGTCCGTGCTCGAAAAAGTCATCGGGGCGGTCCTGTTCGGGGTGGTGTTCCTCGGCACTCTCGTCTGGGGGGCGCTACCGTTCACTTTCGGGGTGGCCCTCGCGGCGGTCATCGGCTCGGTGGAGCTGTTCAGCCTCTTCGAGACGAAGGGTCAGGCCACTCCGACCGCGGCGATAATCGGTATCGCGGGCTCGCTTGCCTATGTCTTCCTTGCACATTTCAGGCCTATCGAGAGCTTCGGCTACGTGACCGTGGCCCTCATCTTCGTGAGCTTCATGTGGTACATGGTGGTCCTGCGCCACGTGAAGCCGACCAAGGCGGTAGCGCTGACCGTCTTCGCGCCGCTCTTGTGCGGCTTCTGCCTGTCGTACTTCGTCCTGCTCCGCGACTTCGCCGGCGAGACCAATCCCAACCACAACAACGGCTGGTGGATAGTGCTGTTCCTCATCCTGCTCATCTGGGTCTACGACATCTTCGCCTGGATGATCGGTCGCAAGATAGGGCGGCACAAGATGGCCCCGACCATAAGCCCCAACAAGAGCTGGGAAGGAACGGTGGCGGGGACGCTGGGCGCGCTCGCAAGCGCCCTGCTGTTCAGGCAGCTCATCCAGTGGATACTGGGCGACAACAAGTTCGGCTGGTTCTCGATCTGGGTGGCGCTGGTGATAGGCCTCATCGTCGCGGTGCTCGGACCGCTCGGGGACCTCTCCGAGTCACTGATCAAGAGGGACTACGGGGTCAAGGACATGGGCAGGCTCATCCCCGGCCACGGCGGCGTGATGGACAGGTTCGACTCGAGTTTCTTCACGGTTCCCGCGGTCTTCTTCTTCCTGTTCTACTTCGTCTTCTAGCGGGCCCGATGCAATCGCTTCGACCCGAGGGACGGTCAGCCAGTTGAAAGAAATCGCCATCCTGGGATCGACAGGTTCCATCGGAACACAGGCCGTCGAGGTGGCATCCAGGCTGGACGAGGTCGAGGTGAGGGCCCTGGCCGCCCACTCGAACGGCCGCGCCCTGGCCGAGCAGGCGAGGGCGACCGGAGCGGGTTCGGCCGCGCTCGCCGACGCCAACGCCGCCCGCCGGTCATCGGACCTCTTCGACTCCATCGGGGTGCGGCTCTTCGGAGGTCCGGAGGGTGTCCTCGAGCTGCTGGGCTCGCGCTCCTACGACCTGGTCCTGAACTCCATCGTGGGCTCCGCGGGCCTCGCGCCGACCCTTGCGGTGCTCGAGCGCGGCATCCCACTGGCGCTTGCCAACAAGGAGAGCCTTGTCGCCGGAGGGAACCTGGTGATGGAGGCGGCGCGTCGAAGCGGCGTGGAGATAATACCGGTAGACAGCGAGCATTCAGCGGTTTTTCAGTGCCTGCGCGGGGAGGACGAGGCGGGCGTCCGCAGGATAGTCCTGACCGCCTCCGGCGGGCCGTTTCTCGAGAACCCGGCAGACCTCTCGAAGGTGACGGTGTCCGACGCGCTGGCGCATCCCACCTGGTCGATGGGGCCAAAGGTCACCGTGGACTCCGCGACGCTCATGAACAAGGGACTCGAGGTCCTGGAGGCGCACCACCTGTTCTCGACGGGCCTTGACTCCATAGACGTGCTGATACACCCGCAGAGCATCGTGCATTCGATGGTCGAGATGGTCGACGGCTCCGTACTGGCTCACCTCGGGGTACCCGACATGCGCATTCCCATCCAGTACGCGCTGACCCATCCAGGCAGGGCAGGGTGCCCCGCCGAGTACCTCTCACTGGCAGAGGCCGGCAGCCTCACCTTCCGGGAGGTGGACGCGGAGAGGTTCCCGTGCCTCGGGCTCGCGAGGGAGGCCGGGAGGCTGGGCGCGACGTTTCCCGCGGCGATGAACGCGGCGAACGAGGAGGCCGTGGCAGCCTTCCTGGCCGGAGCGCTCCCGTTCACGGGAATCTCCGCGGTGGTCGAGAAAGTACTGGAGGGCCACGAGCCCCTGGCGGGAGGGAGCCTCCAGGAGATACGGCGGGCCGAGGCGGACGCCCGCGCCGCGGCCGAGGCGCTCATATCGGAAACGGAGACCTGATTGATAGTAGTCTGGGCCATCCTGATAGTCCTTTTCATAGCCTTCATGGTCATCACGCACGAGGCCGGGCACTTCTTCGCCGCCAAGGCGGTCGGCATAAAACCCGAGACGTTCTCAATCGGCTTCGGGCCCGAGATAGTCGGCTGGGAAAGGGGCGGCACACGGTACGCGATAAAGTGGATACCCGCCGGGGGTTCGGTGAAGATACTGGGGATGAACCCGGACGAGGAGATCCCCGAGGAGCTGAAACCGTACAGCTACTACGAGGCGCCTGCCTGGAAGCGCGCGGTGGTGGTCGTTGCCGGCTCGTTCGTCCACCTCTGCATAGCGCTGTTCCTCTTCTACCTCATCTTCTGGCCGGTGGGTTACCAGGTGCTGACCGGCAGGATCGGCCAGGTCCAGAAGACCGTCAAGCTCACCTCGGGGGAGGTCCTGGACGGACCAGCGTACGAGGCGGGCCTCAAGAAGGGCGACCTGGTCGTCGCGGTGGACGGCAAGGACGTGGAGGACTGGAGCGAGCTGAGCTCGGCCCTGCAGAACAACCCCGGAGAAGAGGTCACGCTCGAGGTGCGCCGCGGTGACGAGACGTTCACCGTGAAAGCGACCCTCCTGGACGTCGACGACAGGGGCATACTGGGGATAAGGGTCGACACCGAGGACACCTTTACGCGGAGGTCGAACCCGCTCACAGCCGCAGGCCAGGCGGTGAAGGAGATGGGCAGGGTGTCGGGGGCCCTCTTCAAGGGCCTGGGCTCCCTCTTCAGCGTGAAGACCCTGAAGGAGCTCGTGGGCATGACCCCGCGGACGCAGGAGAGCCCGCAGAGCATCGTGGGGGCCACGCGGCTCACCTTCCAGGCGGCCGGCCAGGGGGTCTCGGTGTTCCTGTACGTCGTCGCCTACCTCTTTTTCTTCCTGGCGATATTCAACCTGCTGCCGCTCCCGCCGTTCGACGGAGGCCACCTGCTCGTGATAGTGGTGGAGAAGGTCAGCGGCAAGAGGATAGACGTCCGGAAGCTCATGCCCATAGCGTGGGCCGTGATAATAGTGCTCTCGCTCGTAGCGCTGCGGTTGGCCATGCTCGACATTTTCAATCCCCTGCGGAACCCGTTCAAGCCATAGCCGCGTATATAATAGATTGACGCAACACTGACGCAACACGGGGTCAGGTCCCCTGTTGCATTTTTCGGGTTCGATGCGGCCTGGTCGCGTTCAGTCCGGCGAGGCGGAAAGATGGCAGAGAGGGCGAAAACGAGGAGAATACTCGTCGGCGACGTGCCGGTAGGCGACGGCGCGCCCGTCAGCGTCCAGTCGATGACGAACACAGAGACCGGCGACGTGGCCTCCACTCTGGCGCAGATACGGGAGCTCGAGCACGCGGGGTGCCGGATAGTCAGGGTGGGGGTCCCGGATAGCGACGCCGCGGAGGCGCTCTCCGGGATAGTCGCGGGGACGAAGCTCCCCCTCGTCGCCGACCTCCACTTCGACTGGAGGCTCGCCTACCTGGTCATGGAGCAGGGAGTCGCGGGCATAAGGATCAACCCGGGGACGATATCGAAGAGGTCGCGGATCGAGGACATCGCCCGCGAGGCGGCCGACCGTGGGATAGCGGTGCGCGTCGGGGTCAACGCCGGATCTCTCGAGAGGCGCCTGCAGGGGCCGGGCGGAAGGGCGGAGGCGCCGGCGCTCGCCCGAAGCGCCGTCGAGACCGCGGAACTGATGGCCGCACAGGGGGTCGAAAACCTCAAGATCTCGGTCAAGGCGTCCGACGTAACGCGCACCATCGAGGCATACCGCATGGTGGCCGAGGAGTGCGACTGGCCGCTCCACGTCGGAGTGACGGAGGCGGGCACCGTATGGTCCGGCACCATCAAGAGCGCGGTGGGGATAGGCGCGCTGCTCGCGGAGGGGATAGGTGACACCATACGGGTATCGCTGACCGCTTCACCCGTCGATGAGGTGAGGGTCGGAAGAAAGATCCTGGCCGCCCTCGGGCTAGGCAGCGCCGGGCCGGATGTCATATCCTGCCCGACGTGCGCCCGCACGGAGTTCGACGTGATCGATATGGCGACGCGGGTCGAGAGGGAGCTCGAAGGATACCGGGCTCCCATCACGGTGGCGGTGATGGGCTGTGCGGTGAACGGGCCCGGGGAGGCGCGGGAGGCCGACGTGGGGGTCGCGGGCGGCAGGGAGGGCGCCCTCCTCTTTGTAAAGGGCGAGATGGTCAGGCGGGTGGACCCCGGCGTGGTCTTCGAGGAGCTGATAGCCGAGGTCAGGAAACTCATTGAGACGACCGGGGAGGGTGAAGGCGCTTGAAGTTCTCGCGGGTGACCGTACCCACGCTCAAGGAAAAACCGGCGGAGGCCGAGATAACGAGCCACGAGCTCCTGCTCAGGGCCGGGATGATGAGGTCTGTGGCGGCCGGTGTTTACACGCTTCTGCCCCTGGGATGCCTGGCGCTGGAGAAGGTCGAGGACATCGTACGTGACGAGATGAACTCCGCGGGAGCCCTCGAGGTGGTGCTCCCTTCGCTGCACCCTTCCGAGCCATGGATCACCAGCGGCCGCTGGTTCGCCTACGGTCCCGAGATGATGCGGATAAAGGACCGCGCAGGCAGGGATTTCTGCCTGGGTCCGACCGCCGAGGAGCTCATAACCTCCACGGTCGGGCGGACAGCTCCCTCGTACCGAGACCTGCCGGTCAACCTGTACCAGATACAGACGAAGTTCCGTGACGAGATAAGGCCGAGGTTCGGGCTTCTCCGCGGCAGGGAGTTCAGGATGAAGGACGCCTACAGCTTCCACGCGGACGAGGACGACCTCGAGGACACCTACCGGCGCATGTACGAGGCGTACAGCGCTGTGGCCCGGAGGTGCTCGCTCGAGACCAGGGTGGTGGAGGCCTCCACAGGCCTAATAGGCGGCGACGTGTCCCACGAGTTCATGGTCGTTTCGGAAGTGGGCGAAGACGTGCTCGTGTACTGTGAGGAGTGCGACTACGGCGCGAACGCCGAGCTGGAGCGGCACGAGCCGGGCCCGCGTTTCGGGGGGGAGCCCGGATCTCTCGAGGAGGTCGGCACCCCCGGCATGACGACCATCGAGGAAGTCTCCGGGTTTCTGGACACCACCACGGCCGGGGTGGTGAAGTGCGTGCTGTACGTGGTCGCCGGAGACGCGCTCGCGGCCTTCGTACCGGGACACAGGGAGGTCTCGGAGGCCAAGCTGGCGCGCGCGCTCGGCACCGATGAGTTCCACGTCATGCGGGACGACGAGCGTGAGCTCTTTCCCGCGGTCACCCCCGGATTCACCGGGCCGGTGGGACTCTCTGGGGTGAGGGTCCTGTTCGACTCAGAGCTCGAGGGCGCCGGCGGCCTTGTATGCGGCGCCAACAGGGTCGACTTTCACTACAGGGGGGCCGAAGAGGGCCGCGATTTTACCGCAGAGCCGGTGGCCGACATCGCCGGCGCCGTCGAGGGCGACCGCTGCATCCGGTGCTCCGGGAGGCTCTCGCTCGCGCGCGGGATAGAGATAGGCCATATCTTCAAGCTGGGCACCAAGTACACGAGCTCGCTCAAGGTCGACTTCACCGACAGGGAGGGCGTCCTTCGACCCATAATAATGGGGACGTACGGCATAGGCACCTCGCGGATCCTCCAGACAGTTGTCGAGCAGCACAACGACGACGGGGGCATAAGGTGGCCCAAAGCCGTGGCCCCGCTCCCGGTCGAGATAATCGTGGTCGCGCCGGAGAGGTCCGAGCAGTCCGAGGCGGCCCTGCGGCTCGAGCGGGAGCTGGCGGAACTCGGCTGCCAGGTGCTCGTGGACGACCGTGAGGCTTCCCCCGGGGTCAAGTTCAACGACGCCGACCTGGTCGGTCTCCCGGTGCAGGTCGTTGCGGGCAAGAAACTCGCCCAGGGGAATGTCGACATAAAGACGCGGTACACGGGCGACAGGAGGGAGGTCTCACTTGAGTCCGCCTCCGGAGAGGTCGAGCGCGCCCTCGCCGAGGCGCCGTAAGCTGACCGGCGTCCCGCGGGGATGGGTCGTGGTCGCGTCAGCGCCCGACCTTATCGCAGCCGGGATGCTGAAGTCCGCGGTCGAGGCCGCCGGGATACCGGTGATACTGCGCCGCCCCGGGGCGTTCGCCTATACCGGGATAGGGGGCCAGCACGGGGTGATGGTGCCCGAGGAGCGGGCCGCGGAAGCCCGCGGCGTGCTCGGTGAGATATGGGATACCGAAGGAGACGAAGTTGAGTAACCAGGTGGAGGGTGTACGGGATTCCGACGCGACGCGTTCCCGCGGCCAGAAGATGGAGGAGGGGCTTCGCTGGTTCAGCGATTTCTTCTTCCGCCCTGTGACCTGGCTGTTTGGAAACCTGGGCCTGTCGCCCAACCTCATCACCGTGTTCGGGCTCGCTGTCGGTATAGCGAGCGGCTACTTCCTGGCCGTGGGCAGCGTGCCCCTCGCCGCCGGGCTGTTCACGTTCGCGGGCGTGCTTGACATCGTGGACGGCTACATCGCCAAGAAGCTCGACAGGATCACCGTCTTCGGCTCTTTCCTGGACTCGTTCTCGGACCGCCTCAGCGATGCCGCCATCTTCCTGGGACTGATGGTCTACTACCTCGAGCTCGGCGAAGGTGTGTACGTGGGGCTCTCCCTCGTCGTGCTGGTGACCTCGTTCCTCATTAGCTACGTCCGCGCCAGGGCCGAATCTCTCGACGTACACTGCAAGGCAGGCCTGATGGCCAGGGCGCCGCGCACAATACTCCTCCTGATAGGGCTCTTCTTCAACGGCCTGTCGCCGTGGGTCCTCAAGGTTGTGCTCTGGATCCTCGCGGTGCTCCTGGTCGAGACGCTCATCGAGAGGCTCATCGAGGTCTGGAAGGCGCTGAAGGAATGAGCCCGGTCTACTACCTGTTCCTGCTCGCCGACAAGGTGGTGGGAGTCCTGCCGGTGAGGTTCACGAAGGGGCTGGCCCGGGCCGGCTCACTGTTCTACTACTGCGCGTTCCCGCGCAAGCGGCGCCTCATACAGCGGAACATGCGCCGCGCCCTTGGGCCGACCGCGAGCGACCGCGAGGTCAGGAAGACCGCGCGGGCGGCATGCCGCTGCTACGCCGAATACTGGGTGGACATCATCTGGCTGCCCACCCGGTCCAGGGAGTACGTGCTGGAGAGGTTCAGCAAGGTCAACATGCCCGCCCTGCAGAAGGCGATTGACTACGGCAAGGGCGTCCTGGTGGTGCTGCCCCACTACGGTTCGTGGGAGGCCGGCGCCGTTTTCCTCTCGGAGCTCGCCCCGTTCGCCGCGGTTGCCGAGGTCCTCAAGCCCCCGGAGCTGTTCGAGCTGTTCTGCCGGCTCCGCAAGGGCGTGGGGATCGACATCTTCCCGTACGACCACAAGCCTGAGACGAGGGAAGCGATGATCGAGGCGCTCGGCCGGGGCACCATGCTCGCCCTGTTATGTGACCGGGACCTCAAAGGCAAGGGGGTGGAGGTGGAGTTCTTCGGCGAGCGCACCACGCTGCCCCCCGGTCCCGCTACGCTCTCCATGCGCAGCGGCGCGCCCATTGTCTGCGTCACTGTGAAAAACACCCGCGACGGGTGGGTCGGCACCGCGACCGAGCCCATCTACCCGGACGGCTCGGCGGACCGCGAGCTGGTCGTAAAGCAGACGATGCAGCAGGTGGCCCACAACCTCGAGGAGCTCATCCGCGAGGACCCGTCCCAGTGGCACATGTTCATGCCCGCCTGGCCGTCCGACCGCGCTTAGTCAGGACAGGGCGCTCGTTAAAGCCTCGAGGAGCGCGGCGTCCCGCACGGCGGACCGATGTGTCGCGGCCGCCAGGATAACGCCGGGCAGCCCGATGCCCTTCACCCACTCCTCCAGCACCTCCTGTGAGACGAACCATTCTCCCTCGGTGCCGGCGACCGCTACCTCCCCGGGCTCCATCAGGCCCGGCTCTGGGAGCTCCTTGATGAGTCTCGCGAGGCTCAGCCGCCCACCACCTTCGCGGCGTGCGGGAGGCTTCAGGAAGGAGCGGACCACCTCCACCGGGCCGAGCTCCCGCAGGGCGTTCACCAGCGCGGCGCCCTCCCGGTCTCGTGGCGGCGGGTCTACGGCAAAGACCCTGCGTGTTCTTCCGGCCCGGTGAAGCTCCATGGCCAGCGCGGCGCCCAGGCCGATCCCGGCCGCGTCCAGGTCCCCACCGCCCGACCTGCGCCGGAGCTCTTCGGACGCAGCCTCGAGGAGGTCGCTCATCGACGCGTCGGAGATGCCCCGCGGATTGGCCCCGTGTCCGTCCAGGTCGACCGCCAGAGCAGGGCGGCCCCCGGCGGCAATCGCCGACGCGAGGTCCCCGAGGTCGGACGAGCTGCCGCCGTAGTCATGCAGCAGCAGGACGGGTATCCCCCCGGCCCGACCGGAGCCGGCCGTGAACCTGCCCGGCACCGACTTGCCGCCGACGTCGATCTCGGTCTTCTCTCCCCAGTCCACGAGAGCCTGGCGCCGCCTGCCGGTCGTCCGCAGGAGACCGGCCGCCGAGGCGAGGGTGGCCTGGGCCAACGTGGCGGTCACGAGCCCCGCCGCCAGAAGCAGCAGTGTCTCCATTCCCTCGACGTCCGGGGAAGCGAAATGGCCCGGCGTGGAGAAATACCACGAGCAGGACCCGGCGACGAGCACCGCCCCGAGGACGAGGCTGAAACACTTCCGGTCCGGGTTCCCTGTCAGAGAGAGTCCGCTAAGCCGTCGCCACGCCACCAGGAGCTGCCAGCCGCCGAGGAAGAGCCCCAGGAAGAACAGGAACATGGCCGTCACGTCTCCCCGCGCGTGCAGGACCCGGGTCACGTCTCCTCACTCCCCGCCCGGGCCGACCGGGTCCCCATCCAGGAGGCGAGCAGCCTGTCCAGGGCCGCGTTGGCCCCGCGCGCCAGCGGCCGGTAAGCCGGCTCGGCGGCACGTGCGAGCATCGCGCCCGCTCCGCCGAGCAGCGCGCCGCCGATGATGTCGAGAGGGTAGTGGACCCCGACCATTACGCGGCCGAACCCCTGGAACGCCGCGAGGGCGAGCATCACCGCGCCGACGCTCCGCCTGAAAAAGAGGACGGAGAACGCGAGCGCGAAGCTCAGCGTGGCGGCGTTGGATGGGAAGGCCGAGTCGGTGTTATTGTAGAAAAGCAGGGTGACGCTCCTGCTGGTGAACGGCCTCGGCCTGAAGAAGGCCGAGTTGAGGAAGTACAGTATGACCATCGATATCACGACGGCGAGCACCGCGCAGATCAGGCAGGAGAAGGCTTCCCGCCTCTCTTCGCGGTCCCGCGCCATGAGTATGACGAGAAAGGTGAGGAGCACCAGGGCGACCGGCATTATGTGGTCGTCCGCGCCGAGGCGCGCCAGCCAGTCCAGCACGAAGAACTTACCGGCGAGCGAGTTGATGCCTTGAAACACCGACCTGTCGAGATAGATGAGAAACTGGGCGATACCAGTCACGTGCTCGTGGCCTCCCGGTCTGTTGTTTGCGGCCCCCCGGGGCCCGGCTTTGAAATCTTAATCGATTTCGCCGTTCGATGCATGGCGGCCGAGGCATGAGGATAGCCATCGTCTCCCCATACTCGTGGGCGCACCCCGGAGGCGTCAACAACCATGTCGAGGGACTTTCCTCGGAGCTGGCCAGGCGCGGACACAGCGTGACGATCGTGGCGCCGGACTCGGGACAGGCGCCGGCTGGCACGACCTTTGTCTCCGCGGGCCGCTCCTTCCCGGTCCCGGCCAACGGCTCCATCGCCCGCCTTTCTCTGCTACCGGGTGCCGGCCGGCGGCTCAAGGGAATGCTGGCCAGCGGGGATTTCGAAGTGGTACACGTCCACGAGCCCCTGGTCCCTTTCGTGTCGACCTCGGCGGTGATGGGGGCTCCAGGAAGGGTCGTGGGTACCTTTCACGCGGCGGACGAAGGCCGCTCCATTTTCTACGCCTCCGCGCGCGCCCTGTTCGGCAGAGTGCACGCCAGGCTCGACTACCTCATCGCCGTTTCCGAACCGGCCAGGGCCACTGCATCGCGCTATTTCCCCGGCGACTACGAGATTATCCCCAACGGCTTCGACGCCGGCCGCTTCGCGCCCGGCGCGCCCAGGCCCGCGGGCCTCCCCGTCGGCGGCCCGGTCATACTGTTCGTCGGGAGGAACGAGCCCAGGAAAGGCCTCAGCATACTGCTGGATGCGTTCAGCACGGTCGCGCGGCAGGTGGGAGGATGTCACCTGGTAGTCGCCGGCGCGGGCTTCGACGCCGGCAGGGTGAAGCGCGGAGTGGCGCCCGAGCTCAGGGACCGCGTCACGGTCACCGGCTTCGTCAGCAACGATGAGCTGCCGGCGTACTACGCCGCCGCGGATATCTTCTGCGCGCCTGCCCTGGGAGGTGAGAGCTTCGGCATCGTGCTCCTGGAATCCATCGCCTCGGGCACCCCCGTGGTCGCGTCCGATATCCCGGGATACAGGGCGGTGGTGGAGCAGGCCGGCGGCGGGATGCTCTTCAAGGCCGGCGATGCGGCGAGCCTCGCCGGGGCCCTGGTCGAACTCCTGGGTGACGAACGCAAACGCCTCAAGCTCGCGGGGGCAGGACTCGAGAACGTCGAGGGGTTCTCCTGGAAGCGGCTGGCCGTCCGCGTGGAGTCGGCCTACTCAGGGTAAGCCGCCTCTACACGCCCACCAGGTCTCTGCTCCGCGTCAGCCCGCCGTCGTATCGTCGCTGTCAGACAGGGGCGCCCCACTGCCCGGCATGACCTGTGGGAAATCCTCGGGTCGGGGCTCGTCGGCGCCCTTACGCGACGAACCCTTCCTGGATGCCTTTTTCCTGGAAGCTGTCGGGGCCGTCGTCAAGCCCGCCGCGGCGGCAGGTCCGGCTTTGACCGGTTCGGCCCGGGGCGGGAGCTCCCGGGCGACGGGAGCCGGTTTGACGGGCGTCGGAGGCGCCTGGGCGTCCGCTTTCGGGGTGCCCTTTACACCTGCCGGCGCCGAAGCCGCCGGCTTCGGGACAGGTCCTGCTTCGCGCGGTGGCGGCTCAGGCGCCGCGCGAGATGGTTTCTCCGGCTCGGGAGCTCTGAGTGGGGCCGGTGACGGAGGCGGAGGGGCCGGCTGCCGAGGTGCCGCCGGCTCAGCGGTGGCTCGAGGTCTCTCGGCAGCGGCATCCGGGGGAGCTTCAGGAGGGACGGGCTCCTTCCGGGTGACCGCCTTCTTCTCGACCACAGGTTTCTTCTCGACGACCGCCTTCTTCTCGACAACAGGTTTCTTCTCGACGACCGCCTTCTTTTCGACGACCGGGCTTGCCGTCCCCGCTCCAGGCGGAGTCGGCGGCTCGAGGGACGATTCGGGGCCAGAGATGGCAGGGGGCGCGGGCTCGGCGGTGCCAACGGGCGGCCTGAAAGCCGTCGGGGGCTGCGCTGGAGGCGCAGCGGTCACAGGCGGCCTCACGGTCGCTGGCCGCTCGGGACGAGCGGCTGCCGCCGGTCTCTGCGCCGGTCCCGCGGAAGAGGAGGCGGGACTGGGGCGCGCCTCCTTTTTCTTCTTCCTGCGAGACTTCCTGGCGGGCTTCTGCGCTTCCTGGCTCTGCATCACCGCGAAAGCGTCAGAGGGCGGCGGTCCCGAATAAGAATCCTGGCCCGGTATTCCCCCGATGCGGTAGCCGCCGACCTCGAAGTAGGTCCTGCCTTCCAGCTCGTCGCTCCTGTCCCTGGGCTCGGTCTCCCCACCGGCCCAGCTCGGCGGCGTGTCCAGGTAGCCCCCGCCTTCGGCCGGCCCGGCTTCACCGTCCACCAGGCCGACGTCCTCGAGGCCTGTCGGCTTCTTCTCGTCGTGCTCGTCCATCATGTGGCCGACCGGCTTTTCGCCGTAGACACGGCTCATCACGAACCTGCATTTTATGCAGTGCTCGGCCTTGTCAGGATTGAGGAACGAGCACCTCGGGCATTCCCTCAACTGCTTCTCCCATGGAACCTGCGGCTCTTAACCGCGCTTTTCTTCTAGCTATCGGGTTTTTCCGGGCTTATCTGCATAGTAGATGACAGCGGCCGCCTGGCACAAGTGCGCCCGCGAGCTCCGCAGAGAGTTTGGAGCCGGGCGCGGCGGTTGGTATACTTGCCGGGTGAGTGCGGGCCCCCGGCTTGCGGGCCGGGCCGGAAGCCCTCAGAAAGGAATTCACGGTGGCGCCCCCTGATCCCTGGAAGACCAACGCATACATCATCGAGATGGTCCTCGAGCTCTGTTCCGAGGTGCGGGCGGTGGTTCGGCCGCACCTGGGGAGCGCATCGGCGAAGTACGTCGAAGGCCGCGGCGCGTCGGGAGACACGACGTTCGGCATCGACGAGGTGGCCGAGGCCAGGATCGAAGAATTGCTCAGGCCGCACGCCGAGATAGCCTACTATACCGAGGACAGGGGACTCATTGCCCCGCCAACCGCCACGCACCTGCTCATAATCGACCCCATTGACGGTACGCGCCCGGCCGCCGCCGGCCTGGAGTCATGCTGCGTATCGGTCGCCGCGGCGCCTTTCAGCGCGGGCGGCGAGCCGGAGATGACACTGGCCGACGTGTTCTTCGGCGCCGTCCACGAGATAAAGAACGACGCGCTGTTCACCGCGGTAAGGGGGGCGGGAGCGCGCATCCACGTCGACGGTGACCGTCGCGAGCCCGGGCTCTCTTCAAAGGAGGAGCTGAACCGGATCTTCTGGACGGCGGGATACAGGGGCAGGCCCGCCGAGCCGCTTACGACGGTGCTGGCCGAGCTCATCGACCTCTCCTCGGTCGATGGTGGGTACTTCGACCTGGGGAGCGCGACCTTCAGCATCACCCGCGTGGTCAAGGGCGAGATGGACGTCTACGTTGACCCGGGCCAGCGGATGGCCGAGCAGGTCGACCCCGTTCGCGACATGTTCCTGGAGGTCGGCCACGGCCACCTGCTCAACAACTACCCGTACGACCTGGCCGCAGCCGCGCTGATAGCCGGAGAGGCGGGGGCCTGCGTCAGCGACGCGTACGGGGGCTCCCTGGATGCGTACGCGCTCCTGCCGTCGGGGAGCGGCGGCCAGTTGTCATCTCTCGTCAGCGCCAACAGCGTCCTGCACGAGGCGGTCCTGGAGAAGCTCGACCGCGGGATGGAGAGGCTGGCGGACCGGTACGGCGGCGGGGGTCGTTGAGTTGGGCGTACTCCTCGGGATCTTCTTCTCCTCGATGGGCATCGGCTTCTCCGGGGCCCTCATGCCCGGGCCTATGCTCTCGGTGACGATAGCGGAGTCCTACAAGAAAGGTTTCTGGGCCGGTCCGCTCATCGTCCTGGGGCACGCGATCCCCGAGTTCATCCTGATGGTCCTCTTCAGCCTGGGTCTCAACAGGTTCGCGGACAACGAGACCGCTGTTGGCATCATCGGCATAGTGGGCGGGGCGTTCCTGGGCTGGCTCGGGGTGAAGATATTCCTCGAGGTCAGGCAGGGGATAACAATCGACCTGACCGCGAAGCAGGAGGTGGGCTGGGGCCCGGTGGTGGCCGGGGTGTGGACGAGCGTCTCCAATCCCGGCTGGATAATCTGGTGGGCGACCATCGGGGCCCGTTACATACTCCTCTCGCTCGAGCACGGCATAATAGGCCTCGCCTTCTTTTTCGTGGGTCACGAGATGGCCGACCTCATCTGGTACTCCCTGGTGAGCTTCCTGGTCTCCCGCGGCCGCGGACGCATCAGCGATCGGGTGTATCACGTGCTCCTGTATGCCTGCGCGGTCCTGGTGCTGGGCTTTGCCGTCCTGTTCATCGTCAACGGAGTGATGACCGTTCTCAAGGCCTGAGCCGCACCGGCCGATTCCAAGTCAGGGCCGTGTTTGACGCCCGACGTCCCGGCGCGGCCGCCAGTTGCTATAATAGGTCTCGATCCCTAGGAGACAAAGGAGGGCTCCAATGGTATGGGTCATCATCATAATCGTTGGGGTGGTCGTGCTGATCGCCGGCGGTATCGCACTCATGTTCAACAAGCTCGTGCGCTACCGCAACCGGGTAGAGAACGCATGGCACCAGATAGACGTCCAGCTCAACCGGCGGGCCGACCTCATACCGAACGTGGTCGAGACCGTGAAGGGCTACGCGTCGCATGAGCGAGAGACCCTGGAGGCGGTGACTCAGGCCCGTGCCGCGATAATGAACGCCAAGTCGGTCGGGGAGAGCGCCCAGGCCGAGGGAATGCTCTCGCAGGCCTTGAAGTCGCTGTTCGCGGTGGCTGAGGCGTACCCCGACCTGAAGGCGAACCAGAACTTCCTGGCCCTGCAGGAGGAGCTGGCCGGCACCGAGAACAAGATCGCCTACGCGCGCCAGTTCTACAACGACTCGGTGATGGCCTACGACATTGCGCGCCAGGCGTTCCCCACGAACATCATCGCCGGGATGTTCGGCTTCAAGGAGCCGCGCGAGTACTTCGAGCCGGAGACCCCCGAGGCGCGGGCCGTCCCCAAGGTCTCGTTCGGGGCCTCATCGACGCCCGAGCCGCCGGCGCCTTCAGCGCCTCCGACTCCGCCGGCCCAGTAGACCTCGATTCGATAGCGGTGACCAGCCGGGCCGGCGACGGCCCGGCGCCTTACCGGAGGAACTGACGTGTACGAGCAGATAAGCTCCAACAAGTGGCGGTCCGGCCTGATGATGCTCTTCTTCGTGGCGTTCGTCGTCGCCCTGGGGTATATCATCGGGCTTGCGTGGGGTGGCACCAGCAATCCCGCTTACGGGTTCATCGGGCTTGCGATAGGCATGACAGTCGCGCTCATCATGAGCCTGGTCTCATACTACCGCAGCGACAAGGTCGCGCTGCGGGTTTCGGGCGCGGTCCCGGTCGAGCAGTACGTGAACGACCCCAACTGGAGGGCGCTGGCCATCAGGTACGACAACGCAGTCGAGGGACTGGCTATAGCGGCGGGCCTTCCCAAGCCCGCGGTTTACGTCATCTATGACGACGCTCCGAACGCCTTCGCCACCGGCCGCAACCCCGAACACTCAGCGATAGCCGCTACCACGGGCCTGCTGACCATGATGAACGACCAGGAGCTCCAGGGGGTCATCGGCCACGAGATGTCCCACATCAAGAACTACGACATCCTGATTCAGACTATGACCATAGTGCTTGTCGGCACCGTTATCCTCATGTCGGACATCTTCCTGAGGACGTTCTGGTTCGGCGACAGCGACTCCGACTCCGGCGGGGCCGGGGTGATAATGCTGGTGATCGCGATAATCTTCGCGATACTCTCCCCGATCATCGCCCAGCTCATAAAGCTCGCCATCGGCCGCAAGCGTGAGTACCTGGCCGACGCCAACGGCGCGCTGTTGACTCGGTACCCGCCGGGGCTGGCGAACGCCCTGGCCAAGATAGGCGGGGACAACCGTCAGCTGCGCCGGGCCAACAAGGCGACCGCTCACCTGTACATAGCCCAGCCCCTGAAGACCGAGAAGGGTCAGAAGGGAGGCAGGCTCAACAGCCTCTTCGACACCCACCCGCCCATCGAGGAGCGCATACGGAGGCTGAACGAGATGGCCGGCGGCTTCCAGGAGGTACAGCCGGGCGAGGCCCCTTCGCAGTGACCCGCGAGAGCGCGGACTTGTAGTTGAGCCGGGGCGGAGGAACCCCGGCTCCTTCTCATGTGGGCTAGAATTGGACCATGAGCTTTATGACTCTATCCAGGAAAGCCGTCTCATTACTGCTCTGCGCGGCGCTGCCGCTGCTCGTCCTGGCCGTTCCCGGCTGCTCATGGTTCGGCGGCGGGGAAAAAGAGGTCTCCAGGAAGGCGATTGCCGTGGAGGAGCCGGAGCTGGTGACCTGCCCGCTCTGCGGCCTGGCGGTCTCCGGCCTTCCGGCGATAGACAGGAGGCCGCTCGCCGTCAAGGTCGAGAACGACCCCGCCGCGAGGCCGCAGTCCGGCCTCGACAAGGCGTGCGTCGTCTACGAGGAGGTGACCGAAGGAGGCATAACCAGGTTCATGGCGGTCTACCTCTGCCGGGAGGCCGACCCGATAGGCCCGGTGAGGAGCGCACGGCCGGCGGACATAGACCTGGTGTTCCCGTACAACGCCATCTTCGCGCACTGCGGCGGGGGAGAGCCCACGCTTGCCGCGATACAGGCATCCGGCATCGCCGACCTCGACCAGTTCGCGTGGCCCGGTGCCTACTGGCGCACCCGCGACAGGCGGGCGCCGCACAACCTGTATACCTCGACTGCCAGGCTGCGGGCCTCCGGCGATCCCGCCTTCCCCTTCCACGGAGAAGTAGCCTCGCCGTTCGAGTTCCTGTCGGACAGGCAGCAGGCCAGGATGGAGTCCGAGCGGGCGCGGGAGATAAAGAAGGCCGCGGCGCAGCAGTCGAGCCCCGACCCCGGGTACGCTCCCTCGATGACGGTGGTGAACAACATCTATATACCTTATACGGCGGTCTGCGCGGTTCAGTATTCCTACGACTCCGGCTCAGGCCGGTTCATGCGTTTCGTGGCGGGCAAGCCCCATATCGACAGGGCGACGTCGGGACAGCTCGCGGCCGACAGCGTCATCGTACAGTACGTGACCGAGGTGCCTTCAGGCATAGTGGACGTCAACGGCGTGGATTCGCCGGACCTCGGGGTCCTCGGGACAGGGCGCGCGCAGGTGTTCGTCCGCGGCAGGCTCGTCGACGCGAACTGGTCGAAGGGGACGCGGGCCGAGCATACGCGGTACACCGACAACGACGGAAAGGCAGTGGAGCTCAAGCCGGGCATCACCTGGATTGAGCTGGTGCCCACCACGAAGCAGGCGACCTTCGACTGACTGTTCCGGTTCTTCCCCCGAACGCGTGGACATCATTCCGCAGCGCCCGCTACCCGGCGGGGGTGTTCAAGCTGAGCAGACAAAAGACCGATTATGCATTACGACGGCCCGTGCCGCTTGGACGGGAGAATGAGAGCCGGAGGTCGGAACAATGCAAGTCGAGCTGTGCGAGGAGTGCGGCGTCCCCGAGCCTTTCTATCAGGGGCAGAAGTGGCTGAACAACGGAGATATCGTACAGGCCGCAAACCCGGCGGCCAGGCTTGGTTTCATCGAGTGCGAGAACCTCGACCCGCTGTTCCGAAACATCTCGGCTATCATTGGGCTCCCCATCGATCACCTCGTGACCAACATCACCGCGAGAGGGACCAAGCTCTACATGGATGGTCTCATACCGAAAGAGATCAAGGAGCTCGTTCAGAAGAGGGCACTGGGTCTCGACATATTCATTGACTCCATTACGACGTATTGCGAGGTCGTCGGTTTCGGTAAGTACGAGTTCATGGACTACAGGTACGAGAAGGACGAGGACGACTTCGCGAAGATGCGGATACTGCACCCGTTCTCGGTTCCCGAAGCCGCGGGGGCGTTCGCCGGGGCGGAGTCCGCGGTCATAGGCGGGGAACACGAGATCTCGTACGTGGAGGTAGCGCCCGACCTGTGGGAGTACACCTCCCGGTGGACCAGGTACCCCGACGTCCTCAAGGAGAAGATACAGATCTACAGCTACCGCCACGTGGACGGGGGCCTGGAGCTCGAGTGCTGCAAGAGCTGCGGCTCGCCGAAGGCCTTCTCGGAGTATCACTGGTACCTTGACAAGGGCGTCATCATCAACGGGTACACCGGCAGGCGGATGACCCTGCTGGGCCACGAGCTGCTGGACTCGGTCCTCTGTGCCCTCGAGAACGAGCTTGGGGACGCCATCCCCAGGGTGGTCGTGGAGGCTCAGAGGCGCTTCGTCAAGACCGGCTTTTACTCCTTCGAGCACGTCGGCAACGAGGGGGACTTCCGCACCCAGCTCGCCCTTCGCGGGCTCGGCAACCTGCGCAAGGTGAAGATGGGCACTGAGGGCATGGAAGTCAGCATCGACAACGCCGCGTGCCACCTGATACTGGTGGGGATGGCCCAGGGCCTGTTCGAGATGGCGCTCGACGTCGAGTCGGACGTCGACTGGGAGCTGACCGACGGCGGCGAACTCCGGGTGGAGGTGCTACCGCGCACGGGACTGAGGGCCGCCGCCAATCTCTAGACCGGCACCGCCGCCGACCGATCTCTCCTTCATTTGCAGCGGTTCACCCTATTCGCTATGATGATTCCAGACGCCGGTACGAAGGGAAAATCGTGGAAAACAGAGCGGAAAAAGGCACCGATACCGTTAAGAGAGGCTTCGCTGAGATGCTCAAGGGCGGGGTGATAATGGACGTCACCTGCGTCGAGCACGCCAGGATCGCCGAGGAAGCCGGCGCGGTGGCTGTCATGGCGCTCGAGCGCGTGCCGGCGGACATCAGGGCGTCGGGCGGAGTGGCGCGGATGGCAGACCCCGAGATAATCTCGGCTATCATGGAGGCCGTGACCATCCCGGTGATGGCCAAGTGCCGCATAGGGCATTTCGTCGAGGCGCAGGCCCTCGAGGCCCTGGGCGTCGACTACGTCGACGAGAGCGAGGTGCTCACGCCCGCCGACGAAGCCAACCACGTCAACAAGCGCGAGTTCACGGTCCCGTTTGTCTGCGGGGCGATCAACCTGGGCGAGGCTCTCCGCCGCATCGGCGAGGGGGCGGCCATGATCCGCACGAAAGGCGAGGCCGGCACCGGAAACGTAGTCGAGGCTGTCCGCCACATGCGCACGATCAACGGTGAGATAGCCGGGTTGACAACCCTCCCGGCCGAGGAGCTGATGAGCGCGGCGAAGGAGCTACGCGCGCCCTACGACCTTGTTGTCGAGGTGGCTCGCGCCGGAAAGCTCCCCGTGGTCAACTTCTCCGCCGGCGGCATAGCGACACCGGCTGACGCGGCCCTCATGATGCAGCTTGGGGCCGACGGCGTGTTCGTTGGCTCCGGGATCTTCAAGTCCGAAGACCCTGCCCTGCGCGCGAGGGCTATCGTCCAGGCCACCACCCACTACGAGGACGCCGCGCTTGTCGCCGAAGTCTCGCGCGGGCTTGGAGAGGCGATGCGTGGGCTCGAGATGGGCGAGATAGGCAAGGAGAACCTGATACAGTTCCGTGGCTGGTAACAACACAACCATCGGGGTTCTTGCTCTCCAGGGAGCCGTCCGGGAGCACCTCGAGATGGTCGAGCGATGCGGGGCCCGGGGGGTCGCGATAAAGCGCCCATCCGGGCTCAACGACGTAAGCGGGCTCATCATCCCTGGAGGAGAAAGCACCACCATTGGAAAACTAATTGATGAGTACGGCTTCACCCCGGAGCTGAAGAGGTTTGGGGCCGCCGGCATGCCCGTTTTCGGCACGTGCGCAGGGCTCATAATCCTTTCAGCGAGGGTAAAGGGCCGGCATGGGACCGTGCTGGGGCTGGCCGACGTCACAGTGGAGCGCAACGCTTTCGGGCGCCAGGTCGACTCGTTCGAGCGCGACCTGGCGGTCGAGGGGATCGCCGACGAGGGACGCCCGTTCAGGGCCGTGTTCATCAGGGCCCCGGTGATGGAAGAGACCGGGCCGCCTGTCGAGGTCATGGCGAGCCTCGAGGAGGGGGCGGTCATGGCGCGCCAGGGCACGCTGCTCCTGGGCGCTTTCCACCCGGAGCTGACCGACGACGAGAGGATTCACCGCTACTTCGTAGAGATGGTGGCCGAAGCGCGGCGGCCGGGGTAGCGGGCACAACGGAGGTACGAGATGTCCGGACACTCCAAGTGGCACTCCATCAAGCACAAGAAGGGCAAGGAGGACGCCAAGCGCGGCAAGCTCTTCGGCAAGCTCTCGCAGAAGATAACCGTCGCCGCCCGGGAAGGCGGAGGAAACCCAGACGCCAATCCCGCGCTCGCTACCGCTATTGAGACCGCCCGCAAGTACAGCCTCCCGATGGACAACATCAAGCGCGCCATCGCCAAGGGCACGGGGGAACTGAAGGGCGGCCAGCTCGAGCAGATGAGCTTCGAGGGGTACGCCGCGGACGGGGTGGCTGTTATCGTGGAGGTGCTGACCGACAACCGCAACAGGGCCTCGAGCGAGGTCAGGCACGTCTTCACCAAAGCGGGAGCGCGTCTCGGGGAGACCGGGTCGGTCGCCTGGATATTCGAGCGCAAGGGCGTTTTCCTGGTGAAGCAGGACCCGGAGCACGACGAGGAGGAGCTTCTCGAAATAGCCCTTGAAGCCGGTGCAGACGACCTGAAAGCCGAGGGTGAAGACTACTGGGAGATAGTCTGCGACGTGGAGCAGTTCCGCAGCGTGCGTGACGGCCTGGCGTCTCACGGCATAGAGGCGGAGAGCGCCGAGATAACGATGGTGCCCAAGAACACGATCAAGCTCAACCGCGAGGGAGCCCGGAAACTGCTCAAGCTGATTGACGCCCTGGAGGAGCTCGACGACGTCAGCGACGTCTACGCGAACTTCGATATCCCCGACGAGATACTCGAGGAGGAGGCCGCGTCCCTTTGAGAGTCCTGGGCATCGATCCCGGCATCACCAACACGGGGTACGGCCTCGTCGAAGAGGCCTCCGGAAAGATGAGGGCCCTCGGACACGGGGACATCAAGACCCCGGGCTCCGCGGACATGTCCGAGCGCCTCGATATACTCTACACCGAGGTCTCCAGGGTGATATCTGAGCTCGAGCCCGACGTGGTTGTGCTCGAGCAGCTCTTCTTCAACACCAACCGGAAGACCGCCATGGCGGTTGGGCAGGCGAGGGGGGTCATCCTGCTCGCCTGCAGGCACGCCGGCGCCCCATGGGCCGAGTACACGCCACTCCAGGTGAAGATGTCGGTTGTGGGCAACGGCAACGCCGGGAAAGAGCAGGTCGCCTACATGGTGGGGGCCGTGCTCGGCATGAAGGACCGGCCGGCGACGCTTCACGCGTGCGACGCACTGGCGATGGCGATCTGCCACCTGCAGTCCCGCCGCATCCGGGAGTTGACCGGATAACAGAAACGGGGGTCAAGGCTGATTTCGTCAGGTGACCCCGCGGATGGGTGAAATGATCTCTTACCTCAAGGGCGAGCTCATCGAGAAGACCGCAGAGCACATGGTGGTGCTGGTCGGAGGCATCGGCCTGGAGGTCCGCGCGCCGGCCGGCACTATCGACAAGGCTCCCGAGGCGGGTGGAGAAATCGCGCTGTTCACCCACCTGTACGTCAGGGAAGACGCGCTCCAACTCTACGGCTTCGACTCTCCGCGTGCGCGCGACCTCTTCACCAAGCTCATGTCCGTATCCGGGTTCGGCTCGCAGAAGGCGCTCGCGGTGCTGTCCGTCTTCTCCCCGGAGGGATTCGACGCGGTCATTCAACGAGGTGACGCGGACGCGCTCACCATAATAAAGGGTGTCGGGAAGAAGGGGGCCGAGCGCCTGCTCCTCGAGATGAAGGACAAGGTCGAGCCATCCGGCGAGGACGTGAGCGGCCTCCCCGCCGAAGGACTCGGCCCGTTCCAGGAAGCCGCCGAGGCCCTCGTACAGCTCGGCTACACGCGGCTGGAAGCCCACGAAGCCCTCAAGAAGTACCCGTTCGCGGGAAGGGAGGCGCCGGTGGAAGACCTCCTGCAGTTCGCGCTCAAGAACATGGACAGGAGCTGAGCCCCTTGGCGGACGAAAGACCAGGGGTGGCGTCGGGGGCGCTCTCGCCGGAGGAGAAGGCTCTGGACCTGACTCTCCGTCCCCGCACGCTGGGTGAGTTCATCGGCCAGGCGGCCAACAAGGAGCAACTCCGCATCTTCATCGAGGCGGCCAGGAACCGCGGCGACGTCCTGGACCACGTCCTGCTTTCCGGCCCGCCGGGGCTCGGGAAAACGACGCTCGCCAGTATCATCGCCGCGGAACTGGGGGTGAACACCAGGGCCACCAGCGGGCCCGCGCTCGAGAGGCAGGGCGACCTCGCCGCGATACTGACCAACCTGGAAGCGGGCGAGGTGCTGTTCATTGACGAGATACACCGTCTGCCCAGGACCGTCGAGGAGATACTCTACCCCGCCATGGAGGACTTCAAGATAGACATAATCATCGGCAGGGGGCCGGGCGCACGCTCGGTAAGGCTCGAACTGCCGCGCTACACCCTCATCGGGGCCACTACCCGGGTCGGCCTGATGACCGGGCCGCTCCTCACGAGGTTCGGGGTCTCGCTGCGGCTCGACTACTACCCCGTCGAGGAGATGGAGGAAATAGTCCACCGGGCGGCCGGCATCCTCGACATAGAGATCGACGGAGGCGGCTGTCACGAGATCGCCAGGCGGGCCCGCGGCACGCCGCGGGTGGCCAACCGGCTCCTCAAGCGCGTCCGCGACTACGCCGAGGTCGAGGCCGACAAGGCCGTCACCGGCGACGTCGCCGTGCGGGCGATGGCCATGCTCCAGGTTGACGAGATGGGGCTCGACGTCCTCGACCAGGCTATCCTCGGAGCCGTGATAGACAAGTTCTCCGGGGGCCCGGTGGGCCTCAAGACGCTGGCCGCCGCCGTGGGCGAAGAGCCCGACACGCTGGAGGAGGTCTACGAGCCGTACCTCATGCAGGTCGGCTTCCTCAAGAGAACCCCCCGCGGCCGCGTCGCCACCCCCCGGGCGTTCAAGCACCTGGGCCGCGAGTACACGCGGAACGAAGGCGAGACCCTGTTCTGATCGGGGTCAGACCACTTTCGTTACATGAGCAACACCAGTAGCATTCGATGTACCAGAAGTAGCAGGCCTGTGGTCATGCAGTCCAGCGTAACGAAAGCGGTCTGAGCCCATGAGAATTCTCCTGCACACGTGCTGCGCCCCGTGCCTGATAGTGCCTCATCGGCTTCTCACCGAGCGTGGGTACGAGGTGACGGCCTTCTTCTACAACCCGAACATCCACCCGTTCCGCGAGTACCGGGAGCGTTACTTCGCCGTCGTCGACTACTGTGCGGAGGCGGACATCGACCTGCGCGCCGGGCCCTATGAGATGGAGCGTTTCCTGAGCGAGGTCTCCAGCCGGGTCGACGCCCGCTGCGAGAGGTGCTTCGAGCTCAGGCTCTCTTCGGCGGCCGCCGAGGCGCGGCGCCTGGGCATCGGGGAGTTCACCACGACGCTGCTGGTGAGCCCGTACCAGGACCAGGCGGCGGTCCGCGCAGCGGGGGAGTCCGCCGCCGTAGAGCACGGCGTCCTCTTCCTGGCGGAGGACATGACGGGCGGCTACCGGGAATCCGTCGAGGTCTCCAGGGGCAGGGGGATGTACCGCCAGGGCTACTGCGGCTGTGTCTATAGCGAGAAAGAGCGTTACCAGAGGGGCGATCCACCGCGCAGATGAGAACCGACCTGTTCGACTACACACTGCCACAGGACCTCATAGCGCAGCGGCCGCTCGCGGACCGTGACTCAAGCCGCCTCATGCTGGTGGAGCGGGACGACGGGCTGATCTCGCACCTCCGTTTCAACGAGCTCCCGTCGCTGCTCGGTGCCGGCGACCTCCTCGTGGTCAACAACACCAGGGTGTTCCCCGGCAGGCTGAGGGCGCGCAAGGAGCCGACCGGAGGCGTCGTGGAGCTCCTGCTCCTGGAGAAGGTCGGGGAGGGGGAGTGGACGGCGATTTCTGGAGGCGCAAAGCTCAGGCCCGGCGTCAGCCTCTCTTTCGACGGGGCCGACCTCTCCGCCACCGTCGTCGAGGGGCCGGCGGAAGGACGGGTGCTGGTGAGGTTCTCGAGAGCTGGCGCCCCGGCGGGCGACGAGGACATATTCGAGCCAGGGCGTGTGCCGCTTCCGCCCTACATAACCACCGAGCTTGCCGACCCCGAGAGGTACCAGACCGTCTATGCTGAGCGCCCCTCGTCCGCCGCCGCGCCCACGGCAGGCCTGCATTTCACCGAAAGGCTGCTGGAGGAGCTCCGCCGGAGCGGTGTCGAGGCCGCGAGCCTCGAGCTCTCGGTCGGTATGGACACGTTCGTGCCGGTGCGCGAGGAGAGGGTCGAGGACCACCACATCCACTCGGAGAGGTTTGACGTTCCTGCCGAATGCGCCAGAGCCGTTAACGCAGCCCGCTCCGGCGGCTCTCGCGTGACCGCCGTGGGTACCACTGTGGTGAGGGCCCTGGAGAGCGTATCGAGGGAGGACGGGACGGTCGAGCCGGGCTCCGGCAGCACCGGGCTGTTCATCACTCCCGGCTACAGGTTCCGGGCCGTTGACGCCCTTCTGACCAACTTCCACTTCCCGCGGTCGACCCTGCTCATGCTGGCCTGCGCTTTCGGTGGGACTGAACTCATACTCGATGCTTACCGGGCCGCGGTCAGCGAGAGGTACAGGTTTTACTCGTTCGGAGACGCGATGCTGATACTCTAGCGCAACAGGGGGTCAGGTCCCATGTTGCACCCGGAGGCATTAGAGAACTTAAAGATGAAAACGCAACAACGGGACCTGACCCCACTGTTGCGCGGATGGAGCGAGGATGTTCGAGGTAAAAGCGACAGACGGCGGTACGCGGGCGAGGGCCGGGGTGCTCGAGACACCTCACGGCACGGCGGACACGCCGCTCTTCATGCCGGTCGCCACCCAGGCCACGGTCAAGGCGATGAGGCCCGAGCAGGTGGCGGAGCTGGGCTTTGAGATTGTGCTCTCGAACGCCTACCACCTGTGGCTGCGCCCGGGCCTGGCGGTCGTGGAGGGCCTCGGGGGCCTGCACGCGTTCATGGGTTGGGACGGCCCAATTCTCACCGACTCCGGGGGCTACCAGGTCTTGAGCCTCGGCAAGGACGTAAAGATAACCCCCGAGGGGGCCCGGTTCCGGTCGCACCTCGACGGCTCCACGGTGTTCCTGAGCCCGGAGCTCTCCATGGAGGTCCAGCAGGATCTCGGTGCCGACATAGCCATGGCGCTGGACGAGTGCCTCCCGTACCCGGCCGACCGCGCCAGGGTCGAGTCATCTCTCGAGCTGAACCGCGACTGGGCCGCGCGCTGCCGCTCGGCCCACAGCTCGGATACGCAGGCGCTGTTCGGCATCGTACAGGGAGGGATGTTCCCCGACCTCCGGCGCCGGAGCGCCGAAGCGACGGCCGAGCTGGACTTTCCCGGCTACGGGCTTGGAGGTTTCTCGGTCGGTGAGCCGCGTGAGCTCACACTCGATTTGCTGGAGCAGACGCTTGCGCACGTCCCCGAAGGCGCCCCCCGCTACCTCATGGGCGTTGGCGACCCCCTGGGGATGGCCGAGGCGGTCGCCCTCGGTGTCGACATGTTCGACTCGGTGCTGCCGACGCGCATCGCCAGGAACGGCTCGGCGATGCTGGGCACAGGGCGTATCAACCTCAGGAACTCACGCTTCGCATCCGACGAAGGCCCACTCGATCCGGGATGCTCCTGCTATACGTGCCGCTCCTTCACCCGGGCGTACCTGCGTCACCTGGTGGCCGCCAGGGAGATCCTCGGCTTCCACCTGCTCACCGTTCACAACCTCCACCAGGTCTCAGACCTGGTCTACCGCATGCGCAGGGCCATTTCCAGCGGCTCGTTTTCGCGCCTGCTCTCCGAGCTGCGAAGCCTTGATGAGCACGAATGACAAAGCCAACGGCTTCCTTTATGATAATTTGGATTCAACACACGGTCTGACCGTAAACCAAGGAGGACGGTGCCAGATGTCTGCACTGTACTGTCTGCTGTCAGCCGGGCCGGGAGTATTCCTGGCCGCGGAGAAGACGACCAAGACCACTTCGACCAACACATGGATAATGTGGGTGCTCATCGCCGTGATGCTCGGCGTGTTCTACTTCATACTCATCCGCCCGCAGCGAAAGCGCGCCCAGGAGCACGACCAGATGGTCCAGAAGCTCGAAAAGGGTGACGAAGTCGTGACCATCGGGGGCATGCACGGGACCATCAAGCGCATGACCGACGATTCGGTCGTCCTTGAGGTCGACAAGGGCGTGAGTATAACATTCAGCCGGTCGGCTATAGCTCGGTCCCTGACGGTCCACGAGCCGGAGCCCGATGAGGAAGAGGAAGAAGAGGAGGATCTCGACTACGAGGAGCCCGAGGAGTTCGAGGACCTGGACGAGGAGCTCGAGGGCGAGCTCGAGGACGAGGAAACCGGAGAGCTCGACGAGGCGTCTGTTGAGGAGGAGCCCGGGGAGCCCGAAGCTCCGGAGGACAAGAAGTAGCAGGCGTCGAGACCACCTGAAAGGGGAAGCCCCACCCGCGCGCGTCATTGGCGCGTGGCCGGGCGAGTGAAAATGAGCCGGACCACAAAGAACCTGATATCCATCGGTGCGGTCGTCCTGATACTAGCGGGGATCTACGTCGCCAAGTTCGTCTTCGACCTGAACCCGCGCCTCGGGCTGGACCTCAAGGGAGGCGTGAGCCTGGTCTACGAGGCCAAGGGGAAGACCATCGACCCCGACGTCCTGGACAGGACGGTCGAGAACATCCGCAAGAGGGTGGACAGGCTGGGAGTGGCCGAGCCGGAGATCACCGTCCTCGGCAGCCGCAACATCGAGGTGCAGCTCCCCGGCATCAGCGACCCGGAGCGCGCGAAGAACCTTGTCGGGCAGACCGCGCAGCTGCAGTTCCGCATCGTGCAGGAATCCAAGAACAAGTCGGACGTCAAGGAAGACCCGGCCTGGGAGGAGACCGAAGGTGAAGAGAACCTGAAGCCGGAGAAGGTGGTCATCCTGCCCCTCAAGGAGGGCAAGGACACGCTGATGTTGAAGCTCGGGCCGACACTCCTCACCGGCGATGCCATCAAGAAGGCCCAGGTGACGTATGACGAGGCTAACAACCCCAAGATCTCCTTCGAGATGAGCTCCGCGGGCGCCAAGGAGTTCGCGACCATCACGCAGGAGAACCAGAACAAGCAGCTCGCCATCGCCCTCGACTACGAGGTTGAGTCGGCCCCCAATATAAAGGAGCCGATCACCGATGGGAAAGGCGAGATAACCGGCAGCTTCACGGACAAGGAGGCCAAGGACCTTTCCATCGTCCTCAACACGGGCGCCCTGCCGGTCGAGCTCAAGCTGCTGACCGACCAGAGGGTGACGGCCACCCTCGGCCGCGACTCCCTGAACCAGGGGCTTGTCGCCGGCGTAGTGGGGCTGATACTGGTCGCGCTGTTCATGATCGTCTTCTACAGGGCTCTCGGTCTCGTGACGTGCATGGGCCTCATCGTCTTCGGCCTCTACATCTACGGGCTCATCTGCATACTCGGCGAGTTCTGGAGCCTCACCCTCGCGGGCATCGCCGGTATCATAGTATCCATAGGCATCGCCGCGGACTCGAGCATCGTGTACTTCGAGCGCGTCAAGGAGGACGTGAAAGAGGGCCGCACGCTCCGCTCGTCGGCCGACTCAGCCTACAAGTCGGCGTTCAGGACGATCCTGGCGGCGGACACCGTGTCGTTCGCGGCGGCCGCCATCCTCTACATCTTCGCCATAGGTGCGGTAAAGGGCTTCGCGCTCACGCTCGGCATAGCCACGGTCTTCGATGTCTACATATCCTACTTCTTCACGCGGCCGACGACGTCGCTGCTCTCGAACTGGGAGCTCATCGGAAAGCCCTGGGCTATGGGTGTCAGGTTACCCCCGGAGAAAGTGCCTGGGGGTGAGGCCGGATGAAGATGCCCAGAAGGCCTTACCTCAACATAGTCGGGCACTGGAAGATCTGGTACTCGATCTCGGCCGTGCTATTCATAGTCTCGATAGTGGCCCTCTTCACCAGCGGGCTGAACTTCGGCGTGGACTTCACGGGCGGCACCAGCATAACGATCAAGACCGAGTCCGGCACGTCGATAAGCAAGGTTCGCGACGTGACCGCCCAGTTCGGCTACGGGGACGCCCAGATACAGGCGTCCGGCGGCAACACCTACATAGTCAGGGTGCCAGAGCTCACGGACCAGCAGAAGACCGAGCTCGTCCAGGCGCTCGACAAGGATATCGGGCTCCAGAAGGACAAGGACGGCAATCCCGTCGCGGACATCAAGGACGTGGGTCCCGGCTGGGGCGCCCAGGTGAGCAGGCAGGCGATAATAGCGCTAGCGGTGTTCATCCTCGCCATAATCATCTACATCAGCTTCCGGTTCGAGTTCAAGATGGCCATGACGGCGGTGGTTGAGATACTGCACGACTTCGTGATAACGATAGGTGTGTACGCCCTGCTGGGCAGGGAGGTGACGCCCGCGACGGTCATCGCCGTGCTCACAATTCTCGGTTACTCCCTCTACGACACTATAGTCATCTTCGACCGTGTGAAGGAGAACACCGACCAGCTGACGCGGCAGAGCCGAAAGACCTACTCGCAGACTGTGAACGACTCAGTGAACCAGGTGCTTGTGAGGTCGATAAACACCGCCCTTACGACCCTGATCCCGATCGTCTGTATTCTGCTGTTCGGGGGAGAGACGCTGAAGGCATTCGCCTTCCCGCTCTTCATTGGCATACTGTCCGGGGTCTACTCGAGCATATTCCTTGCGCCGCCGATCCTCGCCCAGTGGAAGGAGACCGAGCCCAAGTACAAGGCCTACAGGGACCGGGCCGACAGGGGCGCGCCCAGGACGGCCGATGCCGGGAAGGCCGTGCCCGCGAAGGTCGCGACAGGACCGAAGAAGGGCCCCCAGGGCAAGAAGGCCCGACCCGCGCCGGCCCAGCCCCAGAAGAAGCCGGCCCCCGCGCCGAGGCCGAAGCCCGCGCCGGCACCGATGGCGGAGCCCGAGGCCGCCGGGGGCACCGGGGAGCAGCCCGGGCCCAAGCCAAAGCCCAAAGCGCCCGCGGGGAAGGCGGCGCAGCCGACCTCGAAGAGCCTCGCCAAGTCCAGGACCAAGGGTCCGGGGAGCGGAAAGAAGAAGAAAAAGAAGAAATGACGCAAGCCTCGCAGGGAGCGGACAAGCTCTTCTCGATGACAAGGCGCTTTCTCTCGAAGAGCGGGCAGCGCCAGCTGGAGAAGGCGTACCGGTTCGCCCTGCGCTCCCACTCCGACCAGTACCGTAAATCCGGCGAGAGCTACATAGAGCACCCGGTCGCCGTCGCGAGCACCCTTGCCGAGCTGGAACTCGACTCCGACACGTTGAGCGCCGCGCTCCTCCACGATGTGGTTGAGGACACACCCCTGACGCTGGTCGACGTCCGCGACGAGTTCGGAGAGCCCATCGCCGAGATAATCGACGGGGTGACCAAGCTCGACCGGTTCAACTTCCGCACAGCCGAGGAACAGCAGTCGGAGAACATCCGCAAGATGCTCATCGCAATGGCGAAGGACGTCAGGGTCATCCTGATAAAGCTCGCCGACCGGCTTCACAACATGCAGACCATAGACGCGCTCCCGCCGGCGCGCAGGAGGGCTATCGCCGAGGAGACCCTCGAGATATACGCGCCCCTCGCGCACCGCTTCGGGATATCGCAGCTCAAGTGGAAGCTGGAGGACCTGTCGTTCGAGGTGCTGTATCCCAAGCGCTACCAGCAGATACAGAGAATGGTGTCGGAGCGCAGGGCTGAGCGTGAGAAGTACATGGAGCAGGTGGCCGACCAGATCTCTGCGGAGCTCAGGAAGCACAAGGTCAAGGCCGATGTCTCCGGACGCGTGAAGCACTTCTACAGCATCTACGAGAAGATGGTGAACAGGGGTGTGGAGTTCGACGAGATAATGGACCTCTCGGCGGTCAGGGTCATCGTCGATTCCGTGCGCGACTGCTACGCGGCGCTTGGTATCATCCACTCGATGTGGATGCCGGTCCCCGGCCGGTTCAAGGATTATATCGCGATGCCCAAGCTCAACCTGTACCGCTCGCTTCACACCGTGGTCATCGCCCTCGAAGGGCGTCCGCTGGAGATACAGATACGCACGCAGGAGATGCACCGGACCGACGAGTACGGCATTGCGGCCCACTGGCTGTACAAGGAGACCAAGCGCCGCGACCACGGGGGCAGGGCCTGGCTCAAGCAGGTCATGGAGTGGCAGGAGGAGCTCAAGGACCCCACCGAGTTCATGAAGACCCTCAAGATAGACCTCTTCCAGGACGAGGTCTTCGTGTTCACACCCAAGGGGAAGGTGCTCTCCCTGCCAAGCGGCTCCACGCCCATCGATTTCGCGTACAGCATCCACACGGAGGTCGGGCACCACTGCGTGGGCGCGAGGGTCAACGGCAAGATGGTGCCGCTGGCGTACAGGCTGCAGAACGGGGACATCGTCGACATAATGACGTCGAAGACCTCCAACGGTCCCAGCCAGGACTGGATGAACATCGTGGAGACGCCGCGCGCTCGTAACAAGATAAGGCAGTGGTTCAGCCGCGAGCGTCGCGAGGACGAGATACAGGAGGGCAAGGAGGAGCTCGACCGGGCTATGCGCAAGCGCGGCATACCGTTCCAGCGAAAAGAGGTGTCCCGCGTCCTCGCGCAGGTCGCCGAAGAGAACCACTGCTCGAAGCTCGAGGACCTCTACCGCATAATCGGGGCGGGAAACATATCGCCTAACCAGGTCGCCAACAAGGTAGCCCAGTACCTGGAGCCCCCCCCGAAATCCGAAGGTGTCATAGTACCCGAGAGCGAGCTCCCGGTGCGCCCGAGGCCCGAGGCGGAGGCCGAGGAGCAGAGGCTGGGCCAGCGCATCAAGGTGCACGGCATAGACAACGCACTGGTGCAGGTCGCCCGCTGCTGCTATCCCGCGCCGGGCGATCCCATTGTAGGCTTCGTCACCCGGGGGCGCGGCGTGTCCGTGCACCGCGATGACTGCAGCAACGTCCAGGGCCTGTCCCGCGAGGCCGACCGCATGATAGAGGTCAGCTGGGAGAAGCCCGAGCCGAAGGTGAGGGTGGCGGAGATCTGCGTCGAGGCCTGGGACCGGCCCAAGCTCGTGCGCGACATCACCACGGTCCTGGGCGACCAGCACATCAACCTGCTGTCGGCTTCGTTCTCCGCCGACCGCCAGAACCTCTCAAAGAGCAACTTCGTGTTCGAGATCGGCTCGGACGTCCACCTCGAGGAGATACTCAAAGAGGTCAAGAAGGTCGACTCCGTCATAGACGGCTACGAGGTGCTGGCCCGAGAGGACACCCAGGGCTGAGATGAGAGCTGTAATCCAGAGGGTCAACTCCTGCAGCGTATCTGTCGACGGACAGACCATCTCCGAGATCGGCAGGGGGCTGCTGGTCCTGGTCGCGGTGGCCCGGGGCGACGGGCCCGCTGAGACTTCGTTCATGGCCGACAAGGTACTGAACCTCCGCGTGTTCCCGGACGGCGACGGCAAGATGAACCTGTCCGTGCTGGACATCGACGGAGAGCTGATGGTGGTCAGCCAGTTCACGCTTCTGGGCGACTGCCGCAAGGGCAGGCGGCCCTCGTTCGTCGGCGCCGAGGAGCCCGAGGCAGCCGAGCGGTTGTACCTCGAGCTGGCCGGAGCCCTCGCCGAATCCGGCCTGAAGGTCCAGACCGGCGAGTTCGGGGCGATGATGTCCGTTGAGCTTGAGAACTGGGGCCCTGTTACGCTGGTCATAGATACTCCCCGCGGCTGACAGAGGCCCGCCGTTCGTTCCTTAATGGTATTATTCTTCAGGTATCCGCACTGAGGGGACTATAGTGGGACGACTTTCGGTCAAGATGCTCCCGGTCGGGATGCTCGGCACCAACTGCTACATACTGATGGACGAAGAGACAGGCGAGGGCTACGTCATCGATCCCGGGGGAGAGGCCGGCAAGGTCGCCTCCGCCGCGCGTGAGGCGGGCCTCGACTGCCTCGGGATTCTCTGCACGCACGGCCACATGGACCACGTGGGAGCGGCAGGGAAGGTGGCTGAGTCGCTCGCGGCCCCGGTGTTCATCTCGGGGGCGGATTCGAGCGCGCTCGCGGGCGGCGGGCGCGGTGTGGCCGCCCGCCTGGGCTCGCTGGTGGTCTCCAGGCCCGGGGAGTTCCGGCTGCTCGCGGAGGGCGACACGCTGAAGTTCTCAGGGCACGCAATCGATGTCCTGGCAACGCCGGGCCACACGACCGGGTCTTTGAGCTTCCTGTGCGAGGGCAACCTGTTCTGCGGCGACCTGGTGTTCCAGGGTTCGGTCGGGCGCACCGACCTCCGTGGAGGCTCGTTCGACGAGCTTCTGGAATCGGTGCGCAGGCACGTGTTCACGCTGCCCGACGACGCACGCATCTTCCCGGGGCACGGCCCGGCCACGACCGTCGGCGCGGAGAGGTCGTCCAACCCTTTCCTCCGCGGGATAAGAGGGGGTGTCTGACCTGGCACTCAAGTACAAGGCGCCAAGAGGCACCTCGGACCTGGTATACCCCGAGTCCGAGAAGGTCGAGGGCATTCTCCGGGTTGCCGCGGCGGAGCTCGAGCTCCGCGGGTACCGACGGATAAGCACGCCGATAATCGAGAACACCGACCTCTTCCGGCGCAGCATCGGGGAGGCGACGGACATTGTCGCCAAGGAGATGTACACGTTCGAAGACCAGGGCGGGGAGTCGCTGACCCTGAGGCCCGAGGGGACCGCCCCGGTCGTCAGGGCTTACCTCGAGAGGTCGCTGCACGCCCGGGGGCTCCCGCAGAAGCTTTACTATCTCGGACCGATGTTCCGCAGGGAGCGGCCGCAGGCAGGTAGGTACAGGCAGTTCCACCAGATCGGTGCGGAGGCGATAGGCAGCCCCGATCCTTTCATCGACGCAGAGATAATATCCATCTCGGAAGCGCTCTTCGCCAGGCTCGGCCTGCGGGGGTACGAGCTGGTGGTCAACAGCGTCGGCTGCCGCGAGTGCAGGCCTAGCTACGTCCGGATGCTCTCGAGCTTCCTGGAGGGAGTCTCGCAGCAGCTGTGTGACGAGTGCCGGCGGCGCTCGAGGGAGAACCCCCTTCGCACGTTCGACTGCAAGAAAGAATCATGCCGCCAGGCGCTGGAGAGCGCCCCGGCCATCGGAGAGCAGCTCTGCCCTGCATGCAGGGAGCACTTCACCGCTACCTGCGGCCACCTGGACCGGCTGGGGATAAGGTTCAGGGTGGACGAGCGCATGGTGCGCGGGCTCGACTACTATACCAACACGACCTTCGAGTTCCAGTTCGAGGGCCTGGGGGCGCAGAACACGGTCTCCGGGGGCGGGCGCTACGACTACCTCGCCGAGCAGCTCGGCGGCCCGGCCACACCCGGAGTCGGTTTCAGCCTCGGCATCGAGCGCCTGCTGATGGCGGTGGACGCGCAGGGCCTCGACCCGTTTCCCGGCCTCAGGCTCGACGTGTTCGTCGCCGGGGCTCCCGGGGCGGACCGCGGCCGGGTGCTCGACATCATGACCGCGGTCCGTAACGCCGGGATAAGCGCCGACTCGGACTTCATGGAGCGGGGGCTGAAGGCGCAGATGAAGCAGGCCGACCGCCTCGACGCCCGCCTGGTCCTGATAGTGGGGAAGGACGAGCTCGAGCGCGGGGAGGTCACTTTCCGAGACCTGGACCAGTCACGGCAGTGGCAGGTCTCACTTTCGATGATGATGTCCGAGCTGAGGGATTTCCTGGAGGGTGTAAAGAGAGATGGATGAGACAGGCGGGGACCTCCGGGCGACGTTCCGGTTGAAAAGAACCGAGATGTGCGGCCTGCTCGACGCTTCCGCTGAGGGCAGGGAGGTCGTCCTGAACGGCTGGGCCGCCAGGCGGCGCGACCACGGGGGGCTCATATTCATCGACCTCCGCGACACGAGCGGTATTGTGCAGGTCGTGTTCGACCCTCGCGCGTCCGAGGAGGCGCACAGGGTGGCCGAGGCGGCCCGGCCTGAATACGTGCTCGGGATCAAGGGCGCGGTAAGGCTGAGACCCGAGGGCACCCGGAACCCTGACATGAAGACGGGCGAGGTGGAGGTGCTTGCAAGCGACGTGGAGGTGCTCAACCCCGCCGAGACCCCGCCTTTCGAGATAAGGGATGACACGAAGGTAGACGAGCGCGTCAGGCTCGAGTACAGGTTCCTCGACCTGCGCCGGGACGAGATGCAGGAGTCCCTGAAGCTCCGCCACCGCGTGACCAAAGCGACGCACGACTACCTGGACTCCCATTCCTTCACCGAGATAGAGACCCCTCAGCTGTGCAAGAGCACGCCGGAGGGGGCGCGCGACTTCCTTGTGCCAAGCCGCCTGCAGCCCCGTCGCTTCTACGCGCTCCCGCAGTCCCCCCAGCTCTTCAAGCAGGTCCTGATGGTGTCGGGATTCGACCGTTACTACCAGATCGCGAGGTGCTTCAGGGACGAGGACCTCAGGGCCGACCGCCAGCCGGAGTTCACCCAGGTCGACCTCGAGATGTCGTTCATCGACGAGGAGGACATAATCTCGCTCATCGACGGGCTGCTCGCGGCGGTGTTCTCCGCCGCGCTGGGAATCAAGCTCGAGCTCCCTGTCGGCCGCATGTCATACGACGAAGCGATGGAGACCTACGGCAGCGACAGGCCTGACCTGCGCTTCGGGATGAGGATGGCCACCCTCGACGAGCTTTTCGGGGAGACGGGGTTCAAGGTGTTCGCCGAGGCGCTGGGCTCGGGCGGCAGCGTGCGGGGCATGAGGGTCGAGCGCGCCGGCTCGATGTCGCGCTCCGAGCTTGATTCCTGGAACAGCAAGGCGCAGGAACTGGGGGCCGGCGGCCTGGTCTGGCTCATACTCGAGGAGTCGGGGCTGCGCTCGCCGGTGGCGAAGTTCCTCTCGGAGCTGGAGCTCGCGGGGCTCAGGGAGAGGCTTGCGCTCGAGCCGGGCGACGCGGCCTTCATACTGGCGGGCCCGCGCCGGGCCTGCGACGATATCATGCACAGCCTGCGCTCGCAGGTCGCCGGATCCATGGGCCTTATCCGCGAGGGCGACTTCGAGCTGACGTGGATAGTGGATTTCCCACTGCTCGAGTACGACCTCGTGGAGAAGAGGTACAAGCCCCTCCACCACCCTTTCACGAGCCCGACCGATGACTCTCTCCGGTCGCTCGAGGAAGACCCGCTCTCGGCCAGGGCCCGTGCCTACGACATAGTGATGAACGGCACCGAGCTGGGCGGCGGCTCGATAAGGATCCACCGCCGGGACGTGCAGGAGAGGATGTTCAGCCTGCTCGGGATCACGGAGTCCGAGTACAGGACCAAGTTCGGGTTCCTGCTCGACGCCCTGCAGTTCGGCGCCCCACCGCACGGCGGCATAGCGCTGGGGCTCGATAGGCTGGCGATGCTGCTCGCGGGCCGGCAGACTATCCGGGACGTCATCGCGTTCCCGAAGACGCAGTCGGCCTCGGACCTCATGACCGGAGCGCCCGACGAGGTGACTCCGGCACAGATGCGGGACCTCGGCCTCAAGTAATAAAGTGGGGTCACGTCTTATTCTATTGCACGCTGGCGCGCTCTTTACCGGGCGGAGTCCACATGTAATAGAATAAGACGTGACCCCTTATTATTACGAGAAAACGCTTGTGTTATATTAGTCTGCGACATGGACCGGGTGCGCGCAGAAAGGAGTCCTGATGAGTGTGGGTCACGTCGCCGGGTTGATAGCGGCTGTAGCGTTCGCAGTCAGCGCGGTATTCACGGCCTGGGTGCTCTACAAGCTGGTCCAGATGCTGGGGATTACCAACAAATTCCTGGACGAGGTCCGTGTGGAGACCATACCGCTCATGACGCGGCTTCAGACCACCATGGACCACGTGAACACGGAGCTCGACCGGGTGGACGGGATACTGACGGCGGTAGAGGGCATGACCCAGAAGGCGAACGCCGCGACGAAGGTGGTCCAGGAGGTCGTCACCTCGCCGCTGGTGAAGCTCATCGGGATAGGCGCCGGGGCCGGAAAGGCGTACGGCAAGTGGAAGAAGAAGTAATGTGCGGCGGGCCCGCACAGGGGCAATCCTGACCTTCTTCCACCTCCCCCCGCCGGGGAGGTGGATTCGCATGGGGGCATGACCGCGGTCGTTCTCTGGAGCCCCCAGTTGGGCTAAAATGTGTTTTTGTGCCGCTTTAAGAGGGGAGTAACGTCAGTTGAAGAGCGAGGAGATCCGAAAGACCTTCATAGAGTTCTTCGAGGAGAGGGGACACCGGGTGGTGCCTAGCTCCTCCCTGGTCCCGAACGACCCCACTCTCCTGCTCACCAACGCCGGGATGGTCCAGTTCAAGCCGTATTTCCTCGGCGAAGAGCCCCCTCCGTACACGCGCGCGACCTCGGTCCAGAAGTGCCTGCGCACGACCGACATAGAATCGGTGGGCATCACCGCGCGCCACAACACGTTCTTCGAGATGCTCGGCAACTTCTCTTTCGGTGATTACTACAAGGAGAGCGTCATCCCGTGGGCCTGGGAGCTCGTAACGGGGGTCCTGGGCATCGACCCGGGCTCGCTGTGGATGTCCGTCTACGAAGAGGACGATGAGGCCGCGGACATCTGGAAGGCTACCGCGGGGGTCGATCCCGCCCGAGTGATAAGGCTGGGCGCTGATGACAACTTCTGGGACATGGGAGCTACCGGCCCCTGCGGCCCATGCTCAGAGATACTCTACGACCGCGGCGAGCGCTATGCATGCGGGCCCGGGTGCAGGGCGGGATGCGACTGCGACCGGTTTCTCGAGCTCTGGAACCTGGTGTTCATGCAGTACGACCGGCAGCCGGACCGGCAGCTCGTGCCCCTGCCCAAGAAGAACATCGATACGGGGATGGGCCTCGAGCGGGTCGCGGCGCTCAAGCAGGGCGTCGCCACGATATTCGAGACGGACGGGCTGGTGCCGGTGGTCGACGCGATAAGCGCGCTGTGCGGCATCAGGCTGGGCGACGGTGAAACCTCGGACGTTTCCATCAAGGTCGTGGCCGACCATTCCCGTGCGGCGACTTTCCTGATATCCGACGGCGTAATCCCTTCGAACGAAGGCCGCGGGTATATCTTGAGAAGGCTGCTGCGGAGAGCGGTCCGCCACGGCAGGCTGCTCGGCGTCGAGAGCAACTTCATCGACGGCCTGGCTGACGTCGTGGTGGAGCTGCTGGGTGACGCTTATCCGGACCTGGTTGAGCACCACAAGCTGGTGACGGGGGTGATCAGGGCAGAGGAGGAAAGGTTCGGGCAGACCCTCGAGCAGGGTATAGAGCTGCTGCGCGACGTGATCCGTGAGCACGCGGCCGAAGGCAAGGCCGTGATTGACGGCAAGACGGCGTTCTACCTGCACGATACCCTGGGATTCCCTCTCGAGGTCACCGAGGAGATCGCGGCGGACCAGGGAATGGGCATCGACCGCGAGTCTTTCGAGCGCCTCATGGAAGCGCAGCGCGAGCGCGCGCGCCTGTCACGCGAGTATGACACGCAGGTCGAAACGGACATCTTCTCCGAGATCGGCCGCCAGACCGGGCCTACATGTTTCGAGGGATACGAGTGCGTGAAGCTCACCTCCACGGTGACCGCGCTCCTGGTCGGAACCTCGCGGAGCGAGGAAGCCACCGACGAGCCGGAGGTGGAGGTCGTGCTCGAGAGCACCCCGTTCTACGCCGAGTCCGGGGGGCAGGTCGGGGATACCGGCACCCTGAGGGGAGCGTCGGGCACGGTGCAGGTCGAGGACACATACTACGGCGCCTCCGGGCTGATAGTGCACCGCGGCCGCCTGGACGGCACGCTGAGGGTCGGCGAAGAGGTCGAGGCAGAGGCCGATACGGCCAGGCGCGAGGCTATCAGCCGGAACCACAGCGCTACCCATTTACTGCACTGGGCGCTTCGCACCGTGCTCGGTTCGCACGCCAAGCAGTCCGGCTCACTGGTGACCCCGGAGAGGTTGAGATTCGACTTCACGCATTTTCAGGCGCTGTCCGCCGACGAGCTCGACGAGATCGAGCGCCTCTCAAACGCGCGCGTCCTCGAGGACGTCCCGGTGTTCACGAGCGTGATGTCCAGGGAGGAGGCCACCTCGGGAGGTGCGATGGCGCTGTTCGGTGAGAAGTACGGCGAGCGGGTCCGGGTGGTGGAGATGGGCGATTTCTCCAAGGAGCTCTGCGGGGGCATCCACGTGGAGAGATCGGGCCGCATAGGACCGATAAGGATAATCAGTGAGAGCGGCATCGGCGCCGGCCTAAGGAGGATCGAAGCGACGAGCGGGCTCGAGACGCTGCGATATTACAGGCACCTGGACGAGGTGATGGAGCTGACGGGACAGATGCTGAAGGTCAAGGGAGACATGGTCCCGGGGCGCGTGGAGGAACTGCTCGGCAGGCTGAGGGAGCTCGAGCGGGCGGCCGCTCGAGAGTCCTCGCTCGCGGTCGGGGCGACAGCAGAGGATGTCATCAGGAACGGCTCGACGGTGGAGGTCTCCGGGGTGAAGCTCATCCTGGCCGAGGTCTCCGGGCAGGGCCAGAAAGAACTCCGGGACCTTGCCGACGTCATAATGAGCAGGGGCGGGTTCGGGATCGTGGGCCTCGCCGGGGCGGCCGGGGGAAAGGCCCAGCTCGTGGTCAAGGTCGACAGGTCCCTCGTCGAGCGGGGCCTGAACGCGCGAGAGATCGCGGGGGCCGGAGGCCGGGCTCTCGGTGGCGGAGGGGGCGGACGCGAGGACATGGCGGTAGCCGGAGGCTCCAACGTCGGTGGGCTCGCCGAGTCGCTCGACGAGGTGAAGAGGGCCGTCCGCGAGACGCTGGAAGGAATCAGTTGAGATTGCTCGGTCTCGATATAGGTGAAAGCCGCATAGGTATCGCAGTGACAGACGAGCTGGGCATGACCGCCCAGCCGCTGGAGACGATCAGGAACGATGAACACGCCTCCGGGCGCATCTCCAGGATAGCGGCGGACAGGGAGACGGAGCTCCTGGTGGTCGGCATGCCGCTGCTGCTTGACGGCCGTGAGGGTTCGCAGGCCCGCCTCGTCAGGGAGTTCGCCGGTCCGCTCGCCGAATCGATCGGGCTCCCGCTCGAGTTCGTCGACGAGCGACTGACAACCAGGCAGGCGGAAGCGGTGCTGGCCGGCGGCCGCGCGAGAAGAAGCGGCAGGAAAGAGGCGTCCGACCGGCTGGCCGCGGCGCTGATACTCCGGGCTTACCTGGACAGCCATCCGGAGGAATAGAGTTGCCTGACCGGCCAGAGAACGCGTCCAGGACCCACATCCGACATGCCAGGAAGCGGGCGCGCGCGCGCCGCAGACGGAACCTCGTGATAATCTCCGCCGCGTCCTTCGTCGTGGTCGCGTGCCTTGCCGTCGGCGCCTGGCTCGTCTACCGCAGGATACAGGAACGTCCGCCGCCGCTCACTGTGTACAAAGTCACCCTGCCGGAGGGCCTCGACCTCGAGCAGATGGCGGGGAAGGTCGATGAAGCGACGAAGGGGAACATCTCTGCAGAGGAGTTCGGCGCGGCGACAAGGGCTGGCGGCTACGATTACGATTACCTCGAGGGCGCGAACGGGAACCTGGAGGGATTCCTGTTCCCGAAGACCTATGAGGTCACGTCACGGTCCTCCGCCAGGTCACTGGTCCAGAAGCTGTTAAAGCAGTTCGGCATCGAGACCGAAGAACTCGAATGGAACAGGGCTCAGGCTCTTGGGGTGACTCCGTACCAGGCCGTGGTCATCGCGTCGATAATCGAGAAGGAGGCCAAGGTACCCGGGGACCGGCCACTTGTCGCTTCCGTCATATACAACAGGCTCGGAAAGGGAATGAAGCTGGGAATGTGCTCGACGGTCCAGTACGCGCTCGGTGAACCGAAGCCGGTGCTCACCAACAAGGACCTGGAGATTGACTCTCCGTACAATACCTACAAGATAGAGGGACTCCCGCCGGCGCCGATATGCAACCCGGGTTTCGAATCCATACGGGCGGCGCTGTACCCGGCCTCTACCGACTACCTCTACTTTATTCTGACGGGCGAAGACGGCAGTCACAGTTTCACCTCCGACTACCAGCAGTTCCTTCGCTGGAAAGAGCAGCAGAACTCCAGTCAGCCTCAGAACGGGGGTTAGGATCTTGGCGAGGGCGGAGCGGACAGAGGCACAGCTCAGGAGTCTCATGAAGCTCTCGTTCATCCTGGACACGGCAGGAGAGAACGTACTCGGAAAGGGGGCCCCCGCCCTGATGTACCAGGCGGGCCGCGACGCCGGTCTGGCCGAGGGCGGGATGCGGCGCCGGACGGCCGACGCCCTGCAGGCGCTGAGGTGTGTCCTCGACGATGGGGACGAGGTCTGGCAGGTCGAGACGTGGCGAGAGCAGGCGGCGCAGGGCGACTGGACTGAGGAGGGCGACGTCCTCTCGGCCTGCCTGGTGTTCACACAGTGTCCTCTGCTGACCCTGGCAAGGAGCGCGGGCTCCACCCCGGGAGGCATGCTGTGCCAGGCGCTTCACGGGTACATTGCCGGTTCGATGGAGACAATGATTGACAGGCGGGTCGACCTCAGGGTGGAACACTGCGGGCCGCGGGCGTGCAAGGTCATGATGGAGCTGAGAAGCTGATGTACATCGCCACGGTCGCCCTCAGCTCCTGCGGTGGCTGCCACCAGTCGCTTTTCCTGGCGGGGGAGCCCCTTATCGCCATGCTCTGCGACAACAACATCTCGTTCTCGAACTACATGGTTGACGCGAGGTCGATATCTCCGTCCGACGTGGTGCTCGCGACCGGGGCCATAAGGAACTATGAGGAGCTCGAGATAGCCGACGAGATAGGCAGGACTTCGCGGAAGGTGATTGCGGTGGGCTCCTGCGCCGTCTACGGCGGCGTACCCGGTGCGAGGGACATCGAGCCCCCCCGGCCGGAGACCGGCGAAGCTCTGATACCGGGACTGCTGGACGAGGTGCAGCCGCTGGACAGCCGCATCGATATAGAATTGTACATCCCCGGATGCCCCCCTCCGCCGAACCTGATATTCGAGGCACTCAGGTCCGTACTCGAGGGTTACGGGCACCCGAGCTTTGACGGCACGGTGTGTTCCGAGTGCACCAGGGGTGTGGAGCATAAGGGAGTGAAGGCCTGGAACCACCATCCGGGCTGCGGGGTCCCGAGCATGCTCTGCCTGCTCAACAGGGGCCTGCTCTGCCTGGGCCCGGTAACCCGCGGAGGATGCCACGCGGTCTGTACCTCGAAGGGTGCCGTGTGCATAGGATGCCGCGGCCCCTCGGCGATGGTGCTCTCTTCCCAGCTCCATTCGATGTTCTCCGACATGGTCAAGTTCGTCTCCCTTACAACGGGAAACAGGGAGGAGAAGACGGCGGGGCAGATGATGTCGATGCTCAAGAGCTTGTACATGTTCACCAGGCGCGACCCCGTGACCAGGGCCAGGGTGGGAGAGAAGGTGGCGGGTGGTTGACACCGGGGTGGGACTCACGGACGCGTCGGACCTTGGGGGCGGCAGGGTGCGCCTTTACCCCCTCACGCGCGTAATGGGCCGTGCCGATATCGAGGTGTCGATCTCAGGCGAAGGGCAGGTCGGCGAGGCGCGGTTCAGGGCCCTCGAGTACCGCGGCTTCGAGCAGATGGTGCTCGGCATGCCGGCATTCAGGGTGCCGTCGATGCTTTCGAGGATCTGCGGGGCGTGCGGGCCGTTTCACCAGCTGGCGGCTTGCATCGCGGTAGAGAACGGCTGCTCCACCGACGTCCCGAAGGCCGCCGGATGGTTCCGCGAGTTGCTTGCCTGGCTGTGGCTTGGACAGAGCCACCTCGTTAACATCACCTACCTGGCGCTCCCCGACTTCGTGCTGCCGATGTCCGACCCGGCGGTCAGGAACGTCGTGGGGATCTACGCTGTCGAACACGAAACGGTACACAGGCTGACGACAGTCCTGGCGGCTTTTTCGGAGGCGCTAGACATGCTGGCCGGCCTGCCGGTGCACCCGGCTGTAGTCGTCCCCGGGGGTGTCAGCTACCTGCCTGACTGGTCGGCTTGCACCAAGGCCTCCGTCCTGCTCAGCGGGTGCGAACACGAACTGCGCGAGATCCTCCGCCTTGTCGAGATGATCACCAAGCGGAACGCCCAGATGATAGAGAGTGCCATGCCGTTCAGGGGACACTACATGGCTTCGACCGTGGCCGGGCGCCAGGCGCTGGTGGGTGAGACCGTAACGGCCGCTCCTTTCCAGCAGGGGGAGACCAGGGAGATGCCCGCACGCGACTTCTACGATTCCATCGTGGAGAAGCCGGTGCCGTGGTCCTACCTGGTGGAGGCGGCGGTAGGGGACATGGGGCCGGTGCTCGTGGGCCCGCTCGCGCGCGTCAACCTCGGCTTCGACACCCAGGCGCCCTGGGCCGAGCTGGAGAGGGCCAGGACCACCGAGATCTGGGGACATCCCCTTGACCGCGAGTTTCTGTTCCTGGTGGCGCTGATCCTCGAGGTGATAAGGGCCTGGGAGAACGCCCTGCTCCTCCTCGAGCAGCGACCGAAGGTGATGGAACCCTGCGTGCGGCCCAAGCTCGTTGACTCGGAGGGGATGGCGGTCGTGGAATCGCCCCGCGGCACGCTCGTCCACAGTCTCCGGATGGACGCCGAGGGCTTCATCACCTCCTACAGGATCGTGAGCCCCCTGCAGTTCAACTTCGCGATGCTCAACCAACACCTGACAGGGTGCGCGCGGAAAACGGTCGGAGGGATGGAGCTCTCGGAGGGTGCGGCGCAGAACCTGCAGTTCGCGCTCAGGGCCTTCAGCCCGTGCGTACCGTGCGGCACACACTAGGAGCGATTGCATGGCAAATGCCGGCGAGATGCGGATTATGCGGGAGCGCTGCGTGCACTGCGGCGACTGCCTGGAGCTCTGCCCCCAGAGCGGGCCCGGCAACGACCGGTCCATATTCAGCATATCCGGCGAGGGCGCGGACGTACGCGTGTCACACGTCGAGAACTGCATCGCCTGCTATACCTGCGTAGAGTTCTGCAGGGCGGCAGCCATCACGATCGCTCAGGATTTCAGGCCGCTGGACGTGGAGATCGCCATCAGGCGCTCAAGGCCGGCCAACAAAATTATCTGATTCTTTCAGGCGATATTCTCATCAAGTCGCGGCAACATTCCGATATTAATGATATCGGGTCGCCCGGAAATACGAACGAGGAGAAGCATTGCCGGGTTCAAGGGAACAGATGATGCTGGAGATGTTGAGGACGCTCAGGGCAGAGTGCTCCGGCGTCGAGGCGGCCGTGCTCATAAGCTCTGATGCAATGCCGCTCGCATCGGACCTCTCGGACTCCCTGGACGAGGAGATGCTGAGCGCCACTGCGTCAACGCTCGTCTCAGCGGGTGAGAAGGTCGCGTGCGACCTTTCCAGGGGCGACATAGACCAGCTCTACCTGAGAGGGGACGAAGGCGACCTGGTAGTGGTCAAGGTAAATGAGGCCGCGATACTGGCCTGCATGGTCGACCATCAGGCCAAGATGGGCATGACCCTCCTGGAGGTGAGCCGCTGCGCCCAGCGGCTCTCGGAGATCATCTGAGGCGCCCGTTCAGATCTGCAGGCGAGGCAGGCCGTGGGTGCCATCGCAGGGGGCAAGGAGGTTGCTGGCTTGGATGCTGGCCAGGAAAACGAGCTGCAGGGCGCTCTCCGGCAGCTCCTGGAAAAATCGACGGATATCGACGCCGCCGCGGTGGTCAGCATGGACGGGTTCGTCATGGCGTCCGCCCTCCCCGATGGGTACGAGGAAGACCGTCTGGGTGCCATGTCCGCCGCACTTCTGAGCCTTGGCGAGAGGACCGCATCGGAGCTGGGGCGCGGGGAGCTGGCCCAGGTGTTCGTCGAGGGCACACAGGGCTATGTGTTCCTTCTGGCCGCGGGCGAGGACGCCGTGCTCAACGCGATCGTGAAGCGCGGCAGCAAGCTGGGGCTTGTCCTGTATGACATCAGGAACGCCGCGAAGGACATCGCGGCGATAATCGAGTCGCACTTACAGGTGGAGTACGAGTAGACTGGCAGGTATGACATGCCGCTGAAGGGAGCCCTGAGGGACTTCAGCCTTCCCGACCTGTTTCAGCTGATACACTTCGGGAAGAAGAACGGAACCCTGGTAATCGCCAACGGCGATATGATGGGCTACGTCTGCTTCCGCAACGGTAACGTTTTCTTCGCCACCCATAACTGGAAGCGTGCTCCCCTCGGACAGCGCCTCATCGAGGCCGGGATGATAACGCAGGAACAGCTCGACGAGGCACTGGAACTCCAGAACACCACCCATGGCGACCAGCGCATTGGAAACATCCTGGTTGAGCTCGGCCACCTCGGCAGGGAGTCCCTCGAGGTCTTCGTGGAGGAGCACATCAGGGATGCGGTCTTCAACCTCCTGCGCTGGAACGAGGGCGACTTCGATTTCGACCCGGACCAGATATTTCCTGAAGAGGACATAGGACTCTCCATGAGCACCGAGGACCTTATCATGGAGGGCAGCAGGCGTCTCGACGAATGGTTCCAGATAGAGAAGAAGGTGCCGTCCCTGGATGCGGTCTTCAAGGTGACAAAGGTTCCCGGGAAGGACGCGAGCGAGATGAACCTGACGAGCGAGGAGTGGCTCGTCATGTACCACGTGGACGGTGAGAGCACCGTCCGCGACATAATCTCCAGGTCGGGCCAGAGCGCGCTCGTCACCTGCAAGGCGCTCTACGGCCTTGTGACGGCGGGCCTGGTGGTGCTGGCGAGCGAGCCCGCGGAGGTCACCGGAGCGGCCGCGGGCCTCGAGGACGAGGTCGGGGTCATGCTGGAGGAAGAAGCGGCCGCGGCCCCCGACACGGAACGCGAGCCTGAAGGGGCGGAGGAAGAAGTCGCTGTCGAGGAAGCAGGCGGGGAGACCGACGAAGGGGCGAAGCGGCGCAAGCGGATGGCCAGGTCGAAGAAGAAAGCTGCTGAGTCCGAAGACGAGGTCATCAGCTTCGGTGATGACGCGGACGAGGGCGTGACCGTGGAGGAGGTCGCGGTAGAAGACGCGACACCGGAGGCCCCGCGGCGCTCGAAATTGCGCCGCAGGGGGAAGAAGGCCGAGGAAACGCTCGAAGAGGAGCCCGTCAAGAGCGAGGCCTTGGCGGTCGAGGAAGAGGCCGTCGAGGTTGCCGGGGAACAGGAGCCACCCGACGAATCGGGTCCCGACGATTCGCCCGCGCCGGGCCAGAGCCTGGTCGACTACTACAAGTCGCTCGCGCTGCGGGATTTCGGCGACAGTGAGATATACCGCGAGACCGAGGAGCGAAGGGCTTTCATAGAGCAGGCCGACCGCGGCGAGCTCGAAGGCGAGGAGGAGCGCGAGTTCGAGATTGTCGGCTCCGACGGGCAGGAGGAATCCGCCGCGCTGAGCGAGGAGCCTCAAGACATACCGCTCGAGTGGGCCGGGCACCTTACGAGGTTGAGGGGCCGGTCCTCTCAGCCGTCGCGCAGCAGGGCACAGAAGGCAGCCCGGGAGGAAGAAGGCGCCGAGCCGGAGGCGGAGGTGGTCGAGCTGGATGCCTTCGCCGCTGCGAGAGAGGAGGCCGCACAGCTCGAGGATGAGACGGCTTCCGAGCACGCGGAGGCCCGAGAACCGGCGAGCGAAGTGATGGATACCGAGCCCACCGCTCTGGATGAAAGCGTTGAAGTGGAACCGAGGCCGGAGCTGCTGGACGAGCCCGCGCTCGCGGACGACATAATGGCCGGCGCGCTCGAGGCAATCGCGGGTAGTCCTGTCGCGGGAGGGGCCGCCGGGGAGCCCGTGGCTGCAGAGCCCCTGTCGGATGAGCCGGCGAGTGTCGAGGAAGCCGGGACAGGTGTCGAGGAGCCAACCGAAGAGGAGCAAGTCGAAACGGAGGCGGCTGAACTCGAGGACGCGGAGGAAGCGGCGCTCGAGGGCGAGGATGAAGTGCAAGAGGCCGTGGAGACGGACGCGGTCGTCGAGCATGCCGTTCAGGCCGCCGAGGAGGTCCCCCTGGTACCGACCATCGACGAGTCCGCTGCCATCGACGACGCGTCACTGCCGACCGAGGAGGACATAGAAAGGCTTATCCAGGTCAATCCTCCCGCCAGGGGAGACCTGAGCAGGGAGGAGCTCCTGGCCTTCGACCAGCCGACCTACGCGATCCAGGAGTCGCGAGACGCCGGCCCGCCTCAGGGAGAGGTCGCGCCGGAGTTCGAGGTGGAGCCGGCCGCCGCAGAACATACTGAAGCCGAGCTCGAGGGGACCGCTTCCCGGGCGCAGGCCGCAGACGCGCAGGTCGCTGGAGGCGAACCCGCGGGGCAGGTAATAAGCTTCAGCAGCATCAGGGGCGAGGCCGACGTCGAAGTGGTCCTCGAACATCCTGAACCGATAGTGACGTCCACCGTGGTCGAGATCCTCTCCATCGCGGAGGACCTGGAGGTCCCGGTCATCGAAGAGGTCCTGGGGCGGGCGGACCCCGTTCTCCAGGAGTCAGAGGCGGAACGGCCTGACGACCACGAGACCGCGGCGCTGAGCGCTGAAGTGGGTGAGGTCCCGGAGGCGCCCGCTTTCCAGGCGGACGACGAGCCGGAGACCGAGTCAGTGCTGGAGATAGTGGGGCTCGAGGATGCAGGCGCCGAAATCATCCCGCTGGACGCGGGAAGGCTGAGGTCGGCGGAAGAGCTGAATGTCGCGCCGCCCGAGTCCCCGGAGAAGCGGTCGGCCGCGGAAGAGGGTCCCGGCGACGAGGCCTTCCAGGTGTACGGGACGGCCCTTGACGAAGCGGGAGAAGCCGGGGAGGTCCTGGCGGGCCGGAGCGCCGACGAGGAACCGGCGATCGCTGATGACCTGGCGGACATCGAGACCGGGACGATCGAGACTTACGAGCAGGAACCCATAGTCACGTCCGGCGCCGCGGACGCTCAGACGGTTGCGGACTGGGACGAAACGGATGAGGAGGCCGCCCCACTGCCCGAGGCGCATGCCGCGGCGGCCGAGACCGAGTTCGACTACGACCACATGGAGGACCTGAGAGACATCACCCTGGGACATGCGGTGGAGGCCGGGCAGGTCGAGGCGGCCGCCGAGCAGGTCGTCGAAGAGGAACCCGAGCTCGAGGTCGAGGCTGAAGCCGTCGAGGAGGAGTCTCTCTACGAGGAGGAGGAGGAGGAGGTCGAGGACGACCGCGGGCTGATGGGGTCTCTCAAGGTCAGCGGCAAGCGCGGTAAAGGCACCAGCCTCGTGGACCTGGAGACTTTCGAGTTGGAGCAGGAACTGCTCGAACTGGCGGGCGGAGTACAGCAGAAGAAGCACAAGGTAGCGGTAGACAAGACGCAGCCCGTGGAAGAGGAGAAGAAGAAGAATGGCCGGGCCGGCCGCTCGAAGGGAAAAGAGGTGGACAAGGGGTCGGTTAAGAAGATTATTAATGACCTGAAGAACAAGTGACGGCCTGATGCGGGAGGGTGCTTGGCGCGGGCTTTCAAGATCCTCGTGGGCGGACCTTTCAACTCGGGGAAGACCACCTTCATCCGTTCGATAAGCGAGATAGAAGTGGTATCCACCGAGCGGAGCACCATCTCGTCGGGTGAGGTGTCGAGCACCACGGTCGCTATGGATTTCGGCCGTATAACACTGAGGGACGGGGACGTGCTCCACCTCTACGGCACACCCGGGCAGCAGCGCTTCGACTTCATGTGGGAGATACTGAGTGAAGGCATGCTCGGGTACGTGGTGCTGGTGAACGGGACGGACCCGGCGACGTTTGTGGAAGCCGGAAAGATAATAGAGGCGTTCGAGAGGATGTCGGGGGCCCCGTTCGTAGTAGGCCTCACCAGGGCTGACCGCAGGGACTGCATGAGGCCCGAGGCGGTGCGTGACCTCGTCTTCGGCCGCAGCGACATCGATGTCGTCAGTTGTGACGCAAGGAAGGTAAACGACGTAAAGAACGTCCTCCTGGCCCTGCTGGAGAGGGTGCTGGAGCGGGCGGCGGATGTGGAGGAGGCGGAGGCGGGATGACGGCCGCGCCGCCGGGCCGGGCCGGACGGGTAAGTACTGGAGTCGCAGATGCATATCGACGGAACCACCAGGATGGTCGGAATCATAGGCAGCCCGCTCGAGCATACGCTCTCGCCCGTCATTCATAACGCCGCCTTCGATTACCTCGGACTGAACTGGTGCTACGTGCCTCTCCCGGTCGACCCCGGCTTCCTCCAGCAGGCGGTCGACGGGATCAAGGCTCTGCGCTTCACCGGCGTCAACATCACGATGCCGTTCAAGACGGACATCATCCCCCTGCTCGACGAGGTCGCAATGTTCGCGGAGTCGGTCGGCGCAGTGAACACGATCCTCATCGATAAGGGAAGGCTGATCGGCTATAACACGGACGGGCGCGGATTCTACACCGCCCTGGTCCGCGACCTCTCTTACGAGGTGAAGGGGCGCAGGGTGCTGGTGCTGGGAGCGGGCGGGGCCTCGCGCAGCGTGACTGTCTCCCTCGCACTGGCCGGTTGCGGGTCCATCGTGATAGTCAACAGGTCCCCGGAGCGGAGCAGGCAGCTGGCCGAGATAATCGTGAAGAGCGCGCCCGACATAGAGGTCTCGTGGCTTTCCCCCGAGGACAATTACGATATCGTGGTCGCGGAGTCCGACGTGATCATAAACGCGACGCCGCTCACGACCTTCAACGGGGACCTGCGGGTGCCGGTTTCGCTGCTCAACAAGAACCAGCTCGTCTGCGACCTCAACTACTCGCTCTACCAGCCGCCGCTGCTGCAGGAGGCGGAGGCGCGAGGGGCGCAGGTCATGGACGGAAAGGGGATGCTGCTCTACCAGGCGGCGGCCGCTTTTGAGATCTGGACGGGGCTCGAGGCGCCGGTTGAGGTAATGCGCGTGGCGCTTCTCCGGGCACTCGAGGAGGCGCACATCTAAAGGCCGCGCGGTGATCAAAGCATGGAGCATCATCGATAATGGAGAAACCGAAACAGGACCGCCTGGGGCGGCTTCTTCTTGAGAACAACCTTATAAACGAAGCCCAGCTCGAGGAAGCGCTGGCCGAGCAGCAGGGTTCGGGCAAGTCCCTGGGCCGCGTCTTCATCGACAAGGGGATGCTCACCGAGGGCCAGCTCACGTCGGTGCTCGCCGAACAGATAGGGATACGCTACGTCGACCTGACCTCGTACGCGGTCGACCCGGAGGCCGCCAACCTGGTGGACGCAAACCTCGCCCGGAGGTACACGGTCGTGCCCATCGAGTTCCAGGACGGCAAGCTTCTGGTCGCCATGGCGGACCCCACCAACGTCTTCGCCCTCGACGACCTGAGGATCATGACCGGAATGGATATCCTCCCTGTCGTCAGCACCAGGGACGACATCAAGGGGGCTATAGACCGCTACCTCCACAGCGCCGTCGACATGGACGAGACACTCGACGAGATGCCCGCCCTGGAGTACGAGGACGAAGAGGAGGACGAGGCGGACCTCAAGGAGGCTGGAGAGGACGCCCCGATAGTCAAGTACGTCAACCTTCTCATCACCGAGGCGGTCCAGGAGCACGCGAGTGACATACACATAGAGCCTGGGGAGAAGGACGTGCGCATCCGCTACCGCATCGACGGGGTGCTCCACGAGATAAGGCGGTCGCCCCGCAAGATACACCCCGGTCTCGTCTCCAGGATAAAGATCCTGGCCAGCATGAACATAGCCGAGCGCCGCGTCCCTCAGGACGGGCGTTTCAACCTCGAGGCCGGGGGCCAGGTGGTCGACCTGCGCGTGGCTTCGCTTCCCACCGTCCACGGGGAGAAGATCGTCCTCCGTATCCTCGACCGGTCCGCTATCCTCATCGGCCTCAAGGACCTTGGCATGGAACCCGCCCCCCTGGGGACTTTCAGCGAGTCTTTCACCAAGCCTTACGGTACGGTAGTCGTAACCGGGCCTACGGGCTCCGGAAAGACCACGACGCTGTACGCCGCGCTCCAGGAGCTCAACCGCCGCGAGGTCAACGTCATCACGGTCGAGGACCCCGTAGAGTACCAGATGAAGGGGCTCAACCAGGTGATGGTGAACACCAGGGTCGGGCTGACCTTCGCCGCGACCCTCAGGTCAATACTCAGATGCGACCCGGACATAGTCATGATCGGGGAGGTCCGAGACGCGGAAAGCGCGAAGATGGCCATCGAGTCCGCCCTCACCGGCCACCTGGTCCTCTGCACACTGCACACAAACGACGCGCCGTCGGCCATAACCCGGCTGACGGAGATGGGCATCGAGCCGTTCCTCATCGCGTCCGCGGTGGACAGCGTGGTCAGCCAGAGACTGGCCCGCCGGCTCTGCACCCGTTGCAGGCAGGAGGCGGACTACGAGCAGGAATATCTCGACAGCGTAGGCTTCTCCCAAGGCGATGAGGGGGAGGTACAGCTGTTCAAGGCGAAGCCGGGAGGTTGTCCGTATTGTAACAGCACCGGCTTCCGCGGACGCATAGGGCTGTACGAGGTCTTCGCTCTCGACGAAGAGATCGAGAAGCTCATCGTGAACGTTTCCACCGCCCACGTGCTGGGCCAGGCGGCCCAGGAGAAGGGCATGAAGACCCTTCGCCAGGACGGTTTCGTGAAAGTCAGGCAGGGCTTGACCTCGATAGAGGAAGTGCTGAGAGTCGTGATGTAGTATATTCAGAAGGCGGCCGTTCACTTATCCACGGAGGTGTAGATATGGCCACGCAGGGAGTGAAGCTCGACATCAACGAGCTTCTCGAGGAAGTTATCAAGCGGGGGGCGTCCGACCTGCACATAACGGTCGGGGTCCCGCCCGTTCTTCGCATAAACGGTGTGCTTCAGAGGATGGACCTTCCCAAGCTGATGAGCAACGACACGCGCGAGATGGTCTACAGCATCCTGACGGCCCGTCAGCGCGAGTCGCTCGAGACCAACCTCGAGTTCGACCTCTCTTACTCCGTCCCCGGCAGCGCGAGGTTCAGGGTCAACGCGTACTTCCAGCGAAACAGCGTCGGCGCGGCTTTCAGGATCATCCCCTACCGCATCAAGACCTGTGAGGAGCTGATGCTGCCGCTGGTCATAAAAGAGTTCGCGCGCCTGCCGAGGGGGTTCATCCTCGTCACCGGCCCGACGGGGCAGGGCAAGTCGACCACCCTCGCCGCCATCATGGACCTGATCAACTCCACCCGCGAGGAGCACATCATAACCATCGAGGACCCCATCGAGTTCCTCCACCTCCACAAGAAGTGCATAGTAAACCAGAGGGAGGTGGGGTCGGACACACACTCCTTTGCCAACGCGCTCAAGTACGCGCTGCGCCAGGACCCCGACATAGTCCTGGTGGGCGAGATGAGGGACCTCGAGACAATATCGACCGCGCTGACCGCCGCCGAGACGGGCCACCTTGTCTTCGCGACCCTTCACACCCAGGACGCGCCCCAGAGCATCGACCGCATAATAGACGTCTTCCCGACCTTCCAGCAGCAGCAGGTCCGCCTTCAGCTCGCTTCGACCATACAGGCGATAGTCACTCAGCAGCTGGTTCCGACCAAGGACCGCAGGGCCAGGGTCCCCGCGGTCGAGGTAATGATCGCCACCTCCGCCATACGCAACATGGTCCGCGACGCCAAGGTCCACCAGATATATTCCGCCATGCAGTCGGGGGGTCAGCTCAGGATGCAGACGATGGACGCCTCGCTCGCCGCTCTGTACAGGGCCGGGCAGATAACTTACGAGACCGGGCTCGCCCGGGCGCACAACAAGGACGACTTCAGGAGGCTCGTCGGGCGATAGAAGTGGCAATTAATGCCATGGCACGTGTAATGCATTACTTGAATTGTTAATTACAGTGTGTTCAGTTAAGTATTGTTGATGTCAAGAATTGGTGCTATTATTTCGATAATCAAGTAGGAGCTCCAGCGCGGGTCGCACCAGGAGGGTTTTGAAGTGCCAGCGTCATTCACCTACACCGTCCGGGACAGGACAGGCCGCGAGATAACCGGCTCGCTCGAGGCGGACAACGCGGACGTCCTCGCCGGCAAGCTCAGGCAGATGGGTTACTTCGTCGTCTCCATAGACGAGCAGAAGGTCTCCATGGCCAAGAAGGAGATCCACATCTTCGGAGCCAAGGTGGGGGTTCAGGATGTGACGATCTTCACCCGCCAGTTCGCCACGATGATCAACGCGGGCCTTCCCCTCATCAAGTGCCTGAGCATCCTCGCCCAGCAGACAGAATCCACCACGCTCGCCGACGTTATCACCGATTGCCAGCGCGAGGTCGAAGCCGGGCGCTCGCTTTCCGAGGCGCTGGGCAAGCACCCCGAGGCGTTCAACAGCCTCTATGTGAGCATGGTCCGCGCGGGCGAGCTCGGTGGAATGCTCGACGACGTCCTGCTCCGCGTGGCCAACCAGATGGAGCGCGAAGCCGAGATCCGCGCCAAGGTGAAATCGGCCAGCACCTACCCGATAGCCGTCTTCGGAATCACCATTGTCCTCCTTTCCGCGATGATAATCTTCGTGGTCCCTCGCTTCGCTGCCATGTTCGAGCAGATGGGCGGCGCTCTGCCGACGTTCACCCAGGTCCTTGTGAATATCAGCCATTTCATAGGCGGATGGGGAGGCCTGGTGCTCCTTGCCGTCATCATCGGCTCGGTGATCTTCTTCCGACGCTTCAAGGCAACGGCCAAGGGTCGCCTGGTGATCGACAAGATAAAGCTGAAGCTCCCCGTGGTGGGGGTGCTGTTCCACAAGACCGCCATGTCCAAGTTCTCGAGGACGCTCGGGACACTGCTCTCTTCCGGCGTGCCCATACTGGGAGCGCTCGAGATCACGGGGGAGACAACCGGCAACGCCGTGATAACCAGGGCACTCGATGACGTTCGCGACAGCGTCAAGGAAGGCCAGACCATCGCCAAGCCACTCGAGGAAGCGAACGTGTTCCCTCCCATGGTCACCCAGATGATAGCGATAGGCGAGGAGACCGGTGCCCTGGACGTCATGCTCAACAAGGTCAGCGAATTCTACGACACCGAGGTCAACAACGCTGTGGATGGTCTCACCTCCATGCTCGAGCCTATCCTCATCGTATTCCTCGGGGGCAGCGTCGGCATCATAGTCGTCGCGCTCTACCTGCCGATATTCAAGGTCATCAGCATGATCAAGTAGGCGCGGGTACACCGCACCGGTTCAAGGATTTCCTGCAATTTGCCGATAACTATTAATTGGAGTTGTTCAGATTCTCTCGCATGCGGCCGTGAGGGGAGGTGAAGAATAGTGAGAAAGCTGATTCACCGGGCTGAGGGCTTCACGCTGATCGAGCTGATGATCGTCATCCTGATTATCGCAATCCTTGTAGCGATAGCGGTCCCGGTCTTCCTGAACGCCCGTTCCAACGCCCAGAGAAGGACGTGCCAGGCGAACCAGAGGACGGTAGACGGTGCCATACAGTCTTACCAGGCTAACAGCGACACCGCCGCCTATCCGACCAGCCTCGCCGACATGACGGCAGCGGCTAACAAGACCCTGAAGTCTGTTCCGCTCTGCCCGAATGGCGGCGCCAGCTATGCCTGGGTCGATGGCACTCCGCCGTCGATCTCTTGCCCGACGACTGCGAACCATACGATCTAGGGGTATAAGGCTGCCGAACAAATGGGAAGCCGGCCCCCCTGTGGGGCCGGCTTCGTGCATCTGGATGCTATGGGGCATCTTCCTAAAGAAGGCGAAAATCCCCCTAAAAGCTAAAGAAGGAACCGAGAAATGCCGAATCAACGTCTGAGTAGTAAATATTTCTGGAGACACGCTGACTGTCCGGAGGGAGGTGAAGAATAGTGAGAAAGCTGATTCACCGGGCTGAGGGCTTCACGCTGATCGAGCTGATGATCGTCATCCTGATTATCGCAATCCTTGTAGCGATAGCGGTCCCGGTCTTCCTGAACGCCCGTTCCAACGCCCAGAGAAGGACGTGCCAGGCGAACCAGAGGACGGTAGACGGTGCCATACAGTCTTACCAGGCTAACAGCGACACCGCCGCCTATCCGACCAGCCTCGCCGACATGACGGCAGCGGCTAACAAGACCCTGAAGTCTGTTCCGCTCTGCCCGAATGGCGGCGCCAGCTATGCCTGGGTCAATGGCACTCCGCCGTCGATCTCTTGCCCGACGACTGCGAACCATACGATCTAGGCTTACCAGGCCTGAGAGTTTCGAAGAGAGCCGGCCCAGTTGAGGGCCGGCTCTCTCGATAACAGGAGCCTGAAGGAAATCACCTGTCCCGGGCTGCGGGCTCCTGGCTGGCGTCAGCCGTGGCGGCATCAAGGGGGTGACATTGATGGAGCAGGTCAGTGGAGACGGGGGTTTCACGCTCATCGAACTCATGATAGTCATACTTATCATCGCAATCCTCGTCGCGATAGCGGTCCCGGTGTTCCTGAACGCCCGTTCCAATGCCCAGCGAAGGACGTGCCAGTCGAACCAGAGGACGGTAGACGGTGCCATACAGTCTTACCAGGCGGCCAGCCAGGACGTGGCGTATCCGACGAGCCTGGAGGACATGACGGGCTCGGGAAACAAGACGCTGAAGTCTATACCGGTATGCCCGGTGGGGGACGCCTCCTACGGCTGGGTCGACGGCACGCCGCCGTACATCTCCTGCACGACCACCGCGAACCATACGATCTAGGCGTCGCCTGTTCATGTTGGGAGAGTGACGGCCGGTGGAGGGCGGCCGTCGACCTGCTGAAGCCAGGCTGTTTTCGACCGCACTCCCGTCACATGCTTTCGAGGTATTCAGCGGCGGGTTTACTCGCAGGTCCCTGCGGGTCCAGCTTGATGACCTCCTCGAACTCCGCCCTGGCCTCATCGCTGCGGTCGAGCCTGAGGAGTATGACTCCCTTCAGCAGGTGGGCGTTCGCGTTGTCCGAGCTTATGCGCAGGGCGTTCTCGACTTCCTGCTCGGCGCGTGGGTAGTCCTCCAGCCTGAAGTACATCTCGGCGAGGTCGACTCTCGCCTGGACGTTGTCGCTCTCGAAGGCAACGTATATTTCCAGCTCGTCGCGTGCCGCCTCGAAGTCACCCAGTGAGCCGTAGGCCCTTGCCAGGTACAGCGAATGGAAATCGGGGTCGATGTCCCTTCCCTTGGGAACTTCACGTGCCGTCTCGCGGAACTTCCCCTGCTGGTTCAGAACCGCCCCCCAGAACTCGTACTGGGAGGCGAAGAAAGAGGCGCCGTAGAGCGTCGAGACGTATATGTCGTCGTGGAAGGCGGGCAGGATCTCCGAATAGACCGAATCGGCGCCCGGGTAATCCCTTCCCGAGTACAGGAATGATGCCTCCATAGCCCCCGGGAAGAGGACGGCCCAGCGCGCGTCCGAGTCCATGTACCTGTTTACTCTACTCGCGTACACCTGCGCCTTACGGCGCGTCGGATTCTTCGAGGTGGCGGTCTCCGGAGGGAAGAGCCGGGTAAGGTGCCCCAGCCACTGCTGGGGCCAGCTGTACTTGATCACCGTAGGTATCGCCGTATACAGCGGCAGGCGCTCGTGATTGCGCTCGACTATCTCCGTGTACGTATCGCTTCCGCTTGCTACGTAGCCGGGCGGCGTATATACACGCAGGTCCATTCCCTGGAAGCCCGGCACGCCGGCAGAGACGGTGCTGACGACCCGGACGTCCGGCCTCCTGCCTTCCACCACCTGCATGTACTCGAGCGGGAAGATGACGTTGTCGTCGTCCACTAGTATCACCGAGCCCGGCTCACGAGCCGTGCCGAGCATCTCCAGCGCCATGTCCCTGGCGTACGTGTAATCGCTCTTGTCTACCCTCTGGTAATGCTCTACGAAACCGGCGAGGGGAACAAGCACGAGAAGTGCTGCGAGGACGGCTGTCACGGCGCGCCCCACAAGCCTGTCGTAGCGCTCCGCCAGGCGCCCGGCGAGTTTCAGGATGAGCGCGGCTCCCATGCCGAGCCATATGGCCACAACCAGGTAGCTCTCGTAGTAGAAGTGGGCCCGCAGGACCGGCTCGCTCTGCCTGTAGGTCATTATAGGCACGAGCGCGAGGAGGAACAGCAGCAGCAGGAAGAGCCCGTATTTCCTCTTTCTTTTCGTAAGTGAGGAGAGCACCCCGACGGCCGCCAGCCACCAGGAATAGGGGTACTCGGTGAGCAGTGTCGAGAAGTAGCGCAGGAACCTCCCCGGGAGGAACATGTAGGGGTACTCGAAAAGGCCTTCACGCTGGTAGTAAGCGGTCATGTGCCGGAACCATCTAAGGGGAGTGGAAGGGTCTCCGTAGTTATAGGCGGGCCCCCTGAATGCCGCCGCCGGCTGATAGATGTACGGAAGGAGACCCAGCGCCAGGAAGGCTATCATTCTCAGGACGTTGCGGGGAGCGAGGACGCTGCGCCAGTCGGTGTCCAGCGCGAAGAAGACGAACGCGGGAAGGAGGAACAGCACGCTGACGTGGTTGGTGAGGGCCAGCCCGAGGACAAGCGCGAATGCGCACAACGTGTTGTCCGCCTTGTCTGTCCTGCCGTCCTTGAGCGCCTTCTCCCACCTGAGGGCCAGCACCACCATGAGCGAGATGAAGAACCCGTTCAGGCTGTACGTCTCCGGGATGACCGACTGGTACCAGAAGGTGAACGAGAACGCGTACGCGAGCCCGGCCACCGCACCGGACAGTCGGCTCGAGGTAAGGCGGTATACGATCCAGTAGAGGAGACAGGCGGTCAACGCCGAGAAGAGCCCCGAGTAGATGCTAGCCTTCAAGGCCGGCGAGCCGAACGGAAGCAGCCATCCGAAGACCTTGGCCGTCATCAGGTAGAGGGGGTACCCGGGGCCGTGGATGTTGCCGACGGACCAGATGCCCATGAGGAAGTCGCCGGAGTCCGAGAAGGTCACCGTACGGGCCGCCGCGGAGACGTTCAGTGAAAAGGTGAGCGCGAAGAGGAGGGGGAGCGCCACCAGGTCGGGCTTTCTCTGGAGGCGCTGGAGGAAGCCGCGATCGCGAGCGGCCGGGCGCGCCGCGGGCGTTTTCTTTTTCATGGCAATGATTATAAACTCGTCTCGACCTGGATAGACAGGGGGAACGACTTGGACGGAGCCGGCGGATGACCTGGTGGTACTACCTTGCCGCGGCGACCTTCGGGCTGGTGTTCGGCAGCTTCTTCAACGTGGTCATCTGCAGGGTGCCACGGGGGGAGTCGCTGGTCGACCGCTCGAGGTGCCCCAGGTGCGGTGAGATGATCCACTGGTACGACAACGTGCCTGTCCTGAGCTTCGTACTCCTGAGGGGCCGGTGCCGACGGTGCGGAGAAAGCATCTCGTGGCAGTACCCCCTGGTGGAAGCCGCGACCTCACTCCTTTTCGTCCTGATGTACTGGTGGAGCATCAACGTGGTCCCGGGGATGCTCGACATACAGGGGGCCGGCGATCTCGTTCCCGAGCTCTTCATCGGTCTGGTCCTCGTCTCCGTCGCGGTGGTGGTCTCGGCTACGGACATCGTCTACGGTATCATCCCTACCCGCGTTGCGTTCACCGGTAATACGTTTATGCTGGCGCTGGTGCTGGGCCTCGCGTTCTACAGGCAGGAGCCGGTCAGGATCGCCTCCGCTCTCGGGCTCGCCGTCGGAGCGGCGGCGCTATTCTTCGCCCTCGGAGCCCTGTACGGGCGGCTCCGCATGCAGGACCGGGAGCAGCCCAGGCCCGAAGAGTACAGCATGGGTGCCGAGTACGAGGAACACCAGGGACTGAACATCGGGAGGACGAAGTCGGTCGTCCTCACGCTCGTGACGGGCGCCGTCCTGGCGGGAGCGGTCGTGCTCGCGTTCTCCTTTTACCGGGACGATTCCTACAGGATAGTCGTTTCAACGCTTGTCGCGGTCGCGGGGGGAGCTTTCTTCCTATCGCTGGGCTTGTTGCTCAACGCGCTCGAAGAGGACGAGCACGAGGAGGAAGCCGAAGACCTCAAGACGGGCATGGGATTCGGGGACATCAGGCTGCTCTTCTTCACGGGGCTGGCACTTGGCTTCTTCAACTGGCAGCTCGTGCTGCCGCAGCTGCTGATAGGTTCGGCTCTTGGCATTCTTGCGGCGCTCCTGCTCGGTCGCGGGTCTAAAGAACCGATAGCGTTCGGCCCGTTTCTCGTCGTAGGGGCCATTTTCGCGCTTGTCTGGGGCCAGGCGCTCCTTGACTGGTTTTTCAAACTCTCAAGGTGAGAATAAGGCAGGTTACCGCATTCTCTACCATATGGTTTAGGGTTTTTCCCACCTTCGGCTGATTGCCAATTACGGGCAATTACTGATAATAATGTCATAAATTGACTAAATCTGCTCAAGTTTGTGACATTTGTTGACGAAAGAGGATATTGACAAGAAGATTTCGAATAGTTCATAATTTGATTCTCACGTTAAGACAGAAGGTAACTGTCTTAAGTAGTGAAAAAGATTCACAGTTGAAGCCTCCATGATGAAAGTGAGCGGAAGTGAGCAACAAGTTACTCACGGTCAATGAAGTGGCGAAGATCCTACGGGTCTCGAACATGACCGTGTACAGGCTTGTTAAGAGCAAACAGCTTCCTGCGATCCGTGTAGGCAAGAACTACCGGATCAAGGAAACTGATGTGGACCGGTATTTAAACCGGGGCTCTGAGTAGCTCTTACAGGCAGTATCGGCGAAGTCTATCTCACTGCGAGCAGGGGAGACGCTAGTGGCTAAGGGCGGAATAGCCATCGGCTTGGACATAAGCACAGGTTCGATCAAGGTAGCAGAGGTCAACATATCCAGGCGAGAGCCTGTCCTTACCAACCTCGGGATAATAATGCTCCCCGAAGGCGTGGTGCGTGAAGGGGAGATAGACGACGCGGCGACCGTCTCCAGCTACCTGAAGGAACTCTGGAAGCAGAACAAGATCAGCAAGCGCCGTGTCATCGTAGGGGTCTCCAACCAGAAGGTCATCGTGAGGCCTATGGACCTTCCGTACATGCCTGAAGACGAGCTCGAGAACGCCGTCAAGTACCAGGTGCAGGAGTTTATCCCTATCCCCATCGACGATGCGATAGTGGACTACGAGGTCGTGGACGAGTACATGACTGGCGAGGAAGAGCGCATGCAGACCATCCTCCTCGCGGCGGCCCATCGCGAGATGATATCCGCCTTCATCGACGCGGTGGTCGGCGCGGGGCTGTCGCCGGCGGCGGTAGAGCTCAAGGCGTTCGCCATGGCGCGTTCCCTCGTGAAGAATGAGTACCAGTTCCTCGAGGAGGAGGCCGAATCGCCGGGCAGCGTCTGCCTCGTGAACATCGGCGCGGGCATCTGCAACATCTGCATAGTCAAGGAAGGGACTCCGCGCTTCGTGCGCATGCTGATGCGCGGCGGGGACTTCTTCACCAAGCTGCTGGTGGACCACCTGAACATCTCCCCGGCTGACGCCGAGGAGATAAAGGGAGGAAGGAGCACCGACGCGAACGCCAACGCCCTGCTCCAGCGGGAGATACAGGCCTTCGTGGGCGAGGTGCGCAGGTCCCTCGAGTACTACATCTCGCAGAGCCAGGAGAGAGACCTGAACAAGGTCATACTGTCGGGCAGCGGCTCGAAGATGATAAACCTGCCGCTGGAACTGAACAGGGGGCTGCGGCTGCCGATAGAGATAGGCCACCCGCTGCAGAACGTTCAGCTGGGCAAGCTCCCTTATACGCCGGAGGAGCTCGCGGAGCTCGAGGCTTCGATAGCGGTCTCGGTCGGACTCGCTCTGAGGGACACCGAGGAGTAGCGGCTTGACGAGGATAAACCTTCTACCACCGGAAAGGATTAAGGAGAAGCGGGGCCGGGCCCCGGCGGAGAGGAGCTACCTGTGGCTGGTCATAGCCCTGCCGCTGATCGCCCTCCTGCTGATGGGATTCTGGTGGTTCTCGATGAGCGGGCAGCTCAACAGCAAGGACGAGGAGCTCCAGCAGAAGAACGCCGAGCTCGCCGACATACAGGCCAAGACCGCGGCGCTCAAGCAGTACCAGGACCGCCAGGAGGAGATCAAGTCGATAGAGGCGACGGTGGTCCAGGCCCTTTCCGGCCGAGTGTACTGGGCGAGGATTCTGAACAACGTGGCTATCATGTGCCCGCTCAACGTCTGGCTCTTCTCCCTGAACGGCACCACCTCCGGGACTGAAGGTACCGTCACCTTCGAGGCCCGCGCCACGCAGTGCCCGAACAGGCTGCTCGGCGGTTTCTTCCCGGGCATGCTCGATTACCACCCGGACTTCAGGCCGGTTGCGGGCTGGCTCGACCGCATGGCCCAGATAGAGCAGTTCTCGAGGGTGTGGCTCTCGAACGCCGAGCCCGAATTCATAGGAGCCGTCCCGGAGGGGGCGGACCCTGCTCGGATAGTCACCTCCGCGACCGGCAACTGGGTGATAAGGTTCAGCTCGACGGCGACGCTCAACATGCAGACAGCGGCCATCGGGACGCCCAGGACGGCGGCGCCCGCGGCCGCCCCTGCTCCCAGCACGACGCCTGAAGAGGGCACGGAGGGGGGCACGTAATGCAGATATTCAAGCGCGCGCCCATAGCGCTCCTCATCGCGGTGCTCGCGGCGGTGCTGGTCGCGGCCGCCATGTACTTCCTGCTGGTCGGCCCTAAAAAGGGCGCGATCGACAAGAAGCAGAAAGAGATCGAGGCGGTCGACCAGAAGATCCAGACGGAGAAGGCCACCTACCGGGAGCTCCTGGACATAAAGAACCGTTCCGCGGAGTACGAGGCAAAGCTCGCGTACCTGCAGTCGATCATCCCAGAGGACCCGGGGCTGCCTTCACTCATAAGGAACCTCCAGGCGGCCGCCGACCCCGGGACCGGGGCCGGACTGCCGTGGCTCTCGTTCACCCCCGCGGAGATAACGACCGACGTGGCCGGCGCCACATACTCGTCGTACACGTTCTCCATGAGGGTGGGCGGTTTCTACGACCAGGTGGTGGACCTCATCTACAGGATCGAGCGGTTCCCGAGAGCCGTAGTGATAAACAACGTCAACATAACATCCAGCACCGGATTCCTGCAGAGGACCTACAGCCAGAACCTGGGCGTCGTCCAGGCGGAGATACAGGCAAAGGCGTTCACGTTCGCGACGCCGACCGGGGCGGCGGCCCCGTCGGCGCCTTCGACGACGCCCGCGCCCGGCAGCCAGCCCGAGACCCAGCCCAGCGAGGGCACCTGAGTCCTGAACGGACAACGAGGGGACCTGTTGAAGATGCCTCGAGAGCTCAAGAAGATGAAGCCCAGGAGGGCCGCCGACGACGGCTCCGAACGGAGGCTGAAGACCATCGCGGTAATAGCGGTAGTGTGCCTGGTGATGGTGGTCGGCATTGTGCTCGCGACGGGCTCCAGCAAGAGCAAGAAGACCCAGATCAAGGCGCAGACGAGCGCCCCTGCCACCACCAGCGCGCCGGCGCAGCAGGAGACCATCGAGTCCGTGCAGGTGCCACCGCTGTCGGTCTATCGGCGCAGGAACATCTTCAAGCCGCTGGTCAACATGGAGGCGGGGCAGCAGGTGACGACCGGCACGACGACCGCCGGGACCGGCGGCGCCGGGCCCAGCGTGATAACGCTTCCGCCCGAGCTCGACCCGAGCGGCAGGGAAGCTGGGAGCGTGATCTCAACCGCGCTTACGCTCGAGGGAGTCGTCGAGCAGGGAGGAAAGCTCTTTGCGAGGCTGCGGATCGGGGACACGCTCTTCGAGAAGGTCGCCGAAGGCGACGTGTTCGGCGGTAACTACAAGCTGCTGTCCCTGGGCAAGGATTCCAGCGCCACTGTGCTGTACGGGGACGAGCGGTTCACCATCTTCGCCGGTCAATCGCTATACTGGTGAGGTGGTAGCGGCTTTCGGGTGACACCAGCGCCCCGGCGGCGACCGGGGGAGGACGGAAAAGGCGGCACCACCGCGAACCGGGTGTCGTCTTTTTGATTAGGAAGGGAAACATGCGGCTGAGAGTCCTGACATCAGGAGAATCGCACGGCCCGGCGTTGGCCGTGACCATCGACGGCCTTCCGGCGGGGCTTGCGGTGTCCGCCGAGGACATCGACCGCGACCTCGCGCGCAGGCAGGGCGGCCACGGCAGGGGCGGCAGGATGAGCATTGAGGCGGACCGCGCGCGCATCATCTCCGGCGTGAGGCTCGGGCGCACTCTCGGAAGCCCCATCACCGTGCTCATCGAGAACCGCGACCATGCCAACTGGAGCGAGGTAATGTCGGTGGAGGAGGTCGAGGGAAGGCAGTTCCCCCGGGAGACCAGGCCCCGGCCGGGCCACGGCGACCTCGCGGGGATGCTCAAGTACGGGACCGGCGACGCGAGGGACGTGCTCGAGCGTGCAAGCGCGAGGGAGACGGCGGCGCGCACGGCGGCCGGCGCCGTCGCGCGGTGCCTGCTGAGGGTGCTCGGGATCACGGTTGCGAGCAGGGTCGTACGCATCGGCGGTGCATCCGCGCCGCGCGCCGACCAGGACGCCGCGTCCTTCGCTCCAGCCGAGCGTGACCCCGTGAGATGCGCCGACGCGGAGAGCTCCCGGGCGATGATGGAGGAGATAGACCTGGCCGCGTCCGACGGCGATACCCTCGGGGGAGTCTTCGAGGTCGCCGCATTCGGTCTGGTCCCCGGCCTCGGCTCGGCGGCGCAGGCCGATGCGCGCCTGGACGCGAGGCTGTGCGGGGCGCTCGCGTCAATCCCGGGGGTGAAGGGCGTTGAGGTCGGTGAGGGGTTCGCCCTCGCGGTGTCGCGCGGCTCAGAGTCTCACGACGAGATATTCTTCGAGTCCGGTCCGGGGATATCCAGGCCGACCAACCGCGCGGGCGGGCTGGAGGCGGGCATGACGAACGGCGAGCCGCTCGTCCTGAGGGCGGCGATGAAACCCATCCCGACCCTGGCCAGGCCGCTGTCCACGGTCGACGTCGAGACGCTGGAGCCAACGGTGGCGTTCAAGGAGAGGGCAGACACCTGCGCGGTGCCCGCGGCCGCAGTGGTCGGCGAGGGGGTGGTGGCGCTGGTCCTGGCGGACGCCGTGCTGGAGAAGTTCGGCGGCGATTCGATGGCTGACGTCGAGCTCGGCATGCGCGCCTACCTCGAGAGGATCGGGCGCCTCTGGAAGCGAGAGGTATGAAGCGCGGTGAGGAGGAGCAACATCGTTCTGTGCGGCTTCATGGCCTCAGGCAAGACAACCGTTGGGCGGCTCGTATCCGAGGCCACCGGCATGCCGCTGGTCGACACGGATATCCTCGTTGAGGAGTCCGCCGGCATGGCGGTGAGAGAGATCTTCGAGACCGGTGGCGAGGAGGGGTTCCGCCGGCTGGAACGCCAGATGATCGCCAGGGAGTCGGCCCGCGACGGAGTTGTGCTGGCCGTGGGGGGAGGCGCGGTGCTCGACCCCCGGAACGTCGCGGAGCTCAGGCGCGGGGGAGTGCTGTACCTCCTCGATGTGACAGCGGGCGAGGTCGCGGACCGCGTGGGCGCGGATGGAGGGAGGCCCCTGCTCCCGGAAGGTCCCGGGGAAGTCGAACGCCTGATGAGCGAGAGGAGCGGGCCATACCTCGAAGCCGCGGACGTGGTGGTGCCGACCACGGGCCGCGAGCCGCTTGACGTGGCCCGGGACATCATCTCGGATTTCCGATCCAGGAGTGAGGCCACATGAGGGGTGAACGGTGATCGACGCCCGGAGGGTCACGGTCGAGCTGGGCGACCGCACGTACGGGGTCATGGTTGGAGCGGGGTTGCTCGAACACGTCGACGAGGTCCTGGCGGACCTGCGCGAGGCCGCCGGGTGGAACCACGCACTGCTTATATCCGACGACAACGTGGGCTTGCTGTACTCGGAGATGGCTGAGGCCGGCCTGCGCCGGCTGGGCGTCGAGGTCTCGGAGGTCCTGGTGGAGCCGGGCGAGCGGTCGAAGAGCCCCGAGACCGCGCTCCGGCTGGTCGATTCCATGGCCACCTCGCTCCTGGAGAGGTCCGACCTCGTCGTCGCTCTGGGAGGAGGAGTGGTGGGCGACCTGGCGGGCTTCGCCGCATCCGTCTACAAGAGGGGTGTCGACCTGGTCCAGCTTCCGACCACCCTGATGGCCCAGGTCGATTCCGCGATAGGCGGTAAAACAGCGGTCAACCTCGAGGTGGGGAAGAACCTCGCTGGGACTTTCCACCAGCCCGTCGCGGTGGTATGCGACGTGGAGCTCCTGTCGACTCTTACCGAACGCGAGTACCGGTCGGGCCTCGCGGAGGTCGCGAAGTATACGTTCCTCGAGCCCGACAGGTTCCCGCGACCGTTCGAGGGGACGGCGGACCGCCTCGCCTCCCGGGGAACCGAGGCGCTCCTCGACGTCGTGCCCGCTTGCGCCGGGATCAAGGCCGGGACTGTCTCGGCTGACGAGTTCGACCGGGGTGTGCGCACGCACCTGAACTACGGGCATACGCTGGGCCACGCCCTGGAGGCCGTGACGGAGTACGAGGGGACCTATACCCACGGTGAGGCCGTCGCCGTCGGCATGCTCTTCGCGGCCCTGGTGGCGGAAGAGCTCGAGGTGGCGGCCGGGGGGCTGGCCGCGCGGCACCGGGCCGCCCTGGAGCGGTTCGGGCTTCCGGTTGCCCCGCTGGACCCGGCGCCAGGCTTCGAGGTGCTGTGGGACCACATCCTGCAGGACAAGAAGAGCAGTGGGGGAACCAAGATGGTACTGCTTGAAGCCGAGGGACGCCCCCTGGTCCGGGGGCAGCTCCACCCCAGGACGCTGGCTGAGTGCTACGCCCGCCTCGTGAAGGGAGCCTGAGATGGAGAGGATCCTGGTCGTCAACGGCCCCAACCTGAACCTGCTGGGAGAGCGCGACCGCGGGCATTACGGGTCAATGACCCTCGAGGAGATAAACAGCGACATATCGAGCCTGGCGCGCGAGCTCTCGGTCGAGGTCGCCTTCTTCCAGTCGAACCACGAAGGGGACCTCATCGACACCATACATGCCGAGAGGAAGCGCTGCCAGGGAATCGTCATAAACCCTGGCGCGCTTACCCACTACAGCTATTCGCTGCGCGACGCACTTGAGGCCGTAGCGATTCCGGTCGTGGAGGTCCACCTCTCGGATATCTACTCGAGGGAGGAGTGGCGCAGGCACTCGGTGATCGAGCCGGTAGCCCTGTTCAGCGTGGTGGGAAAAGGTCCCGCCGGATACCTCGAAGCCCTGAGAGGGCTGGTGGAGCACCTAAGGGGGACTTAAAAGCCGGGGTCAGGCCTGATTATTAAGCCGGTCCGTTCGCGGGGGTCCTGGTCAGGAAACGGCCGTATCTCATCAGTCACCGAAGACCTTCTGGTAGCGCTTGTAGACGCCCAGCGTCATGTACTGCTCGCCCTCGCGCATCTCGGGCGCCGCCGGGCTCACTGTCAGCAGGAACCCGTCGCTTGCCGTCTCCCCCGAGGACGCCGTGGACCCGCCGGCGACGCCCCTGAGCGCGGTGCCCTCGAGCCGGCCGACCCCATCGGCACCGGTTACTGAGAGGATGGCGGTGACGGTCAGCTCTTTCCCGCTCCGCAGTTCCGATTCCGAAAGGCGCAGCGCGACACCGCTCGTGTCGACCGCCCATGCCGATGGATACGCCTCGGAGCCAAGGGGGCACGCATAGAACACACTGGCCGCGCCGGAGTCGAACACCGCGTAGGGCTCGGCGACGTCGAACCTGACGAGGCTCGCCTCGCCCTGGGACGGAACCACGCTCTTCCCTGACGCGACCACCTCCCGGCTCGGGGCCGCCTCCATCAGCGCGAAATCAAGCATCCCGGAAAGGCTCCCCGCTCCGGGTTCACCCTCCACCGCCATCCTGCACTCGACCGTCGCGAAACGGTCGTCCCTGGACAGCGAGACGCGGTAGGTCTTGCTGAATACGGCACCGCCCGCGTCGAACCTGAACGAGACATCGTAGCCGGCAGCCGCGGGACCGCTGTACGCCAGGTAAGGGCCTGCCGTCGACACCGGGACCGTTCCCCGGATTCCGTACGCCGGTTCGCGGAGGGGCCCGGCCGCCCCCGGCTCGCCGGTCCGGGTGACGCTCCCGACGACGGTCCCGGGCTCAGCCGCGGCCGACACCGCGACGCGCACCAGCCCGTTGTCCAGCTCGATGGTCTGGGGCCCGCCCGCGGGCCCGGAAGCGCGGGCGGTGACGCCGCCCGCTTGCGCCCGACCGGCACCGGGCGCCTCGAGGCCTCCGAGAACGAGGACCTCCCCGAGGTCCTGCCCCGCTCCGTCCAGCACCCTTGCGGATATCCGGCTTACCCGCTCAAGGGACTTCTTCTCGACGGTGAAGGAGCACCTGCCCTCGCTATCGGTCAGGAGGGCGGCCTCACCGGAGGTCCCGTTCACGTAGCCGGTCCCACTGGTGTCCCTGAGCCTCAGCGAGAGCCCCCTTATCCGCGCGCCGGTCTCGGAGACCAGGGTCATGGTGAACAGCTGCGGGCTATCGAGGAGAAGGGACTCCACCGCCGGGGTGACGGTGGCCTTCAATGGACCGCCCGCGGGGGCGGCCGCTCGGTACACCGGCAGCACTTCACGCCGTCCGTCCAGCTCGATGGAGACCTCGAGGGAGTCCACCGCGGCAGGACCCTCGAGGTCGGCCGGGAACGAGAGTTTCCCGTCGGCACCCGCCTTCGCGGAATAGTAGTCACGACCGCCGAATGACTTCCGCCCGCTCACGTCTCTTATCGTGACGCCTGCGCCCCCGGCGGGGGCGAGCGTGGCGACCGTTCCGGCGGCGGCCAGCCTCTTCTCGATCTTTTTCTCGGCGCTCTTCACTTCCTTGAGCTGAGCGGCGACTCCCTTCGCGTTCTCGAGACGGCCGTCCGACAGCAGGATGTCCTCCACGGTGCGCGTCTTCTCGCTGTAGTCGCCTGCGACTTCCGCCACCCTCGACGCGTCGAGCTCCTTCCGGGATATGAGATAGTCGAGCTCGGACAGGCGCTTCTGGGCCAGCAGGAGGCTCTTCTCGACCCTGCTCGCGTTGTCCCACGTGAACGCCAGTTCGAGGTCCTCGCTCATACGCTTTATCGAATACAGGGCGTCGCCGGGGTTGCTGTTCCTGGCCGCGACGGTCAGTACGCCGAAGGTCCCTACCGCGAGCACAACGATAAGCGCCACGGCCGCGGCGACCCGCGCGGCGGAGACGGCCCACCCGGGACGGCTGCCGTACTCATTGCCAAGAATGCGGCGTTCGATGAGGGACGCTTCGCGCCGGTTGACCAGGCGGTAGCCAAGGGAAGGCAGCCTCGAGTAGAGGGACATCCGCATCCTGAAAGCGGCGCTCGGCCGCGCGCGCGGGACGGACCGGATGCGCTCGACGACCGCGAGCACGTCCTCAGGCCCGGCCGGTCCGGTTTCGGCTCCCCGTTCGGTGCTGTCCGACATCACTGCCTTCCGGTCTCGAATTCCGAGGTGAGGCCCTCTACCCCGGCTCCCGCGGCATCGCCGCCGGGGGCGAGCCTTGCCCTTAGGTTCTTGATCCCCTTGAACTGAAGAGCCCTCACCGTCACTTCCTTCTTCTCCAGTATCATCGCCGTCTCGGACACGCTGCGGTCCTCTATGAACCTGAGTATCAGGACCTCCGCCTGGGCCACCGGCAGACCGGCTATCTCCCGGTACAGGCCGGCCAGCTCCTGGCGGGAGGCCACCATCGCCTCCACGTCGCTCCCGTCCGCTATCTCAGGCACGTCCTCGAGGTCCACGGACTGCCTGACGGTCCTGAAGTGGTCCACCACCGCGTTGTGCGCTATCCGGTACAACCACGCCTTGACCGAGTGGCCGCGGTCCTCGTACGAGGCAACGGCCTTCAGCCCCTTGGCGAAGACGTGCATGGTAAGGTCCTCCGCGTCGGTACGGTTGCCGACCCTCCGCGCTATGTAGTCGAAGATATCCTCGTAGCACAGCCTGAAGACCTTGCCGTAGGCCCGGCGGTCGCCGTCCCTGGCCCGGGCGATGAGGTCCTTGAGGAGCTCCTCCTCGGGGGCTCTGCCCATCTTCACCTACCCTTTGAAACGAAGTACGCCGCGGATTTGTTAACAATCGCCATGTTTTAACCGTGCAGGCCTGCTTGAGACTTACTTCGCCTATAATCTTGTAGCGACCTGTTATAACATCGGTTAATAGTCACCAGGGCTGGAGGTCGACGATGAGGAGAACCGGACGCGGGACGAGGGCGCGGGGAATGGGTTTTATACCGGCGGAGATGGTCCTCCTCATACTCATGCTCGTGGCGTTCCTGGCGGGCGTTGTCTTACTGGTGGACGACGGCGTCTCCACGTTCGACTCGCGGGAAGGCGACAGCGGGCTCTCCGCCGAGGCCGACAGGGTCTTCGACGGCCTGGAGGCGCTGCTGGGCTCGGCCAGGGCGGTCTCGCTCGAGCAGCCAGGGCTCGACCCTTCTTTCAACCGGACAAGGCTCGTGTTCATCGCCGAGCTCGACGGCACAGGTCCGATGAGCGGGGTGCTCGACCTGCGCGAGAACGAGGTCGTCGAGGTCAGGTATACCGATATCACCCCCCGGCTGGAAGTACTGGTTAACGGCGGCACCGGCGGTGCCGGGCCATCGACTCTCACAACCATGCTCGACACTGACCGCGCGGTTCCCTTCACGGTTGAATACCTTGCGCCTGGCGGAGAGGCACTCGGTCCAGCCCGCGTGGGAGACCCGCAGCTCAAGGTGGGCTCCGTGCGCGTGAAGATATGGCTCGAAACCGGGGACCGCTCACAGCGCTTCTCGCGCATGATCGAACTCGACGAGCCGCTCCCCGCGGCTCCGATGGACCTGGAACACGTCATCTAGAGCCCCGGAAGCCGCATTTTCATTCGGAAACCGCCGCTTTCAGACTCAACTCCGGCGCCCGGCGCGTCGATAATGTAATTGGCAGGAATTTCCGGGTGTAAACTCCGGGGAGCAGGTGAGCGTTATATATACGAAGCCAGAAACGACTTCATGGTTGTCGTTAATGGTTTCAGGCTTGCGCGTCGAGCCGCTGAACGGAGAGGTGAAGCTCTTGCGAGAAAAGGGGAAGCGCATACGGGGCCAGCGACGCGGCCAGCCCGGGTTCACCGTGGGAGAGCTCGCCATCGTGGTGTTCATCATAGGCCTGCTCGCTATCGTGGCTCCCCTCGAGCTCCGGCCGACGAACAACGTGACCACCATGAAGAGCGCGGTGACCCAGGTCGGCCGGGTGCTGAAGGACGCTTACTCGATAGCCCAGCAGGAGAAGGTCCAGGTGGTTGTGAGCTTCTACGCTTCAGATGACGCCACCGAGGCGAAGCGGAACTCCTACGAGGTGTTCCGCGGAGCGACCAACGAGCCTATGCACCCTCCAATCGGGGTCAAGTTCACGACGGCAGATGTGAGCGGCGTTACTCACTATTATTGCAAACTGCTCGACGGCGGCCCGCAGCCGACCATCCCCACGGCCGTGACCGTCTACTTCAAGCCCATGGGAGCGTCCACGATGTGCGTGGACGCCGCGGGGACACCGACGAACTATACGATCACACTGGCGCATTCCAGCCTCGCCAGCAGGACCGTGACCGTCAACGAAGAGGGTGAGGTATATCCCTGAAGGAGCGTGCGGCTGACATGAAAAGGATGGGCAAGTTCAAGCGCATGTCGAAGGGCCAGGCGGGTTTTACCATCGCCGAGGTGTTCGTCGGCTCGCTCCTGATGGTCATGGCATCAATGGGCCTTCTCAGCCTGTTCAACAGCTCCGTCCAGCTCGCCGGGGTCTCCCGCGAGACCAAGGACGCCCAGCAGTACGCCCGCCAGGTCTCCGAGCGCATCAGGTCCCTGCCGTTCTACGAGCCGCACAACTACACGCCGAGGGACGTGGACGACTATTTCTGGGGGACGGCCGAACAGCACGGGGGTGACATCACCACCAACAACTGGAGCACCAACCCGTACGTGGACTGCACGCTGGTGACCGACCCCAGGTTCACCTGCCAGGTCAAGATGGCCTACGTCCTGGACAACCTCGCCACCAAGAACATGAAGGCTACCTGGATACCGAGCGCCAACGGGGCTCAGCAGGGTCTCGACAAGCCGGTGAGCGTCGACAACGACATGTTCAACGTCATCCAGTACGAGGTCAAGGTCTCCTGGAAAGTGAAGCCGGAGAACGCGAGCGCCTCGAGCTACTCCTACACGACCCTGATGACGAGCACGCAGTTCCAGGCAAACCTGGGCGTGACAGCGGTCATCAACATAGACTCCAACTCCTCGAAGTGGGGCACCGGGGGGCAGTTCTCGAACACCGCGCCTCACACAGCCAACAGCCTCGCCATCAGGATAACCGGCTACGGGTTCAAGGCCGGCTGCACGGCGAAGCTCATGAGGACCGGTATGACCGACGTCAACGTGACTAGCCTCACCCTGGTCGACGGGAACACCCTCACCGGGTACGTCAACCTGGACACCGGGGGCCCGGCCGCGGCCCCGTGGCAGCCGAGGCTGGTTCCCGGCAAGTGGACCGCCAGGGTGACCATCGGCAGCGCCTTCGCGTACGGCTACGACGCGTTCACGGTCGAACTGCCGCGCCCGACGATAAGCTACCTCAACCCGGTTACCGCCAAGGACACCAGGAGCGACTTCGCCGTCACCGCGGGGGGGAACAACGTGCTCAACCTCGGGAGCGGATCGTCCCCTTACACCTCTTACTGCGGCGCGACCATACGCCTGGTGAAAGACGATAACCCCGAGCTCATCCTCACCCCCAGGTCCGACAGGGCCATTACCTACGGGGCATCCGGCGGCTACGGTGTGTATAACACGGTAACCGCGAACTTCGACTTCAGGAACACCACCGCCGGCACGTACTACGTAGAGATAGTGAACTGCGTCAACAACACGGTGCCCGTCGCCGACGGCAACACGATATCCCTGCACAGCGACCTCTATAAATTCACCATAACGGCCGCCGCCCCGACCCCGACCGACATCTACGTCACGGGCAGCCCGGGGAGCGAGGTATACGTGGCGCCTAGCGAGAAGAGGCACTTCGCCTACAGGTCAAGGAATTACCAGTACAACATAAGGATCGACGGCACGGACCTGGGCGCCGTCACCATCGTGAAGGTGGGGATCGGCGGCAACCCGGTGCAGGGTACCGGCGACTGGGTCGCCAACGCCACCAACGTGCTGGCCGCGGCCGACGGCAGCTACGTGACCGCGACCGTGAACCTTAACGGGGTCCCGGACGGCTACGCCGAGCCCGGCGGCAACGTCTACTCCTGGTGGGCGTACTGCGAGCAGGCGAACGGGGCCAAGGGCAACGTGCAGAGCAAGTTCCAGGTGCGCGACCCGCGGCCTATACTCTACCGGGACGCCATCTACATGAACGGCCCGGGCGGGGTCTATCACAACTACGCTCCGGTCGGGGTGAGGCTGCAGGGCGAGTGCTTCGACTCGTCGGCCTACAACGTCAAGTACCGGTCGGGGGCGTACGCCTACGGTGACCAGTCCTATACGGTCGGCGTGTCCGACGGGTCCATGACCAAGGGCACTCCGACGAGCTACGGCACGGTATGGGACACCCAGCTGAACCTGTTCCGGGTCAAGACGGGCGCGCGCAACGTCTGGGTGGAGACGAACGATGCGACCCCCATCACCGACAACGGGTTCGTCAGCACGCTGGAGCCGGCGCGGACCTATTCGTTCTACGCGAACGTAGTAGCCGCGGGCGCCACATTGAACGCGCAGTCCACGGGCGCCGTGACCATCACCAACCGGTTCCACGATTACTGGACGGAGTGGTTCACCACGAAGGACGCGTGGAGGGGCCCGACCGCGAACACCGAGAACGCGAGCACGGTGGCCAAGGCGCAGCGCTCGGATACCGGCTGGTTCGGAAACCAGAAGGGTTATGCCACCTTCACTCTCCGCGGCCAGGGGTTCAAGGAGGCCGGGGCCGGCACCAGCTGGATAGGGGTGTACATCAAGCACTGGTCCCTGTTCGAGGGCGACCACTGGGACGGCATAAACAGCGGCAACTTCACGGTAGCCGATGCCGCGTCCGCGGCTGCCGCCCTGACGGACCGCGGTAATAAGTACGTGACCATAAACACCAGCGAGTGGGAGATGCCCAGCGACGAGAACCAGGGACGGATAAACCTGGACAACTCCGGTGACGGCAGGTACCTGAACAGGTTCTACATCCAGCCGCTGCTGCAGAACAACTAGCTGACGCTGGCGCCCGATGGGCGCGGGAGGACGGCAGATGACCGGGACCGCACGAAAGAGGCCGAATGGGTTCGCCGACGAGCGCGGCACGAGCGTCGTCGAGATGCTCACGGCCGTGATCCTGCTGTTCCTCCTGCTCATGGGCGTGCTCTACATGTTCGAGTTCGGCCTCAGGAACGCGAAGGGCATTCAGACGAAGTCCATCCTGAGCGTCGAGGCGTCCAACACCATGGAGAAGATGGTCCGGCAGGTCAGGTGCGCCAAGCTGGCTTCTACCGAGGCGGACTACCTGGCCGGCAAGTCGGGGTTCATGGTGCCCACCGTGGTGAGCCCGATGACGGGCAACCCGATATATTTCCTCGCGGACGTGCGAGGGGACAGCGTGGACCGGTTCATAATGTTCTACCGCACGAGCGGTAACGACCTGTACATAAGGGAGAGCATAGGCGGCGTGAACCCCGTCGACCGCAGGCTCGCGAGAAACGTCACGGGCCTTGCCTTCGACTACTACGACGTCGACGGCACGTCGCTCGGCAGCTCCATAACGTCTTCCAACCGGCTCTCGATATACCGTACGGACATCACGCTCACCATGCAGAAGAGCACCGGCGGAGACTCGACGCCTACGACCGTCGTGCAGCGGGGCACGGTGGTCGTGCGGGGCACGCTGATATGGTGACGGAGTAAAAATGGAGTGCGTATACCATGCCTAGTTCAGAAGAGGTCAGGAGCCAGGCGGAGCCCGTCCGGAAGCGGCTGCTCCGGAGGATAAGGGAGGCGGAGAACGGCTTCGCGGTCGCGCTCGTGATGTTCGTGATGATAATCATGGCGCTCCTCGGCCTCTCGCTGCTGACAGTGGCGGCCTACTCCTGGCAGGACGCCGACCGCACGCGGCCGTCGAACCGGGCGTTCGACCTGGCGGACGCAGGGCTCTCCTACGCTCATGCTTACCTGGCCAGGGACGGCGACGTGCCGTCCGGTACCCCTCCCACCGGAGGGTACAGCTCCGGCACCATAACAATGGGAGCGGCCAACTCGACGTTCAGCGTCACCATCGAGAAGCTGAACACGGCGGCGTACCGCTACAAGATAACCTCCGCGGGCAACTTCCAGGCTTCCGAGCGCGGCGCGACGAGGAACTACACGCGCACCCTGGAGGAGATAGCCGAATACCGGGGGACACTGGGCCACTTCGACGCGTTCAACTACGTGATGTACAGCGCTGACGGGGACATATCGCTCGACACCGGCTGGCTGGCGGTGAACAGCACGAGGCTCGCCATAACGGGCAACCTGCACGCGGCCAACAAGCCGGAGCACCCCACAAGGGGTAACATCACCCTGAGCGACATGAAGGCGGCCATCGCGGTAGGCTACCTGCAGGTCAACGGCAACGTCGAGGCGGAGCGGGACGCCACGCTTCGTTCCAGGACCGGGATAATCGCAAGCTCCACGAACACGGTGACCGGCAACCTGACGGCGGGCGGCAACGTGAGCATAAGCGCGGAGACCGCGGTGGCGGCGGGATCGTACTTCACCGTGAGCGGCAGCGTGAACGCCGGAGGCAACGTAACCATGGCGGCCTCGGTCGGAGGCGCGGCCGGAGCGTCGGTGAAGGTGGCCCAGAACTCCGGCACCGCGCTCAACGCCAAAGGTTCGGTGTCGGGAACCGCGAGCGCCTGGATAGCGGCGGCGCCCTCGGTGTGGGTGGGCAACGGCACCCAGGCTTCCAGCCTCAACTGCGACGGAAACGTGACGCTGGTCTCCGACGACGGCGCGGCCGCCGGCTCCAACACAAGGGTATACGGGAGCGTAAATGCCCGTGGCAACACGAACCTGCGCAGCACAGGTGATTTCCTGGCAGACCCGGAGACGCGCGTCTACGGCAGTGTGAGGAACAACGGCTCCTCGACACTGTATTCACATGCCGGACTCTCGTCCTCGAACGTGATCATCAACGGCGACTGGCAGCACGGCGGAGGCTGCGTCTGGGATGAGAACTGGCTCGGGTACATCGGCGTGAGCGGCACTCATTCCGATGTCAATCCGAACATCGGGGCGACCAGCGTCGCGTCGGTGCCGGACGTCTCCATGCCGCAGCCGGACTGGAGCTGGTACAGGACGATGGCGGTCGCACAGGGGCACTATTACCCCGGGGACGGCGACCCGTCGAACGGCAGCCCGGTGACGGTGTCGAACTTCACCATCGACGGAGACCCCTCCAGCATGTGGGTGGCCTACGTCGCTGACGACCTGGTCCTGCAGAGCGTCATCTACAACGTGCAGAAGAAGGGAGTCATAGTCTGCGAGGGCGACGTAGCCATACAGCACTCGGTGCAGTTCCAGGCCAACAGCGAGTACCAGGTCATCGCCAGGGGCGACGTTACTCACTCCAGCTGGGCCACTTTCAACCCGTTCGCGAACGACACCGTGTTCATCTATACCAACGGTACGCACGACCACAACAGCGACGGGCTGTCCGGGAGCGTCACCTACGACCTCGGCTGGATGAGGGACCTGCAGGGCCAGATAACGGCCAACGGTAACATATCGGCGCCGGTCTCAGGTATCGCGCGGGACGCCAGCATCACATACAAGACCCCTTCGGTGCCGGTCGAGGCGTGGCCCATCCCGTTCAAGATACACTCCTTCAGAGAGATCTAGGGCCGCGGCGCCGGGCCCGGCGGCGGGTCAATCCGAGCGCGACTACATCCCCGGGGGTTTCCTCCTGCGCCTGAACCTGAGCCTGGGCAGCTCGCGCCTGCCTCCTATCCTGAGTATAAAAGGCGTGAAGAGCGCGCAGGCGAGCCCTATGGCGATGAGCGCCCAGCCGAGCCCGTCGAAGTACTCCTTCACGAACGCGTCGAACTTCATGAAGCTCGAGAAGACGGTCTGGTAGACAAGGTACTCGAGCAGGGATGCCGTGAGCGTTACCAGCGTGAACGAGGATATCGAGACCAGCACCACGGGCGGCTCGGTCCAGACAGGCTCTCCGTCGCGTTTCTTCCTGGTGGTCGCGTTGTAGAAGACCCACGGCACGGCGAGACCAAGTGTGAGGATCGATATCTGGGTCCACTGCTCGGTCAGCACGGCGACGAGCAGCCATGCGCCGGCGACCGCGAGGTCTACTGCGACGGAGAACGGAGCGGCGTAAGCGAGCTGTCGGAGCGGCCCGCCTGGCGCCTCTACCTCCCGGGCTTTCGGACGCGCCTCGGGCCCGGCGGCCTCCTCGGCCTCACCCTCCCGTTCCGCGGGCTCGGCGGGTGACTCCCCGGGCGCTTGGCCCTCGCCGGGAGCAGCCGGCTCCACCGTGCCGGCCGGCGGATTCTCCGAATCGACGACGGTGCCGTCCCGCAGCACGGTGACCTCTCCCAGGCCCAGCGGGGCCGCCTGGGGCTGCACTCCGGCTGCCGTTGCGGAGACCAGCTTCTTCTTGCACGGCCCGCAGACGCGGTGGTCTCCGCTCTCGAGTTCGCACTCCGCGCAGATGGGCCGCTCGCAGTACTGGCAGTTCCTTATCGCGGGCCGCCTGGGGTGCCGGTAACAGGACTTGAACCCGGTCTCATCGGGCACCTGGTGCTCCTCTCCTTGGCGCTGAAGGTCAGTCGGCTCCTGCCGTTATTGTAAACGACCCGCTCACTGGTCCGCGACGGGGATTCCTCGTGAGAGGACCTCGGGGCCCGTCTCCGTCATGTGGACCATCTCTTCGATGCGCACGCCCCCGAAGCCGGGCACGTATATCCCGGGCTCGACGGTGAACACCATACCCGGCTCGACGGTCTCGGTGGAGACCCACGACACCGTCGGTCTCTCGTGGGTCTCGATGCCGACCCCGTGACCGAGTGAGTGCGTGAATTGCGCTCCGAACCCGGCCCTCTCTATGTGGCTTCTCGCGGCGGCGTCCACGTCGGATGCCTTCACACCGGGTTCCAGTTTCTCCAGCGCGGCGTCGAGCGCGCCGCGGACCGCGGCGTACATGCCGGCCTCCCGCCCGCCGGGCTCGCCCACGACCATCGTGCGGGTGGAGTCGGACCTGTAACCGGAACGCAGGGCGCCGAAATCGATGACGACGAGGTCTCCATCCGAAAGGGCCCGGTCGGTGAGCGGAGAGTGGGGAAGCGACGAGTTGGGTCCCGAGGCCACCACGGTATCGAAGGCAGGACCGTCGGCTCCGGCGAGCATCATGCGGTAGTCGATGACGGCCGCGAGTTCCCGCTCCGTCGCACCAGGCGCGAGCTCATCGCGGGTCGATGAGAACGCCCAGGCCGCGCATTCGAGCGATGCCGCGATGAGGCCTACCTCGCCGGCGTCCTTCCGGACCCTCAGGTCCTCGACCATGCCTTCCACCGGCTCGAAGGTGGCGTCCGGAGCGGCCTCTTTGAGCCTCCTGAAGAAATCGTAGCTGCAGGAGACCTCGAAAGCGCACGCGACGCCCGGCACGGCCCCTGCCGCGGCGGCCGCGAGGGGGCCGGTATGGACTTGCAGTTCCCAGCCGGGTGCCTCGCGCTCCGCCTGCTCGGAGTACCTGCCGTCGGTCACGAGCACCGCGCGGTCCACGGTCACTACGAGCGCGGCGCTGCTTCCCGAGAACCCGCTCAGGTAGCGGACGTTCTCGATCTTGTTGACCAAGATGCAGGCTAGCCCTCGCGCCTCGAGCGAAGCCCTCAGGCCCTCAAGCCGGTCGTTCATCGCTGCGGCTCCACCAGTATCCCGCCGATCATCATCGCTGCGGAGACCCCCGAGTAACGGGGGATGTGCGTGAGCCTGGCCTCCCGTCCGTCCGACTCTATCACAAGAACGTTGTTCCCCGGCTCCAGCGTCACGCCTCTCAGGACGACGTCGACCGGCCAGGGAGGGACCTCGGCCTGTCCGACAGTGGCCCCCCTGAGGCTGAAGGTCACCCGGCTCGCCGAGCGCGCGCTCATCATCCTGAAGCTCACGTCACAGGCCGCCGGTGCCTCGAGGTCGGACTGGATGTCGACGAGCACCCGGTTCCGCGCCGGGTGCCAGAACGAGCCCTCCGGGTCCATGTACGGCTCGTAAGAGCCGGCCCCGAACAGCGGGACGAAGTCCGCGGGCCCTGCCGTTATCTCGTAGACGACGGCGCCTTCCGGCCGAGCGGTCTCCACGAGGCCGGCCGGGAGCCTGGATGGCTCGAACTCGGTGGGGAACGTGTAGTTCTGATGCGGCGGGCCCTGCTCGGCCAGCAGGTCGGGAAGGACCACAACGTACCGCGCCCCCAACCTCTTGAGGAGGCCGGGCGTCGCCGCGTTGTAGAGGTCGAGTATGCTCTGCCGGTACATCTCCGCGTCGCTCCCGGGGTCGGCCCCGTTGACCAGCTCCCTCCCGTGGAGCCTCTGCTGGAAGAAGTACGCGTAGTTGTCGAAGTCGTCCTTCGCGTACATGGGGTATACGGCGGCGGCACCCCCGGCCCCGCGCGCCTCCAGCCATCTCGAGTAGCCGTCCGCGTCGGCGGTGTCGAGCGCGTGGAAAGGCGGCACGATGGTGAACTCGAGCAGTATCACCAGGGCCAGGAGTAGAGCGACAACCCCGGACATCCCCGCCAGCCGACGGTTCTCGAGCACGACCTTCACGCCGTATCCTGCCAGCACGGCGACGCAGAGGGCGACGAGCGCCCCGAACCTCGCGAAGGCGCGGAACTGGGGGAGCACCTTGAACACGAGATGAGAGGGCAGGTAGACTCTTGAACCCCCCACGGTCACGGAGGGAGGCATCGACAGCAGGAAGGCGGCGCCGGCCACCGCCGAGAACGCGGCAACGAGCCTCCTCGATTCTGACACGTTGAAAGACCCGGACTCCAGGGCCGCGGCCCGGCGGCGCATGGACGCGGCGGCGAGCGCCACGAGCGCGAGCGCGAGCGGCACGTAACCCAGGAACAGGCTGTTCTCGGCGATGAACCCTCCGTGCAGGTGGGAGGTGATGAACCCGTCTGTGAGGCTGCCGAAGATCGCTCCTTCAGCCGCAGGCATGAAGTAGTCCCACGGGCGCGCCGAGTACTGGTAGGCGGAGACGGAGGCCTTCTTCCGCCCCTGGGGCGAGCCTGACAGCGACACCAGCATGAGGACGATCACCACCGTGACCAGCGCGGCGACGGGCAGGGTCTTCCAGAGAAGCGCGAAGTCTCGCTCACGCCGTCTCCAGGGCCGGCCGGTGAGGTAGACAGCGGCGATGAACACGACGGCGAAAGCGCCGGTGAGCAGACCGTACTGATAGTTGTATGCCGTCAGGGCCACGTAGACCAGCCCGCACAGGGCTATCGAGGCGAACGTTCGGCTTTTCCACGCCTTCACCAGGAGCAGCGCGAAAAGAGGTATCCAGCCCGTTGCGAGCAGGCTCAGGTGCTCCTTTCCGTGGGAGAGCATGTAGGGCGAGAAACCGAATATCACGCCGGAGACGGCAGCCGCCGGCCGGCTGTCGGTAAGGCGGCGCACCAGGTAGTAGCAGGCGACGGCGGCCGCCACGTAGGACAGCAGTAGCAGGATGTTGTAGGTGACGGTCTCCGTGAAAACCAGGGTCAGCGCGCGCGTAGTGAGCCCGAACAGCGGGTCGGCCCCGTAGGGGTCCACCGTCGCCCCGAACGGCACCGCGACCAGCCTCATCGGCGAGACCGGGAGGTGGTTGATGAACGAGTGGCGCAGCCACCAGAGCTCCCAGATGCTGCCCAGCGGATCCATGGGCTCGGCATAAGTCCGGTGCAGGAGAGTTATCGCCGGGTAGGTCATGAGAACCGTGATGAGGAAGTACCCGACGAATACGAGGGGCTCGGGATGGGCGCGGAGCCTTTTCATGGTACTCGAGACCTGTTTTCCCTCTGCCATATCTTGAATCTTCGGCAGTGCAGCCGCCCCGGCCTTCCACCGCACAGTGGGGTCAGGTCGCTTGTTGCATTCTCACGGCTTGGCTACAGAGGAACATATCCAGATGGTACAAGCGACCTGACCCCGCTGTGCGGGCCTGGTGGTATGATTCTCACATCCAAGGATTTCCGCGCGGAGGAAGATGGAAGACAGGATACTGATTGGGCAGAGGACCACGGGACGCTGGCTGTTCCTGTGTTCGATGGCTGGGCTGGAGCCTGGACAGACGGTGCTCGACATCGCTTGTGGCGCCGGCTGGTTCGAGCGATACGCCCTCGAGCGCGGGTGCGCCAGGGTCGTTGCGGTCGAGCTCTCGGACGCTCTCGCGGACCTGGTCCGGCGAGAGGTGCCGGCCGCCGAGGTGATCCAGATGGACGCCACCGGTGGCCTGCGGGAACTGGGAAAGTTCGACAGGGTGTGCGCGTTCGATTTCCTCGAACACCTGCCGCGCGGCGGTGAGGTGGGGTTCCTGCACGAGGCCGCGGCCGCCCTCGAGCCGGGCGGTGACCTTCTGCTCTCCGTGCCGTATCGCAGCGTGCTGTCCTGCGCCCTCGACCCCGCCTTCTACCTCGGCCACCGCCACTACGACCTGGCCCGGCTGGAGCGCCTGCTCTCCGACGCGGGGCTGGAGGTGACACGGGCCGCGTTCGCGGGCGGCCTGTGGGAGCAGCTCTCGCTCATATGGCTCTACGTCTTCAAGTGGGTTTTCCGCAGGGAGATGCCGCTCGCTGACTTCCTCGAGGGCAGGCGGCGCGCCGAGTACGAGAGGTGGAGCTCGCGTCCCGGGCTCGGGGCCTTCTCGACCATGTTCGTCGAGGCGAGGGCGCGCGGCGGCTTCTGCTAGACTATTGCCAGGTCACTTCGAAGGCTCCGTCCGGACGATGTAAGGAGAACGCACGGTTTGCCAGACCACGTGCCTTTCGTCAGCATAGTCATCCCGACCCTGAACTCGTCCTCGACGCTGCCGGCCTGCCTCGATTCGATATTCTCACAGGAGTACCCGGCCGACAGGCTGGAGGTGATCGTTGCCGACGGCGGTTCGAGCGATGGCACCCGCACCATCGCCGAAAGAGCGGGCTGCCGGGTGGTCGACAATCCGCTGAAGACCGGCGAGGCCGGCAAAGCCAGGGGGCTCGCTGAGGCCGCCGGCGACGTAGTGGCGCTGATAGACAGCGACAACATCCTGGAGGGAAGGGGATGGCTGGGGGTCATGACCGCGCCGTTCTCGGACCCGGAGGTGGCCGGGACGGAGCCCATCGAGTTCACCTACCGCAGGCAGGACCCGGCCCTCACCCGCTACTGCGCGCTGCTCGGGATGAACGACCCTCTCTGCTACTTCCTGGGCAACTACGACAGGATGAGCAGGCTCTCGGGCACCTGGACGGGCCTGCCGGTGCGGGCGGCCGACCGGGGCGCCTACCTGGAGGTCGAGCTGGAAGGCGGGTCGATCCCGACCATGGGGGCCAACGGCTTCATGGTAAGAAGAGGGCTCCTCGAGGAGCTCGAGGTAGGCGACTACCTGTTCGACATCGATGTCGTGGCGGGGCTCGTGGAGAGGGGGCACCGCAGGTTCGCCAAGGTGAAAACTGGCATAGTCCATCTGTACGGCAGGGGGCTGGGCACATTCTCCCGGAAGCAGCTGAGGCGTATCAGGGACTGGAGCTATTTCAGCTCGAGGGGCCAGAGGAGCTACCCGTGGCACCGGCAGGGCCCCTCGGGGGTCGGCCGCTTCATCGTCTACTGCCTCCTGTTGGTGCCGCTGCTCGCCCAGGCGGTAAGGGGATGGCTCCGCGAGCCGGACCCCGCATGGGCCCTGCACCCCCCGGCGTGCCTGATAACCCTGTGCGTGTACGCCTACGGTTACCTGGAGGGTATCGTGCGGCCCAGGCAGCAGGAAAGGTCCGGTTGGAGACAATGAACGGCAAATGGTGATGTCGGATTACCTGAAGCGTGTGTGGGACGAGGCGCAGGGACAGAACCACCGGCTGATACTGTCGCTGCTCGAGCCTGCCCGGACGGTGCTCGACTGCGGTTGCGACGACGGCGCCTTCACCGTCGAGGTGGGCTGCGCCACATCGGCGGAGCTCCTGAGCGGCATCGAAATCGACCCTGGACGGGCGGCGCTAGCGAGGGCGAGGGGGGTTGACGCGCTGGTGGGCGACCTCGAGGCAAGGTTCGAGGTCGAGGACGGCAGCGTAGACGCGGTGGTGCTCAACCAGGTGATCGAGCACCTCCGCGATACCGACAACCTGCTCGCGGAGGTCCGCCGCGTCCTCAGGCCGGGGGGCATCATGGTGATATCGACGGAGAACCTCTCCAACTGGCCGAACATCATCTCGCTCGCGCTCGGGTGGCAGCCTTTCTCGTCGACCAACATGAGCTCCCTCCAGCTCGGCGTCGGGAACCCGCTCGCGGCCCACAGGGGAGCCCCCGGGGCCATTCCGGGGATGCAGCACCGCAGGCTGTTCGCGCCAAGGGGACTGGCCGAGCTCGTCCGGCTGCACGGCCTCGAAGTGGAGGAGCTGAGGGGGGCGGGTTACTTTCCGCTTTCCGGCCGCCCGGCTGAGCTCTTCGCGCGGCTTGACTACCGTCACGCCGCCTTCACAGTCCTGAAGGCCAGGCTCAGGGACTCGAGAGCGGGCGGAGTCACGCATGGCTGAACGTTCGACCCCGGGACAGCCGGAGCTGTCGATAGTCATTACGACCAGGAACCGCTACGCGCACCTGGTGAAGTGCCTTGAGTCGCTCGCGCTGGCCACGCAGGGGACGGCGTACGAGGTCATAGTCATCGACGACTGCTCGACCGACGAGACGAAGGGCCTGGATGCGGCCGGCGTCCAGCGGGAGTACGGCCTGCGCGACGTAACCGTGGTCCACTCCGAGACCGCTCTCAGGATGGTGCGGGCGAGGAACAGGGGAGCCGGGCTCGCCAGGGGCAGGCTGGTGCTCTTCGTGGATGACGACAACGTGGTCGACCGGGGCATGATAAGGCAGCTGGTGAGCTGCGCGGACAGCGCGCCGGACCTGGGGATCGTCGGCCCGTCGATGTATATGTTGAAGGACCGTGAGAAATACCTGGACTACCAGACCATCAACCTGTACACGATGCATACGCGCCTGCACGTGGACGGCGCCGACCGGGAGCTCAACGAGAGCGACGGCATCCCGAACGTCTTCATGGTGAAGAAGGAGGTCTTCGAGAGGGCGGGGTACTTCGACCCCGACCTCATACAGTCTTTCACCGAGCCGGACTACTCTTTCAACGCCTCGCGGTACGGGTTCCGCACCGCGATGTGCCCGGGCGCCGTGACCTATCATGACATAGACCTGGCCGAACGCGGACGCCACATGGGCTCCATCCCGGCGAAGTCCTACTGCCTCATACGCAACCGTTTCATCATAAACAGGCGATACGGGTCGCCCTTCCAACGGGTGGTGTTCCTTCTCCTGTTCTCGTGGATATGGCCGCTCGCCTACTCGCTTTCAGCCGTACGCAACCGTAACCTCGACCGGGTTCGATATTACTTCGCGGGATTCGTGGACGGGCTCTACTATTCCCTGACCGGCGCGTTCAGGGAGAGGAAGTCCATCACCGGTCCGTCTTAGGCCGGAGGAACAGTTTGTGCGGGATACTGGGTTGCATATCTAAGAGGGAGGTTGACAGGGCCGCCTTCGGCAGAGCGCTTCAGCTGCTCTCCTGCCGCGGCCCCGACGCGCAGAGCGTCAAGAGCTACGAGCGCGGCGGCGCGCACGTGGTCCTCGGCCACACCCGCCTGGCGGTCATCGACCCGAGGCCGGACGGCAACCAACCGATGGAAGATGAGGGCCGTTCCATAGTGTTCAACGGGGAGATATACGACTTCAGGGATCTCCGGTCCGACCTGGAGCGGGACGGTCGCGCGTTCAGGACCGGGACGGACACGGAGGTGCTGCTCGAGGGGTACGACCTGTGGGGAGAGGGGTTGGTGGACCGCATCGAGGGCATGTTCGCGTTCGCGATATTCGATGCCGGGGCCGGGACGGTCTTCTGTGCCCGGGACCACCTCGGGAAGAAGCCGTTCTTCTACTACCTCGACGACGAGCGTTTCGCCTTCGCCTCCGAGCTCAAGGCCCTGCTGGCCTTTCCGCAGGTGAGGCACTCGCTGGGCATCGACATGAATTCGCTCGCGAAGTTCCTCGTGTACGGGTACGTGCCTTCGCCTGACACGCTGTTCAACCAGGTCAAGAAGCTGGAGCCGGCGACCTGCTTCAGGTTCGACATGGACGCCTGGATACTGAGCGGAAAGCGCCGTTTCTGGAAGCTGGAGGAAGTGGCGCTCGACACCGGCGCGGTAGAGGAGGAGGCCCTGGAGCGGCTCGAGCAGCTGCTCGCCGAGTCGGTGAGAAAGAGGATGATCGCGGATGTGCCGCTGGGCGTCTTCCTTTCCGGCGGGGTCGACAGCAGCCTGGTTATGGCGATGGTCGCCAGGGAATCCACGGAGGTTGCGGGCTATACCGTGACCTACAGGGACTATCCCGACGACGAGTCGGAGTACGCCTCCAGCGTAGCCCGCTGGCTCGGGACGGAGCAGCACTGCACCGAGTTCCGCGAGGACGAGGTAAGGGAATGCTTCATGGCGATGATGGAGTACCTCGACGAGCCCATAGCGGACGCAGCCCTGGTGCCACTTTACTTCATCGCGCGTTCCGCCAGGCCGGAGATCACGGTCGCACTGGGCGGCGACGGCGGGGACGAGCTCTTCGGGGGGTATCCGAAGTACAGGGCCCAGCTCCTGGCGGAGCGCCTCCGCGGGGCGGCACCGGCCCTCTCGCGCCTGCGCGGGCTCGCTCCCGGCCCGGCGAGCTACCGTCTCCTCGAGGGATTCGCGATGCCCTTTTACGCCAGGCAGTTCTTCTACGGGAGCGGCGGGTTCTCCCCCGGAGAGGCGGAAAGGCTGCTTGGAATGAACGATGGGGCACCCTGGTTGTTCGAGGATGCGTACGAACACGATTCGGTCTTCGGACAGCCGGACGTCGTCAACGAGTCACTGTTCCTGGACTGCATGATACAGCTTCCGGACTGGTACCTGGTGAAGGCCGACCGGGCGACCATGGCGGCTTCGCTGGAGCTGAGGAGCCCGCTGCTCGACAGGCGCCTGGTGGAGTACGCGTTCAGCCTCCCCGGCTCGCTCAAGGTCAAGGGCGGCGAGACCAAGTACCTGCTCAAGAAACTCGCCTCGAGGCTGCTCCCTCCGGAGGTCATCTACCGCAGGAAGCAGGGATTCGCCGTCCCTCTCGAGCGTTGGATCGACACCGTGCTCGCAGGGGATTTCGCCAGGGTGACGGGTTATGACTTCGGGCTCTTCGAAGGCCCGACGGTGCGGTCGCTCCTCGAAGGACACGGAGGGCGCACGGCCTATGGGCGCGAGTTCAAACTGCTGCGGATATTCGTCGTCAACCACTACCTTGAGAAGATAGGCTGGGAGAAAGGGCGGTCCTAGATGCCTGACGTCGCGTCGAGCAGGTCCATCTACGTTGTCACCGGGTGCGCCGGTTTTGTCGGGAGCCACGTCGCAGAGAGGCTTCTTTCGAGGGGCGACGCCGTGATCGGCATCGACAACATGTCAGGCGGAAAAGACCCCGCGGTCAGGGAGGCGAATCTCTCTGTGCCGGCGGGCTACGGCGGTTTCGAGTTCCACCGGTTGGACGTGAGGGACGGGCCTGCCGTCACGGCGGCACTGGCCGGCAGGGAGATAAGCGCGATCATACACCTGGCCGCCCTGGTGGGCGTGCGGGCGTCTATCGAGGACCCCGGGGCCTACTTCGACACCAACGTCATCGGGACCCTGAACATGCTCGAGTGCGCGCGCGAGTCCGGCCCGGAGCAGTTCGTCCTCGGTTCCAGCTCTAGCGTCTACGGCGACAGCGAGCGGATACCGTTCAGGGAGGACGACCGGACCGACGAGCCGATATCCCCATACGCCGCCTCGAAGAAGGCCTGCGAGATCCTGTGCTACACCTACTTCCACACTTTCGGGGTGCAGGTCGCGTGCCTGCGGTTCTTCACCGTCTACGGGCCCCGGGGGCGCCGCGACATGGCGCCGTTCAAGTTCATGGACGCGATAGCCCGGGGGAAGCCCATTGAGGTGTTCGGGGACGGGAAGAGCGAGCGGGATTACACGTACGTCGATGACATCGTCGCGGGCGTGGTGGCGGCGGCCGAGAGCCGGCTCGGGTTCGAGGTGATAAACCTCGGCAACTCCAGCCCGGTGACGCTCGACGAGTTCATTTCGGCCGTGGAGGGGGTCACCGGGCGCGCCGCCGTCAGGGTGAGCCTTCCCGAGCAGCCCGGAGACGTCCACCGAACATTCGCGGACGTGACCAAAGCGGGTAAGCTGCTGGGGTACTCCCCGGGGACGTCGCTGCCAGACGGGCTGAAGGCGATGTATGATTGGTACGCGGGCGAGGGAGGGGGACGGGGGTGACCTGAGCGCCCGCCGACCGGGGAGAGAAGCGTGTGGGAGGACCATCAGGAGGGACCGGCAGGTGAGTCGTAGTAGCCCATATTCAGCGCGGTTCTATTCCGAGTTTCATCGCTATACGCTCGAGTCGGCGAAGGTGATAGTGCCCCTCGTGGTGGACCTGCTCCACCCCGGTTCGGTGGTCGACGTCGGGTGTGGCAGGGGCGTATTTCTCTCGGTGTTCAGGGAGAACGGCGCGGGAGAGGTCGTCGGCCTCGACGGGGACTGGGTTGACAGGACTCAGCTGCTCATCCCCGAAACGGATTTCATAGTCGCTGACCTCAACTGCCCCCTGCCGGTCACCGGGACCTTCGACCTGGCTGTGTCCCTCGAGGTGGCCGAGCACCTTCCCGAAGCCAACGCCTCGCGTTTCGTGCGGACGCTCACCGAACTCGCGCCGGCGGTCCTGTTCTCGGCCGCCATCCCGTTCCAGGGTGGCACCAACCATTTCAACGAGCAGTGGCCCGAGTACTGGGTGAAGCTCTTCGAGGAGAGGGACTACGCGGTGATCGACTGCATCAGGAAGGGGGTCTGGAACGACGACCGGGTCGCCTTCTGGTATGCGCAGAACATTCTGTTGTTCGTCGAAGCGAGCCTGGCTGAGTCCGATGAAAGGTTAAAGGACGAGCTCGAGGCCACGTGCCCGACGATGCTCTCGGTCGTCCACCCGAACAAGTACCTTCCGACCGCAAGGGCGGTCGCGCGGCTCAGGGACCGCATGCCCGGATGGGCGCAGAGGATGGCCTTCAAGATGCTTAGCCGCGGTGAGATCGACCCCGGAGGTTGACGTGCCCAACTTTGGCTGTGCGGTGTTCGTGGCGAGGAGCCTGGGGGAGGGGGCCGCCGGGCTCACCGGTCTCAGGGTGATAGAGGTGGGCGCGCGCGGCCTGTACGGCGGCTACAGGGCCATCGCCGAACTGCACGGCGGGGTGCGCGAATACATCGGGGTAGACATCGCGGCCGGGCCGGGAGTGGACGTGGTCTGCGATGCGGTCGAGCTCACCGACCGGTTCGGTCCAGGCTCCTTCGACGTGGTTATCGCCACCGAGCTCATCGAGCACGTGAGGGACTACAGGGCTGTGGTATCGCAGCTGAAGGGCGTATGCAGGCCCGGAGGCTTGATCGTCCTGACCACACGCTCGAGGGGTTACGTGTACCACGCGGCGCCGTTCGACTTCTGGAGGTTCGAAACGTGCGACATGGAGCGCTTGTTCTCGGACTGCGAAGTGATGCTCCTCGAGGAGGACCGGGAGGAGCCCGGGGTCTTCCTTTCCGCGAGGAAGCCGAGGGATTTCGAGGAGGCCGACCTCACCGGATTCGAGGTCTTCAGCGTCCTGCACGGTCGCAGGGTGGCCGACCTCGACTACGCGGAGATGGGCCGGGCGCGCCTGGTGTTCGTGATGGCGAAGGCGAAGTTCTGGCAGCTGGGCAGATGGTTCTTCACCTCGAGTGAGAAGGATTACTCAGGAATGCTCCGCAGGCAGCTCGGGGAGCTCAAGGGCCTTCTGGGCCTTGCCCGGGGCAGGTAGCCGCAAACCGTTTGAGCATCGCCTCACCTGTTCCTCCGAAGCGCGAAATCCCTGAGGTGGCCGGCGACGGCGCGGCCGGCCCTGCCGACGAACCTGAGGTCGTCGAGGCTCCTGATATCCCTGATGGTCCTTGCTATGAAGCGGGGCGACAGGAACGCCCTGTACAGGCCCTGGGTCAGGCCCTTCAGTTCGTCGTCCGGTATCGGGGAGGTCATCACGGGACCCCTCATGTCGTAGAGGTCCCAGTCGGTGGTCCGCAGCCAGCCTTCCTCCTGTGCCTGGGCGAAGAGCGGGGTACCCGGATACGGGATGGTTATGGTGGCCTGCAGCATGTCGGCGTCTCCGCTCGCAAGAAGCGACCTGCACAGGTCCAGCGTCTTCTCGGCGTCCCCGCGCGACTCCCACGGGTATCCGACCATGGTCGTGAGGTGGACGGTGAGGCCCGCCCTCTTGGCCATCCAGCAGCTCTCTACGATCTCCTCGACGGTGGTGCCTTTCTCTAGCCGGTCGAGGGTTTCCTGGTTGGCCGACTCCAGCCCGAACTTGAGAAGGCGGAACCCCGCCGAGCGCATGAGCTCATAGCCCGAGGCGTCGAGCGCGCCTACCCTCATGTTGCATGAGAACCGGACCCTTCCTGCGTACCCTCTGTCTATCATGCCCCGGCAGAACCGCTCGAGCCACCCGCCCGCCGGGAAGGTCCCGGTGTCGTCGAATATCTCGCGCACCCGGTAGCGCTCCAGGAGGTGCCCTACCTCGTCCAGGAACCTGTCGTGCGAACGGACCCGGAAGCCGGGATAGAGCGTGGTCCAGGAGCAGAAGGAGCACCTGCCGTACCAGCAGTCCCTGCCCGCCATCGTGTACGTGTTGGGCTTTTCCTTGAAGAGGTGCTCGCCGTAGAGGTCCCACCTCGTGAGCTCTCGGTCTATCTCCGGGAGGCTGTCCAGGTCGTGGCGCAGCTCGAACCGACCAGTGTCGCGCACCGTCCCGTCCGAGCGGAACCAGACCCCCGGCTCGAGAGGGACCCCGGTCTCGAGGTGCTCCACGAGGTTCGCGAGCAGGAAGTCGTAGTCGCCGCCCGTCAGGATGAAATCCACAGGTGACATCTCCATCGATTCAGCCGGGAGGGCTGTCACGTGGTCGCCGAACATCACAACGGTCGTCTCGGGGAGCTCGTCCTTGAGCCTCTCTACGATACGCCAGTGCCTCCTGACAACCGGAGTCTTCGTCTCCAGGGCGACCAGGTCGGGTCTCTCGGCCCTGATAAAGGTCCAGAACCTCTCCGGCGTCCAGCGCTCCGCGATGGCGTCGTTCCAGATGACTTCGTGCCCTGCGCGCTGGAGCAGGGTGGCCGCGGAGGCGGGTACCATCGGGTAGATGAAGCTGGGATTGTGGAACCACTGGAACTGCCGGTTCTGCCCGAGCGTGGGGTGCAGGGTATCGTCGAGAGGCGGGTAGGAGATGGCTACCTTCACTGCTCCCTCATCCTCCGTGAGAGGAGCCCGGCGATGAAGCCGGCCCCGTAGGTGAGATGCGTGGCGACGATGCCGGGAAATACCAGGAGGTTGATGGTGAGGCTGAGCGTCTTCACCGAGGAGACCAGCGCGAGGGCGAGATAGGCGCCCACGACGCAGAGGTAACCGATCAGCACGTAACCGTTGAAGAGACTTCCCGCCAGCCCGGCGAGCACCGCCAGCAGGAATATGCTCGGTATGAAGTACTGCAGCCGCCGGGAGGTCTCGGGGAAACGCTTGACGAAGAAGCCGCGGTGCACCGCGTAGGACCAGACCTGCCGGAGGTGCGGGAGCATCAGAGCCCTGCGGTGATGGTGGACCAGCACGTTGGGCACGTAGAGGATCTGCTTGCCCAGGTCGTGCGTGAGCTTGAGGCAGAGCACGGTGTCCTCACCGGGGTAGTACTCCTCGTGGAACCCGCCGACCGCGTTGAAATCTGCCTTTCGGACAAGCAGGTTACTGGTGGGGTAGTCCTGCACCTTCTTGAAGGCGTGCGGCCGGTACCGGTAACGGGTCGAGCCCGAGACAAGCGTCGCCGAGTAGACCGCCCCGCTCGCCTGCTGCCGCTTGTTGTCCGCCATCGGCGTGACCGCCGGGCCGCCGACCGCGGCGACTTTCTCGTCCTCGAAGTAGGGTACTGCGTTCCTGAGCCAGTCGTAGTCGGGATAGGCGTCCGAGTCTATGAAGGCTATTATGTCCGCGCCCGAGTCTGCTGCGCCCATGTTTCGCTTGGCGGCGGGGCCGGTCTTGCCGCTCGAGATGACCCGGCTCCCGGAGCCAGGCAGCTCCACGTCCACCGGCTCGTCAGGGACGAGTTTTATGTCGAAGTTCTCGTAGTTGAGCTCGGCGCATTTCCTCAAACACTCGGCGGTCATTTCGTCGAGGCCCCTGGTCGGGATGACTATCGATATCCCTGGTTCGTAGTCCACGACCGGCTTGAGCGGCGAACCGTAGTACCCGAGCAGGTAGAACCTGTAGAACAGGGACATGGTGTCCACGATGATGCCGCGGATGTCTCCGTACGTTATCCGGCCGTACTCGCGCTGGTAGGATATGCGGACCGGCGCGGTGGCTATCTCGTATCCCAGGTAGTGGGCCACCAGGAGCAGCTCGAGGTCCATCACGTACTGCATGTTGACGACCCTGGGGAAGGCACGCTCCAGCACCTCGCGACGGAACAGTTTGATGCCCGTCTGAGAGTCCTTTATCGGGAGCCGGAAGAGCAGCAGTATGAGGTAGTAGTACAGGGTGCTGTAGAACCTGCGTATCCCGGGGTAGTCGACCTTCGAGAGGGCGTGGCGCTTGCTTCCGATGACCACGTCGGCCCCGGTGCGGCCCATCTCGTCCAGGAGGTTCCGGACCTGGAACGGGTGAATGTCAAGGTCCGCGTCCAGGAAGCACACCAGCTCCTTGCACGACGCCTGGAAGCCGCGCCTGAGCGCGTTGCCCTTGCCCGTGTTCTCCGGCAACCGCACTGAGGCGACCCGCGGGAAATCCCGGATGGCGAGCTGGATGGAAGCAGGGGTATCGTCGTCGCTGCCGTCGTCGATCACGATGACCTCGTAATCCGGCGCGATCTCGTCCATGGCCCTGACCGTCTCGCTGACCATCTCGTATATGCCGCCGCCCTCGTTGTAAGCGGGTATGAGTATCGAGATGCTTCTCAAGCGGACACCTCTCCGGGTGGAATCACGGCCGCGCCGGACCCAGGACCACGTCTCCCAGCTTTATCGTCGCGGCACGGGTTCCGAATACCTCGCTCTCTCTCCCGATGATCGGGAGGTCAGGGCCCGTCACCGAGATGCCGAGCTCGAGGCCTTCCTCGGGCACCTCGAGGTCCGGTATCTCTATGACGTCCGACTCGTCTCCCGAAAGCTTTCCCTTCCAGAGAACCGACTCTATATCAAGCAGGGCTATGTCGTGGGTCGCGTTGATGTTGCTTATCGGTATCCTCAAGCTCGTCCGGACGTCCCTGCCGGTGTAATTCACAAGGGTTATTATGCCCGCTTTTTCCATGAGGCGTACCGTCACCCGTCCCTCGTCCATGTGAGGGGTGGTGATGTCCCCCCGGTATATCGGAGCGAGGTCCGCAGGCTGCGCCGTGACCCTGTAGATGTAGCCGCTGCCGAAGAGGTCGTCGTCGGCGACCCGCTCCACCAGCTCCAGACCGGGCGGGAGGTGCGTGACCTCCCTTGCCGCCTTGTCTGTGCCTTCGTAGTCCTCGAACATCCTGTCGAGGTACATTACGTGGGTTATGTCCAGCCTGCTCAGTATCGAAGGCGTCGCGGGGTTGAACGGGTTGTATATCGTCCTCCGCATGGCCTCGCCGTCTGAGTTCTCCATGCCGCCGTTCAGCATCGGCTCCTGGAAAGAGGTCTGGTAGAACTGGTAGAGCTGGGAGGAGAAGAAGCCGGGTTCGAACGCCGGGTAGATGACAAGGCCTTTCACCCCCTCCACGGACGTTATCCGCGTGAACACTCCGGGCGGCTCGTCGCGGACCGTGAAGTACTTGAACGGCGGGACGAGCGTCATCTCCAGGAAGAGGAGCACGCTCAGTACGCCTACCAGCAGGATGCTCCAGGCGCCTGAGATTCTTGCCAGGAGCCGCCAGAGACCGATGCACGCGAGAAGCACGGCGCACAGAATGACCACCGCACCGTAGCGCATGTACCACCGGAGCCAGGGGACCGTGTAGTGCATCAGTATGCTCGGAAGAGGTATCCGCCTGGAACCGATGTTGAAGTAGGGCGGCATGGAGAAGATGAAGGCGACGACGCCGGCGGCCACGAGCCCCCAGACCGTGGCCCTCGTCTCAACCGGCATTGAGCCCCGCAGGCCGTGGCGGCCCTCTCCGGGCGGGGCTCGCAGCTCCTCTCCGCCGGCCGCCGCGTCCCGCTTCCCCCGGGGGAGCACCGCGAGCAACACGGCCAGGACGGCGAGCGCCATGATGGTGAGCCCGAGGTACAGGGAATTGTCCCACCCCGTAGTCTCAGAGGGGAAGAGCTTCCTGGAGAACCATCCCATGAACCGGTTCTCTTTCTCCGGCAGCAGGTAGGCCCAGGGAGCGGCCGAGCCCGCGTGGTCCATCTCGATGGTGCGGAGGCTGCCGGTCGTGGACCTGGTGGGCCAGTTCACGTCCCTGCTCGACTGGCTGTTGCCGACCAGGAAGAGCGGCAGGACGACCACGACCACGGCGAGTATGACCAGGAGGGCGAGAACGAGCGTGTTCCGGTTGACCCGCACAGGCTCCATACCTCTTTCCTCCCCTGCCCTGCGCAGTCGCCCGGCCCTGAGGCGCTTGTACGCGTATCGCCCTATGAGGAAAACCGGCGTGAACACGGCCATGAAGAGTCCGTAATGTACGCAGGTCCCCACGACCAGTATCGCGGACAGCAAGAGCAGCACGGCGTTCCGGGGTGAAGGCTTTTTCAGGAAAACCAGCAGGACCAGTACATACAGCGGCATCCACTGGGTCATCGCGAGGTTGGGGAACAGCATCGCGTGAAAGGCGTGGTACGCGCTCAGCAAGTAAGCGAGGCCTCCGAAGAAAGCGACTCGCCTGTCTCCGACGATGTATTTCACGAGGTAGTACATCGTGATGCCGGAGAGGACGAAGCTCGAGTAGATTATTATGTTCAGGGCCACTACCTGGTTCGTGAAGAGCATCAGGAACCGGACCGCGAGGTCCAGGATGAACTCCGAGGTGACAACGGCGATGGGCTGGCCGAACGGGTAGCCGATAAGAGGGGAGAAGGACGGGCTCGCGCCGAAGGCCCCCGCGTTCTTTATCCACCACCACGTCCACATGGCTCCCAGGTTGTCACTCGGTATCCCGTAGACCTTGTGCGTGATGTCCTTGAGGACCGGCCAGGTCAGGAACGCCGAGAGCGCGGCATACGCGAGGAAGACGGGTACCTCGACTGGGATTCTCCTGGTTATGCCGGTTCCGGCGGATTCGCGCGCTGCGTTCACCCGCGCTCCTCCGACGTTCTTAAGTGCTTCGGGCCGGTCGGTTAACTTCATCACCTCGGTCTGTGGAGAGCCTACAATCTATTTGTATATCGGCTTCGGCCGCACCTTCTTTGACGGACACAGCCCCCCACGCGGTTCGCCGGCCATCTGATGCCGGCCGCACCGTTGTTGTATCATTTAGCACGAGATCGGTCCGAGAAGGCCGCGGTCTTAACGGGCCGGACACCAATGGACAGAACGGAGTGCAAGGGAGGAAGGGTAATCGCAACCACAGCTGATTTCCGTAACGGGCTCGTAATAGACATGGACGGCTCGCTGATGCGCATAGTCGAGTTCCAGCACGTGAAGCCGGGTAAAGGCGCGGCCTTCGTCCGCACCAAGCTCAAGAACGTCGAGACCGGCCAGGTGGTCGACAAGACGTTCCGGGCTGGGGAGAAGGTGGACGAAGCGCTCCTCGAGCACAGGAAGATGCAGTACCTGTACAGGGACGGGGACTCCTACATGTTCATGGACCTCGAGAACTACGAGCAGGTGGCGGTGCCGCCCGAGGTAGTGGGTGAGGCGGCCTCCTACCTGGTGGAAAACCAGGAGCTCTCGGTGTTCCTGCGGGGCGGCAAGGCCATCACGCTCGAGCTGCCCGCCGCGGTCTCCCTGGCGGTGGCGAAGGCCGACCCGTGGCTCAAGGGGGACACCTCGAGCGGCGCCACGAAGCCCGTGACGCTCGAGACAGGGCTTGTGATCCAGGTCCCTCTGTTCGTGGAGGAGGGCGACACCTTGAAGGTCGACACCCGCACGGGGCGATACATCGAGAGGGTCTGACCGGTGGCCAGGCAGGAGAGCTCGAGGACGAGACAGAGGCGCAGCGCCCTGCGAATACTCTTCGAGATGGACATGAACGATTCCACGCTGGTCGAGGTGCTGGAGGGAAGGCGGCAGGTGGGGGAGGATGAGCCGGGCGAGTTCGCCATCGAGCTTGTCAAGGGCGTCCGCATGAACCTGGCTGCCATAGACTCGGTCATATCCGACTACTCACAGGGGTGGGTGATAGACCGAATGCCCGGCGTGGACAGGAACATACTGCGGATGGCCCTCTTCGAGATATTCTTCGAGAACGATATCCCCGCGGGGGCCAGCATCGACGAGGCGGTGGAGCTCGCCAAGGAGTTCTCCACCGAGGACTCCGGGAAGTTCATAAACGGCCTCCTGGGGCGGGCGAACCGGGAAAGGGAGGAGGGAAGGCTCAGCTTGCCCGCAGGTTAGAAAAGTGATATTTTGTCTCAAGGCCTTTAATCTAGTCCGGCGAGGCTAGCAAGGGAGCGAAGTGAAGAACCTGAAAGCACATAAGCCCTTCTCGGTACTCGGGAAGGCGTTTTTTTATGCGGCGAAGGCGCCGGCTCTCCTGGAAGCGTCCCGCGGAAGGAGGCGTCGTGGCTTTTGAGGCCCGGGCCCGGGTCCTCGACTCAGACGACATCGCCCGCGTCATCAGGCGCATGTCCCACGAGATGCTCGAGAGGAACAAGGGCTCCGCGGACCTGGCGCTCGTGGGCGTCAGGACCAGGGGCGTCTTCCTCGCCAGGAGGCTGGCAGGCACCATCGAGGAGATAGAGGGGGGTCAGGTCCCGGTCGGCGAGCTCGACGTCGCCTTCTACCGGGACGATGTCGCCACCCGACGCGCGGCGAGTGTCGGCGTCACCGAGATACCCTTCGACATCAACGACAAGAAAGTCGTGATGGTTGACGACGTGCTCTACACCGGGCGCACCACCCGTGCGGCGATGGACGCCCTGATGGACTTCGGGCGTCCCAGCGTGGTCCAGCTCGCTGTCCTGGTCGACAGGGGCCACCGCGAGCTGCCGATTCGGGCCGACTACGTGGGCAAGAACATACCCACCTCCGGCAACGAGAAGGTGAAGGTCTCGCTGGTCGAGGTCGACGGGGCGGACATGGTGGAGATAGGAGAGGAGGCCGAGGAGTGAGCGAAACCGTCAGCGGCAACCGGCACCTGCTCTCCATCCGTGAGCTCGAAGGACCCGACATCATCAGCCTGCTCGACTCGGCACGTTCGTTCGCGGAGGTGTCGACCCGTCCCGTGAAGAAGGTCCCCGCCCTGCGCGGCCGCACCATCGTGAACCTCTTCCTGGAACCCAGCACCCGGACCCGCATGTCTTTCGAGCTGGCCGCGAAGAGGCTGTCAGCGGACGTCATAAACTTCGCCACGAGCTCCTCCAGCCTCTCGAAGGGCGAGAGCCTCAAGGACACGGCGAAGACCATCGTTGCGATGGGCGTCGACGCGGTGGTGATGAGGCACCAGAGCGCGGGCGCCGCACAGATGCTGACCGGCTGGATCGACTGCTCCGTGGTCAACGCGGGTGACGGCATGCACGAGCACCCGACCCAGGCGCTCCTCGACCTGTTCACCATGAGAGAGGAACTGGGGCGCCTGGAGGGCCTGAAGGTAGCCATTGTCGGCGACATCGACCACTCCCGGGTCGCTCGCAGCAACATAATCGCCCTCAACAGGGTGGGCGCCCACGTCTTGCTGGTCGCGCCCAGGTCGCTGCTCCCCGAGGGGATCGAGGAGATGGGAGCTGAGACGACCGGCTCGATAGACGAGGCGCTCGAGTGGTGCGACGTCCTGTACCTGCTCCGCATTCAGATGGAGAGGGTCGAGGAGTCGAGGTTCCCCTCGCTCCGGGAGTACACGCTCCAGTATGGGCTCACACAGACGCGCTGGTCCCGCCTCAAGCGGAAGCCGCTGGTGATGCACCCCGGTCCGATGAACCGGGGCGTGGAGATAGCGTCAGAGGTGGCCGACGAGGTCGAGTCGGTCATCACCGGACAGGTCGCCGCCGGGGTTGCCGTCAGGATGGCGGTCCTCTACGACCTCCTTGGAGGCAGTCATGGGTAATGGAGTCCTGCTCAGGGGCGGAAGGGTCCTGAGCTTTCCGGCAGGGCTCGGCGCCGAGACCGACATCCTGGTCGAAAAGGGCGTGGTCGCCGCCGTCGGGCAGGGTTTGTCCCCCGGTCGCGCGGAGGTCGTGGACGTCTCCGGCTGCATCGTGGCGCCGGGGCTGGTCGAGCTCCACGCGCACCTGCGGGAGCCGGGCATGGAGTACAAGGAGGACGTCGCGAGCGGCAGCAGGGCCGCGGCTTGCGGGGGATACAGCGCCGTGTTCTGCATGCCCAACACGGAGCCGGCCATCGACAACTCATCGGTGGCCGAGTACGTGTTCGACCGGGGCGTTGACGAGGGGCTGTGCATGGTGCTTCCCCACGGCGCCATCACCCAGGGGCGCGCCGGGGAAACCCTGGCGCCGATGGGCGAGATGGGCACCTGCAGGGCGGGCGTGATGGGCTTCAGCGACGACGGGAGTCCGGTCTCGGACTCCGAGATAATGCGGCGCGCCATGGAGTACGCCCGCACCATGAACGCCCTGGTGATATCTCACAGCGAGGAGCCGAGCCTCTCGGCCGGCGGGCAGATGAACGAGGGCTACTACTCGACCCTGCTGGGCCTGCGGGGGATACCTCCCGAGTCGGAGGAGATAGGGGTGTTCCGTGACATCTGCCTGGCGGAGAAGACCGGCGCCCGGCTTCACCTGGCGCACGTATCGACCGCGAGGTCGGTCGACCTGGTCCGTGACGCTAAGAGACGAGGCCTCCCAGTGACCTGCGAGGTGACCACACACCACATCTTGCTCGACGACTCAGGGCTCACCGACTACGACACGAACATGAAGATGAACCCGCCGCTGCGCTCCAAGGCCGATGTCGATGCTCTCCTCGAGGCGCTGGCGGACGGGACCATCGACGTGATCGCCACCGACCACGCCCCGCACGCCCCGCACGAGAAGGAGACCGAGTTCGACAGGGCCGAGTTCGGCGTCGTCGGGCTCGAGACGTGCCTTGCCCTGGTCCTCACCCGCCTGGTCGAGACGGGGGTGCTGTCGCTGGAGAAAGCGCTTGAAAAGCTGACCCTGGCCCCCTCGCGCATCATGGACATGGGCCGCTGGGGATACATGCCGACGGTGGAGGAGGGGGCGCCTGCCAACCTGGTGGTGTTCAATCCCGAGACCGAGTGGATAGTGGACCCAAGGGCGTTCAAGTCCAGGGCGCGGAACACCCCGTACGGCGGGTGGCGGCTGCGTGGCCGGGTAGTGCACACGGTATTCAGGGGCAGGTTGGTGGTGAGGGAAGGCGACCTCTCACCGGGCCCTGAGCAGGGGACTGCGAGGAAGAAGCAGAAGGACGCCGGGCGCGTCGGCGCCGGAGAAAGAGCGTCGGCGGCGGCCGGAACTGGAGACTGAGACCATGGTGTTCGACATGAGGAAGAGAGAGCCTGCCCTGCTCGTGCTCTCGGACGGCACCTCCTACCGGGGCGTGAGCATGGGAGCCCCCGGCGAGTTCTTCGGGGAGGTCTGTTTTAACACCAGCATGGCCGGCTACCAGGAGATACTGACCGATCCCTCGTACGCCGGGCAGATGGTCAACATGACCTACCCGCTCATCGGCAACTACGGCGTGAACCCGGAAGACTTCGAGTCTGACCGCGTCTACATGGGCGGCTTCATAGTGAGGGAGTCCTCGAGGCTCGCGAGCAACTGGCGCTCGTCGGGCGACCTCGACGACTTCCTTGTGAAGAACGGGGTGGTGGGCCTCGAGGGAATAGACACGAGGGCCCTCACCCGTCACATCCGCACAAGGGGGGCGATGGAGGGCGGCTTGAGCAGCCTGGACCTCGATCCCGAGAGCCTGCTCGAGAAGGTCGAGCGAGCGCCCGGGCTGGTGGGCCTGGACCTGGTCGAGGGCGTGACCATACGCGAGCCGTACGTCTGGGAGGAGGGCCTGGACTCTCCCCCCGACCACGAGGTCGTAGCGTTCGACTTCGGCATCAAGCGCAACATCCTGAGGCTGCTGAACTCGCACGGTTGCCGCGTCACGGTAGTGCCGGCCGACACAACGGCGGACGGTGTCCTCGCGCTCGAGCCGGACGGGGTCTTCCTCTCCAACGGGCCGGGGGACCCGGCGGCCGTCACGTACGCCATTGAGGCAATAAGAGCCCTGCTGGGCAGGAAGCCCATCTTCGGTATCTGCCTCGGCCACCAGCTCCTGGGGCTTGCCCTGGGAGGCAGTACCTACAAGCTGAAGTTCGGCCACAGGGGCGCCAACCAGCCCGTAATGCACGGGGCGACCGGCCGCGTAGAGATCACCGCCCAGAACCACGGTTTCGCCGTGGACACGACCTCGCTCTCCGACTGCCAGTTCGGGAAGGTCGAGCTCACACACTGGAACCTGAACGACGAGACGTCCGAGGGCATCAGCTGCGATGAGGTCGGGGCCTTCTCCGTGCAATACCACCCGGAGGCGTGCCCGGGCCCCCACGACTCCCGATACCTGTTCGACCGGTTCGTCGAGACCATGAAGGGGTGGCGTAAGTAGATGCCCCGCCGCGATGACATAGAGAAGATAATGATAATCGGCTCCGGGCCTATCGTGATAGGCCAGGCCTGCGAGTTCGACTACTCCGGGACCCAGGCCTGCAAGGTCCTCAAGGAGGACGGCTTCGAGGTCGTGCTGGTCAACAGCAACCCCGCCACCATCATGACCGACCCGGAGTTCGCCGACCGCACCTACATAGAGCCAATCACGCCCGAGTGGGTGGCGAGGATAATCGAGCGCGAGCGGCCGCAGGCCCTGCTTCCCACGCTCGGCGGCCAGACCGGTCTCAACGTGTCGGTCGCGCTGGCCGAGGACGGGACCCTCGACGAGTACGGGGTCGAGCTCATCGGGGCGCGGCACGAGGTTATCAGCAAGGCGGAAGACCGGAACCTGTTCAAGGCCGCCATGCGCAACATAGGTCTCGACCTCCCGGAGAGCGACTTCGCCTACACGATGGAGGAGGCGGGGCTGATAGCCGAACGCCTGGGGTTCCCTCTGGTCATAAGGCCGAGCTTCACGCTGGGAGGGGGCGGCGGGGGCCTGGTGTACGACATGCCCGAGTTCCTCGAGGTCGCCCGCCACGGGCTCGACCTGAGCCCTATTACCGAGATACTCGTCGAGAAGTCGGTAAAGGGCTGGAAGGAGTACGAGCTCGAGGTCATGCGCGACAAGAAGGACAACGTCGTCATCGTCTGCCCCATCGAGAACTTCGACCCGATGGGCGTGCACACGGGCGACTCCATCACCGTCGCCCCTGCGCAGACGCTCACCGACGACGAGTACCAGATGCTGCGAAACGCCTCCATAGACATTATGCGCGAGATCGGCGTCGAGACCGGCGGGTCCAACATCCAGTTCGCGGTAGAGCCCGAAACCGGCCACATGGTTGTCATAGAGATGAACCCCAGGGTCTCTCGCTCGAGCGCCCTCGCCAGCAAGGCCACGGGCTTCCCCATCGCGAAGATAGCGGCGAAACTCGCCGTCGGCTATACGCTCGACGAGATCCCGAACGACATCACCCGCGAGACGCCGGCCTGCTTCGAGCCTACCATAGACTACTGCGTTGTGAAGGTGCCCCGATGGGCGTTCGAGAAGTTCCCGGGCGCGGACGAGGTGCTCGGCACCAGGATGAAATCCGTGGGTGAGGTGATGTCCATCGGCCGCACTTTCAAGGAGGCCATCCAGAAGGCGGTGCGCTCGCTCGAGATCGACCGGTACAGCCTGCGCGACCTCGACGAGACCCCGGCCGAGGCCCTGCCCGGGGAGCTCGAGATAGCCAGCCACGACCGCCTGTTCCAGGTCTACAGTGCCCTCGAGCAGCGCATGGGCATAGACGAGATATACGAGCGCACGGGTATAGACCCCTGGTTCGTGGACAACCTCCAGCAGGTAGTCGAGATGCAGGGCCTTCTCGAGCCGCTCGACCTTGCCGGCGTGCCGGATGACCTGTTGAGGGAGGCCAAGCGGTTCGGCTTCTCGGACGTCGAACTGGCGCGGCTTCTCGGCGCGACCGAGGCGCAGGTCAGGTCGCACCGCCTGGAGAAGGGCATCCGCGCGGTCTTCAAGAGCGTGGACACCTGCGCGGCGGAGTTCGAGGCCTACACCCCTTACTACTACTCCACCTACGAGGACGAGGACGAGGTGCGCGACACCGACCGCGAGAAGGTGATGATACTCGGGAGCGGCCCCAACCGCATAGGCCAGGGCATCGAGTTCGATTACTGCTGCGTCCACGCCGCGTTCGCCTGCAAGGAGTTGGGATACGAGACCATCATGGTCAACTGCAACCCTGAGACCGTCTCGACGGACTACGACACCAGCGACCGCCTGTACTTCGAGCCGCTGACGTTCGAGGACGTCATGAACATAATCGAGCGTGAGAAGCCAATGGGCGTCATCGTCCAGCTCGGGGGACAGACGCCGCTGAAACTCGCCATTCCGCTCGAGCGCGCCGGGGTCAGGATACTGGGAACGCCTCCCTCGGCGATAGACAGGGCCGAGGACCGCGAGCTCTTCGGCAACCTCCTGAAGAAGCTCGACATCACGCACCCGGACGACGGCACCGCGACGTCCGTCGAGGGTGCGCTGGAAGCGGCGCGGAAAGTGGGCTACCCGGTGCTGGTCAGGCCGTCGTACGTCCTCGGCGGGCGTGCGATGGAGATCGTCTACTCGGACGACATGCTCGAGAAGTACATGAAATCCGCGGTCAAGGCCTCGCCCGAGCACCCGGTCCTCATTGACAAGTTCCTCGAGGATGCCAAGGAGATCGACGTCGACGCCCTCTGCGACGGCAGGCGGGCTTACATCGGGGCGATAATGGAGCACGTCGAGGAGGCGGGCATCCACTCCGGCGACTCGGCCTGCGTCATCCCCCCGCCGTTCCTCGGCGACGACGTGAAGCAGGTCATAACCTCCTATACGGAACGCCTCGCCCTGGACCTCGGGGTCATCGGTCTCATCAACGTGCAGTACGCCGTCAAGGACGACAGGGTATACGTCCTCGAGGTAAACCCGCGGGCGAGCCGCACGGTCCCGTTCGTCAGCAAATCTATCGGCGTGCCGCTTGCCAAGATGGCGACCAGGATAATGCTGGGCCAGACGCTGGACGAGCTGGGCCTTTTCGAGGAGAGGTACTCGAGGCTCAAGCACATCTCGGTGAAGGAGGCCGTGCTGCCTTTTGTCCGCTTCCCGGGGACCGATACGGTCCTGGGGCCGGAGATGAAGTCCACCGGTGAGGTGATGGGCATCGACGACTACTCCCCCGGGACGGACACCGGGGTGGGGATGGCGATGGTAAAAGCGCAGATAGCCAGCTACAATCACTTCCCGGTCTCGGGCACCGCGTTCGTGAGCGTACCGGACCCGAAGAAGGCGCAGGCGGTGAACATCGCCCGGCGACTTGCGGACGAGGGCTTCGAGCTCATGGCGACCGAGGGGACCGCGGCGAGCCTCCAGGAGGCCGGGATAAGAGTGCAGGCGGTCAATAAGGTGGGGGAGGGAAGCCCGGACGTCGTCGATTTCATCCGCGAGGGGAAGGTCGACCTGGTCATAAACGTACCCGAGGGTCGCGGCAGCCGGGGCAGCGGCTACAGCATCAGGACGGCGGCGACCATGAGCGGCGTGCCATGCATCACCACCATCGAGCTCTCGGACATAGTGCTCATGGGCATAACCGCCCTCAAGAAGAGCGGGCTCAGGGTCAAGAGCATCCAGGAGTTCCACGGCGAGATCGAGCGTGTGACCGCGGGGGGCGGGCACGTTGACTGAGACCGAGGTCGCGACTGCCGCCGCCCTGTTCGAGGCCACTCTGCTCGGCCGTCAGGACGCGGGGGCGACTATTCTCCTCGAGTTCGCCGCCGCCGCCGGAGCAGGTCCGCTGAAGGCGCCGGCACCCGGGCAGTTCTACCAGGTGCGGTGCGACACCGGAAAGGAGCACCTACTCCGAAGGCCGCTCAGCGCGTTCGGCGCGAGCGCCGGACAGGGCGGGCTGCGATTGTCGTTCATGGTGGACGTCGTAGGATGGGGCACCCGTCGGCTCTCCCTCCTTGAGCCTGGTGACAGCGTGGGGATGCTCGGACCGCTGGGCCGCGGCTTCGAGGTGGCCGGGGTCAGGAAGGCGCTCCTCGTCGCCGGGGGCATCGGGGCGGCGCCGCTGGCGTATCTGGCGAGGGAGCTGGACAGGTCAGGCGTAACCTACGAGTTCCTGGCGGGGTTCAGGACCGTGTCGGGCGTCTGTCCCGGGCTGGACGAGCTCCGCGGGGGCGTTTCCGTCTTCACTGAGGACGGCTCCCGTGGCGAAGCCGGGGTGGCCTGCGACGGGCTCCCGGAAATTCTTCGGCGGGGCTTCGATGCTGCATTCGTGTGCGGCCCGCAGGAGATGATGGCCGCCGCGGCGGGCCTGTGCGAAGGTGCCGGCATACCGTGCCAGGTATCGCTCGACTCGAGGATGGCCTGCGGGATAGGAGCCTGCAGGGGGTGCGTCAAGGAGGGCGCCGGAGGGCGGAGCCTGTGCGTCTGCCTGGAGGGCCCGGTCTTCGACTCCCGCCAGGTCTCATGGAAGAAACGCACAGAGGGGTCAGGTCCCGCGTTGCGCTGAGAAGCGCAACGCGGGACCTGACCCCGTGTTGCGGAGAGGGTGGCTGATATCGAACTGGCTGTCGATCTTGCCGGGATAGGATTGAAGAACCCGGTCGTGCTCGCCTCGGGCACCGCGGGCTATGCCCTTGAGATGGCTCCGCTGGTCGACCTCTCGAGGCTGGGCGCGGTGATACTGAAGTCGGTGACGGTCGAGCCGGGCAGGGGGAACCCGGAGCCCAGGATATGGGAGACCACCGGTGGAATGTTGAACAGCATCGGCCTGGAAAACGTAGGAGTGGAGAGGCTCGTCGAAGAGGTGCTCCCCGCGCTGAGCGGGTTGGACACAGTAGTGGTGGCGAGCATAGCGGGCGAGACCGTCCGCGACTTCGCGAAGCTTGCCTCCCGGCTGGAGGGTGCCGGACGCCTCGCGGCGCTGGAGGTGAACGTATCCTGCCCCAATGTCGAGAAAGGCGGTATTCATTTCGGGTGCGACGAGGGGGCGACCGCGACGGTGGTCCAGGCGGTGCGAGAGAACTGCTCTCTCCCGCTGTTCGTCAAGCTCTCTTCGGCGGTGTCGGACATCTCGCGCGTGGCAGAGGCGGCGGCGCGGGCCGGGACGGCCGGACTCTCGCTCATCAACACGATACCCGGGCTCGCAGTAGACCCGGTCACCCGGAGGCCCCGGCTCGGCGCGGTGACGGGAGGGCTTTCCGGCCCGGCCATAAAGCCCGTCGCCCTTAAGGCGGTATGGGACTGCTACAGGGCGACCAGCCTTCCGATCATCGGGGGAGGCGGGGTGTACGACGCGGGGGACGCGGTGGAGTTCATGCTGGCCGGAGCGGCGGCGGTGTCGGTCGGAACCTCGACATTCCAGGACCCCGACAGGGCCGCTAGAATACTCGAGGACCTGCCCGCGGCGATTGAGAAGGCGGGAGCGGACGGTCCCCGCAGGCTGGTTGGAGCGTTGAAGGTGAACGGGTGAGAGGGACATGATGGAGAGACCACGCCTGAGTCCGCTGATACTGGCGCTCGACACCTCCGACCTCGACGAGGCCAGGAAGGTGGCGGGTTCCCTGGAGGGCCTGGTCGATGTCGTGAAGGTCGGCCTGCAGCTGTTCTCGAGCGCCGGGACCGGAGCCCTCGAGTCGCTCAGGGGCGACGGCTTCGAGGTGTTCCTCGACCTCAAGCTCATGGACATCCCGAACACCGTATCGAGCGCGATACTGGCCCTCTGTGACCTCGAGCCTTTCATGCTGACCCTCCACGCTATGGGAGGCCAGGAGATGATGAGGGCCGCGGAGGCGGCGGTGCGGGACCATTGTCGCAGGGGCGAGATAAGGAGGCCGATGCTGATCGGGGTCACGGTCCTCACGAGCATGGACCTTCTGGCGCTCAGGAAGATAGGAGTTTCGGACTCGGTGGAAGGGCAGGTCGAGCGGCTGGCGAAGCTCGCGAAGGACTCCGGCATGGACGGGCTGGTCACGTCGCCGCTCGAGACGCTCAAGGTCCGGCGCAGCGTCGGGCCCGACATGACCCTGGTTACACCGGGCGTGAGGTTCGAGGGAGACAGCCGGGACGACCAGAAGCGCGTCTCGACGCCCGCCGACGCCTTGCGCGCCGGGGCCGATTTCCTGGTCGTCGGGAGGCCTCTCTACCGGGCCGTCGATCCGAGGTCGGTGGCTTCGGAGATGCTGCGCAGTATCGGGGGCGGGCGGCCATGACGGGGGAGGTCCGGGGGCGTTGAGCGAAAACGGCGGTATCTTGGGGCGGCTCGAAGCGACCGGCGCGCTGAAGAAGGGCCATTTCAAGCTCTCCTCGGGGCTGCACAGCGATACTTACATTCAGTGCTCGCTGTTCCTCGAGCACCCGCGGGACGCGATGGGTGCGGGAGAGGCGATAGCGCGGATGATCGAGGGCGACGTGGACCTTGTGTTCGCGCCGGCCCTCGGGGCCCTCATCGTCGGGTTCACGTGCGCCCACGCGCTGGGGGTCCCGATGGTCTTCGCCGAACGGTCGGAAGGCCGAATGACCTTAAGGCGCGGCTTCGAGATACCGCCTGGCTCCAGGGTCCTCCTCGTCGAAGACGTCATCACGACCGGCGGCAGCATCATGGAGCTTGCCGGCCTTGTGGAAGAGGCGGGAGCCGATGTCATGGGGCTGGCCTGCATCGTAGACCGGCGCGGGGGTGAGGTCGAGATACCGTTCCCGGTGTCCTCCCTCGTGCGCATTCAGGTGGATTCGTACCCGCCGGGCAACTGTCCGCTCTGCGCCGAAGGCGTACCGGTCGACGCTCCGGGAAGCCGCTACTCGACCTGACAGGAATGTTGTATTAGAAGCGCCATGTCCGTATAATTTCGAAGCGCCGGCCTCCGGCCGGCGGATGACACGGGCGCCGAGCCGGAGGCCGCAAGCCGTATGAGTGGAAGTGGAAGGGTTTTCGTGGTCGCCGGCCCGTCGGGGGCCGGCAAGGACACCCTGATAAAGGAGGTCCTGAAGGACCTCGATGCCCATCTGTCGGTTTCCGCGACAACCAGGAAACCTCGCTCCGGAGAGGTGGACGGCCGCGATTACAGGTTTCTGTCCGACGAGGAGTTCGACCGCCTCGTCGCAACCGGGCAGTTCCTCGAGCACAAGGAAGTTTTCGGCAGGAGGTACGGGACGCTCAGGAGCGAGGTCGAGGAGGTAACGGGCTCGGGGCGCGACGTTATACTTGAGATAGACGTGCAGGGCGCCCTGGACGTGAAGTCGACCATCCCGGACGCGACTCTCGTCTTCATAATGCCGCCGTCACTCGAGGAGCTCGAGGCTCGCCTGAGGGGCAGGGAGGCCGACGACGAGCGGGAGATAATCACAAGGACCGGCATCGCGCCGGAGGAGATAGAGGTTGGCAAGAGGGAGTTCGACGAAATAATAGTAAACGATGATGTCAGTAAGGCCGCAGGCGAGCTGGCGCGGATAATGGGAAGGTGAAGGCCTGACATGGAAGAGAAGATGTCGATGGTGAATCCGAAGATAGAGAGCCTTCTGGAGCACTCCGAGAACAAGTTCACGCTTGTCATCGAGTCCGCCAAGAGGGCCAGGCAGATAACGAATTTCCAGAAGCGCCTGGGTGAGGGCGTTGGCGGCGTGGCTCCGATGAGGCTCGAGGACATCTCCAAGAAACCTCTGACCGTGGCCCTCGAGGAGATAGCGGACGGCAAGATAGAGTACGACAGGCCTGAGCCGGGGGAAGATGAATACGCCGAGGAGTAACCGATGGCCGATCTCTCCGGAAAGACGGTCCTGCTCGGGATAACAGGTGGCATCGCGGCATACAAGGCTGCTGAGCTCGCGAGGCTGCTCGTCAAGTCCGGCGTCACTGTCAAAGTGGTGATGACCGATTCCGCTCAGAAGTTCGTTACGCCGGTGACGTTCCGCACGCTCACAGGCAATCCTGTGGCGACCTCGATGTGGTCCGACCCCACATCGCCTTTCCCGCACATATCTCTCTCCGAGGAAGCCGACCTCATCGTGGTGGCGCCGGCAACGGCGAACGTCATCGCCAGGGTCGCAAACGGCGTAGCTGACGACCTTCTGACCACCACGATACTCGCTGCCAGGGGAACGGTCCTGATGGCGCCGGCCATGAACACGCGCATGTACCTGAACGAAAAGACCGCGGGAAACATCAAGGCCCTCAAGGCATCCGGTGTCGTGATGGTCGAGCCGGAGGAGGGGCAGCTCGCGTGCGGTGACGAGGGCGTAGGCCGCATGGCGGAGCCGGGCGAGATATTCCAGGCGGTCCAGCGCGAGCTGGCGCGCTCGAGCGAGCTGGCCGGGCGAAAGGTGGTCGTGACCGCCGGGCCGACCCGGGAGTACATCGACCCGGTCAGGTTCATATCAAACCCTTCTACGGGGAAGATGGGCTTCATCCTTGCCGGACGCGCCGCGAAGAGGGGGGCAGGGGTCACGCTCATCTCAGGTCCCACCGAGCTCTACTGTCCGCCGGGCGTGGCGCGCGTCGACGTCGTCACGGCGGCTGAGATGGCCGGCGCCGTGAAGAAAGCCGTCCGGGGGGCGGACGTCCTGGTCATGGCCGCCGCGGTCGCCGACTATACCCCGGCGAAGGTGTCTCCCTTGAAGATGAAGAAACATGAAGGGGTCCCCGATATCGAGCTCGTCTCGACGGAGGACATCCTGAAGTCCCTCGGTGTCGGTAAACGCAGGTGCCTGCTGGTGGGATTCGCGGCGGAGACGGACAACGTCATCAGGAACGCGAAGGGCAAACTCGAGGGCAAGGGTCTCGACCTCATCGTCGCCAACCAGGTAGCAAGCCCGGGTTCGGGCTTCGGGGCCGATACGGACATGGCCGCCGTGATCGGGAGCCGCTCGGAGAGGGCGAAGCTGCGGATGATGTCCAAGGTCGAGCTGGCCGACGAGGTGCTGGACCGCGTCGCTGCAATCCTCGGGTAGGCCTCCCGGGCGGCCGTCGTTACGGGGTCCATGGGCCGGAATTTAATCAAGTTCAAGGGGCGAAATACCGAATAATCAGTAGGGCTGGCGCTCCAAGGCAGGAGGAATGAAGAAACAGATTTCGGGAATCGTTCAGAACATATCAACGAATCCATTTCAGACGTTCTCGAAGAAGCGGGCCAGCAATTCCGCCCTCCTGAGCTTCGATATCAGTTTTGACATCTGTGATGAGGACGGCAAGACGACCCACGTCTGGCTCCAGAGGTCGTTCAGGTTCCCACCTCCCCTGGAGGACGGCGACTTCGTGGAGGTGGTCGGAAGGCAGGGCCACTTCCTGGGCCTCATCGGTCGCGGCAACTTCTACGCGGTCAGGATCATCGACAAGGAGCGCCAAAAAGAGTACACTCCATGGCGCAACAAAGACTTGAAGGAAGTCCTGACGAGCGGAGGGGCCGCGAACTCGAACGCCCCCGTTTAGACGCCCGCACGAGCGGGCTTCCCTTCTTTAAACTGGTGCCGCGTCGGAGTGGCGGAATTGGTAGACGCGCAAGGTTGAGGGCCTTGTGGGACGTAGTCCTGTGGGGGTTCGAGTCCCCCCTCCGACACCACTTCAAATGAGCACCGCGAATCATCCACTATACCGGAGGGGGGACTCGAACAGAGGGGTCGTTATATCCTCGTGGGGAGAGAATCTTCCCACGAGTCTTTATCGGGGGGTGACAGCGGAGCCGAAGGCGTAGCGCCCTCAGGGGGGCTTGCCCCCTAGGGGAAGCGAGCGATAGCGAGCGACGGTTCGAAGTCCCCCTCCGACACCACCACGCAGCGTACGGAAGTCAAATGCCTCTCAGCTCTTCATTGTGATTCTTGAAACTCGTGTTGGGAGAATCCACCGGCTCTGTATAGCATTAAGTCAATCGATCCTTGTTCTCGATTCGACCCTGCTCCTCAACTCCTCCAGGACTTTTGAGTCGGGTGAGACCGTGACGTTGATCGCGTTGTTGGGACAGGCATTGGCACAGCAGCCGCAACCGAAACACAGATCGTTCATGACAGCTTTATCTTCCACAATGGAGATGCCTTCCACAGGACAGACCGGCACGCAGGTGCCGCAGCCCTCGCACATGTCACATACTTCAACGCTCACTCCGTCCACGGGCAGAATGGTGTCCGGCCACTCGCCCTTGATATACTTCATGTTCTTCAGGAAATTGCAGCAGCATTCGCAGCAGAAGCACATGGTAAGAAAACGGTCGAACTTCTTCATCCGGAACAGCTTCGAGTCGACCATCAGGTGCCCTACCATGGGAACCAGCCCCAGCTCCAACGCTCGATCGACATGCCCGGCCGCTTCCTCAATGGAGACGGAACGGCCTACGGTCGGATGAAGGTCCCGGGCGCCCTCTCCCATGAATATCGTACCCACCTCAATCGGGAAGCTCGTACACCTGCCACCCACACGACAGACGCATTCGGTGGCCAGGGCCCGGTAGCTCGCCCTGTTCAGGAAATCCATCATCACTTCACGGGTGGGTATCACGCTGGGCGGGATCTCAACAGTTTCTCCGACCGGAATGAATGAGGCCTGAAGACCGGTCTCCGAGTACTGACTTCTGAGAAGCCTGCGCATGATCGGGTTCCTGACCGAGCGCTTCATCTTCTGGATCAGCGGCCAGTGCGAGACAATGCGATCAACCTGCTTCTTACTCCTGGACATCTCCAGACTCCTTCGCTTGATAACAGAACCGTCACATGCTGATATAAGCATCGCGCGATTGCCATAGTACCATGAGGAAGGCGGCGGATATCGATAGGTTCAGAACCGAATGATCTCTCGCTGCTTTCGCGGGTTCACCATTCTGCGTGTGCACTTGGGATGCCCGAGTGTCAGCGTCACGTAGACCCGTCTCGACGAAGCGAGGCCAGCATCGGGTTGACTTTGGCGGGTCGCATGATAGCGAAATACATGAAATCCCCTGGCCAGCAGGTTCCCAGACCCACGCTGAGCACCAGGGTCTCGATGTTGCGCAGCGCTAGCGTACAGTTCTCGACGCGGGTGGTCTCTCGCTCTTCTCCAGGCACAGATCATTGAAGGTCGGAACTCTGAATGCCATAGCCGGGAATGTGGCAACTCACCTCGACATGGCAAAGGAGGAGGTCCTCAAGCAGTTATTCTCCCGATTCTGATGGTCCCCTCAATCCTATGGGGGGTTCGTTGTGTCGGGCCTCCGACACCACCGTGGAGCGTACGCAATGTCAGAGCCGTCTTGCATCTTGCTTGAATTAGTGTTGACTCTGCATGGGAATACTCGTAGTATGTGAGTAATACTATGTAATAACCATGAAGGAGGATACGATTTGGCAAGGGTGTCAAAGGTTCTGTCTTTCTCGCTGCCGCCGGACACCGCAAGCAAGATCGAAGATCTAGCGAAGAGCGAAAACCGGTCTAGAAGCGAGCTGCTCAGAGAGATGGTCAGTGTGTATGAACGATTCCAGGCGGAGACTGATTGGCAAGAGCTGTTCAGCTTCGGGGAAGAGACAGCCAGGCGTTTCAAGATCAAGAGCGAGGATGAATTGTTCAAGATCCTCGGCGGTGCCGCTTAGTGTTGAGAGTCGTGTTCGACTCGAACATCTATATATCCGCTCTTCTCTTCGATGGACCACCCAGGCAGATCCTTGGATTTGCCATGAAGCGGCAGGTCGTATTGATAGCTTCGGATGAGATCATTAACGAAACAGCGGGAAAGCTCAGAGACAAGTTCTCGTGGCCCGAACACAGGATCGAGCAGTTCGTGCGAGCGACAAGTCGGCTGGCGGAGCTTCATAAGCCAAAGGAGGGAATATCGCTAGCGCCTGATGAGGCCGACAATAGGGTATTGGAATGCGCGATAGCAGGCGAAGCTAACCTTATCATCTCAGGTGACAAGCATCTGCTGAGGTTGAAATCCTGTCAGAACATACCGATTCAGAAGCCGAAATACCTGACATACCTCATTGAGAAAGCAGACTAACAGGGGATGATTGGCAGGGGCCTCATCCTGGCAAGCCATGCCCACTTCCGCCTGACCCTGCGTTGACATACGCCATTCCTGAGGCGTCCCGCTATGTGTTACAGTCTGCCTCTGACATGAAGTGAAACCGTGGGTGATGCTCTTCGCGTTGTTCATCGTTCCCGCGACTGTGGTATTGCAGGAGTTGAAGAAGATAATTACACTGGCAGGAACGAAAAACCGGAATATGACAGGAGACAGAGTCGTTAAACGGGAGCCTGCATGCTTGAGATAAGGTTTCACGGGAGGGGCGGACAGGGAGCGGTCACCTCGGCAGAGCTGATCGCCGTAGCGGCTATCGGCACAGGCAAGTACGCCCAGGCCTTCCCGAGTTTCGGGCCCGAGCGCAGGGGCGCCCCGGTGGTTGCTTTCTGCAGGGTTGACGATAAAAGGATCCTCGCCCGCGCCAAGGTATACGAGCCTGATGTTGTCGTCGTCCTCGATCCTGGACTCTTGACTCTGATCGATCCGGTCGAGGGCCTGAAGCCGAACGGGATACTCATCATCAACTCGAGGAAATCCTATGAGGAGATAATGGATTCGTGCCACTTCTCCTGTCGTGTCGGCATCGTCGACGCTGACAAGATCGCACGGGAAGAGCTCGGACGTGTCATCGTGAACACCACCATGATGGGCGCGGTCATCAGGGCGACGGGCGTGTTCGGGATAGACGACATCCGTAGGCCCATGCTGGACCGCTTCGGGCCCAAGCTGGGGGAGAAGAACATGAGGGCCCTGGAGCGGGCGTATGCTGAACTGGTGATAAAGGAGTAGCCAGACGTGGCCAGACCGATCGAAGAGATAAAGTGGCAGGACCTGGAGATGGGGGCGGCGGTCAGCGAACGCGGCAGCGCCAGGGAGTACAAGACCGGCAGCTGGCGTTCACTCCAGCCGGTGGTCGACCAGGACCAGTGCATCCGCTGCGGCGTCTGCTGGCTGTTCTGTCCGGACGCAGCCATCAAAAGGTCGGAGGACGGTAGTTTCGAGGCCGACCTTGAGTACTGTAAAGGATGCGGCATCTGCGCCAGGGAATGCCCGGTCGGATGCATATCCGTGGTAATTGAGGAAGTCTGACATGGCAAAGGAACGCAAGGGAATAGAGGTATCGCTGGCCGTTGCGGAGGCGGTGGGACAGGCGGACTGCGACCTGATAAGCGCTTACCCCATCACCCCGCAGACCCATATCGTAGAGCACCTGTCCGAAATGGTGGCCAACGCGCACCTGGACGCTGAATTCGTGCCGGTGGAGAGCGAGCATTCGGCCATGAGCGTATGCTGCGGCGCGGCCGCCGTGGGGGCGCGCACTTTCACCTCCACCAGCTCTCAGGGGCTGGCCCTGATGGCGGAGATATTCTTCATCACCTCGGCCATGCGGCTGCCCGTGGTAATGGCCCTGGCCAACCGCTCCCTGTCCGCGCCGCTGTCCATCTGGAACGATCATACCGACACCATGATGGTGCGCGACGGCGGCTGGATACACGTGTTCGTGGAGAACGGCCAGGAGGCCTACGATCACGTGTTCTGGGCCTTCCGAGTGGCCGAGGACCCCGCGGTGCGGCTGCCGGTGGCCTTGAACATCGACGGCTTCATAATGACCCACATGATCGAGCCCGTCGACTTCGAGGACGACGAGCTGATCAAGCGGTACGTGCCTGAATACAGGATGGAAAAACGCCTTGACCCGGACAACCCGGTTTCCATGGGCTGTTTCGCGATGCCCGAGATATACTCGGAAACCCAGATGGTTCGTGAAAATGCCCTTGTGGAGTCCTACGCCACCTGTATCAAAGCATGGGACGAGTGGGCCGCCCTTACCGGGCGACAATACCATCCGGTCGAGACTTACCGGGCCGACGATGCCGAATACTGCATAGTGACTATGGGTTCGCTTGGCGAGACCGCCATGGCGGCAGTGGACGAACTGAGGGAGCAGGGAGAGTTGGTCGGGGTCATCAAGATCCGGCTGTGGCGTCCATTCCCGTTCGATGATCTCTTCAAGGCGGTGGCCGGCAAGGACACCCTGATTGTGCTGGACCGCGCGATAAGCTTCGGCGGCCCGGGCGGCCCGGTGGCTCTTGAGCTGAGGAGCGCCCTGTGCAACAGCCCGAAGGCGCCGGTGGTAGTGGATTACGTAGCGGGACTGGCGAGCAGGGACGTTACCGTGGAAGATTTCAAATCGATCATCCTCGGAGGAAAGGCCAAGGCTGCCGGGGGCGAAATAGCCGGCTTCACGTTCTACGGCCTGCGTGGGTGAGGAGCAAAGCATGGACAAGTTCTCTGTGTTCTCGGCGAGACTGGTTGAAAAGGACGAGTTGTTCACCTCGGGCCACCGCGCCTGCCAGGGCTGCGCCGAGGCGCTGGCCGTCCGGCTGGTCATGAAAGCGCTGGGACGCAATACCATAGTGGCCATGGCCACGGGCTGCATGGAGATCATCTCCTCGCCGCTGCCCACGACGGCCTGGCAAGTGCCCTGGATACACGTGGCCTTCGAGAACTCCTCGGCTGTCATCAGCGGCTGCGAGTCCGGGATGAAGGCCATGATGCGCAAGGGGAAGCTGCCGGCGAAGAAGATCAACTTCGTGGCCATGGGCGGTGACGGCGCCACGGCCGACATCGGCATGGGCCAGCTCTCCGGAGCCATGGAGCGCGGGCACGACATGATCTACGTATGCTATGACAACGAGGCCTACATGAATACGGGCATCCAGCGCTCCAGCGCGACTCCCTGGGGGGCAAGCACCACTACCAGCCCGGCCGGCAAGATATCCAAGGGTCAGTTCACGCAGAAGAAAGATATGCCCAAGATCGCCATCGCCCATAATATCCCCTACGTGGCCACGGCCTGCCCCAGTTTTCCCTTCGACCTCATGGAGAAGGTCGAGAAGGCCGCCGCTATAGAGGGCCCGGCGTATCTGCATATCCTGTCGGTATGCCCGACGGGATGGCGCATCCCGTCGGAAGAGGCCATCAAGTATGGACGCCTGGCCGTAAACACATGCGTGTTCCCGCTCTACGAATACGAGTACGGGAAATACAACCTCACTTACAGGCCGCATCCCATCCTGCCCGTGAAGGAATACATCCAGGGACAGGGGCGTTTCCGGCACCTGACGCCGGAGGACATCGATTCCATCCAGGAGCGCACCAGGACGGAATACGAGAAGCTGTTGAAGCTCAGCGAAGAGGGTTGATTGAATGACGGACGTGACGCAGTTCGACAGTATAATAGACCGTTACGAGAGGTCGGAGGAATCACTGCTGGCCATCCTGCAGGACTTCCAGCGCGAGTTCCACTATGTCCCCGAGGAGGGCATCCGCCGCCTGAGCGAGGTCATGGAGGTCCCGGAGAGCAAGATCTACGCCATGGGCACCTTCTATAAAGCCCTTTCACTCACCCCGCGTGGCAGGCACACCATCAAGGTCTGCACGGGGACGGCCTGCCATCTCAAGGGAGCGCCGCAGATCCTGGAGACGCTGGAGCGGGAGCTGGAGGTTAAACGTAACGGCACAACGACGGACGGAGAGTTCACGTTGGAATGCGTCAACTGCGTGGGGGCCTGCGCCATGGCGCCGTTGACCGTTATCGACGAGGAATATCACGGGCAGACCCGCTCCTCGAAGATCATGGACATCGTCAAGAAACGGGCGGAGAGTTAGGGATATGGGAGCCATTAACACTATCGAGCAGCTGGAAGCTTACCGGCAGGAGATCGCGGCCGGGATCAAGGCCGATCTTCCCACCGTTTTGGTTTGCTTCGGCACCGGGTGCCAGGCCAACGGCGCCAGGCCCGTGGCCGAGGCCTTCAGCGACATCATTGAAGAACAAGGGCTCGAGCTGAACGTGAACATCGGTATCAAGACCACTGGTTGCCACGGCTACTGCGAAAACGGGCCACTGGTGGCGCTCCAGCCGCAGGGTATCCTCTACCTCAAGGTCAAGCCCGAAGACGTGGCCGAGATCGTGGAAAAAACAATCAGAAGCGGTGAGGTCATCGAGCGGCTCATCTACCAGGACAAGACCACGTCCGACATGGTTGCCGAGTACAGCGAGATACCGTTCTACAAGCACCAGCACCGCATCGCGCTGAGGAACATCGGTGCGATCGACCCGACCAACATCGACGACTACATTTTGGCGGGAGGTTATTCCGGGCTGGTCAAGGCGCTCGGGATGAAACCGGACGACATCATCACCGAGATAGAGGATTCGGGTCTGCGCGGGCGCGGCGGTGGCGGCTTCCCCACCGGGACCAAGTGGCGCTCCTGCGTGGCCGTGGACAGCGATGTCCGCTACGTGATGTGCAATTGCGACGAAGGCGACCCGGGCGCTTTCATGGACCGCTCGATAATGGAAGGGGACCCGCATTCGGTTATCGAGGGCATGATCATAGGCGCTCTCGCCATGGGTTCGCACACGGGCTACGTCTACATCCGTGACGAGTATCCCCTTGCGGTCAAGAACCTGACTTCCGCCCTCGAGGCGGCGCGCGAGAAGGGCCTGCTTGGTGAGAGCATCCTGGGCAGCGGTTTCGACTTTGATATCAAGATCAGCCGCGGTGGCGGCGCCTTCGTGTGCGGCGAGTCTTCGGCCCTGATGCGCTCCGTGGCAGGCGAGGTGGGCGAACCTCGCGCTAAATACATCCGTTCGGTAGAAAGAGGCCTCTACGACAAGCCCACGGTCCTCAACAACGTCGAGACCTGGGCCAACGTGCCCGAGATCATCATGAAGGGCGCGGAATGGTACGCAGGCCTGGGCACCGAAGGCTCCAAGGGGACCAAGGTCTTCTCCCTGGTGGGCAAGGTCAACAACACCGGCCTGGTGGAAGTGCCCATGGGCATCTCCATACGCGAGCTTGTCGAGAACATCGGCGGAGGCGTCCTGAACGGCAAAAAGTTCAAGGCGGTCCAGACCGGCGGCCCTTCGGGCGGCTGTATCCCGGAGCGCCTGTCGGACCTGCCGGTTGACTTCGACAGCCTGACCGAGGCCGGGTCCATGATGGGCTCGGGCGGTATCATCGTCATGGACGAGGAGACCTGCATGGTGGACGTTGCCAAGTACTTCATCAACTTCCTGGTGGAGGAGTCCTGCGGCAAGTGCACCCCCTGCCGGGACGGCCTGCCGCGCATGCTGGACCTGCTCACCGACATCACCGAGGGCCGCGGCGGGGAGGAACACGTAGCCATGCTGGAGGAGCTGTGCGACCTCCTGACCTGGGGAGCGTTATGCGGCCTGGGAACCTCGGCCGCCAATCCGGTGCTCTCAACCATCAAGTACTTCCGCGATGAATACGACGCCCACATCTTCGACAAGAAGTGCCCCGCGGGTGTGTGCAAGGAGCTCATCACCTATGCGATCGACCCGGAAGCGTGCACCGGGTGTCGTCTCTGCGCCAAGAACTGCCCGCAGGAATGCATCACGGGGGAGCGCAAGGAGCCACACGTGATTGACACGGCCGAGTGTATCAAGTGCGGCCTCTGCAGGGATGTTTGCACCTTCGATGCAGTGAGGATCTCATAGCATGGAAAAGATAAGCGTCAAAATCGATGGCAGGACCTTCGAGGCGGCAAAAGACCAGTGCATTTTAGAAGTGGCGCACGAGAACGGCATCTATATCCCTTCGTTGTGCTACAACAGCGAGGTGGCGAGCAGCGGCGGCTCCTGCCGCGTATGCCTGGTGGAAGCCCATCAGGGCGGCAGGATGAGGTTGGTCACTTCCTGCAACTACCCGGTGCGCAAGGGCCTGGAGGTCAAGACGGATACCCCGCTGGTGCACAGAATCCGCAGGGGCGTTCTGGAGCTGCTGATGGCGCGCGTTCCGGATTCGGAAGCCATCCGGGAGATGGCCGCTGCTGAAGGGCCGACCGATGTCCGCTTCCGCCTGGATGAGGGCGAATACGACCGCTACAAATGTATCGCGTGCGCGCTGTGCACCAACGTCTGCGCGGACGTGGTGGGGGTTTTCGCCATTGGCATGGTCAACCGCGGAGCGGACAAGAAGCCCGACACCCCCTATGGCAAGCCGTCCGATGTGTGTATTGGCTGCGGCGCCTGTGCCTACGCCTGCCCCACCGGAGCCATCACCATGAAAGAGAAGGATGGCGTGCGCCGCATATGGGGCAGGGATTTCGACATGGTCACCTGCAGCGTATGCGGCACTCCTTACATCCCGCAAGCCCAGGTAGACTGGATAGTGAGGACGACCGGCAAGGACAGGTCGTTCTTCGACAAATGCCCTGATCACAGGTGATCCCGGCGCCCGCCGGGACTGCCGCTGCTAATTGCCCTTCAAGTACCTGGCAACCCTGTTCCGGGCGTTCGCCCTCAGATCGAAGTAATAGAACGGGTAGTCGAAGCTGTGGTAGATACCGGACTCGACCATCTCGTTGCCCGGCGCCAGAGTGCTCTGATCGACCGAGCTGCAGATGAGGCAGTTCCTCGACTTATCTATTTTCGCGTCGGCGAAGTTCAGCACTTTCTCGGGATTGCCCTTTGAGTCGGTCACCGGGTAGCCGGTCTGGGGGTTCACCGATATGCTGCCGAGGTTCTGCGCGGCCGTCGCCTCCCTCTCGGAAGTAGTCCAGGTGATCGGGTTGATGACCATGGCTCCCGGCAGGACTACGGGATTCTTGCCCTTGATAGTAGGCGCTTCAGTATTGTAAGAGACGATGACACCCGTGTCGTCGGGGCCCGTCGCGAACTTCAGCTCCGGGTTCTGCCGCAGGTAGTCCGGCGTTATCGAGTAACCGATCACGTAAGCTACGACCATCCGCTTGTAGACATCGGGGTTCTGCTTCATGTACCCGGCCAACAGGTTGACCATGATGTTCGAGCCCTGCGAATGGCTCGCCAGAATGAAAGGCCTGCCCTTGTTGAGGTTCTTGATGTAGTAGTCGAAGGCTGAGATGCAATCGCTGGTCGGTTCCCCGCCTACGATCGCCTGCTGCTCGTCGAACGGGAGTGCCAACACCGAGATGGCGGCTTGGCGGTACCAGGGCGCGTAGATGTTGCCTACGGTCGAGAAAACGGTCGCGTCGCGTTGAAAAGCGGACTTCGCACCTGACTGCATCTGAGGGTTGTCGATTGCGCATACAATAGGGTCGCTCGGACTCGACTGCTGGTAGGCGGTCGGGTAGAGGAAAAAGACGTCGACTTTCTTCGCGGATTCCTTCGCCGAAGGCAGGGACAGCCAGTTGGACGAACTGGCATAGTCAGGCACGCCCTGGCTGTCAGTCGCAGGGACCTTGGTCGAGGGCATCCCGCTCGTACCGCTCCCGCATCCGGCCAGAAGCACGACCGCACAGAGGATTGCGACGGACCCGATTGTGATACGCGCCTTCCTGGTGATCATAATGCAACCCTTTCCCGGGAAATCAGGACTCTTCCTTGCCCAGATTCTCTGAACAGCATCGAAACCAGTCTAGTATCGCCAGACCCTGGGTGCAATCGCAATCCGTTGTCAGGTGATACTTCACATACTCGACTTCAGAGTCGTCAGTCGATCGGCTCAACACCCTGTCGCTTCAGTCGCTCCAGGTTCTCCTTCATGGCACTTATCGCCTCGGGGGAGTGCCCCTCCCAATCGGTGATCTCGCCGAGGACCCGCAGCGGCTCCTGCGAGCGATACGACTTCGTCGGGTTACCCGGGGACTTCTTGTCCGTCAGGTTGGGATCGTCAACGATCGGGCCGGTCGGCTCCACTACGTAGATCCTGCCGGGTCCTTCGCCGATGGCCAGCTCCGCCCCCCAGGCGGCTGCATCCATGGTGCCGGTCAGGTAGACGCAGGTGGTTATTCTGTCCCGCCTACCGAAGTTGGGGGGACGGCCGGGCTCGATCAGGTCTCCGGGCTTCAGATCGGCCTTCGTGCCATGGTAGAACCGCTTTGAACCCGGGTCGTCAGTGGCTATCATCGCCTTGCTCCTCATATGGCGCGGTCGCACTGCCGCGCGATGTTGTCCCCCGGTTGCTCATGTCCAACAGGGTGACACGGAAGCAGTGTCAATATAAGCCTGTTTATCGAACGGCAAGGGATGTAAAATGTAAATGGCATAAGAGAAGGTCGAACCGTCACACAAAGCAGAATGAGATACCGGGCGGGCCGGACGGTACGGACCGCTCAGCCGATTCCCCCCTTGATGCTGTGGACAAGGTTTGAACAAACCGGGAGGATCCTCATGTCCAGAAGGTTGTCAAGGTACTATCGGCCGACGGCCGCAGTGATCATGCTGAGCGCCTTGTGTGTCCTGTTCTACTTCGGCTGCGGTTCGGGGTCCTCGTCGAAGGACTCCAACATCCTCGTCAACGGCCGGCGGATAACTCCGGCGGGCGAAACCAGCGGGCCTGTCGGGAACATGCCGTTGAACATAGCCCTAAGCCCGTACGGCAAATACGCGGTGACGACCTCCAGCTGCCTGAATGCGCGTCTCAGCACGGTAAGGGTCAGTGACGGGGCTGTCGTGAGTTCGCTGGCCTTTCCGGCGGATGATCCAAGCATCCCGAACGGCGGGCTTTTCTATGGATTGGCATTCGACCCCACGCCGCGTGAAGGCAAATATGTGCTCTACGCGGCCCAGGGAGCCTACGGCACCGTCGCCGTAGTGACGCTGGCGAGCGATGGAACCCTGACCCAGACGGGCACGATACCCGCGACGCCCGTTCCGTACATGCCCGTCGACCAGCCCGCGGGTATCGCCTTTGCGAACGGGACCGTCTTTATGGCGAACTACTTCTCCGTCGACTTGAAAGCAAGCTATCAGCCGGCGTCCACTCTCTCGATGTACCGGGTGAGCGACGGCGCCAGGCTCGGGAGCTATACGTTCACGGATGCCGCCAACACTAATACCCCGTCATTCCCTTACGCTGTTGCCGCAAGATCCGATGGAAGCAGGGCCTATGTCGCGAGCCAGCGGGACGACTGCGTCTATGTTCTCAATACCTCTGACCCGGGCAACATAGTCATGGTTTCGAGGATAACAAACCTCGGTCATCCATCTGCGGTCCTCTTGAACAAGGCCCAGACTCTCCTCTACGTAGCAAATGCCGAAAGCGATACGATATCGGTTGTCAATGTCGACAATGAAGAACCCCGGGTGAAGGCAACGGCGTTGCTGCGCCCGTCCGACGTAACCAGCCTGCCGGGAGTCTCCCCGTCGGGCCTTGCGCTTTCCCCTGATGAGAAGACTCTGTACGCGTCGCTCGGCGATTTCAATGCAGTCGGAGTAATCAGGACACGGACCATGCAGTTGAGTGGCTACATCCCTGTGGGGTGGTATCCGACGGCCCTCACGGTCGCATCCGACGGCGATGCGCTGCTGGTCGTCAACGGATGGGGAACCAGCGCGAGGAACCCTAATCCCGAGTTCGATTATCTCGATCCCGACGTCGTTGGGATCAATTACGGGGTCAAGCCCCCATCATGGCTGTCGCCCCCCGGCCCTGGATACGTTCTGAACTCGATTCCGGGAAACGTCTCCAGGGTCGATCTCGGGAAAGCATTGACGGATCTCGATGCCTCCACCGCCGAGGTGATAAGTAACAACCAGAACACCCAGGCAATGGGGACTTCCGGCGACAGTACGCTGGCCGACCTGGGCATCAGATCGGGCAAGATAAAACATGTTATCTATGTGATAAAAGAAAACCGCGGTTACGACCAGGTCCTCGGGGACCTCCCCCAGGGAAACGGTGATCCCTCGCTGACCTTGTTCGGGAGGGAGGTCACCCCCAATCAGCACGCCCTGGCGGAGCGATTCATCCTTCTCGACAACTTCTACAACAACGCCCCGGTCAGCGGTGAAGGCTGGGTGTGGTGCACTCAGAGTCTGGCAAACGCCTTTACCATAAAATCCATCCCTTACGTCTACCAGCTCTCCCTTGCGACGTACCAGGTCAACTACGGTTACGAAGGACAGGTCAACGGCTACCTGACCGGCGGCTACCCGGCCAGGGATCAGGATGGGAACTCGCTCTCACCAGACAACGAAGCCGTGCCGGCGATTCCAAATGTCGCCGAGGCGCCCGGCGGATTTATCTGGGATGCCGCGAGAAGGGCGGGGTTGACGTTCCGTAATTACGGGTTCTTCCTCTCGAGTGGAACCCCCTCGCTGCCTCCTTTCGAGATACCGGACAACTATCCCACGGTGGAAGGTCTTTCTCCACCTGGGCACATCCCGACCCCCGAAGGTCAGGTGGCCGGACAAAGCGACTATGACTTCCGTAAGTTCGAATTCAACTATGCCGACAGCGACGCCTGGCTGAAGCACGGTTTCGATGCCACCTCTGTGGGGTTGACCACAGGGAATCCCCCGGGCTACTATGCCTCGCCCAGGTCGCCGGTCCCGCCACAGCCCAGCCGGTTCTCGGAATGGAACCGCGAGTTCGTCGAGATGCTGAAGAAGGACCCGACCGGCGACAGTGTTCCGGCGTTCGAAACCGTGCGGTTCGGGCGGGATCACACCATGGGACTGAACCCGGGATTCGGTTCGCCGAAAGCGATGATGGCGGACAACGACTACGCCGTCGGCGAACTGGTCGAAGCTGTGAGTAAAAGCCCGATCTGGAAGAACACGGTGATCTTCGTCGTCGAAGACGATGCCCAGTTCAGCCCCGATCACGTCGACAGCCATCGTTCATTCGTCCAGGTGATAAGCCCCTGGATCAAGAAATCGACCGTTGATTCCCGTTTCTATGACACGAATAGCGTGTTGAAGAGCATTGAGCTCCTGCTCGGTCTATCTCCCATGAGCCAGTACGACTACTTCGCAAGCCCCATCATCGGAGGGTGGGACTCCTCTCCGAGCAACGATGCCGCTTACACCGCCATTCTGCCGTCGAAGAGCATCATAGGAGCGGTGAACCCGAGTCTGTCGTCTTATGGACCAGACGATCCCCGCAGACATCTGGCCGATGTCTCGAGCAAGATGGACTGGAGCGTCGCGGATGCCGTGCCCTACAGGGTCCTCAATGAAATACTCTGGAAAGACGCGAAGGGCACAGGCTCAAAGACCCCAAAGCTGCGGGTCAGCGGGATTGATCTTCCAGGAGTGCAGCAGGCCGCCCGACCCGACGATGATTGACATCTCGGATCTGACGAAGCTGGGGGCATGGTGATTGAATAGGTTGGGAATGATCGTCGTTGTGTTTGTCGCAATCGCAACGATAGCCTCGACTATTGTCGGCTGCGGGAGTGCGGCGGGCGGCAAGCCTTCCATTTCTGCGCCGAAAACAATGTCAGATGGAGATCCCAACTTCGCAAATTCGTCCAACTGGCTCGCGGTCCCTGCCGAAAACACAAAGAAGGTAGACGTCTTCTACCTTAGCGACACAACCTACCAGAAGGCGAACGCGAGCTCGCCAGACATCGGACCGATAGACGACCCCCAGATGAAGGCGGGCGCCAAGGCGAAGTTCTCGACGACGGTTACTGCTTTCGAAACGGTAGCGAATATCTATGCGCCCTACAACAGGCAGGTCGATTCCGGGTACAAATCGACGCTCCCGATAAACGAGCAGCTACAACTCGAGGCCGGCATCCCTACTACGGATGCCGTGAACGCGTTCGACTACTACATCAAGAACCTCAACAACGGGCGACCGTTTATACTTGCGGGGCACTCACAGGGATCGAACCTGCTCGCGAACCTGCTCTCCGGGTACATGAAGAAGAATCCCGAGCTCTACAAGCAGATGGTCGCGGCATATGTGATCGGGTTCTCCATCACCGGTGAGTATCTGGAGAAGAACCCACAGCTCGAGTTCGCAGAGGGCCCGGACGACACGGGGGTCATCATATCGTACAACACCGAGGCGCCCGTGATGCACGGTAGTAACCCCGTGACCATGCCGGGTGGAATCGCGATCAACCCGATCACCTGGACCAGGGGCGAGACCCCGGCGCCCGCGGCAAAGAACCTTGGCGGCATCTCGGTCGACCCGCAGACCGGCTACGCGGTTGTGGACGCCTCAGGCAAGCCCGTGAAGGTCGAGCACTATGCGGACGCGCAGGTCAATAAGACCAGGGGCGTGGTCATCTGCAGCACGGCGAAGCCGGAGCAGTTAGCTCCCGGCAACCCTGCCCTCCTCATCGGTATATACCATCCCTACGACTACCCGTTCTACTATTTCGATATCCGGGCGAACGCAGAGAAAAGGGTAGCCCGGTATCTCGAGACCAAGTAGGGATGCTTCCAGGGTAGGCCTGTCATGTGATCCTGATTACTGACGGCTGAACCACTTCAACCGGTCACTGGCCGGGAGTGTACGGCGTGGCACCCGCGAAATCGGCGGCCATGGTCTCCGTGACGCCGCGCACGACCTCAGGGTCCGTCGTGATGATCCCCACGTTGCGATTCTGATTGGTCATGGCCGACGTGAAATTGCTGCTGCCCACATAGACGGTATCGTCGTTCACCGAGATAGCCTTTGCGTGAATGTAGATGGGCGCGGTCGGCTGGTAGAGTCTCACGTGCACGCCGCCGGCGGCGAGGTTGTTGAACCCACTCACGTAATCTGAAGAATAAGTCATGGTGAGATTGACCGTGACCCCTCTCTTCGCTGCCTCGATGAGCGCCTGCTCGATGGGCTGGCTGTCGAGCTGCTCGTCCTCGGCGTATATCGTGGTCCCGGGACGGGCGGAATCTATCAGGTCGACCAGCCCCGGTTGCGCGCCCGGCGACCAGATGAGCTCCGAGGCTTCGGGCACAACGCCCTTCGACGGCGGGCTGTCGGTCCTGTTCCAGTCTTTGTTGAATGTGGCCCCCATTCCGGACGCGGTGGCGGCGTTGTCCGTGATGACAGCGTAGTCCCTCACGATGGGGTAGTAGGGCGCATAGAGGTTGCACGTCATAACGGCGGCGGCATCTCCGTCACGAATGACGCTCTTCTGGTGCCACAGCGTTCCTGACCACGCCCATCGTACCTCGACGCCGCCGGCTTTCAGATCATCGTACGCCGCCTGGTTCACCGTCTTGCCGCCCCCGCCCTCCGGGTCGGAGTCCAGCAGGACCCTTACCTTGACGCCTTTCTTTGCGGCCGCTTTGAGGGCGTCCTGGGCCTTGGGATCGGAAAGCTGATACATGGTCATGTCGACGGACTTCTTCGCCCCGGAGATAAAATCGTAGACGGACTGATATCCGTCCTGCGGCTCGATGATAAGTCTGTACGAGGTCTTCTTCCCGGCACCGCACCCGCACAGTGTGGCTACGATGAGCGTGATGACGATCAATCCGGACGTGATACCGGGTTTTCTGATCGCCTTCATATAACTCCTTCGTGTTTGTCCGGGCCGACGGTACCTCAAGCTGTTCCGAACAGCAGTGGGCTGTCTCATGGCACCATGAAGACGATGTGCGGTGCCTGGAAAGATTATATCCCGGCTGAACTCTGAACGTCGTCATCAGGGACACATCCGGGCCGGAAATCCCACATTTGTCGTGTCGATATGCTGACTTCGGGGGGATTTGCCCCTGGAGCGCGGAAGAAGAAAGCAATCAGACACTTCATTCTGGTACCTGCAGGGAGGAGTGAGATTCATGAGTGAGGAAAGCAAGTGCCCGGTGACGGGCGCGGCGGGCCGGGGGGCGACCCGTGGAGGCACTTCGAACCGCGACTGGTGGCCGGACCAGTTGAACCTGAGGGTCCTTCATCAGCACTCTCACCTGAGCAATCCGATGGGAGAGGAGTTCAACTACGCCGAGGAGTTCAAGAAGCTCGACTACGAGGCCCTGAAGAGAGACCTGTACGCGCTCATGACCGATTCGCAGGACTGGTGGCCGGCCGATTTCGGTCACTATGGGCCGTTGTTCATCCGGATGGCGTGGCACAGCGCGGGCACCTACCGCACCGGCGACGGCCGCGGGGGCGCAGGGTCCGGGACCCAACGCTTCGCGCCCCTCAACAGCTGGCCCGACAACGCGAACCTGGACAAGGCGCGCCGGCTCCTCTGGCCTGTCAAGCAGAAGTACGGCAGCAGTATCTCCTGGGCTGACCTGATGATCCTCGCCGGCAACTGCGCGCTCGAGTCGATGGGATTCGAGACCTTCGGTTTCGGCGGCGGGCGAGAGGACGTCTGGGAGCCGGAAGAGGACGTCTACTGGGGGGCCGAGAGCGAGTGGCTGGGCGATGAGCGATACACGGGTGACCGGGAACTCGAGAACCCGTTAGCCGCCGTGCAGATGGGCCTCATCTACGTCAACCCCGAGGGCCCGAACGGCAACCCGGACCCGGTAGCCGCCGCCAGGGACATCCGCGAGATATTCGCTCGAATGGCCATGAACGACGAAGAGACCGTGGCGCTCATCGCGGGCGGTCACGCGTTCGGCAAGACCCACGGCGCCGGGCCCGCGTCCCATGTGGGGCCCGAGCCGGAAGCGGCCGGCATCGAGGAGCAGGGCCTCGGTTGGAAGAGCAGCTTCGGCAGCGGTAAGGGTGGTGACGCCATCACCAGCGGCCTGGAGCTTACCTGGACCGTCACGCCGACCAGGTGGAGCAACAGCTTCTTCAAGCACCTGTTCGATTACGAGTGGGAGCTCTCGAAGAGCCCGGCGGGCGCGCACCAGTGGCAGCCGAAGGGCGGCGCGGGCGCCGGCACGGTGCCGGATGCCCACGACCCGTCGAAGCGCCGCGCGCCGGGCATGTTGACCACTGACCTTGCATTGAGGTTCGACCCCGCCTACGAGAAGATCTCGAGGCGCTTCTACGAACACCCTGAGGAGCTTGCGGACGCATTCGCCCGCGCGTGGTTCAAGCTGACACACCGAGACATGGGCCCCCGCACCCGCTATCTCGGCCCGGAGGTCCCGGCCGAGGAGCTGATCTGGCAGGACCCCGTACCGGCCGTGGACCATGAGCAGGTAGACGCGCAGGACATCGCGGACCTGAAGACCAAGATCCTTGCCTCGGGCCTCTCCGTCTCGGAGCTCGTATCGACCGCCTGGGCGTCGGCTTCAACGTTCCGCGGTTCCGATAAGCGAGGAGGAGCGAACGGGGCGCGCATCCGCCTCGCGCCGCAGAAGGACTGGGAAGTCAATCAGCCCGAGAAGCTGGCGAAAGTCCTGGAGGCTCTGGAGGGCATCCAGACGGAGTTCAACGACGCGCAGTCCGGCGGGAAGAAAGTCTCTCTTGCCGACCTGATAGTCCTGGGCGGCTGCGCCGGCGTCGAGGAGGCCGCAAAGAACGCTGGCCGCGACGTGACCGTTCCCTTCGCGCCCGGACGCGCGGACGCGTCGCAGGAGCAGACCGACGTGGTGTCGTTCGCAGTGCTCGAACCGGCCGCGGATGGGTTCCGCAACTACCAGAAGACCAAATACGCCGTATCGGCGGAAGAGATGCTGGTCGACCGCGCCCAGCTGCTGACGCTGACCGCGCCGGAGATGACGGTCCTCATCGGCGGCATGCGCGTATTGAACACCAACTTCGGAGGGTCACGGCACGGCGTCTTCACCGAGCGTCCCGAGACGCTCACCAACGACTTCTTCGTGAACCTGCTCGACATGGGCACGGAGTGGAAGGCGGCCGCTGGGGACGAAGACATGTTCGAGGGACGCGACCGCGCGACGGGCGAACTGAAGTGGACCGGCACCCGAGTCGACCTCATCTTCGGCTCGAACTCCCAGCTCCGCGCACTGGCGGAAGTTTACGGGTGCGAGGATTCGCAGGAGAAGTTCGTGGGCGACTTCGTGGCGACATGGAGCAAGGTGATGAACCTCGACCGCTTCGACCTCGCTTAGGATGGGGCAGGGTCTCTACGGGAGAGAAGCTTCCTCGGGATCGGCTTCAGGGGCGAAGTACGTGTTTTTGATCCGATAATAGCTGCGCATGGCGAATGCCATGGGACGGCGCACCGGGTAGGACCACCTCGGGATGAAGACAAGCCTGTTCAGCTTATCGAAACCCTCAACCATGTCCCCGGCTTCCCACGAGACCGTCGCGCCGTCTCTCGGAAAGTCCCAGGTGTTGTATTTGCGCGCGAGTTCCTCCGTGCGGAACTCCGCTTCAAAACGGAGGGGACCCTTGAACAGGAGCGGCCTCATCTCCGATACGCTGCGAACGGCGTCCGCCGCGGTCGCTCGCAACCTCGCCCTTCCTTCTTCAAGGTACTGCAGGCTCTTCTCTCCGGATGTGTAGGTATCCTTGTCCTTTTCCACCACCACCGACTTCGCCCAGGGCAAGGTCCGGAGGGCCTGTTCCACCGCCACGTCCTCACCCGAGACGAATCCGATGGGGATCCCGAGCTCTCCCAGGTAGCCCCCGTAGATGTCCATCTCGCTCACAGGGGAACCGTTCAGGCGCAGCTGTGAGAACACCCCGTAATGCGTGTGCGGGAAGAAAGCCTCGGGGGTCCCGGACGCCGCATGAATTGCCACGTAGAGGACAAGGTCTATTCCGGTGACGTCCCCGTAGAGCGAGGGCTTAACGTAGTGGCCGCCGAGGTATTCAGCCCTTGGATCGAGTTCTTTCACCAGGCAGTTGAAACCGACTTCGTGGGTGTCCTTGACCAGCACCCTCGTGGCGCCCCCGTCGAAGCACCCGCGCACCACCTGGTTCACATCCTCGGTGAGACAAGAGCGGCCGTACTGCCATTCCCTCGTTCCCATGCGGCACTGCCTCATCCTCCAGATGCCGAAACTTCCCTCGATATCCGCGAAGACGCCCGCGTACATCTAAAGGCACTCCCGAGTTTCGTGGAACCGGCCGGCTCGCCTTCCGTCCGCATTAAATGCCCGCGTTCCTGTTAAGGTCATGACCAGCGTCTGCCCATGCGCGTCGACATCATCAGTGCCGAGTCTACCAGACGCCTGCTGAACCGGTCGGCAAGGTCGAGGGCGTGCGTCTCGATCCCCACCGGCACGACTCCCTTGTTCTTCTGCACCGCGCGGATGATCGCTTCCGCGACGTTCGCCGGGTCGTAGCGCTTTCTCGTTATGAAGCGGTGAGCCCTCGCGCCGACCTCGGGCAGCGCCCTGCGCTCCGCACCGGTGCACAGGCGTATGGACTTTGCGATGTTGGTGTTCATTATTCCCGGGCAGACCGCCGTGAACCGCACGCCGGCCGCGGCGCCCTCGGCTCTCCAGGCGCGGGTCATCGATACAACCGCGCTCTTGCTGCCGGCGTACGCGGAGAGGAACGGGAGCGGTATCAGCCCGGCCGCGGACGCTATGTTCACTATGTGGCCCCCGCCGTCACCGGCCATTCGCGGATAGAAGAAATGCGTGCCGTTGATGACTCCCCAGACGTTGATGCCGATTATCCAGCGCCAGTCCTCGAGCGTGATGTCCTCCATCGGGCCGGCGAGAACGACCCCGGCGTTGTTCACCAGGATGTCCGCGCGCCCGAATTCGTTGTACACGAGCTCGCTGAAGCCGCCGAACTGGGCGGCCTCGGTGACGTCCACGACCCGGGTCAGGACCCGGGTCCCCCGTTCCTGGAGCCCTTCCTTAACCGCATCGAGGCCGCTGCCGTCTATGTCGCACAGGGCCAGTATCGCGCCGCGCGCCGCGAAGGCTCTTGCGGTGGCCTCGCCCAGCCCGTGCGCCGCGCCGGTGATGGCGACCGTCTTGCCTTTGAAGTCGTCCATGGCTCCTCCGGGTCGATGAAGGCCCGCGCTCGCCTGCTGAGCATACTGGAAGCTAGCGTTCACAGGACTAATCGACCTTAACGACCGCGAGGTTGAGTGGACGCAAGGACGGCATCGCCCGAGGAGTTAGCTCCCCTCCGTCCGCCTCTTCTTCATTACCAGGCGGATGTAGAGGGCGCACCGAAGCGCCGTACTCAAGATGGTGAGGCTCAGCAGCGTGTAGAACAACGCCGGGTAGCGCACCTTGAGGCGGTAGATGTTTATGTCCCAGCCGATGCCGAACGCACGCGGGATGAATATCCGCTCGTCATCCGGGTTCCAGTAGTGGCTCTTCAGCTTGCGCCAGGTCGGAACTCGGAAATCGTACGGGATGCCGAGTGCCCTGCCGTGCAGCTCCATTGTGTCCCCTCCGGTCCGTATCTACACCTGACAATTATAGAAGGAGATCGATATCTTCCGCGAGTTCTCCGGGTATTACGGCAGCGTGTTCTTCGTGGTCGGCAAAACGCAACAAGTGACCTGACCCCATGTTGCGGCGGGCCCGGCTAGAGGCCCATCTCGCGCAGGGCATCAAGCTGCTGCACGCATTCGGCGCCGGACAGCGCCGGGCAGTCCTCGAGCGACTGCTTGTCCTTCGCGAGCGAGTCCGCAAAGGCCATGCAGGTGGCGAGCCCGCACTCCCTGCAGTTGGTACGGGGCAGGAGCTTCAGTATGTCCAGGACCTTCGGCCTCTCGTAGCTCTCGTAGCTGGGCTCGATCTCGCTCTTCCTATCCCAGATGGAGTTGATGCGGGCAACTATCTGCGAGGCCAGCTGCTGCGCCTCCTTCATCTCCGTGATGTTGCTGATGGCTACCTCGCGCGGCCGCAGGGCGTACTTGTGAGAGCCCTCGGTCCACACCAGGACCGGGACGCTGGGAATGAACTCGGCTTTCTCCACGGTGGCGTTGACGTAAGGGAGGGCTTCGCTGATATCCGCATCGATAGAGACGCTCGCACGGTATATGGCCGATTCGAGGTCGCATTCCGGGGTCGAGAGCTCGATACTGAAGTCAGTGATGAGGCCCATAGGGTTCCTCCGATCAGCAGATGACCAGGGCACGGTACCATTCTGATGCATGGGGGCCTGGAAAGGCAGTGGCTTCGGCGCTGCCCGCGCTCTGGGGGGCCGGAGCTTATGTCAGGTGGAGGCTGCAAGAGGCCCGGGGTTTCCGAACCACCTGCAGGCGGACCTCGCCCTCTGGGACCTGGCCTCCGGCGAGTACCCCCTCTTCCGGAGCTCTTCCTCCAGCAACAGGGTGTTCTCGACCGGGACGACCCTGTCATCGAGCAGGCCGAGAGAGTAGTCCCTCAAGATCCTGTCGTGCGCCGTCATCAGTTCACGGTCGGTGAGGGACTTTGCTTCTTCTCTTGAGATCCTCTGCATCTTGTCCTTGGACCCTCCTTCTTCCTTCGAGGTACCTCCTGTTTAATATTTACGCCTCAAGCGGAGAAAATCCGGCACATTTCTCGAGTTTGGAGAAAAAAAATGCAACACGGGGTCAGGTCGGTTGTTGCATCCAGGTGGTCAGGGGCCCCATCCCGATTCCGCGTGATTGACCGGCGCGGAGCCCGGGGCTATAGTTGCCGCAGCCCGTTGGAGGGCGTGACCCGCCAAACGTGAAAGGAACGATAAGTGCCATCCCGGACAGGTGAGCGCGTATCGCTTGTTACCTGTGAGGCCTATGAGCCCGGATACCTGAGGAGAGGCGTAGCGCGGGCCTTCGACCTCCTCGACGGGCCCCAGAGCTTCATGAGTCCCGGGGATTCGGTGTTCGTCAAGGTGAACTGCGTCATGGCTGTGGGCCCGGATACAGCCATCGTCACCAACCCAGAGCTCGTCAGTGCGGTCGTCACGCGGCTCCTGGAGGTCACGGACAGCGTCACGGTGGGCGACAGCCCGGGAGGCCCCTTCACGCGGGCCCGCCTCGAGAAGGTGTACGAGAAGACGGGAATCGCGGACGTTGCCCGGCGCACAGGCGCCAGGCTTGCCATGGACACGTCCGTCAAGGAGGTGCCCCTGCCCGGGGGCGCCAGGGTCAAGCGGCTGTCGCTCTGCAGGTCCATGGTGGAGGCGGACCACATGGTCTCCGTCTCGAAGTTCAAGACACACCGTTACATGAACGTGACAGGCCCCATCAAGAACCTGTACGGGTCGGTGCCGGGCCTGACCAAGTTCGTCTATCATTCCCGGTTCGACAGCCAGGAGGATTTCGCCGACCTCGTAGTGGACGTCCACCTGGCCGCGGCGCCGTCGTTCCATGTCGTTGACGCGGTGGACACCATAGACGGGGATGGCTCGCGACACGGCCGCGTAAGGCGGATGAAGGTGATAGCCGCGGGGGCGAACGCCTTCGCCCTTGAGTCGCTGATGATAGACCTTGCCGGGCTTGCGGAAGAGGATAGCAGGCCGCTGGCGGCCGCGGTGCGCAGGGGAGTGTGCCCTTCCGGCGCGGAGCGCTGGTACACGGTACTGGGGGACAGTGTCGCAGACCTGAGGCTGCCGGATTTCCAGCTTCCAGGCAGTAACTACTTCAGCGAGAGGACCCCGGCACTGATGACGGGACGGCTGAGCCGTTTCACCACTGTGACCCCGAAGCCGCTCGCCGGTAAGTGCACGGGGTGCGGGACGTGCGCCGCCGTCTGCCCCAGTGGGGCAATACAAGTGAGCGGTGGGACGGCGCGGGTCGACCCGGGGAAGTGCATAAGGTGTTTCTGCTGTGACGAGCTCTGCGAGTACCAGGCGATGGGCCTCAGGGAGCCGGTGCTGGTACGGATTAGAGGCCGGCGCTCGGAGAGGCGCAGCGCCTTTTGAGCGCCTACAGGATCTCGTCGGACAGGTCGAGCAGGCTCACAGACTCCTCCGAGACCTGGGCGCCCTCCTGCGCTTCCAGCTGCTGCAGGTAGTTGTCCCTTTTGTACGTGGCCTCTATGTGAGCCCCGCAGTGCACGCAGGTGGAGACAGTCGCGGGGGTCTCCTTCCTGCACGAGAAGCAGACTGTCTGCTCGATCTCTTCGTCCTCGACCGTGTCGTCTGAGCGCTTCCGGCGGAAGACTATCTCTTTGTCAAGGATGCCGCCGGGTATCTCCTTCTTCAGGAACTCGGGAAGGGTCAGCTCCTTCTTGAGGAAATCTGCGGTTATCTCCTTCTGCAGCAACTCGCTTATGGGCTGCCGCCAGATGCTGTCTTTTTCCTCCATACAGGCGTGACCTCCGGGTCCGCCATGCTCACAAGGCGCAACACTAACCGATGGGGACTTCTTCGGACGGGGAGCCGGTCTCCATCGGGCTTCCACTATTCTTATCGTCATCAAGCAGTACAGACTGTAGCTCTCAGGGCGGGACCACGGAGCCCCGGGACGCCCGCGAGGTAATGTTTGAGGCATATCAATACGATATTCCTACTGAAGAGCGACAATACCGACAGGAGGTCCTGGCGAGGTCGCAGTCTGCTTACACACGGGACTCTTTGCAGCCGAGGAAAACGGGGGTCCACCTTTGGAGACCGGGAGGAAGTCCGAGCCCGGCACGAGGCGGGGGCGCCGAAGGCACCCGCTTCTCGAAATAACTCAGGTAAGCCCAGGTAGGTCCGGGCTGCCCGAAAACGACTTCAGCTCCGCTGTCCTGGACGTGATAGAGGCGCTCGTCGTCGTCATGGACTCACGCGGTCGCATCGTCCTATTCAACAGGTCATGCGAGGATCTCACCGGCTACTCCTTCGAGGAAGTCGCCGAAAGGCCGATCTGGGAAGTCCTCATCCCCCCGGGCGAGGTGGAGGACGTCAAAGCCGTCTTCGCCGACCTCGCGTCCGGGGCGTTGCCGAACCGTCACGTCAACCACTGGCTCACGAAGGCGGGCGAGCCCAAGCTCATCGAGTGGAGCAACACCTCCCTCAGGGGAGAGAGTGGCCAGGTCGAGTTTGTTATCGGCACCGGGCTGGACGTCACCGAGCAGCACCGCTCAGAGGGTGAGCGCAGGCTCACGCGGTTCGCGGTGGACCGCTCTTCCGAGGCGGTGTTCATCACCGACCCCGACGGGCGCTTCGTGTTCGTGAACGACGCCGCATGCGCCTCGCTTGGGTACTCGCGCGAGGAGCTCCTCGAGCTCTCCGTAATGGACATAGACCCGAACTACGGTGAGGCGGAGTGGGCGGCAAACTGGAGCAAGCTGAAGAAGACGGATTCGTTCATACTCGAAACGGTGCATCAGCGAAAGGATGGAACCACCTTCCCCGTCGAGATGAACATAAGTCTGTTCGCGCACGGGGGCCGGGATTACGTCACCGGGTTGGCCAGGGACATCAGCGAACGTAAGGTCGCTGAAATGGCTCTCTCGCAGAGCGAGCGCAGGTACCGCGAGCTCTTCGAGAACTCGCCTGTGGGGCTGGCATCGCTTGACCTGTCACTGGCCAAATCGCGAGTCGACGAACTGCACCGGCGGGGTATTTCCGACATTGCCGGATACCTCACATCGAGCCGCAACGAGCTCGAGCTCCTGGTCGATTCGATCGAGGTCCTGGATGTCAACGACGCGCTGCTGGAGTTAGTCGAGGCTGTCGGGAAGGATGAGTTCGCGAAAGACCTGGGCGTCTTTCTCACGGAACAGACTGCTCCCATCTTCATAGGATACCTGGACGAGGCTGCCAGAGGGTCCAGCACCGTGGAGAGCGAGATCGTCGCACCGACTCTTGAGGGCAACCTGAGGAATGTGCAGTTCAAAGCTTTCATCGACGAGGGTTGCCTGGAGGACTGGTCGCGGGTCCTGATTTCCGCTACTGACATAACGAAGCTCATGTCCGCCGAAAGGGAGCTCGAGGAGCAGCGCGACCTCGCGCTCCAGAGCGAGGAGAGGTACCGGGTGCTCGTCGAGTCCCTGGACGAGGGCATACTCGCGGCCGACCTCGGGGGAATAATCACCTTCGCCAACAGGCGGATGGCGGACATGCTCTCCCGCCGCGTCGAGAGCCTAATCGGCCGTCCGGTCCTCGATTTCGTGGAGATGCCGCCCGGACTCGACCCCATCACCGGTGAGGGCAGGCCCGCGGGGGCCGAGGAGGAGGACGCGTTCCGGCTGCGGAGGGCGGACGACGTGACGCTTTTCGTGTCCGTCCACCCCGCCCCCCTGTACGACAGCAGGGGCAAGCTCACGGGGACACTCGTTGGGGTTCTGGATGTCACCGACAAGAAAGCGGCTCGGGAGCGCCGGCGGTTCATCTTCAGGCTTCTGGAGCTCGTAAACCGCTCCACGGAGGCCTGGGACATAGTCCCGGAGATGATCGATATCATCAAGGAGTTCACCGGGGTGGAGGCTATAGGACTCAGGCTCAGGGAAGGCGCAGGGTTCCCGTACCGGTACACCAGCGGGTTCCCGGCTGACTTCCTTGAATCGGAGGCCGTGCTCCAGGGCTCAGATGAGGGACACCCGCGATGCGGACCGGCGGGAGAGCCCCTGTTCGAATGCTTCTGCGGAGACGTGCTCCAGGGACGCGCCGGCGAAGCACGCAGGTTCTTCACGCCGGGTGGCAGCTTCTGGTCCAACGACCTGCCGGGGCTGCTGGATTCCGGCGAAGCTGACGGCCTCGGGCCGCGCAGGCGGGCGTGCTACATGGAGGGATTCAGGTCCAGCGCGCTGGTTCCGCTCAGGCTGGAGGCGGCGACCATCGGCCTGCTCCAGCTATCCGACCACCGGCAGGACAGGTTTTCCGAGGAGTCGGTCATCTTCCTCGAGGAGGCGGCGGAGATCATCGGCATGGCGCTCTCCCGCGCCGATGCGCAGAATGCCCTGAGGGAGAGCGAGGAGAGGTTCCGCACCGCGGCGACGGCGGCCAACGAGGTGGTATGGGAGTGGGACTTCGCCACGGACCACGTGGAGTGGTACGGGGACATCGACATTGCTCTCGGCTACGAAGCGGGCGAGTTCGCCAGGGACCTCGCAACCTGGGAAGAGGCCCTGCACCCGGATGACCACGACAGGGTGATGGCTTCGCTGCGCGCGAGCACTGGGAGGAACGGCCGCTACTACGAGGAGTACCGCATCAGGCACCGGAGCGGCGCCTACCTTGACTGGACTGACAGGGGCATTGTCCTGAGCGACAAGGACGGGATCCCGGCCAGGATGGTGGGAGTCTGCGCTGACATCACCGAGCAGAAGCGCGCGGAGGAGGCGCTCCGGGAGAGCGAGGCCCGCTACCGCGCTCACTTCCTCAACTCCTCGGACGTCATCTATTCCATGGGCAGCGGACCGAGCCTGATATCGATCTCGCCTTCGGTTGAGGGGCTGCTCGGTTACAAGCCGGAGGAGATAATCGGGAAGAACTTCATCAAGATGAACATCATCGCGCCGGAGTCGGTTGACACGGCCGTTTCGGATACGCTCGCCCTTCTAGCGGGTGAAAGGGTCAGCCCCGCCGAGTACGTCTTCGTCGCGAAGGATGGGAGCAGGGTGGTGGGCGAGGTCCGCTCCACCCCGCTCGTGAAGGACGGCGAGATAGTGGGCATCGTCGGGGTAGCTCGAGACATCACCGAGCAGAAGCGCCTGGAGGAGGAACGCAAGAAGCTGAACCAGGAGCTCGAGCGGCGGGTGATCGAGCGGACCGCCCAGCTCCAGGCCGCGAACCGCGAGCTTGAAGCGTTCGGCTATTCAGTCTCGCACGACCTGCGGACCCCGCTGAGGGCTATCGATGGGTTCACCCGCATGCTTATCGACGAGTATTCGGGGTCGCTGGATGAGGAAGGGCAGAGGCTCCTCGACATAATCCGCAGGAACACCACGTACATGGCTGAGCTCATCGATCACCTGCTAACCCTTTCGCGCATAGACAGGAAAGAACGCGTGGACGCGCCGGTCGACATGAACAGCCTCGTGCGGCAGGTGTTGGACGAACTGACACTCTCCCTGGAAGGCAGGGAGGTAGAGTTCGTGCTTGGCGACCTGCCCGAGATAAACGGTGACGCGGTGATGTGGCAGCAGGTGTGGGCGAACCTTCTCTCCAACGCCGTCAAGTTTTCCCGGGACAGGGCGGACGCCCGAATCGAGGTAGGATGCCTGCGGGCCGAGGGCGAGCAGGTGTTCTTCGTGAAGGACAACGGCGCCGGATTCGACATGCGCTACGTCGACAAGCTGTTCGGCGTGTTCCGCAGGCTGCACTCGGCCGAGGATTTCGAGGGAGTTGGGGTCGGCCTGGCAGTCGTGCAGAGGATAGTCCGAAGGCACGGCGGCAGGGTCTGGGCCGAGGGCAAGGTCGGCGAGGGAGCGACTTTCTACTTCACGACGGAAGCGGCGTCCGCCCAGGGCGAGCCCCCCACGCCGGCGGCCCCCCGGAGCCCTCAATCCGATAGGTAGAGGACGGCCTCCCTGCACCTGGGATCGGCGACTATCACCCCTGTCTTACCGCCGGTCGCGGCCTCGAGGTCGATGACCTTGACCAGGCCCTCGTATTCTCCGGCGCCAGGGACCAGGTCTGTGAGGGCATTGGGCGACCTGTCGAAGAAGCCGCCGTTGAATTCCGCCGCCGGGTCGTCAGGCCAGACGGGCATGTAGATTATCCCCGCCTCGACAAGGTCCTGGAAGAAGTGCGTGCCGTAGGAGACCTCGGGCACGTGGCCGGCTTCCTCCCTCGCGAGCTCAACCAGGGCGGACGCGTTGCTGATATCCGAATAACGGACGTTGACACCCAGCGCTATGTTGCTCGAGCCCCACCTGCCCGGGCCTATCATGACCATTCCGCCAGACGCCCCTACGACGTTCAGCTTCCCGACCAACCGGCCTAGGCCCGTTCTCAGCGAGCTGTCGGCTATCACGCTATACCTGCCGGGATCGATGTAGAGAAGGTAGCGGATGCCGGTGACGGTACCGCCGTTTATCATCCGGTTGCTCCTGAAAAGAACCCGCTCCCGGTCGAGGTCTTCCGGTATCATCGCCACGCCGACCTCGCCGGCCTGGAAGAGCGGGCGGCATTGGAGGAGGTTCACGCGAACCCGGCCCGCTTTGTTCACCGATGCGGTGAACTCGATCTCCACAGGGCACTCGTACTCTTCCTCCAGACAGGAGAGCATCGCCTTGAAGACGGCAACCATGTCCGTCCTGCTTATCAGGTTGTTGAAGGTCAGCACCATGCGGCCGGGTTCAGCTGGAAGCCTTCCTCCCACCGGGTCGACCACGTAGCCGTCCTCCTCGAGGGACACCAGCAGGTTGAGGCACGGGAATTCCTCCGAGGTCAGGACCTCCAACAGGTCCAGCGTGGCGAAGCTGTTTTCCTCGAGGTCGATGAGGTCGATGCAATGCTGCGAGTAGCGGGCGGTCCTGGCGGGGTCCTCGGGCCTCAGCTCCGGATGGCTGAGCGCGATCATCCGCGGGTAGTCGCTCCCTACCCTGTCCACCGCCCTGGTCCCCAGCCCCATGACCAGCCGGATGACTCCCTGCCTGTGGTCGATGCGGTCCGACCACGCGTACAGGTTGCGCGAGAAGGCCACGCCGGCCATCGGCGGGAAGAAGAAATGCCTGTACCTGAATCCCGATACCCTCTGAACGAGGATGGCCATCTGCTCGTCGCTCTCACCGAGCCCACGGTTCCTCCTGTACGCGAGCGCGTCGGGATTGAGGGCGCTCGCGTACACGAGCTTGAGGGCTCGGGTGAAGTCCCGCAGGCGCTCATCCGGGGTCCCCTGGTTCGCGCAGAACTCGCTCCTGTACTTGCCGGCGAAGGCGTTGCCGAAGCTGTCTTCGAGCAGGCTCGACGAGCGGACTATGATCGGGGCTTGCCCATAGTAGTCCAGGAGTTCCTGGAACTGCTCCATGGCCTGGGGCGAGAAGCGGCCATCCAGGAACCTGCGCTCTACCTGCCGGAACTCCTCCTCACCCATGGTGGAACCGCTCGTCATCCTGAGCCTCAACCTGAAGAGGTCGTTCTCGACCAGGAATGTGAAGAAGACATCCGAGCCTACGTAGAAGGAGTCGTGGTCGTCCATTATCTCACCGAAGTCGACCCCCTGGTACAGCCCACGGTTGGTGAGCATCCTCCTGGCCAGCAGCATGCCCGCCGCTTTGCCGCCTATCCGCCCCGAACCTACCATCCTTCCCCGGATGGCCATAAGCTTGTCCAGGTCCAGGTGCCTCGCGGCGAGGGGGGAGAACTCGGGGTGTTCTCCTATCATCATCTTGAGAAGTTCATGCTTGAGGGCCCGCACTTCCGGGTCGTCCTCGGCGAGTCTGTCTGTCCTGTTCTTGAGCTTCTCGTAGACTATGTCCCACGGCGCGACGCTGCTCTGGGCCGGCTCGAAGGGACTCGGGACGGAGCCGACCGAGACGGCGGCGGCCTCCCCGCTCTCGAACACCGGGTGCCAGCTCTCAGAATCGACTGCGTGGGGCAGGAACATCTGCGGAGAATACCTGTCCCAAACCTTCAATGGGTGGATGTACATGCTGCCGGCCACGTGGTAGACGTCCACCAGTATCTGGGTGGTGTCGCGTATGCGCGCTATCGCGGCATGTGCGTGCTTGCCGCGCGTGAGCGCGAAATACGTGATGCAGTCCATCTCGTACATGAACGGACAGATCACCTGGAAAAAGTTGGCCAGGAGCTCGTCGGTCGCCCACTCCACGACCAGCGTCGAGAGGTTGTCCAGTACGTAGAACGTATGCCTCCCCTCGCGCTCGACGATGTTGTGCACGGTGCGGCTGAACTGGTCGAATCCCTGTCCCGGGTCGACCTCGATGGTCCGCAGCCCCGGCAGCTCGGCCAGTACGGGTGGATGTGGGGCGAAGCGTACATACACGCACTTCCGGGCGCGGTCCGCCGCCGAGCGCGCGAACGGCTCGGTGAACGTCAGGTAGTCGGCGAGCCTCTCGACCTGGAAGACGACGTTGTCCCCCCAGCGAAGCCCCTGGAGAACATCGTCCAGCGCTCCTATCCCGCTCGATACTGATTGGGCGTCCACGGCATTCCTCTCGAATTGCGCCAGGCGCTTCCATATAATTGTAACCAGTATAAGTCAGAGACGCGCCTCACCTGTAAGCGGCGACTCGAATTGGGGCGCGGAGGCCAGCAGCCGCGCCTGCCGGGCGGAGGAGGCCAGTGGACAGACCCCTCAGGGTACTGATGCTCGAGGATAACAAGGTCGACGCGGAGCTGATAGCCTATGAGCTGCGCAAAGGGGGCCTCGATTTCTCATACGAGGTCGTCGAGACCGAGGATGAATACAGGCGCATGCTCAGGGAGCAACCGCCGGACATCATCCTCTCCGACTACGAGCTGCCTACATTCGACGGCATCTCCGCCTTGATCATCGCCCAGTCCGCCTCACCCGACGTCCCGTTCGTCTTCGTGACCGGGGTGATGGGCGAGGACACCGCGATCGACATGCTGCGCCGGGGCGCGACCGACTACGTCCTCAAGCACAGGCTGACAAGGCTGGTGCCGGCGGTCAGGCGGGCCCTCGACGAGGTCGACGAGCGCCGGACGCGTAGCCAGGCCGAGGCCGCCCTGCAGGAATCGGAGGAGAGGTACCGGACGGTCTTCGAATCCGCCGCCACGGCCAACTGCATAATCGACGGCGAAATGCGGTTGTCCTTCGTGAACCGCCAGTTCGCACGCTTCCTGGGTTACAGCGAGGCGGACCTTGTGGGCGGCATGACCTTTACAGGCCTGCTGGACACCGACCGGGGCGACGTCGAGGAGTTCAAGGCCCGCCACGCAGGGCTGCTGGAAGGAGGCGGGGCGGAGCAGGCGAGCTTCGAGAGCAGGGTCCGGGATGTGAAGGGAAACATCCTCACGGTGTACGTCAGCATGGGCGTGATCCCTAACAGCGACCTCATGATAGTCTCGCTGACGGACATCACGCGCGAGAAGCTCTACGAGGAGGAACTCAAGGAGCGGGCCGAGCGCCTCAGCCACTTCCTGGTCGTCGCGTCGCACGAGCTGAGGCACCCGGTCACCGTGATCAAAGGATACGCCTCGACGTTGAGGAGCCACAGGGCGGACATGCCCCAGGAGCTCGTCGACGAGGTCTACCGGAGCCTCGAGGCCGCGGCGGACCGGCTCTCGTGGACTGTCGGCAAGCTCATGGACGTCTCCGCCGTCGACGCCGGTCGCCTGCCGCCGGAGAGGGAGCGTGTCGAGATAGAGAGCCTGTGCGCGGAGGCCATCGAGAAGCTCCGCCGAAGAGGCCTGAGTCCTCCCGTGGAGACGAGGATCTCCGCCGCAGCGCGTGACGCGGAGGTGGACCCCGGGATGTTCGTCGAGCTCCTCTACCTGCTCCTCGAGAACGCCGCCGTATATTCGGACGAGGAAGCGCCGGTCGAGGTCGATGTGGGCGTGCGCGGAGGGGCGCTCGCGGTGTCGGTCTCGGACCGGGGTCCAGGAATCCCGGAGGAGCACAGGGAGAGGGTGTTCGACCGTTTCTACCAGGTCGACGACGCGATCCACCATTCGCGCCCGGGTCTGGGCATCGGTCTGTACGTGGCCGGAAAGATAGTCGACGCCCACGGGGGAGAGATATGGTGCGAGCCGCGCGAAGGCGGAGGCACCACCTTCACGTTCACCCTCGAATGACCCGGCGCAGCTGGATCACCCGGGGACTCAGAGGCTCGTCAGCCTGGACCTGATTGCGAACTTCACGAGCGACGGTATGTCCTTTATGTCCAGCTTGCGCATTATGTTCGCGCGGTGGTTCTCGACCGTCTTCGGGCTCAGGTAGAGGTGCTCGGCGATGTCCCTGGTGGACTTCCCTTCCGCAATGAGCTGCAGCACCTCCTGCTCCCTGGGGCTCAGCAGGTCCAGTGCCGAGGTCTTACCGCCCTCCCGGTCGAGCAGGAGGCGGTGTACCACCATTGTGGCCACTTTGGGGCTGAGGTAGGTCTCACCCTCCATTATGGCGCGGATGGCGAGAAGCAATTCCTCTATTGCCGAGTCCTTCAGAACGTAGCCGCTCGCGCCGCTGTTCAGGGCCTCCGCTACGGTGTCCTCGTCCATTATCATCGACAGGATGAGCACGCGGGTCTTTTCGCATACCTTGCGGATAGCCTTGGTTGCCAGGAGGCCGTTCATCTCAGGCATGTCAATGTCCACGATGGCGATGTCCGGGCAGAACTGCATTGACAGGTCCACCGCCTTGCTCCCGGTCGACGCCTCGGCGACAATCTCTATCTGCTTCTCGCGGGCGAGAACGGCCTTCATGCCCTCCCTGAAGAGCTCGTGGTCATCTGCAAGCAGGACGGTTATCGACATCTGGCCTCCAGTTCGCCGGCCCGGAGCCTCTAGATCAGAGACTCACTTACTTCCTTTACTTTTCCTATTCTAGGCTTTATCCCTGCACGGCGCACCGTCGGACGCACGGTCAAGGCAGGACCCGTAGGGGTTTTCCCCAATATGTCCGTATTAGTTCCCAAAGGCACGAAGGCGGCAAATCGGGGAACGAAATCGCGTCGAGGCAGTGTGAAAGAGCAGCAGTTCTCGCACGGAGTAGCGGGCGCAGGCGGCGGGGCGGCGGCGATGCGGGCGCGACGCGGCTGTGACGGCCAGGGACGTGTGCGATGAGAGCAGCCAGAAGAAGGACTTCACCGAGCCTCAGATGCCTTATCATCACCGGCCTGATGATAACGGTACTTTTCTGCTGTTTTCTCGCGGGCGCGGCCGCCGGCAACGAGGGGACGGTCCAGGTAAGCGCAAGGATCGCTCCCACGATTCAGGTCGCGGAGGACGGGACCGTCAGGTCCAACACGACGGTCAAGACCCAGGTTGTAGACGGGGTCCTTACGATAATGCACCTCTGAGGGGCCGGGCTCAGAGACGGCGGAACCGGGCTGAGCAGCCCGCACTCAAGAATCGGGGTCAGGCCGCGATTTAAGCAGGCGCGGCTGGTGGAGTCCTGCCGGCAATCGCCTCGAGCCTGTCGTCTATGAATCCGGCGCAGCGCATGGAGAGCGCGAAGATAGTCATCTGCGGGTTCACGCCCAGCGACGTTGGGACGATGCTCCCGTCGCAGATGAACAGGTTCTCGACCTCCCACGTCTCACCGGTGTGCCTGACGACCGAGCTCGCCGGGTCGCTTCCCATGCGGCACGTCCCAAGGGGGTGGTAGGCGCTCGACGCCGGATAATCCGAAGCCCTCGCCTTCCGTCTCTTGAGTCGACCGAGGTCCGCCGGGCGGAGCTCCACGTCGCCGGTTGTCGGCGTTATCACCGTCTTCGCTCCCAGGCTGAACCAGATCTCTGCCATGAGCTCGATCATGAACTTGAACTTCCTGGTGTCTTCGCCCCTGAGGTTGTAGAAGATCAGGTGCCTCGAGGAATCGCGATGGTGCGGGATTACCCTCCCGGTGGAGCAGTGCTCGGAGAGCATCCCTCCGAAGATGCCGAAGTGAGGGTACTGCGACATGAACTCTGCCAGCCGCCTGCCCTTGAAGGGCAGGCCCATCACGATGCCGAGGGGCGGAGTGGTCCCGCCTTCGAGCATGATCCCCTCGTCGGCGAACTCGTCCACGTAGGTCGCCTGGGGGATACCCTTCGGGTTGCCCAGCTCCTCCGGCATGACGGCGACCGTGCCCGCGCACGGATGGATGGTCAGGTTGCGCCCTACCTGGCCGCTCGAGCGGCACAGTCCCTGCACCTGCAGCATGCGGGGCGTGTGCAGCGAGCCCGCGGCGAGCACCACCACTCCCGCCTCGACCTCGACGGACGGGCCTGCCTTGCCACCCTTTTCCAGACGGCCCTTTACCCCCGTGGCCCTTCCGTTGCTGACCACTATCTCATCGACGGTGCAGCCGGTGTAGAGCTCGCACCCCGCTTCTACTGCGTCGGGAATGTAGGAGACGTTGGCGCTCTGTTTGGCATCAGACGGGCAGCCGAAGCAGCAGACGCCGTAACCCTCACAGTCCTTGGCGTTGCGCGCCAGTATGCCCCCCGAAAGCCCGAGTTTCCTCGCCCCGTCCAGGAACATCAGCGCGTTCCGGCCCATCACCTCGGGGTCGCCCTTCTGTACGAACAGGTACTCCTCGACCGCGGCGTAGTAGAGCTCCATCTCCTCGGCCGTTATGTCCCAGAGGCCGTGGTCCAGGTGCCATCTCTTCAGCACCCTGTGGGGCATCCTGAAACAGGTCCCGGAATTGATGGTCGTGGTCCCCCCCACGGTCTTCCCCTGGGGGAGTATGAAGGCTGGAAAGCCGAGCGTGAGCAGCTGGCCCCCGTACCAGTACATGTTGAGGAACGCGGTGTCCATGCGGAAATCGAATTCATCGCGGGTGAAGTGCCGGCCGGCCTCGAGAACGATCACCTTCCTGCCGGCCTGCGACAGCTCCCGGGCGATCGTCGCCCCGCCGGCGCCCGAACCTATGACCACGACCTCCGAGGTCAGCCGCAGGTCACCCGTGACGGACTCCGGCTGGTGGATCATGCTCCCTCGCCTCCCCCGGGCCGTTCGTCGTCCGATTCCCTGGGGCCGAGCGGCTCACCCCCGCGCGTGACCTGCCGGCGCTCCGCCTCCTCCTTGAGGGCCGGGATGTCGAATCCAAGCGCCACCTGCACGTCCACCCTGCTGTAGTATGCGTTGATGGCCGGGCTGCCGAGGAAGTAGCCGAGTAGGAAACCGAGCGCTCCCTTGAGCCGGAACAGGCCCTTCATGAGGTGTTCCCGGTCCTCGAAGCCGAGGCTCGGGAACAGTCTGCCCGTCTTGAGAAGGGAATAGGCGTTGAGCGCGAGGAAGGCCACCGTGGTTACGAGGGTGAACTCGTCGATGCCTGACCGCGACCAGTCGCGGAGGAAGTCGAGGGAGTCCTGCGGATCGGCGTCCGGGAGCCAGTCCACGGCGCCCGTGCCCAGGAGGTGCGGGGTAACCGCCTTCACCGACTCCTCTACGATGCGAAGCATGAGCCGCCCTCCCGCTCAGAGCCTCCACGATGCGCCCGGAACCGCAATATATCAATTGAGCTGCTTCAGCGTCAAAGGTTGGTGCTCCGCAGTTCGTGGACGAAATGCTCGTCGAGCCGGGCAGCAGCGGTTGCATCGCGTAGTTGATATTTATATAATAAATATTTAAGGATATTAATAGATAAGTCCGAGAGCCTGCAGGGGGGATGTGATGAATGCTCCAGGAAGACAACTCGAAGACAGGATGTTGTCAGCATCGAGGATAATGGTCAACATTCTCGCTGAGTCACTTCTGCACGAGAAGGTGCACGGGCTCTCTGCCCCACAGTTCCGGATTCTGGACATGGTCTACAACGGCAGGGACAAGCCAGCTGAAGTAGCCAGGATGCTGGACGTCAGCCCGCCTGCGATCACACAGATCCTCGAGCGTCTGGAACAGAGCGGGTACATCAAGCGGAACCATACAGCGGCTGACCGCAGGAGGGTCGTACTGGAACTAACGGGGATGGGCAAGGACGTGGTGACGAGGGTGAACGCGAGGAGGCGTCGGCTGTTGAACCGGGTCGTAAACGGAATGGAGCAAGACACCGTGAGCAAGCTGGTGCTGGGTCTGGAGTCCTTCGAACGCAGCTATCTCGGCCTGAGAGCCACCAAGGACAGTTCGGGTGCTTGAGAACCTTGCCCCCCACGATCCGAACTTCACTGCGGTCCTCATAGGCGTTGCGCTGGTCCTCGGCTGGGTGGCCGGCCTGCTCTGCAGGAAGATCAAGGTCCCCATGGTCGTAGGTTACATAATCGTAGGGATCGTGCTCGGCAAGTCGCTGCTGGGTCTCTTCAATGAAGCCAATATCGAAGGCCTCTTCTTCATCACCTACATAGGCCTTGCCTGCATCGGGTTTGACATAGGGGGAGAGCTGGCGTTCCAGAAGATGAGAAACCTCGGCAAGCCGATACTCTGGATATCGGCGCTCGAGACAATCGGTGCGACTTCACTTGTGACCATCGCTGTCTACCTGTACACGAAGGAGCTGTACGTCGCGCTGATCTTCGGTGCTCTGGCGGCCGCAACCGCGCCGGCCGCGACCGTCGACGTCCTGCGCGAGTACCAGGCTTCCGGCCCCCTTACCACCACCACGTTCGCAGTGGTCGGTATAGACGACGCCTATGCAGTAATGATCTACGCCTTTGCGGCGTTCTTCGCGAAAGTCCTGCTCTCCAGGTCCGAGGTGCATGTGGCAGAAGCCATACTCAGGCCGCTGGGGGAGATCGCAGGGGCTCTTGCCCTGGGCACCGCCGTTGGGCTCGCCTTCCTTTTCCTGATACGCAACTATACGGCCCGCAGGGGCCTCCTGGTCCTGACGTGGGGCGTCATAATCGCGACGACGGGCCTGGCGAATTACCTCAACCTCTCACTTATCCTGGCCAACCTGGCTCTGGGCCTGACTGTTGTAAACCTGACGAAATGGAGGAGAGACGACCTCTTCGAGCTGATGCGGGGAACCACGCCACCCCTGTTCGTGGTCTTCTTCGTACTGGTGGGCGCGCAGCTGGACGTGGGGAAACTTGCGGGCCTCGGGGTCCTCGGTCTCTTGTACATCGTTTTCAGATCGATAGGCAAGACGTCCGGAGCGTACACTGGCGGCCTCATTTCCAAGGCGCCGCCTGCGGTGACCAGGTACCTGGGTCTGTGCCTGTTCTCACAGGCGGGGGTAGCCATTGGTCTTTCAATCCAGACAATGATAACTTTCGGGAGTGGAAAGTACGGCGACGCGGGGGTGGAACTGGGAGTGATGGCGATAAGCGATATCGCGGCGACCTCCCTGATATTCCAGATAATCGGTCCTCCGAGCACACGCTACGCCGTGTTCAAGGCCGGAGAGGTCAATGTCTAGAGGGAGGTTTCTTTCCGCATGGAGTGTTCAGATTGCGAACCGTATCTTGCGGGTAACGTGGCTGATGTGATGGTAGGTGACCCCGTGGTGGTGAATGAAGACGACACCATCCTCGACCTTGTAGAGCTTTTCCTCGAGCACCATTACCACGGTGTACCAGTCGTCAACGCCGAGGGTTCTCCCGTCGGTGTCGCGCGTGATTCCGAGGTCATGGCGATGTTCGTCGCGAAGGAGCCCTTCGTCGGTCGCTATCGCCTGGTAAAAGATATCATGCATGTTCCCCCGTTCGTGATAAAGCCGGAGGAGACGGTTCAGGCAGCTACCAGGAAGATGTTCGCGGACGGGACGCGTTTCCTGGTCGTAGTGGACAGGGAGAACCGCGCTATCGGTGTGGTCACAAGAATCGACCTCATCAAGGGAATCAGGTGGAAAGAGGCCGGCACGTAGAAAGGCCGCGGCGGGGGATTTGAGCCCCCGCCGCGCCCTGTGGGGGGGGGTCGCTATTTGTCTCTGCGGAGCGTCCTGCGCGCGATGCCGGCCGCAAGGAGCAGCGCGGCGGCGGCAGGCCCGTATCTCATAACCGGCTTGATGAGCGGCATGAGCCCGCGCTCGGGCACGAACTCCACGTTGAGCGATATGGTTTTTCCGAGCTTGTCGGCGGCGATGAGCTCGGCGCAGTGGTTGGACGTCCATATCGCCGCCTCCATGCCGCCAGAGGAGACGTGGGTCTTCGTGAAGTCACCCGCGAGGTATAAGTTGTCGTAAGGCGACCGCTGGAACGGGCGGTGCTTCTCCATTCCAGGGTATGCCCTGTATACGCCCTGGCGCTTCCGCACCACTTTCCACTTCCGCACCTCCGCGTCCCGCGCCTCTGGGAAGAGCTCCCGGATCTGGGAGATGGCCTTGTCGAATATGACCTCGTCCGGAAGCCCCTGGATGTGGTCGGCGGGGGAGAGGACCATCTCGAACATGCTGCCGCCCTTGAAGATGTGAGGCAGCACGTTGGACAGGTCGGCGTACGTGTTGAATATGCAGTCCGTCGAGAAGAAGGTCACGTCTACGTCGGTCAGCTTTCGGTCGAACCACACCTGCAGCGACAGCGACGGCGCGTACTGGAAGTGCCACAGGTCCTGGAAGTAATCGAGCTTGAAGCTCTCGTCGGGCAGGACGTCGCGCAGGGAGTACGGGCTCATGGTCGATACGTAGAGGTCCGCGGTGCGCTCCTGTGACCCGTCGACCGTGACCCCTTTCACCTTACCGTCCGCCAGGTTTATGGAGGTCACGGCCTTGTTGAGCTCGCAGGTCCCGCCCCTGGACCTGATGTAGTCGAGGCAGTTGTCCACCCAGATCTCCCCGAGTCCGCCGTTCGCGAACCCCACGCGGGAGGTCTCTGCCGAGGCGCTGACCTTTTTGAACCAGTTGATCATGACCTTCGCCGATATCATCGAGGAGGGGGTGAAGGTAAGGCCGTTTATGCCCGGCTCCATGGGCTTGAAGGCGCCTTTGGGCGCGAAGCGCATGGCCCACATGCCGAACGTCATCTCGTCCAGCTCGTCGAGCTGCTCCCTGGAGTAGATGGAGATGCTCGCCCCCATGCCCATCGCCGCGGCTATGAGCTTCCACTTCGGAAGCTCCTTGTAAGCCCTGAGCAGGGAGACGTAGGCCGCCGCCGCGTGGAGCGGCGCGGGCAGGTTCGCGAAGCGCATGACGGCCTCCTGGCCGTCCTTCTGCATGTAGTAGAACTCGGGGGCCTTCCAGGCGATGTTCTCGTATATGCCCATCTTCTTGAAGAAGTTGACCAGGTTCACGTAGTAGGGGAAGAAGACGTGGAGCGCGTTGTCGATCATGTCGCCGTCTTCGTCCAGCCAGGAGCTCGCCCTGCCCCCGAACATCTCGTCGGCCTCGATGAGCTCGACCTCGATGCCCAGGTCGAGCAGGTTTATGGCGGTAGCCAGCCCCGCCATCCCTCCTCCCATAACCAGCGCTTTCATCCGGTCACTCTCCTTCCGTTTCCAGAGCTTTGAAAGAGCCGAGCAGCGTCTCGACCGCCGCCAGCGCCCTGTCCTTGGTGAGCACGTCCTCGAATCCCAGGACCGAGGCGAAGTAGAGGCCGACCCCCAGGGAGACTATCTCCCAGGCCGCGAGTGTCACGTCGAGGTCCGCCCGCAGGCCGCCCCTTTCAACCCCGTGCCGGAGGACCGCCTCGACGACCTCCAGCAGCTGCGTGAACTTGTTGCGCACCTCGTCGCGCATCTCCTCGTCCCGCACGGCGCTGACCGCGTCGAAGAGGGTCCTGGTCTCCTCGGGGTGTGACATCACGAAGTCGTAGAAGGCGGAGCTCATCTGACGCAGCCTCTCGAGGTCCCCGCCGTCGGGGTCCGCGGCGGAGGTCGTGTAGAGGATGAGCCTCATGCTGACCTCGTCCAGCGCGGCGAGGACGATCTCCTGCTTGTTCTTGAAGTGGCGGTAGAGAGCGGGCTCTGACACGCCCACGTCGGCGGCGATGCGCGCGGTGGTGGTCCCCGCGACACCGCGATTTGACATGAGGTTCAGCGCGGACTCGATGATCTGCGCCCTGCGGTCGCTGCTTTCCGGTTCCTGCGGCTCGGCCAACTCTCAGCCCCCCATGTGTTAGTGCTTACTAACGTTAGTGCACACTAACTCACAAAGGGCTGTGATGTCAAGCTGTCACTCGTAGCGGACCGATTTGCCGAACTGCTCCCTGAGTTCGAACTTGAGGACCTTCATGGCCGCGTTCCTGGGAAGAGCGTCCATGAACTCGACCCGTCGCGGCTTCTTGTAACCTGCGACTCGGTCGCCGCACCAGTCAATCACTTCCTGCTCGGTCAGGCTTTCGCCCTCCTTGGGCACCACCACCGCCATCACTATCTCGCCCCAGGTCTCGTCGAAGGAGCCGATGACCGCGGCCTCGAGTATCTTCGGGTTCTCGTAGAGCGCGTCCTCCACCTCGGCCGCATACACGTTCTCGCCGCCGGAGATTATCATGTCCTTCTTGCGGTCCACCACGTAGACGAAGCCCTCCTCGTCCTGCCGGACCAGGTCACCGGAGTGGAACCACCCGTTGCGCAGCGTCTCTGCGGTCGCTTCGGGTTTCCGGTAGTACTCTTTCATCACCGTGGGCCCCCGGTAGACTATCTCTCCGATCTCGCCCACCGGCACGTCCTCGTCGTTGTCGTCGACGACCCTGACCTCGACGTTGTTCACGGGGGCGCCGACAGAAGCGGTCTTCCTCTTCGCGTCATCCGGCTTGAGCATCGTGGTCACCGGGCTCATCTCGGTCTGCCCGAACACGTCGAAGAGCATCGCGCCGGGGAAAGCCTCGTTTATCTGCTTCCTCGTCTCCGTAGGGAGTATAGCCGCCCCTGTCACGTAGTACCTGAGCGTCGAGGTATCGTACTTGGAGAGGTCTACCGTGTTCACCAGGAGCGTCGTCATCACGGGTATGAGGAGTGTCGCTGTGATCTTCTCATCCTGTATCTGTGCGGCGACGGCCTCCGGGATGAAGAACTTCATCACGCAGAGCGTCGCGGCCTGGGACAGGCACACCAGGGCGAAAGCGAGGGCCGCCTCGTGGAAGAGCGGCGCCACGTACTGGACCCGGTCCCCGCCGAATCCCGGCGCCACCTTGAGGAGCTCGATGGTGCAGTTCAGGACGTTCATCATCTGGTTCTTGTGGGTGAGCACCGCGCCCTTGGGCTTCCCCGTGGTGCCGGACGTGTACATGATGAACGCCGGGTCGTCATCATGTACCGGGACGCCGGGTGGACGTTCCTCGCCTTTCAGGATCACGTCCTCGTACGGCATCGCGAACTCGGGGACGTTCGCTCCGACGCAGATGTACTGAACACCCTCCAGCTCACCCCGTATCTCTTCTATGACCGGGGTGAACTCCTCGCCGAAGATTATGACTTGAGTCTCGCTGTCGGTTATCTGGTAGAGGACCTCGGGTCCCTTCAGGCGGAAGTTCAGGGGCACGTTGACCGCACCGAGCTTGCAGACCGCGAAGTAGGCGTCGATGATCTCGCTGCAGTTGAAGAGCAGCTCGGCGACCTTTCCCTGCTTGCCGACCCCGAGCGATGCCAGGCCGTTCGCCAGGCGGTCCGTCCGGGCGTCAAACTCGCGGTAAGTGTAGCGCCGGTCCTCGAAGACCAGAGCCTCGGTGTCCGGGTTGAGCCGCGCCGTGCGAGAAAGCATCTCTCCGATGACGAGCTGTCGCTGGTTTACGTAGACGGGATCGTTGAAGTCGAATTCCATCGCTGCATCACCCCTCCGGTACCGCGGTTGGTAGGCAAATCCTATCTCAGTCCAGGGGGGTCGGGTCAACCGCCCCGGTCACTGATACGGGCCCGAGCGGCCGTTCCCTCGAGAAACGCATGCTTGACACGCCCGCGTTCCAGGCACCATATTACAACCATAATATGGCCGGGCTTCAGCCCGGAGAATGCTGAGCTTGCCGGAGCCGTCCGGCGGAACGGAGGCCCTGATGCCCGATGCACTTTATGAACGCCTGGCTGAGCACCTGGACAGGGCCGTCGCCGGTGTGCCGATGTCTCCCACCCTGTTAAAGATCCTGGCGATACTCTACCCGGGGGAGGAGGCAGAGGTCGCGCTCGAGCTGACCTTCTTTGACAACAAGACGGCGCAGCAGTGGGCGGAGGTCATCCCGGACATGGCGGATGAACTTCCCGGCATACTCGACCGAATGGCAAAGCGCGGCACCGTCTACACTGAGCAGAGGCCCGGGCAGGAGAGGACATACCGCCTTCTTCCCAGCATCGTGGGTTTCACCGAGACGCCGTTCTGGGCCGGTGAGGATACCGAGACCGCCAGGGCGCTCGCCCCGCTCTGGTTCAAGTACTACAGCGAGGAGTTCGGGGGCGAACTCGGCCGCGGTGTCCCGCTAGTCAGGGTCGTTCCGATAACCGATTCGCTCGAGGACGCCTCGGAGGTCCTGCCGTTCGACGCCATAAGCGAGCGCATAAAGGATGGGGCGTTCATCGCGGTCGCGCACTGCCCGTGCCGCCAGATATCCAGGTACGTCGGTGAGGGCTGCGAGCACACGCTCGAGAACTGCCTGCACTTCGGCGGCATGGCGCGCTACATAGTGGAGCAGGGGATGGGCCGCCGGATATCGAAGGAGGAGACCCTCCGGATACTGAAGGAGGCGACCGAGGAAGGCCTCGTGCACGTCTGCGACAACATCGAGGGGGCGCTCGGCACCATATGCAACTGCTGCTCTTGCTGCTGCGCATTCCTCAGGTCCAAGAACATCGCCGGGTATGACTGCATATCGCGCTCGAACTACGTCGCCAGGGTGGACGGGGAATCCTGCACGGCTTGCGCCGTGTGCGAGGAGAGGTGCCCGGTCGGCGCTGTCACCGTCGGTGATACCGCCGCAGTCGACGAGGCCGTCTGCATCGGCTGCGGGGTGTGCACGCCGACCTGCGGGGGTGAGGGCGCAATCACTCTCTCCGTCAGGGAGGAGGTCGTGCCACCGCCTGAGGTCTCCGAGTTCCTCGGCGCCAGGCTCAAGACCTGAGCCCAACGCTTAAACCGGGGGGTCAGGCCTGGGTTTAAGTCAGGGATTGTATAGTCCTAGAGGCCGTGGTAGTCGAGGAGCCTGGAGAGCGCACCGCAGGCAGCGCGTGGCGTGAGGTAACAGGGAACGCCCTCCCAGAATAGCTCGGCCATGTACGGGAACGCCAGTCCGGTCGGCACGCCTATGACGACCAGCGGCTTCTCGATGAGGGCTGAGGCTTCCTTCAATTCCGCGGTGTGCATCCTCACAAGGCCGGGGTCCCCCTTGCGGGACGCGGGCGCGCCGGCGACCACCATAAGGATGTCGACCCCTGGGTCGGATGCGACCACTTCGATCACGCTCGCGAGGTTGCCGGGTACGACCGCTCCGAACCCCATGTCGACCGGGTTGGCTACGCTCGTGCCCTCGCCGGGCAGGATGGCGGAGAGTCTCTCGGCGGCCTCGCCGCCGAGCGCGGGGAGCTCCAGGCCGTACCGCTCGGCGAAGTCCGCGCAGTTCACCGCGATGCCGCCGGGCGGACTTATGACAGCGAGGCGGCGGCCGGCGGGCCTAGCGAGGTGATAGAAAGCGGCGGCGGTGTCCATTGTGTCGGCCAGGTCGAAGACCTCGACGATACCTGCCTGCTTCACCGCCGCCTGCCAGACGTCCGCGCTCCCGGCCATCGCGCCAGTGTGCGAGGTCGCCGCCCGGCCGCCGGAGCCGCTCAGGCCCGCCTTCCACACCAGCAGCGGTTTCCTGCCTTTGAGGTCCCGCGCGATGTCGAGGAAGCGCCGCGCGTCGCGCACCTGCTCGAGGTAGGCGATGACGAGTTCGGTCTCAGGGTCGCGTGAGAAGTAGTCGAGGAAGTCCGCGCAGTTCAAGTCCAGCTCGTTCCCGCTGGACACCATCTTCGAGAAGGATATCGCCCGTTCCGCGCCCAGCAGGTACATGAAAGACGCGAGCGAGCCGCTCTGCGATACGAGGCTGACGCGCCCGGCACCCGGCTGCTGTCCGTCGAAGAGGGCCACCTTGCCGGAGGAGGAGTAGATGCCCATGCAGTTCGGCCCGATAAGCCGCAGGTCGGAGTTCTTCAGGGTCCCCAGTATATCGGCTTCCAGCCCCGCCGCGCCGGGCCTCCCGGTCTCCGAGAAGCCGGCCGCGTTTACCACGCAGGCGCGGACGCCGGCCTCCGCGCACTCGGCGACCGCCGCGGGAACGGCGCCGGGCGGTATCGCCAGCAGGACCAGCTCGGGGGTGACAGGGGCATCTCTGACCGAGGGATAGCAGGCCAGGCCGAGTATCTCGTCATACTTCGGGTTCACCGGGTACAGGGGGCCTTCGAAACCCATGCCCATTATGGAGCGGAGCGCCAGGGTGCCGGGGTTATCCAGGCGCGATGATACTCCCACCACCGCTATGGAGGCCGGGTGGAACGCCTTGTCGAGCTGCCGGTATAGTTCGCTCATCTTCTGACCGCCGTTAAATGCAACAAAGTGACCTGACCCCGATTTGCAGTTTAGCACTTCCGGGCCGGAGCGCCCCTGAGTATCGCAGTACTCCGCGACGAATCCATCAGTGACCTGAAACGGGGAAAGGCCCCTGGGTGGGGCCCTTCCCCGAACCACCCCGCCGGCCGCCAACACCAAATGAGTTCGGGTTGTGCGCGAACGCACCATATATAACTGACAAGTGAGTATAGCATATTAGTCCGCGCGAATCCATTCGACCGCCGGTCTAAGTTTCGCCCCTCGTATGGCCTGCCCGGCGGGCGTTGGGATAAGGTAGACCAGGTAAACGGCACTAAGGGGGGCGGGCATGAAAAAGGCACTGGTGACTGGAGCGGCCGGCTTCATCGGTTCGAACGTGGTGCGCGAGCTGCTCGAAGAGGGCGTGGAGGTCCGCGCTATGATCCTGCCCGGCGAGGACATGCGCAACCTCGCTGGCGTGGACGTCGAAAAGATCGAGGGCAACGTGACGGACGTCGGGAGCGTGGACGCCGCGCTGAAAGGCTGCGACACGCTTTTCCACCTGGCGGCCATCTACTGCATCTGGGTCCCGGACCGGAGCTGTTTCTTCAAGGTGAATCTCCAGGGTTCACGCAACGTACTGTGGGCGGCGAAGCGGGCGGGCACGGAGAAGATAGTCTACACGAGCTCCATCGCGGGCCTGGGCATCGCCCCGGGCAGGCAGCTGTCGGACGAGACGACCGAGTTCAACCAGTGGGAGAACCCGAGCGACTACGTGCTGACCAAGCACCTCTCGCAGCAGGAGGCCTTGACGTTCGCCAGGGAGGACGGGCTGCCGCTTGTGGTGGTGAACCCGTGCTTCCCGTACGGCGAGGGAGACATCGCGCCGACGCCGACCGGGAAGATAATGCTCGACATCGCCAACGGCTCGCAGTTCCTCACCTTCGAAGGCGGCGTGAATATCGTTGACGTCAAGGACGTGGCCAGGGGCCACGTGCTGGCCGCGAAGCACGGAGAGGTCGGGGAGATGTACATCCTCGGCAACCAGAACGTGACCATCCAGGAGCTGATGGAGATGGTGGCGAGGGTAGCGGGGCTCGACATGAAGTTCATCAAGATACCTGTCCCGGTGGCGGTTCTCGTCGGCAACCTGTTCGAGAAGATCGCCGACGCCACCGGCGTGCCGCCGATCTCCACCGGGAAAGAGATGGCCTATTCCGCCCGGCACCTGTTCTTCGATATCTCGAAGGCGAGGGAAAAGCTGGGGTACGACCCCGGTCCCCCCGAGGAGTCCATCCGGAGGTCGATCGACTGGTACAGGCGGGAAGGATACCTGCCACAGAAGGGCGCCTACCAGGCTCTGATGAAAGCGGTGGGGAACCTGCTGAAGGTACTTCCGATACCCGGTTAGGCCGCTCTCAGGCCTTTGCGGCGCGGTTTGCTTTTGAGACCTCGATGGCCTTCTCGGCGTCGATCCTCGGTGAGGCGAGAGCCCGTATCTGGTTGTCCACTATCTCGTCGGCGAGCTTCTCCAGGTCGTCCCGCCTCTTCCGGAGGACCTGGTCCATGGTGATGTAGACGATGGCGCCGATGCTGATGGAGGTGGCCACCTCGAGGTCGACGCCGCGCAGGAGCCCCCGCTCGGCCATGAGCTTGTAGCCGTCGAGGACCTTGCTCCTGGCGTCCTCCAGCAGGACCTCGACCCTGGCGCTGAAGTCCTCGTCCCTGCCGATCGCCTGCCGGTAGACTATCTCGGTGAGCTCGGGGTTCCCGCTGTGGAACTCGAGGGCCGCGAGAACGAAGTTCCTCCAGGACACCAGCGGGTCCGTGCCGGTCTCGAACGCGTTCCTGAGGTGCTCCTGGTTCTCCTCGAGTATCCTGGCGTACTGGTTGAAGTAGGACTCAACTAGCTCGAGGAAGACGTCTTTCTTGGAATCGAAGTACAGGTAGAAGGTGCCCCTGGCGATTCCCGCCGCCTCGTTGATGTCCGTGATCGAAGCGTTGCGGTAGCCCTTCTCCGCGAACACCTTGACGGCGGCGTCAAGGATCTCGGCCTTGCGTTGTTCCTTCGGGATGCGCTTTCTCACCGCCGCCATGCCATCTCCTGTATCGATGTGTCATTAATGATGATATGACGAGAACGCCTCTTAATCAAATCCCTGCGAGACTCCCCACGCGCGCACCGCCCCGTGAACGGACCGGGCCTCATAAACGTATGGCCGTATGATGCCGCCTCTAATAGAATGTTTGCGTCGGCACGAGGAGCGGAGGTCATCATGGAAAAGGTCTGGCTCGAGAACTACGATTTCTTCGTCCCGGAGACCCTGCGCTACCCGAAGATACCACTTCAACAGGTCCTCGAGTACGGGTGCCTCCTGTACGAGGACAACGTCGCGTCAATCTTCTTCGACCAGAAGATGACCTACGCCGAGCTGCGGGACAACGTCCGCAGGTTGGCGACCGCGCTGGTGGGCATGGGGGTGAAGAAGGGGGACCGGGTGGCCCTCATGCTCCCCAACTGCCCGCAGATGCTCATATCGTATTACGGGGTCCTCGAGGCGGGCGGAGTGGTCACCAACATCAGCCCGCTGCACGTCGAGCGTGAGGTGGAGTACGAGCTCAACGACTCGGGCTCCGAGACGATGATATACCTCGATCTGTTCCACTCCCGGGTGGAGGCGGTGAAAGGCAGCACGCCCTTGAAGAGGAGCATCGTTACGAGCATCACCGACTACATGGAGACCCCGGTCCAGCCGGCGGCTGAGAAGGCGCCCGGCGTCGGGTACTTCCTGGAGGTGCTGGCGGACTCGAGCCCCGAACTCCCCGACGTCGACATCGACCCGCGGGAGGACCTTGCGGCCCTGCAGTACACGGGAGGCACAACCGGGGTGGCAAAGGGCGTCATGCTCACACACAGGAACCTGCTGGCAAACGTTCTGCAGATAGGTTCCTGGGCAAAGGAATTCATCCAGAGAGGCAAGGACGTATACCTCTGCGTCATACCGTTCTTCCACTCCTACGGCCAGTCCGTGGCCATGAACAACGCGGTGTTCAACGCGTCCACGATGGTCCTCATACCTCAGTTCGAGATCAACATGATGCTCCAGGCCATCAAGACATATCAGCCGAACTTCTTCCCCGGAGTGCCGACCATCTACACGGCCATACTGAGCCACCCGGAAGCCCTCGCATACGGCGTCGACAGGATTAAGCTGTGCAACTCCGGCTCGGCCCCGCTCCCGGTCGAGGTGCTCAAGCAGTTCAGCCACATATCCGGAGGGATATTCTGCGAGGGGTACGGCCTGTCCGAGGCCTCTCCGGTGACGCACTCGAACCCGATCCTCGGGATGAAGAAGATAGGCTCTGTCGGGATACCGTTCCCCGATACAGACTGCAAGATCGTGGACGTGGACGACGACGAGAAGGAGCTCGGGATCGACGAGCCCGGCGAGCTCCTCATCCGGGGGCCGCAGGTGATGAAGGGTTACTGGAACAAGCCGGAGGAGACCGCCGAGACCCTAAAGGGCGGATGGCTCCACACGGGGGATATTGCGACCATGGACTCCGACGGCTACTTCTACATAGTCGACCGCAAGAAGGACATGATAATCGCCGGCGGTTTCAACATCTACCCGCGCGAGATCGACGAGGTCCTCTATGAGCACCCGAAGGTCGCGGAGGCGGTCGCGGTCGGTATCCCAGACGAGTACAGGGGTGAGACGGTGAAGGCCTATGTCGTGCTGAAGGAAGGCGAGGCGGCCACGGAGGAGGAGATAATCGAGTTCTGCCGCGGGCGCCTGGCCGCCTACAAGGCGCCCCGTCACGTGGAGTTCAGGACCGAGCTGCCTAAGAGCCTCGTGGGAAAAGTGCTAAGGCGCGCATTGCTGGAGGAGGAGCTCGCCAGGCGCGAATCCACCTGATGCAACATCGGGGTCAGGTCGTTTTGTTGCATTTCCAGTGGTTTACCCCCGGGGAAATGCATAATGCAACAAAACGACCTGACCCCGATGTTGCGTTTTCTAAAGAGCGAGGCCGGCGGCGTAGCCTTCGTGAACCGCTTCGATCAACCTGCGCGGCGAGACGGCGTCGCCTGCCATCGTGTATGGAATCCCGGCGTCCTCGAGCGATGAAAGGAGTCCCACCTCCGGGACGGCCCCCGAGGCGTTAACCACCAGTCCATGGTATCCGATGGTATGCTCGGCCCCGTCCTGCTCGTAGGTCACCGTGTCGGGGCCGATGGAGGTGACGCATGCGCCGAGCACCAGGGTACCCCCGGAATCGCGCAGCCGCCTGTGCATCCAGTAGCCGTGCGTGGTCAGGCGGCTCACCGGAGGCGTCGTACACTTCTCCAGGAGCGTGACCGTGACGCCTGCCGCGATGAGGTAGTCGGCCGTCTCCATCCCCACGTAGCCGGCCCCAATTATCACAGCGCTCTCAACGGGCGGCACCTCTTCCATCAAGAGGGCTCTAGCCTCCACCACATTCTCCATGTCGATTCCGGGGACAGGGGGAACGCAGGGCAGCGCACCGGTGGCTAGAACGACGTGGTCGGGGCTACCGCCGGCCAGTTCGGCGCCGGTGACCTCAGTGCCGGTCCTGAACGTGACACCCGACCTCTCGAGTCTGCGGACCGCCCAGTCGACCCATTCGGCGAGGGCGCCCTTGTTTGGCGGCCGCGAAGCCGGAATAAGCTGGCCGCCCGGCGCGGCGCCGCGCTCGAACAGCTCGACCGAGTGACCGCGCTCAGAGGCGCTCATCGCAGCGGAAAGCCCCGCCGGACCACTCCCGACCACCCAGACCTTCGACGGCTTTTCGGGGGCCTCCGGCTCTCCGAGATATTCCTCGCCGCATTCAGGATTGATGGCACAGGTTATCGGCTTGAGCTCGAACGACAGCCGCTCGATGCATCCCTGGTTGCATGACAGGCACCAGCGGATGTCGTCGTAATCGCCCCGGCGCGCCTTGGCGATGAAATCCGGGTCGGCCAGGTGCTGCCGGCCGAAGCTGATGAGGTCCGCGTCCCCTCTCGCTATCGCCTCGTCTGCGAGCCGCGGATCGCGTATCCTGCCGACGCCTATGACCGGCACGTCAACCACGTCCCTGATGGCTCGCGCGCCGGCAAGGTTGAACCCGGGTTCGGTGTCCATCGACGCGATGGTCAGGCCTCCGGGAGTCGAGATGACGCCGATGGACGCGTGCACGCAGTCCGCTCCGGCCCCGACGAGCCGCGGCGCCAGCCACTCCATGAACGGGAGGCCGTAACCCCCGCGTACCGCTTCCTCGACCGACACCCTGATGATCACCGGGAACCCGGCCCCGACTCTCCCGCGTACCGCCGCGATGACTTCGAGTGCGAAGCGCGACCTGGCCTCGTCCGACCCCCCGTACTCGTCTTCGCGCTGGTTGCTGAAAGGGGAGAGGAACTGGTTGATGAGGTACCCGTGGGCGCCGTGTAGCTCGACCGCGTCGTACCCGGCCTCCCGCGCCCGCTCCGCCGCCGCCGCGTATGCCTCGAGCACCTCGGAGATGCGGGCTGTGGACATCTCCTCGCAGGGCTGCCTCAGCATCGCGCTCGGGATGGGGGAGGGCGCCTCGGGAGGGGCCCCGGCAAAAGCCTCCATCGTCTCGCGCCCAGCGTGGTGGAGCTGCAGGGCCACCCGGGACCCTTCCCTGTGAACGGCCTCCGGGATCCTTGCAAGGCCTTCCACCTGGTCATCGGACCAGGCGCCGATCTCTGTCGGGAAGCCCCTGCCGCGGGGGTCTATCGCGCATACTTCAGTGATGAGAAGCGCGGCGCCCCCGCGGGCCCGCCTTGCGAGGTAGGCGACGAGCCGGTCCGTTACGGAACCGTCATAGTCCCCGTAGCCGGTGCCCATGGCCGGCATCACCGCCCGGTTCGAGAGCTCCAGGCCGTTTATCACCAGCGGGCTGAACAGGTGTTCGAGCTCAGGCATTCCACTCCCTCCCGGGGTCAGGCATCCGCGTTCAGAAAATGAACGAGGGGGCCTTTCGAGGCCCCCTCGAGTTTATCCGTGTCGGCTCCTGCCCGCTACTCCACTTTCTCCCAGAGAGAGGCGTTGCCGTTGCCGAAGCCGCCGCACATCATGGCCATGCCGAACTTCGCGTCGGGCCGCTCGTTCTTCATGACGTTCGCAAGCGTTATGACCAGGCGGGTGCCGGACTCGCCCAGCGGGTGGCCGAGCGCCAGGGCCCCTCCCCAGAGGTTGACGTTGTCGAACGGGGCGTTCTCAGCGATGCCGAGGTTGCGCACGCAGGCAAGCGTGACCACGCTGAACGCCTCGTGGACCTCGTAGACATCAACGTCGCTCGCCTTCATCCCTTTCCGCTCGAGCAGCTTCTTGGCGGCGTTGTACGCCGAGAGGCCCATCAGGGTGGGGTCCCACCCGTGCATCTGGCCGCCCGCGTACTTGACGTAGTACGAAAGCCCCAGCTCTTCGGCCTTCTCGCGGCTCATGAGGAGCGCCGCGCAGGCCCCCGTGGTCAGGGGCGAGCTGGTCGCCGCCGTCACCACTCCGTCGGGCTTGAACGCCGGGTTCATCCCGGCCATCTGCTCCAGGGAGGGGTCGTCGCGTATCCACTGGTCCATGGTGCAGACGAACTCGTTTCCTTCCTCGTCATGGCCGGTGACCGCCACTATCTCCTCGTTGAACTTGCCTTCATCGCGGGCGGCCTTCGCGCGCAGGTGGCTGTGATAGGCCACCAGTTCCTGGTCGGCGCGCGAGATATTCTCCACCTCGGAGAGCTTCTCCGCCGTGGGTCCCATGGGGAGCTCCGCGGGGTTGAAGTACTCTACCAGCCTCGGCGGGAAGTCCATCCCCATCCCCATGCCCACGTTCATCATGTCCTCGACGCCCGAGGCGATGTAGATGTCGCCCTCGCCGCACATTATAGCCCTGGCGGCGTGCTCCATGGCCGCCATCCCGGAGGGGCACTGCTGGTTGATGCCATTGGTGGGCACCTCCACGGGCAGCCCGGAGGCAAGCCAGGCGAAGCGGGCGATGTCGTTCTGCATGCCGGTCTGGTTGGCCGTCCCGCAGAAGACCGCCTCTACGTCCTCCGGCTTGACCTGGGGATTGCGCTCGAAGAGCCCCAGGTAGACGGCGGTCAGCAGTTCGTCCGGCCGCAGGTTCCGGAACCAGCCCTTGGCCGGGTGCGCGCGCGCGTTGGGTGTCCGGACGCCGTCCACCAGCACGCATTCTTTGAGTTCTGCCATATCGTCCTCCATTCAAGGTCGGTTCGCGGGCCCCGGTAGCGGGACCCGTTCTCTGCCCGTGCAGGCCCTGCCGAATTGGGCAATCGAATACTAAAAGGAATTATATTGATTGGGAGTCCACAAGCAATATGCAGGATGAAATCAATGGCAGAAATTGCTATTTGACCAGCTTCAGTACCTGGCGGAACTCGTCGGTCCCCGCCCTCACCAGCGCCTCGTACATCAACATCTCGGTCGTGGAGATGACGGCGCCGGCGTCACGCATGCGCTCGATCGCAACCTGCTTGTTCTCAGGCGCACGGGATGCGACCGCGTCGCTGATGACGTGAACGGTGTATTCAGGCATAAGATCCAGGACCGTCTGCGTCACGCAGATATGGCTCTCGATACCCGTGACTATCACCGTCTTCCTGCTCAGCGACTCGAGGGCGCGGGCGAACTCGGCCCTCCTGCACGCGTCGAATTCGATCTTGGTTATCGGGCTGAAATCCTTTACGGCAGAGCTCACTTCCTCCACGCTCGGCCCCAGGTTCTCCTGCTCGGTGACCAGCACCGGCATGCCTACTATTTCCGCGAATTTCAGCAGCTTGACCGTGTTCCGTAGCACGGATTCCTTCCCGTGCATCAAGTCGAGGAGTTTTCCCTGCATGTCTATTACCACGAGCGTGCAATCTTCCACTTCGATGAGCCCCCGGCCATAGTCAGCGGATTCGCCCATTTCCCCTAACACCCCTTCTCATGCTTGGTTTTCGCGCTGTCATGGAGTGTGATTTTATCACAGGGAAAAGCGCTGCAAGCCGGACGGGCGCGGGCATATTGACACTGGTGTCATTTATAAATATTATACTGACCTGTCAGTCCGTGGAGCGGTGCCCGGGACAATCATGGGTACACTTACAGCATCCAGGAGAAGGCGATCGCGGCTGCCTGCCTGAGGCCGCACTGTGAGAACCGGAGGCGAACAAGGAGGTACCGGGAATGGTGGACGTACCGGAGAGCGTGGGCGTAAAGGAATATTTCGACGAATACGTTCCCAAGATCTTCGCCGAACAGGTGGCCGGGACGGCCGCCCTCGGCATGGAGGGCACCGAAGTAGGAGTGCAGTTCGATGTCGACGGGACCACCTACAGCCTGGTCGTCAAGGACGGCAAGGAACTGGAGGTCAAGGAAGGGCCCGTCGACAATCCGCTGGTGAAGCTGACCATGAACGAGGACGTCTTCCGGGCCGCCGTGACCGGCAAGATGGAGGGCGCCACCGACATGTTCACCGACATGAGCCAGATGAACAAGGCTCGCCTGGACCAGATCAAGGGCGTCTCCGGCGTGCTGGTGCTCGACCTAACCACGCCGGACGGAGGCAACGCGGTGATCAAGGTCTCGTTCAACGGGGCCGATTCGCCGGAGAGCACTTTCAAGTGCACAGTCGAGGACTGGGTATCGATCAGCAAGGGCGAGATAGCGGGCCCGACCGCCTTCATGAGCGGGAAGCTCAAGATAGAGGGCGACATGCCGTTCGCGATGGGCCTTTCGAGCCTGACGGCCTAGCTCGCGCTTGTCAGCTTTATAGATGCGGCAACGGTGGGGGAAGTCCAGCCGGGAGGACCGGCGTGGCTTCCCTCACTCGCCGTCCCGGAGCTTTATCAGGGCGCGGTCGATGTCGACTCCCCATTGGGCAGTATGGACTGGCGAGGGTCTGAGCTAATAGACTTTAGCCAGCGAGCGTGCGGCGGCGAGCATTGGAGGTGCGCAGGTTGTCATTGAACGCCCGTATAGAGGAGTTCCTCAGGGAAAGAGGAGCGGTGAAGGTGGGATTCGCCACCCTCGAGACCATGGCCGGCGGCCCGCCGAGCGCTGACCTGCGCTACATCATCCCCGAAGCGAGGTCGGCGGTGAGCTTCGCCCTCCCGCTGGACCGGGACAAGATACGGCTGTATCTCTCAAAGCAGAGCCATACCGCCCACGAGCAGGACAACTTCGACACCAATGTCCGCTCGTCGAGGCTCGCCAAGGCGCTCGCTATCATGCTGGAGGAGGAGGGCTATGTCTCGAAGAGGGTAATCTCAAACAACATCTACCGCACAGAGGTGGAGGGATGGGAGCTCTCGATGCCGCCGGACCTATCGCACCGGTACGTGGCGGCGCGCTCGGGCGTCGGCTCATTCGGGTGGTCGGGGAATATCGGCATCAAGGATTACGGTTCCGCCATCATCCTCGGTACGACCGTGACGTCCGCGGAGCTGGAACCTACGGAGCCCGAGGGGGAGGATGACTCGTTCTGTGACCGGTGCATGAGGTGCGTCGCCTGCTGTCCCTCCGGGATGTTCGACGCGAAGCGGGAGACCTCGGTGACACTGGGAGGGACGACCTTCAGCTTCAGCGCGCGGCCGTCGTACCTGCCGTGCCAGCTGGTATGCGGTGGGTTCACCGGCCTGCACCCGAGCGGCCAGTGGTCCACCTGGTCGCCGGGCAGGTACGAGATTCCCGACGGCCTGGAGGAGATGGGCAAGGTCTTCTTCAGGGCTGTGGAAAACTACTCCAAGTGGCCTGAACGGTTGGGAGGGACGGATGGGTACGTGAACATAGCGCTCGCGGACACCAGCCTGCACCTGACCTGCGGCAACTGCCAGATAATCTGCTGGGGCGATAGAGAAGAGACCAGGCAGAACCACCGCCTGCTCAAGCGCTCCGGTTGCGTCGTACAGCGCGAGGACGGCGAGGTTGATGTCCTTAGCGCGCGCGACGCCGAGAAGGCCTTCTCGCGGATGCCCGCGGAGCACCGGAAGCTCTACGAATAGGAGCCTATTCGAGGACCGCGCCTTTCGCGGCCGAGCTCACCGACCTGACATATCGCCTCATGTACCCTTGAGGCACGTCGGGCTCTGGGGCGGACCATCCGGCAAGCCTGGCGCTTATCTCATCATCTGAGAGGCCCACCTCGAGCTTCCGGCCCGGGATGTCGATGGTCACCATGTCTCCATCCTCAAGCGCCGCGATGGGGCCGCCGACCTGGGCTTCCGGGGACACGTGGCCGATGCACGGGCCTGACGAGGCCCCCGAGAACCTGCCGTCGGTGACGAGCGCCACGCGCTGGTAGCCGTGGAGAGGGAGAGCCATGGTCACCGCCAGTGTCTCCGGCATCCCCGGCCCGCCCTTCGGGCCCTCGTACCTTATGACGACCACCTCACCCTCGTTCAACGAACCCTCGCGAAGAGCGGCGAGGCAGTCCGCCTCGGACTCGAAGACGCGCGCCGGGCCGGAGAACTCCAGCATGTCGTCGGCCACCGCCGACTGTTTGACCACCGCGCCCTCGGGGGCCAGGTTTCCGAAGAGGGCGACCGTCCCGCCCTCGGTGAGGTACGGGCGGTCGCGGGGCGGGATGACCTGCTCGTCCATCACCTGCACGTTCTCCAGGGTGGCGGCCCACGTCATACCGGTGACGTTCAGGCTGTCCATATGAAGGTCCGCTGCCAGGGTCTTCATCACCGCGGGTATGCCGCCCGCGACGTACAGGTCCTGGATGCCGCGCGGGCCGCTCGGGCGTATCGAGCACAGGGTGGGGACCTTCCGGTTCAGCTCGTTGAACCGCGAGAGCGGAAGGTCCGAGCCCAGCTCGTGGGCTATCGCAGGCAGGTGCAGCGCAGAGTTGGTGGAACCGCCGATGGCAAGGTCGACTATCAGCGCGTTCTCTATCGCGTCGCTGGTGATTATGTCTCTGGCCGTGAGCTCCTCTTCCACCATCTCAACGACTCGCTTGCCGGCGCGCCGTGCGTAGAGAAGCTTCTCGGAGTGATAGGCGGGGACGTTCGCGGAGCCCGGAATGGTGAGCCCCAGTGCCTCAGCGAGGCACTGGAAGGTGTTAGCGGTTCCCATGAGCTCGCAGGCGCCGCACGTTGCGCAGGTGGCGGTGGCAAGCTTGTCCAGGAGGTCGTCGTAGTCCTTGTCGTTCACCGTGTCCTTCATGTTCGCGGAGAACCTTATCTGGAAGGCGCCGGGGCCGCCGGGCAGGAAGACGGTCGGCCTGTCGAGGCGCGCGGCGGCCATTATCATGCCCGGGATGATCTTGTCACAGCTCGCAATCATGACCAGCCCGTCGAAGAGCATGCTCCTCGCGTAGACCTCCACCGCGTCGGCCACCAGCTCGCGCTGGGGCAGGACGAAGCGCATCCCCTCGTTGCCCTCGGTGAGCCCGTCGCAGGGAGCCGGGACGTTGAATTCGAACGGTATGCCTCCTCCCGCGTGCACCCCCTCCTTGACACGCTCGGCAAGCGCCCGGAGGTGCATGTGGCCCGGGTTCATCTCGGTAAACGAGTTGGCTATGCCTATGATGGGCTTTTCCTTGAGCTCGTCGATGTCCACCCCGGTGCCCTTGAGAATGGAGAGCCGCACGATGCTGATGAGGAAGTCGGCCTCGTTGAAGATGGGAGCGCTCACGGGTTTTTTCATGGCTGGCTCCTTTGCATCCGCCACCTGTTGTCACAAGAGATTATATCGCCGGGCGCGGCATCGCTTGCCGGACTTCCGCTCGAGGTGCTATAATACAAATGGTGGTTTGTATATATTCAGAGTCGGGAGAGACATTTTGAAAGAACGTGGGCCGAGCTGCATGAGAGATCCCAGGGTGATGGAGCTCGCGGAGGCGCTCAAGGCACTTTGTGACCCGAACAGGCTGAGGATCATGTGCTATCTATCGGCCGGGGAGAGCTGCGTGTGCCACGTCGAGCACGAGCTCGACATCTCACAACAGCTGGCGAGCCACCACCTCAACGTGTTGAAGGAAGCCGGGCTGCTGAGGTCCAGAAAGGAAGGCACCTGGACTTATTACTCGGTGGAAAGGGACGCCCTCGAGAGGGTAAATGAGATGTTCGGCGGGTTCCTCGACTACAGGAAGGTGCGCGAAGGCGTAGCCCGTGCGGCATGCGAAAGAGCTGAGGAGAACTGTTGATGACAGGCGGAGGCCGGGGAGAGAAGAGGAAGAGCGGCGCCGGTGACCTGTTGACCGGGGACGTCGAGGAGAGGATGGAGCACGCCGAATCCGTGGACAGGGAGCTCGGCAAGCCCAAGCACCTTGACTTCTTCGACCGCTACCTCTTCGTGTGGATATTCGTGTGTATGGGAATCGGCCTCGGCCTGGGCAAGCTGTTTCCCCAACTCGGCACCCAGCTTGACAATGTGAAGCTCGGCTTTGTCTCGATCCCTATAGCCGTCGGGCTCTTCATGATGATGTTTCCCATCATGCTCCGCATCAGGCTGGAGGAGGCGGTCAAGGCCGTAAAGGCCTGGAAGGAACTGGGTATCGTAATCTTCTTCTGCTGGTTTATCTCGCCCTTTTACATGTACCTGTTGTCGTGGATATTCCTCCGCAGCCATCCTGAGTACGCGATAGGAGTCGTCCTGCTCGGCGTCGCGCCCTGCATCGCCATGGTCCTGATGTGGTCGTACCTGGCGGATGGGAACAACGCACTGGCCATGGTCCTCATGGCCATAAACTCGGTGGTGCAGATGTTCATCTTCTCCTTCTTCGCCTACTTCCTGACGAAGGGATACGTCAACGAGATCGCCGCGAGCGGACGGAAGATCGACTTCGACATCGCGAGGGTCAACATCCCGAATATCCTGGTAACGGTACTCGTCTTTCTCGGGTTGCCGCTGGTAATAGGTTTCTTTGTGCGGCGCAGGTTGGTCAATACCCGCGGCGAGGAGTGGATTGAGCACAAGCTCTCGCCCTGGATGCGGGTGATGGCGATTGTGGGCCTCCTTTTCACGCTGATCGTCATGTTCACACTCAAAGGCGAGGTCATAATCGACGAGCCGATAGTCGTATTGCTTGTTGCGATCCCGGTCACTATATTCTTCTTCACGATGTTCGCGGGAGGCTACTTCGCATCCTGGGTGCTCAACATCAGTTACGAGAACTCTGTTGTGGTCGGGCTGACAGGCTCGAGTAATAACTTCGAGCTCGCCATAGCGGTTGCGGCAGCGGTGTTCGGAATAAGCTCGAAGGTCACTCTGGCGACGGTGATAGGCCCGCTGATAGAGGTGCCCATCATGCTTGCGCTCGTAAGGATAGGATTGCGAACCCGCGATCACTTCCCGAGAAAAAGAGAGCAAGTCGTCAAACAGGCTGCTCAAGAGGCTTAGCACAACATGCAAGGAGCAAGACGGTTGGTCGAGATCTTCATAGGACCGATCGCCTGCACGTGCGCAGGGGGGCCCACCCCGGCGAGGCAGGAGAAGATAACCAGGGCGTTGGCGTTGAAGGCCGCGCTCGAAAAGGACGCGGGGTTCGAGGTGCGCGCGTGGATGCTCGGCGAGGACGCGGACTACGAGGAGGGAATGAGGGCGCTCAGGGGATACCTGGAGGGCGCGGGGGAGACCGAGCTCGCAGAGAACCTCGCCTTCTCGCTGAACAGCGCGACGCCTTCCGTGGCAGTTGATGGTGAGCTAAAGTACATCGGGGAGGTCCCCGCGGCCGAGCTGTTCTTTGAAGAGGCGGGATGATAGCCGTGCTCAAGGTCGACACACACCCGGATTACCCGCCCGAGGAGGGCTGCTACATACGAGGAAACGACCGCTCACCGGTGGCGGTCCTCATCATCCTCAGGTGGGAGCAGGACAAGGTGCCCCCCGAGATAGAGAAGCTGGTTCGCGTCGGGGCCGAGAGCGGCGCGGCCCTCTCGGGGACGCTCCAGACGGAGAATATAGGGCTCGAGAAGGTCATCTGCAACGTGGTCTCCAACCCGAACATCCGCTACCTCGTGATGGGCGGGCCTGAGTCCGAGGGCCATCTCACGGGAGAAGCGGTGAAGGCACTCTTCGAGAACGGGGTGGACGCAAAGCAGAGGATAATCGGCACGGAGTCGCCGCATCCGTTCCTCTACAACATATCCCTTGAGATGATAGAGAGATTCAGGAGCCAGTTGACGCTCGTCGACCTCCAGTTCCAGCAGGACCCCGACCTCGTTCGCAGGGCGGTCTGGTCGTGCTACCAGGAAGATCCCGTCGAGTTTCTGGGACAGGAACTGTACGACATCGGCGCCTACCCGGAGCCGCCACTGAGCGGCACCATAACCTGGAAGATACTCCAACCGTACTGGGAGCCAGAGGACGAGAAGCAGCGCGAGGCCAAGCGCAATGCCGAGGCGCTGATGGAGAAGATACGGCAGAAGGGCTCTCAGAAGGGACACCCCGGCGGTTAGGCTGAAGGCGAGGCCGCTCCCCTTTTTGATAGAATCACCTGGGCGATGCATCGCTGCACGATGCCGGAAACGGGAAGGTGATCGGATATGGACTATGACGAGATAATGGAGCGCAGGGCGCGTTGCATGGAAGACGACCTGCACCCTATTCCCGACGACGTCCTGGACAAGGTCAAGGACGAGTTCTACAAGACCCGCAAGAGGTCCCTCGAGATATTCGAGGAGCTCAAGAGCTATATCCCGGGGGGCGTCGAGCATAATCTGGCGACCAGCCACCCGTTCCCCCTGACCATGGACAGGGCCAAGGGTTACAAGATGTGGGACGTGGACGGCAACGAGTACGTCGACTTCCTGCTCTGCGGCGCGCCGATAATCCTCGGTCACCACTATGACCCGCTGGACGACGAGGTGGTCAAGATAATCCAGGAGAAGGGGCCGTCCACGGGTCTCACCTCCGAGTACGAGCTGCTGGCCTCGAAGAAGATAGTCGAGCACATGCCCTCGGTCGACGTGGTCCGGTTCCTGCAGTCCGGGACGGAGGCCGACATGGCGGCGCTCCGGATCGCCCGCGCGGTAACCGGCAGGCAGAAGGTCATCAAGGTAGAGGGGAGCTACCACGGCTGGTACGATACCTACGTCTACAACCTGCACGTGCCGGGGACGGCCGGCCTCAACTCGCCCGGCATACCACCCCAGACGTATGACCTGCTGGTCGAGGTGAAGCCCAACGACTTCGACGCTCTTGAGAAGGCGTTCGCTGACAACGCCGACGACATCGCGTGCATGGTCATAGAGCCTGTGGGCGGCGAGTCCGGCGTGCACCCGGTGCACCCTGACTGGAACGGGCGGTGCCGAGAGCTGTGTGATGAGTACGGCGCCCTCCTCATCTTCGACGAGGTGGTGACGGGTTTCAGGCTCGACATGGGCGGCGCGCAGAAGTACTTCGACATAACCGCCGACCTGACGGTGCTCGGCAAGATAGTCGCGCACGGGTTCCCGAGCGCGGGCGCCGTAGCGGGCCGCAGGGAGGTCATGGAGATAGTCGGAGCGGGCATGGGCCAGCGGCCCTACCTGGGGGGCACGCTCGCGGCCAACCCGATATCGTGCGGGGCCTGCTACCATGCTATAAGGCTTATGGAGGAGAACGACGCCGTGGTAAAGTCGACCGCCTTCGCCGACAGGCTCACCGCAGAGCTGAACGCGCTGTTCGACACCCGGCCGGACCTGCCGTTCTTCCTCTACAACTACGGCCCGATAATCCAGTACGTCACCACCGGTTTCTTCTGGGTCGACATCACCGGCCCGAAGGCGTTCGAGGTCATCAGCAGGCGCAAGACCGCGGAGGACTACCAGATGGTGGCCTCGCTCAACGGTCTGAACTCCCTCGCCGGCACGCGGATGTACACGTGCATGCAGCACGACGACGCGGCCTTGTCGAAGACCCTCGAGGTCTGGGAGTACATACTGTCGCTGATACCGAAGAAGTAGGCTGGTGGAGATGAGCGACACCGGACTGCGGACGTTCTTCGAGCCCGAGGGCGTGGCCATAGTCGGCGCTCGCCGGAACATGGGCTTCGGCTACGGCATCCCCATCCTGCTCAAGGCGCACGGCTGGGCGGACAGGACATACCTGGTCAACCCCTCGGTCGATGAGCTGCACGGCATGAAGGTGTACCCGAGCGTCCTTGACGTCCCCGATCCCGTGGACCTGGCGGTGGTGCTGGTGCCTGCGGCGGTGGTCCCCAAGATGCTCGAGGAGACAGGCCGCCGCGGGATACGCCACGCCATAGTGGAGAGCGCCGGGTTCGCCGAGATAGGCGAGCAGGGCCGCAAGCTGCAGGACGAGGCCGCGTCCGTCGCCGCCGGGCACGGCATCAGGGTGATCGGGCCGAACTGCGTCGGCCTGGTCAACACGGCCAACAGGTTCAGCACGGTGGAGATAATCGACGAGTCGCTCGAGCCCGGACGGACGGCGATAATCGCGCAGAGCGGGGTCTTCGGCAACTGCCTGCTCGACATGCTGCCGCAGTTCAGGATGTTCGTCAGCAAGGCAGTGACGCTTGGGGACCGCATGGACGTCAACGAGTGCGACGTGCTTGAGCACCTCGCGGACGACCCCGACACCGGCGTGATAATGATGTACCTGGAGGGCGCGGCCGACGGGGTGCGCCTGAAGCGCGTGCTCGCGGACGTGACCATGAAGAAGCCGGTGATGGTCCTGAAGAGCGGGAGGACGCCCGCCGGGAGGGCAGCGACCGAGTCGCACACGGCGAGCCTCTCCGGGGAGGACGAGCTGTACGAGGCGGTTTTCACACAGACCGGCACGCTACGCGCCGCAAACCTGGAGGGCCTGGTCGAGATGGCCCGAGCCTTCTCAACGCTGCCGGCGCCCCGTGGCAACCGCCTGGGCATCGTCACGTCGAGCGGGAGCCTCGGGGTGATGGCGACGGACACGGCGGTGCGCTACGGCCTGGCCGTGCCGCCGCTCTCGGAGAAGACCGCGGAGCGCATGCGCGCCGACTCGCCCACATGGATGAATGTGAAGAATCCCCTGGACGTCGGGCCGTCCGGCCAGTTCTCCGCGGCGCTCTCGGCGCTGATGGAGGACGACGAAATAGACATGGTGCTGGCGGTCACCATCATCCCTTACGCCGTGTTCAGCGAGTTGATGAAGATGGGATTCGACGGCAGGGGATGGTTCGGGGACATCGCCGCCATAAAGGACGCCTCGCCCGGGAAACCACTTGTAGTCGTCGCAGTGGGCCACAGCGATTTCGTGGGGCACATGGCCGAAGTAGCCGGCCCTGACGTGCCCATCTACGTCTCCCCGGAGCCCGGCGCCCGCTCGCTCGCGTCGCTGTACCACTACTGGAGATGGAGGTCGGCAGGCGGGGTGGGCGGGTTCCGCCAGTGCTACTGACTGAAGGCGCGCGCTTTCACCCTCGCCGCTGCTTAGCCCTGAATGCGGCCCTTGCGCCGGCTTTCATGAGGCGGTCCCACAGGCGGGGGAAGTGCCTGGCGGTGCCGTACATCAGATTGATATAGAACGGGCAGGTCACCACCGGGCTGTCCTTGTGCATCCCTGCGAGTATCTTGTCTATCAGCCTGTCCGGGCGCATCGCAATGCGCCTCGCCGCTGCCGCGTCGTCCTCTATGAAGCCCGGCTCGGCGCTTCTGACGTTTTCGAGCATGGGGGTCGCCACGAACCCGGGGCAGACCGTCATCACCTTCACGCCATGGACGGAAGCCTGGATCCGGAGGGAGCCAGAGAATCCCACCATGGCGTACTTTGAGGTCGTGTAGAGTCCAGCCTCCGGCAGGACGAAGAGGCCCGCTGCGGACGCCATGTTGATGATGTGGCCGGAGCCCCGGGAGTAGAAGTCGTTGATGAAATAGTGAACGGTGTGCACGGCGCCCCAGAGGTTGACCCCGAGCAGCCATCTCCAGTCGTCGAGGCTCACCTGGTCGAACGTCCCGGCCATTGCCACACCGGCTGAATTGACCAGGATGTCAGGTGTCCCCACTTCGGACGTCACGAGCTCGTGGAGCCTTTCCACCTGCTCCGCGTCGCTCACGTCCGCCAGGTACCAGGTCGCCCTGGTGCCGGAGGGGTCTATCTCGCGGCACGCGGCCTCGAGGCCCTCCCGGTCTATGTCGACCAGTATCACCGAGCAACCCTCCCGGGCCAGCCTGAGGGAAAGCGCGCGGCCGATGCCGCTTGCGGCTCCCGTCACCAGAGCGAGCTCGTCATTGAAACTCCCGGTCATCATGCCCCCCTTCCCGCAGGGGCACTATTCTATCACCGGAGGGTGAGCTTCAAGGGCTCGCGAGGGTGAAGCCGATAAACATAAGGTGTCGGGCTGAAAGGGGACCGATGAGAGAGCTCCGCGGAAAGACCGCTCTCGTGACAGGCGCCGCGAGCGGCATAGGCAGGGAGATAGCGCTCGCGCTCGCCCGTGAGGGTGCCGTCGTACTGCTGGCTGACATCGCAGACCTCGGCGAGGTCGCCGCCCAGGTCGGAGCGGTGGGCGCCGAGTGCAGGACGTACGCCCTCGACGTTTCGGACCGCGAGCAGGTCGACGCACTTGCTGCCAGCGTGCTCGAGGAGTTCGGGGCGCCGGACCTCCTGGTCAACAACGCGGGCGTATTCGTCTGGGCCGATTTCGTAGACACCGCGCTGGAAGACTGGGAGTGGACTCTGGGGGTCAACCTCTGGGGACCGGTGCACACCATGCGGGCTTTCCTTCCGCGGATGATCGAGCGGCGCAGCGGGCACATAGTGAACGTCGCCTCGGGTGGAGGGCTCGTCACCATCCCGTGCCTGTCCGCCTACAGCGCGTCGAAGTTCGCCCTGGTCGGCCTCGGGGAGACCGTCCAGCACGAGGTGGAACGCTTCAACATTGTGCTCACCACGGTCTGCCCCGGGAGCACGAAGACCCCGATAATCGGGCACATCCGTGTGCGCGGGCTCGACCGCCGCAGGCTCGAGAAGTTCGTGTTCCCCCTGGCCAACAGGTTCTCTGCTGAAAAGACCGCTGCACTAGTGGTGGAGGCGGTGAAGAAAGACCGCCGGCTGGTCGTTACGACCGCCCAGATGAAGGCGATGGTGTTCGCGAAGAGGGTGTCCCCCTCGCTTTACAGGGCGATGGTACGGCCGTTCGCGAGGTTCTTCTACAGGGCCCTGAAGTAAGCCCGCCCGCGGGGCGTTCTGGTATCATATCTTCCGTTGCAACAAAGGGGTCAGGTCACTTTGTTGCGTTATCCCGCCGGCGCAGGCAGCTTGCGTGCTGATGCAACAAAGTGACCTGACCCCGGTGTTGCGTCAGTCGACAAGCATCGAACTGGGAGGAGATCCAGATGTTCAACGGGATATTCCACATCCGCAAGCCCGAGAACGAGCCGGTCCTCGGTTACGCGCCGGGAAGCAGGGAGCGCGCCGAGCTCAAGGCCGCACTCCAGGAGATGATAGACAACCCGGTGGAGGTGCCATGCGTCATCGGTGGCCGGGACGTGACCACCGGAGACCTGGTCGAGATGAGGGCGCCGCATGACCTCTCACAGGTGCTGGGCACCTACCACAGGGCCGGGCCGAAGGAGGCCGACCTGGCGATAGACGCCGCCAACGAGGCCAAGGTCGCATGGAGCAGCATGCAGTGGTCGTCGAGGGCCACCGTACTCCTCAAGGCGGCGGAGCTGCTCGCCGGCAAGTACCGGCAGACGCTGAACGCGGCCACGATGCTCTGCATGAGCAAGACCTGCCACCAGGCCGAGATAGACTCGGCGTGCGAGCTAATCGACTTCTGGCGCTTCAATCCCTACTTCATGACCGAGGTCTACGACGACCAGCCCATCTCGACAAAGGATTTCCTGAACTACATGGAGCACAGGCCGCTCGAGGGTTTCGTGTTCGCCATAACACCATTCAACTTCACGTCCATCGCGGGCAACCTGCCGACGGCCCCCGCGCTCATGGGCAACGCCGTGGTCTGGAAGCCAGCGTCCACGGCGGTCCTTCCCGCCTACTACATAATGAAGGTGCTCGCCGAAGCGGGCCTCCCCGACGGAGTCATAAACATGGTGCCCGGCCCCGGGCCGGTCATAGGCCCGCCGGTCTTGAACCACCTCGACCTCGGCGGCGTCCATTTCACCGGCTCGACGTACGTGTTCTCAACCATATGGCTCGCCATCGGTTCGGACATTCGCAAGTACTACTCCTACCCGAGGATAGTGGGGGAGACCGGCGGTAAGGACTTCATCTTCGCGCACGCGTCAACCGACATCGACGCACTGGTGGCGGCCGCGGTACGCGGCGCGTTCGAGTACCAGGGCCAGAAGTGCTCGGCCCCCAGCCGTATGTACGTCCCGGACAGCATATGGCCCGAGGTGAAGGAGAGGATGCTCGACGAGATAACGACCATCAAGGTCGGTGACGTCCGCGACTTCTCCAACTTCGTGAACGCTGTTATAGACAAGGCCTCCTTCGACAAGATAGCGGAGTACATCGAGTTCGCGGGCCAGGACCCGAACATGGAGATAATCTGCGGCGGGACTTACGACGATTCCGACGGTTACTTCGTGCAGCCGACCGTCGTGGAGAGCAGGGACCCACGGAGCAAGCTCATGTGCGAGGAGATATTCGGGCCCGTGTTCACCGTTTACGCGTACCCGGAGAAGGAGTACGAAGAGACACTGGAGCTCTGCAACACCACCAGCCCCTACGCGCTGACGGGGGCCATCTTCGCGCAGGACCGCTTCGCGATAGTAAAGGCGGTCAAGGGCCTGCGCGGGGCAGCGGGTAACTTCTATATCAACGACAAGCCGACCGGGGCGGTGGTGGGCCAGCAGCCGTTCGGCGGCTCGCGGGCGTCCGGTACCAACGACAAGGCGGGGAGCTGGATCAACCTCGAGCGCTGGGTCTCGCCCCGCGCCATAAAGGAGACGTTCCTTCCCCCGACCGACTACCGCTACCCGTTCCTCGAAGAGAGCTGATGCAAAATCGGGGTCAGGTCACTTTGTTGCATTTCAAGTGCCTTTTCTTGACGGAAGTGCAAATGCAACAAAGTGACCTGACCCCGTTGTGCGTTAGCCCTGGGTGATGCTGGGGTACTGCTCGTGTTCGACGGCGGGCTCTTCCTCCTCGAGGTAGAACTCAGCCCTCTCGAGGATGTCCTCCGAAAGGGGAGCCACGTCTTCCCAGCCGGAGGCGAGTCCCGAGGGCAGGGCCTCCGATATGAGGTTTGCCCTCTCCCCGGGAAGGGTGGCTTTGAGTGCCCCGACCACCACGCGCACCACCCTGTCCGCCTCCTTGAGGTCCTGCACGCCGAGACCTTCAGCGACCACACCGAGGAATTCTTCGACTTCCATGATTCCTCCCTTGCCGCATGCCGCTATACCTCAATTGTAGACCCTTGAGGGGCGCTTGCAAGTCTACCGGTGGTCAGAAACAGCTTGAAAAGTACGCCCCTCCTGTGCTAAAACGATAAGTCAGAATGACTTGTGAGTCAGGAAAGCTACTGGGCACTGGGAGGTAGACGATGAAGGCAGTGATAATGGGCGGAGGGATGAGCGGTCTGGCCACTGCGATAAACCTCCTCGACCTGGGCGTAGAGGTGACCCTGCTCGAGGCCGACGAGATATTCGGCGGCAGGGCGAGCTCCTGGCTGGACGAGGACGGCGACATGATAGACAACGCCCTGCACGTGTTCATGCCGTACTACGTCAACCTCCTGGCGTTCTTCGAGAAGATGGGCATATACGGGAACATCACCTGGAAGGACTCCAGGTTCTACTTCCAGATGCCCGGCGGAGAGTCCGCGGTGCTCAACTTCATCAAGCTTCCCGCCCCGCTCCACGCGCTGTACGCGATGGGGTACCTCCTGAAGGACTTCAAGGCGGCTCCCCGCTGGAAGATGATAATGGGCGGCTTCCCGATGGGGTTCGGCATGATGCGGGCGATACCACGGTTAGACGAGATAGACAACGTCAGCATGGAGAGCTTCCTGTCCCGGTACGGCTCGCTCGAGGGCATGCGGGCGCTCATGGAGCCGGCCATCAACGGCCTCACTTTCACCAGGGGCTTCGAGGTCTCAGCGAAGGTGATGATCAACTGGTTTCTGAAGATGTTCATCTCCTCGAAGAACTCACGCATCGGTTTCGCCAACGGGGGACTGGGCGAGATATGGGTGGACAGCTGCCTCGACTACATCAAGCGCAAAGGGGGCGAGGTAGAGCTCAACACGGCGGTCACCGCCATCAACATGGACGATGGAAAGGTGGCGGGCATCACGCTGGAGGACGGCCGGACCGTGGAGGCCGACCTGTACGTATCGGCGATGAGCCCGTACTCCCTGCGGAGGGTGCTCCCGGACGAGGCGTTCGACTACGATTACTTCCGCCAGCTCTGGCGATACAGCTACGCGCCGTCGCTCTCGCTGCAGGTCTGGTTCGACCGGAAGCTCACCGACGTGGACGTCACCTTCTTCTCTAACAACAGGGTATACAACACCTACGCGGACCTCTCGAACGTCCTGCCCCACATCTTCAAGGGCGGCAGTATGCTGGAGATGGTACTTTCTCCGGCAGACCACATAGAGGGCCTGCCGGACAGGGTCATATTCGACATGTGCATCGAGGGCATAAGGGAAGACTTCCCGGTCGCGCAGGAGGCCGAGGTCAGGAAGTGGAAGGTGGTCCGCCAGAGGCAGGGCGTCTACAGGCCGCACCCGGGCATGGAGTCGTTCCGGCCTTTCCAGCGCTCGCCGCTGGACAACCTCTACCTGACAGGCGACTACACCAAGACGCACGTCAGCTCGGGAGGCATGGAGGCGGCCATCTGGACGGCGAACAAGACCGCCGAGCTCGTGGCGGGGGACAAGATGAACAGGTCCGTCTCCCTCAACGTCGAGTACAAGCCGTACGAGCGCATGGTAAGGGCCATGAGGATACTGGAGCCGCTGCAGATGGCGGGCCTGGCGCTCCTCGCGCTCTGGATACTGCGCAGACGCATGAGCAAGTAGTCAGGAGCAATTCGGACGGTCACATAGGTTCAGTGTCCTCCGGTTAGCCCGGCGGTACGGTCCCAGGCTTATACCCGGGCGAGACGTGGCCCCCCGTCCATGCGCCGTTGTAGTTGAAATACATCGGCCGCTCAACCCTTACTGTCTGCCCATTCGTGCACTCGACCGAGGTCGAGAAGTCGTATGCGGGCCCGTCACCCGTGCCGAGCACGTCTCTCGGTTGGATAGTCGCCCTCGAGTGAGCCGGCACCTGCACATCCTGCGTGGAGATCGTGCAGTCGCCCCTCGTGTAAGTGAGTTTCACGTCGGCAGTGGCGTCTCCGGCATTCTGGATGCTGAAGTAGGTATCGAAGCCGGGGCGGCACGTCCCTTCTGCGAAGTAGCAGTCCACCGGTGTTGCTCCGAGAGACGCGCTTCCACCCGTCCAACCTCCGCCGTAGTCGAAATACAACAGCCGCTCGGCGGTTATCGACCTGTCATGCGGAAAGCCCGGGTTAGCGAAGTGATCGTGAGCCCTCATCGATATTGAGACATCGTGGCCAGCTCCGACATCGGCGGTTACGTCGATCGTGTTGCGTCCTGGCTCCATGAGAGGGTAAGCCTTGCTGATAGTGCTCCCGTCTTCGAGTGTATATAGGATGTGGATATCAGCGTCATGGTTGGGATTGTCGATGCACAACCATTCTCGGAAGGTTCCTTCAGCAGCGGCCCTTGTGCACCCTTCAGCGAAGTACCAGGTATTGCTCCTGCTGGTGGCACCCATCACGTCACTTCCGCCGGTCCATCGCCCCTCGTAGTTGAAATACATGGGCCGCTCCACGACTACCGGGACTCCCTTGCTCTCGACGACCGTCGAGAAATCGTGCGCATCGTCCTGAGCAGTTCCCATGATGTCCCTCGGATAGACGGTGGCTCTTGAGTTCGCCGGTACGGTCAGCGCCTGGCTTTCCGTTACTTCGTGACCCTTCTTCTCATACGTGAGTTCCACATACGCTTCTTCTTCTCCAGGGTTGAATATGCAGAAATAAGTGTCGAAGCCCGGGCGGCACGAGCCTTCAGCGAAAAAGAACTCGTGCGCCGGAGCGCTCGCTCCGACAACATCGGAGCCGCCTGTCCACTTCCCCTTGTAGTTGAAGTAGATAGAGCGCTCAACAACTATCGACCTGTCATCCTTGCACCGTACGACGGTTGCGAAATCGTGGGCGGCGTCATCGCCCGAACCCAGCCTGTCCCTCGGAGTGACCGTCGCCCTCGAGTGGGCCGGGATGACAGCCGTATCCTCCTCGGTGGTCCCGTCCCCCTTCATATACCTGAGGTTCACCTCGGCGGAGGTATCGTTCGGGTTCTGAATGCAGAAGTATGTATCGAAGCCCGAGCGGCAGGTGCCCTCCGCGAAGTAATATGGCGAGTTGGGCATGAGCCGCGCCCTGCCTATCTTTCCGAATTCGAGGCTGCCGTCAGACGTGAAATCTGCAATAGTGAACCATAAAGCGCCGTCCTGTCCGGTCGCGATGCTTGAACAACTACCTTCCACGCCGTCATAAATAGTGCTCGATCCTGTCGGTGTTGTTCGTACGATCGCGCCGTTACCGTGCCAGAGAGCGCCATCCGGGCCCACGTCTATCCCGCCCTGTGACAGCCCCTGGCCGAATTCCCTCACTTGACCGGACGTACTGATGCGCCCGATTCTGTTGGATTTGAGCCCCGTGAACCAGATTGCGCCGTCAGGCCCCGCCGTGATACCGAAAGGTCCGTGCCCGCTCTCGAATCCACCCGGTACATCGAACTCAGTGACTGATCCCGAGGTGGTCATTCGACCTATCTGGCCCGACGCATACTCGATGAACCACAGAGCGCCGTCAGGCCCGGTGGTGATACCGTAAGGTATACGCGCATCATCCAACAACTTGAACTCCGTTATTTCACCAGATGTACTGATACGGCCGATCTGGTTCCCCGCCGCTTCGGTGAACCACATGGCGCCGTCCGGGCCCTCAATGATATCGATGGGCCAACTGTTCGGGGTCGGGACAGGGAACTCGGTGACCTCGCCAGACATGGTGATGCGGCCGATCCTGTTGGTGCTACACTCGGTAAACCACATGGCGCCGTCCGGGCCTGCGGCCAGTGACCACGATTCGAAGTCATCAAGAGGCTCGTCCCACGATCCATACTCCGTGAAATACCCGGTCATGTCGATGCGGCAAATCCGCGGCTTGGCTTCCTCTGTATACCAGGTAAACCACATTGCTCCATCCGGACCCGCCGTGATATCGGCAGGGCCATTGCTGTAACCGATAAGGACCTGGGTCCGCAACTGGAACTCCGTCATCTGTAACCGGGGCCCAGGACATGGGATCGTCGAATCAGCAAGTGCCGAGGCCGGAAATGTGACGATCAGGAAGAAGGATACCAGGCAAGCCCATAGGAGACGAAGCTTATTCATGCCACCCCCAAGATCGCCATGAGAAGCGCCGACTTCAGACATCAAGATTATACGCCTGGGTAGTAAGAATTCTCCCAGTAAGAGTGGTCTGACCTTGAGTTACTGGCCGATCGTGCCTGCCCCTGTCACTCCTTGATCAAGGTAAGCACCATCTTGAAGCGGCCAAGGGCATTGAGGGAGTGGGGAATGCCGGCCGGCATGATTATCATTCCGCCGGCGCTTACCTCGTGGGGCTCTCCCCCGATGCTGACCTCCACGGCGCCGTCTATCACGTGGACAAGGGCGTCGAACGGCGCGGTGTGCTCGCTCAGGCCCTCGCCCGCGTCGAAGGCGAAGACGGAGACGGTACCCGCGCCGCCCCTTACTATCTCGCGGCTGACCACCGAGCCCTCCTGGTAGGCGACCAGGTTGCCCGCGTCCAGGACGCGTCCCTTCAGCTTCTCTCTTTCCGCCGCGCGGTCTTCGGCCAAATGAACGTCTCCCCGCTACTGTGTCTCGTCGAGCTTCTCGACGAGCGCCTGCCAGGCGTCCTTCAGGTTCTCTGCCGCCTCCTGGACGTCGACTATCTTCTCGGTCAGGGGCTTGTCGCTGTTTATCGCCTTCTCCAGCTGGTCCCAGGCGTCCTGCAAGTCTTCGGTCTCGATGTCGGCGACCTGCTTAGCGGACTTGATAACGTCGTTGAACGCCACCTTGATATCGTCGGCCGCCTCGTCGAATGAATCCTTGCTCGTATAGATGGTCGGGTTGGCGAGCTCTGTCAGGGCCGTCTCGAGCGAATCGAGGTCCGTCTCCAGCTGGGCCCGCGCCTCCTCCGGCGTCGGCTCTCCACAGCCGGCTGCGACGAGGCCCACCGCGGGCAGGATCACTGCGAGGGCGAGCAGTAGAGCGATAAGCCTTTTCATGTGGCGCGACCTCCTTCCCCCGGCCTCGGACCGCCGGGGCAGCGGGTTTGGTTCCGGGCTCTCATCTATAGTTCCCCCGCACCGTCGCCAATCCTGTCATATCTGCCGCGCAGGGTAACGGGTCCTGCAGAAAAAGAGTCTTGACAGTATATACTCTCAACATATATAAATTCCTCATAGTTCAGGCAACCCCGTCCAGAAGGTGATGGAAATGTCCGTCAGGTACACCATCCTGGGTCTCCTGCAGTACAAGGACATGCACGGGTACCGCATCAAGGAGGTCATCGAGAGCGACTTCGGGAACATGTGGTCTATCAACCACGGGCAGATCTACCAGACGCTTCGCAAGCTCGAGGAGGAGGGCCTGGTAGAGATGCTCGAGGTGACCCCCTCCGAGAACGGGGGGCCTCACAAGAAGTCCTACTCGATCACCGACGCGGGGCGGGAGGAGTTCACCCGGTGGCTCGCAGCCTCCCCGGAGCGCCCGATGATAATCCGCGATCCGTTCCTCACGCGATTTGTCTTCTTCGACTTCGGCAGGACCGAGGACGCCCTGAGGATAATCGACGAGCAGATAGCATACTACGAGGGGCAGTTGAAGGGCAGGGAGGGCCACATGCCCAGGCGCTCGCGGCACGGCCCTTACGTCCAGCTCATGTCCGAGCTCGGCTTCAGCTTCAACGAGATGTTCCTCGAGTGGCTGCGGCGGGCGCGTGAGGAGATAGTGCAAGGCCTGGAGGCGGCGGGATCCCCCGCGGCCTCCGGCGCGGCGGACTGAGACGCACGACCTCGGCACGGGAGGTGCTCATGGAGTTCGACGGCATAACACTCGTCACCGGCGCGGCCGGTTTCATGGGGAGCCACGTGGTCGAATACCTGGCGAACATGGGGGTACGGGTGCGGGCGACCGCCCGCCCGAGGAAAGCCACCCCGTTCTTCGACGCGCTGGGGGTCGAGTTCGTGGGCGCTGACCTCACCAGACCCGAGACCATCCCGCCCCTGTTCGAGGGTGAGGTGGACAGGGTCTTCCACCTGGGGGCCATCTGCAATTTTTCTACCCCCTACGAGAAGCTCTACCCGACCAACGTGCTGGGCGTGGAGCGGATAACAGAAGCCGCAATGAAGGCCGGGGTCAAGGTGTTCGTGCACGTGGCCTCGACCAGCGCCTACGGGCCGTACCGCGGGCGCCCGTTCAGGGAGGACGACCCGCGCGAGCCCCAGGACGATTACGGCCGCAGCAAGCGTGACGGCGAGGACGTCATGCTGAGAAGGATAGAGGAGGGCTTTCCCGCGATTATGACGAGGCCCTGCACGGTCTACGGGCCGCGCTGCAACGACGGCGCGGGAAAGGCGTTTTCGCGCCCCACGTCCATCAACGCCATTCCCGGGAACGGCCGCCAGCTGCTCTCCAACATACGCTCGGAGGACGTCGCCGCGGCCGTCGAGTACCTCTCGCACCGCGAGGAGTCCATCGGACAGATATACAACCTGGCCGACGACAGCAATCCCACCGTCGAGGAGGCGCTGACGCTCGCCGCCGAGGTGTTCGGGACGAAGCCGCCGAAGATGCACGTCCCGCTCGGCGTCGTCAAGGCGATGGCGAAGGTCCAGGGGTGGGCGGCGGCCCGCAAGGGTCAGATACCCGACCTGGAGTACGACGCGGTGCGGTACCTGTACGACGACTATGTGGTCGACATAAGCAAGCTCAAGGCGACCGGGTTCGAGCTCAAGTACCCGGACTTCGCCGGGTCCATGAAGCAGATCAAAGAGTGGTACGACTCAGGCGGCTGCGATGCCGCCCCGATGACCGTCCGTGCTTGAACAGGAGGGGGAGAAAATGTCGCAGGTAGTGGTCATTACGGGTCTGGCGGACGGCATGGGACGGGAGGTGGCGAAGCTGCTGGCGAAATCCGGTGATACGGTAGCCGGCTTCGACTGCGATGCGGAAGGCATATCAACGCTTGCCGAGGAGCTCGAGGGTACGGCCGGAGACCATCTCCTGGAGGCGTTCGACATCTGCGACCGCCCGCGCATCCTCGAGTTCCGGGACAAGGTGCTCGAGAGGTACGGCAAGGTCGACACCGTGCTCTCCAACGTCGGCATCGGATTCTTCGGGCCGTTCGAGGAGATCGACCTCGAGAGCGCTTTCAGGTGCATGGAGATAAACGTTGTCGGCGCCGCTGCGCTGTTCCAGGCGTTCATACCGGCGATGCGAGGGGCTGGGGGCGGCAAGATGATAGCGATGTCCTCCCTGGTGGGGCGCATACCTTTCCCGTTCGAGTCCGTGTATACGGCGACCAAGTTCGCGCTGGGCGGCATGCTCCAGTCGGTGGCGCTCGAGCTCGAGCCGTTCAACATCCGGGTGGCCATGATTGAGCCCGCGCAGGTCTCGACCACTTTCGCGGCCAAGATCCACCACCTGCCGCCCGAGGGCTCCCCTTACAGGGAGCGGGTCAAGAGGTTCATCGACAGGGACAACGAGCTCATCAAGGGCGCTCCGGACCCCCTGCAGGCCGCGGAGAAGATAGTGAAGATCATAAGGAAGGACAAGCCCCCGCTCTACACGCAGTTCGCGGTGCGCGACAGCTTCTTCCTGTTCATCAACAAGGTGCTCCCCAAGAAGATAAGGGACGGCATACTGGTCAGCTTCATGGACATCAAGGTCAAGGATTGACGGCCGACAAGGCGGCGGTCCGAGCGCCCGGGGTAGACTCCGGGTAACCGGACAGGAGGGGCAAGATGAAGACCGAAGCGGCAAAGGCACTCTTGGATGAACGTCCCCGCGCGGCCAGGCTGAGGGAGCGGATAATCAGCGCCCCCCAGGAGGTCTGCGTCGAGCGCGCGCGCTACCTCACGAGGTCGATGCGGAAGCACTGGGACGAGCACCCGCTCACACGCATCAGCATGGCGCTCGAGGAGATCCTTGACAACATCACGGTCACCATCAGGGAAGACGAGCTCATCGTCGGCTGCCGCACCTCGAAGCTCAAGGGCGCGCCGCTGTTCCCGGAGAACAAGGCGAAATGGATCGAGGGCGACCTGGACAGCTTCGAGAAGCGCGTCCTGCAGCGGGCCCTCATCACCGAGGAGGAGAAGGAGGTGCTCCGGGAGGAAGTCCTTCCGTTCTGGGAGGGGCGCACAGTCGAGGACCGCCTCTACGAGCTGCTGCCGGCCGACGTAGAGGAGGATATGGACAAGTACGTCTTCACCATGATGCTCGAGATAACCTACGGCATAGGGCACTTCACGATGGACCACCCCAGGGTGCTGGAGCGCGGACTTTCCGGGGTCATCACCGACGTGCGTGAGAAGCTGGACGGCCTTTCGGAGGAGGAGCGCGCCGGCGAGAAGGGACTGCTGTACGAGGCGATGATACGGTCGATGAACGCGGCCGCGCGCTTCGCCAACCGCTACGCTGACATGGCGGAATCTATGGCCGCTTCCGAGGCCGATACGCGGAGGAAGGCCGAGCTCGAGGAGATTGCCCGGGTCTGCCGCCGGGTACCGGAGTACCCGGCGGGGAGCTTCCGGGAGGCGGTCCAGGGCCTCTACTTCATCCACCTCATATCCCAGATAGAGTCAGGGGGCAACTCGATATCACTGGGGCGCATCGACCAGGTGCTGTTCCCGTACTACCGCGCCGACCTCGAGGCCGGGCGCATAACGCCCGACGAGGCCCGGGAGCTCATGTCCCTCCTGTTCATCAAGACCTGCGAGATATGGAACGTGCTGGAGGAGGCTTTCATCCCGGGCGGAGAGGGAACAGAGGGCAAGACGACGCAGAACGTCACCGTGGGCGGACTCGGCCGCGACGGCGAGGACGCCACCACGGAGCTGAGCTTCATCGGCCTCGACGCTTACGCCGACATCCGGACCGTCCAGCCGAATTTCGGGGTCCGCATAAGCAGGAAATCCCCCCCCGAGTTCTTCAACCGGGCGGCGGAATACGCGGCCGACGATGTCGTTATGCACTTCCTGAACGACGAAGCCATAATCGACACCCTGGTTGACGCGGGCGTGGCTCTCGAGGACGCCCGCGACTACGGGCTGGTCGGGTGCGTCGAACCGAACGCGCAGGGCAAGACGTTCGGCTCCACTTTCGCCGTGCAGTTCAACGGCATGAAGTGCCTGGAGTTCGCCCTCTCCAACGGCATTGACAACGTGTTCGGTTACCAGTCCGGGGTGGCGACCGGCGACCCCGCCGGGTTCACCTCTTTCGAGCAGGTATGGGAAGCGTACGACGAGCAGGTGCGCTACTTCGTGGGGCAGATCGATAAGGGGATGAAGGTCCTGGACCTCGCGATAGCGGAGCTGGTGCCCTCGCCGTTCGCGTCAGCCATGGTAGACGGGCCCATCGAGAAGGGCCTCGACCTCACCGGGGGCGGCGCCGTGTACAACTCCACCGGCGTCCAGTTCATGGGGTTCGCCAATACCGCGGACAGCCTTTACTCGGTGAAGAAGGCGGTCTTCGAGGACAGGACCTTCGAGATGGCGGACCTCGCCGAATGGATGGCCACGGACTGGATGGACGCCGAGGACAAGCGGAGCTACTTCCTGAACAGGCTGCCCAAGTACGGCAACGACGTCGACGAGGTCGACGAGATGGCCTCGCGGGTGCTCGTCCACTTCTGCGACGAGCTGGCGAAACACCGCAACTACCGCGGCGGCTACTACTGGCCGGGGATCTTCTCGGTCGGTTTCCACGTCGCGATGGGATGTTTCACCGGGGCCACGCCCGACGGTCGCTTCGCGGGTGACGTCCTGGGCAACGGCCTGACGCCGACCACCGGCAACGCGCTGGAGGGCGCCACGGCTGTGATGAACTCGGTGACGAAGCTCCCGCTCGTCAGGGTGCACAACGGGACCAACCTCAACCTCCGGTTCGAGGGTCGGAAGGCCAGGCCGCAGTTGCTGGTGCACCTCATAAGGACGTATTTCGACAAGGGCGGCTTCCAGGTGCAGTTCAACATGCTCGACTCCGAGATGCTCCGCCAGGCGCAGGCCGAGCCGGAGAAGTACCGCGACCTGGTCGTAAGGGTGAGCGGCTACTCGGCTCTCTTCACCGGGCTGAGCGACACCGCGCAGGATGAGATAATCAGCCGCACCGAGTACGACCTCGACTAGACCCGCGCCGGGCCTTCGTGACCCGGCAGCGGGAAACAGGCTTTGAGCCGGGGCTCAATCGGGCGCCGGCGACCGAGATGGCACTGGGGGACACGTCATGAGCAAGGTCATGTCAATGCGCGACGCCGTCGCCGAGCACGTCCACGACGGGGATTTCCTGTTCATGGGCGGATACATCTGCCGGACGCCGTTCTCGGCGGTGCACGAGCTCATCAGGCAGGGCAGGAAGGACCTCACCATAACCCGGAGCAACGCGGCCGACGACTTCGACATGCTCATCGGCGCCGGAGTTGTGAAGCGGTTCGTCTCCACGTTCCTATCGCTCGGGCTCTACGGGCTGGGACGCTGCTTCCGGCGGTCGATCGAGAAGGGCATCCCGCACAAGATAGAGCTCGAGGAGTACACGAACCTATCGCTGCCGATGATGCTGATGGCGGGGTCCATGGGCATGCCTTTCATCCCGGTCAAGGACATGGTGGGCACCGACCTCATGAACATCAGGGGATTCATGGGCGACGGCAAGTTCAAGATGATCGACTCGCCGTTCGACGGCAGCCCGGTGATGCTGGTGCCGGCGCTCAACCCGGACGTCGCGATCATCCACGTCCAGCAGTGCGACGAGAACGGCAATGCGCAGATGTGGGGGATAGGCGGGGACTGCCAGGTGGGGGCGAACGCCTCCGGCAAGGTGATAGTGAGCTGCGAGCGGCTGGTCAGCCGTGAGGTGGTAGGCAAGGACCCGTCCCGCACCATTGTGCCGGATTTCAAGGTCGTGGCCGTGGTCGAGGAGCCGTTCGGCTCGCACCCGGGATACACTCCGGGATTCTACGACGTCGACCTCAACTTCGGCTATATGTACCAGGCGGCCTCGAATACCGTCGAGGACTTCCAAGCCTTCCTTGACGAGTGGGTCTTCGGGGTGGAGGACAGGACCGCCTACGTAAACCACTACATCGAGCGCTTCGGGTACAAGCAGTTCGCCGACCTGGCGGCCGCTTTCGATTACGGCTACCCGGTCAGCTACTCGTACTAGGGGGGAAGGCAGATGAGCGTTCTGGACGAGCCCTGGATCAAGCCGGAGTTGATGGCGTGCTGCGGCGCCCGGGAGATACGGGACAACGACAGGGTGATGGTCGGCACCGGGTTCCCGACGGTGGCCGCGAACATCGCCAAGCACATACAGGCGCCCAGCGCGGTCATGATGCAGGAATCGGGGGTGTATGACGCGGACCCAAAGCGCCCGGCGGTGTCCGTCGGCGACCCATGCCTCAATCCCGGAGCCGCCATGATCGGCGGCCTCATAGAGGTGATGGGGATGTTCCTCCAGGCCGGCTGGGTGGACGTGGGGTTCCTCTCCGGAAGCCAGGTGGACAAGTACGGGAACATAAACACCACGGTCATCGGCGACTACGAGAGCCCGAAGAGCCGCCTGCCCGGCAGCGGGGGTGCAAGCCCCATAGGAGCCCTCGTCAAGAGGGTGCTGATAATCGCGCTCCACGACACGCGCAGGCTGGCGGAGAAGGTGGACTTCATCACCACCCCCGGCTACCTCGACGGGCCCGGCGCACGGGAGAAGTGGGGCCTCCCGCCTGACACGGGTCCGCAGGTGATCGTCACGAACAAGGCGGTCATGAGGTTCGACGACGAGACGAAGGTCGCGTACCTGGCTTCATATCACCCGGACAGCTCCGTCGAAGAGATCGTGGAGAACACGCCGTGGGACCTGAAGGTCGCCGACGACGTCCACGAGACGGAACCGCCCACCCGCGAGGAGCTCAGAGTGCTGCGGACCATCATCGATCCGGCCAGGATGATAAAGATCTACGAGAGGCGCGGTTACGTCTGAGCAGGAGGTCTGGAGATGGAGTACTCACGGAAGCTTGCTGAATTCTGCGCGGGGGTCTCCCTGGATGCACTTCCGGCGGAAGCGGTGGATAAGGCGAAGCTGTGCGTGCTCGACTACATAGCCAACATCTACGGCTCCCTCGAGCTGGATGCCGTACAGCGGGTGGTCGGGTATTACCGGAGCCAGGCGTGCGAAGGCGTGAGCGTGCCCGCGTGCGGGTTCAAGACCAGCGTCCGTGACGCCGCCTTCATAGGCGGAGTGCTGGCTGAGGCCATCGAGGCACAGGACGGCGTGAGGTTCGGGGGCAACCACCCGTGCTCGGCCGTGATGCCGGCCTCGCTGTCGATGGCCGAGTGGCTCGGGCTCCCCGGCTCCAGGGTGCTGGAAGCGGTGGTCGCCGGGTACGAGGCCGCCAACCGGGCCGCGGCGGCGGTGCACCCGTTCCACACCCTGTCCGGCTTCCTGCCGACGGGCACCTGCGGCTCATTCGGGGCCGCTGCCGCGGCCGCGCGCCTCATGGGACTCGACGCTGAGGGTACGCTGAACGCGATGGGCAACGCCGGGTACCTGCTGCCCATATCAATGGCGGAGGACCTGATGGGCGGCTACACCGTGAAGATACTGCAGGGCGGGCAGGCCGCGGTGGTGGGCATCGGTGCCGCGGGGATGGCGGACGCGGGCATCACGGGGCACCCGCAGGTGCTGGAGGGCTCGGCGCTCGGCGGAGGCTTCACCCAGATAACGCTCCGCTCGGGGGCGGAGCCGGTGCTCGACCGCATAACAGACGGGCTGGGGGAGCGCTACACGATAATGGACGTCTACTTCAAGCCTTACACCGCCTGCAGGCACACGCACGGCGCGGCGCAGGCGACCCTCGAGCTGATGAAGGAGAAGGCTGTGCGCGCGGCGGACGTGGACAGCGTCCTTGTAAGGACTTACGCCATTGCGTCGGTCGCTGTCGGCAAGGGCGTGCCGGAGAACGGGACGTTCGTCTCCGCCCAGTTCTCGACCCCCTATGTAGTGGCGGCCTGCCTGCTCGACGGCGAGCTCGGCCCCGCGCAGCTGACCGAGCGCAGGATGGCGGACCCTGCAGTCATGGAGCTGGCCTCGAGGGTGACGGTCGAGATGGACGACGAGCTCAACGCCATGTACCCGGACAAGACGGCGAGCCGGGTCGAGCTGACCATGAAAGACGGCGGGGTGCTCACCAGGCAGGTCGACATCCCCAAAGGAGACCCTCGGGACCCCATGGAGGCGCCCGAGATAATGGAAAAGGTGAAGCGGTTCGCCTCGCTGCGCGAGGGCCGCGACACCGACAGGATAATAGAGCTGGTGATGGGCCTGGAGAAGTTGAAAGACGTCTCCGAGCTCTCAGCGGCGATCTGAGGCGTCGGGAGACGCCCTGCGACCAGGTGAAAGGAGCAAGATGGACTTCAAGCTGACCGAGGAGCAGCAGCTGCTCGTCCAGACAATCCGGGAGATGGGGGAGAAGGAGAACTTCAAGGACCTCGCCTCGGAGGTCGACAGGACCGGAGAGTTCCCGTGGAAGCTCATGCCGATGTACGCCGGGATGGACCTCCTGGGAATGACGCTGTCACCGGAATATGGAGGGCAGGGACAGCCGGCTCTCACCGCCGTGCTGGCGATAGAGGAGCTCGCCAAGTTCAGCCCGATGATGGCGGCGCCGGTCTTCGAGTCGAACGTCGGCCCGGTCCGGGTGGTCGACATGTTCGGCACCGACGAGCAGAAGAAGAAGATCGTGACCGGGGTCTGCAAAGGGGAGCTCTCCGTGAGCGTCTGCATGACCGAGCCGGAGGCCGGCTGCGACCTCACCTCGCTCGCGACCAACGTCGTGGAGGACGGCGATGGGTACGTCCTGAACGGCCGCAAGATTTTCATCACCGGCGGAGGCGAGGCGAGCCACTACCTGGTCTACACCAGGTTCGGTGACGTGATGGGCTACAGGGGCATAGGCGCGGTCATCGTGGAAAAGGGAATGCCGGGCTTTACCTTCGGGCCCCAGGAGGACCTGATGGGCCTCCGGGGGATGCCGTCATGCGACCTGATATTCGAGGACGTCCGCATCCCGGAGGAGAACGTGGTGCTCCGGGCCGGTGATTTCAAAAACCTGATGCTGACCTTCGACATCGAGAGGTGCGGGAACGCGGCGATGTGCCTCGGCGTGGCCGGGGGGGCCATGGAGGAGGCGCGGGCGTACGCATTGCAGAGGCACGCCTTCGGCAGGCCCATCTGCGAGTTCCAGGACATCCAGTTCCGCATTGCCGACATGGCGATGAAGCTCGACGCGGCGCGCCTGCTGGTCTACAGGGCCGCGAGCGGCGCCGGGGGCGGCCTGCCCTCGATCTACGAGGCCTCCCTCGCCAAGTGCTACGCGAACGAGATGGTCATCGACGTCACCAACAGCGCCGCCCTGGTGTTCGGCGGCTACGGATATTCGAAGGCTTTCCCGGTCGAGAGGATGGTCAGGGACGCGAGGGCCTGGTGCGTGGCCGGCGGCACTACCCAGATGCTCCGGACGACGCTGGCGAGCGTGCTCTTCGGGCGGCGCTTCGACCAGCGCCCCGGCAAGTAGGAAAGGAAGGTCGGCGATGGGCGAGTACTACAGGGACATCGACCAGCTCTACGAGATCTACGGGTACTTCATGGACAAGATACTCACCGACCCCAAAATAGGCCCGAAGATGAGCAAGGCCGGCATAATCATCAAGTTCATCTACACGGACCCCGACGGTGAGATAACCATCGACCTGAAGAACCCGCCGACGAAGCCCGGTTACTTCGGGAATTACTATCTCGGACCGTGCGACCTGCAGGAGGACGTCTGGTCAAAGCAGGCCGCGGACTTCTCGCACAGCTTCTGGCACGGTCACGAGAACCCCATCGCGGCGGTCACAAAGGGCAAGGTCAAGCAGGGCGGAAAGGTCACCGCGATGATGAGGCTGCTCCCGGTGGTCAGGCCGGCATTCTCTTCTTTCCCGGTCGCGCTCGAGGAGATGGGCTACGGCGACAAGGTGATACATAAGCAGTAGGATATCCTCAATCCGGAAAGTACGACCTGCGCAACGAGCGCAGCGGAGCGGCCAGGTTGTGAACGCGCAATATGACGAAGGATTCGCCCGAGCCCTAATCGCCGGCGGGCTGGTAACGCCGGAGCAGCTGGAGCGTGCCCGCGCGGTATCCGGCAGCGATGATGCAGAGCTGGTGGAGACGGTCGTCGCCGAGGGCTACGCGGAGCGCGGGGCAGTCATGAGCGCCATGAGCGCGCACCTCGGCCTGCCTTACGAGGATCTCGACGTCTCTTCCATCGATCCACAGGCTGTAAAGCGAGTGCCGGCCGCCGTCTCGATAGAGAACCGGCTGATACCGGTCTCGCTTTCAGACCGCACTATCACCCTCGCAGTCTCCGGCCCGCTGTCAATGGAGGCGCAGGAGGAAATCTCTTTCGCCTCGGGGTGTTCCCTGCGGGCCTTCCTGTGTGACCGGCCGGACGTAGATGCCGCCCTGGCCATCTTCTTCCCCGGCCAGTTCACCGCAGAAGAGATCGATATCGAGGCAGGTGCTGAGAAGCTGGAATGTCTTTCGGTCTCCGAGGGGACGGGTATCAGTGAGGAGTGCGAGGAGCTCGATCTCGACGAAGAGCACGTGGTAAGGCTGGTAGAGAAACTGCTCGCCGACGCTATCAGGCGAAGGGCGAGCGACATCCACATTGAGCCCAAGATGGAGCACTCCCTGGTGAGGTACAGGATAGACGGCCTCCTGGGACGTGTGCAGGAGATGAACCGCGAGGTGCACAAAGCGGTGATCTCCAGGGTGAAGATACTCTCGGAGCTCGATATCGCCGAGAGGCGACAGCCGCAGGACGGAGTCATCTTCGTGAAGTTCGGCCGAAGGGATGTCGATTTCAGGGTGGCGACCTCACCGACAATCTACGGTGAGTCCGTCACATTGAGTGTTCTCGACCAGAGCCGGGCGGGCGCCGACCTTGAATCGCTCGGTTTCGACGCCGACGATATGGCCAAGATAATGAAGGCTTTGAGCGAGCCGTACGGTTTCGTCCTTTCCACAGGCCCTACCGGGAGCGGCAAGACGACCACCATGTACTCGATGCTGAACAAGATAGACAGCGTCACACGCAAGGTGGTGACCATCGAGGACCCGGTCGAATACCGGATGGAGAACCTCAACCAGATACAGGTGAACCACGAGATAGGCCTGGGGTTCGCCCCGCTGTTACGTTCCGTGCTCCGCCAGGACCCGAACGTGATCCTGCTCGGCGAGATAAGGGACAGTGAGACGGCGGACGTCGCGGTGCGCGCCGCGCTCACCGGGCACCTGCTGCTGAGCACCCTGCACACCACCGACGCTCCCGAGGTGCTGCTCCGGCTCATGGAGATAGGCATCGAATACTACTACGTGCGCGAGGTGGTCAAGCTGGTCGTCGCCCAGAGGCTTGCGCGGAGGCTGTGCGTTGTCTGCCGGGAGCAGTACGTCCCGTCGGACGCCGAGCTCGGCGAGATGGGGCTTGACGCCGGCCCGGACGTCTCGCTCTTCAGAGCAGCCGGGTGCGAGGAATGCAGAGGCACGGGCTACCTTGACCGCATAGGTATCTTCGAGGTCATGCCCGTGACCGAAGAGATACGTGACTTGATGGTGCCCGGTGTGCAGCTCGACGACATCACCGATGTCGCGGTGCGGCAGGGAATGCAGACCCTCTGGCAGAACGGGGTCCAGAAGGTGGCTGCCGGCGTGACCTCGCTGGAGGAGATAAGGCGCACCCTTCCCCGCTGAATAGATGCACCGCCACGGCCGCCCAGCTCTCACCTGCTTGAAATCGGTCATTGCGGCGCGGCGCGCGTTCTTGTATCAATAGGATGTAGTGCTTACAGCGGAGGTGCGATGGAAAAGAAACTCAAGCTGGTATCGGGGATCGAGCTGCCAGAGGGGGCGCCGTGCCCTCCCGAGCGGCCGCCTGCCCCTGAAAGCGAGATAATGGACGCCTACTCGCGCGCGGTGATCAGCGCATCTGACCTGGTGAGCCCGTCAGTGGTCAACATATCGGTAACGCAGGAGCGGGGCTCGAAGGCCAGGAGCCGGTTCTCTCCCGACAGGACGGGGACCGGCTCCGGGTTCATATTCACGGGCGACGGTTTCATACTCACCAACAGCCACGTCGTACAGGACTCCAAGAAGCTCGAGGTAGCTCTTCCCGACGGCCGCTCGATGGACGCGGACGTAGTCGGAGACGACCCGGATACCGACCTCGCGGTCATAAGGATAAGCGCATCCGACCTCCCGCCGGTGCAGCTTGGTGATTCCCAGTGGCTGAAGGTCGGCCAGCTGGTCGTGGCGGTCGGAAACCCGTTCGGCTTCCAGTACTCGGTCACCGCCGGGGTCATAAGCGCCCTCGGGAGGTCCCTGCGCTCGAGCTCCGGGCGCCTGATCGACAACGTCATCCAGACCGACGCCGCCCTGAACCCTGGGAATTCGGGCGGCCCCCTGGTGAACTCGTTCGGCGAGGTCATCGGCGTGAACACCGCGATAATCCTGCCTGCGCAGGGGATATGCTTCGCCATCGCCGTCAACACCGCGAAATTCGTCGCCGGACGGCTGATGAAGCACGGCAGGGTGAAGCGCAGCTACCTGGGCGTCGCGGGGCAGGACGCACCCATCCTCAGGCGCGTGGTCCGCTTCCATGGGCTCGAGGTCGAGACCGGTTTCCTGGTGACCAGCGTCGAGGAGGGAGGCCCGGCGGCGAAGGCGGGTCTCAAAGACGGCGACGTGATAATCGGTTACGGGGACTGCGCGGTGCGAGGCATCGACGACCTGCACGTCCTCCTGACGGAGGACCAGATCGGAGCGGGTTCGCTGATAACCGTCATACGGCGCACCGAGAAGCTGGAACTGCCCATCACTCCGGTGGAGAAGGGGCACTGACGTTCAGACAGGCGTCGCCGTGATGAGGTAGTGCCAGGGGCCGTGGTCTCTCACTGATTCCACCCGGAGACCGGCTCCTTCTATCAGGCCCACCGCCTTCTCCTGGTCGAACCTTATCTCGAGCGGCGGGCCGATGGGCGTCTCTTCCTTCTTCCAGTCCAGGTCGACGAGTCTCCCACCGGGTTTCAGCATCGACACGGCGTTTCGCAGGACCGCCGCGGGGTCGGAGAAGTCGTGAAGGTCTATACCTAAGAACACGAAGTCGGCGCAACCGTCGCACATCACCCTGCGCTCCGCCGCCCCGGCTCGGGCCACGATGTTGTCGAGCCCGTGCTCCTCCGCGAACTTACGGAGGCGGTCGACCGCCTCGGTGTTTATGTCGAGGGCGTAGACACGGCCGTTCTCTCCGACGACCCTTGAAGCCGGCACGGAGAAGAACCCCTCACCGCACCCCACGTCGACGAAGACGTGGCCCGGTCCCAGGCCGATCTCGGCCAGGACGGCCTCGGGGTCCTGCCACTCGCGCCGCTCAGGGTCGTCGTGGGGAAATCTCTTCCTTCCCTTGTGAGCCATCACTCCTCCACACCGCGGAGCGCTTCAGTCGACGTCCACAGGCTCCTTGCACACCCTGCAGCGCTTCGCCCCCCGGAACAACCGCTCCCCGCAGTGAGGGCAGACGTAGCGGGCCTCTTCCTCCTCGACCCACTTCTCGGTGCCGACCTCGCGCCACCTCGGGATTGCCCTCATGATGACCTTCTTGCCGACCGGGATGGGGAAGTTGTCTATGAACTCGCAGGGGAAGTCGTCGCACTGGTGGCAGCCCTCGTATCCGCGCTCCGTCGTGCAGTTCTTGATGGGACATACACGGCAGTAGGTAAAGACCTTCTCGCCTTCCGCCCGGCATCCCTCGCAGTAGATGTCGTCCGGCAGGAGGCCGTATACCGGCGCCAGTTTCTCCTTGAACTTCTGGTTTTCGTCCCGGGTGGCGTACATTATTCCACAGACCCCGCAGTAGAGTCCGCACGGCGGTATCTGCTGCCTGTTCAGTTCCATATCCCCTCCCGGTTCCTGGTGGCGGCACGATGCGATTTGATTATCCACCATGAGCGGGTGCAATGCACGACCCCGGAGCGGACCTTCTGATATGCTATATGCCGCAGTACCGGACCAGGAAAGGACGCATGATGATACTACTGAACCCCAAGAAGTTCGGCTGGGAATTCTCCGACAAGCGCTCGGACGAGATAATGCGCAAGACCATCGATTTCTTCGAGCGCAAAGGGCGCGGAGAGACGAAGAAGGATGACCACGAGAGGACCTGGTACCAGGATTTCCTGGACTTCCAGAAGGAGGTCGGCGCGTTCTCCACCCTCCTGACGCCATCGGCCTACGCTCTCGACGCGGACTCGCGATGGGACACCTGGCGCAACTGCGCCTTCAACGAGATAACCGCCTTCTACGGGTTGAACTACTGGTACACGTGGCAGGTCTCGATCCTGGGCCTGGGGCCCATCTGGATGGGCGGGAACGAGGCGGTAAAGAAGCGCACCGCCGAACTGCTCCGCGACGGGGGGATATTCGCGTTCGGACTCTCCGAGAAGGAGCACGGCGCCGACCTCTACTCGACGGAGATGGCATTGAAGCCGCTCGGCGACGGCAAGTACCTGGCGAACGGCAGGAAGTACTACATCGGCAACGCCAACGAGGCCGCGCTGGTGTCCACGTTCGGCAAGATGACGGACACCGGCGACTACGTCTTTTTTGTCGTGGGTGACAGGAACCCGAAGTTCGAGGTTGTGAAGAACGTCGTGAACTCCCAGAACTTTGTGGCCGAGTACGCCCTTACCGACTACCCGATAACCGACGCCGAGATACTGACCATGGGGCGGGACGCATGGGACTCCGCGCTCAACACGGTCAACGTCGGCAAGTTCAACCTCGGCTGGGCCTCCATCGGCATCTGCACGCACGCGTACTTCGAAGCCATCGACCACGCCTCGCACCGCTTCCTGTACAAGCATTACGTCATAGACTTCACGCACATCAAGCAGCTCTTCGTCGACGCCTACACGCGCCTGGTCGCCATGAAGCTGTTCAGCCTACGCGCCATTGACTACATGCGCTCAGCGTCGCCGGAGGACAGGCGCTACCTCCTTTACAACCCGATGGTGAAGATGAAGGTCACCACCCAGGGCGAGGAGGTCATCAACCTCCTGTGGGACGTCATAGCCGCAAAGGGCTTCGAGAAGGACATGTACTTCGAGCAGGCCGCTCGCGATATCAGGGCGCTCCCCAAGCTCGAAGGCACGGTCCACGTCAACATGGCGCTCATCATTAAGTTCATGCCCAACTACTTCTTCAACCCGGGGCAGTTCCCCGAGATCGGGCAGAGGATGGACGCGGCCGACGACGAGTTCCTGTTCGACCAGGGACCGACCAAGGGCCTCGGGAAGATACAGTTCCACGACTACAACATCGCCTACGGGAGCGTAGACCTGCCCAACGTGAACGTCTTCAAGGAGCAGATAGAGGTACTTAAGGAGCTCCTGCTTCAGGCCCCGCCGAGCGACGCGCAGATAGACGACATCGATTTCCTGCTCATCCTCGGAGAGTTGTTCACCCTTGTAGGATACGGGCAGCTGATAATCGAGAACTCGAAGATATACGACGTCTCGCGAGAGATGCTCGACCAGATCTTCGACTTCATGGTGCGGGACTTCTCGAAGTTCGCCCTGCAGCTGTACTCGAAGACATCGAGCACCCAGGTGCAGATGGACCTCGCGCTCAGGATGATACGCAAGCCGGTCGCGGACCAGGCGCGGTTCGAGAAGGTGCTCGCGGAGGCCTACTCACTCGAGGGCCAGTACACCTGGTCCGATTAGGGTCAGACCACTTTCGTTCCGTCAGCCACATCAACAACAGCAGCAACAGCAGTCTGTGGCTGTTGTTATCTGCTGTTGTCAATGGAACGAAAGTGGTCTGACCCCTATGCTTCGAACTCGCCCATGGTCTTCTCGACCCAGGACATCATCGCGTCGAGGCGCTCGAGTACCTCGAGCGCTTCCTTCTCCTGGATGATGAGGGGCGGGATTATCTGGCTCACCGAGTTGTCGTTGTTGGCGTAGACGGTGAATATGCCGTTGCGCATGCCGGCGACGGTCATCAGCGGCCCGCACATCTCGTTCTTCATCTTGAGCCCTGTGAACAGGCCGCGCTGCCTGGTCTCGAGAAGCAGGTCCGAGTGAGAGGTCTTGAGCTCCACGTATCCCTTCTCGAAGACGGAGGCCATCTCCCTGACATGCTCCAGGAACCCGGGGCGCTTGAGTATCTCGAGCACCTTCAGGGTGACACGGCACCCGAGCTCGGGCCCGCCGAACGTGGAGATGTGGATGAACGGGTTGTCGTGCCAGAACTGGTTCATGCGGTCACTGAACAGGACGGCGCTCAGCGGGTAGATGCCGCCCGAGAGCCCCTTCGCGCTCACCAAGACGTCCGGGACCACGCCGTACGTTTCTATACCCCAGTACGCGCCGCAGCGGCCTAGTCCGGTCTGCACCTCGTCCATCACCATGACCGCGCCGCGCTCGTCGCATATCCTGCGGACGCCCGCGTAGAAATCCTCCGGCGGCAGGACGATTCCGAGCGTGGCGGGTATGGTCTCGAAGAGCACGCAGGCCGTGTTCTCGTCGACCGCTGCGTCGAGGGCGGCCAGGTCGCCGAAAGGCACCTGGGTGTAACCGGGGACAAGGGGCTTGAACGGCTCGGAATACTGTTCGTGCCCAGCAGGCAGGGCGAACCCGGTGTGGCCGTGGTACCCGCCTACGGCCGAGACGACCCCGGGGCGGCCCGTGTGGCCACGGGCGAGCTTGATGGCGGCGTCTATGACCTCGCCGCCGCTCACGCCGTATATGACCCGGTTTATATCGCCGGGGCAGACGGAGGCGAGCTCCTCGCCCAGTAATGCCCGCTGCTCGCTCACGGTGTGGTGCGTTCCTATGTCGAGCTCGGCCAGCCCTTCCTCCAGGGCCCCTATGACCTCGGCGTTCCGGTGACCCAGGTTGAACACCCCGCCGTTGCAGTTGCAGTTTATGTAGCGGTTCCCCTCCAGGTCGTACATGTGGATCCCCTCGCGCCTGCCGAGGATGAAGTTGACGCCGGCGTTGGTGAAGAACTCAACCTTGCCGCTGGAGACGTGCCTGGAGAAGAGCTCGGTTATCTTCTCGATCGATTCCTGTCCAACTACGCTCATCTGGCCGATCACCTCTTTATCTTGCCGGGTAGGATGTATGGGTATTCCCTGCGCAGCAGCCGCGTCCGGAGGAAGCGGTCTATGCGTCTCGCGTTCAGGTACAGGCTCCAGATCACCGCGTCCTCCCGGTAATAGGAGCGGACCTCCTTCTCGGAAAGCGGCTCGATACCCAGCTCGGCGGCTTCAGTCGCGAAGAAGTCGTTCGCCTCGGCGACGAGCGCGGGTATGTAGTCGGGCAGCTGCTCCTTGTAGAAGTTGGCGACGAGATCGGTGGCTACCAGGTGAAAATCGTAGTATCGGGTCATCACGTCCTCGAGAAAAAGCAGCCGCAATACCCAGACCAGGAAAGACGGCGCGCTCCTCAGGAACAGCTCCGGGTCGAGCTGCTCGGCGCCGTCTATGCGCAGGAAAGGGGTGCTAGTGTCGAAGTAGATGAGCTCTATCTCGGAGCCCAGGCACGACCCGCCGGTGTAATCCTTGATGGACCAGTTCGAGATCTGCCCGTCGATGCCCAGCTCGAGGCGTCCCGACCGCACGTTGAACGACCAGAGCTTCTTGAGCTCGCGGAGCACCTGCCTTATCAGCCTGACGGTGTCGTCGCGGTCAAGCAGGTGTATGGCCTTGTTGCCGATGGATTCCGGCGGGAGTTTGCGCTGGGCCAGGAACATGACCGGCCGCCCTTCGTCGGCCGACAGGCTCGCATAACCGTACTGCGGCAGCTCGAGCCCTATCTCCTCGATGAGCACTCTGCAGTACTCGTTGAAGGTCGCCTCGTAATGCTCGAGTTCTTCCGCTTTCTCGAATATCGGCATCCGCTTGTAGGCGAGGTCCCGCTGCCTCTCGTCGCCTATCTCGAAGACGGTGCTTATCTCGCCGTAGCCGAGGACCCTGGCAGGTATCCGGCTCTGCTCCGGCCTGCGAGGGTCGAGGTACTTCTCGAACTCCTTCAGGAGCTCAAGGTCGATCTCAAGGGCCATGCTCCCCCCGTGGACTCCGGGCGCTGCCACCGCGGACGCGGCCTCCTGCGCCGTGCATCAACAGCATATGTCCCAGACTCGAACCGGTGCAAGGTCTCCGTGGGTGCAGGCCCGCGCGCACAGGAACGGGCAGGCCTGCGACGAATACAACCGGCGAGCCGACAAACATACGCACCATGGGGGTGATGGCGATGCCGCTGGGAGACATGTACCAGACTGCCGACTGGAAGGCCGAAAAGCACGTACCGGTCATGGAAGTACCCGGCCAGGTCAAGGCGGGGGAGACGTTCAAGGTCGATGTCAGCATCGGCAAGGAGATATCTCATCCGAACACGACCGAGCACCACATACGGTGGATATGCCTGGTCTTCATGCCGGACGGAGCGAAGTACCCCTGCGAGGTGGGCACCTTCGAGTTCAACGCCCACGGAGAGTCCGTCGACGGCCCCAACAAGGGCCCAGTGTACACGCACCACCAGGTCTCGGCCTGGATGACGACTTCTACCCCGGGCGTCCTCTACGCGAGCAGCTTCTGCAACATACACGGCCTCTGGGAGTCGTCAACGGAGATCAAGGTCGGCTGAACCGGCGCGAGCCGGCCATTACGTAAGAGCGCCCGGCGAGCGGACGCTAACGACCTGTGCCATGATGACCCTCGGCACCGTGCCCCCAGGCGCGGGTGGTGCCGGCCAGGCCTGCGTAATATCATTGACTTGCCCGTCATACCGGGCGTAAAAAGTACGCATGTCACCTGCATGTTACCTGGGGGGTAGCTATGAGCGGTAAGTCGATGGCCAATCTCGTTGGCGGGTCTGTCCTGCGCCTCATGGCCGCGAACTTCAACCTGAGGCCGTCGATCAGGGACTACATGCGGAGCAACGGTAGCTGGATCGACTTCACCGTAGGAATCCGCACCGAGACCGATTCGGTCCGCCAGGCGATCCGTTTCAGGGACGGGCGGGTCAAAGTGATAGGCGATATCCCTCCCGACGTCGATGTCCAGATGATACTGGCGGACGACCGCGTCCTCATGGACATCCTCAGCGCCACCCCGAACGAGATACTCAACATGTTGCTGAAGAGCAGAATAAGGTTAGAGGGCAATCTCAGCTACATGACGTTGATGAACTACTACATATCGGTGCTGCTGGCCAGGCAGAACAGCAAGCGTAACGCCAAGATAAAGGCGGCAGACGTTGCGGAGCGCCAGAAGGAGGCTATCGAGGTCGACCCGTCCATGCGCTCCGAGATGGCGAAGCGTCACAAGCAGAGGATGCCCGCGCCGTCCATCGATTCGGGAGTCAAGCACCTCGATGACCCGTACCTATCCAGGTACGACATCGACGACTTCCCGAGACTGAAACGGTTCGTGGACATCCACTTCACGGTCAAGCCCGAGCTCTGCCCTGAGCGCCCCAGGCTCCTCACTGAGTGGTTCATGGAGAACGGGTTCGAGAGCGACTCCGAGGGCAGGCCGTGGGCCCCGGCCCTCCGCCAGGCCAACGCCTTCAAGCACCTGATGGAGAACCGCAGACCCATCATCCGGAAGGACGACCTCATAGCCGGCACGACCACCACAAAGGAGATCGGCGTTGTCGTCTACCCCGACACTGCGGGCACAATGGTCTGGAACGAACTGGGCTCCCTTCCTGAGAGGCTGCTCAACCCCTACGAGGTCTCGGAGGAGACAGCGAAGGTCCTGCACCACTACGTGTTCCCGTTCTGGGCACACCGGAACACTCGCGAGTGGGTAAGGGAGAACTGCGATGCCCCCCTGAGCCAGAAGCTGGACGAACGGTTCGCGGTCTACTTCATGTGGAAGACCGCCGCGCTATCGCACACCATCGCGGACTTCCCGAAACTGATGCGCCTGGGGACAGGCGGCATCATCCGCGAGATAGACGGGGAGCTCGCCTCGGCGGACATCGACAGTGGGAAGAGGGACGAGCTGGAGGCGATGAAGCTGTGCCTTGAGGGGATCAACGCATACGCGCGGCACCTGAGCGAGCGGGCGGCGCTGGAGTCCGAGACGGAGGGCGACCCTGTCCGGGCCGCGGAGCTCGGACGCCTGGCCGAGATATGCGCGAAGGTGCCCGAGAACCCGTGCGACACGCTGGACGAGGCGGTCAACGCGTGCTGGATCGGCTGGGTGGCACTGCACATGGAGAACTCCAACATGGGTCTCTCGCTCGGTCGAATGGACCAGTGGTTCCAGCCGTACTTCGAGTCCGACATCTCGAAGCTCTCGACTTCTGAGGAGAAGGAGGAGTTCGTCCGCCGGGCTATCGAGCTGGTCGGCTGCTTCTATATGAGGTGCACCGACCACCTGCCTCTCGCGCCGGACATAGGCAACTACCTTTTCGGCGGCAGCTCTTCCGACCAGGCGATAACGCTCGGCGGGGTCACCCCGGAGGGGGATGACGCCGTCAACGACATGACGTACATCTTCCTGAAGGTAACGGAGATGCTCAACATCCGCGACCCCAACGTTAACGCGCGCTTCAACCGGGAGAAGAACTCGGACACCTACCTCAAGAGGCTCTGCGAGGTCAACCTGATAACCGCGGCCACCCCTTCCATGCACAACGACTCGGTGGTGATGGAGTCGCTCCGCGAGTTCGGCTACCTGACGGAGGACCTGCGCGACTGGGCCGCTGTGGGATGCGTCGAGCCGACTCTCTCCGGCAAACATATCGGGCATACAAACTGCATGATGATGAACATGGTCGCCGCTCTCGAGATGGCGATGAACAACGGCAAGCACCCTCTGATGAACTGGGAGGTGGGCCCGAAGACCGGTAGCGTCGAAGCGGGCGCCTTCGAGACGTTCGAGGAGTTCTACGGCGCGTTCGAGAAGCAGTTCGGGTTCCTCATCGACAACTCGGTCGAGTACAACAACATGCTCGGCGAGGCGCACGCCTACATCAGGCCGACCCCGCTCCTGTCTTCTCTGATAAGCGATTCGATCACTAGAGGAAGAGATGTGACAGTCGGCGGGGCCAGGTACAACTCTTCGGGGGCAGCGTGCATCGGCCTGGCCGACGTCACCGATTCGCTCATGGTGATTAAGAAACTGGTCTTTGATGAGGGAAAGGTCTCCTTCTCGGACCTCAAAAGGGCCGTTGACACCAACTTCGAGAGCGACCCCGCGCTCCACGCCACGGTCACGAACAAGGTGCCGTTCTTCGGCTCGGGGAGCGAGGAGGCGGTCGCGATGGCCGGCCGTGTGGCGAAGTTCGCCCACGACTCGTTTGGGGCCCACCGGAACTTCCGGGGGGGCCCATACACTTCCGGGTTCTGGTCGATGTCCAACCACGTGGCCTTCGGGATGCTCTCAGGAGCACTGCCGTCCGGGAAGCTTGCCGGCAAGGCTTTTACGCCCGGCCTGACCCCGGAGCCCAGCGCGAGCAGGAACCTGCTCGACAACATCCGGGACGTGGCGAGCCTCGACCCGCACAACATGAACAACAACATCGCCTTTAACGTGAAGGTCGTGCCGGGCGCGAGCGAGTCCCACGAAAAAGTGGTGGACAACATGTTCTCGTACGCGAAGACATACTTCGACCTGGGCGGAATGCAGATGCAGATGAACGTCGTGACGAGCGACATGCTCCGAGATGCCATGGCCCACCCGGAGAATTACCGCAACCTGCTGGTCCGCATCTCCGGTTACAACGCTTATTTCGTGACCCTTTACCGCGAGATGCAGATAGAGCTCATCGAGCGGGCCGAGTACGGTATATAAATTGGCTGACTCGGAAAGGCACGGCGCCGAAGTCGAGAAGCGGCGCCCCCTGATACTGGAGATAAAGGGCAATTCGCTGGACGACGGCCCGGGGATAAGGACCGTGGTCTTCTTCAAGGGGTGCCCCCTCTCCTGCGTCTGGTGCCACAATCCCGAGAGCAAGAGGCCGGGCCCCGAGATATCTTTTGACGCAAGAGCCTGCGTGGGTTGCGACCGCTGCCTGGAGGCATGCCGCGAAGGAGCGCTCAACCGCTCGAATCCAGCGTACGTCGACCGTGACAGGTGTACGCTCTGCTTCGAGTGCGTCGATGCCTGCCCTTCCGGCGCACTGAGCAGGGTCGGGCGCTTCATGGAGGTGCCGGAGGTCGTCTCGGCAGTGCTGAAAGACCTCCCGTTCTTCAGTACGTCCGGCGGTGGAGTGACGCTCTCCGGGGGAGAGCCTGCGCTCTTCATGGATTACTGCTCGAGCCTGCTCGAGGGACTCAAGTCCGAGGGAGTCCACACGCTCATCGAGACCTGCGGGCTGTTCGACATCGACGAGTTCGACAGCAAGCTCCTGCCGCACGTCGATACGGTCTACTTCGACCTCAAGATTGTCGACCCGGCCGCGCACCGGGAGCAGTGCGGGACTCGCAACGATGTCATCCTCGAGAACTTTACGCGGTTGTTCGAAAGGTCGCTGGACGGCGGACTCGAGCTGCTGCCGAGAGTACCGCTCATCCCGGGCATCACGGCGACCGGTGCGAACCTCGCGGCTGTCGCCTCATTCCTGAGGGAGCAGGGGGCGACGAAGGTGGCGGTTCTCGAGTACAACCCGCTCTGGGTGGAAAAGAACCTGAAGATCGGCGGAGAGCGCCCGGCGGGCCGCGCCTGGGACTCCTGGATGGAACGCGAAGCAGTCCGCCGGTGCAGGGACGCGTTCGCAGGCCTGGAGATCGTCTAGAGGTCGTCCAGCGCCTCGTGGATGAGGTTCTTCTTGGCGGGGCCGTGTATGACATGGCCCAGAGGGTCGTACCTCGAGCCGTGGCACGGGCAGTCCCAGGTCTTCTCGGCCGCGTTCCAGTCGACGATGCACTTCATGTGTCTGCAGACCGGCGACATGGCGTGCAGGTTGCCTTCCTCATCGCGGTACACCGCCAGCTTCCTGCCGTTCACCTGAACGAGCGCTCCATCGCCCTTCGAAACACCCATGGCATCCGTTGTATCAGCCTTACTGATACGGTCGGCAACCAGGTGTACCATGGCGCCGGGGGCCTGCTTCAAGCGTTCCAATATCAGGCTCATCTCACCGCTCCTTCCTCTCGATTCTTCCGCATCAGCACACATTCTACCGAGGGGGCTGTTTTCCTGTCGATGGAGCCGTCGGTTGAAGGCTGTTGCCGGCGCGGGCCGGCCCGCGGGCGAATGATAGAATCGTGACGGGCCTTTTTCTACGGCCCCGCGTTCTAAGGATGAAGGAGACAGGCCACGGAACCGGAGAGAAGCGGCGCGGTAACAGTGCTCGCGGTCGGGGCGCACCCGGACGACATCGAGTTCATGATGGCGGGCACGCTGCTCCTGCTCGCTCGAGCAGGCGCCGAGGTGCACATGTGGAACGTCACTGACGGTTCGTGCGGTTCCGCCGCGCACGCTCCGGAAGATCTCGCCCTGCTGCGAGCCGCCGAGGCGCGCGAGTCGGCGGATGTCGCAGGGGCGGTGCTCCACCCGCCGATAGCGCGCGACATGGCGGTGTTCTTCGAGGCGTCCCTCCTTTCCAGGGCCGCCGGCTTATTGCGGACGGTGAAGCCGGATATCATGCTCGTGCCGGCGCCAGATGACTACACGGAGGATCACGTCAACACCTCGCGCCTCGCGGTGACAGCCGCTTTCGCGCGGGGGATACCCAACTTCGCCACCGAGCCTGCCTCGCTCCCGTGGGAGGGGGAGGTCGTCATATACCACGCCCAGCCCTACGGTCTGCGCGACCCCCTCGCCAGGCTCGTGCTCCCCGGGTGGTTCGTCGACGTCGAGGGGGTCATGGAGAGGAAGCGCGACATGCTGGCCGCGCACCGGAGCCAGGAGCAATGGCTGTCGCGGAGCCAGGGGACAGGGTTTTACCTGTCTTCCATGGAGGCGATGGCGCACGAGGTCGGCCGCCTGTCGGGGCGCTTCACGTATGCCGAGGGCTTCCGCCGGCACTCGCACATCGGTTTCTGCCGCGAGGGCGCCGACCCGCTGAGCGAATTGCTGGGAGCGAGGTGCCTGGTGGACCCGGGGTACGAGGCCTCACTGGGCTGATGGCTCACCGCAGGCGGTAAGCGTAGTAACCGTCGTCGCTGTACTCCAGGGCCAGGCCCGGCGAGCTTGCGGCCCGGCGGAGCATTTCCCCGAGCGCCCCCTTTTCGTAGCGCGGCCCCTCGATGACGACGTACTCTATCCCGAGGCCGCGCAGGAAAGAAAGAGACCTCGCGGACGGGAAAGCGCGCGTGTACCTGACCGCGTCCTTGTAAGAGACCGGCGTGTAGCCGGAATACCCGTTGAGCATCTTCTTCCAGTTGGCGATGTTGTGGTAGTCCCTCTGCGGCTCCATCCCCACGTACGCGAGGTCGTCCATCCCCGAAGGAGCCTCGGGATTGTACGGGGCCAGGGGGAAGAACGCCGTGGGGGCGTCCCCGCGGCGTCCGGCCAGCCAGCTGTAGACCGTCGGGAACTCGTCGCGGGTCTCCATCCTCTTCATCTCGATGCCGGTCGGCATGACCTCGACGGCCATCACGACGAGCAGGGCGATCACCAGGGCGGCCGCCGCTATCCTGTCGAGGCGGCCCTCCAGCTTCTTCCGCAGCCACTTCACGCCGAAGCCGCCCAGGACGGTCAGGGACAGTAGTACGAGCACGAACATCCGGGAGGGAGTGCGTATCGCCTTGAAGCCGGGGAAGAAGCGGTAGAGAAGCCGGTAGGGCATCCAGATGCCCGCGTGCCTCCCGAACACGTACAGGGCGACCCCCAGGCACATCACCCCGGCCAGCACCCCCAGGATGACGTAGAACCAGAGCAGGAAACGCTTCGAGCGGCCCCTTCCGTGCAGGTAGACTATCCCGGCGGCCGCAAGCAGGTAGGGCACCAGGCCCGCGAAGAGAGACCTCTCCGCGCCGTTCCCACGGGTGTACGGGTCGGGGCGCAGCACGTCGGTCGCCTCGCCCCACACCAGGCTCTGTGGAGGAGCGACCAGGAAATCGCTCACGTCCGCTGAATAGCTGTATACCTCGGAGATGTCGCGCTGGAAGTTCGGGTTGAGCTTGCTGGCTCTCAGGTAGGGGAGGATGAAAGGCAGCAGCACCAGGCCGATGAGCACGAACGAACCCACGAGCGTCGCCACCCACCGGTAAGCCTGCCTGCGCTCCGCTTGGGGAGCTCTACGCCTGAGGATTGCGAGAATCTTCCTGCGATGGAAGAAAGCCAGTACCACGAGGTAGATGAGGATCGCGAATGCAAGGAAGAACCCGTAGCTCCAGACCGTCCAGAACAGCGCTACGGTGGACGCGCTGAAGAGCAGCGCGTAGACCGGCTTCTTCCTTTCGGTGAAGAGGTGCAGGCAGAGCATGGACAGTGGGAGGAACCCGGTGGACACAAGCTGCATGTGCGTTATGTGCGCGAGCTTGTACATCGGGAAGCCGAACATGATGCCGCCCGCGAAGCCGGCCAGGTGGTCGCGCGTCAGGTGGTAGACGAGGAGGTAAGCCCCCAGTGCGCTGATGATAAAGCTGATCAGTATGACGAAGTTGAAACCCAGTATCCCGTTGTGGGTGAGCGCCATGACCGGCAGGGCGATGAGCGAGCTCATGAAATCGTGGTCGGAGTAGGCGAGCGTATACCTGTTGGGGTAGAAGATGGTGGCGTTGAAGAGGTTGAAAGGATTGGTCCTGAGCGAGTGGGCCGTCCAGCTGAGCACGTAGATATGGAAGAGGGTGTCGCCCGAGTTCTCCCGCATCGTGTGGTCGTCGGCCTTGAGGACCAGTGGCCTGGTGTAGAATAGGGTCATGCCGATGAACAGGAGCAGGACCAGCCCGAATATCAGGAACGCCTTGCTTCTGCGGCTCAAGCTGATGTTCTCCTCCCGTGAACGCGCCGGACGGCTCATCTTACGTTTATGGGCGTAGAAACCGCAACTTCTGTGTGACGCCGCAGGTTTGAATCACACTGACAACAGTCGTTAACAGAAGTGGTCCCTGACCACGGAATTCACCCAAACCGGGGCACGAAAGCCGCAACGGGCGTTACTCCTGTTGTTCTGAATAACAGTTGATAATTACTGTTAGCTTTTGAGATTCAAACCTGCGGTCATCTCCCTGAAGCCCGGGCCCGGCATGGGGGATTACTGTATCCAGGTCGACCGCTGTGCCTCGCTGGGAACGCCTCCCACGGGGGCCGCTGTATCCCCGTTGACCACACTGCCCCGCCGGGAACGCCTCCTGCTGAGGGAAAGCCCTGATGTGCGGTCCCCAGGGATTCCTGAGAGGAGCACTTATTTCTCTGGTATCGCCGCTTCCACCTTCTGCGACGCTGAAGCCATCCCGGAGGTAAGAGAGTCGAACGTCGCGGAGAGCTGCTGCTGGGCCTGGCCCAGGAGCCCGGACATCTGGCTCGACAGGGACTCGAAGGTCGCCCGGTCCCCGGACGCCAAGGCCGCCGACATCTGCTCCGAGATGGAGGCGAGCTGGCCGGTCAGGGACTGGATGCTCCCGGCGTACCCGGAGAGTGATTCAGGGGCGCTCGCGGCGGCGGAGCTGAACTCGGAGAGGGCTTTCTGCGCCCGGGAGACGAGCTGCGAGGACAGCTGGCGCTGAACCGCCGGGGTCGGGGCCTGCCCCAGGCGCCCGGCCAGCTGCTGCCAGCCCTGGAGGTCGTCGAGCGCGGGGGCCACCGACTGGAGGTACTCGATCATCTCCACGGCCTCTGTGGTGACCTGCGTGAGGTAGTCGTAGTAAGCCTCGATCTCGTTTATGAGCTGGACGTACTCGTCCGCTGCGCCGGAGACGTCCGCTGACGCCTGCTCGACCAGGACGAGGGCGTCCTCGACGTCCTGCTCGAGGGCGGCGACGGCGGCGTCCGCCTCCGCGACCTGCTGCTCGTAAGCGGCCTGGTCCGCTGCCTGCTGGCTTTCGAGGTCATCGAGCTCCTGGGCCGTAGCGTCGGCCTGCTGCTTGACCGCCTCGTACTCGTTAACCAGTTCCTCCTCGGTCGGAGATCTTCCTGAAGCCCCGCCCTTGTCGTCGGAACCACCCCCGACGACGAGGACCGTGACCACGACCGCCGCGGCCACCAGCAGGACGCAGAGAGGGATGACCACCGCCAGGACCTTCCCCCTGCTCCAGGACGAGCGTCCACCTTCTATCGCCATTTCCGACACTCCTCTCGAGATCCCGCCACGATGCCGGCCGGCCCGGCTCCCGCCGGGCGCCTCTTGAGTATAAACGCCTTCGCGCCGTAATGGATACCAGCCTGTTCTGCTGGCGAACCCGAGAGGGCGCCGGCGGCGGCTTTGTCGTACCGGCCCGCCGGGGTGGTATCATTCACAGGGACAGCCCAGGCGGACCGCCTTCGACGGAGGACGAATGATATACACGGTCACGCTGAACCCGACACTGGACATAACGTACGTCATAGAGGAGGTCACGTTCGGCGAGCCGGTGAGCGCGCTCGAGGTCATGAAGACGCCCGGCGGCAAGGGGGTCAACGTGTCCAGGGCGCTGCGGGCGATGGGGACCGACTCGGTCGCCATGGCCCTGCTCGGCGGACACGCCGGTGATGAGGTGCTGGACCTGCTGCACCACGAGGGACTCATCCTCCAGATAGTGAAGATAAAGAGCGAGACTCGCACCAACGTGGTCGTGCTCGGAGAGCGCGACGGGCGCGAGCTGGTGATAAGGGCGGCGGGCCCGCCGGTGGACGTGGAGGAGGCCGAGATGATAACGCGCCTCCTGTTCCAGCTGGCCGAGGCGCCCGAGGTACTGGTCATATCCGGTTCGCTGCCGCCTGGCCTGGAACCCTCCATCTACGGGTCGCTGGTCCGCGAGGGAAAGTCGAGGGGATCAAGGGTTGTGCTCGACTCAAAAGGGCCGCCGCTCGCGTCGGGGGTGGAGGCCGGACCTTTCATGATCAAGCCCAACCTCCTCGAGTTCGAAGGCCTTGCCGGGCGCGCGCTCAAGAGCGAAGCGGAGATACTCGGTTTCGCCCGCGAGCTGAACGACCATGGCGTGGAGGTCGTGGTCGTCTCGCTCGGGAGAGAGGGGGCACTCCTGGTCACACGGGACGACGCGCTGAGAGGGCGGGTGCCCGCCGTCTCGGAGGACACGGTGGGCGCGGGGGACTCCATGGTCGCGGGCATGGTGATGGGCCTGTCGCAGTCCAGGCCCCTGGGCGAGGTATTCCGGACCGGCCTCGCCTGCGCGGTATCAGCTGTTATGAACGAGGGCCCGGGCCTGGTGGATGAGAAGACTTTTGCACAGGCGCTGCCGCTGGTCCGTATCGAGCGGATCACGGCCTGAGGACCGGAGGGGGCGGAGTTGCAGGAGAAAGGGCCCCGGTACAAGGTGGAGGGAGAGGTGGGCAGGGGAGCGTTCGGCGTGGTATACAGGGCAAGAGACAACCTGCTCCGCCGTACGGTGGCCCTCAAGGTAATGTCCCTGCCCGAGGGGCTGTCACCCGAGGAGAGCGAGCACCTCGTGGAGAGGTTCCACCGGGAGGCGCGGGCTGCCGCGGGGTTGTCCCACCCGAACATCGTCATCATCCACGACATCTCGAGAGCCGGCGGGCGACACTTCATCTCGATGGAGTTCCTGGAGGGCCAGCCTCTCTCGGAGGTCATCGGGGGCTCGCCGATGCCGCTGGAGCGCGCAGGGAGGATCGCCGACGAGGTACTCGCCGCACTGGAATACGCTCACTCGCGAAATATCGTGCACAGGGACATAAAGCCGGACAACATCTTCATCCTGCCGGGCGACAGCGTGAAGCTGGTGGATTTCGGGCTGGCACGGGTGCAGGCGACGTCAACGATAACCAGGACCGGGACCGTCATGGGCTCACCCGGTTACATAGCGCCCGAGGTCGTCGAAGGCAGGCAGGCGGACGCCCGGACCGACATATTCTCGTTCGGCGTCGTCCTATACGAGATGCTCACCGGTGCGAGGCCGTTCGGGCCCATGACCCCCTTCGAGTCTTTCATACACGTCATCTACCGGATAATGTCCGAGGACCCCGCGCCGCCCTCATCGCTCAACGACGAAGTGCCGGCGGCCCTCGACGCCGTCGTAGCGCGGTGCCTGGCTAAGGACCCCGGCATGCGCTTCGGGGACGTCGGAGAGCTCCGTGCCGCCCTGGCCTCCGCGCTCGGCGACGGGACGCAGGCTCCCGGAGTTGAACGCGCCGCGGCAAGGGCGCCGGCCGGTCCCTCTCCCACCACGGACTTCGGGACCTCCGGGACGCTCGTACAGGAGGGCGCTCCCGCCGCCGGACCCGCGCCCGTCACCGAATCGGTTGTCGAAGGCTGGGAGAAGGAGAGTCCCGGGGGCAGGGACAGCGCCGGCGGCCGCCGGAGATGGTGGCTCGCGGGCGCCGCAGCGGCGCTTCTGCTGCTGGGAGCGGCGGCGGTCCTGCTGGTCGTTTTCCTGGGCGGCGGGAGCTCCCAGGCCGACGTGCCGAACCTCATAAACCTGACGAGCAAGAAGGCCAGGGAGGCGCTTGCGGACGCGGGGCTCGAGGTCGGAGAGGTCACGGAGGGGTTCTCCTACGATATCTGGAAAGGCAAGGTCATGAGACAGATGCCGGGCGCCGGGACGAGCGTCAAGAAGGACAGCTCGGTCGACTTCGTGGTCAGCCTGGGGCAGGACGTCGTGCAGGTCCCCGACGTCCTGAACAAGCCGTTCCCGGAGGCGAAACAGGTCCTGGAGAACTTCGGCTTCGAGGTACGGAAGGACGACGCGTTCAAGGAGGGCCTCGCCGTCGGCACGGTCTTCGAGCAGCGCCCCGCGCCGGGAACCCTGAAGGACCGCGGGTTCGAGGTGATACTGGTGGTGAACTCGGGGGTTCCGAAGGACGCCGTTCCGAAGAAAGAGGGGGATAAGACACTCCCGGTCCCCGCCGGCTCGGCGCCTTAGTGCCCCTAACCCCCGCCTATGGGCGTCAGCTCTTCGTTCAGCCTTTTAAGGAGTTCCTTCACCGTGGCCGAATCGGCATCGATCTCGCTCATGTCGATGAAGCGCCTGAGCAGCCACTGCAGGAATTCGAGCTCGGGGTTCTCCATTGCCCCACCTCCAAGGTCCGAAGCGAAACCGCGACACGGACTCAAGACCGGACTGACACCGGACTTAGAGTGGATTTCGATGAGTGCCCGGGCATACCTGCGCCGTTTGATATACTTTCCGTGAGCGCGTACCCGCCGGGAAGGGAGCCTGCCATGGAGTACCTCGAGGGTCGCCTGGAGATAATCGAGGGCGACATAACCAAGCTTGAAGTCGACGCTATCGTGAACGCCGCCAACAGGAGCCTGCTGGGCGGCGGCGGGGTGGACGGCGCCATCCACAGGGCCGCAGGCCCCCGCCTGCTCGAGGAGACCAGGGCGCTGGGCGGCTGCGAGACCGGCGAGGCCAAGATAACCGCCGGCTACGACCTGCCGGCCGGGCACGTCATCCATACAGTCGGGCCGGTCTGGCACGGGGGGAGGAGCGACGAGGACAGGCTGCTCGCCGACTGCTACAGGAACAGCCTCGCGCTCGCGGTCGAGAACGGCGTGAAGACGATTGCCTTTCCTTCGATAAGCACGGGGGTCTACGGCTTTCCCATGGAGCGCGCCACGAGGATAGCTCTGGGAGAGATAAAGGAGTTCCTGGCCGGTGCCGACGCGATCGAAAGGGTCATATGCTGCACGTTCGGCCGTAAGGATTACGAGGTCTACACGAGGGTTGCTTCCGAGCTGCTCGGTTGAGTCGCGGACGCACCGGCGGTTGATGAACAACAATTGATAAATATCAGAGGCGGATGGCCGGGTTGCTGCTAACATGCAGTAAACCGGCTCCGCGAGGGGGTGCAGGTGAGATGCCGGAAGACGAGCGTTACCAGAAGCTTGCCGAGAAGATCATGATGGGGAACTCCAAGATAATCCCCCGGCTCCTGGAGATGATAGCGCCTGACAGGGAGGCCGACCTCCTTCTCGCGCTGCCGGCCACCGCCGGACAGGCCGCCGAAAAGCTGGGCATTGACGAGCCGGCGGCGCAGGAGATGCTCGACACGCTCTTCCGGAAGGGGCTGGTCTTCAAGAAGTCGAAGCCCGAGGGCGTCGAGTACCGCTTCTGCAGGGATTTCATGCAGTTCCACGACGCGTCCATCCTGTGGCCGGAGGCACCCCGGGAGTACCTCGACCTCTGGCAGGAGTACATGGAGACCGAATGGCCCGCATTCGCGGAGATAGTCGACAAGCTCCTTCCCAAGCCGGTGGCGAGAGTCGTGCCCGTGGCCGAGTCGGTCGACGCGCGCCAGCAGATACTCGCGTTCGAAGACGTCCGCGAGATAGTGGAGAAAGAGTCCCCTATTGCGGTCGTGAACTGCACCTGCCGGTTGACCGCGCACAAGTGCGACAGGCCGGTCGAGATATGCCTCCAGGTCGGCAAGGCCGGAGCGTACACGATAGACAGGGGCAGCGGGCGGGAGATCGACAAGGAGGAAGCCCTGAGGCTTCTCCGCCAGGCGGAGGAGGCCGGCCTCATCCACGTGACCATGAACAAGACCAGCGGGTTTCACTTCATATGCAACTGCTGCGACGACTGCTGCATCACCTTCCCCATGCTCATCGAGAAACGGTTGAAGCTGTGCGACCCCAGCAGGTACGCCGCGGTCGTGGACGCCGAGCTCTGCGACGGCTGTGGTGAGTGCCTGGAGCGCTGTTACTTCGGCGCGCTGGCCGAGGCCGAAGGCGGGGTGGTCGCGGTGGAGCAGGAGGAGTGCATGGGCTGCGGGCTGTGCCAGGTGGTATGCCCCGCGGGGGCCCTCAGCCTGGTGACAGTAAGAGAAGTGGACTACATCCCGACCTGACGCGACGCCACGACAGGAGGAGAGCAAGTGCCGGTTTACGAGTACCAGTGCAGCGAATGCAATGAGAGGACCCAGAGGCTCCAGGAAGTGGGCGAGGACTCGAGCGGGAAGAGGTGCCTCAGCTGCGAGACGGGGGTCATCAGGAAGGTCTTTTCGGTGTTCGGTACCCCCGGTACTGCCGTGAGCCGATCGTGCTCTCCGCCTGGAGCTAGCCGCTACACGTGAGGGCCCCGCGGCTGACCCCGGTCGGGGCACTCTGAGAATCGAGAATCACGCTCCCCGTCCTTCCGGGAGGTACGCGTAAGTCATTACGCGGCGCCTGCCACGGGCGTGAGAGTAAACGTCCCCAGGTTGCCTTCCCGCCTTTCCCACTGTATCTCGCTCGCCTGTCCCGAGGAGACCTCGAACGCGGCAGCCGTCTTGGCCGCGTAGAGCACGAGGTTGTATGCGTTGGCGATCTCGACGCGGACCGAGGACGCGGTCCTGGCGATCGACATGGGGTAACCCATGCCGCGCAGGGCCATGTCCGCCAGGTACTCGTCCCAGAAGCGTTCGGCGTCACGCTCGGACCGACTCTCCAGGCGCTCCCTGGTCAGAGCCTTCTGGTGGCCGTAGATTATCCCGGGTATCCCTTCACCCAGCTCGAGCTCCAGCTCCCGGAGGATGGCGTTCACCGCCTGCACGGCCACCACGACCTCCCTTTCGCCGGTGAGCCTGTTCTTGATGACGCCCCTGTTCGTGTCCCACTGGAAGGTGAGGCCCGCCAGGGCCGGGGCGCCGCACTCCCGGCACCTGCTGTACCTTACCGGTCCCTCTATCGGGACCGCCTCCTCGTAGTGGAGCCTCTCCTCGAGCTCGGTCGAGAGCGCGCGCTCCGCGGCCGGACGGAGGCGCACCACCAGGTCCCCGGCGTCCAGCTCGAACTCGACGTCTGAGTCGCTTATGCCCTCGACGGATTCGTACATCGCCGCGGCGCTGCCGGCCAGCAGCGGGTACAGGCATGGATAAGTGAACCTAACCACCGCCGAGGCGCCCGGGGCATATCTGTCCAGGCTTACCCTGCCGGTCCCCAGTGTCGCCACGTCCGCGGCGGTCAGCTTCAGGAGCGCTCTTGCCAGGAACTGCGGGCGGAAGAACCTGTTGTTGGGAAGGAAGGCCACGTGACGGATCGGTGTGTGGCCGTAGATCGCCTTGCCGATGCCCTTGTATGCCTTTACGAGGAAGGGGTCCACGTTGAGGCCGATGGTGTGCGAGAGGTCATTGAATATGCTCTCGAACTCTCCGGCGTTCAGAAGGGCGATCTGCGCGCGCGTGCCCGAACGGTCGGTGCTTATGATGGTGCCGTCCTCGCGCCAGTCGAAATAAGTGGCGAACTTGCGGGGAAAGCCGCACTGCCGGCACTCCCTCATCCTACCTCCACGGCAGCGACAGCCGCGCCACGCTCCCCTGCGGGCACGCTATCTCGTCACCCCGGTCCGGATACGGAAAGGTTGGTCGGACCCGGTATCAGTCGCCCAGCTTCGCTTTGGCCTTGTCCGCTTTCTTGGCGGCCTTGTCGGCGACCTTCACTATCTTGTCGGTCTTCTTGGTCGCCTTGCCCGCTTTCTTCCCGAGCTTCTTGGCCTTCTTCTCGAGCTTCTTGACCTTCCTGGCCCTCATGTTCTGCTCCCTTCCGCGGTACCGTGCTCATCGGGCAGGTTCGCTTGAACAGTTACCCAGTTCCATATCATAACCATATGTGGGTAGGATTGTCATGTAGCCGTAACAGGGAGAGGTAGATGCCGAGATCCGGACGGCCGGAGCGAAGCAGGGGAGACGGCCGGGAGACCGCGAGACCCTATGGTGAGCTGGCCCGGATGTACGACGAGCTGGTGGGGGACGCGGCGTTCGACTGCTGGCGTGCCAACTTCGAGCAGCTGGTGTCCAGGTACGAGCTCGAGTTCCGCGTGGCGGCCGACGTCGCGTGCGGCACCGGCCACGCACTGGAGTACCTCTCCGGCAGGTGCGAGCGGGTGTACGGGGTCGACGCCTCGCCCAGCATGCTGGAACGGGCTGCACGGAGGACGGAGGAAGGGGAGGTGATACTGCTCGAGCAGAGCTTCACCGGGCTGGAGCTGCCCGAGCAGGTAGACCTGCTCACCTGTAACTTCGACTCGCTCAACTACGTGCTCACGGAGGCGGAGCTGGCGGAAGCCGTCTCCAGGTTCGGCCGGTCCGTCGGGCGGGGCGGCTACTGCATCTTCGACATGAACACCACCCGGGAGCTCGAGCAGGAGTGGGGGACGACGGTCCTCGTGCACAGGTTATCTTCCGGTATAGGTATCTGGGAGTTCGAGTGGGACCCGGAAGCCAGGATCAACACGCTCATGATGACCAACTTCATACTGCAGGACGACGGGCTCTACAGGATGAGCGAAGAGGTCCATCGAGAGAGGGCTTACGATACCGGGCTGGTCCTGGAGCTTCTGACCCGGGCGGGCTTCGACCGCGCAGACGCCTTCGATGCCAGGGACCTCGCGGGGCTCACCCCCGAGACCAGGCGGGTGCAGTTCGTGGCCCGCCGCGGCGCGTGAGCGGGCTCAAGGTATGGCCCCGGTTGTCCGAAAACCCCGGGTGGAAAGTGCACAAACGGGGTCAGGTCACTTTGTTGCGTTTCACGGATCACGGGAGTCTATCTTGGCCAGGGTATTGAAGGAGTCCGGCTCGATAGGGAGTTACTGGCTGGAGCCGGCATCCAGCGAGGTCTCGCCTTTGACCCTGGCGGAGACCGACCTCTCCGGGCATGCCTCGAGGAGCGTGCCGTATGAGCCGGACGCGGGCCTCGAACTGAGCGCCACGCCCTCGGCGCGCGGGGGCATCCTGATAGATTTCGGCATCGAGGTCGGCGGCTTTCCGCGTCTGTCGTTCGGTCCGGGCGCCTGCCGCAGGGTCGGGGTCCAGGCGGTGGAGTCGCTCGGCCATCTGGTCAAGCCACTGGCGGTGGAGCCCGCTTCAATCGCCGAGCCCGGCATCTACAGCCACACTTTCAAGGCTGTCCCGGGTCCCGGGGCCAGGCTGCCCCATGCGGGCGGGTTCCGCTACCTCTGGATATATAGCCTGTGCCCCGGCCGGGTGACGCTCCGGGAGGCGTCGCTCGACTATACCCCGTACCGCGCTCCCGACCCGGCATCATGCGGCTATTTCCTCTCTAGCGACGACGAGTTGAACAGGGCGTGGTTCGCCGGTCTGCACACCGTCGAGATGTGTACCATCGACCCGGAAATGGGCGGCGTGGCGGGCAGGCACAGCATCGGTGAGGGAAAGTGGGTGCTGGTCGACGGCGCCAAGAGGGACAGGTTGATATGGACCGGCGACCTCGGCCCCATGGGCCCCGCAGTCTGCGTCGGAGACAACAACACCGGGGCGGTCAGGGACTCCCTTCTTTCGCTCGCCGCACACCAGCAGAAGAACGGGTACATCCCCGCGTGCAGTCCGGGGCCGCTGCCGCTAAGGGTCGCGAGCGGGCTGTTCGGCGAGTACGTAGCCTGGTGGGTGGTATGCCTGTTCCAGTACTACATACACACAGGGGACGCGCGGACCGTGAAGGACTCATTCAGCACGGTCAAGCGGGCGCTCCATTACCTGCACTCCCAGTGCAGGGGCGGGTTGTTCCGCCAGACCCCACTCAACATGATGGAGTGGTGCTTCACGGTCCTCAGGCGCGGCCGTCCCTCGTACACCAACGCTCTGTACTACTGGGCGCTGAACAGCGCCGCGTACCTGGCGAACGAGATAGGGGAGGACGCAGTGAGCGCCGGGTACGTCTCCCGGGCTTTCAGGCTCGGTGAGGCGCTCGAGAGCAGGCTATGGGACGCCGGCAGGGGTGCGTTCGTCGACACAACCGCCGACCGGAAGAGAGTGCCGCAGGACGCCAACTCCATAGCGATAGTCTCAGGCATGCTGTCGGAGCCGGATGACGCCTCGCGCGCCCTCGCGTACCTGAGAGAGCACAACTGGGAGCAGTGGGGCTCGACCAATGTCGACGTCCCCTACTACAGGTTGACGCCCGGCATCCCCTGGCACAACAAGCGGGTCGTCCCGTTCATGAACAACTACGAGGCCCTGGCCCGCTTCATAGCGAGCGACGACGAGTCGGCGATGGAGCTCATCCGGCGGTGCTGGTGCCCGATGCTGGAGGGAGGAAGCGGGACGTTCTGGGAGTGGAAGGGGCGCAGGGGGGAGGTCCCCGGCCGCTCCACGTCCCTGTGCCACGGCTGGTCGGCCGGGGTGGTGCCGCTTCTGTCGAAGTTCGTGCTCGGGATAAGGCCGGCGGCGCCGGGGTACGGCAGGTTCGTCCTTGACCCGAGGCCGTGCGGGCTGGAGTGGGTCGAGGGAAGGGTGCCGGTCCCGGGAGGTTTCATAGAAGCGCGCATTGAAAGGAAGAAGGACGGCTCCTACAGCCAGAGCTTGAGGGCGCCCTCGTCCGCGGTCCGCGTCGGGCCGGGCGCGTGACAGTCGTCGAGTTTGAACGGCCGGGGCCGATGGAATATTCTTGGGCGGGACATCTAAATACCTCGAGGAGGTAAGGATGCAAGTCATCAGGCTGAGGGAGCCGTGCTACGTGCAGGAGCCCGAAAGCGACGTGAAGCACCTCCCGGTCGATCTCTGCAAGAAGATGTTCGGCTGGGACTCCGCGTGCCAATCACTCGAGATATTCCTGCGATACGAGATACCGGACGTCGAGTTCTACGCCGTGGTAGAGGTGCAGGACGAGGGCATAACGCTTGCCGCCACCGGCAAGCTCGGCATTCATCATTACTTCATCCCGTGGAGCAACATCATTGCGGTCCACGGTCACATCGCGACCTGAGGTCCGGCTACCGACCCGCGCCGGGACTCTTTCGCCCGGCATGGGACGGCGCCGGCAACGTGACATCCTCCGAGGGAAGGCTTGGCGTTCAGGGCTGTCATAGGAGACGTGCACGGAAACCTTCCGGCGCTGCAGGCCGTCATAGCGGCGGCTGGCGGCGGGGCGGAAGGCTGGATATGCATCGGCGACACGGTAGGGTACGGCCCCTTTCCCAACGAGTGCCTGTCGCTGGTCCGCAGCCTGGAAGCGCGGGCGGTGGTGGGCAACCACGACCTCGGCTCGCTGGGCGCGATAGACCTGGCGCGGTTCAATCCCGAGGCGCGCATGGCGTGCGAGTGGACGGCGCGGGTCCTGGAGCCTGACGGCTCCGCCTACCTGAGTTCGCTCCCGGAACGGGCCTCGTTCGAGGACCTGCTCGTCGTTCACGGGAGCCCCCGGGACCCGGTGTGGGAATACGTCCTTTCCCCCGCGAGCGCTCGAGCGTGTTTCACCGAGTTCGCCGAGGAAACCTGCCTGCACGGGCACTCGCACGTGCCCGCCGTGTTCCGCCTTCGGACCTCCCGGCCCGGGCCGGGTGAGGCTCCGGTCCCCGAAGCGCTGCAGCCCGCGGACGGTGAGGTTGTGGAGCTCGAGGAGGGCAGCCGCCTCATGGTGAACGTCGGCAGCGTCGGACAGCCCAGGGACGGCGACCCGCGCGCCTGCTTCGTCGAGTACGACGCGGGCGCAGGAACCGTCACCTACCGGCGCGTCGAGTACCCCGTCCGCGACGTGCAGGAGAGCATGGAGGAAGCCGGCCTGCCGCGCTTCCTCATCGAGCGCCTGTCAGTCGGGAGATGAAGAGGCCTCAGATGAGCAGGAGTGACCGGAGGCTGGTGACATTCGCGCTGGTGGCCATCGTGGCGCTGGTGATACTGCTGCGCGTGTTCAACCTGGGCCACGTGGTCATGTATGACGAAGCGTGGAACGCTCATTCCGTGGTAGACGCGGCGGCCGGGCACACCGAGGACCTCTTCTACAGCAATTTCCTGAGGCACCCGCCCCTTTACACCGGCCTTGGAGCGCTCTTCGTCGCGGCAGCCGGGGCGGGAAGGTCGGGGGCGGTGATGGCGATGGAGCTCATCTCGCTCCTGGCCTCGGTCGCGCTCGCGCTCGTCATCTTCCTCTGCGGGAGGGACTGGTTCGACCACCGGGTCGGGCTCGCGGCGGCTTTCTTTTTCGCGGTGATGCCTGCGGCGCGTGTCTACGACAGCCTCGCCAAGCAGGAAACGCTCACGTTGCTCTTTGTCATGCTCTTCCTGCTCTTCTTCTTCAGGGGCAGGTACCTGGTGTCGGGGGTCATGCTGGGCCTGGCGATGCTGACCAAGGAGATATTCGTCTTTCCGCTGGCCGCCCTGTTCGTCTTCATCCTCCTGACGCGGAGGTTTGACACGCTCAGGGGGTACTTCGCGAGCCTGGGCATCGGGGTGTTCTTATCCTTCTGGTGGTACGCTTTCGTCAGTACGAGCTCCGGCGAGTTCGTGCGCTTCTACCTCGGCAGGAGCGAGGTGTCCAGGAACTGGCGCGAGCCGTGGCACTTCTTCGCGGGCCGGCTGCCCGCCGATGCGGGGTGGGTGATACTGGGGCTCTGCGCGATAGGGGCCGGTTTCCTGCTGGCGTACGTCCACAGGCACGGGTGGCCGGGGGGGCCTTCAAGGGCCCAGGCCTCGAGCGACAGAAAAGTGCGGCCTCCCGGCTCCGCGAGGCCGCAGTGGGAGATGGCGCTCTTCCTCCTCATCTGGATACTGTCCCTCTACGCGTTCATCTCGTTCTCGGTCGGCAAGTCGCCGTGGCTCATGTACTCGGCGCTCCCGGCGTTCGCGCTCCTCGCGGGATGGGGCCTCCGCGAGACGGTTCGGCTGCTCGCGCCGCACCCGGCGCTCGGGCGCGCGCTGGTGGTGGCTGCGCTGGCGGGCGCGCTCGCGCTGAGCCTCCCGGTTGGCTTCTACTCCTTCATGAAGGGCGCTGACAGGACGTACGAGAAGTCACTGGCATACAAGGAGGTCGCCGACTACCTGAACCAGAGGATGCCGCAGAGCGGGAGGACCATTCTCCGCATCAACGACCTCGGGCCCAACCTCCTTTTCTACCTGAACAGCTACCGCCCGGACTCGGTGTATGTCCTGGACGAGGAGCCCGCCTCGACGGAGGAGGGGCTCGACGCCGGCTACACGGTCCTGGTGGTACCCACCGGCGCGGACGCGGCGTCGCTTTTCACCCATGCCACGTTCACACGTTCCGATTTCCTGGCCGTAAGGCCCGGGTTCTCGTCCGCGGACGGCTCCGACCCGGCGCTCGAGTTCGCTTCGGTGAGCAGGCCGGTCGAGATAGACGGGGTGTGGGTGTTCGACTGGCGGGAGCTTGCCCGGGCAGCGGGGCAGCCCGCGAACCCCTGAGCGCCCTGGCCGGTCTAAACTGTACACGGTACCCCGCGGCGCGCGGTGCCGTTATACAGGTGTTGATATAGAATGTCGACATCGAATGCCTTCGGGGGCCGGCCCGTAGGGTAACCTGACGACAGACGCCCTGGAGATGAGAATGCTTGTAAAGAGGATCGCGGCGCCGCTCGCGCTACTGGTCGTGCTCTCGCTGGGCCTGGCACTCCTCGCCGCGGGCTGCGGCGGGGACGGCTCCGCTACGCTGCCCGACGACACTGAGGGCCGCCCCGAGAAGGTCACAGCCTACGAGGCCGTGCAGTACACCCGGCCGGCCGCTGACAAGTGGCAGGACAAGAACTGGATGATACAGGTGCGCGACGGCGACCCTGACGGCATAGACCGCGAAGGGCGGGCCCGCATCTGGGAGGTGTATTACTTCTCTCCCACTCCCGAGGAGGACTGCCAGTTCCTGGTCATCTACAACAGGGGCAGGGTCTGGCCCAGCGTTCCCACCGTCAACAAGGGGGGGGACGAGGGCAAGAAGATATTCGAGAAGCTCAAGCCGGAGGATTTCCGCGTGGATTCCGGCGAGGCGTACGGGGTCAGCCTGAGGAACGGAGGCTCCCAGTTCCAGAAAGACCACCCGGACTCGCAGGTGCACGTCACCCTGCGCTGCAGGGCGGACTACGATGCCGTGGGCGAGGCGATGCCGGCGCCCAAGTATAAGTGGATCTGGGACGTGACCTACCGCGAGCCGGCCGCGGGATCCGAGGAGCTGCACGTGTTCGTCGACGGGATGAACGGCGATTACATCAGCAAGGAGACCACGAATCAGCCTTAGGTAACAGGGTTGACCGCGGGCCGTGCCCGAAGCGCCCATATATGCTATTGTATTTGAGGTCGAAGGACCGGGGGTTCCTGCCCTCTCCCGAGCTCGAGGAGGGGGCTGTTTAATTATGGATGGCGCCGCGACCGGGTGATGCGCGGCCGCTCCGGCGGCCGTGAAAGTCCGCGCGGTGTGAGAACGAATTTGGGAGGAAACCATGTCGCAGAAGAGGCTGTTCACCTCTGAGTCGGTGACCGAAGGCCACCCGGACAAGGTCGCTGACCAGATCAGCGACGCCATACTGGACGAGATAATCGCCGAGGACAAATCGGCGCACGTCGCGTGCGAGACGCTCGTAACAACCGGGCTGGTCGTAGTCTCCGGGGAGATCACCACCAGCACCTACGTCGACATCCCTGGAACGGTCCGCAAGACCATCGAGGGCATCGGCTACACGAGGGCCAAGTACGGGTTCGACTTCGAGACCTGCGCGGTCCTGACATCTATAGACCCGCAGTCGGCGGACATAGCCCAGGGTGTGGACGACGCCAGGGAGGAGCGGGTGCAGGGAAGTGACGACGAGCTGGACAAGCTCGGAGCGGGCGACCAGGGCATGATGTTCGGTTACGCCTGCACGGAGACCGAGGAGCTCATGCCGCTTCCCATAATACTCGCGCACAAGCTGGCCCGGAGGCTCGCGGACGTCAGGAAGGCCGAGGTCCTGCCTTACCTGCGGCCCGATGGAAAGACGCAGGTCACGGTCGAATACGAGGACGACCGTCCCGTGCGGATCTCGAAGGTCGTGATAGCCGCCCAGCACGGGCCCGATGTCGACATAGAGGCGCTGCTCGACCCCGACCTCCGCGAGCATGTCATCAAGCCTATAGTGCCTCCCGAGCTCATGGACAATGACACCGAGGTGCTCATCAACTGCACCGGCAGGTTCGAACAGGGCGGACCCAAGGCCGACACGGGCCTGACAGGCCGCAAGATAATCGTGGATACCTACGGCGGCATGGCCCGCCACGGCGGCGGCGCGTTCTCCGGCAAGGACCCGACCAAGGTGGACCGCTCGGCTTCCTACGCTGCGCGCTGGGTCGCCAAGAACGTGGTGGCGGCGGGGCTCGCGGACCGCTTCGAAGTACAGCTCGCGTATGTCATCGGAGTGGCGCACCCGGTGTCGATAAGGTGCGACGCTTTCGGGACCGAGAAGGTCGACGTCAATAAGATAGCTGAGATCATCAGCGGCACCTTCGACCTCAGGCCCGCCGCGATAATAAGAGACCTGAAGCTGCTCAATCCTGTCTACAAGAAGACCGCCGCTTACGGCCATTTCGGCCGCCACGAAGAGGGTTTCACGTGGGAGAAGACCGATAAAGCGGATATACTTAAGAGCGAAGCGGGACTCTAGAGCACTGTGACCTGGTTTCCACGGAGGTAACGTGGCGCTGGAGATCAAGACCCTTGGCGACCCGGTTCTCCGCGAGGAATGCCGTGACGTGGAAGCCGTGGACCGGGAGATCGACGAGCTGATCGAGGCGATGGGGGAGACCCTCAAGGCTTCGCCGGGAAGGGTCGGTCTCGCGGCTTCCCAGGTCGGAGTGCTCAAGCGGCTGTTCGTGTTCGATACGGGCTCCGGATTGCGTTGCCTGATCAACCCCGAGATAGTGGAGACCGCCGACGAGACGATGTGCGAGGAGGGCTGCCTGAGCCTGCCCGGGGTATACGTCTCCATTCCCAGGTTCGGACGGGTCAAGGTCAGGTGCATGACTCCTTCGGGGCATAGGATCGCGATAGAAGCCGAGGGTTTCGCCGCCCAGTTGCTTCAGCACGAGTGCGACCACCTCGAGGGCGTGCTGATAATAGACAGGTGCGACCCCGAGGAGAAGAAAAGGGCGCTCGAAGAGTACCAGCAGCTGGCCATCCAGAGGGAGCAGGCAACCGCATAGGGGCACCCGCTTGAGAGTAGTATTTTTCGGCAGCGACAGCTTCGCGCTCGAGCCGCTGGAGCATCTCGTCGCCAGCAGCCACGATGTCGCCTGCGTCATCGGCAGGCCCGAGAGGCCGGCCGGACGGGGACTGCGACAGAGCCAGACCCCCGTTGTCTCCCAGGCACGCGAGCTGGGGCTGGAGGTCCAGGCGCCGGAATCGCTCACCCCGGCAGAGCTGTCCGGAATACTCGACACTGCGCAGTGGGACGCGGGCGTGGTTGTCGCCTACGGTGTCCTGGTCCCACCATGGCTGCTCGCGGTGCCGCCGCTGGGCTTCGTGAACCTTCACCCCTCGCTCCTTCCCCGTTACCGCGGCGCCGCGCCAATCGAGCGTGCGCTGATGAACGGGGCCAGCATAACCGGTGTCACTACCATCCGGATGGACGAGGGGCTCGATTCGGGGGACATCCTCATGCACGTGGAAGCCCCGATAAACGACGACGACACGGCGGGGACGCTGGCCGAGAAGCTGGCGCACGCGGGAGCGCGCCTGCTGGTGGAGACCCTGGACGGCCTCCAGGCAGGTACGCTGGAGCCGGTCGCGCAGGAGGAGGAGAAGGCCACCTTCGCGCCGCCGGTGAGGAGCGAAGAGGGGAACATCGACTGGTCGATGCCCGCGGAGAACATCGACAGGCTCGTCCGGGCGCTCAATCCCGCACCCGGCGCCTACACCTTCTTCCGCGGCAGGCGCCTGAAAATATGGTCCGTCCAGGTGACGGACGTTCCTCCCGAGGACGAGCCCGGTACCCTGATGAACATGGGCAAAGAAGGTTTCCTGGTGAATACCGGCACGAGCTGCCTGGCCGTCCTGTCGCTGCAGCCGGAAGGCAGACAGCGCATGGGGGCCGGAGAGTTCTCGCGCGGCCAGAGGCTCCTGGTCTCGGAGCGCTTCACGGACGGGCAGTAGAGTTGAGCCGTTCCCAGGATGGCGATCCCGCCCCGGGCCACGGCGCCCGCCTATGCGCGGTGGAAGTCCTGACGGAGTACGGCAGGACCGGGGCGTACCTCAACGGGCTGCTCTTCTCGCACCTGTCGGGCTGTTCCCTGGACAGGCGGGACAGGGCCCTGGTCACCGAGCTGGTGCAGGGGACCGTTCGAATGATGGGAGCCCTCGACCGGGTGCTCGCCCGGTTCTCCACGAGGGAGCTCGCCGACATCGATCCCGGCGTCATGTGGATACTGAGGCTCGCCGCGTACCAGGTGATGTACACCGACATTCCCGACTATGCGGCATGCGACCTCGCGGCCGACCTTGCGCGTGTGCGGGAAGGTGAGCGCACGGTCGGGTTCGTGAACGGAGTCATGCGCGCGCTGGTCCGCGGACTGCCGACCTTCCAGTGGCCGCGGCCCGAAGACCCGGTCGCCTTCCTCGAAGCGAGGTACTCGCTGCCGCGCTGGATAGTGGAGATGTGGCTCGAGGAGCTTGGCGCGGAAGCAGCCGAGAAGGTGTGCGCCGCCTCCGCCGGACAGCCGCCGCTCTCGTTGCGCTGCAACCTGTTGAGGACGACACGGGCGGAGCTGCAGTCCGGGCTGGAGGCCGCCGGGGCGCGAGTGGAGAACGGGAAGCTCGCTCCCGAGGCGCTGCTGGTGAAGGGCAGCGGCCCCGTAGCCGAGATGGAAGAATACAGGCGGGGCCTCTTCTCGGTACAGGACCAGGGCGCCATCGCGGTAGGGCGCCTCGTGTCACCCGAGCCGGGCGCTGGAGCCCTCGACCTGTGCGCGGCGCCCGGCGGCAAGGCCAACCACCTGGCCGAGATGATGCACAACGAGGGCCGGGTACTCGCCGTGGACCTCGACCCCTCCCGGCTCGAGAAGGTGAAGGAGGCCGCCGCGAGGCTCGGCAACAGCATAGTGAGGACCGTCGCCATGGATGCTAGGCGGGTGAGGGACGGTGTCGAGGGGTGTTTCGACCGGGTGCTGGTCGATGCCCCGTGCACGGGGCTCGGGACGCTGGCCCGAAGGCCGGACGCCCGTTGGCGGAAGAGGCCCGAGGACGTGGAACGGCTCGCCGCCCTCCAGCTCGAGCTCGTGCTGGAGGCTGCCCGGATGCTGGGGCCAGGCGGACTGCTGGTCTATTCAACGTGCACGGTATCGAGGCGGGAGAACCAGGGGGTCGTGGAGGCTTTTCTCGCAAGGAGCCCTGGCTTCGAGGTCGTGCCCTCGGGAACCGGGAAGTACCTGGAGCTGTACCTCTCGCCGGAGCCGTGCGACGGCATGTTCGCCGCGGTGCTCCGCCGGTCCGGTGCGGCCCCGGGTGCCTCCGGCGCCACGGTCTAGTATCATTTTCTCAGGAGGGCCGTAAAGGCTTCGAGTCATATGGAAAAGGGACGGAAGATGGTTGACGAGATTGTCGAGTGGATGAGGAGGCAGGTGGATTCGGCCGGCGCCCGAGGGGCCGTCTTCGGGATGAGCGGCGGCCTGGACTCGGCGGCGGTAGCCGCCTTGTGCGGGCGCGCGTTCGGTGATGATGCCCTCGGGGTCATAATGCCCTGCATGAGCCAGAGCTGCGACGCGGACGACGCGCTCCTGGCCGCGAAGGCGGCCGGGGTCGCGACCATCACCGTCGACCTCACCCCGGCACTCGAGAGCATGCTGGCAGCGCTGCCTCCGGGGTGCGACGCCGCGGTCTCCAACCTCAAACCGAGGTTGAGAATGGCGGCGCTGTACTTCGTGGCGAACGACCGCGGGATGCTGGTGGTGGGCACCTCCAATAAGAGCGAGCGCAGCGTCGGCTACTTCACGAAGTACGGCGACGGCGGGGCCGATATATGCCCCCTGGCCGGCATCTACAAGACCGACCTGTACGGGCTGGCCGAGCGGCTGGGGGTCCCGCGGGCCATCCTGGACAAGCCCCCAAGCGCGGGCCTGTGGGACGGACAGACGGACGAGGGCGAGATGGGCATCACCTACACGGAGCTGGACGCGATACTGAAGGCGCTGGAGAGTGGGGAGGTACCTTCGGGGGACCCGGGCGCGGTCGACAAGGTACGGATGATGGTGCGCGCGAGCGAGCACAAGAGGTCGGCCATTCCCGTATTCGAGCCTGCCGGACCGGGCGGCGAGACCTCGCCGGGAGGCGAAGCGATGTGACCACGTACGCGTTCCTTGGTGACGGTTCGGGATACGCGGATTCCCTGGCCGAGGGGCTCGACCTGCTGGGCGTGACGGTCGTCAGCCTGGACGGCCCTGCAGGCGTCGCCGAGCCGGGGACACGGGTGCCCGCCGCCGTGGTGCTGGTAAACCCGTCGGCCAGGCTCGCAAGGGAGCTACGGTCGATAATGAACGGGGCGGGCGGCAGGATATCGAGGATCCCGATGATTGCGGCGCTCGACGCGATGGACAGGCTCCAGGATACCGATACCCTGAGGGCCGTGGATGACTTCCTGGTCTCGCCGGGAGGCGCCGGCGAGCTCGTCTACAGGGTCAGGACCGTGGAGGTCAAGCGGGGCGGCGAAGGCGAGGCGATAGTCATCGGTGACCTCGTCATCAACCTGGAAGCGCACCAGGTGTTCATGGAGGGTGGAGCGGTGGACCTCACCTACAAGGAGTTCGAGTTGCTCCGGAAGCTCGCTTCATCGCCGGGCAAGGCCTTCTCTCGTGAAGAGCTCCTCCGCGGCATCTGGGGATATGACTACTACGGGGGGACCCGCACCGTTGACGTACACGTGAGACGGGTGCGGGCGAAGATCGAAGGCTCCAGGCAGTACATCGAGACCGTACACGGCGTCGGCTACCGTTTCGTCACCTCCTGAGCGGCCGGGAGGCCTGTTAACAACCTTTTCACCCGCTTGAAACATTTCCGAAACAACGCCGCCGTATCATCGGGATGTGATGCAGGTCAGCAGCAAGGAGGAGTCATGACAGGTACACCGGACAAGGAATACGTGCTCGAGGCGGTCAGGGAGCACGACGTAAAGTTCATCAGGCTCTGGTTCACCGACATACTGGGCTTCCTGAAGAGCTTCGCAATCACCAGGGAAGAGCTCGCCGAGGCCATGGAGAGCGGGATGGGATTTGACGGTTCGTCCATCCAGGGCTTTGCCAGGATAGACGAGAGCGACATGATCGCGCAGCCCGACCCGTCCACGTTCGCGCTGTTGCCGTGGCGCCCCAGCGGGCACAGCGCCGTCGCGCGCATGTTCTGCGACATCATAGAGCCGGACCGCAGGCCGCACGCTGGAGACCCGCGGTTCGTCCTCAAGCGCATCCTGTCAAAGGCACAAGACCTTGGTTACACCTACTATGTGGGCCCGGAGCTCGAGTTCTACGTCTTCGCCGACTCCGAGCTGCCGCCCAAAGTGATTGATCGCGGCGGTTATTTCGACCTTACCCCCCTCGACATCGCGAGCGACATGAGGCGCGACATGGTGCTCACCCTCGAGGAGATGGGTATCGGGGTGGAGTACTCTCACCACGAGGTGGGCCCCAGCCAGCACGAGATAGACCTCAGGTATACGGACGCCCTCCAGATGGCCGACAACGCGATGACATACAGGCTGGTCATCAAGGAGGTCGCCATGAAACACGGTGCGTATGCGACCTTCATGCCCAAGCCCCTGTTCGGAGAGAACGGCAGCGGCATGCACACGCACATGTCGCTCTTCAAGGGTGACTCGAACGCTTTCTTCGACCCGAAGGACAAGTACTTCCTGACCGGCGAGGCGAAGGCCTTTATCGGCGGTCTGATGAAGTACGCGCCCGAGATCTGCCTGGTCACCAACCAGTGGGTGAACTCATACAAACGGCTGGTCCCGGGCTACGAGGCCCCGGTATACCTGTCATGGGCCCAGCGCAACCGCTCAGACATGATAAGGGTCCCGGTCTACAAGCCGGGCAAGGAGAAGGCCACCAGGATAGAGTTCCGCTCGCCTGACCCCGCCGCCAACCCGTACCTGGCTTTCGCGGCCATGCTCGCGGCCGGCCTGAAGGGCATCGAGGAGGACATAGACCCCGGCGAGCCCATCGAGCGGAACATCTACGAGATGGGCGAGGAAGAGCGCAAGAGGCTCGGCATAAAGGCGCTGCCGTCCGACCTCTGGGAGGCCATAACCCTGGCCGAGGGCAGCGACCTCCTCTACGACTGCCTCGGGGAGCACGTGTTCAGCTCGCTCATCCGCGACAAGAAGATAGAGTGGGAGCAGTACAGGGCGCAGGTGACCGAGTTCGAGCTGGAGAGCCACCTCTCGATACTCTGAGGCTCGAAGCGCAGAGCGAATCCGGACGCCCCGCCAGGTCGCGGTGGGGCGTCCTTGCGTACCACCGGGCTCCCGCGAGGGGTCCCGTGGGGTTAACCGGCGACATTGAACGTATATGTCATGGGTGCTAGAATCGCACGAAATCGAGAGCAAGCGCGCGTTAGGAAGCATCTGTTCGAGTGAGCGACTACATCTTCTTCTGGGGTTGCACCATACCCGGCAGGTATCCTTTCCTCGAGAAGTCCCTGCGTATCGTGCTCGAAGAGCTCAACGTGAGGTACCGCGAGGTCGAGGGGTTCACGTGCTGCCCCGAGAAGTTCCTCATCGAGACCATGTCCGAGGAGGCGTGGTATCTGACGGCGGCGCGCAACCTGGCCCTGGCCGAGAAGGCCGGCGGCGACCTGCTGGTCGCCTGCAACGGCTGTTACGCCACCTTCCGTTCCGCTATAAGCGCCTTCAACGCGTCCCGGGACCTGCGCGAGACGGTCGCAGGGCGGCTTCGCGAGGTCGGTCTCGAGTACGGCTTCAGGACGTCCGTATACCACCTGGTGGAAGTACTCCACGACAGGGTAGGGCCTGACGTCATCACTCGCAGTGTACGCCGCCCAATGGGCGGCATGAAGATAGGCGTCCACGTGGGGTGCCAGGTCCTGAGGCCTTATCCCACCGTGCGTATCGACGACCCCATGAAGCCGGTGAAGCTGGACCGGCTTGTGGAATGCCTGGGCGCCGACAGCATCGATTACGAGTCCAAGCTGTTGTGCTGCGGCGAGGCACTGGCAAGGGCCGGAAGCCCCGAGGAGTCCATGGAGAGCGCGCGGCTCAAGCTGCTCGAGCTCGAGTCCGAAGAGGCCGACGCCATGGTGGTGACGTGTCCGGCCTGCTTCGGGCAGTTCGAGACCCAGCAGATGGTCATCGGGAAGCAGGTCGAAGGCCTGGCGATACCGGTCTTCTACTATACGGAGCTCGCGGCCCTCGCCCTGGGCCACGAGCCCTCGGAGCTCGGCCTCGACATGCACAGGGTCAACGTCGACCCGTTCCTCCGGCGCTGGGAGGAGCTCGAACGGATACGCGCCGGCATCCCGGACGAGTTCGACTACGGCGCGATGCTGACGTGCATCGAGTGCGGGTCGTGCTCCAACGACTGCCCGGTGGCCCAGGTCGACGAGGAGTACGACCCGCACGCGCTCTTGGCCAGGATAGTCGAGGGCGGGGCGGACGAGGTCATCTCGGGCCAGGGCATCTGGAAGTGCCTGGAGTGCGGCACCTGCACGGAGATGTGCCCCAACAACTTCGGGATGACCACGGTCTTCAAGGAGGCCAAGAGAATGGCCCTGGAGAGGGGCATCGCGCCTGCTGAGACGCTGCAGGGCATAGAGATGTTCCAGAGCACGGGCGTGCTGGGCAAGACCAGGGAGAGGGCGAGGGCGAAACTGGGCCTGGGACCCGTGGCGCAGCCGGGATCGGAGGAGCTGGCGCGGCTGCTCGAGGATACGTTCAAAGAGAAGAAGGGCTGAGGATATTGGCATTCGGCGATCAGTACTCCAGGTGGAGGGTCGACAGGAGCAGGGTACCCGCCGCGTGCGGGCTTTCGGGGGTTATCAGCGAGGACGGCGCCATGATAGGCGGAGACGTGATAATCGAGTCGATGAAAGTGATACACGACCGCGGCAACGGCCTCGGTGGGGGCTTCGCCGGGTACGGCATCTACCCGCGCTACCGGGACCACTACGCGCTTCACATCATGTTCGAGGACCCGGGGGGCAGGGCCGCCTGCGAGGAGCTGCTCGAGGCGGACCTCCAGGTCCAGGAGTCCGAGGAGATACCGACGAGGCCGGGCCCCGGCATTGAGGACGCGCCGGAACTGCGCAGGTACTTCGCGGTTCCCAGGCCGGAAAAGCTCGCCGCTCTGGCCATCGGACCCGACGATTTCATGGTGCAGCTTGTGATGCGGATAAACACCACGGTACCTGGCACCTTCGTCTTCTCCAGCGGGAAGAACATGGGTGTCTTCAAGGCGGTTGGTTTCGCGGAGGACGTAGGCGAGTTCTACCGTCTGCCTGACTATTCCGGGTACTGCTGGATAGGCCACGGCAGGTTCCCCACCAACACGCCGGGCTGGTGGGGAGGCGCGCACCCGTTCAACATCCTGGACTGGGCCGTCGTTCACAACGGCGAAATATCCTCCTACGGGATAAACAAGCGCTACCTTGAGATGTTCGGCTACGAGTGCACGCTCCTCACCGACACGGAGGTCATGGCGTACCTGTTCGACATGCTGGTCCGAAAGCACGGGCTGCCGCTCGAGGTCGCATGCAGGGTGCTGGCGGCCCCGTTCTGGAAGGACATAGACATCGAGGACGACCCCGCCTCGCGCGCGCTGGACGAGGCGCTCCGCGTCGTGTACTCGAGTGCGCTGGTGAACGGGCCGTTCGCGGTAATAGTGGGCTTCTCACGCGGGATGGTGGGCCTGAACGACCGCATCAAGCTCAGGCCGCTGGTCGCGGCGGTCAAGGACGACCTGCTCTACATCTCCAGCGAGGAGTCCGCGATAAGGCAGATATGCCCCCGGCCCGACAGGGTGTGGGCCCCGAACGCCGGCCAGCCGGTGATCGGGGAGCTGAAAGGTGATGTCTGATGGCTGGTAACATGGTCACGAGCGAGTTCCTGGTCCAGGTCGACCACGAGCGCTGCCGCAAGTGCAAGCGGTGCACCCTCAACTGCGGCTTCGGCGTCTTCGACTTCAAGGACCGCGTCACGGCCGATACGTCAAAGTGTGTCGCGTGCCACAGGTGCGTGGTGTTCTGCCCGGAGGAGGCCATCACCGTCGCCCGTAACCCGCTTGCTTTCCGCGAGCACTCCTCCTGGGACGTGGACCGCCGCAAGGCGATCTGGAAACAGGCCCAGGACTCGGGGATGCTGCTCACAGGGATGGGCAACGACCTGCCGTGGCTGAACGTCTTCGACCACCTGCTCATCGACGCCTGCCAGGTGACGAACCCATCCATCGACCCCCTCCGGGAGCCGATGGAGCTGCGCACCTACCTGGGACGCCGGCCGGACCGCGTCGAGGTGGAACGCTCCGACGGGGGCTTCAAGCTCGACACAGAGGTGGGAAACATCATCAAGCTCGACATCCCGATAATGTTCAGCGGCATGTCCTACGGCTCGGTGAGCATCAACGTGCACAAGTCGCTCGCGCTGGCGGCGCAGCGGCTGGGCACGGTCATGAACACCGGCGAGGGCGGCCTCCACGAGGAGCTCTACCCGTACGGCGACCACATAATCGTGCAGTGCGCCTCGGGCCGGTTCGGGGTCCACTCCGAGTACCTGAACAAGGGAGTGGCAGTCGAGATAAAGGTGGGCCAGGGCGCCAAGCCGGGCATCGGGGGGCACCTCCCGGGCGAGAAGATAGGCAGGGAGGTCTCGAGCACGCGCATGATACCGGTCGGGACGGACGCGCTGTCCCCGGCCCCGCACCACGACATCTATTCCATCGAAGACCTGCGCCAGCTCATCTACGCGCTCAAGGAGGCGACCGGGTACAAGCCGGTATCGGTCAAGATAGCCACCGTGCACAACGTGGCGGCCATAGCGAGCGGGATAGCGCGTGCGGGGGCCGACATCATATACCTGGACGGCTTCAGGGGCGGGACCGGCGCGAGCCCCGCCGTGGTCCGCGACCACGTGGGTATCCCGCTCGAGATAGCGCTGGCGGTGGTGGACCAGCAGCTCCGCAGCGAGGGGATAAGGAACTGGGTCTCCATCATAGCGGCGGGCGGGATACGCTCCAGCGCGGATGTAGCAAAGGCGATAGCCCTGGGTGCGGACGCGGTCGGGGTAGGCACCGCCGCGCTCATCGCGCTCGGGTGCCGGCTGTGCCAGAAGTGCTACACGGGCAACTGCTCGTGGGGCATCGCCACCCAGCGCCCGGAGCTTGTCGGGAGGCTCGACCCGGACTGGGGGGCGGAGCGGCTCGTCAACCTCATCAACGCGTGGTCACTCGAGCTCAAGGAGATACTCGGAGCCCTGGGCGTGAACGCCGTGGAGTCGCTGCGGGGCAACCGGGAGAGGCTCCGCTCGCTCGGGCTCGACGAGATGACCACCGAGATACTCGACGTCAAACCGGCCGGAAGGTGAGAGCGAGGAGAGAATGCCGAGAGCAGCGACAAACGACAGGACCGAGCTGAAGAGCATTACGCTCGACGCCGGGGGCGTCTACTACAAGGACCTCAACAGCCAGGTCAGGGGCCTTATAGACGAGGGTTACGAGGAGATAGTCCTCCAGGGTGTGAACGGCCAGCGCTACATCGGAGACGGCCTCACCCAGAAGGTAAAGATAATCATCGAAGGGGTCCCCGGAAACGACCTCGGGGCGTTCATGGACGGGCCGACGGTCATCGTGAACGACAACGCCCAGGACGGCGTAGGCAACACAATGAACAGCGGGAAGATAGTGGTCAAGGGCCACGCCGGGGACGTCCTGGGGTACGGGATGCGGGGAGGCCGGGTCTTCGTGCTCGGCGACGTCGGCTACCGTATCGGCATCCACATGAAGTCGTTCAAGGACCAGGTGCCGGTGATAGTCGCCGGCGGCCGCGCGGGTGACTTCTTCGGCGAGTACATGGCAGGAGGGGTCCTGGTGCTGCTCGGCCTGGAACTGGGCGACTCCCCGCTTGTCGGCAGCTACGTCGGCACCGGGATGCACGGGGGCGCGATCTTCCTCCGCGGCGAGGTCTGTGACCACCAGCTCGGCAGTGAGGTGCGCGTCTACCCCCTGGAGGAGGAGGACCGCTGCCAGCTCGAGGGCCTGCTCGCCGAGTTCGCGGAGGACACCGGGGCCGACCTCTCGGGAGTCTCCCTGGACGACTTCGTGAAGCTCCAGCCGTTCTCGCACAGGCCTTACGGCAACATGTACTGCTACTAGCGCTCCGACGGGCGGCGCCGGAAGGAACCCCCAGGCGCGGGGAGTATAATCTTTTGAACGTGTTTCACCAGGCGGCCCTGAAAGGGAGCGCACCCGTATGGACGGAAAAGTAAGGCTCGCCCCCTCGATCCTGAACGCCGATTTCACGGACCTGGGCGGGGCGATAAAGGCCATCGAACCTTATTCCGACTACATCCATCTCGACGTGATGGACGGGCATTTCGTTCCAAACATCACATTCGGGCCGATGGTGGTGGAGACGGTGAAGCGCGTCACCGAGGTGCCGATCGACTGCCACCTGATGATCTATAACCCCCCGGAGTGGGTGGAGACTTTCGCTGAGGCCGGAGCCGACAGGATATCCTTCCACGTAAGGTCGTGCAGGGACGCCGAGAGCGTCATTCGGGCCATACGCACGCTGGGCGTCTCCCCGGGCCTGGCGATAAGCCCCGAGGTGCCGCTCTTCGAGCTCAAGCCGTTCCTGGGGATGGTGGACTTCGTCCTGGTGATGTGCGTCTACCCCGGGTTCGGCGGCCAGAAGCTGATGCCGGAGATGCTGAACAGGGTCGGCGCGGTCAAGCGAGACGCAGCCGAGATAGGCGCCAGCGTCGAGGTCGAGGTGGACGGCGGGGTCAAGGCCGAGAACCTTCAGCAGGTGCTCGAGGCCGGCACGGACACCGTGGTCGTCGGCTCGTCGATATTCGGAAGCGACGACGTCGCCGCAGCCGCCGCCGACGTCAAGTCATTACTCAACAAGCTGCACACCGGGGTCTGACCCCCGTGTGTACGTGAAGGCTACAACTTCTCGCTCTTCCAGAGCGCTTCGGCCTGCTCCTGGAGCTTGCCGCCCTCTTCACCGAGCGTCTTCACGGACTCCCCGTACTGGGTCACGAAGCTCTGGAACGCCATGAGGTCGAAATCCGACGCGGCGAGTTTCTCCCCGGCTTCCTTCAGGAACGCCTTGAGCTCCTCGAGTCCCTTGATGTTGCTGTCGATTATCCGGATCTTCAGGTCGGCGTATTTCACGTAGCCGGGGACATCCTCGAGCGTGTCGACCCGCTCGAAGGCCGCCTTCGCCTTCCGTGCCCGCGTTATCATGTCGTCGGCGAGCGACTCCATGTCGGCTGCGGCGCTGGCGAAGCTCACCACGTCCGGCTTGCTCCCGGACGATATCTCCTTGTAGAGGTCGGAGAAGGCCGAGTCCATGAGGGCGCCGAGCTCCTCACCCTGTTTCTCGACGGCCGCGATGAGCTCGTTTCCCTGCTCGACGTACCCGCGGGCCTTCCCGGCGTCGCCGCCGCAGCCCGACGCGAGCAGGGCAGTCACAACGACGAGGACCGCCGTGAGCGCGAGCGTCCCGGTCCTGATACTGCTCATATAGTCTCCAGTGGGTCCCGTACAGACGATAGCACCGCCAGCTTAACACAGAGGCGGCTGTCTGAGCCCCGCAGTAAAAAGGCCCCGCCGCAGTACGCAGCGGGGCCCCTGCCTTGCGAAGGCCCGCTCAGAGGTCCTTCTCGGACTTGAGCTCCTGAGCCTCCTCGTCGAGCTTGTTTATCTCCTCGCCGAGCGCGTTTACCTCGGTGGTGTACTGCTCCTGCGCCGCCGTCAGGCCTGTCACGTCGCCGGAGCTTACCATCGCGGCCATCTGGTCGAAGAACGAGTTGGTCTTGGTGATGAGCTCCTGGAACTTATCCAGCGCCTCTATCTGCAGCTCCGCGTACTCCACGTAATCCTCTACACCCTCGAGATCGAGGATCTTCTCGAACTCCGCCTTTGCCTCGCCGGCCGTCTTCGACAGCTCGTTCGCGGATGCCTTCGCCTTATCGATGGCGGCCTGGAAAGCGGCCGGGTCGCTAACGTTGGCCATGGAAGCGGAAACGTCGGACTGCCAGGTGTTGGCCTCGCTCTGGAGCCTCTCGACGAGCTTATCGCCGTTCTCCATGTATTCCTGCGCCTGCTTGGTGTCTCCACCGCATCCCGGCAGCAGCGCGACGACCAGCAGCGCAAGGACGACCACCAGCACCAGCGATACGAATCTCCTCATTTCCTCTCCTTTCGCGAAGGGACTGCAGTCTGATCTAAGGGAGCCTGACCGGGTCCGGCTCGGCCGGGCTCCTCTCCTTACCTTAAATTCTTCGCCTGGTCGATAAGCTCCTGCGTGTGTCGCCGCACCTGGCGGAAGTTGTTGCTCCATTCCTCCAGGGAGCCCGACAGCGCGGAGCTGTCGGGGGCCTTTCCGGTCCTCACCGCCTCGATGGCCGATGCTATCTCGGCCGTGACATCGGCGACGGTCTCCATGAGCGCGGTGGCGTTGTCCAGTATCTCCTCCTGAATATCCAGTAACCTGCGGTATTCCGAGGCGCTCTTACCGGACGCGGCCACGGATACCTGCTCGACGGCCGCGTCCAGTTGGTCCCTGACCTTTCGGGAGTCAGCCTCGATGGCGTCACGGGCGTCCTCCAGTACGTCCTCAGTCAGCTCGACCCCTTCCTCGATGTCGGTGGCGAGGGCGTCGACCGTGTCCGAAAGCCTGGCTACCTCGGTGTCCAGGCGGTCGACGAAGTAGTCGATCTTGTCGAACACGGTCTGTGGCGGTTCCTGCTTCCCGCAGCCCCCGGCGCCAGCCGCGACGGCGAGGGCAAGGGCGAATACCGCCACTGCACGCAGCAAGCCTGGTCTCAACGCATCACCTTCATCAGCTGGAGCCGCCGCCCGAGCTTCCGGGCGGATGGACGGCCCGTCGCCTAAATGTTATCCCCGGCGGTGCGGACGGGCAACAGAGCGGGGCCCCGAGTCCGTATTGAACAGCGCGGGAGCATTTGTTATCATGGAAAAAACATAGGTCTTCGGGACAGGGTGAGATTCCCGACCGGCGGTATAGCCCGCGAGCTCTTCGGAGCAGACCCGGTGAGATTCCGGGGCCGACGGTAAAGTCCGGATGGGAGAAGATAACTGACAGCTTCTGTCAGCGCGCCGGCTTCTCCCGGCGCATTTTTATTCCCGTTGACCCTGTGCCGGAGTTTGATTTATGGACTTCATAGCTGAAGGAACTCAAATGGTAGCGGGGACGAGGAGGCCGGAGGCGGTCACCGTCGATGAGACCATGATGCTCAGGGCGCTCGACCTGGCGGAGAGGGGCCGCGGGCTCACCTCCCCGAACCCGATGGTGGGAGCCGTCGTGGCGCGAGGTGACGAGGTCATCGGCGAAGGATTCCACGCCCGGGCGGGCGGACCCCACGCGGAGGTCGTCGCCCTCGAAGAGGCCGGGGTCGACCCGGGAGGCGCGACGGTCTACGTGACCCTGGAGCCGTGCTCCCACCAGGGAAGGACCCCTCCGTGCGCCGGGATGCTCGCGGAGAAGGGCGTCGCCCGCGTCGTCATGGCCATGCTCGACCCGAACCCGCGGGTGAGCGGCGCAGGCATGAGCTATCTGGCGGACGCTGGTGTTGACGTGTCCGTCGGGCCGTACGGCGACTATGCCCTCAGGCTCAACGAGGCATACGTCAAGTGGATAACCACAGGGGCCCCCTTCGTGACCCTGAAGATGGCGATGAGCCTGGACGGTAAGGTGGCCACCCGGACCGGCGAGTCGAAATGGATCTCCTCGGAGTGGTCCAGGGCCGACGTCCAGGAGATGCGCCGCGCGAGCGACGCCGTGATGGTGGGCATCGGCACCGTCACGCAGGACGACCCCCGCCTGACCGTGCGGACCGGGGCCGCCGGGCCGGGCCCCCTCAGGGTCGTCGTGGACAGCCTCGCGAGGACTCCCCTGGAGAGCAACGTCGCCGACACCACCGAGGCCAGGACTCTTCTCGCCGTGTCCGGTGCCGCTCCCCCGGAGAGGGTGAGCCGGCTCCAGGAGCGGGGAGTCGAGGTCGTGCGGCTGGACGCCGGCGGCAAGGTCGACCTCGCGGCGCTGCTCCGGCTGCTCGGCGAACGGGAGATCGTATCGCTCCAGGTCGAGGGGGGCCCCGAGCTCACCCGCGCCATGTGGGAGGCGGGCCTGGTGGACAAGCTGGTCTTTTACTACGCTCCAAAGGTCATAGCGGGCTGCGGCGCACCCGGCCCGATAGGGGGCTCCGGCGTCGCCCGGATGGAAGACGCGCGGCCCCTGCGCATCGACGCCGTCTTCGAGATGGGGCCCGATTTCAAGGTCGTCGCGTACCCGGAGGTGGATTGAAGTGTTCACGGGGATAGTGGAGGAGAAGGGTACCGTGCTGGAGCTCGCGGCTCCCGGCAGGCTCAGGGTGGCGGCGTCGCGCGTCCTCGAGGATACGAGGGTCGGCGATTCCATTGCCGTGTCCGGCGTATGCCTGACCGTCGTGGAACTCCAGGATTCCGCGTTCACCGTGGACGTGATGCCCGAGACCCTCAGGAGCAGCACCCTCGGCCGCATGCGCCCGGGCTCCCCGGTGAACCTCGAGCGGGCCATGGGAGCGGGAGGGCGGTTCTCCGGCCACATCGTGAACGGCCACGTCGACGGAGTGGGCAGCGTGCGCGGCGTGCGCCGTGAGGAAAACGCGGTGGTCTTTGACATAGGCGCGGGAGAGGAGATCGCCCGTTATGTTGTCCCGAAGGGCTCGGTCGCCCTCGACGGCATAAGCCTTACCGTCGTGGACGCCTCGCCGACGGGCTTCACCGTATCGGTGATACCGCACACCCTCGAGCAGACGACCCTGGCCGAGGCCAGGCGCGGCGGCGAGGCGAACATAGAGGTGGACATAATCGCCAAGTACGTGGAGGCGTTCCTCTCGAGACGCGAGGGACGTCCAGGGATAGAGGAAGCGCTGGCTCGCGGAGGGTTCCTCGAGCCGGGACAGGACATCTGAAAGGGAGGTGTCAGCATGCCTTTCAGCACCATCGAGGAAGCTCTGGATGAGCTGAAGGCCGGCCACCTGATAATCGTGGTGGACGACGAGGACAGGGAGAACGAGGGCGACTTTGTCTGCTCGGCGCAGATGGTCACCCCGGAGACGATCAACTTCATGAGCAAGCACGGGCGCGGTCTGATATGCATGCCGTGCGTCGCGACCCGCCTCGACGAGCTGGAGATTCCGGCGATGGTCGAGGACAACACCAGCGCCCAGGGGACCGCATTCACCGTTTCCATCGGCGCCAAGGGCAAGATTACAACCGGCATCTCGGCCTACGACCGTGCGGCCACCGTGCAGGCGGTCATCAACCCGTCGACCACCCCGGAGGATATCAGCAAGCCGGGTCACGTCTTCCCGTTGAGGGCCAGGGAGGGAGGCGTGCTCACGCGCGCCGGTCACACCGAGGCCACGGTCGATCTGGCGCGCCTGGCGGGCCATTTTCCGGCGGGGGTGATATGCGAGATCATGCACGAGGACGGCACCATGGCCCGCGTGCCGGAGCTGGAGAAGATCGCCGGGAAGTTCGGCCTCCAGATGGTGACCGTGGCGGACCTGATACGGTACCGCATTGAGAAGGAGCAGCTGGTGGAGCGGGTCTCCGAGGCCAGGCTGCCGACCGCGTTCGGCGATTTCAAGGCGATCGGCTACCAGAGCCTCGTCGACGACACCTTCCACCTGGCGCTGGTGAAGGGCGACGTTTCCGGCAAGAAGGACGTGCTGGTCAGGGTCCACTCCGAGTGCCTCACCGGGGACGTGTTCGCGTCTCTGAGATGCGACTGCGGCTCGCAGGTCGCGGCGGCCTTGAGCAGGATAGAGGAAGCCGGCGAGGGGGTGTTCCTCTACATGATAGGGCACGAGGGCCGCGGCATCGGGCTAGCCCACAAGCTGCAGGCCTACCAGCTGCAGGACATGGGGTTTGACACGGTCGAGGCCAACCTCGAGCTGGGGCTCCCGGTGGACGCCCGCGACTACGGCACCGGGGCCCAGATACTGAGGGACCTCGGGATCACCTCGATGAGGCTCCTCACAAACAACCCCGCGAAGAGGGTCGGCCTCGAGGGCTACGGGCTCTCAGTGACGGAGCGCGTGCCGATACAGATCGAGCCCTGCGAGGAGAACATGAGGTACCTCAAGGCCAAGAAGGAGAAGATGGACCACCTGCTCGATTTCGAGGACGTCAAGGACTGACCACCGAAGACATTAGGAGGGAGCATGCCGACGTTCGAGGGAAGGCTCGTAGCAAGGGATTACAGGTTCGGGATAGTGATAAGCCGCTTCAACGAGTTCATCGGGAAGAACCTGCTCTCCGGGGCGCTTGATTCGCTCAAGAGGCACGAGGCGTCCGACGATAACATCGATGTAGCGTGGGTTCCCGGCTCGTTCGAGATACCGCTGGTGGCGAGCAGGATGGCCGCCTCCGGGAAGTACGACGCGGTCATCTGCCTCGGGGCCGTCATCCGCGGGAACACGCCCCATTTCGACTACGTGGCGGCGGAGGTCTCAAAAGGAGTCGCCAGGGTGGGCCTGGAGACCGGGGTGCCGGTGGCGTTCGGCATCATAACGGCCGACACGCTCGAGCAGGCCGTGGACCGGGCGGGAGCCAAGGCCGGGAACAAGGGCTGGCAGGCGGCGCTGACCGCCATAGAGATGGCGAACCTGATGTCGACGCTCAAGTAGCGGCGCCGCCGCGGAAAAAGCGCCGTTTCGTGCGGCCCCTGGAAGGGGGTCGGCGCGTTATAAGCATAGTGGTAGTGGTAGGGGGATGAATGGCAGGTCAGTCCGACCCCGGCGGTCGCGAGAGGCTGGTGCTGGAACTCCTGGGTTCCCGGCGCGCAGAGGTCATAGCGCGCATTCCCGAGGAAGGTTCACCGGGCTCCGCCTACTACGGCTACCTCAAGCAGACCCGGCGGAAGTACTTCGGCTCCTACCTCGAGCTGCTGGCCGGGGCGGTCGAGACCGGCGACACCACTGACTTCCTGGGCAACGAGACTTTCCAGAGCTACTCGCACGCCAAGAACGGGTTCTCCATGAAGGAAGTGCTGAGCATCCCGCACCTCGTGGAGCAGGCGCTCGTCGAGCAGATATCCGAGATGGTGCAGGGGGGCGAGGCCGAGCCGAGCACCGCGCTCCAGGCGGCGCTGCTGGTCGGCGACATCCTCGGCCAGGCGGAGAGGATACGCGCGGAGTCGTTCACCCAGACCCGCGACGAGGTGGTCCGCTTCTACCACTCCTACCAGGAGGAGATAGACCGCTTTCCGAGCAACCTGGCCGCGACGCTGGATTTCAGCACCCTCATGCTCTCCGCGGTGAAGAAGTGCAGGGACCTGGTGGGCGTGGAGCGCTGCGCGTTCTTCACCCGCGACCTGCTCACGAACGAGCTGCACCTGGAGGCGGCCAACTTCGACCACGACGCTATCTTCGGCGAGGACGGCACCAGGCTCGACGCCACCGTCATGAACAAGCTGGTCCACCAGGGCAGGTCGGTGAGCGTACAGGGGTACCCGCGCACCATGCCGCTCCTGTCCGCGCTGATGAAGAAGCTCAAGACCAAGCACGTGGTCCTGGTCCCGCTGATGGTGAGGGACAGGAACGTCGGGGTCATGCTGGTCGATAACGTCGAGAACCCGCAGATCTTCACGCCCGAGACGGTCAGCCTGGCCGAGAGGTTCGCGAACAAGGTGGCCGCGGCCATGGAGAACGCCAGGCTGCACGGGAGCGAGCAGCAGAAGCTGAAGGAGACCATGGCGCTGCTCGAGGTCTCCAGGCTGGTGACGTCGACCCTGGACATCGACGTCCTCCTCTCGAGGCTGGTGCAGATAACGGCCGACGTGTGCGAGGTCGGCAAGTGCACCGTCTACGTCCTGCTGGAGGAGAGCAACCGGTTCTATCCCACGGCGACGTTCGGCATGTTCCCGGAGTCCGAGTGGGAGACCGCGCTGTCCGAGGGGGTGCTGTCGGACGACCTGGTGGCGGAGGAGGCGGCGGCGCTCGCGAGGCACGAGCCGGTCGTGTGCGAGTCGGAGATCTCGCCGTTCATACCGCCGGAGAGGCTGGAGGACACCGGGGTGAGGTCGGTGCTGCTGGTGCCGGTGTTCTCGAGGGAGCGCCTGATGGGGATAATGGTCCTCTTCTACAACCGGGAGCGCGAGGAGGTAGAGAACGACGACATGAACCTGGTCACCGCGATAGCGGGCCAGGCGGCCGTGGCGATGGAGAACGCGACCCTCTACGAGGACCTCGAGATGAGCTACTTCTCGACGGTCAAGGCCCTCGCGAGGGCCATCGAGGTCAAGGACCCTTACACGTACGGCCACTCCGAGCGGGTCACCGAGTACGCGATGGTGATCGCGCGCAAGATGGGGCTCCCCGAATGGGAGATGCGGACCATAAAATACGCGGCCGCGCTGCACGACATCGGCAAGCTCGGAATCGCGGCGCACATCCTGAACAAGCCCGGGAGGCTCTCCGAGGAGGAGTTCCTGCACGTCAAGACCCACCCGCAGATGGGCGACTCGATCATGGCCCCCGTCAGCTTCCTGGCGAAGCCGCGCGACATCATTCTGCACCACCACGAGAGGTGGGACGGCAAGGGGTACCCGGACGGCCTCAAGGGCGAGGAGATTCCCCTCGGGGCCAGGATACTCGCAGTCGCCGACTCCTTCGAGGCGATGATGTCGGACAGGCCGTACCGCAAGGCGCTGGACCTGCACGACGCCCTTAAGGAGATCGAGGACAACGCGGGGAGCCAGTTCGACCCCGACGTGGTCGGCATCTTCGTCGAGGTGATTGTGGAGGGGGAGACCGCCGCGGGGTACGAGCCGGAGGAGGCGCTGGAGGAGAGGCCCGCCCAGCCGACCTAGCCGTGTACCGGGAGCGTGAAGTAGAAGGTGCTGCCCCGTCCCACGTCGCTCTCGGCCCAGATCTTGCCGCCGTGCATCTCGACTATCTCGCGTGATATGGCCAGGCCCAGCCCGAACCCTCCCTGCTCCGGGACTTCCCCGGTCCGCGCCTGAAAGAACCTGTCGAATATATGAGGGAGCGCGCTCGGGGGTATCCCCGGGCCGTTGTCGCTGACCTTGACCTGCAGTAACGGCCCGCTGTGGCTGGCGCTGACCTCTATGAGGCCGCCCGGCTCGCTGAACTTGACGGCGTTGCCGATGACGTTCACGAGCACCTGAAGGACCCGGCCGGGGTCGGCCTGGGCTTTAGGGAGCGAGGCAGGCACACGCGTCCTTATCTCGACGTCCTTCTCGGAGGCGGGCCCCCTGAGGTCTCTCGCGGCTGTCTCCACGACGCCCGCGATGTCCACCTCCTGCATCTCCGCCTTGACGCTCCTTGCCTGTAGGCGCGAAAGGTCGAGAAGGCTCTCAATCATCCCCGTGAGGTTCGCGGCCTGCTCGCTCACCACTTCGAGGTACTGCTTCTGCTGCGCGTTGAGCTGTCCGGCCCTCCCGGCGAGCATAAGGCGGACAAACCCGGAGATGCTGGTCAGCGGGGTCCTGAGCTCGTGGGACACGTTGGAGACAAAATTCGACTTCATCTCGTCTACCCGCTTGAGTTCGGTTATGTCGTGAAGGAACAGGACCAGACCGGAGACCTCGCCCATCTGGCCCTCGAGGGGAATGAACTGGGCCTGCACGTGGACCCTGGAATCCGCGGCGAGCTCCATCTCCCCGAAGATGGTGTGGCCCTCCAGGACCGCCGCCACGGCCTCGGCGGGGCCGTAGCCTCCCAGGTCAGACGCGAGGAGGGGCCCTCCGAGCACATCGAGCAGCTCTCTCCCGAGGGCTTCTGAATCCGCTCCGAGCATCTGCAGTGCCACGGGGTTCGCCTGCACGAGGACGCCGCTCGAGTCCGTGACGAGCAGGCCGTCCCTCAAGGCGAAGAGTATGGTCTCCACCTTCCTCTTCTCATCGAGCGTGTTGGAGTACAGCCTCGCCTTCTCCACGGCCGCCGCGGCCTGCGAAGCCAGCGTCGTCAGCACCTCGAGGTGGGCTTCCGCCGCCTCCCTGGAAGAGCCGGCGTAGCAGACCAGGTAGCCGACGGTCTCACCGCCGGCGAAGAGCGGCACCGCCCAGAGGTCGTAGCCGCGGTCGGCGCCGGCCGGCATGCCGAGCCACGAGAGCGAGACCCCCTCGGCCGTCACGCTTTCGCCCCCCTCGAGCCTTGTCACCCAGTTCTCGTCGGCGGGGAGGGCGACCTGCGAGAGGTCCGAGGACTGCGGCATGCCGAGCGCCGCCTTGAGCCTCGGCGCGCCGTCCTCCACCAGGAACACCAGCGAGCCGTCGGCGGACAGCATCCTGCGGGCGAGGGCCGCGGTGGTCTTGAGGACGTTGTCGAGATCAAGCGTATAGCTGAACTTGCGGCTGAGGTTGTAGATGAGCGAGACGTCCCTCTCCTTGTCCAGTGCGAGCTGGAGCAGGTGGCGGTACTCCGCCGATTCCCGCGCGTACATCCTCTGGCCCTCGAAGACATAACAGGCGAGGACGCCCACGACCAGGTAGGAGAAGGCGGAGAGCGCGAGCGAGAACTGGACCATGCCGCCGGGCTCGTAGGTCACGAACGGGACGTACCTGGCGAGGGCGGTGAGCACGGCCACCAGCACGGTCCCCGGGTAGCTGAAATAAGACGCCGCGAATATGGGGACCACGAAGAACAGGAAGGAGAGGATGCTTTCCCTGTTGCCGGTCAGGTAGACGATGGAGGCGATGAGGACCAGGCAGGAGCACATAAGGAGGAAGAAGGCGAACGGCCTGTACTTCCTGTAAGGAAAGAAATGGTTGCCCGTCATGACCGCCGCGTAGGACACCGCGGTCAGAGCGACGGCCCAGGGGCTCTCGGCCTCGCCCGTCGTCAGCGTGTAGAGGAGCGTGGCGGCTACGACGACAGTCCAGAAGACCTGGATCCCGGGGCGCGCCGTAACGAGAAGCATGCGGCCCATGTCGCCGCCGTCTTCACCTCCGGCCTGCCCGGCTGAGCGTCTCCTGGAGAAGATGGAACGGTAGTCCATTTGTCATAGTCCCGGTCATGCGCCTCGGGAGTGAGCGCGCCCGTCCGCCCGGAGGATCAAGCCTTTCTCCGGTCGAAGACGTAAACGCTGCCCTCCAGGTCCTTGGCGTATTTCTTGAGCTCGGCGGCGACCCTGCCGACCTGGGCAGGGTCGGTGAGCTGCCTGTACTCATTGTGGACGATGGAGATGGATATGCTCATCACCGGGAACTTCATCACGTAGCCTCGACGGTCGACTGAGACTATGTAGCCCTTCTCCAGGTCCTCCGGCTGGTAGCAGGAAGGGATGGCTTCGTCGAAACGCCTGATTATCTCCCTGGACAGCGGCTCGGCGCACTCCACCGAGGTGAGGATGATGAAATCGTCGCCGCCCACGTGCCCGATGAAATCCGCGTCGCCCCCCTCCGCGGCGACGGCTTCCTGGAGCAGGCGGCCGGTCATGCTTATGACCTCGCTCCCCCTGTGAAAGCCGTAGTAGTCGTTGTAGGCCTTGAAGTCGTCCAGGTCCACGTAGAGGAACGCGAATTTCTCGCCGGATTCCAGGCGGTCGAGGAGCGCCCTGTCGATGGACCGGTTTCCCGGAAGCCCGGTGATGGGGCTCATGTCGCTCTCCCGCAGGTACCTTCGAAGGTGCATCTCGATGCGGGCCTGGAGCTCCAGCGGGTCGAACGGCTTGGTGACGTAGTCGTCGGCCCCCGATTCGATCCCCTCGAGCTTGTCCTTGAGCTGGGCCTTGGCGGTGAGCATTATCACCGGGATGTTCCTGGTCTGCGGGTTCTCGCGCATCAGGCGGCATATCTCGAGGCCGTCCTTCCCGGGCATCATGATGTCGAGGAGGACGATGTCAGGCCTGAGGTCTCTCACGGTGTCCCATGTCTCGTCCCCGTCCGCGGCCTGGTACACCTCGAACTTGTGCTTGGGGAACGCCTCCATGAGCAGCTGTCGCAGGTTGTGGTCGTCGTCCGCTATGAGGACCTTGGGCCTCGGCTGCAGCATCCGTACTCCATTCAGGAACCGGTTCGGGACTTAAGTCGGCACGCCGGTCCTCCGGCAGGCACCAGGACTTGCCGGCGGCGGCGCTCACACCTTACTAATCGTCCTCTGAGTGACAATACGAGAGGGTCGCCGCGTAATCCTTTTACGCCTGACCGATACGTTGGACAGCGGTTCGGCCATTCGCTATACTCTTTGACAACTTGATAAGAAGGGGCGAGGATTGCCGCTCCTCACCCTGCGGCGCCGAGAGCCGGAGGCAGTCCGGCCGGTTGCCTGGCAGGGTTATCCATAAAAGGATATCCAGGGGTGGCATCGTGCCGCCCCTGTTTGCGTCCACCTTGACGAAGGAGGGGTTGCCATAACCGGAAAGCTCAGGGTCAACGAGATGATACGGTGCCCGCAGGTAAGGCTAATATCATCCACGGGGGAGCAGCTGGGTATCACGCCCATCGAGGAAGCCCAGAGAATAGCGTTGGAGCAGGACCTGGATCTTGTGGAGGTCGCGCCTCAGGCAAGTCCTCCGGTATGCAAGATCATGGATTACAGCAAGTTCTGTTACGAGCAGGAGCAGAAGGCCAAGGCCGCGCGCAAGAAACAGAACATCATCGTGGTCAAAGAGATGAAGATGCGGCCCAAGATCGATATCCATGACTACGAGACCAAGAAGAAGCATGTCATGCGGTTTCTGAACCAGGGCAACAAGGTCAAGATGACAATAATGTTCAGGGGCAGGGAGATGACCCACACCGAGCTAGGGCTGAACCTGCTCAACCGCCTCGCTGACGAGCTGAGCGACATCGCAACCGTCGAAGCGCGGCCGCGGCTCGACGGGAGGAACATGACCATGGTGCTCAACCCGATCGTGGAGCACAAGGAGGATAACCCGAAGGAGCAGTGATCGAATGCCGAAGATGAAGACCCACCGGGGCGCGGCGAAGCGGTTCCGCGTAACCGGTAAGGGCAAAATAGTGAGGAAGAAGGCCTACAACAGCCATCTCTTCGTCGAGAAGAGCTCCAAGAGGCTGCGCAGCCTCGAGGCGACCCAGGAGGTCGCGCCGGCTGACGACAGGAACGTCCGCAAGGTGCTTGGGATAAAGAACCGCAAGGGATAGGGCTCCCCGGCCGTACGATTTTGAACTCATTGATTATCACTGATAGAGGGGTTGGTTAGAATGCCCAGGGCCAAGAACAGCGTAGCCACGAGGCGACGCCGGAAGAAAGTGCTCGAGACGGCGAAGGGCTATCGCGGGCCCAAGAGCAAGTGCTACAGGCCCGCGAACGAGCAGGTGCTGCACTCGATGCAGTACGCCTACCGCGACCGCCGGGCCAGGAAGTCCGACTTCCGGAGGCTGTGGATAACACGCATCAACGCTGCAGCCCGCGAGCACGGCATGTCCTATAACAAATTCATCAGCGGCCTGAGGGAAGCGGGTATCGAGGTCGACAGGAAGATACTGGCCGAGCTCGCCGTGGACGACCCGCAGGCGTTCGCCCAGCTGGTCGAGGTGGCGGCGGGTGACGGCCGCGACTCGGCCGAAAGCGGCCGGACTAGGAAGACGGCCGCCGCGAAAGCCGAAGGGGAGCAGGCAGCCGAAGCGGCCGAGCCGCCCGAGGCCGGCGAGGCGGCCGGCCAGTGACCTCCCTGACGCGGGTGCCGGACTGATGCTTGCCCCGATAACCAGCCGAAACCATGACGTGGTCAAGCGTTTCAGGAAGCTGGGCAGGCGCACTTACAGGGACCGTAGCGGGACCTTCCTCGTGGAGGGGCTGAACCTTCTCCAGGAAGCTGTCAGCTCCGGGGCCACCCTGCGGGAGATAGTGTACGTCGAGCCGCGCGCGGAGGAGGCGGCGTTCCTCAGGCAGCGCAGCGACCGGCCCGTCCAGTCGCACGAGTTGAGCCAGCCGCTTATGGACTGGATCTCAGATGTCGTTACCTCCCAGGGGATCATCGGGGTTGTCGACCAGGTTGACACGGACTACGGGGACGTGCCGCTGGATGAGGCGACCCTGCTGCTGGTGGCAGACCAGGTGCGGGACCCGGGGAACCTGGGCTCGCTTCTCAGGATAGCTGACGCCGCGGGAGTCGACGCGTTCGTCATGACCGCCGGGTGCGCCGACCCGTACAACCCGAAGGTGGTTCGCTCCGCCGCGGGGGCCCATTTCCACGTAAGGATGTCGCGCGGGGTGGAGATAGGCAGGCTCAAGAGCGACTGCGCCGGGAGGTTCTCGCTGCTTGGGCTCGACCCCCGCGGCGAGACCGATTACCTGGCCGCGGACATGACCGGCCCGGTGGGACTGGTCGTGGGAAACGAGGCCTTCGGCATCGTCGACGAGGACGTCGACCAGCTGGACGGCCTGGTCTCGATTGCGATGCCGGGGCGGGCCGAATCGCTGAACGTGGCCAGCGCCGCCGCGGTGGTCCTCTTCGAGGCGCTGCGCCAGCGGAACGCAACAAGGGGTCAAGTCCCGTGTAGCAGAAGGGCGTCGGACGGGTGTTGATGCGCATTGGACAGTGAATCAGCCAGGAGACTGGACGAGCTTACCGGCGACAGGCCTGAGATGGCGGCCCTGGTGGATGACGCGCTCGAGGCGGTAGCCTCCTGCGGCACCCTCGCCGAGCTCGAAGAGGCCCGGGTAAAGCTGCTCGGGAAGAAAGGCCTTGTGACCGGGATCTTCAAGGGCCTTGCCGTGCTACCCCGGGAGGAGAAGCCCGCGGTGGGCCAGATCGGGAACCTCCTCAGGGGGCTCGTCGAGGAGCGCCTGCAGGACAGGGCGCGCGAGCTTTCCGAGCTCGAGGAGACCAGCCTCATCGATGAGGGTGCGCTCGACGTGTCCCTTCCCGGAAGGCGCTCGCGCCTGGGCCACAGGCACCTGCTGGCCTCCGTCGCCGATGAGATAACCTCGATATTCGTGAGCCTCGGTTACGAGATCGTCTCGGGGCCAGAGGTCGAGTTCGACTACTACAACTTCGAGGCTCTGAACCAGCCGGCGCATCACCCGGCCAGGTCCCTCCACGACACCCTCTATGTACGCCGGGAGAACCTGGAGCGGGAGAGCCCGGAGGACGTGCTGCTGCGCACGCATACCTCCCCCGTGCAGGTGCGGGTGATGGAGTCCAGGAAGCCCCCGCTCTACATCGTCAGTCCCGGGAAGGCTTACCGGAAGGACGAGATGGACGCGACGCACTCCGCGATGTTCCACCAGGTGGAAGGTTTCGCGGTGGGCCGCGACATAAATATGGGGCACCTCAAAGGCACGCTGGAGGTGTTCGTTAGGAAGCTCTTCGGGACCGACCGGAAGGTGCGGTTCAGGCCGCACTTCTTCCCGTTCACCGAGCCCAGCGCGGAGGTCGATATCTCCTGCTACGTCTGCGACGGCGCCGGGTGCGGCCTGTGCAAGGGCAGCGGCTGGCTGGAGATACTCGGCTCCGGGATGATCGACCCCAACGTCTTCGGATACGTCGGTTACGACCCGGAGGAGTATACGGGGTTCGCGTTCGGGGTCGGCATAGAGCGCGTCGCCATGCTCAAGTACGGAATCGATGACATCAGGGTGTTCTTCGAGAACGACGCGAGGTTCCTGCGCCAGTTCTAGAGGTTCACGAAAGAGGCCGTTTTGAAGGTATCTTACGAGTGGCTCAGAGAATACGTGGACACGGAGTTGTCCCCCGAGGAACTCTCCGACCTCCTCTCCATGTCCGGGACCGAGGTCGAGCGGCTCACCAGACTCGGCTCGGGGGTCAGCGGCGTGGTTGTGGCGCGCGTGGCCGAGGTAAAGCCGCACCCGAACGCGGACAAGCTCCTGCTCGCTGTGGTGGACGACGGCACCGTAGAGCGGACCGTGGTGTGCGGGGCCCCAAACCTGAGGGAAGGGATGGTCTCGGCGCTCGCCGTGGCCGGGGCGCGGCTACCCGAGGTCACCAGCGGGGAGTTCAAGAGCGCCACCATCAGGGGAGTGAAGAGCGACGGCATGCTCCTCAGCGCGGCCGAGCTTGGGATAAGCGATGACCACTCGGGCATCCTCGAGCTGGAGCCCGGCACACAGGCGGGCCTCGACATCCACGACGTCCTGCCCCTGGATGACGCCGTGCTCGACCTTGAGATCACCCCGAACCGGCCGGACTGCATGTCCATGGTCGGCATCGCTCGTGAGGTCTCCGCGGTGACCGGCGCCCCTCTGCGCATGCCCGACCTCTCGCTCGACGAGACGGGCGGGCCCGTCGGCGACCTCATCACCATCCGCATAGAAGACACCGAGGGTTGCCCCAGGTACACCGCGCGCGCCGTGACCGGCGTGGCTATTGCGCCATCGCCCCCGTGGATGCAGAGGCGGCTCGTCGCGGCAGGCCTGAGGCCGATAAGCAACGTGGTGGACATCACGAACTACGTGCTCCTGGAGACGGGGCAGCCCCTGCACGCTTTCGACATGGACCTCCTGGGCGACAGGACGATCATAGTACGAAGGGCGGGGAGGGGAGAGCCCATCACCACGCTCGACGGCGTGGACCGCCAGCTCGACGAGCTGTCCCTGGTGATAGCGGACAGCACCAGGCCGGTGGCCCTTGCCGGGATAATCGGAGGCGAGGACTCCGAGGTGCGGGAAGAGACGACGAACATCCTCATCGAATCCGCGTACTTCAACCCTACCTCGATACTTCTGACCTCGAACCGGCTCGGCATCCGGACGGAAGCCTCGGGGAGGTTCGAGCGCGGAAGCGACCCTGGTGGGACACGCGCCGCCGCGGATCGCGCGGCGAAGCTCATGGCAGAACTGGCGGAGGGCTCCGTGGCGTCAGGAGTGGTGGACGAGTACCCCGCGAAGGTCACACCCGTAGAGATAGAGCTGCGGCCGGCCAGGGTCAACAGGCTGCTCGGCACCGACATCCCGAAGTCCGAGATGGTCGGGATACTGGAGCGCCTCCAGGCCGGTGTCCGCGAGGGCGAGCCCCTTGTCGTCGAACCGCCCACGTTCCGCCCCGACCTGGAGCGGGAGGTCGACCTCATCGAGGAGATAGCGAGGGTCTTTGGATACGACCGCATCCCGGCGGGCCTGCCCGGGGGCGGGGGCGTCTCCGCGGGCGCGACGCTGGAAGATTCGCTCAGGGAACGCCTCGGCGAACTGCTGGTCTCCCTGGGCCTCTGCCAGGTCATCACTTACAGCTTCATGCGGCCGGGCGACCTGGACCTGCTGAGGCTCGCGGAGGGTGACGAGGCGCGTGGTACCCTCACCATCATCAACCCCCTGGCCGAGACCGGGGAGGCGATGCGCACCACGATGCTTCCCGGGCTCCTCCGGGCGGCCGCGGCCAACATCAACAGGGGAAACCGCGACCTGGCCCTCTTCGAGGCGGGACGGGTCTTCATCGAGCAGGGTGAAGGCCTGCCGCGCGAGATCGAACGGGTGGGGATACTGCTCTGCGGCCTGGCGGCGCCCGCGGGCTGGTCCGCCCCGGAGAGGGACGCCGACTATTTCGACCTCAAGGGCATCGTCGAGGACGCGGTGGAAGCCTTGGGCGTGGAGGGGCTTGATTTCGTGCCGGCGCAAAGGCCGTTTCTCGCCCCCGGCCGCTCTGCCGCGGTCGTACTCGGGGAGAGCGAGGCAGGCTTCCTCGGCCTTCTCCATCCCTCCGTCGCCTCTGATTTCGGGCTTGACCAGGAGGTGTTCGTCTGCGAGTTCGACTCGGACCCGGTCATAGGGCGGGCCGACCCCGAGCGAGCGTACGTCCCGGTCGGGCGCTTCCCGAACGTGAAGGTGGACATCGCCGTGGTGGTGGACGAGCCGGTGGAGGCGCGCCTTGTCGAAAAAGAGATAGCCGCGGAAGCTGGGGACCTCCTGAGGTCCGTGCGGCTGTTCGACGTCTACCGGGGCCCGCAGGTGCCCGACGGGAGAAAGAGCCTCGCGTATGCCCTGGAGTTCGGTTCGGCCGAGGGAACCCTGACCGACGAGATGGCCCACGCCCGTATGGACATGGTCATAGACGCCCTCAAACGCAGGTTCGGGGCGGCCATAAGGGGCAGGGATTCAGTGGAGGGTGAGGCAACTTGAGGCTTGGTGTAATGGGGGGGACGTTCGACCCCATTCACATCGGTCACCTGGTAACCGCCGAAGAGGCGCTGTACCAGTTCGAGCTCGACGAGGTGCTCTTCGTGCCGTCCGCCCGCCCCCCTCACAAGACCGACTCGCGGCAGTCCGACGCCCGGCACCGGCTTCGCATGGTCGAGCTGTCGATAGAGGCCGACCCCTCCCTGTCCGTCTCCGCAATGGAGCTCGAGCGGGAAGGGCTCTCCTACACCATCGACACCCTGAGGCAGATACACGCCGAGCGCGGAAAGGGGACCGACCTTTATTTCATTACCGGCGCCGACGCGATACTCGAGATACTCACCTGGAAGGACCCAGAGGAACTCCTGGCGGAGAGCAGGTTCATCGCCGCGACGAGGCCGGGTTATCCGCTCGAGAAGCTGGCCGAGGCGCTTCCCGATTCGAACAGCGCGGGCGAGGCGGCGCTCCGCAGCGTCAGCGCCATGGAGATACCGGCGCTCGCGATCTCCTCGACCGACATCCGCAGGAGGGCCTCGGAGGGACGCCCGTTCAGGTACCTGGTCTGCGACGCCGTGTGGTCGTACATAAGGGAGAACGGGCTGTACCGCTGAAGGTGATGGGACGGCCCTTCCTTAAATATATACTGGCGGGCTTTAAGGGCGCCCGGGGCGACCCGCGGGAATCCCGCCGACAAGGAGCGAAGTGCAGGATTACGTAGGATACCGGACCCAGCACAGGCAGGAGAAGAAAAAGAAGAAGACGTGGTGGCGGTGGCTGGTAGCGCTGCTGGTGCTCATCGCGATATTCGTGGTGCTGGGCGCGGCTTTCAAGGTCCCCCCGTTCGACACGGCCTGGAACGAGACGTACGACGGGCTCGTCTGGATGGGCAGGAAGATAAAGGCCGCGTGGCCGTTCGACGGGAATGAGCCCGCCCCCGCGGCCGCCTGGCTTCCGGAGGGCAAGAAGAGCACCAACTACCTCTTCGCGGTGACGAAGCAGATAAGCGGTGCCCCGGTCATGACGGTCACGATCGTGGCGTCGTACGACTCAGAGACCGGGACCGGGAGCCTCATCTACCTTCCCAACGACCTGCTGGTGAACGTGCCCGGGCTGGGGCTCGACCAGCTCAACAACCTTGTCGACCTGGACGAAGGCCGCATAGGCAAGACCCTGGTCACGGTGGAGAACCTCCTCGGGATAGAGATCGACCGGTACGTGCTGGGCACCGACCGCGACCTGCGCATCATCCTCAACCAGATGAGTACCACCTGGACCGTGGTGGTCCCGGCGAAGGTTTCCTACAAGGACCCGAGCCTCGACCTGGAGGTGAACCTCTCGGCCGGCAAGCAGAACATGTCGCCGGCGACGCTCGCCTCGTATCTCACCTACGCGCCGGCCGGCCAGGAGATAGCGCTCTGCAAGCGCATGCAGGCTTTCGTCCCGACGTTCCTCGACGCCTCGGATGACATCGGGCAGCTCGTCTCGAAGAACGCGAGCCTGCTCGACACGGACGCGAGCGACAAGGAGCTCGCCGGCATATGGCAGTCGTACGCCGCCCTGGGTGACCGCCTGCAGCAGGGGACCATCCCGGTGAAGGAGTTCAAGTTCGAGCAGACAGTGGTGCACAGGGTAGACCAGGAAGCCCTAAGCGCATTCCTCAAGAAGTACCTGAAGACAGACTCTCCCAGGAAGCAGGCCAGGAGGTTCAAGGTTGAGGTGCTGAACGGCAACGGGGTCCCGGGGATAGGGGAGGACGTCGCCTCCAAGTTGGACATGAAGCAGTTCCAGGTCGTGAACAGCGCCAACGCCGATAACTTCGACCACGCGGACACCGTGATACTCATCTACTCGAGCGACCCGGACGTGGCGGACGCGGCGGAGGAGATAAAGAGGGAGCTCGAGACCGGCAGGATAGAGTTCCGGCCGATGACCCAGGACATTGCCGAGATAACGATAATCGTGGGAAAGGACTACGCCCAGAAATAATGACGCCCGAAGAGCTAGCGATAGAGGCAGCCAGGGCCGCCGACGACAAGAAGGCGGTCGACGTACGCGTGATGGACATGCGCGAGACCCTCGATATCACCGACTTCTTCGTGATCGCGAGCGGGCGCAGCGACCGCCAGGTGAAGCGCGTGAAGGACGCGGTCGAGGAGCGGCTGAGGGAGTTCGGGGCGCGGCCGTACCGGAGAGAGGGCGAGCGGTACGGCCGGTGGATACTGCTCGATTACCTCGATTTCGTGGTCCACATCTTTCTCGAGGAGGACCGGTCGTTCTACGACCTGGAGCACCTCTGGAAGGTGCAGCTCGTCGAGTGGCGCGAGACCGCGGCCACTTGAGCGGCCGGGCCCTTACCGCTATCATAGGCAGGCGTCAGTAGACACGGGGCTGTAGCTCAGGGGGAGAGCGCCTCCTTGGCAGGGAGGAGGTCGAGGGTTCAAATCCCTCCAGCTCCACCACCACACCAACCCACCACCCTATAGCTGGAGGGATGCAGAACCCTCGATGGGGTCACCACGCAACGCGCACCACGACAAGCAGTCTGTTTGAGTATGAACGCTCGCTTTTAGAGATAATCGGCATTGAAAAGGAACAAAGAGGTCTGAATGTATCCTGCCGGGCGGTGCGTGGGGTGGTTCAAATCCCTCCAGCTCCACCACTCAGGTCGATCTTACCCTACTCATTTGGATAGCTCCCGGCGTCCAGTGGCTGCCTTACCGCAAAACCCAGATTGTGTTAAGGGGAAGAAGAATGACCTCGATGGGGTCACCACGCAACGCGCACCACGACAATCAGTCTGTTTGAGTATGAACGCTCGCTTTTGTAGGCTGGGGTCACCACGCAACGCGCACCGCAGGTTTGAATCACAATAATAATCAATATATAACAAAATTATCTGTTAACCTCAATAATTACGCAGTCGAGCCTGGTATTCACCAAGAGGCTGGGGTTGGTGTTAAATAGGTAATAGTAGTGAATAAGATTGTTAATTATCGTTATTCAAACCTGCGGTACTCCCTGGCTATTTTGGAGATGGTCGATAGATGCAGGCCCAGGTGCTCGCCTATCTCGTCCAGCGTGTAGCCCCAGCGGTTGAACGCCCGCCCGATGGCATCGTCCCTCGACTCCCGCGAGTCGCAACCCTCGAAGATCTCGGAGAGAACGGGCCGCGTGCGCGGCCTGGCCTTGATCGTTCGCACCGGCTCCTGCAGGTAGTACCTCGACTTCACATCTCTTTCGAGCTCGAGCGAGGAACCGTCGATGAAATCGATGAACAGGTTGCGCGCTCGCCTCGTGTCGTGGGAGAAGCGCTCCAGCACCGGCTGAACGCTCAGGAACGGCAGGGGGGCGAGTATTCCCGCCGTCGCGTTGTAACTGCTCCAGGCCCACTCTCCCGGGTGGCGGCAGAGGTTCGCCTCCACCGGGTTCAAGGCCATGTATCTCACCGCGTTCAGCATCCTGTATTCCTCGTCGACGCGATCATGGGCGAGATGGTCGGAGAACAGGCGACCCCCGGCATCGCACGGGTGTCCGTGCCTTCGTTTGAACCGCCTGGAGTAGGTCGAATGCAGCGACCGCACGCCGGACGACAGGGCCTCCCGGCTAGTATCGACGAGCAGGTGATAGTGGGTGCCCATGAGGCAGTACGCGCACAGGATCCAGCGAAAGCGGTAGACGGTACACTCGAGCAGTCCGAGAAACACCGACCTGTCGAGGTCGTCGAAGAAGACTATGTTCCCGCCCCGGCCGCGTGGGAAGACATGATAGAGGCCCTGGGCGGATTCAAGAGGGCTTTCCAGCATCGCGCTTCCAATCGAAGAGGTCACTCTCCATAATAACAGCAATACAAGCAATGCGAAAGAGTCACTGCCTCCCCGCATTGAGGGGGAGGCCGGGCGAGAACCGGCGCCGGGGTCACTTCGCGCCGCGTACCGCACTTAACAATTAGTTTACATGCGGGAAATCACCGCGAAACAACGCCCGTTTACCTTTGAACCGTAAGAACTCGCGTTGAGAGGTGAAGGGGTTCACATGACCAGTCGTCAGATGCACGAATCCGGAAGGCGGAGGCGGATGCACCTCGTCCGCTCTGTCATCGTGACCCTCCTTGTGATGGCGACCATCTTCATATTCGGGAACCTCGCCGTCTCGGGCGATTCCACCGGAGAGAAGACCGGGAACAGGACGGACCTCTCCGAATCGGCGGGAGACGCGAAAACGGCCTCGGAAGAAGCGGTCCTCGACGAGGTGGGCCACAACAAGATAGCCATCAACTACGTGTGGGTGTTCCTGGGCGGAATACTTGTGTTCTTCATGCAAGCGGGGTTCGCCCTTCTGGAGACCGGCTTCTGCCAGAGGAAGAACGCGCTGCACGTGATGATGACCAACTTCATGATATTCGGGATCGCTGTGGTCGCGTTCTATTTCGTCGGCTTCGCGCTGATGTTCGGCGGAGTCGGCGCCCTCAAGACCCTTGGCGGGGCGCCCATCCTCACCCATGAGGTGACCGTCGCAGGGTGGGGGCTGCTGGGGGCGAAAGGCTTCGCCCTCTCGGGCCCCGCGTATGACACGAGCATATTCCTGTTCTTCCTGTTCCAGGTGGTATTCATGGACACGGCCGCGACAATCCCCACCGGGGCGATGGCTGAGCGCTGGAAGTTCTCGGCATTTGCGATATACGGCCTGTTCATGGGGGCGATACTCTACCCGGTCTTCGGCAACTGGGTGTGGGGCGGAGGATGGCTCTCGCAGCTGGGCGTGAAAGCCGGGCTTGGCAACGGCTTCGTCGATTTCGCCGGCTCGTCGGTGGTGCACGCGGTCGGCGGCCTGACGGGCCTGATGGGGATCCTGGTGATAGGACCGCGCTTCGGAAAGTTCTCGAAAGACGGCAGGCCGAGGGCGATCCCCGGCCACAACATCCCGCTGGCAATAGTCGGTACCATAATCCTGGTCTTCGGGTGGTTCGGTTTCAACGCCGGCAGCACCCTGAGCGGAGGGGACTTCAGGCTGGCAGTCGTCGCCACCAACACGCTCCTGGCGTCGTGCTTCGGCGCGGTCGCCGCGATGCTCTACATGTGGAAGAAGACCGGCTACCCCGACCCGTCGATGAGCGCGAACGGCTGCCTGGCGGGTCTGGTGGCGATTACCGCGCCGTGTGCGTTCGTACCAAGCTGGGCGGCGGCGATAATCGGGACGGTGGCGGGGGTCTGGGTATGCGTGGCGGTCTTCCTCCTCGAACGGCGGTTCAAGATCGATGACCCGGTGGGCGCGGTCGCCGTCCACGGCATGAACGGCCTGTGGGGTGTCCTCGCCCTCGGGATCTTCGCCGACGGCACCTATGGAGCCGGCCTGAACGGCGTTGAGCACGCTGTCAGGGGGGCCCTGTACGGCGGCTGGAGCCAGCTGCTCGCGCAGCTCATCGGCATGGCCGCATGCATAGTGTTCGTGTGCGGGTTGGCGTACTCTTTCTTCAAGGTGCAGGACAGGTTGATGGGCATAAGGGTCGCGCCCGAGATCGAGCTTGACGGGGTAGACGCTGAGATGGGCGTCCCGGCCTACACGGAACATACGGACCTCTACGACGGGGCAGCCTGAGAAACCGGGGGAGTCAGAACGATGAAGATGATCGTGGCGATAATAAAGCCTGAGAAGCTCGACGCCGTGCTGGAGGCGCTCACGGAGATTGGGTACCCGGGCCTCACGGTGACCGAGGTAAAGGGCCACGGCAAGCAGAAGGGCGTCACTCACCGTTGGAGAGGCAACGAGTACACGGTCACCTTCATACCGAAAGCCAGGGTTGAGGTTGTCGTACTCGACGAGGACGTGGGCAAGACCCTGGACGTCTTCGTAAGGAAGTGCCGCACCGGGCAGATAGGAGACGGCAAGCTGTTCGTGCTCGACGTGGAGGACGCGGTGAGGGTCAGGACCGGAGACGAGGGCATCAAAGCGATATAATCATGAGTTAGCGTCCCCGCGCCGAAAGCGAGAGTTCGATGGCGGAAATCGTAGTTGCCCTTGCACAGATAGGCACCACGGTTGGCGACCTGGAAGGAAATTCCGCCAGGATCGCCGATTACGCCGACCGGGCGGCCGCGGCCGGCGCGGACATCGTCGTGTTCCCGGAGCTATGCCTGACCGGCTATCCCCCCGAGGACCTGCTCCTCAAGTCCGAGTTCGCCGCCGCCAGCATGAAAGCGGTTGGAAGGCTCGCGGGCCGCATAGGAGACGTCATAGCGGTGGTTGGTTTTGTCGAGAGCGATTACGACACGTTCAACTCGGCAGCGGTGATGTCCCGCGGCCGGCTCCTGTGCAGCTACCGGAAGACCTTCCTGCCCAACTACGGCGTCTTCGACGAGAAGCGGTACTTCGGTGCCGGTACCGCGAGCGTGGTGCTCGACGTCGGGGGAGTCAGGCTGGGGATAACGATATGCGAGGACATCTGGTTCCCCGGGGGACCGGTCGAGGACCAGGTGGCCAGGGGCGGGGCGCAGGTGCTGCTCAACCTGTCGGCCTCGCCGTTCAACCGGGGGAAATACGCCTACAGGCGGCAGCTCATTGCCTCCCGGTCGATGGACGGGCCCGTGGTCGTGGTGTACGTGAACACCGTCGGAGCCCAGGACGAGCTGGTTTTCGACGGGGGTTCCTGCGTCTACCACCCGCAGGACGGTTTCGTGGCCCAGGCACCGAGGTTCACCGAGGAGCTTGTACTCTGCCCGATCGAGCTCGGAACGCTCAAGGGCTCGAGGATGCTAGAGCCCCGGTTCCGGTACAGCAGCGCGGGCTGCCCCCACGATGTAGAGGTATGCGAGGTCGAAAGGCCGGCGCACAGGGCCTCCCCGGCGGTCGAGAGGACGCCTGGGCCCGAGGAGCTCTCGGCCCCGGAGGAGATACTCCTGGCACTGACGATGGGGCTCCGCGAGTACGTGGTCAAGAACGGTTTCGAGAAGGTGGTCCTGGGCTTGAGCGGGGGCATAGATTCTGCGCTCACCGCGGCGCTTGCCGTGACGGCCCTTGGTCCCGAGAACGTCACATGTGTTTTCCTTCCCTCCAAGTACACGTCCGGGCAGAGCGGCGCCGCGGCCCGCGAGCTGGCGCGGAACCTCGAGGTGAAGCTGCTGGAGATGCCGATAGGTGACGTCTACGGGGCCTACCGGGAGGCGCTGCGGGGTGAGCTGGGCGAGGGGGAGCAGGGGGAGACGTTCGAGAACATCCAGGCGCGCATCAGGGGGAACCTCCTGATGGCGCTCTCTAACAGGTTCGGGTGGCTGGTCCTGGCCACAGGGAACAAGAGCGAGCTCTCGATGGGCTACTGCACCCTCTACGGGGACATGGCCGGAGGCTTCGCGTTGATAAAAGACCTGTTGAAGTCACAGGTGTACGAGCTGTCCGAGCACATAAACGCGAGAGCCGGGAAAGAAATCATCCCGAGAGACATCATCGAGAGGCCGCCCACCGCCGAGCTCAGGGAAGGACAGCTCGACACCGACTCGCTGCCCCCCTACGAGGAGCTGGACCCCATACTCGAGGCCTACGTCGAGCAGGGCATGAGCGCCTCGGAGATAATTGCGCAGGGCCGGGCGCCTGAGCTGGTCGAGCGGGTGGTAGCCGTTGTCGATTCGAACGAGTACAAGCGCAGGCAGGCGCCGGTCGGGGTCAAGATAACCCCGCGCGCCTTCGGGCGCGACTGGCGCATGCCCATCTCCATGAAGAACCCCCGGCGTTGACCGCTCTGTGCGTCTGACCCCTCTGGGCACCACCCTCCGCGCTGGAAAGTGAGACCCCCCGCTATTATGATATGGAAGGAGCGCCCGAGGGGGCGCAGTAAACATACATGACGAAGGCTTGCCGGAGGGAAAGACATGAGAGAGCTGAAGGAGACGCCGCCCAGGATGGTCGTAGACGGCCAGGTGGCGGAGTTCGGGGCATTCAAGGACCCGTTCCGCGAGGTAAACCTGCTGGACGTCGAGCTCGAGGTCGGCGGCAGGAAGGTCCCGCGGGCGCTGCGTGAATACAGGCTCAAGGAGTGGGAGCATTTCGGCATAATCAGCTCCGAGTGGTACTTCGGGATGGTCATATTCGACGCCAAGTTCATGGGGACTTCCTTCTTCTACGCTTTCAACCGCAGGACAGGCGAGTTCTTCGAGCACGAGAGGACGTCCGTCGCGGGCCCGCTCAGGGTGGCGCGAGAGCTGTGGCACGGCGAGTGCTATTACCGCAACATCGGATATTCGATGGAGTTCGAGAACCGGCTGGACAGCGGCATGCACAGGCTCCGGGCCGAGATAAAGGCAAAGCGGAGCAAGCCTTCCATCCAGGCGGAGGTGTTCGTGCTGGAGGACATAGAGCGATACAAGCCGCTGGTGCAGGTGAGCCCGGTGGCGCCCAACAGGCCCCTCTATACCCACAAGGCCGCGGTGCCCGTGGAGGGCAGGGTGACCATGGGCTCGCGGGAGGTCGTGCTGGACCCGGAGACTGACGTCGCGTTGATGGACGTCCAGAAGACGTACTACCCGTACAGGACGTTCTGGAAGTGGACCACCTTCGGGGGCAGGGACGCGGGCGGCAGGCTCATCGGCATGAACGCCTGCCAGAACTTCATAACGGACGACGAGAACTACAACGAGAACTGCACCTGGGTGGACGGTGAGATAACCCTGCTATCGGCCGCGAGGTTCCTGTACGACGAGAACTCGCTTCTCGAGCCCTGGAAGCTGTCCACGACGGGCGGCGAGATGGACCTCACCTTCAGGCCCCAGGGCGAGAGGGCGGGAAAGATCTCCATCGGGGTCGTCATGTCCGACTTCCACCAGCCGTTCGGGACCTTCGAAGGCAGGATGGCCGGGCCCGAAGGCTCCACCGTGCAGGTCGAAGGTCCTTTCGGGCTCTGCGAGCACCACCTGGCGAGGTTTTAGTCATGGACGAGTCACCCGAGAAAGAACTTCCTTCACCCCCCGGGCAGCAGCAGGCGGGAGAGAAAGGCCCGAAGACCAGCGGGCTGGCGGTCGCGTCCATGGTCCTCGGCATAGCGGGCCTCCTCGTCTGCCCGCTGATAGGCCCGATACTCGCCTTCATATTCGGGCTGGTCGCTCGGAGCGAGATCAAGAGATCGAGCCCGCCCATGAAGGGGTCCGGCATGGCCACCGCCGGTATCACCCTTGGGATAATCGGCATCGCCATCCCGGTCATCCTGGTCGCGGTGCTGGTGCCCATCGGAGTGGTGTTCGTGAAGCCCGAGCTCGAGGCGACCACGAGGCTGCTGGACGGCGCGGCCGCCGCGAGGGTCTACTACTTCGAGAACGGCGACAGCTACCAGGGAATGCGCGACATCGACCTCGAGAGGATAGACGAGTCGGTCGATTTCCGGATGTCACCCGGGAGGACCGCCGGCGCGGTATACATAGACAGCGTCACAGACCAGAGCGTGAGGATGTACTGCTATTCCACGCGCGGCAACAAGTACACCGCCACGGCCAGGGGAGACGAGTGGCGGTACGGGTTCAGGTACTGGCACGGGCCGGCCAGGTGGCTGGAGGAACCCGGCAGCGAAGGCCTCTTCGACTGAAAGCGAGACGATGGAAGAGAAGGTCAGGAAAAGCACGAAACGGCTCGAGGCGCTCTCCGAGATAAGCCACGCCATCACGTCCGACACGTACCTGGACGACATCCTCAGGCTCATAGTGGTGGTTACGGCCAAGGTTATGGACTCCAAGATATGCTCTCTCATGCTCCTCAACGAGGAGACGGGACTGCTCGAGATACGTGCGACGCAGGCGGTGAGCGAGGCTTACCTGAAGAAGCCCGCCGTCCGCCTCGGCGAGGGCGTGAGCGGGAGGGCGGCCCAGCTCAACGAGCCGGTCGCGGTGCTGGACGTCAAGGAGGACCCCGAGTACGTCAACAAGGAGGTCGCCGTCCAGGAGAACCTCTGCTCGCTCTTGAGCATGCCCATGAGCGTCAAAGGCACGGTCCTCGGGGTAATCAACTGCTACACCTCTGTGCCGCACGAATTCACCGACGGGGAGAAGACCACCCTTGCCGCGGTCGCGAACCAGGCCGCCATGGCAATCGAGAACACTCACCTCCTCTTGAAGGCGAAGCTCATGGAGGAGGAGCTCGAGGCCCGCAAGCTCATAGAGCGCGCCAAGGACATACTGATGGAGGAAAAGGGGATAAGCGGCTACGAGGCCTTCCAGGCGATGCGGCGGAAGTCCATGGACACCAGGCGCCCCATAAAAGAGATAGCCGAGGCCGTCATCCTGGCCCATGAGGTCGGTATCAAGTAGACGCGACGATGATCCCAGGCAGTCATGTTGACTGGCGGGGCGGGCTGAATTATCATCATCCCAGAACATAGCACAAGGGAGTGCGCTTAACGCGGGACGATGCCGTCGGAAGGCATCGTTTCTTTATGCACAATGGAGAGTGTCCTGTGACGATGCCGTCAATCCGGCGGCATCGCTTTCTTTTTAGCAGAGGAAGGGGCTATGGCAGAGGTAAAGACCGAGAGCATGGCTGGATTCGTGGAGAGCCTCATCAGGAGCCACGGGGCCGACCGCAGCAGGCTGAGTTTCATACTGCACGAGGTCCAGAAGGAGTACAACTTCCTGCCGGAGCAGGCGCTCCGGGACATCGCGGAACTGATGGAGATTTCGCTCGCCGACATATACGGGATCGCGACCTTCTACTCGTCTTTCTCCATGACACCAAAGGGAAAACACGTCGTGACGGTATGCATGGGAACGGCGTGTCACGTCAGGAACTCGAAGGGCATCCTGGAGGAGGTCTGCCGGTACCTGGGGGTAGGCGCGGGTGAGACCACCGAGGACATGCTGTTCACCGTGGAATCGGTGAACTGCCTGGGCGCGTGCGCGATGGGCCCGATCATGGTGGTGGATGGCAAGTACTACGGCGATATGAACGCCGCCAGGGTCCGGAGCGTGCTCAAGAAGTACGAGAAGGCGGGACCGGTCGAGGTCGAGGAGCAGGCAGCGTTCGCCTCGCCGGCGGAGCTGGACGGCTACCGCGAACGCATAAGCCATGCAAGGTACCCCGGCGAGACCAGCGTTTACGTCTGCGCTGGAACGGGCTGCCAGGCCAGCGGGAGCATGGAGGTCCTCGAAGCGATGAAGCTGGAGCTCCAGGGGCAGGGACTCGAGCAGAAGGTCTTCCTCAGGGGGACCGGGTGTCACGGCTTCTGCGAGAGGGGCCCGCTGGTCATCATCGGCCCGGATAACATCCTCTACCAGAAGGTCACCGCGGACGATGTCGGTGAGATCGTCAGCGAGACCGTGATGAACGGCAGGGTGGTAGAGCGGCTGCTGTATGAGGATGACGAAGGCACGCGTTATGTGCACAAAGACGAGGTCCCCTTCTACGCCAAGCAGGTCCGCCAGATACTGGGCCCCAACGGGGAGCTCGACCCCTTCGAGATAGACGACTACATTGCGCGCGGCGGGTACAGAGCTCTGTCCAAAGCACTCTTCACAATGGAGCCGGAGCAGGTGATAGACGAGGTCGAGAGCGCCGGCCTTCGAGGAAGGGGAGGCGGAGGGTTCCCGGCCGCGGACAAGTGGAAGGCTTGCCGCAAGGCCCGGAGCGTCGATGGCGTCAAGTACGTCCTCTGCAACGCCGACGAGGGCGACCCCGGGGCGTTCATGGACCGCTGCCTGCTCGAGGGCAACCCGCACAGCGTGCTCGAGGGGATGACCATCGGGGCGTTCGCGATCGGGGCGACGCACGGCTACATATACGTGCGCAACGAGTACCCGCTGGCGGTGCGCTCTATAGAGCGCGCGATTGCGCAGGCCGAGGAGAAGGGCCTGCTGGGGCGTGACATCCTGGGTTCGGGCTTCGACTTCGAGGTTTCGGTGACGCGTGGCTCCGGTGCGTTCGTCTCCGGTGAGTCCACCGCGTTGATGGCCTCCATCGAGGGGCGCGTCGGGGAACCGCGCGAGAAGTACGTTCACACAGCGGTAAGGGGGCTCTACCTGCGCCCGACGAACCTCAACAACGTCGAGACATGGGCCAACGTGCCGCTCATCGTGAACGAGGGCGCCGAGAAGTACGCTTCGGTCGGGACCGAGGGCAGCAAGGGGACCAAGATATTCTCGCTGGTCGGCAAGGTGAGGAACACCGGCCTCGTCGAGGTGCCAATGGGCATAACGTTGAGGGAGATTATCTACGACATCGGGGGTGGGGTCCCGGGGGGAAAGGCTTTCAAGGCGGTGCAGACGGGCGGCCCGTCCGGGGGCTGCATCCCGGAGTCACTCATCGATATCCCGGTCGATTTCGACGAGCTCTACGATGTCGGTTCGATGATGGGCTCCGGCGGCATGATAGTCATGGACGAGGACACCTGCATGGTGGACATCGCGAGGTACTTCCTCGACTTCCTGGGCGACGAGTCGTGCGGCAAGTGCACCCCGTGCAGGGAGGGCATCAAGCACATGACCTCGATCATCAGGGACATAACCGAGGGGCGCGGCAAGCCCGGGCAGCTCGAGCTGCTCGAGGAGCTCGCCGAGGTCGTCAAGGACACCTCGCTGTGCGGGCTCGGACAGACGGCGCCGACCCCGGTCCTCTCGACCATCAGGTACTTCGCCGAGGAGTACAGGGAGCACGTCGAGGAGAAACGATGCAGGGCCGGCGTCTGCCGCGCTCTCATCAGCTACAGCATAGACCCCGAGACCTGCACCGGGTGCGTGAGATGCCTCAAGCAGTGCCCGTCGGGAGTCATAACCGGAGAGAAGAAGCAGCCGCACGAGATAGACCCCGCGAAGTGCGACCGGTGCGGCATCTGCATGGAGGTCTGCGAGTTCGACGCGGTTATAAGGAAGTGATGTCGTGGTAAACGTTGTCATCGACGGCCAGAGGCTGGAAGCGGAGGAGGGCTGGACCCTCCTGGATGCCGCCACCTACTACGGGATATTCATCCCCACCCTCTGTTACAGGGATGGCCTTTCGGCGTACAGCGCCTGCAGGCTCTGCGTGGTCGAGGTAAAGCGCGGGTCCCGCTCGAAGCTGGTGGCCTCATGCTCGTGCCCGGTCGAGGAGGGCATGGACGTGAAGACCAAGTCCGAGCGGGTGATGAAGGCGCGGCGGATGATTATCGAGCTGATGCTCGCCACGACCCCCAACTCGAGGACCCTGCAGTGCCTGGCGAGCGAGTACGGGGTGAAGCAGGTGCGATTCGCCAGCGAGGACCGCAGCTGCCTGCTGTGCGGCCTGTGCGTGCGCATGTGCGACGAGCAGATGCAGGGGGGCGCAATCGCGTTCGCGAAGAGGGGCGTGGAGCGCGAGGTCTCCATGCCGTTCCACAAGACACCGGAAGCGTGCCGCGAGTGCGGCGCGTGCCTTTACATATGCCCGGTATGCGAGCTGCCCTGCAAGGGCCCCATGCAGCCGGGCGAACTCTGCAACGCCTGCCTGGACGAGCTGCGCCTGGACGCTTTCCCGTCCGGGGACTAGAGGACAAGGAGGAACTTCGAAATGGCTATGACAAGGTTGAACAGGTCGGCTGCGACACTCTCGAAGAACCGCACGCCGGACAGCGTCAGCCCGTTCAGCGGCATGTGCGCGACGTGCGTGGAGGGCTGCATCGGGATGTGCGAGATAGGAAAATCCGCCATACGCGGCCCGGAGTGCATATACCCGCAGCCTTTCGGGATAATGACGGCCGCCTCCGAGAAGGAGTACCCGGTCGACTTCTCGCACTTCAACATAATGGGGAGCGCGGTGGGCGCCTTCGGCGTCCCGGCGGACAGCGAGCACGCCGTGTTCACGGCGGTGGACCTCGAGACTACCATCGGGGACAAGAACCCGTTGAAGCTCAAGGTCCCCATCGTCGTGCCGGGGCTCGGCTCGACGTTCGTCGCGAAGAGGAACTGGGACGGGCTCGCGGTCGGCACCGCGGTCTCCGGCTGCATCCTGACGATCGGCGAGAACGTCTGCGGCATGGACGACGAGTCTACCATCGAGAACGGCCGCATCAGGAAGTCCCCGGACATGGAGTCCCGCATCAAGACGTACCGCGACTGGCAGCTCCCCGGCTACGGGGACATCGTGGTGCAGTTCAACGTGGAGGACACCAACCTCGGCGTCCCCAGGTACGTGCTCGAGGACCTCGGCGTAGAGACCGTCGAGCTCAAGTGGGGGCAGGGGGCCAAGGACATCGGCGGCGAGGTCAGGCTCAAGACCATCGAGAAGGCCCGCGAGATGAAAGGCAAGGGCTACATCGTGCTGCCCGACCCGGACGACCCGGAGGTCGTCGAGGCTTTCAAGCTGGGCGGGGTAAAGGACTTCGAGCGGCATTCCCGCCTGGGAATGGTCACGGAGGACGGCTTTGCCTCGGCGGTCCAGGAGCTGCGCGACATGGGAGCGAAGAGGGTGTTCCTGAAGACCGGCGCGTACCGGCCGGTCGACCTCGCCCGCGCGGTGCGCTACGCCTCCGACAACCGGATAGACATGCTGACCGTCGACGGGGCCGGCGGCGGGACCGGGATGAGCCCGTGGCGCATGATGAACGAGTGGGGGGTCCCGACCATCGAGCTGTGCAGTCTCACCTACCAGTACGTCGACTACCTGGCCAAGCAGGGCAAGTACGTGCCCGACCTGGTCTTCGCGGGCGGGCTGACGATGGAGGACCAGATGTTCAAGGCCTTCGCCCTGGGGGCGCCCTACGTGAAAGCGATCGGGATGGCCAGGGGGTCCCTCGCGGCGGCGATGGTCGGCAAGACCATCGGCAACCGTGTGATGGAGGGTGACCTCCCGGTTTACATCGAGAGGTTCGGCACCACGATGGACGAGGTCTTCATCACGGGCGTGCACCTGCGCGACACCTTCGGCGACGAGTTCGAGAAGATGCATCCCGGGGCGATAGGGGTCTACACCTACTACGAGAGGCTCGCGCAGGGCCTGAGGCAGCTGATGGCCGGCGCGCGTAAGTTCTCGCTCGAGTACATAACCAGGGACGATATAGCGGCCCTGACCGAGGAGGCCTCTAAGATGTCCGGCATCCCGCTCGTGAGCGAGCTGGACAGTGAAGCGGCCTGGGAGATAATCAAGGACTGAGACGGGCCGGCCCGGAAGGGCCTGCTGGAGAAGGTGAAAGGGGCGGGCGCCCACAGGCCCGTCCCTTTCTCTCTGCCCGGGGACGGCAACGGCGGCCGCTGCCGGGAGGATGCCGCATTGTGGGCGAGAAGTAATATAAGCAGGAGCAGGAGCCGGAGCAACGCAAAGGAGAGCTTGAGATGTTCGGCAAGAAGAAGAAGAAGAAGAGCCTCGAGGAGTACATCGAGGAGAACAAGGGGCTCGTCTGTGAGAACTGCCGCACCCCCATTCCGGGTAACATCAACCTGTGCCCCAAGTGCGGCCTCAACCCGAGCGTAAGCACCTACCAGGAGTACTACAAGCCCGGGCAGGTGAGGGAGCTCGGCAAGCGCGAAAAGGAGGAGTAAAGTGCCGGAATGCCAGAACTGCGGCAGCACCGTTCCCGAGGGCGACCGGTTCTGTCCCGGTTGCGGCGCCCAGGTGTCGGCCGTTGAGCCCCCGGCAGGGTCAGCGCCCCAGCCGCCACCGCCTCCAGCGGGAGCTGCAACCCCGCCGCCAATGCCTGCAGCGGGAGCTGCGCCACCGCCTCCAATGCCGCCCGGAGCGCCGCCTGCGGCGCGTCCTAAGAAGGGGATGTCAAAGGGAGCGAAGCTCGCCATATGGCTGGGGGTCCTGACCGTAGTCCTCATCGTGGTCGCGGTGGTGCTCCTGGTCGTTTTCGTGGTGAACGTGGTGAGCGGACCGGCCGACGCGTCCAACGCTTACGTCAAGGCGCTCAACGAGGGGGACATGTCGACTGCCTGGAGCTACATCTCCACGGGGACTCAGAACGATGAGGGTCGCTCCGGCTTCGAATCCAAGGTGGGGATATTCGAGGGCGAGATATCCACCTGGAACACCGGCAGCATCCAGATTGACAACTCGACCGCGCGTGTCGTCATGGACCTCGAGTTCAAGGACGGGAGCGACGCCACCTGGGACATGTACCTCGTCAAGGAAGACGGCGAGTGGAAGATCGAACAGGTGTCGCCGCGGTCCTGAGGGCGGCCGTACTAACCGGTTGAAGGCCTGAAGCGCTTCGGCGATACGAGCGTCGGCGCGCCCTTTATGAACAGCTCCGAGATCATCGACCGCGCGCGCGACAGGTTCCTGCGCGGCAGCTCCTGGCCGAGGGCCTCGGTCACCAGCTCGTTCAAGTGCCTGATGGGGATGATGAACGGCGTGACCTGGGTGCCCACAGAGAACAGGAGGTCGCAGGAGTTGCAGTAGACCACCAGCGCGTCCGCTCCGGTGGAGCGGGCCTCCCTCAGGCGCCGCATTATCCCGAACCACATGTCGAACGGGTTGTACCGGGAGGCCCCGTGCCCGAGGCCGCAGCACAGGGACATCTCCCTGTTGTGTCTCATCTCGCGCACCTCGCATCCCATGTGCTCCAGCACGCGACGCGGCTTGGACTGGAACTCGGGTCCGAGAAGCTTGGAGTGGCACGGGTCCTGGAGCGTGACCACCATCCCGGACAGGCGTCCCTCGACGTCGAGCTCCCCGGACAGCACCTTCTCGGCCAGGATGTCCCCGAAGTACGAAACCTCGAACGGGAAGCTCGCGCCGAAGTAGCGCGGCAGCACGTTCTTCAGGATGTTGTAGCAGGCCTGGCAGTAGGCCACCACCTCGCGCATGCCGGTCGGAGCGTATACCTCGGTCAGGTTATCCGCCACGGCCTGCACCTTGTCGAGGGCGCCCATGCGGTAGTAGACCTCGCTGCAGCAGAGGTCCGGGCGGCCGAAGACCGGCAGGCCCTCGAATATACGCGAACCCGCCATGTACGGCAGTATCTGGAGATTGCAGCCGGCGAAGAGCGCTTTCTCCTTCAGCTCGTCGCGCTCGAGGTCGGCCCAGGTCTCGAGCATCCGCTTCTCCTCGGACGGGAGGTTCCCCATGATGTTGTGCCAGGCGTTGCCGGGTTCGAGCGGCATCACCAGGGCGGCCCGGGCGGGGTATGCCTTCTCCCGCGCCCGTTCGAACCAGCGGTACAGCACCAGGCCGTATGGGTTGCACCCCCTGGGGCAGACGGTGTTGCAGGTCATGCAGGAGCTGCACCTGTCGAGCACCTCCCTGACGTAGAGGCCGTTCGCCATCGCCCGCACGGCGCCCTGCGGGTCTAATACCTTACCCTGGAGCTCGGGGCACAATGATAGGCAGTCACCGCAGAAGTCGCAGGAGTCAAGGTCGAAGAAGTCATCAAGGGCCATCTCTCGCAATTCAGACACCTGCTTTCTCACCTGTGTTACGGGACAGCCTTAAAGATACCAGAACGGCGCCCGGCTCATGCATCCTCGGGGCTCAAGGCCCGCTCTTCTCGAGCATCGGCCCAGCCGGGCGAGCTGTCCAGCACGTGTTCCTTCAGCCAGAACAGGCACCCCAGGACGCCGAAGAGCGCGAGCGAGATGGAGCTCATCCCTATCACCAGACCGGCGAACTGGTTCACCAGCCCTACGAGGTAGGGAAGGACCGCTCCCCCCGCCGCGCCCGCGGCGACGAAGACCGTGAAGACCGTCGAGTTGAGGTCGGGCGGGAACCACGAGGCGTACCCGATCAGTATCGGGTAGACGCCCGAGTAGAAGAGCCCCAGGAGCGGGTAGAGGACCAGCGCAGCGGGAAGCCCCGCGAGAGGCGCGACGAGCAGGGTGACCCCCGAGGCCGCGACCAGGAAGACTAGCACCCTGAAAGGATCCACCCTCTTCGTCAGCCACCCGCACGCGAGCCGGCCCGCGACGATGCCTATCCACATGCCGGTCAGCGCCCAGTGCGCCGAGCTCCCGGAGAGGCCGTGCTCTTCCTCGAGGAAGGTGATGAGCCACATCGAGGCTGCGCTCTCAGCGGCGATGTAGAGCACGAGGGCCCCGAGCAGGCCGTAGAAGAGCCCCCGGTTGTAGTCCAGGACGCCGCGCATTGTGTCACGGGAGAGCGCCCTGACGCCCTTGAGCTTCCGGAAGGTCACCAGGGCGGCGGGGACCGCGAGCGGGATTATCAGCAGGGCGGGCGCCCGGAACGCCCAGCGCCACATCGCCGGGTCGTCGTTTATGATGAGCGAGCTCAAGAGAGGGCCGGTGACGACGCCCAGCGCGAAGAAGCTGTATAGGACGTTCTGGGGCCCGTGGCTGTGCTCCCCAGAGACCCCCGTAACATAGACCCCCGGAAAGGCGATGAGTATGCCGTTGGCGAATCCCGCCACCAGCATGAACGCGAGGAGCAGCGGGTACCACGGAGAGAACGACGCCGCGAGCAGGGATACGCTGAGCAGGACGACCTGCGAGAGGGCGATCTGCTTGACCGTGTACTTCTGCATCATCCTGGTGATGAGGAGGATGCCGACTACGCCGCCCGTGAAGTAGGAGACCTGGAGCAGGCCGCCCAGGCTCTCCCTGAAGCCGAAGAACTCCATTATCGTCTCGACGGTCGAGGGGGCCAGCAGCAGCACTATCCCCGGGACAATCATGAGCGGGTAGAAAGCCCAGACGTTGCTCTTCTCTAACGAACCGTCCATTCCGGATGAACCACCTCGCAAAATCGGGATCAGGTCGTTATGTTGCGTTTTACGGCGCCCGAACCCAGATAGTATATCCTTTGCCGCGCCCGCCGTGTGAGCGGTTTGTGCCCGCGGGCGCAACGTCCTAACATTTAGACATGTTTGCAAGAGCTATAGCCGTATGCCTTCTGGCCCTGATCCTGCTTGCCCAGCCTGCCGCGGGACAGACGGGGGGTGGGACGCAGGAGGCCGTCGATTACCTGATGTCCAGGCAGAACCCCGACGGGGGGTTCTCAGAGCCGGGGGCCTCCTCCGACCTGAGGACGACCTGCTGGGTCCTGCTGGCGGGGTCCGCCGCCGGGGAGGACCCGCTCTCCTGGGCGCCCGCGGGCGCCGATGCGGGCCGCTTCATTGAGAGCTCGATGGCCTCGACCAGTTCCCTCGAAGACATAGAGCTGGCAGTGCTCGCACTGGCTTCCTCCGGGGGCGACCCCAGGAACGTGGCGGGGAGGGACCTGGTAGCCGTGGTAGAGGCCAGCGCTTCGCCGGACGGTCGCCTGGGGGCCGGCATCATCGAGCACTGCTGGGGAATGCTCGCCCTGGCCGCGGCGGGCGAGACCGTGCCGGCGGCGAACACCGAGTGGCTGGTGGAGAATCAGAGGACGGACGGCGGCTGGGGCGAGAGCGACGCGGAGATAGTGGAGGCCACCGCGCTGGCCGTGGAAGCGCTCGTGGCGGCGGAGGAGGACGCGGCCGAGCAGATGGACGCCGCCCTGGAGCTGCTCCGAGGGAAGATCGGCCCCGACGGGGGCTTCAGCGGAGCGGCGGGGGCCTCAGACGCCCAGGCGACCGCCTCAGTCATAAGGGCAATCAACGCGAGCGGCGAGGACCCCGCCTCGGAAGACTGGCAGTTCGAGGGCAACGACCCGGTGTCGTTCCTCGAGGCCCTCCAGGCCGGGGACGGCCATTTCCAGTACTCGGGTGGAGTCGAGTCCCAACCCGCCATGACCACCGCGATGGCGGTGCCGGCGCTTGAAGGAGAATACTTCCCCCTGCTGTCCGCGCTCGAGGCGGATGTGACTGACGAGGGCGAACCGGGCACCACTCCTGCCGACCTGGGAACCGCGGGGGCCGGCGCCGAGCCGGCGGATGGGGAAGGGACGACTTCGGCGAACGCCGGCTCCAGGGGGGCGTACAGGCAGGCATCCGGCGCCCTGGCCCGGAGCCCCGGGGCCGGCGGATTCTGGGTGTTCCTGGTAGCCTGCGCGGTATACGCGCTGCTGCTTGCGGCCCTCGCGGCGGTGATCAGGCTCGCGGCGCCGAAGCACCGCGCCCTGGCGCGGTGAGCCCGCGCGGCACAGCCGCGTTCAATCCCCCTGGAACACGTCGCGGTTCTTCCAGAGCGTGTAGAGCGTCGAGGCGCCAAGCCCGGCGGTCCACGCGTGGATGAAGAGCATCTGGGCCCGGTCGGCATTCAATGGCCAGTACTTCTTGTTCTCCAGGGAGTACAGGATGTCCATCAGGCCCAGGAATATGAGGGCGCTCCCCGCGGCGGCGCCGGCGAAGAAGCCCATTCGGTTCATCCTGAGGATATTCCTGGACGCGGTGGCCGCGCAGGCTATCATCCACGAGTCCGCAGCGGGGAAGGCGCGCTCGAAAGCCTCGTCCTGCTCGGTCTCCGTGGCGTCCATCTTCCCCGCGAAGAACAGTGTCCAGAACAACGCTGTCCCCAGCCCGGTTACCGCCAGGAGCCCGGACAGGACGGTCAGTGCAAGCGGTCTCTTGCGCTCTTCCATGGTCTCCTCCAGTGTCATAAAAGGGGGTCACGTCTCATTCTATGAATGATGTATCCGACTCCGGCTAGCTTACCAGTGAACGTGCCTTGCGGACAACGAAGAGCGCTCCCGCGGGCCGGGCGCCCGGATGAGAAGCGTCAAGGTCGCAGGGCCTGCTCTGTGCTATATTTATCGGCAAAAGGATACGCCGGGCACTGGAACGGAGGTACCGATGAAAGACTCATGTGCTCTTGGCGCGGAGGAGCTCTGGAACCCCTCAGAGCAGCTTTCCGAAAGAGTCGCCAGGCTCCGCGAGGAATACGTCGACATCAGCAACCGCGATTTCCACAACGAGATCATGCCTTTCACCACCGGGACCGAGTGGGACACCATGTGGTCTCCCGCCCTGTGGGGAGTGGTTCCCGACCTGCTGGCCTTTCACAAGGCTTTCATGGAGTCCCTTCCGCTGGTCGCGACCAGGGTCGAGCTGCCCGCCGACTTCTGGGACAGGCCGCACATAGTGAGGGTCGCCGTATTCTTCAAGGAGGTCATCGCCCGCTACCTGCCGGTTCGGATACTCGACGGCGAGCTCATCGTCGGCGGCCAGTTCAATGCCGCCCTGTCGCGCGCCCAGAACCGCTCCGAGGCCAGGGCCTGGAAGAAGAAGACCATGAAATGGCTCGAGGAGATCGAGGTCCTCAACAACCACGGCATGGGGAACGCCGGGGCGACCCCGGGGCACCTGATACCCGATTACCCCAGGGCCTTGAAGCTGGGCCTCAAGGGGCTGGTCGAGCACTTCCGCAAGCTGAGCGCGGAGACCTCGGACCGTGCCCACAAGGAGTTCCTCGAGGCGCTCATCATCTGCTGTGAGGGCGCCAGGGAGTTCGCTGCGCGGTACGCCGCCGAGGCGCGGAGGCTTGCTTCCGAGTGCGACGACCCCGCGCGCCGGGCGGAGCTCGAGGAGATCGGGCGCATCTGCGAGAAGGTCCCCTGGGAGCCGCCGGAGACGTTTCACGAGGCGCTTCAGGCGCTCTGGTTCATCCACATGCTGGTGATGGTCCAGGAGTCATACCCCGGACCCGGGCTGTCCCCCGGCCGCATCGACCAGTACCTCTACCCTTACTACAAGGCCGACATCGACGGGGGCAGGCTTACGCGCGCGCAGGCGAAGGAGCTCCTCGACTGCTGGTGGATAAAGCCCAACTACGCCTACGACTTCATGTACAGGGTGATGCGCATCCGGGGCATAACGAGCGGCTACGGACAGCTGATAACCATCGGGGGCCACGGACCCGACGGTGAGGACGCCTCCAACGAGCTGACCTGGCTGATGCTGGACGTCATCGAGGAGATGAACCTGCTCGAGCCCAAGCCCAACGTCAGGCTCCACAAGAACACTCCCGACGACCTGATGGCCCGGGTGGCGGGCATGATAGCCGAGTCCCAGGGCTCGCCGTTCCTGCTCAACTTCGACGAGGCCTCCGAGGCCGCGCTGAGGTGGCAGGGTCTGCCAGAGAAGGACCTCTGGGACTACGCCCCGGTGGGCTGCCTGGAGAACACCCTGCAGGGCAACGACCGCTCGGGCACGGTGGACGTCAACGTCAACCTCGCAAAGGCGGTAGAGCTCACGCTCTTCAACGGTAAAGACCAGGCGACCGGCGACAGGCTGGGGCCTCGCACCGGCGACCCGCGCGGGTTCAGGAGCTGGGAGGAGTTCCGCTCCGCCTTCGAGAAGCAGCTCATGGCGCTCCTGCACCGCTTTATCGAGTTCTACGACTTCAGCGACTCGATACGGGCCTCCTTTGAGCCCACGCCGTATCTCTCGGCGCTGGTCGACGGCTGCGCCGAGTCCGGCCGCGACGTGACCAACGCCGGTCCCGAGCACAACTACGTGACCGTAGAGGGGGTGGCGTTCGCGACCGCCGCGGATTCGCTGACGGCGATAAAGAAACTGGTCTACGAGGAGGGCGCCGTCTCCATGGACGAGCTCATCAAAGCCATCGAGGACAACTACGAGGGCCACGAGAAGCTCAGGCTGACGCTGGTAAACAAGGCGCCGAAGTACGGCAATGACGACGACTATGCCGACGGGGTGGCGCGGTACCTCTCGAGGCTCTGGACCGAGGAGGTCTTCAAGCACAAGACGCCCAACGGCCGCCAGTACAGGGGCGGTTACCTGTCGTGGAACTACTGGATTGCCTACGCGCCTTTCACGTCGGCGACGCCGGACGGCAGGAAGCGGGGCAAGTTCCTGTCGAACGGGCTGTGCCCGGTGGACGGCACCGACAGGAAAGGGCCGACCGCGGTGGCAGTCTCTGTTGGCAAGCTGGGCCTCGAGACGGTCCCGAACGGCGATTCGCACACCATCTCGTTCAACCCGTCGCTCCTGCGCGGACCCGGGCGCGTCGAGAAGCTCGCCGCGTACCTGAGGGGATACGGGGAGAAGGGCGGAACCGCCCTCCAGATAAACGTGATTGACCCCGAGACGCTCAGGGAGGCACAGCGGAAACCGTCCGAGTACTCCAACCTCCTTGTGAGGGTGACGGGCTACAACGCGTATTTCACGATGCTGGGCAAGGAGATCCAGGACGAGATCATCGCCCGGGAGACGCATGAGCTCTAAGGTGAGCCCGGAACACCCGGCAGGTGAGACCGGGAACATCTTCAACATACAGCGGTTCTCCATAGAGGACGGCCCCGGCATCCGCACCACGCTCTTCATGAAGGGCTGCCCCCTGCGGTGCGTGTGGTGCCACAACCCGGAGGGGCTCGAGGCCGCACCGCAGCTCATGTGGTTCGACGTCCGGTGCATCGGCGCCCGGGACTGCCTGGGGGCATGTCCCGTCGGCGCGCTCCAGCTCACCGCGGAGGGCATGCTGATAGACCGCGAAGCCTGCGACGCCTGCGGCAAGTGCGCCGACGCGTGTCCCGCCGGCGCGCTCGAGGTCGTCGGAAGGCGTTACACGCCCACCGAGGCGCTCGACGAGGTCATGAGGGACGAGGCGTTTTACCGCAACTCGGGCGGCGGTGTCACGGTTTCCGGCGGAGAGCCAAGCATGCAGCGGCGGTTCGTCGAGCGGTTCCTCTCCATGGCGAAGGAGGCAGGGCTCCACACTGCGCTGGACACTTCCGGCTATTCCCCTCCAGGGGTGCTCACGCGGCTCCTAGAACACGCCGACATGGTCCTGCTGGACCTCAAGCTGATGGACCCCGACAGGCACCGCGAGCTGACCGGCGTGGAGCTCGGACCGGTCCTGGACAGCGCCAGGCTCGTCGGGACCGGGGACAGGCCGCTCTGGATCCGGACCCCGGTCATCCCCGGCTGCACCGACTCCGATGAAAACATCGCGGCCCTCGCATCGTTCATCGGAGAGGAGCTCGCGAGCGCCCGGAGGTGGGACCTGCTCGCATTCAACAACACCTGCGGCTCCAAGTACCGGAGGCTCGACCTGGAGTGGAAGCTGGAGGGAAGGCCCCTCATCGAAGCGGCCCGGATGGAGCGCCTGGCCGACATAGCCAGGTGCTCGGGCGTGAAAGAGGTAGTCTGGTCGGGGGCCACCAGGCGTGAGAGCTGAGCGAAGAGACAAAGGAGGTTCCCGTGGAGCTCGTCAAAGAGGCAGTCGGAACAACCGTTGAGCTCCCACCCGGCGCGGCGGCGATATACGAGCAGGGCGAGGTGGCGAAGTTCCTGGCGACCGTTTCACCTGAAAGAGTGCCGAACGTCGTCCTGATAGTGAGCCAGACACCCGTGGACCCCGGGAAGGTCGCATTCGGCGAATTCATGATGATAAAGACGAAGGCGAACCTCGCCTCCAATCCCAGGTTCGCGAGCATCGCTCTCACCGAGAAGCTGGAGATGGCGGGTTTCAAGGGGGAACTCGAGTACTGGACCGAGTCCGGCCCGTACGTCGACCGGATAAACGAGATAGATTTCTTCAGGTACAACGCCTACGGCGGCATCCACAACCTGGCCGTCGCCTCCGTGCGCGAGCTCATGGACCTCCCCGGGAAGCTGTCGTTCCTGAAGGTCGGCGTCGAGTTCGCCGCCATGAGGACGCTCGGACGCATAGGCCGCGGCGGGCCTGTCGGCGGGGCGGCCGTCCCTCCGACCATACGCTCCAAGTTTGACAGCATCATGTCCATAAAGGTCCTGGCGTTCGTGGGCGGCGACGGTGAGGCGGACGTGGTGCCGGTGTTCGGCGTCCTCTTCCGTACCCCGGGAGAGCTGCGGTTCAAGCTCTCGTCGTACAACAGGCGCGCCGCCGACATAAAGCCCGGTTCCCCGGTCGCTCTGAACGTGCTCACGATGGAGCTCATGACCTACCAGGTGAAGGGCACGCTGGAGCGTTTCGAGAAACACATGGGCCTCGAGGTGGGCGTGGTCCGGGTGGAGGAGGCTTACTCCTGCATGCCGCCGCTGGTTGCCGAGAGGATAGTGTAGGCACCACTTCTCCGGGAGGCTCACTTGAACGCGTCGTTGGATGAGATCACGGCATTCGCCTCAGAGCGGGTTCTCGGCACGCTGGCAGAGCGGCACGAGGCGGGTTCGTTCTCGAGAGACCTCTGGAAGTCGATGGGCCGGTTGGGGCTCCTGGGCATCACCGTCGATGAACGCTACGGGGGCTCCGGGGGCGATGTGAGGCAGCTCTCAGCCGCGGTCAGGGAGTTCGCCGAGCAGGGCTGCGACCTCGGGCTCACCCTCTCGTGGATAACCCACTTGAGCCTGTGCGAAAAGTCCATCGAGGCGTTCGGCACGGACGAGCAGAAGAAGAAATACCTGCCGGTGCTGACGTCGGGCGAGTGGGTCGGCGCCGCGGCGGTATCCGAGCCCAAGACCGGGGCGCATCCCGGCGGGATGCAGACCACGGCCACCCGGACGTCGTCCGGGTTCAGGCTCGACGGCAGGAAGATGTTCATCACGGACGGGCCGGTGGCCGACCTGCTAGTAGTGATAGCGGTGACCGGGCAGCTCGAGACAGGTGACAAGGAGCTGACCGCGTTCCTGGTGGAGACCTCCTGTCCGGGGTTCACGGCCAGGAGGATGGACCTGAACTTCCTCCAGACCTCTCCTCACGCCGAGCTGGAGTTCGACGGAGTAGAACTGCCGGCCGATTCGGTGCTGGGGGGAGTGGGGGAGGGGCACTCGAAGAACAGCAAGGGCGCGTTCGCCAGGGAACGTTCCCTGGTGGTCTCCGCGCTCCCGGGGCTGTTCGCGAGGGCGGCCCGCGAGGCCTCAGAGATACTGGTGAGCAGGCAGGGGAGCTTTGACCTCGAGGGGAACGAGGCCTACTCCTGGATCCATCACCTGTCCGCGCTCCAGGGGTACCGGACCCTTTCGGAAGGCCTGGCGACGGCCGCCTTCGATGATCCCGTCACCTGGAGGGATAACCTGGATACGATAATCTTCCTGGGCATATCGTACGCGATGTGGGGGTCCTGGCTCGGGGAGTTCGCCCGGGCTCACGGAATCTCGGGATTCCCCCTGGACATAATGCTCAGCGACATGAAGCTCGTGACCGTGGGGGAGGGCCTCCTCCTCAAGGCGGGCAGGCGGCGCTTCATCGGCTGACGAAACGCAACAAGGGGTCAAGTCCCGTGTTGCGTTTTACCCGAACTCCTACCTGAGGAACTCGTCCAGGAACTCGTTGACCAGCAGGGGCTGCTCCTGCTGAACCCAGTGGCTGCAGGTCGGTACGTACCGGATTGTGAGCATCCCCTCCTCGAAGTAACGGTCGAGACCGTAGGTCAGCTCTTTCTCTAGTGCGCGGTCCTCCTCGGCCCAGATGAGGAGGGTGGGCCTGCTTAGGCGGGGGAACCCGAAGGTCAGGGCCTCTCGGTTCCTCATCATCTGCTTGAGGTTGCCCCGCATCATTGCCCGGTAGTAGTTGATGCCCCCGGTGAGCGCCCCCTGGCGCCCGGCTTCCCTCGCCAGCTCGTCGAGCACCTCATCGGGGAACGCGCTCTTGTCTATCGCCCACCCTCTGAACGACCTCTTCAAAACGGCGTAGTCGTTTGCCCTAAAGGCAGCCTCAGGGACGTGAGGCAGCTGGAAGAAGAACATGTACCACGAGCGCTTAAGCTGGCGGAGACCCGCCGACAGTTCCCTGGCGAACGCCGCGGGGTGCGGAGCGTTCATGACCACGAGCCTGTCCAGGAGCTCGGGGTGGGATACCGCGAACATCCAGGCGACAGCGCCTCCCCAGTCGTGGGAGACCACGTGCGCCCGCGGCGCCCCGAAAGCCTCGATAAGCCCCTTCACGTCCCCGACCAGTTTGTCGAGGGTATAGGCGGACACCCCTTCCGGCTTGTCACTCCGGCCGTACCCGCGCAGGTCCGGAGCCACCACCTTGAACCGCCGGGCCAGGAACGGTATCTGGTGGCGCCACGAGTACCAGCATTCCGGAAACCCGTGCAGCAGGAGGACCAGTTCGCCTTCACCCTGGGTGACACAGTGGAACCTTATGCCGTTAGCCTCGACGAACTCGTCCTTCCAGTCCTCGGTCGCAACCATGAGAATCTCCTTCTTAATGGGCCTGCCCCGCCGCGCCTGGACGGGGTCGCTCGAAGACCCGGCATGACGATTCTATATCAACTTAAACCAGGGTCAGGCCTGGGTTTGAGGTCCACCTCGTGGAATGATGGTCAGGCCCGGTCCCGGGCATGCCGGCTGCATGAAGGAGCGACACTGTCCGTGGTTACGGTAAGGAAACAGTACCGGCCGGTTCACGGGCGCTTTCAACACGACGGGTTTTGAAATATACTCAGTCGCGCCGGGGACCCGACCGGCCCCGGAAGCCATGACTGAATGGAGGTTTTGATGAAAGCATTAATCATGGGAGGGGGGATGGGCGGCCTTGCCACCGCCATCAACCTGCTCGACCTCGGGGTCGAGGTATCCCTTGTCGAGGCCGACGAGATGTTCGGCGGCAGGGCGAGCTCCTGGCTTGACGAAGACGGGGACATGATCGATAACGCCCTGCACGTGTTCTTCCCCTACTACGTGAACCTGCTCGAGTTCTTCAAGAAGATGGGGATCTACGAGAACCTTCTCTGGAAGAACACCGAGTTCTACTACGCGCAGGAGAACGGGAACCAGGCGGTGCTCAAGTTCAAGAAGATACCGGCGCCCTTCCACGCCGCCTACGCTTTCGCGCACCTCCTCAAGGACTACAAGGGCATCGCGAAGTGGAAGGTCATCGCCGCGGGCTTCCCGATGGCGCTGGGTCTGATGTTCAGCGAGGAGAAAATAAACAAGCTGGACCGCATGAGCATGGCCACCTTTATCTACCGTTACGCGCCACTGGAAGGGCTCCAGGCGGTCATGGAGCCGGGGATAAACGGGCTGACGTTCACCCCGTCGTGGGGCATCAGCGCCAAGGTCATGATGAACTGGGGCATGAAGGTCATGGGCTCCGCTGACAACGCGAGGGTAGGGTTCGCCAACGGCGGGCTCGGTGAGATCTGGGTCGACAACTGCCTCGACTACATCAAGCGCAAGGGCGGGGAGGTGGCCCTCAACAAGGCGGTCACCGCGATAAACGTCGAGGACGGCAAGGTCAAGAATATCGTGGTCAACGACTCGGAGACCCTGGAGGCCGACCTCTACGTCTCGGCGATAAGCCCCTATTCTCTCAGGAGGGTCCTGCCTGACGAGTCGTTCGACTACCAGTACTTCCGTGACCTGTGGCACTTCCAGTACGCCCCGTCGCTGTCTCTGCAGGTGTGGTTCGACAGGAAGCTCACGGACGTCGACGTCACGTTCTTCTCGAACGACTGCATCTTCAACACCTATGCTGACCTTTCGAACGTGCAGCCCCACATATTCAAGGACGGCTCCATGTTCGAGATGGTCCTCTCGCCGGCGGACCACGTACAGGGCCTGCCGGACAAGGTTATATTCGACATCGCGATAGAGCAGATCAAGGACAGGTTCCCCATCGCCCGGGAGGCGCAGGTGAAGAAGTGGAAAGTGGTGCGTGAGCGCCAGGGCGTGTATCGGGCGGCACCGGGCATGGAGGACCACCGCCCCTTCCAGCGCTCGCCCTACGACAACTTCTACCTGACCGGCGACTATACCAAGACCCACGTCTCCTCGGGGGGCATGGAAGCGGCGATATGGAACGCGAACAAGGTCGCGGAGCTCGTGGCGGCCGACAAGATGGGCACGTCCATCTCGCTCAACAAGGAGTTCACGGTCAACGAGCCGCTGCTGAAGATACTGAAGCCGATGACGTTCGCGGGACTCGCCCTCGGTGTGCTGGCGGCACTGAGATGGATCATGAAGCTGGCGAAGAAATAGCTGGTCCACGTATGCAAGAACAATGAGCCGGGGCTATCGAGCCCCGGCTCATTCACAATCGGCGATTATCAGCTGCAGGACATGTAACTGAAGCCGGGGACCGCCGACTTCACTGGTATTCTGCCCGCAGGCATGAGGGCGCCCATGCGCTCGACGTTGCGGGGCCCGAGCATGTTGACGCCCCGCTCCAGCATCCCGACGTTGGGCCTGATGAACCTGTACCATACCTTGTTCTTGATCGCGTGGTGGAGCGCGAACCTGCGCATGAAGCGGTCGAACTCCTCCTGGCCGCGCTCCTTCGAGACGACCGCGAGGGCGGCCACCTTGCCCGTGACGAGCGCCCCGGAGATGCCGAACCACATCATGGGGTCCATCGCCCCGGAGATGGTCCCGGCGAGGACCGCGCCGTCCACGAAGAGCCGCGGATTCTCGCGGACCAGCACGGGCACGGCGCCTGAGACGTACTGCCAGTTGTCGTGCTCGATCCCCTCGTTGCGGACCATGAACCTCTTGTACTTCTCGAGCGCGTCCCAGCCGACCTCGCGTATGCTGAACAGAAGGTTGAAGTAGTAGTTGTTGACCGCCGAGAAGTAACCGTATTCGGTTATGCACTCGTCCCACCAGAGCCAGGCGTAGCTGCCTATGCCGGTTTCGCCGCGGGAGATCCACCCGTACCACTTGAGGTACGGGATATCGAGCATCTCGTAAGCCGAGGGCGTCAGGCCGCAGGCTATGACCGTGTTGGGGGGGAGGTCGCCCAACCGCTCCTTCGTGAGGGGTGAGTTGAACTCGAATGCGATGTCCAGACCTCTGCATTCGTTGAACAGCAGGGTATCGAGGCTGGTAGGCCGGTCGCCGCGCTCAACTGCGTAGACGCCCTCCACGGGGAGGCGCACCCTGGTCTCGTGAAAGTACGATGGGCACTCGAGCACCGGGTGGAACGCCGGGGTGATATCTATGCCTATGTATTCGGAAGTCGCCACAGGGTCGAGCGGTGTGACGTGAGTCGAGGGGTTATACAGCTGCGAGCCCCCGTACCCCGGCTCGCGGTCGTGCACGGTGACCGAGTACCCTTCCCGTGCCAGGTTGACGGCCGCTATGAGGCCGGACATCCCGGCCCCGAAGACGGTGGCTTCATTCCTGTTGGCTGTCAATTTGCCTCCTTGGCCTCACGAGTAGTTATAGCGGCCGAAGCCCGGCACCAGGCCCATCTTGACTTTGCCGGCCGCCGCGCGCCTGTCAAGCAGCACGCCGAATTTCTCGGCGGTGGAGCTGCCGATTAGGTTGATGGCGCGCTCGTGGTGCTTGACGTAGGGCCTGAAGAAGGGGTACCAGAAGCTGTTCTTTATCCGGTAGATGAGCTGGAACTTCCTTGTGAACCGCTCGAACTCCCTGAGGGCCTTCTCCCTGTCGGAGACGGCTATCGCGGCGACCTTCCCGGTCACCAGGGCGCCGGATATGCCGAACCAGAACCACGGGTCCATCGCGCCGGAGATGGTGCCGCAGAGGATGTGGTCTCCCCAGAACAGCCGTGGGTTGTCGGGGGACGCCAGGGGCACGGCGCCTGAGACGTACTGCCAGTTATCATGCTCGATGCCCTCGTTTCGGACCATGAAACGGTTGTACTTGCGCAGGCACTCCCTGCTGACCTCCCGCGTGCTGAAGAGCAGGTCGAAATAATACCCGTTGACCGACGAGAGGTAGCCGTACTCGGAGATGCACTCGTCCCACCATATCCATGCGTAAGTCCCGATGTCCAGTTCGCCCCTGGATATCCATCCGTACCACGGCAGGAGAGGAATGTCGAGCATCCTGTACGCAGACGGCGTAAGCCCGCACGCGATGATGGTGTTGGGAGGGAGGCTCGCGAGATCGTCCTTCTCCAGCGGCGAGTTGAACTCGAACTTTATGTCAAGGCCCTTGCACTCGTTGAAGAGCAGCGTGTCCAGGCTGGTCGCCCTGTCGCCTCTCTCCACGGCGTAAAACGCCTCGCCGGGAATCGGCGCCGGGGTGTCGTGGAAGAAGAAGGGGATCGGCCGCGCAAGCTGGTGGAACACCGGCGCGATATCGATGCCGATGTACTCGGAGGTGGCCACCGGGTCGATAGGGGTCACGTGGGTGGACGGGTTGTACAGCTGAGAGCCCCCGTACCCCGACTCGCGGTCGTGGACGGTGACCGAATACCCGTCCCTGGCCAGGTTGATCGCCGCGATCAGCCCCGACATTCCGGCTCCGTAGATGGTCGCCTCAGTGCTCTTGCCAGCCATCTGACCTCCTTATCCAGCCCGACCCGGGTCATTAAAACACTTACCGCGGGTGGTTTTCAACAATGTTGACCGGGAGTCAGCGTTCTTGGGACGCGAGGGCGACATTATGTCGTATCCGGTGCGCGACTAAAAACGCAACAAAGTGACCTGACCCCGATGTTGCAACTGAAAACGCAACAAAGTGACCTGACCCCGATGTTGCGCGGGTGTTAGAATTTGCCTGCGCGCCGACAGATGGACCGGGCGAGGTGGTCGGAGGCTTGGCACGGGTCGATGTAAGAGCAAAAATCCTGCAGGCCGCGAGGCCTGTATTCGCCAGGAAAGGGTACAGGGCCACGACTGTGTCCGATATCCTGGCAGAGGCCGGCATTGCCAGGGGCACCTTCTACAAGTACTTCCCGAACAAGCGTCAGGTGCTCTTCGAGATAGTGTCGGAGATATTCAGGACCCTCCACGAATCCAGCAGGGACATGCTCGAGGTGGACGAACCCTCGCATCTCAGGCAGGCGATGCGGAACAGCCTCGAGGTCTCCTACAGGCTATTCCTGGACAACAGGGGCGTGATCATCGTCTACTTCAGGGAGGCGTTCAGGAGCGACCCCGGTTTCTATGCCATCTGGGACGATTTTGAGAGACGGATGATAGCCCTGTTCTCTGAGATGATGGCCAGGGGCAGGAAAGCGGGCGTGCTGAGGGAGGTGGACTCCACTCTCGTATCGCGCGCCATGTTCACGCTCTTCCTGCAGGTCCCGTTCTGGGACGTGCTGCTCGGGGGGATGGCGGAGATAGACCTCGGGGCGATGGCCGGCGAGATAGTGTCGCTCGTGTTCGACGGGATAAGGGCCGGACCCGGGAACGGGCCCTCCCCCGACAGGGGTGTCTTCGACGGCGGGCTCGACTGACCGGCGGCCCGGCCCTACGAGGCTCAAGGTCCGCCGAGCAGCGACTCGATGCTCTCGAGGATGTCCGCCCTCTCGCTGAAGAGCTCTCCCGGGACCAGGGCCCGCTCTTCCTTTCCGGATTCATCGGGCTCGGGTCGAGCCAGGATATCCATCTTCCTGAAGTTCTTGAGCGCGTTCCCGAAAAGTATCCTGGAGAGCGACTCCTCGCGCCCGATGACCCCCTCGTCGAGCATCTCAATCCCGGCATCGAAGCACCGTCGGACCATCTCGGCATCAGCAACCGGGGGCCCATCCGCCATCGAGTCCAGAGTCTTGCAGGCGACGAGGTAGCCCTCCAGGAACGAGTCGAGGAGTGCGGCCAGTACGTCCGCCCCAGCCTCGAGAGCAGGCCGGATGTCAGCCTCGGGCTCACCCGGGCCGAACACGAACTCCTCGGCGAACAGGCGCTTCAGGAACGTGATGGACTGCTCGACCGGGACTCGACCGGAGGCCCTTTCGGCTACCGCCGCCAGGGCGGGCCTGAGCAGGTGGGCGAGCAGGATGTTCTTGTTGTACTCCAGGAAGCGGCGGCCGTCCCCCTCGACCCTGAAACCGGCCGCGCCCTCCCTCTCCTCGGGAGCGACGCGGTCCTCGAGGGCCAGCCAGTCCACGGCCGAGCGCACCCCACGCCTGTCGGCATCGCCGGCCATGGGCGGGGCCATCCGGGCGCACACCTTCAGTATCTGCCCGGCGGCCGTGTCGAATTCGTTCACGGAGACCCAGGTGCCACCGCAGGAGAGTAGCGCGCACGACGCGAGCGACCTTGCGGTCACGACGGTGATGTCGTTTATCCTGTCGCATACGATCCCGGCAGCCCCATCGAGGCCGTGCTCCTCGACAAGGGCCCGGAAGTTCATAGTGGGGCCGAACTTGATGTAAGCGCGGCCGAGGGTAGTGGTCACGGATTTGTATATCCGGGAGAAGAGCTTCATGGTCTCTGCTATCTTCTGGCCGCCCTCCATCTCACGGACGTGGCCGTCCTCCTCGGGCACCCTGTCGTATCCGAGATAGACCGGCACCAGCGTGATGTCGTCGCACACCCCCAGCTGCATAGCCTCTTCCAGGATGGCCAGGTAGCCGGTCTTGGGTTTCTGGAGCTTGCCGTCCCTGCTCCTGGTCCCCTCTATGTAGAAGGCGGTGATGAAGTTCTCCGCCAGCAGGTGCCTGACGTAGGCACTAAAGACTTCCTTGTAGAGGCTTTCGCCGACGAACGTGCGGCGCAGGTAGAACGCCCCGCAGTGCCTCAGCACCCAGCCGAGCGGCCAGATATTGAGGTTGATGCCGGCGGCCTGCTGGGGCGCCATCAGGCCCGAACGGCAGATACCATAGGCGATCATGAGCGGGTCCATGTAGCTCTTGTGGCAGCAGACAAGGACCACCCGCGAGCGGCTGTCGCACTGCGTGAGCAGCTGGATGCCTTCGCGGTCGACCTCGAAGCCCTTGAGGAGCTTGTCGAAGCCCCTGGTGATGAGTGCCCCGAAATACCTGAGGACCCCGACCCTGACGTTAGAGGCTATCTCGCCTATGTACTCCTGGGCCTCTCTGAACACAACCTCGGTGTTGACGCCCAGCTGCATCGCGCGCTTTCTGATGTATTCGCTCAGGACCGGGTCCGACAGGACGAGTTTCTTGACCTCCCAGCGCGGAGCCAGGGGCGGCCCGGTGGTGGCGCGGTGCTCTGACTCGATATTGCTTATGACCTCTCTCCGGAGGGCGACCGCCTGCGAGCGCAGGTCGTTCCTCGGGTTGCTCTCCACCCAGGCGGCGAGGTCGACCGGTGTGCAGTTCTTGACTCCGGCGGTGTGGAACGTCCTCGCGAGGCTCGCTATCCTCCTGATGACATGCATCGGCGTGTACCAGTAGAACCTGGCCGGCCAGGTCGTGGGGGGCGACTCAGGGTGGTGCTGGTGGAACGACCGTGTCACGGGGACCACCGTGATGCTCTCGTCCGCGGCGTGCTGGACCGCCAGCAGCGCTTCCATCCGGACCAGTCCGCCGCTCAGGTCGTTGTACTCGCGGGCTTCGTCCGAGGGCCCGCGGCGGCGCCTCCTCATCCTGCCCGGCTCCCTGAACGAGGTCATCTTCGCGTCGGCCCCCGGGTCCTGGATCAGGTTGATGGGCCCCCTCATCCGGAGCCGAGCCGCCAGGTAGAGCTTCTGCCGGCGCCCCTCGGGCACGATGAAGACGGTCATCGGTGTGGTCTCTATCCTGCTGGACCTGTGGGGGTGCCCGGGCAGGACCCTCCCGACGTAAGTCCCCTCCTCGAGAGGGTAGAGGAACCTCGAGAGGACCCGGACCAGGAGGCAGGAGAACCGGTTCTGCCTCCACGCGAACAACTCGGAGAGGGCGCGCGCGGTTTTCTCGCGGTCCAGCCTCGGCCTCTCGTCCTCCAGGTGCCTGGCAGCGCCGGTGGTCAAACCATGTACCCTTTCTCATCCGTCGGCCCGTAGGGGGCGCGAGCCTCTGCTCAATCATTATCGGCCCCGCCCGCACACACCATGATAGTAGTGACGGCCCCTCGGCGCGAGTCCTATAAGAGTAATCTTTTATCCCGGCTCAGTCACCAGGTGATTTCCCCATGCCGTCCGCCTCTGCGCCGGGAGCTCATGTGGTATCATCGGTTTCGTTCCGGAGGTGAAGATGACCGTACCCGATTACGACCACAACGCAGTAGAGATTAAATGGATGGGCCGCTGGGAGACCGAGGGCAGCTACCGCGCCGTGAAGAGCCCTGGGGCGGACAAGAAGTACGTCCTTGTGATGTTCCCGTACCCGAGCGGGCCCGCGCACATGGGCCACGTCGCGAATTACTGCCTCGGCGACGTGGTGGCCAGGTACTACTCGCGCATCGGCTTCAACGTCCTGCACCCTATGGGGTACGACGCTTTCGGCCTTCCCGCCGAGAACGCCGCCATCTCGAGCGGCGTGCACCCGGCTGAGTGGACGCGCGAGAACATAAAGCTGATACGCGGCGACCTCGAGCGGCTCGGTTACGCCTACGACTGGTCCAGGGAGCTCGCCACGTGCGAGCCCGAGTACTACAGGTGGACCCAGTGGTTCTTCCTCAAGATGTACGAGCGAGGCCTGGCGTACAAGGCCGACGCAGCCACGAACTGGTGCCCTTCCTGCGGCACCGTCCTTGCCAACGAGCAGGTGCTGTCGGACGGGTCGTGCGAGAGGTGCGGCACGTTTGTCCAGCCCAGGTGGCTGAACCAGTGGTTCTTCAGGATAACCGACTACGCGGAGCGCCTGCTCGACGACATGGACGACCTCGAGGACTGGCCGGAGCGCGTGCTCACGATGCAGAGGAACTGGATCGGCAAGTCCAGGGGCGCGGACGTCGACTTCGAGCTGGTGTCAACCGGCGAGAAGATACGCATCTACACGACGAGGCCCGACACCCTGTACGGGGTGACGTTCTTCCTGCTTGCGCCGGAACACCCGCTCGTGGATAGGCTCGTGGAGGGAACCGAGCATGCGGAGGAGGTCAGGGCGTTCAGGGAGCGGGTGAGCGGCCGGACCGAGATAGAGCGCACCTCGCTCGAAGCGGAGAAGGACGGCGTCTTCCTGGGCGACTACGTGATAAACCCGGTCAACGGTGAGAAGGTCCCTGTCTACACAGCGAACTTCGTCCTGATCGAGTACGGGACCGGGGCGGTTATGGCGGTGCCCGCCCACGACCAGCGCGACTTCGAGTTCGCCCGTAAGTACGGCCTGCCTGTACGGGTCGTGATACAGCCGCCGGACGGTGGGCTGGAAGCTGACGAGATGACCGAGGCGTACGAGGACCCGGGCACCATGGTGGCTTCAGAACGGTTCACGGGCACCGAAAATGAGCAGGGCAAGGAGGACGTCTGCGACTACCTCGAGGCCAACGGCTGGGGCGCCCGCGCCATCAACTACCGCCTCAGGGACTGGCTCGTCTCGCGTCAGAGGTACTGGGGCGCTCCCATACCCATAATCTACTGCGATGCCTGTGGGACGGTCCCGGTCCGCGAGGAGGACCTGCCGGTGCTGCTGCCTGAGGACCTGCAGCTTGCCGAGGGCGGCAGGTCGCCACTGCCTCTCGAGGAATCCTTCTACGAGACCACCTGCCCGACTTGCGGCGGCCCCGCAAGGCGGGAGACCGACACGATGGACACGTTCGTGGACTCCTCGTGGTACTACTTCAGGTACGTCAGCCCGCACGACGCCTCCGCGCCGTTCGACGCCGGAGATGCGAGGTACTGGATGCCGGTGGACCAGTACATCGGCGGCATCGAGCACGCCATACTGCACCTGCTGTACTCCAGGTTCTTCACGAAGGTCATCTTTGACCTCGGATTGATAGAGTTCACCGAGCCTTTCTCGAACCTGTTGTGCCAGGGGATGATAACCAAAGACGGCGCCAAGATGTCCAAGTCCAAGGGCAACGTGGTGACCCCGGGCGACTACATAGACAGGCTGGGCGCCGACACCCTGAGGCTCTACGTGCTCTTCATGGGCCCCCCCGAGGTGAGCAAGGACTGGAGCGACCAGGGAGTGGAAGGCGCGCACCGTTTCCTCGGCAGGGTCTGGAGGATGGTGCACGAGAGATACCTCGGCGCCCCCGGAACGCAGGGGGATGAGCAGGAAGGCCCGAGGCACCGCGCCATGCGCGGGCTCACACACCGCACGATTGCCAACGTCACGCGTGACATTCAGGAGTTCGCCTTCAACACGGCGGTTAGCTTCGTGATGGAGCTGGTCAACGGCATATATCACTACACCGCCGAGGGGCCGGTTTCCCCCGAAGTCCTCTCCGAGGCGGTGAGGGCCGCGCTGAACCTGCTGGCCCCGTTCGCCCCGTTCATATGCGAAGAGCTCTGGGAGGCGGTCGGGGGACAGGGGAGCATCCACTCGGAGCCCTGGCCGTCGTACGACGAAGCGCTCGCAAGGCCTGAGGAGGTGACCCTTGTCGTGCAGGTCAATGGCAAGGTCCGTGACAAGGTCACCGTCCCGGCGGACATCAGCGAAGAGGAGATGCGGGAGCGGGCGCTGGCCTGCGGGAACGCCGGCAAGTTTACAGCCGGCAAAGAGATCCGCAAGGTCATAGTGGTGCCGGGCAAGCTAGTGAATATCGTGGTTTGAAGTATGACCGGTGCCAGGCCAGATCCCTTGGCTGTGTTCAATCAGACTGAGTGAACAGGCTTGGCACGCAGAGACTTGAAAAGCTTGTACTGCTGTGCTAGACTCGACAAGCAATGCAGGCAAAACTACCTCTGGGCGAGCGCGCCGCCAGCGCCGCGAGCCGGCTCGCCCTATCGGTGAACTCACTCTCCAGGGTCCAGCTCGTCGCCCTATCGATGCTGGCAGTGCTCCTCGTAACCGGCGGCTGGGTGTCGTACGCGCGCTCGAGGCCGAGGCACGTCACTGTCCTGCCGACCCGGGACGCGGTCGCAGAGAAGAGTGCCAGGGCGGTGCTCACGGTGCACGTGGCAGGCGCGGTGACGAGCCCCGGGCTGTACAGGCTCGAGGAGGGCTCGAGGGTGGCTGACGCGCTCGACAGGGCCGGGGGCCCGACCCCTGACGCGGCGCTCGACAACCTCAACCTGGCGGCAAGGCTGAACGACGGACAGAAGGTCATGGTCGCGACGAAGGGGCCGGCGGTGCCACAGGGAGGCACCTCGGCACCTTCCGGTCCGGCTCCGGGAGCCCTGGTGAACATCAACACCGCGGGGTCCGGTGAGCTCGAGAGCCTTCCCGGGGTCGGCCCGTCGCTGGCGGCGCGGATAATCAGGTACCGCGACGAAAACGGTCAGTTCTCGTCGGTCGACGAGCTGGACGAAGTCGAGGGGATCGGGACGAAGAGGCTCGATTCACTGAGGGAACTGGTGACGATCTGAGGTGAGGGGCAGGTTCTACCTGCTGTGCCTCGCGTGCATGGCCTCCGGCGTCGTCGCTGGCAGGTATGCCGGCCTGAAGTGGGTCGCGGCGCTCGCGGCATCGGCAGCGGCGGCAGGTATGCTCGCGGCTGCGCACTGGCGCGGCGCCAGGGTGGTGGCGATACCCGTGGTTTTCCTGCTGGTGGGCATCGCCCTGATGTCAGGCGTGACATCACGCATAAAGCGGGGCGCCCTTCCCGCACTCGCCGAGAGGCGGCTGAACGTAAAGGCCGAGGGCAGGGTCGTATCCACCCCGTCGAGGAAGGGCGAGCTCACCTCCTTCTTCATGGAGGTGCGAAGGCTCGAGACTGCAGGGAGCTGGAGCGCGGTCCGGGAGCGTGTGCAGGTCAGGGTCGAATCCAACCGGGGCCCGCGGGGTATCTATCCGGGCGTCAGCGTTCGTGCCAGGGGTGGGCTCGTACCCTCCGGGCGCTCGGAGCAGTGGCTTATCGACCGTGGGGCCGGGTGTATCCTGCACGTCAGAGAGGGCGGGCTCGATGAGTGTGGCCCCCCACCGGACCCGGTCTCGCGCCTCGTCGAGGCCGCAAGGACACGCGTCTCGGAGGCCTACCGGGAGGTCTTCGACGAAGAGACCGCCGGGCTGATGGAGGGTGTCACCCTGAGCAAGCTCGACGGTTTGGACCCGGGGCTGCTCGAGGACCTGAGGCGCTGCGGGCTCTCGCACATAGTCGCGGTATCCGGTCTGCACGTGGGCTCCGCCGCGATGCTCACGGCCGCCCTCCTGGGAGCCCTGGGAGCAGGGCGGCGGACCCGGTACGCCGCAGCATCAGGGATGGCGCTCCTCGTCCTTGGCGCATCCAATTTCAGGCCGTCCGCCGTGCGGGCTTCCCTGATGGCCCTCGCGGGCTACGGGGGCAGGCTGACGGGACGGAGATACGACCCGCTGTCAGGGCTCTGCATCGCCGGCTTCCTGATACTGGGGACGAACCCGAGGAGCCTCTTCGACCAGGGCCTGCAGCTTTCGTTCGCAGCCGCGCTCGGGATAGTCCTGACTTCATCCGGGATGGGCCATGGCTCCCGGACGCGCTCTCTGCTGGCGGTCTGCGCGGGAGCGCAGCTCGGTATCCTGCCACTGCTGCTCGCAAGGGGCGAGCCTTTCCCGGTCACGGCCGTAGCAGCGAACCTGCTGGTAGTCCCGGTTACGGGTTTATTACTCATGACAGGCTGGGGAGTGGCCGCGCTCGTCCCCCTGAGCCCGGCTGCAGGTCGCCTGGCGGCTGTACTGCCGGGCTCGGCAGCGGGGTACGTGACAGCGGTGGTGGGGGTCATGGCCAGGGTCCCGCTGACCGGACCTGCTGGAAAGCTGCTCTCCGCCTCCAGCTTCCTGCTCTACTCGGCGGCCCTCGTCTGGACCGTATCAAGAGCCAGGACCGGCAGGGGGATGTTCGCGCCCGCAGCCGCATGCGCGCTCGCGGTGTTCCTGGCGCTCGCTACGTGTCTGCCGACCCCGGGGGCAGCGGCTGACCGGGTCGTAATACTCGACGTAGGGGAGGGGGACGCGATTCTCCTGACCGACAGCACCGGGGCTGCGGTGCTCATCGACGGGGGCCCGGACGAGCGGCTGCTGCGGCGCAAGCTTGACGACAGGGGGGTGAGAAAGCTCGACCTGGTGGTCCTTAGCCACCCACACGCCGACCACGCCGCCGGCCTGGCGGGAGTCGCCGAGAGCATGCCGGTGGGGCGCATACTGGAGCCGGGCGTCCCTTCGCTTTCCGCCGATTACCGCAGGTTGAAGGAAGCCTCGGACACACGGCACATCCCCCGCACGAAAGGGCGAGAGGGCCTCTACTTGAGGGTATCCGAGGCGACGGCGCTCGAGGTGTTATACGCCCCGGAGGACTCGCAGGCGGAGGCCGGAGACTTGAACGAATGCTCCCTGGTGATACTGGCCAGGCTTTCCGGGATGAAGGTCCTGCTGTGCGGCGACATAGGGCCGGACGGCATAAAGGCCCTGCTGGGCACACACCCCGACCTCGAGAGCGACGTGCTCAAGGTGCCGCACCACGGCGCAAGCGAGTCGGCCTCCCCGGAGCTCCTGTCAGCCACCCGACCGCTGGTCGCGGCGATATCGGCCGGAGAGGACAACAGCTTCGGGCACCCGTCGAGGCGCTGCGTAAAGATGCTCGAAGCGAGGGGCATACCTGTCGCGAGGACCGACCGGGACGGCGACATAGTGGTATCCGTGAGCCGTGGTAGAATTGGCCTCGCCAAGGAGAGGCGGTGATCGAGCTGGCCCGCAAGCGCGTTGACAGCATCAGCGAACTCAAGAACGTCTACTACATTTACGGGGACGAGGAGCTCCTGGTCGAGGAGGCGCTGACCAGGCTGAAGAAGCTCCTCTCGGCCGAGGTGGACGCCGACTTCAACATGGAGGTGCTGAACGCACCGGAGGCCGGCGCGGAACGCATAGTGGATTCCGCCGAGACCATCCCGCTCCTCTCGGACAGGCGGCTGGTCATCGCGCGCGACGTGAGCGCTCTCTCCCGGAAGGAACAGGAGACCCTCTGCTCCTACCTCGACCGCCCCAACCCGGCTACCACCCTCGTACTGGTCGCGCGCGTCCCCGCGGCGGGGGAGCCCCGTGACGCCAACGTGATAAGGCGCGTCGAGTCCAGCCCGCTCTTCAAGAAGGCGTCATCGGTCGGAGAGACGCTCAAGTTCACCATGGGGAAGAGCAGGCAGCAGAAGCTGGACGACTGGGTCAGCGAGCAGTTCACCAGGCGCGGAAAGCGGATCGAGACGCCCGCCCGTGAACTCCTGGTAGAGAAGGTCGGCCGCGGGCTGCGCGACCTGGAGGACGCGGTGGAGAGGATATGCCTGTTCGCGGGGGACAGCGAGCTGGTCACCGCCGCCGAGGTGTCCCAGGTGGTGGCGCCCGTGGCCGAGCAGGGGGTCTTCGAGCTGGTGGATTCGGTGGCCGACAGGCGCAGGGACGTGTCCCTGTACCTGCTCAACAGGCTCCTCAGGCAGGGCGAGAGCCCCCAGCGGATATTCAGCCTCCTCCTGAGGCAGTTCAGGCTCATCGCCAGGTGCAAGTCGCTCGCCGCGGACCACGATTACTCGTCGATAGCCTCCGACCTCCAGATACCGCCGTTCCTCGTCAGCAAGTGCCTGGCACAGGCCCGCAGGTTCTCGGCCGAGCGGCTCCGCTCGGCGTTCGGCGATTTCAAGCGCGCGCAGGAGCAGATGTACTCGAGCAAGTACCTGCCCGATGCCCAATACCAGGGACACGTCCTCGAGACGTTGATAGTGAGGATAGTAGGGTAGGCTTCCCGGGGGTTATTTCATCGCGTTGAGGTCGCGCGCCATACGGGACTTCTTGTTGGCCGCCTTGTTACGGTGGATGACTCCCTTGGAGGCGGCCTTGTCCAGCGCACGCGAGGCCTCGTCGAACGTGGCGGTGGCGGCTTCGACGTCGCCCGCCTGGTTGGCGGCGTAGAACTTCTTGATGACCGTCTTGAGCGCGGACTTGACGGAGCGGTTGCGCTGCCGCTGCCGCTCCGACTTGTGCATCCTCTTAACCTGCGACTTGATATTGGGCATCTACACTTCCTTGAAAGATGACTACCTTTGAGACTGCGTAACAGCCGCGGACCGGGCCGCGGCTACCGCAGGATTTTAGCACAGGAGGTGTCTTCTGTCGACATTCCCCGACGGGTCTGCGGGTGCGCCTGACGGGGCCTCACCTTCTGCTATCATTACGCCTGGAGGTGTTTAGTCCTGGAAGCCGCCGACATCAGGAACTTCTGCATCATAGCCCACATAGACCACGGCAAGTCGACCCTGGCGGACAGGCTGCTCGAGCTGACGGGCGCCATCGAGCCGGGGCACGAGAAGCCGCAGTTCCTCGACAGGATGGACCTGGAGCGCGAGCGGGGCATCACCATAAAGGCGCAGGCGGTGAGGCTCTCGCACGTGGTGGACGGGCGGCCGTACCAGATAAACCTGATCGACACTCCGGGCCATGTCGACTTCACCTACGAGGTCTCCAGGACTCTCGCAGCCTGCGAGGGGGCGGTCCTCCTGGTCGACGCTACGCAGGGGGTCGAGGCGCAGACCATCGGCAACCTGCACCTCGCCCAGGAGAACGGCCTGGTCATCGTACCCGTCGTGAACAAGATAGACCTCGCCTCAGCCGAGCTCGAGAAGGTCTCGGATGAGCTGGTGGAGATACTCGGGATACAGCCCGACGAGGTCCTGTTCTGCTCCGCGAAGAGCGGCCTGGGGGTCGAGGAGGTGCTCCGCGCAGTCATCGACCGGGTGCCGCCGCCCCGGGGCCCGGGGGACAACAGGCTGAGGGCGCTCGTGTTCGACTCGACGTACGACCAGTACAGGGGAGTGGTCACGTTCGTGCGGGTGGTCTCCGGAGAGCTCGCCCAGGGCATGGAGATCCGCATGATGGCCGCCGGGAGCACAGCCCAGGTGGAGTCCCTGGGCTATCTTAATCCCGACCTGGAGCCGGCCGAGAAGCTGTCGGCGGGCGAGGTGGGCTTCGTCGCGACCGGCATAAAGGACGTGTCGAAGCTTCCCGTCGGGGATACCATAACCACCTCCCCGCACGGAGCTCCGGACCCGCTCCCCGGCTACCGCGAGCCGAAGCCCGTGGTGTTCGCGGGCCTGTTCCCCGTGGAGAACAACGATTACCAGCAGCTCCGGGAGGCCCTCTCGAAGCTCAGGCTGAACGACTCGGCGTTCAACTTCGAGCCCGAGACGTCCCAGGCCCTGGGGTTCGGGTTCCGCTGCGGGTTCCTGGGCCTCCTGCACATGGACGTCGTCAGGGAAAGGCTCGAGAGGGAGTACGGCCTGGAGCTCATCGTCACCGCTCCGAACGTGGTCTATATGGTGACCGACAAGGCGGGCAACACGGTCACCGTCAAGAACCCGTCCGAGATGCCGCCCGCCAACAGCGTCGCCAGGGTGGAGGAGCCTTACGTGGGCCTTCTCATCATCACGCCGGGTGACATGGTGGGGCCCGTGATGGAGCTGTGCCAGCAGCGGCGGGCCGTCTACAGGGACATGGTCTACCTGTCCACCAACAGGGTGGAGATCTCCTACCACATGCCGCTTGCTGAGCTGGTCAGCGGTTTCTACGATCAGCTGAAGAGCCGTTCCCGGGGATACGCCTCGCTCGACTACGAGCTGGAAGAGTTCAGGGAGGGGCCCCTGGTCAAGCTCGAGATAATGGTCCACGGCGAGGTGGTGGACGCTTTCTCGAGTATCGTGCCCAGGGACCGCGCACAGTCGCGCGGCCGCGAGATAGCCGCCAAGCTCAAGTCGGTGATACCAAGGCAGCTCTTCGAGCTCGCGATCCAGGCCTCCGTGGGCGGCCGCGTCATAGCGCGCGAGACGGTCCCGGCGCGCAGGAAGGACGTCACCGCGAAGTGCTACGGCGGAGACATAACCCGCAAGCGAAAACTCTGGGAGAAGCAGAAGGCCGGCAAGAAGAGGATGAAGATGGTCGGCCAGGTGGAGCTCCCGCAGGAGGCCTTCATCGCGATGATCAAGAGCGAGGAATCGGGTTAGCGCGTTGCCGGTTAGCACTCCTACCCCGTGAGTGCTAAACTAACCGTGTCAGAGATACGGGGTTAACATGGTATTCCAGATAGACGAGCGCAAGAGGAAGATACTGCAGGCGGTCGTCAGGAGCTTCATCCTGACCGGAAAGCCGGTGGGCTCCGGGGCGGTCGCCGAGCTGGCAGGTCTCAAGGTGAGCTCGGCCACGATCCGCAACGAGATGGCGACCCTCGAGGAGCTGGGCCTCCTCATACAGCCCCACACTTCCGCCGGCAGGGTCCCGACGGACATCGCGTACAGGTTCTACGTGGACATGCTGATGGGGCAGACGAGGCCGTCTTTGCGTGACGCCGAGGCCATCGAGAAGCTCTTCGACGCGAGGACGCGGGAGATCGAGGGCCTTTTCCAGGAAGCTTCCGTCCTGCTCTCGAGGCTGACCCACACCACTGCCATGGTGTTCGCACCGTTCAGCGCCGCTGATTCGGTCCGTCACGTGGAGCTGGTGCGCCTGGGCGACCGCAGGGTCATGGTCGTGATAATCACGTCGAAGGGCCAGGTCGGCCGGCGGCTTATCGCGCTCGACCGCGACGTGAAGGGCGACACCGTGGAGAGGGTGTCGACCTTCCTGATCAGGTCTGTCGCGGGTGTCCCGCTGGACAGCATCGACGCAGCCGGCATCACCGGAAGGGCGAGGTTCGGCGAGGCGGGGAGGGAGCTGCTCGCTGGCGCCCTTGACGCAGTCTGCGAGTACCTCGGCGCCATCGAGGACAGGGTCTTCATAGGCGGCACGGCTAACATAGTGCGGGAAATGGACGTTGCGGGCTCGGAATGGGCTCAGGTGCTCCTGGAAGCGATGGAAAAGCAGTACTTCATCCTCGACCTGTTGAAGGAGCTGCTGCGCGAAAGGCGCCTTACAGTCCGCATCGGGGAGGAGAACAGCCTGCGCGAGCTGCAGAGGTGCGCTTTCGTAGGCACCAGCTATCCCATAGGGTCGGGCCTGCTCGGCTCGCTGGGGGTGGTCGGGCCGACCTGCATGGACTACGAGCGCACCATCAGCATGGTCGAACTCATGGCGGAGAGCCTGGGCCGAAGGTTCCTGCAGACGATGGACTGAAGCGGGGTAACGCTTGCACAACGATATCGACCGAGACCTCTACGAGATACTGGGGGTGCCCAGGGGGGCGTCCCAGGCCGACATAAAGGCCGCCTACCGCAAGCGGGCCAGGGAGGTCCACCCCGACGTCGCGCACGACGACCCGGACGGGGAGCACAAGTTCAAGGAGTTGACGTTCGCCTACGAGGTGCTCTCGGACGCGCAGAGGCGCCGGGAGTACGACGCGTACGGCCTGGAAGGACTCCGCCGCGGCGCCGGGATAGACTTCGACGGTTTCTCGTCCATATCCGACCTGTTCGACATCTTCTTCGGGGGAGGATTCCGCGACCCGTTCTCGCGCGGGCCTTCCCGTCCCGGCAAGGTCCGCGGCAGGGACATGGAGATGCTCATCACCGTGACCCTTGGCGAAGTGGTGACCGGGACCGAGAAGGAGATCGAGGTCGGCAGGCGCGCGACCTGCGAGGACTGCGACGGGACCGGGCTCATGCCAGGTACCCACATGAGCACCTGTGACGCCTGCGGTGGAGCGGGACAGGTCCGCACGACCAGGCGCAGCCTGCTGGGGACCATGGTGAGCGCGCAGACCTGCGCAAAGTGCGGAGGCGCGGGCCAGCTCATCACCGAGCCGTGTGCCGCGTGCGGCGGCTCCGGCCTCGCGTCCGTGACCGAGAAGATCCAGGTCAGCGTGCCTCCGGGCATCGAGCGCGGCGACAGGCTCAGGGTAAGGGGCAAGGGCGAGGGAGGCGTGAGGGGCGGCGCCACGGGTGACCTGTACGTCGTCGTGGACGTCGAGCCGCACCCGGGATTCGAGCGCAGCGGCACCGACCTGTTCACGTCCGTGAAGGTCGACATGGTCGAAGCAGCCCTGGGCACCTCGGTCGAGATGGAATCTCTGGACGGCGACTTCCTCCTGAAGGTACCATCCGGCACCCAGCCCGGCGACGTGGTGAAGGCCAAAGGCAAGGGCCTGCCCCCCCGTTACGGAGGGCGCAGGGGAGACATCCTGGTAAGGGTTGACGTCTCGGTCCCGAGGAAGGTCAGCTCCGAGCAGAAGAAGCACCTGCAGTCGTACCTCGAGGCTCGAAAGGAAAAGGTCGGGAAGTGATCCCGGCTCCACAGGCGACATGAGCCTCCCCCTGTTCTATGCCGCGCCCCACGAGCTGGATCCCGACGGAGGCATTGTTCGGCTCAGGGGTGGGGAGGCAGCCCACATCGCGCGTTCCCTGCGATGCAGGCCGGGGGGAGAGATACTGGTCTCGGACGGGGCCGGCCGCGTGTACCGGGTGAGACTCCAGTCCGTCGAGCCCCGGGAGGTGCGCGGCTCGGTAGCTGGTGAGGAGAGGTTCGCCGAGGAGCGGCCGCGCGTCGTACTTCTGCAGGCGCTCGGGCGCCCGGCAAAGATGGACGAGGCCGTGGCGCTGGCTGCCGAGGCGGGCATCTCCAGGCTGGTCCCCTTCGCTGCTCCAAGGTCCCCCGAGGGCTCGCTCGAGAAATCGGCGTCGCGACTCGACCGCTGGGTGAAGATAGCGGTCGAGGCTTCCAAGGTCGCCAGGCGCCCCAGGCCGCTCGCGGTAGAACGCCCCGTTCCGTGGCCTCCCGGCGGTCCGGTGCTGGCGGGACAGGACTTGAACGTACTCCTGTGGGAAGACGAGAGAGAGTCTGCGCTCGAGGACGTCCTGCCCGCGGAAGCGCCGGTGTCCCTGGGGATCATCATCGGCCCGGAGGGTGGGTTCGACTCATCGGAAGCCGCGCTCCTGAAGAGCGAGGGAGCGGTCGCGGCGGGGTTCGGGGACCTCATACTGCGGACGCAGACCGCGGGCCCTCTCGCCGCGGCGGTCGTGAGGTACCACTACGGCCTCATGAGACCGGGGTCCTCCCGATGACGCGAGCGGGCGCGACCTACCGCGTGAGCACGCTGGGCTGCAGGGTGAACCGGGCGGATTCCCTGGCCATAGAGAGAGAGCTGGCTTCGGCCGGGTTGATAAGGGCCCACCCCGGGGAGGTCCCGACCGTATGGGTGGTCAACACCTGCGCCGTCACGGCCGAGGGCATGAAGAAGTCGCGTAAGCTCATCAGGAGATGCGCCAGGAGCGGCGCTGCGGTGGTAGTGACCGGCTGCGGGGTAGATTTCGACGCCGGGGAGCTTGACGCCCCCGGTGTCGCAGCGGTCTTTGGGAACGTCCGGAAGGACGAGGCAGCCACCGCCGCGGCAGGACTGGCCGGATGCCGGGCGTGCGCGCCACAGCCCCTGGAGTGGTCGCCGGAGGACCTGGTCAGGATACCGGTGAAAGTCCAGGAAGGGTGCGAGCGCTTCTGCACGTACTGCATAGTGCCGCACCTGAGGCCTCCTTCCAGCAGCAGGGCCGCCGCGGAGGTGGTCGACGAGGTTCGTTCGCTTGCGCGCCTCGGCGTGGGAGAGGTGATAATCTGCGGGATCGACCTCGGGAGCTACCGCGAGCCGGACACCGGCGGGGGACTCGAGTCCCTCGTCTCGGCCGTCCTCGACGCGGTCCCCGATACCTGGGTGAGGTTGAGCTCGATAGAGCTGTCGGACGTGTCGGACGGCCTCGCGGCGCTCCTCCGCGACAGGGACAACCTGTGCAGGCACCTGCACCTTCCGATGCAGAGCGCCGACGAGTCGGTCCTCGCCGCCATGGGAAGGGATTACAAGCCGGCCGACTTCCTGGCGCGTGTCGGGGAGCTCCGACGGCAGGTCCCCGGTCTCACGGTGACGACGGACGTGATGGTGGGCTTCCCCGGCGAGGACGACCCTGCGTTCGGGCGGACGAAGCAGGCGCTGGAGTCGGCGGGGTTCTCGAGGGTACACGTGTTCAAGTACTCGCCCCGCAGGGGGACCTCCGCCTGCCGGTTGGGAGACCCGGTCGAACCGGCTGTGAAGCAGGAGCGCGCCACGGAGCTGCGCAGGGCGGCGGGGGCCGCGGCCGACCGGTTTCACCGGACGTTTGTTGGTCGTATAATCCCAGTACTGGTCGAAGCGCCCATGGACAGCGAGCCCGGGTGCCTTTTCGCCAGGGCCGAGAGCTTCGCGGGGGTCGTCCTCGAAGGAGACGAGTCCCTCGTGGGCAGGCGGGTAGACGTGCTCGTGACCTCCGGCGGCGGCGGCCTCATGAGAGGCTCGTTGACGGAAGGCGGACGTGAGACAGGAGGGTGATACCCTTTGGACGATTGCATATTCTGCAGGATCGCCCGTGGCGAGGTAGGAGCGGACATAATCGACGAGAGGCCCAACGCGATAGCGTTCCGCGACGTCAACCCGCAGGCTCCTGTCCACGTTCTCATAGTGCCAAAGCAGCACATACCGCAGCTCAAGGACCTCGGCCCCGACCGGTGCGAGGTGCTGGGAGACATCTTCTCCCTCGCGAACGACGTGGCGGTGAGTGAAGGCATCGGGCAGACCGGCTACAGGATAGTCTGTAACATAGGAGAAGAAGCCGGGCAGGAGGTTGACCACCTGCACTTCCACCTCCTCGGCGGGCGTTTCATGAAGTGGCCTCCCGGTTGAAGGAGGGGACCGATCAGATGGGTTTGAAGGAAAGACTGGGCGACGATTGCAGAGCCGCCCTGAAGGCCGGGGACAAGCTGCGCGTATCCACCCTGAGGATGATACTCGCCGAAGCCAAGAACGCCGAGATCGCCAAGCGCGGAGAGCTCGACGACGACGAGCTCGACGCGGTGGTGGCCAGGGAAGCGAGGCGGCGCCGCGAGGCGATCGAGGAGTTCGGCAAAGGCGGCAGACAGGACCTGGTGGACAAGGAGACCTACGAGCTCTCGGTCATCCAGGAGTACCTTCCCGAGCAGCTCTCCGAGGAGGAAGTCCGCTCCCTGGCTGAAGAGGCGATAAGCGAGGTGGGCGCGACCTCCCAGGCTGACCTGGGCAGGGTCATGGGCAAGCTGATGCCGAAGGTCAAGGGTAAGGCCGACGGAAAGCTGATCAACCAGTTGGTCCGCGAGATGCTCAAGTGAGATGTTCCCATTATGAGCCACCGTTCTCATGAGGTCTTCTGAATTGGGCGAAACCGCCGAGGTAAAGATAGTCGTTCCGCACGGCCAGCCCATGGTATCGCTGCTCGGGCAGGAGGACCGCTTCCTGAAAATGGTCGAAGCCGCCTTCGGGTGCCGCATCGTCGCCCGGGGAAACGAGATAGACATCAGCGGGGAGGCCTCCGAGACCGACGAATGCACGCGGCTCTTCGAGGAGCTCATCGAGCTGCTGGACGAGGGATTGGTGATAACACCCGAGAACCTCGCCGTCGCCATCGAGATGATCAAGAAGGGCGAGGACATAAAGCCCACCGAGATATTCCGAGACGCCGTGCTCACGGCGCCCGGCAAGATAATCCGGCCCAAGACCGTTGGGCAGAAGGGCTACGTCGAGCTCATGCGCTCAAACACCATAGTCTTCAGCATCGGTCCGGCGGGCACCGGCAAGACATACCTGGCCCTGGCTTACGCCGTGCAGTGCCTGCTCGACCGCAAGGTGGACAGGCTGATACTGACGCGGCCTGCCGTCGAAGCCGGCGAGAAGCTGGGCTTCCTGCCCGGTGACCTCTACCAGAAGGTGGACCCGTACCTCCGCCCGCTGTACGACGCCCTGTACGAGATGCTCGGCGCCGAGAAGTTCGCGAGGATGAACGAGCAGGGTATCATCGAGGTGGCGCCGCTCGCCTACATGCGCGGGCGGACCCTCAACGACTCGTTCATCATACTAGACGAGGCCCAGAACACCAGCCCGGAGCAGATGAAGATGTTCCTGACCCGGCTGGGTTTCGGCAGCAGGGCTGTGATTACCGGCGACATCACCCAGATAGACCTTCCCAAGGAGGTTGCCTCGGGGCTCAAGCTGGTGCGGAACATCCTCTCTGAGATAGAGGGCGTTGCCTTCGCCTACCTGGACGCCAGGGACGTGGTGAGGCACAAGATCGTCCAGCAGATCGTCGAGGCCTACAAGGCATACGAGGCGGAATCAACGCCGCCGCTCCGACCCGGCGGTTGAGATGAGCGTTCGCGAGCGATACCTGGACACGGTGGAGCGCCTGCGCGCCCGCTCGAGGAAGATACCGCTGGGCAGGAGGAGGCTCCTGGTGGCGGGATACGTCCTGGTCATCCTCGTGCTCATAATGTCCGTCGAGATATCACCTTTCGGTTCCCTGGTCGACGCGGGTGAGCCAAGCCCCCGCACTGTCATCGCCCCGAAGACGGTCCAGTACATCGACAAGGCCGGCACCGAGGAGGCCAGGGACGCGGCGGCGGCCGCTATTGAGAATGTCTACGTGAGCGACCCTAAGGCGTCAGGAAATGTCGAGCGCCAGATCTCCGAATTCTTCGACACCGCTGACGAGGTGAACGCGGGCCAGCAGAGCCTGCAGCAGAAAGCGGCCACCCTGTCCGAACTTACAGGGACCAGCCTGTCGGGACCGGACGTGGAAGCCCTGCTCCTGCTGGGCGCCGAGGCGAGGGACAACCTGGAGACCACGGCGAAGAAACTCGCCAGCATCGTGATGGAGGAACAGATCACCCCGGAGGGTCTGGACGAAGCCAGGGAGAAAGCCCGTTCTATCGCCTCGAATCCTCCGCTCTCAGACCCGGTGCTCCAGAGGCTGCTCATGCAGCTATCTTCTGACTACATCACCGCAAACGCGGTTCTGGACAAGGTACAGACCGACCGCCGGAAGAAGGCGGCCAGAGACGCGGTCAGGCCGGTGATCACCACTAGGCTCCAGGGAGAGGTAGTCGTAAGCAAGGGCGAGGTGGTTACCGACGAGCAGGTCGAGCTGCTGAAGACACTCGGGTTCACCAGGTCGACATTTTCCCCGTTGAACCTGCTTTACACCGCCGTCTTCACGCTGATACTCCTCGGGCTTGCAGGGATGTTCATGGCCAGGTACAGGAGGGTGTACTACGACAGCCCCGGACTGCTGGCCCTGATGGGCAACATGGTAATCGTCTACGCGCTCCTCGCGAAGGTGCTCGACGTCGCGTCCCGGAGCTGGTCTCCCTTCTGGGGATACCTGATGCCCGCGGCGGCGGTGACCATGATAGCGGCGGTGCTGTTCGACAGCGGCATAGCCATCGTGCTTTCCATAGTGTGCGCGATGGTGACCGGCGTTGTGACCAACGGCAACTTCTCGCTATCGGCGTTCGCCCTGCTGTCCGGGTTCTTCCCGGCGCTCTACATCACGCGTTTCTCGACAAGGCACGAGCTACGGCGGGCCGGGCTCTATACCGCCCTGTGGGTCGCGCTCACCGCCTTCGGGACCACCGCCCTGACACAGGTGAACCAGGGCCTCCTGGTAAACACGGCCATAGGCTTTTTGAACGGGGCCCTGTGCACGATCGCCGCCCTGGGCAGCCTGCCGTTCCTGGAGACGACTTTCCGCATCACCACTAACACCTGGCTGCTCGAGCTCGGCTCACCCGAGCAGCCCATGCTGAAAGACCTTTCTGTGAAGGCGCCCGGTACTTACTCGCACAGCATAATGGTGGCGAACCTCGCCGAGGCGGCGGCGCGCGAGGTAGGGAGCGACCAGATGCTCGCGCGCGTTACCGCCTACTACCACGACGTCGGCAAGATGCTCAGGCCGCAGTTCTTCGTGGAGAACCAGCCCGAGGGCTCCAACATGCACAGGGACATAAGCCCCAACCTCTCGAGCATAATAATCACGTCCCACGTCAGGGACGGGGTGGAGATGCTCGAGAAATACCACGTGCCGCCGGACCTCATCGAGATAATCGAGCAGCACCACGGCACCAGCGTGGTGAGGTTCTTCTACGAGAAGGCGGTGGAACAGGCGGACGGCGAGCCGGTGGACGAGAACAGGTTCAGGTACCACTTCACGAAGCCGCAGAGACGCACCGCCGGCATACTGATGCTGGCCGATTCCGTGGAGGCGGGCACGAGGGCCCTGGAGCGTCCGTCCGCCTCTGCGATAGAGCAGACAGTCGAGAGGATCGTAAACGGCAAGCTGGAGGACGGCCAGCTGGATGAGTGCGATCTGACCTTCAGTGACATCGCGAGGATCAAAAAGGTCTTCGCCAGGATCCTGATAGGGAGCCACCACCCGAGGATCGACTACCCCGGGCAACCGTCCAGGAGCGTGGGAAATGCGGGTCCAGGTCACGGCGCAGGCGCCGCTGCGACGCAGTGAGCTTCGCCGGCTCATGAGGTCCATAAAGGGGATGACGCGTGAGCTGCTCGGGCGAGCGGGCGGTGAGCTGAGCGTGGCGCTCGTGAGCGAGGAAGAGATGCGCCGTCTCAACTCGCGGTACAGGGGGCTCGACGAGCCGACCGACGTGCTCGCGTTCCCGATGACGGAGGCCGGCGACACGGGGCGCGGACGCGCGGAGACGGGTGAGCCGTTGGGTGACATCGCGATCTGCGTGCCGGTGGCGGAACGGCAGGCGGCCGCGCGGGGCGAGACGCTGACCGAGGAGCTGGAACTCCTCGCGGCGCACGGCCTGCTCCACCTTCTCGGTTACGACGACGCCGATGACGAGGCCGCCGCGGCGATGCGGGAGATGGAAAGCCACCTCCTCGGTCGAAGTATAATCAGTTAGGCGGAACGGAGAAACGAATTGTTGGGTTTGATCCTGGGAATAACGAGCATGGTCATCCTGATAGGGGTGGCGGCGTTCCTCGCCGCTTCCGAGACGTCCCTTATGCGCGTGAGCCGTATCAGGGTGCGGTACCTCGTGGAGAAAAAGGTCAGGAACGCCTCCAGGCTGGAGAAGCTCATAGAGGACCCCGACCGGTTTCTCCCCCCCCTGCTGCTCATGGTACTGACGGTGCAGCTCACGACCGCCTCGCTGGCCACGTGGCTCACCACCGAGCTGACCGGCAACGCCGGGATGGGGGTGGCGGTCGGGACCGCGGTCATAACGGCCCTGATGTTCGTCTTCGGGGAGCTGGTGCCGAAAGCCGCCGCGAGCAAGAACTCGGAGAGGATGGCCCTTGCCGTCACCGGCCCGGTCACACTGATAAGCCGCGTACTGAGGCCCCTGGCAATACTGTTCGAGTGGATCGCCAGAGGTATCCTGACCGTCCTCGGGAAGGCCGACGTGGCGAGGGAGGGCCTCGTGACGGACGAGGGGGAGATCAAGGCGCTCGTGAGCGCGGCGGAGGAGAGCGACGTGATCGAGGAGGAGGAGAAGGAGATGATCCACTCCGTCTTCGAGTTCTCCGACACGCTCGTGCGCGAGGTCATGGTGCCCCGTCCCGACATGGTCACGCTCCCGGCGGACGCCACCGTCAAAGACGCGCTTGTGCTTACCATCGAGCACGGGTACTCGAGGATACCGGTCTTCGACGGCGAGCTGGACAACATCACCGGCGTGCTCTACGCGAAGGATCTCATGCGCTGCCTCCAGGAGGGGAGGCTCGACCAGGACGTCCGCGGGCTTGTGAGAGACGCTTTCATCATCCCGGAGACCAAGGTCCTGAGCGACCTTTTGAAGGAGCTCCAGCAGAGAAAGGTGCACATCGCCATCGTTGTCGACGAGTACGGCACGGTGGCCGGCCTCGTGACGATAGAGGACCTGCTGGAGGAGATCGTTGGGGAGATATTCGACGAGTTCGACCGCGAACTGGAGCTGTTCGAGAAGGTGGCGGAGAACAGGTTCCGCGTGGACGCCCGCCTGAACCTGGAGGACCTCGCTGAGATCCTGCAGGTGGACATACCGGCCGAGGAGGACGTCGACTCGGTAGGGGGCCTGGTCTTGAAGGTCCTCGGTCACGTTCCCATACCGGGCGAGTCACTCGTGTACAACGGCCTCGCCGTAAAGGTGGAGAAGCTCCGAAACAACCGCATCTCCAAGGTGCTCATCGAGCTGCTGCCGGAGGACCGGGACTCCAGGCGGGATTGAGGGCTCCTCATGCTGGACCGCATCGCGCTGGGCGGCATAGACGTGCTTGCAGCGGGCGAACTGCTCGAACGCGGGGTGGTCGTAGCGTTCACGGGGAGGGAAGGAGGCGTCAGCACCGGTGCCTGCTCGAGCCTCAACCTCTCCTACGACGTGGGGGACGCTCCCGGCGATGTCACCGCGAACAGGCTGTTGGTCTCCCGCGCGCTGGGGGCGCCTCTCGAGAGGTGGGTCGTGGGAAGGCAGGTCCACGGCGCGAGGGTCAGTGTAGCGGGCCCTCTGGAGGTCGGGCGCGGAGCCAGGGATTTCCTCTCGGGCCTGCCGAGGACCGACGCCCTCGTGACGGGCCAGCCCGACTGCGCGCTCTGCGTATTGACCGCCGACTGCCTGCCCGTTGTCATGGTCGCCACGGGCGGAGCCTGCGGCAGGGCGGTAGCCGTGGCGCACGCGGGATGGCGGGGCGCCCTGGGCGGCGCCACCGCGGCTGCCTTGAGGGCGCTTGCCGGCTTTGCCGTGTGCCCTCCCGGAGAGATACTCGTCTTCATGGGACCGCACATCAGGAGCTGTTGCATGGAGGTCGGCGAGGACGTGGGAGCGGATTTTGTCAGGCGCTTCGGTGACACGGTGACAAGACCGGATGATGACACCGGAAAGACCTTCCTGGACATGGAGCGTGCTTGCGAGCTGCAGCTGCTGGAGGCCGGGGTGTCGGCCGGCAACATTTTCGGCTCAGGGACCTGCACGTGCTGCGGCGAGGGTCACTTCTCGTTCCGCGCTTCGGGTGGGACTTGCGGCAGGCAGGGAGGGTTCGCCGCGGTCCTGGGCGAGGACTGGGGCTGAGCATGGCAGGAATTGCCAGGGCGCACGTCACAGTGAGAGGCCTGGTCCAGGGCGTGTTCTTCCGTGCGGAGACCAGGCGGACCGCCTCGTCGCTGGGGCTTTCCGGCTGGGTGAGGAACGTGCCGGACGGGACGGTGGAGGCGGTTTTCGAGGGCGAGCGACTGCCTGTCGAGGAGGCCGTCGAGTGGGCGAGGAGCGGGCCGCCGGGAGCCCGTGTCGACTCCGTCGACGTAGAGTGGCAGGAGCCGGCCGGGGAGCGGGGCTTCGAGGTCAGATACTGAGCGCGATGGCTCGAGGGGGGCGCGCCGGGGGTTGAAGGAATAACGTTTGACGGAAGCGAAAAAACTATGGAGAAGCAGATTTCGGAAAACATCAGAGAGGTGCAGTCGCGCATCGAGTCGGCCGCGCTGCGGGCGGGCCGGGATGCTGAGCGCGTGACGTTGCTTGCCGCTACGAAGAACAGGTCCCCCGACGAGGTCGACGAGGCCGTTAGGGGCGGGGTAAGAGTAGCGGGGGAGAACAGGGTCCAGGAGCTGCTGACCAAGATGGGGTCGGTCGAGGGTCCCGTGGAATGGGACTTCATCGGCCACCTTCAGCGCAACAAGGTCCGGCAGGTGGTGGGCCGGGTAAGGCTGGTGCATTCTGTAGACAGCCTACGGCTCGCCGAGGAGCTGAGTGTTCGGGCGCTGGAAGTCGGGATCGTTCAAGAGGTTCTCCTGCAGGTGAACATGGCCGGCGAGGAGAGCAAGTCGGGTTTCGGGCCGGAGGAGCTCGCCGAAGCGTTCGATGCGACCGGAGGGATGCCCGGTATCAACGTGAGAGGATTCTCGACGATAGCCCCGCTGGTCGAGGACCCGGAGGAGGTGCGCTGGGTCTTCAGGAGGCTCTATGAGCTGGCGGGGGAGCTGTCGGGGGCGCAGGGGGTCCCGGAGGGACCGGTGCTCTCGATGGGTATGACGAACGATTTCGAGGTGGCGGTCGAGGAAGGCTCCACCTGTGTTCGGATCGGGACCGCGATATTCGGTCCGCGGTAGCGCCTGAAAGAAGGCAAGGCAAGGAGGTCGTTTAGATGCCCGGTTTCTGGGGCAGGGTCGCCGAATGGCTGGGTCTCAAGGAGCCAGACGAATTCGGGGAGATGCGAGCCCGTGAAGAAGCGGTGGAGGAGATTTCCGACAGGGTACCGCGGAGGAGGGGCTCGGAGAGGGTTCTGCAGCCGGTCCCGGAGTCGACGGCCCGGGTGCACGTGGTCGAGCCCAAGAGCTTCAACGACGCCGAACAGATAGGGGCCAAGTTCAAGAACGATACGCCTGTTATCGTCAACCTGCAGAACATCGACAGGGAGCTGGCAAAGCGCCTCATAGATTTCGTGAGCGGTCTCACCTACGGACTGGACGGTGGCATCCAGCGGGTCGCGGAGATGGTCTTCCTGCTCACCCCGGCGAACATAGAGGTCTCCGCGGAAGACAGGAAATGGATGCGCGAGAAAGGTTTCTTCAACCAGTTCTGAGGACGGCGGGTGAGAGTTGGAAAAAGTATCCCTGTTAGGTGCCGGAAACATGGGCTCGGCCATGCTCAACAGCTGGCTCGACACAGGTACCCTCGAGGCGGGAAGCGTTCGGGTAAGTGATAAGGACGTCTCGAAGGCGGAGACCCTGGCCGGGTCCACGGGGGCGTCAATTGCTGAGTCGAACGAGGACGCCGCGGGTTGGGCCGATGTCGTGGTGCTGGCGGTAAAGCCGCAGGACAGCCCCGCGGTGCTCGAGGAGATAGCCGGTTCTCTCGACACGGACAAGGTCGTGGTGTCTATTGTGGCCGGGCTTACCGTGGAGGGCATACGCCGGAGGATCGGAAGCGGGCCTTCGGTAGTGAGAGTCATGCCGAACATGGGGGCTCAGGTCGGAGCCGCGGTCTCCGCGTATGCGCTGGACCCTGGAGAGGCGGGGTTCGATAGGGAGCTGCCCGTCAGGCTGCTGGAGGCGGTGGGCGAGGTGGTGGAGGTCGAGGAGGGGTGGCTCGATCTCGTCACCGCGGTCAGCGGCAGCGGTCCAGCCTACTTCTTCGCGATGGTGGAAGCGCTCGAAAAGGCGGCGGTCGGCCAGGGCATGCCGGAGGACGTCGCACGCGTTCTTGCGCGTGAGACCCTGTGGGGCGCGGCCAGGGTGCTCAAGGAGACGGGACGGGACGCTGACGAGCTGAGGAGAGCGGTCTCCTCTCCCGGAGGGACCACTCTCGCCGCGCTCGAGATACTGGATGCGGAGGGCTTCACCGAAGCCGTTGCACGCGCGGTGGAAGCCGCACGCAAGAGGGCCGGGGAGCTCTCAACATGACAGACCAGAGATATGGAGGTACGGTCTGATGGCACTGACTCCGCTCGACATACACCACAAGGAGTTCAAGTCAGCCCGATTCGGCGGTTACAACGAGGAAGAGGTCGATTCCTTTCTCGACCTGGTGGCCGACGAGCTCGAGAGGCTGATGCAGGAGGACAGCGACATCAGGAGCCAGATGGAGCAGATGAGGGCGCGCCTGGCTGAATACGAGGAGATGCAGAGCTCCCTGCAGAGTGCGCTGCTGACGGCGACCAAGTCCGCCGAGGCGGTACGGGAGCAGGCACGGCAGGAGTCCGAAGCGATGATCTCCAAAGCCCAGGAGGAGGCCGACGCGCTCATAAGGAGCGCGCAGGAGCAGGCCAGGCAGATGACGCTCAGGGCTCAGAACGAGCGGCAGAAGCTCGAGCGCAGCTTCGCCCAGCTGAAGCAGATAAAGAAGAGGTACCTGCAGTCAATAAGGGAGTTGGCCGACGAGCACCTCGCCCAGGTCGAGGACCTGGAGGCCAGGGACGAAGCCGAGACGATGGTCGAGGATGTAGCGCCCCCCGCGGAGGTAGTGGCGGGCACCCCCGAGGTCGAGCCGCCTCCTCTCATCGAGGCGGAGGCTCCTCCGATCGGGCAGCCCGCCGTTGAAGAGGCCGAGGCGCCTAGGGAAGAGGGCCCGCCACCGGCAGCGCCACCGGCCATGCCGGAGACCGCGGCAACTGCCCCGGAGAGGCCGGCACCCTCGCCGCCGCCGCTCGAGCCGCCGGCCGCGGCGGAGGTCGAGGCGCCCGAGAGGACTGCGATTGACACACCGGGTCCCGCCGTGGAGCCGACCGCTGAAAAGCCGGCGCCGCCCAGTTCCAACCTGGTGGAGGAAGTGCTCGCCATGGACAACGGCGAGGACATATACGAGGGGCTGGACGATGAATCCGGCGAGCTGGACGAACGCGGGAGGAAAGGCCGCAAGCAGAAGAAGGAGAAGCACTTCTTCTGGGAGTAGGCAGCACGGGACTTGAGTCCGGGCCTGACCCCGATTTAAGGCGGGTCCTGCAGGCTCGGATAGGGCGGCGGAGGGCCGGGCGCCACGGGGCGCCCGGCGTCCTGTATCAGGGCAGGTATGCCAGTGAACGCGGGAGAACCGAGGACGATACGGGTCAGGGTCGTAACGGGAGCTTCGAACCCGCGGGTGGAGGAGAACCCCGAGGGAGAGTTCCGGGTGTATGTCTCCGCCGCGCCGGAGAAAGGCAAGGCGAACGCGCAGGTGAAGAAGGCGCTTGCGGAACACCTCGGGGTAAGAAAGGCCAGTCTGGAACTCGTAAGGGGGCATACCTCCAGAGACAAGCTCTTCAGGCTCGACGAACGTTGAGATATTGCTTGTATTGCTTGAGCGCCGGTGGTAGACTGTGGGGACGATGATAGCGGCAAACGGGTCGGGATCTAGACTCTTCACAGGGCTTTTACTGTCCGAAGAGGCCGTGGAGCTGGTCACTCGGATCACCGGCGAGCTGTCCGCGGTCGTGGAGGGCGTCCGCTGGGTACCCGCCGGGAACCTCCACGTGACCCTCAAGTTCATCGGAGCCAGTGACGCAGGGGACGTCCCTTGTCTTCTGGATGCCATGAGCAGGGCTGCGAAACACCTCCCGTTCGGCCTGGAGGTCGGAGGACTGGGCGCTTTCCCGTCACTGGGTTCTGCTAGAGTATTATGGGTGGGCGCCAGGGACCTCGAGGGCGGGGCTGTCAAGGTTTTCAATGTCATCGATAAGGGCGCCGAGAGGTGCGGGGTCTCCCGCGAGAAGCGGGCTTACACCCCGCATGTCACCATTGGTCGCTGCCGCAGGAGACCGGTACGCATACCCACGGAGGTCGCCGGCGGGTTCGCCGGCAGTGTCAGGCTGGAGGTGTCCGAGATCGTGCTCTTCTCGAGCGAGCTCAAGAGCACCGGAGCCGAGTACTCGGTAGTAGAGAAAGTCGGCCTTTGAGCGGGGCCGAAAGGTCCTTAGGAGGGTGAGATACTTGGAGAAGGACAAGTCACTTGAGATGGCCCTGATGCAGATCGAGCGCCAGTTCGGCCGGGGCTCGATAATGAAGCTGGGCGCCGAGGCCGACCGCATGGCGGTGGAGGTGATACCGACCGGGTCGCTCGCGCTCGACATCGCTCTGGGAGTGGGTGGGGTGCCGAGAGGCAGGGTCATCGAGATATTCGGCCCGGAGTCGAGCGGTAAGACCACCGTCGCGCTGCACATGATAGCCGAGGCCCAGAAGCGCGGAGGAGTGGGGGCTTTCATCGACGCGGAGAACGCCCTCGACCCGCAGTATTCACAGGCGCTCGGCGTTAACATCGAGGAGCTCCTCATAAGCCAGCCGGATACGGGCGAGCAGGCTCTCGAGATAACCGAGCTCCTGGTGAGGTCGGCCGCGGTTGACGTCATCGTCATCGACTCCGTCGCGGCGCTCGTTCCCAGGGCCGAGATCGAAGGGGACATCGGCGACTCCCACGTCGGACTCCAGGCCAGGCTGATGTCTCAAGCCCTGCGAAAGCTCTCCAACGCGATAAATAGGTCCAACACGATTGCCATATTCATCAACCAGCTCCGAGAGAAGATCGGCGTGATGTTCGGCAATCCCGAGGTCACACCCGGCGGCAGGGCGCTCAAGTTCTACTCCTCCGTCCGGATCGACCTCCGCAAGATCGACACCATCAAGAAGGGCACGGACATCGTGGGTAACCGGGTCAGGGCGAGGGTCGTGAAGAACAAGGTCGCCCCTCCGTTCAGGAACGCCGAGTTCGACATTATGTACGGCGAAGGCGTCTCGAAAGAGGGCGACATCCTCGACCTCGGGGTCAACTACGGGATAGTGAAGAAGAGCGGCGCCTGGTACATGTACGACGAGGACCAGCTCGGGCAAGGCCGTGAGAACTCCAAGACATTCCTCGCGGAACACGTCGACCTCTCCGAGACGATCGAAGCAAAGATAAGAGAAGAGGCGGGTCTTGCGCCCGCCAGTGCGCCGGCTGCGGCAGAGGAGGGCGCCCCGGCCAGGGAGGTCGAACCGGTAGAGAAGAAAAAGTCCAAGGGCTCGGGCAAAGTTGGCACCAGCTGAAGGCGTACCCCGGGGGCCCGATGAGGAGGCCCTGTCCAGGGCCCTGAGGTTCATCGACTACAGGCCGCGCAGCAGGGGTGAGACCACCGACAGGCTGGTGCGCTGGGGATACAGCCGTGCCACAGCCGAGGACGTGGCGGGGTACCTCGAGAGCTGCGGGGTCATCGATGACCGCAGGTTCGCAAGCGTTTACCTCGACGAGATGCTGCGCAAACACCTGGGCTACTACAGGGTGCGCAAGGCTCTCATCGAGAAGAAGCTCGAGAGAGCCCTTGTCGAAGAGGTCCTGGCCGATTATCCCCTGGAAGAAGAACTCCCGCGCGCGGAAAGGGTTGCCCGCGCTCAGGCCTCCAGGTTCGCGGGAGCGGAGCCACGGGCATTTACTAGGAAACTGTGCGACTACCTGGTACGAAGGGGCTACTCTCGCCAGATAGCTATGGAGGCATGTCGGCTCATCGCCGATGTTGACACTCAAAATTGGCGAGAATAGAATTGAATGTGAGTAAAAAACGCGCGGACATATCGTAGATGTTGCGATATATATACTGGATTTCTGGTTTACAAGAGGGGACATCACCATCGGCATAACGGCTGCGAGCCGGGAGCCGGGTGCACTTGTATTCCGCCGCCGAGCGTTGCTCGGCGCGTTTTCATAGAGAGGGGGTAATTGACATCATTTACGCAATCATCGGGGTAGCTGCGGTCCTGGTAGGCATAATAGCGGGGTTCCTGGGCAGGAAGTACCTCGCCGAGGCAAGGATATCCACCGCGGAGGCAAGCGCCAAGAAGCTTATCTCGGACGCAGAGCGTGAAGCAGAGAGCATAAAGCGTGAAGCTCAGGTCGAGGCTAAAGATACAATCCATTCCATGCGGGCAGACGCCGAGCGCGAGCTCAAGGGACGCCGGAGCGACATGCAGCGTCTCGAGCGCCGTCTCATGCAGCGCGAGGAGACCCTGGAAGCCAAGGAATCAGAGATAGACAAGCGCGACAAGCGCATCGCATCCTGGGAGGAGCACCTGAAATCCCAGGAATCCAAGCTCATGAAGGCCGCCTCGGAGCAGAAGAGGCTGCTCGAGAAGGTCGCCGGCATGTCGACGCAAGAGGCCAAGGATTACCTCTTCGCGAGCATCTCGGACGAGATAAAGCGGGAGAGCGCCCTGCTCATCAAGGAGGAAGAGAGCAAGGCCAGAGAAGAGGCCGAGAAGAGGGCCCGGAAGATAATCTCGCTGGCCATCCAGCGGTGTGCCTCGGAGCACGTGGCCGAGACCACCGTCTCCGTGGTGCCGCTCCCGAACGATGAGATGAAGGGAAGGATAATCGGTCGCGAGGGCCGGAACATCCGCACCTTCGAGAACCTCACCGGCATAAACCTCATCATCGACGACACGCCCGAAGCCGTCATCCTGTCCAGCTTTGACCCGATACGCCGTGAGATAGCAAGGCTCACGCTCGAGAAGCTGATAAGCGACGGCAGGATACAGCCGGCCAGGATAGAGGAGATGTACGAGAAGTCGAAGGCCGAGGTCGAGAACGAGATACGGGAGGCCGGCGAGGAGGCCGCGTTCGAAGTCGGGATCCACAACCTCAACAAGGAACTCGTGCGTGCGCTCGGCAGGCTCAAATACCGGACCTCGTACGGACAGAACGTCCTCATGCACGCACTCGAGGTAGCTCACCTCTCGGGGATAATGGCTGCCGAGCTGGGCCTCGACCAGAAGGTGCCGAAACGAGCTGGCCTGCTGCATGACATCGGAAAGGCCATCGACCACGAGGTGGAAGGCTCGCACGCGCTCATCGGGGCCGAGCTGACAAAGAGGCTCGGGGAGAGCAACATGATCTGCCACGCGGTGGAAGCCCACCACGGCGAGGTCGAGATAAAGACCATCGAAGCGGTTCTCGTGCAGGCCGCGGACGCCATATCGGCCGCGAGGCCCGGCGCCCGGCGTGAGACTCTGGAGAGCTACATCAAGCGACTCGAAAAACTCGAGACGCTGGCCGACTCCTTCGAGGGGGTCGAGAAGGCGTACGCGATGCAGGCCGGACGCGAGATCAGGATAGTGGTGCAGTCAGATTCCGTCGACGACCTTCAGAGCGCCGCGCTCGCGCGGGACGTCGCCAAGGAGGTCGAGGACCAGCTCGACTACCCGGGCCAGATAAAGATAACCGTTATACGGGAGACCAGGGTAGTGGAGTACGCCAAGTAGGACCGGGTTCACGGACGGGCGGTCTCGCGGGCACCCGCGGGCCCCGGCAAGGGCGGCAGACGGTACAGCCATGGAAAGATCCGACCCCACAGACAGAGACGTCCTCGATTTTGTATCGAGCATCACCGGCCCGGCGCGCATGCGCATCGAGGAGAACCTCCCTCACGGCTTCGTGCGCCTTAAGGTCGCCGAGGCCGAACGGCGCCAGGCGCAGCACGACATCCGCTCGGTCGAGGACGTCGTGACCGAGCTGGTCAGGAACTCCAGGGACGCCGGGGCTCGAAACGTGCTCGTGGCTTTCCAGAAAGAGCAGGGGCGCTACCGCAAGCTGACCGTGCTCGATGACGGGGCGGGAATCCCCGGCGACATGCACGGGCTGGTGTTCGAGCCAAGGGTCACCTCGAAACGTGAGGATTTCGAGGAGGACCGCTACGGTGTGCACGGCAGGGGAATGGCCCTGTTCTCTATCAGGTCCCGGGCCGAGACCGCCGGCATCGTATCATCCGTCCCCGGCCTGGGGACCGTCATCACGCTTACTGTCGATACCGAGCGGGTCCAGGAACGGTCCGACCAGGCTACGCTTCCCAGGCTCGAGCCCACTGCCCACGGGCAGGAGGTGGGCCCGGGGCCGCACAACGTGCTCCGGGTCCTCCTCGAGATGTCCATCGACTGCCCCGACGTGGCTTTCTACATGGGGTCTTTTGCGGAAGTGCTGGCCACTTCGATACGCCTGGGGCTCTCGTCGGGGGAGGGCGCCGCGGACGCAATCTGGACCGACGTCTCCAGGATCGTCGAGGCGAAGGCCCTCGCGGAGGCTTCGGCGGGCGAGCTGGGCCTGCCGGTCTCGGAGAGGAACGCCTACAGGGTGCTAAGCGGGGAGATCTCTCCGCTGAGGCCTGTCGGAGTGCTTGCCGGCCTGGGGGCTGAGGTCGATTCCGTTCCCGGAGAGACCCCGGTTCCCGGCACGCCGGAGCGGGCCCGGGAGAGGCGGCCGCAGCCCGCCCGCAATCCGCTCAAGCGCCTGGGAAAAGCCGACATGGATGAGATCGCCCGCGGAGCGGAAGAGGTGGTCGAGAGGGTCGTCGGGCGCTATTTCCTCAAGCCGTCGGCCGAGCCCAGGGTGAGACGCGGGCGGGGAAAGATCACGCTCTCGTTCTACATAACGGGCGAGGACGGCGACGAGGAGTGAGCTCCCTGAGCGGTCACCGGGTGCGCCGCGCGGTCTGTTGTTGAAGCTCCGCGCGATGGTCTAGAATGGATTGATTCTGCCGGGCTCGGGAAAGGAAGGCAATGGCTCTGAAGGTGCTGCAGGTGGTGGGGGCTGTCGCAGTCGTCATCATCGTGCTCTTCCTCATCCCGGTACTCCTGAGGCTCCGCCGGACGCTGGACGAGGTCGGCGGAATCGTCAGCGAAGCGCGCCCCCAGACGCTGAACCTCCTCAAGAAGGCGCAGGTCACGCTGGACAGCGTCAACGAGGAACTCGACAACATAGGGGAGATAACCGAGGAGACACAGGTGCTCATCGACAGGGTCGGCGACGCGTCGGAGGCCGTCGAGCGCGCCATCAAGTCTCCCATGTCCAAGATGGGTTTCATAACCGCCGGCGCCGCCACGACCGGCTTCGTGGTCAGGAAGCACCTGGCGAAGAAGAAGCCCGGCAAAGGATGATGTCGGCTCCAGGACCGCCGCTATCAACGTTCCACATCCGGACCTTCGGCTGCCAGATGAATGAGCACGACTCCGAGCACATCGCGGGGGTGCTAGCATCGGCGGGCTACACGCCCTGCGGCGAAGCCGAAGCCGCGGACATCCTCATCTTCAACACCTGCTGCGTGCGGCAGGGCGCCGAGGACAGGGTCTGGTCGAACCTGGCCGCGATCGGGGCGAAGGACGGGTCCGCCCGGGTCGTCGCGGTGTGCGGGTGCATGGCCCGCAAGCACGGCGTCGAGGTGCTCAGGCGCACGGGCGCCGTGAGACTGGTGTTCGGCCCGGAGTCTGTCGAGCGGCTGCCGGGTCTCATCGAGACCTGCCTCGCCAAGAGGACCAGCGACCTCGGTGATATCGAGGATGACCGCATTGATCGCCTTCCCGCTCTGCGCCGGTCGGCGTCCGCAGCATGGGTCCCGGTAAGCCACGGCTGCGACAACGACTGCGCGTACTGCGTAGTCCCATCCGTGAGGGGGCGGCAGAGGAGCAGGCCGTTCAGGGAGATTCTGGCCGAGGTGACGGGGCTCGCCCGGGACGGGGTCATCGAGGTCACGCTCCTGGGGCAGAACGTCAACACCTACGGCAGCGATATCGAAGGCGAGGCGGGTTTCGCTCGACTGCTCGGCTGCGTGGCTGACGTTCCAGGCATCAGGCGGGTCAAGTTCGAGACCTCCCATCCAGGGGACATGGGTGACGACATCCTCCAGGCGATGGCGTCCCATCCCGCATTGTGCGAGTACCTGCACCTGCCCGTGCAGTCAGGCTCAGACCGCGTCCTGGACGCGATGGGGAGGGGCTACGGAAAAGAGTTCATCATAGAGCTGGCCGCCAGGGCGAGGCAGCTGGTGCCCGGTGTCACGCTGTCCACGGACCTGATCGTCGGGTTCCCCGGGGAGACCGAGAGTGACTTCGAGCAGACTCTCGAAGTGCTCCGGACCGTGGAGTTCGACTCAGCGTACACGTTCATCTATTCTCCGAGGGAGGGGACGGCCGCGTACGGCATCCCGGACGACGTCCCCGCGGAGCGTAAAAAGGAGCGCTTGACCCGCCTGGTCCGACTGCAGAACGAGATAACGCGAGCCGCCCTCGGCAAGGTTGTGGGCTCCGACGTAGAAGTACTCGTCGAAGGGCCGGGCAGAAAGCCCGACCAGGTCATCGGGCGAACCAGGGGCCACCAGGTGGTGGTCCTGGCGGGCGGTGGGATCCCCCCCGGCACGCTGGTGAGGGCGGCCGTCACCGGCTCAGGGGCTCACTCCGTCAGGGCGACGGTGAGGGAAGTGCTGTACAGGCGGGAGGTCAGTTGACGGAAATGCAACAAAGTGACCTGACCCCTTTTTTGCGTTTGTCGAGGAGGTTGAGATGGGAATATTCGGTGAACACAGCGCGCTGTTGATCGCGGACATGATACACGACTTCGTGGACCCCGGCGGGAAGCTTTACGTCCCCGGGGTCGAGTCGATAGTGCCTTTTCTGAAAGGGCTGGTAGACGAGGCGCGCTCCTCCGGAGTGCCGGTCATCTACGTCAACGACGCGCACGACCCGGACGACGAGGAGTTCCACCAGTGGGGGGAGCACGCGGTCAAGGGCACCCCCGGGACCGAGGTGGTGCCGGAACTCGCGCCCGTGGACGCCGACTACGTGCTCGAGAAGAAGAGGTACTCCGCTTTCTACGGCACCGAGCTCGACGAACTCCTGGAGAAGCTCGGCGTGGACCACCTGGTGGTCACCGGCACGGTGACCAACATCTGCGTGCTGGTGTCGGCCATAGAAGCCCTGATGCGCGGCTACCGGGTGACTGTACCGCGGGCGGGTGTGCACGCGCTCAATGACGCCGACCAGGAGATGGCGCTCGACCAGGTAGAGCGGGTGTTCGGCGGCGAGGTGGTCTAGAGCATACCGGTGGGAGGTGCCAGGTGGGATTTCAAATCGCCCCAGACGAGCATATCAGGCAAGGGAGGGTCACCGACGTCTACTTCGAGCGCGTGAAGGCCGCGCTAGAGTCGAGGGGCATAAATCCCCTTGTCTCTATGGAGGTCAGGGCCTCGTCGCTCCCCCGCGAGTGGCCGTGGGCGGTCTTCGCCGGGCTGGAGGAGCTGCTCGAGCTCGTCGACGGGCTCCCTGTGAAGCTCCGCTCCATGGACGAGGGAAAACTGTTCCGGGCCGGTGAGCCGGTGCTCTCGGTCACCGGGAAGTACCTGGATTTCGGGGTGTTCGAGACGGCCATGCTGGGGCTTCTGTGCCAGGCCTCGGGAGTCGCGACCAACGCGGCCCGCTGCAGGAAGGCTGCCGGGGGGCGGACGCTCGTCAGCTTCGGCGCGAGGCGGATGCACCCGGCCCTGGCGCCGATGATCGAGCGCAACGCTTTCATCGGCGGCTGCGATGGAGTCGCGGTCATCGAGAGCGCGGAGATGCTCGGGGAGGAGCCCTCCGGCACCATGTCTCACACCCTCATTCTCTGCGCTCAGGACGAGAGGCTCGCCTACGAGATGTTCGACGAGGCGATGGGCCCTGAGGTCAAGAGGATAGCCCTGGTTGACACCTTCCAGGACGAGAAGTTCGGCGCGCTGTACGCCGCTGAGGTACTGGGCGACAGGCTTTACGGCGTCCGTCTCGACACCCCCGGGTCGCGGAGGGGGGATTTCCTCGAGATAATGAGGGAGGTCCGCTGGGAGCTCGACATCCGCGGTTTCGCCGACGTCAGGATATTCGTAAGCGGCGACATCAACGAGCAGAAGATACTGGAGTACAACGAGGTCGCTGACGCTTACGGGGTGGGCACCCACATCAGCAACTCCCCGGTCATAAACTTCGCGATGGACATAATCGAGATCGAGGGACGTCCCCTGGCCAAGAGGGGCAAGCCGTCCGGGCTCAAGCAGGTGTGGAGGTGCCCGGTAGACGGCGCTCGCGCCACGGTGCTCGCGGCGCGCGGCAGCGTCCCCTGCCCCGAGTGCTCGCAGGAGATGGAGCCCATGCTGGTGGAGCGCTACGGCGACGGACGAAGGCACTTTCCGGACCCGTCCCCGCGCGAGGTCCGCGAGCGCGTCCTCGAGCAGCTCTCGGAGGTCACCCTTTGAAGGGCCCAGGATCGTGCCGGGTCAGGAGAGCGACAGTTGGCTGAACCTTTCCGGACATGGCGCTTCATCGACGATGGCGCCATGCCAGGCGCCCGCAACATGGCGAGGGACGAGGCGGAGGCACGGTGCGCCGGCCCCGGCATCCCCGTCGCCACCCTCAGGCTGTATGGCTTCGAACCCCCGGCGGTCACCCTCGGAAGGTTCCAGGACCTCGAGGGAACGGTGGACCCTGTGCTGTGCGCGAGAGAGGGAATAGACGTCGTGAGGCGGGCGACCGGCGGCCTGGCGATACTGCACCTGGAGGACTTCACCTACAGCGTCGTTATGCGCTCCAGTGGAGGGAAGGTGCCCGGCCGGAGGGAGTGCTTCGATGATGTGGCGCGGGGAATAGTGGCGGCGCTGGGGACGCTGGGGGTGGAGGCCGCCCAGGTCGAGCATGGAAGGCGGGATGAAGAGGGCGGGCCCTGGTGCGTGGAGGGGATTACAGGCGTCGATATCGAATGGAATGGAAAGAAGATCTGCGGCAGTGCCCAGCGCGTGTTCGCCGGGGGGGTGCTGCAGCACGGGTCCCTGTTCCTGAGGGACACGGCCGATGTGATGGCGCGGATAGGCGCGGGGGGACGGAGCGGCTCAACCGGCGGAGCGCGGTTCGCCGCCCTGGACGAGGCGGTGGGTCGCGCTGTGAGCCGCGAGGAGATGTCGGTGGCGTTCAGGGAGGGTTTCGAGAGCGAAATGCGCGTGTCGCTCGAGACGGGGAGCCTGACCGATGCGGAGCTCGAGCTCGCGGAGGAGCTCGAGCGGACCAAATACGCGGGCAAGGGATGGACCACGGGGCGTTGGCCCGAAGGGGCTGTGGGTGGTTTGTGATATCATGTTCGTACCCTTCCCGGGGGAGGCAACCGTGACAGATAAAGATGTCGAGAGGAACGTTCGGTCGACCACGGTCGAGGGGATACAGACCCCGACACAGAGGCACGTCCACGGGATAGGCGAGAAGCACGCCATCTCGTTCGGGGAGAAGTCCGAGGCCAAGAAGACGCGGGAAAGCCTGCTCGACAAGTTCCGCCGCAGGGAGGCGAAACAGAAGCAGCCCGCGAAGAGCGTCGAAAGGGAGCGCAGTGAGCCAGGAGGCGCCGGAGGAGACGATACCCCGCAGTAAGATATACATCGAGCTGGGGGAGCTCTCCTCGAAGCAGCGCGGGGCCGTCCTCGGACTTATCAGGGACGTAGGCTTCGCGCCGGAGGAGATAAGCGAGGTCGTTGTGCAGTTGCCGGAGCAGGTCGACTCCGGCGAGTCCGCGCAGGGCCGCCGCGGGAAACGGAAGTGAGAAGATGTTTTGCCCGGCTTGCGGAAAGAACAACCCGGATGACAGCGTCTACTGCGGGCAGTGCGGCGCGTATCTGTCCACAGAGGGTCAGGACGGCGACACCACCATAACCCTCACGCCGGTCGAGGCCGATGTCGAGACCGAGGAAGAGATACAGGTGCCCGAGGACGAGCTCGCGTCCGGAGCTGCGATGCTGGTGGTCAAGAGAGGGCCCAGCGCGGGCACGCGATTCGTCATCGCCAAGGAGGTAACGGGCGCGGGAAGGCACCCCGAGAGCGACATCTTCCTCGACGACATAACAGTGTCCCGCAGGCATGCCGAGATACGCCGGGTGGAGTCCGGATTCCGTATTACCGACATGGGCAGCCTCAACGGCACGTACGTCAATAAATTGAGGGTTGAGGAAGCCGACCTTTCCAGCGGCGACGAGATACAGATAGGCAAGTTCAGGCTCATCTTCTTCTGCAAGTGACCCTTCGCCTGCCGGAAACACGGGGGCGGGGCTTGACATCAACGGCCATTTCCAAGCATATTTATTCTTAAGGTTTCACTTTACGTTCAGAGTTGGCACGATTGCGGGCTGGTATCATGGCTGCAGAGGAAAAAAAGTACGGGATAGGGGAAGTCCAGGAGATCCTCAAAAAGGAGTTCCCCGACATCACCATAAGCAAGATCCGGTTCCTCGAGAAAGAGGGACTCATCAATCCCGAGAGGACACCGAGCGGCTACCGGAAGTACAGCAAGGCAAACATCAAGCAGCTTAGCTATGTACTTCGACTTCAGCGTGAGGAGTATCTACCGCTGAATGTCATCAAGAAGAAGATACAGGACCTGCGCTCGGGCAAAGTGGTGGCGGGAGACCTCGCCGTCATGTCCGGCCAGGGGGCAGAGCCGGGCCTGACCGGGGCGGTCCCGGTCTCTTTCGACCTCGCCCCGTCCAAGCTGCACCTCTCCGCGGAGACCCTGAACGAGCTTGTCGATTACGGGATAGTAACAGTCCGCGAAGGGCCGGAAGGCAAGTATTTCTCGCCGGACGACGTGAAGGTCCTGAGCATAGCCAAGGAGTTCTTCCGCTACGGGGTGGAGCCGCGGCACCTCCGCATGTACATACAGTTCGTGGGGAGGGAGGCCTCGTTCATCGAGCAGATAATCAGGCCCCAGCTCCAGCACAAGGACCCGAACACCAAGCGCAGCGCCATCAAGGACCTCGAGAGCCTGATGGCTCTCTCCAGGATGTTCACCCAGGCGCTCCTCCGGGAGGCGCTCGCGAAGTACCTCCCCAGGCCGGCCACCCTGGACGTCCTCGAGGAGCAGGAGGCAGATTCGGCCGCCCAGGTCGCCGCGCCGGACCAGGAGCGCCCCGAGGCACAGCCCGAGGCAGAGGAAGAAGAGCAGGCGGAGGGCTACGCCGAGGAGCCGGAGCCGCCCGCCCCCGAGGGCGACGGCGGGGAGATGTTCCCGGAATAAGAGGCCCGCTTCGGGGCTGCGGCACCGTTAACCATGTACTATAATTGCATAAAGGAGTGCTTCCTCGACCAAGGAAGCGAGCGTGACGGACCAGATGGCAGAGAGTGACAGACCGGGAAAACCGAACAGCGGACAGGCTGAACCGCCTGCGGCGGGATTACTTCGCGGGAGGGATCAGGCCTTGATCTGATTTAAAGGGACGGCGGGTGACAGCGCGCCCTCTTCCTGAGGGCTTTTTTGTCGCCCGGACATTGGAGGCATACCGTGCCTTACCTGAGCGTGATGCTGGGGAAAAGAATACGGGACGCCAGTGGTGGACTGATGGGCCGCCTGTCGGACGTGGTGGTGGAGCCCTCGGCCAAGTTCCCCACAGTGAAGGGGATAGAGGTCGCGGGGTCCAGGGCCCGCGGCAGGCGGCGGTTCTATCTCCGGTGGTCGGACATCAGGGAGTGGCGCGACGAGTGCGTGGTGGCGCGCGTCCCGGCGGACGGCGCTGAGCCCGCCGGGGGGGACGTCTACCTGGCGCGCGACCTGCTGGACAAGCAGATGGTCGACATGGACGGCTACCGGATAGTCAGGGTCAGCGATATAAGGCTCGCCTGGTCCGGCAGGCAGCTGCGCGTCATCGGGGCCGACGTAGGGCTCCTTGCCATCCTCAGGAGGCTCGGGCTTAGCTCTGTCGCGGAGCGCCTTCGCGACTTGAGGATCGGGTTCATCAAGGAGAAGGTCATCCCCTGGAGCATCGTGTCGCCGGTCGAGCCGATGCCGTACGACGTCAGGCTCAACGTGGGTTACCGGGAGTTCCTCGAGATCCACCCGTCTGACATTGCCGACATCATCGAGCAGCTCGACGTTGACCAGAGGGCCAAGGTGCTCGCACTGGTCGAGACCCCGAAGGCGGCGGAGGTGCTCGCCCAGATACTCCCGGGGATAAGGTCATCCGTGGCCGAGTCGCTGGACGACGAGCGCCTGTCCGACCTTCTCGAGATAATGCCGCCCGACGAGGCAGCGGACATCCTGGGTTCCCTCCCGAGGGAGAAAGCCCAGGCGCTCCTCTCGCTCATGGGCATCGAGGAAGCGTCGGTGGTCTCCGAACTGCTGGGATATGAACCCTCGACCGCGGGCGGCAGGATGACCACGGAGTTCGTCGCGTTGCCCGACTACATGACCGTTGCCCAGACCATCGAGATGCTCCGGGAGAAGGGCGAGGAAGCTGAGACCATCTACTACGTCTACGTCGTGGACCGCGACGGGCACCTGTCCGGCGTGCTCTCCCTCAGGGACCTCCTCCGGGCGCCCACAGACCAGGTCGTCGGGCGACTCATGATGCGGGACGTCATAACCGCGGAGGTCGACGAAGACCAGGAGGTCGCGGCCGAGAGGCTTACACGCTACAACCTCCTCGCGCTGCCCGTCGTCGACTCCGACCATACCCTCAAGGGCATCGTCACCGTCGACGACGCGATAGACGTGATAAGAGAAGAGTCCTCGGAGGACTTCGCGCAGCTCTCGGGAGTAGCCCTGGAGGCCGAGGGCGCGCCGGCGAGACAGGCCCTGGACGCGCGCAGGTGGGCGGGCACCATGGTCACCTTCATGGGGGGCATCGTTGCTACCGCCCTGTTCGGCATATTCAAGAGCGAGTTCGCCACGGCCCTGGCCCTGGTCTATTTCGTCCCGCTCGCCCTGCGGGCCTCTCACGACGTCTCGGTCTGGTCGCTGGCCATGTCGGTTAGAGGTGAGCCCGAGGCGCTCTCCGGGGGAGGAAGGTTCGCCAGGTTCTTCGCGAGGGAGTACCTGTACGCGCTCGCCGCCGCCCTCCTGGTGAGCGCGTTGGCCTTCGCGCTCATGATGGTCTGGACCACCTCGAGGGTCCCGCTGGTGGCCGGTGCCGTCGCGCTGTTCGTGGGGGTCGCCATCGCCGGCTTCCTGGGGCTGGTGATGCCGCTGGTCCTGCGCCGGTTCAAGCTGGACCTGGTACTTGCGCCGGGCAGGCTCCTGGGGGTAGCGGTGATGTCGGTATCGCTGCTCTCGTTCCTGGTGGTGAGCGGGCTGCTCGTCCGCGCCTGGAGGTAGCCCGCCGTTTGCGATGATCGGAGAATGACTTGTCCGCCGTAGGTTTCTCCAACCTGAGGAAGAGAATAAGAGAGAGCAACCTGGGCCCCCTGCTGGCGGTCCTGGGGCCGGGGATAATCGTCGCGATGGTGGACAACGACGCGGGAGGCATCGCCACATATTCGGTCGCCGGCGCAAGGTACGGCTACGCCATCCTTTGGGTGATGATACCCACGGCCGTGCTCCTCTACATGGTCCAGGAGATGAACGCCAGGATGGGCGTCATCACGGGGAAGGGCCTGGCCTCGCTCATAAGGGAGAAGTTCTCCTTCAGGCTGACCGCCCTGATCATGCTCGCGATGCTCGCGGCGAACTTCGCCAACACCGTATCCGACTTCGCGGGGATCGCGGCGGGCGCCGAGATATTCGGCGTCAGGTATTACATAGCCGTGCCCATCGCGGCGGCCGGGATCTGGTGGCTCGTCCTGAAGGGCACCTACAAGGTGGTAGAGAAGGTCTTTCTCCTGGTAAGCCTGGTCTACATCGCCTACATCATATCCGCGTTCCTGGCCAGGCCGGACTGGTCCGAGGTGGCCAAGGGCTTCCTGGTGCCGAGCGGAAGCATGAACGCCTCTTTCATCTTGATGGTCATAACCATAGTCGGCACGACCATCGCGCCCTGGATGCAGTTCTACCAGCAGTCTTCGATAGTCGACAAGGGGCTCTCGGAGAAGGACCTCCGTTACGAGAGGGCGGACACGGGTATCGGCACCGTGTTCCTGGTCATCACCGCGTCGGCGATAATGATCGCCTGCGCCGCGGCTTTCTTCAACAATCCGAACGTGGGGGCCACCCAGATAAAATCCGCCGAGCAGGCGGCGCTCGCGCTCGCACCGGTCGCCGGGGATTACGCGTCGTACCTCTTCGCGTTCGGCCTCCTGGGAGCCTCCATATTTGCTGCGTCCATTCTGCCGCTCGCGACGGCTTACACCGTCTGCGAGGCGTTCGGCTGGGAGTACGGGGTCGACCACTCGTTCTCTGAGGCGCCCAAGTTCTACATCGTCTATACCACCTTCATCGTGGGAGGCGCTGCGTTCATAATGGTCCCGGGGATGCCGCTCATAACAGTGATGCTGATATCCCAGACCGTAAACGGGCTGCTGCTGCCCGTGGTGCTCACCTGCATGCTCAAGATAATCAGGGACAGGGACGTGATGGGGGATCACGTGAACGGCGACACCTATAATACCGTCGCGTGGCTCGCCGTGTTCGTGCTCTACGTACTCGACGCATGGCTCGTCATTGCCACCATATTCCCGGCGGGGTGACAGGGAGGTGCTGACCTTGCAAGAAGGCGAGCAGATAAGCCTGAGCGACCTGGTCAAGGTGAAGGTCTACGACCGCGACGGCCGGCACATCGGCCACGTGCAGGACCTCGCGATGAAGAAGGACGTCTCGACGCCGGGGATATCCCACCTGGGGATCCACCTGTTGTGGACGGACAGGGTGGGCGAGGTGGAACTCGTCAGGAGGGCGGAGGACGTGGTCCTGCTGGTCCCATGGTCGAAGGTCAGTGAGGTCTCGGAGGAGGCGGTGCGGATCAGCGAGAGCCACCCGGCCCTCACCGCGGAGTCGTCCGGCGGCCTGCGGCTTGTGAGGCGCGACATCCTCAACCAGCAGATGCTGGACCAGCGCGGCAACCGCATCCAGCGGGTTGACGACGTACTGCTGCGGGCGGAGGGCGGGGGGCTCGTGGTCGAAGGCCTGGAGGTCAGCAAGGGGCTGCTGTACACGAGCTCCAAGCTCAGGGCCTTCATCGCGGGCCTGCGCAGGAAGCACATGGTCAGGCACGACCCGGACCTCATCCCCTGGGAGGCTGTTCAGCGCATCGAGGACGGAAAGCTGGTGCTGGAGGAGCCGCCGGAGTGAAGCGGCTGTTGTTGGCCCCGAGAGCCCGGTGATATACTCATCTTCGAAAATATCGAAGTTGAGGCCCAGGACCGCTGAGGAGACACAACGGTCTTGCTTTTCGTAAGGCGCCATGAGCTAGTTGTTGCATGAAGAAGATCTACACCGAGAGCCGCGGAAGTAAAGGGCGGCACAGGCCCAAGGTATCCGTGTCCGGGGTACCGGAGTTCATGTTCAAGGGCTACCGAAAGCTCGTAGTCCTGTTCCTGGCAGCGGTACTGCTCCTGTTCGGCATCTCGTGCATGCTGACGGCCGCGGGGTCGAGCATGAACACCGCGGTGGCGCACTCTGAGAGCCGGATGAAGGCGCCGGCAGGTCCGAAGCCGGACCCGCCCGGATTGTGGGCCGACGCAGCTATACTCACCGACGCTGAGAGCGGGCGCACCCTCTACGAGAAGAACGCCCACGTGAAACTCCCCATGGCCAGCACCACCAAGATGATGACGGCGCTGGTAGTGAGGGACCAGCTCGACCTCGATGACGAGGTCACCGTCTCGCCGGGGGCGGCCGCGGTGGGGGAACAGACGGTCGGGTTGGTTGCCGGCGAGAAGCTTTCGGTCGAGGACCTGTTGTGGTCGGTGCTGGTCCTTTCGGCGAACGACGCCTCGACCGCACTGGCCGAGTCCACCGCCGGCTCGGTCGAGTCGTTCGTGAACCTCATGAACAAGAAGGCAGAGAGTGTCGGCGCCGTCGAATCACATTTCGTGAACCCTCACGGCCTCGACCAGTCAGGTCATTACTCCACGGCCTACGACCTGGCTCTCATGGGACGCGAGCTTCTCGAGGACCCGGTGCTGGCCAGGATGGTCGCGGCCAGGAGCCACAACATACCGGGCCCGCCCGGCCAGCCTGAGAGGACCCTCGTGAGCCATAACGAGATACTTGGCGTATTTGACGGCGCCAACGGAATAAAGACCGGCTACACCGGCAAGGCCGGCTGGTGCCTGGTGGCTTCCGCGACGAGGGAGGAGAAGTCGCTCATCTCGGTGGTGCTGAACAGCTCGCACAGGGCGGACGACACCACGGCCCTCATGAACTACGGCTTCTCGCAGACGGTCAGGGTCGCGTTCGTAGACAAGGGGCAGAAGGTCGGCAGGAGCCGGGTCTCGGCATTCCCGCGGCGATACGTGAACGTCGTGGGGCAGAAGGACATGGGCGCCCTCACGCTGAAGGGCTCGGGTGACGTCTTCAGGGTCAGGATTGTCTACAGCAAGCAGGCGCCGCCCAAGGTGGAGAAGGGCAGCGCCATGGGCACTGTCGAAAGCTGGCTCAACGACGGCAAGCTCGAGCGCGGCAAGGTGGTGGCGGCGAGGTCCGTCGACAGGACCGGCCCCATTAGGGGCGCGTTCGCGTTCCTGTGGTATTCGCTCTGCTGGATGGGCAAGATCATCTCCGCTCCGTTCAGGATTTTCTAGCGCATCAAGGCTTCACTGAGGCCGCCGCGAGCTCTCGCGGAATGCCGAAATCCACGTCAATACGCGCTTCGAGACGGCGCTGCAGGCTCATTTGACCTGCATATATCGTTGGAGTATAAAAGGGGTTGGTGAGGCACGTGATAAAGATGAACCTGGTCGGCGTTCGCGTCGAACTGCCGTCCAATCAACCTATAGTACTGCTGCAGGAAGACGAGGGAGAGCGGTTCCTCCCGATATGGATCGGGGCTTTTGAAGCCACCGCCATCGCTTTCGCCCTGCAGGGTGTCGAGACCGCAAGGCCCATGACCCACGACCTATTCAAGAACGTGCTCGACGACCTGGCCGTCCAGGTCGAGAAGGTGATAATCAACGACCTCGTCGACGGGACGTTCTACGCGGAGATAACACTGTTCCAGAACAGCACCAAGCACGTCATCAGCGCAAGGCCGTCCGACGCGATAGCGCTGGCCGTCCGGATGGAGATACCCATCTTCGCCGAGGAGAAGGTCCTGGACGAAGCCAGCATCGTGATGGAGACATCCGAGGAAGAGGAGATCCAGAGGTTCCGCGACTTCCTCGACCACGTGGAGCCGCAGGACTTTCTCTGATGGTGGGAGTGCCTGGGTATCGAGTTGTCGTAGCCGTGCTACGGCTTTTTCATTATCGGTCCGAATGAGCTGCGGCGGTATGCGAGATGCGTAGCAGGAAGAGCCCATACTGGCACCTCAGGACGGCGCTGCTCGCCTTCCTCGGCCTCATAACGGTCGGGACGGTGGGCTACATGCTGATAGAGCGGCTCTCGTTCTGGGAAGCCCTCTACATGACGGTGATCACGGTCTCGACCGTCGGGTACAGGGAGATAGTCCTCCCGTCGAGGGCCGGCGAGATATTCACGATATTCATAATCATCTGCGGACTGGGCGCGGTGGTCTACCTGACGACCGCGGTGGTCGACCTCCTTCTGGAGGGAAGGATCCTCGAACTGATGGGGAGGCGAAGGGTCTTGCGCGAGCTCCAGGACATATCGGGGCACTACATCATCTGCGGCTACGGAAGGGTCGGCAGGCAGATAGCGAGGGAGTGCCAGGCGCGCGGCACGAGCGTCGTGGTCATCGAGAAGGAGGGACCCGTCCTGGAGGCCTGTCTCAACGACGGCTTTCTCGCGGTCAAGGGCGACGCGGCCGAGGAGTCCACGCTGAGGAACGCCGGACTGGAGCGCGCCTCCGGACTGGTGACGGCGCTCTCCTCGGACGCGGACAACCTCTTCGTGACGATGACGGCGAGGATGGTGCGGCCCGATATCTTCATCGTAGGGCGCTGCAACTCCGACGAATCGGAATCCAAGCTCTACCGCGCCGGCGCCGACCGCGCCATATCCCCCCATAACGTGGGGGGCCGGCGCATGGCGGCGCTCCTCCTGAAGCCGATGGTCTGCGATTTTCTCGACGTGGTGACGCACGGGGAACTGGTGGAGCTCACGCTCGAGGACATAACCGTGGAGCAGGGAGCGGCCGTCGTGGGCCGCTCCATCAGGGACGTGCTGGTGGATGACATGAAGGGCATCGGGATACTCGGGCTGAAGCGGCCGAAGCGCGATTACGTTGTGAACCCGAGCGGCGACACGATACTCGACGAGGGCGACATACTCATCGTCCAGGGAGCACCGGACCAGGTCAAGGAGCTCAAGAAGGTCTCCCGGGCAAGGCGCTGACCCGTCTCAATAACCACATTATTAATCTATAATATACATTAGCACCATTAACCCCAGTAGTTGATTATTATTATCAATAATGTTAAATTCTATATAATCGCTTTAACGAAGTGAGAGGTATCGAGCTCGTTGCGTACCCTTAGAAAAGGTCCGGGAGGCCTGCCGCTCCAGCTCCGTTTGCCCGGAACGGCGCTTGCGGTGCTGCTGATGTGCGCCCTCGCGGCGAGCGCTGCACTCGCGCAGAGCGCCCCGGAGGACTACATGTCCAGGCTGGAACGGGCGAGCAGGCTGGAGCGCGAGATAGCGGACCTCGAGGAACAACTGGCGCGCGCTCGCCAGGACTGGGTCGCGGCCTCTCAGAGGCTGGAGGAGGTAGAGGGCAGGATACTGGACTCCTACCTCAAGGTCGACGCCGCGGAAGCGGCGGTGGAGAACGCCAGGCGCAGCCTGAACAGCAAGCTCAGGTACCTCTACATGGAAGGCCGGCAGGACGCCCTGGTGCAGCTGATGGGGTCGAAGGACGTATCGGAGTTCCTCACCAGGTACGACTACGTCCTGCACGTGGCGAACCGCGAGGCCGACGCTTTCGCCCAGCTCAAGGATAGAAGGAGCGAGCTCCGCAGGGAGCAGGACAGGCTCATCGCCTTCAAGCAGGAGGCGGCGAGGCTTGCGAGGGGCTCCGATACCGCGGCGCTCGAGGCCCTTATCTCGCAGAAGAAGAACGAGCTTGCCGAGCTCAACGGTTCGCTCATCGAGACCCAGCTGCCCGCCACGCAGTCACCACTGCCGACTGATTTCCGGCCGACGAGGGTGTACGCGAAGCCCGATGAGAACGGTTTTGTGAGGACCGGGCAGATATTCAGCGGCTACGCGAGCTGGTACGGGAACGAGCTCCACGGCCGCCCGACCGCGAGCGGAGAGCGCTACGACCAGTACGGGTTCACCTGCGCTCACCGCACCCTTCCGCTGGGGACGTGGCTCAGGGTGACGTTCCGGGGGCGCTCCGTTATAGTCAGGGTCAACGACAGGGGGCCGTCCGTGAAGGGCAGGACCCTCGACCTGTCCCGGGGGGCGGCGGAGGTGATAGGGCTGACGGGCGTACAGTGGGTCGACTGCGAGCTCGTCGTGCCGAGGTCCTGAAACGGCGGACAACGGCCGTTGGAGGTATCCCATTGAGAGAACCGGTCCCGGGAGTCTTCATGCTGGAGCGCACCTGGGGTTCCAACATATACGTGTCAGCGGGCGAGCGGCCGGTTATCATCGACGCAGGGTTCCCTCTCGACGAGAGGCGCATCCTGAAGTTCTTGAACGGTTCGGCGCCGCGCATGCTCGTCGCGACCCACTACCACATAGACCACGTAGGTCCCATGTCGCGCTTGAAGCGCCGCTTCGGCTCCGCGGTGGCGGCCCACGTTTGCGACGCGCCCGTCATGGAGGGGACCAGGCCCTACGAGGTCTACAAGCTCGACCTGCTGCGGACCGCGTACTACAAGGCGCTGGCCCCGCTGTACCGTTACGAGCACGTCGGGGTGGATGTGAAGCTCGAGGAAGGGGAGGTCATCGACGCCCTGGGAGGGCTTGAGGTGGTCCACCTTCCGGGCCACACCGACGGGAGCGTGGCTCTTTACCAGAGGGAGCGGGGGATACTCTTCACCGGCGACACCATCAGGAACGAGAGAGGGGTGCTGGAAGGGCCGCCGCCTCAGTTCTCCCCGGGCCTGGAGGAGTCGTTCGACGGCATCAGGCGCAAGGTCCTCGCGCTCGATTTCGATGTACTGCTGCCGGGACACGGCGAGCCGTTGACCCGGGGCGCCCGCGGCGCGGTTGAGGCGATGATGAGAGGATACGGGAGGTTGGATTGAAGTCGATTCCTGACTGGGACCTCGTGGTCGCCGGCGCCGGTCCGGCCGGATGCGCGCTGGCCGCGAAGGTCGCGCAGCGGGGCGCAAAGGTGCTGCTCCTCGAGAGCCGGAGCCGTCCCGGGGAGGGGCGCGAGTGGATAGTGGACGTGGAGAAGACAGCCTTCGACGCGGCGGCTGTCCCGCGGCCCGTTACCGAGGCGCTGTGGGAGGAGCCGGAGAAGACGGTCATAGTCTCACCGAGCCGCGAGCACGTGGTGGAGCTACCGCCCACCCCGCTGGTGCCGGTGCGCAACGGCGAGTACGTGAGGCAGCTCGCGTCCTGGGCGGTCGGCAGCGGTGCGCGCCTGCGCACGGGAGCGCGGGTAACGGCCCCCGTCATGGACGGCGGAGCGGTTGCCGGAGTGACCGTGTCCGCGGGCGGGGTCGCCGAGAGGATAACCGCGAGCATAACCGCCGACTGCACGGGCATCGCGGGCGTGCTGAGAAAGGATACGCCCGCGGGCTGGAGGCTTTCGGACCCGGTCCGCGCGTCGGATACCGTTCTCGCCCGCCGGGAGATCAGGAGCGTTGACAGGGACGAAGCGGAACGCGCGGTGAAGGAGGGAAAGCTGGTGGACAGGCTCAGGACCGACCGGACTGGAGCGCACGGTGCCTACTCGGTAGAGTCGGTCTACCTGGATGTCGAGGGTGGTTTCGCGGACATTCTGGTTGGGATAAAGCCGTCGCCGGACCTTCCGACCGCGGACGAGCGTTTCGCCCGGGTCCTGAAAGAGATGGGCTTCGTGCGCGAGAAGTTGTTCGGAGACGGCGGGCCCATTCCGATAAGGCGTCCGCTCGACGCGCTTGCGGGCGACGGGCTCGTGGTGCTCGGTGACAGCGCCTGCCAGGTGATACCGATATCCGGTTCGGGCACCGCGTCCGCTCTCATCGCAGCCGACATCGCGTCGAGGACCATCGGGCGCGCACTGGGGGAGGGGAGGGGCGACCGCCAGGCTCTCTGGGAGTACTGCCGTGAGTTCCAGTCAGGAAGGGGCGCACTGCTCACCTACTACGACGTCCTGCGCAACTTCACGGACTCGCTGGGCTCGAGCGACATAGAGTGGCTCATCGCCAGGGGGGTGATGACGGCGGAGGAGGTGACGAGCGGGCTGGTCCCCAGGGTCTTCCGCCCGCGTCCCGCCGCGATGGTCCAGAAAGTGCTCAGGGGATACAGGAGGCCGCGGCTGCTGCTGGGTTTCGCGGGGGCCGGCCTCAATGCACAGAGGGTCAAGGGCCGCTTCAGCCGGTACCCCGAGCGCTACTCGGAAAAGGAGCTCGAGTCCTGGGCTCGGGCGCTCCCCGGGTACTCTTGAGCGCTCTCCGGGGCGAGGGCAAGCCCCGCGGCGCAGGCCACTACGGCGAACAAGCCCGCCCCTACGGTCACCCAGAGTCCGGCGCCCACGTTCGCGGCGGAGAGCCCCGGCGTCCTCATGATGTCGAAGACGTCGAACACCCCGACGGCAAGCAGTGAAGTCGCGAAGAGAAGCGCGGGCAGGAACGGCCACCTGGACTTCAGGATGGCCGAAAGCAGGCACGCGGCGGCGCCGGCCAGGGCCAGTGCGAAGGTGAGCCAGCCGTCACGGTCGGTCCCGCTGAGGGCGGGCCCGGAGCGCCCGAGCCACGGCAGGAACGCGCCGGCGGCGGCGGCCCCCAGTGCGAGCGCGCCGGCGATGGAGCACGTGAGCAGGGCGCGGTGGGGGAGTGCGGCGCCCGGGGCTACCCCGGGGGCGCGGGCCCGGCCTGGGGGCCGGACCGGCTGTTCCTGGGGCCTGCCGCAGTACGGGCAGAAGACGCCTCCCGCTAGCTGCCTCCCGCAGCCGGCGCAGAACGGCAACTAAGCCACCCCCGTGGACCGGCGCTCCGGGGCGGGGGCCGACTGCCTGTGGCGCTCCGCCATCATCAGGTATCCCCCCAGTGAGCACATGAAGCCCGCGACACCCGCGCCGACGACCATGTAGAGGCCCGTGCCTGGGCCGGTGATGCCGGGCCTGGTCGAGATGTATACGACCTCGTACACGGAAATGACCAGGGAGATAAAGAACGCGACGGTCGCCGCCATGAAACCCGCACGGCTCCGGGCCAGCAGCCCCACCAGGATGAAGAGAGCCGTTAGCGCGCCCAGGACAAGCGTTATCCTGCCGTCCCAGGCGGTGATGTTCTCGTAGTCCCAGCCGTTGACGCTGTACAGGCCGAGAAGGCTGTCCGACCTCCACGTCAAAAGGCTTCCCACGATAGTCATCGCCGAGCCGAACGACAGGCCGAGCAGCGCGATCACCGTGGAACCTATCCACAGTGTCGAGGAGCTCGTGCCCTCCGGCTCTTCCCTCTCGGCCAAGGCCCGCCCTCCCTATCCTATGAGACCGCTCCGGAACGCTTTCATGTATGCCCTGCAGTACCTGTCGCCTCCTGCGAGCGCCTCCGCGGCGTAGGCCGCGCCGATGAGCCCCCGGTCCGACGGGTCGATTATCGCGGCGTCGAGGCCCTGGTAGACCGCCACCGCCATCATGGCCCTGTTCACGACAGTCCGAAGCGGAAGGCCGAAGGATACGTTGGAAAGGCCCATAACGGTCTTCACGCCGGGGAGTTCCGAGATTATCAGCCGCAGGGTGTCGATGGTGACGCGCCCCTGGTCGCAGTCGGCGCTGACGGGGAGCACGAGCGGGTCGAAGTAGAGGTCGCCTGCCGGAAGCCCGGCTTCAAGGGCCCTGTCCATGATCCTGCGGCAGACGGCCAGGCGCGACTCCGGGGTCTCCGGGATGCCGGACTCGTCCATCGCGAGGGCTACGACCGGGCAGGAGTACTTTACCGCGAGAGGCAGGACTCCCTCGAGCCTCTCCGCCTCGCCGCTGATGGAGTTTATGAAGGGGCGGTTCTCCCCGCACAGCTCCAGGCCCCGCTCGAGGACCGCAGGGTCGGCGGAGTCGAGAGCCGGCGGCCGGTCCGTGACCCCCTTCACCACACCCAGGGCCCACTCAATGGCTTCCACCTCGCCGTCGCCGGTCGCGACGTTCACGTCGATGTAATCGGCGCCGGCGGCGGCCTGCTCACTGGCCAGGTTTGCTATGAACCCCTCGTCGCGCGCGTTGACGGCCTCGCGCACGGCCTGCCTTGTGCCGTTTATCTTTTCCCCGATGATAATCAAGGCGGAAAGACCTCCCGTGTCCGGAGCAACGAGTATGAGTATATATCAAAGCGACGCGATACCCGCCAGAGCCCCCGGGGGTCCGGGAAAGGCCTCCGCACGGAAGGCCGACCCCGGCCGCGGGGGGAAATAGTATACTACTCGTGCGAGGAAATGACGGCCGCCGGAAAGCCCGGCAACGACGGGCCAGGCGTGTGCCGGGAACCGCGATCGCTCAAAAGGGGGCGCAGTGAAGAAGAAGGCTTACGTTTTCATTAAAGTCTCTGCGGGGAAGCTGGACCAGGTGATGAGGACAATGTCGTCGATGCCCCAGGTCGTCTCGGCGGAAGGCGTGTCCGGTCACTGCGACGTCATAGCCATCATGAGGGGGCCGGACCTCGAGACGCTGCAGGACACCATCCTTTCCACGGTCCGGGGGGTAGACGGCATTGAATCGACCGAGACCTGGATAGTGATGGTGCCCCAGCCGGACACGTGGACGCAGGAGGAGCTCAACAACTACGTCGCGGAGCTGAACGAGAACGAGCTCACCGCCATCAAGGTGCTGCTCGAGAAGCGCCGCGGGATGATGATACAGGAGCTCATCGACGGCATCTCAGAGAAGGTCGGGGACGACAAGTACGATATCCACGGTCTCACCGTGACCCTTACCAACATGACGCGCCGGGCCGAGGACCAGTACCGCCGCGAGAACGTCATCGAGTTCGACGAGGACATGGGATACTTCCTGAACGAGCGGTACCTCGACATGCTGCAGGAGAGCCTGAGCAAGCTCTAGCCGGGGGTCGTTTCACGGGTGGCCCCAGCCGTCGTTCCACTCGAACTGGCCGGAGATGTGTACATAGCCCGTGTTGTACTGCGTGTACCTCGCGATACCTTTCCTGTCCAGCGTCAGGACGAAGACGTAGTCGCGGTGCGGGTTGGGGCGCCACCTGCCGTCGTTCCAGTACGACCAGTCCTGCAGTATCGCGATGTTGCCGTAGAGGAGCTCGTAATTGTAGTAGTTCTCCGGGCCGTCAGTGCCTGGTATCAGCTCCTGGTCCTTCCAGATGCCCTTGATCCGCCATCGGTCTCCGTACTGCTCGAGCTCTACCCACCTGTTCCTGCTGGTGATATAGCTCATGTAGCGGGCGTCGACCTCCTTGTTCCCGGTCAGCCCCGACGGCGGGACCGGGTCCCTGTAACTGGTCGCGCCCTTGTCCGTGAGGTCGAACCAGACCTGCATGAGCGAGCTCGCGGCCACCCTCTCGTTAGCCATGGCGATGGTGGCGTCCGATCTCTGTGACATGTCGAGCAGGACCGGTACGGCGACCGCCGTCAGTATACCCATTATGAGTATGGCGATTATGAGCTCGATGAGGGTGAACCCGGACTCGAGCCCGGCATTTTTCGGTGACATCACGGCTTCTCCAATGCCTCGCACCGCGTCCCCTCAGGGGAACTGCTCACTATACCGATTCGGCGGGATTCCCGGTTACTCGAGGTGAATCCGACATATATAGGGAAAACCCCGATGTCGTTGAGGGGCGTATTCATACCTGCATCCCCTCCCCGACACCACCTGCGGGCCGAAAAGTGGGGGAGGAGCGAGGCGTTGATCGCGCCTGCCTCCGACCGATGCCCGTCTCTTGGCCGTATCCGGCTCAAATGACGAACTGGGACAACCTTGAGTGGAAGAAACACGCAGCGCCAGGTGAAGAGAAGGTGGAAGGGAGGGAGTGGGCGTTGAAAGAAGGAGAGAAGAATGAGGCTCACGCCAAGTTTACATAATATATATTATGGGACATATGCATGAAGAGGCCCTCCCGTTCCGGGGAAGCCCCTCTTCGGTTATCATTGGCAGGGAGCCGGCTCTAGAGGCGTTGCCGAGAGGCGCGTAAAGCGTTGAACTCAATGTGACGAAAATGAATAAAGGCTCCATGGTCCGGCGGACCCGGCGCGGGTCTTTCTTTTTATGAGGCCCCTCTCGAACCGGCGGGCCGCATTGCGTGTCTAATATAGAGGACTTATGAAGAAGTTGCCGAGGCCAAAACATAACATGATGCGCACCAAGCTGGTGCGTGAGATCAGCAACGCCAAGGTGAGGTTCCTTGCCATCACCTTCGTGGTGGTCATCGGTGTCGGCATATTCATTGCGTCCTCGATGTCCTACAGGAACCTGAAGACGTCCTACGAGTACACTTACGAGACGCTCAACTTCGCGGATTTCCGGGTCAAGTCAGACGAGATACCCAGGTATGACTTCGAGCGCGCCGCCAGGGTGCCGGGAGTGACGATGGCCACCCCTCGCGTCAGGACCGACGTGTCGTTCTCGCTCGAGGACGGGAAGCGGCTTATGGCCAGGGTGACCGGAGTCCCCGAGGAAGAGGACATAGTCGACAAGCTGCTCGTCAAGGAGGGGCGTTATTTCGAGAAAGGCGACAGGATGGTCGCCATAGCGGAATCGCACTTCGCCAAGTTCTACGACCTCCACCCCGGTGATACGGTCTACTACATAAACAAGGGCGCCGAGATACCGGTCGAGATCATCGGGGTAGCAGGGAGCCCGGAATACCTCGTCCTGGCCGGAGAGACAGGCGATTTCAGCCCGATGCTCTCGGCGAGCGCGATGGCCATACTGTACATGCCACTGGGCGACGCCCAGGCCATGGCCAACCTCCCGAACGAGTACAACCAGGTCCTGTTCAAGGTCGAGGACCCCGCGAACATGGAGCCCCAGATCGCCGCGGTCGAAGAGATAATGAAGAACACGGGGATCAATGAAGTGATCACCCAGGAAGAGCACCAGGGCAACCAGCTGATGAAGGCCGACCTCGAGGGTTTCAAGAGTTTCGCCCTCTTCTTCCCCCTCCTCTTCCTGGGCATAGCGTGCTTCAGCATCTACATCCTGCTCTCCAGGCTCGTGTACACGCAGAGGCCGTTTATCGGCGTTATGAGGGCCATGGGCTACAGCCGCAGGCAGATACTGGTGCACTACCTGAGCTTCGCCCTCATAATCGGCGTGCTCGGGGCCATATTCGGCGCGCTGCTCGGCTACGGGGTGTCGTACATAATCGCCCGGATATACGCCGACACGATAGGCATACCTCTTGTAAAGATCCACGTCTTCTGGATGGTGATGTTCCAGGGGATGTTCATGTCGATAGCCTTCTGCGCGGTCGCGGGCATAATCCCGGCGCTCTCATCGGCCAGGCAGGACCCGTCCAAGGCCATGCGGGGCGAGACCCTACAGCAGACGTTCAAGCTGCCAATCGTCGAGCGCATCTTCCCTCCCCTCTCGAAGATGCCGATGTTCATCAAGGTCCCGATCCGGAACATGTTCCGCAACAGGCGCCGGACGGTCTTTACGCTGATAGGGCTGACCTTCTCGGTAATGGTCGTGCTGATGTTCCTCGCGGTCCTGAACACCGCCGGGGACGCCCTAAACCGCGGCTTCACCCTGAACAACCGGTTCGACATGGTGGCCATCTTCCTGGGCGGGCGCGACGCCGCGCTCATCAGCAAGATAAAGCGGGTCCCGGGAGTGCAGGAGGTGGAGCCCACACTCGGGTACAACGTCAAGATAGCCTGGGACGGCGAGGAGTCGGATACGGTCATGATGGGGATAGAGCCCGACACCGACATGCGGAGGTTCTACACCCCCGACAGGCAGGAGGTGCCGGTGACCGACAGGCACATCCTCCTGAACCAGTGGTATCAGAAGCACAAGGGCCTGGAGGTGGGCGACAAGGTCACCCTCAGGAGCGAATACCGCGACAGGGAGTTCATCGTGAGCCCGTTCATCGAGGAACCGATGGGCAACATCGTCTACATCCCCAGGGACGAGGCCAGGGAGCTCCTCGACTACGGCATGACCAGCAGGGGAAGCTTCTACGTGAAGGTCGAGCCCGGCCATTACGTGGAGGCCAGGGACGCGCTGCAGAAGCTCGACGGCATGGCGGCGACCATCGACCTCCGCCAGATAAGGCAGGAGGTCGAGGGTTACATGAGCCTCCTCTATATAATCGTCTACGTCATGCTCGTCTTCGCGCTGATGATGGCTTTCACTCTCACATTCAACACCATCACGATAAACATACTGGAGCGGGAAAAGGAGATTGCGACCATCCGGACCATCGGGACCGAGTCCTGGAAGATATCGGCGATGACCACCCTGGAGAACGTCATATTCGGGCTGCTATCCATAGTCCCTGGCTGCGTCATGGGAGTGCTCGTGGCGCGGTACGCGATGAGCCTGCAGAGCAACGAGATGTTCACGCTCACGCTCAAGGTCAACCCTTCAAGCTACCTGCTGGTCGGCGTGGGCATCATAATAATCCTCCTGCTGTGCCAGATACCGTCCCTGCAGTACGTGAAGCGGGTCGAGCTCGCCGAGGCCACCAAGGAGCGAGGCGGTTGACCCCCCACCCCCACCCACGCCGAGCACCCGCCCAGTGCCGCGCGGTTCTGCTATACTCACCGCATAAATGAACTTGATATCCCGTTTTTCTGCAAAGAAGATGAGCATGCTGACCCTGGCCCTGGCTGCGGCGCTCGTGCTTCCCGCCGCCGCCCTGGCACCCGCTCGAGCAGCGGATGGCGGGGTGAAGTTCGTGTTGAAAGTGGACCGGAGCGAGAGTTCCGTGGTCGACGTCACGTTGAACTTCAACATGGAGCAAGGTGAAAAGGTCGTCATCAGGCCTCCCTCATCCCCGGATGAAGGTGCCCCGTCGGCACCTGTACCTGAGATAGAGATGGCACCATCGGCCAACAATGCATACGTGGTCGAGGCGCTCTCACCTGAAGGTTCAGGCTGGCTGGTGACCGCCGCGGGCGCCGGGGAGGTGTCCGTCGCATACGCGGTGAGGTTCCAGGGTAACAATAGCCCCAGGAAGGACCCAGAAGCCCCTGGAGGCGTCGCGCCGCCGACGGCCGTATCCGAGCCGGACCTGAAGCTCTTCAAGGGCTCAGACGTCTTCCTGTGCCCGCGGACGGAGGGCGGCAAGTTTATCTCGACGGAGTTTCTGGTCGAGGTCCCGCTGGCGTCCGGGGAAGACGCCCTGTCGCCGTGGGCCCCGGTCTCCGGGAAGGACGGCTCGTTCGAGGTTTCCGGGGTGAGGGCGCTGCTGGATAACTTCGTCTCCTGGGGCGAGCTCGAGATCGAGCGGTTCAAGACCGGGGGCACCGAGGTCATCGCCGGCTTCTCGAGTGACCGCTCGAAGCAGTCCGCCTCCGAGAGGCAGGCCGAGATCAACGCCCTCAAGGCACTGTTCGGCGACCTCGCCGAGACCCTCGGGGAGCGGCGGGAGCTGGACACGCTTTCCGTTCTCCTCTGCGGCGCTGAGCGGTTCGGCCTCGATGAGCCCGCGGCGGAGACGCTGCTTCAGTCCGCCGTGGTCATGAGTGACGCAGACACGCTCTCCGACATGGACGCGGTCGCCGCGGCCGGCGGCCTGTTCGAGCTGTGGAACCGCTACGCGCTGGTGCCCGAACCCGGCGCCGATTCGCGCTGGTTCCAGGCGGGATTGAGCCTCTTCTACCCACTGCGCCTGGCGGCGTTCGGAGGACTCCTCGCTTCCGATGACGCTTACGAGGAATTCTCACGGACCTACCGCGCATACCTGACGGATCCCATGGCGCTCGAGGTCTCCCTGGAGGAGGCCGAGTCCGACCCGGACGCCCAGGCCCTCCTGGCGAACAAGGGCGCGGCGGTCACCGCCTCGGTCGCCAGGAAGCTGCCGGAGGAGTCCGAGGGAAAGGTCAGGGACATCGACTGGCTGCTCGGCCGGCTCATCGAGCGCCGGGACGCCTTCGACGGCCGGGAGTACTCCCTGGTTGACATAAGCGAGCTGGCGGAGGGCGCCACCGGCAAGAGCTGGGACAGGTATTTCGAAGGAAGGGTCCGGGGGACCACGAACGTGCTGACCTCCGAGTTCTCCGTCTCGGACCTGTTCGGGAGCTCCACCGGTTTCACCAGGGGAGTTGTCACCGGCGGGGGCTCGGGCAGGAACTGGATATACCTGCTGGTCGCCATCTTCGTGATAATGCTCATCCCGGTCGTGATGAGCCCTTACGTCAGGCGCTCTGTGAAGCTCGACATCACGATGCCCAAGATCCTCCCCGACGACGATGACGACGAGTAATGGATCTCGCACCGCAGGTTTGAATCACACTGACAACAGTCGTTGACAGAAGTGGTCCCTGACCACGGAAATCAAAGAGAACCGGGCACTGAAGCCGCGTCGGGCGTTACTGATGTTGTCCTGAACAACATGTGATAAATACAGTCAACTGTTGAGATTCAAACCTGCGGTCATCTCCCTGGTGCCCGGGCCCGGCATGGAAGGGGGCCGCTGTATCCCGTCGACCGAACACTCCGGCTGACAGATGAGACTTGACCTCAGATTCATCACCGGCACTAGAGGGCGTTGAAGGCCTGGGCGCGCAGAACGCAGGAGTCGCACCGCCCACAGGGGATCCCGTCGACCGGCGCGTAGCACGAGAACGTGAGGTCCCAGGGGACCCCGAGCTCGTCGCCGGCCCTTACTATCTCGACCTTGCTCATACCCATCAAGGGGGTCTCGAGCTTTATCCCCGGGCTTCCGAGCGCCAGGTCGGCAGCGCGCTCCATCGCCTCCACGAAGCCGGGGCGGCAGTCCGGGTAGCCTGACGCGTCGAGCGCGTTAGGGCCGAAGTAGACCGAGCGCGCTCCCCTGTCGAAAGCGATCCCGAAGGCGAACGCCAGGAGAACCAGGTTGCGCCCGGGGAAACATGTCGGCGCGGTGCCCCCCTCCCCTATCTCGGCGGGGGTGCGGTCAAGCGGGATGTCGGCCCCGGCGTCGGTCAGGGCGCCGGAGTATGGGAAGCGCGCCTCCAGGAGCACGTGCTCCACGCCCGCTGCCCGGGCCAGTGCGCAGGAGGCGTCGCGTTCCTGCTCCCAGCAGCGCTGGCCCCAGTCGAAGGTCAGGGCCGTGACGGCGCCCGCCTCCTCTTCGCGAGCGGCCAGGGACAGGCAGACCGCGGAGTCGATGCCGCCGGAGAGGAGGACGACGGCCCCCCGCGCCCCGCTCACCGCGCGCCGCCCCCCGCCTTGATCAGGCGGGAGCTTATCTCCTGGGCTCCCATGCGCAGGTCGAACGCGTTCAAGTGCCTGGTGTCGTTCGAGTCGAACAGCACCTGGGCCCGCGCGTCGAACTCCTCGTCCGCGCGCCAGAGTATGAAAGCGAGGAGCACGTTGGGGAAGAGCGTGAAGGAGCAGGACGCGTCCCCCAGCGAGAGAACGGCCCCGCCCAGCGACGCGCAGGCAGCGGCGAACCCTCCGGGGTCGGACCCGAACGCGAGCGCGAGGGGGTCCTCCACGCTGCGCTTGACCACCGGCTCGTAGAACCGGCCCCCGCTGAGCTCGCGGTACGCCACCCACTTGCCCGACGGCGGGGTACCGTCGGAGGACACGAGGTATATGAGCGACAGCAGCTTGAGCGAGAAGGAATCGAGCCCCTCCGGGGCGTCCACGTCGGCCTGCGGCCAGGCTACCGAGGCTATTCCCCCGAGCACGGGCAGGAGGAGCCTGCCGCCGTCCCCCGAAGGCTCCCAGCGGGCGCCCGCCTTAGCCGCCACGCTCGCGGGATCGGCTGTCTTCAGTTTCCTCGTCGGCTCATCAAACGGGTTCTCACCCTTTTTCTCTTCCATAAACAACCTCCGACAAGATTTTAACAGGAACCATGAACCGGCAGTGGTCTTCTGATTGAAGGGCGAGGCGTGCTTTTCCCCGAGTACTCTGCAGCGAATATCCTCATTGGAGGGCGAGGGGTGCTTTTTTCCCGACGCATCAGGGTACTCCCGTAGCGCGGGAAACGTACCCCGAGCCCCACTACAGGCCGGTGCTTCCGAACCCGCCCTCGCCCCGGGCGGTGGGGTCGAGCTCGTCGACGAGGACGAACTCGGCCTGCTCGACCTTCTGGAAGACGAGCTGGCATATCTTGTCGCCGCGCTTCACTTCGAAGGGGGTCTCGGGGTCGAGGTTCACGAGGATGACCTTTATCTCGCCGCGGTAGTGAGAGTCTATGAGGCCGGGGGTGTTGACGATGCCTACGCCGTGCTTCGCCGCGAGGCCGCTACGCGGCTGCACGAAACCTGCGTAGCCTTCAGGGATGGACACGGCGATCCCCGTAGGGACGAGCGCGCGGGCTCCCGGCTCGAGGACCAGGTCCTCCATGCTCACCAGGTCGCACCCGGCGTCACCCTCGTGCGCGTACCTGGGGGCGGCCGCCCCGGGATCGAGCTTCTTGAACTCTACGGTGAAAGACAGTTGGCCCTGTCCTCCCTCAGGCGGCGTAGTTCGCTATCTCGGTGGGCCTGGGGACGTGGCAACGCCAGGACTGGATCACCATCTCCTGGTCGTCCACGAGGACCATCGAGGGAGTGCACAGTACGCTGTGGAACGCCGCTTCGGCCAGCCCCTCGGCCTCGTCCAGGTTATAAAGCCTGCTGAACGGGAACTGGTTCGCGACCTCCTTAGCCGCCGGACAGTTGGGACAGTCGTCCTTCACGAACACCTTCAGCTGCATCCTTATCCCCTCCCGAGAGCGGAGTCCTCCTCCGCTGCTTCAGTTCTCCGATCTTTCCCTTGTTCCACGTGGACACCTTCGAGAAGTAACCGACGATCCTCGTTATCCCGTAGGTGTCTGTCGAGCCGCACCTGGGGCACTCCTCGTAGAGCCCGCGGCTGGTGCGGCTGCACGTGTTGCACACCGTGAACTCCGGGCTGAACGCGACCTGCGCTGCGTTAGTGTCGACGAACACCTTCTCGACGAATTTTCGGATGGAGGCCGCCGGGGGCTGGTGCTCCCCCAGCCACACGTGGATTATCGCCCCCGCCTTGATGAGCGGGTGGAACATGCTCTGCTTCATCACGCGCTCGACGTAGTCGATCGGCGCGTCGGTCGCCAGGTGGATGCTGTTGGTGTAGTAGTACTGGTCGCCCTCCATCTGGCCCTTCACGACCCCGCCCGCCTGCGCCGGGTAGTACTTCATGTCGAGCTTGGCCAGCCTGTACCCGCTCGACTCGGCCGGCGACTCCTCGAGCACCATGTTTATCCCGTACTTCTTGGAGAGCTTCTCGCAGACTATGGACATGTGCGAGACGACCTTCAGGCCGAACTTGAGCGCGGCCACCGACTCGTGCAGCTGCGCGCCGGTGTGGTACTGGACCATCTCGTTCAGTCCCAGGAGGCCAGCCAGGTACGTCAGCCGGTCGACGCGAAGGTACGGCTCGCCGTCGTTCTCCATGCACAGGAGCGAGACCGGGCCCTCGCGCCCGAGCTCCATCAGGCTCAGGATGAACTTGCGCTTCTGGAGGTGCGCCCGGGCCACCATCTCCAGCGTCGTCTCGAGCTCGCTCAGGAGCATCTCGTCCGAGCCCTGGGCCCGGTATGCGATGCGAGGCAGGTTGATGGTTATGTTCTGCAGGGCGCTGAAGCGCATCTTCTCGGGGGTCAGTGCCTCGAGCAGGTCTTCCTCCTGGAGCTTGAGCTTGAGCCTGCAGCACTGTGAGACCGTGACCTCGTCCCCCCGGTCGAAGACGAAGTAGGTTATACCCTGCCGGCTCGCCACCTCGCACGCCAGGTCGAGGAACTCCTCCCACCCCTCGGTCCTGAAGAAGTCCTCGCTCAGGTGCAGGAGCGGCTTGGGGAAGACGAACGTCTTGCCCATGGCGTCGCCCGCCAGGTATACCTCGAAGAGCGCTTTCAGGAACAGCTGCGCTTCTTTTTCGTAGTCGCCGTACGTCTTCCCGGTCGGCTCGCCTCCCGGCCCGATGGCCGGTGCGTCGCGGAGGTGCTTTGGCACGTTGTAGTAGAGGTTGAAGTCGGTGAAAACGACCTGGCTGCCGCGCGCCCCGGCGAGCTGGTTGAACTCGAATATAAGCATCTGGGCCAGCTGCCTGATACGCTCGTAAGGGAGTTCGACCAGGAATGGGGCGAAGAAGACGTTCACCGCCTCCCAGCCGATGGCCCCGGCGTAATAGGACTGGAGCGTGGAGGCCATCTTGACCATGTGCCCTATGAGCACGTCCGCGTGGCGTGCCGGCTTGGATGTGCTGGTGATGTTGGGCAGGTGCAGGCCGAACTTCTTGACGTACTCCAGGCTGTGGCCGCCGCAGTACGGACGGACCACGAAGCCGAGGTCGTGGAGGTGGATCGCGCCCTCGTAGTGGGCGCGGGCGATGTCTTCCGAGAACACCCTCTCGAGCGCGTACTGCTTGAGCACCGTCTCGGCGATGGTCAGGTTTATCGACTCGGGGTTATGGGTGGTGTTCGAGTTCTCCTTGTTGGCCTGCGTGATTATATTCTCGACGTCGAACATCGGCAGGCCCAGGTTGGTGTGCCGCTCCAGCATGTGCGAAAGTCCGCGTTCCATGAGCTGCAGGTCGACCAGCTCTCGTATGAGGCTGGTGGTGACCCGCGTCTGGCCCGAGGCGACCAGGGCTTTCTCGACCTCGTCCGCTATCTCGCGGGCGAGGTCGGGAGAGGCTTGCGCCTCGAGTATTATCGAGTCGACGATCTTCTGCTTGTCCCAGAGGTTTATCTCCTCCCGGGATATCGTCGAGACCTGAAGGGCGATGTCCGTCGCGTCCTTCGCAGGGTTGTACGTGAAATCACCCTGGTTGTTGAGTACCTGAATCCGAGGTGTCACTTCCCGCTCCTTTCATCGACCCCGCCCGGGGCCGGGCCCTCTCCCGTGTCGCCCTGCTCTGGGATTAGCTCTCCGAGCTCCCTCTGGAACTCGCTGACATCGTCGAACCGCTTGTAGACCGAGGCAAACCGGAGGTAGGCTATCTCGTCTATCTGGCGGAGCTCGTCCATCACCATGTCCCCCAGCTCCGAGGCGGTGATCTCCCTCTCGGGCCGCTTCATTATCTCTTCCTCTATCCTGTCCACGCTCTTCTCTATGACCGGCTCCGGCACCTCACGCTTGCTGCACGCCTTGTAGAAGCCTACCGAGAGCTTCTCGCGGTCGTAAGGCTCCCTGGTCCCGTCACGCTTGAGGACCGCCACTCCCGCACGCTCCCTGCGCTCGAAGGTGGTGAACCGCGAGCCGCAGTTCGCGCAGTGGCGCCTCCTGCGTATCGCGGTATGCTCTTCAGCGGCTCTCGAATCGATCACTTTCGTCTTCCCGTATCCGCAGTATGGGCATTTCATGACCCTGCCTGGCCCTCCTGGAAAGAATCCTCCGCCGCCCTCCGAATGCCTGATTTCTCGAAAAAAGTACCACCGGCGCCAAAATCAACATTTTGTGCTGCAGGCAATTTAGCGCCACAAGATGAAGTGTGTCAATACGTATTTTCGAAAAAAAATCTCTCTCTGAAAGCTCAAGGGTTGGCGGGTCAAATAAACGTTGATTTAAGGTTTAACCGGCACTTGAGGCTTGTTCATTCCCGGCTCGAATCCGCTTTTTTCCCGCCATTACAACGCTCGCGGAGGTGGCGTTGTTTCGAGTCGCGGTCAAGGGCTTCGCTCTCCCCCGACCGGGTGACGCGTCCGACGGGGCTCCAGGCTGGAGCGGACGTCTAGTGAATTTTTTTTCTCATGGTGAACTCGAGGTCAAAACGGAATTGGCAGATACTGGCGGCAGTGCGCGGCCGTCAGTCTTCGGTTCTGCCCCGCGGGGCCTCGTCAGCCCGCGGGCCGGCCCTGAAGGCGCTGTAGCGCCCCAGCTTGTCGACCGGCAGGTTGACCGAGACTCGCACCGTCTCACCGGCGAGCTCCCGGCCGAGCACCGAGCCGTCCCTGTAAAGAGCGGAGAGGATGTCTCCCCTCGCCGCCGGCACGTCCAGCGTGACGCAGGCGTAGCTGGCGATACGCGCGTCGACAGCCTCGAGAAGCCCCTCAATACCCGTCCCTTCCCGAGCGGAGATGAGCAACGCCTCCGGGTAGGCCCGCTTGAGGTACCCAATGCCCGACGGGTCGAGGAGGTCCGCTTTGTTCAGGGCCAGCACGCGGGGGATGTCCAGGGAGTCGAGGTCCTCCAGGACGTCTTCCACCGCGCCTGTTCTCTCGCGCAGCGTCTCCTGCTTCGAGGCGTCCACCACGTGGACCAGGAGGTCAGCCTCACTCACCACCTCCAGCGTGGAGCGGAAAGCCGCGACGAGCTCGTGCGGCAGCTTGCGGATGAAGCCGACAGTGTCGGAGATCACCGCGGCCTGCCCTCCCGGGAGCTCAAGCCTGCGGGTGGTCGAGTCGAGCGTGCTGAAGAGCTGGTCCTCCACCAGGACCTGCGCGCTGGTGAGCCGGTTCAGGAGCGAGGACTTGCCGCTGTTGGTGTAGCCGACCAGGCATATCGACGGGAGACCCGCCCGGAGGCGCCTCTTCCGCTGGGTTACCCTGACGGCCTTCATCTGGTCGAGGTCCCGCTCCAGCTTGCGCATGCGGCGCCTGATGCGGCGCCTGTCGGTCTCGAGCTTGGTCTCGCCGGGGCCCATCCTGGTCCCGACGCCGCCGCCAAGCCTGGAGAGCTCGGTGCCCCTCCCCCGTATCCGCGGCAGCATGTATGACAGCTGGGCCAGTTCGACCTGTGTCGCGCCCTCGCGGGTATGGGCGTGCATCGCGAATATCTCGAGTATGAGGGCGGTCCTGTCGGCAACCCTGGCCCCGAGGGCTGATGACAGGCGGTCCTGCTGGGTCACGGTGAGCTCGTTGTCGAAAATGACGAGCGAAGCCCCGCCGGACTCGGCGGCTCTGCGCACCTCTTCGACCTTGCCCTTGCCGAGCACCGTGGCGGGGTCGTAGGAGTTTCTCTTCTGTACCTCCGAGGCCACAACGCTCATGCCCGCAGTGCGGGCCAGCGCCGAGAGCTCGTCGAGGGAATCGTAGGTCTCCTCGTCGCTGGAGTCCGGAAGCTGTACGGCGACCAGCAGTGCCGATTCGCGCTCGGGGTCGAGCGGTCCCGGGTCCAACTAGAAGACTTCCTTGAGCCGGGACACGGCCTCGAGGATGCGCTCGTCCGGGACGGTCATCGAGAGCCTCACGTACCCCTCGCCGGACGGGCCGTACGCGTTGCCCGGGGTGAAGAAGACCCCCGCCCTGTCGAGGACGTGGGTGGAGAAACCGACGGAGTCGAACCCGTCCGGCACCGGCATCCAGATGTAGATGCTCCCCTTCGGCGGCGTGACGTCCCAACCCAGGCCGGAAAGCTCGCGCACCAGGAGGTCCCGCCGCCGCGTGTAGATGTCGACCATGCGGCCCACCGTGTCCCCGCCGTTCTCCAGCGCCTCGACGGCTGCGAGCTGTACCGGGTTGAATACGCCCGAGTCTATGTTCGTCTTGATGGTGCCGAGCGCCCCGATGACGTCGGGATTGCCGCACGCGAAACCGATGCGCCACCCGGTCATGTTGAAGGTCTTCGAGAGCGAGTGGAACTCGATGCCTACCTCGCGTGCCCCTTCGAACTCGAAGAGGCTCGGCGCGGTGTAGGAGTCGTACGTTATCTCGGAATATGCGTTGTCGTGGGCCAGGACCAGGCCGTTCCGCGCCGCGAATTCAACCGCCTCCGCGAAGAGCTCCCGCGGGGCCACCGCCCCGGTCGGGTTGTTGGGGTAGTTTATCCACAGGACCTTCGCGCGTTTGGCGACATCCTTTGGGACCGAGCCCAGGTCCGGGAGGAACCCGTTTTCGGAGGTCAGCGGCAGGAAGTGGCTTTCGGCCCCGGCGAGCAGCGTCCCCATCGCGTAGACCGGGTAGGACGGCTCCGGCACAAGGGCTATGTCTCCAGGGTCGAGCAGGGCGAGGGCGATGTGAGCCACGCCCTCCTTGGAGCCCATGAGCGAGATGACCTCGGTCCCGGGGTCGAACCGCACGCCGAACCGTCGCTCGACCCAGGCGGCCGCGGCGCCGCGGAACTCCTCCAGCCCGTAATACGACGGGTACTGGTGGTTGGCCGGGTCGAGGCTCGCGGCCCGGAGGACCTCGACGATCTTGCCCGGGGTCGGTACGTCCGGGTCTCCCACCCCGAAGCTGATAACGTCCACGCCGGAGGCCTTCTTCTCCGCTATCCTCCGGTCGACCTCGGCGAAGAGGTACGGGGGTATCCTGTCCAGCCTGTCGGAGAACTCCATCTAATCCACCGTCTCTCCTTCGAACACGCGGCGCGCGGGGCCGGTAAGGAGCACGCCGCTCTCGTTCCATTCCACCCCGAGGTCGCCGCCCGGCAGCGAGACCGACACCTTCTTCCCGGTGAGTTCGTTCAGGCTGGCCGCGACCACCGAGGCGCAGGCCCCGGTCCCGCAGGCCATGGTCTCCCCCACCCCGCGCTCCCAGACCCTCGCGCGCAGGCGCACGGGGTCGACCACCTGGACGAACTCGACGTTGGTGCGCTCGGGGAACATCTCGTGGTTCTCGACCAGCGGCCCAACCTCACGGACCGGGTAGGCGTCGACGTCGTCAACGAAGAGTACGCAGTGGGGGTTGCCCATCGAGACGCAGGTGGCCGTGAAAGACCTGTCGGGGAACTCGAGCGCGATGCCCACCGCGTCACCCGTTCCCGACACCGGGATGTCCTCCCGCATCCAGGAGGGGGCTCCCATCTCGACCGTGAAGAGCCCGCGCCCTCGAGCGCCACCCGCTACTGTGACCGTCTTGAGCCCGGCCGCTGTCTCGAGCAGGAGGGACTCTCCCGAGGCGGCTCCCCTGTCGAGCGCGAATCGGAAGAGCGCCCGCGCGCCGTTTCCGCACATCTGTGCCTCGGAGCCGTCCGCGTTGAAGATGCGCATGGCGAGGTCGGCGCTCTTCGACGGGAGCATGAGTATGACGCCGTCGGCGCCGACCCCGGTGTGCCGGTCGCAGAGCGCGCGCACCACGTCCGCGGGGGGAACCGGCCCCCCGGAAGTGCGGTCCAGCATTATGAAATCGTTCGCTGTGGCCTCGTACTTGGAGAATTCCATCGCGGTCAATTGTCCTTTTAACTCGAGAGATATTCAAGTACGGGGCCCGCGACGTCGTCCAGGGACGGCGACCCCGTCGCACTGTCCGCCGCGACCTCGAACCACCTGACGCGGGGGTCCTTCCGGAACCAGGTGAGCTGCCGCCGGGCGTAGTTGCGCGTCCTCGACTTTATCTCCTCCACGGTCTGCTCGAGAGTAACCCCGCCCTCGAGGTAGTCGAGCATCTGCCTGTAGCCGATGGCTTCTCCCGCGGTCGTCCCCGGGTGCAGGCCCACCAGCCGCAGGCGCTCGACTTCCCGCTCGAGCCCGGCCTCCACCATCGCGTCGACGCGCCGGTCGATTATCCCGCAGAGGACCGAGCGGTCCATCTCGAGCCCGGCGGCGCGCAGGTCGTACGGCGAGGAGTACTCGCTCCAGGAGCGCTGCCGGTCCGATATCAGGCGCCTGCCGCGCCTCGCCACGTCCAGCGCCTTCTCCACCCTGCGCCGGTTCTCAGGCGGTATCTCGGCCGCGGCCCGCGGGTCTACCTCACCGAGAAGCGCATGGAGCTCGACGTCCGTGAGCCCGGCCGGCCCCCCGGTGGCGCCGGGGTCTTCACCGGGACCCGCGCCGGCGAAGTCGAGGTCGTCTATTACCGCCCTGAAGTAGAGCCCCGAGCCTCCCACCAGCAGAGGGGCGCGGCCCCGCTCGAGGACCTCGAGCGCTGCACTGTCGGCTAGCTCCTTGAACGCGGCCACGGAGAAATCGGATGCCGGGTCGGCGACGTCTATCAGGTGCATCGGGGGGTCGGCCCTGTCCGCCGCGGGCGGCTTCGAGGTGCCGATGTCCATGCCCCGGTAGACCTGCATCGAGTCGACGGAGATTATCTCGGCTCCCAGGAGCGGCGCGAGCCTGCGCGCCAGCTCGGTCTTTCCAACCGCGGTCGGCCCCACTAGCGCGAGCAGCCTGGAGCCGGGCGGCGGTTTATTGTCTCGGAAGGGCGGCATGCGGTCGGCCTCAGTCGTGCCGGGTTACCTTGAAGCGCTGCAGGCGCACCGGCTCTCCCGGCCTGATGCCCGCCTTCATCGAGGCGATGCGCACCTGCTCCTCGGCGGTGTCCACTCCCTCCAGGTCGGGCAAGAGGAGCCCAGACCTGGCCCCGGAGCGCACTATCACCCCGTAGGTCTTCGGGTCGAGGAAGCTCATGTCCGGTATGTCCTCGGGCTCCTCCAGGACGTCGACCGAGTAAGTGAGTGAGCCGAGCTCAGATGGGCTGACCGGGGGGAACCTCGGGTCCCTGGTGGCGCTGCTGATGGCGTTGTTGAGTATCTCCTCGGCGAGGCTCGGGGTCGCGGGCTCTATTGTCCCTATGCACCCGCGCAGCTCGCCTGAGCTCTTGAGGCAAACGAAGACGCCGGCCCTCTTTTCCCGGAGCTCGTCAGGGGCGTCCCGGGGCCCGGGTGGCGACTCGCCCCTGACGTATGACTCGACGACCCGCCGGGCGTACTCGGCGTGGCTGCTCCCGCTCTCGCTTTCGGTCATCTCGCACACACCCTTTCTCTAAAGCGAAACAAGGCCGCGCTTCGGGTCGGGCTCCCCGGGGACCACGCGTGCCACCATGTAGCCGACACCGAACGGCCCCTCGTAGGACAGCACGGAGCTCTCGACCGCGTGCCCGTCCATCGCGCCGGCGAGCGTGAAGACGGACCTGAGGCCGCACTCTCCGGCCTGGTCGACCGTGAACGGGTCCAGCCCGAACAGCTTCGCGAACTGCGCCGTCGTCATTATGTCCACCATCTGGCGGTCGAACTCCTCGCTGCTCGGGCTGAAGCCGGCCGGCGCGCCCGGCTTCAACCTGTGCGACATGTCGCCGGAAGCCACGAACACCACCGTTCGGGCGATGCTCTCGACCGCGTCCCGCATCGCGATCCCCAGCTGGTAATGGTCGCGGTAGTCGAGCAGTGACATGGACAGGCAGACCATGGGGTAGCGCTTCCGGCCGAGGAAGTACATCGGCACCATGATGCCGTGGTCGAGCTCTCCCGCGTCACGCTCCCTCCCGCTCACCTTCTCGACACGCACCCCCCTCGAGCCGGCGGCGTCGGCTATGGCGTCGACGAGCTCGAGGTCGGGCTCGGTTGTGTATGAGACCTGCGGCGCCGCGAACATCCGGAGGGACCCCGAAAGGATGGGAGCGGTCTTAACTGTGAAAGCGTCGGCGTAGATGGGCGTGTGGGGCGACATGATGACGATGGTCTCCGGGCCGATGGACTCGACCTCGTCGGCCAGCCTCTCCATGGCGTCGATGCTCGACTGGACATCGGCCGCGTCGCGGCCGCCGACCTCGCGGACCATTATCGGCGGGTGCGGCGTAACGCAGCACAGCTTCAGGTACTCCATGGGAAAACCCTCCTCGCGCGCAACAAACGACCTGACCCCATGTTGCGCTACTTGCCGCGTACTATCTTCAAGGCTGACTTTCGAGCCTCGTCGAACGATTCCTTGCTGCGGGCCTCGACATATACCCTGACCAGGGGCTCGGTACCCGAAGGCCGCACCAGCATCCAGGTCTGCGAGCCGGTGACTACCTTCACGCCGTCCCTCAGGTCGACGTGAGCCACGGTCTCTCCGGCCAGCTTCCTGGGCGGGCTAGCCTTGAGCGATTCCATAAGCGCTTCCTTGTCTTCCATCGAGAGGGGGACGTCTATGCGCTCGTCGTAGCAGGGGCCGAACTCCTCGTATATCCCGTCGAGCAGCTCGGTGAGCGGCTTCCTGAAGCGCGCCGCTATCTCGATGAGCAGGAGCCCGGCCACCAGCCCGTCCTTCTCCGGGATGTGACCAGCAATGCTCATGCCGCCGCTCTCCTCCCCGCCGAGGATTATCATCTTGGTCCTCATCAGCTCGCCGATGTACTTGAAGCCCACCGGCGTCTCGAGCACCCTGCAGCCGTTCTTCTCGGCGATCGTATCGAGCATGTGGGTGGTGGCCAGCGACCGCGCGACTGCACCGCCGGTAGGCTTATAGGTGAGCATGTACCACAGCATGAGCGTCAGGGCCTTGTTCGGCGTCAGGTAAGTGCCCTTCGAGTCCACCACGCCGAACCGGTCCGCGTCGCCGTCCAGGGCCACGCCGATGTCGGCCTTGTTGTCGAGGACCGCCTTCTTGAGGTCGTCAAGATTGGCCTCGGTCGGCTCGGGGAGCCAGCCGCCGAACTCCGGGTCGCGGTGGCAGTGCAGCGGGATGACATAGGAGTCCATGTGGTACAGCACACGCATGAAGATGTTCTGCCCTGCCCCGTACATCGGGTCGAACAGCACCTTGATGTCGGAGTGCTCGATTATGGCGCTCTCTATGAGCGAGAGCAGCTGCTTGATGTACTCGGTGCTGACATCGAGCTTCTTCACCGGCCCGATGGTGCGCCCCGCGGGCGGTTCAGCGCTCCCCCCGTCCTGTATCGCCCCTATCTCCCACTCTATGTCGTCGGTTATGTCCGGCGTGGCGGGGCCCGCGAAGTAAGGTATGAACTTTATGCCGTTGTACTCAGGCGGGTTGTGGCTCGCGGTCAGCATTATCGCGCCCGCGGCGCCCACCTGCTTTACCGCGAACGCCGCCTGCGGGGTCGGGCAGAACGTCTCCATCTTGAGTGCGGCGATGCCGTTCGCTGCAAGGATGCGGGATACTACGTCGGCGAAGGGCTCCGAGTGCGCGCGGGTGTCGTAGGCGACCACGCAGCCCTTCTGGTAAAGCTGCTTCTGGTAGAGGTAGTTGCAGATGGCCTGGGTGACTATGGAGACGTTCTCCTCGTTGAAGTCGGTGTCGACCGTTGAGCGCCACCCGTCCGTCCCGAATGCGATGTCAGTCAAATCAGCTGCCTCCCGATGGTGATGCCGACTCCCCGGCTCCCCGCCTTACCGCGCCGCCCTGTTGATGCGTTCCTCGTACTCGTCGAGTATCTCGACGCAGTCCTCCTCGTTCTTGCCCTCGGCGTAGAGGTGAAGGACCGGCTCCTCCTGGTCCGGGACCACCAGCACCCAGCGGCCGCCGTCCCAGGTTATCTTGATGCCGTCGGTCGAGTCGACGCCGGGCCCCTGGTGCGCCTCCAGCAGCTCGCGCATCACGGTGCCCTTGTTCTCCCAGGAGGTGAATACCTGCCTCCTCATCACGTAATAGGTCGGCATACGGGCGAAGAGGGTTGAGAGGGGCTCCTCGCGCGCGGCGAGCATCTCGAGCAGGCGGGCGAACGCCATCATGGCGTCGAAGGCGGGCATGAAGTCGGGGAAGATGAAGCCCCCGTCGCCGGCGCCGGCGAAGACCACACCCTCTTCCCTGGCGGCCCCCATGAGGCTTGACCTCTCGAGCCTCGTGCGCAGGACCTCGAAGCCGCGCTCCGAGGCCAGCCGCTCGATTGCGGAGGTCTGGTTTATGGGCACCGCGATCCGTCCGGGGGAATCGAAGTGGCCGGTCACGAGCTCCACCATGCAGACCAGCAGGTCTCCGCCAGCACGCGCGGAACCGCTGTTGTCGACCACGGCGAGCCTCTCGGCGCCGTTGTCGAACATCAGCCCCAGGTCCGCGTTGAAGCTCGAGACCACCTCGCCGAGGCGCTTGAGCGACTCGTCGCGGCTCGGCCGGGAGGTGACCAGGCGCTTTTCGTCGGTGTAGGCGTTGAGGCTCAGGACCTCGCAGCCGAGCTTGCCCAGGATGCCCGGCATTATGAGTGAAGCCGCGCCGTAGCCGTAGTCGAAGACCACTTTGAACCCGGCCGATGCTATCGACTCTATGTCTACCTTCTCGAGGAGTGTGCGCGTATAGGCCTCCCTGGCGCGCGCCGGGAAGTATATCTCGCCCAGCTCCTCTAAAAAGCCGCGCCGGAAGTCGCTCCTCGAGTATATCCTCTCCATGTTGCGCCGCGCGTCCACGTCCAGGTCGCGGCCCCGCTCGTCGAAGAAGCTGATGTCCAGCCACTGGGGGTCGCGCTCGCTGGTGCGCGTGTCCACGCCGCCCTGGTCGCTGTGGCTCTCGACCGTGAAGCGGTTGACCGGCACCGCGCTCATCTCCAGGTCGCGGCAGTGTACCCCGGTTGCGTTGAGCCCCGCCATGAAGGCGCGCTTGATGATACGGGCCGCCCTGGTGCCGTCGCGGCTCGTCACCACCTGGGCGTTCACCGGGAGCATCGAGCCGTACGCCATTCCGAGGCGCACCGCCATCTCGGGCGTTATGTCAACGTTGATGAGCCCGGAGACGCCGCGCTTCCCGAAGAGGGAGCGCATCCCGCGAGATTCCCAGATGATGCTCGTGTTGACGGTGGCGCCGGCGTCAACCGTCTTGAACGGGAAGACGAGGACGCCCTGGTTGATTATCGCGTTCTCGCCGACCAGGCAGTCGTCGCCCATCACCACGCCCTCGTCGATGCGTACCCCGGACTTTACGTCGCAGTTGCGGCCGAGGACCGTGCCCCGGATATGGCACGAGGGGCCGACGTACGTGTTGTCGAGTATCACCGAGCGGTGCAGGAAGTTGTCGCGCTTGACCACGACGTTGTCCCCGATGACCGTGTACTCGCGCACCTTGGTGCCGCCCTCGATCTTGACGTGGTTCCCTATAAGGAGAGGGCCCGACAGCTTGGCGTCCTCGTCGAGCTCGACGCCGTCTCCTATCCAGACGTTGTTCTCGAGCTTGTGCCCGGGGACTTCCACGTCGACCAGCCCGTCCAGGATGTCGCGGTGGGCGGCCAGGTACTGCTCGTGGTTGCCGACGTCGGTCCAGTAGCCTTCGGCCACGTAGCCGTATAGAGGCAGTCCGTTCTCGAGCATCTGCGGGTACAGCTCCTTTGAGAAATCGTACGGCCTGTCTCCGGGGACCATGCCGAGCACGTCGGGCTCGAGGATGTAGATGCCCGTGTTTATGGTGTCGGAGAACACCTCTCCCCACCCCGGCTTCTCCAGGAAGCGTACGATGCGCCCGTCCTCCTCGGTGATGACCAGGCCGAACTCGAGGGGGTCGGGCGCCTTCTTGAGCACGATTGTGGCCATCGCGCCGCGCTCGGCGTGAAAGCGAGCGGCGGCCGTCAGGTCGATGTCCGTTATGGCGTCGCCGCTGACCACCACGAAGGTGCGGTCCAGGAACGACCGGGCGTTGCGCACGCTGCCCGCCGTGCCGAGCGGGCTCTCCTCCGTGACGTAGTTGATGTCGACTCCCCACGGGGAGCCGTCACCGAAGTAGTTGGTGATGACCGTGGGCAGGAACTGGAGGGTGACCACCACCTGGCCGAAACCGTGGCGCCGCAGGAGCTCGACAATGTGCTCCATGATGGGCTTGTTCACAACCGGCACCATCGGCTTGGGCTGGTTGCTGGTCAGCGGCCTCAGGCGGGTCCCCTGGCCGCCGGCCATCACGACCGCCTGCATCCCGGATTCCTGTACGTCGTTCACAGGCTCCCTCCAGCCGCGCCGTCAGGCCGCCTGACCGGCCCCGGCTTCCTCTTCCTTCAAGAGCTCCACGACGCGCGAGACGTATATTCCCGCGGATATGAGCGAGAAGACGGCGCCTATAACGAAGAACCACAGTCCCCAGAACTGCCAGGTGCCGGGGTCCGTGAATGCGTAGCCGCTGAACCCGAAATAGCTCCCCTCGTGCGGGGCGGGCGCCAGTATCAGGCAGCCCAGCGCCACAAAGAGTATCGCGGTGGCGAGCTTGCCGGTGATGTGCACGGCCACCTTCTCCGGGTCTATCTTCCTGATGAACGGGTACCCGAGGACCATCAGGAGGTCCCGGCCGAGGATGACGACGAGGAACAGGAGCGGCAGCATCCTCATGGCGTAGAGGGTGATGATGGTGGCCCCGATGAAGAGGCGGTCGGCAAGCGGGTCGACCATGATACCGAACTTGGAGACTATGTTCATCCTGCGCGCGACCTGCCCGTCGACCCAGTCGGTGACCGCCCCGAACACGAAGACGGCGAGGGCGGCGTACCTGAAGTCGGTATTGGTGTTGCCCATCACCATGAAGACCACGAACAGGGGGGTCATGAACACCCGGAGCATCGTGACTATGTTGGCCAGGTTCTCCTTCAGAAACTTCAATTGCCCTCCCGTACCGCCTGGAGCCCCGCCGGAGACCTGCCGCAACGTACGGCCAGGGCTCGGTCCGAACGACATCTGGGACAGTCTATCACAGTGCGACCGGTACCAAATCAGTAGGAGAAAGCGCCCACCGTGTCGGTGCCGGCGCCCCGGTTGTTCCAGTACATCGCGCGCTCGGCCACGATGCCGCCCCCGGCCGTCTTGCTGTTCACGACCACGGACGCGCGGCTGTCGGCCAGCCGGTCCGACATTGCGTAGGTCCTGCGCGAGTTGGCGCGCACCGTGTCCGAGAAGGCGACGTTCCCGGACCCGTCCGGCGTGAGGTACTTCACCTCAACCTGGACGTCGAAGGAGTTCGGATTGGCCACCAGCGTCCACGTCTCCCTGTCCCCCCTCGAGTCCCCGTCTGGGAGAAGGAACGTCATGTGGGCGCTCTCGACGCCTATCGAGTCGTGGCAGGCTTCGCCCGCGGGGCTGTCCCAGTACATCGACCGCTCCGCGATGACGGGATGAGACCCGTGGACCAGGGTCGAAAGGTCCGTCCCGGGGAGAGAGTCGTTCGCCCTGACTGTCTTCCGGGAGTGCGCCGGCATCCTGAAGGGAGGCTGGGCGACGGGTCCGTCGGGCGTCATGTAGGTGAGCGTGACCGTGACCTCGGAGCTGTTCGGGTTCTGCACCAGCACGTACGTGGTGAAGCCCCAGGCGGTGGTGCCTTCGGCGAGGTAGTAATCGGTGGAAGGGGAGGTCGTTCCCACTGAGGCGTGGCCCTCGCGCCTGCCGTTGCGGTACATCGCGCGCTCAGGCACTACCGGCACGTCGGAGGATACGCGGATGGAGGCGTCCGCCGCCCCTATGTCGGCGGACATGTCGAAAGAGGCCCGGGACCTCGGGGGCACCTGCTTGACGAAGGAGCGGGGACCTTCACCTTCTATCATGTAAGTGAGGGTGCAGGAGGCGGTAGTGTCCCCGGGGTTCTGCACGACGGTCCACGTCTCGAACCCCCAACTGGATGAGCCCTCGGGGAAGAACCAGGACGTGGCAGGCCCGGTCACTCCCACCGAGGAGTGGCCCTCCTCTCCCCCGTTGTTCCAGCTCATGGTCCTGTCGACCGCTATGGTGAGGCCCTCGGCGCACTCGACCCTGGTGGAGAAGTCCCTGCTGCCGAGCGTCTCCCGGGGGAACACCGTCGCCTGGCTTCGGGCCGGAAGGGCGACCGTGGGCCCGGCGACCTCCCCGGACGTGGTCATGTACCTGATGCCGGTGGTGACCCCGACGTCGTTCGGGTTCTCGATGGTCAGGTACATGTCGAAACCCCAGTCCGTGGTGCCTTCGCCCAGGTACCAGACGGGCCTGGTCTTCTCGAACAGGAGTATGAGCGGCGTCTTGCCAGCGGCAAGGTTCGCTATCGTCAGCTTCCCTGAGACGTCCCGCGAGTAGGCCTGCACGTAGCGGGCCTTGCCGGTCGCGGGGTCCACGAAGACGGGGCGCTCGTATCCGGCCTGGGCGAGCGACACCGTGACGCTGTCGGTCGCGTCGTCGGATTTCCAGACGCCCAGCGCCAGTGAGCCGTCGTCGAGCGCGAAGGCGTGCGCCTCGAGGGTCTCCGGCGTCCCGCATGAGTAGGTTGCGGCCGCCGGCGCATAGGAGACGGCCCTGCCGAACACGGCCTGGAACGTCTGGTAGTAGCCGAATGCGGGCCTGTGACTGAGGTCGTTCCTGAGGAGCCCGAGGTTGTAGGCCGGATCTGCCGGAGCGTCCTCTTCGTCCCACAGGCAGTACCAGAACGTGCGGTCCGCCTCTGTGCCGGCGTAGTTGACGAGCGAACGCAGCATGTAGGACGCCTGTGTGGCCTCGCTCACTCCCGCGGCGCTGCCTTCCGCCGTTGTCCAGCCGAACTCGGTTATCCATATCTCGAGCGGCCTGGTCGTGTGGTCCCCGATGAGCCAGCGGACGAACCCGACGATGTTCCTGCACAGCGATTCCTTGGGAGCGTATCCGGTGGGCGGACCGATGGTCTCGACGTACGGGTGATACGCCACGGCGTCGACGTACTCGGCGATACCGAGGTCGAGGCAGGCGTCCAGGAAGTCCGGCCCGAGGCCGGCAACCCCGCCCATGACGACCTTCGAGACGGGGTCCGCCGCCCTTATCGCAGGGGACGCGGCCTCGGTGATGGCACAGTACGTAGCCGGGTCCGGCGCTCCCTGCCAGAACGCCTCGATGTTCTCCTCGTTCCATATCTCCCATGCATCGACGTCTCCGGCGTAGCGGCCGCACACCGTGCTCACGTACTGCTGCCAGTCGTCATAGTGGTCCGGCGTCGGGGGATTGTTGTAAGGAAGCCCGCCGTTGGCCCACGTCGGGGAGAACCCGAGGACTCCCAGTACGTTTAGCCCGTGCTCCCGCGCGGCGCGGGCGGCCCGGTCGGCGAGCGTGAAGACCCAGGTGTCGTCCAGGGGCTCGACGTCCGGCCACGCGAAGACTATCCTCACCCACCCGATGCCGGCCTCGTTCATGTGGTCGAGAACGGCGTCGCCCGTCGCCGGGTCATGGAACATCAGGTGCGGGTCGCAGACCCCAAACCTCTCCGAGAACGTGGGTGCCGCGCCGGCCGGTACGTCAGCCCCCACAGGCGTGCCCTGCGCGAGAGCTCCCTGCGGGATGATTGCGCACAGCAGAGATAGCGTGAGGACCGCGCAGGCTGCCAGCCAGGCAAACATTGCACGCACGGGCCGTTTCTTGCGGTTACTACTCATATAACTATTGTAACGGGTGCCCCCGCATTCGGTTACGCGCGGCGCAACAGTGCGAAAGGCTTACCGTAGGCATCCAAATACGAGGGGTAAGACCGACCTGGCTGGTCGGGACGGCCGGATTTGAACGCGGCGACGTTGCTGCGCTCGTCGCAAGCTCCTCGCTCCGCTCCCTGAGGGGGGACTGTCTCGTCCCCCCTCAGCGCCGTCGCATGCGCACCTGCTGCTCCCCCCTCTGGTGGAAAAAGAAATCGGGGGGCTCTGCCGCCCCCCGGCACCCCCCGTCGCCGGTTCAAATCCGCCGGTGACGTGTTCGCTGGTGTATGGTCGGGACGGCCGGATTTGAACCGGCGACCCCTGGTCCCCCAGATTGACTCATGCAGTGCCCGGTACTGTTTCATGGTTTCTCTTGGTACCCGTTGGTTCGCCAATAAATGGCGGTATAATGCGGTTTATTGAGCTTGTGACTCAACATTGGTGTCACTTACTCTACCATGGTGCGCGTCAGGTCCGTGTAGAAAACATGTAGAAAGAAGTCTACCACAGCACTGTACATTCCGAATCCGCACTTGGTGATACTGGTGTATTCGCATGAATCTGATGGACAACCAGGCCTGGAAGGACGATGTGACTGTCCGGGGAGTCCTCTACACTTCAATCGATTGGTTTGAATGCGAACATCTTTGGATTTCCACCGGTGAATACACCCTGCGTCGAAGCTGCCACGCCTGTAATTGCCGTTGTTCTTGCTCCAATTTCGAAACCCTCAACCGCTTGACCGTCTGAAAGCCGCACAGCGTATACATTGCCAGAGCTGGAAATGAAATAGAGGGCTTTTTCATCTGTTGCCGCTCCGCTCACATTCCGCTCGTCGAAATCTCTGGCCCAGGCAGTCTTTCCGTTGTTAAGACTCATCTTGATAACCGAGACCTTTTGCCCCGGCTTCCTGTCGAATAGGAAGATGTCCTCGTTGTGCTGGGCGAATGATTGCTGAAGCTCTCCGTTTACACTTCTGCTGAAAACGGTCTCGCCATTAACCAGGTGCACTCTGCTGAGTGTGTTTTCATTCCAGACCGCCACGCTGTCTCCAATCGGAATTGCTCCCTTGGGATATTTGATGCCTGATGTCCATGTTGGTTTTCCGTCGGCCAAGCTGAACGCGCATGGAGTATCGCTCAAGACCACCACGGTCTCTCCCGCGATAATTGGTGAGAATGAGTTGAGCAGATACTCCGAGGGGATTGAGGAAGTCCATGTCCTGGCGTTACCCGATAGGTCATATGCTCCAATTGTCCCACCTTGGGTTCCGAATACGCAGGTACTCTTGGAAATGGCAAATCCAGTGATTGTGGATGGCTCTTCCGAATACGGGGATTCGTCGTTCGCATCGATTTCGTCTGAATTGAGATTCACTGTGCGGGTAACCCGGCCGGTCTCGATCTCAAGGAGAACGAGCTCGTCTTTCTCGTCTATGACGCAAGCGTTCTCTTCGTAGAACCCAATCTGTTCAGTGAACTGGCTTACACCCAGAAACGACCATCGCTTCTTGCCGGACTCAGCCTCGAAGCAGAAGAGCTCATTGCGTCCGGCTGTCGTAGTGCCGCTGGCCAGGACAAACGTGCCATGAACAACTATGGTACCGAGCGTGCCGACATCAGCTGTCCACGAGACCTGCATCTGTTCCAGTTTTCCTATGCTGGGGCTGCCGCAACCCGAGGTGCACAGGACTGCAAGAACAATCAATGCCAGGACAGGGATTTTCCTCTTAGCTTTTAAAGACCAGATCGAAACGCTCACTGTAGACTCCCATTGAGTTCTACCTGTTTGGTTGACCCGGTGTCTCTGACTGGAAGTATTTGAGCAGCTTGCCTCGTTGTAGGAGTAGGCGGTGTGGTCGGCACTCCGTCTCGCGTCGGTTCATGCGCCACTTGATAAAGCTTGCTTTAGTTTGGGCAGGTCTTGGACAACGGTATCCCAAACGGCGTCCATGTCCACCCCGAAGTAGTCATGAACAAGCTTGTCGCGCATACCAGCGATGTCTTTCCATTCGACTTCGGAATACTTGGCAGTAGTATCATCCGAAAGCCTCTTTACGGCCTCTCCGATGATCTGAAGTTGCCTTATCACGGCGTCCTGGAGTTTATCGTCCGACATGAACCCGTTTTCGTCGACCCCGCTCGTATATTTCTCAATCTTCGCAATTGATTCCCGGATGTGCTCGAGGTACAGAGAATCGTCTCGCCTCACCCGTAAATTACCTCCATGTCATCCCTGATCCGCTCAATCAGGTGAGGACTGATCGACTTCGCTGTCAGCAGATCCACCGGCATGCCGAGTCGATCGGAAAGCTCGCGTTCCAGCCTGACGAGTTCAAGGAGGCTCTTCCTTTCAGAGAATTCGACCAGGACATCGAGGTCGCTACCGGGGCCCGCATCGCCCCTGACGAAGGAGCCGAAGAATGATATTCGCTTGGCACCATTGGCCACCAGGTATTTTATGGATTCTTCTCTGATGTCTCCCGGATTCATTCTGTACATATCCTTTCGGCGCCGAACCAAATAACGGCTTAACCACACGGATAAACGATGGTCGGGACGGCCGGATTTGAACGCGGCGACGTCGCTGCGCTCGTCGCGTCCGCTCCTCGCTCCGCTCCCTGAGGGGGGACTGTCTCGTCCCCCCTCAGCGCAGGCGCTCTCGCACCTGCTGCTCCCCCCTCTGGTAGAAAGGGAAATCGGGGGGCTCCACCGCCCCCCGGCACCCCCCGTCGCCGGTTTAAATCCGCCGGTGACGTGTTCGCTGGTGTATGGTCGGGACGGCCGGATTTGAACCGGCGACCCCTGGTCCCCCAGACCAGTGCGCTAACCTGACTGCGCCACGTCCCGACGCAAACGATATTTTACCATCCGCCGTAACGGTTTGCAGGAAAGGGATGAGCCGGGGCTCGAGGGCCCCGGCTCAAACAACGGAAGTGCAACTGCTATTTCGCTATCGTGTCCTTCAGGGCCTTGCCCGGGCGGAACGCCGGGGCCTTGCTGGCCGCGATCTTGATCTTGGCCTTGGTCTGGGGGTTGATCCCTGTCCTGGCCTTCCTCTTCCGGACCTCGAAGGTCCCAAAGCCGACGAGCTGTACCTTCTGGCCCTTCTTGAGGGTCTTGGCGATGGTATCCAGCATCACGTCGATCGCCGCTTCGGCGTCCTTCTTCTTCAGGTTCGCTTTCTTTGCCACCTCATCTGCAAGCTCTTTCTTGGTCAAGAACTTCACCCCCTTCCAGCACTGTCTTTTGTAAAGCGTTCAACGGAAGAGCGGTTCCTCCTTTGTGATAGTCGAAAAAATGCCGTCATCCCGGGATTATTCGTACGTCCGGGTCGGATTTCGCCTGAATGAAGGGATTTAGCGCTTGTCCCTCGGGCCCTTGGCGGTGCGGAAGTGAACGCGGAGCGGGCTCCCCCAGAACCCGTACTCCTCGCGCAGGCGCCTGGTGATGAACCTGCGGTAGTCGGGCTTGACCAGTCCGGCGTCGTTCACGAAGACGACGATGGTCGGCGGCGCGACCTCGGCCTGCGTCGCGTAGTAGAGCTTGAGTTGGCGCCCCGCCTTGCGCGGCGGCGCCACCTGGGTCTTCACCTCCGAGAGGAAGTCGTTGAGGGCGGGTGTCGGCACGCGCCGGTGCCACTCCTGGTAGATGTTGTCGACGAGCGGGAGTATCTTATCCATGCCCCTTCCCGACAACGCGGAGATTCGGAGCAGCGGCAGGTGCAGGGCGAAGCGGAACTTGTGCGAGATGGATTCGAGCACGTCGGGCGCGTTCTCCATCTTCTCGACGACGTCCCACTTGTTTATGAGGACCACCGCGGCCCGCCCGCGCGAGTCGACCTTGCTCGCTATCCTCTGGTCGTGCTCGGTAGGCCCCTCCTCGCCGTCCACGACCAGCAGTACGACGTCCGCCCCCTCGATGGCTTTGAACGTCCTGATGGAACTGTAGTACTCGATGTCGCTCATGCCGGTCCTCTTGCGGCGGATGCCCGCGGTGTCGAGTATCCGGTAAGCCGTCCCACCGCTTTCAACAATGGTGTCTATGGTGTCGCGCGTCGTGTGGGGCTCCTCGTGCACCACCGCGCGCTCCTCTCCCGCGAGCCTGTTGAGGATGGAGGACTTGCCGACGTTGGGCCTTCCGACTATCGCTATCGCGATCTCCGGTTCCCCTGAGACGGCGGCCGGAGGCGGAAGGAGCTCGACCACCCGGTCGAGCAGGTCTCCGATGCCGAGGCCGTGATGGGCGCTTATCGTTATGGGGTCGCCCAGCCCCAGCGAGTAGAAGACGGCCGCCTCGTTCTCCAACTCCGGGCTGTCGACCTTGTTAACCACGAGCAGCACCTCCCTCCTCAGGCGTTTGAGCCTGCGGGTGAGCCACTCGTCGTCGTCGGTCACCCCGGTCTTCACGTCGACGAGCATGATGAGAACGTCGGACTCCTCGGCGGCGAAGAACGCCTGGCGCTCTATCTCCCCGGCCAGCCATCCCTCGCTCTCTATGCCCACGCCGCCGGTGTCGGCCACGACGAAGTCGCGGTCCCGCCAGCGGGCCGGGACGTACTTTCGGTCGCGGGTGACCCCGGGGGTCGAGTCGACGATGGCCGCCATCTGGGCCGAGAGGCGGTTCAAAAGGGTCGACTTCCCTACGTTGGGGCGCCCGAGTATAGCCACCACCGGGAGGTTGGACCTCATCCCGACCTCCAGAGGGCCTCGACCAGCGCCGCGCCGCTCACGGGCACCGCTTCCACCCTGACACCGCTCATTCTCGATACCTCGGACAACGATAAACCGTCAATGAATGCCTCGCTCTCGTCGAGCGCAACCGCCGGAAGAAGGGCGCGCTCGATGCCGGCGGAGCCGCCCAGGCCCCGTACAACGTCCGCTCCGGGCAGCAGGCCGCAGATGTTGACCCCGGGCCCGAACAGGCTGTTCGTGCATACTATCAGCCCTGCCCCGGTCTCTTCGAGCCCCAGGCCGGAAAGGGCCCAGCTTCCGATGGGGGTTGTCACGAGTGCCGTGTTCTCACAACCGGTATCGGGGAGATACTTCCTCCACGAGGACTCGGCGAACCAGTCCCGGAATATCCTGGCGAGCCCGATGCCGTTCTCGGCCTGGGGGAAGCCGCCGTAGTAGTCGGCTTCCGGCGCCTCGAGGCCGGCGTTGAAGAAGAACTCGTCCGAGGCGAACGGCCCTGCGCCGCCGAACACATCCCGCCATCGCTCGAGCTCCTCGAGCAGGCGAAGCGAAGACTCCCGGTCGAATCCCCAGCTTGCTGGAGGCTCCACACGACCTCCCCTGCTCATGCCCACCGGCACGACGCCGATGGAAGAAACGCCCCCGAACCGGCCCGCCAGGTCCTCCAGGGTCCGCTCAAGGTGCTCCGCGTCGTTCACGCCACGCATGATGACCAGCTGGACGTGCACCTCTATGCCTCCCTCGAGGAGAGCGTCCAGGTTGTCGAGCGCGCGCGCCGCGCCGCGCGAGCGGAATATCCTCTCGCGCAGCTCGGGGTCCGTGGAGTGAAGGCTCACGCAGAGCGGGGAGAGCCTGTCATCGAGTATCCGCTCGAGGTCCTCCGGCTCGAGATTGGTCAGCGTTATGAAGTTGCCCTGCAGGAAGCTCAGCCTGTAATCGTCGTCCTTGACGTATACCGCGTCCCTCAGTCCGGATGGAAGCTGGTCGACGAAGCAGAACGTGCAGTTGTTGTCGCAGAGCAGGAGGCGCCCGAAGACCGGTGTCCGGATGCTCAGCCCGGGTTCACTCCCCCCGATGTCGATGTCCGCGTCGAACCTCCTGGCGCCCCTTTCAACCAGGAAGCGGTGCTTGACGTCGTCGGCCAGCAGTATGTAGTAGTCGACCATGTCGCGTATGGGCTCACCGTCGATCTCGATGATCAGGTCGCCGGCCTGGATGCCCGCCTCTTCCGCGGGCGACCCCTCCTCCACTGCGGCGACCACCGCCGGTCCGTACATATCATCTCGCAGGCTCATAATCCTCCGGAATTTCAACCTTCGACCCCAAGTTAACCGATGCGTCAGCGGCGCGCAAGGAAGCGTCCCGGGAAGCCTCGAGGCCCGCTTTACTCGCCTAACCGTTACGATATAATTAGTTTTCGTTTTCACCAGAGATAACAGGGGGACTATTGTGACAGCAGCCGAGGGCAAGGCCGTCAAGAACGTCGGACTATTCGGGCACGGCGGCTCCGGGAAGACCACGCTCGCCGAGGCCCTGCTGTTTGCGACAGGTGCGATAAACAGGATGGGAGACGTCGAGCAGGGCACGACCATCACTGACTTCGACGACGACGAGATAAAGCGCAAGATATCTATTAACGCGGCGCTTGCCACGATGTCCTGGAAGGGAACCGGGCTCACCGTGGTCGATACGCCCGGCTACGCGGACTTCGTGGGCGACGCCATCTCCGCGGTCCGGGTCGTCGACACCTGCTGCTTCGTGGTGTCCGGCGTGGACGGGGTGGAGGTGCAGACCGAGATAATGTGGGAGCGTGCCGCCGCCGTGGGCTCCCCCGCCGTCATCTTCATAAGCAAGCTGGACCGCGAGCGGGCGAGCTTCGAGCGCACCATGGAAGACATCAGGGACACCCTCGGCGGGAACGTCGTCCCATTGAGCATACCCATCGGCGAGGAGCACGGCTTCAGCGGCGTCGTGGACCTGATCAGCGGCAAGGCCTTCGAAGCGGACGGCCCGGGCAAGTCCAGGGAGGTCCCGGTCCCCGACGAGCTCGCGGAGGCCCTCGAGGATGGGCGAGGCAGGCTGACCGAGGCGGTCGCGGAGACCGACGACTCCCTGCTCGAGAAGTACCTCGAGGAAGGCGAGCTCACCGGCGACGAGATATCCGGGGGCCTCAAGAAGGGCGTGCGCGAGCGTACACTGGTCCCGGTGCTCTGCGGCGCGGCCACGAAGGGCATAGGCATTCCGGAGCTCCTCGATTTCATCGACGGGGTGCTCCCGACAGGTGACGAGCTCCCGGACGTCACCGGGACCGTGCCGGGCAAGGACGATGAGGCGTCACGGCCTCGCGCCAAGGACGCTCCGATGTGCTCACTGGTGTTCAAGACGCTCGCTGACCCGTACGTCGGCAAGCTGACTTACTTCCGGGTGTTCTCCGGGGTCTTCAAGAGCGACTCCACCGTCTTCAACTCCACTCACGGAAAGTCCGAGCGCGTAGGACAGCTCTACAGGGTCACCGGCAAGGAGCAGACATCGGTCCCACAGCTCGCAGCCGGTGAGCTCGGGGCGGTCGCCAAGCTCGGCGAGACGTTCACCGGCGACACTCTCTGCGACAAGGACCAGCCCATACTCCTTCCGGCAATAGAGTACCCGGTGCCGGTCATGTCGCTCGCCGTGGCCCCGAAGACCAAGGGTGACGAGGACAAGCTCTCTACCGCGCTCGGCCGCGTGAGCGAGGAGGACCCGATGCTCACGGTGCGCCGGGACACCGAGATCAACCAGACGCTCATCTCGGGCGCAGGCGAGACTCACCTGGACGTCGTGGTCGAGAAGATGAGGCGGAAATTCGGGGTCGACGTCGCCACCGAGATGCCCAAGGTCCCCTACAAGGAGACCATACGCAAGAACGTGGAGTCTGAGGGCAAGCACAAGAAGCAGACCGGCGGCCACGGCCAGTTCGGCCACGCCTTCCTGCGCCTGGAGCCCCGCGAGCGGGGCGAGGGCTTCGAGTTCACCGAGAAGATAGTGGGTGGGTCCATACCCAGGCAGTACATCCCCGGCGTCGAGAAGGGCGTGGTGGCCGCGATGCAGGAGGGATACCTTGCCGGGTACCCGATGGTAGACATGTACGTGACCGTGTACGATGGGTCCTTCCACTCGGTGGACTCCTCGGAGCTGGCTTTCAAGATGGCGGCCTCGAAGGCCATGAAGGACGGGTTTTCCAAGGCCGACCCGGTTCTCCTGGAGCCGATCATGGACGTGAAGGTGACCGTGCCGGACGCCTTCATGGGAGACGTGATAGGCGACCTCAACTCAAAGCGCGGTCGCATCCTGGGGATGGAGCCCAGGGGAAAGATGCAGGTGGTGAGCGCCCAGGTCCCGCTCGCGGAGATGTCGCGCTACTCGATAGACCTGAGGTCCATAACCGGCGGCAGGGGCGTCTTCTCGCTCGAGTTCTCGCACTACGAGGAGGTCCCGGACCATATCGCCCAGAAGATCATCGATGCCCACAAGAAAGAGCAGGAAGACTAGAGGCGCTTGCTCAGCTCCTGCCAGACCTGGTCTAGTGTGAGCGGCAGGACGCGGGTATCCCCTATCACCGACATGAAATTCGAGTCACCTGACCACCGCGGGACGACGTGCATGTGGACGTGGTCGGTTATGCCGGCTCCGGCGCACCTCGATATGTTTATCCCCAGGTTGAAACCGTCCGGACCGAACGCGTCGCGTGTCGCCGCCATGCACCTCTTGGCGAGCGCCATCATGCAGGCTATGACGTCGGCGTCGAGCTCCTCGATGGTCCCAATGTGCAGGTACGGCGCCACCATGACGTGGCCAGTTGAGTACGGGTAGAGGTTGAGTATTCCGAAGCACAGCTCGTCGCGGTGAACGATGAGGTTCTCACGGTCGTCATCGGAGGCCGATTTCTCGCAGAAGATGCAGCCCTTCCTCTCGTCGACCGTGCTCATGTATTCGTACCTCCAGGGGGTGTACAGGTATTCCAAGCTCTACACCTCGAGCGAGCGGCGGGCCGCGATCTCGCCGGTAAGCTCGCCGATGAAACGTTCGAGGTCCACACCGCGCTCGTCGCGCCCGGCGAGCGAGCGGACGCTCACATTGCCCTGCTCTATCTCGTTGTCCCCCACGATGGCCATGTACGGGACCTTCATGCGCCAGGCCTTGCGAATCTTGTTGCCGGTGGTCTCGCGCTCCTCGTTGACCCTCACCCTGATACCGTTCGCTTCGAGCGCCGCCTTCACATTGCCTGCGTAGTCGAGGTGGCGGTCCGCTATGGGCAGTATCTCCACCTGTACCGGGGCGAGCCAGAGCGGGAAAGCCCCCGCGTAGTGCTCGATGAGGATGCCCATGTATCGCTCCACGCTGCCCAGGACGGTCCTGTGGATCATCACCGGGGTGTGCTCGCGGTTGTCAGCGCCGACGAAGGTCATGTCGAACCGCTCCGGGAGGTTGAAGTCGAACTGTATGGTCGGGCCCTGCCAGAGCCTGCCGAGGGCGTCCTGCAGCTTGACGTCTATCTTAGGCCCGTAGAAGACCCCCTCCCCCTCGTCGACGAAGTACTCGAGCCCCTGGTCCTCGAGCGCCTTCTTGAGCAGGCCTGTGGCGCGCTCCCAGTTCTCGGGCGTCCCGACAGAGTGGTCCGGACGGGTGGAGAGGGCGATGCGGAACTCGGTGAAGCCGAAAGTGCGCTGCGCCTCGAACGCGAACTGGATGGCGTCTTTTATCTCGGTCTCCGCCTGGTCCATGGTGCAGAAGATGTGCGCGTCGTCCTGGGTGAAGCCGCGCACGCGCAGCAGTCCATGCAGCACGCCGGAGCGCTCGTGCCGGTAGACGGTACCCAGCTCGAAAAAGCGGATCGGCAGCTCGTGGTGCCCTCGCGTCTTGGATTTGTAGATGTAGATGTGCGCAGGGCAGTTCATCGGCTTTATGCCGTAGCCCTGGCCCTCTATCTCGAAGAAGTACATCGGGTACTGCATGTCGTAGTGGCCGCTTGTCTTCCAGACATCGGTGCGCATGACGTGAGGAGAGATGACGAGCTGGTAGCCGCGCCTGGAGTGCTCTACCTTGAGGAAATCCTCGATGACCGTGCGCACAATGGCCCCGTTCGGGTGGTATATGACGAGGCCGGGGCCTATCTCCTCCCTGATGGAGAACAGCTCGAGCTCGGGGCCGAGCCTGCGGTGGTCGCGCCGCTCGGCTTCCTCGCGGGCCTCCAGGTACGCCCCCAGCGCTTCCGGGTCGCCGAAGGCGGTCCCGTAGATGCGCTGGAGCATCTCCCGTTTCTCGTCACCGCGCCAGTAGGCTCCGGCTACGGACAGCAGCTTGAAAGCCTTGAGCGGGCCGGTCGACGCCAGGTGAGGGCCGCGGCACAGGTCCACGAACTCGCCCTGCTCGTAGACCGTTACCATATCGTCATCGATGTCCTCGATGAGCTCCACCTTGTAATCCTCGCCGCGTCCGGAGAAGAGCCCGGCGGCCTCCCCTCGCGGCAACTCCCGGCGGACTATCGGCAGGTCCTCTTCGACTATGCGCGCCATCTCCTCCTCTATCGCCGGCAGGTCATCGGAAGAGAGCGCTCCGGGCAGCCCGAAGTCGTAGTAGAAACCGTCCTCGATGGCCGGACCGATGGCGAGCCTGGCGTCGGGGTGCAGCCTCTTGACCGCTTGCGCCATCACGTGGGAGGCGGTGTGCCTGTACGCCTCAAGGCCCCTTGGCTCGTCGAAACCGATGACCGTAAGCCTGCCGCCCTGCTCGAGCGGGCGGTTGAGCTCCACCGTGGTCCCGTCGATGTCCGCAATCACGGCGCCGGGTGGGATACCCACTGCCGCGGCCGAAAACGCATCCAGCGGGGTCGAACCCTCTGGCACGTCGATGCTGCGGTCGTCTTCGAAAGTGATCTTCATCTGCGTTTCCCCGTCACGCCGCCCACTCCGCGCGGGCACCCCGGGGAGTGTAACGGTAAAAAGATGGTGGGCGCGAGTAGGATCGAACTACCGACCTCTTCCGCGTCAAGGAAGCGCTCTCCCACTGAGCTACGCGCCCACTGTCGAAAAACATCAAGTTTGACGCCATAATATTATCCGAAGACGTTATTTTGTTCAAACGACGGAGGGCAGGTTTGCCTGTATGCCTTAAGTGCGGGAAAGAGGTCGGTCCCGGCGAGGAGTACTGCGCCGAATGCGGCGCTTCTGACGACGAGAATGTCGACAGGCTGCTGGCCCTTGCCGAGTTGGACACGTACCGTCCCAGGAGGAACCGCCGCCCCCGGTGGATGACGTTCAGCCTGCTCGGCCTGGCGGTGATACTGGTCGCGACGGCCGTCGGGCTGCTGTTCTCCATCCCCACCGGGGAGGAGTTTCAGGACAGGGTCCAGGCGTCCGTTTGCCGGGCGAACCTGCGTGACCTTGAGGCGTCGATCGCCAGGTATTATGTCGCGGACGGCAAGTACCCGCCCGACGGGAGGGTGGGTGCAGGGCATCCCCTGGTCACGGACCATTACTTCGAATCCCCGCCGAAGTGCCCCGCGACCGGACGCTACTACATCCTCGAATCCGGGCCCGCGGCGCCCAACGCCGTGTGCGACAGCGGTCTTCCCGGTCACAACCTGTGAACAGGAATAGGCCGTGGCGGGTAGAAGTCTGACCGTGAACAAAGGGCATTATTCAGATGACCGCCACAGGAGGCGTCGCGGTTTGCTCGAGCACAGGCGCGGAATACTGATAGCTCTCGCCGTTCTTATACTGGCGGTCTTTCTCGTCGGCTTCTGGCTCAGGGGCCGTCACCTGGAGGTCTACGAGAAGGAGTCCGCCGCAGGCGACGCCCGCGAGGCGCCGCTCTGGACGCCGCTCACGCCGCAGGCGCCGGGCGTTCCGGCCGTCCCGCAGGCCCCCGACACCGTCACCAATCCGACTCCTTAGCCGGACGGCCCGCTTAGAGCAGCTTCCCGAGGTCGGGCCAGCCGGCCATCCTGGCGGCCTCGGCCGCGGAGCGGGCTATCCCCTTGCGGTCGCCGGGCGGCTGCTTCTCCGCCCAGTCTTCGACCAGCGGACCCAGCCCCGGGAACGCGGTCACGAAGTTCTTGAGGGCCTCGCCGTTGGCGCGGAATATCTCGTCGGGGACCACGGCGGTGTACTCGGACAGCGCCAGGAGCGACTTCATGATGGACTCGATCGTCTCGAGCGGGAGAGCGGGAGGGGTGCTCTTGCGCGCCCATACCGAGCCTGCGGCCGCTATCAACCAGAGGAGCCGGTAGGAGAACCTTCCGTCGTCATGCATCCTCGAAGGACTCGAAGGGGTGAGGAAATAGGTCCTGCGGGATTCGACCATCGCGAGCCCCGCCCGGGCGAGGCGCGCTATGTCGTCCCAGATACCCGGCCAGGCCCTGGCCGCCCTGGGAGGCCCGGCGGACAGGTCCTCCCCCCTCGGGTTGAACCTCTCCTCGAGGTCCATCAGCTCGAGCCTCAGGCCGGCGAACTCGAGCGCTATGTCTTCGGCTGTATCCATGAGCCAAGCTTAACCCACCGAGGCTCCCGGTGGGAGTGGCGGCCTACGCCCGGCGCTCAAGACTCCTCGTCATTCGACCGACACTTACCGGAGAAAGGAGTGAACCGATGGCATTTCTGTTCTTCATAGTCCTGGCGGCGGCGATTTGCGTCTTCCGCGTCATCTTCACCAAGCGAGAGAGAAACGCAAGGAATGTCCTCGAGATAATCGTTGTGACATCTGTCGTCACCCTCATAGGGTTCTCATGCATCATGGCGGGTCTTGCGCACATCTTCGGAGGCGCAGAGATAGCCGAGCAGATAGGCTGGCAGCCCAGCCCCTTCGAGTTCGAGGTGGGCATCGCGAATCTGGCGATAGGCATCCTCGGGATACTGTGCATCTGGTTCAGGGACGAGATGCTCCTGGCCGCGGTAGTGGCCGGGTCTACCTGGATGCTCGGGAACATGGTCGGGCACATCCGGCAGATGGTCATCGCCGAGAACTACTCCCCCGGCAACGCCGGGATATTCATCTGGGTCGCGAACGCTGTCACGGTGGCGATAGTGATCCTCTACGTGGCGTACCGGATGGTTGATTCAAAGCCCGAGGCCTCCTCCTCCTGAGCCGATGTGGCGACGCCCGCCCGGCGCTGCCCTTCGCTGAATAGTGGCCTGCTTCCATAGCCGCCCTATCGTGAAGTCCTGATAGAGCGTCGCAAGGTTTCCCTCTGTGTCTTTGAACGATACAAAGAGCCCGACGCCTGGCAGCTCGAAGGGATCACCGAGGCTCTCCCCCCCTAAAGCATCATCGGCTTGAAATCCCACGAATCCGGCGATGATGCCGGAAAGGCCTGAGCGCGCGGAGGGCCGCTGGAGGCGGCGACGGGAGTCGAACCCGTGATGGAGGTTTTGCAGACCTCTGCCTTACCACTTGGCTACGCCGCCTGGCAGCGAATATTCTACTATATTGGTTCCAGAACTGGTTAAATTGACTGCGGCAGGCGCGTGACTCGGCGAAACCTGGACCGCGGAGGTGGTCGGTGGCAAAAAGCTCTCGCACGTTCTACGCTCTCATGCAGGCTCTCAAGTTCAAGAAGCCCCTGGCGAGGCTGAGCAGGGTTCCCGGCATAAAGGCGGTCAGCCGCCGGTACCTGGGGCCGGATAACGCCAGCATCACCTACATACCGGTGAACCAGCAGCTGGAGATTCCCCCTGGAACGGTTGCCCCTGTATCAATAGTTGAGCATTTCATCGACACGGCGGAGTACCACGTTATCTCCTATCACTGCATGTGCCGCAAGACTATGGGATGCCGCGACTACGACCCGGACTTCGGCTGCATCTTCATGGGGGACGCGGCTCGCGAGATACACCCCAGCATCGCAAGACCCGTGAGCCGCGAGGAAGCCAGGGAGCACGTTCGCATGGCCGCCGAGCTCGGGCTGGTCACCTCGATCGGGAAGTTTCGCCTCGATGCTTTCGCTCTCGGGCTGAAGGACTATGACCGGCTGATGAGCGTTTGCCACTGCTGTCCCTGCTGCTGCCTGTACGAGATAGTCCCTCACGCCGACAGCGAGTTCCAGGACATGGTGGTGCCGCTCGAGGGTGTCGCCGTCGAGGTCACAGATGCATGTGACGGGTGCGGCGCATGCGTGCAGACGTGCCTTTTCAAGCAGATGGAGGTAGTGGACGGAAAGGCGGTCCAGGGGGCGCTCTGCAAGCGTTGCGGAAGGTGCGCGCTGGTCTGTCAAAGGGGCGCGGTAGCCGTTAGGATAGAGGACCCGACCTACTTCGACGCGTGCGTGGAGCGTTTGAGTTCGAAGGTACGACTCTGAGAAAGACTGCAGCGGGAGAAGGGAGAGGCGATGGCGGCCATAAAGGCGGTAGAGACGTGGACAGGACCTGGGAAGAGCGACGGTGTGATCGTACCGCTGAGGCCTGAGGAAAATGCCGTCCATCCCATTAACCACAAGAACTACTTCGAGCACTGGTACTTCGACGCGAAGCTCTCCGACGGGCACGTGGTGATCGGTTTCCTCCAGGCTTCCGAGCTCATCAACAGGAAGCCGGGCGTCGAGCTCCACGTCTACAAGCCCTCGGGCGAGAAGCTTTCCGTGACCAGGCTCTATCCGAAGGACCAGGTCTCGACCTCCACCACCGGGTTCGACGTGCGCATCGGAGATAACTTCGGCTCCGCCGAGTTCCCCGAAGGGGGCGGGCTGCCGTCGTACAGGGTGCATCTCGCCGAAGAGGACATGGAATTCGACCTCACCTATCACAACGAGATCCCAGGCTGGAAGCCCGGTGGCGGGATGACGCGGTACGGGGACACCGAGTTCTTCGCCTGGGTTGTCCCCTCCCCCAAGGCCAGGGTCGAGGGAACAGTGAGGTTCGGGGGCAGAGAGCTCGAGGCCCGCGGCATCGGGTACCAGGACCACAACTGGGGCGTCGGGGACATGAAGCGGATAATCGCCTACTGGTACTGGGGCAGGCTGTACGTCGACGAGTTCACCCTCCTCTACGCCTACGTGAAGACCCAGAAGAAGTACGGAGGCCACTGCTCGACCCCGCTGATGCTGGCCATGGGCGACGAGGTGATCTTGAGCTCCGGCGAGATGACGCTCGAGACGGGACCGACGGTGTTCAACGCGACCGCGAACCGTGATTACCCGTCGAGCCTGGACATCGGCATCACGGGGAGCGTTGGCCTGCGGCTGGATGTACGCGAGGTCATCGACGCTCACAATTTCCTCGAGGACCTTCCCGTCGTGCGGAGCAAGGCCATCCAGCCGGTGATAAACAAGCTCATCGGCAGGCCGGGGTACTTCAGGTTCGACTCCGATTTCAAGCTGCACGTCGAACACAAGGGTGAGACCTACGACAAGTCGGGTGTGACCCTGCACGAGATGGTCGCCCTGAAATAAGGCGAATCCGGCGCGGTCGGTCAGTATCAATTCGAGAACAGGAAGAATCAACCCTTACCTGACGGGCATCATTCCCACGCTGGCCGGTCCCGACCTCACCGGGGTATGGGCCGCTGAAAGGCAATCGCAACGCAGGTTTGAATCACAAATATTAACAATAGCATACATATTTTATCATTATTAATCACCAACAACAGCCTTGGCACGAATTTCAGGCTCTAGCTGAAAATTCCGAGGCTGGTTATATTGGATGTTAATTCCTGGCTACTGTTGTGATTCAAACCTGCGGGGAGCCTCTTTTGCCAGTCGATACCCGGCTCGGTGCCGTGGGGCAAACTAATCGAAACGGTCTACGGGGTCGGATACAGGTTCAGCGCGAGGCGGAAGGCAATGCATGGAGCGGGAGACCGGGCTCGAACCGGCGACCTCGACCTTGGCAAGGTCGCGCTCTACCAACTGAGCTACTCCCGCTCGAACTATGATTCTAGGAAAGGCACCTTGCGGTGTCAAACAGCCGGAGCGCATGGTCGGTGTTGTAGATGTTGCTGATGTTGACAACGCAACGAAAGTGGTCTGACCCTAAACGTTGCGGGCTTCCTTCTGGAGGATGCGGCTGACTATGGCAAGGCGGGTTGCGCGATCGCGCGTTGCCGCGAGGAACGAGTCCAGGCCCGCAGTGAAATCGGGCGAGGCGGCGTACCGGTAGGTGGGCTCGCCGGCCTCGTCGGGCTCCCTTTCCAGGACGCCCTTTTCCTTCAGGACTGCGAGCGCCTCCTCGACGAGCGCGGCCTTCCGACCGATGTCGGATGCTATCGCGGACGGCTTGCGCTCGACGCCCGGGTTCTCATGGAAGAACACGAGGATGTCCCACGTGGCGAACCGGTCGACGTATTCGTCGACGAACTCAAGGACGTCCGGGTCGATGTCGTCTAGAGGCAAGGCGTACCACCGCTGCTCAGAAGGGTAAGAGCCATCACTCCCGGATTATACCAGCCGGGGCGCGGCGCGGAGTAGTCAGGGGCCGGCAGCCGGGGCGCGGCGCCGAGTAGTCAGTCGCCGCCGCCGGGGGCACCGGGCAGCCCGAACTCGCGGTAGAAGCAGGTGCGCTCACCGGTGTGGCAGGCCGCGCCCACCTGCTCCACCTGCACAAGCAGGGTGTCGGCGTCACAGTCGTAGAGTATGCGCTTTACGTGCTGGACGTGTCCGCTGGTCTCCCCCTTGGGCCAGAGCTCCTCCCTGCTTCGGGAGTAGAACCAGGTGCGGCCGGTCTCCACCGTCCTGCGGAGGGACTCCGCGTTCATGTACGCGAGCATCAGTACCTGGCCGTTCTCGTGGTCCTGTACTATGGCGGGAACCAGCCCCCGCGCGTCATAGCGTATGTCCTCTATTCCCCTGACCTCGACCTCGTCGTCACTCATGGCTCACCTCAACCAAGGTATATGCGCTTTACTTCCTCGTTCTCGAGGAGCTCGTCCGCCGGGCCCTCCAGGGCCACCCTGCCGGTCCTCATCACGTAGCCATAATCGGCGGTTTCCAGGGCTATCTTGGCGTCCTGTTCGACCAGCAGTATCGTGAGCCCCTGCTCGTGGAGGCGGTGAAGCGTCTTGAATATGCTCTGGATGACCTTAGGCGCAAGGCCCATCGAGGGCTCGTCAAGAAGCAGAAGCCGGGGCCGTGACATGAGGGCGCGCCCCACCGCCAGCATCTGCTGCTCTCCGCCGGAGAGGGTCCCCGCAGACTGCTTCCTGCGCTCCTCGAGCACCGGGAAGAGCCCGAAGACCATGTCCAGGTCCTGGCGCACCTCGGCTCGCTCCTTCCTGCGCCTCACATACGCGCCAAGGGCGAGGTTCTCCGCCACCGTCATGTCGCCGAACACCTGGCGGCCCTGCGGGACCATCGATATTCCGGCGTGGACTATCCTGTTCGGCTGCAGGTTGGTGATGTCGCGGTCCTCGTAGATGACCAGGCCGTTGCGGGCCTTGATGAGGCCGGTCACGGTGCGGAGCAGGGTCGTCTTGCCCGCGCCGTTCGCCCCGATGATGGTGGTTATGTTGCCCCTGCGGGCGCGTATCGTTATCTCGCGCAGGGCCTGTATGTTGCCGTAGAAAGTTGAGAGCTTCTCGACGCGCAGCATGTTCAGTCAGCCTCGATTCCCAGGTAGGCCTCGATGACCTTGGGGTCGTTCTGCACGACCTCGGGTGCGCCCCTGGCGATCACCTCGCCGTAGTCGAGCACCACGACCTCGTCGGAGATGTCCATCACCAGGCCCATGTCGTGCTCGACGATGAGGATTGTGATGCCCCGCTCCCGGAAGCGCGAGAGAAGGGCCGAGAGCTCGCCGGTCTCGTACTGGTTCAGCCCGGCCGCGGGCTCGTCCAGCAGCAGTATCTCCGGTCGGCTCGCCAGCGCCCTGGCGAGCTCGAGCATGCGCTGCTGCCCGTACGGCAGGTTGGTGCCCACCTCGAGCGCGCGTCTCTCCAACCCGACGTCCTTGAGCACGCCCATTGCTTCTTCATGGATGCGGGCCTCCTCGCGGCGCGAGGCCGGCAGGCGAAGGCCCGTCGCAAGGAACCCGGACCCGGTCCGCGAGTGACAGCCGACCATGGCGTTCTCGAGCACCGTCATGCCCTCGAAGAGCTTTATAGTCTGGAACGTCCGTATCATGCCCATTGCGGTTATCTGGTCGGGGCGGAGCCCCACTGTTCCCTGGCCTTTCAACAGAACGGTGCCTGAGGTCGGGCGCAGTATTCCCGTGAGCACGTCGAAGAGCGTGGTCTTCCCGGCGCCGTTCGGGCCGATTATAGCCTTTATCTCGCCCGGCGAGACGGTGAAAGAGACCTCTTTCAGGGCCGCGAGGCCCCCGAAGAGCTTGGTCACGTTATCGATCTCGAGCAGCCGTTCTTCCGCCATCAGTGTCCCTCGTACTTCCGCGCCTCGAAGCGGTCCCTCAGGCGCCTGCCGCGCTTCTGGGTGAACGCAAGCCCCCGGGAGAGGCCTGCGGCAATCCCCTGGGGCATGAACATCATGAACAGTATGAGCAGTATCCCGTAAAGGACGAGAGAGTAGTTGCTGAAGTTCGTTAGGCTTTCCGGTATCCCCGGTATCCACTGCGGCAGAGCCTGTATCACCGAGGGGAGGAACGTGAGCACTATGACGCCGACTATGCCGCCCCACAGGTTCCCCATGCCTCCCACGACCACCATCGTGATGAACAGAATCGACACGGAAAAGACAAATGATTCGGGGTTTATATAGCGCTGGAAGTGCGCGAAGAGCGCCCCCCCAAGCCCGGCGAACATCGCGGACAGCACGAAGACGCGGGTCTTATAGCGGGCCGTGTCCACCCCCATCGCGTCGGCCGCGACCTCGCTGGAGTGGAGTGCCCTGAGGCCCCTCCCCACCCGCGACTTGATTATGTTGATGTTGAGCAGCATCAGGAGCACCACGATGCCCCAGGCCAGGAAGAAGAACTTTATGTCCGTGTCGAATCTGAAGCCGAACACCGAGAGCGAGGGTATCTCGGCCACGGATACGTTCAGCCCCTGCGGAACCCCTATCGTCCCCCCGGTCAGCCACTTGAGCTGGGTGAAGAGTATGAAAGCTATCTCTCCGAGCCCGAGCGTCGCCATCGCCAGGTAGTGGCCCTTGAGGCGCAGAACGGGCACCCCCACCAGCCAGCCTATGGCACCCGCCAGGAGGACCCCGGCAAGCACCCCCAGCCAAGTGGGGAACCAGCTGAACCTGGTGCAGAGTATCGCGGTGGTGTAGGCGCCGACGCCAAAGAACGCCGCGTGGCCCAGCGATATCTGGCCGGCGTAGCCGACGAGCAGGTTCAGCCCGATGACCACGCACGAGTATATCCCGGCGAACACCATGATGTTCACTATGTCCATGTGCAGAACGTCGCCGGGGATGAAAGTGGCCCAGGCGGGCACTATGAAGACCGCCACGGCGAAGATGAGGAGTGTGCGGTACTCCTTTCCGCCGCCGAGCGCGGTCTTTCCTGCCTTCATTGGGTCACTCATACCTTCACGTCCTCAGCCCGGCCCAGAAGCCCCTGGGGCCTGATGAGAAGTACAAGTATCAGGATGAGGAACGCGACGGCGTCCTTGTACCCTGACGGGAACACCCCGGCGGTGATGGTCTCGAGCACCCCGAGCACCAGGCCGCCCACGACTGCGCCGGGCGCGCTGCCCAGGCCCCCGAGCACGGCCGCGGTGAACCCCTTCAGGCCCAGCATGATGCCGAAGTTGTAGCCCGCGAAGTTGATGGGCGCGATGACTATCCCGGCCGCCGCCCCGACCGCGGCCGCTATCGTCCAGGCTATGAGCGAGCTGGTGGAAGAACTCACGCCCACGAGGCTCGCGGCGTCGGAGTTCGTGGCCGCGGCGCGCATGCCCTTGCCCAGCAGCGTCCTGTTGAAGAACAGGAAAACGAGTATCACTACCACTATGGCGAACCCGAACACCCAGAAGCTCTGCGGAACGACCGCGGCCCCCAGGAACCTGATGGGTGAGTCCCCGGAGAACGACGCTATCTTGACCGGGTCGGTGCCCCATATCCACTTCGCGACAGCCCGGAGCGCTATCGCTATGCCGATGGTGATGATGATTATCGTGATGACCGACTGGTCGCGCATGGGATGTATGGTGAGCCGCTCGAGGGCCGCGCCGATGGCTGTGACTATGAGGACGGAGAAGATGAAGCCGAGCCATGGGGGCAGGCCTCCCCTGGTGGACAGGCTGTACATGAGCATCCCGCCGAGCATGCTGAACTCGCCCTGGGCAAAGTTGATGACCCGGGTGCTCGAGTAGATGACGGAGAAGCCCATGGCGATGAGCGCGTAGATGCTTCCTACGGTTATGCCGCTCACTATCCACTGGAAGCCGGTGGATCCCTTGGAAATGAGCGTAGCGGCTATCACCAGGCCGACGAACACCGCCGACCCTACGAGCAGCGCTCTCTGCCTCCGGTCAGCCCTTCCCACGTGGAACTCCCAGTATTCCAAGAAACAGGCTAGGCCCGAAGAGACCTAGCCTGTTCTATTTTACCGTTTTTCTTCAGTATCAGGAGGACTTTTCTTCGGTCCACTTCCCGTTCTCGATGATTATCATGATGAGATCGGAAGTCTTGAGCCCGTCGTGGTCCTTCGCCGAGTAGTTGTACTCGCCGTCGACTCCGACCAGGGCGGTGGTCTCCTCTATCGCGTCGCGCAGCTTGACGGGATCGGTGCCGGCCTCTTCCATGGCCTTGGTCATTATGAGACCCGCGTCGTATCCGTGGGCCGCGAACGTGTCGATGTCCATGTTGTACTTCGCCTTGTACTCGGCGGCGAAATCATCGACCATTGTGCGCCACTCGCTCCCTTCCTCGATTGACTCGGGGACGAGCAGCTTTCCTGCGGGAAAAACCACACCGTTTGCAGCGGCGCCCGCCAGCTCGATGAACTTCTGGTTGGCGATGCCGTGGCTGCCCACGTACGGTATGTTCATGCCGAGCTGCTGCATGTTCTTTGCTATGGAAGCCGGCCCCGGGTTGGTCCCCCACACCACGATTGCCTCGGCCGGGGTGCCCTTTATCTTGGTGAGCTGTGCGGTCATGTCTGTGTCGGTCGAGCCGTAGCTCTCGCGAGCCACGACCTCGACGTCGTATTCGCCGGCCTTCTGGCTCAGCTCGTCGGCGCCGCCGGTGCCGAAGGCGTTGGAGTCGTGCAGTATCGCAATCTTGCCGATCTTCTTGGCCTTGAGGTACTGGAGCACCTTGGTGATGGCCATCGAGTCGGTCGGCGGCGTGCGGAACACGTAGGACATGACCGGGTTGGTTATCTTGGTGCCTGCCGCGCAGCAGATGAGCGGTATCTTGGAGCTCTGGGCGACCGGGGCCATTGCAAGCGTGGCGCCGGTCGTGCTGCTGCCGATGACGCCGGCCACCTTCTCCTGGTTGATGAGCTTGGTGATCGCGGCCTTGGCCTTCTCGGGCTGGCTCTCATCGTCCTCGATTATGAACTCGACCGGGTGTCCGTCCACCCCGGCGCCGTCGTTCAGCTGTTCCTCGAGGAGGTCCAGCGCCCTCTGCTCGGGCTGCCCGAGCGGGGCCGCGGGCCCGGAGAGCGACAGGACCGCGCCTATCTTGTAGGTCTCCTTGGAGGTGTCGACCTTCTGCTCTCCGCAGCCTGCTGCGGTGACGGCAACGAGCACCGCCAGGCATAATGCGACGAGTATCAATCCTGAGCTGGTTTTCTTGAGCACTATTCACCCTCCCTTTTTCTCATCCCGTACCAGTGCCCTGCAGAAACTGTAAAGAAGAATTTAACCATATCGTCAGTTGGCTGTCCACAATTCTCACTGGACGGCCTCCACCCACTGGCCGTTCTCTATCTTGACCATGACAAGCGCGTCGACGGTGAGCCCGGCGTGGTCCTTCGGCGAGTACGTGAAGACCCCGTCGGCCCCGGCGTAATCCTCGAGCTGCTCTATCTCGTCGCGTATCAAGGCGCTGTCCTCCCCAGCCTCCTGGAGGGCATTGACCACCATGTTGCCGGCGTCCCAGCCGTGAGCGGCAAAGGTGTCGATGTCAAGGTCGTACTTCGCCTTGTACTCGGAGCTGAACTCTTCTACTACCTTCGCCCACTCGCTCCCGGCCGGTATCGTGCTCGGCAGTATCAGGCGGCTTGCAGGGAAGACAACGCCCTCGGCCGCCGGGCCGGCGAGCTCGATGAACTTCTTGTTGGCTATGCCCGAGGAACCTATGAACGGCAGGTCCATCCCCAACTGCTGCATGTTCTTCGCTATTGAGGCCGGCCCCGGGTTTGTGCCCCAGACAAGTACCGCCTGAGCATCGGTCTGCCCGATCTTGGTCAGCTGGGCGGTCATGTCGGTGTCGGCCGAGCCGTAGCTCTCGTTGGAGACGACGGTGATGCCATAATCGGGCGCCTTGGCCGTGAACTCGTCGGCGCCACCGGTGCCGTACGCGTTGGAATCATGCAGGACGGCGACTTTCTTCACCTTTATGTCGTCCTGCATGTACATGAGTACCTTCTCGATGACAAGTGCGTCGTTGGGCGCGACGCTGAAAAGCCATTTCTTCACGGGCTGGGTCAGCTTTGTGCCGGCCGCCATGGACACCACCGGGATCTGCTTGCTCTCCGCGGTGGGCGAAATGGCGAGCGTGGAGCCGGTGGAGCTGCACCCGATCACCACGGATACCCCCTCCTGCTCTATCAGCTTGGTCGCCGCGAGGTTGGCCTTCTGCGGGTCGCTTTCGTCATCCTCGATGACGAATTCGACCTTGCCGCCGTCGATGCCGCCCGAGTCGTTGACGTTCTCCTCGAGAAGGCTCAAGGAGCGTTGCTCGGGCTGGCCCAGCGGGGCCGCGGGGCCGGAGAGGGAGACGATGACCCCTACCTTGAACACCTTGCCCTCGTTGCTCTTTCCGCAGCCGGGAAGGAGCACCGCCGCGACCAAGCCGATAAAGATGAAGGCGGCGAGAGCCCCTGCGAAAGTCCTGGACCTGAACATCACACTCGACCTCCCTGGCAGTGGATTCCTTTGAAAAAACGCGTCAGGTGAATACTATACGGCATTGTGCATTTCAATTACAGCGCGAGCCGGCGGGTTACAGCCGGACCTCGATGCCGCGCGAGGCGAGGAGCGCCTTGGCCTCGGCTATGGTGTGTTCCCCGTAGTGGAAGATGCTCGCCGCGAGCACCGCGTCGCAGCCGGTCTCCTCTATCGCCTCCGCGAGGTGCTCCAGGTTGCCCGCACCACCGCTGGCGATTACAGGAATTGTCACGGCGTCGCAGACCGCTTTCGTCATCGGCAGGTCGTATCCGAGCTTGGTGCCGTCCCGGTCCATGCTGGTGAGCATTATCTCTCCGGCCCCAAGCGCCTCGACCTTGCGTGCCCACTCCATGACATCCACCCCGGTGGGCGTCCTTCCTCCGTGCGTGTAGACCTCCCACGACCCGTCCGGCCGCCTCCGGCCGTCTATCGCCACCACAACGCACTGGCTCCCGAACCTTTCGGAGGCGCGCCGCACGAGCGAGGGATCGTCGACGGCGGCCGTGTTGACCGAAATCTTGTCAGCGCCGGCCTTGAGGATGTTCCTGATGTCGTCCAGCGTGCTAATCCCGCCGCCGATGGTATAAGGGATGAACACCTCGTCCCCTGTGCGACCGGCGAGCTCGACCTTAGTATCCCTTCCCTCGTGTGAGGCGGTGATGTCCAGGAAGACGAGCTCGTCCGCGCCTTCCCTGTCATAGAAGGCCGCGAGCTCCACGGGGTCGCCAGCGTCGCGAAGGTTGACGAAATGTACGCCCTTGACCACCCTCCCGCTCTCGACGTCCAGGCACGGTATTATCCTCTTGGCGAGCATCAGGCGGCTCCCCTCTCGGCGGTCCGCTGCGCCTCGGGGAGCGTGAACCCACCCCTGTAGAGCGCCATGCCGATTATGACTCCCTCGATTCCAAGACCGCTCATCGCGGCTATGCGCTCGACGTCCGACAGGCTGCCGACCCCGCCCGAGGCGATTACGGGTGCTGTGGAAGCGCGCGCTACCTCCTCGATCCCCTGGAAGTTCGGCCCGGACAGGGTGCCGTCCCGGGCAGTGTCCGTGTAGACGACCCGACGGACCCCCGCTTCCCCGAGCATGGAAACGGCCTCGACGGGACCCATGTCCCCCGTCTCGGTCCAGCCGGCGAGCGCAACGCGGCCGTCCCTGACGTCCACCCCTACCGCGAGTCGCTCTCCCAGCTCGGCAGAGAGCTCCTCCAGCAGGCCCGGCGCCCCGAACGCAGCGGTCCCGATTATGACCCTCGAGACCCCGCCCTCCAGGTACACCAGAGCCGAGTCGAGGGTGCGGATGCCGCCGCCGACCTCAACGGGTATGCTCAGTTCGCCGGCGATGCGCAGCACGACGTCCTCGTTGACCGGGCTGCCCTTGAACGCGCCGTCCAGGTCCACTACGTGCAGGAGGCTCGCGCCTTCGTCCTGCCAACGGCGGGCGACGCGCACCGGGTCCTCGGAGAACACGGTCTCTTTCTCGGGCAGGCCCCTGAACAGGCGCACGCACCTTCCGCCCCTGATGTCGACCGCCGGTATGACAGTGAACTGCGCGGCTGTCATCCCGAAGCCACCATCCTGCCGAAGTTCTCCAGGATCCGGAGCCCCAGAAGGCTCGACTTCTCAGGGTGGAACTGGAGGCCCCATACGTTCTCCCTTCCGGCGGCACAGGTGAACTCGAGCCCGTAGGGGGTGGTCCCTATCGTCCAGTCATCCGTGGACGGCTCGCAGTAGTAAGAATGCACGAAGTAGAAACGGCTCCCGCTCGCGACGCCTTCGAAGAGCGGCACATCGCGGGTGACGTTCAGTACGTTCCAGCCCATGTGGGGAACCTTGACGGTGCCCGGGAGCCTCCTGACCTTTCCCGGGATCACGCCGAGGCCCTCGTTGCGGCCGTGCTCCTCGCTGTACTCGAACAGCATCTGGAGGCCCAGGCATATTCCGAGCAGGTTGCGCCCCGACCCGATGTAGTGGTGGAGGGCCCGGTCCATGCCCCGTTCGCGAAGGTGCCCCATCGCGTCGCCGAATGCTCCAACCCCCGGCAGTACCAGGCCGTCGAATGAGTCGAATTCCTCTGCTTCGGAGCAGAGCGTGACTTCCACGCCGACTTTCTGGAGCCCCTTCTCGACGCTTCTGAGGTTTCCCATGCCGTAATCGATTATCCCGACCCGCGGCATCACAGCTTTCCCTTCGTGCTGGGAACGCCGCTGACCCTGGGATCGATGGCAACGGCGCCCTTGAGGGCCCGCCCGGCGGCCTTGAAGACCGCCTCGAGGCTGTGGTGCACGCCGCCGCCGCGGCGCAGCTCTATGTGCAGCGTCAGTTCCGCCTCGTTCACCAGCCCCTGGAAGAAGTCCTTCGCCAGGGCGGGGTCCAGGTTGCCGAGCGGCTCCGGCTCGAGCGCGACCTCGTAGGTCAGGTGCGGACGGCCGCTGATGTCGATCGCCACCTCGGCCAGGCACTCGTCCATAGGCACCAGGCTCGAAGCGAACCTCGTGAGCCCGCGCTTGTCGCCCAGGGCCTGGAGCAGCGCCGCGCCGATAGCCAGGCCGGTGTCCTCCACCGTGTGGTGCCCGTCGACCTCGAGGTCGCCGCTGGCCTCCATGTCGAGGTCGATCAGGGCATGCCTGAACATGAGCTCGAGCATGTGGTCGAAGAACGGCAGCCCCGTAGACACCCCGGCCTGCCCCGACCCGTCCAGGTCGAGCGACACGCTTATCAGCGTCTCGCGCGTCTTGCGCTCGATCTGTCCTTTCCTGGACAACTTCGTACCTCCTGCCTCAGCGGTTCCTTATGTCGAGCGAAAGGGCGTGGAAGCGCAGCCCTTCGAGCCCGGCGAGCAACCTCGCCTCCGGCGCGTCAGCTTCAAAGCCCTCTTCTGTATACGAGATAACGTTCATAGTCCGCCGGAAGTCATCGCACCGGAGGCCGGACAGCCTTGCCGCTGTGCCTCCTGTAGGCAGCACGTGGCTGGGCCCGGATACGTAATCGCCCAGGGCCACAGCCGACATCGGGCCCAGGAATACGCATCCCGCCGAGGTCACCCCGGGCAGCAGCTCCACGGCGCTTTCAACCATGAGCTCCAGGTGCTCGGGCGCGAGCTCGTTGAGGAAGCCGAGCGAGAGCTCCCTCGTGCCGCAGCGCACCAGGGCCACGTCCCCGGCAGTTGCGGTACCCTCGTCGAGCCCCTCCAGGAGCCCGCTGATGACCCCGGCGGCGGCATCAAGCACGTCGGGCTGTTCACAGACCATGACGGCGAGGGAAAGCGGGTCGTGCTCGAGCTGCGCCAGCATGTCGGCGGCGGGGAATGAAAGGTCTACCGAGCCGTCGACGTAAACCGCGACTTCGCTGGGCCCGGCCTCCAGGTCGGTGCTCACCACATCGGACAGCATCCTCTTTGCGGTGGCCACGTAGATGTTGCCCGGCCCCGCGATGATACGGCACCTGGGGACGCTGCCGGTCCCGTATGCCATCGCCGCGACGGCCTGGGCGCCGCCGACCCTGAAAACCCTGCAGCCGCCGACCAGGGCCGCTGCGGCCAGGGTCGTCGCGTTGGGGCTCCCGCCGTCCGACGGGGGGACGCAGAATACGATTTCACCGACCCCCGCTTCGCGGGCGAGGATGCCCGTCATGAGTACGGTGGATGGGTACGGGAACCTGCCACCTGGCACGTAGATGCCCGCGGTGTCCAGGGGCCGGTGCACCTGCCCCACGGTAAGCCCCGGGGCCACTTCCCTTTTCCAGTCACTCGAGAGGCCCTCGCGTGCGAAACTGGCGATACGCTCGGCGGCCTTGCCGAGAGCCTCTCTTGTAGGGCCGTCGAGAGCGTCGAGCGCGGCCCTGGTTTCGGTCGAGGGCAGCTCTAACCGGCCGGGCTCCAGGTTGACGCCGTCGAATCGCTTCGTGAGCTCCACGAGCGCGGCGTCGCCGTTCTCACGGACGGAGTCGATGACGCGCCTGACCTCGTCTTCGACCCCCGCGCCGGCGGCCTCTGTCGAGCGTATCCGCGCGACGGCGGGCGCTATGTCTTCTTGCCTTGAGACGTCGAACGTCGATATCATCATCACAGAAGCCTTTCGACTACCGAAGTATAGCGCAACCCATACGATTAGGCAGGCGGCTCGATTGATAGAAGAAGGGACGGACTGTCATTACTGCGGAGAGGCCAACGCGGTCATCCTCTGCCTCGGATGCGGCATCCCACTCTGCGATTTCTGCGTCAAGCTCGAGGATTACGGGTTCGGGTGTGACGGGGGCAAGGTTGTCGCATTCTGCCCGGACTGCTTCGTCGACCCGGACAGGAACACCGTCCTCGAATTCGAGCGGTAACGGAGACTTCACCGTTCCTGATTTCGTGCCGCAGGTTTGAATCACACTGACAACAGTCGTTAACAGAAGTGGTCCCTGACCACGGAATTCACCCAAACCGGGGCACGAAAGCCGCAACGGGCGTTACTCCTGTTGTTCTGAATAACAGTTGATAATTACTGTTAGCTTTTGAGATTCAAACCTGCGGTCATCTCCCTGAAGCCCGGGCCCGGCATGGGGGATTACTGTATCCAGATCGACCGCTGTGCCTCGCCGGGACCGCCTCCCACGGGGGCCGTTGTATCCCCGTCGACAGCTCTGCCTCGCCGGGACCGCCTCCCACGGGGGCCGTTGTATCCCCGTCGACAGCTCTG
>DYIU01000002.1:0-95442 GCA_020723485.1 Acidimicrobium ferrooxidans | reverse complement strand
CCTCGCCGGGACCGCCTCCCACGGAGGCCGCTGTATCCAGGTCGACAGCTCTGCTACGCCGGGACCGCCTCCTACTGAGGGAAAGCCCTGATTTGCGGTACCCATAGATCCTTGAGAGGAGCTCTTTGATTCAGATGTCGGGGTACTCGATTCTGACGGACGTCCTGCCGAGCAGGGCTTTCAGCTTGGCGATGAGGTCGCCGTCGGTCTCGACGGAGTAGAGCTCCCCAAGCTTGACGGTGGCAGCGGCGCCCCCCTCCTCGACCAGCCTGAGGTGAACCGGTATGTCGCCCGGGTGCTGCATCAGCGTCTGCTTGACCTCAGCCGCCAGGTCGTCCGTAGACCTGTCCGTCTCCAGCAGCAGTACAAGGCGTGCCGGTTTCATCCCGGTCTTGGGAAGGGGCTTCACCTCCTCGACCAGCATCTTGCGCGAGTTGTCCTTGAGGTCGAGCCTTCCCTTGACCAGCACTATGGCGTCGTTGCGCAGTTCCTCCGCCAGCGTCTCGTACTTGTTGTAGAACACCAGGCAGTCCATGCCGCCGGAGAAGTCCTCGAGGGTGAAGCTGGCCCAGGGCTTTCCCTGCTTGTTGTAGCGCTTCTCGAGCCTCGAGATCATGCCGCCGACCGTGACGGACGACTTTTCCATCTCAGGCGATATCTGGGCTATCTCGGTGTCGGTGTGGGCCGTCAGCTGCTCTCGCCAGTCGGACAGCGGGTGGTCGCTCACGTAGACCCCGAGCATCTCCTTCTCGGAGTCCAGGAGCTCGCGCCTTGGGACCTCATGGAATGCGATGGCGCCCTGGCCGTTCAGGCCGTTCACGTCCTCGTCGGCGTCCCCGAAGAGCGTGCCCTGCCCCTCCTCGGCGTCCCGGCGTCTGCGCTGGGCTGCGCTCACCTCGAGGTCGTACGTGCCGAGCAGCCTGCTGCGGTCGGGCTCCACCGAGTCGAACGCACCGGCCTTAATGAGGCTTTCCACCGTCTTCTTGTTGGTGACCGAGGAGGGCACCCTGTCGCAGAAATCGGTGAAGCTCTTGAACGGGCCCCCCTCTTCGCGGCATGCGAGTATTTGTTCGACAACCGCGGAGCCCACGTTCCGCACCGCGGACAGCCCGAACAGCACGTGCCGCTCGCCCGGCGTGAAGTGCCCTTCGCTCAGGTTGATGTCCGGCGGTTTCACTTTGAGGCCCATGCGCCTGCACTCGTTGATGTACTCGATCAGGCGGTCCTGGTTGTCCATGTATATCGTCATGAGGGCCGACATGTACTCGGCTGGGAAGTGGGCCTTCAGGTACGCGGTCTGGTAGGAGACCACCGCGTAGGCGGTGCTGTGCGACTTGTTGAACCCGTACCCGCCGAACTTCTCTATGAGGTCGAAGACGCCCGTGGCGGTCTGCTCGTCGATGCCCCTTCCAACGCTCCCCGCGATGAACTTCTCGCGGTGCCGGAACATTATCTCGGACTTTTTCTTGGCCATGGCCTTGCGCAGCTCGTCGGCCTCGAGGCCTGTGTAACCGGCCATGACCTGCGCTATCTGCATGGCTTGTTCCTGGTAGACGATGACCCCGTAAGTCTCGCGAAGTATCTCCTGCAGGGAGGGGTGCGGGTAGCTTACGTCCCTGCGGCCGTGCTTCTGGTCCACGAACACTTTGTGCATGTCGCTCTGCAGCGGCCCGGGCCGGAACAGCGCGATGAGGGCTATTATGTCCTCGAACTTGCTCGGGACCATGTCGCGCATCAGCGAGCGCATGCCCGGGCTCGCGAGCTGGAACGTCCCCACCGTGTGCCCGGACTGAATAAGCCTGAAGGTGGCGGAGTCATCCACCGGCAGGTCGTCGACGTCCACGTCTGTGCCCTGGCTCTCCTTGATGAGCTTCACCGCCAGCTCGAGCAGGCTCTGGGTCTTGAGCCCAAGCATGTCGACCTTGAGGAGGCCCAGCTTCTCGACGTCGTACATGTCGTACTGGGTGGTGATGACGTTCGCGTTCTCGCCGCTCTTCTGCTGCAGCGAGAGGGGGGAATACGTGTCAATGGCATTGTCCGCTATCACAACCCCCGCCGCGTGCACCGAGGCGTGCCTGACCATACCCTCGAGGCTGCGTGCCGTGTCGATTATGTCGTGGACCTCACGGTCGGTCTCGTACAGGTCGCGGAGCTCCCCGCTCTGTTCCAGCGCGAGGTCGATCGTCATGTTGACCTCGTCCGGGATCATCTTCGTGATGGTCTCCATGCGCGCGTACGGGATGTCCATGACGCGTCCGACGTCCTTGACGGCCTGCTTCGCCTTGAGCCGCGAGAACGTCACGATAGGTGATACCCGGTCGCGCCCGTACTTCTCGGCGACGTAGTCGATGACCTCGGAGCGCCGGAAGTGGCTGAAGTCTATGTCGATGTCGGGGAGCGCTATCCGTTCGGAGTTGAGGAACCTCTCGAAGAGGAGGCTGTACTTGAGCGGGTCGATGGTGGTGATGCCGAGGGCGTACGCCACCAGGCTGCCGGCGGCGGAGCCCCTTCCCGGGCCCACCTTTATGCCCTGACCCTTGGCGTACTTCACGAAGTCCCAGACGATGAGGAAGTACCCTGCGAAGTCCAGTTTCTCGATCACGGCGAGCTCGGTATTGAGCCTCTCCACCACCTCGGCCGGCGCCGGGTCTCCGTACCGCTCTCGCACGCCCTCCCAGGCGAGGCTCTCCAGGTACGAGTTGAGGCCGTACCCTTCCGGGACCTTGTACCTCGGCAGGTAGACCCTGTCGAGCGTTATCTCGACGTCGCACCGCTCGGCGAGCTTCGCGGTGTTCGAGAGTGCCTCAGGGAAATCCGGGAAGAGCGCCGACATCTCGTCGGGGCTCTTCAGGTAGAACTCGTCCGTCGAGAAGCGGAGCCGCGAGGGCTCGGAGACCACCTTCCCTGTCTGTATGCAGAGCAGGTGGTCGTGGGGCCTGGAGTCCTGCCGACGTACGTAGTGCACGTCGTTGGTCGCCACGAGCCCGATGCCCTTACGCCGGGCGAGCTCCACCAGCGGCGCGTTGACCTGCGCCTGCTCGGGTATTCCATGGTCCATGAGCTCGATGAAGAAGTTGCCGTCACCGAAAGTCCTGTTGTAACGCTCGACCGCGGCCTCGGCGCCGTCTTCGTCACCCCGGAGAAGCCTGGCCTGCACCTCGCCCTTCAGGCACGCGGACAGGGCGATGAGCCCTTTTGAGTGCTCACCGAGCACCTCCATGTCGACCCGGGGCCTGTAGTAGAAACCCTCGGTGAAGCCCCTCGTGACGATACGCATCAGGTTGAGATAGCCCTCGTTGTTGAGCGCCAGGAGCACCAGGTGGTAAGGCTGCTCCTCGAGCCCGGCGTCGCGCTTGAGGCGCCCGCCCGGGGCGACATAGACCTCGGAGCCGATCACCGGGCGAATCCCCCTCTCGACGGCCTTCTCGTAGAAAGCGAGGGCCCCGTACATCACACCGTGGTCGGTTATCGCGAGGGACTCCATGCCCATCTCCCGGGCGGCGTCCAGGGCGTCGGTCAGACGGCAAGCGCCGTCCAGGATGGAGTACTCCGTATGCAGATGAAGGTGCGCAAACTTCGGAGGCAAATCAATCTCCAAGGTTCTTCCGGCGGACGGGCCTTAATATAATTCTTGTATCCGGTGAGGTTTCCTTTGGAACCCTGCAACTCCGCGCGGATATGTCCGCGGCAGGATATATAATCATCCTGGAGACCGACGCGCAAGGGTGTGAAAGGGGCACATGAAGCTAAGCTACAGCGAGATATCGACATACCAGAACTGCCCCCTTTCCTACAGGTTGAGGTACGTGGAGGGGCGTCCTGCTGAGCCGGGTCCCGCACTCAGCTTCGGAAAGAGCATACACTCGGCGCTCGAGTGGCTGTACTCCTGCCCTACACCAGACCCCCCGGTCCTCTCAGACCTTGTAGAGCAACTCGAGACCTGCTGGTTGAGCGAGGGATACTCTTCTGTCGAGGAAGAGGCCCGTTACTTCTACCAGGCGAGGTCCGCCCTCGAGCTGTACTACAGGAACAACATACTCAAAGACCCCGGGCAGTTCAGGGTCCCCGCGGCGCTCGAGTACAAGTTCAGGGTCGATCTCGGTTTCTGCGAGCTGTCCGGTGTCATCGACCGTCTCGACAAGACCCCCGACGGAGGCTTCGAGATATTCGACTACAAGACAAACCGCAGGTTGCCGCCGGCGAGGAGGCTCGCCGAGGACCTCCAGCTCCCGCTCTACCAGATAGCGGCGGAGAAGATATGGGAGATACCCGTCGAGAGCGTGACGTTCCACTACGTCCTGCTGGACCACCGTCACACCATGTTCGTCACGGGTGAACGTGTGGAGTCCGCTCTCGCCGAGGTCGAGCGGGTGGCCGGGTGCATACAGTCGAACGAATTCCAGCCGCGCAGGAACAACCTTTGCCCCTGGTGCGATTTCCTCGACGAATGCGACCTGATGGCGGGCAAGGTCCTCTCAAAGCGCGGCGCCTCGGCATCGCCCGGCCTTGACATCGGCCAGGCCGTCGACGAGCTCGTCGCCACGCACCGGCAGGTCTCGGCTAAGCTGTCACGCGTCGAGGGCCTCAAAGCCATAGTCTCCGCCTACCTCGAAGAGAAGGGCACCGAGAGGGTGGGAGGCAGCAGGGGGGTAGCATTCCTCGACTCCGAGGGCCACCTCTCCTGGAGCGAATCGCCATCTGCATGCCGGCCGGACGATGCGCCCGGCCTGTAGCGCCGGCCTCCTCCCGGCACGGCACGGCCGCGCCGCTTGTTGATAGAGCCGTCCCAAAGGATTACCATTATCACTCCGGACCTCGAGGCGAGGTCTGGGTCTCATCGACGAAAACGGAGCGGTCACTGCGATGATAATAGTGATGCGGACGGGGGCCGGCAAAGAGCAGATAGAGAACGTCATCGAGAAGGTCCACTCTTTCGGCCTGCGAACACACCCAATATACGGGGTCCAGAAGACCGTCATAGGCATCGTGGGAGACGACAAGACCCGCATCGTCGAGAAGATGCACGGGATGCCCGGCGTCGAGGACATAATCCCGATCCTGCAGCCGTACAAGTTCGCCGGACGCGAGGCGCACCCCGAGGACACGGTCATAGCTCTCGGAGACGTGCGCATCGGGGGCGAGGACGTCGTCGTAATGGCCGGCCCGTGCGCCGTCGAGGGCGAGGAGATGCTCCTCCAGACGGCGAGGCGGGTCAAGAGCGCAGGGGCCAGGGTGCTGAGGGGCGGCGCGTACAAGCCGCGCACCAGCCCTTACTCGTTCCAGGGCCTCGGCGAGGAGGCGCTCAAGTACCTGGCCGAAGCGCGCGAGGAGACCGGCCTTCTCGTGATAACGGAGGTGACCGACCCCCGCAACGTCGAGCTGGTGAGCCGCTACGCCGACATACTCCAGGTGGGGGCACGCAACATGCAGAATTTCGCCCTCCTCACTGAAGTCGGAAAGAGCGGGCACCCCGCCATGCTCAAGCGGGGCCCGAGCTCGACCGTCAAGGACCTCCTGCTCGCCGCGGAGTACGTGATAATCGAGGGCAACCGCGATGTCATACTCTGCGAGCGGGGTATAACCACGTTCGAGACCTACACGAGGAACACTCTCGACCTGTCGGCGGTCCCGGTGATAAAGGACATCTCGCATCTCCCGGTCATCGTGGACCCGGCACACGCGACCGGGCGGACGCACCTGGTCGAGCCGATGGCCCTCGCCGCGATAGCAGCGGGAGCGGACGGGATCATAGTGGAGGTGCACCCCGACCCCGATTCCGCCCTGTGCGACGGGCCGCAGGCGCTTACGCTCACCCAGTTCGATTCCATGATGGGGAAGGTCCGTTCAATCGCCGGCATCGTGGGCAGGGGCCTGTAGGAGCTCGCCGCTCTTTCCGGGAGCTCCTGCCGGTTCCTGCAGACGGGCGCCGCCCTGGTTCTTCTGGGGCGAGAACAACATCTGCTCGATGGACATGCCGTCGTACTGGTTTCCCTGCTGACCGGAATCCTGCTGCTGCTGCTGCTGGGTCTGGCCACCGGGATCCGTCCCTTCCGGGGGAGCCTGACCATTCTGCTGTTGCTGCTGTTGCTGCTGCTGCTGCATCTGCTCCTGGCCGCCCGTCGACCCCGGGTTCTCCTGGCCTCCGGGACCGGGTTGCTCGACACCCGGAGAGCCCAGCCGTCTCCTTGCACGCTCCATCACGCGCTCGAGGTCTTCCCTGCCCTGCCCGGAGGCATGCGGAAGGGCCCGGCCGATGAGCGACTGAAGCCTCTCCTCTGCCCTCCGGACCCTCGAGCGGACCCTGGCCCGCCGGACCTCGTCCAGGACCGCGGAGTCTCTGTATGCGCTGTCTATCCTGCTCTGGGCGCCTTTTGCCAGCGGGCTGTACCATTCGTCCATTTCCCTGGCCCCGGTGTACTCGAGCTCGTCCATCCTCTCGTCGGCGTAGTTCAGCAGCGCGTCCGCTTCCGCCTGGCCGCCCGGGAGCAGCGCCAGGTGCGCGCCCTCGATAAGTCGCTTTATCGAGTAGAAGGGATCACCCGGCATGGCGTTCGTTGAACCGGCTCCGAGGCCGGCCAGAACGACCGTCGCAACCAGGACCGCGACGGCGGCCTTCGCGAGAACGGGCGCCAAGCCTCCCGGGCGCGCGACAGTCACCGGCGCGGCTCTTCCAACGCTCGAGTCATGCTCGGCCTGCCTCGCCCTGGATACGAGCTCGGCCCGCATGGCCTCGGCGCGTTCGCCGGCCGGGAGGGCCGGCCCGCCCGCGGCCAGGTATCGCATGATGGCGGCCTCTTCGCTGCGCGCATCAGGCGCGCCGCGGCCCCCGCCCTCGACGATACTATGGGCAAGCCTCTCGAGCTCGCGTTCTTTCCGACCGCCCTGCGGGTGGCTCATGCCGCTTCCCCCGCTCCGAGGATCGAGCGCAGCGCCGCTATCGCGCGGAACTGCAGGGCTCTTACCGCCCCGGGCCTCTTGCCCATGAGCCGCGCAACCGTCTTGACGTCGTATCTCTCCATGAACCTCAGCAGGACAACGTCACGCTGCTCGTCGGGCAGGAGACCGAGTGCCGAGTACAGCTGCTCGTGGGTCAGCCTTTCGAGTGCGACCGCCTCGGGAACCTCATCCGCTCCCGAAGGCAGCTCGTCGTCAATCTCGACGACCTCTGCCTTGAGGGAGGTTTCCCTGTGCCTCGCGATGAGGTTTCTCTCGATGCCGAACAGCCACGCGCCGATGGTTCCTCCCCTGTCTTTGAACCTGTCGATGCTCTCGAGTCCGCTGGTGAGGGTCTCTGATGCCAGATCTTCCGCTGCCTGCATGTCTCCCGTCCTGTAGTAGGCGTACCTCTTGAGCCTGTCGAAGAAGAGGTCGAACAGCCGCCCGAACGCCTCGGGGTCGCGCCTGCGCGCCCTTTCGGCTATATCGACGAGGTCGCTCTCCTGGATACTGCCCCTTTCTCGATCAAATCCATTGTTCAAAGTTGATATCAGCAGTATCAGCAATCTGTTACGTCCCATTCACGGACTCATCTGGATGCGAGCGGTGCATCGACAGTCGAAAAGCGTCCTATATAGACTTCTTACCTTGCAGGTCACTTCCTCGCATCCGCAGCGAAACACGTGGCCTCATCCGGAGTCGCCGGCCGCCATCGAAGAAAAGCGTCCTGCCCGCGTAACGTTTTGCGCCTGTCGCTGATATCAACTGCGAGAGACTCGAAGGAGGTGATTCGGAATAATGAAGTTCAAGAAGATCGCACTGATAGTGAGTGTCCTCATGGTGGCGGGAGCCCTGGTAGCTGGGACCGCGCTCGCGAAGACAGCGGCCAGGGACCGGGACAGGGTCAAGGACCAGCTCAAGGATGGCAGCTGCATCGACCCCGCCTCCTCCGAACTCTCGCCTGACAAGGTTCAGGCTCGCGACAGGGATCAGCAGAAGGACCAGCTCAAGGACGGCAGCTGCCTCGTGACGGGAGGCGCCGCTCCGGAGGGCGACCAGGTCATGACGCAGACACAGACCAGGACACAGTCTCGCGAGCAGGCGTGTAACCAGGAGCAGTCCATGACCCAGACGAGGACCCAGCTGCAGGACGGGACCTGCGAGTCAGCCGGCGAGGCCGCGCAGGCGCAGACCCGAAGCGGCGGCAGGGACCAGACGCGGGCCCAGGACAGGGACCAGCTCAAGGACGGCAGCTGCGAGTAGGAAGCCCCTGCTCAGAGTGATAAAACAGGCGGCGAAAGCCGCCTGTTTTTCCTATGGTGATTTCTCGCGGACAAGTGCCGTGAGCACCACCTCGAGGTCTTCCGGCAGATCGCACCTGAGGTCGAGGACCTCGCCAGTCACGGGGTGGTCAAACGCGAGGCGGTACGCGTGGAGGAACTGCCGCTCGAGCTCGAGATGCCTCGAGGACTTGCCGCGCGAATACTCGGGATCGCCTGCCACCGGGTGGCCTATGTGCCTGAAGTGGACCCTTATCTGGTGGGTCCGTCCAGTTTCGAGGCAGACCCGGACCAGGGTGTACTCATCTGCGAACCTCTGCTGGACCTCGAAACGCGAGACCGCTCTCCTGCCGCCTGTGCGGTCCACCGACATGCGTTTCCGGTTCGTCCGGCTCCTGCCCATCGGCGCGTCTATCGTCCCGGAATCGGCGGGGACGCTCCCGACTACGAGCGCAAGGTATTCACGGCGTACCCTGCGCTCCTTCATCATCTCGACCATCGCGTCGAAAGCTTCCGCGGTCCTGGCAACGGCCACCAGCCCGGAGGTGCCCCTGTCAAGCCTGTGAAAAACACCCGGGCGGCCGCGCCCACCCACCCCGGTGATATCCGGGTACCGCGAAAGAAGAGCGTTGACCAGGGTATTGGAGCCGTGCCCGGGACCCGGGTACATGACCATGTCGGCCGGCTTGTCGACCACGACCAGGTGTTCGTCCTCGTACACGATGTGGAGCGGGATGTCCTGCGCGGCGAGCTCCGCTGGCGCGGGCGGCGGGACTTCCCAGAAAAGTGACTCGCCCTCCTGGACGTGGTGGTTCTTCTTCGCGGGAGAACCGTCCACGAGCACCAGGCCGTCGCCTATGAGCTTCTGAGCCAGGGTCCGTGAGACGCCAGCGAGGCGGGATACCAGGGTGTCGAGCCGCTCCCCTTCCTCTGCCGCGCTGACGCTCGCGGAACCGCGGTCGGGAGATGTCATTCCAGCTCTGGGAACCCGGGCTCGAGCGCCCCGCTCGCCCTTGCCGGTAGTAGTCGGTAGCGGAGCAGCAACACCACCGCGGCGACGGCGACCATTGCGAGGCTGCCTACCTGGAATCCGAGGCCCGCGGACGCCTGGGCGTGCTCGCGGAAGAACTCGACCGTGAAGCGTATGAGCCCGTAGCCCATGACGAACAGCCAGAACGCCGTGCCCTCGCGCTCGAAGTCGTCCTTCTTCCACCACAGGAGCCCGAAAAGCACCAGGTCCAGCACCAGCTCATATATCTGGGTGGGGTGCCGCGCTCCTACTATGCCGCTCGAGGCCGGGTAGGTGATGCCCCACGGGAGACTGGTGGGCTTTCCGTAGCAGCACCCGTTCAGCAGGCAGCCTAACCGGCCCATCGCGAGCGCGACGGGGACGCACACGCCCGCCAGGTCCATGGTGTCCCAGAACCGGACCTTGCGGATGTACCCGACAAGGATGGTGAGGGCCAGGCCCAGTATGAGCCCGCCGTAGAAGACCAGCCCTTCCATATTGAGGGCGAAAATCTTTCCGGGCTCCCCGGAGAAGTCCGACCAGTGCCCAATCACGTAGAAGACGCGCGCTCCCACGATGCCGCCGACGACGGCCGCGAGCACGAAGTCCAGGATGACGTCCGGGTTACGGTAGCGCTCGACGTACCACCGCCTGGCGAAGAATGTAGCGACGATAAAGCCCAGAGCCAGGAAGACGCCGTAGGAATATATCGTCACGCTGCCTATGTGGAAAAGTTCTCGATACACCTCAAGACCTCCGGCTCAGGGCTCAGCGGAGCCTTCGTCCCGCCAGAGCTCCCGGGCGTACTCCACCATCACGATTATAACACCGGCCACGATGGCGAGGTCGGCGATGTTGAACACCGGCCACCAGTGTATGTCGATGAAGTCGACTACCCTGCCACGGAAGACCCTGTCGATGAGGTTCCCCACGGCCCCTCCGATGACCAGGCCGAGGCCGACGAACGACCACGCCCCCATCTGGTGCCTGGTGTAGAAGAACCAGGCCAGCATCACGACCACGACCACGAGCGCCGCGAGCAGGACAACCTGGCTGCTCCCCCTCAGCAGGCCGAAAGCAGCGCCTGTGTTGGTGGAATGGATCACGGTCAGGGCGCGCGGTATGAGATCGAACGAATCGCCTGGCTCTATCCTCCAGACCACCAGTGCCTTGAGCGCCTGGTCGAGCGCAACCACCGTGAGTGCTGTCAGGACGAAGACCAGGGTGTTCCTGCCGGACCGGGTCGACAAGGCTAACCGCCGCCCTCCCCGAGGGCCCGGACGCACCTGTCGCAGATGTCGGGATGCTCGGAGTCGGCGCCCACCGCCGGGCTGTAGTTCCAGCACCGCTGGCACTTGGCACCGCCGGTCCGCTCGACGACCACCTCGACGGGGCCCTCGGATGTCCGCTCGCCGGCGAACTCAGAGATGTCCAGCACCTGCACCTGGGAGACTATGAAGAGCGCGGGCAGGTCTCCGTCCATCTCCTGCAGGAGCCCCAGGTCGTCGGCCCCGGCGTACAGTGTCACCAGCGCCTCGAGGCTGGTGCCGAGGAGCGCCTGCTGCCTGGCATCCTCGAGCTTGCGGTACACCTCTTCGCGTATCGCGAGTAGCTTCTCCCACTTGGCGTCCAGGCCGCCGTCAACGAGTGACTCGTCATATAACGGCCAGCCGAGCAGGTGGACGCTCTCGCCGGGCCGCACGCCGTCGGGCATCGACCAGAGGGCCTCCTCCGCCGTGTGAGCCAGGACCGGAGCTATCATCGCGGTCAGGTCGACCAGTATGCGGTGGAGCGCGGTCTGAGCCGAGCGCCGCTGCCTCGAGGAGCCTGCGAACGTGTACAGGCGGTCCTTGAGTATGTCCAGGTACAGAGAGCTCAGGTCCACCGTGCAGAAGAGGTGCAGCGCCTGAACCGCCTGGTGGAAGAGCCAGCGCTCCATGAGTTCGCTCACCCGGGAGATGAGTCCCTGGAGCCTCGAGAGCATCCAGCGGTCGATCTCTTCCATCTGCTCGTAGGGGACCGCGTCCGTCCCGGGGTCGAAGTCATAAGTGTTGCCCAGCAGGAACCGCAGGGTGTTCCTGATGCGCCGGTATGCCTCGGTGACGCGCGAGAGTATCTCCTCGGAGACCGGCATGTCGCCGGAGTAATCGGTGCTCGCGGTCCACAGCCTCAGTATGTCAGCGCCGGACCGGTTGTAGACCTCGCGGGGATCAATCGCGTTGCCGAGCGACTTGGACATCTTGCGCCCGGCACCGTCGACGGTGAACCCGTGGGTCAGCACGGCGCCGTAAGGCGGTTTCCCGGTGAACCCCACGGACAGCAGGAGGCTGGACTGGAACCAGCCGCGGTGCTGGTCGCTCCCTTCGACGTAGAGGTCGGCCGGCCAGCGGAGGTCGTCGCGGTTGCGAAGCACCGCGAGGTGGCTGATGCCGGATTCGAACCACACGTCGACGATATCCTCCTCCTTCTCGAAGGACGAGCCGCCGCAGTCGGGGCAGGAGGTGCCCGCCGGGAGGAACTCCGAGGGGTCTTTCTCGAACCATGAATCCGCTCCCTCGGACGCCACCATGGTGCGGACGGCTTCAAGGGTCTCCGGGGTCACAAGCTCGCGCCCGCACGCCGAGCAGTAGAGTATGGGCAGCGGCACGCCCCACGCGCGCTGCCGGGATATGCACCAGTCGGGACGGTTCTCCACCATCGAGCCTATGCGGTTGATGGTCCAGTCGGGTATCCATTCCACCTCGCCCACGGCCTTCATCGCGCCGGCGCGCAGAGGGTCGCCGACCTCCGAACTGTCGAGCGCGATGAACCACTGGGGCGTTGCACGGAAAACCACCGGCTGCTTGCAGCGCCAGCAGTGCGGGTACTGGTGCGTGACGGTTCCCGACGCCATCAGGAGCCCGCGCTCGGCGAGGTCCTCGATTATGCGCGGATTGGCCTCTGTCAGGCTCAGACCGGCGAACGGACCCGCCAGTTCGGTGAAGTACCCGAGGTCGTCTACCGGCATCGGGCTCGCCAGGTCGTACTCGAGGCCCGTGAGGTAGTCCTCCTGGCCGTGCCCGGGCGCCGTGTGCACGCAGCCCGTGCCCTGCTCGAGGGTGACGTAGTTGGCGAGAACGATGACCGAGTCCCAGTCGGCCCAGGGGTGGCGGCAGTTCAGGCCTTCCATGTCCTGCCCGGTGAACGTACCCGTCAGGGTGAATGCGCTTATCCCGAGCTCCTCCATCACCCGGTCCACAAGAGGCTCCGCCATGACCAGTATCTCGTCGGACGTCTCGACGCCCACGTACGGGAGCCTGTCAGAGAGCGCTATGGCCACGTTGGCCGGGAGCGTCCAGGGAGTAGTCGTCCAGATTAGCACCACGACCGGCTTGCCCGACTGGGTCAGAGGCGGGAACTCGTCGATCAGGGGGAATCTCACGTATATGGAGTACGACTCCTTGTCCTCGTACTCGATCTCGGCCTCGGCGAGCGCGGTTACGCAGTTGGTGCACCAGTGGATGGGCTTGCTTCCCCGGTAGATACGGCCGTCGGCGTAGAGCCTGGCAAAGACCTCGACGTTTGTCGCCTCGTACTCGGGCCTGAGAGTCAGGTACGGGTCATCGAAGTCTCCGAAGACGCCGAGCCTCTGGAACTGCTCGGCCTGACGCTCCACGAATTTGAGGGCGTACTCGCGGCACATCCGCCGCAGCTCGACCTTGCCCACCTCGGAGTGGGGGCCAAGCCTCTTGGTCACCTCGTGCTCGATCGGCTGGCCGTGGCAGTCCCACCCGGGAACGTAAGGTACTCGGAAGCCGCGCATTGTCTTGTACTTGACGATCATGTCCTTGAGTATCTTGTTGTAAGCGGTCCCCACGTGGATGTCGCCGTTGGCGTAGGGAGGCCCGTCGTGGAGGATATAGACGGGATTGCCGGCGCCTTTCTCGAGGATGCGCTCGTACAGGCGCATCTCCTCCCAGCGCCCCTGTATTTCGGGCTCTTTCTTTGCCAGGTTCCCCTTCATCGGGAAGGAGGTCCTGGGAAGGTTCAGAGTGTCCTTGTAATCCATCTTGACCCCGCAAATATAGCGGCGAAATTCGCCGCTCATTAAGCAACAATGCCCTTTAAATGGGCATTCTCGCGCACTCCCGTAAGGTAACATTCATGCATTGGATAGTCAATGAACGGGGTCACGTCTTATGACAGGTAGAGGCGGACGGCGTTGAGGGCCGCCATGGTGGCGATGTTGCGGACCATCTGCCGGTAGCCCGGAAGCCGCCGCTCAAGCGACACGACACCGCCGGGATGGGCAAGCGCGACACACGCGGTTCCCGGGGGCTTGGACTCGCCTCCCTGCCCCGGCCCGGCCACCCCTGTTGTCGACACCGCGATGTCAGAGCCGAACAGGCGCCTGACGGACTGTGCCATGGCCTCTGCCACCGCCGTGTTCACCGCGCCGTCAGCGAGCAGCTCGTCGGGGATGTCGAGTATCTCGCGCTTGGAATCCGAGCTGTACGCTACGACCCCTCCCAGGAAGTAATCTGAGCTGCCAGGCACGTTCGCGATGCGCGCGCAGACCATCCCCGCGGTCAGTGATTCCGCAACGGCCAGTGTCTTGCCGGACTCCCTGAGAAGGCGGCCCACGACCTCCTCCATCGTCTCCTCGTCAGTGGCGTAAAGGAGCGCCCCGAGCCTCTCGGTCGCCAGGGCCTGCTCCCGCCCGATAATCTCGAGCGCCTCCCGTTGCGAAGCGGCGCATGCTGTCAGTTTCACCACGATCGGTCCGCTCTGCGCCAGGAAACCGTACCGGACCGGGCCCTTTCCTATCAGGTCGGAAAGGAGGTTGGCCACATCGGATTCGCCGGCGCCGAAGGTCATGAGCCTCCTGGTCACAGTGACCTCGCCGCCCCCGTGACGCTTGCTGAGTTCGGGGACCACGTGAGACGCCATCATCTCGTCCATCTCGCGCGGGACGCCGGGAAGCACCGCCACAAGGGCTCCGTCCAGCTCGAGCATGAAGCCGGCGGCCGTGCCCCCGGCCGGAGGTATCTCCATCGACCCGGCGGGCAGGAAGGCCTGCTTCAGGTTCTCCTCCACCATCGGCCTTCCCATCGCTTCGAAAAAAGCCCTGAGATCGCGCTCGAGGTGCGGTTGATGCACGAGCTCGAGCCCGGCGGCCCTGGCGACGGCCTCGCAGGTGAGGTCGTCGTTGGTGGGCCCCAGGCCCCCGGTTACTATGACGGCGTCGCTTTCCCGGCACAGCTCGCGCACCCAGCGTGCGATGTCTTCGATGTCGTCGGCGGCGGTAACGTGCCGGGCTACGGCCAGTCCGAGCTCGGAGAGCGCCCTGGCTATGGAGGGGAGGTTGGTGTCAACAACCTCGCCGGAGAGGAGCTCATCCCCCACGGTGAGGACTGAGATCGTTAAAGGTGCGGCGGTCATCTTTCCTCGGCGGCGGCGGGCCTGTTGAATATCTCGCGCCTCGCGCGGAAAAGGTAATCAATACCGGAGTAAAGGGTGATGGCCGCCATCAGGTACACGAGCAGTCGCAGCCACGTGTCGCCGGAGCTGCCCGGGAAGTAAAGGATGATGGCCACGACGATCACCTGGGAGAACATCTTGATCTTCCCGGACCATGAAGCCGGAAATGAGATGCCCCTGCGTACGCCAACCATCCTGATGCCCGATATGAGCAGCTCACGGACCACTACTATGATGACGACCCAGAGCGGCAGCAGGCCGTGCTGGACGTCGGGCACGAAGGCCATCGTCACCATCAGGGGAATCATGAGCAGCTTGTCGGCGAGGGGGTCCAGGAACTCTCCCAGCCTGGTGATCGAATCGTACTTGCGCGCATAATATCCGTCGGCCTTGTCGGTGAGGGCCGCGATGACGAAGATGGTACCGGCGGCGAAGCTCCACGAGAAGCTCTGGGGCCTGTATACGAGCAGGGCGATTATCGGCGGCGCGAGCAGCACCCGGAGCGCGGTCATGAAATTGGCGGGGTTGAGCCATTTTCCCGAGAAGAGGGACTCGGACGTCAAGACGGCTTCAGCTGATTTCTCCGGCAAGGTCAAGGCCCTCGCTTCCAGTTATCTTCGCCCATGAGAACCCACCGGCTGTTTCCGGTGGTGGCGCTCCCGTTCCGCGCTTCAGGTGGATGACGCCGTCGACCACCGGGGCTTCTCTGTATGAGCGGCCCACCAGGTCGTATCCGTCCAGCTCCGACGCCCCTTCGACTACGACCTTGAGGCGGCGGCCTTCGAACCTGCGGAGGCCGGACTCTTCCACCTTCTCCTGCGCCTCGATTAGCATATTATAGCGTGAAACGCCCTCCTCGACCGTCACCGTTCCCCCCAGTGACTCCGCCGCCGTGCCCTCCTCCGGTGAGAAGATGAACGCTCCCATCCAGTCGAAGCGGGCCTCTTCGACGAATCTCAGGAGCTCGCCGAATTCCTCCTCGGTCTCGCCCGGGTAGCCGACCATCATGGTCGTCCGAAGGGCCGCCTCGGGGAACCGAGACCTGACGGCCTTGACGAGCTCCATGTTCTCGCCATAGCCGCCCGGCCGTCCCATCCTCCGGAGAACCGAGGAGCTCGCGTGCTGGAAAGGTATGTCGAAGTACCTGCAGACCTTCGGGCTTCGGGCGACCTCGTCGAGGAGCGCGCCTGTCACGCCTTCAGGTTGGAGGTAGAGCAGCCTCAACCAGTGGACTTCTTCCAGGCTGACGAGCCTCCGCACCAGCAGGGGGAGGTCCGTGCCGTCCGCGAGGTCGCATCCGTATGAGGTAAGGTCCTGCGCAAGGAGTATCACCTCACGGGGGCGTCCTTCCGCGAGACGCCTGACCTCCTCACAGACGCTCTCGGGAGAGCGGCTGGAGTAGCCGCCCCTGATGGAGGGTATCGAGCAGAACCTGCATCCCCTGTCGCAGCCGTCCGCCACCCTGATGAACAGTGTCGGGCTCTCCGACGAGTCCACGGTCCTGGGGACATCGCGCAGGCCGGGTGCTCCCGGCGTCGAGACGACGTGCCGGCCCTCGAGAAGGTCCGCGACCGCCCCGGCCAGGGGGCCGCTCCAGTCCGAGCCCAGCAGACCGTCTATCTCGGGCATCTCCTCGGCCAGGCGGGCGCCGTACCTCTGGGCCATGCACCCGAGCACCAGGATGGGAGGCCGTCCCGGGCCGCCGCCGCGGGTCGCGTCGAGCTCCAGTATTGTGTCTATGCCCTCGTCACAGGCGTCAGATATAAAACCGCAGGTGTTTACCACGATGAGTTCCGCGTCCTCGATCGCGCCCGTCTCCTCCATTCCCAGCTGCGAGAGCGAGCTGCGGACGAGGTCTGACTCGACCTCGTTCCTGAAGCATCCGAGCGTGACCAGCATGTAGGCGCGTTTCTTCATGTCAGGGTTCGAGGGCCGGCCCCGGGGGCCTACCGGTAGTTGGTGAACTGGAGGGGAATCTCGAAGTCGTGCTCCTTGAGGGCTTTTATGACGGTCTGCAGCGAGTCCTTGCTCTTGCTGGAGACCCGGACCTGGTCCTGCTGGACAGTCACATTGGTCTTCTTGTCCAGCTTCTTGATGAACTTGGTTATCTCGCGAGCCTTGTCGGCATCTATCCCCTGGAGGATCTTCGCCTCCCGTTTGACGGTGCCCTTGGGCCCGTCCAGAATGGGTCCCCAGGAGACGGCCTCCGGGGGCACCTCGCGGCGGACCAGCTTGGACTCTATGACATCCAGCATCGATTTGAGATGGAACTCGTCCGCCGAGAAGACCGTGACCGTATCCTTGCCGCTCTCGATTCGCGAGCCCGAGCCCTTGAAGTCGAAACGGTTGTCTATCTCCTTGCGGGCCTGGTTGAGCGCGTTGTCGAGCTCGGGGAGGTCGACCTTGCTGACAATGTCGAAGGAGCTGTCACCCGCGGCCACAGTCAGTCCTTCTTCCCGAGCTTGAAGCCGTCGACCAGGTGCTTCATCTCGACGGAGAACCGCGCTAGCTCCTGGATGCTGGCGCGCATTTCCTCGACGGAGGCGGCCTGCTCGTTAGCGGCCGCGGAGGCTTCCTCCGTCCCGGCGGCCGCCTGCTCCGCTATGGCGGCGATGTCATGCGAAGCACGCACGACCCTCTCCGAGCCCTCCCTCTGGGCCTCGGTGGCCTTGTAGACGGACTCGGCTCCGCCGGCGATGTCATCGACTATCTCAACGACGTTGGTAAGGGCGTCGAAGGTCGACTGTATCACCTCGATCGAGCCCGAGATTATCTCCTTGGAGCTCTCCACCGCCTTTAGGGCCCTGGAAGTCTCTCCCTCGGTGTCGCGGATCATCTTGGATATCTGCTCTGCCGCTTTCCTGCTGCCCTCAGCGAGGTTGCGGACCTCCTCGGCGACTACCGCGAACCCGCGCCCGTGCTCGCCGGCCCTGCTCGCCTCTATCGCGGCATTGAGCGCGAGCATGTTGGTCTGCTCGGCGATGCCGGTTATGACATCGACTATGAGGCCGATCTGCATCGACCGGTCACCGAGGCCCTGCATGATGCCGGTGACCCCGTCCATGGCGTGCTGCATCTCGGTCATCCTGCTGGCGGCCTGCGCCGCGTTGTCCGAACCCGACCGCGCGATCTCGTTCGCGGTGCGAGCGGTCTCGGCCGAGATCCGCGCTTGCTCCGCCACGTTCGAGGCCATGTCCGCTATCTCACCCGTGATCTGGCTGGCCTCCTCCACCGTCCTGGCCTGGGACTCGGCTCCCCTGGATATCTGCTCGACCGTTGAGGAGACCTCCTCGGCCGAGGCCATCACCTGCTGCGAGGAAGCCGCAAGCTCCTCGGCGGTCGCGCTAACCAGCGTCGAGGCTTCCCTCAGCTTCTCGATGATGACCTGAAGGCCGTCGACCATGGCGTTCTGGGCCACCGACAGCCTGCCGACGGAATCGCTGGACCTGCGGTCGAGGTGACCGGTGAGGTCGCCCTCGGCCACGTCATAGGAGAACTGGATGATGGGCTTGAGCTCACGGTCGACTGTCCGCTGCAGGCCCCACACCACCAGGACCTCCCCTGTCAGGACACCGAAGAACAGGATGATGCCCACCAGCAGGAGGGTGTTCCCGGAGATATCGGTGGCGATCGCCAGTACAGGTATGAGGACTGCGAGTGAGAGAAGCGCTCTTGTGATGCCTATCAGCAGTATTTTCTTAGGCAGTCCCAGGTTCTTCATCAAGGATTGACCATTCCGGGAGTCTCAGCCGCTCAGGTTCCTTATCTTCTCGGCGACGTCCGACCCGGTCTCTTTCCCCGAGAAGAACGAGACGGATTTCTCGATGTGAGAAGCGAGTTCGGGAAGCTGCGCCGAGTTGAGGGTATCCGGGGTGGCACCGATCAGTTCGCAATTCTTCTTGACGGTCGCCTTGGCGATGAACTCGCCCACAGCCCCCGCCAGGATTTTCTCTACTTGCTGGGCCAGAGGATTGGCCAAATCAGTCCCCCAGTCTTCTCAACAACCAAGCAACCCCCGGCCGCAAAAAGGTCGAAAACGTCTTGAATAGGGTACCAATACGAGGTGGAAAGTGCAACTTAGGCGGAGCTGTGCCGCCGCTCCTTCCAGTCCTCGAACTCCTCCGGAGTGATGAGGACCTTGCGGGATTTGCTGCCCTCGTGCGGGCCGACAATGCCTATCTGCGAGAGCTCGACCACTATCCGGCGGGCCCTCGCGTACCCGACCCTGAGGTGTGTCTGCAGCATGGAGGCCGACGCTTCTCCCGCGAACACCACGAACTCCGCGGCCTCCTCGAGGAGCGGGTCCGCTTCGGAGAACTCCTGCTTCACGGACGTCTCGACCTCGTCCAGGTCTATCGACCTGCCGGCCTCGAGCTTCTGCTCGCGTATGTAGCCGGTGAGGAACTCTATCTCCTTCTGCTGGATGAGCGCTCCCTGGACCCTCTCGGCCTGGGGGATGTTGCCCGGGTCGAGCAGCATGTCGCCCTTGCCCAGGAGCTTCTCGGCGCCCTTTGTCCCCAGTATCGTCCTGGAGTCGGCGTTGCTCGCGACCTGGAACGCTATCCTGGCCGTGATGTTGTTCTTGATGACCCCGGTGATGACGTCCACGGATGGCCGCTGCGTGGCGATTATCAGGTGAATTCCGACGGCCCTCGCCTTGGCCGTGAGCCTGCTTATGGAGCTCTCGACCTCGCGACGCGCCACTATCATCAGGTCTCCGAGTTCGTCTATCACGATCACTATCTTCGGCAGCGGCTCGACGTCCTTGTCCTTATCGGCGATGGCGTTGTACTCGTCGATATGCACCACCCGCTGCTTCTGGAGGACCTGGTACCTCCTGTCCATCTCGTTCACGGCCCAGAGCAGGGCCTTTGCGGCAGGCTCCGGCTCGTTTATGACCGGCGAAAGCAGGTGGGGAAGCCCGTCGTACCAGGTGAACTCCACGTACTTGGGGTCGATCATGATGAAGTTCAGCTGCTCAGGCCGGCACCTCATGAGGAGGCAGCACACCAGCACGTTTATGCAGCAGGACTTGCCGGCCCCGGTCGAGCCCGCGAGAAGGAGGTGCGGGAGCTGCGCCAGGTCCAGGACCACGGCCTCCCCCGACATGTCCTTGCCAACCGCGACGGTCAACAGGTTGTGCGGCGCGGCGGGCCCCAGCGCACCGATGATGTCACCCAGGTGCACCGTGTCCCGGATGTGGTTCGGTACCTCTATGCCGATGGCCTGTCTCCCGGGTATGGGCGAGTATATCCTGATGTCCGGAGACCCCAGTGCGTAAGCGATGTCCTGCTCGAGCTCGGTGACCCTCTTGACCTTCTCGCCCGTGCCCACCTCTACCTCGAAGAGAGAGACCGTGGGGCCCCTGGAGACTTTGACCACGCTGGCGTCCACGTCCATGCTGTGCAGTGTGTGCTCGATTGCGAGTTTGCGTTCCTCGTTGGTCTGCTTGGAGAACGCCTTGTCGTGGCTGCGGTTGAGTATGGAAGCGGGAGGCAGCCTGTATTTACCCACTCTCGGCTTGCTGACGTCGATGGCCAATTGCCCCCCGTTCTCCTCGGTGACCGGCGGCGGAGGGGCTGGTTTAGCCGGGTAGACCTTGGCGCCGGCGGCTTTCGCCGCGGGTACCGCCTGCACCACCGGGTCCTCTTCGGTGACGACCTCCGGGGCCGGCCTTCCCCCCTCGGGCTTCGGGCGCCTGAGCAGCTTCCAGAGCCCCACCAGCTGCTCCTCGAACGCGACGACGACGCCGGCGGCCAGCAGCGCGAAAGTGAATATGTAGGCCCCGACCTCGCCGAACAGCTTGACAAGGGGCCACGCTACCACAGCGCCGACCAGGCCCCCGCCCCCGGCCAGCTCGTCGTATGTGAACATCGCGCCCGTGGGGGTCGAGATGTGAAGGAGGGCCAGGATGGAGACGCATATCATCGCCGTTCCCGCCGCGATGAGCGATACCTTGACCTCGGGAGTCCTCGTGAAAGCGATGACGGCGCCGGCGAGGAAGACGAAAGGCACCGCGAAGCGGCCGAGGCCGAAGGCCCAGGCGAGCCCCGCCTTCACCCCGCGCCCGACTATGCCGGCCGTGGACGGCGCGAATATGCAGAGGAAGGTGAATATGGCGAGCGCGAGGAACCCGACGCCCCACAGGACGCGTACCCTTCCGGGCGTAAGCCACGGCTCCGCCGGGGCGCTCTCAGCCTTCTTCTTTGCCTGCGGGCTGCCTTTAGAGCCGGAATTCCTCGTTCCGGACCCGGAACCGCCCTTTCTCGAAGCGGGACCCTTCTTCTTCTTTTTCTTGCCGGATTTTGCCAAATCTCATCCTCGCCAAAGAAGGCTCTCTCACAATAAAGTATTCTTTTCATGCCAGGGTGCACCTTTGGAGCGCAACAGCGGGGTCAGGTCATTTTGTTGCATTTCGAGAGGGCGGTCTGGATTCAGTCAAGAATGCAACAAAATGACCTGACCCCGCTGTTGCGTCAGAGCAGGTCGTCGAGCCCGATGGTGAGGCCCCGGAGCTCTCCCACCTTCTTGACGGCCAGCAGCACTCCGGGCATGAAGCACGAGCGGTCGGTGGTGTCGTGGCGAATCGAGAGGGTCTGGCCCCGGGCGCCGAAGATGACCTCCTGGCTGGCGACGAAGCCGTCGAGGCGGATGCTGTGTATGCCGACCGGTCCGAGCCTTCCGCCCCTCGCTCCGGCCACCTCGCGGGACTGCGACTCGGGCGGCTCCGGGAGGTCCGCGGCCTCCTCTATCGCCATCGCGGTGGCGAGCGCGGTGCCGCTGGGCGCGTCCTTCTTGCCCCTGTGGTGGAGCTCGATTATCTCGCACTGGTCGAACGAGGGCGCGGCGGCGCGGGCGAGTTTCATCATTACCACGGCCCCTATGGCGAAGTTAGGGGCGATGAGCACGTTCGAGGAAGCGCCGGCCGCCCTGGCCGCGATACGCTCTAATTCGTCTGCCGGGATGCCGGTGGTGCCGACCACCGCGTGCACCCCGTTGTCAAGCGCCCAGTGGATGTTGCCCACCGCGGAGTCCGCCACCGTAAAATCGACAAGGACATCGACGGTCGACGGGTCTACGGGATCGAGGCTGCCGAGCACGCCCAACCCGCAGGCCGGATGCTCCCGCCCTTCAACCGCTGACGGGTCGATGACCGCCACCAGCTCGAGGTCCGGGTCGCCCGAGACCGCGGAGACCACTTCAACGCCCATCTTTCCCAGCGCTCCTGCAACACCGACGCTCAACATCGGCCTACCTCCAATGCGCCCGCGGCCGGGGCTGCGACGGCCAGCCGTTCAGATCCTTCCGGAGAGCCCTATCTCACCGGCATCGAACGGCCCGACCACGGCCAGGCTCGCCCCGATGCCGCCCCAGGTCTCCGCGTATACCCTGTGCAGGTCGTCGACGGTCACTTTGTCAACGCGCTCGACCATCTCGTCTATCGTAAGGTGCTCTCCTCCGGACATCTCGGCCTTGGCTATGCGGTTCATGCGGTTGCCGCTGTCCTCGTTGCTTATGACGAGGGCTCCCTTTATGTGGTTTTTGGCCCTCTCGAGCTCTTCGGCGGCAAAGCCCCCGTCCCTCGCCTTGACCAGCTCATCCTCGACGAGGCCGATGACTTTCTCGGCCTGCGCCGGGTGAGTGCCACAGTAGATGCCGACCATGCCCATCCCCAGAAAGAGCCCGCTGAAGGAATAGATCGAGTACACCAGGCCGAGCTGCTCCCTTATTTTCTGGAACAGCCTGGAGCTCATGCTCCCGCCCATGATGTTGTCGAGCACTGACATCGCGAACCGGTCCGGGTGCCTGCGGGGCAGGCCCTTCGAGCCCATCGCTATGTGAGCCTGCTCCGTTTCCTTCCTGTGGATAACGGTGCTCGAGAGCGGAACCGGCATAGAGTCCTCCCTCGCGGCGTCCCGGCCCTGAGCGATGCCTTCCATGGCGCCTCCCACGAGCTCACACAGCCGGTCGTGGTCCACGGACCCAGCCGCCGAGAGGACGATCCGGGAGCCGACGTAGCGCTCCCGGTAGAACTCGGAGAGCCTTTCGTCATCGACGGTCATTATCACTTCCGCGTCTCCCAGGACGCTGTGGCCGATCGGGTGGTCGCCCCACAGCGCTTGCGCCAGGTAATCGTGGACCATTTCGTCCGGGGAGTCGTTGTGCATGTTTATCTCTTCGAGGACGACCTGCCGTTCGGAGTCAAGCTCGCCCGCTTCGATGGAGGAGTTCCGGGTCATGTCGACGACGATCTCCAGTGCGCGCGGCAGGTACTCCTGCAGCATGCGGGAGTACACGGACGTGTGCTCGCGACCGGTGGCCGCGTTGATGTCCGCACCCATGTGGTCGAACGCCACAGCTATGTCACGCGCGCTCATGGAAGGCGTGCCCTTGAACAGCATGTGCTCCAGGAAATGGCACAGGCCGTGCTCGCCCTGCGATTCGTCGCGCGAGCCCGTGTCGATCCATAACCCGAGGGAGACGGACCTCGCCCCCGGGATGCGTTCGCTGAGGACCCTTATCCCTGAATCAAGCTCGGTCCTCAGCAGGCCGTTCTCGGGCGCCCCTCCCCCGGCCATCACTTCTCGCCCGGGTTGAGGTCCAGTACCCTGAGGTTGATCCGCCCGAGGTTGTCGATGGCGTCTATCTCGACCTCTATCCTGTCGCCGACGTTCACTACGTCCTCAACGCGCTCCACCCGGCGGTCCGAGAGCTTGGATATGTGTACCAGCCCGTCCCTCCCGGGGGTGAGCTCGACGAAAGCCCCGAAGTTGGTGGTCTTCACAACCTTGCCCAGGTACCGCTCGCCGACCTCGGGCTCCTTGCTTATGAGCTCGATGTCACGTCTCACGGCGTCCACCTTCTCCGAATCACGCCCGAACACGAACACCCGGCCGTCGTCCTCGACGTCTATCTCGACGTCGTATTTCTCGATGAGGCCTCTTATGTTCTTTCCCCCGGGGCCGATGAGCTCGCCTATCTTGTCGACGGGAATTGACAGCTGGAGCATCCTTGGGGCGTTCGGGGATACCTCGGAGCGCGGTTCGGGTATCGCGTCTGACATAGCCTTGATGATGAACGAACGCCCCTGGCGCGCCTGCTCGAGAGCCTCCTCCATTATCTCCGATGAGAGGCCGAGGCACTTGATGTCCATCTGGAGCGCAGTGATGCCCCTCTTTGTGCCGGCCACCTTGAAGTCCATGTCGCCTGCGGAGTCCTCGAGGCCCTGTATGTCGCTGAGGATAACGCTCTTGCCGTCCTCCAGGATGAGTCCCATTGCGATGCCGCCCACGTGCATCTTGTCCTTGAGCGGCACGCCCGCGTCCATCAGTGCCATGCTGCTGGCGCAGGTGGAACCCATCGACGAGGAGCCGTTTGACTCCAGGACCTCAGAGACCAGCCTGATCGTGTACGGGAACTCCTCCTGCTCGGGAATCACCGGCAGCAGCGCCCTCTCGGCGAGCGCACCGTGCCCGATCTCCCTGCGCTTCGGTCCCCTCATCGGCCTGGCCTCACCGGTAGAGTAGGGCGGGAAGTTGTAGTGGTGCATGAAGCTCTTGTACTCCTCGATGCCCAGGTCGTCCAGTATCTGCTTTTCGCCGTGGGCTCCCAGGGTCGCGATAGTCAGCACCTGGGTCTCTCCCCTTGTGAACAGCCCGGAACCGTGTGTCTTCGGGAGCAGGCCCACCTCGCTGGTCAGCTTGCGTATCTGGAACGACTTACGGCCGTCAGGCCTGACGCCGTGTTCCAGAATCTGCTTGCGGAGGAGTTTTCGCTCGAGCCCGTCCAGCACCTGCTTGACCATCGAATCGAGCCCGGGGAATATGCCCTTGTACTCCTCGGCCAGCGCGCGCCTTGTATCCTTCCTTATCAGGCCTCTCTGGTATTTCGACAGTCCGGGTACCGACGAGTCGAGCAGCGTCTTGGTCATCTTCTCCGCGATCTGGGGCTCGATCTCGGCGGCAAGGGCCTTGTAGATCGAGCTGTTCCTGCCGATGCGCGAACATATCCCGACTATCTTGCGGTACCTGGGATCGAAAGCCGCCGCCGCTTCTGCAGCGATGCGGTCAAACGTCTCCCAGTCACGCTCGAGGGCCTCGTGGTCGTCGCGCTTGTGGTCCTCGATCACCCTGGTAGCGGCCTCGGTGTACCTCGGCTCGAGGAAACCGTTTATCTCACCAAGCAGTTCGCTCTTGGGCTTCTCGCCGTCCTCGGCCCGCGCCTCGGCGTCGACAGATTCTATGGCCTTGACGAGCTCTTTTATCGCGTCATGACCAACCGCCAGCGCCTGGATGATATCGGCCTCGGAGACCTCGGCGGCGCCCGCCTCGACCATCAGGATCGATTCGCTGTTACCGGCGACCACCAGGTTGACGGACGACTCCGCCAACTCCTGGAAAGTCGGGTTGATGACCCAGTTGTCGGCAACCCTTCCGACCCGAACCCCTGCAAGAGGGCCGTAGAAAGGTATGTTCGACAGGCTCAGCGCGCATGCCGCTCCGAATATGCCCAGCATGTCCGGTGGGTTTATCTGGTCCGTGGAAAGGACAGTTACGACCACCTGGACCTCGTTGCGGAACTCCTTGTCGAAGTTCGGGCGTATGGTCCTGTCGATTATCCGGGCGGTCAGGGTGGCCATGTCGGTCGGCCTCCCCTCACGCCTGAAGAAGCTGCCCGGTATTTTTCCGGCCGCGTAGAGCTTCTCCTCGACGTCGACGGTCAGGGGCAGGAAGTCGATGTCTCGGACATTGTCGTCCGCAACCGCCGTTGCCAGTATCGACGTCCCTTCGCAGGTAACCAGCACGGCTCCATCGGCCTGCTTGGCCATTTTCCCGGTTTCGACGTGTATCTTCTTACCGAAAACCTCTATCTCTTTTGCAATCATTCCCATAATAAAAAGGAGCCTCCTTAGCTCTCACCTCATAACATGAGACCCATATGAAATTCGCCTGTTCGTCGGGAGTGTATGTGGGTTCTCCTGTTATATCCTCTCTCTACTCTCTCGTCTTCACATCGCTATCTTCTCAAACCGAGCTGCTTGATGAGGGTGCGGTACCTCTCGACGTCCTCTTTCTTCAGGTAATTCAGCAACCTCCTTCTCTTGCCGACCTTCATGAGCAGCCCACGCCTGGAATGGTGGTCTTTCTTGTGCGTCTTCAGGTGTTCGGTCAACTGGGATATCTCGGTGGACAGCAGCGCGATCTGGACCTCCGGGGAGCCGGTGTCCGTCTCGTGCTTCTTGTACTCGTCTATCAGAGCCTTCTTCTCGTCGCCTTTCAGCATCATTTCTCCTGTTTTCTCACATAATTGCAGATGATTCTAGCACAACCCGGCCCCGGAGGCACCTGGCCTAGAGCAGGCCGCGGGCCCTGGCGACGTCTTTCTTCATCTGGCGGACCAGTTCCCCCTCGCTCGCGAACGCCCTCTCGTCACGCAGCCTGTGGTGGAACTCGATCTCGAGCGACTCCCCGTAGATGTCCCCGTCGAAGTCGATGAGAAACACCTCGAGGGCCGTCCGCTCGTCGCCGAACGTCGGGTTGCTGCCTATGTTTATGGCGCACGAGTACTTCTGGTCTCCGAACGAGGCCTTCCCGGCGTAGACCCCGTCCGGCGGAACGCAGAAATCCCTTTCCAGCGCCAGGTTGGCCGTCGGGAACCCGAGCCGCTTGCCTCGGGAGTGGCCCGCGACCACCCTGCCTGTCACGGTGTAGGGCCGGCCCAGCCCTTTCATGACGTCGTACGCTCGCCCCTCGCAGATCAATCCCCTGATGAGAGTGCTCGATACCTGGCCAAGGTCGTCTATGGTGACCATCGGGATGATGCTCACCGCGAAGCCCAGCTTCCTGCCCTCAGACCGAAGGAAATCGACGTCGCCCCTGCCGCCCGCCCCGAAGTGGAAGTTCTCCCCCACGCAGACCCTGCGGACTCCCAGGTGTCCCGCCAGCAGGTCGCGGCAGAACTCCCCCGGCTCGAGCGCCGCGAACTTCTTCGTGAACCTGACCGTGACCGTATAGTCGATACCGAGGTACTCCAGTATTTCCAGCTTCCGGCCGGGAGCGGTGATGACGCACGGCGACTCTCCGCACACCAGCTCCCTCGGGTTGCGCTCGAAGGTGAGAGCGACCGCGGGCACCTTCTTCCTCGCCGCGGCCTTCACGCACTCGTTTATGATGGCCTGGTGGCCGCGATGGACGCCGTCGAACACCCCTATCGTGACGACGGATTCGCTCTCGTACTTCTTGAAGTCCTCGGTATGCTTAAGCAGCCTCATCGTCCTCAGCCTTCAACGTGTTCGGCCTTATCACCCTGACGGCCCTCCCGAAGAACTCCTCCGGGTCTCCTGCGCGTGGCGCACCGTAGAGCGCCAGGAGCCGGCCCTGTTCGTCCAGCACGCGGAAGAGATCGTCCGGGCATTCGCACCCGCCACCGCGCGCGACCCATTCCTTTAGCAGCGGCTTTCCCTGCGAGACCGCGGTGCAGGCGTCGCCCGAGACCCCGACCGTGGGCATGAAGGCGGTGGCGCTCTCCATAGTGAGGAGCGCCCGGACGGGTCCCGTTTCTTCGGACCTGAGTTCCTCCAGGGTATGGGAGTCTTCGAGCCGGAAAACCCCGGAACGCGTCCTTCTGAGTCCCGAGACGCACGCCCCGCATCCGAGCCGGGCGCCCATGTCGTGCACCAGGCTCCTCACGTAGGTGCCCGGACCGCAGGTGACGCTGAGGGCGAACCGGGCTCCCGCGCTCCCCGCCTCGAAGCCGGTCACCTTCATCTCCTCTACGAAGATCCTCCTCGGCCTGGGCTCCACCGGGGCGCCGGCCCTTGCGTACCTGTAGAGCGGTTTGCCACCAAGCTTGACCGCGGAATAAGGGGGCGGGACCTGCTCGATGTCACCAACGAACCCGGCCGCCTCCCGTTTGACGTCATCCAGCGCTATGCCGCCCGTGTCCCGCCTGCCGGTGACCCTTCCCTCCGTGTCGTAAGTGTCCGTGATAAGACCCAGCTCCGCGGTAACCGAGTAATCCTTCATTCCACCGGCGAGAAACCTCGTCAGCAGGGTCGCCCTCCCCACGCATACCACCAGCACGCCGGTCGCCAGCGGGTCGAGCGTCCCGGCATGCCCGCTCTTGCGCGCGCCGACGAGAACTCCCGCCTGCTCCGCCGCCTGCCTGGAGGACATCCCCGCAGGCTTATCTACAACCAGTATTCCCACCGGAGGCAACTATCTCATCCTTGAGCTCTCGGACGGCTGACTCTATGCCGCCGGCGCCGGAGGTGTAACCTGCGGCTACCCTGTGTCCCCCGCCGCCCAGGTTGCGGGCGACGGTGCCTATGTCACAGTCGATCCTGGAGCGCAGACTTACCCTTATGGTCCCGTCCCGGAGCTCCTTGAAGAGGGCGGCCACGCGGTGCCCCTTAAGTGCCCGCAGGTCGTCTATGAGCTCCTCGGTCTCGTTCATCTTGACCCCGAAGGATTCGAGGTCCGCCTGCATCACACAGCCGTAGATGAGGCCGAGCTCCTCATCGTAGACGGCGTTGGTAAGGACCTCTCCGGTCAGCCGGATGTAGGCGAGCGAATCGCTCTGGTAGACGTTCTCATACACGGCGTGTGGCTCCACTCCCAGGGAAACGAGCCTTGACGCGCACTCGAGTGTCTCCGCGGTCGTGTTCGTGAACTGGAACCTGCCGGTATCGGTGACTATCCCGGCATACAGGCAGAGCGCGGAGTCCCCGTCCAGGACGATGCCCAGTGCGCCCGAGTTCCTCGTGATTATCTCCGCGGTGGCGGAGGATCCCGGATCGACCAGGTTGACTGTCCCGAACCGGCTGTTGTCCGGATGATGATCGATGTTCACCAGGTCCCGCGCTCCAGTGGCAGGGGCTTTCAGCTCCTGCAGCCGCTCGGCGTTGGCGCAGTCGACCGCGATCGCCAGCCCCGCGGGCTCGACCTCGTCGGGCTCCACCAGCAGGTCCAGGCCGGGAAGGAATTCGTACTTGTGGGGAAGCTCGAGCGGGGCCGGCCAGCTGGCCTGCACGGCGTGACCCGCCCTGGACAGGGCGATGCCGAGCCCGAGCAACGAGCCGATGGCGTCCCCGTCAGGCCACTGGTGCCCGAAGATGATCACGGACTCGTTCTCTTCGATAAGCTTCGCGGCGCGCTCGAGTTCATTCGGCTCCAAGCTCGTCCTCCCCCGCTTCGTCCTGGACCATCTTCATGAGCTCCTCCAGCCTGAGCGCCTCCTCGGCCACGTGCTCGTGCACGAACTCGATCTCGGGCAGGTACTTCAACCTCAGGTGCCTGCCGAGGCAGGACCTCAGGTACCCCCGGGCGCTATCCAGGCCCGAGAGCGACTCCCTGCACTCGTCCTCCGTGCCAAGTATGCTCACGTAGACCCTGGCATGCCTCAGGTCCGCCGAGAGCTTGACCTCGGTTATCGTCACGAAGCCCACACGCGGGTCTTTTATCTCCCTCTGGAGTATCTCGGAGAGCTCCTCCTTGCACGCTTCCTCTACCCTGTTGAGCCTGCGCGACACGTTACATCCGCTCCTCGAAGTCTTCTGGTTTCACGACCAGGGTCTCAGCTCTCACTACTTCGGCACCGCTCGCTTCGATTGTCTTCCTCGCCTTCTCGAGCGTCCCTGAGACCAGCTCTCGGGACGATGAAACACAGGCGAGCGCGATCGTGCCGCTCTTCCAGAAGTCGTTCTGCCCCACTTCGGCAGCTCCGGTGATGCTGCTGTTACCCAGCCTGTCGGTGATGCTCTTTATGACGCGCCGCTTGTCCTTCAGCGAAGAACAGAACGACAGGTCAAGCTGGTAACTTCCGATGCCCACGAAGAAATTCACGGTTCCCTCCGTGTCGGGCGGTGGGTGCGGCGCGGCTTCTACCTGGGGACCTCTCGCATCTGGTAAGCTTCAATAACGTCGCCATCCTTGATGTCGTTGAAGTCCTCGAGGCCGATCCCGCATTCGAATCCCGTAGCCACCGACTTTACGTCATCCTTGAAACGCTTCAGCGACGATATCCTCCCGTCGTGGATCACAATCCCGTCGCGCACAACCCTGGCCTGGGCGTTCCGGGTTATCTCTCCCTCTATCACGTACGAACCGGCCACCATTCCGGCCCCCGGCACTCGGAACGTCTCCCTGACCTCGGCCATGCCGATGGTCTCCTCGACATACTCGGGGGCCAGCATGCCTACCAGCGCCGCCTCCATGTCCTCCGTGAGCTTGTAGATGACCTGGTACGTCCTGATGTCCACCTCTTCGTCCTCCGCGGAACGCGCCGCCTTGGCATCCGGCCTGACGTTGAATCCAAGGACCACGGCGTCGCTGGCGGAGGCCAGCATAATGTCGGTCTCTGTTATTCCTCCGACGCCTGAGTGTATGACGCTCAATTTGACCTCGTCCCTGGAGAGTTTCTCCAGGGAGTCCGTCACCGCCTCAAGAGACCCCTGGGTGTCGGCTTTGAGCACGACCTTGAGCTGGTTGAGCTCCCCTTCCTTTATCCGGTCGAACAGGTTCTCCAGCGATACGTGCCTGCTGGGCATGGCCTGTTCCTCGAGCTTCTTGTGCATCCGCCGTCTGTCGGTTATCTGCCTGGCTTTTTTCTCGTCCTCCACCACCCGGAACTCGTCACCGGCCATCGGGAGGCTTGAAAGGCCGAGCAGCTCGACCGGCTGGGAGGGTCCCGCCGTATCTATCGGCTCGCCCCTGTCGTCGAACATAGCCCTTATCTTGCCCCAGGCCGTCCCCACCACCACTACGTCGCCGATGTGGGCTGTGCCGCGCTGGACAAGCAGGGTCACGGCATTACCCCGGGCCTTGTCCAGCTTGGCCTCGACGACCACGCCGCTGGCCGGCGCCTCCGGGTTGGCCTTGAGCTCCTGCAGCTCCGCCACCAGGAGGACCATCTCCAGTAGATGGTCGATATTCGTGCCCTCCTTTGCGGAGACGTCAACGAAGACGGTCTCGCCGCCCCAGTCCTCCGGTATCAGTCCTCTCTCGGAGAGCTGCTGTCGGACTCTGTAAGGGTCGGCATCCGGCTTGTCCACCTTATTCACGGCCACGATTATGGGGACTTGAGCATCCATTGCGTGGTCGAGCGCCTCGACGGTCTGGGGCATGACACCGTCGTCCGCCGCCACCACAAGCACGACTATGTCGGTGGCCTGGGCTCCCCTTGCGCGCATGGCCGTGAACGACTCGTGTCCGGGGGTGTCGATGAAGGCGATAGGCTTTCCCTCGAAGCTCACCTGGTAGGCGCCGATGTGCTGTGTTATTCCGCCCATCTCGCCCGAGACCACGTCGGTCTTCCTGATGGTGTCGAGCAGCAGAGTCTTTCCGTGGTCGACGTGGCCCATGACTGTAACGACCGGCGGCCGGGGCCCGAGTTCCTCAGGGAGGTCGACGAGCTCTTCGAACTCCTCCACTTTCTGGGCCTTGATCTTTATCTCGATGCCCAGGTCCTCGGAGAGCAGCCTCAGGGCGTCGTCCGTAATAGCCTGGTTCACGGTCAGCATCTCGCCGAAGGTCATCATCTTCCTGATGACGTCATTGGGCGTGAGGCCGGCCTTCTGCGCGAACTCTTTAACGGTGACGCCAGAAGGCACCCTGAGAAGCTTCGGCGCCACTGTGCTCGGGGCGGACCTGGTCCTGGACGGTGCGCCCCTTCCCCTGGGTACGTACCTGTAGACCTTGCGCGAAGCGCCGGAAGGCCTCCCGGCGGGCTTCTTGTCCGGAGGGGCGACGCGCAGCGGCTGTTTCCTGCCCTTTGCCTTATCCGGAGCCTTCTCCTCGTGAGGCCTGGGCGGCGCGGCTCGCTGTGCTCTTTCGCCAGCCCCGGGCCCGGTAGGCGCATATGGCTGGACCCGCGGTCCGGCAGGCTTGGGCCGGACAGGTTTGGGTGGGGCGCCAGGCGGCTTCTCCGCCGCCTTCTGCGGAGGCGCAACTCCGGGGTGCCGAGCGGGAGCGGGCTTCACCTCAGCAGCCTTCTGTGCTGGTGCGGCAGGGGGCGCCGCCTGGGGCGCCGCCTCCGTTGCGGTTACCACCGAGGGGGGCGCCTCCCGGGCGGGGGCCTTGACCTCGGGTTTCTTCTCAACCTTCTTCGCCGCCGGTTTCTTCGCCGCCGGTTTCTTCTCGGCAACCTTCTTGGCGGCTGGTTTCTTAGCGGCCGGTTTCTTCGCCGCCGGTTTCTCGGCCTTCTTCGCCGCAGCCTTCTTGGCCGGCTTCTTCGCGGCCGGTTTCTTCTCGGCTTTCTTTGCCGCAGCCTTCTTGGCCGGCTTCTTCGCCGCCGGTTTCTTCGCCGCAGGCTTCTTTTTGGGTTTCGGTACCGGGACAGGCTCGCGGCCGAAAGAGACCCTCACCTTGTTGGCGTCCTCGGGCTTTATCGAAGAGAGGTTCGTCCTGGCGGGTATCCCCAGCTTTCTGAGCCTGTCAGACACCTCGCGGTTGGACTTGCGAAGCTCTGTTGCCAGTTCGTGAACCCTAATGTTACCCAATAGATACCTTCTGCCTAGTCTCTATTTCCTTCTCTATCCGGTGGAACGTAGACTCATCCACCTTCTCGCGCAGCCTTTTCGCCAGCGCGCCGGAGCCCCTCGCCCTCAGAAGACAATCCCTGTTGGGGCAAAGGTAAGCGCCCCTGCCAGGCACTTTCCGCCTGTCCGCCCCGCTCGAGACTCCCATGCTCCCGGCGCCGACCCTTATCATTTCACTTTTGGGCAGTTTCGCGCCACAGCCGGCGCATGTCCGGAGGGGGGTCTTCACTCGGTGCCGCCGACCTCCCCGTCCTCATCAGCCTCAGTTGCGGCCCCTTCGCCGACTTCTTCAGCTTCGGGGACCTCCCCTGATTCGGGCTGCTCCTCGGGTGCTGAACCGCCCGCATCGCTGTCGTCCTCCTCGATGGGAGCGGGAGTGACCTCATCCTCGAGGGTCTCGATCAATTCCTCTTCGCCCAGGGTCATCTGGTCGAGGTCCGCTTCGGGCTCGACCACCTCGCCTCCAGTCACTGCGGGGGTTTCCTCCCCCGCGGCAACTTCTGCAGCGGTTTCGCTTTCCGCGGCGGTGAGGGGAGTGACCACCTCGACCTCCTCGGACCCCTCCTCTATCAGCTCGCCGAGCCTCTGGTGCGCGGCGATGCCGCAGAACTCCGAGCCCGGGAGGGCTTTGTTCTTGCAGCGGTGGCCCGACGAGGTTATGGCCCGGCAGATGCTCTCCCCGGGCTCGCCCCCGCCCTCGAGCTCCTGCTCGGCGCGGATGGCTGCAGCCTCCATCGCCTGTGACTCGCTCAGTATGTCGATGCGCCACCCGGTGAGTTTAGCGGCAAGGCGCGCGTTCTGGCCTTCCTTCCCGATGGCCAGCGAGAGCTGGTTGTCGGGTACGATGACCTCCGCCGTGAGGTTGTCGGGGTCGACTATGACCTCCTTGACCTTTGCGGGGCTTATCGCGTTGGCGACAAACTCGGCAGGGTCTTCCTTCCACTCGACGATGTCGACTTTCTCGCCTCGGAGCTCGCTCACTATCATGCGGACCCGGGATCCCTTGGCCCCAACGCACGCCCCGACCGGGTCGACGTTGGCGTCGTGGGAAACAACGGCCACCTTGGAACGCTGGCCCCCTTCCCGGGCGACCGCCTTGATCTCGACCAGTCCGTCGTATATCTCCGGGACCTCGAGCTCGAACAGCCTCTTGAGCAGGCCGGGGTGGGTCCTGGAGACCATTATCTGCGGTCCCTTGGTGGTCCTGCGCACGTCGACTATGTAGGTCTTTATCCGGGCGCCGTGCTCGTAGCGCTCGCTCCGCACCTGTTCGCTGGGAGGGAGGAGCGCCTCGACCTTCCCCAGGTCGATGAGCGTGTACCTCTGGTCGCTCTGCTGCACGATGCCGGTGACGATGTCGCCCTCGCGCCCGTGGTACTCGTCGAACATCAGCTCGCGCTCTGCTTCCCGGATACGCTGGATTATCACCTGCTTTGCCGTCTGAGCCGCGATGCGCCCGAAATTCTCCGGGGTCACCTCGACCTCTTCCAACTCGCCCTTCTTGTTCTCGACGTTCTCGAAGACCTTGATGTCGCCGGTCACCTCGTCGATGTCGATGCGGGCGTCGGCCTCCCCCTCCTCGTCCCCGTAGTTCTTCTTGTATGCCGTCAGCAGGGCGTCTTTCAGCGCCTCGAGCACGGTATCCATGGCGAGGCCCTTCTCAAGCTCTATCTGCTTCAGCGCGTCAATCAGTTTGAACTTCACAGTCAACACATCCCCGCCCGCCGACTACCAGGGCAGCTCCGGGTCCAACCTGGCCGTGGCTAGGCTCTCGTACCTGAACTCTATGAGCTCGTCACCCATGTCGAGCGCTATTGAATCCTCCCCGGCGCTCCTGAGGATGCCGCTGTACGCGGTCCTGCCCTCGAACGGCTGCCGCAGCTTGACGAGCACTCTCTTGCCGAGACTCCTTCCGAAATCCTCCGGACGCTTGAGCGGCCTGTCCAGCCCGGGGCTCATAACCTCCAGGACGTACGGGCCCGGCAACACGTCCTCCCTCTCCAGCACGTGGCCGATGAGCTCGCTTGCCTCCGCACAATCATCAAGGGTGACTCCGCCACCCTTGTCCACAGCTATCCTCAATACCATGCGGCCCCTCTCTCGGGCCACCTGGACGTCGACCAGCTCCAGCGAGAGCCCGAGAAGGAGGTCGGCCGTTACTTCCCTGACCCGCTCTCCGAGGTCGCCGTTCACCGTCTTTCCTCCGAAAAAAGCCGCCCAAGTAAACAAAAAGCGGGCACTTTGCCCACTCGTCTAGAGCGCTTTCAATTGGCGATATCAGTGTAGCATAAGCCGCTTCGGGGGCGCAACTTGAAAAGGCCCTCGTTTACCGCCGATTCTCAGGGTTTCAGGAGGTATACGAGAGCTATGGTTGTGGCGGCAAAGACGGACCCCAGGACGATGGTTATCCGGTCGAGGTTCTTCTCCACGATATAGGAGCCTGAGCCAAGGGCGGAGCTGGCGCCGCCGAGGACGCTGGACAGGCCCCCACCTTTGCCGGCATGAAGCAGGACCGACACTATCAGCCCCAGCGAGACCATCACCTGTATGACTATCACGATTATTGTTATCACTGTCATGGCAGAACAATTCTAGGGTCAGGCGCCCTCATTTGCAACCGTGGAGAACAGGCTCCTGCCTGTCATCTCCGGGGGCTTCTCGAGGCCCATCACCTCCAGGATGGTCGGGGCGATGTCCCCAAGTGTTCCACCCTCCCGGAGGGCTCTTCCGCCGGAGGTCGCGTTTATGAACGGGACCCTCGACAGCGAGTGCGCCGTGCACGGGGAGCCGTCCTCGCTCATCTCGTCGGCGTTCCCGTGGTCAGCGGTCACGAAGCCCTCGCCGCCGACATCTCCCAGCGCCTCGAACACCACTCGCAGGCCCGTGTCAACCGCTTCAACGGCCCTCACTGCCGCATTGATGAAACCGGTGTGCCCCACCATGTCCCCGTTGGCGAAGTTCAGCACGACGAAATCGTACCTGCCACTTCTGACGCGCCTCGCGGTCTCCTCGGCGACCTCCGGGGCGCTCATCTCGGGCTTGAGGTCGTAGGTCGCCACCCTCGGTGACGGAATGAGGACCCTGTCCTCCCCGGGCTTGGGGTCCTCCACCCCGCCGTTGAAAAAGTAGGTCACGTGGGCGTACTTCTCGGTCTCCGAGATATGGAGCTGGGTGCGACCGTTTACGGACAGGACATCGGCCAGGACGTTCTTTACCTTCTGGGGCGGAAAGGCCACCGGGACGGCGAAGCTGTCGTCGTACTCCGTCATTGTGACAAGGAAGGGCAGCACCGGTTCGCCCCGGTCAAAACGGTCGAAATCCCGGCTGATGAGGGCGCTCGTCAGCTGGCGCGGCCTGTCCGGCCTGAAGTTGAAGAATATGACCGAGTCCTCGACCCCCATCGGGACACGTTCGCCTATCACCCTGGGCACCAGGAACTCGTCGTCCACTCCCTCGTCATAGGACTGCAGCACCGCGTCGCGGGCGGTCCCCGCCGCCGGTCCCTTAGCGTGTACGATTACGTCGTAGGCAAGCCTGGTGCGCTCCCACCTGTTGTCGCGGTCCATGGCGTAGTACCGGCCCGAGATGGTACGTATTGCCCCGACCCCGTCGGCGGTCCGCCTGCCGAGCTCGTCGACCCACTCCAGCGCGCTTCTCGGCGGAACGTCCCGGCCATCGAGGAAGGCGTGGGTGACGGCCCGTTCGAGGCCCGCCTCCCTGGCCATCTCAAGTATGGCGAACAGGTGCTCAATATGGCTGTGGACTCCACCGCTCGACAGGAGCCCCATCAGGTGGAGCGTCGAGCCCATGTCCACGGCGTGCCTGATGGCGCTAAGGATCACTTCGTTTGAGTAGAAAGAGCCATCCGCGATCGAGTGGTTTATCCTCTGGAACTCCTGGAGCACCAGCCTTCCGGCCCCGATGTTGAGGTGGCCGACCTCGCTGTTGCCCATCTGACCGGGCGGAAGGCCGACGTCCTCGCCGGCCGCCCCCAGTGTAGTATGAGGATAGGAAGCCAGCAGCCCATCGATGAAAGGTTTGCGCGCCGCTCTGATCGCGTTGCCCTCCGCGGAGGCGCGGCAGCCCCAACCGTCGAGGATTGCCAGGAGAAAAGGGCGCGGAACGGTCAAGTAAACCTCACGATTCGGGCGAAGACATCGGGCTTCAGGCTCGCTCCCCCGACGAGGGCGCCGTCGATGTTCGGCATTGACATGAGCTCGGATACGTTGTCGGGGGTCACACTGCCACCGTACTGCACGCGAAGCGATTCGCCGACGTCGGCGCCGAACGCCCCGGCCACGGTCCGGCGTACCATCCCGCAGACCTCGTCCGCGTCCCCGGCGGTGGCCGCCTTCCCGGTCCCGATGGCCCAGATCGGTTCATAAGCCACCACGACGCCGGACACCTGGGCGGGTTCTAGCTCGAACAGCCCGCATTTCACCTGGTTCGTGACCACGTCCTCGGTCTGGCCGGATTCACGCTGTTTCAGGCTTTCGCCGCAGCACATTATCGGGACCAGCCCGTGAGCAAGCGCTGACTTCACCTTCCTGTTCACACCCTGGTCCGTCTCGCCGAACAGCTGGCGTCGCTCCGAATGCCCGATTATGACGTGAGTCACTTCGAGGTCCAGGAGCATCAATGGTGATATCTCTCCGGTGAAAGCACCGGATTCCTCCCAGTGCATGTTCTGCGCGCCGAGACCCAGGCTCATCGAGCCGTCCCTCAATGCCTTGCCGACCGCGGGGATATCCACGAACGGGGGGCACACAACTGCCTCCACGGCGTCGAAGCCCGCTATCTGGGCCCAGAGTCCTTCGACCAGGTCGACGGCGGCGCCCGGCAGCATGTTCATCTTCCAGTTTCCCGCGATTATCGGCTTTCTCAAGAGGTGACCTCCCCGTCTATCGGTCGGCGAGGGCTTCCACGGCGGGCAGTTTCTTGCCTTCCAGGAGCCTCATGGCGGCCCCGCCTCCGGTCGAAACGAAGTCCATCCTGTCCTCGAGCCCGAACTGGCGGAGGGCGGCGTCGGAGTCGCCCCCTCCGACTACAGTGGTCGCGCTCGCGTCAGCTATGCACTCGGCGATGCTCTTCGTCCCGTTCTCGAATGCGGGCCACTCGAAGACCCCCATCGGACCGTTCCAGAATATGGTTTTCGCCTCGTTGAGCACAGCGCAATACCGCTCGACCGTCGCGGGCCCGATGTCCAGGCCGAGCCAGTCGGGCGGGATTGCCTCCGTGGGCACGACCTTGAAGTTGGCGTTCTTGTCGAACCTGTCGGCGACCACAAAGTCCAGGGGAACCATGACCCGCACGCTCTTCCTGCGGGCCTTCTTCATCGCGTTGGCGACCTGGGATATCTGGTCCTCCTCGATGACGGAGTGGCCTATCTCGAGGCCCATGCTCTTGATGAGCGTGAAGCACATTCCGCCGCCTGTGAGTATCGTGTCGGCGATCTCGAGGAAGCTGTCTATCACACCCAGTTTGTCGGAGACCTTGTTACCGCCGAGCACTACCACGAACGGGCGCTCGGGCTCCTCTATCAGGGTGCCGAGCGTCTCGAGCTCCTTCTCCATGAGCAGGCCCATCACCGAAGGGATGTAAGCCGTCACTCCAACGGTGGAAGCGTGCGCGCGGTGGCTTGTGCCGAAAGCGTCGTTGACGTAGATGTCTGCCAGCTCGGCGAGCTGCCTTGAGAAATCGGCCAGGTTCTCGCGCTCACCCGGGTAGAACCTGAGGTTCTCGAGCAGAATCACCTTGTCCGGGTTGCTTTCGATGGCCTCTTTGACCCTTGGCCCCACGCACTCCTTCAGCGTGAGCACGGGCCTGTCGATGAGTTCGGCGAGCCTCTTGCCGACGGGGGCCATCCTGAGGCTCTCGACGACCTGTCCCTTCGGCCTCCCAAGGTGCGACATCAGCACGGGGCGGGCGCCCTGGTCCAGCAGGTACTGTATGGTCGGGAGCGCGCCCCTGATCCTCGTGTCGTCAACGACGTTACGCTCGATGTCCAGCGGGACGTTGAAATCCACCCGGACGAGCACCCGCTTTCCGGCAACGTCGACGTCGCGGATGCTCTTTTTCGGCAGGTTGATCATCTCAGGTCACCCGCCCACTCAGGCGGTCACGAACTTGATGAGGTCGACGACCCTGTTGGAGTACCCCCACTCGTTGTCGTACCAGGACATGACCTTCGCCATGTCGCCCATCACCATGGTCGACTGGGCGTCGAAGACCGAGGAGTAGCTGCTTCCCACCACGTCGATGCTGACGATCGGGTCCTCGGTGTACTGCAGTATGCCCTCGAAACGTCCCTTATCCGCCGCGGCGGCGACAGCTGCGTTGATATCCTCCTTGCTGGCTTCCTTCTCCAGGATTACCACGAGGTCTATCACCGAGGCGTCGAACGTGGGGACCCTCATGGCCACGCCGTCTATCTTGCCCTTCAGCTCGGGTATGACCAGGCCGGTCGCCCTGGCGGCTCCGGTGGTCGTGGGGATGATGGACATCGCAGCGGCGCGGGCGCGGCGGAGGTCCTTGTGCGGGGCGTCCAGGATGACCTGGTCGTTTGTGTACGCGTGGATGGTAGTCATGTAGCCCCGGGAAAACCCGAAGTTGTCCATGAGCACCTTGACCACCGGCACAAGGCCGTTGGTGGTGCAGGACGCGTTAGAGATTATGTTGTGCTTGTCCCTGTCGTACATGTCCTCGTTGACGCCGAGCACCATGGTGATGTCGGGGTCGGTAGCCGGGGCGCTTATGATGACCTTGGACGCACCCGCGTCCAGGTGCAGGGCGGCCTTGTCACGCATCGTGAAGAGGCCGGTCGACTCGACCGCCACGTCGATGTTGAGCTCTTTCCAGGGCAGCTTGGCCGGGTCCCGCTCTGAGAGCACCCGGATCTCGTTGCCGTCGATGACCAGGACGCCCTCGTGCCCGAGCTCCGCCTCGCCGCAGTACCTGCCGTGAACCGAATCGTACAGGAACAGGTGGCGAAGGACCGACGCGTCGGCGAGGTCGTTTATCGCTACTATCTCGATGTCGGGGTCGCCGACCGCGGCACGAGTCACGAGCCTGCCGATCCTGCCGAACCCGTTGATACCTACCCTGACTGCCATCACGAACACCCCTCTCAACCCGGATCTGCCGTTTCCAGTGCTACATGTCGATTATTATACCAGTAGTGGCAGCGGCCTCCTGCCAGCGTCCGGGAGTAATCAGGAACGTCTCTCCCGGGGGGGCAGCATCGCTTCGAGCCGGCGCATCCTTCCCTGGACGACCGCCTTGGAGACCGGCGGGTCCAGCAGCCTGCCCAGTTCACTCAGCGATGCCTGCGGATACCGGAGGCGCGCCTCGCAGACCTCCATGAGGCGATGGTCGATCCCCGCCAGCAGGCCGAGGGCCCCGAGTTTCTCCACCACCTCGCGCTGGTGAAGGGCAGCGACGGCAAGGCGTTTCGCGTTGGCGGAATCGCAGTTAACCAGGCGGTTCACCTCGTTCTTCGTGGCGTTGAGGATTGTCTGGCTCTCCCATTCGAGGTGGGCGCTGTGGGCACCGGTTATCGCGAGGAACCCTGAGACGTCCTGCCTCTTCTTGAGGTAGAGCACCCACTGGCTTCTGCGCCTGCGCATGCCCGGCTCGAGTGACTTCCGCCGCATCAGCTCCCTGAAAGCGAGGCATGATTCCTCGGACGAGAACGATATCTCCAGGTCGGCGGGACCGTACGGCTCGCTGACGTACCCTCCGCCCAGAAACGCCCCGCGCAGGGCCGCGGCCACGCAGCAGTCGTTCCTGGTGAGCCTCGAAGGTATCGCAGGCACGGGTGTCAGGCTCGCGTCCAGAAGGCCCAGCTCGTTGAGGAGCTGCTGGAACCCCGGCTGCTCGGGCATCTCCAGGCGGTACACGTTTCCCCGCCTGGGAGTGCTCCTGCTCACCTTGACCACCGAAGTCTGGACTTCGAACAGCGAGTGTACGAGGGTGTATATCTTGCGGGCCGTACTGGGGCTGGTGCTCTCGGTGACGAGGGAGTGACCCTTGCTGCCGCTGATGGTGTACGTGCCGTCCATGTGCATCAGGGCGGACAGCTCGGCCATCCGGCAGCACCTGCGGCTCGCCTGGTGGCGCCCGAGCTCGTCTTTTATCTTGTGGATGCCGCCTGTCATCTCTTGTCGATGTCTCGGTGTATCACGCTGGTGACGAAGCCGGCGTCGGAGAACGGCCTGGCAAGAGCTTCGGCGATCACCACCGACCTGTGCCTGCCTCCAGTACATCCGATGGCGACTTCCAGGTGAGGCCTTCGCTCCCGCTGGTAGCACGGGATCATCAGGTCGAGCATCTCACCGAACCTCGCCAGGAAGTCCACGGTCTCCGGCTGCGACATAACGAAGTCGATGACCGCCTGGTCGTGCCCGTCGAGGTCGCGGAGACCCTCGACCCAGAAGGGATTCGGCAGAAACCGCACGTCCATGACGATGTCGGCGTCGAGCGGGTGCCCGTACTTGAAGCCGAACGACACGAACGTAAGGCGCGTGGCGCGGCAGTCATCCAGGTCCGGCACTATCCCGTTCAGCTTCTCCCGCAGCTCCCGGATGCTGATGCCCGAGGTGTCGACGACGACGTCGGCCCGCTCGCGCAGGGGCTGAAGGACCCTGCGCTCCTGGGATATGGTGTCCGCAACCCTGAGCCCCCGGCTCTCGAGCGGGTGCAGGCGCCTGGTCTCGGAGAACCTCTTCAGCAAGACCTCGTTGGAGGCGTCCAGGAAGACGATAGTGTACGGGATGGACTCGAGGCCCTCGAGCGCCTGGAAGAGCTCGTCGAAATCGGTGCCACCGCGGACGTCCATGCCGACGGCGACCCGCTCCATGCGCTGGCTGCCCACGTCGGCCAGCTCGACGATGTTCTTCAGGAGCGATGGGGGCAGGTTGTCGATTGCGTAGTACCCGAAGTCCTCGAAGCACTTCAGCGCGGCGGTCTTGCCGGCGCCCGACATGCCCGTGACTATGACTATTTCCACGCGCCGCTCCAATCCTCACCGCCCGCCGGTGGCCCGGCCCACGTTCCCGAAGAGATCACATCTCATCTAACTATTCTCAACACCCGGCCCTCTGACCTGCCGAAAGAACCTTCATGCAACCGCGGCGTCACCGCTCTGTCTCCACGAGGCGCGCGGCCTCGAACACGGCCCGGGCCACTCCCGGCGGGACCCCGGGCACGGAGGAGATCTCCTCGAGGGACGCCTCGATAATCTTCTTCGGGGACCCGAAGTGCCTGATGAGGGCTTTTTTCCTGCCGGGACCGACACCTGCCACCTGGTCAAGCCACGAGGCGGCGGTGGCCTTCTCCATGAGCGAGCGGTGGTAGGAGACCGCCACCCTGTGGGCCTCGTCCCTCATCCTCTGGAGCAGGAAAAGCCCCTCGGAATCCCTCGGGAGGCTCAGGGGCTCGGGCTCGCCGGGCCTGTAGACCTCCTCGAGGCGCTTTGCCAGCGCCGCGATCTCAACGCCGTCGATACCCAGGACCCCGAGCACGTCCCTGGCCGCCCCCAGCTGGCCCTTCCCACCGTCGAGGAGCACCAGATCGGGCTTCTTTGCCCAGCCATGGGCGGCCTCGCGGTCGGCGGCGGCCCTCTCGGCCTCCTTCAGATATCTCTTGAACCTGCGGTGAAGCACCTCGCGCATCATCCCAACGTCATCGACACCAGGCGTGAACTTTATCGAGAACCTTCGGTAGTCACGCCTCGCGGGATACCCGTCCTGGAAGACGACCAGCGAGCCGACAGACGCAGCCCCTCCCATCGTAGAGATGTCGTAGCACTCGATGCGGAGGGGGTAGTTCTCCAGGTGCAGGTCGCGGGCCAGCTCAGCCATCGCCGCCTCCACCCTCCCCTTGTCCCTGGCGCGCTCGAGCTTGGAGCCCTCAAGGGCCACGCGGGCATTCGCCTCGGCCAGCGCCATCTCGTGGCGCTTCCTGCCTTTCCTGGGGACGCGTATTTCCACGTGGGCGCCCCGCTGCACCGAGAGCCACTCCGAGAGGGCGGCCGTCTCGTCATCGGGTATGGCCGGTACCAGTATCAGCTCTGGGATCGAGCCCGCCTGGTCGTAGTAGCGTTTCAGGAACTCGGCAACCATCGCGTCCTCGGCCTGCTCGTCGGAGAGGTCGGTGAAGAAACAGAGGTTTCCAAGGTGAAAGCCGCCCCTGTTCTGCGCGACGGAGAAGCTCGCCCTCATGTCGTCGCTCCAGGTGCCCACTACATCGTAGTCGGACGTGGAGGATGAGAGCGCCCTGTGGTGCCGGAGCACCTTCTTCGCGGAGTCGATCTGGTTCCGGATCCGGGCCGCTTCCTCGTACTCCTGCTCGCGGGCGGCCGCGCGCATCCTGGTCTCGAGTTCGCTCAGGACCTCCGAGTAGCGCCCCTCCAGGAAGTCGCAGAACTGTTTTATGTGGCGGCGGTACTCATCGACCTCCACGTTGCCTCGGCAGGGACCGAGGCACATGTGCATCTCGAAATACAGGCACGGAGTGGAGCCTTTCTGCCCCGGCAAGCGCCCGGCGCAGTGCCTAAGCGGGAACACCTTGTGCAGCAGGGCGATGGTGTTCCGCGCGGCCCTCGCGTTGACGTACGGCCCGTAGTACTTGACCCCGCGGACCCGCTTGCCCCGCATGAGCGACACCCTGGGGTATTCGTCGGACACCGTGACCGCGATGTAAGGATAGCTCTTGTCGTCGCGAAGGATTATGTTGTAGCGGGGCTTGTACCTCTTTATCAGGGTGGCCTCGAGGATGAGCGCGTCGACCTCGGTCTGGCAGACCGTTACCTCGAGGTCCGCTATCTCCTCGCGGAGCGCCATCCCCTTGTAGTCGCCTGCGGCGGGCGCCTGGAAGTAGGAGCGGACCCGGTTGGTGAGGTCCTTTGCCTTGCCCACGTATACGACATCCCCTGCCGCGTTGCGGAAGACGTAAACGCCCGGCTCGGCGGGCAGCATGTCCAGCTTCGTCTTCAGCCCTCGTTTCATCGCCTGTTACCCGCGGCCTGCCCCGCCAGGACCTTCTTGAGGTACCTCCCGGTATAGGAGCGCCTCGTGGCGGCCACGGCTTCCGGCGTCCCGGACGCCACCAGTTCGCCGCCCTTGTCGCCTCCCTCGGGCCCGAGGTCGATGATGTGGTCCGCCACCTTGATCACGTCCATGTTGTGCTCGACGACCACTACGGTGTTCCCACCTTCCACGAGCCTGTCGAGCACCTCGATGAGCTTGCTGATGTCATCGAAGTGCAGCCCCGTCGTCGGCTCGTCAAGGAGGTACAGGGTCCGACCGGTCGCCCTCTTTGACAGCTCGCGGGCGAGCTTGACCCTCTGTGCCTCGCCACCGGAAAGCGTCGGGGCCGGTTGGCCAAGCCTTATGTACCCCAGTCCGACGTCGGACAGTATCTGCAGCTGCCTCTTGATGACCGGTATGTTCTCGAAGGTGGACATCGCCTCCTCGACGGTCATCTCCAGGACCTGGTGTATGTTCTTGCCCTTGTAAGTTATCTCCAGCGTCTCCCTGTTGAACCGGCGACCCTTGCATACCTCGCACGCGATGTAGACGTCCGGCAGGAAGTGCATCTCTATCTTGACCATGCCCTCGCCCTTGCAGGCTTCGCAGCGACCGCCAGGCACGTTGAAGCTGAAGCGGCCGGGCTTGTATCCCCGTACCTTCGCCTGCGGCGTGCTTGCGAAGAGCGAGCGCACCCCGTCGAACACCTTTGTGTACGTCGCCGGGTTTGACCTGGGCGTGCGACCGATGGGGGACTGGTCGATGTTCACGACCTTGTCTATCTCGTCAACGCCGTCGATGCCAAGGTGCCTTCCCGGTGGCGTCCGCGAGGAAGACAGCCTGCGGCGGAGCCCCCGGTACAGTATCTCGTTGACCAGGGTGCTCTTGCCGGAGCCGCTCACGCCCGTGACGCAGGTGAATATCCCCAGCGGAAACTCGACGTCGATCTCCTTGAGGTTGTGCTCCCGGGCCCCTCGGACCGTCAGCGACCTGCCGTCTGAGGGTCTCCTGTGCGGAGGCACCGGTATCTCGAGCTCCCCCGAGAGGTAGCGCCCGGTGATGGACTTCGCGCTCGCCATGATGTCTTCGGCGGTACCGGTGGCGATGATGCGCCCGCCGTGTATCCCGGCCCCAGGGCCGATGTCGACCAGGTAATCGGCCGCCATCATGGTGTCCTCGTCATGCTCCACTACGATGACCGTGTTGCCGAGGTCCCTCAGGCGCTTCAGGGTGTCGATCAGGCGGTTGTTGTCGCGCTTGTGGAGGCCTACGCTGGGCTCGTCCAGTATATAGAGCACCCCGACCAGCCCGGAACCTATCTGGGTGGCCAGTCGTATGCGCTGCGACTCGCCGCCGGCGAGGGTGCTCGCCTGCCTGGAGAGCGTGAGGTAGTCCAGGCCCACATCCTCCAGGAAGCGCAGCCGGGCGGTGACCTCCTTGATTATGCGGGCGGCGATGACCTTCTCGCGCGCGCCCAGCTTGAGCTGCTTCATGAACCGGAGCGCCCTCTCGATGGTGAGGTCTGAGAGCTCCGCTATGTTGAGGTCGGCGACCGTGACCGCGAGGCTCTCCGGCTTGAGACGCGCTCCCCCGCACGCCGGGCAGGGTTTTACGCTCATGTACATACCGATGCGCCACCGGGAGTACTCCGACTCCGTCTCCTTGTAGCGGCGCTCGAGGGTTGGGATCACCCCCTCGTACTGCGTGTAGTAGGTGCGCTGGCGGTTACGGGCGTCGTTGTGGCGCACCAGCACCTCGTCGTCGCCCGAGCCGTAGAGCACGAGCTGCTTTACCTCGTCGTCAAGGTCCCCGAAGGGAACCGTGAGACTGAAGCCGTACCCGTCGGCGAGCGCCTGCAGGACGCTGTAGAAGTGCGTCTGCGTAGCCGCCTCCCAGGGCGCTATGGCCCCCTCGATGAGGGTGCGGGTCTGGTCCGGGACCACAAGTTCCGGATCTATCTCCTGGCGGTAGCCCAGCCCTCCGCATACCCGGCAGGCGCCGTAAGGGCTGTTGAAGGAGAACGTGCGGGGCGATATCTCGGGGAAGCTGATGGCGCAGTGCACACACGCGAACTCCTCGGAGTAGAGGTCGCGCCTGCCCTCCTCGTCCTGGACCGCGACCATGCCCTCGCCCAGGTGCAGTGCCGCCTCGACCGACTCCGCGACCCTGGACCTGGCTCCATCCTTCAGGACGAGGCGGTCCACGACCGCGAGTATCTCGTGCTTCCTGTTCTTGTCGAGTTCTATCTCTTCGGAGAGGTCGCGAACGGAGCCGTCGACCATGACACGGACGTACCCCCGCTGTCGCAGGCTCTCGAATACGGCCTGGTGCTCGCCCTTGCGCCCGCGCACCATGGGGGCGAGCAGCATTATCTTCGAGCCCTCCGACATGGACAGTATCTTGTCGGTTATCTGCTCCGGGCTCTGGCGGGAGACCTGGCGGCCGCACTCGTAACAGTGGGGGACGCCGATCCTGGCGTAGAGCACCCTCAGGTAGTCGTATATCTCGGTCACCGTCCCGACGGTCGATCTCGGGTTGCTGGTGCCGGCCTTCTGGTCTATCGAGATAGCGGGCGACAGGCCCTCGATGAGGTCGACGTCCGGCTTGTCGAGCTGGCCCAGGAACTGCCTCGCGTAGGAGGACAGAGACTCAACGTAGCGACGCTGCCCCTCGGCGTATATGGTGTCGAACGCGAGAGAGGATTTGCCGGAGCCGCTTATGCCCGTCATCACTATCATCTTGTTGCGCGGGAGGTCGAGGTTCACATCCTTCAGGTTGTGCTCTCGCGCGCCCCGTATCTTCAATACGTCGTCATCCACCTGGCAGAAGCTCCTCGCTTATCCTTCGTATCTGGTCCCTCAGCCCGGCGGCCTCCTCGAACCTGAGCTCCTCGGCGAGCAGGCGCATCTCCTCCTCCATGTTCAGAAGAAGGCGCTGCAGCTCGGCGGGCTCGAGGCCGCGGGCGCGCTCCACCGGGTCCTGCGGCGCCGCGCCCTGGGGCGCCATTGCCACCTCCAGGATGTCGCGGACCTCCTTCTGGATAGTCTGCGGGTCTATGCAGTGCTCCTCGTTGTAGAGCACCTGGCGGTCTCTCCTCCGCCTCGTCTCTTCGATAGCGTTACGCATCGCCTCCGAGTAATCCTGCGCGTAGAGGAGCACTTTGCCGTGGACGTTCCTGCTTGCCCGTCCCATCGTCTGGACGAGACTGCGCTCGCTGCGCAGGAAACCCTGCTTGTCGGCATCCAGTATCGCGACAAGCGATACCTCGGGGAGGTCGAGTCCCTCGCGCAGCAGGTTTATCCCCACGAGAACGTCGAAGGCGCCGGCGCGGAGGTCACGCAGTATCTCAACCCTCTCGACCGTCCCTATCTCGGAGTGCAGGTACCTTGACTTGATACCCATCTCCGACAGGTACTCGGCGAGAGTCTCGGCCATCTTCTTCGTGAGCGTCGTCACCAGCACCCGCTCACGTTTCACCACACGCTCCCGCACCTCGTTCATGAGGTCGTCTATCTGACCCTCCGCCGGGCGAACCTCGATCTCCGGGTCGACCAGCCCGGTGGGCCTTATCACCTGTTCCACGACTCTCTCCGCTCGCTCCATCTCCCAGGCCGCCGGGGTCGCGCTCACGAAGACGACGTTGTTCACCTTGTTGAAAAACTCCTCCTGCGACAGCGGGCGGTTGTCGAGTGCGGAGGGCAGCCTGAAACCGTGCTCGACAAGCGTGAGCTTGCGGGAGCGGTCACCGTTGAGCATCCCCGACAGCTGGGGCACGGTTATGTGCGACTCGTCTATGAACGTGAGGAACCCCTTCCCGAAGAAGTCGATTAGTGTGTAAGGGGGCTCCCCTTCCGAGCGGCCCGCGAGGTGGCGGCTGTAGTTCTCTATGCCGTGGCAGTATCCGGTCTCGCGCAGCATCTCGAGGTCGTAGTTGGTGCGCATTTTGAGCCTCTGGGCTTCCAGGAGCTTGCCCTGAGTTTCCAGCTCGAGGAGCCTTCCGGCGAGCTCGTCCTCTATCGCCTCCAGCGCGGCGTCGAGTTTGTCAGACGGAGTCAGGAAGTGCGTGGCAGGCCAGATGACCGTCCGGTCGAGCTCTGCAAGCACCTCTCCGGTCAGCGGGTCGACTTCGGTTATCCGCTCGACCTCGTCGTCGAACATGTCGATGCGTACGGCCTGGTCCCAGTACGCCGGGTAGACATCGATGACGTCGCCCCGGACCCTGAACTTGCCCCGGTCGGGAGCCAGGTCGTTGCGCTCGTACTTTATGTCCACAAGTTTCCTGAGCACCGCCTCGCGGTCGTACTCCCGGCCGACCTCGAGCATCACCATGCGGTTCATGTACTCGTCGGGGGAACCGAGGCCGTATATACAGGAGACCGACGCCACGATTATGACATCATCCCTCGAGAGCAGCGCGGACGTGGCGCCGTGCCGCAGGCGGTCTATCTCATCGTTGATGGACGAGTCCTTCTCTATGTACGTGTCGGTGCTCGGTATGTACGCCTCGGGCTGGTAGTAGTCGTAGTAGGATACGAAGTACTCGACGGCGTTGTGCGGGAAGAACTCCCTGAACTCCGAATAGAGCTGGGCGGCCAGCGTCTTGTTGGGCGCGAGCACCAGTGTGGGTCTTCCGACCTCCTCGATGACCTTGGCCATCGTGTAAGTCTTGCCGGAACCGGTTACGCCCAGGAGCACCTGGAACCGCTCGTCGGAGCGCAGGCCGTCCACCAGCCCTTGTATCGCCCCTGGCTGATCTCCCTGCGGGACGAACCTGGTCTCGGTCTTGAGGCTTGCCATACTTCTAGAACCCCGTTATCCAGTATCGCAAATAAAGAGAGCCCCGCGCCAGGCAGGACCCCAGGTAGGATTCTAGGCGAACCCACCCCGTTTGTTCAATGGCGGAGGTCATGCTTTTTTCGTTCGTTTGACCGCGTTTGCCAATAATGCTAACTTGGATGAACCATGAACGATTCGCCGAACTGCTGGGAAATAAAGAAATGCTCGGCCGCGCAGTACCTTAACTGCAAGGCCTACCTCGAAGGCAAGAGGTGCTGGGAGGTCTCCAACCCGCGCGGCTCGCGTAGCCTGATGCTCTGCCTGCAGATGGGCTGCCCCGTCTACGAGGTCTACATGGACGAGATCGACCGCGAGATAGAGTACAGGCTGAAGATGATGTTCCCGTTCCTTGGAAGCATCGAAGAGCAGGAGATCCCTCAGCCGTAGAGTTCGCGGGACCTCGCTGAAATCTCCGACCAGACTTCCCCGACCCTTGATCTCAGCTCGAGCAGCGTGCCGTCGTTCTCAATCACCAGGTCAGCCCTGGCAAGTCGCTCGGAATCAGGTATCTGGGCGGCTATGCGCTCTCGCGACTCCTCCTCCGCCATGCCCCTGTCGGCGGTCATGCGGTCCACCCGGGTCTCCTCATCGGATGTCACCACCACGAGCATGTCGAAGACCGCCGTGGCGCCGACGTCGACTATTAGCGCCGCGTCCACGACAGCCGCGTGGACGTCCCCCGGCTCCAGGCGCTCGGCGTGTTCGGCTACTCGATGCGCTATCTCGGAGAATATCGCGGGGTGGGTGATGCTGTTGAGAGTCTTCCTCTTCTCGTCGTCGCGGAAGACAAGTGCCGCTAGCGCCGCTCGATCGAGTTTCCCGTCAGGGTCGAGGATCCCTTCACCGAACTCCTGGACCAGGGGGCCGTAAGCCGCCCCGCCCGGAAGCGTGACTTCGCGGGCAACATCGTCCGCGTCGATCACCAGGGCGCCGAGCCGCCTCAGTTCGAGCGCCACCTCTGTCTTGCCGGAGGCTATCCCGCCTGTCAGGCCCACCACGAGAAGCCTGTCTCCCGCCGGTCCCCAGAGCTCCCTGTGTCCCAAACCGAGACCGCCTACTCCTGCTGGCCCTTCTTCCGCATGTCCGCGAGGATCGACTCGAGAGAACCGTCCTCCGCGGCATCCGCGGGGCCTTCCGAAGATTCCGCTTCACCGGGGGCTTCAACGGCCTCCCCCGCCTCGGCCTCCTCGACCGCCTCCTCCACCACTGCCTCGACGACTGCTTCCTCTACGGCCTCCTCGGCGATGGCTTCCTCCACCGCTTCCTCCACCACTGCCTCGGCGATGACTTCCTCTATGGCCTCCTCGGCGATGGCTTCCTCCACCACTGCCTCGGCGACCGCTTCCTCGACCGCTTCCTCGACGGCCTCCTCCACCGCTTCCTCCATCACGGCTTCGGCGACCGCTTCCTCCACCGCCTCCTCGACCCCTGCCTCGGCGACCGCCTCCTCAACGCGCTCCAACTCGAGTTCCTCCGAGGGCGCCTCTGCCACCGCGGCCTCTATGCCCTCTACCTCTGCAGCTATCTCGGCGGCTTCGTTCGCGATCTCCACCCGCCCGACGGGCTCGGGGGCCTCCTCGTAATCGGCGCTTTCCGCGGCCTGAGCCTCGAACTCCTCCGCCTCGACCAGCTGGGGCTCTTCCTCTCGCTCTTCCGCATACTCGCCGTATTCGTACTCACCGGGACTGGAAAGCTGCTTGAGGCTCAGGGAGATCCTCCTTCGGTCGAGGTCAATGTCGATTATCTTCGCGTCGACCTCATCCCCCACCGAGACGACTTCCTCGGGGAATTCGATATGCTCCCAGGCGAGCTCGGAGATGTGAACCAGCCCCTCGACGCCCGGGGCGATCTCAACGAAGGCCCCGAACGGGACCAGCTTGGTAACCTTCCCGTGCACGGTCGAGCCGGCGGGCTTCTCCTTGGCGAGTTTCTCCCAGGGGTCTTCCTGCGCCTTCTTGAGCGACAGGGACACCCGCTCCCGCTCCAGGTCCACGTCGAGTATCTCCACCGTCACTTCCTGGCCTACTGCGAGCACTTCCGACGGGTGGTCGACGTGGCTCCAGGAGAGCTCTGATATGTGTATGAGGCCGTCAACCCCGCCGAGGTCGACGAACGCACCGAAGTTCACGATGCTCGACACGGTACCGGTCCGCTTCGAGCCCTTCTCGAGGTTCTCGAGGAATTCCTTGCGCTCGGTGGACTTCATCTTCTCGAGGTACGCGCGGCGGGATAGAACGACGTTGTTCCGGTTCTTGTCGAGCTCGATGATCTTCGCCTCGAGAGAACGCCCCAGGAACTGGTTGAGGTCCTTCACCCTCCTCATGTCCACCAGGGAAGCCGGAAGGAAGCCGCGCAGGCCGATGTCGAGTATGAGGCCGCCCTTGACCACTTCGATGACCTCGCCCTCGACCACGCCGTCCTCTTCTTTTATGCGCTCGATGTTGCCCCAGGCCCTCTCGTACTGGGCCCTCTTCTTTGACAGTATCAGGCGGCCTTCCTTGTCCTCCTTCTGAAGAACCAGCGCCTCGAGCTCGTCGCCCGGCTGGACCAGCTCAGAGGGCTTGACGTCGTACCTGATCGAAAGCTCACGCGCGGGGATGACGCCTTCTGACTTATAGCCGATATCGAGGAGGACCTCCTCTTTATCGACTTTTACCACTGTGCCGTTAACGATGTCGCCTTCGTTGAATATCTTGATGGTGCCGTCGTAATCGGGCACCTCCTGGCTTTCCTCCGGACTCAGCCCCAGGCTCGCCAGCGACTCTCTTGCTCCGGCTCCGGTTAGAAGGTCTTCCTCTTCTTCCTCGCTCTCCGTGGTGTTTCCGATCTCCTCGTCAGTCATCGTGGTCTTTCCTTCCAATAGACGTACGGATACGAGGATATGTGTAGCACATACACTATTAAGCCGCAAGTTGATGGGATGATAGCGCCGTCGCGCGCTTTACTGCTTTGCTTCGCCCCAGTTGTCGTAGGCGCCGATGTCAACCTTCAGATCGACGAGCAGGTCGGCGGCCCCCATCATGCACGAGCGCACCAGGTCCGTCACCCGCTCGAGCTCTTCCGGGGGAGACTCGAGCATCAGCTCATCGTGTATCTGGAGAGTGAGCCGCGATTCGAGCCCACCGGCAGCTATCGCCGACGCGACATCCGCCATGGCCTTCTTGATTATGTCAGCGGCGGTCCCCTGGAGAGGAGTGTTGATGGCGAGCCGCTCGCCCAGCTCCCTGGTCTGGCGGTTCCCGCTGCCCAGCTCGTTGATGAATCGCCGGCGCCCGAACAGCGTCTCGGCGTACCCCAGCCTCGCGGCGTCGGCGATGCACCTGTCGCGGTACTCCCTGACACCCTCATAGGTCTCGAAGTACGTGTCGATGTAGCGCGTGGCCTCCTCCATCGATATGCCGAGCCTGGAGGACAGCCCGTAGTAACCCATGCCGTAGACGACCCCGAAGTTGACCACCTTGGCCATGCGCCGCATCTCAGGCGTTACCTCGCCCGCCGGCACCCCGAACAGCTCGGATGCGGTCTCGCTGTGGATGTCAGCGTCATTGTCGAACGCCTCGAGAAGCCGCTCGTCCGCCGACATGTGCGCCAGCACCCGCAGCTCGATCTGTGAGTAGTCGGCGACAAGCATCTTCCAGCTGGCCGGCCCCGGGATGAACGCGGCCCTGATGCGGCGCCCCACGTCCGTCCGCACAGGTATGTTCTGCAGGTTGGGATTGCTGGACGAGATGCGCCCGGTCGAGGTCGCGGTCTGGTTGAACGTACCGTGCAACCTTCCGGTCCCCGGGCACACTAGAGCGGGAAGGACGTCGAAGTAGGTCGATTTCAGCTTGGAGTATTCACGGTACTCGATGAGCTTGCCCGCGATGGGGTGCTCCTGGCGCAGGGCTTCCAGCACGGACGAATCGGTAGAGTAACCGGTCTTGGTCCTCTTGACCGGTGTCAGCCCCAACTCCTCGAACAGTACTTTGGAGAGCTGCTTGGGAGAGCCGATGTTGAACTCGCACCCCGCCAGCACGTAGATGTCCTTCTCCAGGGAGGAGAGCGCCGAAGACGCCTCGGCGGAAAGGCCCTCAAGGACCAGGTTGTCGAGGGCGACCCCTTCCTCTTCCATCTGCTTCAGAACCATCATCACCGGCATCTCTATGCGGGTAAACAGCGGCAGCATCCCCAGTGCGTGCAGCTTCTCCTCCAGCACGCTCTTCAGATGGAAAATCCTGGCCGCATCGAGCGCAATCTCATCGCATGCGCCCCCTGTGTCACCAGAGATTAGGGCCGGCTGCTCGGTGGAGACTCCGGGACTGCCGTTTATGGATATGACGCCTCCGAGGTTCCGCTCCCAGAGGTCCCAGAGATAGTACGTCCCGAGAGAAGGGTTCTCGAGGTAAGCCGCCAGCGCGGTGTCGAAGGTGACGGGTCCCGTCTCGACCCCCTCTTTGTCCAGGGCCTCGAGGGTTGCCTTCGCGTCATGAACCCATTTCTCTATCGAGGCCGAGCCCAGTATCTCCCGCACGGTGTTCCAGGTCCCGGAGGGTTCGGAACCGCCGACTATGAGCGCACGGTCCCCCGTGGCAAGCGCGAGCGCGTCCAGCTCCACGTCGCAGTACCCGGACCCCGAGCACGACCCGGCGACTGCTACCGCCCCCGCCTCCCGGGCCCGGGCGGTGAAGGCGTCCAGGTCCGCACCGCTGTGCGGGTCCACGAGCCTGTAGTCCACCCCTCCGCCGTGGCTTTCTTCCTCGGGCGGGAGTCCCTCACCGAACATCTCCAGAAAGCGCCTTGCGAGGGTCTTGAACTCCAGGGCCGACAGGTAGTCCAGGACGTCCTTCCTGTTCCACGAGCCGAACTCCACCGCTCCGGGGTCGAGCTCCATCGGGACGTCGGTGACCAGCCTGGAGAGCTCCCGGGAGAGAAATGCCAGGTCCCGGTTCTCCTCGAGAGAGCTCCGGCGCTTCTGGCCGGATACGCGGTCCAGGTTCTCATAGACCTCCTCCAGGGAGCCGTACTCCTTTATCAGCGCCGAGGCGCCCTTCTCCCCTATGCCCGGGACCCCGGGGATGTTGTCCGAGGAGTCGCCTTTCAGGCCCGCGACGTCGGGAAGCTTCTCCGGAGGAACGCCGTACTTGTCCTCCACAGCCTTCCGGTCGAACCTCACCGTCTCAGTAATGCCCTTCCCTGTCATGAGGACGGTCACGCCCTCACCGACCAGCTGCAGGGTGTCCCTGTCACCGGTCACTATCACCGCGTCGTCCCCGGTGCCGGTGACGCTCCTCGCCATGGTTCCGAGAAGGTCGTCGGCTTCGAAGCCCTCGGCCCTGACCGCTGGGATGTTCATGTGGACCAGGAGGTGTTCTATCATCTCCATCTGGCTACGGAGCTCGTCGGGCATACTCGGCCGGTGGGCCTTGTATTCGGGGTACTCGGCCGTCCTGTGAAGGTCCGCGCGCGGCCCGTCGAAAGCCACCACGACCGCGTCCGGGCGCTCCTCGTCGAGGACCTTCAAGAGCATGCTGGTGAAGCCGTAAACGGCGTTCGTGGGCTGGCCGCCGGTCGTGCTCATCGTGTCAGGCAGGGCGAAGAAGGCACGGTACGCCAGGCTGTGCCCGTCGAGCAGGAGTACTTTACGCTTCTCGCCCATAGTCATGACCTCTACATATCACAAAGGAGGTTAGATACCTCTTGTTATAATATCCCAGTAGAAGCGCGGCATGCCGAAGTGGCGGAATGGTAGACGCGCTGGTCTCAAAAACCAGTGGGGTGACTCCCCGTGCCGGTTCGACTCCGGCCTTCGGCACCAACGCCAAGGTAATTGTATGTCTAGTGGGTTTTCTACTCCTTGGCTACCCCCAACGTGAAGTTCTTGCTATTCACCGCTCACGTAACGTTGGGGACCCCGTTCAACGAATGGCGTTTTGTGGAAATCAATTGGCATCTGGCTGACGTAGATAGTTGGCGTTCTCTGCGTGGCCTGCGGCGGTGATGTATCCTGTGCTGACCCCTCGGAACTGTAACCTCTTGTTCTTCTTGAATTTGAGGGCGAGGGGTGCTTTTTTCCCGACGCCTCAGGGTACTCCCGTAGCGCGGGAAAAAACGTACCCCGAACCCTCCCCCGAGCCCTGCTACTTCTTGGCAGGAGCCGCTTTGTCGATGGGTTTCAGGATGTAGACGATGATAAGGCCGATTATGGGAAGGAAGAACCCGATGATGAACCACCACTGCATGCTCCTGCCCCTGCCGGCGGCGACCGCGCCGGTCCACGTACCCATGATTATCATGAGCAGCAGGGCCGCGAACATCACGTACGTCCATGGGCTGGACCAGGCTATTATCGGCTCCCGTGCCAGGACCGCAGCTATGGCAGTGAACATCTGAACCTCCGTACCTCTACGCCTGACCTACAATGATATCAGAGAACCGGCCGCGATATGAAAACGGCGGCCTCCATGTCCGATCTTAGAAAAAGAGCCCCGTTGTCGCCCTCTTCTCCCCGAGCCATCCAATCAATGCTCCCAGCGGCAGAAACAGGCCGAAGATAAAGGCGAGGCTGTACCTGCTGAAGACCGCCGTGAAGGTGAACCTCTCGGTCAGCATCCACGAGAGTATCGCGTAGTAGAGCGGCCTGAAGATGAACGCCCACATACCCACCGAGATCAGTCCCAGCGCCCACCCGTACCTCTCCATCTTGTAGCCGCAGGAGAAGCTCGCGAACGCCACGGGTATCAGCAGTGAGATGAAGACTATCACCAGGCCGATGCTGATGTTCGTCGACATCGCCATGCTGTACCCGATGAAGCTGAAGAACAGCTCGAGGCCGATCGACATGAGCGCCGCGATGGCCGCGGCGCCCGTGCAGAGCAGGAGCGCCCGCGTCCAGTCGAAAGGCCTCGTCGCACGCGCGCTCTCGCCGTAGGCGCCCCCGTATCCCTGTTGCCAGGCTTCCCCGGGCGGCGTGTAGGGCTGCTGGGCAGGCTGCTGCCAGTACTGACCCTCGGCCGGCGCCTGCTGGTACGAGGCGGGGCCGTAGTCGGGAGTTGCGGGCTCCGGGGGAGGCTGGTATCCATAATCAGCGGGTGGCGGCTGCGGCTCACCGTACGCCGGCGCCGGGGCGGCGGTCCCCGCTTCGTAGTCCTGGCCTGACCTTACGCCGTACTCGCCGATGTCGACCGGCGGGGCCTCCTGGGCCTCACCGGAGGCGGCGAGCTCCTCGGCACTCGGCGCTCCCGGGTCGAAGCTCGATGGATAGTGCTCTAAGTACCCATCCTCCACGGGGGCGGGGGTGGTGTATTCCTGCGCTTCGAAACCCAGCGCCGCGAGGCACAGGTTGCAGAACTCCGCCGAATCGGGATTCTCGGCTCCGCAGGTAGGGCAGCATATGGCCAAGCGCCGTTACCTCCATCACTGTTCATGCGCCGCCGTACAGGCGCACGGCGGCGCGTTCCAACTCGAACAGTTCAACCATTCACCCAATATTTCGCAGAGTTGCCGCTTTGACCTTTAGCTCAATCCTGGAGGTTGCCCGCCATGTACTCCTCGTAGCCCTTGAGGTCTAGCAGGCCGTGGCCGCTCAGGTTGAACAGTATGTCCCTGCTCTCCCCGCTCTCCTTGCACTTCAGGGCCTCGTCAATGGCGCACTTCAGGGCGTGCGAGGTCTCCGGAGCGATTATCATGCCTTCGGTGCGGGCGAACGTCATCGCGGCCTCGAACACCTGGGTCTGAGGATAGGCGACGGCCTCAACGTAACCCTCGTGCACCAGCGCGGACACGAGAGGCGAATCGCCGTGGTAGCGCAGGCCGCCGGCGTGTATTGCCGATGGGACGAACTTATGCCCCAGCGTGTACATCATCACTATCGGCGCCAGCCCGGCCTCGTCCCCGTAATCGTACTCGTACTTGCCCTTCGTCAGGGTAGGACAGCTCGTCGGCTCGACCGCTATGCAGCGCACGTCCGACTTGCCGGCGAGCTTGTCCATCATGAACGGGAACGAGACGCCGGCGAAGTTGCTGCCGCCCCCTACGCATCCGATGACTACATCGGGGTAGGCGTCGACCTTCTCCATCTGGGCCTTGGCCTCCAGGCCGATGACCGTCTGGTGCATGCACACGTGGTTGAGGACGCTGCCGAGCGAGTACTTGGTGTCGTCCCTCTTGAGTGCCATCTCCACCGCTTCGCTTATAGCTATGCCGAGGCTGCCCGGGCATTCAGGGTCCTCGGCTAGAACGGCGCGGCCGGACTCGGTCATGTCGGTCGGGCTCGCGAACACATCAGCGCCCCACACCTCCATCATGGCGCGGCGGTACGGCTTCTGTTCATAGGAGACCTTTACCATGTAGACCTGCAGCTCGATGCCGAAGAACTTGCAGCCCAGGGCGAGGGCGCTGCCCCACTGGCCGGCGCCCGTCTCGGTGCAGATGCGTTTCACGCCCTCCTGCTTGTTGTAGTAGGCCTGGGCGATCGCGGTGTTCGGTTTGTGACTGCCCGCCATGCTGACGCTCTCGTCCTTGTAGAAGATCCGCGCCGGTGTGTCGAGCTCCTTCTCCAGCCTGTAGGCTCGGTGTAGCGGGCTGGGGCGGTACAGCCTGTAGACCTCGCGGACCTCCTCGGGGATCTCTATGAACCGCTCGGGGCTCATCTCCTGCTTGATGAGCTCCATCGGGAAGAGCGGTATGAAGTCCTCCGGGCCCGCCGGCTCCTTGGTCATCGGGCTCAACGGCGGCGGGAGCTGGTTGGGCAGGTCCGGCTGGATGTTATACCACGCCTTCGGCATCTCCTCCTCGGTCAGGGTCACCTTGTACGGGGTCTCCTTGCTTCCCATCTCTAACACTCCTTTCTTGCGGACTTGCCTCCTGAACCAGAAAACCCGGTCCTCCGCGACCGGGTCCTGATACAGCTAAGCCGCGGGAATCAATCTCCGAGTCCCACGGCCTTGTTCTTACGCGCGGCGGCGTGGAACCCCCTTAGGAGCTCCACCACCAGTTCTTGAGTTCCGGCTTAACCGTCGCTTTCATCATGATTGGAAGATAATACGCTTTCGCTTCCGATCGCGCAACCCTTTCAAGAAATGAGGCCGCGCTCACGCAGTGCGGAGATGATCGCGTCCACGACATCGCCGACCCCGATACCGGAAGTGTCTATGAGCAGAGCATCCGGAGCCCTTGAGAGCGGGCTGTGCTCCCTGGAGGAGTCTATCGAGTCCCTCTTAGCGATCTCCGCCTCGACCTCTTCGAGCGTGGCGTTGCCGCCCTTGCCCCTGAGCTCTTCGAACCTCCTGCATGACCTCTCGTCCGCGGGCGCCTCCAGAAAGACCTTGAGGGGCGCCTCGGGAAAGACGGCGGTCCCAATGTCGCGGCCTTCCACCACGGCCCCGCCCGGGCCGCCGAGGCACCGCTGGAGGCGCACCATCTCGTCCCTCACCCCCGGCACCGCCGATACGGGCGAGACGGCTTTCCCGACCTCGCTCGACCTTATCTCGTCGGTGACCTCACGGTCGGCCAGGAATACCCTCGGAGCGTCGTCTACAGGTGTCTCCATCCGGAAGTTGGCGCTCACCCACTCGGCGACCTCGCGCAGCGGGTCTTCTGCGTCGAACGGCACCTCTCTCTCGAGCGCTACCAGCGTAACCGCCCTGTACATGGATCCGCTGTCCACGAGAGACAGGCCGAGCCTGCGCGCAAGCTCGATCGCCACGGTGCTCTTGCCCGACGCCGCGGGCCCGTCTATGGCTATCACCAGGTCCCGCCCAGTTTCCATCTATGCCCTCCGCGCGCCGAGCATCTCGAGCGCTTTCTCGAAGCCGGGGAAGGAGACCGCTGTCCACTCCCAGCCGTCCACCACTGTCTCCCCGTCCGCCGCAAGACCGGCCAGCGCGAACATCATGGCGAGCCTGTGGTCGCCGGCGGCGCTTACGGGGGCGCCGACCAGCTCGCAGGGACCCTCCACTGCCAGGCCGTCCTCGCTCTCTTCGAGGGATACGCCCAGCGCCTCGAGTCCCCTCGCGGTCCCGGAGATTCGGTCGGACTCTTTGAGCCTGAGCTCTGAAGCTCCCCTTATTTCGGTCCTGCCGACCGCCCGCGTGGCGAGCAGGGCCACCAGTGTGACCTCGTCTATCGCCCGGGCGACGTCCTCTGCTGAGAGCTCGACCGCCTTCAGCGGAGCATACCTAACTCTTATGCTGCCGACAGGCTCCCAGTCCCAGCCCTCGACAGAGACTTCGACGTCGGCGCCCATCCGCTCGAGCACGTCCAGGAAACCGGTCCTGGTCGGATTGAGGCCGACCGAGCGCACCGTGACATCGGAGCCGGGCACCATTGCGGCAGCGGCCACGATGAAGGCGGCGGAGGATAAATCGCCCGGCACTTCAACGTCGAAAGCCTCAGGAACGCCGGGCCGCACGGTGACTGATAGGCCTTCCGTCTTGACATCGATACCCGAGGCCAGGAGCAGTCGCTCCGTATGGTCGCGGGTGCGGACCCGCTCGCAGACGGTAGTCGGACCGTCCGCCCCGAGCCCGGCGAGGAGCACCGCGGATTTCACCTGCGCGCTCGCCACGGGCGGCGCGTACTCGATGCGTTTCAAGCTTCCCCCGCTTGTGACCAGTGGCGGGCGGCCGTCCCCGCCCTCTGATGTCAGGCGTGCCCCCATCATGTTCAGGGGCTCGATTATCCTGCCCATCGGCCTTCGCCTGAGGCTCTCGTCGCCGGTGAGGGTGACCGTTATGGGCATCGAGGCCATCGCTCCGGCGACCAGCCTCAGGGTGGTCCCCGAGTTGCCGCAGTCGACCGGGCCGCGAGGTTGGATGAAAGGCCCTCCGGAGGTCCCTTCGACCGACACCGCGCATTCGCGCCGCTCTACCCGCAAGCCAAGCGCCTCCAGCACCTCCAGCGTGCTCTGACAGTCTGAAGCGGGGCTGTATCCCGTTATCGTGGAATCTCCGCGGGCCAGCGCCGCGATGATGGCCGCCCTGTGGGAGATCGACTTGTCAGCCGGGACCTTCAACTCTCCCGTGAGGGGGCCGCTCCTGCTGAAGGCCTTCTTCATGGAGCTCACGCTTTCCAGAAGCTCGCCCTGTAGCCGAGCTCCTGCAGCTTCTCAGCGGCCTGCCGCGCTTTCTCCTTGCCGAGTATCCTGAGTGTCATTATCCCGGTCTCGCCCTCGAGCGGATGCACGATCCCCAGGTCCTCGATGTTGACGCCGAGAGAGCCGACGGCGGTGGAGATCCTGCTTATCACGCCTGGCTCGTCGGGCACTGGCAGCGAGACATCGAACAGCTCCTCGAGCTCCTGTCCGGACTTCACGGATAGCTCCGCCCTCGCGCGGCGCGCGCCCTCGAAAAGGCGCCTCAGGCCCTCACGGTCGCCGCTCTCCAGCATTTCCGTGAGGTCTCGCATCCTGGCGTCGTAGTCTTTCAGCCGCTCGATTATGAAATCATTGTTCTCCATGCAGATGTCTATCCAGACCTCCGGGCTGCTGGCGGCGATACGCGTCATGTCCCTGAAGCCGCCGGCCGAGACCGTGTAGAGGTTCTCCATCTGCTCCTTCTGGCCGCTCGCCATATCCATCAGCAGCAGCGAGAGCAGGTGGGGTACGTGGCTCACGGTCGCCATCGCCCTGTCGTGGGACTCGGGGTCGATGGAGATGACCCTTGCCCCGATATCGGTGAGCACGGCGTGCAGCTTACTGAACGCTTCGGCGTCTGTCCGCGCGGTAGGGGTCAGGATGTAGTAGGCCTGGCGGTAGAGGTCGGGGCGCGCGTACTGCACGCCGGACTGCTCGGAACCAGTCATGGGGTGCCCGCCCACGTAGCTGACGCCGCCCGGGAGCGCCGCCTCGACACCGGCGGTCACCGTCATCTTCGCGGATCCCAGGTCGGAGACCACCGCGCCGTCGCGGAGGGAACCACTCAACTCGACGAAAGTGTCGACGATGGAGCTCGTAGGCGTGGCTATGAAGACAAGGTCGGCCCCGTTGACCGCTTCGGAGGCCGTGGACGAGACCTCGTCCGCGACACGCATCGCCAGGGCTTTCTCGCGGGTCTCCTCGCTTGAATCGTAGCCGGCGACCGAGCGTACCTTAGAGCTCTCCACGAGGGCCATGGAGAGCGAGCCGCCCATAAGGCCGGTGCCTATTATCGCCGCTTTCTCGAATATCTCAGGCATGGTGTCCAGACCTCTAGAGCCTGCGGCCGAGCGGCGAAGCGACCGCCCTCAATTCGTCCATCAGCCTCTCGAACTCCTCAAACTCGAGCGACTGGGGCCCATCGCACAGGGCGGCCTTGGGGTCGGGATGTATCTCTATCATCACCCCGTCGGCTCCGACCGCGAGAGCCCCCCTGGTGAGCGCGGGTATCGGCTCGCGCATGCCGGTGGCGTGGCTGGGGTCAACCACTATCGGCAGGTGGCTCGCTTCCTTCACGAGAGGCACGGCGGAGAGGTCGAGGGTGTTGCGCGTGGCCGTCTCAAAGGTCCTTATCCCCCGCTCGCAAAGGACGACGTTGGAGTTGCCGCCGCGGATGATGTACTCGGCCGCCATCAGCAGTTCCTCGATGGTGCTCGAGAGCCCCCTCTTGAGCATCACCGGCTTGTGCTGGAGGCCCACCTCGCGGAGCAGCAGGAAGTTCTGCATGTTACGGGCGCCTATCTGCAGCATGTCTGCATGGGCGTTCACCAGCTCGACATGCCTGACGTCCACCACTTCGGTAACTACGGGGAGGCCGGTCTCACGGCTGGCCAGCGTCAGAAGCTCGAGCCCTTGCTCCCCCATGCCCTGGAAGGAGTACGGGGACGAGCGGGGCTTGAAGGCGCCTCCCCTCAGCAGGTGGGCGCCGGCTTTCTTGGCGGCCTTCGCCGCCGCCAGCACCTGCTCCTCGCTCTCCACCGCACACGGGCCCGCGATGACCACGAAGGTCTCGCCGCCCAGCTCGACACCGCCTACGTCGACCACGGTCCCCTCCGGGTGGAACTCACGGCTTACCAGCTTGTACGGCTTCATCACCGGGATGACCGCTTCGACTCCCTCCAGGGCGGCGAACGGTATCTCGGATATCTTCTCGCGGTCGCCAATGGCTCCGATTATCGTCTTGAACTCTCCACGCGAGACGTGGGCTTCGGCCCCGATGGAGTGGAGCTTCTCGACGACCTCCTGCACCTGCTGGTCGCTCACCCCGCCGCGCATCACTATCATCATCTCTGCTCACCAGCTCCAGGAGCCGACCGGAGGTCGGCGCTACGTCTCATGCCGACCGGAGGTCGGCGCTACGTCTCATGCCGACCGGAGGTCGGCGCTACGGGGATCGTCAAACGTCAGCTTCACTCGGGGAGGTCGGTGCGGAGCTGCCGGGCGTCCTTCAGGTAGACGTGTCGCAGCTGCTCGCGCGCTTTCTCCACGTAGACGAACATGAGTACCCTTATCGTGTAAGGGAGTGCCCCCTCAACGGAGAGCTCGACCGCGCTGATCACCGGGATGTGCGACAGCCCTATCTTGCGGGCCGCGCCCGCCGGGAACTCCGCGGTTATGTCCGCCGTCGCCGTGAAGATTATGGCTATCAGGTCTTCGGTCGCGATGTCGTTGCGGTCCAGCATCTCCTCCAGCAGCTCCGAGGTCGCCTCGATTATGGCTTCCTTGGTGTTGCCGTCGGTGGTGGTCGCTCCCCGAAGTCCCCTGACCCTCATAACGCCTCCTTGGCCTGCTTCATCTTCCCCAGCCGGTCGACCTGTACAGCGCCTTCACCTCGGCCGGGCCCAGCTCCCGGTGGCTGCCGGGCCTCAGGTTTCCCAGGCCTAGGCTCCCGAAGCGCACGCGGTTCAGGCTCCTCACCCTGTACCCGAGCGCTTCGAACGACCTCCTGATCTGTCGTTTCCTGCCGCTCGTGACGGTCATCCTCACCTGGCCCCGCTTTCCTCGCTTTCCGACCAGTGAGACCCGGGCAGGACCACTGTCGCCGTCTTCCAGGACGACGCCTTTCCTCAGCCGGGAGATGTCCTGCGGCGAGGGTGCCGGCTCAACCTCCACAACGTACTCCCTGGGCACCCCGAACCGCGGGTGCATAAGGCGGTTGGCAAGGAACCCGTCGTTTGTTAAGAGTATAAGCCCGGTCGAATCCATGTCCAGCCTCCCGACCGGGAACAACCGGAGCTCATTCGCCAGCGAGGGGTCGATGAGGTCAATCACGGTCCTGCGCCCCTGAGGGTCGCCAACGGACGATATCACTCCCCTGGGCTTGTTCAGCGCGAAGTACCTGTGCTCGACTCCGGGCTCGACGGGGACGCCGTCCACGGCCACCTCGTCCGACCCGGGGACGGCCCTGTCCCCCAGCCGGACGGTTTCGCCGTTACGTGTTACCCGCCCCTCCAGTATCAGTTCCTCCGCCGCCCTCCTCGACGCTATCCCGGCCGACGACAGTATCTTCTGGATGCGCTCCGGCTTCGCCTCGGCCACCTGCGTCCTCCTCGATGAGCTCCCAGGAAAGGCTTCGCTTTATCTTCTCTATTGTAGCGTCGTCGGGCGCGAACTCCTCCAGGTCGGGAAGCTCGTCGAGGCTCTTCAGTCCGAAGCGCTCCAGGAAACGCGTGGTGGTGCCGTACAGCATCGGATACCCCGGCGGGCCGCCCTTTCCGACCTCGTGGACCATGCCGCGGTCCTCGAGCGTCTTCATCACTCCCTCCGACTGGACCCCACGTATCTCTGCGACCACTCCCCTGGAGACAGGCTGCAGGTAGGCCACTATCGCAAGGGTTTCGAGCGCCGCCCTGGTGAGCCGCGGGTTCACCTGCGACCTGATGAGCCTGGAGATGAACGGCGCCGCTTCCGGCACGGCGTAAATGCCGAACCCCCCGCCCACCTCGCGGATGAGAAGGCCTCCGTCCCGCTCACGGTAGGACTCCACAAGCTCGTTCAGCATCTCCCTGGTGGCGCCGGGATCGAACCCGGTGACCTCCGATATCGCCCCCACTGAAAGGGGCTCGGGGGATACGAACAGCAGGGCCTCGACCACGGATGCCTTATCGACGCCCGAGGAGGGCGGAGGCTCGGCCTGCCAGGCGCCGTCCTGTCCGATGGCCCCCTCGGCGCCCGGTCCGCCCTCCCGCGCCCAGTATCCGTCGGCTTCCGGCGAACGGCCTCCCGTCACTTCGTCATGCGACACTGGTCACTTCTCCCTCGCGCAGCTTCACGAATATCTCTCCGAACAGTTTCCTCTGATTAACGGTTATCTCGCCGCGCTTGCAGAGCTCGAGCACGGCCAGGAACGTGGCTATCACCTCTATCTTCGATGTACAGCCATCGATGAGCTCGCTGAATCTGGCTTGCCCGTCAGCGGCGAGCCTCACGCGCACCATCTCGATGTGTTCCGTCACCGAGATGCGAATGGGGGCTATGTACGAGACGTCCACGCTCTCCCGCGCCCATTCCACCAGGACCTCCATCAGGGCCTCGGCCATCGCCCCCGCGGGTATGCCCTCGAACGGGTCGGGGTACAGCGTGGAATAGTCGTCCTCCATCTCCCTCATCCGGGGCAGGTACCAGCCGTGCTCGGCGTACAGCCCCTCGAAGAGGTCGGCCACGTTAGAGAACTTCTTGTACTCGACCAGCCTTTCCACCAGGTACTCCCTGGCGGTCTCAGACTCTTCGGCCGCCTCCAGGTCGTCCTCGGGACGCGGCAGCAGCGAGCGCGCCTTTATCAGGAGCAGCGTCGCCGCGATGAGCAGGAACTCGGTCGCGGTGTCCAGGTCGAGCTCGGGCGCACCCTCTATGTGCTCGATGAACGCCGCAGTGATAGCCGATATCGGCACCTCGTGGATGTCCAGCTCCTGCTTCATGATGAGCTGGAGAAGCAGGTCGAACGGCCCCTCGAATACGTCTATCTTCACCTCGAAGCTCAACGCCCGCTCCTACAGGGTCCCGATCCTCATCGCCTTCCTCGCCGCGGCGAGTGTATCGTCAGCTATAGGCCTTACTTTCTCCGCCCCGGCCGCGAGAACCTCCCGCGCGAGGCCGGGGTCGCGCGACAGCACCTCGCGCCGCCCCCTGAACGGGGCAAGGTCCTCAGCTATGCGCTCCGAGAGCCTGTCCTTGCAGTCCGTGCAGCCGATGAGCGCCTCGCGGCAGTCGCCCGCGACGTCCTCGAGGATGTCCGGGAAATAGACCTTGTAGAGCTCGAACACCGTGCAGACGTCGGGATGGCCCTTGTCGTCGCGCCGCTTTCGCGCCGGGTCGGTTATCATCTTCCGGACCTTCCCGGCGATGACCTCCGGGCCATCCGACAGGACTATCGCGTTGTCGTAGCTCTTGGACATCTTGCGCCCGTCCGTGCCGGGTATCTTCGGCGCGCTCGAGAGGATGGGCTGGGGTTCGGGGAATGTCTGACCGTAGAGATTGTTGAAGTCCCGGGCTATTTCGCGTGTGAGCTCGAGGTGCGGCAGCTGGTCCTCCCCGACCGGGACGAGCTCGGCGTCCACTATCAGGATGTCCGCCGCCTGCAGCACCGGGTAGCCGAGGAAGCCGTAAGTGTTCACGACCCTGGCGCCCAGCTCGCGAAGCTGCTCCTTGTAGGTAGGGCAGCGCTCGAGCTCGCCGAGCGTCATTATCATTCCGAAGTAGAGGGTCAGCTCGGGTATGCCGGCTATGTCGGACTGCCTGTAGATGGTGCACCTGTTGGGGTCGAGCCCCGCGGCCAGCCAGTCCAGCACCATCTCCGTGGTGTAGGCGCCCAGCATCGAGGTGTCTTTGTAATCCGTGGTGAGCGCGTGCCAGTCCGCCACGAAGAAGAAGCACTCGTGCGTGTCCTGGAGGCCTACCATGTTCTTGAGGTTGCCGTGATAGTGGCCGAGGTGCAGCCTCCCGCTCGGCCTGTAACCGCTGACTACCCTGTTCTTCAAACAGCACCCCCGCTCTGGCAGATGTTGGCCGGCGGCCGTGTCACAGGAATATCGATGGTATCCCCATGATCCGGCCCAGCAGCTGGAACACCGGCTGAAGGAGCCTGAAGAAGAGGTCTCCCGACAGCCATAGAAACGCGAACACTATGATAAACCCGAACGGCGCCAGGCGCTCGTAGCTGGCCTGGGCGCTCGGCGGCAGGAAATACTCGAGCACGTGAGAGCCGTCGAGTGGCGGTACCGGGATCAGGTTGAATATGCCCAGCCAGACGTTGATGTAGGCGGCCATGTAGAAGAGGGTAAACAGTTCGGTGACACTCACGCCCGCGCCGCTCACGGTTGTGGTCGAAACCCCGAAAAGGTGCACCAGCATGCCAATGAGCGTTATCGCTATGGCGACGGCGAAGTTGGTAAGGGGACCCGCGAGCGCTACGAATACCATGTCTCGCCTGTGCTTCATGAAGAACGGGTTGACCGGCACGGGTTTGGCGTAGCCGAAGGTAAAAGAGCCCCGGGAGACCAGGAGCAGCGCAAGCGGCAGGAGCACGGTGCCGAAGGGATCGATGTGCGGGATGGGGTTCAAGGTCAGCCTTCCGGCGTTCCTGGCCGTCTTGTCTCCGAAGTAATCGGCCGCCCGCCCGTGCATGTACTCGTGGAATATCACTCCGATGAAGAGCCCTATGACAATGTATATCGCTTGGCGCCAGCTTTCCAACTTTGCTCCGTTTCCAGGGTCGGACCCGAGCGTCCATTCTATTGCAACATCGGGGTCAGGTCACTTTGTTGCGTCCCGCCGCCCCGCGCGGGGATGTGAATCCCTGTACACCGACTTCAGGTGGTCCCTGGTGATATCCGTGTATATCTGGGTCGTCGCTATGCTCGCGTGGCCGAGCAGCTCCTGCACCACGAGCAGGTTGGCCCCGCCCTCGAGCATGTGCGTCGCGAACGTGTGCCGCAGCACGTGCGGCGTCACGACTTCGGCGAGCCCGACGGCGTCCGCGTATCCCTTTATCACCTTCCAGCAGCCCTGCCTGGAGAGCCTGCCGCCGCGCGCGTTCAGGACGAAAGCGCTCGTACGCCTGCCCCCGGCGAGCTCCGGCCTGCCGTCCGACAGGTACGACGAGGAGGCCGAGGCAGCCTGCGACCCGAACGGCACCAGCCTCCACTTGTCCCCCTTGCCCCTGACCGAAGCTATCCTCTCAGCGAGGTCCACGTCCCCGACGTCGAGCCCGACGAGCTCGGAGATCCGCATGCCGGTCGCGTACATCATCTCCAGTATCATCCTGTCCCGAAGCCCCAGCGCGTCACCCCTGGCGGGCGCCTCCAGCAGTGACTCCACCTGCCTCCTGGTGAGCGCCTTCGGAAGGCGTGCCGGCAGCCTTGGGGACGGCAGGGTCCCGGTGGGGTCGACTGGAGCAATTCCCTCCGCGACCATGAACCTGTGGAACATGCGGACCGCGCTGAACGCCTGCGACATCGAGCGCGCTGAGAGACCTGAATCCCTCGAGGCCAGGAAGGCGGCGTACGACATGACCGCCTCCTGGTTGACCGATTCAGGGTCCTCTATCCCCTTGCCGGCGAGGAAGTCCAGGTAGCGCACCAGGCCGCGCCTGTACGCGGAGACGGTGTTGGGTGACACACCCCGCTCCACCTGCATGTATTCGAGGAACTCCTGCGCAGCCGCCACGAGCGCCGTCAACTCGTCGCCGTGGGCCGGTGTTCCCCGCGCGCTGCCATCTTCAAGATTCATTATTCCGCTGGCCCTCGAACGGCCGCAGGACTCCCTCGATGAACTGCGAGGCCAGTGACAGCCCGATGATGCTCTTTGCGTCCGTGATATCTCCACCGGCGATCAGCTTCGGTGCCTCCTCGAGTCGCAGCCGCTCGATCTCGAGAAACTCGTCCGCCTCAGGGTCTGCCTTCCCCGGCGTGAGGTCCCGCGCGAGATAGAGGTGGAAGTACTCGTCGGAGTAGCCGGGGGAGTTGAAGAACTCTGCCAGCTTCACCATCTCGCCGGCCTTCATCCCCACCTCCTCCTCGAGCTCGCGGTGCGCGCACTCCAGCGGCGGCTCCCCGGGGTCGAGCTTGCCCGCCGGTATCTCCAGAAGTACGCCCCGTACCGCGTGGCGGTACTGCCGCACCATCAGCACCTCGCCGGTTTCGAGCAGCGGTACGATGCCGACCGCGCCTGGATGAGCGACCCGCTCCCACCGGGCGCTCCTCCCGTCGGGCAGCCTCACGTCGTCGAGGAAGACCTTTACCACGCGTCCGTCGAACACCTGTTCGCTGCTGACTATCTCGTGGTCCCCTATGTCCACTTACCCTTCACCGCCGATCCCGGCCGCGACGAGCCCCGCCGCCCCGGCCGCCATGAAGAACTCGGGCTCCTCGGCCACCGTGCGACCCATCACGGTCGCTTTCTGCTCGCACTGCTCGAGCATCCCGAGCACCTCTGCCGCGTCTATCGTTCTCACCTCGTGGATGCCGGTTATTCCGGCCTCACCGAGCTGGCCGTCCACCAGCTCCTGCTTCGCCCTGTCCATCAGCGGGACCGGGACCACACACCTGGAGAGCGCTCCATGCCTGAGCGCCGATACGGTGTGGTGGCTCAGGCCGCGGTGCCTGTCCCTGGGGTCAGCGAAAGTGATCCTGGGGATGACCACGGGACGCCCTCCTATGGAGGCCGCCGCGTTGGCGATGTCCCCCTGCTCCATCCCGGTGAAGCCCAGCGCGGAACCGGTGCCGACGATGCCGGGGCCCATCACCACTACGGCCGCGTCGGCCCCGCACACCAGCTTCGAGGCGAGCAGGGCACCGTGGATGTTCACAGCCTCCAGGTCTCCGCCGAAGGCGTGTCCGCAAGTGATCGAGCGCTCCAGCAGTCCACGGGAGCGAAGGAAGTGAGCGGTCCTGCTGAAAGCATAGGGGAGGCAGCCGCCGTCGGTCATCACGTAGACCAGCCGCCCGCCGGGCCTGGCGTGGGCGTAAGCGAGGGCCGCGGGCAGCAGCTGGCTGTGAAGCGAACCGGCGATGACGGGCATCCCGGCGAGGGCGGCACCGAGCTCTGAGACCGGGAACCCGCCGAGCTCCTCCTCGACCGCGGCCACGTTCAGCTGCATGGGCGTGTACCTGAGCTTCATGATGTGCCCCCGGGCGCCCGTGTCGAGTGAAGAGCGCGAGAGGTTCCACAGGACGAAGTGGAACCCGCCGGACCCCAGTTCGAGCTCCACGGCGGTTGTATTGACCACTACCTCGTCGCCAACCTCGACCCCGCCGGACAGCCCCTCGAAAACGAGACCTTTTCCCTCCGAGCCGTCGTCCAGCACGAGGCCTGCCATTAAGGCGCCCGGGTTCCACCGCTCGACGCCCGTCACCCTGGCCCTGCCGTAGCTGCTCAAGACGGGCCTTCCCCCTCTTCTTCGACCGAGATGGCCGCAAGCGTGTGGACCACCCGCGAGACCGCGAGGAGGTCCTCCTTGCGGATGAACTCGTCCGGCGTGTGCGCGTCGACCAGGCCTATGTGCATCACGGCCAGCTCCAGCCCGGCCCCGTTGAAGACGTTCGCGTCGCTCCCGCCGCCGCTCGACGCGAGGTGAGACTCGATGCCGCACTCGCTCATCGCGCGCTGGAGGCACCTGACCGGCGGCGCGTTCTCGTCCAGCCTGAAATGCTCGAACTTGCGCTCGACCTTCACGTCGAGCTCGCACCCGTGAGAGGCTGCGGCCTTCGTGAAGCTGTCAAGCATCGCCTCGCGCTCCTGGTCCAGGCGCTCGTCTGAAAGGCTGCGCACCTCTCCGCTGAGGGAGACCAGGTCCGGCACTATGTTGACCGCCTTCCCTCCGGATATCAGGCCGATGTTGGAGGTCGTGATATCGTCGCGACGCCCGAGCCTCAGCCCCGCCACGGCTTCCGAAGCGCAGGCGATGGCGCTGACGCCTTTCTCGGGCTCCACGCCCGCGTGCGCGGACCTACCCCTAACCACTATCTCCACCTGGTCCTGTCCCGGGGCCTCTATCACTATTCCACCGACGGGGCCGCTGCCGTCCAGGACCACGCCCCACTCGCCTCTCAGGGTGGAGACATCGAAGTGACTCGCCCCCACCAGCCCGGTCTCCTCCTGGACGGTGAACACCAGTTCCAGGGCGCGGTGACTTGTCCCCGAACCGAGCAGGGCCTCCACGGCCGCGAGAATCGCGGCGAGGCCGGCTTTGCAGTCCGCCCCGAGTACGGTCTCGCCGGTGCTCGAGAACCCGCTACCATCATCGAAGGCGGCAACGCCGCAGCCCGGTACGACGGTGTCCATGTGGGCGTTGAGTATAAGGGGCTTGTCACCGCCGCCAGGAATATCTACAAGGATGTTGCCGCACTGCCCGCCCGTGGCGGCCCCAGCACCGTCCTCCAGGGCCTGGAGGCCGAGCCTCGAGCAGAACTCCTTCACGTAGCGGGCTACCTCTCCCTCGCTCCCGGACTCGCTGTCTATCCCGACCAGGTCGAGGAAGATGGAGAAGAGGCGCTCAGGATCGGGCCCCCGCTCGGGTTTCATTTTCCCGCCCGGGCCTCGTCGCCTTCGATAACCTGGAGATGGGAGGTGGAGAGCCGCTGGCGCTTCGCGGCTGCGCCCACGAAATCGCGGAAGAGCGGATGCGGTCGCAGGGGCCTCGACTTGAACTCTGGGTGGAACTGGCACGCCACGAACCAGGGGTGTTCCGGTATCTCGATTATCTCGACCAGGCGGTCGTCAGGCGAGACGCCCGAGAAGACCAGCCCGGACTCCTCCATCCTGTGCCTCAAGGCGTTGTTCACCTCGTAACGGTGCCTGTGCCGCTCGTAGATGACCTCCTCGCCGTAAGCGTCTGACGCGTGCGTCCCGGGGTTGAGCTTGCAAGGGTATATACCGAGCCTCATCGTCCCCCCCAGGCCATCGATGTCCTTCTGATGCGCCATCAGGTCGATCACCGGGTACTCCGTGTTGGGGTCGAACTCGCTCGAGTTGGCGTTCTCCATGCCCACCACGTTCCTCGAGAACTCTATGGTGGCGCACTGCAGGCCGAGGCAGAGTCCCAGGAACGGGATGCCGTTCTCGCGCGCGTACTGTGTGGCCATTATCTTGCCCTCTATCCCGCGCACCCCGAAACCGCCCGGCACCAGCACCCCCTGCACGTCTTTCAGTATGTCGCCGCAGCGGCCTTCCTTGAGCGTGTCGGACGCTACCCACACGGGCTTGACCTTGACCCCGTGCTTGATGCCGGCGGAGTTCAGGCTCTCGACGATGCTTATGTACGCGTCGGGCAGGTCTACGTACTTGCCAACTATGGCGACCTTTATCTCGTCGGTGAGCTGCTTGATGCGCTCGACCAGGGCCTGCCATTCCGACAGGTCGGGCGGGTGCCCGGGGAGCCCGAGGTGCTTGACTATGTACTCGTCCAGCCCCTCCGCGCTGAGCATCAGCGGCACCTCATAGATCGTCTCCGCGTTCACCGCGGAGACCACGGCCTCAGCGTCCGTGTCGCAGAAGAGCGCGATCTTATCCTTTACGTCGTTGTTTATGGGCCTGTCCGAGCGGCACACTATGGCGTCGGGCTGTATGCCGATGCTCTTAAGCTCCTTGACGCTGTGCTGGGTGGGCTTGGTCTTGAGCTCCTGGGAGGTCTCGAGCCAGGGGACGAGGGTGACGTGTATGTAGCAGACGTTCTCGTGGCCGACGTCTTTCTTGAGCTGACGAATGGCCTCGAGGAAAGGCTGCCCCTCGATGTCGCCGACCGTTCCGCCTATCTCGTGAATGGCTACGTCGACCTCCTCGTCCTGGACCACCGCCATGATACGGCGCTTGATCTCGTCGGTGATGTGAGGGATCACCTGGACCGTCGCCCCGAGGAACTCGCCCTTGCGCTCTCGGCTGATTATGTTGCCGTAGACGGTGCCGGTCGTTACGTTGCTCTCCCGGCCGAGGTTGATGTCTACGAATCTCTCGTAGTGCCCGAGGTCGAGGTCAGTCTCGGTCCCGTCGTCCGTCACGAAGACCTCGCCGTGCTGGAACGGGTTCATGGTCCCGGGGTCGACGTTGATGTAGGGATCTATCTTCTGCATCATCACCTTGAGGCCCCGGGCCTTCATGAGGAGGCCTATCGAGGCGGCGGTGATGCCTTTCCCCAACGAGGAAACCACTCCTCCGGTAACAAAGATATGCTTGGCGGGCATCGCGAAACCTCCAGGTAGCGGGCGGGCCTTTAATTATTATTATCCCACAGGCCCTTCTATCCTTTTCTCCCGAGAGAGTCTACCCAGTTGAGGGCCCTGTTTGAAGCGATTGCGCGAGAAAATGAGAATTTTTCGGACAGAAGGTTGAGGGCCAGGAGCAGGGCCAGCACGCCCAGGCGCCACCAGAAGTTGGTCCCGATGACCAGGCCGAGGCCAACCGCGGCCCCCATCACGTTCGAGCCGGCGTCCCCGAGCATGAACCTCTCCCTGAGATCTCCAGGCGCCAGCGCCAGGGCGGCAGCCAGGACGCAGAGCCCCGGTATGACGTACAGCTCGTGCGTCACGACCGCCTCAGGGATGTGGAGCATGTCCCTCCAGGCGAACCAGTACCGCCAGGTCAGGAAGAGCGCGAGCACCTCAGCCGGGACAAAGACCTTCATCGCGCGCCCGGGCATCACGTCAAGGAGGTTGAAGAAGTTCGCCGCGAGCGCTATGACCGCCGCGTTCAGCACCCATTCCCCGTATGCCGAGCGCGAGCCAGGGACCGTGAAGGTCACCACCGCCGCCGCGGCGAGCGCCGCCACGAACCCGACGAGCGCCTTGAGAAACCCGGTGGTGAACCTCCCTTTGAGCGCGGATGAGAAGTGCCCCTTGAAACCACGCTGCTCGCGGTCTCCCGCCACGTCGTCGACGAATCCCGCCAGGCACATGCCGAGCACCAGGACCAGCATGGCGTCCATGCCCAGGACAAGCGAATTCGAGACCCTTGCGACCGGCCATGCCGAAAGGGCGAAGATGAAACTCCACGAAACCAGGAATACAGGCGCGAAGATTACGCCCGCCCCGGTGGGCACTGCCTTTCCGCGGTAGTTGGTCCGTGTCAGGGCGGGGCTTTCCAGGACGCTCCTGAACGCGTACAGGCACGCAGCCGACAGCAGGAGCGTTCCGGCGAACATCAGCGCCGCGAGAATCATCAGCCGCGTCCTTCCCGGGTCCGGCTCGCCAGCGCCAGGAGTATGTCCCCGAACTGCCTCCCCCTGTGCGCGAAACCAGCCAGGTCCCTCCCGGTCTCCCTGTGGGACATCCGCACCGGGACCTCTATGACCCTGAGGCCCGCACGCACGGCGTCGACGGTCATGGCTACCTCCATCCCGAAACCACGGGCGAACGGCCGCACCGCATCGAAAGCCTCCCAGGTCATCGCCCTCTGCCCGGAGAGCGGGGTCTCCATCACGCGCCCGGTCAGCCTCTTTATCCCCGCCCTGCCGAGTCCCTTGGCCAGGCCGAGCCCACCCTTTCCCGTGACGGCCCCGAAAGAGGCGATGGAGAGGTCGGCCTTCCCCTCCAGCACGGGGTCGAGCAGGAGTTCCGCCTGTGAAGCGTACGGCCCGAGGTCGCCGTCTATCAGGAGGAGCACGTCGAATCGGAGCGCCGCCAGGACCCTGTTGAGCGAGCCGCCCTTGCCGAGGTTCCTCCCGTTGACCACTACCGTCGCGCCGGCTTCGCGGGCCCGCCTGGCGGTCAGGTCACCCGAAGCGTCGTCTATCACTATGACCCGCTCCACCATCGCGAGGTTCCCGAGGGACGCCACCGTCTCTCCGATGACCTCCTCTTCCCTGAACGAAGGGACTACCGCGAGAGCCTTCATCCGCATCCTCATGGACCTGCAGGTTCTGGCAGCATACGGCCGGCTTCCTTGCCGCTGCCGAAGTTGCCGCCGGTCCCCTGCAGCACCATCACCAGCGCTACCTGGCCGGGGGAGGTGTTGACGTGGTCGACCGTCGAGATGCCGTTTTCCTTGTATGCCACGAGGACGTAGTCGGGAGTATCCCGCCCTCCGGTGCCGACAAGCGGAAACGCAGCCGATACGAAAGCTTTGATCAGCGGGACGTCCGCCTTGTCGAGCTGTTCGGGGTCTATCGCTCCCAGGAGAACAGCACCGGAGACGGGGGCGGCCAGGGTGCCGTTGACCTCGAGCACCCCGAGCTGCTGGAGTGTGCCCAGGATACCGGTGTTGGAGGCCGTCTTCAGCTGGGTCACGACCTCGGCGTAGACGCGGTCCCTCATGGCGTTCGCGTCGAGCTGGGTTCCGAACAGGGTGTTGAGGTTCGATAGCGTGTCCCTGTTCGCGTAGGCATCCGGGCCCGAGATGGTGATTGTCAACGGTACAGTTCCGCCGGCTTGGGCGATGGCCTCGCTCATGCTGGCGAGTGCCTGCTGGTCCGGGCCTTTCTTCGCCAGCATCGCGAAGCTCTTGCCGGGAAGCCTTCCCGGGATGAGATAGGCGCGGGACTCGTCGGCATATCTCTTGTAGGCGGAGAGCTCGTCATTCAGCTCAGAGTTCTTCTGCTTGAGCTCGTCGAACGTCGCCCTGAGCGACCTTATCTGCGCTTTCTGCTCCGCTATCAGGCCCCTCTCGACTATCGTGGTGCCGAGCAGGATACCGATTCCGAGCGCCAGGAAGACCGCCACCAGCGATATGACGTGATATCTCATGTCCAGCAAAACAAACCATTCCTTCTATAAGCTCGACCGCACGGGAATCAGAAGAGGTTCTGCAGCTTCATCAGCCAGACCTGTACTCTCATGGCCATGACCGATATGAACTGCCTGACGGGCTCCGAGAGCACGATGACTATCGCGATAACCACAAGCGCCGCCAGGACCATCAGCATCAGGTGCCACCACTTGACGCGGGCCTGGTAGAGCTTGCTTATGCCCTTTGCGTCGACCAGGGCGGGGCCGACGCGGAGCCGCACCAGGAAAGTGCTGGCCATCCCCTTCCGGTCCTTGTCGAGGAAATCGATCAGGTTGGTGTGACCCCCGACCATCGAGATGAGCTCAGCGCCCTTCTCGTACGCTATGAGCATCGCGATATCCTCGCTTGTGCCGGGGTAATGAAATACCTTCGAGTCAATCTCCAGCGCCTCCAGGCGCCGTTTTCCGGGGGCCCTGCCGTCCTGGTAGCCGTGGACGACGAGCTCGGCTCCGCAGCCGAGCGCCGCGTCGGAGACGCTGTCCATGTCGCCGATGATCATCCTGGGCTTGTAGCCGAGTTCCAGCAGGGCGTCCGCTCCGCCGTCGACCGCGACGAGCACCGGGCGCATCTCGCGGATGTACGGCCGCAGCGCAAGGAGGTCTTTCTTGTGATCGTGACCCCGGACCACTATGAGGGCGTGCCGGCCCTTGAAGATGGTGGTGAGGTTGGGGAGGTCTACGCTCTCGAGCAGTATCGCCTTCTCGGCTTCGAGGAGCTCCACCGTGTTGGCCGCGAAGTCCCCGAGGTGCTTTCCCAGCCGAGCCTTGCTGTCCTCTATCCTGAGCTCGATCTCCTCGAGTGTCAGCATGGTGCCGCGCGACACCAGCTCGCCGTTCGAGTACAGGGAGTTGCCCACAAGCTCGACCCGGTCACCCTCGACGAGGTTCTCGAACACCCTCTCGCCGGCCTCGTCGAGTATGCCGATGCCTGACGCAACGATGGTGAGGGGGCCCAGGTTGGGGTACCTTCCGGTGATGGAGCAGGCGGCGTTCACGACGAAAGCGGGCCTGCACTCGATGAGGGATTCCGCGGAGACCTGGTCGATGTCGGCATGGTCGATCACCGCCACTTCTCCGGGCCTCAACCTCTTGACGAGGTTCTTCGTTCGCTTGTCGAGCCGCGCGACGGCGCCCTCCGTCTCGACGCCGGGCTGGCCCGTGGTTCTGACTTCCGTTTTCATCGGTTGTTCCTGTCGGGGCCGGAAATCATTATCTCACAGTTGCCTGGGAGCCACCTCAGTCGCCCCGCCTCTGCGGAACGCGTGATTTGGCCTCACCGGCCCGCCTGATGAGATCGGAAGCGTGCTCGCGGGTGACTTTCCTGCCGCTCGAGTCTCCCAGCATGCGGCACACCTCGTCGACCCTCCTCTTTTCTTCGAGGAGTTCGACGAACGTCCGGGTGCCCGCTCCCTCACCGCTCTTGAAGACCCTGTACTGCCAGTCCGCGAACGTGGCGATCTGCGGGATGTGAGTGACACAGAAGACCTGGTGATGGCCGGTCAGCTGGAACAGTTTCTCCCCGACCGTCCACGCTGTCTCGCCGCCGATGCCGGCGTCAACCTCGTCGAAGACCAGTACCGGAAGCCTGTCGGCCCCGGCAAGCACTATCTTCAGGGCGAGCATCACCCGCGACATCTCTCCGCCCGAGGCTATTCGACGGAGCGGACGCACGGGCTGGGACGCCTCAGACGTGAAAAGGAACTCGACCTCCGACGTGCCGCTCTGGCCGAGGTGGCCGGTGTCGGGATCTCCGCCTCCGGCCTCGCGCTCCCCCACGCTGACCTTGAAGCGCGCACCGCCCAGCTCCAGCTGTTTGAGCTGCTTCGTGACGGCCTTCTCGAGGGCGCCCGCGGCCTTCTCGCGTCCGGCCGAGAGCTCCCTGGCCAGGCCGGTCGCAGCTTTCTTCTCCGCTGATATCTCGCCGTCAACCGCCTCGAGCCGCCCCCTCACGCCCTCGATGTCGGCCAGCCTCGCCGCGGCTTTCTCCCTGTAATCGAGCACCTCGTCCAACGTCCCGCCGAAGCGCCTGCACAGCTCGCGCAGGAGGCTCAGCCTCGCCTCGGTATCCTGTAGTGCAGCCGGGTCCGTGTCCAGCGAACCGGCGTACCTTGCGACCACGGCGACGATGTCCTCCACGTCGTACGCGAGGGATTCAAGGCGCCCGGCTGTCTCCTCGAGGGAGGTGTCTCGCGCCGCCATCTTGCGGACATCGGCGGCGGCCCCGGTGAGGAGCTCCATCACAGCGGCCCGCGACCTCTCGCCGCCGCTCAGCGCGGCTTCGACGCTCATGGCAAGCTCCCAGAGCTCCCGCGAATGGCGCAACCGGCCTGCCTCGGCCTCGAGCGCCTCCAGCTCTCCGGCCTCCGGGCTTGCCTCGTCTATGGCCTCGATCTCGTGCCCGATGATGTCGGCCTCGCGCTCCAGGTCGAGCCCGCCGCCTGCCAGCTCCCGCTTCTCGTCGAGCAGGGAACGGAGTCGCGAATAGCGCTCCCGGTAGGCGCCAAGCTTCTCCAGGTGCGAGCTCCCGGCGAAGCGGTCCAGGTATTCGAGGTGCGTGCCTACCCTGAGGAGCGCCTGGTGAGTGTTCTGTCCGTGCACCTCGATGAGGATGTCTCCGATCTCGGAAAGAGCCGACACCGGGCAGAGCCGGCCGTTGATGTCGCAGCGGGATTTGCCGTCGGCCGTGACCGTCCGACCGAGTGAGAGCTCGCTCTCCCCCTCTGAGAGGAAACCGGCGCGCACCAACTCGCCAGCGGCGGGAGAACCTTCGAGGTCGAACACCGCGTTGAAGGAAGCCTCCTTCGCGCCGTGACGCACCATCGTGCTGTCGGCCCTGTCTCCGAGCAGGAGCCCGATAGCGCCGATCAGGACCGTCTTTCCCGCACCCGTCTCGCCTGTGAGGACGTTGAGCCCGCGATGGAACTGGACTTCGATGTTCTCAATGAGCGCGAAATCGCTGACCTTGAGTTGGGTTAGCAAGGCGTCTCCTTACCCGGCGTCCTTTCCCGGGGGAGGCTGGAGGAATTTCCTTCTCAGCGTCTGGTAGAAGTCGTTCCCCTCGAGCTCCAGGACCTTGACCGTCTCCTCGCAGAGACAGAAATCTATCGTCGCCCACGTAGGGACCTCGACCTCGAGCCTGCCGTCGATGCTGAGCGACAGCCGCTCCGGCTTCTCCTCCACCACCACCCTTACCCGGTCGCTCGAATCGAGGACCATCGGGCGGCTGAAGAGCATGTGCGGGCAGATCGGCGTCATCAGGAAGCAGGGGAGCTCAGGGGTCACTATGGGACCCCCGGATGAGAGAGAGTAGGCCGTCGAGCCGGTTGCGCTCGAGAGTATTAGGCCGTCACCGGAATAGCGCATGAAGAACTCGCCGTTGATGTAGGTGGCCAGGTGGATGAGGCGCTCCCTGACGAGCTTCCCTATGACTATCTCGTTGAGCGCACGGAACTCGCCGTGCTCGCCCTCCGCTCCCAGGGTGCACCCCACCGTCTGCCTCTCGCTCACGAAATAGCGCCCCGCCTCGATGAGGTCCAGAGCCTCCTCGGCCTGGTGCATCTCCGCAGCGGTCAGGAAACCCAGCTTGCCTATGTTTATGCCGACGAGGGGGACGTCTTTTCCCCACAGGACGTCCGCCGCGTGCAGGACCGTCCCGTCACCGCCGAGCACGATGGCGAGGTCTACGTCCAGTTCCTCGACCGTAGTGGTCGGCGCCTCCAGGGAAAGCTGCTCTGCGTCGGCCTCAAGAAGGAAATGCTCGACACCTTTCCCGCTGCACCATTGCTCGACGCGCTCTACCATCTCCCTGATGCCGGCCTTGCGGACGTGTGGGATTATGAGTGCCCTCCTGAAGACCTTATCCATGCGCCCTTACCACCTCTCGCTCGAGCTCGCTGGCGTTGATGCTGCTTCCGGAGCTCCCTATGCGGAAGAAGAACTCGATGTTGCCCTTGGGGCCCCTGAGCCCGGATGCAGCCACGTCCAGGAGCACCATCCCCTGGCCTTCGATCCAGTCGGCCAGCTCCCTGAGGACCTGGAGGTGGACCTCCGGGTCCCTCACGACCCCTCCCTTTCCGACGCTCGCCCTGCCGGCTTCGAACTGCGGCTTGACCAGGGCCACCACCTCACCGCCGTCCCGGAGGGCGCGCATCACGGGACCGAGGACCATGGTAAGCGAGATGAACGACACGTCCACGACGGCCAGGTCCGGCTTCTCGGGGAGGTCACCCGGCTGCAGCTTCCTCGCGTTACGCCCCTCCATGACGGTCACGCGCTCGTCGCCACGCAGCTTCCAGTGAAGCTGACCTTTTCCGACGTCGAGAGCCATGACCCTGGAGGCCCCGGCGCGCAGCAGGCAGTCGGTGAAACCCCCGGTGGAGGAGCCTACGTCCAGCGCGACCAGGCCCCGCGGGTCCATCCCGAAATCCTCCAGCGCCCCCGCCAGTTTCGACCCGCCCCGCGATACGAACTGCTCCTCTTCCCCGCTTACCCGGATCTCCTCGCCGCCGCTTACCTGCGTGCCGGGCTTGACGTCCCGCCTCCCGTCGACCTCCACCTTGCCTTCCATCACCGCGGCCCTGGCCCTTGCGCGGCTATCGAAGTAGCCCTCGTCCGTCAGGTGCTGGTCAAGCCTCTTCTTCATCTGAGCGGAGCTGCTCCGTGATGTCGGTGGCTATCTTTTCGGGGGACAGTCCGAGCTCGTCGAAAAGCTCGGGTATCTTACCGTGCTGGACGTAGCGGTCGGGCAGCCCACCGCGCATCACGCGGGCACCCGGCAGCCTGTCGCTCAACACCTCGATTACGCCGGAGCCGAAACCCCCGGGAAGCGCGTTGTCCTCCAGGGTCATCACGAGCTTCTTCCCGCGGGCTCCGCCCACAATGAAACCGGCCTCCAGAGGCTTCGCGAACCGCGCGTTGACGACCTCGGTCGAGGTCCCTCCCGCCTCGAGGATGTCCGCCGCCTGAAGAGCGGTCCCTACCATGCCGCCGATCGCCAGTATCAACACGTCTTCCCCGCTTCTCACGACCTCACCCCGGCCGAGCTCGAGCGGGGCGGACCCCACCCCTTCGAGGCTGACGGCTTCGCCCCGGGGGAACCTGACCGACACCGGCGTACCAAGCTCGAGTGCAAACCGAAGCATGGGCTCGAGCTCTTTGCCGTCCCCGGGCGCCATCACCGTCATGCCCGGAAGCATCCTCATGTACGAGATGTCGAAGTACCCGTGGTGCGTCGAGCCGTCCTCGCCGACAAGCCCGGCGCGGTCTATCACGAAGACGACGGGCAGCCCCTGCAGGCAGACCTCCTGCGAGAGCTGGTCGAACGACCTCTGGAGGAACGTCGAATATACGGCCACGACCGGCCGCAGCCCTCCCAGCGCGAAACCGGCGGCGACATTGACGGCAAACTGCTCAGCAATACCCACGTCGAAGAACCGGTCGGGGTACCGCATGCTGAACGCGTCTAGCCCGGTACCCAGCTTCATGGCTGCGGTTACCGCCACTATGTCGTTGTCCTCGCGCCCCAGCACCAGCATCGCATCGGAAAACAGGTCCGTGTAGGACCGGGCGGCTCCCCTCTTGGACGCCATGCCGGTGTTGCTGTCGAAAGAAGAGACGCCGTGGTATTTCTCCGGCCTCTTCTCGGAGTGGTAGTATCCCCGGCCCTTCTGGGTCACCGCGTGTATGAGTACCGGCGCCTGAACGTCCCGGGCTTCCCTGACGGTCTCCTCCACCGCCTCGATGTCGTGCCCGTCGATGGGGCCTACGTACTTCAGCCCGAACGCCTCGAACAGCATTCCCGGCACGAGGGCGTGCGTGAGGCTGTCCTTTACCTGGTTCAGCAGCTTGTAGAGCCCTTCACCCAGCGCGGGCATGGTCTTGAGGACGTCTTCCATCTCTTCCTTCAGGTGCGTGTACCCCGGCTTGAGGCGCAGCCGTGAGAGGTAGGCGGCTATTCCACCCACGTTCTTCGATATTGACATCTCGTTATCGTTCAGCAGGATGATGAGGTTGGAGTTCAGGTGGTGGCCCGCCTGGTTCATGGCCTCGTAAGCGACGCCGGTGGTCATAGAGCCGTCGCCTATCACGGACGCAACCCTGTAGGCTTCTCCCTTGAGGTCCCTCGCAATGGCCAGCCCCAGGCCGTAGCTCAGGGAGCTTCCGGCGTGCCCGCTGTCCACGACGTCGTACTCGCTCTCGCTCCTCCGGGGGAACCCGCTGATGCCCCCCAGGCACCTCAACGTCCGGAACTCCTCGCGCCGACCGGTAATTATCTTATGGGCATACGCCTGGTGCCCGACGTCCCAGATGATCTTGTCAACCGGAGCATCAAGGGCCCGGTGGATCGCGACCGCCAGTTCGACCGCCCCGAGGCTCGATGCGAGGTGCCCCCCGCTCCCGCTGGTGGTCTCGATAATAAGGTTCCTGATCTCGGCGCAGAGGCGCTCCAGCTCTGGAGCGGACAGGCGTTTGAGGTCACGCGGCGAGTCTATTGTGTCTAGAATAGATGAACTCATGTCTGGTTTATACGCCCGGAATCCCTGACGGCGGTCACGTCGCTTCGGTTACCTGTTTTTCACCGGCAACTTCTCACATTCTACCCAACGCTGAAACCGGCTACAAGAAACGTGCTTCCTCGGCTAGAATATGCGCATGGACCTACCCAGCAAGCACGTCCTCGACCTCTCGAAACGCATCGGCGCTCGTGGACCTGGAACCGACGGCGAAAAGGCCGCCGCCAATTACATACTCAAGACCATGTCCGATTTCGATGTCGATGTGGACGTCGAGAGCTTCTCTTCGTGGAAGTCGGACCAGCACTCGGTGATCATACTGTACGTGGCCGCGGTCTCGGCTTACGCGCTGTTCCAGTTCAGCTACCCGCTCAGCATAGTCATCGCGTCGCTCGTGTTCCTCCTTTTCCAGATGGAGACATATTCCTGGGGGGTCCTGTCCCGGCTGCTGCCCCGAAGCACCGCGAGCAACATAATCGGAAAGGTCGCACCGGCCGGCAGGCCAGCGCAGACCGTGGTGCTTGTCGCGAACTACGACTCGGCCCGGAGTTCCCCGCTGGGGCGCCCCAGGGTCGCCAGGCTCTTCCGGGCCCTCAGCATCGTCTCCTTCGTCAGCATCATCGCCATAGGGCTGCTGGCGATATTCGGACAGGGTGCGAGCCTCGTGAAGATAGCCGATGAGACCATCTTCACTGTCTGGCTGTTCCTCATGCCGTTCCCTGCATACCTGCTGGTCCTGGCGGTAATAATGCTGTGGGGCGAGTCGAGGGGCAGGTACACGGCAGGGGCTAACGACAACGCGAGCGGGGTGGGAGTCATGCTCAGCGTGCTCGATTCGCTCGCCGCCGACCCTCTCGAGCACACCGAAGTCTGGGGAGTCGCCACCGGGAGAGGCTCCGCCGGGGGAAGGGGCATGGTGGCGCTCCTGAAGCGCCACAGGCAGGTATTGAAGGGCGCATACATCTTCAACCTCGACCACCTGGGCCTCGGCGATACGAAAATCATCACGGTTGAAGGCGCGCTCATCGGTTTCAAGGCGTCCCGCAGGCTCACGCGGCTCGCCCTGTCGACCTCCGACATGATGCCCGGTCCGAAGATGGCCAAGGGCAAGTGCCGGGTGAAGCGGAGCGACGCGATGGTCGCGACTGTAAGGGGCTTTCGCGCGCTCACCATCGGGGGCACCAAGGGAGGGTCCTACGAAGGCTGGCGGGACGACGACGACGTCTACGACAGGATCAAGAGGGCTTCGCTCGACCGCGCCGTCAAGTTCGTGGCTAAGCTGCTGGACGATATAGACGAGCTTCCCCGAAGGAGAAGGCGGCCGACCCGTCGAGTCCGGCCCGTTCCCGGCAGAGACGACGAGGAACCAGGTGTCGAAGAGGCGGTTGAAGAGCCGCCGGGTGAAGATGACGAAACTGAATCCGGCCGCGCCGATGAGCGCCCCGCCGGACCCCGGAGGAGGCCCCGCCCTACTCGCCGATGACCTGGCACACCAGCTGCCGGTCCCTTGACTTGTTGTCGAAGTCGACGACCACGAGCTGCTGCCATATCCCCAGGATGAGCTTGCCGTCCGTGAACGGGACTGTGAGCGAGGGCCCGAGTAGTGAAGCCCTGACGTGAGCGTGGCCGTTGCCGTCGTGCCATCGCAGGTTGTGGTGGTACTCGTTGCTCTGTGGCGCGACCCGCTCGAACATCTCGTCGATGTCCTCGACAAGACCGGGCTCGAACTCGATAGTGGTGACTCCGGCCGTCGCTCCGGGAACGAAAACCGTCGCTATCCCGGATGTTATCCCGGAGGAGCGCACCGCCTCGGCTACTCTGCCGGTGATGTCAATGACCTCGCCGTTGCCCCTGGTCTCAACGGAGAAGTCCAGCGTTACTACGGGCATTGCTCACTCACATGGAGTAGAGCTCTTCGGCGGGGATGCAGCGGAACCCCGCGACTTTCAGCGCGCCGACCGCCTGCTCCGCCTCCTCGACCCTGATGATGACTACGGCCTTGTCCCCCGATTTCTCGACGAAGCAGTAGAGGTACTCGATGTTCATCTCCTGCTCGACCAGCGGCTTGAGGACCTCGGAAAGCCCTCCCGGTCGGTCCTCGACCTCGACCGCTATCACTATGGTCTCCTTGACGGTGAAACCCTGCTCCTTCAAGGCCTCGTGAGCCTTGTGCGGGTCATCGACGATGAGGCGTACGACCCCAAACTCGCTGGTGTCTGCCACGCAGAGCGCCCTGACGTTCACGCCGGCCTCGCTGAGCCGGCGGGTGACGTCCAGCAGCCTGCCCGACTTGTTCTCAAGGAATACCGATATCTGCCTTACTGTCGGCATGGTAAACCCCCTCTAGAGCTCTCGATTGTCGATGACGCGGATCGCCTTGCCCTCGCTCCGGGCGATGCTCCTCGGCTCGACAAGGATGACCTTGACCCCAATGCCCAGGTAGCTCTCGATCTCGGCCTGGATGACTTCCTGCCATTCCTCGAGGCCCTGGATACGGTCCGAGAACATATCCTCCGAGACCTCCACCTGGACCTCTATGATGTCGAGGCCACCAACCCGGTCCACGATTATCTGGTAGTGCGGGGAGATGCCCTCTATCTCCATGAGCACGGTCTCTATCTGAGACGGGAAGACGTTGACTCCCCTGATTATGAGCATATCGTCGGTGCGGCCCCGCACCCTTTTCATCCTTATGTGGGTCCTTCCGCAGCCGCACGGCTCGTCGTGGAGCGACGTTATGTCCCGCGTGCGGTACCTTATGAGGGGCATCCCCTGCTTGTTCACCGTAGTGAATACCAGCTCGCCCTGCTCTCCCATCGGGAGCCTCTGGCCGGTGGCAGGATCGATGGTCTCCGCGAGAAAGGCGTCCTCGAAGACGTGCAGTCCGCTCTTCTGCTCGCACTCGATCGAGACCCCGGGGCCCATCACCTCGGAAAGCCCGTAGATGTCAAAAGCCGACAGGTTCAGCAGTCGCTCGATCTTGTCCCGCATGCGGTCGCTCCACGGCTCGGCGCCGAATATGCCGGACTTCAGCTTGAGCTGCTTGAAATCCACGCCCATCTCGTCGGCGGTCTCGGCCATGAAAAGGGCATATGAAGGTGTGCAGCACAGTACCGTCGTGCCCAGGTCGACCATCATTCGTATCTGTCGCTTGGTGTTGCCGCCCGAGATCGGTATCACCGAGCCGCCCAGCTTCTCAACTCCATAGTGAAGGCCAAGCCCCCCGGTGAAGAGACCGTAGCCGTACGCCACCTGTACTATGTCCGAGGAGTCGGCCATCGCCGAGACCAGGGCCCTGGCAACGAGCTCGGACCATACTTCAATGTCCTTCTGCGTATACCCGACCACCGTCGGCTGCCCGGTCGTTCCGGATGACGCGTGTATGCGCACGATCTCCCTCGTGGGGACCGCGAAGAGGCCGAAGGGGTAGTTCTCGCGGAGGTCGTCCTTAGTCGTGAACGGGAGCTTCTCGACGTCCTCGAGGGACTGTATGTCCTTCCAGGTCATCTCCATCTCGCGCAGCTTCGCGCGGTAGAACGGCACCATCTCTTCGCAGCGCTTGACCGTCTCCTTCAACCGCTGGAGCTGCAGGTCGGCGAGACGCTCTCTATCCATAGCCTCGATCTCAGGGTTATACACTGGTTCCACCACCTTGGTCGTGACTCGAACAGCAGTTATTTTACCATGTATGAAGCGAGTCTAGCTCCCGGCTGTGAGTGCCGCCAGGTCGTCGCGAACGTGTGTGGGGCGTATGCCCGACGTCCCTATCTCCTCGCGGCTGGAGACGCCTGTCAGCACGAGCATGGTATCGACTCCGGCGAGCTGTCCCGCCTTTATGTCGGTGTCGAGCCTGTCCCCGATGAGCAATGCCTCCGAGGCCTCCAGCCCCATTCTCTCCAGGGCTATCTCGACGATGAGGGGGTTGGGCTTGCCGGCGACATACGGCTCCCTGCCCGCGCCCGCGGTCACAGCCGCAACGATCGATCCCGCTCCCGGCCAGAGGCCTTCAGGCGTCGGGTACGTCGCGTCGACGTTCGTCGCGATGTATACCGCCCCGGCCCTGATGGCGATGACCGCCGTCTTGAGCTTCTCGAAATCGAACGTCCTGTCCCATCCCACGAAGACAAACTCCGCTGCGCGCGCATCCGCACCCTCGAGCACGCGCATGCCCCTCGCGTCTATCTCGCCCCTCAGCCCGTCCTCGCCGATGACAAAGGCGGTTCTCCCCCGGGTATCGTAGCTGTCGTCCAGGTGACGGGCGACCGCGTGCGAGGAAGCCACTACCTGCGACGGCTCCACCGAGACCCCGAACCGGGCGAGCTTCTCCACGTACTGCCCCGGGGTCGACGCGGAGTTGTTGGTGAGGAAGACGAAGCGGAGGCCGAGCTCCGAAAGGCGGCTCACCGTCTCGGCGGAACCCGGAACGGGGGTATCCAGCAGGTAGAGCACGCCGTCCAGGTCGATTATGAACCCGCGGTATTTTTCGAACAGAGCTCCCACGGGCCGCTCCTACCCTGTCCCAAGCACGGTGCGCGCCACGCCGGCGCCCGCGGCCCCGAACCTCGCGGCCTTCTCGCGGTAGGTCTCGCTGGGGCGCATGCACCAGGCCAGCTTGAAATGGGCGCCGGCCTCGGTGCGCCTTTCGCGCTTCAGCAGGCAAAGGCCGAGGCAGTAGTGCGCGTAGTCGTTGTTCGGCGCGACCTCCAGCGCTTCGCGGAAGCACTCCTCGGCCGCCGGGAAACGCCCACAGGAGTAATAAGCCCTGCCGAGCGCCTCGAGTATCGAGCCCTTTCCAGGCTCGACCGAGCGCGCTCGCTCCAGGGCTTCCACGGCCTTCGTGGGGATTCCCTCGTCGAGCAGCCGCAGCCCTCGTTTGAGCAGCATGTAAGCGTCCAGGTCAGCCATCCCGTTCCCTTGCAGTTCCCGGCTCAACGCCTGTGTCCCGGCGCCATCGAGCGCGTCGGCCGCTCCCGCGGCAGGGTCACGGGGATTATCTTCTCACATTTGCCGCCATCCGATAACGGCGTTTCGAGCGGGTCCGGGACTGGAGGCGGGCCTTACTGGTCCTCGCCGGAACCGACAACGCAGTGACCACCGCTCCATTCTCCGCGGTAGGCGAAGTACATGGGCCTTTCGACGATGACGCCGGAGGTCGCGGTGATTATGGCCGAGACGTCATGCTCCTCCCCGCCGAGGAACTCGTTCACGCTGACCGTGTACCTGGAGTCCGCGTCCAGGGAGAGTTCCTGACTGCGCTGCGAGCCGTCCTCGAGCGTGTATTCGATGGTGACGTCGGCGCCGGCGTCCGACGGGTTCTGGATGCTCAACCACTCCTGGAAACCCCTCCGGGTGCACCCCTCCGCGAGGAACCACCTGTCGTGGACGCCCGTTGCGCCGACGACACAGTGACCGCCGCTCCAGGAGCCCTGGTAGTTGAAATAGATCGGTCTCTCGGTAATCACCGGCCTATCGCTGACCGCGTTGATCGAGACGTTCCTGGCAGTCCCGACCCAGTCGTTGACACAGACGGTCTTCCTGCTGAAGGCGGGTATCTCGATCGGCTGGTCTTCGACGCTCCCCTCCTGGAGCATGTATTCGAGCGTCACGTGCGCCGCGTCCTCGCCCGGGTTCTGAACGCATACGTAGGTCACGAACCCGCCGTGGGTGGTGCCTTCAGCGAAGAACCATTCGTTTGCCGGCGCGGCGGCGCCCATCACGTCATGCCCGTCGCTCCAGCCCCGGTAGCTGAAGTACATAGACCGCTCGCATATTATCGGCGTCGATGACAGGACCATCACGGAGGCGTCTTTTCCCGGCCCGATGTCCCAGTTGGCGCACGTCGTCTTCCGGCTCTTCGCGGGCACGGTGAGTTCCCTGACCTGCGTGCTCTGGCCGTCGGGCATGTAAGTGACCGCTACCTGCGCGTCGGTGGCGCCCGGGTTCTGGATGCACACCCAGGTGTGGAAGTTGGCGTCCGGCAGCTCTCGGGTGCAGCCTTCGGCGAAGTACCACGCCGCGCGGGGCTCGTTCACCCCGATCACGTCGTGCCCGCCGCTCCACATCCCCTGGTAGTTGAAGTACATCGGCCTCTCGGCGAGTATCGGCTGCTCCGAGCTTATCATCGTGGAGACGTCCATACCGGGGCCTACCGCCTCGACGACGTTTACGGTCGAACGGCTCTTCGCGGGTATGTTCACGGTCTGCGGGATGTTCTCGCCGGCCTCCGTCATGTACGTGATATCGACCTCGCAGTCGGTGGAGTTCGGGTTCTGCAGCGAGAGCCACTGCTCGAACCCGCTGCGCGTGCACCCCTCCGCGAAGTACCAGGTGGTATCGGGGCCCCCGCCCTCGGACACGGGGGCGTAGATTATCCCGGTGTTCAGGCTTCGGACGTTGGCGGGCATCGCCTTGTCACGCACCTTCAGGTAGACCCTCCGGGAGCCCCCGTCGCCTCCGCTCAGGGTCCATGCGCGGGTGGAGGCGTAACTCTCCCACTGCGCCCCGGCGAAGTCGGAGCGATTGGATATCATCATCTCGCCGACGCCGGAGCCGCTGTCAGTGACGTCTACGCTCAGCGTGACGTTCCTGGACGTCGTCACCGACGCGCCGCTGTTTATCTTGAAAGTACCGCCCGGCGGGGTTGTGTCCGGGGCCGGACTCCTGTAAACGCGGGGCGCCTTCGAAGAACCGGCCGCTACGTCCGTGTATACCTGGAATATCATGTGCGTCGGAGATGTATCCGAGTTGTTGTGGACGTCGCCCACAGTTCCGTTCTCGACGCGGTAGTAGTATCCGCCCGTCAGGTACGGCATCGGGAACTCCACGTACGCGCGGGGTATGCCCTTCTGCGCCAGGTGGTTGGTTATGGTGCAGGTGAGGTCCTCGCTCACACCCGGTGTCCCGGTCCAAGTTGATTCCACGGCAGGCACCGAGAGAGACCCGAGGTCCGTCTCGCCGCCGACGTTCGTGCCCGAGTAGAACGGGTAGGAGTACTTCGGGTCCTGGTACGTGCAGCTCTCGACCGCGCCGTTGTTTATCCAGACCCTCTGGTAGCCGGGGTACTCCGTCGAATTGCCGTCTGACTGGAACGAGGTCGACGTGGTGTTGCACATTATCGACTGGCCGGTGCCCCCGTAGGGGGTCCAGTCGACCACCTCGTGGTGGTCGGAATGGTCGTGCCCGCTGACCTCGAAGGCCACCCTGTAATCGCGCATCAGGCGCAGCACCGCGAGGCGGCCAGGGCCGTCCCCCATGTTGATGCCCAGGAACCCCAGTATGGCTTCCATCCAGTCGCCGCCGGACGCCGACCACATGGTCCCCGAGCCCATGTCCTTCCACGGGTCGTGGTGCACGGCTATGCCCCGCATCTTCTCAGACTGGTGCGCCGCGAGGTCTTCCGCGGCCCACTTGAGCTGCCCGGTGTACATGGCCGGGTTGAGGTTGTTGAGCTCCATCGCGGTCACGCCCCCGCCGTTCCAGGCGTCTCCCCCGCCCCTCAGGGCCCCCTTGTACTTGTCGGGCTGCATGATGAGCCCGACGATATTATGAAGCTCCCTGTCTTCAGGCGCCCAGTCCATGGAGTTCAGCGAGAGGAAGTGGTAGTCGGGGCCGTAATCGAACGAGAAGTAGTCGGGGCCGTAGAGCTCGCGCCAGTTGACTATCCAGTCCTCGCCGGCTCCGCTGCCTCCCTCGTTGTAGCCATCGTGGTTGCCAATGGTCATGAACACCGGCACGTCCAGCTTCGTCAGCTCCTGGTAGAACCATAGCTGCTCATACTCGTACTCCGTGGTCGTTCCCCACGGGGCGCCCTGGTCCCTGGTGAAGTAGTCCTGCCCGAAGTCGTAGTCGCCCGTGAAGACGCAGAAATCCGGCTTCATCCTGTTCAGCTGCTGTATCGCCTTGTGGAAGTAGGCGGCCCCGTAGCCGACCGAAGGGTCCCAGGACGTGCGCCTGGCGGTCCGCTCCTTCTGGTTCGAGCTCGGATATGAGACTTCCGGCCCGAACACGTGCACGTCGGATAGCTGGCAGAACGAGAAGCGGTCCCTGTAGTCGTCCACCACGGAGAGCCCATGGAGCTGCGTGTCGGTGACCCACGTCGATTCCGTGAGCGCCCTGACCGTGACGTCGTAAAGGTCGCTGGGGACCGAGTAAGGCACGTCGACGGTCACCCGGAAGACGATCCAGCCGCTTTCCTCAAGGATGGGCCAGACCTGGGTCGTGTCCATCGTGAAGGACGTCACCGGGAGCGTCTTCGTGACAGGGAAGGGGTCGTTCGAGCTCGTCACCGTGACCTCGAACTCGTAGATGCCGGGCATTATCTGTGGCACGCCGAGCCTCGGGTCCCACTCAATGGTGAAGCTGTCGCCGCTCTTGACTATAGCCGGGTTGCCGATGGTGGGGTAGATGAGCTGGTTTATCCTCGGCGCGTCCTGAACGCCCGTCGCGGCCAGCGCCGGCCGGGCCCCGAGAGCCAGTATGCTGAGCGCGCCTGCGAGCAGCGCGACCAGCAGCATGGTGGACGTCATCCTCCGCCAGGAGGCCGGCGGGCGGTTCCGAGATCCAGACATCTATTCAGTTCCTCCGATTGACCCCGAGCGGGACCGCCCACATATACAACGCAGGCCGGCGCCGACGGTTACTCGCCGGTTCAGAACCCGTGGAGCCGGTGCGCCGGCATGAAGGCCTCCCCGCTTTAACCGGTTTATCGTCCCTCGCGAGGGTAATCTTGAAACAGCCGGACGCGGCAGCAGGTTTATGCCTCGCTCTATCCGGCCCGGGAGCAGGCGGTTGTCATCTCTCATTTCTCCCGGCGGGGCTTCTGATATCATATGCACCTGAAAAAACACTCTTTACAGTGGAGGCGCCATGAAACCGCCGGAGATGGAAACCATAACGATAGAGGTGGAGGACGGCATCGCCTGGATGTACTTCGACCGACCGGACAAGCTCAACGCGATGAACCCCAAGATGTTCGAGGAGCTGGGGCCTTCCGCCGACTACATCCGCGACGACCCCGACGTGAAAGTCGCCGTGATGACGGGCAGGGGGCGCGCCTTCTGCGCCGGCATCGACCTCTCGTCCCTCGACAACTACCAGAACGCCGACCCGCACGACTTCAGGGTCATCGTGCGCCGCATACAAGCGAACTTCCGCGCGTTCGAGCTCATCGAGAAGCCGATCATAGCGATGGTCAACGGCCACGCGCTGGGCGCGGGCACCGAGATAGCACTGGCATGCGACATGATACTGGCGGCGCCGGAGGCGACTTTCGGTCTCCTCGAGGTAACCATCGGGCTCGTCGTAGACCTCGGCGGCAACCAGAGGCTCCCCCGCACCGTGGGCTTCCACCGTGCCAAGGAGCTCATCATGACCGGCAAGAGGATATCCGCGGAGGAGGCAGAGCGCATCGGCCTGGTGAACGCCATCTATCCCCAGGAGGAGCTGAGGGACAAGGCCATCGAGCTGGCCAACCACTTCAAGGGCCTGTCCCCCGTCGCCGTCGGTCTCAGCAAGATACTGGTCGACCGCTCCAGGGGCGACGCGGTCGAGTCCGGCCTCGAGTACGAGGCGCAGTCTCAGAGCCTGGCCTTCGCCTACCTCATGGAAAAGCTGGGCAAGGCCAACAAGTAACATGGCCGGTAACCACGAGGGCATAGTCATCAGGCCTCCCTCCGAGGCAGGCAGCTTCCTGCTCCCCGCAACGGTCGGTTGCTCTCACAACAGCTGCACTTTCTGCGTCACCTACAAGTTCACGAGATTCAAGTTGCGCCCGTTCGAGAGCATGCGGGAGGATATCGAGCTCGCCGCCAGGTACAACCCCGGGCTGAGGCGGGTCTTCCTCTGTGACGGCGACGCGATGTGCCTTCCCGCGGAGGACCTGGAGCGCATACTTGACTGCCTGAACGACAACTTCGGTCAGCTCGAGCGCGTGGGCATCTACGCTAATGCCGGCGACATACTGTCAAAGAGCCCGGAACAGCTGGAGACTCTCGCCTCCAAGAAGCTGGGCATTGCCTACCTGGGGCTCGAGAGCGGGAACGACGAAATCCTGAAAAAGGTCAGGAAGGGTTTCACCGCGGAGCAGATGGTCCAGGCGGTCCGCAAGGCGGAGGACGCCGGAATACGCACCTCGGTCATAGTGCTCCTCGGTCTTGGGAGCAACGCCATGAGCAGGCAGCACGCCGTCGACTCGGCTTCGGTGGTGAGCCGCATGAACCCGAGCTACGTGAGCGCCCTCACGCTGATGCTCCTGCCCGGCACGCCGCTGTACAGCGATTACCAGGACGGTAAGTTCGAGATAATGAACCCCTCCAGCATCCTCCAGGAGCTCAGGTGGTTCCTGGCGGGCATCGACGTCGAGGGCCCTACAGTCTTCCGCACCAACCACGCTTCGAATTACCTGCCGGTCGGTGGGACTCTACCCCAGGACAAAGAGCGCATGCTCGAGATAATAGACATGGGCCTGGCCGATTCCTCGATGCTCAGGCCCGAATCCCGCCGCGCCCTCTGACTACCACTCGGTGATACGGTTCATCACGACGCCCGAGCAGGGCTTGGGGTGGAAGTAGGTGGATTTCTGTGGCATCTTGTCGCCGTTGTCGGCCACGTCCCTGACCTGTTCCACGCGTGTTGGATTCACCAGGAACGCGAGAGATGCGTTCTTCGACTCTACCTCTCGTATCGCCTCGAGGGCATCCCTTGCGAACGAGAGGTTCCGCTCTACCGACTCGCGGTCCGGAGCTATCCCGAGGGCTTTCTCCAGCACGAGCTTGTGCAGAATCGTGACGTCCAGTGTCTTGTACGCCGTCGAGAAATCGCCCTTTATCTCCTTCTCCACGTCGAGCTCCTGCTTCCACGTGAGCAGAAGGAAACGCCCGTCAGGGAGGTAAGCTCCGAAGACGTGCGGCGAACTCCCCGCCGATTGCATCTGCTTAAGCAGGTGGAACACCTGCCCGCTCGTGGGCCCCTTCGGGATATCGACCTCGGCTATCGAGAACCACGTCTCGAGCGTCTTCAGCAGTGCTTCGATGTCGACGTCCGGGGTCCTTACTATCCGGTGAACCGGGAGGACTGAAAGGCCCGGATTCTCCATCTCCACTATCATCACCATCAGGAAGTTGCGCGGGTCATCGTCGTCGGTGATCTCCCCGCTCTCCCGGAGCTTCCTGCTGTATTCGAGCGCGGTCTGGTAGCGGTGGTGCCCGTCGGCGATGTAAAGCTGTTTGCCGGCGAAGAACTTGACCATCTTCTTTACGAACTTCTCGTCGGTGACCCCCCACAGGTCGTGGGCTGTCCCGTCACCGGTCTGGAACTGCGCGAGCGGGAAACGGTCCATCTCGGCCAGTATGGGGTCCTTGAGCCTCTCCGCGGGGTCCGAGTAAAGCGTGTAGACAGTGCTAAGGTTGGTCTTCGTCCTGGAAAGGAGCTTCATCCTGTCCTCGAGCGGCTTGGGCATTATGTCCTCGTGCGGCAGGACGACGCCCTCCGCGAAGTCGACAACCCTGAGCCTCGCGACGAGGCCGGTGCACTCCTTGTACTCGCTGTCCATCAGGTAACGTTCCCTGTAACAGTAGATGGCGGGGACCGGGTCCTGTATCAGTATCCTCTGCGCAAGCCAGCGCTCGAGGAACTCAGCAGCGCGTATATATGGCTGCTCGGGGTCGGCGTCGCTCTTCTTAGGCCTGTTCAGGATTAGGCGGATGACGTTGTAAGGGTGCTTGTTGTAGTATGCGTCCCGCGCCTCGTCGTCTATCACGTCGTAGATGGGCGAGACGACCAGCGAGAGGTCGCCTATCGCCTCCTGGTTGTAGCGTATTCCCCTGAAAGGCCTTATCTCAGCCATTTTCCTCCACTCTTCCTTCGACAGACACCAGGGCCTTTACAGATGCCGTCGGGGCCATTGAGATGTGGGTCTGGCTCACCACCATGGCTATGCACTGGTTTATGATCGCCATGAGCCATGCGTCCGCCAGCAGCCAGATCAGCAGGTCGATCACGGTTATCACCGAAAGGCTCAGCAGCCGGTTGGGCCATGCCCTCATCTCGCGCTCCGCCGCGGCCTGCAGGGCCAGGTACTCAAGCGCCCGCCGCTCTCTCTCCTCCGGGCTGCCCCAGGCGCTTTCGTCCTCGAGCTCGGCTATCCTGTCCCGCAGCGGCAGGTGAAACAGGTTGAGGAATCCGGAGATCCCGACCTTGCTTCCCTTGAGTCCCCGCAGGGGTGATATCCACATACCCAGGTAGCCGAGGCTCACCAGTATCAATATCCCTATGTTCGCGCCCCTCGCCTCGGGCTCCTTCGCGGTCGCGGTGAGCACGATGAATACCGCAATCAATACCACGTAGAAGATGAACGTCCCCAGGAAATACCTGGCCGTCTTATCGGCCGATAGCCTCAAGGCCGCCATTATCTCTTCCAGCCTGCCGCCGCCCGTTTGCGCGCCTTCCGGTGCCATCTCGACCTCCCCGCGTCCGCATGCGCCGTTCGACCTACACAGATTCTATCCGAAATGCCACACGGGGCCAGAATTGATACTGACCCCGGAAAGGTGCCAGGGGGCCAGAATAAATCCTGACCCCCTGTACATTAAGAATCGGCGGCGACCTACTCTCCCACCAGGCTGCCCCGGCAGTACCATCGGCGCTGGAGGGCTTAACTTCCGTGTTCGGAATGGTTACGGGTGATCCCCTCCGCAATGGCCACCGTTATTCTCTAACGCCGGTCCGAGCCGGCGGCTTTTTCAAAACGGCGGTTCCCTTCACACCCTCAAAGCTACACAGCGTTTACTCGATCGAATCAAGCCCTCGGCCTATTAGTACCGGTCGGCTGAACGTGTCGCCACGCTTACACCTCCGGCCTATCCACCTTGTGTTCTACAAGGAGCCTTACTCCGTTAAACCGGATGGGAGACCTTATCTCGAGGTCGGCTTCGCGCTTATATGCTTTCAGCGCTTATCCGATCCAGACGTAGCTAACCAGCAGTGCCATTGGCATGACAACTGGCACACCAGAGGTCTGTTCATCCCGGTCCTCTCGTACTAGGGACAACTCCCCTCAAGTCTCCTGCGCCCGCAACGGATAGGGACCGAACTGTCTCACGACGTTCTAAACCCAGCTCGCGTACCGCTTTAATTGGCGAACAGCCAAACCCTTGGGACCTGCTCCAGCCCCAGGATGCGATGAGCCGACATCGAGGTGCCAAACCTCCCCGTCGATGTGGACTCTTGGGGGAGATAAGCCTGTTATCCCCGGAGTACCTTTTATCCGTTGAGCAACGGCCCTTCCACTCAGAACCGTTGGATCACTAGGCCCTACTTTCGTACCTGCTCGACTTGTAGGTCTCGCAGTCAAGCTCCCTTATGCCCTTGCACTCTTCAGCTGATTGCCGACCAGCTTGAGGGAACCTTTGGGCGCCTCCGTTACCTTTTAGGAGGCGACCGCCCCAGTCAAACTGCCCACCAGACACTGTTCTGTAACCTGCTTCAAGGTTCTCAGTTAGGACCCCAGCACATCAAGAGTGGTATCCCAAGGTTGACTCCACCACGGCTGGCGCCGCGGCTTCAAAGTCTCCCACCTATCCTGCACAAGATGTACCAGAATCCAATATCAGGCTGCAGTAAAGGTTCACGGGGTCTTTCCGTCCTGTTGCGGGTAACCCGCATCTTCACGGGTACTACAATTTCGCCGAGTCCCTCGTTGAGACAGTGCCCAAGTCGTTACGCCATTCGTGCAGGTCGGAACTTACCCGACAAGGAATTTCGCTACCTTAGGACCGTTATAGTTACGGCCGCCGTTTACTGGGGCTTTGGTTCAGAGCTTCGCTTCCCGAAGGTCGCTAACCCCTCCCCTTAACCTTCCAGCACCGGGCAGGCGTCACCCCCTATACGTCGTCTTGCGACTTTGCAGAGAGCTGTGTTTTTAGTAAACAGTCGCTTGGGCCTATTCTCTGCGGCCCCCTCGGGCTCCCGGAGTCCGAAGATCCGTTCACCCTACCGGGGCATCCCTTCTCCCAAAGTTACGGGATCAATTTGCCGAGTTCCTTAACGAGGGTTCTCTCGATCGCCTTGGTATTCTCTACCCACCTACCTGTGTCGGTTTTGGTACGGGCACCAACGTCACTCGCTAGAGGCTTTTCTAGGAAGCATAGGGTCGGCCACTTCACCTAAAAGCGGCTCGGCATCACGCCTCAGGGTTAACGCCGCGCGGATTTGCCTACGCGACCCCCTAAACGCTTGCCCGCGGTCTACCATCGCCGCGGTTGGCTTACCTTTCTCCGTCACCCCATCGCTCAAACGTGGGTTGGTGGTACAGGAATATAAACCTGTTATCCATCGACTACGCCTATCGGCCTCGCCTTAGGTCCCGACTAACCCTGAGCGGATTAACCTTCCCCAGGAAACCTTAGGTGTTCGGCGGACGGGTTTCTCGCCCGTCTTTCGCTACTCATACCGGCATTCTCTCTTCTCTGCGGTCCACCGGGACTCACGTCCCGACTTCACTCCCCAGAGAATGCTCCCCTACCACCCCCGGCAAGCCGGAGGTCCGTGGCTTCGGTAACAGACTTAAGCCCCGCTACATTATCGGCGCAGAACCACTTGACCAGTGAGCTGTTACGCACTCTTTAAATGATTGCTGCTTCTAAGCCAACATCCTGGTTGTCTGTGCAATTCCACATCCTTTACCACTTAGCCTGTATTTAGGGACCTTAGCCGACGGTCTGGGCTGTTTCCCTCTCGACTACGAAGCTTATCCCCCGCAGTCTGACTCCCGGGCTCTGGAGTTATGGCATTCGGAGTTTGATTGAGGTTGGTAACCGGTGAAGGCCCCTAGCTCATTCAGTGCTCTACCACCATAACTGAACACCCGAGGCTAGCCCTAAAGCTATTTCGGGGAGAACCAGCTATTCCCGAGTTTGATTAGCCTTTCACCCCTACCCACAGGTCATCCCCTCAGTTTTCAACCTAAGTGGGTTCGGGCCTCCACGAGGTCTTACCCTCGCTTCACCCTGCCCATGGGTAGCTCACTCGGTTTCGGGTCTACGACACGCAACTGAATCGCCCTGTTAAGACTCGCTTTCGCTACGGCTCCGGTAATCCCTTAACCTCGCTGCGTATCAGTAACTCGCCGGTTCATTCTACAAAAAGCACGCCATCAGGGGACAAGCCCCCTCTGACTGTTTGTAAGCATACGGTTTCAGGTACTATTTCACTCCCCTCCCGGGGTGCTTTTCACCTTTCCCTCACG
>DYIU01000008.1 GCA_020723485.1 Acidimicrobium ferrooxidans | reverse complement strand
CGGGCTGGTTCGTGGGCGGGTACGACACGGCCACCAACCGCATCTTCGACATGAGGGACTCCTCCTGCGTGGTGTACATGGACAACGGGAACAACGGCCGGACCTACCCGGGCACCGCGTACATCTACTCCATGGACAGGTTCGTGAACTCGCAGCCCATGTACTTCGGCACCCTGTCAATCAACCGTCCGGGCGGGATAGTCGAGTGCCGCGCGACCATAACCATCGACCAGAACCTCACTGTAATCGCCGGCACGCTGAGGGGGCCGGGCACGGGCTGCAACATCGAGTTCGCCGGGCAGATACCAGGCAACTGGATTACGGTGAACGGCACGTATGCGAACCTCATCCCCATCATGAACAACAAGAAGGGACAGCTGACGCTGAGGTCGCCGACAGTGCAGCTTCCCGCGATGGGGGTGAGGAACCCGGACCCGAACTTCTCGCTGTTCATAGATCCTCTCGGGGCGAGGACTGGTTCGCTCCAGATTCTCGACGGCAGGCTGTGGATAACATCCGGCCAGCTCTGGATATTCGGCTACCTGCAGATAGGGCAGTCGGTGCCGGTGCTGCCCGGGACGTTCCCGAGGCTGGACATGCTCGGGACCGGGACGATATTCGTGGACGACACGGGAGCGCAGTTCGCCGGCGACTTCTACTTCCAGCAGAGGGCCCTGGGGAGCATGGTCGCGGGGACGCTCAAGCTCGAGGGCCACTGCGCGGTGGACAACACGGGGTTCATGCCTACCGGCACGCACACTCTCGAGATGACCGGGCCGAGGTCCACGAACATCTGGAACAACCAGGTTCCTGCCGGGTTCTCGTGGCCGACTCTGATTTGCCAGAACTTCGCGGTGAGCAAGATTGGGACCGCGCAGGCGAACCCCATATCGAGCATGTGCATCAACGGGGACCTTTTCATCTATTCCGGCGTCCTGAACGCGAACTCCGCGGGGTGGACGATTTACCTCAAGGGCCAGTGGCCCATCAACCTCGGGCAGTTCACGGCTACGACGTGCGTTGAGATACAGACGCCGGGGCTGTTCATACTGCCACCGGGCAGCGGGCCGATAATAAGGATAAACAAGTCGTACGGGACGTATCCGGACCCGACGACCGAATGGGCGCAGATGGGCGCGGCGATGACGTGCTGGGGGCTGCAGATTTACGACGGCACGTTCGACTTCAAGGGCCGCACGCTGGACGTGACGGGCAACGTGGTGATGGGCACGGGCAACAAGACGCTGGACGCGTCGTGCCGGCCGACGATGAACATGCTTCAGACGTCCGGCGGCGGCATATGCAGCGTGCAGGCGCAGGGCCAGACGGACGGGTCTCTCATCGTGTTCGAGCACAGCGTGACGAACTTCGACGCGGGCCGCATGGACCTCGAGGGGGACATCAAGATTGACTCGGCGACGTTCCTTCCGACCGGGAGCCACTTCATAAGGATGGTGGGGAACCGCGGGGCGAGCTGCCAGCTCTGGTGCAACAAGCCGACGGCCGGGTCGCACCTGGACCTCTGGCACTTCATGTTCATGAAGGACCCGACCGCGGGGCCGCTGATCGGGACGCAGGTCGACCTCGGATCGACGGTGTACATCTACGGGAAGTTCACGATGTACTCGGGGCAGATGAACGGGTCGATACCTGCCGCTCCGGTGCAGGTGCTGCACTTGAAGGGCACGCCCGACGCATGGGCGGGGATGGGCGGGTCGTACACTGACGTGTACAACAGCACGTACTTCAAGATCATGATAGACGGGGCGGGTCCGCAGAACTGCTTCTCCGGGGACCTGACGGGCAAGCCGACGCCGGACATCACGATACACAAGCAGAACGTCGGGGAGACGGTGTACACGCTCGGCGAGACGCTGCATGCGCACCAGATGTTCGTGTCCAAGGGGAGGCTCGAGGTGAACGACGGCAGCGCGATAGCCGAGGGCGACTTCTTCGTGGGCGGCGGACTGGTGTCCGTGGACGTGACGAACCAGCCCGAGATACACATGAACAACCTCAACGGGCTGATTGAGGCGAAGGGCGACTTCTACTTCATGGCCGGGGCGATTGAGAACGTGTCGCACGGGTTCATCAAGGCGCACAACGACTTCAGGGTTGTGGACTATCCCGGGAGGCTGTTCAACCTGTACAGCGCTCCGACCGACCGCTCGACGCTGGAGATGTCCGGGGCGGGGACTCCCGCAATCATCTTCAGGGCGGACACTTCGAACAATTCCCAGCCGCTCGACCTCTACGAGTGGAGGATCAACAAGACGAACGCCACGAAGAGGGTGGAGGCGTACGGGATAATCAACGTGAACGGCGCGTTCATCGTCGCGAGCGGTACCGTGGCCACGCCCGGGGGGCTCATCAACATAAGGGGGAACTGGATAACGACGGGGAGCGGGGCGTACGACCCGACGTCGTGCCTCGCGCTGAACGGGCAGAACACGATACAGATGATTACGTCCACGGTCACGCTGCCGAACATCATCGTGGACAAGCCGGGCACGAACGGCGTGGGCAACAGGGCCGTGGTGCCGACCGGCGGACTTCTGAGCACGAGGAACTTCTGGATAAAGCAGGGGCTGTTCTGCCTGAACGGCGGGACGATGACGGTTAACGGGGACTGCGTGGTGGGCGGGGTGGCGGTGCCGTTCTCCTCCCGCGCGACCATCGAGATATCGCAGGCCACCGGCGGCGGGACGCTGATGGTGCTCGCGACCACGTCCGGCGACGGGAACTTCTACTTCAACCACGGGAACAACGAGACGGCGATAATCGATTCCGGCAGGCTCTCTGTCACCGGCATATTCGGCATAGCGGACGAGCCGCTTCCCAACCCGCCGCACTTCCAGACGACCGGGAGCAACGTGGTGGAGCTTATGGGGAACCGCGGGACCGGGGGGTCGGTGTGGAGCACGTCCGGGGAGCTCAACCTGAACGAGCTTCTGGTGATAAAGACCGGGACGATACCTGGGAACCAGGTGGACATGATCTCGAACCTGAAGATAGCGAGGAGCTTCCAGGTCGTGCAGGGCATGTTCAACACGAACAACTTCACGATGATGACCGTCGGGGGGAACTGGACGGTGGCGTCCGGGTGCTACTTCATGCCGACGGTGTGCAGGGTTGAGCTGACGGGGACGAACGGGGTTCCGATAAGCATATCGAACGAGTCGGCGAACGCGGCGTTCTACGACCTGGTCGTGAACCTTCCTGCGGCGGGGAACACGTGCCAGTACGTGTCCGGTTCGGGGCGGAAGCTCAAGGTGAACCACACGCTGTGGGTGAACAGGGGCGATTTAATCGTTCCTGCGGGCACCGACATGGAGGTGGGGACCGGGGGCGGCGCGAACGCGTACCTGATACTTGGCGCCGCGACGAACCCGACCGCGGACGGGCGGCTCCGGCTCGGTGCGGGGACCGACGTTCTCATGGGGCGGAACGTGGTGCTGAGCGTGGAGGGGAACCAGCTTCCCGCCGCGCCTCCGACCGGGTCGCTGTACATGAGCGGGACTGCGGTGAACCCTGTGACCATCAGCACGCCGGTTCCGGGCATGGACCGGTTCCAGGCTGTGGTGGGAGGCAGGCTGGAGGCCGTGCACTACCAGATAAGGTCCATGGACCAGCTGGGCATGGCGTTCGGGGCGAACGCGGTGCTGAGCATGCCTTCGGACAACCTGAGCAACGGGCTGTTCGACTATCCGGCGAACAACGGGGTGTTCATCGACCTGAGCGCGATTGCGAACACGAACGGGATACCGAACGCGATACGGTACTGCACGTTCGGGAACACGAACGGCGCGGTGGGCGCGAGGAACGTGAAGGGCAATCCCTCCTGGTCCATCGTGTCCGACGTGATTTACTTCCTGACTTCTTCAGGCGCGCTGTCCGGCGAGCAGTTCGACGACGAGGGGAGCCTGGACAGCGTGAACGGCGGCGGGTGCGTGAGGTGGAGCATCGGGACAATCAGCGTGGCGCTCGGGAGCTCGGACCCCGGGGCCAGCTCGCACCTCTCGAGCCAGTCGAACGTGACGGCGATGCAGCTTAGGCTCACCGAGACTTCGGGCAGGGAGAACGTGGGAATCAACTCTATACGGATAACCGAGGGAGGCCCGACTGCGAGGATATCCGGGGTGTCGCTGTGGATGGACAACGACCACAACGGCAGGCACTCGGCCGGGGACGTGCAGATTGGGAGCACGCAGACGTTCGCCGCGGGGACCGCGACGTTCACGGGCAGCCCGCTCATGACGGCGATCCAGAGCCAGGGCTACGACGTGCTGGTGGTTTACAACTTCGGTCCTGCCGCGGGCCTGCCGTGGACGTTCCAGCCCTCGGTGGCGGTGTCGGCGGACGTTTCGGGTACCGCGCTCACGACCATGCTTCCCGCCGAGATAACCGGGGCGTTCCCGGTGATGGGCGGGGTGATGACGGTCAGCGACCGCGGGACGCTTGCGGCGGCGGCGGGGAGCTCCAATCCTCCCGCCGGGTACATAGTGCGGGGGATGAGCGACGCTCCGATGCAGCAGATTAGGCTCACGGCCGGCGGGGCGGAGACGGTGAACGTGTCCGCCATAGCCTTCAACCTCGCGGTTGGCGGGGCCGGGGCTTCGGAGAGCCAGCTCACGAGCGTACGGATAGTGCGGGACCTCAACAACGACGGGTTCTACCAGCCGGGGACCGAGACGCAGGTGGGGACCGCGCAGAGCTGGTCCGGCGGGACGGTGACGTTCTCGGGCGCTCCGCTCCTTGCCCTTGCGTCCGGGGATGCGGTGAACCTTCTGCTGGTGTGCAACGTGTCGGCGTCGGTCGCCGGGACCGAGAACTTCAGGACGTACGTGAACGCGGCGACGTCGATATCCGCCACGGGCGCGGACTCGGCGCTTGCGATATCGCCGTCCGGGGCGTTCCCAATCAACGGGAACAGGCAGGACGTGACTCTGCAGCCGTCGATCTTCGCGATGAGGGGTTCGAACAATCCGCCGTCACGGGGCATCGACAAGGCCGGCACGGACCAGCCGATGATGCAGGCGAGGCTGATAGCTCTCGGCGACACGATATACGTGGAGAGAATCAGGTTCCAGAACGCGGGCACCATAAATCCTTCGGCCGCGATAAGCGGGGCGGTGCTGATTGACGACGCGAACGGGAACGGGGGCAGGGACGCGGGCGAGACGGTGCTCGGCGCCACGGCCACGATAGGGACGTTCGTGGAGTTCACGTGGAGCGGGGCGTCGAGGCCTGCGCTTCTCAACAACTACCCGGTGAACTGGCTCCTGTGCTACACGTTCAACGGGTCGGGGACCCACGGCCAGACGCTGACGGTCACGCTGGCCGCGGGCGGGATAACCGGCAGGTGGGGTGCCGCGCTGGTGAACGTGAGCGGCCTGCCGTTCGACGGCGGGACGGTCACGCTGCTTGACGGCGTGGGGAGCGTGGCGGCGTCGTTCGGGCCCGCGAACCCCGCCTCGGGGTACTACTCCTCGACGGCGGTGAACAAGGTGATGATACAGCTGCGCCTGGCTTCGGGGCCGCACGAGCCTGTGAGGGTGGAGCGGCTGGTGGTCACGGGTTCGGGCACGGGCGACGAGTTCGCCGACATATCGAACGTGTCGCTGTACGAGGACACGGACCATGACGGGAAGCACTCGGCGTTCGACACGCAGCTCGGGTCCGGGCTGTTCGGCATGGACGACGGTACGGTGATATTCGTGTCGAGCCCGCTCGCCACGATACAGCCGAGCATGCACGCGGATCTCCTGGTGGTGTACACGTTCAACGGGAACTCGGCGCACGACGAGACGTTCAGGGCCTCGATAGCGTCGGCCGTGGACATCGGGGCATCCGGGGAAATCAGCTACGCCTCGATAACCGCGTCGGGCACGTTCCCCATGGACGGGAACGAGATGAAGATAGTGGTTCCGGGCACGCTTCTGATATCCGCGGGCACCAGGAACCCGCTGAGCACGTTCGAGATGATTAACTCGCAGAACCTGGCGATGCTTCAGGTCGCGGTGTCGGCGAACGACCACGAGGACCTGAGGGTAACGAGGATTGCGGTGACGGCGGCCGGGACGGGGAACGACAGCCTGGACGTGGCATCGGGGTCGGTGCGGCTGTACAGGGACGTGGACAGGAACGGGCTCCTGTCCGGGCCGGACGAGAAGATAGAGCCGAAGACCTACGACAAGTACATCGCGAGCGGGCAGTACCCCGCGGGCTGGGGATCGTTCGGGACCGACAACGGGACGATGACGTTCGACTATCTCGACGAGGTGCTGTCCGCCGGCACGGCGCAGTTCTGGCTGGTGGTGATGGACCTCGGGAGCACGCCCATGCTCGGGACCACGTTCCAGGTGAACGTGGGCGCGAACGCCGACATCTCGGCCACGGGGCTCAAGTCCGGGGACGGGGCGGTGGTCCAGGGCGCGCCGGTCCTGGGCGGGATGAAGACCATAGGGGTCACGGGCAGCCTGTCGGTGTTCCCGGGCAACAACAGCCCGCCGTCGAGGAACGAGGCTGCGACCGCCCAGAACGTCGAGCTCACCCAGTTCGCGCTGGCCGCGAGCACGGTCGAGGCGGTCAAGGTGAGGAGCGTGACGATAACGGCGTTCTCCTCGGGCAACGGGAACGACCAGGCCGACGTGTCGATGGTGTACCTGTACCGCGACGCGTACAACAACGGCCTGCTCGACCCGGTGGCGGGCGGGACGGGGTACCAGGACGTGCTGCTCGGCAGCGGGCAGTACATTGCAGACAACGGGACGGTCGTGTTCGGCATAGCGTCGGACGAGGTTGTCCCGGCGAACGGCGAGTGCAACTACCTGGTGGTGTACAGCCTCTCCGGGACGGCGGTCGCAGGCAGGAGCTTCGTGGCGGGCATATCGCTGAACACGGACGTGGTGGCGGAGGGCGCCCAGAGCCGCAGCGCGATAAAGCTCTCCGGGGCCCCGATGCAGGGATCGGCGATGATGATTGGCACCCTCGGGTCGGCCATGGTCAGCTACGGGCCGTTCAACCCGGCTTCGAGATACGTGCCGGCGCCCGAGAGCGGCGTGCCGATTATGCACGTCTCCCTGAAGGCCACGAGCGTCGGGGACGTCAAGGTCAACAGCGTGTCCTTCCGCGCAGGCGGCACCGCGGACGACGCAGCAACTGTCACAACGAGCCTCTACGAGGACGTCGACGGCAACGGCAGCCCCGACACCCTGCTCGGCACCCCGGGCCTGGTCTACTCCGCGGACAACGGCACGGTCACATTCACCGGCGTGAGCCTCACGGTGCCGTCCAACCAGACCAGGTACCTTGTGCTGGTGTACAACCTGAACTTCGACCCGGCCTCGTGCTGGGGCCAGACCTGGGAGGCCAGAATCATCCCGAACCTGGACATCGAGTGCGAGGACACGGATGTGCCCCCGAACGCGCTCTTCGCGACAGGGTCCATGCTGTTCTCGAACAGGTTCAGGGTCGGGGTCGATCCCTCGCAGGCGAAGTTCCTGGCGCTGCCCGAAGGGTCCAGCGGCGGCGGGTGCTTCGTGGCCACCGCCTCGTTCGGAAGCGCCTCCTCATCCGAGGTGTCCGCCCTGTCCTCCATGCGCGACGGCGTGCTCCTGCGCACGGCAATCGGCAGGGCCTTCGTGAGCTCCTACTACAGGCTGAGCCCCCCTGCGGCGGACGCGATACGCGGCAACAAAACCGCGTGCGCCGCCGCGAGGACCGCGCTCGGCCCGGTGGTCGGCCTCGCGAGAATCCTCACGGGCTCCGGCCC
>DYIU01000001.1:879778-1099391 GCA_020723485.1 Acidimicrobium ferrooxidans | reverse complement strand
ACATGGGCTACCCGTACTGCGACGACCTCAACATGGTCGCCATGGGACACCCGAACGTCTACCCGTGCCTGAGCCTCCTCATCCCGTGGGCGGTGAGCGCCCCACGCAAGTTCGCGAAGATACTGGGAGAGGCGATGCGCTTCGTAGGCGCCGACCGCATCATCTGGGGGTCGGATTACGCCGGCTTCGGGGCACAGCTGAAGGCCGCGGTGCAGGGATTCCGCGAGTTCCAGTTCCCCGAGGACATGCAGGAGGGCTACGGCTACCCGGCACTCACCGACGACGACCGCGCAAAGATATTCGGGCTGAACCTGGCCCGGCTCCTCGAGATAGAACCAAAAAAGAGAGTCTAGGAGGTACGCCAGATGGCGCAGAAGGCAGCTAAAGCCGCGAAGAAGGTCGACCCGGCGAAGGAGTACAAGAACCTCCTTTCCCCCATCCAGATCAAGGACGTGGAGATAAAGAACCGCATCGCGATGGCGCCCATGAACACCGTGATGTCGCTCGACAACCGGGGTTACATAAACGAAGAGATACTCGCCTATTACGCCGCCCGCGCTAAGGGCGGATGCGGGCTCATCGTTACCGAGTGCGTACTCGGCACCCAGCTGGCGGCGAAGTTCCCGTTCACCTCGAACCTGCACTGCTACGACGTCTCGTTCGCGCCGGGACTCGCCGAGCTCGCCGAGACTATACACGCGTTCGGCGCGCGCACGTTCGTCCAGATGTCCATCGGTTTCGGCAGGCAGGGACACGCCCACGACGGCTCGCATCCGCCGGCGCCCTCCGCCATCCCCTACGAGGTGGTTCCGGAACACATGGCGGGGCGCGGTTTCGACAGGCTCCTCGAAAAGAACCCGCACCTTGCCGAGGGCGCGCTCGGGCACCTGCCCTACGAGATGACCATCGACGAGATACGCGCCGAGCAGGATGAGTTCGCCGAGTCGTGCATCTACGCCGTCATGGCGCAGTTCGACGGCATCGAGCTCCACGCGCCGCACGGGTACCTCGAGCACCAGTTCCTCTCCCCCCGGTCCAACAGGCGCACCGACCTCTACGGCGGGAGCCTGGAGAACCGCATGCGCTTCCTGGTGGAGGTGTACTTCAAGGTGCGGGAGGCAATCGGCCACGACAAGGTGCTGGGGATGCGGCTCTCCGCCGACGAGCACATGCCCGGCGGCAACACGCACAAGGAGATGCTCGAAGTCGCCCGCGTGATGGGCCAGCTCGGGGTCGACTACATCAGCCTCTCCGACGGCTCCTACGAGGCGCTCGACTACTTCTTCCCGAACAAGGACGGCACCATGCTCGCCGAGGCGGCCAACTTCAAGAAGACGGTGGACGTGCCGGTGATGGTGCCCTCAATCCACGACCCGAAGAACGCCGAGCGCGCCCTGGCGAGCGGAAAGTGCGACATAGTGCTGTACGGGCGGCAGATGTTCGCCGATCCCGAGTACGGCAACAAGGTCGCGGACGGGCATGCAGGCGACATCAGGCGATGCAAGAGGTGCAACGAGTGCCTGATGAGGGCGCAGATGGGATTCCCTGTGCGCTGCATCGTGAACCCGGAGCTCGGGCACGAGAAGTACATGCCCGAGTACCAGCGCAAGCCCGTCAAGGCCCAGTCGGTCTACAAGATGAGGATACCCGCGAAGATACCGAAGCACCTGCGGCACTTCGATTGACCCCGTACGAATGAAGAGAGGAGGGCTCGATGCCTGACTACGAATACGTACTCTACGAGGTCGAGGGCGAGGTCGCCAGGATAACCATGAACCGCCCCGACCAGCGAAACGCCATCAACCGCAAGCTCGCCGAGGAGCTGTTGGATGCCTTCACCCGGGTGGACCGCGAGCCGGGCGTGAAGGTCGTTCTCTTCTCAGGGGCCGGCAAGTCGTTCTGCGCCGGGGGGGACCTCTCGGTCCTTCCGAGCTTCGACCATTACGCCGTGCTCGACTGGATAGGCAAGACCGGGCTTGCCATCATCCGCGCCATAACCGAGAACGAGAAGGTCGTGGTGGCCAAGGTCAAGGGCCACTGCATCGCGGGCGGCCTGGAACTCGCGCTCGCCTGCGACCTCATATACGCGAGTGAGCGCACGAAGTTCGGCGTGACGGAGATAACCATGGGCATACTCCCCGGGTGGGGAGGAACGGTGCGGCTCGCCCGGTGCCTGCCCATCTTCAGAGGGCGGGAGATACTGCTCTCGGGCAAGCGCGACTATACCTCCGACGAGTTCTACGATATGGGCCTCCTGACCCGCGTGTACAAGGAGGACGAGTTCGACGCGAAGGTGGACGAGATGGTGGCCACGCTCTGCGCGAATCCTGCCGACTCCCTGCGGATGGGCAAGGCGGTCCTCAACAAGTCGTTCGACGGCATGCCTCTCGACGAGGCGATGGCCATAGAGCGACTGGCCATCACCTGGCTTTTCCACTCGGAGCACGTGACGACCCTGAGGAACGCGGCCCTGGCCGCCTTCGAGGCTATGAAGAAAGAGCAAGGAGGCTCTTAGATGGACTTCGCATTCACAGAGGAGCAGGAGCTCATGCGCGCCACGGTGCGCGAGTTCTGCGAGAAAGAGATAACCAGCGAGAAGATACGCGAGTGGGAGGAGACCCTCGACTTCATGCCCCAGGACGTCTGGGACAAGGCCGCGGCTATGGGGCTTTTTGCGGCCTCCATCCCCGAGGAGTACGGAGGCGAGGGCGCCGACATGGTGACGGCCATGGTCGGCTTCGAGGAGATATCCAAGGCCTCCACGGCGGTGGCGCTCGGGGTCGGGGCCACTATCGGCTTCGGGACGCGCCCCATCGTGGAGCTCGGCACCGGGGAGCAGAAGAAGGAGTTCCTCCCGCAGATAGCGGAGGGGAAGCTCAGGTTCGCCCTCGCGCTCACCGAGCCGGCCGGGGGCACCGACATCCTGGGGGCGATATCGACCTACGCCGACTCGGACGGCGACGACTTCGTCATAAACGGCCAGAAGACCTACATCACCGGCGCCCACGTGGCCGATTATCTTACCACCGTGGCCATAACCGACCGGGAGAACACAAAGCGTGCCCACGCGCTCTCCATCATCATGGTGCCGGCCGATACCCCGGGTATCGAGATCCGGACCATCCCCAAGGTCAGCACCCACTGCTGTGGCTCATGCGAGATCTTCTACGGTGACGTCCGGGTGCCGAAGACGAACCTGCTCGGGACCCTCAACAACGGCTGGTACGACGTGCTCTCGACACTGAATCCGGAGCGCATCGGTGTTGCCATGATATCGGTGGGGCTCGCCGAGAGGGTTTTCGAGGATTGCCTTGCCTACTCCAAGCAACGCGAGGCGTTCGGCAAGCCCATCGGCCAGTTCATGATAATCCAGCACTACCTGGCCGACATGGCGGTGGGCATCGAGAACGCGCGAAACCTCGTCTACAAGTGCGCATGGCTGGCCGATTCCGGCAGGCCGTACCACGTCGAGGCGACCATGGCCGGCCTCTACGCCTCACAGATGGCGCTCGACGCCGCGACCGTGGGCATGGAGATATTCGGGGGTTACGGGGTGACGATGGAGGCCGACATCCAGCGCTACTGGCGCGACTCCCAGCAGATGGTGTTCAGCCCCATATCAAACGAGATGAGCAAGAATTTCATCGCGCAGTGCTACGGCCTGCCCAAGTCTTTTTAGGGGTTCGGCCGCCGGGAACAAGGGGAGGGAATGATGAGTTACGAGGAGCTGTTTGAGCCGATAACCATCGGTGACGTGGAGTTGAAGAACCGCATCGCCATGGCCCCGATGAACATGGTCTACTCCGACCCCGACGGCTACAATTCCGAACAATGGTCGGCATGGTACGCCGCGCGCGCCAAGGGCGGGTTCGGACTCATAATCACCGACTGCATGGTGGTGAACCCCTACACCTGGCGCGGCTCGGACCATCTCAACCCACACCTCTTCACCGACGAGAGGTACGGGCGCGGCCTCGGCATGCTCGCCGACAACATCCACGCCTTCGGGGCCAAGGTGTTCATCCAGCTCTCCCCCGGCTTCGGGCGGCAGGGGCACGCCTCGGCGCTGACGCCGCACGAGCCCCCGGGCGCGCCCTCGGCAATCCCCATCAAGATAGACCTGCGGAACTTCAACAAGGGGTGGGAGCGCCAGCTCGTCAGGATGAAGCCTGAACTCAAGCCGGTGCTCGACGCCATAGGCGGCCTCGAGGGCCTGAGGAAGCTCACAGACGAGCAGTATGCCCAGCTCGAGGAAGCGATTACCGCAGAGATACGCAAGAGCGACCCGAACATCCTGAAGGTGGTCTATGGCGAGGTCCCCCGCGAACTCACCGTCGACGAGATAGTGTTCATGGAAGAGAAGATGGCCGAGATGTCGCTCGAGGCGCTCCGCTATGGATATGACGGGGTCGAGATACACAGCCCCCACGGCTACCTCATCCACCAGTTCCTCTCCGCGAGGTCCAACCAGCGCATCGACGAGTACGGGGGGTCGCTCGAGAACAGGGCCCGCTTCCTCCTCAACATAATCCGCAAGACCCGCGAGCGCATCGGGCCGGACAGGGTCTTAGGCGCGCGCTTCTCGGGCGACGAGCTGATGCCGGACGGCGTGACCCACGAGGAGATGTGCCGGTTCGTCGAGCTCGCGGCGAAAGAGGGCTTGAGCTACATAAGCATCTCGCAGGGCTGCTACGAGAACCCCGGCGCCTTCGCTCCCGACGGGGAGAGCGAGATGACCGAGTACGGCCCCGGTTTCAAGGAGGCCTCCGGCGGCCTGCCGGTGATGGCGCCCAACTTCAGGACGCCAAAAGCATCCGCCGCCGCCATCGCCGAGGGCAAGGTCGACATCGTGGCCCTCGGCCGCCAGGCCACCGCCGACCCGTTCTGGCCGGCCAAGGTCGCCGCCGGGCGCGAGAAGGACATAGTCAAGTGCATCCGGTGCAACCTCTGTTACATGAACCTCTTCGAGCACAGGTGGCTCGCCTGCGAGGTGAACCCAACCGCCGGTTTCGAGCGGTACATGCCGGAGCTCTGGCGGCTCAACGCACCGGACGTTAAGAAAAAGGTAGACAAGTTCATGAAGCGGGCGGAAGGTCTCTATTAGAAGAATGGTCATCGTGAACAGCGGCCCGCGATTGCATTCATGTATCAGATGAGAAGGGAGCAATGAGATGATCGTACTTGGGGACATACCGAGGAAGCATTCCCGCCTCGACCCCGATAAGGAATGCATGGTATGCGACGAGGTCAGGCTGACCTGGAAGCAGCTCAATGAGAGGGTCAACCGCCTTGCCAACGCTCTGGCCGGCATGGGAGTGGAGAAGGGGACGAAGGTGGCCACGCTCGCCCTCAACTGCCACCGCCTTATCGAGATCTACTACGCTACCTCCAAGTTGGGCGCGGTAGCCGTCCCCCTCAACTTCAGGCTTGCTCCTGAGGAGCTCGTCTACATAATCAACCATTCCGACTCCGAGGTGCTCTTCGTGGACGGCACCACCCTGGATATGGCCAAGGGGATGCTGCCGGAGCTGGAGAACATACGGGAGCGCGTCTTTTTCACGGGGGGAGAGGAGGGATGGCTCGACTACGAGAAGCTCCTGGAAGATTCCTCGGACACCGAACCCGAAGTGGAGGTCGAAGAGGACGAGCTGTGCCACCTGCAGTACACCGGCGGTACCACCGGCCTGCCCAAGGGGGTGATGATCACCCACCGAAACTACATCACCACGGCCATCGGCATGGGACTGGCGCTGTCGGTGGAGCCCCACTACTCCACCCTGCAGGTCCTGCCCATCTTCCACACCGCCTGGTGGCCGGTGCTCCTGCACCACACTGCCGGGTGCAGGGCGGTCATATCACCCCGCTTCGACTTCGCCGAGATCCTGGCGACCGCCGAGAGGGAGAAGGTGACCCACATCAACATGGTACCGATTCTCTTCTCCTGGCTGCTCGATTTCCCCGACGCCGACAAGTACGACCTCTCCAGCATCAAGTATTTCTCTTATGCCGGCGCCCCCATGCCCGAGGAGGTGCTCAGGCGCTGCATCGCCAGGTTCGGCCCCATCTTCATGCAGGGATACGGGCTCACCGAGGCCTCTCCCCTGGGCACAATGCTCATGCAGGAGGACCAGTCCCGGCTGGAGGGCCCGCCCGAGCTGGTGAGGCGCATCAACTCCTGCGGGCGCGAATCCCTGGTGACGGAGGTCCGTGTTGTAGATGAGGACGACAACGATGTACCGGTCGGCGAGATAGGCGAGATCGTCATCCGCGGCCAGAACGTCATGAAAGGCTACTGGAAGGACCCCGAGCTCACGGCGCAGACCCTGCGAGGCGGCTGGCTGCACACCGGCGACCTCGCCGAGGTGGACGACTACGGGTTCATCTACATCGTGGACCGCAAGAACGACATGATAATCACCGGCGGGGAGAACGTCTACCCGTTCGAGGTGGAGCAGGTCATCTACGAGCACCCCGCGGTGCTGACGGCGGCGGTGGTAGGGGTGAAGGACGAGAAATGGGGCGAGATGGTGACGGCGGCCGTGACCCTGAAGCAGGGCGCCGAGGCCACCGAGGAAGAGATCATCGCCCTGTGCCGGGAAAAGATCGCAGGCTACAAGTGCCCCAAGCGGGTGGTGTTCATGGAATCGATACCCACCTCGGCCATCGGCAAGGTACTGCGCCGCCAGGTGCGCGAGCAGCTGCAATGAGCGAACAGCCCTTGTGCGTAGCGATGGAGGTCTCGCATTGCGGCTGAGAGAATACCGGGGGCAGCGTGTGAGGTTCCGTCCCGCCCTGGACGAGGACCGCGTAGCGCTAATACCCGGAGTGGGGTACAGGCCGGATGAGCTGAATCTCTGTTCGGAGGTCGAACCCCTTCTGGAGAACGTCCCTCCCCTGCGGGGGCCCAACGCGCTCAAGTATGTCTGGACACACCACAGACGTGAGGCCCTCACTGAGATACTCCCCGCGGCTCCAGCCCTGGTCTACATGGACACCCTGCAGAACAGGGTGGACGCGCACATGGTTAAAAAGCACGTGGGACCCCGTCCCGACCCGGCACAGCTTAAGAAGGACATAATAGAACACGCCGCGGCCCTGGGCTTCTCCCACTGCGGGGTGACCCTTCTGGACCGCCGCTTCGTCGTTGAAGGCTCCGACGAAGGTTTCCCCTACCCCAGGGCGATAGTGCTGGGCATGGAGATGCACAGGGAATGGCTGATGCAGGCCCCGAACTACCGCCTGCGCCGCTATCCCGATTACGATGTCTACCGCCGGGCGGGCGGCGCAGTACACCGCCTGGCGAACTTCATACGCAGGCAGGGGGTGTCCTGCTCCGCGCGGGTACCTTTCAACGGGGCGGCCGTATATCCCGTGCACGCCATCACCGCGGGCCTGGGAGAGCTGGGCGCCTTCGGAGGTGTGGTGACCCCCGAGTTCGGGCCCCGCCAGCGTTTCTGCATGATAACTCTGGACGCGGAGCTGCCCCTGGATTCACCACGTGACTTCGGCCTGGCGGAGTTCTGCGAGAAGTGCCTCCTCTGCGTGGCCAAGTGCCCGGCTAAGGCCATCCCCGAGAAACCGCTCTGGTGGCGCGGGGTCTACAAGCGCAAGGTCAACGACCTCAAGTGCTGGGCTTTCTTCACGGCCTGGCATACCTGCGCGGTGTGCATCAACGCCTGCCCCCTGCACCGCTACGGCCCCCTGGAAGTGCTCGATCACTACGAGAGAACGGGCGAGGTGAAGGGCTACGAGGAGATTATGGCCGAGAAACCTGCTTACAGAGGAACACCGGGTTCCGAAGAGCTCCTGGAGATCGTAAGGGAGAGTGAACTAAAAGGCGGATCGCCCGGCTCGCGGATGGAAGGTCATAGATGAAGCTCGAGAACAGGGTAGCGGTTGTGACCGGCGCGGGCCGAGGGATAGGCAAGGCTGTAAGCCTCGCATTCGCGCGGGAGGGCGCTGATATCGCGGTAGCCTCTGACAACGGCGTGGAGAACCTCGCGGTGGCAGGCGAGATCGAGCAGCTGGGAAGGCTCGCGCTGCCGTTCGAAGTGGATGTCTCTGACCCCGCGCAGGTCGCCTCGATGGCCGAGCAGGTCATCGACAGGTTCGGCCACGTGGATATCCTCGTCAGCAACGCCGGCATCATAAGGCGGGGTCTGCTCATCTACTCGGAGGACTCCGACTGGAAGAGGACCATCGAGGTCATGGTCTACGGCACCTACCACTGTTGTAAAGCGTTCGTGCCCGGTATGGTGGAAAGGAACGACGGCAGGGTCATCATCATGTCTTCCGTCATGGGAAAGATGTCAAACCCGGCCAACAGCTCGTACGCCGCCTCCAAGCACGCACTTATCGGAATCGCCCGCACACTCGCGACGGAAGTCGTGATGCTCGGAGCCAAAGGGGTCACCGTAAACGCGATCTGCCCGGGCATCGCGGACACCGACATGGTCACGGGGCCCGAGGGCAGCATGGCCAAGCTCTCCGAGATGCTGGGCATTTCCCCCGAGGAAGTCTGGAAGCAGTTCATGAAGAAGATGAGCCTCCAGGAGAGGCTCATAGAGCCCGAGGAGATAGCCGCGATGGCCCTCTACCTCGCTTCGGATGACGCGAGGGGCATCACCGGCCAGGCCATAAACGTCTGCGGCGGCACGATAATGCATTGAACCAGTGAAACGAGGCGCGCGATGAAGCTCGATGACAGGGTTGCGGTTGTAACAGGCGCAGGACGTGGTATCGGCCGCGCGATCTCCCTTGCGTTCGCGAAAGAGGGCGCCGACATTGCAGTTGCGTCGATCGACCCAGAAGAGAACGAGGCCGTCGCCGGTGAAGTGCGGGCGTTCGGAAGGCGCGCCCTTCCGTACCAGGTGGACGTATCGGATTCAGGACAGGTGCAGGCGATGGCCGCCGCCACGCTCGAGGAATTCGGCCGGGTGGATATACTCGTCAGCAACGCCGGGATCCAACGGCGCGCGCTCCTGGCGTTCTCTGACGAGGAGGAGTGGAAGAGGGTCATTGAGGTTAACGTATACGGGGCGTACCACTGCTGCAAGGCTTTCCTGGGCGGGATGGTCGAGCGCAACCACGGGCGGGTGATAATAACCTCCTCCATCTCCGGTAAGATGGTAAACCCGGCCAACAGCTCCTACGCGGTCTCCAAGCACGGCCTCATCGGCCTGGCCCGTTCGCTCGCCTCCGAGGTGGCGATGCTCGGCGCAAAGGGCGTCACCGTCAATGCAATATGCCCCGGTCTCACCGACACCGACATCATGACCGGCCCCGACGGCAATATCGCGAAGCTCTCGGAGATGCTCGGAAAGACGCGCGAGGAGATCTGGGACGAGATATACAGGCCTTTGATCCTCCAGGAGCGCATGCTCAAGCCTGAGGAAATAGCCGCCATGGCCCTCTACCTGGCTTCAGATGACGCGAGGGGCATCACCGGGCAATCCATTAACGTCTGCGGCGGCACGATTATGCATTGAGGAACAGAATTGAAGCTATCTTTCGTCTCAACCGGCTACGGCAACGTGCCCCTCGGCCTCTTTGTTCAAGGGGCAAAATGGAAAAGGGTCCGCTTCCCCATTCTCTGCGCCGTCATCGAGCGGGAGGAGGGCCTGGTCCTCTTCGATACCGGCATCGGGACCCGTATCGAAGAAGAGTTCAGACCTCTTGGAGCCAGGGGGAACTGGTTCTTCTCGAGGGTGGTCATGCGCACGGAGTTCGAGCCGGCCCGCGACGCGCTCGTCAATCAGCTCCCGGCACTCGGGTTCAATCCCTCGGAGGTGACCCACGCGGTGCTGTCACACCTCCACTGGGACCACGCCGGAGGCATGCGCGACTTCCCACACTGCCGTTTCATCATCAACAGACCGGAGTGGGAGGACGCGGTCTCCCGCCGTGGAATCAATGCCGGGGCCTACATCAGGGAGCAGTTTGAGGACCAGGGGCTTGAAGTCGACCTCGTCTCCACAGATCCCGGCAGGCCTTACCTGTCATTCCCCGCCTCGCATGACGTCTTCGGAGACGGCGGCCTTGTCATCGTTGATGTCCCGGGCCATGCCGTCGGTCAGATCGGCATGGTGGTCAATCTTCCTTCAGGAAAGCGCTTCTTTCTGACCGGGGATTCCTTCTACTTCCCGGACAGCCTGGAGATGAAGGCGCCAAAATCGCGAGTCATGCAGGCGGTGGTCAGCGAAGGCCCCGAAAGCGCGGAAACCCTGGAGAGATTGTGGACACTGGCCAAGGCCGAACCAGATGTCGAGTTGGTATCTTCCCACGACTACAGGATTCCCGGCAGGTTCGAACTTGCCCCGGTAGCTTACGAATAGAACGAGTCGAAAGATTGCGCACCCGGGGATCTGAGGTAGAATGGCTACCGGAACTGAACTCGGGTGTTCAGTCGTATGTCTGACGCAGATGAAAGGGGTTGAGGGCTGGAGATGGCGATGACTTCCTTTGAGCGGATCGAGGCCGCGACCAGGCTCGAGAAGCCGGACAGGGTTCCCTTCGTGCCGATAATCGACATGTTCGCCTGCAGGTACGCCGGGGTCACCCAGCACGAGATGTTTTTCGACATCAGGAGGGCCGACTGGGCCATCCAGAAGACCATGGACGACCTGGGGACCATCGACGGGATGAGCCTTTCCTACGGAGGTATGGGAAGCCTGCTCGACTTCATCATCCCCAACCCCCCGGTCCTTCCGGGCGTCCGCGGGGTGGACGACGACGCCGAGTGGATGTTCGTGGAAAAACCGGTGCTCGAGCCATCGGAGTACCGCGAGATAGGAAGGCGCGGGGTCATCAGGTGGACCCTCGACAAGACCATGGAGACCCACCCCAACCTGAACACGAAGGTCGACGTCGTGAAGGAAGGCTCCAGGGTCCTGCTCGACATGAACAAGATCACGCGGTCGGTGCGCGCCTGGCGGAAGAAGAACTTCGAGCCGCTGGTCGCGGCCAACCTGGTGTTCACACCGATGGAGTGGATGTCCATAATGCTCCGCGGCTTCAACGACTTCACCCTCGACTTGTTCCGCTATCCCGAGGACATAAAGGCCGCGAGCGCGGCGCTCAAGAAGCCCCTGTGGTGGATAGGCCTCATCGGGGTGAAGATGACCGGCGTCAAGAGGGTCTTCATGGGGGGAACCAGGACCAGCGCCTCCGTGATAAGCAAGAAGCAGTTCGAAGAGCTCTCGCTGCCCGAGTGGCAGGAGACGAGCGAGTACTTCGTCGAGCGCGGGATAACCCCCATGCTGCACTTCGACAGCGACTGGACGGCGTTCTTCCCGCTCCTGAAGAGCCTCCCCCGTCGCAAGTGCATCCTCAACCTGGACGGCACCTCTGACATCTACAAGGCAAAGGAGATACTGGGAGACCACATGTGCATCATGGGCGACGTGCCGGCGGCTCTCCTGAAGCTCGGAGAGCCCGAAGAGGTCGACGCCTACTGCGAGAAGCTGATTAAGGACCTGGGCTCGGACGGGGGCTTCATCCTGAGCTCGGGGTGCACCATACCGCTTGACGCGAAGCCGGAGAACGTGAAGGCGATGATACAGTCCGTGAAAAGGCACGGCTAGGAGAATTCGAGAGAGGAGAGAGATGGCTGAGAAGATCGCCCAGCTTATTGTCGACCTTGAGGAAGAGCAGACTGTGGCCGCCGTGAGGACCGCGCTCGACGACGGGACCGATCCCCTGGTGCTCGTCGAGGAGCTGAGGGAGGGCATGTCCGAGGTCGGGCGCAGGTTCGAGGAGAAGGAATACTACCTCTCCGAGCTCATAATGTCGGCGGAGATATTCAAGCAGGCGATCGCGCTCATAGAGCCTCACATAAGTGGCGGAGCCGACATGAGCAAGGGTGCCGTTGTCATAGGGACGGTCCAGGGCGACATCCACGACATCGGCAAGAACATCGTGGCGAGCCTGCTCCGCTGTGAGGGGTTTGACGTCCACGACCTCGGGGTGGACGTGGCGCCCGCCGCGTTCGTGGACAAGCTGAAGGAGACCGGGGCCCCGGTTCTAGCGCTATCGGGCCTGCTGACGATGGCGTTCGACACCATGAAGGAGACGGTCGACGCCGTCGCTGGTGCAGACCTGCGGGACAAGGTCAGGATAATCATAGGCGGCGGGCCCGTGAACGAGGCGGTCGTCGAGTTCACCGGGGCCGACGCGTTCGGAAAGGACGCCGCCGAGGCCGTGCGCCTCGCCTCCGGTTGAATGGGGTCAGACCACTTTCGTTACGTTGTCAACATGTTCAACATGTTAAGAAGAGTGCCTAACGTAACGAAAGTGGTCTGACCCCATCTGAAGAAGTCGTACCACATCATGGGTTGGTCCGGGCCGGACGTGGCGAGCTTCACAAGCGCCTTCACCAGGCTCATCATTCCCAGGAGCGCCAGCTGCAGCCTCAGGCCCGGGGCCTCGATGACCGGCGGGAATGCGCCGGGCATCGCCTGGGGCGACTGCTTTCCGGCCCTCTTCCCCACCTGGTCGGCCGGGACCTCTATGACCGCCAGGCAGCAATCGTCTCCCGTCGAGAGGAGCTTGGTCAGCTCCGGAGCCTCGAGTTTGGGGTTTATCACTGAGAACGTGCCGGCTTCCATGGCCATCATCAGCTTGGTGCAGACCTCCGGGCAGCGGGTGAGCTCCGCGGCAGCCGGGCAGTAGCGCTCTTCCTTGACCGCCCTGCCGCAACACTCCTCGGTCCATACCCCTCGCACCCCGACCATGTGGTCCTCGAAGTCGAGCACGCGACCGAGACTGCGGGCGTCCGTGGGATCTATCTGGAGGGCCTTCATCATCGCCGGCGCCCTGTCGACCCCGACCTGGTAGAAGACGAACTGGAGCGCCTTCACCCCCCTCTCACCGTACCTGTCGTAGAGCGCCGGCAGGAGCACCGCGAGCCGCTTCATCATCAGGCGCACGGGGGCCTCCCTGTGCCACTGCGGGTTCAGGAGATCCTCCACCGTGGGCTCGAGCTCCATCACCCCCGCCACATAGGCCGCACCCGCCGCCAGGACTCCGAGTTTCAGCAGCTTCTTCATCCATCCCTCCCGACATCCGCGGTTGAAACGCTCCGGGATGAATTCTAACCGTTGATGCCCCACAAGAGATAGAATACTGAAGGCCATATGGAAGAAAAGAACAATACAGTAGACTCGCACATCCACATACTGCCGCCCCGGAGGACACGCGGGCTCGTCCGCTGGATAAAGAAGATATTCCCCGAGCATCCGGCAACGGAGGACGTGACCCCTGACGAGGTCCTGGACCAGCTCCGCGACTGCGGGGTCGGCACGTTCTTCAACCTGGTGTTCCCGCTCAAGGAGGAGGAGACCGAAGACCTCAATGTCTGGAGCCGCGAGATCGCGGCCTCATCACCGCACATCACCGGGTTCGGCTCGCTCCACATCGAGACGGCGCGGAAGGACGAGGTCACCGAGCGGTGCATGGTCGACCTTGGGCTGGCCGGGATGAAGCTTCACCCCTACGTACAGCTCTTCGAGGCTTTCTCGCCGGAGTTCGAGCCGATGTTCCGCAAGCTCGCGGAGCTCGGGAGGCCTTTCATCGTACATACCGGGTTCGACATCTTCTACAGGCAGACCCAGGACTTCGAGTATCTCCGCGAGATGCTCGAGCGACATCCCGAAATGCCGGTGGTGCTGGTCCACTCGCTGTTTCCGCGGTTCGGGCTCGCGCGCGAGCTGCTGGACGAGTATCCGCAGCTGTACCTCGACATGACGAACGCGGTGTCTGCGGTGCGCTGGTACTCCGAGTCGCCCGGCAACTGGGTGGACGCCATGGAGGGCAGGGACCTGGCTCTTAACATCGACTACTTCCGGCCGCTCATCGAGGAGCGCAGCAGCCGCATCATGTTCGGCACCGACCACCCTGTGGGCATGGGCTCACCTGCTCAGATCTACGACGACCTCGCGTGGTTCGAGTTTCCCCCTGAGGTGAATGCGGACCTCCTGGGGCGCACCGCTCGCTCGTTCCTGGAGGCGCACTGCCGCCCCTTGACCTGAAGATGCAACATCGGGGTCAGGTCATTTTGTTGCATTTCACGAGGCATTCTCGGTGTACTGCTGCAAATGCAACAAAATGACCTGACCCCGATGTTGCGCTACCGGATGCCTGCGAAGTAAGCGTGCTTCGCCCTCTCGGCCTTGTGCCAGAGCGGGGCGACCTTCTTCACCCAGTCACCGAACCCCATCGTGTCGCCAGGGTAGAAGCCGTAGTGGGCCCTTAACCTTGCAGCCGTCATCCCCGCCCGAGCTATCCCTGCGAGAGACGAGGGCTTGAGGACACCGGTGGCGAGCCCCCGGGCGAGCACCGGCAGGCCCTTAAGCGCTTCGGCCGGGTCCGACTTGACCTCGTACTCCTCCTGCATGGCGAGCGACGATTCCTCGCTCAGGAACCCTGCCTCGAACAGCAGGTCCATCTCAGCCGGCCCTATTGCCATCATCCCTGGGAGCGAGGCGGTCAGGAACGCGAACTTCGCGCCCTGACCGCGGAAATAATCAACATTGAAGAGCCACAGACCGTCCCGCGTCAGGTCGTCGCTCGCGAGCGCGGTGGCGGCCACCCGGGCGGCGATCGCGCACCCGGCGAATCCCGAGACGACGCCCTCGCCGGAGAACGGCTTGTTCATGCAGGCGGCGTCCCCCACGACCATGAGCCGGTTGTCGACGAGGGAGAGGGGCGGGCGCCTGTACGGAATCCTGCCGACCGTGCTGTCCACCGGCTTACCTTTCACCGGTATGACCTTCATGAACTCCTTGTGGCGCCTTCTGGCCGCTTCGAAGCCGCCGGTCATCCCGATGCCCACTATCATGGTGTCCCCCGCCGCCGGGGCGCACCAGCCCTGGTAGTACGGGTAGCTGTTGACCCCGTGGGGAAGGTCGGTCTCCACGTCCTTCCAGGTCTCCATGTACACGAAGATGGTGTCCTCGGGCGAAACGGGATCGTTCTCGAACCACTTTCCCGACGGCATCCGGGTGCGCACCGCGCCGTCGATGCCCGAAGCGTCGACGATGAGCCTCGCCCGGACGGAGAGCTCGCCGTCACCGCCCCGCGCCACAACGCCCCGCAGCACGCCGCCCTCCAGCACCAGCTCCTCCACCGCCATCCGCTCGATTATCTCCGCGCCGGCGTCGCGCGCATACCCCTGCATCCTCTGGATGAACAGGGGCTTGTCCATGACCATCGTTGGGAAGCTGAACCCGACGCTGTGCCCCCCGCCGGGCGCCCACATGGTGATTCGGTCTACGGTGTGCATGAGCTCGCCGCCTTCGGGAAGCGGGATACCGAACCGCCCGAAGGCGACCTCCTCCATGTGGAAGGGGCCGATGGCCTTGCCCAGCTCGCCCAGGTCCTCCTTCTCGAGAACCAGGCAGCTGTGGCCGGCCCCCGCGAGCTTCCAGGCCATGTAAGCACCGCCGGTGCCGGCGCCGACTACCAGAACGTCCACTTCTCGGTCAGGCATTCGAGCTACCTCCTGTTCAGAAGACGTAGCGGAGCAGCTTCCGCGTCCACTTCAGCGCGTTCCTGTATGGAGGATACCTGACATACGCATCGAACAGGAAGCTCTTGCGCACGACACCCTTGAGGTTAGAGAAGGTGTCGAAGCTGTGCCTGCCGTGGTACTTGCCGAAGCCGCTCATCCCGACTCCCCCGAACGGCAGCCTGCTGTTGGAGAAATGTACCATCACGTCGTTGATGCAGCACCCGCCGGAGGAGGTCTCGGCCAGGACGCGCGCCTGCTTGCCCCGGTCGCGCGTGAAGAGGTATAGCGCGAGCGGCCTGGGCCTCTCGTTCACGAACGCTATAGCCTCCTCGAGCTCTCCGTATTCAACCACCGGGAGGACGGGCCCGAATATCTCCTCCTGCATCACCTGGTCCTCAGGAGATACACGGTCGAGGATCGTCGGGGCGATGAAGCGGCTGCGAGCATCAGTCTCGCCGCCTGTAACGACCTCCCCCGCGTCGAGCAGCGCCTTCACCCGCTCGAAGTGGGCGTCGCTCACCATCCGCGCGTAGTCAGGGCTCTTCGAGGGGTCGTCCCCGTAGAAACGGCGCACGCAGGCCGCAAGCTCGGTGATGAGTTCTTGTTTCGCGGCGCTGTTCACCAGCAAGTAGTCGGGGCTGATGCAGGTCTGGCCGGCGTTGAAGAACTTGCCCCAGGCGACTCGGCGCGCGGTATGTCGGAGGTCCGTGTCCGGTTCCACTATGCACGGGCACTTACCGCCCAGCTCCAGAGTCACCGGCGTGAGGTTCTTCGCCGCTGCCTCCATCACCAGCTGGCCCACGCGCGCGCTGCCGGTATAGAAGATGCAGTCAAACCGCTGCTCGAGAAGCGACCGGGCCACCTCCGGCCCGCCCTCCACGGCCTTCACGTACGCGGGGTCGAACGTCTCACTCAGGACCGCAGCCAGCACAGCGGAGGTCGCGGGCGCAATCTCGGACGGCTTGACCACCGCGCAGTCGCCTGCCGCGACAGCCCCGACGAGCGGGGCGACCGCCAGCCCCATCGGGTAGTTCCACGGCGCGATTATGAGCGAGACGCCGAGCGGCTCTGGGTATATCCAGCTCGAGGCTGGAAACAGGTAGGGGGGCGTTGCGACCAGCCTCGGACGCGCCCAGGAGCGCACGTTCCTCGCGGCGCGGTCGAGGTCGGAGAGTGACTGTCCCATCTCGGCGATGTAGGCCTCCCACCCCGGCTTGCCCATGTCCTCCTTCATGGCTTTCAGGATTCGCGACCTGGCTCCGTCGATGGCCCTCGCCAGGGCCTTCAGATGTTTCTCCCTGACTCCCACATCCCTGGTCGCCCCCGAATCGAAGAAATCTCGCTGGCGCGCTACTATCCGGCTTGCATCGAGTTCCTCCACGCCGCATCACCTCCGGGGCACTTCTTCTCGAATGCGCGCGTCAAACCTGTAGGAGTTGAGGTATGCTTGGGGCGTCCCGGCACGAACAGGAGAGAGGAATGAAAAGGTTCACCGTCCTCGTTGCAGCGCTCGCTCTTACCGCGGCGGTTGGGACCGGCTGCGCAACCGCGAAGCGCGACCTTTCGACACCTGCCGCTGCGCTCCTGGGGCACTGGGAGAACGTATCGCCGGGCACAAACGCCGATGTCTACTACGGTCCCGACACCGTGTATTACTTCGGGGGAAGTACAAAGCCGGTGGAGACATCCTACGAGATCGTGTCCGAGGACACCGACGGCTTCGCGCTCGAGGTGAGGTACGGCGAGGAATCGGGCGACCCCACGAAGATAGGCTTCTCGGAAGACCGGAATGAGATAACGGTCTACCCATCAGACGTGCCCGAGCTACTCAAGTACAGGTATGTGGACGATAAGCAGTCACCGGTGGTCTCGTATTGATTTCCGGTGCCACGACATGGATCAGGGACCGGGGTAGAGCACCTCGGTAAGGGTCACCGGCTCGAGGCCGCGAGCCCGCAGGCCGTCGATTATCCCGGGGAGGGCCGCAACCGTCTTGTCCCTGTCGTGCATGAGGATTATCGAGCCCGCGTGCGAGTTCGAGAGGACGTTCGCCTGAACGGCGGCGACAGAGTTGTTGCTCCACTCCTGGGGGTCAACGCTCCAGTAGACCGACAGGTAGCCGCGCGAGTTGATGAAGTTGATGAGCCCGGCGTTCCTGTCGCCGTATGGGAACCTGAAGTACGGTTTTGTCGAGAAACCGGTGAGGGCGTTCACGGCGGCCTCCGTCTGCGCCAGCTCGCTTTCGACCTGCGCATAGGAGATCCTGGTGAACATGGCGTGGGAGACCCCGTGGCTGGCTATCTCGTGGCCCTCGGCCGCCATCCGCGTCACCACTGAGGGATACTGCCCCGGGTAGCCTCCCGTGACGAAGCAGGTAGCCCTGACCCCGTGTGACTGCAGGATGTCCAGCACCCGGGCCGCGGTCGCCCCGTTGGTCTCCATGTCGAAGGTGAGCGCCACCGTGTTCTTCCGGGTGTTGCCGTTGAAGACCTCGCCCCAGCCGTACGCGCCGGCCACCGCGTTGCGGTCCATCGTGCGCCACCTGTCTGCGAAGTACACCGGTCGCTCGGCCACTACCTTGACCCCGTTGGCCGATTCGACCTTGATGCTGACGTCACCGCGGTTGTCATCTGAGCGCCCGATGCCGAGCGCCGGGTCGTGCACCGCTACCGTGGACCTCGACTCCCGCGGCACGGCTACGTCTTTCTTCTCGACACGGCTCCCGTCCCCGCAGAAGTACGTGATGTTCACGCTCGCGTCCCGGTTCTCGGTGTTGGCGATGCTCAGGTACGTGTCGTAGCCCTGCCTGGTGCACCCCTCCGCGAAGTACCAGGCCGCCCCGGGCTCGAGCGCCCCCATGACGTCGTGTCCCCCGCTCCAGAAAGGCTTGTAGAAGAAGTAGACCGGCCTCTCCGCCACCACCGGAATGCCGTTGGCCGATTCAACCCGGATGCTGAAGTCCCCGTGCGGATTGTTATGCCTTCCGATACCGTTCGCGGTCTCATGCACCGGTATGGTGAAGCGGCTGTGCGGCGCCACCTCGATGTCGCGGCGCTGCTCGTTGTTCCCGTCGCCGCAGTAATAATAGACATTGACCTTCGCCTTCTGAGCGCCCGGGTTGCCCAGGCAGAGGAACGTATCGAACCCGTCCCTGGTGGAGCCTTCCGCGAAGTACCAGGCTTTCTCCGGCCCGGCGGCACCCACCACGTCGTGCCCTCCGGTCAGGTACGGCTTGTAGTTGAAGTACATCGGGCGCTCGGCTATGACCCCGACGCCGTTTGTCGAGCGCACCTTTATGCTCGCGTCCCCGTGGAAGTCGTTATGCCTCCCTATCCCGTACTCGTCCTCGTGGACCGGGGCTGTGAACCTGCTCTTCGCGCCGACCCTGACCCCGTTGCGCTCGACCAACTGCCCGTCCGCGCAGTAGTACTCTATGTCCACCACGGCGTCGTCCTCGGCGGGGTTGGCGAGGCAGAGGTAGGTGTCGAATCCCTCCCGCGTGCATCCCTCGGCGAAATACCACGTGGTGAGCGGGCCGGCCGCGCCGGCCACGTCATGCCCGCCGGACCACGCCCCCTTGTAGTCGAAGTACATCGAACGTTCCGCTACTACCGGCTCGCTCGCGGTCACCCGTATGGAGGCGTCGCTCTCGGGAGGTATCTGGGTGTTGACGTCGATCGTGGTGCGGCTTCCCGGTGCCAGGTCGTACCGCAGGTCTATGTTCCGGCCGTCGCCGAGCATGTAGGTGAGGTCCGCGAGGGCGACCCTCTCGCCGGGATTCAGGATGCAGACATACTCGTGGAAGCCGCCGCGCGTCGTGCCCTCGGCGAAGTACCACGTCTTCCGGGCCTCGTTAGCTCCCAATACGTCGTGGCCCCCGTTCCAGGCGCCGAGCGCCGGGGCGCCCGCGGCCAGGACCATTGCCGCCGCGAGCAGCATCGGGATGCAAACCTTCTTATTCTTCATGCAGAGTCCTTTCACCAAAGGAGCCAGGCCGTGCATGCCGAGACGCACATGCGCGGCCTGGCCCCCCAATAAGATAAGGGCTGAGCCCCGTTTGTTCAACTATAGTCGCGGATGAACTTGAGCAGACCCACCAGGATAAGCGGCATCATCGTGAAGAAAGCTATGAGGGCGACCTGGTTGTAGCCGTCCTCGAACCAGTTCATCTCCAGAACGAATATAACCACAGCAAAGAACATGTAGAAGTAGATGAGCCACGGGACGGCGTTCACCAGCTTGCCGGATATCACGTTACGCTTCTGGAAGACGAGGTAGAAGATGAGGATGATGAAGAACGGCGCGAGCCACCAGCCCACGAAGTTGCCGATGGGCACGCCTCCCTTGCCCTTCCAGACCGTTAGCTCCCTCAGGTAGGGCCCCGACTCCCACCACCACCACGGCTTCTTTCCCCCGACCTCGAGCCAGAGGCGGGAGGTCGCCATAGGGTCTACCATCATGTCCCAGGCGACCGTTGCGGTCGCCGTCGTGGCCGCGATGACCGCGGCCCAGATGACCTTGCCCCACCAGGAGCGCGCCCTGGAAGCGCCCTCAAATCCGAGGAGCCAGTCGATGAGCATGAAGGATGAGTAGATTATGACGGCCCACGTGACGATTATTACGAGCGGGACACCTCCCAGGCGCGGGCCGAGCGTCTCGGTGTACTTGTAGTGCCCGAACCACCAGGCGTAGTTGTGCCCGACGAACTCGCACACCCAGCTGATCACCCAGGCGATGAGGAAGAAGGCAACCGTCTGCCTGGGGCCCTTGACCATCCAGGAATGCCAGATGCAGAAGACCAGCATCGAGAGCATCGCAAAGGCGACCGCCCATGGCTTCATCGGGATATCGTGCCTGAGCCACGTTGTTAGATGAACGACCCCTGTCATGAAGATGTAGAAGAGCATCACCGCGAAGATGGCCCTCTGGGGTCTAGGTGAGTCCTTCCAGGATTGGACGATGGATACGCGCTCCTGCAGCTCGGTCCCAGCCGTTTCGGCCACCAATACCACCCCCACTTCTCATAAGAGATGCACCCACGCCAGAAGTCTACCATGCAACAATGGGGTCAGGTCACTTTGTTGCGTTCTAAGAGCTCTTGCCGACTGCGGGTGGCAGACGCAACAAAGTGACCTGACCCCATTGTGCGCTTTCAGTTGCCCTTGAACTCGGGGGGCCTCTTCTGCAGGAACGAGGTCACTCCCTCCACAACGTCCTCGGTGCTGGTGACCACTCCCTGGAGCGAGGCCTCGCGCTCGAGCGCGGTCAGGAGGTCGGACTCGAACGACTTGTTGAGCATCGACTTGATCATGCCGATGGCACGGGTGGGCCCCTTTGCGAGGCGCTGGGCGAGCCCTACCGCCTCGTCCATGAGGTCGGCGAGCGGCACAACCTTGTATATGAGCCCTATCTCGAGCGCCTTTTCTGCGGGCAGGTCCTCGGCCAGGAACATCAGCTCCTTTGCCCTGGGGAGGCCTACAAGCCGCGGCAGGAAGTAGGTGCCCCCCGCGTCGGCCACCAGGCCGCGCCTGGTGAAAACCTGGATGAACCTCGCGGTATCCGCCGCGATGATCATGTCGCTCGAGAGGGCGAAGTTGCATGCGGCACCCGCGACGGTGCCGTTTATCGCCGCTATGACCGGCTTCTCGAGCGACCACATCGCGGTTATCATCCGTGAGTAACCGAACGTGGTGATGCGCATCCCTATCGGCTTGTAGGCGTCCTCGCGCATGCTCCCCTTGCCGGTCAGGTCGGCCCCGGTACTGAAAGCCTTCTCCCCGGCGCCGGTGACGACGACAGCCCGTATGGAGTCGTCCACCTGGGCCTCCTCGAGCAGGTCGCCGAGGCCCCGGACCATTCCGTAGGTCAGGGCGTTCAGCACCTCGGGCCGGTTCAGGGTGATTATCTCTACGTTGCCGTCTCTTTCAACAAGAAGCTCGTCCATGTCAGCCTTCCTTTTTCGCGTAGTCGTAGGCGCGCCCGCGCCACGGGAATTCTATCATTTCGGGCGCCCCGGTCGTACGCCCGCACGCCGCCGTGTTATCATTCGGGCTGGATTGCCCGGGCGCGGCATCGCCGCGATTCACGAGGAGGGTTCAGACATCAGCGACAGCATCTTCACCAGGGAGATTAAGGTCGTGACGTTCGACGAGGGAGACAACCTCAGGCTCGTCGGCACGCTTTCGGACGCTCGACTGGGCGAACCGCTCCACGGCCTTGAGGTCGAGATGCTCGTCTCGGTCTGGGAAGGCGAGATAATGGAGATAAAGGGGGCTTTCCCGATCCCCCCGCTCGAGGAGTGCGTGGAAGGCATCGACAGCCTCCAGGAGCTCGTCGGGGCGAAGGTCAAGCCCGGGTTCTCTGAGTTCGTCAAAGGCACTGTGGGCTCTAACCGTGGATGCTCCCACCTGTCCGCTCTTATCATGAACATGGGAAACGTCTGCGTTCAGGGACGGGGCGCCTACCTCCGCAAGCACGTCCCCGATAACGCCGCCCGTGATAAGGCCATGGCCGGCCAGGCGCAGGAGCTCGGACTCCTCGACAGCTGCGTCACGTGGCGCGAGGACGGGCCCATCGTGCGGCGCTGGCGCCAGGAGCACCCCGAGGGCGAGCCCAAGTACTAAGCCGAGTTGCGGATGCGGCCGTAGTCGAGGAGGGCGCGCATGGCCCGCGCGGAGCGGACGGCAGAGGGGTAGACCGGGACGCCGTCGTCGATGAGCGGGCCCACCGAGACCGTCTCCGGCCCCAGGAACGACATCACGACCAGCGGCTTGCCGAACGTCTTAGGCACCTCGGCGAGCTCGGCCAGAAACTTCATGTGCGCCGGGACGAGGACCTCCTTCAGCTTCTCGAGCTCCGGGAACCTCTTGACCATGTTCACCATGAAGTCGGGCCCGCCGAATATCCCGTAGAGGAAGGCCCCGTCCACCTCGCCGGACTCGAAGACCATCTCGAGGAGCCTCTTGAATATCAGCATGTCCGTCTCGAACGTGAGGTCGATCGGGTTGCGGACGTACGCGAGCCTTCCGGTGACCTGGTCGAGCCGGGCCGCGAGCTCGTCAGAGAACGTGGGGACCGACATGCCGGCCTTCTCTATGTGGTAAGCGAGCGAGGAGCCCGGACCGCCTGAGTTGGTGATGACCGCCATGCGTCCCGCCTCCGCCAGGGGCTGAGAGGAAAGAGCGCGCAGGAGGTCGAACATCTGGTCTATGTCCGCGGCCCTGATGACCCCCGCCTGGCGGAACAGGCCGTCGTAGACCTCGTCCGGCCCTGAGAGGGCGCCGGTGTGCGAGAGCGACGAGCGCGAGCCGGCCTCAGTGCCGCCGACGTATATCGCGACCACCGGCTTGACCTTCACCGCCTCCGCGGCCGCCCTGACGAACTCCCGCGGCCTCCTGACGGTCTCGACGTAGAGGCCTATCGCCTTTACCTCCGGCTCGGAGGCGAGATACTCGACGCAGTCAGTGAGGTCGAGGTCGGCCTCGTTCCCGACGCTCAAGGTCTGGCACATCTTGATGCCCTGTGCCCTGAGGTACGGGTTTATCATCGCGGTGTACGCCCCGGACTGGGACGCGAAGGCTATCTTTCCCCCCATTGGCGGAGAGTGGATGGTGGTGGTGTTGAGGCTGCAGTGCGAGTTGAATATCCCGACACAGTTTGGCCCCAGGAAGCGCATGTCGTACTTGCTCGCAATCTCGATTATCTCCCGCTCGAGCTGCCTTCCCTTCTCCCCCGGGACCTCCTTGAAGCCCCCGGAGATGACAATGGCTCGCCGTATGCCAGCGCGGCCGCATTCGTCAAGTATCCCCGGGACCACGTCGGTTGGCAGTGTGAGCTGGGCGAGGTCGACGGTCTTCCCCACCGCGGAGATGCTCGCGTACGCGGGCAGGCCGAGCACGGTGCTCTCGGAGGGATGCACGGGATAGATGTCCCCCGTGTAGCCGGTCTCGATGACGTTGGCGAGCTGGATGGTGCCCATCTTCATGGGGTTGTTTGAGGCTCCCCAGAACGCTATGGAGCCGGGATTCATCAGCTGTTTCAGCGGGTGCATCTATGTCCTTTCAGAATAAATCAGGGAAAACGCAACAAAGTGACCTGACCCCATGTTTGCGTTAGCGCCATTTGGGAGCGCGCTTCTCCTGGAAGGCGCGGATTCCCTCGACCGCCTCGTCGCTCGCGATAGCCTCGGTGACCAGCCCCATGATCTCCGACATCGCCTCTGGAGGGGCCGCCTCCTGTCCTGCGATCAGAGCCAGGGTCCGCTTGTGCCCCCTGGTCGAGAGCGGGGCGTTCCTGGTCATGCGGTCGGCGAGCTCCATGGTGAAGGGCTCCAGCTCCTCGTCCGTCACGAAGAAGTCGAGCATCCCCATCATGTACAGCTCGCGGCCTTCGAAGTACCTCGCGGTGAAGAACAGCTTGCGCGCCACCGAGAGGCCGAACGTCCTCACGAAACGCTCGAGGCCCTCCGGCGGGTACACTATCCCGAGGCGCGCGGGAGGCGTCCCCATTCGGCTCGAGCTCGAACCCACCCTGAGGTCGCATGAAGTGGCGAGCTCGCAGGCCGCCCCGGCCGCGTGGCCCCTGACCATCGCGACGACCGGGAACGGGAACTCCTCCACCGCCTCTATCGCGAGCCTGAGCGGACCGCCCGCCCCGATCAGTCTCTGGTTCTCCTCCGGGGTGCAGTCGGCCATCGCGTTGAGGTCCATTCCGACCGAGAACTTCTCGCCCGCGCCCTTGAGGACCACGCACCTCACGTTGTCGTCTCCCGCGAGGGAATCCAGCACGCCCGCGAGCCCCTCCAGCATGGACGCTGTAAGCGCGTTGCCTTTGCTCGGTCGGTTGAGTGTTATCACTGCGAAATTCTTGCGGATCTTTACTTGAAGCTCTTCGTTCACCACGGTTCCTCCCGGTTAGCTCCCACCCGGATATCATACCGCTTTGCGACCTGTAACATGGGGTCAGGTCACTTGTTGCGTTTCCAGAGTCTCACCGAGCACAGGTCCTGCATATAACAAGTGACCTGACCCCAGTGTGCGACAACCCTGGAGTCAGGGAGGAGTGAGGCGGTAGACGAGCCCGGCCCTGTCGTCGGTGACGAACGCGGTCCCGTCGCCCGAGAGGATTATCCCGACCGGCCTTCCCAGAACGGACCCGTCCGGGCGGAGCCAGCCGGTGATGAAGTCCTCGGTGCCCTTGTAGGTGCCGTCACCATCGAGCTTTATCCGCACGACCTTGTATCCCGTGGGCACGCTCCTGTTCCAGGAGCCGTGGAAGGCCACCAGGAGGTCGCCGCCGTACGCGGAAGGCCAGCTCCCGGAGTCGACGAACGCGAGGCCCAGGGCCGCTGAGTGAGCCTGCAGGTCGACATAGGACGGCGTCTTCCCCTCGCACGGGTCGCGGACGTACTGGTTCTTGTCGAAATCCGTGTCGTGGACGTTCTTGCCGTAGCATGTCGGCCAGCCGTAGTCCTTCCCCTCCTCGATTATGTTTATCTCGTCGGGAGGGATGTCGTCGCCCAGCAGGTCCCGGCCGTTGTCGGTCGCCCAGACCTGCCCGGTCGTAGGGTGCAGGGCCATGAAGACAGAGTTGCGCAGGCCTGAGGCGAAAGGCTTCAGGTCGCTCCCGTCGATGTCGGCGACCAGTATCTTGGCCCTGCGCCAGTCGTCCTCGATGCAGACGTTGCATGACGAGCCGACCGCTATGAGCAGCCTGTCCGGGTCCCCGGGAAGAAACATGATAGTCCTGGTGTGGTGACCTCCGCCCGCCGGCAGGTCGACGATCTTGCGCCTGTTGCCGGCCTTGAGGGTGCCGCCGTCGTAATCGTAGACTGCCACCTCGCCCGTCTCCGCGATGTAGAGCTTCGTCGGGTCGCCGGGCAGGAAGGCGAGGCCGTGCGGGTCGTCGAGCCCGCCCGCGACAGTCACCTGTTCGTCGGCCACCCCGTCCGAGTTCCTGTCCGGGAGGGCCACCACCTGCCCGCTCCCGGGAGTGCTGACGAGCAGGTTGCCCGCCTGGTCGAACGCGAGAGCCCTCGGCCTGGCAAGGTCCCGGGCGAAGACGGACATCGAGAACCCGTCGGGAATGGAAAGAGGCATGCCGGTCGTGTTGCCGGGCCCCTTCGGGGCCGGCTCCGTCTTCGGGAGTTGCTCGCTTTCGCCTCCGCAGCCTGCCGCCGATGCGGCGGCTCCCGACAGGAGTCCGACGACCAGCAGGCACGGGACGAGCTTCTTTGTTATCGCGCGCATGGGTGAAGCTTCAACAGGTGGCCGGGGAATCCTCCGGCTGCCGCCAGCCCTACATCCCCAAGACCTTCTCGTGCTCCCGGGACTCGTGCTCGCCGGCCGGCATTGCGGCGGCCGCTTCCTCGAGCGCCTCGTGTTCCAGGCTCAGCTGCTTGCGGCGCGCCTTCTCGGCCTTGCGGGCATGCCTCTCGGCCTTGTACCTGTGGCGCAGCTCGGAGACGAAGTACCTGTTGCTCGACTTCCACTTGTTGATGGTGTGGTGCGCGTAGATGGTGATGGCCATCTTCTTGAAGCGGAAGGTGAGACCCAGCTTCCAGGCCTGGAAGATAGAGTAGAACTTGCGCATGGCCTTGAGGCCGGTCTCCTTCTGGAGCTGGAACGGCGACATCTTGGCCGGCTCGAACACCACGTGGTGCCCGCTGAACTTCCCCCAGTCGTCCACGAAGATGCGCCCCTGCTGGCACAGCTCATCATATGTCTCTGTTCCCGGCAGCGGTGTCAGGATGAGAAACTGCACCGTATCGATACCGCACTTGCGCGCGAAGCGCACGGTCTCCCGGATGGTCTCCCTGTCGTCTTCGTCCGAGCCCAGCACGAACATGCCGTGGACGGTAATCTTGTACCTGTGGATTATCTCGACGGCGCGCACGATGTCGTCCACGGTCTGGGACTTGCGGAACTCCTCCAGCGTCGCCGGGTTCACGGACTCTACCCCGATGAAGAGGTTCTTGCAGTTGGTGTCCCTCATGAGCTGCATAAGCTCTTCGTCCTTTACCACGTCCACCCGGGACTGGGCCATCCACCGTGCGGGGATGCCTTTCTCCTTCATCTTCCGGAGGAGCTCCTTGGTGTGGGCGGGCGACGCCGTGAAGTTGTCGTCGTAGAAGAAGACCGTCCGGTCCGGCTGGCGCTCGCAGAGCACCTCGAGCTCCGCGATGACGTCATCGACCTCCCGGAAGCGGTAGCGTCGGCCGAACATGCTTGTAACCGAGCAGAACTTGCAGTCGTACGGGCAACCGCGGGAGGTCATGACCGGTATCGTCTTCAGCTTCTCGAAACCCTCGATGAGCGTGAGGTCGGGCCAGGGCAGGGACGACAGGTCGGCGACCCTCTCGCGGTCAGGATTGTGGCGGTGTTCGCCGTCATCGACGTAGGACAGGCCCATGATACCGGACAGGCTTCCCTCGCCGGACGACAGGTGCCTAACGAGCTCTACGAACGTCCATTCCCCCTCGCCCCTCACCACGAAGTCCGCGCCCTTCTCGAGGCCCTCGTCCGGCAGGAACGAGACGTGCGGGCCGCCGAGCACCACCGGGGTGTCGCTCACCCTCTTGATGCGAGCGGCGATGTCGTAAGCTACCGGGGCCGTCGGGGTTATGGTGGAGATGCCGATGAGGTCGGCGTCGTCAACCGCCTCCCAGTCAAGTGAGATCTCCTGAAAGTAGACCTTCACCTCGACCCCGAGTTCGCGTTCCAGGAGAGCCCCTAGCAGGGGCAGGCCGAGCCTCGGCAGCTTGAACTTGCTGAAGACGTGAAAACCGGGAGACCTGGGTTCGATGAGCACTACTTTTTTTATCACTGTGTCGTAAGCTTTATGAAAAGCTTCCTCCCTTCGGGAACCGGTGGTGTACCGCCGCGCGTCGCCGCCCGCTCACTCAAGATACTCTTTGAGCTGGATCACCTGCAATCCCTTCACCGCATCGAACACCTCGCGGTCCGTCACCAGGGCGGTCGCCCCCGCCTCCAGCGCGCTCGCGAGGACCACGCCGTCGGCCAGGCGGAGCCCGTGCTCGGCCCTGAGCGAAGCGGCCCTCGCGGCGACGCTCCTGCCCATCGCGACGGTCTCCAGGTGCGGCATCTCGTAGAAGATGAGCCGGTAGAGATCGGCGAGGCTGTCGAGGCCCATCCTAATGGGTTTCACCATGACCTCGGCCAGGGTCACGGTGGAGACCACCCCGGTGCAGTGGCCGTCCTGCACCCGCTCCAGCAGCACGGTGGTGAGCTCAGAAAGCTCTCCTCCCTCGAAGTGATGGATGAAAACCGAGGTGTCTATGCCGACCCTTTTGTGCTCCGAGAGGTCTTTCTTGAGCCGCTTGCCCTTCGCCACTACTGCCTCTCCTCCTCGACGTACTCCCCGGCGTCCGAGTCCTTCCATACCTCGGCGCCGAGGCCGCGCGAGAATTCAACAAAGTCCCTGGGCTTGGGGAGAAGGACGACCAGCCCGTCCCGGTAGTCGAAGACGACCTTGTCCCCCTCGTCGATGGCGAGGAGTTCCCGGGCTTTCTTGGGTATCACTATCTGGTACTTCGAGCTGACCTTCGCGGTGTCCATACGCGCACCTCACTACCATGAACCTTTGTTGGAGGAGATTAGCATTTGTAAGACGGATAGTCAATATGTAAGTAATACATTAAATCAGTCTTGTAATTGAAGGGTATCAGGAAAATGCAACAAGGTGACCTGACCCCGTGTTTGCGTTCAGTCTGCGGCATGACTTGGAGTAGGCGGGGTAGATGGCCCGGAACTCCGAGTACGGCGGGTCGTACGCGGTGTGGACCTCCGGGTCCGGCTCAAAGGCGCGGCGCACCTTGAGCACGTCCTTTATCTGCTTGTAATCACCGAATATCCCCAGTCCCACGGCGGCGGCGAGCGCGACCCCGAGCGCCCCGGCTTCCTGGGGGCCGGCCATCGCCTCGACGCGCCGGCCGGTGGCGTCCGCCATGATGCTCATCCAGGTGTCGCTCCCGGCTCCGCCCCCGATAGCCCTGACGGTCCTCAGCGGGAGCCCTTTTCGCTCGACCTGGTCCATCATCCAGCGGAGGTTGTACGCGACGCCCTCGTAGATCGACCTGAGCATGTGCTCGCGGCCGTGGTGCAGCGCAAGGTTCATGAACGCGCCCCTGAGCGTGGTGTCGGTCACGGGCGCCCTCTCGCCGAACATCCAGGGCAGGAAGATGAGCCCGCTGGAGCCTGGCTCAACGGCGGCGGCGACCTCGTCGAGCACCTGGAATATCGAGCCCCCGCCTGACCCCGCCCGCTCGCGCTCCGCCGGGACGGCCAGGTTGTCAGCGAACCACTCCAGGCACATGCCGGCCGTCTCCGACTCGCCTATCATCGTGTACATCGCAGGGTCGGGCGAGGCGAGCGATATGATGCCGTTCTTCGGGAGGTTCACCCTCCTGGAGAGGGACAGGCACAGCCAGCTCGAGCTCCCGAGGTAGATGTGGGCGTCCCCGTCCTCCAGCGCCCCGGAGCCTGTGGCAGCGGCCGGGATGTCCGACATCCCGGCAATGACCGGCGTTCCCCGTGGCAGGCCCATGTCCGCGGCCGCCTCCGTGGTGAGTCCGCCCACCACGTCGATGCTCCGCCGTATCTCCGGCATCTTCTCTACAGGGAAGCCTGCCAGGCGGCAGAGAAGGGGGCTGAAGCGCCTCCTGCTGTCGAGCAGGCCGGTGCCGGCCGCCCCGGTGTGGTCTATGGAGAAGGCCCCCGTGGCGCGCAGCACCAGGTACCCGGTCAGGTCGAGCACCGCGTGGGTCCGGGCGAAGATCTCCGGCCTCTGCTCGCGCAGCCAGAGGACCTTGCACATTATGTCCTTTCCGGAGGGAAGGGCGCCCACGACGTTCGAGAGGACGAGCTCGCCGCCCAGCCTGCGGGTGAGCCTCGAGGCCTGCTCATCGGCGCGGCTGTCCAGCCAGAGGATGCCCGGGCAAAGGTTCTCCCCCCCGGCGTCGACCGGCACGATGCTCAGCATCTGGCCCGCGAAACCCATCCCTCTCACTGATGACGGGTCGGCTCCGCTGTGCTCCAGCAGGCTCCTGGTCCCCGCGCATACAGCCGACCACCAGTCATCCGGATTCTGCTCGGCCATGCACGGCGCGGGGTAGCTGACCTCGTACTTCTGGAAGGCGCTCGCGAGTATGTTGCCGCCTGCGTCCGCCAGGACTGACTTGCTTCCGCCGGTGCCGACGTCGTGCCCGATCAGGAGGTCGGCCATGGGTGCCTTTCGTGCCTGCCGGCCGGAGGCCGGCGCTACAGCTTGAAGTCTATGCTCTCGGTGTTCCCGTCCCTGTCGATATGCTCGATGTAGATGGGCACGCCTCCCGCGCCGACGCCCATCTTGCCCATGACACCGCCGGCGAGCTCGAGTATCTTCGCCGAATCGACGCCCGCTTCCGGCGGGAAGACCCCCTTCTCGGTTATCTGGCCTTCCTTCATCATGATGGCCCCGAGGGCAGCCGGAATCCCGGTGCCTTCCCCCGCGCCGGCGCCCTTGGAGAACATCGAGAAGACGTAGCTGTGGGCTTCGCCGTCCTTCAGCCCCTTGACCTCCACCTTGAGGCAGCCGGTCGGCTCGGTGAGCCCGGCCGCGTCGACGAACCCCCGGCGCCGCGAGATTATGTAGGCTACCGCGAACTCGATGGGTATCACCTCTCTGCCCTGGACGATGAGCGGCTCCTCGGTGCAGATGCCGAGCTTCACGGTGTCCATGGTCAGCTGGAAGTAGTCGAGGGGCACGACGACCCCCATGTTCGTGACCCTCTTTATTCCGGGGAAGTACCTGGGCATGGTGATGGTCTCGGGGTGGGGGTAAGGGTAGACCGGGTAGGTCCCGATGCTCTTGAACTCGGTCTCGACGACGTACTTCTGGCCGCTCTCCTCGAGCATCCTGACGGTTATGAACTCGCCGTCGATGAACAGGGGGATGTCGTTCGTCATGGCGTGGATGCGGTGCTTGATGACGCCGCCGCCCTCGGAGGGCTCCCCTCCGTGTGCGTGATAGATGTTGACCTCCTCCACCTGGTCGAGCATCGTGTCGGCGCACCACCTGGCTATCACGTTCGCGAGGCCCGGGGAGTTGCCCATACCTATGAGCGCGGACACGCCGGCCGCGCGCGCCTCGCCGTCGAGCTCGAGCATGCGCTCCGTCGCGTCGAGGTCGTCGCAGACGTCCACGTAGTCTATTCCTGACCTGATGGCGGCGGCGAGTATGGGCGGGCCGTAGGTATAGAACGGGCCGACGCAGTTGAGGACCAGGTCGCAGCCCCGCATCGCGGCCTCGAGGCTCTCAGGATCGTTCGCGTCCACCTCGACCGCGGAGGCCTTCCCTCCGAGCTCAGAGGCAAAAGTACATGCGGCCTCGTAGCGGTTCTCACCCAGGAGTATCTCGTCGAAGTAATCGGTCGCCGCGAGGGTCCTGGCAGCCACGCTGCCGATGCCCCCGCACCCGCCCAGCACTATCACCTTTGCCATGTCGCAACCTCCCTGATGCAAAGTCGGGGTCAGGTCACTTTGTTGCATTTCGAGCTGTCCACCTCAGCGCGATGTCAGAATGCAACAAAGTGACCTGACCCCGACTTTGCGTTATGCGAAGAAGCCCTCGAAGATGCGGATGGCCTCGACCGCGTCGCGGCCCAGCGCGTCGACGCCCATCCTGTCTGCGAGCTCCTGAGTAGTGCAGGCCCCGCCGATGGCTATCTTCACCTTGTCACGAAGTCCGGCGGACTCGAGCGCCCTGACCACGTCACTGATCGAGTCGACCATCGGCGTGAGCAGCACGGAAAGCCCCACCGCCCCGGCGTTGTTGGCGCGTACCGCCCCCACGATCTCGTCCTCTGACACGTCGGTGCCCAGGTCGATGACCGTGTAGCCCGCACTGGAGAGCATCGTGGCGACCAGGTTCTTGCCGATATCATGGATGTCACCCTTTACGGTGCACAATACCACCGTGCCCTTGCCGCCCCTGTCACCGGCCTCGAGGTGGGGTTCAAGGACCTCGAGCCCCTCCTTCATCCCTTCCCCCGCCAGCACGAGATCGGCAAGGAAATACTCGCCTTTCTCGAAGAGCTCGCCCACAGCGGCCATGCCGTCCGCCATGTTGGCGAGGATGAGCGCGGGCTCCTCTCCGGCGTCAAGCGCCTCCTGCACGGACGGCGCTATCGCGTCCAGGTCGAGCTCCGAAACGGACGTCTTCACCTTGGCGAGTTGGTCCCCCATCCGTGCCTCCTTGTATCGGTCCGAAATGACCGGATTCATTATATAACCAAGACGGCCTCAGTCTCACCGAAATAATAGGGAGTGTCAATCGGGTTCGGGCCGGAGCAATGGACATAGCAACGGGTGCGAACCCGTACTGGTGGCGTCAGGTTTGCCGCTCGATGAAGCGGGACACTCGCTCGCGAATCTCGTCACGTGCTCTTCGAAAGGCCTCAACGATGCGCTCCTTGTCACCCTCAACGGCCGCGGGGTCTCCGACGTCCCAGGTCTCCCTGTGGACCGCGGTGCCGGTGAAGGAGGGGCAGGTGTCTCCACCGCAGACCGTTATCACGTAGTCGAACTTCCGGCCCTCGAACTCCGTGACGGGCTTACTCCGCTGGGCAGAGATGTCAATCCCTGTTTCTGCCATCACCGACATTGCCATCGGGTTCAATGAACCGGCTTCCGCCCCTGCGCTCGCCGCCTCGAAGGACTCCGGGGCCATCTCCCTCAGGAAGCCCTCAGCCATCTGCGAGCGGCACGCGTTCTCGACACACAGGAACAGGACGCTTTTTCTCGGGGCTTCTGCTTCAGGTCCGGGGCTCAAAGCGATAACCGACTCCTCTGACCGTGATTACGCGCCGCGGGCTGGCGGGGTCCTCCTCGACCTTCTCCCTCAGTCGTCGGATATGAACGTCGAGGGCCTTGCCCTGGCTGTAGAACTCGCCTTCCCAGCCGACGTTGGTGAGGTGCTCACGTGTCAGCACCCTGCCGGGATTCTTGAGGAACAGCTGCAGCAGGCGGTACTCGATGAGCGGGACCTCCACCACCTCTCCGCGGACCGTCACCTCGTGGCGCCCCGTGTCTATAGAGACGTCGCCCCCTTCGAGGACTCGGGGAGACTGCGCCTCCGTGGGGACCCGGGACGTCCTCCGGAGCACCGCCCTAGTGCGCGCCAGCAGTTCCCTCATGCCGAAAGGCTTGGTGAGGTAATCATCCGCGCCCAGTTCGAGCCCCAGCACCTTGTCCAGTTCGGAGTCCTTCGCCGTTAGCATTATGACCGGCACTTCGCCGGCCTGCCTTACCTTCTTGCATATCTCAAGGCCATCCAATCCGGGAAGCATAAGATCAAGTATGAGGAGGTCGAAGTGCTCCTCCTCGAACATCCGCCAGCCGCTCGGGCCATCGAACGCGAGGCCAGTCTCGTAACCCTCTTTTTCGAGGCTGTACTTGATCGACTCGGCCATCGGCTTCTCATCTTCGATGACGAGGATTCTGGTCACGGCGCGACCTCCGTCCTTTCCTACAAGACAAGATTACCACGGGACATCTCAACAGAACCTGGCCTCCGTCCTGGTCTTCCGTTTGTAGATCCAGGCTATAAACCTCGCGAGCATGTTGAACGCGAGCACCACCAGCAGCAGGAAAGCCGCCTGCCCACTCGCTATCTTCAGCCAGTCGGGGATGAGCGCCCCTCCCTCGGTGAAGAGGTACCAGATGTTGCCCGCCATGGGAGCAGCGGGCTTCAAGGGCGACCACGGGACCCTGCTCGAGAATATCCCGACCGTGTAGACTATCGCCGCGCTCTCCCCCACTATCCTTCCAAGAGTCAGTATCGCGCCCGTCGTGATGCCGGGCATCGCGCTCGGAAGGATGACCTTCCGCACGGTGTACCAGCGGGTCGCCCCCAGGCCCATCGAGGCCTCCCTGTAGGAGTGGGGCACCGCCCGTATGGATTCCTCTGCGGTCCTCATGACCGTTGGCAGGTTGAGCAATGTCATCAGAAGCGCCCCGGCGAGAAGAGAGTACCCGAGCCCCATGAACGTGACGAAGAACACCAGGCCGAAGATGCCGAACACGATGGACGGTATGGTCGTGAGGACGTCGGCCCCGAAGCGTACGGTCCGCGTCATGAACCCCTCGCGCGCGTACTCCGACATGTATATCGCCGCGCCGACTCCTACGGGAAGCACCATTATCGAGGTCAGCACCGCTAGGTAGAACGAAGAAAAGACCATCGGGAAAATCCCACCCCCCGCATCCATCGTCTCAGGCATGCCGAATACAAAGCTCGGGTCCAGGGCAGTCAGGAGCCCGTAGTAACAAATCGCCGCCACTATGAGACCCAGCAGGCCGAGGCCCACCATGGCGGTCGCCCACACGGCCATGGTCCCCACCCTGTCGGTACGCCTGGCCCTGTCCTCGCGCCTCCTCAGAGTCTCGGAGCCCGCGACCAGGATCCTGGAAGTCGATTCAGCCTGTGCGCTGCCGTTCATCTTGCGTACGCCTTCTTTCGTGAAGCGATCCTGACCAGGGATATGAGCAATACCGCTATGAGCAGCAACGCCAGCGCCATGAAGAACAGCGCGGAGCGCTGTACTCCGGCGGACTCGCCCATCTCCATGAGTATCTTTGTGGTCAGGGTATGAGTCGGCGTGGTAAGGGACTTCGGGAAAGCGGTCGCCGGCCCTATGACCAGGGCCACAGCCATGGTCTCCCCTACGGCACGCCCCATACCGAGCACAACGGCGACGAGCAACCCGCCCCGCGCGGCGGGTACCGTCACGCGCCAGATCGTCTGCCAGCGCGTTGCCCCGAGCCCGAGCGATCCGAGGCGGTAGTCGGATGGAACGGCCTCGAGAGCGTCTTTGGCTATAGTGGTGATGGTCGGCATTATCATTATCCCGAGGATTATCGACGCCGCCAGGATCCCGGTCCCTTGAGTCCCAGTCAGCTTCCGTATCCACGGGAGCAGCAGGATGAGTCCCAACCATCCCAGTACTATCGATGGAATGCCCGCCAGGAGCTCGACACCCCTCGTTACTACCGACGCGGCCCGCTTGGGAGCTATCTCTGTGAGGAACACCGCCGTCACCAGGCCCAGAGGAGCTCCGATGAGAAGGCCCCCGAGGGTGGTCAGAAGAGTGCCTACTATGAAGATGGTGATACCGTAGTGGCCGGACGAAGGGTCCCAGTTGGTCCCAAGCAGGTTGAACGGGCCGACCTTGGTGATGGCGGGCAGGGCCGCCTGGGTGACGTAGCCCACAATGAGGAGTATCCCGACCACTACGACCATGGCCAGGACCCAGAGCACTCTCTTTACTACCCACTCCCTGTCGATCAAATCCCCCGTACCTCCAGCGAAATTGAGGGGTGAGCGGGGCGGGGTCCGGAATGGAGTCCGCCCCTACTCTGACATGGGGCCGGTGCTATTCGGTCTGTGAGCCGGACTCCTCCGTCTCGGCAATAGGGATGTACTCCTTCGAGACTACGTCAGTCTGGAAAGTGTCGGAGAGTACGTAGTCTATGTACGCCTTGTTCGCCCCTTCAGGCTCGCCCTTGGTGAACATGTGCAGGTACCTCCCGAGCGGGTAAGACTCGTTGAGGGCGTTCTCGAGGGTCGGCTTGACGCTGTCCAGTTCGAGCGCCTTGACCGACTTGTCGAGATACCCATAAGAGACATAGCCGATTGCGTTCGGGGTGGAAGCGACCTTCTCCCTCATGATGCCGTTGCTGCCGGCTTCCTGGGCGCCCGACACCGGCTTCACCGGCGCGTCTTTCTTGCTGCCGAGCACCTTCTCGTCGAACATCTCGCGCGTGCCGGAGGCTTCGTCGCGGATGACCACGACTATCTCTTCGTCAGGCCCGCCGACCTCGCTCCAGTTGGCGATCTCGCCGATGAATATCTTCTTGGCCTCCTCGGCGGTCAGGTTGGACACGGATATGTCCGGGTTGACTATCATCGCGATGATGTCGTAGGCGATCTTGTTGTCCACTAGGCTCTTGCCTTCTTCTTCGGGCTTGAGCTCTCGCGAGGAGTCACCAATGTCAACCGCTCCTTCGCTCACCTGGGTTATCCCGGTGCTCGAACCGCCTCCCTGGACGGTCACGGTCACGTCCGGGTTCTCCTCCATGAATTTCTCAGCGGCCGCCTGGGCCAGTGGCTGGACGGTGGTCGACCCGGACGCGGTAACCGTTCCCGAGAGACCACCCCCGCCGCATCCACCGAGCACCACGGTCAGTACGAGTGACGCCGCGGCCGCCACGAGCGCTATCCCCGCGATGGTCTTCTTTCCGCATCTCATGCATTCCCTCCTTGGTCCGATTCCTGTCCTCTTTTCCATTGTCCTGAGGTCATTGAAACAAACGGGTGTTCTGATCGGGTTTCGCCCGGGTAAAACGTGCCTAACAAACGCTTAAGATTCGGTAAAGGCAAAATCGGGAATCTCGGAAGCGCAAGATCCTCTTGGCCCAGAAGTAATAGACTAGAGGCGGCCCGTGAGGCGGTTGGTCTCGAGGGCGGACGGAAATGCAACAAAGTGACCTGACCCCCGTGTTGCGTTTGAGGAAAGGAGCGGCGATGAACGGCAGAGAGAGGATGCTCGAGGCGTTCGCGCGGCGCGAGCCTGACCGGGTCCCGGTCTGGGAGATGGCGTTCAACGAGGAATCGATAATAAAGCTCGCGAGCTTCTTCACCGACGACCTTCCCCCGATGAAGTTCGCCCAGCAGATGACACCGGAAGAGAAGATAAAGCTCTTGAACTGCCTCTTCACCATCGTCCGAGAGCTCGAGCTCGACGGGCTGTCCTCGCTCGCGCTCCTCAACACGGAGCCTGCCGGGGAGGACCTGGTGAAAGACGGATGGGGAAGGCTCCTGCGGGTCAGCGAGGAGGGTGAGGCGACCGCGGTCGGCGGCCCCGTCTCTTCGCCGGCGGACCTGGACAGCCTGGAGCCGTATCACCCCCAGCAGGCGGAGCTCCTGGTCCTGATGGCGTCCAAGGGCAACTTCGGCGACGAGATAGCGCAGGTGTTCGTTCAGCCGGGGCCGTTCCGCGAGAGCTGGACTTTCCTCGGCAGCATGGAGAAACTGCTTTTCTACTACATCAAGGACCCGGGATTCGTGCACGCCCTCGCGCGCCTGGCGACCGACTTCATCCTGGAGGTAGTGGACATGGCGGTGGAGCTCGGCGCGGACATAATAGGACTGGACGGCGACCTGGCCTTCAGCCAGACAACACTGATGGCGCCGGCGCAGTACAACGAGTACATACTCCCGTACCACAAGGAGATAACCGCGCGCGTTCATGAGCACGGCAGGCTCATCTTCAAGCATTCCGACGGCAACATGTGGCCGATAATGGACGGCATCGTGGAGGCCGGGTTCGACGGGTTCCACCCGGTCCAGCCGCAGTGTATGGACATCGGCGAGGTGAAGGCGAAGTACGGGGACCGGCTCTGCATACTGGGCAACATCGACTGCATGCACCTTCTCCCATTCGGCACCGAGGAGGAAGTGGAGCGGTCCGTGAAGGAGACGATTGCCGCGGCGGCGCCCGGCGGGGGCTACGTCATAAGCTCGTCGAACTCGATACACCCGGGGGTCAAGCCGGAGAACTACCTCGCGATGGTGAAAGCGGCGAGGAAGTACGGGGACTACCCCATCACGATCGGGGCATAAGGAGGATACGATGGAAGAACTGCTCTCGAAGCTCAAGGCCTCGGTCATCGAGGGGGACGAGGATAAGGTCAGGAGCCTGGTCGAGGAGGGGCTGTCCACCGGGCAGGGCCCGAGGGTGCTCCTGGAGGGGGCCATGATGCCCGCCATGGAGGAGATAGGCTCGCGGTTTGCAAGCGGTGAGGCATACATACCTGAGCTCATAGTCGCCGCGTACGCCATGGAGGCCGGCATGGAAGCCCTGAAGCCCAGGATGGCCGGTGATGACAGCGGCGGGGGAAAGGTCGTGCTGGGGACCGTGGCCGGGGACATCCACTCCATCGGCAAGAACCTGGTGAGGATGTGCCTCGAGGGGGCCGGGTTCGACGTCGTCGACATCGGGGAAGACCTTAAGACGGAGAAGTTCGTAGAAGCCTACAGGGAACATCAGCCCAGGATCCTGGGGCTTTCCGCGCTGCTGAGCTCGACAATGCTGCATATGCGCGAGGTCATCGAGGCCGTGCGCGCCGTGGACCCGGCAGCGGTGGTGATGGTCGGAGGTGCGCCGGTGGCGCAGGAGTTCGCGGACGAGATAGGCGCGAGCGGATATGCTCCAAACGCCTTCGAGGCCGCGATAGTAGCCCGCGAGTTGTCATAAGCTGGGGTCACGTCTGATTTTATGACCGCTGCGGGAGAACACAATGTGAGCCGTCTGGTCCTGTCACGTTGAGTCCGAGTCATAAGATCAGACGTGACCCCAACTTATTACTGGAAGGGGGTGAGGTCGACGGGGGTGCCGGGCGGCACCACCAGGAACTCGGGCTCCCAGTCGCCCGAGAGCATCTTCTCCAGCATCCGGTTCGAACCTGGGACCTCCCTGTACTCGAGGTCCAGAAAATCGGCCATGGCCCTCGCGAAGTCGCGGTAGTCGTCCATCCTGTAGTTGCCGGTGTTGATGAGGACGACCTGGGTGTAGTTCTTGTACATCACCTCGGCGACCTTCTTCGCCCTCTTCTCGCCGTATTTCTCGACCAGCCTCGCGTACTCCTCGAGCGTGTCCCACTGAGCCTCGACCCAGCCCTTGGTAAGGTAGTAGGTCCCCGGCGCCTCGGCGAGCCTGGCCAGGTGGTCCTCCCTCGACCCCAGGAACAAAGCTATGCAGTCGTCTATCCTCGGGATTACGAGCCGGTGCGAATCCGAGTGCAGCCCTACCACGGCATAGGAGCAGAGCCCGTAGCCGAGCAGGATGTCGCAGTCGCCTGGCACCGCGTCCACCGCCTCCTGGAGCCGCTCCTTCAGCTGGTCCGGGAAGACGTGAAGGCCGAACTCCAGGACGGTCATGTCCTCCTCGCTCACGCCCAGCTGTTTCAGCTCCTCGGCGACGGTGGCGCAGGCGATTATGTGATATCCGTTCTCGCTCATGTCGCGGCTATTCTACAAGTAATGACCCTGTTTGTGGTATGAGGAGACTCAGGGCTCCCCCGTGGGGTCCCACGAGACATGGGTGCCCGAGCCCAGGGAGTCGAGTTCGTGCATGTCCTCCGAGCCCAGCTCGTAGTCGAAGATGGCGGCGTTCTCCGCTATCCTCTCCGGGTGTGAGGACTTCGGGATGACGCTCACCCCGTGCTGCAGCGCCCACCGCAGGTACACCTGGGCGGGTGTCCTGCCGTGACGCTCCGCTACCCGGCCGACGACGGGATCGCCGAAGCCCCGGGTGCGGGCGAGAGGACTGTACGCCTGCAGGTGGATTCCCCGCGAGTCGCAGAACTCGAGCAGCTCACGCTGGTAGAGGAACGGGTGGAACTCCACCTGGTTGACCGCCGGGACCACGCTGGAGGCGGCCAGCAGCTCCTCCAGGTGCTCCACCATGTAGTTGCTGACTCCCACGGAGCGACACAGTCCTTCACAGAGAAGGACCTCCATGGCCCGCCATGACTCGGCGCGCAGGCCCGGGACCGGCCAGTGTATGAGGTACAGGTCCAGGTAGTCGACCCCCAGTTCCTCCATGCTCCTGCGGCAGGCTGCGAGGGTCGAGTCGAAGCCGTGGTCGCTGTTCCAGAGCTTGGTGGTGATGAAGAGCTCCTCGCGGGGCACCCCGCTCCCTGCCAGGGCTTCACCGATGAACCGCTCGTTGGCGTAGAGCGTCGCGGTGTCGAAGAGCCTGTAGCCGGTCTCGAGCGCCCAGCCCACGGCGCGCCGGGCCTGCCTCCCGGAATCGAGCCGGTAGGTCCCCAGTCCCAGCCACGGCATCTCTTCGCCGTTGTTCAATGTCAGGGTGCTTCGCATGTCCACCTTGATCTCACAATCCGGAGCCGGCCGGAGGCAGGCGCTACGGTCGTCGGTCAGTCGACGGGGAGGCCTTCGGCGCGCAGCCACTCGTCGAACGGGCGGAACGACGGCATCCTGAACGCCCGCGGCTCGAGGCCGCCCACCGGGTACCGCCCGAACTGCTTGAGCGCCGCGACCGCGACGTGCGCGTGCTCGACCGGCGTCCCAACCGGGACCAGGTTCAAGAGGAGCGCGAACCTCCCCTTTCCCGCACCCTCGCGTATGACCTTCACCACGTTCTCCACTATCCTCTCGACCGGGCCTTCCTCGATGAGGTCAGGCCTGATGTTGAGCATGAGGCAGACGTCTTTCTCCTCGGCGTAGGCACGGATCCTGGGGATGCCCACGGCCTCGTAGTCCTCGTTCCAGACAAGCAGGAAGAAGGGCCGCAGGGCCTTGAGGCTGTTCCCGGGGGTGAGCATGTCCATCTTGATGTCGAGTATCTCTCTCGGGTCGGCTACGTCCTTTTCTCCCCAGCTGCCGGAGTCCATGACGGTCCGCATCGCGGAGTTCGTTGCGCGTATCACCTTCTCGACGTAGGGCAGGCAGAACTCCCTGACCATCTGGACCGTCATGTTCGGGGCCGACGCCCACGCGTCGGACATCACCACAATGGCCGTGTTGGTGGCCTCCACCATCCTGTCTATCCAGGGGACGACCACCTCCATGCTGAGGAACTCGAGCAACCTGTGGGCGAAAGCAGGGTTCCTCCGCATGTCCCGCAGGAAGTTCACGTAGCCCCGTATGAGCACGGCCATCGTGAACGGCGAGCAGGCGTAAGCCATTGGTGGTATCCCCATGACGTCCATGTAGCGCTTGTAAGCCTCGATGACGTACGGCATGCGGCCGCTCTTCCCGGGCACCGGGGGCTTCAACCTCCTCAGGTCCTCCTCGGCGGCGATGAGGGGCTCGCGGGTGTCGACGTCCGGTTCGCTGTTCTCGCGCCAGATGAGCTTCTGGCCCAGTGCGTCGAGCTCTATGTTGTAGAAGTCGAAGACGGGGGACCAGGAGTCGGCACCGAAGTAGACCGCCATGTTCCGCGAGGCGTTTATGAACGGCCCCGGCTCGGTGAAGAAACGCCTGGCGGAGAGCCCGTGCATGGCCATGGCGTAGGTGTAAGGTTGAAGCACGATGGGGACCCGGTCCGGCCGGCCGTAGATGCCGGCGATGAGGCGCTCGTATCCGTCGAGCTCGCCGAGCCTCAGGCCCCTGGCGTACAGCGTGCCCTTCAGCAGCTTCGCGGTGACACCCACCTAGCTCACCCCCAGCAGGCGGCCGGCGAGCCTCACGGCTTCGACGGCGTCCGCCCCGTACCCGTCAGCCCCTATCCTGTCGGCGTACTCCGCGGTCACGGGAGCTCCGCCGATGATGATCTTGACCCCGCTCCGAAGGCCGGCCTCCTCGAGCGCGGTGATGACTCCTTCCATGTTTCGCATGGTGGTGGTCATGTACGCCCCGAGGCCGATGATGCCGGGCTCCTGCTCCCGCGCCGCCTCCACGAAGCTGGCGGCCGGCACGTCGACGCCGAGGTCCAGCACCTCATACAGCGAGGCGCGAAGCATCGCGGCCACGATGTTCTTGCCCAGGTCGTGCGCGTCGCCCTCCACCGAGCCCAGGACCACCCTGCCTTTCCTCGCGCCGTCCTCCCCCGCGAGGAGAGGCTCGACGATGCCCATGACCACGTTGAAGGCCTCCGTGGCAAGTATGACGTCCGGCAGGAAGTATTCTCCCTCCTGCCAGAGGCGCCCGGCCTCGTCGATGCCGGCCACCGCGCCCTTCTCGAGCACTTCCCTCGGAGGAGCCCCGGCGTCGAGCGCCTCCCGGGCCAGCTCCTCGGCCTTTATCTCGTCTCCCTGCGCCACCGCGGCGCTCAAGCCCGCTTCCCAGTCCAATTGAATCCCTCCGGTTGTGAATACTGTCGCTAGCTTCTACCGCTGACCGGCAAAGCCTGCATCGTTCTATGCGCGGCCGACGTAGTAGAGGCGGTTGAAGTCAACCTCGACCACGCCTCCGGCCGCGGCGTTCTCCATCTCTTCGCGTACGGCGCTGTTGAAAGCAGCGACGTACTCTTCGTCCACCTCGACCTCGTAGAACGCCTTGTTTGCGAAGCCCTGCGCGGCGCCGGTGCGGTAGAGGTCGAACGCCGCATCCACGGTCAGGCTGTCGACCTCGTGGTCCAGGCGTACGAGGCCGGTCTTGAATCCGCACTCCTCGAAGAACGTCCGGTACTCTTCGACGGAGGCAAGCTGGAACCAGGGGCTGCGCCAGTGGGCGAACACGCGAGCCAGTTCGGGGCGGCGTATCGCGGCCATGATCACCGTTCCGAAGAACGGCGCGAACTCGTAGGTCGCCGGGCATGCCACCCCCAGCCTGCCGCCGCTCGTCAACGCGCTCCTCATCGCGCGCACCGCCCTTACGGCGTCGGAGAACCACTGGAGGGCCGAGTTGCAGAAGACGACGTCGAACTCGGCGTCGTAGTCGAGCTCCTCGGCGGCCAGGCGCCTGAACTCGATGCCGGGATAGAGCGCCCTGGCCTCCTCCACCATCCCCTGCGATATGTCGGTGCCGACCACCCTTCCACCCGTCGCCTCCGCGAGCCACCGCGTGATATGGCCCGGCCCGCATGCCACATCGAGTATGGATTCGTTACCGCCTACATCGAGGAGGTCGAACAGCTTGCGCGCGGCGTTGTGCTGGACCAGTGATTTCTCGCCGTATTCCCCCGAGACCCTGTCGAAAGTATCGATGTCGGCGCCCTCCTTCTAGATGTCTCTGCCCGTTATGGAGTAGCTGAACGTGTAGCCCGCCGCCGCTGCGGCCTGCTCCATCCAGGAACGTATCGCGCTCCAGTCGTAGCTGTAGGTGTACTGCTTGCCGAAGTAGTCGGACTGCTCGGTGATGGTGCCCTCGCGAGGCCCGGCCCCGGTCCTGTAGGTCTCCGTCTTGAAGCCGAAGCCCGGGGACGCTTCGTCACCCCCAGAAACCCCGGAGCCGGTCTCCTTGAGCATCTCGGTGAACCTGAGCTCGCGGGCCTGGTCGTCGACCCTGAACCTGGCGACGTACTCGAGCTTTTTCTTCGACATGAACGCCTTTCGTTCGGCGACGGTCAGCCTGAACGTGCAGATGCCCTTCTTCTCCTTGAGCTCGGCTCCCACGGAAGCCGCCATTCCCTTTATGTCGTCTGTCAGAGCCATCTTCACGTCCCTTCGGATTCCCTGGGGCCCGTCGGATGTCGGGCACAATTCCTCGTCGCTCTAGCATAGCAAAACGGGTGTGTAAGGCGCCCCGCGGGGCTCACGACATCCGTCATGCCGATGTCCCCCGTTATGTGTATGATGATACACATGGCACGCAGCGAGGAGCGCCGCCGTCGGGTGGCGAGGAACAGGGCGATATTCGCGGCAGGGGTCATTCTAGTCCTCCTGCTGATAATCCTGGCGTTCGTGTACGGGTGCGGAAGCGGCGGTGAGGACTCCGACCCGGCCTCGGGCTACAACATGTTCGAGGACATAGGGACAAAGCTGGTCGCCAGGTACAAGATCCCCGACGAGGGCCGCGTCGTCGACGGCGCGGTCGTGACATACAGGGAAGACGTCGCGGGCGTGCTGCCAGCGCACGACCCCGCCCCGGTCATCACGCGGGGCAACCCGGACCTCAAGCGCGTGGCGCTGACGCTCGACGACGGCTGGAACGCGGACATGCGCATCCTGGACCTCCTGAAGGAATGGAAGGTAAAGTACACCACGTTTCTCATAGGCGGCCGCGGCGTCGTCGAGTCGAACCCCGAGTTCGTAAAGGCGATAAAGGAAGGCGGCGGCGAGGTCTGCAGCCACACCTGGGACCACTACGTGATGCGCGGCAAGGACGAGGCGACCTACATGATGGAGTTATGGAAGCCGCAGGAAGCTATTACGGACATTACACACCAGGTATACCCTTACGTCCGGTTCAGCGGCGGGGCTTACGACCAGCCCGCCCTCGACATCGCTGCGCGCGAGGGCTACTGGGTCGTCAACTGGACCGTCTCCGATAATGACACCGCTGCCGGGGTCACGGTCGACAGCCAGGTGAACGCCATCCTCTCCGGCCTCCAGAACGGGGCGATAATCCTCGCCCACTGGGGCGGTCACAACACCTACGAGGTGCTGGCCCGGGCCATCCCCGAGATACAGAAGCGCGGCTACGAGGTCACGTCCCTGACCGGCGTGTTCGAGGGAACGCCCTACCTCCTCGAAGGTACCGGGGACGCCAAGGGGAATTAAGCAGGTAGGCCCGACCCCGACCCGAGGTGTCCCATGGTTGTCGAGAATTCCGACATCGCCGCCATCTTCGACGAGGTGGCGGACCTCCTGGAGATAAGCGGCGAGAGCTTCTTCAGGGTGCGTGCGTACCGAAACGCTTCGCGGGTCATCCGCGACCTCTCCCGCTCGGCTGCCGGCATCGAGGCCGACCCCGAACAGAAGCTCGAGGACCTCCCCGGCATCGGGAAGGACCTCGCGGGCAAGATACGCGAGATAGTGAACACCGGCGACCTGGCGCTGCGCCGGGACCTCGAGCGCGAGTACCCCACCGGGCTGATGGACGTGATGAAGGTGGCTGGCCTGGGCCCGCGCAAGGCGCACGCGCTTTTCCTCGAGCTCGGCGTGAAGGACCTCGAGAGCCTCGGGGAAGCCGCCAGGGCCGGCAGGGTCAAGGAGGTCAAGGGCTTCGGCCCTAGGACCGAGGCCAACATCCTGGAGGGCATCTACGCGGTCAAGGGGCTCGGCAACCGGATGATGTGGGCCGATGCCGAGGAGCGCGTCCGCGCCATAATGGAGCACATGGATGCGGTGCCCGGGATATCCGCGATGGAGGCCGCGGGAAGCTACCGCCGCCTCAAGGAGACCGTCGGCGACCTCGACGTGCTCGTAGTGTGCGACGACGCCGGGGCGGCCTCCGAGAGATTCGTGTCCTTCCCGGGAGTAACGCGGGTAATCGCAAAGGGGCCGACGCGGAGCGCCGTCGTCATCGGGGACGACCTGCAGGTGGACCTCCGCGCCGTCGCAGCTGATTCTTTCGGCGCCGCGCTGCAGTACTTCACCGGCTCCCAGGCTCACAGCGTCGCCCTGCGGAGCATGGCGCTGCGCAAGGGGCTGAAGCTCAACGAATACGGGGTGTTCCGCGACGAGAAGAAGCTGGCCGGGCGGACCGAGGAGGAAGTGTACGAGGCCCTCGGACTTCCGTGGATACCGCCCGAGCTGCGCGAGAACCGGGGCGAGATAAGGGCCGCCTTCGAGGGCGGCCTGCCAAGGCTCGTGTCCGCGAAAGACATACGGGGCGACCTTCACATGCACACCGACCTCACCGACGGCCGCGACAGCCTCGAGGCCATGGCGGCCGATGCGCGCCGCAGGGGGTACCTGTACGCGGCGGTGACCAACCACACAAAGCGGGTGGCGATGGTCAAAGGCCTGGACGACCGGGGACTCTTAGACAGCTGGAGAGCGATAGACCGGCTGAACGAGGGGCTCGATGAGTTCCACCTCTTGAAGGGGGTGGAGGTGGACATCCTGGAGAACGGCGCCCTCGACATATCCGACGAGGTCCTGGCCCGGGCGGACTTCGTCATAGCGTCCGTGCACTACAACACCAACCAGACCCGCGCGCAGATGACCAGGCGCATCGTGAAGGCCCTCGGCAACCCGTTCGTGGACGCCCTGGCCCACCCGACCGGGCGGAAGATAAACAAGCGCCCGCCCTACCAGGTGAACATGGACGACGTAATTGCGGCGGCCGCGCGGTTCGACGTGGCGCTCGAGCTCAACGCCGCCCCGCGGCGCCTCGACATCGACGACCTCGCCTGCAGGTCGGCCAGGGACCACGGCGTGAAGGTCTACGTCGCCACGGACGCGCACAGCGTCTCCGAGCTCGACTACATGCGCTACGGCCTCAACCAGGCCAGGCGCGGGTGGCTCGAGAAGGGCGACATGCTCAACACCCTCACCTACCGCTCCCTGCGGAAGGTCCTGAGGGCCAGGGACCGTTCGTAAATTCGACTCGTAGAAGGTTCCCGCTCCGCAGTACACTGGCATCCAGAGGATTCACGAAGGAGTTGATGGTCATGTCGGACTACGACGTTATCGTCATCGGCGCCGGGTGCGGAGGGCTTACCGCGGGGGCCCTCCTTGCGGCGCAGGGGCGCAGCGTGCTGGTGCTCGAGCAGAGCGGCCGGATCGGGGGCTCCTGCTCGTCCTACGAGAAGGACGGCTTCACCTTTGACGTGGGCGCCGCCATCGTCGAGGTCATACAGCCTATCGAGGCCGTCTTCAGGATGCTCGGCACCACGTTCCAGGAAGAGGTGCCCCTTGTCGCCAGCGACCCCATCTTCACGTACATCCTGGAGGATGGCTCGCGTATCACCTACCCGCAGTCCATCGAGGCGACCGCCGAGGTCATCGAAAGGATCTCCCCGGAAGACGCCGCGAGCTGGAAGGCGTTCACGAAGTACTTCTCTGAGTTCTACGACATGGTGATAGACACGTTCTTCACCAGCCCGGCCAACACGCTCGGGGACTTCCTCAAGATGTTCTCCGCCAGGCCGCGCATCCTCAAGTACCTGCCGCTCTTCGCCGGGAACTATGAGGACGTCGTCAAGAAGTACTTCTCGCACCCCCGGATACAGCAGACCATCGCCTACCAGTCCAACTACTTCAACCTCCCCCCGGTGCTCACCCCCGCCATATTCGGCATGCTGGCCTACGCCGAGCACCTCGGCACCTACTACCCGGAGGGCGGGATGATTGCCATCCCGCAGGGGCTCCAGAGGTGCGGGAAGCGCTACGGCATGGAACTGCGGCTCGACGCCAGGGTGCAGAAGGTGACGGTCCGCGGGCGACGCGTCGGGGGGGTGACGCTGTCGAGCGGGGAACAGGTGACCTGCGACGTCCTTGTCTCCAACATCAACTGCCGCACGCTCTACCTGGACATGATCGGCGAGGAGCACGTCCCGCGTCTCGCACGGTTCGGACTGAACTCGTACAAGCTCTCCGGCTCGGACTGCGTCCTCAACCTCGGCCTTGATTATGAGCCGCCGCTGGACACGCACTTCACCGCGCTAGCGACCTCGGTCGAGACCATGAACCGCGAGAACTTCGAGCGGGACCGGGGAATCCTCCATGACGAGAAGCACGGGCTCATCTGCTGGTCGAGCCGCTCCGACCCGTCGCTGGCGCCTGAGGGCAAGCACTCGCTTGGTTTCATCATGGAGGGACCCTACCGCCTGCAGGGCAGCGACTGGAACCGGGAGCGGCAGCCGGTCATGGACAAGACCATCGCCTGGCTGGACAGGCTGGTGCCCGGGCTCTCCGACCACATAGTGACGGCGGACATCCTCACACCGTATGATTTCGAGGAGCGGCTGCTCCTGCCGGAGGGAGCGATATATTCATTCGAGCTCGACCTGGGCTCCTCGGCGGTCTTCAGGCCTTCCGCGAAGTCGAAGTTCATCGACGGCCTGTACCTGACCGGGAACTCCACGCACCCGGGAGGCGGAGTGCCGGTTGTGATCGGGTCGGGGCTTATCGCGGCGGAGCTCATCGACCGGCACGAGCGCTGACCTGCAACATCGGGGTCAGGTCACTGTGTTGCGTTTTTGCTCACAAGCGACGCGAGGCCGAGCGTCCCGCAGGTTTGAATCACAACAGTTTACAATAGATTCACCTAACAACAATATTAATCACCACCCACAGCTTTACTGCGAGTTTCCGGCTTGAGCTGTTGATATTGAGACATTGTGTATTTAATTGTTAATTACTGACCACTGTTGTGATTCAAACCTGCGGGGACGGAGAGAAGCGAGGCCGGCTCACTCTTCCAGCTCAGGTAGTTCCTGCTTCAACGTAAGGACACCGGCGAAGAGATCCCCGTTATCCCGGGCGCGGTCGAGCGCCTCCCACGCCTCGAACTTGAGGGCCCCGGCGCGCTTGCCCTTGCGGGCGTCCTCCAGCTCGTCCCAGGTAACAGGCGCTGAGACGAACGGGCGCTCCCTGGCCCGGAGCGAATAGGCGCAGACCGTCGTCTTGTGCGGGTCGTTCTGGCTCCAGTCGATGAAGACCTTGTCCTTCCGCAGGGCCTTGCGCATCACCGAGGTTATCCGCTCCGGGTAGCGCTTCTCGAGCAGGCGCGCCACCGCGTGGGCGAACCGCTTGGTGGCGTCGAACCCGACCTCGACGTTCAGGGGCACGTAGACGTGCAAGCCCTTTCCCCCGGAGACCTTGCAGAAGCTCTCGAGGCCCGCCTCCTCCAGGACCTCGCCGAGCCGCATCGCCGCCCATGCCGAATCGAGGATATCAGCCGGCGGGCCCGGGTCCAGGTCGAACGCGATGAAGGTGGGCCGAGCGATGTCCTCGGACCGGGCGAGGAGGGTGTGCAGCTCGAGCGCGGCCAGGTTGGCAAGCCAGACCAGGTCGGCGACGCTGTCAACGAGGCAGTAGCTCACTTCCCCTCGTTCGTTGCGGCTCTCCACAGTCGCGGTATCCATCCAGTCCGGGTGGTACGCCGGGCACTGCTTCTCGAAGAAGAACTCCCCATCGACTCCATCCGGGTAGCGTTTCAGGGTCACGGGGCGTCCCTCTATGTGCGGCAGCATCACGGGAGCGATACGCGTGTAATAATCGATAACCTCAGCCTTTGTGAACCCGGTCTCGGGGTACAGCACCTTGTCGAGGTTGGAGAGCTGGAGCCTGTGACCTTCGACCTCGGTCTGCACCTTCTTGCTCATCCGGTCTTCTCCTTGCGTTCCTTCGCACGGGTGAGGCTCTGCTCCAGGGCGCTCATCAGGTCTATCACCTTGCCGGGTTCTTCCTCGGGCTGCGGGGCTACGAATTCCTGGCCCTCCGCCTTGGTCTCGACGAGTTCCATCACCGCCTCACGGTACTCATCGTGGTACTTCTGGGGCTCGAAACTGGAAGCAAGCGTGTCGATCAACTGCTTCGCCATGGACAGCTCCCGCTCGGAGGGCTCAGGCTGCTCGGGAAGGTCAGCCACCTCGCCGGCCTCCACGACCTCGTCCGCGAAGTGCATGGTCTCGAGGCACACGACTCCATCAAGCGGCCTCAGCGCGGCCAGGTACTCCTTGTTTCTCATGACGAACTTGCCGATGCCCACCTTCCGCGAGTCGGTCATCGCCTTGACCAGAAGGCTATATGGCCTGGCTGCCTGCTCGTCCGGGATGAGGAAGTACGGATGCTCGTAGTAGATCGGGTCGATCTCCACCAGGTCGACGAAATCCAGGATCTCGATGATGCGACTGGCCTTCGGGGCAAGAGCCTCCAGCTCCTCCTCGTGAACGATCACGTACTCGTCAGGTCCGACTTCATAGCCCCTGACTATTTCCTCGAATTGCACTTCCTCGTCGTCCGCCGGGCATACCATCTTCTGGTGGATGCGCACCCCGTCAGCGGCGTGGAGCCTATGGAAGTGTACCCCCATATCCCGAACCGCCCCGTACATCTTTACCGGTATGCTCACCAGCCCGAAAGTTATCGCCCCGCTCCACAACGCCCTGGGCATCGCGAACACGCTCCTTTCAACCACGGCCCCGCGGCCTCACGCTTCCTCCTCCAGCACGACCTCTGAGGCGTCCTTGTCCGGCCTCAGGCCCTTGTAGGAAGGCTGCCTGAGCCTGTGAGTGCCGGTCCAGCCCCGGAATTCGACCTCGGCGACGAGCTCCGGCTCGGTGAAGAACGCCCCCTTCACCGCCTCTATTTCGCTGAATGGGCTGTCTTGCCTGCGGATGCGCTCGAGCATTTCCTCCAGGCGCGCCCGCTCCGCGTCGTTGAAGCCGGTCCCCACCTTGCCGGCGTACACCAGGCGCGGCCGCCCTCTACTGACTCCCGGGGCGTCCTCGTAGTAGCCGACCAGGATGGCACCGAGCCCGCGGGCTCCCGTCGAGAGAGGGACCCAGCCACCCAGCACGAACTCCTGGCGCTTGACGAGCTTGACCTTGAGCCAGTCGCGCGTCCGCTCCCCGGGCCTGTACGGGCTCCCCAGCCGCTTCGCGACCACCCCTTCGAGATGGTTGGACCGCGCAGCCTCAAACATCGCCTCACCTTCGCCGACGTTCGAGGGAGGCGTCTGCCACCTGGAGCCTGCCAGGCCCTCGCCCTCGAGAAAGCGCCTGCGCTCCTCATACGGTAGCTCCATCAGGCCGCGCCCGTCCCGGTACAGCAGGTCGAATATCATGTAGGTTACAGGGATATCCCTGGACAGCCTCTCCGCCGAGCCGCCATCTACGACTCCGAGGCGGTGCTGGAGAAGGCTGAAGCTCGGCTCGCCCCCGCGGTCCAGGGCCACCACCTCCCCGTCCAGGACGGCACCCGCGTCCCCAAGCCGGGCATGCAGCGGTCCCAGCTCGGGGAAGGCGACCGTCACGTCCTTGAGGTTGCGGGTCTCGAGTCGCCATCCCTCCGGGCCTGAGTAGAACACGGCCCTAATGCCGTCCCACTTGTACTCGAAGGCAAAGTCGTCCTGCCTGTCCGGCATTGTCGAGAGCGTCGCGAGCATGGGAGTCACGTGACGGGGCATGGGCTCGTGCTTTCCGGCCCCCCTGGATGACGGGCGTTCCAACTCGTGGACCCTTTCATACTAGGCATTGCGGCACCGCCTAGTGCTATTCTACAGGTAGTGGGAAGACCCTTGGACCGTGGAGCCGCGAGTGCGGCCCGGCGCCGCGACGCTCTGACCGGCGCGCAGGGTTTCAGCCCGCGGCACCGAATGTTGACCCAAGGTGGTCCGGTTCTTCGCAGGCGTGCTCAACGCGCGGGCGCGCCTTTCGAACCGGTCATGGTGGGAATCACGGGAGGCGCAATGTCACCGGAAGGTCTATTCAAGGAAGACGCCGAGAGGCTCGCAAGGCAGATCGAGGACGAGAACCCCATGGTCGACATCCTCGAGATCAAGGTGGACCCCGAGCAGGGAGGATACGTCATCGTCGCCTATGACCGCGGCGCGGACGAGGAGTTCGTGGTCGACCGCTACGAGAGTTGGACCGAAAGGGCCTCGACCGTCGGCCCCAGGGCGCATCCCCAGCTGGTGGTCAGGGTCAAGGAGAAGCGCGGGAGGAAGACCGCGGTGGTCCACGGAGAGTGGGAAGAGGTGCAACCCGACGACTGGCCGGAGGAGATATGCGACGCGGTGGAGGGGCGAGAGCTCCCAGGCGAGTCGCTTCTGGATATCGAACCCACGGCCTCCGACTCCGACGTGGTCGAGCCGGGCCACGGCGCGCCGGGCGATTACGGATTCGACGGCACCTTCCTCGTCCACCTGTCCTCCGAAGGGGCGCGCGTATGGCGCCAGATACTGAGGCTCGCGAACTTCACGCTCGAGGACCAGTCGGGCCTGCAGAGCGAGTGGCGGACGCTCGGGTTCGACATCTCCCCGGAGCCGCTCGCCCCGTTCGTAGAGCCCGGCGCGGACGAGTGGGGAGAAGCTGACGTCCTCGAGGAGGTCCGCGACCGCCTGCTCGACATCTCCGAGCAGGGGTACGGTGCGATACTGGTCGACGGACAGACCAACGCGATGGCTTACGCCTGGGTGCTCGCGGGGAGGATGGGGCTGAAGGTCATTACGAGCTGGACCCGCGATGCGAGGACCTCCAAGGGCGGGTTCTCGGGGCTAGGGTACAGCGAGCTCATCCACTATCGCGACGTCGAGACCTCGCTTTAATCCCGGGGTCATGCGTTGTCGTAGGCTTTCTTGAGCCATTTCCTGACCTGGTCGTCGATGTCTTCCGGGCTCTTGAGCTCCACCCTGTGCGTTGTACGCTCTGAACCGAACGAGCCGGCCTCCAGCAGCCGCTTCGTCGGCTTTACCCCGGGGAGGACCAGCCCGAGGTCCACCCTTGTCCTGGTCCGCGCCTGGATTATCCCGAATTGTTTTGTGCGGTTGAGCGAAACGTAGGTCTTGCGCGGGTCCACGACGGCGTCCTGTCCGAGCGCTTCCACCGCCCTCGCCAGCCTGTCGTAAATCGGCTTTAGCGCGACCTTTGGACCCGAGTACTGCGCGTCCAGGAGCTGCTTTCGGGTGGGGGCCCTGTAACCCTTCGGCCTTTCCGCTTCACTGGCAATGAACATAGCCGTCGCCCCACCGAGGCCGTGCTCGCTCTTGAGCCAGGCTTCCTTCCCCCGGCGGCCATCGGGCCCCTCGGCCCTTGCAAGCCGCACCCATTCCTCGAAGCTCCTGCCCGTCTTGGACGGCAGGTTCTTCGCGATTGCCTTCCTCATCTCCTCAGGCGACCTGGGCCTGGGCATCGCCACCTCCTCTCGCGAGCTCCACATATATCTTACACCCGCCGACCGATAATGCCCGAATCACCAGGAGGGGCTCCTTGTATCTTGACAGTTTTCTATCTGCTATAATTTTTCGAGTGTGATCGGCGTTCGAGAAAGGTTTTGGACTTGTCCCGAGGAGACCGTATCCTCGGGTTCTTTTTTAGGGGGGGAGGTGCAAACGAGTGAAGATATACGTCGGCAATCTGAGCTACTCGACTGACAACGACGGGCTGCAGGCCGCCTTCGAGCAGTTCGGTGCGGTCAATTCGGCCGAGGTCATCATCGACCGTAATACGAACCGGTCAAGGGGCTTCGGTTTCGTTGAGATGCCAAACGACGATGAGGCCAAGGCGGCTATTGCTGGCCTGGACGGCAAAGACCTCGATGGTCGGGCTGTCAAGGTCAACGAGGCGCGGCCCCGCAGGTCCGACTTCGGCGGCGGCGGGGGTGGCTCGGCGTACCGTTACTGATACCTCTGTTCCGAATATCGATTCCAGCGCAGACTGGTTGGAATACGGCAGGAGCGCCACGAGTCCTGGGCGGTGACGGGGGTTCCTACCCTAACCGCTTTTCCAGGTACTCCTTGAGAGCGGTCGCGTTGTTGTATTTCTCTTCCTTCGACCCGAAGAGCAGCACCACGTCGCCGGACCTCACCCTGTCCTCGATCGGGCGGACAGCATCCTGGTGCCTGTCCAGCTCCTTGAAATACCTCTTCCTGAACTCGGACCACTTTGCCGGGTCGTGGCCGTACCACTTCCGCAGCTCGTTGCTTGGGGCCGCTTCCTTCGCCCACAGGTCGGCTCGAACATCCTCTTTCTTCATGCCCCTCGGCCACATCCTGTCGACCAGTATCCTGAACCCTCCCCCGCCCCGCGGGCTTCCGTACACGCGCTCTGTCGTGATCACCGCTGTCACCCCCGGTCAGGGCGAAACGCCCCGGCTCCGACCGTTATTGTGAGTTACCTGGTTTCCGCGCGGCCTTTCGCGGCTTGACGATGTACTCCTCGAACAGGTCCCTCGTCGTCCAGGTGGGCCGCCATCCGAGCGCCTTGAGCTTATCGCTCGAGCCCACCATCGACTCGGAGAACATGCGTATCCAGTGACTCGAGACCGGCGCGGCACCCAGGGCGAAACCGATGTCCGCGAACAATTCGAGCAACTTCTTCGGGGCCGCCGGCGCGAAGATGCCCGCCCTGTGGAACATCTCGGAGACGCTCATGCTGTCGTCGTTGGTCACGTGGTAGGCACCGAGCCCCCTCTCGCGCAGGATAACCCGCACGGCGCTCGCGAAATCGTCCTCGTGGACGTACTGGGCAAGCGAGTCGTGCCCCTTTATCCGCATCGCCACCCTGCCCTGGAAGAGCCAGGACACCGTGTTGTCTATGTTCTCCCCCAGGATGACGGTGGGGCGCAGGACCGTCACGTCCAACCCGGAGTGCCTGGCTGAGAGCCAGCTCAGGTAGTGCTCGAGTTCCGCCTTGCCGTAGCAGTAGTAGACGTCCGGCGCCCCACGCGGGTAGTGCTCCTCGGTGAGCGGCACGGGATTGTCCGGATGCGGGCCGAAGGCGGCCATGGACGAGAGCTGGATTATCCAGCCGACCCCGGCATCCAGGCAGGAGTGGAACACGTTCCTGGACCCGTTGATGTTTATGTCGTGGGTCTTCTCCTTGTCCTTTATCTCGTCAAGGACGAACGCCATGTGCAGGCACGCGTCGCAACCGGCCATCAGCTCTCTTATGCCGGGTTCCCGGACGTCCCGCCGGTGAAAGACGAGCTTCGCCGTAGCGTCCTGCGGCGGCGCCACGTCGATGCCCACGATCTCGTCGACTGACGGGTCGTCCTCGAGAGCCCTGCAGACGAGCCCGCCCAGGTATCCCGACGCCCCCGTGATGAACAGCCTCATGTCCGACCCCGTTTGCCTTTTTCGGTGCCGCGATTCTAGCACAGGCCGCTGGCATCTCGTACGAATGCCGCATGCTCACGCTGCCTCGCGGCCGGAGCACGCAAACGGGTGATGGTCGGCTCACCGGCTCGAACCATGAGGAAATCCCCCATACGGGTGGCAGCATTCCCCTATTGAACGGGCCGCTCCATCGCCGGCCCCGCCCGGCAGCCGACTACTTGAGCGTAAACGGCTGTCGCGGAGTCGAAACTCCGCCCGGAGTGGAAGGAGGTGCGTGTGGAGATCAAGTCATGGTTCAGGCGGCTGGCAGAGTTCCTGATCGTCATCATCATCGTTGCCGCTATCTGCGCAGTCGCCGTGCCGATGGCCTCGCGAGCCGTGTCAAAAGCCCGGACAGTCGCGGCACAGAGCAACTGGAGCGAGGCGGAGCAGGCCCTTAGTCTTGCCCTCATGGAGAACCCGTATCGACTGGACGTGCCACGGCTCAACGAGGACTACCCCGGCATAAGGTGGGTGGTCTACAGTGGACAGGCCATGCCTGACTTCAAGACCCTCTCGAAAGACCAGATAAGCTCCATATACCTGTACAGGCTGGGGGAGCAGTCATTCTGCTCGTTCGCGCCGATCTCCAGGGACAGGATGAGGTATTCGCTCTATTCGAAAGGCGAGTGGCGCCGGAGCGGGACCGTCAAGTACCAGGCGGGGAAACCCGCCAGGCTGCTGACGGACTCCGGCGGCGCCTGAGGAGCACCCCGGCGGGACCGGGGCTGGGCAGTGGGAACGGGCCGCTCACCACGGTGGGCGGCCCTCCCTGAACGTCACGTCCGCCAGGATTGACTCGCACTCGTTCTTCAGGCCCAGGCCCTTCGTCACCAGCTCTCCGTTGTTGTCGACATACTCCGGGATAACGTAGAACATACCGCAGGTCGCCGCCCACTCGGGCCTGTATCTGAGGAAGACGGCCCCGAGTAGGGTCAGCGGGTGGTAGTTTTCAACGGGGTGTGGCGCGTCCTTCGGGACCACCCCTGAGCCCCAGTAGTGCGGCAGTTTGCCCTCGGGGAACTTCCCCCGGTGGTAGCCGGACCACGTATCGACCTTACCGTCCGCCCTCCACCACAGCCCGTCGCTCCTCTCGATGGTCGCGGTGGTCATCTGGCCGTTCAACCTCAACCGCCGCCCGTCGGGAAACCAGTTCGGGCACGCGAAGTCGCCGAGCGCCATGCGCTGGTCGGCCTCTACCAGGTCAAGTGCCTCGGCGGTCACCAGGTCCCCGTCATCGTCGAAGCCGTAGTGCTTTCTCTCCTCACCGTCAAAGACGTAGTAAGCGCCGACCCAGGCCTGGTAGTACTCGGAGTCGGGGTTCACGAAGTCCGAGTGGACCTTGCTCAGATTGAACCCGCCGTAGTGCGAGAACGCCGTGGCCTCCATGCGGTATCCGAGCACCTCGGAGAGCGCGTCCCCTATGTCGACGTGCAGGGTGGGCCTGATCCAGCCGCTTCCCTTCGGGATCGGGATGCTCACCTCGAGGCCGTGCTTCCTGGCCGAGTTCGGCAGGGCGTGCGCCGCCAGCAGCATGGCCTTGCTGGTGAAGAACCGCCGGTTGGACCAGAGGGGGACCGCGGCCGCGGCGGCCGCGGGTATCACAAGCAGTCTGTTCCATCGCATCTCAATCACCTCTTCAGCCTCGCGCGAATATTGTCTGCAGGTGGAAACCCTCTCGAGGGGTTTTCTCCCCGACTTCCGTGCCTCCTCCGAGAAGGCAGCGAGAGCACCCCTTAGTCCGAGAATCCCCCGATCGTGCAGGTCCCCCCGACGAGACCGTACATACCGTGAGTCCAAAGCCCCAGGCGGTAGACCCCTCCGCGAGGTACCAGTCCGGAAATGCATTACACCACGTCCGGGGAGCCGCGTATTTCCCGCTGCTATTTTAACAGCCTGGCGTTGATGGCGACTATTATCGTGGAAAGAGACATGAAGACCGCCCCGAGAGCGGGGCTCAGCACTATCCCGAGCGGCGCGAGGACCCCGGCTGCCGCGGGGATCGCGAACGCGTTGTAGCCGGTCGCCCAGACCAGGTTCTGCACCATTTTCCGGTACGTCGACCTCGAGAGCCCGAGCACTCCGACGATGTCGCGAGGGTCGTTCCTGACCAGTACTATGTCCGCAGACTCGACCGCGACCTCGGTGCCGGCCCCGATGGCGATGCCTATGTCGGCCTCAACAAGCGCCGGGGCGTCGTTCACCCCATCCCCCACCATGGCTACGACTTTGCCCCGGCCTTTCACGCCCCGGATCGTCTCGGCCTTCTGGTGCGGGAGCACCTCGGCGAAGTAGTCGTCCAGTCCCAGCTCGCCCGCGACGCGTGAGGCGACGCGTTCGTTGTCGCCTGTCAGCATCATGGACTCGACGCCCAACTCCCTGAGCCTTGCTATGGCCTCCCTGGACTCCGGCCGGACGACGTCGGAGACGGCCACCGCACCGGCCGGTCGGCCGTCCACCAGGACGACAACCACGGTCTTCCCCTCCGCTTCGAGCCGGGCGGGGCGCGGGTCTTCCGCCGCGATGCCCTTCTCCTCGAGATAGCCGGGGCTCACCACCATGACCTCCCGGCCGTCAACGCTCGCCACGGCCCCACGGCCGGGGATGGCACTGAACCCCTGGGCCTTCGCGGGTTCGAGCCCTCGCGACTGCGCCTCGGAGACGATGCCGCGCGCAATCGGGTGCTCGCTGCTGGCCTCCACCGCCGCCGCCGTGACAAGGACCTCGTCGGCCGTCCCTGCCCCTTCGAAAGCGACCACATCGGTGACGCCGAACCGGCCCTCGGTAAGGGTACCGGTCTTGTCGAAGACCACCGTGTCTATCAGTCGGGCGGTCTCGAAGCCCATTCGCTCCCTGACCAGGACGCCGCTCCCTGCCGCCAGGGCGGTCGAGACGGCGATGACCAGCGGGACGGCCAGGCCGAGGGCGTGCGGGCACGCGATGACCATGACGGAGACCGTCCTCTCTATCGAGTACTCGAACGTCTTGCCCAATGCGAGCCAGAAGACGAGCGTCGCGGTCCCCGCGGCTATTGCGATCACCGTCAGCCACAGGGCGGCCCGGTCGGCCAGGTCCTGCGCGCGCGAGCGGCTCTCCTGCGCTCGCCGGACCATGTCGATGACCTGCGAGAGGTAGGTCTCCGCCCCGGTCCGGTCTATGGCGACCTCGATGGCTCCCTCAGCGTTGACGGAGCCGCCGATCACCTGGGCGCCCTTTCCCTTGAAGACGGGGTTCGATTCACCGGTGAGCATGGACTCGTCTACGCTGGTCTCCCCCGTCAGAACGGTTCCATCCACCGGCACCTTTTCGCCCGGCTTGACCAGCACAACGTCACCGGGCTCGAGCTCCTCAACCGGGACGTCGCGGGCCCCCTCCCCTTCCCTCACGAGGTGCGCGGTCCCGGGAAGCAGCTGCGCGAGCTTCTCCAGCGCGCCCGAGGCGCCCATCACCGAGCGCATCTCCAGCCAGTGACCGAGCAGCATAATGTCGATGAGGGTTGCGAGCTCCCAGAAGAGGACCATGTCGATGGAGCCGGTGAGGTCAAAGACGACCGCGGTGCTGTAGGCGTAAGCGACCGTGATGGCGAGTGAGACCAGGGTCATCATCCCGGGCGCCCTGCGCCGCGCCTCGTTCACCACCCCCTTGAAGAACGGCCAGCCGCCGTAGAAGAAGACAAATGACGAGAGTGCGAACAGGACGTAGGTGTCGCCGCTGAATGCGAGAGCCTTGTCTACGTTCAGAACGCTCTGGACGGACGGCGACAGGAGCAGTATCGGCGCGGTGACGGCCAGGCACACCCAGAACCGGTTCCTGAACATCGCGATAGAGTGGCCGGCGTGACGACCGGGCGTCCCGGCGTGCCCCGCGTGCTCTCCGCCCCCGCCTTTCACGTGCGCCTCGCGCGGTCCGCCGGCCGCGGGATGCTCCTGACCGGCTTCATGCTTGGCATGAGCTTCCCCGGTGCCGGGTGGACCGGGAGGCTCGTGGTCCATCCCCTCGTGCTCCCCGTGCATTCCTTTGTGCTCACCCATGTCCATCTGCATTCCTCCCCTGGAATCCAGCTTCTGCAGCGTCGGGAGTATTCCTGCGAAGCGGAGCAAGGAGCAGCGGGGCTTGTGTCACGCGGGCGGCCCGACCGGGCCGGGGTGTCAGCCTCAGCAGCCTCCCGAGCCGGGCTTCGTGGCGGGCTTGCTTTCAACCGGCTTGGAGGGGTCGCTCGAGTCGACGACCGTGATCTCGCCTGTCACCATCCCCATCCAGCAGCTGAAACGGAAACGCCCGGGCTTCTCGGGGGTGAACTCCACCACGCTGGTCTTGCCCGGGGTAAGTGAGACCTCTCCCTCGAACAGGTCCTTCGATATGACCGCGTTCGTGCAGCCGGAGGTCCCCGTGTCCTCGATCTCCCATCGGACGGGAACGCCCGCCTTGACCGTGAAAGCGTCGGGCGAGTAGCCGGAGGCGGATGCTTCCATCTTTATGACCTGCTTACCCCCGACGACCGGCGGCAGCTCGACCTCGGCGCTGCCGGCGCCGCTGGAGGCGACCCTGGCAGGCGAGAAGAGGTCCCCCAGGTTGGGAGCGTCCAGCACGACCAGCTGGTTGTTTATGTTGAAGATGGCGAAGAAGAGCACCAGCACACCCGCTACCTTGAGGAAGATGTCCGCGGTGCGCGGCTTCTCCAGGAACTTGACGCTCGAGAAAGCGATGACGAGCAGCATCGGGAGTGTCCCCAGGGCGAAGAAGAGCATGATTAGCGCGCCCTGCAGCGGCTCGCCGGACAGCAGTGCGAATCCCTCCGCGGTGATGGTGAAGCCGCATGGCAGAATAAACGTCATGGCCCCGAGGGCGAACGGCATGTATCGCCCCTTGAACCGCTTCTCGTCCGCCACGAACCTCGTCAGGGACTTCGGCGCCGCGAGCTGGAAACGGTTGAAGTACCTGACCCCCAGCATCTGCAGCGCGAGCGCTATCATCAGGATGGACACCGCCACCACAAGCATCGCGGAGAGGGTCGGCGTCAACCTTATGGCCCCGCCGACGAGAGCCAGCACCGCCCCCAGGCAAGCGAATGAGAGAAGCCGGCCCGCGTTGAAGAGCAGGTGGGGCTCCATCCTCTTTTTCAGGGGGTCTTCCGGCGAGTGCAGCTCGCCCCACTGCTTCGACATGGACAGCACCAGGCCGCCGACCAGCGCCGCGCAGCTTGAGAAGCCCGCCACCAGTCCGAGCAGCAGAAAAGCTGGAAGGGACGAGCTCGAGTCCACCGTCACGAGCTTCGCGAGGCCGGCCTTCTGGAGGACCACGACCAGTGCGATCGATACGACGGCGGCCGCGGCTATCCCGGCCAGGGCGGCTGTGCGCGAGCCACGGCTCTCAGCGACGGAGGGGCTCAGGGAAAAGGTGTAGCCGTCGCTTTCGAATAGCCGGTTCAGCAGGTCTATCGACGGGGCCTCGCCCGAGTACTCCATGAGGACTGACGAGTCATGGGTGGAAGCTTCGACCGAGCGGACGCCCTCGAGCCCTATCAGCTTCTTCTCGATGATGACCTCGCAGGCGGCGCAGTGCATGCCTTCTATGAAGTACCTGTGCTCACCTGTCTCCTGCCTGTCCGCCAAAGCAGCCTCCAGCTGTTCGAGCTTCTAAGAAAGTCTATCGTATTGATGGAGTATTTCCTTGATAGACGTCAATTCCCGGCCGCCGGTTCTCCGCCGCGCAAACCGGGGGTCAGGTCGTTTGTTGCATTTCGCAAAATCGGGGTCAGGTCGTTTAATTGCATTTCGAGCTTATCACCGGGTGGAGGAATGAACGGCTCCACGTAGAACGCGAACTCTCGAAGACAAGAATCCCTGGACGGAGGTGTGTGATGTTGAACATGTTCCCTGGCGCGGCTGTGCTTCTCGCCCAGATAGGGCGCCACATGGACTGGGACACGAGCGGCTGGGCGTGGGTGTGGATGACGCTGATGATGGTCGGCGGCGCGGTGCTGCTGGTGGTCCTGGTCTATGTCCTGCTGCGCGGGACGCAGGGACGACAGGAGCATCCGCTTGGGAAACCGCCCGCCGAGTCGCCGCTGGACATCGCGAAGCGCAGGTACGCGGCCGGCGAGATATCCGAAGAGGAGTTCAAGCGCCTCAAGGAGCACCTGGGCGGCTGAACCTCAGGCGCGGCGCGGAAGCTCAGCCCTCGTACCTGTCGATCAGGTCCGCGGCAATCATCCCCGTGGAGATGGTCGTCGGGACCCCACCGCCCGGGTGGGTGGAAGCGCCGGCCAGGTAGAGGCCCTTCACGCTACGCGACCTCGCCGAAGGCCTGAAGGCCGTGAGGGACAGCAGGTTCATCTCCAGGGCCAGGAAGGCGCCCTCCGGCATGAGCAGCCGCCTCTCGAAATCGAGCGGCGTCGCGACCTCGATGGTCTTCACGTGTTCCGAGAGTCCCGGGATGACGTTCTTCGAGAGCTGCTCGATCACCCGCTCACCCAGGGCCTTTCTCTCCGTGTCCCAGTCGCTCCCGCTCAACCTGTACGGCCCGCCCAGGATGATGTTGAGGACGTGGTGGCCCTCCGGGGCGAGCGCGGGGTCGGACACGGTCCCGCAGCATATCAGGCCGAACAGCTTCTCCGGGAGCAGGCCTTTCTGGTACTGGTTGAACCAGTAATCGTCGAGGTCCTCCATAGGCACCGTCACCAGCGTGTGGTGCGCGCCCAGCGGGGGCTCGTAGTCGACCCCGGCGTAGATCACCGGCGCCGATACCGATAGCGTGTAGCTCTTGATGCCAGCGCGGGCGAGCGGGTGCAGGTGCTCCTCGCCCACCAGGTCCAGGTACAGCGCCCTGGCGTTGATGTCCGACACGACTACGTCCGAGGTTATCTCGGTGCCGTCCGAGAGCCTCACCCCGCGCGCCCTGCCTCCCGAGACAAGCACCCGGTCGACCCGCTTCTTCAGTTCGACCTTCATTCCCTCTTTCTCCCCGCACCTCGCGATCGCGGCGGGCACGGATATCATCCCGCCGCGCGGGTAGAAGAGCCCCTGGTGCTCGGAGTAAGCGAGGAACGAGAGGAGCGCCGGCGCCAGGCCGGGCGGCAGGCCGCTGTAGAACGACTGGTAAGCCATCGACTGCTGCACCTTGTTGTTCTTGAAGTACTTCTCGATGACGTCCTTGTAGCTCTTCACGAAGAGCGGACCGAACTTGAGCAGACCGGGGGTCTCCACCATCATGCGTACCATGTCGCCCATGGTCCCGGCGGGCTTCATGAAGAAGCCGGAGAGCGCCTTGTCAAGGAAATCCTCGAACATGGCGGCGAAGCGCGGCCAGTTCCTGCCGTCTTTGGCGGAGAGCTGCGATATTACCTCGCCCGTGCCGTCCGGGGACTGGGGGAACAACATCCGCGAGCCGTCATCGAACACCACGTTGTAGACCGGGTCGACATCTATCAGGTCGACCTCGTCCGCGAACGTGGTGCCGAGCCTCTGGAAGACCGCGTCGACGGGGAGGGGGAACTCGAGCAGTGTGGCTCCTACATCGAAGTGGTAGCCGTCCTTTTCGAAGGTGGAGCAGCAGCCACCAAGCAGGTCGCTCTGTTCGAGAACGAGAACCGAGCGTCCCTGCCCGGCGAGCAGCGCGCCGGCGGTGACCCCGCCGCACCCGGCCCCGATAACGATGACGTCGTAGTCGCTCATGAGCCTCGCCCCCCGTCGGTGTCTGTGGATACCAATACTAGTACAATCCCGGGCTTATGGCTTCTTACCTCAGTTCAAATGTACGTGCCTGGATGCCGCGGGAACAGAGGGCTTGCCAACCTCTGTTTCCCGCGTGATAGAATCTCCTTAGCCAATTTACTTAACGGTCAGTAAACAAACGCGGACCGGGGCGGGAAGACCGGTCACGACGGTTCTCAGGAGGAAAAGATGGCAGACAACCTCTTCTTCACCGAGGAGCACGACCTCCTCAGGCAGAGCATCCGCGAGTACGTGCAGAAGGAGCTCGATCCTCACGCCGAGGAATGGGAGACCGAGGGGCTCGTCCCCCGCTCGGTCTTCGAGCGCATGGGCGAGCTCGGGTTCCTGGGCCTGCACTTCCCCGAGGAGTACGGGGGCGGAGGCGGCGACTACTTCACGAACATCGTGCTCCTGGAGGAGCTCGCGCGCTGCCAGACGTACGGCGTGAACACCGGCGTGGCGGTCCAGGTCGGCATGGCGACCCCGCCCATCCTCGCCTTCGGAACGGAGGAGCAGAGGCAGAAGTACCTGGTGCCCGCTATCAAGGGAGAGAAGATCGCCTGTCTCGGCATCACCGAGCCCGGAGCGGGGTCCGACGTCTCCCAGGTAAGCACGTTCGCCGAGAAAGTGGACGGCGGCTGGAAGGTGAACGGCAACAAGATATTCATCACGAACGGGTACCGCGCCGATTTCATGACCCTGCTCGCCCGCACGGAGAAGCGCAGCGGCTACAAGGGCATGAGCATCTTTCTGGTCGACACCGACACCCCCGGATACGTGGTGTCGCGGAAGCTGGACAAGGTGGGGCAGTGGGCCTCCGATACCGCGGAGATATTCTTCGAGGACATGCTCATAGGCGAGGACGCCCTCCTGGGCGAAGAAGGCCGCGGTTTCTACAACATAATGTGGGAGCTGCAGGCGGAGCGCCTCTGCGTCGCGGCGGCGTGCGTGGCCACCGCGCGCGACGTGCTGGACACCGCCATAGCGTACGCGAAGGAGCGCGTGCAGTTCGGCAAGCCTGTCATAAAGAACCAGGCCGTCGCGCACCGGCTCGCCGACCTCTACACCCAGCTCGAGGCGGTCCAGGCCCTGACCTACCAGACCGCGTGGCGCTATGACCGCGGCGAGTACCCGGTCAAGGAGATATCGATGGCCAAGCTCATGGCCACGCGGGTCGCCTTCGACGCGGCCGACGAGGCGATGCAGCTGATGGGCGGCTATGGCTATATGATGGAGTATCCCGTCCAGCGCGCCTGGCGCGACATCCGTATCGCCCGCGTCGGCGGCGGCACCGACGAGATAATGCGCGAGATAATAGTGAACACCCTCGGCCTCTGATTGAAGGATAACCCCGCGCGTTCTTGAACTAGTCCGCCGGGGCAAAAATGGACTACACGATCAAGATCGGCGGGGCCGCGGGGCAGGGCATCGCGACCATCGGGGAATCCCTCTCGAAGGTGTTCTCGAGGTCGGGCCTCCACCTGTTCTCTTTCCAGGATTACGAATCCCGTGTCAGGGGCGGCCACAACTTCTTCCAGATACGCTTCTCCGACAGACCGGTTTTGGCGCCGCGTGAGCCCGTCGATGTCCTTGTCGGCCTCGACGGGGAGTCCATCCCCCTCCACGGAGGGGAGCTCTCCGACATAGGGAGCGCCCTCTACGATCCCACAGCTTCCGGGACGGAGTACGGGGACCCACGGTTCACCGGTGTCCCGTTCAAGCGGCTGGCGGTCGATAGCGGGGGCGCCGAGGTGATGGCGAACACAGTCGCCTCCGGCGCGGTGCTCGGGATGCTGGGCATGGACGTCTCCCTCCTGGAGGCCGTGCTCACGGACACCCTGAGCCGCCACCCCGAGGCTGTCGAAGGGAACGTGAAAGCAGCAAGGGCCGGGCATGATTTCGGCTCGAACAACTGCCCGAGGTGCTCCTTCTCGGTGCCGGAGGGGTCCGGCCGGAAGATGGTCATCGAGGGGAACCAGGCACTGGGCCTCGCCGCCATCGCCTCGGGGTGCAGGTTCTACTCGGCCTACCCTATGACGCCTTCCACGGGCATCCTGACGTTCCTGGCCGGCCACGCCGAGCGCCACGGGCTGGTGGTCGAGCAGGCCGAGGACGAGATAGCCGCCATCAACATGGCCCTGGGTGCCTCCTTCGCCGGGGTGCGGTCGATGACCGGGACTTCCGGCGGCGGGTTCGCCCTGATGGTGGAAGGTGTTTCCCTGGCCGGCATGACCGAGACGCCTGTGGTCATCGTCCTCGCCCAGCGGCCCGGGCCGGCGACGGGCCTCCCCACAAGGACAGAGCAGGCCGACCTGCTATACGCGCTCTTCGCCGGCCACGGTGAGTTTCCCCGCGTCGTCCTGGCGCCGGGCACGCCCGAGCAGGCGTTCAGGGCGGTCAACAGGGCGTTCGACCTCACCGAGAAATACCAGGTCCCGGTGATAATCCTCACCGACCAGCACTACGCCGACTCGACCTGGTCCCTGGACGGCGTCGACCTCTCGGCATTCGAATACACTGACTACAGGGTCCGCGGGGACGCGTTCAAGGCGCTCCCCACCTACAGGCGCCACGCGTTCACCGAGACCGGGGTCTCCCCGCTCGCGGTGCCGGGCGACGCCCCTCACGTGGTCGTGACCGACTCCGACGAACACGACGAGGACGGGCACCTGATAGAAGACGCGGCAACCAGGGCCCGGATGGTCGACAAGAGATTCCTGAAGAAGATGCCTCTGATCAGGGGCGAGATAGAGCCGCCCCTGCACTACGGCAGCCCGGCGCCCGAGATCACCCTGGTGGGCTGGGGTTCCAACTACGGCGTCATGAAAGAGGCGGTCGACGCGCTCTCCGCCAGCCGGGATATCGCGATGCTGCACTTCAGCGAACTGTACCCGTTCCCCGACGAGAGCGCCTCGGATTTCATGGACGTCATCCGCTCCTCGAAGCACGCGATATGCATCGAGAGCAACGTGTCGGGCAGGTTCGCGTGGCTCGCGCGCGCTGAGACCGGCTTCGACTTCAAGGACAGGATAAGCAGGTATGACGGAAGGCCCTTCACGCTCGAGGGCCTGCTGGAGGAGCTCGATGTCTACCTCTGATGAGTGGCGAGGTCAGAAGCCGGCGTGGTGCCCGGGGTGCGGGAACTTCGGGATACTCACAGCCTTCAGGAGAGCGATGGTCGAGCTCGGGCTGGAGCCGCACCGGTTGATCGCCGTCTCGGGCATCGGGCAGTCGGGCAAGTTCCCCCACTACACCAGGTGCAACACGTTCAACGGCCTCCACGGCCGCACCCTGCCCGTTGCCACCGGCATCAGGCTCGCCAACCACGAGATGCCGGTCGCGGCGTTCGCCGGCGACGGTGACTGCTACGGGGAGGGCGGCAACCACTGGCTGCACGCCATGAGGCGCAACATCGACGTGAAGCTGTTCGTACACGACAACCAGGTCTACGGTCTCACCAAGGGCCAGGCTTCGCCGACGAGCGTCCCTGGCATGAAGACGCCGACCCAGCCCGCGGGTGTGCTGGCGGACGAGCTCAACCCCGTCGCGGTGGCGATAGCGATGGGGTGCAGCTTCGTGGCGCGAGGGTTCTCCGGGGACGTCGAGCAGCTCGCCGGCCTGATGGTCGCGGCGTTCGGGCACAAAGGCTTCTCGCTCGTCGACATCCTGCAGCCCTGCGTCTCCTTCAACAGGCTCAACACCTTCGAGTGGTACAGGGATAGGGTCTATCATCTCGAGAGCGACTACGACCCCGGCGACCGCTCCGCCGCCTACGAGCGCGCCCTCGAGTTCGGCGAACGCATCCCCACCGGTGTGCTGTACCGCCAGGAGCGGCCGACGTACGAGGACAGGTTGCCCGTTCTGGCGGGCGCACCCCTTGTCAGGCTACCGCTTGAACCTGATAGACTGACCCGGACGCTGGAAGAGCTCTACTAGGCGAATGCCGGCAAAGCCGTTCGACCCTCGTGAGGTACGCATATGGTCAAAGTCATCTTGAGAAACATGTGGCGGCGCAAGGCGCGCACGTTCCTGACCGTCTTCGGCATTGTCGTCGGCATATTCGCCCTTACGGTGCTGGGTGGGCTGTCCGCTCGACTGACCCAGCAGGTCAACGGCGCGAAGAGCTGGTTCACGAACTCCATCTCCGTGGTGCCGTCAGGAGGCAGCCTCTTCGGCGGCGAGAATATGTTCTTCACACTCGACAAGGTTGACGAGATCCAGAGGGTGCCGGGGGTGAAGGAGGCGGTTGCCGGCATCGGGTTGTTCGTCAAGGACAGCCAGAATTTCTCGTTCGGGGCGCCGGACCTTATCGTCGGGCTGGAGACGGCGGGCGCCCAGGATCTCCTGAAACAGCTCAACGTCGATGAGGGGCGCAGCCTGCAGTCTGGAGACAAGGGAGTGGTCCTGCTGGGCTCTACTCTCGCCGAGAAGCTCAATGGTAAGGTTGGGGGTACCGTGAGCCTGCGCGGACAGGAGTTCGAAGTAATCGGTATCCTGCAGCCGACACTGTCGGCGCCGGATACTTTCGCCTTTGTCGCCTACGAGGACGCGCTGTCGCTCTTCTATGCAGCGAACCCGTTTATCAAGCAGACGGAGCCGATTGCGAGCAACGTCTACGTGACATGGGAGCTGGGCACCGACCCAGAAGCGCTGGCGAAGGACATCGAATCACAGGTCTCCGGGGTCAGGGTGATATCCCCGTCCGAGGCGGAGAAACAGATTTCCCAGTTCAGCCTCATATTCAACGCCATACTGTTCGGCATCGCGTTCATTGCCCTGATCGTGGGCGGACTCTCCATCATCAACACCATGGTGATGTCGGTTTCGGAGCGCACGCGGGAGATAGGCTTGAAGAGAGCGATAGGCGCCGAGACTAATACCATTTTGGGCGAATATCTTCTCGAGTCGGCGATGATAGGCTTCCTTGGAGGGCTCATCGGGATGGGCCTGGGAGTGCTGGCTATCTTCTTCCTGAACAACGCGACCAGCTCCAGCAATGTCACCGTTTTCACAGTGAGCCTGACCGTTGTCATCGGACCGGTCATCTTCGCCACCATACTCGGGACACTCGCAGGCATCTTCCCGGCGCTCCGGGCCGCAAGGCTCAAGCCGGTCGAATCGCTGAGGGAGGACTAGACATGAGCAACATCGTCCTCAAGGGGCTCTCGAAGGTCTACGCCGAGGGCGAGACCGAGGAGGTGCGGGCCGTCAACGGCATCGACCTCGAGATAGAGAAGGGCGAGTTCCTGGCCATCGTTGGGCCCTCGGGCTCAGGCAAGTCCACCCTGCTGAACCTCGTCGGGGGGCTCGACGTTCCGACCGAGGGCCACGTCCTCATCGACGGCAGGGATACACAGGGACTGAGCGAGAAGGAGCTTACCCGCATCAGGCGCGAGAAGATAGGTTTCGTCTTCCAGGAGTTCAACCTCCTGCCTGTGCTGAACGCCAGTGAGAATGTCCAGCTCCCTCTGCGCTATCTGAAGGTGGGTACCCGCGAGCGCGAGCGGCGAGCGGCTGAGGCGCTTGAGCTGGTCGGCCTCAGCAAGAGGGCGAGGAACCGCCCCTCCCAGCTCTCCGGGGGTGAGCGCCAGCGCGTGGCGATAGCCCGCGCCCTGGTGACGGGCCCGGCCCTCGTGCTCGCCGACGAGCCCACCGGGGAGCTCGATACCGTCAACACCTGCCGCATCATCGAGGTGATGCGCAAGCTCAACGACACGCTGAACCAGACATTCGCGATCGTGACCCATGACCCGATGGTGGCCGCTTACACCAGCCGCGTCATAACACTGCGCGACGGCCAGGTCGAGTCGGACCTGGCCCAGGCCGCAGCCGACCTGCACTGCGATGACGGCGAGACAATATGAGCTCGTCCGGGCTCACCTTTTTTACCTGGAAAAGCCGTATGTGGGACCGGGCAGACCCGTATAATTGTCAGGAGTGACGAAAGGAGGCCATGATGGCCAATTTCAAGTATCTGAGCCCCGAGTGGGCCGAGGAAGGCCGCAGGCGCGCCGAGGAAGCCCTTACCCCCGAGAAACTGCACAACGTGACCAGCTCCATGACCAACATCTACAGGAACTGCCCGGACGGTCAGGACATGTACTTCTTCGTCGAGTTCACCGACGGCAAGGTGACCGGCTTCGAGACCGGGACGGGCGAGCCCCCCAAGGCCGAGTTCAAGATAATCGCCGACTACGAGACGTTCGCGAAGATCACCAGGGCGGAGCTGGGAGCCGTGAGGGCGCTGACGTCGCGCAAGCTCACGCTCCGCGGCAACATGGCGAAGGCCATGCGGCTGGCGCCGCTGGTCGACAAGCTCAACAGGGTGCTCGCCACCATCCCGACCAACTACTGATCCGGGGAGGACCGACATGAGAGCTGACACCGAAGACAAGAGGTTCGCCGTAGACATACCGAAGAGGATCAAGGATATCCAGGCGGGCATGCAGGAGCGGGGCATCGACGTATACCTGGGCTCGCGCATCCGGACCATGAGCTTCATCACGGACGCATTCGTGCCCTGGCGCTCCTACATGGTAATCCCTGCCGAGGGCCTGCCCACCATATTCACGTTCGTCATCGACGCCGACCGCCTCTTGAGCGAGACCTGGATGGACGAAGACCACGTCCGGGCGTACTTCGGCGCCGGCGGGGCCGACCAGATCGAGTCCATCTCTTTCTTCATCGAGGATGAGCTGGGCATCCGGAAGGGCAGGCTCGGATACGAGACCGGGATGGCCACCTACACCGCGGAAGGCTGGATGACCCACTACGAGTACCAGCAGTTCGCCGCCGCGCTCCCGGACCTCGAGTTCGTGAACGCGCACGACATTGTCGACCACGCTTCCCTGCTCAAGGACGAGGGCACCATCAATCGCTTCCGCGAGGCGGGTCGCATCGTCGACGAAGGGCAGAAGGCCGCGCGGGCCGCCATCGAGAACGGCGGCTACAAGGGAATGACCGAGACGGAGCTCGGCGGTATCGCCGCGCTCGCCATGCGCCGGGAGGGAAGCGTCTCCGAGTGGAACTTCGCCGGCCTCAACGAGATATCGAGCGGCTGGCGCACCGGGCTCGGCGCCTGCACGCCTCCGACGGTGAAGGAGTTCGCCGCCGGCGAGGCGCTCATGTTCGACCTGCACGCGCTGTTCATGCTGGCCCTTGGGGACCACTCGCACAACTACCTGCTGGCGCCGGCGACCGAGCGGCAGCGCTGGCACGCGGACAACTTCGTGGCGTGCGTTCAGTTCGTGGCCGACAGCTACAAGGCCGGGGCGACGCCGGGCGGGCTCATCACCGAGCTCGGCAAGTTCGCCGAGGACCGGAACTGCTCGGACTTCATACTTCCCGGGGTCGAGCACGGCATCGGGCTGTTCGGTGACGAGTGGCGCGTGGGGGCGAGCATGGACGTTCCCATTCCCTACTGGACCGACCCGGACCACGTCTACCAGGAAAACGAGATGGTCATACTGGCCATGCAGTACGCGGCGAAGGAGGACGATGTCGGGTTCCGCTACGAGAACCCCATAGTCATCACCAAGGACGGCTGCGAGCTGACCTCGAAATACCCGCTCGCCATCGAAGAGATCGAGTAGGAGCCTCAAACATCAGACATGGGCCGGGGCTCTCGAGCCCCGGCTCTTATCTATCCCAGCAGTTGCCTTACGAGGAACTCGCTCTCGAGCTCGGACACTTTTTCGAACCACTCGCCTACGTAGACGTCGAAGTGGCCCACCGGGTACGGCTCGATCCTGCCGTTCACGAGCTTCGCGGCGGCCTTCCGGACCGATGCCGGGCTGATGAGCGAGTCGTTCTCGGCCAGGACCACCAGCGCCGGGCAGTCCACCCTCTTCGCGTACGCGGTCGGCCGGTAGAACAGGAGCGTCAGTGCGGCCCGCGCCGGGCATTCGTTCTTCCAGGCGCATCCCTCCGGGACGATGGCCAGGTAGCCCGGTCTGGCATCCGGCGTGTTCATCATGGCGAACTCGTCCGGGTCCCCCACTATCGGAACAGTGTGCGGCGGCCTGCCTGTCGCCATAGCGAAGAGGTCGAGCGTCGCGTGAACGATCGCCTGGGCCACGAACCTGGGCTTGAACCCCAGTGCCGTGGCCACTCCGTCCACGAACGGTACCTGCGATACCACCGCGGAGACCGGCTTGAACTTCGCCGCCGCGACAAGGGCGTGGCCGCCGCTGTACGAGGAGCCCCAGAGCCCCATGCGGCCGGCGTCGACCTCGCCGAGCCCGCGGACGTGGTCGATGGCGGCCCCCCAGTCGGCCACGTGCCGGCGCGGGTCGACCAGGTTCCTGGGCTCGCCCGGGCTGTCGCCGAAGTTCCTGTAGTCGAAGAGGTATGCGGCCAGTCCCCTCTCGACGAAACGTTCGGCGAACGCGGGCAGCCTGAAACACCTCTCGGCCCCGAAGCCGTGCGCCATCACGACCACGGGAGGCTTCTCTCTTTCGGGGAGGTAGAGCGTCCCCGCGCACCTCAAGCCCCCGCTCCAGAACTCAGAGTCAACCTTCCTCATCAGGATCCTCCTCGGCTGAACCGCTCTCCTTACTGTGGCGTCCGCCCCACCCGCGTTCACGGTGGTACAGCGCGAATACTATGACGTAGAAACCCGCCAGGACAAGCAGGAAGAAGTAGCTCCCCACCATGAAGCAGTATGCGTGCATCCAGGTGCCGTGCACGAGCCTCCTCAGTATGTTGGCGCTCGGAGTGTTCAGCCTGACCACTTCGAAGGCCGCTCCGCCGGGCGAAACGTCCACCCTGATGAAGTGGAAGAAGTTGTGGTCGGGGTCGGTCCCCGCCAGCTCTCCACCCGCCCCGCCGGTGATGATGTATGGGGTCTTTCCCCACGTTCCGCGGTCGTACTGGTGGATATGAGAAGTGAAGAGCATCGTGACGTCGTACCGGTCGAGCAGCCTGTTGAGCCTCCTCGCGGCGGCCCTGCTCTTCATGCCGTGCTCGAGACCGAAGCCGGTCTCACGTGTGTCGTAGAGAGGGACGTGCATGAAGACGAACAGGTGCTCGAATCCCTCGCTCTTCTCGAGCTCGGAGCGAAGCCACGCCATCTGCCCCGGTCCCGGTCCGCCCTCGAGGGTGTTGTCGAACACGATGAAGAAGCTGTCGCCTACCCGGAAAGAGTAGTCGAACGGCCCGAACGCGTCATGGTACAGGCCCCGGCCGTTTGAGTACGCTTCGTGGTTCCCGATGGCCGTGACGAGCGGCTTTTCGAGCCGGTCCGCCTGGTCGAGAAAAGCCCTGTATTTCTCTGTCTGCCCGTCGAAGACCGTGTCGCCGTTCGCGAGCGCGAAATCGATGTCTTCCCGGTTGAGTCGCTCGACCAGCCCGTCGAACACCTCCCGGTTGTTCTGATTGTCACCGAACACCGCGAACGAGAATTCCCGGGAGGCCCGGTCTATCCTCGCCAGGTTCCGGTGGTTGCGGTCCCTGGGAAGAGGTGCGGCAAGCGACGCATGGACCTTGACGCCGGTGGCGAGCAGCAACACGCCCAGCACCACGGCCAGCACGTACCGGTTGAAGACTTTTCTCATGCCCCTAGTCTACCGCATGCAAAATCGGGGTCAGGTCACTTTGTTGCATTCCCGGGGTCATCCCAGGCATTCAGGTTAAAATGCAACAAAGTGACCTGACCCCTTTGTTGCATCAGGGCGCCGGCAGTAGCGTCCCGTCCACGCACGCGGGCGCGGGCCAGCCCATCAGGCTGTAGACGGTAGGGGCGATGTCGCCGATCCTGACCTCCCCACCGTAGCTCTCACCCGGTCCGTAGGCCGCCGTGCCCGACGGCGCCTTGAACACCAGCGGGATGGGCTCCGTCTGCAGGCCCCCGTGCGCCCCGGGAAAGCCGAACAGCACCGAGTCCGGAATGTTGATGCCCATGTTGAAGGCGACGTTGTTTATACCGCTCTTGAGGGCGTCGCCGTGCGCCACCACCTGGTAGTTGTACAGCGGGAAGACGAACAGGTCCGGCCATATCTGGCCGTTCGGGTCCGGGTTGTTTATCCAGTACTCGCTGTAGAGCTCCCCAGGGATCACGCGCCCGTTCTCGCCGAACTGCTTTCCGTCCTTCATCTCCTGCCTGTTGATGACGGTCAGCGGATGCACCTTCCCGAGCTCCGGGTCGTCTATAGTATAGGCCTCGAGTATCTGCTGTATCCTGGCGGTCTTCGCCGGGTCGTCGCAGAATATCATGTTTATCTCGGTGCCTCCGACCTCGTTGTAGTCCTCGAACCTGAGGAGGCCTTCCTCGCGCAGCATCTCCCGGAGGTCTATGACCTCGTACCCGTTCTTCTGGTCCTTCATGTTCTCCATCCCGTGGTCGCTCAGGAAGACGATGACGCTGTTGTCGTACAGGCCCCTTGCCTCGAGCGTCTCGACGAAGCGGCCGAACAGGACGTCGACCTCACGCATGATGTCGAGCGCTTCGTCTCGCCTGATGTAGGGGCTGTACTCGTTCTCGTCGGAGGCGGTGCCGCGCTTGCTCTCATTCCATTCGTCCAGCATCCACGAGGCCCCTGTGAAGTGCCCGGTGTTGTCCAGGTCCGCCACGTTCACGTAAGAGATGTCGGGGTCCTCCTCCGCGAGCGACCTGGCGAACGACTCGTAGATGTACTGGTCCTCCGAGTGCATCCCCGGCGTCTTGCCGAACACCTTCGCGATCGGCATGTTGAGCAGCTTGAGCCCGTAGAACAGGTCGAACTGCCCCAGTATCGTGGGGATGATGACCGCGCTGGGATCATGGCTCTGGAAGCACGCCTGAAGCGAGTCGGAGAGCGGGTCCTGCGGGTTCTTGTCCGCCTCCGGGTCACCCGCGGCGCCGTACCGGTACGGCGGCTCGAAGAACAGAGGCCAGCGCTCGCTGTGGCCCACTATGTCCACTGCCCTCTCTCCCTCCAGCTCCGCCAGCCAGTTCTTGTTGGTCCAGAACCCGGTGAGCGCATTACCTCCCGTCTGCTCCTTCGCTACCTCGTATATGCGCTGGACCGGCGCGCCGTCAGGCCCGTAGCGCATGTTGGCGACCGAGTTGTTCCCGGAGAGCACCTCGTCGTGCTCGGTGAACCCCTTGAAGGTGCCGCCGACCATGTACACGCCCTGCGTGCCCGTGTAGGTCCCCGCCAGAGCGTTTGTATGGTTCATGTCGGTGGCGGACGGGAGGTAGACCTTCGCGTCCCTGTAGCTGGTCGCGTCGGCCATGAACTTGCGGATGTTGGGAAGCAGCCAGTCTCCGTCGGAGCCTTTCCCGGTCCCCGCCCTGTCGAGTTCGAGGTACTCCGGGTCCATCGAATCGACGGCCCAGAAGTAGACGTTGCGCATGTCCGTAACTCCCGCGGCCACCCTTACCTCTTCGCGCTCCCCCGCACTCTCGGCGGTCACGGTGAACTCGGCCCTCTCGCCCGGCAGCCCGTCCCTCGGCGCAGTCATCGCCAGGACGGCCCCGGTCGTCTCCCCCGGGTCGAGTGATTTCACTTCGGTGGTGCGCAGGCGGGCGCGCCATCTGAGGGTGTCGCCAGACAGCGAGAGCTTCACGGCGCCGGGCTTTCCGCCGGTGTTGGACACGTGGAACACAAATGACGTGGCCTCTCCCGGCATCGACTGGTGGGCGTGCGGGCGCGGGCCGGCCAGGTCGTTCGCGCAGTAGAGGAGCCCCGGGTCCATCAACCGGACCGTGACCCCGGCGGTCTCCGAGGTCTGCTTCCCGGGACCAAGGACGAGCTTGACGTCAACAGGGGCCTTCTCGGGAAGCTCACCCTCGGGCTCGACCTCTGCCGTGAGCTCCACCGGCTTCGCGTACAACAGGTTTCTTGTCTTGCCCTCTACCTTGACGCTCTCGACCACCTTGCCGTTCAGCTTCCGGAAGGTGACCTTGCACGGGACCTCGGATTCATGTCCGAGCTCGAAGGTGTCGTCGCAGCCCCCGTCGTTCCTGACCAGGATGTCCCACTTCAGGGGCTCTCCCGTGTAGACCTTGAGGGCCGGGTCCTTGTATCCCTTCCCCTCGAAAGGCTCTCCCCTGGATATCTCGATGAACGGCCGCGAGTCGAGCGCGGTGACCTTGAGCCATATCCTGTGGCTCTCGGAACCGCGTCTGCCGGTGACCTTTATCCAGCCCACGGTGCCCGCGGGCGTGCCCTTGCCACAGGATACGTTGACGCGCGATTTCGCCGCGCCGCTCTCTTTCGGTGGGACGACCCGGTCCGGGTCGACGTCCACGGAGAACTCATCCGACTCGCAGTCAGCGGCCAACGCCACCTGCCCGGCCCCGCGGCTGGTGATGTTCCGCGTCTCCAGCGGCATGAACGTCTTCGTCGTTCCCGCCGCCGGCGAGAGCACCTGCTCGGGGTACATGCTGAACAGGTCGAACGTGGCCCCCCCGTCGGCCGGCGTGCCGGCCGCCTGCGAGGCGGAGACCCCCGGGAGCACGACCGCGCACGCCGCAAGGGCGCAGAGCGCCGCGACGCAGGCGCGGGCCCTCACGCGCCTCCTCATGCTCAGTGAGCGTTTCATTTTGACTCCTCTTCCTCGGGAGGTGTCCTAGCCGGCGTCCGCCGCCAGCGCCTGCCTGATGTCTCTCGCGGTCCTCGCGATATAGACCAGCAGGGCCCCCGACCCGGCGAAGAGCCACAGTGAGAGAAGGAGCAGCACGAAAGCGATCACGAACGGTGCTCCCACGCTCCCGCCATAATCCTGGATGGTCGACGACATCTGGACCATCCCCCCTATTACGCCGACCGTGCCCACGAGCGCTATCACGAGGCAGCCTGCCAGGACCGCCTTGTGCCACGCCGCGTAGCCCGTCTTCTCACTCGCCTTCTCATCCATCTCTTCCTCCTTTTCCGGCGGGGTGGCCCGCCCGGCTAGGGCTTCGACTTCTCCATCGCGCTCGACGTCAGGTCCAGGATGAACGCGAGCTCGGAATCCTCCCTGACGAGCGCCCGCGCGTGGTAGCTGATTAGCTGGTCCACGAGAGCCTCGAGCTCCACCTCCGTGCAGCCGACGATACGCTCCATTATCAGGTTGAACACGGAGCCCATGATGACCGTAATGACCAGGTCGAGGTCGTAATCCCTGAGCATGCCGGCGTCCTGCATGACGCGGAATTCCTCGAGCAGCTGATGGTTGGCGATGTCGGTGAGCTCCCTGACTCGCGACGAGAAATGCTCGTCGTTCCCCATCGCCTCCCGGTAGATGACAGATGTCACCTCGGGATTGTCACGATGGTACTGCAGTATCCTTAGCATGTTCTCACGCAGTGTCGCGAGCGCCCTTCCGCCGCCACGGATGGTCTCGTCGAGCCTGGCCTTGTTCTCTCCGAGTATCTCGACCAGGTCTCCGAAATACTTCTCTATGACCGCCAGGAAGACGTCCTGCTTGGATTTGAAATAGAGGTAGAAGGTCCCGCGGCCAATCCCAGCGCGTGTCACAATGTCCGTCACGTTCGCGGCCCTGTACCCCTTCTCCGCGAACACCTCAGCCGCTATATCTAGGACCTGCTTTTCCCTTTCGGCCGGATCCATCTTCATCGGAGGCACCTCCTGCCAGGTGGTACTGACATGTCAGTACCATACACCCTCCACGGAGAGCGGTCAACGGACAAACGGGTGATTTTCCTCAAGAAGCGCCTGCGGCCGGCTCAGGCCCTCGGCATCGATGTGCGCTCGTCCATGAAGGCGCACGCCTCGCGCCGGGCGATCCTCGAGCACTTGAAGTGCGGCACGCTGATGAAGCCGTGCCACAGGTATGCCAGTGGATGCTCCTTCTTCAGGAAGAAGAGCGTCCGGTGAGGCACCCCCTCCTCCGAGAGAGCCCGGTCGAACGCGACCGACTGCGTGTGCAGGCCGTCGCGCTCGCCGGATGCGAGGAAGGCGGGCGGGTAGCCCGCGGTCACGTGCCTCTGCGGGGACGCGATGCGGGCCCGCGCCTCGTAGACCTGGGGTTCGTATCCGAAGAACCCCTTCGACATCAGCTCGATGCTGGGAAAGCTGGTGTCGAGCACGGTCTCCATGTCGTATGCCCCGTAGAAGAGGACCAGGCCGCGGAGGTGCTCAGCCGGGATGCCCTCCTCTATCCCCAGCGGGTTCATAAGGCTCTGCGAGGCGACGGCGGCGCCGTAGATGCTCGAGAAGTAGGCGCCCGCGCTGTCTCCGCCGATGAAGACCTTTTCCGGGTCGCCGAAGCAGAGACGCGCGTGGTCGTGAGCCCACCTCACGGCCAGGGCCACGTCCTGCAGGCCGACCGGGAACCCGTACCGTGGAGCCATGCGGTAGTTGATGTTGAATACGACATACCCCCTGCTTGCGAAGTACCTGGACAGACGCCTGTAGCTCCTCTTGTCCATCACGTGGAAGCCGCCCCCGTGGATGTAGACCAGAACCGGGAACGGCCCGCGGCCCTGCGGTACGAACACATCGAGCGACTGCTTGCGGCTCTCGGGACCGTACCGGACGTCCTTTATGACGTCCCCGACCGGCGGCGGGAACCAGTTGAAGAGCAGGAGCCTGCCGACGAGCTCGGCTACCTTTGCTCCCGCTTTGAAGATGTATGCACGCACATTTCTCACAGGGCGTTCACTCCAGGTCTGTGAGCACGGCCAGGAGCTCGTTGGGCCTCGCCCAGGGGTACGCCTGGCAGTACTTCGCGTCGCGCATCAGCCTCTCCATGCCGTAGTCCCTCATGTAGCCGTAGCCCCCGTGCACCTGCACCCCGTCGAGCGACGCCGACATCGCCGCGTCGCAGGCGACCACCTTCGCCACCCGGCACGACGCCAGCCTGAAGGAGCCGTCGCCCCCAGCGGCCTGTCGAACCAGCGCGTCGCCCGCCTCCGTGCCCGCGATCATCCGCGCGAGCATCAGCCTTACCTGCTGGTGGCCGATCACCTGGTCGCATCCCTGGTAGCGCTCCCTCGCGTACTCGTAGGCCTTCTCGCAGGCCTGCCTGGAAATACCCAGTGCGATGGAGGCCACGCCCAGCAGCAGCATGCCCTCCACCTGGCGGGCGGCCTCAAGGCCCAGCGTCCCCGCGGCGGCTGCCCCCACCCGCGAGTATTCCACGCCGGCCGGCCGCGAGCACCTGAATCCCATCGGGAACCCCAACTCGCTGAGGGCCACTCCCTCGTCCGCGGGAGAAACGCTGAAGATGTCCTCTCCACCCGGGGCGAGGAAGACCAGCCTCCGCGCACCTCCACCCCCCGGGACGAATGGCGCCAGCCCGCCGCCGCCTCCCGCGATGAACGGCCACGCCAGCGCCGCCCACGAACTGCCGCCGGTCAGCTCCTCTGACTCCTTCCACGCGCCCGCCATCTCGAGCGCATACAGGGCAAGGTTGTGCGACAGAAGGAGCGCGGCGAATCCCGCCGAGCCCCGCGACACCTCGGTGAGCGCCAGGCAGAACGAGTAGACGTCCATCTCCTGGCCCCCCGCTCCATCGCTGAGCAACGAGGCGGCCAGCCCGACCCTCGCTGCCCGCTCGAACGCGTCAGCAACCTTGCCGGATGTCGGCTCCTCGTCTATGTCCCTCGCGATATCGTCCAGCACATCGGCCCGGAAACCCGAGACCGACTCGACGAGCATCCTCTGTTCCTCTCCGAGGAGGAGGTCCCGTGTGAGCTCCATTCAGGCCACCCCCTTCCCGCAGCCCGCCGGTCCCAGGACCCTGGCGAGCTCGACCTTGAGGCTCCCCTCAATGGCGCTCATGTACAGTGTCAGCCGGTTGAGCTGGTTCGTACCCTCGTATATCTGCGTGAGCTTCGCGTCCCGGAACGCCTTTTCTATCCACGCCCGCTCCTCGCACTGGTCCGTGCCCATGTGTTCCAGCGCGAGCGAGGTCACGTACATCGCCGTGTCCCCGCCGACGAATTTTGCCATCGACGCGTTCGCCATCGCCCTGGTGACGGCGTCCGAGCTCGTGTAGGCGGCGATGAGAGCGTTGACGAACCGCTTGCCGAACGAGCTGCCGAAGACCCGCCGGACCACCTCGGAGTACAGGACCTGACCCGGGAGCACCTCCATCGACTTCAGCAGCGGGCCGGTCATCACCTTGCCCAGGGAGTTGTCGAAAGACAACGCCGCGTTCAGGTAAGCCCACCTGGAGAGCTGGATGCGGGTCTTCATGTCCGCCATGGCCATCTGCACCCTCTGGTCCGAGGCGGGCTTCCTTCCGTTCCGGGCGGTGTCGGCCCACCGCGAGAACCACTGGTACGCGCCCCTGGCTATGCCGGTGGCGATCGCGCCAACCGGGGCCCGGGAAGCCGCGAGCGTGAGCAGGGTGCCGGGCTGCATCCCTTCACCCTCGAACCCCACCACGTTCTCGTCGGGCACGAAGCAGTCCTCGAACGCCAGCTCCGCTGCGGGGCAGGCGCGCTGTCCCATCTTCTCCTCGACCCGGGCGACCGAGAACCCCTCCATGTCGGAATCTACCAGGAAGCCGGTCCAGCTCTCGCAGGGCCGCGAGCGTTCCACGGCCGCTGTGACCCACGTATACTTGGCCACCGAACCGTTCGAGATGAAGCACTTGCGGCCGTTCAGGACGTAACCGCCGGACACCTTCTTCGCGCTCATGGAGAGGCGCGCCCTGGAGAGGAAGAAGGGCTCCTCGACGTCGGTGCCGGCTGACGGTTCGGTTATCGCGAGCGCCATTATCACCGGCTTGCCCTGCTTTTCCTTCTCGGTCACCTCGCGCAGGAACGTGAGCCAGTGCTGCAGGGAGCCCGCGACCAGGAGCGGGGCTATGCCCAGCGCGTGCGCGCCGAAGATATTTGCCACTCCGGGGCACGCCGAGCACATCTCCTCCATCGCCAGGGAGAACAGCACCGCCAGGCCCCCGACGCCGCCGACCAGGGTGGGGATGATGAGGGAGAGGAAGTTGTACTTAAGACCGGCTTCGACGAGGTCCCAGGCGAAGTACTCGTGGTCCTTCTCCGCGACCCGGTCTATCTCGAGAGCCCGGGGGAGCACGTAGCGCTCGTTGTACTCCGCGCAGTCCCGGACCACCCGGGCCAGCTTCTCAACGTAGAGAGGACGCCTTCGGGCTATCTCCTGGAGCATCGGGAAATCAACGAACAGCCGTTCGCGCACTTCCGCCGTAGTGGGTACTCCTGCCGCCATGCCGCACCACACCCTTTCCGCGCCGTTGAATAAGAAGGGAATACACCAACCGGCACCTCAAGTCAACGTGACAACAACCGCGCCGCCTCCAACGTTAGTACTGGTATGACGCACCGGCGCGCGGTACCGGCACTGGAGGGAGAGATGAATAAGCACCTCATCGTTGTGACAGCGGCGCTCCTGATGGCGGCTTTGGCGGCCTGCCCGGCGTGTCTGGCCCAGACAGCGCCGAAGAGGAGCGCCCCGGAGGAGCGCCAGGAACAGAAGGACGCGAGGGCAGCCAGGATAACCGAGCGGATAGAGCTCGTCATCGCCAGGTTCGACAACAACAAGGAGCGTCACGTCGCCGCGTACAACGCGGCCAAGGCCCGGCTGAAGGAGGCCATCACCGAGCTCGCCGAGAAGGGCTACGACGTCACGAGGCTTACGGCCGACCTGCAGGCATGGGACGGTATGTTCGTGAAGTTCGCGCAGGACTACGCGACCCTCATAAACCTCCTGAGGACCGCGGAACAGTACGCGCCGTACGAGTCGCAGGGACAGTTCGCTGCCGCCATCCAGCAGGCCCGGGCGCAGCTCGTGACCGTCCGCCAGGACGCGCTCGACATAAGGCACTACTACCAGACGGTGATAAGGCCGGACCTGCAGGCCCTGAAGGACCAGAATCCGTCATCCTCCCCTGCCTCGAGCGGGACCTAGGAAGCGTGGTGAAGATATTGAAGACCGACTGGAAGAAAGCCGCGGCGCTCGTCACGCTGGTCATGCTTCTCGCGCTTGTGTGCCTGCTGTCGATATCCTGCGGCGGCTCGGGCGGGCAGGACTCCTCCGGCGGTACCGGCAGCGCGACCATCGACAAGTACGTGAACGAGCTCGACTCTCAGGTGAACTCGGTAAGCCCGGGCGACTTCAGCGACTCGAACCTGAGCGACTCCTCCCTCGGCCTCTGAGCGCAACAAGGGGTCAGGTCACTTGTTGCGTTTCATGAGTCTCATTGAGCACAGGTGTCGTAAAAAGCCCGGGTCGGCAGAACCTTGCCTGCCGGCCGATATGGTGAACGCGACCATCATTCGCTCAGAGCACCGCCCCCCTCTCTTCGAGGCGGGTTCGAAGGACGCTCACATCCACCTCCGCGGTCGTGCCGCCCTTCTTCGAAGCCATTTCGGCGGCGATCCCGGCTGCTTCGCCCATGGCCATGCAGGTGCCTGAGACCCGGGCCGAGGCCTGGCCTTCCAAGGTGGCCGAGAGGCAGCGACCCGCAACCAGGAGGTTCTCCACCTCCACGGGCAACATGGCTCCGAGCGGCACGGTGTAGGTTTTTCCCGGCGGAGGGAATTCCAGTGTCGTTCCCTTGCCCTCGGCGTGCAGTTCCACCGGCCAGGCGGAACGGCATATCCCGTCCGGGAATTCGGCGGCACCCAGCACATCCTCGCCGGTCAGGACATATCGACCCACGAGCCTCCGCGTGGCTCGTATCCCGACCCGGCAGGGCGTATCCGCGAGGTAAGCCTCGGAGAACCCCGGCATCTTCGAGCGCAGGAAATCAGCCAGCAGGACGGCCTGCCTGCGCCCCTCGAGCTCGGCATAGGTAAGCTGCTCGGGGTCGGTGCAGTCGACGGGCCGGCCATCAAGGGCGATACGCCCCATGGCCACGATGACCTCACCGGGCCGCATGGTGGGAATCACCGCTCCCCCTCCCCGGGGTAGGTCGTATTCACCCGTGTCGATGGCCTCCTTGATGAGGGTCTGGAGGGTCGCAAGGCCGGCCGTCAGTGCCTCACCGATATTCACGTTCTGCATATAGAAGTTCATGGAGGGAAACTGCACCGGGGACCCTTCCATGACGGCTCCGGAAAGATAGGCGAGGTCGCCGTCACCGCTCGCGTCGATGTATACGGGCGCCGATATGGGCTTCTCCCCCGCCCTGGTCTGCAGGCGCAGCACGGTTATCCGCCCGCTCTCCACCGACGCTTCGATGAGGCAGGTGTGTAAAAGTAGGTCCAGGGTTTCGGCGGCGGCCACCCACTCATCGCAGAGCTGCTTATACCCCCACGGGATGTGGGGGAGAAGCGCCGTCAGCTCCCAGGGAATGGGACCGTACGCCTGGCCCCTCTCCTTGAGCGTTTCCGCACATTCCCTGGCCAGGCCGCCCACCGTGTAATCGATGGCGTCCCCGTTCCTGGAGTACAGACCGCCTATGGTGCCGACAAGGGAGGCGGTAGGGCTTCCGCCCAGAAAGCCGCATCTCTCCACCAGCAGGACTCTCGCGCCTGATTCCGCCGCTGCGCGCGCCGCGGCGATCCCCGCCGGACCCCCTCCTGTCACTATGACGTCGTAATCCATAACGCACTCCTCTCCGCGGTCACGCGCTCAACCGCCCACCTGGTGAAGGTACTCGGATATGCCAAAGCCGGTCTCACCCTCGAAGTGGTACTCGGTGAGTGCCTCGTTGATGAGTGTCTTGTGCCCCTGCGCGTCAAGCCTCAACGGTGCGATCGTGAGGGCATCGCCGGTGATCTCCAAGGTCTTGCCCCCCGTGTCCTCGATCTTGAATCGGAGCCTCTTCTGAGTTACGCCGTCGCTCTCGAACTCCGTCTCGAGCGCCACCCTCCTCAAGGGATAGTTCACACCACCCCTCGAAACGTAGCCGAAGAAGACGTCCACACTGGCGATGGCGACCCGGCTCAGGTTGAATGCGAGCCCGCCGGGGAACTGGCAGGTAAGCCAGGTCCACAGGCGCGGCGCGGACCAGTCCCGCACTCCCCAGGAGTGGTCCCTCTGGCCGCTCCCGTCAAACGGGATCTCCTCTTCCCCGATAGTGACGGTCCCGCTTATCCGCATCGCCTGCTCGTAATGCGCGCCGGAGACGTTGGCGACTTCCCGCAGGTCGGCAAACCGCGTCCCGGCGTCCACTATCATCTCGGCCACGGCCGCGGGGTGGGTGTTCTTGAAGTCGAAGCAGGGAGACATCCCCTCGAAGTCGAGGTCGAGCCTGACGTCTTCGAGCTTCACATTATCGGGGCTGACCTCCGGGAGCTTCCTCGAGTCGTCGATGTCGGCCATCTGGCCCTCGAAGCTGAGGCGCCACCTCTTCAACGGTTCCATACAGTGGTATTCGAGTTTCTCCATCTCGAATCTCTGCCCCTGGACGACAGCCCTTCCCCCGCGGCCGACTACCAGGATACGGCTGCCGCCCGCGTAAAGCATCAGGGCCCCGATGTCGCTTTCCTGGTTGGGGAGGATACCCAGCCTGGTCCAGCCGCCCACCCTTCTTGCGGGGTCGATGAAATTGAAGTAGTAGCTCTCGTTCCAGTGGAACTCGCTCGAGGGAGCATGCAGGAACTCGGCCTCGGGGCCGGGTGGAGCGCCGGCATTCTTCAGCTTCTTGTGGACGGCCAGGGCGGAGCTTAAGGCCGCGACCTTCGCCTTATCGGAAAAACCGCGTCTCCGGTCCTTCGCGCTATCCATCAGAGAACCTCACTTCCGCCGGTTCGGCCCTGTTTACGGCGACTCGTCTTCGTGTGGATGGAGATAGACTCTGCCGTGGTCCCCGTCAACGGTGATGACCTGGCCGGTCTTGATGAGCCTGGTTGCGAGACTCACGCTCAGGACTCCCGGTATCCCGTACTCCCTGGCGACGATGGAGCCGTGGGACAGAGGCCCCCCGACGTCCACTACGATCGCCCCGGCGGTCACGAAGAGCGGTGTCCACGCGGCGTCGGTCACTGGAGCCACCAGTATCTCCCCCGGCTTTATCTCCGCGTTACGGCGCGGGTCGGTAATCACACGCGCCTTGCCGGTGACCTTCCCGGGACTCACCGAGAGACCGCGCAGCACCTCGAAGTCCCCCTCCAGCTCGAGCTCCAGCTCCCCGGGGGAAAGCGGCCGCGGGCGGCCGGTGGAGAACTCGGGAAGCGCCACCGTCTGGTTGCGCTCGTGCTCGCGCCTGCGCCGGGCGACCAGCTCCTCAACCGGGATGTCATCACCAACGCCGCCCAGGATCGCCTCGAGCTCCTCCCTGGCCAGGAAGAATATGTCGCTCGGCTCCGAGATGAAACCGTCTGCGGCGAGCCTCCTGCTAATGGTGTGCGTCTGCCTCTTAACCTCCGCAATGCCTTCCGTCAGTATCGCTTTGGTGTACTCCCTAAGACCTATGTACTTCTGTGCCCGCCTTACGATAGACCTGAGGAACAGGCGGCGCGTCGCGCTCAACCGGCCCATTGCCTCGCCCAGGGCGTCCTGTCGCTCCCGCTCCTGCCGGAGGGCGAGATTGCCGGGATTTGCATCGTCGTCGGTGTCCAGGTAGTTCCTGACCATTGCGAACACATAGCTCGGATCCTCGCTCCAGCTCGGCAGCATCATCTCCGCCTCGAAAACGCTCCGGAAACCGAATTTCTCCAGAAACGCGTCCAGGGAGGCGAGGAACTCCTTCGCCTGCGGAGACACGTCAGCCCGCAGGACCTCGAGTATCTCTCCGGGCTCGTTCTCCCTGAAGATGCACTCGAGTTGCGGAGAGCGCTTCACCATGCGCGAGAGGTCCCAGATGTGCGTGCTCGGCAGCGCGCTTTCAAGGTTGTGGAGACCGGTGACCAGGCGGGAGGCGAGTATCCCCTCCTTGTCGTCCAGCCAGCGGACCGTCGTCTTGCGCAGCGAGTCGAAGAACACCACCGCGAGCTGCGAGGAGGTAATGTGCAGGGGAAAGATGCGCACGCTCTCCTCGCGGCTCCCCCGCATGTACTCGAGGAGTTCGCCGTACGGTATCTTCTCGAAATCGTACCGCTCCAGCTCTGCCGATTTCTCCTCGAGACTGCGCCTGGCGGCCGCGGCACGCCTGGGGGTATTCATCATCTTGGAGGTCAGGCTGCAAATGGCCCCTGCCAGGATCAGCAGGGATTCGGGGGTAAGGCGGAACTTCTCAGCCCTGCGCATCTCTTCCTCTTCGGGCGTCAATCGCTCGAATTCCTGGGCGGTGGCACCCGGCAGTCTCGAGGTGATCGCTTTAAGCACCGAGGCGTTCAGGTGTGCGCGACCGTAGAACACACCGAGGAACGTGTACTCACTCTTGGGCCTGATGCCCCTCATGAGCCCGAAGGAGGAGTTGGTCTCGACGAACCCCCAGTCGAGATACCCGATGCCCGAGGTTATGGAAAGAGGGGTGAGGACGCCCGGCATCACCTCGCTGATGTTGGCGAGTGTGTACTCGGGGTATTCGGGGTCCACCGTGGAGTCGAACTCAGACACCCACTCAACGGGGAGCGCCTCCCCGGCCTGCTCACTCGCGCGAGGCACGGTTATTCTCCTCGATTGCAGTATGAAAAGCTCCCCGCCCCAGAACGCCCACTCGATGTCCTGGGGCAAGCCGTAAAGCTCCTCGACTCTGTGCGCGATGCGCACGAGCTCCGCTATCTGGTCACCGGACAGCGACTGCGAGCGGCCCTCCTCCTCCGGGAGGGGGACCCTCCTGTTTCCATGCCCTTCCCGCGAGTCGAGCTCTATCCTGAACTCCTTTTCTCCGATCTCCTCCTCCAGGATCTCGAGCGAGTCCCGGTTCACTACGAAATGGTCACAACTGAGCTCCCCGGAGACTACGCCCTCACCCAGGCCGAAACAGGAATTGATGACCATCTGGTCCGGGCGGCCGTTGAGCGGGTTCGCGGTGAAGATCACGCCCGCGGAATCTGCCGGTATCATCAGCTGGACGAGGGGGGCTATGAAGACATCTGAATAGGCAATCCCCCGGACGTGTCGATTTACCATCGCCGCGTAACTGAAGACCGAAGCCCAACACGCCTTGACCCTATTCATCAGCTCCGCTTCGCCCCTGACATTGTGGTAAGTGCTCATCTGTCCCGGGAACGATGTAGAAGCAAGATCCGTCGTTCCGACGGATGAGCGTACCGCCACCAGTCCGCTCTCGCCGGCCGTTCGGGTCAACGTCGCGTACGCCGAGGCTATCTCTATTTCGATCCGCCCCGGCACCGGGTTTTCAATGATGAGCTCCCTGATCCGGGCCGATTCGTTCTCGACCGCCTCCAGGTCGGCGAAATCAATCGTCTCGATGATGTCCCGAATGCGCCTGTCCAGGCCAGCCTGATGGAGAAACGCCTCGAAAGCGCCGGCGAGCACGCAGAACCCGGGAGGGACCGGGAATCCGGCGCTGCTGAGATGACCGAGATTGGCCGCTTTTCCCCCTACCTGCCTCAGCTCGTGAAGACCTGTTTCGGAAAGAAGAGTGGTGAATGATTCCAGAGGAAACGACCCCTTTCACGGTACGGGCGATCGAACTTCCTTCATCTTGACAGGAGGCGCGCCGAAAGAGGCGCGCCTCGAGTCAAACCTCGCGGGAGCCGGGTCCTACGGCTCGGTGAAAGCCAGCTTGTACAGCACGTAGAAGTTGAAGATCGGGATGATGAGCAGGATCCCCCACCAGTTCTCGAACCCGAGCGCCTCGGCCACGTCCATCATGATGAGTATTATCATGACGAAGGTGACGATGCTGCAGCAGAACGAGAATATCAGCATGATGATGAACCAGCTCGTCTCCCTGTTGCCCATCTGCGTGAGCAGCCAGAGGTTCAGGAACGGTATGAACGCGAACCAGCCGTTCTCAACCCCCAGCCTGTCGGCCATCTTCATCAGGCAGAACGCCGAGAAGATGTAGGTAGCCAGCCAGAACACGACGAGCAGGGCTATCAACCAGCCCGGGACCCCACCGCTGACCTCATAGGTGTACGTTACCTGTGCCACCAGATTAGCTTCCACGCTACCTCCTTTTATCACCCAGTGCCCGTGGATCTATAGTTAAGGCCAATACGCCGTGTTTCCTCAATCCCCTTCCTCTACCCCAGGTAGTATCGGTGTCGCGTAGACGTAAGTATAGACCTTGCCGCCCGCGCTCCAGTACGAGTCGCCGCCGCCGCTCGCGACGAACTCCTCCTGGACTGCTTTCCACGCGGTCGCGGCCTCATCCCCCTCCAGCACCAGGCCTTTCTGCGAGGAGGCCGCCTGCGCGAGGTCGGCCGGGTCGCCGGGCCACGGGTCCACCCGAGCGCCTTCGGGGACCTGCCCGGCTTCGCGCGCGAAGAGGGTCAGAGAGGACGGGACGTACTCCTGCATGTCCGGGGGCTGCGCTTCAGCGACCGAGGCGACGATGTCGCCCCAGCCCGGAGGCCCCGTCCCACCTTCCACCGAAACCGTGTGCGCCCCGCTCTCAAGGTAGACCGTAATCTTCTCGGTCGTGCCCCCCGCCAGGGGCTCCTTGTTCGTATAGCTCTCTTCAAGACCGAAGAAGCCCTCCTCGTCGAGCTCCTCCAGGATGCCCTGCACCTCGGCCTGGCTGAGCTTGCCTGTGAGCAGTACGTAAGGGTCGCGTTTCCTGATGAGGGTCCCGTCGCCGTAGATCACGTCCTCGGGCACGCCGGGGTTGTAGATTGGAGCTATCGCCTTGTAACTGCTGTAGACGATGACCGGAGCGTCCGGTTCGGTAGAGTAGGCCAGGTCCGTCCCGGCGCCACATCCGGCCGCTAGCAGCGACAGCGACAGCAGAAGGAGGACTGCCGTCCGGAGGACTTTTCTCAGGCGCATTTACCCCCCATGAATCGAGTCGCGATAACTATATAACAGGACGCAATGCATATCGAGGAGAATCGATCAGAACCTCGCCTGTTGCCCCGCCCGGAGCCGGTGAAATATGATTTACCCGCAGACATGAGTCCGTGGCGTCGCCCCGGCGCGACCGGGGCCTGGGCAGGGAGGCGCGGCATGGAAGCGGAATCCACTGGAGCACCCGAGGAGACCTACGGCCTGTACCGTTACCGCTGGGTCGTGCTGGCGGCCTTCATGCTCGTCGGGGCTCTTACACAGTTGATGTGGCTGAACTACGCCTCGATAACCACCTCGACCGCGAAGCTGACAGGTATCGCCGAGCTCATGGGCCAGAGCGAGTCCAGCATTACCCTCCTAGCTGTGATGTTCCCGCTCATCTACATCCCGGTGTCGATCCCGGCGGGCATAATAATCGACCGAAAGGGGTTCCGGTACGCGGTGATGCTGGGGGCGGTACTGACGGCCGGGTTCTCGTTCCTCAGGCTCTTCGCGGGTAATTACCCGCTTGTCCTCATCGGCATGATAGGCATCGCCGTCGGGCAGCCGTTTGTGCTGAACAGCATCACCAAGATGGTCGCCGCGTGGTTCCCGACCGAGGAATCGGCGCTCGCCACCGGGCTTGCGACGCTGGCGCTGTTCCTGGGGATGATCGTCGCGCTTGCCCTGACGCCCGCTCTACTGGACGGGTTCGGCGACAATCTGGGCGCGGTCCGCTGGCTGGTGCTCTTTTACAGCATCGCCGCCGCGGCCGGCGCGGTCGTGTTCGGCATCTTCGGGAAGGCTGCCCCGCCCAAACCCCCCAAACGTACGGAGGCCGAGCTCCAGAGCGAGAGCGCGGCGATCGACTTCAAGAGCTTCCGCAAGATCTTCGGGCTGTACGACTTCCGACTCCTCTGCGTGATACTCTTCATCGGCAACGGCGCGTTCGTGGGGATACTCCAGCTGATAGACCGCATCCTGAAGCCGAAGGGGATATCGCAGGACACGGCGGGTTACATCGGCGCGGTCATGGTGATAGCGGGAGTGGTCGGCTGCGTCGTCATACCTTCGCTTTCAGACCACTTCATGAAGCGCAAGCCTTTCCTGCTGCTCGCCGCCGCCGTCGCTATACCGACCATCTTCCTGATGGCCCAGCTGAACAGCACTCCGCAGGTGTATGTCGTGGTAGTGTTCATGGGATTCTTCCTATTCGCCGCCTACCCGCTGGTGCTGACCATGGCAGAAGAGACCACCGGACACGCGCTGACCGGCACTGCGACCTCGATACTCCTATTGTTAGGGAACGCGGGCGGCGTCGCGGTGACCTTCCTCATGGAGTCGATGAAGGGCATCGGCGATACGCCGTTCTACTGGTCCATGATAGCGCTGGTGGTCCTGTTCGTTATCGCCCTTGTGGTCGCTTTCTTCCTGAAAGAGACCGGGCGCCAGAACGGCGAGCTGCCAGTGCCGGCATAGAGTCCTACTTACTGGAGAGCATCTCGAGGAAAGCCTCGACCCGCGTGGCTATCTGCTGGGCGTCTCCCTGGCTGTAGTCCGTCTCGACGTACAGGAGCGGGACCCCGGCCCCTTCGACCGCCTTCCTGACCTTGTACGCCTCCACGCTGTACGGCGAGCAGAAGAGCAGGGAGTAGTACATGACACCGTCGACGGAGTACTCCTTGGCCATGCGGACTATGTTCTCCGCGCGCTCGTCGTTCGGCGTGAAGACCGCGCAGTCGATGTCCAGGTAGCTGTCCGCGATGTTGTCGAGCATCTTATCCAGGTCAGCCGCCGCTTCGTCCACCAGGTGGCTGTAGTAACGGCTCCCGGTGCAAAGCTCCTCCATGACGATCGCCCCTCCGGCTGACTCGACGATGTGCGGGACCTTCCAGTTGGGGATGGCCATGGGGCACCCCGAAAGGAGGATGCGCGGCGCCGAGGCCTCGGCTACCCCCTCGCCGGCCGCAGCCCGCTTCTCGAGCTCGTCGCAGAGCTCGTTCACCTTGTTCGCGAACCTCCGTGGCTCGTCCAAGAACGCTATCTGGTTGATAAAGAGCGCGTCCTTGCCGGAGATGACGGGTGGGGCCGCCTTCCTTACTTCCGCCAACCGCTGCATCGCCTTCCGCTTATCGTTCGATACCTTCACCGCTTCCTTAAGCCTGTCGAGCTCGAGTTTCTCACCTGTAAGCTCCTCCATCTTCGCGGTGAACCTGCGGACCTCCCCACGCCACATCTCCCGGTCGGCCTCCTGCTTCATCTGGGGGAGCTGCATCACGTAGACGTCGGCCATCTCCCCCAGTATCTCGTAGTATTTCTTCTTGCCGTCGCACGTGGTCTCGCCTATCACGAGGTCGCTCGCCTCGAAGTACGGGCAGACCTTTCCCAGCTTGAAGCCGAGGGAGGACTTTATTAGGGCGCACGTGTTGTGCGGGAGATACTGCTCGGCCGCCTCGAAGGCGACCTCGGCCCCTCCGCAGAGCCCGACGCAGCTGGAGCCGAGCGCCGTGACGATCTCTTCCGGGACATAGGTGCAGAATGCCCCGACCACCTTCCTGCCGCTCTTTTGCTGCTGGACCAGCTCCCAGATGCGCCTTCCATGGATCTCCCCGAAGAAGGCGTCAAAGTAAGCCATCCTGGCGGGCCGGTTGGGCTGGTTCACTATCACATCGCCGAAAAGCGGTGGGAGCACCTCCAGCAGGCCGTCATGCGCTTTCAGGTCTACCCCGATGTCCGCCCACATCTGCCTGTAATCCTCCATCCTCATGAACTCCTTTCAGGAATGAACAATCGGGGAGGATAATAGCAGATTATCGAATCGATAAGCAATAGATATGACTAAGCCGCGGCGCCTAGAGAGGTCCCTCGACTCTTTCCATTTCTTCCGGGATAAGTGCAACGGCGTTGGAGAAAGGCCGTGAGGACGGTCCCGTGTTCTGGACGTCGGACTGCTGTATCATCTTCATGCCCGCCAGCGGAATGCCTATGACCGGCTGCATCTTCCCGGCCACGCGGACGGTGTCGCCGACCTCGAAGGTTTCCTCTTTGGGCTCGCCGGCGCCGCGTCCGCGCTTCCGCTCGACTGTTACGAACACCGGGTACTGTATCGAGGTCCTCAAGTCCTGTACCAGGTAGAAGAACTGGTGCGCCTTCCTCGACCGGGCATGACCGGCATCGACTATCTTCCCCTTGAAATCGAGCCACTGCGCCACGGCCCCTCCTCTCGCCACGGACACTCAGACCGCGAAACCGCCTCTCGAAGGCCTCATGCGTATATTATCCGTCACGCCGTTGGTAAAATGATATGGTCGGATGGTACTGTCGGGTCCGCAGCAAGGCCGGCCACGGCCGGGAAAGGGAGGTCCACATGTCCAAGCGGATTGCGCTCATCCTGTTGATCCTAGCACTTGGTTCGCTCCTCGTTGCCGGTTGCGGCGGCGACTCGAGCGTCTCGGACCAGGCGACCAAGCAGATCTCCGAGGCGAAGGCGGCCCTGGCCGACGCGACCGCCAAGGGGGTGCAGGTGCCCGACAACGAGAAGAAGAAGATCGGCGAGGCGGAGGGCAAGGTCGATTCCGATTCGGTCGAGGCCCTGATCCTCGCCACAGAGGCGAAGACAGAGATAAACGCCGATATCCAGGACGCGTTCAACGTCGCCGAGTCTACCTACAACGTGAGCAAGGGTACCGCCGAGGGTGCCATCTCGACGGCGACCGCGGGCTCAGACCTGACCCAGGCCAAGCAGTCCCTGGCAAACGCCGAGGCGAAAAAGGACGCCGCAAAGACCATCCCCGACTGGTACAACCCCTCTGACGGCCCTATCTACTGGGCCAACCTGGCGGCCCAGCAGGCCTCCGCCGCCTCGCTCGCCGCCGCGACCACCGCCGCGCAGCAGCAGGCCGCCGCCCAGGCTCAGAAGATGATAGAGCAGGGCTCGGTCCAGATGAACAACCTGATGCGGAACTGGCTCACCCAGCAGGGCCACAACCCGGCCGACTACAAGATAGGCATCCAGAAGCTGAGCGCGAGCGACCCGACCTGGGCGACCGGCGCGGCCACGCTCATCGCGCCCACCGAGGGCAGCCAGCCCGTCTCGTTCCTGTTCCACTACGAGAACGGCAACTGGGTCTTGAAGGCCGCGCCCTCGTGGACGGAGGGGCAGTTCGGTGCGCCCGCTGACATGATGCCCTGAAGCCGCCGTCGAGGCTTAAACTGAGGCCTGACCCCGATTCAAGCCCTGAAGCCGCGGAGCGGAAGGATGTGAACGATGCGAAACGAGGGGTACGTAGAGACGTCCACCCGCCGCCGGGGAGCGATGGCCTTCCTCCGGAGGAAACAGTGGTGGTACTTCGAGGGGATGGACCCGGAGAGGCAGCTCTACTCCGTCTTCCTGGCGATGCTCGCAATCCCCTCCTCCTACGTCTCCATGACGTTCATCGACTTCGGCAACGGGACGAGGACCACCGAGGAGAGGTTCGGGAAGGTGGTGGCGCTCCCCGGGGACCGGGTCAGCGTGAGGGCTGAAGGCAGGTGGGGCCGGGTGGTCTTCGAGGGCAGCAGGGAGGACGGGTGGAAGGTCGAGGCGCAGACCCCTTCGATTTCCTGCGAGCTTACTCAGAAGGCCCTGGCCGACGTGCACCTCAACCGCATCGAGACCAGGAGACTCGACTACTACGTCTTCCAGTTCATCAACAACAGGACGTCGGGGAGGCTGGAGGTCGAGGGGCGGGAGACCCCGTTCGACGGGTACGGTTACTGCGAGCATAACTGGGGCATACAGCCCCGGCATTCGACGGCCAACTGGCTGCACTTCTGGTCGGACAATATGGCGGGCGTCGTTCTTTCGTGCTTTTACGACGCGGGGGTCCACCACCATTACGATTACTTCTGGACGGACGGAAAGGGCTTCTACCTGCCCTCTCCGTCCCAGTTCAGCTTCGACGCGGCCGAACCGATGGCACCCTGGACGGCGAGGTCATCCGCGCTCGACCTTGAGGTCACGCCCGTCTACCACCACCTGACACGCATGCGCATCCCACCAGTGATCCCTTACCTGGACATCGACTACCACCAGCTCCTGGTCACGGTCAAAGGCTCGGCGGTCATCGGTGGTGACCTGAGAGAGATAGAGGCAATAGGCAAGTACGACTACAACCGGAACCTCTGGTAGAGTACCGCTATTCCAGGGAGCTAGCCCAGGTCGGTCATGCCCTTTGTGATGCCGTCCGCGATGATGAGCGCCTGGTTGCGGTCCTCCATGCGGTTCGCGTCCTCGAGCGACGAGCCGTTGAGCGCCGCGTTGAAGGCGTCCTTCGTCAGTCGCAGGCCCAGGTCGTTCTTGGAGCACATCTCGCGGGCCATCGCCACCGCGGCCGGGAACAGGTCCTCCCGGGTGTACAGGTGGTTGACCAGACCCATGCGGTAGGCCTCGTCCGCCGGCACCCTCGAGCCTGTCATGCACATCTCCGCGGCGCGGCCCCACCCCACTATCTTCGGCAGGAAGAAGCTCGAACCCATGTCGGCGCCGCCGGTCCCGATGTTGATGTACTGGGCGCAGAAGAAGGCGTCCTCGCTGGCCAGGCGCACATCGGAGGCCAGCGCCATCGACAGCCCCGCCCCCATCGCCGGCCCGTGCACGGCCGCGATCACCGGCTGCGGGCAGGAGCGCATCAGCCTGATGACGTTAGAGAACAGGTTCTGCCCCTCGAACGTGGTCGCCGCGGTCGCGCCGCCCTCGGGCATGAACTCGGTCGCGACCGCCTTCATGTCAAGACCGGAGCAGAAGCCTTTATCGCCCGCGCCGCGTACCACGATGACCCGCGCGGCATAATCCCTCTGGCGCTCCAGCCAGAACATGTTCAGCTCGTCGAGCATCCTCACGTTGATGGCGTTCACAATCCTTGGCCGGTTATAGGTGAGGACTCCTATCTCGCCTTCGGTCTCATATAGGAGGGTCTCATAGTCCATGGTCTCATCCCCTTCCGGTATGGCACTCGCGCACACTGCATCGAATGAAGCGTCCAACATGGAAGTCTATCGCAAGTCGGGGGGCGGGTCTCGATGCTACGCGGCAGTTGGCATCGGATGGAAGCGGCGCCTGCGGTGGCGCCTGAGCACGGCGCGCTCCGCCAGGTCGTGCGCCAGCGCGAGGCAGAAGCCGCCGACAACTGGGACCAGGACGAAGAAGACGAACCCCATCGGCGAGACCAGGTCCTCCATGAGGTAGCCGAACCTGGGGACCCTCGCCCAGCAGACCCCCACGATGGAGCCCGGCGTTATCCTCACGGGGTCAGGCTCGGGGTTGGCATCGCCCTTGGTGCTGAAGTACCTGGTGTAGCCCATGTCCTCGATGCCCACGACCCTGTGGACCACCAGGTTCTCCTTGTTATCCCAGTCCCTGAAGACTATCACCTCGCCGACCTTGAGCTTGCCTGCGTCGGCCTCTCTCACGACGACCGCGTCGCCGGTCGCGATGCCGGGAGCCATGGAGCCGCTGTGGACTACGTGGAACGGCTCGAATACTCCCTGCAGGATGATCAGCTGGCAGAGCCCGGCGCCCGCCAACACCAGCAAGGCCGCCAGCAGCCTGATGGGCACCGACCACGCCGCCCTGAGCCCGTGCTTCCCGTCCACCTGTTCTCTGCCTTCCCGCTTGGAGTATTCGCTTCCAATCGTGTCATCGGGAAGGCTCCGGGAACCGCTTGATAGCTGCCGCCCTCCTGGGGCTGAGATTCGGCTTAATGAGGGATAATCCTATACGCCGAAAGGGTGGTGCCGGGGAGTTCCAGGGCGGCGCGTTTTTTTCGCACTGATGCAGGAACGAAAGTGAACGTGGGTAATCAATCTCTTATGCGAACCAGATGGGAACGTTAATCTTCGCGAGTAAGTCACAGCCTGAAAACCTGGAGGGTCACATGGAGCAGGAGAGAATCTCTTACCACGAGTCGGTGCGAAGGGTCTACAACGAGCGGATAAAACCTGACGGCATAACGAACCTCTGGGACCGGTTCGAGGCCCAGGGAATGGGCGGCGACCCTGACAAGCGGTGCCCGTTCTGCATGGGCGGGGTGCGCTGCGACCTGTGCTCCAACGGCCCGTGCAGGGCCGACGCCGAAAAGGACAAGCGCGGCTCGTGCGGCATCAAGGCCGACGGCATGGCGATGCGGATGATGCTCCTGCGCAACGTGCTGGGCGCGGCGACGTACCATTACCATACCGAGCAGACGGTGAAGACCCTGCGGGCGACCGCCGGGGGAAAGACCCCGTACGAGATAAGCGAGCCCGGCAAGCTGCGCGATTTCGCGGGCCGGCTGGGCGTGGACGTCTCGGGCTCGGACGGCGACGTCGCGATGCGCCTTTGCGATTTCGTGACGGCGGACTTCAACCGTAAAGCGGACGAGCCGAGCGCTGTGGTGGAAGCGCTCGCCCCGCCGGAGCGAAAAGAGACCTGGCGCAAGCTCGACATCTTCCCGGGGGGGATCTACGGGGAGATGATGCGCGCCACCAGCTCGTGCCTGACCAACGTGGACGGCTTCTACCAGAGCCTCGCGCTCAAGGCGATGCGCATGTCGGTGGCAATGGCCTACCAGAGCCAGATAGTGAACGAGTTCGGAATGGACATCCTCTACGGCCTGCCGCGTCCCCACAGGATGCGGGTGGACCTGGGCGTGCTCGACGGCGACTACGTCAACGCCCTTCCCAACGGGCACGAGCCGTTCCTGGGCTTCGCCATGGTACAGCTCGCGCGCCTTCCCGAGTGGCAGGAGAAAGCTAAGGCCGCGGGCGCGAAGGGCCTTCGGGTCATCGCCAACATAGAGACCGGGCAGGAGATGATACAGCGCTGGGAGATGGACGACGCGTTCTACGGCTTCACCGGCAACTGGATAATGCAGGAGGCGGTCCTCGCCTCCGGGTGTGTCGACCTTTTCGCCTGCGACATGAACTGCTCCATGCCGATAGACCCCATCTACGCCGAGAAGTACAGCGTCAAGCTGATTCCGGTGAGCGACCTGGTAGCCTTCGAGGGAGTCACCGACAGGCTCGATTACATCCCGGAGAAAGCAGCCGAGCAGGCGGCCCGGCTACTGGACATGGCCATCGAGAACTACAAGACCCGGAGCAAGGCGGTCGAGCCGGTGACCGGGCTGCCCATGAGCGAGGCCGTCGTAGGCTTCTGCGCCGAGAGCATCCTCGATGCCCTGGGCGGGACTCTAGACCCGCTGCTCGACGCCATCAAGGGCGGCACCATCAGGGGAGTCGCCGGGCTCGTATCCTGCACTTCGCTCAGGGATAGCGGCCAGGACGTGCATACCGTCGCGGTCGCGAAGGAGCTCATCAAGCGAGACATCCTTGTTCTCTCGATGGGCTGCGGGAACGGCGCCCTCCAGGTCGCCGGCCTGTGCCTGCCGGAGGCCGCGGAGCTCGCCGGGCCGGGCTTGAAAGGGCTCTGCGAGAGCCTGGGCGTGCCGCCGGTGCTGAGCTACGGCACGTGCACCGACACCGGCCGTGTCGCCGACCTCATCGCCGCGATATCCGCCGCGCTGGGGGACGTCCCCGTCCCGGACCTCCCGCTCGTGGCTTGCGCTCCCGAGTACATGGAGCAGAAAGCGACAATCGACGCCATATTCGCGCTGGCGTTCGGCCTGTACACCTACGTCAACCCGGTGCCCTTCGTCACCGGGGCGCCGGACCTGGTGCAGCTGCTGACCGCGGACCTCCCCGGGGTGACGGGCGGCGTGCTGCACATCGAGACCGACGCGGCCGAGGCGGCGGACAACATGCTCGCCCACATCGAGGCCAACCGGACCAAGCTCGGCCTCTAGATGCCGTCGAGGTTCTCCTCGAAGAGAGCCAGGGCTTCAGGCATGTCCTCCCTGCCGAAGCCGATCCTGAGGTGGCGCCTGCCGTAGTCGAAAAGGGTGGAATCGAGCAGTAGAAGGCCGGTCCTCTCAAGGAGTTCCCTGCACAGCTCCGGGGTATCCGGGCCGTTGAGCAGCCTCGGGAAGGCGATGGTCCCGCACGCGGGTCTCACCCACTCGAACAGCTCCGCTCTCTGCTCGAAGAAAGAGTCCAGCAGCGCCAGGTTGCGCCGTATCCGCTCGAGGTTCCGGCCGACGATGGTATCCCGTGCTCGCAGGCCGATGAGCGAGAGCACCTCGCTCGGGGCGCTGGAGCAGATGGTCGTGTAGTCCTTGAACGCAGCCATCCTGCGGTAGAGAGCCTGGTCCCTGGCCGCCAGCCAACCTATCCGCACACCCGCCATCCCGAACGACTTCGACATCCCGAAGAGGCTGATGCCCCTGTCGTAGAGGTCGCAGGCCGCCGGCGGGCGCGCCGCCGGGTCGAGCTCGAGCAGCCTGTACATCTCGTCTGAGAAGAGGTGGGCCCCGCACCCCCGGGCGATCCCGACCATCTCCTCGAACTCCGTCCGTTCGGGAAGAAAGCCTGTCGGGTTGTGGGGGAAATTGACGACGATGAGCTTCGTGTCCGGCCTGGCCAGCCCTCGCAGGCGCGCCGGGTCGAATCGCCACCCCGACGCCTCGTCCGGCTCCCACAGCTCGACCTCGCACCCCATCGAGCGGGCGAGTTCGTAGAGCGATTGATACCCGGGCCAGGTGCAGACGACGTTATCGCCCTTCTCCAGCAGGCAGTTCATGGCCAGGAAGATGCACTCTTCCGGCGCGGCCACCAGCACCTCGTCCGGTGAGACGCTCTCATACAGGCCCGATATCTCCTCGCGCAGCAGGCCGAGGCCGCGGTACTCGGTGTAGGCGAGCTTCAGGTCCTCCCACATGCCCCGGGCCTCGTCGTCGGCGAGCGCTACGACCTCCGACTGGGCCAGCGGCTCGCAGTCCGAGGCGGTCAGCGTGGACCTCGCCGTGTACTCGTGCGAGGCGAAGCGTCGCTCCAGGCGGAACGGCTCTATCATGACCGCGCCTCCCCTCCCTGTGTTTCCAGCGGACGCCCTTTAGTCTACTATGACGTGTAGCCGCCCGGCCTCGACAGCCGGGTCCGAAAGTCGTTTTTCTAGGAGGCACCATGCCGCTTTACGAGTTCGAAGGCCGCCGTCCGAAGGTCGGCGGGACCTCATTCATCCACGAGACCGCCGTTGTCATCGGCGACGTCCGCATCGGGGAGACGTGCTTCATCGGCGCGGGGGCGGTGCTCCGCGGGGACTGGGGCACGATAATCATCGGGAACGGCTCGAACGTCCAGGAGAACGCGGTCATCCACGCCGGCCCTCAGTCCACCACAAGCCTCGGCCCGGACTCCCACGTCGGTCACGGCGCCATCCTCCACGGGTGCGTGCTCGACGAGCACGTCATGGTTGGCATGGGCGCCATCGTCAACGACGCCTCGCACATAGGCGCTAACTCGGTGATCGCCTCAGGCGCACTGGTGGCGCCGAGGACCAACGTGCCCCCCGGCAAGCTGATCGTCGGCGTCCCTGCCAGGGTCGTCCGTGACGTGGGCGATGAGATGGCCAAGTTCACGCTCATGGGCACCCACCTCTACCAGACCCTGCCCAAGAGATACTCAGAGACCCTCAAGACGGTGGACATCGAGGAGTGCCGGGGCTCAGACTGAGGTCTCGAGCAGCCGATAGAAAGACTGACAGGGCCGCTCCGGGTCCGTGCAGCATGTCGGAGGAGACGATGGCGTTCGAGCTGAAACCGGGCGACGCGTGCCGGCTCTCCAAGAGACTGACAGTCGAGGGGAAGCCCGCGTTCGACCGCGGGGACGAGGTCGAGGTCCTGGCCATAGACCCGGACCCTGAGCGTCCCGGTTTCAAGTACGTCGTCTTCTGTCCAGCCCTGGGCATCAGGGTCAGGGTCAGGGGTTCGGACCTCGACCGCGCGAACTGCGGTAAGTGCGGTGAGCCGCTCATCCAGTCGGCTTACGAGTGCGTGAAGTGCGGCTGGGTCGTCCCAGGCCGGGAGGACGAGTGGCGCCAGGCGGACCTCGAGAAGTTCAGGAACAGAGGCGTCGCGAGGGACTCGCACGGAAGGCCCATCGCCGGCGGCTGGGGCCCCATCATACCATAATGGGGTCAGACCATTTTCGTTGCATAAGCAACATCTTCAACATCCGCCGCTGGTGGATGTTGCCTGGGATAACCACCGTGGCCAGTGCAACGAAAATGGTCTGACCCCATTACGGGATGTACATAACGGAGTCGCCCAGCCGCGCCGGCGTGCCCCGCCCCTGCGTGAGGGCAGCGACCTGGGATATCCAGGCGTTGCCCTCCGAGCCGCCCATCAGCTGGGGCCTCCCGTTGCTGATGTAGACCGGCCGCACCGTCGCCCCCAGGAACCCGCGCGAGTCCATGTCGAGCTGTGTCAGCACCGTGTAGCGCCCAGCTTCGCTTCCCGGGCTGAAGACGAAGTTACCCAGCGAGTTCGCTATGAGCTTCCCCTTGTAGAACTCGAACCCCTGCACGACGTGCGGGTGATGCCCCAGCACCAGGTCGGCCCCGCAGTCTATCGCGAAGCGCGCGAACGTGGTCTGGCTGGGGTCCGGGTTGTACTGCCGCTCTGTCCCCCAGTGGAACGAGACCACGACCAGGTCGGCCCCCGCCCTCGCGGCGTTGACGTCGGCGGCCAGACGGGCCGTGTCGGTGGCGTCGCACACCCCGGGCCAGCCCGTGTCCGCGTACCACCCGGCATAGCCTATGTCGTCGTAGGCGAGGAAAGCGATTCGGAGGCCGTTCGCGTCAAGGTAGGCCGGGACGTGCGCCGAGGAGTAATCGGCTCCCGCCCCGCAGCGCTTTATCCCGTATGAGTCGAGGTAGCCCAGGCTGTCGACCAGCGACTGGGCGCCGTAGTCCCGGGCGTGGTTGTTGGCCTGCGAGACCACGTCCACCCCGCCGTTGTCCCTCATGAACGGAAGCGCCGCCGGGTCGCCCCTGAAAGTGAAAGTCTTGCCGGGCACGGGCGAGCCGGTATAGGACATCGTGCACTCCAGGTTGGCGAAGGTCAGCGTGGTCGAGCGCAGGAGTTCTCCCACCGCGGACCACGGCCAGGCGAAGCCGTTGGCCGCTAGTATCGGGGACATGTCGCCGCCGAGGTTCGTGTCCCCGACCGCGGTCAGGGACCACCGGGCGGTGCTGTAGTAATCGAAGTACATCGACCTCTCGGCCACGATCGCGGCCCCCCCTGCCGCCTCCACCCTCGCCGAGAAGTCGTGCGCGGCGTCGTTCCCCTCCCCGAGCTGCTGCTTCACCTCGACGGTGGACCGCGAGTTCTTCCCCACGGTGAGCGCCTGCTCCTTCCTGCCTCCGCCCCCGAGCATGTACGTGATATTCACCTGGACGTCCGCCGGGTTCGGGTTCTGGATGCATATATAGGGGTCGAACCCGGGACGGCAGTTGCCCTCCGCGAAGAAGAATGAACCCGCCGGGGCGGTCGCTCCCACGATGTCGTGCCCGCCGGTCCAGGCGCCCCTGTAGGCGAAGTACATCGGCCTCTCGGCTATTATCTGCGTGCCGTTCGTCGTCTCCACCTTCGCGGAGAAGTCGTGCTCGGGGTTGTCGTACTCCCCGAGCACCTGCTTGACCACTGCGGTTGCGCGAGAACGGGCTCCAACCGTCAGCGACTGGGCCTTCACCTCGCCGGTCCCGAGCATGTAGGTCACCCTGACCTTAGCCGCGGCGCCGCCGGGGTTCTGTATGCAGATGTAGGGGTCGAACCCCGGCCGGCACGTCCCTTCCGCGAAGTAGAACTCGGGCGCGGGCCCCGGCGCGCCCAGCACGTCGTGGCCGCCGGTCCAGGCCCCCCTGTAGGCGAAGTACATCGGTCTCTCGGCGACCACCGGCACCCCGTTGGTCGACAGGACCTTCGCCGAGAAGTCGTGGGCCGGGTCGTCCCCCTCCCCGAGGTGCTGCTTTACCGTCACCGTGGAGCGCGAGTTCCTCCCGACGGTGAGCGACTGCTCCTTCGTCCCGCCGCTGCCGAGCATGTACGTTATCGTCACCTGGGAATCGGTCCCGGAGGGGTTCTGGAGGCAGATGTAAGAATCGAAGCCCGGACGGCAGGTGCCCTCGGCGAAGTACCATTCAGTCAGTGGGCCCGCCGCGCCCATCACGTCGTGCCCGCCGGTCCAGGCACCGTTGTAGCGGAAGTACATGGGCCGCTCCGCGACGACAGGCGCTCCTGCGCTGACCCTGATTGAGACGTCGTTACCCGCAGGGACCTCGTTGCCGACGTCCACGGTGGTCCGGCTCTCCGCGGGGAGGTTGTACGACCTTTCGATGTTCTCCCCCGTGCCCAGCATGTAGGTGAACGCCGCGGTCGTGGGCGAAGCGTTGGGGTTGAGCAGGCATACCCACTCGTTGAATCCGCTGCGGGTGTTCCCTTCGGCGAAGTACCACGTCGTGCCGGCCCCGGTGCTCCCCAGGACGTCATGGCCGCCGTTCCACGACGCGAGCGCCTCCGGCGCGATGGCGGCAGCGAGCAATAGTGCGAGCAGAGCCGCGGCCTGCAGCTTCCTTGAACGTTTCATCGAGCCTCCGTCCGAGCGTTCCTCTGGCTTTCAGGTGCGATATCACGATAACATTGTCCCAGAAGTCGGCCAACATCCTGGAGGGGTCATGGAATGCACCCAGTGCGGCACCGAAGTGCCCGATGACAGCCAGTTCTGCACAAACTGCGGCGCGCAGCTGGAAAAGCCGCCGGAAGCTCCTGCGCCCCCACCGGTACCGCCGGCACAAGCGCCCTCACCGCCGCCACCGACCCAGGCAGCGGCTCCGCCTCCGCCCCCCGCGCAGGCACCGCCGCCGCCCCCGCCGGGCCCCGCGGCTCAGGCGCCGCCTCCCGCAGCGCCTCCGCCCGTAGCGCCGGCGCCGGTAGCGCCCCCGCCTGCCGCTGGCCCGATGGCCGGAGCCACCCCTGCCGGCAAGAAGTCCAAGAAGGCCCTGTGGGCGGTGATCGGCAGTCTCCTGGCGCTCCTCGTCGTGGCCGCGATAGTCGTCGTGCTGGTCGTATTCGTCTTCGGCGGCGACGACTCCGGCAAGGCGAAGGACCTCATGACAAGGGCCGACAGGATAATGGAGGCCGTCAGCACCACGGGCGACCAGGTCGGCGAAGGTGTCAACGACCTGCTCACGAGCGCCGACGACCTCGCCACCGCGGAGGACTTCGAGGCTGCGGCGGACCCGATACGCGCTGATACGAAGAAAGCCCGCGCGGAGCTCGAGAGGGCACAGAACCTCTACAAGCAGATACTCGCCCTGGACGGTGTCGAGAAGTACAAGGAGTACGCGAACGCCGTCCTCGACGTCGTCGACCTGGACCTGGCCCAGGTCGCGGAGGTCGACCAGTTCCTCGACTACATAAGCCGCCAGTTCGCGCTCGAGGCCTCGGGTCAGACCGTTGACGTCACGGCCATCTCCAACAGGACGTCCGCCTTCATCGACAAGCTGGAAGAGCTCAGCAGCGAAGTGGATGCCGCCAAGGATAAGGCCGCCAAGATAAAGGCCGACAACAACCTCTGACAGGCTGGACTGAATGCCGAAAGAGTTCAACCACCAGGAGGCCGGCTTTCATCCGTTCGGGGAGCTCATCGGGCTCGAGTTCACCTGCTGCGCAGACGGGCGCAGCACGTGTGAGCTGGAGGTCAAGGAGACCCTTCTGAATCCCCACAGGGTGGTCCACGGCGGCGTGATGTACTCCATGGCCGACACCGGCATGGGAGGAGCGCTCTACACCCGGCTCGAGCCCGACGAGCTGTGCTCGACGGTCGAGATAAAAATCTCCTACTTCAGGCCGGTTGCCTCAGGTCTGCTGAAGTGCGAGACCAGGGTCGTCAACAAGACGAGAAGCCTCGCCTCCCTCGAGTCGGAAATAACGGCGGGGGGCGAGCAGGTGGCCAGGGCCACCGGCACCTTCTTCATCTTCCCGGCCGCGCGCTGAGGGGCTCAGGCCTCCGCTTCGCCGACCGTCTCCTCTGCCTCGGCGGCAGCCTTGACGTTGTTGCCTTCAGACCTCTTGGAGAGTATCACCAGCAGGCTTGGCAGCACGAAGAGCGCGCCGAGCAACGCCGCCAGGAGGCCTACCGCGGTCGTCCACCCGAAATGCCTGAGCGGCACCATGCTGGAGATACCCAGTATCCCGAACACGCCCGCTGTGGTGAGCCCTCCCGCCACGAGCGCGCGGCCCACGTGGAGGACCGTGGTCTTGACCGATTCGTCGAGCGGGAGCCCCTTGTCATGGCGCTGCTCCCTGAAGCGGTGGGTCACGTGTATCCCGAAGTCGATGCCCGCGCCGATGACGAGGGACGCGACGGTGACAGTCATGATATCGAGCGGCCACCTCATCACATAGAGGAACACCATTTCGGCCGACATGCCGCAAATCACGACGATGAGCGTCACCACGCCGTACTTGAACGACTTGAATACTAAGATGAGTATTAGAAGGCAAAGGAGCAGTGCGAGGCCCGAGGTCTCGAGCTGAGTCGGGACGATGTTCCCCATCAGATCGGATATGAGGACGCTCAGGCCGGTCACCTGGGTCTCCAGCTCCGTCTCCGATTCGAGCCTGGAGGCCGCGTCCCTTATGATGTCGACCTTGGTCTCCGTCTCGGCTTGCGTCTCGGGGGCCTCGGACCGTATCATCAGCATCGCGTACTTTCCGTCCTCGGACACCAGGGAACCCACGTCCATCTGCTTACCCAACTCCGCGACCAGGGCCTTTACCGCCTCCGGTGATTCCGGGAGGCTGCCCCCATTGGCGTTGGCGATGATGTCGGCGATAGAGATGTTACCCTCGCGTGAGAAATACCCCTTGTTTCCCGGCTTGTTGCGCCCGTCCTCAGCAATCGCGTCCTCGGCCTCCACGAAAGCTTTCAGGCTTGCGGGGTCGAGGACGGCGCCCTTCACCAGGATGACGTCAGCGTCCTGCGCACCGAAATAGCTCGAGATCATGTTCCCGGCTTTGACGCTAGGCATGTCCCCGCCCATCATCGACCTGATGTCGGCCCCGGTCTCCAGGTTGAAGATGGAGAATACAGCGAAGGCAACGAGCGCAAGCACCGCGATGGTCACCACCCAGTGGTGGTGGTACGCGGTCATCGAGGCACCGACGAGCGAGCGGTCCACTATCGCACCGTAGCGCGAATCCCTGCGGCGCTTGCGCATCTTCTCGAGGTGGGCATCGAGCTTCTCGGCCTTCTTGCGTCGGTCCCGGATGACGACGACCGCCGGGAGGAGTGTCAGGGAAAGCAGGAAGCTGAACGCGATTCCTATCATGCAGACTATGCCGAACTGCTGCATCGGTTTGATGTCCGTTATAGTGAACGAGCTGAAGCCGAACACGGTCGTTATAGCGGTCAGGAACACCGCCACCCCCACTGTCTTGACCGAGGTGGTGGCCGAGTAGAAGATATCGCCTCCGGCTTCGCGCTCCTCGTAGTAGCGGCTCAGTATGTGGATGACGTAAGCGATGTTGATGCCCAGCATCAGGGGCATGATGGCGACTGACATCGTCGTGTAGGGTATCCCCACCCATCCCATGAGGCCCATGAGCCAGAATATGGCGACCACGATGACGAACATGAGCAGGAACACGTCAGAAACGCGGCGGAACGTCATGTACAGTATCAGCATTATGAACAGTATCGCGGCGAGAAAGAGGATGTTCGTCTCTTTTCGCATGAACTCCTGGGCTTCCTTCTGAACCGAGGCCGTGCCCGACAGGTATGCCTTCGCGCCCACATCCTCGAACTTCTCGGGGAAGTACTCCTTGAGCTGCTCGCCGAGCTTGACTTCCTCACTCTGGGTCATGTCCGAATCGAGCTGGAGCTTGACGATGGTGGCCTTCCTGTCCTCGGTGACACTCTTGCCGACTATCTGTTCCTGCGCGTACGGGGTGGCGAGGAACTGCTGTATCGCGGCGCCGAGCATGAATCCCGAGGGGACCGGCATCCCCTGCAGCTCCGCCATCTTCTTGAGGCCGTCGAGGTAAGTCTCGACCTTGAGCACCCGGCCCTTCTCGATGCCAGCGTCCTCCTCGAGGCTCTCGGGTGACAGCCCCATCAAAGCGCCGGCCACCCTGTAGGCGGAGACGTCGTCGGCGACGACCAGGACGTTCTCGAAGCTGAGCCCGCCGAACTGTTCCTGGACCGTGTCCAGCGCCTTTACGGACTCGTACTTCTCGGGCATCATGCCCTCCTGGCTGAACTCCGTCTTCAGCATGCCCATGCCGGCTACCAGAAAGATGGTCACAAGGGCGACGCAACCGACGACAAGCCAGGGCCTCTTTTCTGAAGAAGCGGCCAGGAAAGCGAAAAACCTAGTCAATGTCCGGTACCTCCGTTTACTCTTCCAGCTGCCGGTCGATCTGCTCCAGCATGTCGATGAACGCCCGCTTCTGCCCGTCGCTCACCGACTCGAAGACGTCGTAGAGCTTCCCGAGGTGAGCCTCGATGATCTTCTCCGTGTAGACCTTGCCGCCGTCGGACAGGGACACCAGGACCACCCGCCGGTCGGCGTCGTCGTGCCGCCTTTCAACCAGCCCTTTTTCCACGAGTCGGTCGACCGTCCTGGTCGCCATGCCGTGGGATATCTTGAGCCAGTTAGCGAGCTCGCTCATGGTCGAGGGGCTCTTCTCGACGAGCGCCTGGAGGCAGAGGTTCTGGGGGAGGGTGAGCTCGATGTCGAGCTCCGAGTCGAGGGGTGTGCCCCGCAGGTTCCTTATTATGTGCATGATGAGCATTGCCGCCTGGCGCAGGAGCTCATCAGAGTCTACTTTCTTTTCCTTCAAGCTGTGTTCCCCGTCCATTTATTTTAGTATTGATAAATATTATGAATTCACAACAGTTCTGTCAATGACAATATATTGATCCGGCAGTTATTTCATCGGCCCCTCCCTCATTAAACTGTACAGCGCATCCCGGGCGCCGGTTATAATGAAACGCAAAATCGGGGTCAGGTCACTTTGTTGCATTTCAGTTCGACGACCACAAGGCGGCAGGGTTGTCCCACCTCGAGAAGCGGCCGGATGACAAGGAGGGATCGCAGTGCGCAAGAAGAGCGACGCGGAGAAGCCCAGGTGGAAGCTGTTCTGGAAGAACGTGGACGGCCTCGGCCGCCTCAACCGGCTCGTGGCCGGAGTAGCCATCATATACCTGGCTATGCAGAACAAGGAAAAAGGGCCTAACCCGCTACTTGTCGGATTCGGCGCTTACCTCATCGTCGTCGGGGGACTCCTCCAGTGGTGCTCTTTGAGAGCGCTTTTGAAGAAGCCCACGAAGCGGGCGTTCCGCCGTCACTACCCGGATGCGGCCTAAAGCGTACTGCATACCACGCAGGGCTCGGGAGCCCCGGATTTGACTTGACCAACGGCCGGCCCGAAAGGGCCGGCTTTTCCTTGAGGCTTCACGCGCGTGGCCCCTTGACATGGAACTATATGTATATTACAGTTAGATGTAGATTACATCTAGTTGAACGGGAGTGGTAGGAATGAGTGCAGTGAGGTCGGGAAGCGCTAAAAAGCCCGGGCGCGCCGCAGCCGCGGCCATCGACCACCAGAGTTTCGTGCGGGAGGGGCCGCAGAAGCGGTTCATCGAGCCGAGGCTCCTGTACCTGCTGCGCCAGAAGCCCGGCTACGGCTACCAGCTCCTCGAGGAGATGGGTGACCTGCCGTTCCCAGGGCCCGACCCGGACTCAGCGGCGGTCTACAGGATGCTGCGCGAACTCGAGCGCCAGGGGCTCGTGCGCTCCGAGTGGAAGCCCGGCGAATCCGGGCCCTCCAAGAGGGTGTACTCGATAACTCCCGCAGGGCGGAAGAGGCTCGACGCCTGGGTCGCCGCCTTCAAGGACCGCGTGAAGATGCTCAACGACTTCATCGCCGCGTGCGAGAAGCGGGGTGTTTGAGGTGTCGGTAACCGCGATTGTCATAGACGCACTGGTGGCGGCGTGCCTGGTCGCCTCGCTCGTCAAGAGCCGGGAGAAGACGAAGCAGGCCCTCCTTATCGCGTTCAACGCGACGAAGAGGATGGGGCCGAGCGTGCTCGCCATAATCGCTGTCATCGGCATCATCGTAGGTTTCATCCCTCCTGAGTGGATAGCCTCCGCGATCGGCGGGGACAAGGGCATCGTGGGGATACTCATCGCGGCATTCCTCGGCGCGGTGCTGTTCATCCCCGCGATAATCGCTTTCCCCCTGGCCAAGTCACTGCTCGCCATGGGCGCCGGCGTCACGGCGATGGCAGCCTTCATAACGACGCTGACCATGATCGGGTTCGTCTTCCTGCCTCTCGAGATAAAGGAGCTCGGCAAGAAGTTCGCGATACTGCGGAACGGGCTCAGCTTCATAGTAGCGATAATCATCGCCCTGTTGATGGGGCTGATACTCGCATGAATCCGCTTCTGAAGAAGGTGAAAGATATGACCGCGAACGAGCAGACCCCGCAGGCGCCGGCCAGGCCCCCGCTCAGGAAGCGCATCCGGTGGGACTGGGCCTTCCTGGCCGTTGCCGCCTCAGCGGCCGTGACTATGTCACTCGTGTGGCCCGAGAACGGCGCCCGCACCGCTAGGGCCTCGTGGGAGTACTTCAAGGAGCTGGTCTTCGTTCTGCCGGCGGTGATGGTCATGATGGGCCTGTTCGCCGTCTGGGTCGACCGGTCGCTGGTTGTGAAGTACCTGGGTCGGGAGTCCGGGTTCAAGGGCCTCGTATTGGCGATCGTCCTGGGGACGCTTCCGACCGGTCCGCTCTACATAGCATTTCCCCTCGCGCTGATGCTGCTCAAGAAGGGCGCGCGCGTAGCCAACGTCATGGTCTTCCTCAGCGCCTGGGCGTGCATCAAGCTTCCACTCGAGCTCATGGAGATGCAGTTCCTGGGCTGGAAGTTCACGCTTACGCGTCTTGCCCTCACCATCGCCCTGGTCATCCCTATGGGCCTTGTCGCCGAGTTCCTGTATCACAAGTGGGAGGAGCACGCCGGCTACAGCGAGCTCGCCCGCGAGCCCTGAATGGGGTCAGACCATTTTCGTTGCGTTGTCAACATGTTCAACATGTAAAGAAGAGTGCCTGATACAACGAAAATGGTCTGACCCCTATCGGGTGCAGCCCTCGGCGAAGTACCAGGTAGTCCCGGGCGCGCGGGCGCCCACGATGACGTCTCCCCCGTCCCACGACCCCTGATAGTTGAAGTACGTAGGCCTCTCGGCCGCGATTGGCACGTCCGATGTAACACGCGCGCTCACGTCCTCGCCGGGCCCGACGTCCCGGTTCACATCGAGCGTCGACCGGCTTCTGGGCGCTAGCTCGAGCTCACGCGAGACGCGCCTGCCTCCCGCGGTGAAGTACTCCACCGTGACCCCGGCGCGCCGCGACTGAGGGTTTGCCAGGCATATCCAGGTCTGGAACCCGTCGCGGGTGCACCCCTCGGCGAAATGCCACTCGGTCCCCGGCGTAGTGACGCCGGCCGCATCGTGGCCGCCTGTGAGAGCGCCTCGGTAGGAGAAATACATCGGGCGCTCGGCCACTATCGGTGCGTCCGAGGAAAGAGCCGTGCTCACATCGTGGCCTTCCCCCACGGCGAGGTCGACCGAGACCGTCTGCCTGCTGGCGGGCGCCAGCACGTACTCCCTCCTCACCTCGGCGCCGGAGCCGAGCATGAACGAGGCCGTGACGTGCGCCTCCCCACTTCCCGGGTTCTGCATGCAGAGCCACTCGTCGTAGCTCCCGTCGTCGGGGTTCGACCTCGTCGTGCCCTCGGCGAAGTACCAGGAGGTCGCCGGCGCGGGCGCCCCGGGCGAGATGTGGCCCCCGCTTATCCCGTCCCGGTACGAGAAATACATCGGGCGCTCGGCGATGACCGGCAGGCCGCTGTGGAGCCTCGTTGACACGTCCTGGCCCGGCCCCAGGAAGCCGTTCACGTCTATGGTGGTCCTGCTCGAGCCGGGCACGCTCACGCGCTGCTGCCTGGAGCCCCCACCTTCGAGCATGTAGGAGAGGGTAACGCTTGCAGCATCCTCTCCCGGATTCTCCACGGTCATCCACTGCTCGAAGCCGGGCCTGGTGCACCCTTCCGCGAAATACCAGTCCGTCCCCGCCTGGTTCGCTCCCAGGGCACAGTGCCCGCCCCGCGTCACCCCGTGGTAATCGAAGTACATCGGGCGCTCTGCCACGACCGGCCGGTCGCTCGTGATTACAGCCGCGACGTCCCTCCCCCCGCCGACAGCGTCGTTGACGCTCACGGTCCGGCGGCTCGCGGCAGGGACCACCACCGCCTGCGAATCTTCGCCACCGCCATCGAGGAAGTACTCCACCCTCACGTCCGCGTCGCGGTCCCCGGGGTTCTCGAGGCACAGCCATTCGTGGAACTGCTCGCTCACTGGGCAGGCGTCGTCCGGCGGGTGTACAACCGACATGTAGACCAGCCCGAAGTTGGCGCTGTTGGTGGCCTCCTTGGTGGCCGTGTACTCGGGCCGGTAGTATTCGAGGACGGGGTTCGACCCCGTCTTGAAGGCCTCCCTGGCCCGGTCCAGTATCCCACCGTCCGCCCCGTATATCACCGCGTAGGCCAGGGCGTCGGCGGTCAGCAGGTGCCAGTTACAGACGTTGACCGCCACCTCGCTATCTTCCCAGCCCCAGGGTGTCCCGTCCCGCATCCACGCGTAAGGCACACCCCGGTTGCCGGCCCCGTCCTCCTGCCACATCACCTCCGCCTCCTGCCTCGCCATCGACAGCAGCAGTTCGCGCGCTCCGGCGTCGTCGCTCCTGCCCGATTCACCGCAGAGGTCCAGGTACCTGCCCAGGGCGAACTCCAGCAGGTCCCAGCAGAAGAGCTTGGTGTAGCGCCTGTCGCCGGACACAGGCTGCGTGATGAACAAGTCGGTCGCGAGGTGGGCGTTCTCGATGAGCCACGCGGCGGTCTCCATGTAGGACTCGTCACCGGTGGCCCTGAAAGCGTCCACCAGCACCCAGAGCCCATGTGCGAACGGCCTGGCGCTCTCACAGTCGTTCTCGTAGTCGTAGGCGTTCGCGTATCCCTGGTCGTTGCCGCGCCCGAAGGAGTTATCGAAACGGTAGCGGATGTTCCTGCTTATCTCGACGGCGGCGTCGTATCCGGGCCGGTAGCCGGTCAAGTAGTAGAGCATGAAGAGCCCCGGCGCTCCGAACGCGAGGTCTGGGTGTGGGCCGCCTTCGTTCCTGTTCGGGTTGGTGTTGCTCGTTTCGTCGTGGTAGCTGTGGCCTATGAAGCCGCCCTCCCACCAGACGTCAGGCTGTCCCTCGCAGTGCAGGACGTCCAGGTCGGCAGCGTGCCTGCCCGCCGCCCGCGCGAGCTCGAGCCACCTCGCGTCCCCGGTGCGGGCGAACTGCAGGAGCATCCCGAGATCGAAGTTGTATTTTACGTTGAGCGTGCCTGTGCCGCCGTCCTCGTAGTCCACCGGCACGTCACCGAAGTCCTGCCAAGAGTAGAAGTCCGCATCCTCTACGACGCGGTAGAGGTTCGCCGGCTCGCCTTCCAGCGTCGAGCGGTTGAGCCCTTCGTACGCGTCGAAGAAGGCGTCGCCCGTGAGGCCGGCTGCCCGCCCGAGCGCGCCCGTCGAGAGGTAGTAGCCCGGCGACGCGGCCGCGAAGAGCGGGGACTGGAACGACCTCGCGCGTCCCGAGAGGTCCCCGGGAGCGACCCCCGGCCCGTGGAATGCGAACAGCAGCTCGTGCGTCTTCTGCTCGAGCGGCCTGAACGAATAGTCCCCCGCGTATTCGTCTGGGAAGAGGGAGGCCTCCAGGACCGCGCCCCCCGCCCTGAGCGCCTTGGGGAAGTTCTGCCAGAAGTCGCGCACGGACAACATGGCACCCCCGGCTTCGCCCGAGCAGTCCATCCACGGCTCCGCCTGGTTCCCCGAGGACGCCGGAGTCCCGTCGACGTACGTCCTGTACCCGCGGAACGCCACGTAGCTCTGTGGGCGCGGGTGGTTTCCACGGTGCCGGTCCCAGCTCGGTGTGCCGCTCGAGTCCTGGTAGACCTTGAGCGCGCCTGCCTGCACCGGCCCGCCCTCCACGTCGCCGAGCGTGAACCCTCCGGGCGCGCAGTCGAGCCTTGCGGTCAGGTCCCTGAAGACCGCGCTGTTGGGGCACCCGATGTGGTGCAGCTGGGGCTGGCCCTCGCTCACCTGCGGCTCCCGCCGGTTGTTGACGGTTATCGATACGTGCGTGTCCGTACTCCCGGCGAAGAGCGAGATCCGGGCTGTGTAGTCCAGGAGCACTCCGGAGGCTCCGGAGAGTACCCCGCGGACCCTCACCGTTTTGCGCATCGGGCCGTCGGTCTCCAGGGCGACCTGGGACGGCGCAGACGCGGCGGAGGAATAGCTCCTGCCCGAGGCGTCGACCGCCGTTATCCCCGAGGCGCCGCCCGGGGCCACGACCTGGCGCCCTGCCACCCGGACGGACTCGAACAACCGGAAAGCGCGCTTGCTGAATGCGAACTGGGCGGCCCCTGTAGAGACATCGAGCGATTCTCCGTCGTTCCGGGTGACCTCGAGCCCCGTGTCATGCGCATTCCCCGTCCCACCCTCCCGGAGGGTGAAGACGGCGGAGCCATGCGCGGGCACCGTCGCCTGGAAATCGACCAGGAGCCAGCGTATCGGGTGCGCTCCATTAGAGGGTGCGCCACCCCAGCGGGAAGTGACCGTGAACTGGGCCGGAACCTGCCGGCCGCCGGCGTCGAAAAGCCCGAGCTTGTCGGTGGCCATGAGGCCGCGCGACTGCGCGACCGGCACCCCGGAGGTCACCGGCTCGGAACGGCGGGCCGCCCCGGCGCGCTCCCAGACGGTGAGCTCCACGGAGAGCCCCCCACCCTGCTTCGCGCACCTCGTCGCCGAGCCGCCGAGCGCGACGGCGCCCGCGAGCAACAACAACACGGTCAGCCAGCAGGCGGGCTTCTTGAAGAGCGCCGCCCGGCTCTTTTCATGAACACTCATGCGACCGCCTTTCGCTGGACGCATGTCCCTACCCTGATTGTCGGAGCGGACATGCTTCCCGCACACAGTCGTTCGGGGGATTGCTCACCCGGCGCGAGTAGGGTTTTTCCCTCCCGCAATACGAGACGCCGGACCGCTGCATTTCCTTACGAGTTGGTCAGAGCGTGATTTCGGAATATAGTATGGTCGAGGCACGGAGCCGGATGCAGGAGAGCCGATACCTGATGAATCCTTCGAAGAAAGGGCGCGGCAGGCTGTTCGCCCTGGTGGCCCTCGTGGTCGTGGGGCTGGTGGCCGCAGGCACGGCGGTCGGGCTCTTCCTGGCCCTCGGTGAGGAGGAGTCGGCGGCGGAACTCTTCGAACGGGGCGCCGAGGCGTTCGAAGAAGGCAGGTATGACGACGCCATTGACCTCTACAAGGAAGCCCTCGAAAAGGAGCCTGAGTCCTCCGTCGGATACAACCTGCTCGGCATGGGTTACAGGTTCCTCTACCTGCAGACGAGGAACACCGGCTACAGGGAGAAGGAGATCGAGGCGTTCCGCAAAGCCATCGAGCTCGACCCTCGGAACTACGCGGCCCTGGTGAACCTGGGGGCAACGCTGTACGACCAGGGCGACAGGGTCGAGGGCGCCCAGTTCCTCCAGCAGGCCCTCGAGGTGTACCCGAACCACCCCGACCGGGCCCAGATCGAGGAGATGATACGCCAGGCGGGCCAGTAGTCCCGCGCGCACCCGCCAGGCCGCATAAGTTGTATAATCGTCTCTGGCCGGTTACCTCGTTTCCGGCCTGTATTGTGCCCGCAGGCGGGCCCGGAACGTACGGTCAACCGGAACAACAATGAAAGAAAGCGCATCGAGCATACGCCCAGTGAACCTCGACCTGCTGTTCAAACCCCGGTCGGTCGCCTTCGTCGGCGCCACCGAAGGCAAGGTCAAGTGGGGCTTCGTCATATTCAACAACCTGCTCTCAGGCGCGTTCGAGGGCGAGATCTACCCCGTGAATCCCGGCAAAGAGACGGTGATGGGCATCAAGTGCTACCCCTCCGTGCGGGACATACCGGGACAGGTAGACCTCGCCGTGTTCACTGTGCCCGCGCGGCAGGTCCTGAGCGCCCTGGACGACTGCGCGGCGAAAGGGGTGAAGGCGGCGCTGGTCATTACCGCCGGGTTCAAAGAGCTGGGCGAGGAGGGCGCGGCGCTCCAGGAGGAGATGGTCCGCAGGGCGACGGAGGCCGGCATGGTCCTGGCCGGGCCGAACGGGCAGGGCATCTGCTGCCCCGAGGCGCATTTCTACTCGTGGATGCCGATCTTCTACCCGCGGCCCGGAAAGGTGAGCGTCGTCGCGCAGAGCGGCAACATCCTGAACATGCTTATCGGTCACGTGCTCGACGCGGGGTTCGGAGTCTCAAAGGCGGTCTCGAGCGGGAATGAGGCCCAGCTCAAGACCGAGGATTACCTGGCGTACTTTGCGGACGACCCCGATACCGAGGTGATGATCTCCTACGTCGAGGGCGTGGAGGACGGCCGCCGCTTCTTCGAGCTCGCGCGGTACGCGACCGCCCGCAAGCCGGTGGTGATGCTCAAGGGCGGGCGCACCAGCTCCGGGATGGAGGCCGCGAGGTCGCACACCGGCGCGATGGCGGTCTCCGACCGGATGTTCGAGTCCGCCTGCAGGCAGGCCGGCATCGTGACGGCCGGCACCATACAGGAGGCGGGCGTCACCGCCTCCGCCTTCCTCAACCGGCCCCTGCCCCATGGCAACCGGGTCGGGATAGTGACCGGCGGCGGGGGCCTGGGTGTCCTTGCCGCTGACGCATGCACAGACTTCGGCCTCGAGGTCGCGCCGCTGTCGAAGAGGACCCTCGACAGCGTACAGGCCCTGCTGCCGGAATACTTCGTTCCCGGAAACCCGATAGACCTCGTGGCGGGACTGGACCTCTCAGTGGTCAAGCCTGTCATCGAGACGGTTATGAGGAGCGGAGAGGTCGACTCGGTCATGTTCATGTTCGTGGAGGCGCAGCGCCACAAGGGCCCCGGCATACAGGAGTACGGCGGCCGGGGCATCGAAATGGGGGCGCTCTGGGACGGCGCGATGCAGAACGCCCGCAAGGGTGTCATCGAGCTCGGGGAGCTCGCAAAGGAGATCGGCATCCCTCTCTACGTAGTGGCCAACCTGCAGGAGGGAAAGCTCGGGGCCGCGCTTGAGGACCGCGAAGGCCACCCGATGGTCTTCAAGGAAGTCGAGTCCGCCTGTTCCTCCATAAGCGCGATGGCGAAGCACTACGAGTACCTGGAAGGGCTCAGATAAAGGGGTCAGGCCGGGATTAAAGTCCTGTATCCGGGCCCTGCCTGAACTCGTCGAAGGCCTTCGCTTGCGCCGGGGCGAAGCGCCGCATCACCGCGAAGTAGAGGCCGGGCGCGTGCCTCCTCACAAAGTAAGCGGAACGCGCGAAGGGCGTTGTCACCACGAGGAAACGCCCTTTCTTCACCGCCTTGACCATGCTCCGGGCGGTGGACTCGGGCCGCTCGGCTATCGCCAGTGACTTGAGCACGAGGTCCCTTGCGCCTTCGCTGAAACCTTTTATCGGCGTCGTCGAGTGTATGCCTGTCCTGACATTGCCCGGGCACACGCAGGTGACATTAATGCCGTGGACCGCAGCCTCCAGCATCAGCGCCTCGGAGAACCCGACCACCGCGAACTTGGCCGCCGCGTACGGCGAGAGATAGAGCACCGGGATGAACAGGCCGCTCGACGACGAGACGTTAACGATGTGACCGCCCCGCCTCGAGACCATGTGGGAGTATACCGCCGAGGTCGTGTTGATGGTCCCCAGCAGGTCTGTTCCCAGCACGGTGTCCCAATCGGCGGGGTCGAGCGCCTCCACGGGAGCCATCACCCCCACCCCGGCTACGTTCAGGAGCAGGTCCACTCCGCCGAACTCCTCGATTACCGAACCGACCATCCCGAGGACGGACTCCCGGTCCGCGACATCCACCGCGAGCCTCATCACCGAACACCCGAGGCCCTCCAGGGTGTCGGCGACTCTACCCAGACCCACCTCGTCTGTATCAACGAGCGCCTGCCGGCTCACGCCCTCCCCGGCGAGTGCGGCGGAGAACGCAGCTCCCAGGCCGCCCGCCGCGCCGGTTACAATCGCCGTGCGGCCTCTCAAGTCTCTCAACCCTCGAACCCCCTGTCGCTTCCCCGGCCCCGGCGGCACAGCGGGGTCAGGTCACTTGTTGCATTTTACTCAGTATGGTTCGGCTAACGGTCCTTCCGGGTGAAGCGCTCCGGCATGGCGCGCCGGAGACCCCGCATATATAATGCCTCCTAATCGGTTTATGACAAGAAGGTGCGAAGCGGAAGTGGAAGAACTCGAGAACTCCAGCGGTGAAACCCCCGGCGACCGGCACGGGATAGGCGGCTTCGCCTGGGGCGCATTCCAGAAGACGAAGAACCTCCTGGCGCGCGCGGGCTTCAAGAAGGTCCCCGGCGCCGACCGCGTCTACGTGTTCCTCAAGAGGAAGCTCAGGCCCCCTGGGACCGTCTTCATCGAGTCCCACGGTAACATGATGTACGCGGACTCGAAGGACGAGGGCGTGCTCCCGCTGCTGCAGGCGGGCGGAGTCTACGAGGAGTACGAGACCGGGCTCTTCAAGTCGCTGCTCGAACCGGGCATGGTGGTCGTCGACATCGGCGCCAACATCGGGCACTACTCGCTCATCGCGGCGCGGCTGGTCAGCGATGCCGGGCACGTCTACTCGTTCGAGCCCGACCCGCACAACTACGACCTGCTCACCAGGAACATCGAGCTGAACAGCTTCTCCAATGTGACGGCGATGAACATGGCGGTGTCCAATAAGAAGGGCTCGATGACCCTGTACCTGGACAAGTACAACCTCGGCGGCCACTCGATGTCCTCTGAGAACGTGCTCATCGCCGCGGGCGAGGTCGAGGTCGGAACCGTCACACTCGACGACTTCTTCAACAAGGGTGGCGGCCGCGGCGGCGTCGACCTTATAAAGATGGACACCCAGGGCGCGGAGGGCTTCATTGTCGAAGGGGCTCAGCGGCTCCTCGAGGAGAACGACCCCGCTATACTGATGGAGCTCTGGCCGTTCGGGCTCCGGAACGCTGGTTACGACCCGGCTACCCTGGTGGTCAACCTCGAGCGCCTCGGTTATTTCTTCAAGGTGATCGACAAGTCCGGGGAGGAAGCGCGTGCCGTAGAAGCTGCGGACGTCATCGAGCTCTGCGCGGGCATGAAATCCGGCGATGAGCACGTGGACCTGTTCCTCCGCAAGACCCGATTCGAGTGAAAGGGGCTCAAGATGGAAGGCGATCACGCTGCGCTCACATCGTACTGCGGCCTCTACTGCGGCGACTGCGTTTTCGGCAAGGGGACCGTTCCTGACCTGGCCCGCGACCTGCGGAAGGAACTGCGGGATTCGCGCTTTGAGAAGGTCGCCGAGGTCATCCCGTTCATGGACCTCGAGGCGTACCAGACCGCCTACGAGTTCATGGGCCAGATGGTGAAGATGCGCTGCAAGGGGTGCCGCGGCGGTTCGCGCTCAAAGTTCTGCCACATCGCCCAGTGCGCGCAGAAGAACGAGCTCGAGGGGTGCTGGGAGTGCGAGGATTTCGCCTCCTGTGAGAAGCTCGAGTTCCTCGTCCCGGTGCACGGGGACGGCCACCTGAAGAACCTGCGCAAGATCCGCAAGGACGGCGTCGACGCCTGGGCCGAGGGCAAGCGCTGGTGGTACTCGAAAAAATGATAGTGTCGGACATTTGCATAACAGCAGCAACAGAAGCTGAACGATGACTCATCTTCAACGGGAATCACGTCTTTGAGGGTTCCAGAGCCACCCAAGCCGTTATTCATGTTGCTTGTGTTGCTTGTATGTAAGAGAGACGCTTTCTGTGATGCAAATGTCCGACACTAGTAGCGGCCGTACTCCTCGACGGCCTCGAGCATCCAGCGCAGGTTCCGCACCTTGATGTCGGGGTGGGTGTTGGTGTTCGCGACGATGTAGCCGCCTCCGGCGCCCGCATCCTCGATGGCGCGCCTGACCGCGTCGAAGACCTCCTCCCTGCCCGCGTCCACGAGCACGTGGGTGACGTCGATGTTGCCGACCAGGCACATCCTGTCGCCGATCATCTCCTTGGCTTTCGCCAGCTCGACGCCGGCCGTAGGCTCGAGCCCGTGGATGCCGTCAAAGCCGCAGTCGGCGAGCCAGTCGAGCAGTGAGTACACGTTGCCGCATGTGTGCACCACGACTTTCATGCCGTACAGGTGAGCGGTGGAGGTGATGCGCCGGAACGAGTCGCCGTACAGCTCCTCGAGCATCTTCGGACTCAGCATCGGGCCGGAGCGGTACGCGAGGTCGTCCGGGTAGATGACCCCGGGCAGGCCGGCGTCCGCCATCGCCTCGAGCATCATGCAGTAGAGGTCGGTCAGAAACCGTATGACCCGCTGGACATGGTCCCTCTCCCTGCGGGTGGCCCTGACGAACTCCTCGAAACCCATGCTCTGCCAGCTCAGCTCGAACAGGCCGCCGTGAAAGCACCCGAAGATGAATATCCGGTCCCCGAAATCCCTCTGTATCTTCGAGTAGATGCGCCGGGTGAGCTCCGGCATGCGGAAGACGCGGCTCCTGTCCCAGGCCTCCCAGTCGGACGCGCTCTTTATGAGCCCGCCGCTGTACATCGGGGACTGCAGGTTGCCCTGCGAATCTACCAGCACGTCCCATGCCCGCCCATAGATGTCGTGTATCTTCTTCGCGCTCTGGTATATCCAGGTCGGGGTATGGATTATCCACGCCGAGTCGTACCCGAGATTCACCGCGGCAGCGGTGTTGTCGTAGGCGAAGTCGTCCATGCCCTTCTCGACCATGCGGCTCAGGTCGAGGTGAGCTGCCGCGAAGTCGAAGGCCTTGCTCGCGTACTTGTTGGTGAAAACAAAGCCGTAAGGATCCGGTCTCTTGCCGAGTATTTCCGCGATGTTGGAAAGCTCGTACATCATGTCGAATGTCGGGACGCGGTCCGGCTCGCGGAGCTCGAGCGCGGCAATCACCCTCTCGTGCGGAGTCATGGCGGCTGCCTTTCCGACTCGGTGGAATTTCTGCCGCCATATTATCCGCGAAACACAATCCTGACCAGCGAAAAAACAACATCCTGGTATTGAAATCGGCTACTGGACTGATATATCATTCCGTAAGCTGACAATTGGTTCAGTTCTGTGACGTCCGGTTCCGGCAACCCGGGAGGCTCGATGGCGAAGGTCAGCATCTCCGATATCAGGCGACAGGAGATCCTCGAAGCCGCGCTCAAGGTAGTCTCCGAGAAGGGCTACCATAACACCTCCGTCGCCGATATTGCCGCCGAGCTCGAGATGGGCCACGGCACCATCTACCGCTACTTCAAGAACAAGCAGGACATAGCCGCCGCGGTGCTCGACGAGGTCATCACCAGGATAACGCGCGTCGTGCTCGACATCCCCGCCAGGGAGATAAACACCCTCGAGGAATACCGCGAGCGCCTCTACCAGATAGGCGAGGGGCTCGTCGGGGCCATGATGGACGACCCCATGCTCGCGAGCTGGATCTACTACGAGAAGCTCGGCATCCCGTCGGAGATAATCGGCAAGATAGACGCCGCGTTCAACCTCTTCGCGTCCTACACGGAGGGGTACCTGAAGAACGGTGTGGAGAAAGGATTCCTGAGGAGCGACATCCACACCTGGGAGACCGCGCAGGCGCTGAACGCGATGCTCTTCGAGGCGGCGAAGCAGCTCGCGAAGGAGCCCGAGCCGTTCGACGAGGCGAAGAAGGTATGGTTCGACACCATCATAGGTCTGATGCTCGAAGGAATGGCCGCGAGGCCGTGAGGGACGGGCGGCAAAGGAGGTAGTCAGATGGTAGAAGTTGACGTGTTCTGGTCCTATGGGATCGGGGCGAGCTTCGCGCTGGGAGCGTTCCGTCAGCTGCGCAAGGCGCAGAAAGAGCGCGACCCGGGCGAGAAAAGGTTCGGCGCGCAGGAGGTCCTGAGCCTGCGCAGGGTCATCCAGGAGATCGAGAAGGGCGACAGCCCGGCGTTCGACAACCAGTACTTCCTGAAGACCGTGCTGTTCCTGGCGCTCCTGTTCGTCCCGTCCGGGGCCAACCTGTTATGGTCCAACCCCAACTGGGAGACCATGCAGGTCGGCTCGTACGAGACCATACCGGGCTGGCTGGTGAGCGCTTTCTCTATCACCAACGTGACGCAGGGCATACTGGGCTACTGGGCGACCTACAACAGCCTGATGAAGGGCAAGTACTTCAACGCGGCGCTCCACACTATGATGTCGTACCTCGGCTTCTGGTTCATCCTGGTAAACGGCTGGGACAAGACCGGCTACCAGCGGTTCTTCTCGCGCAACCGCGAGGCATTCGACAACTGGAAGTGGACCAACGTGTTCGGGTGGCTCACGAGCGACGTTGTGCGGATACTGCTCGCCTACGGGGCGTTCTTCATCCCGCTGATGCTCTACTGGATAGGCACGTGGCTGCTCGAGGGGTATGAGATGGACGAGCAGGTCGACTTCCAGATGCCCGAAGACATGATGGAGCAGCTGGTGGAGCATGCGAAGGTCGATTCCTATCTGCTGGGAGCGGTGTTCGGCGCAGGCCTCGGCGGGGCGGTCGTGGCGCACCTTCTCATCAGGTGGTTCGGCTGGATCAAGGGCCTCGCTGCCTTCGCGGCCATCTACGGTACGGGGGCGAGCAGTGTCGGCCCATGGCTCCTCAAGAAGATACTCAAGGTCGACTCTATGAACGGCCCGGCGGTCTGGGAGCTCTCCGCCGAGAAGGTCGAAGAGGTCAAGGAGCTCATCGGCGCGAGCGCCTAGCAGTGTGACTGCGACTGGACCGGCAGGGGCGGAACATCCCGCCCCTGCCTTTTCTTTTATATAATGCTACTCGAACTTCCAAAGGAGGACGCTCATGAAGGCTCTCGTCGCATATTTCTCCCAGACCGGCAACACGAAGAAGGTCGCCGAGGCGATTTTCGATGAGCTCCCGGACGAGAAGGAACTGAAAGACATCACCGAACTCTCCGACCTCGAGGGCTACGACGCCCTGTTCATCGGGTTCCCGGTGGTCGCGTTCGGTGCGGCCCCACCCGCCAAGGAGTTCCTCGAAAGCAACGCCGAAGGCAAAAAGATAGCGCTCTTCGTGACGCACGCCGCCCCGGAGGAGGAAGCAGAGCAGGAGGGCTGGCTGCAGAACTGCAAGGACGCGGCGTCTACGGCGGAACTGGTGGATTTCTTCGACTGCCAGGGAGAGCTGGCCGAGCCCGTCGCCGAGGCCCTGCTGAAGAGCGGCAACCCGATGTTCGAGGAGTTCGGAAGGCGCCAGCCTGAGACGAAGGGCCAGCCGGATGCCTCCAGGCTCGAGCGCGCGCGCCAGTGGGCCAGGGGAGCCGTATCGAAGTTCTAGGGGCGGCCGCATGATAGTCGACGCGCACTCCCACCTGGAGCTCCCCATCCCGGGTGTCATACCCCGCCCCGAGCGGCGGCGCGAGCCCCTGGGACTCATGTATACCTACCAGGTGCTGGGCTTCAGGAATCCCCTGTGGAGAGGAGCGCCGCCCGAGTGGGCCCGCGTGCTCATATCAGCCGAGAACCAGCTCCGCCTGTCGATGGGTTCGAAGAAGCACCTCCTCGAAAGGATGGACCGCGCCGGCATCGACAGGAGCGTCGTCCTTCCGGTCGCGCCCTTCTCGACCGGTAGCGACTACCTCGAGCAGTGCGCGGGCGAAGAGAGGCTGATACCTTTCACCACCAGCTGCCCCGGCGATGGTTGGGAGGGTAAGCTCCACCGGGATATGAAAGGCGGGTGCAGGGGCCTCAAGATACACCCCATACTCCAGCGCATCCCGCCGGAGGACGCCTTCTACTTCGACCTGCTCGAGGCGTTCCGCGGATACGGGCGCCCGGTCATCGCGCACACGGGTGAGTTCCACTACTTCGTGACCCCGGATCCATGCTCGGCGTACGGCGACACCGCGCGCTTCGAGGGGCTCATCACCGCCTTCCCGGACGTCCCGTTCATCCTGGGGCACTCGGGGCTCTACTTCCCGGATAAGGCCATCGAGCTAGCAAGGCGTCACGACTCGGTCTACCTCGACACCTCGTTCCAGCCGCTGAGGGTGGTGAGAGAGGCTCTCAGGGCCGCGGGCGAGGACAGGGTCCTCTTCGGCTCGGACTGGCCGGAGAGCAACCAGAGGTTCGCGCTCGGCATCGCGCGGAAAGCGGCCCGCGGCGACCGCGGTCTCGAGGAGAAGCTGCTGAGCGGGAACATCCTAGCCCTGGTGCCTTAACCGCGCACTTCGCTGTCGGAGGGGCCGAGGACCATGTCCTCGACCTCTTTCTTCAAGTCGTCCTGGAGCTTGCCGGTTGTATCCTTGACGTGCCGGAAGTTGCGGAACATCTCTCCTACTGACTGGCCTACCTTGGGCAGCCTCGAGGGGCCGAATACGACCAGCGCGAGGACCAGTATTATTACGAGCTCTGTCGGTCCGAGTCCGAACATCTATACTCCGTTCATTGTTTGTCAGGAAGAGATTATAGGCGAAAAGGCCGGTTCGCGCCTTGACGGATGTCCTGCTCGGGGCGCGGGAGCGGACCGCGCCGATCCCTGGTCAGCCGAGGTCGAGCGGGTACCCGCCATACTTCTCGGTCGCCTCGAGCATCCAGCGGATGTTTCGCGGCGACATCCCGGGGTGGCTGTTGGTCGGTGCGATTATGTAGCCGCCGCCAGCCCCGGCGTCGGCGATGGACCTGCGGACCGCCTCGTAGACCTCCTCCTTCGAGGCGTCCACCAGGATGTGCGTCACGTCCATGTTCCCGAGCAGGCACATCCTGTCCCCCACCATCTCCTTCACCTTAGCCAGTTCGACCCCCGCAGTGGGCTCGAGCGCGTGGACCCCGTCAAACCCGCAGGAGGCGAACCACTCGAGGAGGGGATAGACGTTCCCGTCGGTGTGGACCACGGCCTTCATCCCCAGCTTGTGCGAGGTCTCCACTATGCGCCGGAAAGCCTCGCCGTACCACTCGTCCATCATCTTCGGGTTGAGCATCGGGCCGGAGCGGTACGCCTGGTCGTCGGAGTAGATGATGCCGGGCACGCCGGCGTCCGCGATGGCCTCTACCATCATGCAGTAGAAGTCCTCCCAGAACTTGATGAACCGCCGCATGAACTCCTTCTCGCGCCTCATCGCCACGGCCCAGCGGTCGAAGCCCATCGGCTGCCAAGAGTTCTCGAACACACCGTAGAGGAAGCTCGCGAAGATGAAGATGCGGTCGCCCATGTCGGCCTGTATGTGCTTCCAGACCTTGTTGGCCCGCTCCGGTAGCTTCATGATGTCGCGTTTGTCCCACGCCTTCCAGTCGTCGGGCGAGGAGATGAGGCCCCCCTTGTACATCGGGGTCCCCAGGTTGCCCCTCGAGTCGAAGACCACGTCGTAAAAACGGCCGTAGATGTCGTGGGTCGTCTTCGTGTCGTGGAACCGCCAGATGGGGACGTGCATCACCCATGCGGAGTCGTACCCCAGTTTGACCGCCGCCATTGTGCGGTCGTAGGACATCTCATCCATCTCTCCGTCGATAACGAACCGGTTGACCAGTCCGGAGGCCTTGTCCACCACCCACCCGGTCACAGGGTTGCGGAAGAGGAAGGATATCGGGATGGGCCTCTTGCCCAGGACGTCATAGATGTTGGTCAGCTCCTCCATCACGTCGAGCGTCGGCACGCGGTCCGGCTCCCGGAGCTCCAGCGCTGCTGTCACCCTCTCCACAGGACCCAACGCTACCACCGCCTTTCATCGGTTGCCTGCTCCGATACTATCACGCAACATAGGGGTCAGGTCGTTTTGTTGCGTTTCCAGAACCATTCTCAGCGTAGAGCTCATATGCAACAAAACGACCTGACCCCTATGTTGCGGTTTCGGGTGCTATAATTCGGGCAGCGAACCCGCGGCCCATGGGAAACGGGGCGCCGTGAACATCTCCCAGCTTTTCGAAGACAGGATCTACAAAACCGGCGAGCGCGTCACACTCGAGTTCGAAGGCCGCCGGATCGGCCACGGGCATGTCCGGGAGCGCGGAGGGAGGCTGGGGAACGCCCTCCTCGGGCTCGGAATCGAACCGGGCGAGGTCGTCGCTGTCACCATGTCCAACTGCCCCGAGGTCCTCGAAGCGTTCAGCGGCATCTTCCGAATTGGAGCGGTGGTCCTTCCCATCCTCTTCATACTGTCGGCCGAGGAGTGCCGCTTCATGCTGGAGGACGCCGGGGCTGCCGCCGTCATCACCGATTTCACCCAGGAACAAAAGGTGCTCGAGGCGGCCTCGCAGGTGGAGTCCGTACGCCGGGTCATCGTGGTGGGCTCCGCGGGCACGCCCGGGGCTCTCGACTACGACGGCCTGCTCAAGGTCTCCTCGCCCGACCTCGCCATCGCGGACAAGGAGCCCGGCGACGACGCGATGATAATGTACACCTCGGGAACCACCGGCAGGCCCAAGGGCGTCGTCATCACTCACAACAACCTCTACGAGACCGCCAGGAGCTCCCACGAGGTGAACGAGCTCTCGGGCCCTAAGAACATGTTCCTGTGCCTGCCGCTCGCGCACATCTACGGCGTGGTGGCAATGAGCACCGGCGCCATGTCCGACGCAACAGAGGGCAAGGGAGTGCTGATGCGGTGGTTCGACCCCGAGCAGTGCTTCCGGCTCATCGAGGAGCACCGCATAAACGTCTTCCCGGGGGTCCCGGCGATGTTCGCGATGATGCTGCACCACCCCGCGGTGGACGACTACGACCTGAGCTCGCTGGAGGACTGTGTGTCCGCCGCGTCTTCCCTGCCGAAGGGGCTGGGAACGGAGTTCTTCGAGAGGTTCGGCGTGCGGATTCGCCAGATGTACGGGCTCACCGAGACGTGCGGGATGGGCGCCGGGACGAGGCCCAGCCACCCGTTCCGGGAGGGAGCGACCGGCAAGGCTTACCCGAACCTCGAGCTCGCGGTCTTCGACGACGGAGATGATCCGGTGGAGCCCGGCACGACCGGTGAGATTGTCATCCGGGGCCCGCACGTGATGAAGGAGTACTGGAACCTCCCCGGGGAGACCGCCGAGGTGCTCCGGGACGGCTGGCTGCATACCGGGGATGTCGGCCACCTAGACGAGGAGGGATTCCTCTACGTCACGGACAGGAAGAAGGACCTGATAATAAAGGGCGGCGAGAACATAGTGCCCGCAATAGTGGAGGAAGCGGTCTGCGAGCACCCGGCCGTCATGGAGGCGGCGGCCATCGGCGTGGCGGACGAGGTCTACGGCGAGGACGTCGCCGTCTACGTCGTGCTCAGGCCCGGCGCCGCGGCGTCGACCGACGAGCTCCGCGACTTCTGCTCCGGGCGCCTCCCCACCTTCCGCCGGCCCCGCGAGATACTCCTTGTCAACGCGCTCCCCCGCTCGTCGGTCGGCAAGGTCCGCAAGCGCGAGCTCAGGCGCATGTTCAACGAAGGACGATAGGGGTCAGACCATTTTCGTTCCATCAGCAACACCAGCAACATCACCAACAAACCGGGATGGAGGGCGGTATGGACAACAGTACGTCCCCGTGGTGGAAGAGCAGCGTCATCTACCAGGTCTCGGTGGGGAGCTTCCGCGACTCGAACTCTGACGGCTTCGGTGACCTGCGCGGCCTCTTAGAATCGCTCGACTACATCAACGACGGCACCCCACGCTCTCTCGGCGCCGACGCGATATGGCTCAACCCGGTCATGAAGACCCCGTTCGTAGACTTCGGCTACGACGTGAGCGATTACTACTCGATAGACCCGCGGTTCGGGACAATGGCCGATTTCGACGAGCTCCTCGCCGAGTGTCATCGCCGCGGCATGAAGCTCATCATGGACATGGTCCTCAACCACACCTCCCAGGACCACCCGTGGTTCGCCGAGTCGCGCTCTTCCCGCGATAACCCCAAGCGCGACTGGTACATCTGGCGCGACGGCAGGGCTCCGGGCAAGCCGCCCAACAAGTGGAAGGCCGTGGTCGAGGGCAGCGCCTGGGTGCTCGACGAGCCGAGCATGCAGTGGTACTACCACGCGTTCCTCCCCGAACAGCCCGACATCAACTGGCGCAATACCGAGGCGCGTCAGGCAATGCTGGACGCGTTCAAGTTCTGGCTGGACAAGGGGGTCGACGGTTACAGGCTGGACCTCATCAACTACCTCTACGAGGATGAGCAGCTGCGGGACAATCCTCACAAGCTGGGGGTGCGCATGTACGAGTGGCAGAAGCACGTCTATGACCGCTCACTCCCGGAGAGCGTCGCGGCTACCAAGCTGCTCAGGCGCATCACCGACAGCTACTCGGAGCGGATGATGATGGGCGAGGTCTACACCGACACGCCCGAGGAGGCGGCGAAGTACGCCGGCGACGGGGAGAACGCGCTCCACCTCTCTTTCTACCTGGACTTTGCGATGACGAGCTGGTCGGCCGAGAAGTTCCGCGCCTCGGTGGACCACCTGGAGCACCTCCTGCCGGAGAAGGCGTGGCCCTGCTATTACTTCTCCAACCACGACCTGGTCCGTCACATAACCCGCTTTGCGCGCGGTGGCGACGCCGTGGCACGCGCGAAGGTCGCAGCCGCGATGATACTGACGCTCAGGGGCACGCCCATCCTCTACTACGGTGAGGAGATAGGGATGCCCAACAGCAGGATAAAGCGCTCGGACATGGTCGACCCGGTCGGGCTCAAGTGGTGGCCCATTCCGGTGGGGCGCGACGGCTCGCGCACCCCCATGCAGTGGAGCGCCTCCGGGAACGCGGGGTTCTCGAGCGCCCGGCCGTGGCTGCCGGTGGACCCCTCCTACGTGACGGTCAACGTCGAGCGCCAGGAGCACGAGCCGCGGTCACTGCTGAGCTGGTACCGCTCACTGATCCATGCCCGCAGGGAGACCCCCGCGCTGTTGGCCGGGAACTATCGTCCCCTGGACGGCATGCCCGGTGGGGTCTTCGCCTACACGAGGGAGCTCGAGGAAAGCTGCGCCGCGGTGTTCCTCAACTTCGTTTCGCGGCCGCAGTCGGTGAAAGTGCCCTCGAGGCCCGGCGGCGGCTCCTGGAAAGTCCTCCTCTCCACCCACGGCCCGGGCGGCGATGAGCTCGAGCCCGGGAAGCTGCGCCTTCAGCCTGACCAGGCCCTTATCTGCGCTTGATGTCGTACAAGGTATCCAGGTAGAGGTCGAGCCCCCTGTCCACCAGCCGCTTGTCCGGGAACGACGCCGCCATCCCGTACAGGGCCACCTTGGGCTTCTCGCCAGGGAACGTCCGCGAGGCGACCTGGACCGCGTCGCGCAGGTCTGCGACGAATCGCTCCGCCACCCCGGGTTGCGTGTGTCGAAGAGTGACACAGATGTGGGCGCCGGGCGGGAACTGGAGGGCGTTCAGGTTCCACCTCTTCTCGGTCATATGGTCTAGCACGCTGTGGATGTCCACCTCGTCCGAACCGAAGGCTATCACCCAAAGCGGGTCCCCGAAGACGCGGATGCCCGGTATCCGCTCGATTCCATCCCGTATCTCGGCCGCGGTCTCCAGGATGCGTCGCGCGGCCTCCGTGTAGCCGTCCCGTCCGATCGAGACCATTGCCGCCCAGCAGGTGGCCGCGAGCGCACCGGGCCTGCTGCCCGCGAAGGTGGGCGTAAAGTATACGCCGCCCGGCCACTCCGTGTACTTGCAGTACTGGTGATGCCTCAGGTCGTGCCCGCGGTACAACACCACCGACGTCCCCTTGGCCGCGTACCCGAACTTGTGGGTGTCCGCCGACATCGAGGTCACGCCGGGCAGCCTGAAGTCGAACGGCGGCACGTCGTACCCGAGCTCCTCGGCCCACGGCAGCAGGAAGCCCCCCAGGCACGCGTCGGTGTGAAAGCCTATGCCCCGCTCCCGCGCAAGCTCCGAGAGCTCTTCTATCGGGTCGATGACCCCGTGCGGGAACCCGGGCGCGCTGCCCACCAGGAGGACCGTGTCCCTGGTGAGCGCCCTGCGCGTCGCCTCCACGTCGGCCTTGAAGTCCGGCCCGACCGGGACATGCTCGATGCCCATGCCGAAACACTCGGCGGCTTTGTCGAACGCGGCGTGAGCAGATGAGGGCGCGACGATGACAGGCCGCCTTATTCTCTTCTTCCGGGCCCTGTCGCGGTACGCCTTGACCGCAAGCATTATGCTCTCGGTCCCGCCGGAGGTGACCACCCCGCAGACGCCGCCGTCGCTCCCCCGCGATTCCACCACCCGCGCGCCCAGCATGTCCGCGGTCATCGAGACTATCTCCGACTCGTACTTCACCACCCTGGGCCAGAGGTCGCTGTGCAGCGGGTTCGTCTGGGAGTTGACCGCATAGACCCGGTTGAGGAAATCCACGTGCTCCGGGTCCCCGTGGTACACGGCGCCCGACACGAACCCCTCCTCCCAGCGGGAGTCCTCCTCTTCCCTCAGGCGCTCCATCTCCTCGAGCACCTCGTCCCTCGCTCTCCCGCGTTCCGGAAGCGATGTGTAAGAGACCAGGCGGTCGTCGTAAGGCCTGAGCGATGAGCGCATGTCCAGAGCCAGCTGCTCGTACTCTTTTTCGATCATCCTGCCGACGAACGGCATCCTCTCCGCCGCCCGGACGAACGGTGAAAGGACCTTCGGGCCGACCAGACCGGCTATTCTCACGTAGAGGTCTTTTATCGTCACGATTAGCTCCTTTTGCTCAGTACTAATCAGTTGACGCTCGCTCTTGTTGGATTCATTAAAGCTGCGCGCGTCTCGAGTCGACGGATAAGATACAGAGTTGGAGCCAGTACCGCAACCGCGAAACATCGGGATGAGGAGACTGTGTCCCTTTTTTCTACACGGATGCCGTGGAGGTCGAAATGGCACTGAAGCCGACGGAGCAGGGCATGAAGGAGGCGGCCGCGAAGTTCCTCGCCGAGGGAGAGGAGCTGGTGACGGTGGGCTGGGCCTCGGAGAAGGGCGTCAAGTACTACTACGTCGGCCTCACTAACCGGCGCCTTCTCATCATCAGGCTCTCCACCCTCTACAAGGTCAAGGGCGAGGAGTCCATCCCCCTGGCGGAGCTGGAGGCCTGCTCGATCTACGAGGGCTACAAGTACGCGCCACCCGACGTCGCGCTCATCTCGCAGATAGCCGAGACGTCGCTCTACGTGAAGACGAAGGGCGGTAAGAAACGTGCCTTCCGCTTCCCCAAGATTCTGGGCCTGGACAACAAGCAGGTGCCGGTGACCATCATGGAGTCGCTCAAGCTCGAAGGCTGACCTTGATACTCTTTGCAAGGCGAGCGCCGAGCTTGCGCGCACGCCTTCTGTCCGCGTGGCGCAGGCCGCGGTAGTTTATGCACCCAGCGAACAACCGTCCGACCACCCTGGCGTTCAAGACGCCCTCGGCGTGTGAAGCCATCTGCCTGGTGGAGCCGTTGCAGACGACGCGCGACCAGCCGGGGACCGTCCCGGCGGTAGTGATTATGGCCGCCCGCCGGAGCCTTTCGGGCTCACGGGGGCCGGGCGCGCCCTTGACCCAGAGGATGTCGCGGTTCGGCCCGCCGATGGTCCAGGTGGTGCGCTCGATGAACGTCTTCATGACCGCGTTCGGATGACCGCCGCTGGTCTGGCACGCGAGGATCAGCCCGTCCGCCTCCCGCACCTTCTCGATGACGCCCGCCATGTCGTCGCGCAGCGCGCACTCCGCGGCATCCGAGGTCTTGTCCTCCCAGCACTTCATGCAGAAGCGGCAGTAGCCGATGTCGAGGTCGGCCAGCCTGATAGCCTCGACCTCGGCTCCTCCCGCCTCGGCGCCCCGCCCGGCCTCGTCCGTCAGGGTCGCGAGCGCGCCCTTCTTCCTGGGATTTCCGGTGATAATGAGGACCTTCATCCGCACCCCCCGTCGCAGATGGACATACCCCAAGATATCAGATTACTGATATCCTTGTTGCGACTGCGCGCGAGGGAAGGAAACACGAAAATGCCCGTATCCGGCCTCAATATGAAGCTCATGTCCATCTACCGCGCCGTAGAGGACAGCGGGCTCTACATAAACCTCAACCACGACGTCCGCTTCCGCGAAAAGCGGTCTGTGGCGCTCAACCTGAACGAAAGCGAGTCGGTCGTGCTCGCGGAGGAGTCCTACAACTCCCCGCTGCTCTTCGCCATCCTCACCTCGGTCCTCCGAAATGGCACGATGATACTCTACGGGTCGCCCGGCTCGGGAAAGACCACCTCTGCTGAGTACGTGGGCGCGTTCGTCCACGGGAAGCTACTAGAGGAGACGTTCGCGGACGCGCAGGACGGGTTCCGCGTCATGGAATCCATCCACGAAGCGACCATTCACGGACACCAGGAGCTCACCGACGAGAAGATGATAGGCCGGCCCCACCTGGGCAGGCTCATGACCGAAGGGGAAGAGGAGGTCATCCCGCGCAAGTTCATGCTCTCGCCGTTCCGCATGGTCGACGAGGTCAACCGGCTCACGCCGGGGCGCACGAACAACCTGCTCGAGATGATGGACCGCGGCTTCTCGGTCTACGGCGACTCGAAGATATACGCGGCCGAGGGCGTGACGTTCCTCACCGCGAACTTCCGCGACATGGCCTCCTCGGAGCTCACTCCCCCGTTCCTGGACCGCATCGACGTCGGGGTGTTCGCCCCGACGCTCAATCCGTATTTCCTCGACATGGCCGGCGGTGGCGACGACCGCAAGCTCACCGGCGACGAAGAGGCCTACGTCAGCAAGCTCCGCGGCGAGATCGGGGTGGAGCTCACCACCGCCGATTTCGAGGCCATCCGCGGAGAGATAGCCGCGGTCGAGCTGGAGCCCGAGGCGCTCTACATACTCTACAACTTCATCTCGGAGCTCAACGGCTGCGCGCTCGCCTCGACCGACATCGAACGGAAGAGCAAGGGGTACGCCTGGTTCGTTAAGCCCCCGGTGCTGTGCGCGCAGGTGAACGACGGCGCCTCCTCGGGTGGAGGGCACCTCGGCGGCTGCCACTACCACAACACCGAGAACATCTGCTACATGACCGAGAACGAGGTTAGCGTGCGGGCCGGTAAGACGATCGAGCGCTACGCCAGGGCCCTGGCCTGGTTCAGGGGACGCGGGTCCGCCGGGCTGGAGGAGATCGAGGCGGTGGTCCCATACGTGCTCTGGTTCAAGCTGATTCCCACCGACCGGGCCTGGGCGGAGCACCCGGAGTTCATGAACGACAGGATAGCGCTCGTCGCCCACCTGTTCGCGACCTCGCGCAACCACTACCTCAAGAGCCGCTCGGTCATCAAGACCCTCGACGGCGTGCTCGAGCTCTACGAGCGCTCCCTCCGGGATGAAAAAGTGGAACCCGGGCTCGTCATCGACGCGCTCGAGTCCCTCAAGCGCTACGACTCCCCCGCCAAGTACCCGATCGCCACCATGCTCCGCCAGGTGTACCTGGAGATAACCAGAGACCAGGGGTGAGGGAGTCTTGGCCCCCGACGAGAGGGAACTCGAGGAGATACGCGAGAAGGCCGCGGCTTTCTGCGGCTACCCGCGGATTATCGACCCGGAGTTCGTGACCGAGCCCGCCTCCCACAGGCACGCCTCGGCCCTGGCCGGCCAGCTGGGCGTCTGGGAGCCCTCCGAGAACAGGGTGTTCATCAACGTGCCCCAGGTCGCGGGCAGCCTCGGCGCCGGGAACCTCGAAGCCGTCCTCGTCTACCAGATGCTGCACTACGCGCTGGCCCCGTTCGACGCGCGCACCGCCCTGCGCCTCACTGCATCCGCCAGGCTAGCCCTCGAGGAGGTGCGCGACAGGGGGCGCCGGGCGACGTTCGAGGAGGCGCTCTCCATACAGCGGCTGTTCTGCGACATGGTCGACGTGACGTACGCCGCCCGAGGCGGGATGCGCGAGCAGATGGTCTCACTATACCGCGCCATGGACCGTGCAAGAGAGGAGAAGAGCAGGCTCTGGGAGTTCCTGCTCTGCTGCTTCGAGGAGCTCTGGGATTGCCCGGGGTCACTGGCGGGGCACGCGGGCCGCCAAACCCGGGAGGACGCCCGTCGGCTCGCCGACCGTTTCCTCGACCGCCCGTACGCCGCATCCGGGTGGGACCGCAAGGTGCGTTACCTGGCGGGGCTGCTGCACAAGTACGCCGACAGCCCATCCGAGATGGACGACAGCCGCATCATGGACCACGGGATCGACGAGCTCAACGCCGATACCGCGGAGCAGCTCTTGAGCTCACTCGTGCGCGAGATGGGGATGAAGGACTTCAAGGAACTGGTGGCCGGTACCGGCGCCGGGACCCAGACACAGGCCCTGGTGTGGTACTACCGCGACCTTTCCAGGCGATACGAGGTACGGTTCCAGCCAGTGCGGAGCGAAGACGGCGAGGAGGTGCCCAACGCCCCCATCTCCTGGGGGATGGGACATCCCTTCGAGCGCCTCGACCTCCCCTACTCCGTGTACACCTCCGGAAAAGTGGTCCCCACCCTCACCACCAAGCAGTGGGACAGGAGCCGCATGGACGTGGTGGCCCGCCGCAGAACGCCCCCGGACGTGGTGATCATCCTCGACGCCTCCGGCTCGATGACGAACCCGGTGACCGAGGTGGCGAACGCCGTGCTGGCGGGGTTCGTGATGGCCAGGAGCGCGGTGAACCTGGGGGCGAAGGTGGGGCTCGTCGTCTACTCTGACAGGGGGCGCACGCTCACCGTGGAGCCGGTGTGGGACGTCCGGAGGGTGGAGGACGCGCTGGTCACGTACTACGGGGGAGGCACGGTGTTCCCCGTGCAGGAGTTCAGGCGCCTTGCCGCGCTCGAGCTGCACAGGCCGAAGCACTTCTGCCTGATATCGGATACCGAGATAACGAACGTGGTCGAGGCCTCCTTCCACCTCGCGAAGGCGCTCGAGGGGCACCCCGAGAACTCGGGCTCGGTCTTCCTGATAGACCAGCCCTCCAGCGAGAAGGCCGAAGTGATACGCGAGGCGGGATATGACATCTTCCCGGTGTCGCGGGGGGAGGACCTGGTGACCATCGTGGCGGGGAAGGCCCATGAGCTGTACGCGTAGGAAGACCGGACGGCCCGGGGAGCGCTTGCGATGAAGCTGCCCAGGCCGGTATTCAAAGACAGCGGCGACCGGCTTCCCACGCTCGCCGGTGACAACAGGCGGGAGGAGGGTGCCCGCCGGCGACTGCTCGAGGACATGACCCTGGAGGAGCTCTTCTGCAACCTGAGCTCACGGGACTCCCTGTCCAAACCGCTCGTCCGGGCCGCGCTGCCATCTCACGACGGCGAGGAGACGGCGCGGCTGGCCGGCAGGCTTGTGGCGGACGCCGCTTCCATCTACGGGCGGCTGTACCTGCGGTGGCAGCGAGAGGCGGTCGGCTACCTGACCAGCCTCTGCGCCGAGGCGTCGTCGAAACTCGGACGCCCGTCAATCGAGGTGCCCGACGGCCTCGATTTCGTGGGGCTCGAGGCCCGGGGCGAACCGGGACGGCGACTGGCGATCCGTGCGAGGAAGCTCGGCGACTTTACCGGGTTGAGGGCGCGCTTCGCGGACTTTGAGGCCGATTCCATCGGCGACTACTGCCTGCGCCAGGCGGCGGACTGCTCGATAGACGTGAGGACAGCGGGTCAGTGCCTTGGTGAAGAAGGGGTGCGCCTGGCCTTGAGCGCCCGCGACTCGGGCGACTGGTTGATGCTACGCTCCAGGGAGTGCACCGCCCGCTCTCGGCGCGTGGGCCGCCTGGCCGGTCTTGACTCGGAGGGCCTTGAACTGCGGGTGCACCGCGCGGGCTCGGAACTCGGGGAGCGCGCCCGCGAGGCGGTCATCTACCTCTATCGCGACGCCAAGAGCCTCGGAAAGAGGGGCAGCGGCGTGATCTACGTGAGACGGGGCTCCCCCGCATGGAGCACGTCCTTCAGGGTGGAGAGGACCCTCTAGCCCCGAACCGCCCGGAATGACAGACTCACCGACTCCGTTTCAATGCGCAATCTTAGATATATCATTTATCGTTCTTGACATATATCTTACATATATGTTATAAACTCTGTAACAATGTGAGATATATGGGAGGTAACAAATGGAAACCTATAGAACACAGGTGCAGCTGGCAAGGATGTTCAGGGTCGGGATACCCACGGTGAGGCGCTATATCAGGAGCGGTGAGCTCCCCGCAGCCAGGATCGGGCGTTCGTACGTCATCTCCGGGGCCGACATCGACGCGTTTGTCTGTGCCCGGAGAGCCGCTCAACTTGAAGAGGGCGGAAGCGTGCCAGGAAGCGGGCGCCGCAGCCGCAGGCCTCGCCCGCGCAGGAGGTGATATCGATGATACTGATGCTGCCGGTCGTTCTGGCTTTCGCATTCATCGCCGGTATCGCCGCGCTCATGGTGCTGGCGGCCGCCACCTCGGCGGTGGGGGGCGCGCTCCTGGCTTCCGGGGAATCGATTGCCAGGGAGCTCTCGAGGCGAAGGGCTTTTCACAAGGGCACGGCAGCCGGAGCTGAGCTCGAGTGGGCAAGGCCCACCGCGATGCCCGACTACGCTCCCTGCATCGGCTTCGAAACGCAGGCGCCCCGGCCCGCCTATGCCGGGACCTGGGTATACGACCCGCTGCAGATCGAGGCGCCGGTCCTGCTCGAAGAAACGGCACCGGAACTCGACTTTCCCGCTGCGACGGGAGCGCTCTCGCCGGGCGCAGTCGCGGCCGGTTATCTCGACGACCAGGATGCCTATATACTTATCGGGTAGGCCTGAAGCGGTTACTCAGGAGGTGGGTGTTGCCGGCACCAGAGCACAAGAGCCGTGATTACCTGAACGTGCCCCAGGTCGCGCGGATGCTGAAGGTGAACATCCAGACGGTGAGGGCGTACATCAGGAAGGGCGAGCTCCCTGCCGCAAGAGTGGGGCGGTCATACGTCATCACGCCGGATGACGTGGACGCGTTCATCAGGAAGCGCAGGGGGGCGCGGAAGGCCGAGGGGATGGGGCTTACTGAGAAAGGCAAGGAGCGGGTCCAGAAGATAAGGGAGAACGCGGCCAGGGTCCTCTCTTACCTCGAGGATGCCCCCGGCGCCGGCAACGAGGAGATAACCGAGGCCCTGGGAATTGTCTCCCCGGAGGACACGCACAGGGCCCTCCTCTGGCTCGAGGGGAAGGACCTCGCCTTCTGCGAGCTCGACCCGGAGAACCCGGACCGCCGCCGGGACCCATGGTACCCGCGCATGTGATACCAGCTCACTCAATCCGGAGCAAGGAGGTTTCAAGTTGCGGGGACTCACTGGTAACAGCGCCGTAATAACCGGGGCGGGGTCGGGACTCGGGAGGTCGCTCGCGAAGGCACTTGCCTCCGAGGGCTGGAAGGTCGGCATAGTCGACATAGACAACTCCGGGGCCGCCGAGACCGCGGCGATTGTCGAGCGCGCCGGCGGCTCGGCAGAGACGTTCCACGCAGACGTGTCGGAACCCGGGGGCGTCAAGGCTTACGCGGACCACTACTGGGAGACCTGGGGCGGAGTCGACCTGCTCATCAACAACGCCGGGGTGGCGTGCGCCGGCTCGGTCGGCGAAATACCGCTCGAGGACTGGGACTGGGTGATAGGCGTCAACTTCCTCGGGATGCTCTACGGCTGCCACGAGTTCGTCCCCAGGATGAAGGCCCGGGGCGGCGGGCACATAATCAACGTGGCTTCGCTGGGCGGGCTGGTCAGCCTCATGCACATGGCCCCCTATAACACCACCAAGATGGCGGTCGTCTCGCTCTCTGAGACGCTCGCGATGGAGCTCTCCGACCAGAACATCGGCATTACAGTGGCATGCCCTTCTTTCTTCAAGACCGGCCTGCTGGACGAGATGAGGTGCACGGAGGACTGGGAGCGGGATTTCGCCCGCATAACATTCGACAACGCCAGGATGTCCAGCGACGAGGTCGCGCGGCGGATAATCGCGGCCGCGAAGAAAAACCGGCTCTACGCGACGCCCCAGTTCTCGGTCAAGATGCTCTGGTCGCTGAAACGCCTGTCGCCCGAAACGAACTCCAGGATCTTCGGGTTCCTCAACAGGCGCGGCGTACTCGTGCCTCTTATGACGGCGCTCGCGCGCCGGGGCCTGGTGCAGTAACAGCCGGTCGCAATCGGGTATAACGTCTCCCCTTCCTATATGATATTGACGCGCGGGCAAGGAGTTGGAGCCCGCCGCCACGCTGAAAGGAGAAATATCGGCATGAGCGACCTTGCAATCGCATCCGCCAGCCACAAGAGGGTCCTCGAAGCGCTCGAGCTCCGCGAGCCCGACAGGGTGCCGACGATGGACCTCATGCTCGAGCCTGATATAGTAGGTGCAATTCTGGGCAAGAAGCCGAGCCTGACAGACCGGTTGTTCGCCCCGGATCGTGCGCCCGCACTCATGGACTGGTCCTACGGCTTCCTGCGCAGGTTCCCAGAGACCTTCGAGGCAATCGTCAGCACCCTGATAAGAGACTACCTCCTCAAGTTCGACCTCGACGCCGTCCGCGCAGCCATCGAGATGGGTTACGACTCTGCCTGGATAGCGTTCACTCCCATAATGCGCAACCGCGATTCCAGAAGCATGACAGACATCCATGGGCGGCTCCTGGACGTAGCGGTCAGCGAGTCCGGCTTCCAGGCGAATCCGGTCTACCGTGAGGGGCTGATAAAGAGTGAGTCGGACTGGAACGCCTGGAACAAGCGGCCGCTGCTCGCGCTCCCGGAGAAGGCGAACCTGGCTTTCCGCGAGATCGTGAAAGGGTACGGCAGCAGGATATTCCTCTTCGGCATGGCGACCTACGGCATTTTCGAGAACATCTGGCAGCCGATGGGATTCGACCGGTTCGTAGTCGCCACGCGTAAGGAAAAGCGGCTCATCGCAAGGATGATCAAGTTTTACGAGGACCTGTTCTGCATGCTCATCGAGGCCATGGCCGATGCGGGGATGCCCGCGGTCGTCTATACCGACGACCTCGCCTACAAGTCCGGACCGATGCTCAGCCCGAAGATGATAAGGGAGCTGTTCGAGGACTCTTACCGCCGCCTTACCGAAACGGCACATGCCCTCGGCATAAAGCTGGTCATGCACTCCTGCGGCAACGTCACGTCCCTGCTGGAGTTCTTCGCGGACTGCGGCTTCGACGCGGTGCAGTCCCTCGAGCCGACCGCTGGAGTCTCCCTGAAAGAGGCTAAAGCCCTTGTTGGTGACAGGATCTGCCTCATCGGCAACCTCGACGTGAGCGAGCTCATGGTCAGCGGCACGCGCGAGCAGGTGTTCGACGCCGTGCGCCAGTCTATCGAGGACGCCGGCCGGGGAGGCGGTTTCATACTCTCGCCGGCTCACAATCACAGCAGAGTCTCCATCGAGCGCCTCCGATGGATGGTGGAGGCGGCGCGGGAGTACGGCACCTACCCGAAGGGCTGAGCCTGCCGGGCGCTGAATCCGGGATTCTATCGCTTGTTTTGGAATAAATTCGATTAACCGGCGTCGATTGACACCCCCGCGGCACCGGATTTACGCTTCGGGTAACGGCAAACCACGGGATTCGGGACCGCAGGACCCGTATTTGAGAGTGCAACGGAGCACTGCCTGGGCGTTTCCCGCAGCGGCGCGGGAGAGGAGGGGGCTGTCGTGACCTCGGAGTACGTTCCGCACATCACTCACCGAGGCGATTCGCTTTCGCATTCATTATCCCCGTGGCTCACGACACTGGCTCTGGTCTGCGCGGTCATCCTGTGCCTGGCCGTGGCGGTCGGGATCGTATACGCGGTCCTCTTCGTCTGCACGTGCCCGTGGAAGGTCTTCGTCCAGGCGACCGCTATTGGCGTGACTCATCACGCCTCGGCAGCCATGGAACAAGGGTGTACAGTGGGGCCGACTCCTCCTGGTGCCCCACCGGCCGTCTGTGCCCAACGCACCGTTTAACAGGCTTTTCACCTCGATGTAATCACCCTTTCATCACACGGACCGATACTTACTGCAGGACATGGAAAGCTTCCGGGTGTAAGGGACTGGTATGACGGCTCGAAGAGCATTCCTCACAGGTGCGGTCACCTGCCTGGCGGTTGCACTCGCTGCACCGCTGAACGGCTGCGGGCAAAGGCGCGAGGCCGATACGGGCACCGTCCAGGAGCGCTCCGTCCGGTCGGGCGGTCGGACCAGGACGTACCTGGTCCACGTGCCTGAGTCCTACGACGGCTCCAGGCCCTACCCGCTTGTCGTCGGTTTCCACGGGCACGGTGGCCAGGGGGCCAATCAGAGGAAGATGTCCGGGATGGACGCGGTAGCCGACCGTGAAGGATTCATAGTCGCATACCCGGACGGCGTCGACCGCGGCTGGAACGACGGGCGCGGCATCAACGAGGGGGTCGACGATGTCAGCTTCACCCGCGACCTGGTCTCGGAGATCGAGTCGGAGTACCGGATAGATCCGAAGATGATATACGCCACCGGCATCTCGAACGGCGGCTTCATGTCGTTCAGGCTCGCCTGTGACGCACCCGATCTCGTGGCGGGCATCGCCCCGGTAGCGGCGCTCATGAGCGTGCCTCTCGAGCAGAGCAACACCTCGACCGTCCCGGTCTCGGTCCTGCTCATCAACGGTACGGACGATCCCCTCGTGCCCTGGGACGGCGGAGAGATAGGAGGGAGGCTCGGCGGACGGGGCGAGGCAATCTCCACCGGGGCGACCATCGACTACTGGGTCGCCCTCGACGGCTGCAGTACAACACCGGCAGTAACCGAGTTGCCGGATGGTGACCCCGGCGATGGGACCACAGTTACCCAGTCCAGCTACACCGGCGGCCTGGAAGGGACGGCAGTAACACTGTGCGCTGTCAACGGCGGAGGTCACACATGGCCCGGCGGCCCGCAGTATCTCCCGAAGAGGATTATCGGCCTCGTCTCTCGGGACTTCGTCGCGAGCGAGTACATCTGGGAGTTCTTCAAGAACCATCCGAGACCGTAGCGCAGGCTACACGTCGCGACTACCCGTATTTCCTGACCGATTCGACCATCGCCCGTACGTTCTCCGGCCTGGCGTCAGGTGGGGTCGAGCACCCCGACGAGAGGATGAAACCACCATCGGCGCCCACCTCCTCGATCAGCCTGCGGCAGTACTCGTCCACCTCCTCCGGCGTTCCCAGCGTCAGCAGACTCGCCGGGACGTCCCCGCAGATGCACATGTGGTTCCCCAGTATCTCCTTTGCCTTGAAGATATCCGTGGTCCCGTCCAGGTAAAGAACGCACCTGCGCACGGGAAGCTCCTTCAGGTAGGGGAGCATCAGGGTCCAGTCCGAGTCGAAGTGCAGGAAGGGGGTGATCCCCTCATCCGTGAGCCTCTGGGCAGCTTCCACGAAGAGGGGCAGGGCGAAACGCTCGAACATGCGCGGGGAGATGAAGCTCCCCGAGGGCCGCGCCGACCCTATGTGGCAGTAACGCGTCCACGGGGTCTTTGTCTGCATCAACATCAGCTGTACCTGGAAACGGTTGGTCACCGCGAGGGCGCGCAGCACCTCGTCGGGATGGCGGTGCAGGTCCAGACTGAAATCGGCCATAGAGCGCAGCATGGAGAGCACGTCGAAGGCCACGAATGACAGAGCGCCTCCCGTCATGCAGGGGATTCCCTTTTTCTCCCATTTCCTCACGAAGAGACTGGACCTGGTGAGATAGGACAGTAGACCCGGGGTGAACCGCAGCCCTGTCTTCCATCTCCGTAACGAGGGGTTGCACTTCCTGACCATGCGCCAGTAGACGTGGAGAAATCCGCGGCGGCAGATCTCCTCGTAGATCTCGGGCTCCTCTCCCCTGGTCTCCAGCATCTGGGGCATCTCATCCTCCCCGTGACCGTCCACCCCCGGCAGCTTGAAGTCCTGCCAGAAGAAGAGCTGCATATAGGGGCCTGAGCCCCCTATGAAGAGATGGTTGCCGTCCCAACTGAAGTCGGCGAAGGCGCGCTCAAAGGCCGCTTCAGCTTTTCCGAAATCGAAGAGCAGGTCGTGCATGGTGATCCCCGCGTGCCTGGCGATATAGAGGTCGAAATTGGGCACCACCGGGACCCTGTCCGGCACACGTAGTGATACTGCGGCCTCTATACGCTCCCTGGGGGTCATGCGGTCCATAATCACCCCTCCTTCGAGCCCGCGTTTCGGCCTGTAATGCCCCGTATGACCTGGGGAGGTCTTGGTTCAGTCAGGCGAACGGTATCTCTCCAGGAACTTGATGAACGAGCGGGCCACCGCCTTGAAGACCGGGAACCAGAGGTAAGGGAAGTGCCTGCGGAAGAAATACATGCCTTTCGCGGCGGGCGTGGTGATGACCAGGAACCTGTTCCTCTTCACCCCGACCACGATATCGCGGGCCGTATCCTCGGGCTCCTGCCCGGTTCTGAGCATGAGGTTCTTGATCTTCTGTCTCGCTTCCTCGTTGAAGCCCTTGAAGGGAGAGTCGTCATAGATGGCGGTCTTCACACCCCCGGGGCAGACGCAGGTGACATTGATACCCTGGGCGGATGCCTCGAGCATCAGTCCCTCGCTGAACCCAACCACGCCGAACTTGCACATGTAGTAGGACTCGTTGTACGGGTGAAGCGCGGCGAGACCGGCGACGGAAGCCACGTTGACGATGTGCCCGCTCCCTTTTGCCAGCATGCTGGGATAGAGACAGTGTACGGTGTGAAGAGCCCCCAGGAGGTCTACCCCGATCACCTTCCTCCACTCCTCCATTGTCATGTCCTCGAACCGGGCGACTATAGCGGTCCCTGCCACGTTGACCAGTATGTCTATCGCGCCCGACTCATCGAGCGCTTTCTCCGTCATCTCCTTCACCGCGTCGTAGTCCGATACATCGGCGGGGAGCACCACAACCCGTCGCCCCATCTGCCGTATCGTCTCCGCCGTCTTCTCAAGGCCTTCCTGGTTGATGTCGTTCAGGATGAGAGGGTCTGCGCCCTCTCTCGCGAACTCGACCGCGGTGGCTCTTCCAATGCCGCTCGCGGCGCCGGTGACCAGCACGGATCTACCCCCTATCTCCTTCATCTCAAGGCTCCTCCCGGTGGGACTATTTCGCCGCCGGCCGGAACTTCGGAAGCGTGACCTCGTCCGTCACAGCGTCGAATACGACCTCGACAGGCATCTCACACTCCAGCTCTTCGAAATCGCACTCGACCAGGTTGCTCATCATCCGAAAACCTTCTTCCAGCTCGATGATTGCGACCGCGTACGGCACGGCCGCGTAGAAAGCCGGCGGGGCGCTCTCGTATGTAACCGTGAATGTGAGTATCTTGCCCCTGCCCGAGGACTGCAGCCACTCGAGATCGTGGCTCATGCAGTTTGGGCACAGGTACTTCGGGAAGAAGATGACCTCGTCGCAGTTCCTGCAGTGCTGGTAGAGGAGCCTCTCGGCCTTGCAGCCGTCCCAGTACTCCTTGCTCAAGGTGGTCATCACCGGGAGCGGCAGGGTGTACTCGCTCATGCCCTACACCTCCCTTCCCAGGACCCCGACGTGGAAGTCCATGCCGATTCCTCCCGAGGCGGTCTCCACTACGATATTCGCATCCTCGACCTGTCTTTCTCCGGCCTTGCCCATCACCTGCCTGGCTGCCTCCACCAGTATGGCGACTCCGCCGCCGGCTCCGGTATGCCCCTGCGCCATCATCGCGCCGTTGGTCGAGATGGGGAGTTTCCCACCGGGCGCGGCATGCCCTTCCTCGAAGAACTTGCCGGCCTCGCCGGGGCCGCAGAGCCCCAGCAGCTCCATCGACATGAGGATGAAAGTGGGGAAGGCGTCGTAGATCTCTGCCACGTCGATGTCGCCGACGGTGATTCCCGCCATCTCGTAAGCGTCCCTCGCGGCGCCTTTCCACAGCTGAAACCCGTCCCACTGGCCCTGCGTGACCGAGAAGTTCGTGCATCGCGACGCCACCCCGAGCACGTAGGCGGGGGTATCCGTGTATTCCCGGGCCCTCTCCGCGGTGGTCACGATGAACGCCGCCGCGCCGTCGCCCAGCTTGTTCATCATCCGCTTTCGCACCGGGCTTGAGATGACCTTGGACTCGAGCACCTCGTCGGCGGTACGGGGCGTCTTCATCATCGCGTTCGGGTTCAGCGCCGCCCACTTGCGCAGTGTCTCCACCACTGAAGCTATCTGCCTCTCGGTGGTCCCGGTGTCGTACATGTAACGCTGCTGGAGGAAGCCGGCGAGGCCCAGCTGGCTGAAACCGTAAGGCGACTCATACTCGGGGCTGATCGCCACAGAGGCGAACTGCTGTATCGCGAGGGCCAGGTCCAGACCGCTTCCCATCCGGTCGGAGTGGATGACGAGCACAGCCTTCGAAAGCCCTGTGGTCACAAGCCCCATCGCTACCTTCAGAGCGTTGGCCGAGCTCGAACCGCCGGAGCCGACCAGAAAGTTGGCCTTCGCGGTCCTGCCCAGGCCGAGCTCCTCGACCATCTGCGAGCAGATCATGTTCGCGTTGTCGATGTTATTAGCCACCACCAGTATGGGTATGACGGTGTCCACGTCCTCCTTCGGGATATTGGCGTCTCTGATCGCCATCTCGGCCGCCGTGACCGCGGCTTCGATGAGCGACCTCTCCGGGTAGATGCCGGTCGGCACCTCCCCGATGCCGACGATCGCGGCCTTGCCCCTTATGCTCTCCATCGCTTTTCCTCTCTTTTCAAGCACATGTTCCGATTACTCTCTGGATGCCGGGTTCAAACCTCGCTCGGGATAAACCAGACTCTCTTCTTAAGGGGAAGCACCGGCCTGGTGTTGTATTTCTCGATGTACTCCTCCTGCCCCATCTCGGGGTTGACGAGGCATCGCGATGGAAGGCCCATCACGAAGCGACCGATACAGCCCTTGAGGCAGCGGGTGCACTTCACGATGTCTTTCACCCGGCCTTCCCTGACCTTGTTTGCCCACTCCGGATCGGCGATCAGCGCTCGACCCTGGGAGATGATGTCCATCTTTCCGGCGGCGACGCTCTCGGCCGCAAGGTCCGGGGCGTGAACGGACGGGCAGATGACCGGGATGTCCCTGCCGAGCGCCTCTTTCAATCCTTTCCTTATCCGGGCCGACTCCTCCACGACCTGGCCGTCCGTGTCGGGGAGGAAGTACTTCATCGCTTCGTAGCTCCCGTCCGAGAGGTGGATCGCATCCGCTCCACCTTCTGTGACTGCGAGCTTGCAGTACTCGATGGTGTCCTCCACGTGAAAACCGTCCGGCATATGTTCATCCGCGCTGATTCGCACTGTGAGAAGGAAGTCGTCCCCCACGCCTGCCCTCATGCTCTTGAGGCACTCGAGCATGAACCTCGCCCGGTTCTCGAGCGAACCGCCGTACTGGTCCGAGCGCTTGTTCGAGCGTGGAGAAAGGAACTCGTGGATCAGGTAGCCGTGCGGAGCGTGCAGCTCTACCCCGTCATATCCCGCGATCCGGGCCAGCCTTGCGGACTCGCCGACGTCGTGAGCGAGCGCTTCGAGCTCGTCGGGCCGTATTTCGCGAGGCGTCTCGGACATCGGGTGCGCGGGTCCCATGAGCTCCGCGAGCTTCATCAGGATGTCCTGGCAGTTCCTAGGAAGCATTTCCGGGTGCAGTTCCCATGGAATCGCAGAGGGGGCAACCGGCTGGATGCCGGTGTAGGCGGAGCTGCCCTGTCTCCCTGCTCCCGGGGATATCTGGAGAATGGTCTTCGCTCCGAACGTATGTATGGTCTCGGCGAGCTCCGCCATCCCTGACATCTGGTATGGGTAGAACAGCATCAGGTTGTTATGGACCTCGTAGGTCTTGATGGTGTCATGGTCAGAGCCGCCAACCGCTTCGATTATTATCAGCCCGGTGCCGCCGATCGCCCTGGCCGCGTAGTAAGCTATCTGCTGCCGGCTGACGATGTGGTTTGGGGCCGTGAAACAGACGTTCATCGGGGCCATGGCTATGCGGTTCTTGACCTCGACGTTCTTCAGCATGAATGGTTCGAACAGCACGTCGTGATTCGCCAAGCGTATCTCCCCCTTCTCCCCGGGCCAGGGCTTAAATTGAGGCCTGACCCTGGTATTCAAGTCAGTGGACCTGGCGCTCCTGGCCTTCCCAGTAAGGCGCGCGGAGCTCGTTCTTCAGTATCTTGCCGGCGAGGTTCTTCGGCAGGGCGTCCACGAGCTCAACGGACTTCGGCTTTTTGTAGGAAGCGAGGTTGTCCTTGCAGAGCTCGATTATCTCCTCCTCGGTGACATCCATCCCCGGCTTCTTCACAACGAACGCCTTCACCGATTCTCCCCACACCTCGTCGGGTACCCCGATCACCGCCGTCTCGAAAACGGCATCGTTCTTGAAGATGACGTTCTCGACCTCCTTCGGGTACACGTTGTAGCCGCCGGTGATTATCATGTCTTTCATCCGGTCGGCTACGAACAGGTAGCCTCCATCGTCGATGTAACCGAGGTCTCCGGTGTAGAACCAGCCGTCCCGTATCGCCTGGGCCGTTGCCTCGGGGTTCTTCCAGTACTCCTTCATGACCAGGGGGCTGCGGACGATGATCTCTCCCACCTCCCCGGCGGGCAGTTCGTTGCCGTCGCCGTCAACCACGAGCATCTCGGTCATGAGGGCCTGGCGTCCCGCCGAGCCCAGCCTCCTGGTCTGGTCCTCGGTACCGTCGACCGTGTGTTCCTGCTTGCTCAGCCAGGTGACGATGGGGCACTCCACCAGCCCGTACGCCTGGAGGAAGACCTGCCCGAACACGTCCACCGCCTCCTTGAGCTTCTCCACCGCCATGGGCGCCGAGGAATACGGGCACGTGCGCAGGCTCGAGATGTCGTAGTTGGAGAGGTTCGGGAACGCAAGCAGGAAGTAGATGATGGTCGGCGCCAGCCATATCGTGGTCACCTTCTCCTTCTGGATGGTGTCCAGTACGAAGTCGATGTCGAGGTGGCTTACCAGGATGTTCGGTACGCCCCTCATGAAGTGCGGCGGGATGAGGATGCCCGAGCCGTGGTTGATGGGCGCGATGTACATCGCCGTATCGGTCGTGCGGATGTCCATCTCGGCCACGGCCATGAGCGTCATCATCATCCAGTTCATGTGCGTGTGGACCACGCCCTTGGCCGCGCCCGTCGTGCCGGAGGTGTGCATGATGGCCATCATGTCCTCCGCGTCGACATCGACCCTGAACGGCTTGTCGCTCGCCTTGTCCATGAGGTCGTCATAGCGCTCCATCCCCTGGTAGCCCTCACCGTCAACTATGAAGTGCTCGACCGTCTCGATCCTGTCTTTCACCGACTCGATGCCCTCGGCGAACTGGTTCTGCATCACCAGTGCTTTCGAGCCCGCGTTGTTCAGGTAGTGCACGTGCTCGTTGGGGTGGTTTCGGAAGTTGAGGGGCACCCAGACCATTCCGCTCTTGAGGATCGCGTACTGCGCCTCCAGGACCGTCAGGCAGTTCTCGCCGACGACGGATACGCGGTCGCCTTTCTCGAGACCCAGTCCGTTCAACACGTTGGCGAACTTGTCGATACGCTTCTCGAGCTCGCGGTAGGTGACCTTCGTGTCTCCGTGGATCACCGCTACGCCGCCCGGGTTCTGCATGAACCCCATTCTCACTAGGCTCCACATGTCCATGGCGAACTCCTTTTCTTACCTTAGAAGCATTCTCGCGATGGTTAACCGCTGTATCTCCGAGGTCCCGCCCCCGATCACCGAGGCCTTGGCGGGCCAGAGGGAGCGCCCGATGTTCTCGTCGGTCATGCAGCCGTATCCCCCGAATATCTGTATCCCTTCCAGGGCGTTGCGAAGGGCGGCCTCTGTCGTGAAAAGCTTGGCGAAAGCAGCCTGGAGGTGTATCACCTGGTCCGTATCGAACATCCAGGCAAGCTTGTAGGTGAGCAGGCGTGCGGCCTCGAGGTCGACGGCCATGTCGGCGAGCTTCGCCTGTATGAGCTGGAACTTCGAGATCGGCTTGCCGAAAGCCTGGCGCTCTTTCGAGTAGGCGATACAGTCATCGAGGTTGGACGCCATGCCCCCCAGGAACCCTGCGAAGGCCAGCCGCTCCCACCCGAGGGAAGTGAGCATCGCGTAGAACCCCTGCCCCTCCACGCCTAGTAGGTTCTCAGCCGGGACCCTGCAGTCGTCGAACGCTATCTCGCCCACGTCCGAGCCGACAGAGGGCGTGTAGAGTTCGAGCGGCTTCCCCCGCACGAACCCCTGGAAACCGCTCTCGACAATGAAGGTCGAGATGCCCTCGTTTCCGGCCTCGTCCGTCGTCTTGGCGAACGTGACGAAGACGTCGGCGTGCGGCGCGTTCGAGATGTACATCTTGTTGCCGTTGAGGATGTAAACGTCACCTTCGCGGACCGCCCTGCTCCTCAGTGCCGTCGCGTCGGAGCCGGCTTCCGGCTCGGTGAGGGCGAAGGCGCCGATGTGGGTACCTTCACACAGCCCGGGCAGGTACCTCTGCTTCTGCTCCTCGTTCCCCAGCACCGCGATGGGCATAGCGCATATCATCGTGTGGGAGCCCCACTTGATCATCAGGTCCATGTCCCGGGAGTGCCTGGCGAACACTTCATTGGCCAGGGTGGTGGTCACCGCGTCCGCCCCGCTGCCTCCGTATTCCTCCGGCACGGGCAGGCCCAGCAGGCCGAATTCCGCCATCTTCTTCCATATGTTGCGCGGGAACTCAGCGGTCTGCTCCCTCTCCCTCGCACCGGGTGCTATCTCCTTCTCCGCGAACTCCTGTATCGACTTCGCGAAGTCCTTCTGCTCATCGGTAAAATCGAAATCCATGACTCACCTCCCTCTAGGAAAGCGCGACCGTCGCCTCTCCCGCGATCTTGCTGTCGCCTTCCTGGTTGACGACGGCAAGCTCGCAGTCAACGAGCTTCTCGCCGTCCCCCTCGTACTTCCTCACTATCTTGCCTTTGCAGATGATGGTCTCTCCCGGCCAGACCTGGCCTGTGAAGCGGATCTTGTAGCGTTTCAGGTTACCGACCCCCACCCAGTCTGTAAGCATCCGTGCGAGGTAGCCTCCCTGCATGAGTCCCATGGCGAAAACGGACGGCAGGCCTACCGCCTTCGCGAAAGCCTCGTCCGTGTGGATCGGGTTGAAGTCTCCACCGGCGCCGGCGTATCTCACGATATGGGTCCTGGTCACCTCGAGGGAGAGCTCCGGAGCTTCGTCGCCCTCGCTGATGCTCGCGGAATCAAGCTTCTTCTCACTCATGTCACGACTCCTCAGGTCACGGACGCCCGCTCGATGAAGAGCATGCGGTCCTTCTGAACGACCTCGCCGGCCTGGTTCGTGTATGTCGCCTCGGTGGTAATGAGGTTCATAACCCCACCACGCTTGCCTTCCTTCCTGGCGATGTCCTTGACGGTCATCTGTACGGTCAGGACATCCCCGGCCACTATGGGCTTGATGTACTCGAACTCCGACTCCCCGTGAACGCTCCTGGCCACATCGATCTCCATCTCGGCCATGAGGTTCAGAAGGAAGTTCTCGTCGGGGACCTGGTGGAGGAACGACGCCGTGAATGTCGGGGGCGCCGGCACCGACTCAAATCCCGCCTCCTTCGCAATCTCGAGGTCGGTGTAGAGCGGATTCCTGTCACCCAGCGAGCGGGCGAACTCCTTTATCTTTCCCCGCTCGACGAGGAATTCGAAGGGCGGGAATTCCTTTCCGACTATCGCTTCATTGACCAACGTCATCGCCTCCCACCATCACATCTTGAAAAGCGTCCTGGAGTTACTGTCCATTATCATGTCGAGCTCCTCTGCGCTGAACGAGACGTCACAGGTCGGATTGACATGAACATCGACCCACTCCTTCGGGGGCACAAGTACGTTTGGCAGAGGGGTGTCTGTGCCCCAGAGCACCTGCTCCGCGCCGCACTCGTCCATGAACCTCCGCAGGATCGAGTAGTACTCTTCGGCGTGGTCCCGGAACAGAAACTGCCAGTACGAGCAGTCGTAGTAGAGGTTTGGCAGCAGCCTCCCGAACATCAGTGCCTCCGGCCACCACTCCATGCAGAAGTGGGCGAGGACGAACTTGGTATCCGGGAACTTGCTGGCCGCCTCGGCAACCCACACGGGTCGTGAGGTCTCGAGCACGACCGGGGCCGCTGGCTGAGCGCCGGAGTGGAAGACAAGCGGCAGGTCCCACTCGGCGCACTTCTCGTAGAGCGGGTACATCACCTCGTCCATGGGGTTGAAGCCCGCAGCGGGGTGGAGCTTGATGCCCCTCATGCCCCACTCCTCCATGCACTGGGTGATATGGTCCATCGCGCCCTTGCGCCGGGGGTCGATGGCGCAAAGCGCGACGTACCTGTCCGGATGCGCCTTGACCATCTCCGCGTAGAGCCTGTTCATCTCGAAGATCGGAATCTCGGGCTCGCCGATCTCCTCCCCGAAGTCCACCCCGAAGAGGACAGCCATGTCGATCTCGGCCTCGTCCATGAGCTGCATGTAGTTGTCGCCCTTCTCGTCCACCGGGAAGAGGTTCAAGGCGTCCTCCAGGCTCAGCTTGAGCCCGAGTGCCCTGCCGGCCGCCCGAGCCATAGTCCTCCCGCAGCCCTCCACGTAGAGCTGCGGGATGATCCCGGGGATGAAGATGTGTACGTGCGCGTCAACCGTCATAGCCACCACCCCTTCCTGCTCTTATTAACCACATAATTATGATTTGTGAGCGGTCACTTACCGCTGCCTGCACTTAATCCCGTATTGGTCGAACCTGGATTGTTTCTTGCGCCCTCTCCCCTAACGCTGGAATATGGTCCGCACGAAGGCGCGGACCCGCTTCTCGTCCATCATCGGCTCGATTCCGATCTCCGCGGCGAGCATAAGGCTGTAGTAATGTCCGACGTAGTCCCAGGCAAGAAGCTCCGTGTCCGCTTTCTTACTCAACTGGCCCTTGCTCTTTGCCAGGTCGAGCGCTTTCTGCACTGTCTCGAGGCTGGCCTTGAAGAACCCGACCAGCGGTTCCTTGAGCTCCGGGTCGTACGTGCTGCTGAAGAGGTGGACGAGGAACTTCGAGCCCGTCGAGCTTTCCTTGATATAGCGCAGGTAAGTTACCGCGCTGTCTTCAAGGTACTTGAGAGGGTCATCGGTATTGCTCTTGTAGCACTGCGCGTATCGTGACATAAGGTCGCCGACTATCTCCTCGAAGCACTTCATGAACAGCTCCTTCTTGCTGCTGAAGTGCTTGTAGAGCATCGCCTCGGAGATGCCGGCTTCCTTCGCTATCATCGCCATCGTGCCGACGTCGTAATTGTGCTCGCCGAACACGTCGATGGCCGCCTGGATTATCCGCCTTCGCTGTTCTTCGTAGTGCTCGTAGCGGTCGCGAGCCTTCTCGACGATGGTCATGCCGTTGATTCCTGTTAAGTATAGCCTTACATTATGGTAAGTGAACGCTTACTGTTTATCATCCAGCACTTGTCGTGTCAAGGTCCGGTGCAGTTTTTTCGTTGATTCTTCCGATGCAATAGAATGACGCCGTAGGAGATAACACCGGGGGTGAAGTTTGCCGATAAAGAACAGGGTACTGAGCATAGGCGACAGGGCGCCTGATTTCACTCTTACAGACGCCTCCACCGGTGAGAGTGTGAGCCTGGGCGACCTGCTGGGTCAACCGCTGTACCTCATCTTCGGCAGGGGCACCTGGTGACCGCACTGCCGGCAGTACATGGGTCATGTACGCGAGATCTATAGCGAGTTCGAGAAGCGGGGGGCCCGCGTCGCGGTCATAATGGCTGAGAGCGTGCCCCGGATCAGCGAGTTCCTCGAGAAGCACTCATACCCGTTCCCCCTTCTGTCCGACGTCCGGCGGACAGTGGTGAAGGCTTACGGGGTCTACGTGCGGGTCAACTTCGAATCGGTCAACATCTCCCGACCCGCCGAGTTCGTGCTGGACGCCGAAGGGATAATCAGGTACATCTACATCGGCCGCATCCAGACCGACTTCCCTCCAGACGAGGATGTCTTCGCCGTCCTCGACAGCCTCCAACCCTGAGCGCAACAGCGGGGTCAGGTCACTTTGTTGCATTCCAACTGGATGCTCGGCTGCCACTAAGAAAATGCAACAAAGTGACCTGACCCCGCTGTGCAGCTAGAAGCTGTCGCGGCGCCACCTGTAGGGCAGGTCGATGATGGTCCCGGGCTCCTCGACCGAGTAGAGGGCCTCGAACATGTCATTCAGGATGGCTCGCTGCTGGCTGTCGTTGCCCGGCTCGCCGAGTGGCGCGCCGTATGGGTACCTCAGGTACAGCGTACGGGGCGCTCCCACCTTCTGGGAGACCTCTCGGTTGAGAGAGAGGCCCACGGTGGCGACGCCGAAAGACTCGACGACACTCGACAGGAGGCACACGGCCCTGTTGCACATCGGTCACCCGGGCGTGAACAGCGCGGCGTCTACGCCCTCCTCGACCATCCGCTCGGCCACCTCCCCGGCTGAGCCGTCCGGGCCGACCAGCTCTTCGACATGCAGGTCGAAACCATAGCTGTAGAAGCTCGGAGCGAGCGAACCGATCGCCCCTTCCCAGGCGAGCGCCCGCAGCCTGTCAACCGGGAAGATGACGTTGATGTCCTCGAGTGCGCGCTCATGGGCGTAGTGCGTGTGCGCGATCCTCAGCCTCGAGGCGTCGACGTCCGACGGTATCACCCGGAAAGTGGGATCTCCCAGCTGGGCCGCGGTATCGAACGGCTGCTGGCCTTCGACGTAGACCCCCGTCGTCGTGACCAGTGCAATCCTTGCCTCATCGAGCGGTTTCTCCAGCCGCGCCAGCGGGATATCGCCATCCTGACACTCAGCCATCGGCAGCATCATCCGCTCGACGGTCGGGCGGAACCTGTCCTGGAAAGCGAGCCCCACCTTCGAGTTAGTCAGGCGGCCGAACCTCTTCCAGACATCGACCTTCTCGAACAACCGGCTCATCCGCCGGCCTCCATGGGGGTGAACACCGCTCCTCCGGCGCCCGGCGTTTTCCGAGCCCCCGCCTCCCGGAGGACTGTCGCTACCAGCACGTCCATCCTCGAGGGAAACCGCTCGAACTTCATTGCCTTCTTGAACCTCATCGCGGGGTTGTCCACCGACTGCATCCCCTCGACTATCTGCGGGATGGTGGCTTCGCCCAGCTTCAGGTGTGCGTCGAGCGCAGCGTCCTTGAGCTGCGAGAACAACTTCTCATAGACGGTGAAGAAAGCCTCACACTGCTTCGCGCCTCGCGCCGCGTCTGTGAGCTGGACCTCATCGAGCGGGTCGATCCCCCAGCGCTCGAACCTGGCCGGCAGGAACGTGGGGCTTCGGTGCGAGTCGGTGGCGATTTCGACAAATCCCTCCTCGGCCATGACCCGGTACTTGCCCGCCATCTCTATGCAGCGGTCCAAGGAGCTGTAGTAGAACGCCGGGTTTATCTCGACGGTGACGTCCCCGCTCATCAGGAACCTGGTCTCCGGGTCGTAGATGGATATGTGTCCCGGGCTGTGCGAGGCGTCATGGATGAGGAAGAACCGCCCGAATTCCCAGCCCTGCAGCTCGACCGACCCGAAAGTGCGCTTCTCGCGCGCATCGAGCGTCAGGACCGAGGCGTTCTCTCTCATCGTGCCGAGGCCACCGAAGAGAGCAGCGAAGTGCGCCTTGAGCAGAGACCGCGCCAGGCGGGGTGAGACCTTCGAAGCCGCCTTGACCGCGGTGGTGATCCTCCCGTCGAACATCGAGTAGACGTCGTACAGCCCCGCCAGGTTATCGATGTCCGCCATGAAGTCGTTGAGGATGTCGATGACCTTGAGCTCCGGCTCGGGGAGTATGAAGCTCCAATCGTCGACACCGGTCTCCATTATCACGTCATTGTTCCCGACGTGGTCGAAGTGCCCCTGGGTCACCGTGAGGACGACCCTTTTCACCCCGTTACTCCTGAACCGACGGACGATATCGATGATCCTCTTGCGGTAGAACGGGTATAGACCGGGGTCCACAATGAGCAGCGTGTCCTTATCCCTCAGGATATAGGTGTTGGAGGAGGCCGGCTTGAGAAGGAAGTAGTCGCTGACATAGCCCTCCAACATCCAGATACCATCGGCGAGCTCCCGTTCGAACGACCGCCCGAGCTCCTTTTCCTGCCCCGGGAAAGTCAATCTGTAGGCCATACTCTTCACCCCCGGCCCCGGCTCTCCGCAGCCGGAACGCACTTGAATTCTCAGCTCAGATTTGACATACTCTAGTCACCGACTCTGGTATGTGAAAGGATGATAGACTGGTGAGCATGCGGAAGTCAACCTCAACGGAGGATGGAGTTCAATGACCGAGGTGAAGCTGACCGCCCGGAAAGAACAGGCGCTCGAGACCCGACACAGGATTTTCGAGGCCGCCGTAACGCTGTTCGACAGGCAGGGATACGACAGCGTGACTGTCGACGACATCTGCCGAGAGGTCGGCATGTCCAAGGGGGCCTTCTACACACACTTCAAGTCAAAGGACCAGGTGCTCCTCGAGGAGTTCGTCAAGATAGACGAGCATTACACGGAATTGCTCACTGAGATCGAGCCGCTCGAACAAGGCGTCGAACGGCTTGAAAGATTCTGGGTCTCCTCGCTCGAGTACATCGAGCGGATGGGCGTAAAGGTCGTCAAGGTCGTTTTCCACTCGGAGATAGGGCCTTCGAGAAAGGAGCCCTATATCTCCTCCAGGACCAGGCCTGTCTTCAGGATAGTGGAAGGCCTCATCGCCGACGGCCGGGGTGAGTATATACGGGACGACATGAGCTCTGCGGAGCTCGCGGATTCGGTTATCGCCTGCTGGCGCGGCCTGGTTTACGAATGGTGCCTTGCGAACGGCGCGTTCGACCTTGTTGCCAGAGGCAGGCCGATCTTCGCCCTGCTGAAAAGCGGCTTTCAGAAGGCTTGAAGCGCAACAGCGGATGTTGCGCTCACTGGCCGGGCATCTGTTGTCCGCAGTTGGTGCAGAACCTCGCGCCGGGCCTGAGCTCGACACCGCAGTTGGTGCAGAAGGTGCCGGATGGCGCCTGCCCCCGAGCAGGCGCCTGGGCCTGCTGTTGGGGCTGTCCCTCCGGTGGGGCGGCTGCCTGAGGATAGCCAGCCTGCGCGAGGACGTTCTGCACCTCGGCGAAGAATCTGTTGATGTTGCGCTTGTTCTTTCCGAAATCAATGAGCGCAAAGACGGATGAAGACGAAGCGGTGACTGCGGGGCGCCCAGGCGAAGGCTCACTCACCTGGATAGTGATGTTCTCACCATACGACCAGAAGTTGAAGCTCACCGCGGCGATAATGTACCAACCGTGCTGGTTGACCTCCTTGAGCTTCCAGCCCGACAGGTTCTGCACCGCCTGGGCCGCCGCGTTGAAGACGGCCCCCGCGGGCGCCATGTAGGTTGTAGAGGTTTCATGCTCCGGCATCTGGATTCCCTCCTCGGTTCTGTTATTGCACAAGATTATCTAATAAAATCGCCCATATGAAGACATTCATCCTGGGGTACGTATTTTTCCTGGTAGCGATGCTCGCCATCGACGCAGTCTGGCTTGTCACGATGTCGAAACGCCTGTACAAGCCGCGAATCGGGGAACTGATGGCCGAGTCACCCCGCGCGGTGCCGGCCGTCATCTTCTATCTCATATACGCGCTCGGCGCATCGCTCCTCGTAGTCGTGCCCGCGGTGAACGATGACAAGGGCTACCTGGTGGTGTTCCTGCTGGGAGCGCTGCTCGGCCTGGTCGCCTACGGGACGTACGACCTCACCAACCAGGCGTCGCTCAAGACGTGGCCCACTCTGCTCACCGTGGTGGACCTGGCATGGGGTTCGCTTCTCACGGGTGTCGTCTGCATCATTTCAACCGCGCTGACCCGCCTGATCGTATAGCCGGGATCAGGTCTTCTCAGGGAACCAGGGTATCAGCGCGCTGGTCTTCCTCTTATACTCGTCCCACCCGGGGGTCTTTTCCATAAGCTTCTCGGTCATCGGGATCCCCGAGACGAAAAGGATGGTGCTGGTTATGGCGATTGGGCCAATGACGCCTACCCAGCCCCACGGGACTCCCAGTGCGATGATGAATATCGCCCACCACATGGTTATCTCACCGAAGTAGTTGGGGTGCCTGGTATATCTCCAGAGGCCAACGTCGATAATCGTCCCACGGTTCTCGGGCTTCTTCAGGAAGCTGTCGAGCTGGTAATCTCCGAGCGACTCGAACAGGAAGCCCACGCACCAGACCGCCAGGCCGACATACCCGATCCAGGCGAACCCCTCCTCGGTGGAGGCCATTATGAGCATTACGGGAGTGATGTTCAGCAGCAGTACGAAGCCCTGGATTATGAAGACCTGGAGGTAGCTCCGAAGGACGAACCACTTGCCCCAGTCCTCCCGCCACTTCGCGTAGCGAGGGTCCTCGCCCTTGCCGCGGTTGCGACGGAAGATGCGTATGGCAAGCCTCAATCCCCACACGGTCACCAGGCCCGCGACCAGGAACTGGGTGGGATTGTAGTTCCCGTTGATGACCAGCGCGCCCCACGACACCACTATGAACCCGGGGCCCCAGGCCACGTCCGCCACGCTGTTGTCCTTGCGTATCATCGCGATGACGAACAGCGCGGTCATGTAGCAGAAAGCTATCAGCGCGCACCAGCCGACTGTCTGCAGGATCTCCATTCCGCCTCCCCTTTACCGCGAGCCCACGCTCTCGCCCAGCCCGCGCTGGATGATGCCTCTTACGTCGGAGATAAGCCTGTCCATCGAGCTCTCGTCGTAGGCCCCGATGTCCACCGGTTCGTGAATCACCATCCGAACCCTTCCCGGGAACAGGTCGAGAGTATCGGGTGGCAGCACCTCCCTGGTCCCGCTGATGGTGACGGGCAGTACCGGGAGCCGGAGGTTCAACGCAAGCCAGAACGCGCCCTTTTTGAACTCCCCCATCCGGCCCGTACGGCTCCTGGTCCCCTCGGGAAGCACCATTATCGAAGTGCCACCCGCGAGCTTGTCCCGGGCCCGCTCGAGTGACTCGTACGCCGCTTTGTGGTTGGACCGGTCGATCAATATCTGGCCGCCCTTCTCGGCCGCGTAACCGAACACCGGCACCTTCCGCAGCTCGTTCTTCATGACCCACTTGATGTCCGTTTTCAGCTGGGCTACCAGCAGGATGCTGTCCAGGAGGCTCTGATGGTTGGAGACGATTATGTATGACCGGCCCCTCTCGATATGCTCCCTACCCATCACAGTTGCTCTCATCGGCACCATGAAGCAGTTGAACCGTGCCCACCAGACGAGCACAGTCCTGTTCACCACCAGGTCGCCGGTGAACGGCAGCATCACTACGCCCATCCCCACGAACAGGCACGTGGAGAGACCTAGAAGCGGGGCGTACACCAGGTACTTGTATGGCTTGTACAGCAGCCGCAGTATCCTGTGCGTTTTCGGCACCTTTACGGCAGGGTCTTTCACCGCTCTTCCTCCCCCGGGCCACTGCCGACATGATGATTCTACGACAGCTAAGCGGGCTCTGGAACCGTCATCTTCATATTGACGCGCGGACGTAATAGGATACAGGGGCACTCAACGCGTGGCTCTCACGCGTGAACCGTCAGTCTCTAAGGGGAAAGGAGATACAAAATGGCGGAGATAAGGTTTGACGACAGGGTCGCGGTGATCACCGGGGCAGGCGGCGGGCTCGGGCGGGCTTACGCCCTTCTGCTGGGCAGCCGGGGTGCAAAGGTGGTAGTGAACGACCTCGGAGGTTCCGTCGACGGTGTAGGCGGCGACAACACCCCCGCCCAGAGCGTCGTGGACGAGATAAAAGCGGCCGGGGGCGAGGCGGTCCCCAACTACGACAGCGTCTCCGACTGGGAGAGCGCCCAGAAGATAGTCCAGACCGCTGTCGACAGCTTCGGCAAGATCGACATCCTGATAAACAACGCGGGCATCCTGCGCGACAAGAGCCTCCAGAAGATGAGCATCGAGGACTACGAGCTGGTGCGCTCGGTGCACCTCGACGGCACGTTCTTCTGCACCAAGGCGGCGTTCCCGCACATGCGCGAGGCCTCCTACGGCAGGATAGTCTCGACGGCGTCCGGCACGGGCGTCTACGGCAACTTCGGTCAGACAAACTACGGCGCGGCCAAGATGGGCATCGTGGGCCTGACCAACTGTGTCAAGCAGGAGGGTTTCAAGTACAACATCCTGGCAAACGTCATAGTCCCGCAGGCGGGCACCCGCATGACAGCGACGGTCCTGCCGCCCAACGTGGTCGAGAAGCTGAAGCCCGAGTACGTTGCTCCTATCGTCGGGTGGATGGCCTCTGAGGGGTGCGACGTCACAGGCATGTTGTTCATGGCCGGGGCCGGTTACTTCAGCCGCTCGGCCATCGTCGAGGGGCCCGGCATCTTCCTCGACCCGGAGACCAGCCCCTCCATGGAGGACGTGGCGGCCCAGATCGAGACCATCAAGAGCCTCGAGGGAGGCAGGGAATACGGGTCCGTCACCGAGCAGTCGGCCTACGTGTTCTCGAAGATGAAGTTCGACTGATTCCTCAAGCGACTTTCATGCCGGCGGCCCACCAGGCCGCATTGAGCCGGGGCCCGAGAGCCCCGGCTCATCATTTCGGGAGCCCGCCTCGCGGATAACCGATGTTGACGGCGGCGCGTGGATACCTCATCATGGGACGTAGGATATCCGACGTCCTACGTAGGAGGCGAGCCCGGTGTCTTCAAAGAGTACAAGCGTAGTTGTACGCCCCAAGCGCCAGCTGACGATTCCGAGCAAAGTCTGCGAACAGCTCGGGATAGGTCCGGGCGATGTGCTCGAACTCGTTGTGGAGGGCTCGGTGCTCAAGGCGACACCCCGGAAGCGAATAGCGCTGGACGCGCTGAGCGAGATCCGCGAGACATTCGAGCGTTACGGCGTCACGGAAGAAGAGATGCTGAAGGAAGCGCGCAGGTCAAGGCAGGAGATCGCCCGTGGGCGCGGCGGCAAGCAAGGGTAGGCCTCCGCTCGTCTTCCTTGACAGCAACGTGATATTCTCCGGTCTCCACTCCCCCGGAGGCGCGCCCGGCACAATCCTGGAGCTGATGCTGGACGGCAGGATCGAAGTGGTGGTCTCCTCGCAGATCCTCGAAGAAGTCGTCCGCACCTTCAGCAAGAAGCTGCCGCAGGCGCTGCCCGCCCTCCGTGAGTTCCTGTTGAACTCCCCCATGTCCGTGGTCAGCGATCCAGAGCCTGGAGATTGCCGCAGGTGGACCGGTGCTCTGAGTACGGGGGATGCTTCGATCATGGCTGCCGCGGTACGGGCTGAGTCGGATTTCCTTGTCACGGGCGACAGCCATTTCCTCAAGAACGACTCACTTCTGAAGTCAGGCTTGAGTATCTGCTCCCCCGCTCAACTACTCGATATCCTCGAACGGCGGAAATCCTGAGCAGGCACTCGCCGAGTGAATCAGTGACCCTGCAGCTGTGCGGGTAACAGCCGCTCTCAATACGTGAGGATCATCCCGCCGAAGTTGAGGCCGGCGCCCGTGCCCGCCAGAAGGACCTTGTCGCCTCGGACCAGCCGCCCGGTCTTGATCGCCGTGTATAGCGCGTACGGCAGTGAAGCGGCGACGCAGTTGCCGACCTTGTCGATGGTCCTCACGACTTGTTCCTGGGGTATCCCGAACGCGCTGTGGGCGTCGAGCGCCACCTTGCTCGCCTGGTGTGGCACGACGAGCTTTATGTCTCCCAGCCCTTGAGAGAGGCCGGGCCGCAGCGACTCCATGAACTCGGCCGCGTACTTGAGCGCCCACTTGAGGACCGCCGGGCCGTCCATGAAGAAGTAGTAATCCTCTTTCTTCCTCTCCGGCAGTATGGGATTCATACGGGTCCCGCCACCCGGTATCTGGGTGTACTCGGCCCCGTCGCCGTACGTCGCGAAACTGGCTGCGTGGACGCAGCTCTCCTCGCCTTCTGGCGTCCTGGTCAGGACGGCCGCCGCCGCCAGGTCGCCGAAGAGGGTGCTGCTCTCCGGGTGCGCGAAATTGAGGTTCCTCGAGGTGATGTCAGAAGAGACAAGCAGGACGCGTTCGTAGTCTCCGCTCGCGATCAGGTTGGAGCTCAGGTGGAGGCCGTTGAGAAAGCTCAAACACGTTGTGTGGACCGACATGCAGGCGTTGCCGGAGCTGCCGAGGCCCAGCTCCCGCTGGATGAGGCACGCGCCATCAGGAATGAGCTGATCGGGGGTGCCTGAAGCGTTCATTATCAGGTCGAGGTCGCCGAGCTCCATGCCGGCGTCCGCGACTGCTTCCTTCGCGGCCTCCGCGGCCATGAAGGAGGCCGTCTCGTCAACGACCCACCGGCGCTCGGTAACGCCTTGCTTCCTCTCTATCCAGCCTTCCTCGTAGCCGTACTCCCGCTCGATCTCGGCGCTGGTAACGACCCTTTTCGGAAGATAATGTCCTACACCGACGATCTTCAACGGCTGCGGATATGACATTTTCGCCCCTCCCCCGTTTAGCGCGCACCATAACCATAGCAAAAACGAGCGGCTCCTTGTATCGCTGTCCCCGGCCGGATGATAATTGACGCACGGGATGCCGGCATCGGTGACCGGCCTGAGGAGGACTATCAGCAATGAAAGCTGCGATCGAGGTAGACGCGCGAGACGTAACCGGAGATATCGACCCGGCTGTTTACGGTCACTTCATCGAGAACATGGCCCGGTGCATCTACGGCGGGCTTCTCCGGAACGAGAGGCCCGGGGACCCGCGCGGTCCCTGGCACGTCAACGAAGACGTGGTCCGGCTGGTATCCGAGCTGGAGCCTCCGGTCGTCAGGTGGCCGGGCGGGCTCTACGCCGATACCTACCACTGGCGCGACGGCGTGGGCCCCTTGCGCTCGAGGCCGCTCAACCGGAACCGCTACTGGTCGCGCCTCGGCCCGGCGACCCGCGTGCTGGACCCCCACGCCTTCGGCAGCGACGAGTTCATGGCATTCGCCGAGAGTGTGGGCGCGAGACCGTACGTGAACGTCAACCTGGGGACGGGCACCCCGGATGAGGCCGCCGCCTGGGTTGAGTACATGAACGGCCCGGCTGAGACAGTGGGGGGCGGGCTGCGCTCTTCTTATGGCCGGGAGCAGCCCTATGGGGTCAGGACATGGGGCATCGGGAACGAGATGTACGGCGGCTGGGCCCCGGGCCACCTCGGCGCCGGTGAGTACGCGGCAAGGTACCTCGAATACCGGCGGGCGATGGCTGAAGTGGACGGAGGCCTCGAGTGTGTAGCCGTCGGCGCCCCGTCTTTTCTCGATGAGAACTGGAACCGTAAGGTGCTGGAGGTCGCCGGTGCCGAGATAGACCTGCTGTCTATTCACATATACTTTCCTTCAATCGAGACCGCTCCGCTCGTCGCACTGCAGCGGCGCCTTTCAGGGGCTGAAGGGATGTTCAAGGCCGTAGTCGCTTCACCGATTGAATGCGAGGGGGTGCTGAGGAGCGCGGCCTCCGATATCGAGTCGGTGATGGGGGCCGGCAGTAACGTCAAGGTCACGCTCGACGAATGGAACCTCTGGTGGAAGCCGTCGCAGGTCCTCAATGCCCGCTGGACCCTGCGAGACGCGCTGTTCACCTGCGGGATGTTCCACGCCTTCCACAGGTGCGCCGACTTCCTGAAGATGGCCAACGTGTCGATGCTGGTCAACATGCTGGGCCTGATAAGGGTCTCGGGGCCCCGCGTCTTCCGCACCGCGCTCTACTACCCGTTCTGGATGTACGGGCGCCTGGCCGGGCCGCGGAGCATCCGCTCACATGTCTCCTGTGGCTCCTTCGACACTCCCAGGCTGGGCAGAATACCTCCACTGAACGAGGTGCCGTTGCTCGATTGCTCCGCCACGTCGAGTTCCGACGGCAGTACCGTGACCGTCTTTGTGATAAACAGGGATTTCACCGACGACATCGAGGCTGAGATATCGCTGGAGGGGTTCGAACCCGCCGGCGAGGTCGACCTTCACTGCCTCCGCGGCCCTCACGCCCTTGCCGAGAACACCTTTGACGATGACGAGGTCGTGAGCGTGAGCCGGACGACGGTCGACGCCGGAGATGTCCTGCCCCGCTATCGCTTCCCCGCGCACTCTGCAACTGCACTCGTGCTCAAGGGCTGATCAATACGCCGTGCGTCCACAACTGGAGCAGGCGCCCCTGTGGACGCAGATGATCCCGCCGCACTCCGGGCAGGCCCACCTCTCCTTCTCATTCCTGACGAATGCCCTTATGCCCAGCTCTTCGATGTCTTCCAGGTTCTCGAGCATGCTCATGTGGTATTTCGTTCTGTATCTCTTGTCCAGGTCCCGCAGTCTCTTGCACGGGAACTTCTCGCACCTGGTCGAGCAGTACTTCGCGCCGGATTCCCTGAGGACGTCGCAGTTCTTGATTATGCAGCTGACGCATGACCTGGCCTTGACAGCGTCGTCGCCCCTGCAGCCGGGGCACCGGTTCTTCTCCCTGAGCCACGCCATGCAGAGCGCACAGTTCATCCCGCAGGGGGCTATCAGCTCGAGCTTCATTCCCGGTCTAACGCTCATGGGACCTCCTCGAGGATAGTCTATACAAGGAGATATCCGCCGCGAAATACAATTATGTAGAGGAACGTTTGCTTCTCGGGAGGGAGGGACGATGTCCTACGTCTACACCGAAGCGTCGCGTCAGGCGCTGGTCGGTCTCAGGGAACTGTCGATGATCAAGTGGTACATCGTGCCCATGCTTCTCGTCGTGGCGTACATCCTCACAAAGGAGATCAAGGACGCGCGCGCTACGGGGAACTGGGACCCGATCTACGCGGTCCTGGTCCTCCTCGGAGCGGACTTCTTCAACGAGACGTGGAACGGTTGGGTCTATCACCTCTCCGAGCGCTCCGCGGTCTGGACCACGCCGGGGGACACCGCATACAGGGTCTTCGTCGGCTGGAACATAGAGATAATCTTCGGGTTCATCCTGTTCGGCCTTGTCTACTACCATTCCCTCCTGCCGGAGAAGAAGGACAAGATAATAGGCATCCCGAACCGCTGGTTCTATGCCGTGCTGTTCGCCGTACTGGCGGTCATTATCGAGGTGATACTGAACCAGGGCGGCCACCTGGTCTGGGAGTACTCATGGTGGAAGTTCACCATCGGGGGCATCTGGATCATCTTTTTCCTTGGGTATTTCTACTGGTTCGCGCTGATCAACATCATGCTCGACATGAAGAGCCACAAGAACAAGATAATCTTCATCGGCGTGATATACGCCGTTTCGATAATCTTGAACCTGATAGGGCTGATCATACTGGGCTGGCGGTACTGAGCCCGGCTAGAGCCTGACCCGCAAGCGTTGCGCAGGGCCCCGTTCATGTAAATAATTGGACGGGGCTTCGCGTATCAAAGGCGATGGTCTCCACATACAGAGACAGGAGCATCCATGCCTGAAAGAGCAGGTCTCGATCCTTTCTTCGCCCCGGAGAGCGTGGCGGTGGTGGGCGCCTCGCCGACCGAGGGCAAGGGAGGCTACGGGATAATCCATAACATGGTCGATTCCTTCGACGGCCCCGTGTACCCGGTCAACCCCGGGCGGGACGAGATACTGGGATTGAGATGCTACCCGTCCCTCCGCGACCTGAGTGGCAAGGTCGAGCTTGCGATAATCTTCGTGCCGGCGGCCCGCGTGCCCGGGGTGCTTGAGGACGCCGCGGCGGCCGGGATCAACGCCGCGCTCATAGAGTCCGGCGGATTCGCGGAGGTCGGAGAGGAAGGCAAGGCGCTGAGCGACCGCTGCAAGGAGATAGCCTCGAGGTCGGGCATGAGGATATGGGGGCCCAACTGCACCGGCCTGGTGAACACCGACCCGTTCATCTTCGCGCCTTTCATGCTGGTGAGGAAGGCGCGCGAGCGCCTCAGGCCCGGGCCCCTGGGGATAATCTCTCAGAGCGGGATGCTCGCCGCCGGCTTCATGCTCCAGTACGTGATATCCGGCTTCTTCACGGTCAGCAAGGCGTGCGCGATAGGCAACAAGCTCGACGTGGGCGAGGTCGAGGTGCTGCGGTACCTCGCGGACGACCCGAAGACGCAGGCGGTGATAGCCTACCTGGAATCGATTGACGACGGCAGGGGCTTCCTGGAGGTGGCCCGGGATATGGCGGGCCGCAAGCCGCTGGCGGTCATCAAGGGCGGCAGGTACGCGGAATCGGCCCGGGCGGCGATGTCGCATACAGCCAGCCTTGCGGGAGCCGACGAGGTCGTCGACGGCGCCCTCCGCCAGGCCGGGGTCATCAGGCTGGACGATTTCCACGACCTCATGAACCTGGGAAAGGCGTTCTCGCTGCACCCGGGGCCGTTCAACCTTGCCACAGACGAGGGCAACAATATCGCCATCGTGACCGTGACCGGCGGAGCGGGCGTCGCCACCGTGGACATGGCAAGGTCATCCGGCATGAAGATAGCCGGCCTGGGGGGCAAGACCCTGGAGAGTCTCGGCGGGGTGTTCCCGGACTGGATGCCTCCCGGCAATCCGGTCGACATATGGCCCGCCTTCGAACAGAGGGGCACGGACACCTTCGTGGAGGTACTGCGCGCCGTGCTTGCCGATGACAACGTCGACGGGGTGATACTCCTGCCTTTCGCCGACCGCACCGTCGAGTACTTCCCCTTCGACAAGATCGGCGCCGAGCTGCGCAAACACGGCAAGCCCGTGGTGTCGTGGATATTCGGCAACATCCGCTACTTCAAGCTCTACGAGGAGTGCTGGGACGAGTTCGGCGTGCCCGTGTACACGGATATCAGGTCATGCGTGCTGGCCATGGACGCATACCTGCAGTTCTCGAGGGCCGCCCGAGGCAGGGGCCTTGAGGGAAAGCGGATGCACGGATGAGTAAGGGAAGAACCGGTTGAGTCGTGCAACTACTTACATCGCGTTTCTTCGCGGTGTGAACGTCGGCGGCAGGAAGCCCGTGAAGATGGATGCGCTCCGGCAGGCGTTCGTCTCCCTGGGATTCGAGCGGGTGCGGACCGTACTGAACAGTGGGAACGTCATCTTTGATGCATCCCCCGCGGACCCCACGTCGCTCGCGAGCAAGGTTGAGAGGGGGCTCAAGAAGAGCCTCAGCCTGGATTCGAGCGTGATCGTAAGGACGGGCCGGAAAATCGAGGAACTGGTCGGCTCGGAACCTTTTTCAACCGTCGAGGAGGGGCCCCAGACGAGGCTCCTGGTCTCGTTCCTCCCGGGGCCTCCACCGGATGGATTCAAAACACCTCTCGAATCGTCGGATGGAGATTACGTCGTCCTCAAATCGACCCCCGGTGAGGTCTTTAGCGTCCTCGAGCTCTCATCCCGGTTCGGAACCCCCGACCTCATGAAGATCCTCGAGAGGGAACTTGGTCCGGGGATAACAACCAGGACCTGGAATACGGTGCTCAAGATCAGGGAGAAGTTGTAGTGAAGAGGACGAAGCTTGCAGACAGGGAACTGAGCGGCTACTCACGGAACGAAGAGATCGTGAACGTTGCTACGCACGTGGCTGGAGCAGTCCTGGGGGTCGTCGCCCTGGTCTGGTGCCTTGTCCTGGCTGACACTGCTCTGGAGGTGGCCGCCTCAATCATCTACGGGGGATCCATGATCCTGCTGTATACGACTTCGAGCATATACCATGGGATTACGCCGCCGATGCCCAAGAAGGTCTTCCAGGTCATCGACCACTGCACTATCTACTTCTATATCGCCGGCACCTACACGGTGATCGCGCTGGTAGCACTTCACCCCGAATACCCGACTCTGGCCTGGTTTGCGGTCGCTTTCCAGTGGACCCTGGCGGCGCTCGCGGTGACACTGACCGCGATAGACATCGAGAGGTACCAGTACTTCTCCTTCACGTGCTACATAGTCATGGGCTGGTCTGCGATAGTAGCCATCGTGCCGGTTATCCGCGTGCTGGGAGCGGCCGGTTCAGCCCTGCTCCTGGCAGGCGGCATCTCGTACACGATCGGCGCGGTCCTGTACGTGATAGGCCACAGCAAGAACATGCAGTACGCCCATTCGGTCTTTCACGTATTCACCTTCCTGGGCAGCCTGTTACAGTTCCTGTGCATTGCCTTCTACGTCTTCTGACCCCGCCGTGCTCGAAGCCTACGCTCGCCCGCTGACGCAGTAATAGGTGCCTCCCAGGTCGTTCTCCGCCCAGACGGGGCAGCTGGGGCAGATGCACTCCACCTGGTTGATATCCTGCGGGCTCTTCCCTCTGGCACAGTACAGCCACGGCTCGTTGCCCGGGTAGCTCTTGCAGGTCCCGCAGATGCACTTGGCGCCGTTCTCTTCAGTGTCCTCGACCGCCATGACATGTCCTTTCCTCGATTTCCATCGACTAAGGCATTTTGTTTGACGGGGCCGGATTTTCTCCTTCCTCCACACCGGGACAACTCGACGGGATAGAATGGATTCTAACGGGCACGGCTTCATGAAAAGGGGGAAGGAATGGAAGCTACTGGTGCTGTTTCGAACACGACCTGCGGGTCGGCCGGGAACGGAGGCGAGACCAAATTGACGCTCGGCGGCATCGGGCCCAGGCTCGCCCTCCTGTGCCTACCCTACATAATCCTCTGCCTGATCGTGATGCACAAAAACCCCGAGTTCGGCGACCTCAAGTTCCTGAACCGCGCCTTCATCAAAGCCCTCGGATTCATCTGGCTGGGCTTGGGGCTCGTGTTCTGGGGCTGGTCGGGAATACATTTCCTGATGCACATCAGGGAGGGCAAGCTGATAAAGAGCGGGCCGTATGCCCTGTGCAGGAACCCGATATACTCCTCCCTGATAGTCTTCGTAATACCGTCACTGGGAGTCATCTTTCACTCAGGGCTCCTGTTCTCCATCGCCCTGGTGCTTTATTCCGGGTTCAAGTTCTCCATCCACGGGGAGGACATCCCGCTCGGCAGGCTGTTCGGCCAGGAGTACGAGGAATACAGGGAGTCCGTTAACGAGATAATCCCACTTCCAAGGCGTCTCTTCAGCCGAAAGGCATCGGATTGCGAATAGTCCGGGGCTGACTCACGCCTCCGCTTCAGCCTGTGGCTTGCTGCGGAGCAGGGGTATCAGGACTATGGCGCCGAGTGCGAGGGTGCGCCGGGTGTACTTCCAGGGGTCCTTGCCCCTCTTCTTCGCCGCGCGGTAGGCGAATGGGGCTTCCAGCGTGTGACCGACCACCGCTGCTATTATCCAGTACTTCAGGACTTTCTTGACCCAGTCGGGCACCTTCATCTTTCCTCCCAGAGCTTCTTTCGCCGAGCCGCCTGCTGCATTCCCGGCGACACCCTCATCAGATCTTTCTCCCCATCTCCTCGTAGAGCTGCGGCAGGAAGGACGCCAGGTTGTTGTACTCGGTGAGGCTGTGCAGGCAGTTGTTGCGCGCCAGGTCGCTCATCCTGTACGGCAGCGGCCGCTTCACCCTCTTCGGGGAGCCGTTCTTCATGGTATAGCCGAGCCAGTACCGGCTGCGGTACTCGATGCCGCCGTCGACCTCGCGCACTGCGTGGAAGAACGTGTTGAACGGGGTCTTCAGCATGTCCAGGATGACGTTCGCGCAGTATGCCCTGGATATCCCCGGCTGGACGAACATGCTCATGTCGAGGCCGAAATCCTGAGGGGAGAAGAACTCGATGGCGACCTTCTGCGAGCTCGCCTGGTTGAACCCCTCGACCGGGTAGTGGGTGCTGCCGTAATTCCTCTCGCGCAGGGGCACCCCCGAGCTGTCCAGGTGCCTGGAGGGGTCCTTCGCGCTTATGTCGGTGTGCGCCACCGGGCACCAGATCGCGTATCGCAGGCCCTCCAGCACGTGCCAGTTGAACCACCAGTCGAGCATCTCCGGGGTGACCCCCTGCATCTTTACCAGGGTCGCGGCGAACCCGCTCCCGTCCTCCATCACCGTGTAGCCGGTCTCAACATCCAGATACCCCGGCTTCATGAGGTCATTCCGGTCCTGCACGGTGGTCGCCATGGCCGGGTCCACCGGCCCCGCGTTCACCTTTACAAGGTCGTCAGCCGGTATCTCCGCGAGCTCCTTGTAGAAATACTTCGCGTAGGGCTTATCCTTCTCCGCTCCGGTCAGCTCCCTGCGCTCCATTCGCCGGATATCGGCCATCGACACGGGGTCGGGGAAGACCTTGCTCATCCTGACAAGAAGGCTGCCGAGTTTCATTCCGCCCCCCTAAGCCGCTGGTTGCCTGCATGATAACATCTTATGCCAGACAAGAAGGAGCTCTCTGGAAACCATGTCTTGTTTCCCTGGGTCGCGGCGAGGAGCGGGATTTGAAGCTTGTCCACGAATTCAACATCAGCATTGACGGTCCCTTCGATTTTGCCCTGACCGTGGCAAAGCCAGCCGGCTGGCACTGGTCCACACCGGGGGAGATATTCCAGGATGGCACCATCTGGGCCGCCCTTTATCTGGGATCAAGGTCTGTCGGACTGAAGTTGTTCTCGGCCGGGCGGTCGGTTACCGCGCTCGCGTATGCCGACTTCGAACTAAGTGATGACCAGCGGGCTCAACTGCTCGCCTCGGTGGAGCACGGGCTCGGGAAGGACAAAAACCCGCACGCCTTCTACCGCTTCGCGCAGAAGGACCGCATCCTGAAAGGAGTGGTCAAGGACAGGTACGGCATGCGCCTGGGAAGGCTCGATGACATCTTCGGGAGGGTCATACTGGCGATCACCCTGCAGATGGCCCAGCTGCCGCGCAGCAGGCAGATGATGGCCGCCATCCTCGAGCGCTACGGCACCAGGCTGAAGTTCGACGGCAGAGAGGTGCTTCTATGGCCCACACCCCGCAGGCTCTCACGGGTGGACGAGGCTGAACTGCGGGTGAAGGCCAACCTGGGTTACAGGGCAAGGCTCCTTTCGAACGCCGCAGGTTACCTCAGGGACAACCCTTTGAATATACTGGAGCTGGACCGGATGCCCGACGACGAGGCGGTCAGCGCGGTCAGGGCGATTCCGGGCATAGGGCAGTATTCCGCGGGAATAGTCCTGGGCAGGTATGCGCCGATAGACGCCTGGAGCGTCATCCTGATGAGCGAGCTTCTCCTCGGCCAAACGCCGGACAAGCCGCGGGAGGAGATCGGCAGGGTATCGGATCTGGTCGAGAAGCGCTGGGGAAAGTGGAGCTGGTGGGCTTTCGCCTACATCCTGAACGACCTGGAGAACCTGGCCCGGGAGTACAACCTGACCCGGCTGACCTGAAGGTGGAGGTTGTGTCATGAGGGGATTGATCGCTTACTACACGAAGTTCGGAAACGGCAAGAGGATAGCGGAGGCTCTCGCCAGGGGATTGGAGGAGTCCGGGCAGGAAGTGAAGGTGCTTCAACTGCCGGGCAAGGTCGATGGAGACTTCGATTTCGTGGTGGCAAGCTCCCCCACCCGGCTGGGGCGCGCGATGGGACCGGCGAAGAGGTTCGTGTCAAGTTTGAGGGGCGATTGGGCCGGCAAATCGTTCGTTGCTGTAGGCACAGGGGTGCACTCGGAAGAGCAAGAGGGCAAGAGGAGCGAGACCTGGCCGGCTGGCAGCGCGGACAGGCTGTACGAGCGGCTCGAGAAGGCCGGCCTGAAGCCGCTCATGGGGCCGCAGAAGTTCTGGGTCGAGAACGCGGACGACTGGAAGAACGCGAGACTCCTTGAAGGCGAAGAAGACCGCGCACGCGAGGTGGGGCGTGCGATAGGGCGGATGTTGTCCGGGGAAAGCTAGCCGGCCAGGCTTCAACGGCCGACCAGACCACGGGAGGATTCACACATGAAAGGCCTTGTCGCCTACTACACTAAATACGGCAATGGGAAGATAATCTCAGAGGCGATCGCCCGGGGCCTGGAGGAATCGGGCAACGAGATGACCGTCGTCAGCCTGCCCGTTAAGGACGTGAGCGGCGACTACGACTTCGTGGTGGTCAGCTCGCCCACGCGGTTCGGGAAGATGCTGGGGCCGGTCAAGAAGTTCATCAGAAAGAATCTCGGCGGTGCAGCCTGGCGTGGGAAGCCTTTCGTCGCGGTGGGAACGGGGCTGAGGCCGGCCGGGGAGGACGGGGCGCCGCAAGAGACAGATGAATCAGGCGGTCCGTGCGGGCCCGCGGAGAGCGCCGAGCAGGTATACAGCGAGCTGGAGAGCGCGGGCCTGAAGCCGGCCGCTCCTCCCCAGAAGTTCTTTGTCAGCGGCATGAAGGGGCCGCTCTGGGAAGGCGAGCCGGAGCGAGCTCTCGGGCTGGGCCGTGAGGTCGGCCGTGAGCTGGCCGGCGGTTCCTGACGCCGGAGGGTTCACTGACCTGGCGCGGGTGACCGCCTCAACACACCTGCATTCACTACAGGCTATCTCTCCAGCATGCCCATCTCCCGCAGCGTGTCGATGACCTCGCCGGTGAAGCGCTCCCTCCCCCTGACGTTCAGGTGATCGGAGTCGCAGAACAGCTCGATGTCGCCGTTGTATGGCGCGCTCCGGGAGAAATCGAGATACGGCACCCCGTATTTCTCGCTGACAGCCTCCACCCTGTCGTGGAAGTCGTCCATGAAATCACTGGAGAAGTTACCGGTGTACTGGCTGGTGTACGGGGTGGTGACGAGCACGGGCCGCCAGCCATGCTCCCGGCAGTAAGAGATGAGCTCTTCGAGGTTCACCCGGTTGTATTCGTAGACCGACTCCGGCTGGTCTATCAGGCGCTTGTGGTACTCCGCCCTGTTTCGTCCCACTGAGGCCAGCTTCTTCGCGGTGAACTTGTTCTTCTCGAGGTGCTTGAAGCCGTGCTCGCGGGGCACCTGGTCCCGTACTATCCATTCGAGGCGCTCGGCCTCGAACAGGACCGGGAGCCACCTGTATTTGACGTAGTCGAGCGCGTTGTGTCCGTGGATGTCCCCGTAGGGGAGGATGCCGTAGTACCGGTAGTCATACCGCATGTTCCGGCTCTCGCGCTGGTTGAGTCCGAACGAGAAAAAGGAGACCGGGATAATGACCACGCAGCCGTCGGCGAGCCGGCCCGCGAAACGTTTCGCGAGCTGGTAGTCGTAGTAGTAGTCCTGGGCGCCGAGCCCGAAGTTGAACCCTTTGACCCCCGCGGCTTTATAATCGAACGCCCAGGCTCCGTGGGAGGAACCGAAGTTCACCACCTCCAGCCCTCCGGGCACCTCGTGAAACCTGTTCGTTCCCTGGAACTCGAGCTTGTTCCTGTAGCCCCCGGTGCGAATGTAGAGGCTGTTGATAGCGAGGAGCGCCAGCGCTACCAGCGCCGCCAGGACCATGAGTCTAGCTATCAGCCTCTTCATGTTCTCTCCTCTAGAACTGCACGTACACGAACTGCTGGCTCCCCGCCACACCTAGCAGGAGGACGGAAAGCACAACCGAGCAATAGAGTGCCCAGCGCACTGCCAGGCGCTGCCTGCCCACTATCTCAAGCAGGGGGCCGCGCAGCTGCACGAGTTCCGCCGCGAGGAACAGGGCTATCACGACGCAGTCGAGCGCGAATCCCCTTGCGCCTACCACTACGGACAAGCTGCCCGCGCCGCTGCTGAACAGGTTGCGGATTATGTAGCCCGCGTCCGCCAGTGAGTCGGCACGGAACAGTATCCAGGCAAAATCCACCAGCAGGAACGTCGCGAGTGCCTTTAAGACACCGACTGCCCTGCCCCCGGGGTCAACGCCCGTCCGCTCCCACAATGCCTCCCTGGCGCCGGCCGTCGCACGCCCCACCATCATGTATCCGGCATGCAGCGCGCCCCATGCCACGAAAGTCCAGCTCGCGCCGTGCCACAGGCCGCTGGCCAGGAACACGATGAGGATGTTCAGGTACGTCCGCGCCGTCCCGCGCCGGTTGCCGCCCAACGGGATGTAGAGGTAATCACGGAACCATGAGGTCATGGACATGTGCCAGCGACGCCAGAACTCGCTGATGCTCTTCGCGAAGTACGGCAGGTTGAAGTTTTCGAGGATGTCGAAACCCATCACTGAGGCACAACCCCTCACGATGTCCGTATAGCCGGAAAAGTCAGCGTAGAGCTGGACGGCAAAGAGCAGGGTGGCGAGCACCAGGGGCAGCCCGCTGTATGAGCGCACGTCGCCGTACACCTGGTTGACCAGAAAGGCGAGCCGGTCCGCCACTACCAGTTTCTTGAACAATCCCCAGGCGATGAGCTGGAGCGCATAGACCGTCCTCTGGTAGCTGAACTCGTGCCGCTCGTGCAACTGGGGAATGAGGTGGGCGCCGCGTTCTATCGGCCCGGCCGTCACCGTAGGGAAGAACGATACGTAGGCCGCCAGGTAGCCGGGGTGACGCTCCGCCGCCATCTTGCCCTTGTAAACGTCGAAGAGATACGAGAGCGACTGCAGGGTGTAGAAGGATATTCCCAGGGGAACCAGCCACCTCATCTCCGGCATGTTGACGATGACGTTGATGCTCGAGAGCGCCTCTTCAACGGCGTGCAGGGAGAAGTCCAGGTACTTGAAGATGAAGAGCAGCCCCAGGTCCGCGGCGAGCCCGGCGAGAAGGAACCGGCGGCGCACCTCCCTGGTGTCTCTCCGGCTCATCAACAGGCCGCTCGCATAGGTGATACCGGTGGTGGCGAGCATCACCAGAGCAAACCGGGGCTCGGCGCACATGTAGAAGTAGTAGCTCGCTGCCAGCAGCACCACCCAGCGCCAGCGCTGCGGGAGGGCGAAGTACAGCAACACCGTTACGATGAAGAACCAAACAAAGTGGACGGAAGTCAGCGCCAAGCCGGTCCCCCGTAGATACTGACGGTCAAATGGTCGAGCCGAACACCGGCTCAGGCATTCTATCGCAGTCCGGCGTCACCTGGTTTTGGCTGTTCGCTCCCGTCCCGCGGGAGCCGGTCGCTAGTGTCACCCGCAGGAACCGATGGTACTGGTTCCCGCTCCCTTCTGGTTCATGTACATGGCCCGTTCGACCAGGATCGGGTCGGGCTCACCCTCGCCCAGGGACTCGACCATGGCGGCCGCCCTGCCGGACGGCACCTTGTCGGCCATGTTGAACGATCTGCGGGAGAGCGGGGGTATCTTCGCGGTGAAGGAGACCGGCTCGCCTTTCCCGTCCTGCGGGAGGTAGGTGACGCGGACCTCGACTTCCTCCTGGTAGATGTTGGAGACCACCGTCCAGGTCTCGAAGCCGTTGCCCGTCTGCCCGTCGGGGAGCATGAAGAAGACATGCGGTATCGAGAGCCCGATCGAAGCATGGAAGGCCTCTCCGCTGCCGGCATCCCAGTACATGGCCCGCTCCGCTACGAGTGACTCCGTGCCTTGTACCGTCGTCGAGAAGTCAGTGTTCAGCGGCAGGGTATCGTTCACCCTGACCGTCTTGCGGGAGCCCGGGGCCATCTCGAAAGCCGGTCCCGGCACAGGGCCGGAGCCTGTGTTGTAGGTTATGGAGACCTTGTTGGTCTCTGTTCCAGGGTTCTGGACGAGGACATAGGTGACGAAGTCAGCGTCGTACCCTGTCGCCCCCTCGGCCAGGAAGAACGTCAGGGTGGGATCGGTGGCGCCTATCGAGCAGGAGCCCTCCCTGTGGTCGTCTCGGTACATGCTCCTCTCCGCCACCAGCGGCTGGTCGCTCTCAATCTGTATGGAGGCGTCCGCCGCTCCCACATCGTCCACCATGGGCCAGGTGGCCCGCGCGTGCGGGGGTATGGTCTTATGCACGGTCACCGGGCCATCTTGTGTGTTGTAGGTGAGAGTGACGTTCGCCGGGTCGGCGTTCGGGTTGAAGGCGCAGGTCCAGGTCTCGAACCCCCAGTTTGAGCTGCCTTCGGGCATGTACCAGGTGTTTGACAGGGAACCGCTCGCGACTGATGAGTGGTAGCCCGGGCACGCAGCGCCCTTCCCGGTCCAGAACATCGTGCGGTCTATCCCTATGCCGTAGCCCTCGGTGCACTCCACCTTGGTGGCGAAGTCTATCTCCCCGATGTCCGACATGGATGAGACGGTGGTCTGGGAGGCAGGGGGCAGCACCAGGGTGCGGCTCTTCAGTATCCCCTTTCCCGCCGTCGGGCCGCTCGGGTCCATGTAGGTCAGCTTCGCGTGCAATGCGAGCTGATAGGGGTTCTCGAGCGTTATGTAGGTGGAGAATCCCCAGGCGTTGGTGCCCTCGGCGAGGTAGGAGGTCTCGGCTTGGTATAGTGTGGTGAAGGACTTCTGGTCACCATAGCCTGTCCCCGCGGAGTTCGTGGCGTATGCCCGCACGTAGTAGAGGGTGCCCGGGTTGAGCGCCGGTATGTCGCTTGAGAAGGTGCCTATCCCGTTGCCGTCCACGGTGTGTTCGCCTGATATTATCGGATTGGGTGAGGTGCTCCAGCAGACGCCCCGCTCCGTCACCGGTGCTCCCCCGTCATCGGTGACGTTGCCTCCTGAGACCGCGCTGGTAGAGGTCACACCGCCAGGCGCGGTCGTGGTCACGGTGGGGATAGTCGGTGCGGAGTAGAAGATATGCTCGAAGTCGTGCACGTTGTCGGGGCCCCACCAGACCACGTTCGGGTTCCCTGTAGAGCTAAGGGCCAGCTGCGGGTTGCGGACGTCGGTCGAGATGCCTGATGGCAACACCTGCGATGTCCAGGCACCTCCGTTGTTCTCCGCGTAGCAGGCCATCGTATTTGACCCCCCCGACGACCCTCCCCAAACCACCCTGGGATTTCCACCAGGATCGAGCACGATCTGGGGAACTTCGTTGTCCGTCGACGTCGCGGATATCAACTGCGGTGCCCAACCGCTCCCGGTGTTCTCGGCGTAGTAGATGTGGTTGGTAGAGCCGTCGCTCCCGCACCACACCACGTTCGGGTTTCCCTCCGAGTCGAGCGCTATCTGGGGAGATATGTTACCGGTCGACGTGGTTGAGACCATCTGTGGCGTCCAACCGCTCCCGGCGTTCTCGGCGTAGTAGATCTGAGCCGTAGAGCCGTCCCACCCCCACCACACCACGTTTGGGTGTCCGGCCCCGTCTATCGCTATCTGCGGGTTTCTATTATTTGTTCCTGTAGATACCATTTGTGGCGTCCATGGGCCTCCGTCGCTCTCCGCGTAGTAGACGTTGAAGTTTGAGCCATCGATCCCATACCACACCACATTGGGATTTCCATCGGGGTCCAGGGCAAGCCGCGGGAAATAGTTGTTGGGCGCCGCGCCGGTGGATATCTTCTGTGGGATGGGCCAGGCGCCCCCGGTGTTCTCCGCGTAATAGATCTGTTTACTCGAGCCCTCGGTCCCGTACCATACAACATGGGGGTTTCCAGCCGAATCGAGCGCTATCTGTGGATCCTCGTTCGCCGTAGAGGTGCCGAGGGAGACTTTCTGTGGCGTCCACCCGCTCCCGGTGTTCTCGGCGTAGTAGATCTGTTCGACCGAGCTCACCCACCCGGACCATACGATGTTGGGGTTTCCAGCCGAATCGAGCGCCATGTGAGGGTACCAGTTCGAGGTCGAGACGCCACTGGATACCGGGTCCGGGTTCCACCCGCTGCCGTTGTTCTCAGCGTAGTAGACGTGACCGTTAGACCCATCGGATCCGCGCCACACGACATTGGGATTTCCAGCGGGATCGACAGCGATCAGAGGGACATCATTATCGTACAGGTCAACGGATACCCACTGCGCCTCGGGCCACGCCGCCACCGCGCCGGTGGCAAAGAGAAGCAGTGCAGCGACGGTGATGGCCACCACCTGTGTGGCTCTCCAGTATCTGCACGGCAGGAATTGCATCCTTTTCGTCTTATCGAGAATCATCCCCATGCCTCCTGAGTGGATTTCACCACCAGTATATCCCATCGGAATCGGGTCATTCGGTGGGGGGAGAAAGACCGGACCCACGGAGCACCTTTCGAGGCTCAACGGTCTTCAAGACCGTTGACCAGAGAGTATCCTTTGCCAGATGCATGTCTGGCCAAGATGGAGCGGTGAACCGTCTCGCTATTAACCCGACGTCACCTGGCCCACGAACTCGTCCACCTCTTTCATGAGCTTCCCTTTTAGAAACTGCTCCAGAACCGGCATCGAGACGCCTTCGGGCCCGAACAGTATGGCCTGAGTCTTAGTGGCGTTCAGATACATCAAGGGTCTGGTTGACAGGAGGGCGCGCCGTAGCTCTTCCGCAACAGGATGGCTGCCCAACTCCAGTTCTGCGTCCGTAGGTTTTACGCTCATCCCGTATTCCAGCACGTTCAGCCTGAATTCGAGACACGTCGGCTGGCCTTGCAGGTACAGGTGAGCGAACATCCTCATCTCGTCATAACGAGTGGCAGGGATCTTCCTCCCCCTCAGCCTCCACAGGAGCTCGCCGCCCTTGCTCACTTCGCAGCTGGTCCACTGGTCCGTATCGTCGAACTCGATCGATGCCATGAACTTCGGGAAGCCGAACATGAGGCCGCCTACAAGGGCTATCCTCGAATCAACGGGAAGCCTGTGTATGTAGACATGGTTATACATACGCAGCTGCTGGCGCAGCATGTTATAGCCCGGAAGCGGAAGGAAATCCGGCGAGTTGACCAGGATAGCAAAGCTGAATTCGTTATAAGGCCCGATGCCGGTGTCAGAGTACTCCAGGGCGCCCATCATTACTGCTCCAATGCCTGGAACCAGCTGCGCGGGACTCAACCTCTTGTCGGGCATCAGTTTCCTGATCTCCGACAACCGGGCGGGAAAGACCGCCAGCATGTCTCGGAAATCGTAATAGAAGACTGGGGCTTTGAACTCGAATTCCTCGACCTTCAAGTCGATCTGCTGCACCGTGGAGAAGAAATCGTCCGACATGAGACCATCCCCCTTCGAAGCCTACGGGCGTAGTCTTCCCATGGTTCTGACTGGTGCTTGTCGCCGCTCGTATGAGTATATCATCTGAACAAGAAATGCAGAAAAAATCTGCAAACATCTACCTGTAGCTTGCTTACCTTATCAAGAATTGACCATGATAGCGTGGAGCGGGTGAACCGTCTCTACATATCTGCACACCCTCATCAAGCCGGGCATCGTGAGGTGCGGGGGACCGGTTCGGTTTGCAGCGACCCGGACTATCTCTCTCGCTTCTTCGACTTTACATAAGCTCGCGCGTTCCTGACCCCGTCAAAGCCAGAGTACATCGCGCTCATCTTCTCTTTGTCGATCTCCCTGGAACTGAGCCCATCGTACCTTGCCTCTTTCTTCAGCTTCTTGTAGCTGGCCAGGCGCTCTTCGGAGAGCTCACCATCCGCTATCGCCTGTCTCACGCGGCAACCCGGCTCAGTCTCGTGACTGCAATCCTTGAACCTGCAGCCGTCCGCCAGCCCGTCGATGTCGCTGAAGGTCCTGGCAAGGTCTACGGAATCTACGCCGAGTTCGCGCATGCCTGGAGTATCAATGACCGCTCCGCCGGTCGGAACGACTATCAGTTCTCGTCTCGTTGTGACGTGTTTCCCCTTGTCGCCCTTCCTGACTTCCCCGGTTTCGATGACATCCTCACCGAGGAGCCTGTTTATCAGGGTGGACTTCCCAACGCCGGACGAACCGATAAAGGCGACCGTCTGCCCTGTTCTCACGTACTCGAGTATCGCCTGGTATCCATCCTCGGTCATGCTCGAGGTGACGATGACATCGACCCCGGTAGTCGCATCACTCATCTCCACCAGTTTCGAGTCCACCTCATCACACAGGTCAGCCTTCGTGAGCACAACCACCGGGGTTGAGCCGCTGTCCCAGGCAACGGCGAGATACCTCTCGAGCCTCCGCAAGTTGAAATCCCTGTTTAGGGACATGCAGATGAACACCGTGTCTATGTTCGCCGCAACGACCTGGATATCGTGGGCCGTGCCTGCGGCTCTTCTCACAAATGCGCTCTTCCTCGTCAGTATTTCGTGGATGATCGCGTTGCCGTGTTGCGCGTCCTCCCTGTCAATCATCACGAAGTCACCGACAGCAGGATAATCGGACATCTCGCCGGACACATGGCGCATCTTCCCTGATATCTCCGCGATCAGCTCCGAGTTCTCCGTGACCACCCTGTACAGGTCCTTGTACTGGGCAACGACCCTTCCCAGGAACATGCATTCGTAAAGAGCGGATTCCTGGATCAATCCCTCAGTGAAACCCAGGTTCAGCAACTTTTCTTTCAATCCCTTTGATCCTGTCCTGTCTCTTTCCCCTTACAGAAGGGGCGGAAAGCCCTTGCAAGTATACATCCTTATCGGGGTTTGCATTGTTGTATATATATGGACTCCGCTTACCGGAAAACCTGGTTCTGAACGCGTACACGCCCCGCTCATGAGTGGAGCGGGTGAACCGTCTCGCTATTAACCCGACATTAAGATTCCCGCTGACACAAGAAGAGAAGAACGCCTGCACTATCAAGCACCATCCCATGTCACTGCATAATCGACTCAGATCGACTCGGGCACAGTGATCACCAGGCTCCTTGCCTCCCCGTCGGGTAACTACCTGCTCAATGGTGGAGACGGGTTCGAGAGCCTCGTAGAATATCTGCATCAGGAGTTGCATATGGGAAATGTCAATCTATATAGTGGGAGGACTTGCGACTACTGGAGCACTCGACGGTCAACATCCACGCATATGCCGTTTTGCCATGCCGGGGTATAGGGGGTTCATGGAGATGGGCAGGAGCGGGAGGAGTTTCGAGTGGTTCGCGGATAGTAGCAAACACAAGGACGCCATGTTCAAGATGGCCAACTGGCCGGTGCTGCGTTCTCTGCTCCCGCATATCCTGAAGGCTAGGGGCACCAGCTTTACCTGCATACCGGTAAACGAAGGGGTGGAGGTGAGCGGCGGCACGGCCTTGCCCTTCTCCGTGGTGGAGCATTTCATCAACCAGGCCGGGCACCATGTGATTCTCAACTTCTGCCCCTGCCGCAGGTCCTTTGATTGTAAGGATTTCCCAGTCGACCGCGGGTGCCTCTTCATCGGCGAGGCAGCGCGCGAGATCGAGCCGAGTGTGGGGCGGCACGTAAGCAGGGAGGAGGCCCTTGACCACCTACGAACGGGAACCGAGATGGGCCTGGTGCCGGTGATCGGCAGGATTGATTTCGACTCCGTGATGCTGGGGGTAAAGCCGCACAACCGCCTGATGACCATCTGCCAGTGCTGCCCCTGCTGCTGCCTGACCACCGCCCTCCACTACGCGTCGCGGGGCGTCCGCGATATCATCATGCGGCTGGAGGGCGTGGAGGTGAAGGTCACGGAGGACTGCGCCGGCTGCGGTGCCTGCGTGGAGGCCTGCATCTACAAACAGATGCGGCTCACGGGCGGAAGGGCCGTGGTGGGCCAGGAATGCAAGGGCTGCGGGCGCTGTGCCGCCGCCTGCGAGGACGGGGCTATAAGGATCACCGTGGACGACTCTGACTATATAAGGGCATGCATTGACCGCATCAGCGCGCATGTCAACGTAGAATAAGTGGCCAAATGAACAAGAGTTTGCCCGAATATAGGCCGAATCAGCTAAGCTAATCAACCATGTAGAATCTTACTTGTATTGTAATGTGTGGCTTAACTAAGCCGATAAAGAGCTGGAGCGGGTGATGGGTCTCGAACCCACGACCTTCAGCTTGGGAAGCTGACGCTCTGCCTGCTGAGCTACACCCGCCCGGTCTCGAGGTACGGACAATTATATCGGCGGCCGCCGGTCATGACAACGAGCGCCCGGGGCTCATGAAGGCTTTGAGTATTCGCGGCCGCGGCAGTCGAAGATGCGGTAGCCGATGTCGAGGCGCTGGGCGAGCTCGGCGAGCGCGGCGGTCCAGTCGCCGAAGGCGAATGCCAGGTGATTGCAGGGCCAGGCGTCTATGAGGACGTCGTCCGAAACCGGGACCCTCCCCTTCAGGATGGGCCATGATGGCGAGTAAAGCTCGTGCTCGGACGGGTGCACGTCCACGGTCTCCATCACCGTCGCGACCATCTCGTACCGCAGGTTGCGGCGTCCCAGCCGGGCCACCGTCACTGTCTGTCCTCCCGGGGTCCTGCCGCGCACCGAGCAGCCGCCGGCCGCGTAGAACATCTCCTGGCCCGGGTACTCCGCGCGGTCGAGCTTGGCCACCGGGTCCTCCCCGGGAGCTCCGAAGAAGTAATGCGGGTGCTGGCCGCAGTTGACTATGGCAAGCACGCCGTCGGCAACGTCGCGAAAATCGCCGAAGCCGGAGGGTTCGCCGGACAGAAGGAACAGCAGCAGCTGCGAGAGCGCGGAGTCCATGTCGTTCTCGCAGGCGACGGGCACAACCGGCTTGGGCTCACCGTCCGGGCCCACGTCGTTGTTGAGGAACGCCGCCGCCGGGCAGGCGGTGCAGAAAGACGCCGAGAGCTCATCCTGGCACTTGATGCCCATGAACGTCACGCCGTACTCCTCGACCAGGTCCACCGCGGCGAAATAGAACGCGAGCTGCAGCACGAACCGGGCGAGGCTTGTTGTCTTCTCAGCATCGAAATCGAATGAGCCGTGGCCCCCTCTCACCAGGAACTCGAGCGCCCGCGTGACGCGCTCGTCCTTTATCCCGTAGTCGCTGTCTCCGGGCCTGCCGCTCCAGGTGACCATGGCGGCGGCGCGGTCGGGCAGGGCCGACTGGTCGAGCGCCTCGTAGGATACCCCGAACAGCTTCTGCCACTGGTCGACGTCCGCGGTGGTGGTCGCCATCTTGAGGCTCATGCCGCCGAGCGCGAGATACTTCTGGAAGGGCAGGGCTTCGATTACGCGCCGCGCCGCGCCGGACGCCTCCCAGCGCTCGCGGTAGAAATCCAGTACCTCCACCAGCCGGTCGGCGGAGGCCGGGTCCCTGTCGATCATCCCGTAGCAGGTCGCGAACGGGATGCCTATTCGCTTCAAGCCCCCACCGGCGGCCATGCCCGCCACAAGCCCGGGAACGGTGGTGTCCTTGTAGCACCACATCACAACCCTGGGCGTCTCACCGGTCAGGCGCGCGAAGAGCTTGACCGCGTCGATGGAGTCGTAGGGGAACGTCCAGGAGCCCTGGTTGACTATGAGCGCCGCGCAGCCCGCGTCCGCGAGCTTTGCCACGTGGTCCTGCACCAGCTTCGTGCTCCAGGCGACCTGGTCCTCGCGGGGAAGGCCCTCGCCCCCGCGCACCACCTCCAGGCCGCGGTCACGGAGCGCCTCGACCAGGTGCCGCTCGTAATCGAGCATCATGTCGAGGTTCTCCGAACGGACCCATGGCCTCGGGTCGTTCGGGGAGAATACCCCCACCTTGAACGTATCGGCCATCGCCTGTGCTCCTCTCCTGCGTTTCTTCGGGTTAATCCGGAAAACGCAACAAAGTGACCTGACCCCTATGTTGCGTTTCGGCGAATGCGCCGAGCCTGAGGTAATCCCGGTATGCTTCCTCGTACGGCCCGGAGAGCTCGGGGCGCGGCTCGTACTCCAGGTCGAACCCGGCCCCCATCGCCTCCTGCGCCGACTCGACGTCCTTGTATACCCCGCTCGCGACGGCGGCGAACATCGCTGCGCCGAGGGCGCAGGTCTGCTCGGACGCGGAGACCTTGACCGGCACCCCCAGGACGTCCGCGAGCGTCTGCATCACGAACGGCGCCTTCCGCGGGATGCCACCGAGGGCTATCACCTCTTCGATGCGCACACCCTCGGAGACGAACCTCTCGTTGATGCTCCGCGCGCCGTAGGCCGTTGCCTCGACGAGCGCCTTGAAGAGCTCGGGAGCAGTCGTCCCGAGACCGATGCCGGTAACGGCGCCTCTCAGTGTCTGGTCCGCGTCCGGGGTCCGCCTGCCGTTGAGCCAGTCGAGTGCGAGCGGGCCGGCGGGGCCGGGGGGAAGCTCCGCCGCCTCCGCGAGCAGCGCGTTGAGAATCGCATCGGACCGCTCCCCCGCACGCTCGAGCGGCCAGGCCAGCAGGTCGCGGAACCATGCGAAGACGTCACCGAACGCGGACTGACCGGCCTCCAGGCCGACCATGCCCGGGATTATCGAGCCGTCGACCTGGCCGCATATGCCCCCTATGGCCTTCCCGGCCAGATCTGATGCCGGCGCGACCAGCATGTCGCACGTCGAGGTGCCGATGACCTTCATCAGGACGTACGGTTTTATCCCGGCCCCCACCGCCCCGATGTGAGCGTCTATCGCTCCGGACGCGACCGCGACCCCTTCCGGCAGGCCGAGTCTCCCTGCCCACTCCGCTGAGAGCGTCCCGGCCGCCCGGTCAGCCGTCACGGTGTCCGAATAGAGCCGCCCGCGGAGGCCGGCGAGCACCGGGTCGACCCCCTCAAGGAATTCCTCGGAGGGCAGTCCTCCCCACCCGGCGTTCCACATCGCCTTGTGCCCGGCGGCGCAGCGGCTGCGCTTCATCGAGAGCGGGTCCGTGACGCCGGTGAGAAGGGCGGTGACCCAGTCGCAGTGCTCGACCCAGGAGAATGCCGAGCCGCGCACGCTGGCGCTCCCGCGCAGGACGTGGAGAATCTTCGACCAGAACCACTCCGCCGAGTAGGCCCCGCCCGAGTACCTGGTGAAGTCCTCACCGCCCCGGGAACGGGCAGCGCGGTTGATCTCAGCGGCTTCCTCGACGGCGGTGTGGTCCTTCCACAGTACGAACATCGCGTCGGGTTCGGCATCAAACTCCGGCAGCAGGGCGAGCGCCGTGCCGCCCCGGTCGACCGGACCCGGGGTGGAGCCCGTGGTGTCTGCAGAGATGCCCCTTACGGACGCGGCGACCTCCCGGCACCCTTCGAGTGCATCCTGCAGCGAATCGGAGAGCGCCTCGATATGGTCACGCGGGTGCTGTCGGTACATGTCCGAGCCGGGGTCGCAGTAAAGGCCCTCACCCCACCTCCGGAAGGCGCTCTCGGCCTGCCCGGCCTCCTCCCCGGTGCGAGCATTGACCACCACCGCGCGCACCGAGTCGGTGCCGAAATCTACGCCTATCACGTGCTCGTCCAAGGAAACGCCACCCCCGTTTGTCGCGGGCTTGCCCTATTATAGAACGGGCTGTAATGTAATGGCTCACAGAACCCGGGAGGTGGCTCGTGTTCTTCAACCTCAGCAGCGATATCCTCGGAATCGGACCCCACGACGGCGTCACCTACCAGGTCTCGAGCTTCGGCAGGCGCCCCGCGACCGGTCCCGGAGCGGCGAACGAGTTCAACGAGAAGTGCGTCGAGCTGGCGCCGGGTGAGGCGCATGAAGCCGCCGCCCTCGAAGGGCCCGGCGTGATAACCCGCATCTGGATGACCCAGCCGGCGTTCTTGAACCGCGGCGCACTGCGCGACGTGGTGGTCAAGATGTACTGGGACTCCGAGGACGAGCCCTCCGTCCTGGTGCCGCTCGGCGACCTGTTCGGCGCGACCTTCGCGCGCCCCAAAGAGTATTCCTCGGCATACGTCGGCATAACCTCGGGCGGGTACCTCTGCTTCTTTCCGATGCCTTTCCGAGAGCGTGCGCGGGTCGTCTTCGAAAACCAGGGGGGCGGCAAGGTCAGGCTCTTCTTCTACCAGGTAACCTGGTTGAAGCTCACCAGCGACCTTCCCGCGGACACGCCTTACTTCCACTGCCTGTGGCGCCGGGAGCACACCGGCAGGGGCGACCCTCCGTTTACTGTGCTCGAGGCCCGCGGGCGCGGGTTCTTCATGGGCTGCCACATGGACATGGAGGGGGCCGGGTGGCCGTGGCCGCTCAACCCTCTGCGGTGGCAGATGCCCGAGGGATTCGGCATGGGGATGCTCGAGGGCTGGGAGCGCATCTGGATAGACGGGGCCGCCGAGCCTGAGCCTAACGTGCACGGGACCGGCGGCGAGGACTACTTCAACGGTGCCTGGTACTTCACGAAGGTGCCCTCCACCTGGCCCACACACGGGGTCACGAAGCGCGATTACCTGACGCGCAGGGTACACTGCTACAGGTTCCACGCCGAGATGCCGGTCGCGTTCGAGGAGCGGCTGAAGGTCACCATCGACCACGGGCTCAACAACTGCCTGCCCGCGCGGTACGACTCGGCCGCGTACTGGTACCAGTCCGAGCCGCACGCCCCGATGGGTAAAATGCCGCCTCCTGCCGAGCGCGCCTCGGGCGGCACCCTGAAGGCGCGCCTGGCCATGTCGGCGCCGCTTCTGTACCTGGGCGCGGCCGCGGCGGCGGTCGGGGGGCTCCTCCGGCGCAAGCGCGAACGGCGAGGGGCAGGTTCCTGAGTGTTTCCAAAGGAAGTATTCCCTGGGATATAATGACACCGGTGTCAGGTAAGGGTAGGGCCCGGTCTGGTTGCATGGGGAGGCGGTCCGTTGGCAACGGAAACACCACGATGCGAGGAATGCGGCGTTCCCGAATACATGAGCGGCGAGCACGAGTGGCTTAGTGACGGTTCGCTCGTCCAGGCCAGGCGTCACGAGAGCCGGATGGCATTCATCGAGAGCGAGACCTGGGACCCGATATGGAAGGGGCTCGCCGAGCTCATAGGCCTCGACATCGAACACCTGGTCATTGTCGGCTCGCGCAGGGCCGTCAACATCTACATGCGCCAGATGGTCCCCGCCGAAGCCCTCAAGGCCGTTCAGGCGGGCGATATGGACATCAGGCCCGTCATCGAGGCGGTCTTCGCCATAGCGGAGCACATGGGATACGGCAGCCTGTCGCTCGAGGACATAAGGTACCAGAACGACGAAGGCGACTTCGCGGTCATCCGTTACACCGAGCCGTTCTCGCTCCCACTCGCCGTAGCCTCCGTCGCCGGCACCACAGAGGCCCTCACCGCGCGGGAGAACATGTCCGAATACACGCAGGTCGCGCCTGACACGTACGACATCAGGATATTTCCCGCCGAGCACGCCGCCGAGCTCAAGACCAGGCTCACAACGGCGCCCTACGAACCCTCCGCCGGGGGGGTCGAGCTGGAGCGCTGCGGGACGTGCGGCGCGCCGGCCGGATTGAAGGAATACGAGTGGGACCTCGAAAGAGGCGTGATCCGGGGCCGCGAGACAGGCAGGCGCATGGCTATGATAGGGCCCCAGATGATAGACCCGGTCTTCGAGGAACTCGAGGCCGAGCTCGGAAGCGAGATACCGCGGATGGTAGTCGAAGCGCAGCGCCGCTTCGTAAGGACCGGGCCGTTCCGCGCATCAGAGATAACCGGGACCGACGAGATGCTCCGGCAGTTCGCGCTCAGGGGCCTCGGGGAGCTGACCGACCTCCACATGGGAAAGAAGGGTGTCCGGGTGACCATCGCCAACGCGGTCATGCACCTCTGGGTGGTCGGCGCGGTCCAGGGCCTCTACGAGCTCGTGTTCGGCGAGGGGAGCTCCGTCGACTGGGAGCTCCAGGAAGGCGGGCGCCTCGAGATAGAGGTCTCCCCCGCCCTCGACCAGACCTGATGCAACATCGGGGTCAGGTCGTTTTGTTGCATTTCGAGCGTTTATCCACTACCTGGCACAAATGCAACAAAACGACCTGACCCCGATGTGCGCTAGAGAGTCTCCTGGTCCTTGATGCCGTCGATGAACTCCTCGAACTCCGCCTGCTTCTCCGGCGCATATACACCGAGGACCAGGTACTGGAACTCGAGGAGCTTGGCGTCGACCGGGCCGACCCTCTGGCTGACCTCCCCGCTTGCGCGGCTGGTGTTGTACAGCGTCTCAGCCTGCGAGAGGTTGCTTGTGGCCGTCTCCACAGCCGCCCCGCCGTCGGTTCCGAACAGGCTCTCGAAAGCGTTGACCGCCCTCTCCTCATCGGGGAGGTTGATGCCGGCGGCGACAGCGTCGTCATAGAGCTGCTGCGCCTTACTCTTGGCCTCGGCGTTCTTCTTGGGGGCCTCCCAGACGATCGCCCCGATGCCGGCGATGAGCGCAATGATCACCACGGCCGCCACCCATCCCAGGACCGTGCCCCGCGCGGGCCTCAAGCGAGGCTTCCTGGGGGGCTTCGCTTCCGCCGCGGCGGGAGCCGGGGCCGCCTCAGGCGCGACAGCCACCTCTTCCTCCACGGCCGCGACTTCCTCGGGTGGGGCGACCCACGAGGGCTTGCGCAGGACCAGGAAGAGCGCGGGTACCCCGATGCCTATGAGCAGGGTCCCTCCCAGCATCAGCAGTATGTAGATCGCCGGGTTGGTGTCACCGAACTGGGACGGCGGCACGAGCCCGATGAGGAACACCACTATCGAGGTGACGAGCCCAACACTCGCCACGACCATCAAGGCGGGTACCTTGAAACCCCTCGGCCGGTCCGGCTGGCTCTTCCTGAGTCTCATCACGGCGATGAACATGAGGATGTACATTATCATGTATATCTGGGTGGTCATGGCGGAGAGTATCCAGTAGGCGCTGTTCACGCTCGGTATGAAGGCGTACAGGAGCGCTATCACCGATATGAGCGCGCCCTGGGCAAGAAGGATGGCGGACTGGATGCCGTTCTTGTTGGTCTTCTGCAGGCTCCGTGGAAGGTACCCCTGCTCCCGGCCCACCATGAGCAGGCCCTTGCTCGGGCCGGCAAGCCACCCCATCATCCCACCGACCATCGCTGCTACGAGCATCACTCCGAAGATCGGGGTCAGCCACCCGATGTGGAAGTAGTTGAAAAACTGCTGGAAAGCCTGCATGACGCCGGCCGTCAGGCTGATCTGCTCGGCGGGAATGACGAACGATATGGCCAGCGCCGGGAGCACGAAGATGGCGACCGCCATCCCCGAGGCCACGAAGATAGCCTTCGGGAAATCCTTGGACGGGCGCTCCATCTGGTTCACGTGTACGGCGTTGACCTCCATGCCGGCGTAGGAGAGGAAGTTGTTGACTATGAGGACAATACTCGCGAGGCCCGTGAACGGCGGAAGCCAGCTTGTCGCAGCCGACTGGCTCGGCGCTCCTGACGCGATGTAGATGATGCCCAGCACCACGAGGGTCACGCCGGGGATGAGGGTTCCTATCACCATCCCGCCGCTCGAGATGAGGGCACTGGCCTTTAGTCCGCGGAACGACACCATGGTCGCGAGCCAGTACACGACGAGAATCACTATCGCCGTGAACAGGCCGCTCGAGGCCAGGCTGGGCATGAAGATGAACGCGAGGGTCGCGGCCACGGATGCGAGCAGGGAGGGGTAGTAGGTGAGCGTCATCGCGTACTGGGACCAGATTGCCAGGAACCCCGACTTCGGTCCCATCCCCTCGTCGACCCACTTGTAGATGCCGCCCTCCCAGCCGCTGGCGAGCTCGGCTGCGACCAGCGCGGTGGGTATCAGGAAAAGGATAGCCGGAACGATGTACAGGAATATCGCCGCTTTGCCGTATATGGCCATGCTCGGCGTATTCCTGATGCTCGCGACACAGGCGACCGTCATGAAGCATACGGTGGTCCACGTCAGGTAGTGGTGCCCCGCCTTGGCCTCCTTCTTCTTTGCCATCTCCAACCTCCCTTGAGCGTTTGTGCTGTTACTCGGAGAAATATTTGAGCAGCAGGGCCTCCGCGAGGATACAGTGCTGGAGCTCGCCGATGTCGACGCTCTCGTTGTCCGAGTGTATCGCGGCTGCCGGGTCCTCCGCGCCCCACATGATTATCTCCGCCTTTGGAGCCGCCTGCGCCAGGTTGCTCACCAGGGGTATCGAGCCGCCCTGTCCCATCATCACGCTGTCTTTGCCGTAGGCGTCCTTCATAGCGCGCCGCGCGGCCTCGTACCCGCGCCCGTCCGTACCGGCCATGAACGCCGGGCCCGCCTGGCCCTCGGTCACAGTCACCTGGACACCCCACGGCGCCGAGGCCCTCAGGTGCTCGGCGAGCAGGGCGCGCGCCTTTTCCGCGTCCTGCCCCGGGGGCACACGCATGCTCACAACCGCCCGGGCCTCGGGTATCAGCGCGTTGGGAGCCCCTTCAGCCGCCGGAGCGTCCAGCCCGATCACGGTTACTGAAGGCTTGGCCCACAGCCGGTCGGAGACCGAGCCGCTCCCTATGAGCGGGACGCCGGGCAGGACACCCGCGGTCTCCCTGTACGTATGCTCTGAGTAATCGAGCCCCTCCCACTTGTAGGAATCGAGGCCCTTCACGTTAACGTCGCCCGCGTCGTCGAGCAGCGTAGAGAGCATCTTGATGAGCACCATGAGCGCGTCCGGCGCGGGGCCGCCGTACATGCCGCTGTGCACCGCGTCCTTCAGTGTCGCGACCCTCACGTCGCAGACCGCGAGCCCCCTCAATGTAGTGGTAAGAGTCGGCTCGCGGACTTTCCAGTTGCCTGTGTCGCCTATCACGATCAGGTCGGCCTGGAACGGCTCAGGGTTGTCGAGAACGAAGGCGTCCAGGTGGCTGTCGGTCTCCTCTTCGCCCTCGATCACCACCTTTATCGTTACCGGAGGCTTTCCCTTGAAGGCCCGGAGCGCCGCCGCGTGCATGACAACACCGGACTTGTCGTCCGCGGCGCCCCTGCCATAGATGCGGCCCCCGCGCTCGGTGGGCTCGAAGGCGGGGGATTTCCAACCCTCGTCGGGCCCGGGCGGTTGCACGTCGTAGTGGGCATAGAGCAGGACCGTCGGCGCGCCCTCCGGCCCCTCGAGGCCTCCAACGACCGTCGGGTTCCCGCCTTTGATCTCCCTCAGCCTTGCATTAGCGACGCCTACTGATTTCAGAAGCTCGACCACGGCGTTCGCCGTCTCGCGCGGCGGCTCGGCCGGAAAGCCCGGCAGAGAGACAGACGGTATCCGCACGAGCCGCTCCAGGTCCTCCCGGACCTGAGGCATCATGTCCGCGACAGCAGCCTTGAGCTCGCCTTTCTCCATGTTAGACCCCCAGCTCCTAAAGGCACCGACCTGCAGCCGTCTCCCGGTTGAAGGAAGGTAGCAATTGTTCGGGCTAAGTCTATAATGTCAACTTAGTGAAAGGGAAGCAGGCTCGATGCTCGGTGTTGGAGACATGGCCTTATTCTTGAGTACTTCTACAGCATCACAGGGGCAGTTCATCCTTCCCGCCGCGCTCGACTATACCGCGGCGTTCCTTTTCGCCCTGACCGGGGCGCTCGTGGCGTACGAGAGAAAATACGACTTGACGGGCATGGCCGCCCTGGCCCTCGCGGTCGGCCTCGGCGGCGGGATAATCCGTGACGGCATCTTCCTCCAGCAAGTGCCCGCAGCGGTAGAGCACTGGCAGTACCTGGCGGCCGTGGCGGCTGCAGTCGCGTTCGCCGCGATCATCGGAGATAAGATCGAGAAGCAATTGAAGATCGTGATCCTCGTCGCGGACGCCGCCGGCCTGGGGATGTACGCCGCGGTCGGCGCTTCGAAATCACTCTCCGTGGGACTGACGGTGTACGCCGCCGGCCTCATCGGCATCATCAACGCGACGGGGGGAGGCATGCTCCGCGACATGTTCTCAGGAAAGGACCCGGAGATCTTTCTGCCGGGCCAGCTCTACGCGACCGTGGCGTTGGTCGGGGTGGTGGTGTTCCTCACCCTGGGGGCGGGGTTCGATCTTCCGCCGTGGGTCGCGGCGGTGGTCTGCATAGCGGTAACATTCGTGCTTCGCATTGTCACGGTCATGTTCAACATCACCACCAGCCCGGCCCACGACCACGCGATGAGGACCCGCGCCGTGAGCGCCTCGAAGTCGGTCCTCGGCAGGCTCCGGAAGCGCTAGACTCCCCTTCAAAGGCATTCCGGCCGCCGGTCGGCGGCGTCACCCTTTTGGTCATTTTCGCGTTCTACATTTGAGGCCACGCAGGGACTCATCCCCCAAACGGGTGTCAAAAAAGCTAAAAGTTCGGGTGAGTTATGCCGATGTACCTTTTAGGAGGTACATGGAGGCCGGATGGATAAGCCGAAGATACTCGTAGTCGAAGACGAGCGGGATGTCTCGAAAGTCATCTCGATCAACCTCAAGATCGAGGGGATGGAGGTCGTCGTAGCGTACGACGGGCCCACCGCTCTCGAGAAGATAAAAGAGTGCAAACCCGACTGCGTCGTGCTCGACGTGATGCTTCCCCAGATAAGCGGCTGGGACATCCTCAAATACATCAAGGCGAACCCCGCGACCGCCGACATACCCGTGGTCATGGTGACCGCGCAGATAGCGGAGAAAGACCAGCTGCGCGGCCTGGGGGCGGGGGCGGTCAAGTACATCACAAAGCCGTTCAGCCCGGTGACGCTCACCGAGACCATCAAGAGCGTCTTGAAGCCCCAGACCCAGGAGACGGTCGCGCGCGAGCGCCGCGAGACCATCGAGCGCCTGCAGCTCTCGACCGTCTACAAGATAAGCGACATCCTCATCTCCGCGCCCGTGCTGGACGAGCTGCTCGAGGGTGTCGCGGACAAGCTCATCGCCCTCTTCGACCTGCCGTCGTGCGCCCTGATACTGACCGACGTCGAGGAGCCCGAGGTGTACGCGTTCAAGCAGGGAAACGGGCAGACCCCGAAGGGGCGGACGGTGAGCCGCAGCACCATCTCGCGGGATATGGTCTGGCTCCTCAAGCAGGCGTTCGCGGCTAACCGCCGGCCTGTGCGCGCGGGCGAGCTCGAGGGATTCGACCTGGGTCTGCTGTTCCCGGGCTCGCTCAACGCGGAGGACGGCTACATACTCCCGCTGTTCGAGCGCAACACGTTCCTGGGGGCTATAGTCATCGCTGGCAAGGCGGACGTGACCCTCAGCCAGGACGAGCAGGACCTGCTCGCCACGATAGCCAACCAGGTCGCGGCGGCGGTGGCGAGGGCCCGCCTTCACGAGAACCTGAGGGAGGACGAGGTGGTCCACAGGCGCCTCCTCCACCAGACCATCACGGCGCAGGAGTCGGAGCGCCGGAGGCTGGCCGCGGAGATACACGACAGCGTGGTGCAGTCGCTGGTCGGCATCTCCTACCGCCTGCAGGCCATCGAGAAGAAGCTGGGGCCCGACGACGAGAGCGAGCTCATGGGCGACCTCAAGATGCTGGGAGAGCAGCTCAACACCAACATCAAGGAGCTGCGCGACCTGCTCCTCGGCCTGCGGCCGCCGATGCTCGACGACATGGGGCTGTACGCGGCGCTGGAGACGCACCTCAAGAACTTCGGGCTCTCCAACGGGATCCAGACGAACCTGCAGATGCCTGAGGAGCGTCCCGTGATATCGCGCGACGCGCAGATAAACCTGTTCAGGATCATCCAGGAGGCGCTCAACAACATCGAGAAGCACGCCGGCGCCTCCCACGTGACCATAGAGATAGAGACCACGCCGCAGAAACTGCACGTGAACATCCGTGACGACGGCAAGGGTTTCTCCCCTCAGAAGGCGCGCGGCAAGACGCGCAACCTGGGTATCGCCAGCATGCGCGAGCGCACCGAGCTGCTGGGGGGCAACCTCAAGATAAAGTCCGAACCGGGGCGCGGCACGAACATAACGTGCGACGTGCCCCTCAGGCCCATATTGGAGGGAGCATCATGTCCGCGATAAAAGTGCTGATCGTTGACGACCACAACCTGGTCCGCGAAGGCCTCAAGGCGGTCTTCGACCAGGGCGACGAGGTTGAGATCGTCGGAGAGGCCGGGTCCGGCGAAGAGGCGCTGGAGATGGTGGACAAGGTGGAGCCCGACGTGATCCTCATGGACATCAGCATGCCAGGGATGAACGGCATCCAGGCGACCAAGCTGATACGTGAGAAGCACACCGAGGCCAAGATAGTGATGCTCACTATGCTTGACCAGGAGGGCTATGTGTACGAGGCGGTGAAGGCCGGCGCCACCGGCTACATGTTGAAGAACACCTCCTCGGACGACCTTGTGCACGCAATCCAGACCGTCTACGAGGGCAAAGCCCTGCTGCACCCGGACGCCACAGCCCAGCTGCTGAAGGAGTTCGTGACCCTGGCCGACAACAAGGCCAAGGACTACGGGCTCTCCAGCCGGGAGATGGAGGTGCTGCAGCTTCTGTCCGAGGGCAACACGAACAAGGAGATCGCGAAGGCCCTCTGGATAAGCGAGCAGACCGTCAAGACGCACGTGGCGCACATCTTCGACAAGCTCGGCACCTCGGACCGCACCGAGACAGTCGCGACGGCACTGCGCAACGGCCTCGTGACCTGATACAGCTTCAGGTCCGGACCGGGCAGTTGCATACAGGGAGTTGAAGAGCCTGGATTAGCTGGCAGTCAGAAGACGCAGGCGAGGAAAGGCGGGTCCTGGCGACCCGCCTTTCTTCCATTCGGGGTCAGACCACTTTCGTTCCATCAGCAACATCAGTTGACTTGCGCAACACGACATGTTGCTGAAGTGGTCAGTGTTGCTGATGGAACGAAAGTGGTCTGACCCCATTAGGCGCGGACTGTGAGGGCGCTCCGGGCGACGCCGATATCGATCTTCTCGCCGGCCTGGTACTTGTAGACCTCCCCGTCCACCTGGAGGAACGACTCCTCCTTGAGCTCGACCAGGAACCTGCTGCTCGCCTCCCGGAGGACCTTGTCGGTCCTGTAATCCCGGCTGAAGCTCCTCATGAACAGGTACCAGGCGGGTATGGGGGCCATCGGTTTCAGGGCCGACATGTTCAGCAAGCCGTCGTCCATCTCCGCGTCCGGCATCCAGTAGACGTAGCGCCCGTAGAGAGGCGCGTTCCCGAAGACCGCGATGAGGTACCTGTCCTCGTAGACGTTGCCGTTATCGGTCTCGATGCGCATCCGGCGGGGCGAGTTCCGCATGCGCTCCTTGAAGACTATCCTCAGCCCGACAGCGAAATACGCCGCTATCCTGATGCGCTTGTGGCTCAGGGCGTTGTAAGCAATCTCGGCGTCGACTCCCACCCCGAGCGTCACCGCGGCGTACCTGTCGTTGTACCTGATGAGGTCTATCCGCCGGGTGCGGTCGCCCAGCATCACTTCCAGGGCCCTGTCCCGGTCGCGGGGGATGTCCATGTTGTGGCAGAAATCGTCGGCGGTGCCGGCGGGAAAGACCGCGAGGGGCTTCTCCTGGCCCGGGGCGGCCATCATCCCGTTGATGACCTCGTTGATGGTCCCGTCTCCGCCGACCGCGACCACGACGTCGACCTGGTCGAGCAGCCTGGAGACGATGTGCTCCGCGTGACCGGGGTAATCGGTAAGGAAGGCCTCGTGCTTGACCCCCAGGCGCCTCAACTGCTTGAGGAGCCATTCGCCCTCTTTCCTGGCCTTGCCTCCTCGGGACACCGGGTTCACGACTATCAGGTACTCCTGGGCGATTCCCGGGGCCCTGTCCGGGCCACCCTGCGGTTTTCTGAAGCTTTCCTGGGTGTACCGCTCGCCCGACGGCATGACATCGCCTCCCATGGTAACGGGCCAACACGGGGGACCCCCCCCAGAAACGCAACAAGTGACCTGACCCCGATGTGCACGAGCATATCACATGACCCGACAGCGCAACGCGAGCCCGCTCCTTGATACGCGGCGTTCGGGTAAAGCCTTCGAGGGCCGGGACTGTCGGCTGCGCCCGGACCCCGTGTTATCATTTGGGCGTGACCAATCACACCGGAAGACACTCTAGGACATGGCGCCCGTCACCACCGAAGCGCCGCATCGCGGCGACCGCGGTCCTCGCGGTCGTGGTGGCGCTCGCCCTGCTTGCCGCCGCCGCCCCGGACGCGCGGGCGCACGTTTCTTCAGGGCGAAGGGTAGTGATAGTGATCATCGACCGTATCGGGTTGGACGACCTCTCGGAAGCTGACAGCCCGAACGTGATGGACCTCATCTCCGGGGGCGGCTTCGCTCTGATGAACGCGAGGTCCCGCTACGACCTGTACGGCCTGGGCGGCTACGTGAGCATTGGAGCCGGCGGCAGGGCACTCGGCGGGCCCAACGCCGGCCTCGCGTTCAACTCGACCGAGCTCCTCGAGACGCCGTCCGGCGAATCCGTGGAGGCCGGCGACCTCTACCGGGCGCGGACCGGGGCGGACGCGCCCGCGGGCTCGGTGGTCAACCTCTATATAGAGGAGATGAAGGAGAGGTCGGACACCGACCTCGCGACGAGCCTGCCCGGCCTGCTCGGGGAGGCGGTGCGCGAGGGCGGTGGCGCGATGGCGCTGGTGGGCAACGCCGATTCTCTGGCCCCGGCGAACCAGGTCGTCACGGGCTACCAGGTGGGCATCGTGCAGACGGTCGAGACGACGCCCGGGTCGGCCCCTCAAGCGACCCTTTTGCACCGTGAGGCCTCCTGCATAGCCATGGACTCGGACGGGCTGGTCCCTTCGGGCGACGTGTCCTCCGACCTGTACACGGCGGACCCCGCCTCCGCGCCGGGCGTGAGGACTGACTTCGCGAAGCTCATCGACGAAGCCACCGCACGACTCGCGACCTCCGACCTGCTGGTGGTGGACATGGGTCAGACGTCCAGGGTCGACGAGCAGGCGGGCTACTCCTCGGCGGAGACGCTCGCCCGGGCCCGGGCGGCGGCGCTCAGGGAATGCGATGCCGCGCTCGGGAAGCTCGTCGAGCGGATCGACACCACCCGGGACCTCCTGGTGGTCTGTACCCCTACCCCGACGCGAGAGATGGTCGCCGACGGCGACCTCTTGACCCCGCTGGTGGTGACCGGCCCCGGGTTCACGGCCGGCCGGCGACTCGGCTCGCCCACCACCCGCCGCGTCGGGCTGGTCTCAAACTACGACATCGCACCCACGGCCCTCGAGTTCCTGGGCCTCGAGATACCCGGAGAGATGGACGGGAGAGCGCTGGCCGCGTCGTCGACCGGCACGGACCTCGAAGGAATGCGCAGCTTCGAGGAGAGGGCGACCGCGGCCTCGTCGGCCCGGAAGACGATGGTCCGCGTCTACGTGATAGTCTCCATGGTCCTTATCTCGCTGTTCCTCCTGCTGGCGCTCATCAGGGTGGACATACTGGCGAGGCGCAGGCTGCTCTGGTCGCTGGTGCTCTTCAGCATACTCGCCGGTCCGCTCGCATACCTGGCGGTCCCGGCCTTCGCGGTCCCCGAGACCGCGTGGCTGATCCCGGCGGTGCTGGTCGCGAGCGTCCTGCTGGCCCTGGGGGCCCTCGCCCTCCGACCGGGAGGGCTGAGGTCCGGGCCGCGCGCGCTTGAGCTCGCTCCCCTGGCGAGTCCGCTTGCCGCGCTGTCAGGTGTCACGCTCCTCACCATACTGCTCGACATCGCGGTCGGGTCACCGCTGATGACGTTCAGCGCCTTCGGCTCCGACGTGGTCATCGCCGACCGTTACTACGGTATCGGGAACCTGTACATGGGCTTCGCCACCGGCTCCGCCATACTGTTTGCCTGCCTGCTGGTGACCCTGATGTGCAGGTCTCTCGACTCGCCCTGGAAGCGCTACACGGCCTTCGGGCTGGTGCTGGCGGTCACCGCCTTCTTCGTGGGATTCGGCAGGCTGGGCGCGAACTTCGGCGGGCTCGTGACCGTGGTAGCGGGGGGAACGGTGGCGGCGGTCCAGCTCGAGGGAGGACGCTTGGGGCTGAAGAAGCTAGCGCTGGTCGCGGCGGTGCTGGTGCTCTTTTTGGCGGTGATGGTGGGGGCCGACGTCCTTCTCCCGGGGACCTCCTCACACACCGGCAAGGCGTTCTCGGGCGCGGGTGGGAACACGGCCTCCGAGTTCGTATCGCTGGTGAGCCGCAAGCTTGCCGCGACGTGGTCACTGACCTTCGCGTCGATCTGGCGGCTGCTGGCGCTCCTGCTGGTCATCGGCGGGCTGGCCCTCAACTGGAGGTTCCACCTGTTCGGGCGGATAAAGGGCGAGCTCCCCCGCCTGTCCGCCGGTTTTTTCGGCATGGGAGTAGCGATGGCGGTGGCCTGGGTGGTCAACGACTCCGGCATCGAGGCCGTGGCGGGCATCTCGGTGTTCCTGTTCGTCCCCTTCTTCCTGCTGCTCACCGCGGCGCTAAGGAGCGGCGGCGGAGCGGAGGGCGGCTAGCGTGGCGCGCTCGGAGCGGCAGCGGAAGAAGGCCGACAGGGAGGAGAAGAAGCTCCAGGAGCGTGTCGCCCGGGCAGAGAACCGGGCGCGGCATCTCTCGGGCGTGGACCAGAACATCATCCAGAGGTTCTGGGAGATCGTCAACATGTTCCCCAAAGTGACGGACCCCGAGCTCGAACGCCGGCTGGAGCACTTCATCCTGTGCGCGCCCCCCGGCCACTACTTCAAGATGCAGCAGGCGCTCTTCGAGGAAGCGACCCCCTATATGCTCGAGGACCCGCGCATCAGGAAGATAATGGAGGACCTGTGCGGGAAGAAGCTCGGGCTCGCGGTCACCGGCGAGTACGAGTCGACGGTCACCCTCGACAACTGCTGCTTCACCGTGGAGCGCGGCATCAGGGGGGACGTCCCCGTCCTCTCGGTAGCTTCGCGCCGCGACTACGCCGACGCGCTCCTCAGCAGGAAGGACCCGGTCAAACTCATCCTCGGGCGGAAGATAAAGGCGAGCCACAAGTTCACCCTGCTCAGGTGGGTTCTGCCTCACGTGGAGCTGTTAAAGGACCGGGACCTCTTCGATAAGTACCTCGCTTACCAGGACGAGGTGGAGTGCGTGCTGCGCGACAACCTGACCGGGATGGGCTACTGAGGGGGCCCGGCGGGCTTCTTCGCCGCCTTCTTCTTCGCGGCGCCCTTCTTCCCGGCTGCTGACTTCTTCTTTGCCGCGGGCTTCTTCGCCGGCTTCTTCGCCGGCCTCGAGAGCTTTCTCTCGAGCGCGTCTACGCGGCGCTGGACGTCCCCGAGGTCGTCCCTCGTGACGATGCCGGCGTTCTCGAGCACCCTCTGCACGGTGCGGGCGACCACCATGGAGAAGTCGTCGCCCCGAGAGACCAGGCCTTTCTTCGCGGAGGCCGTCTTCTTGCGCCCCTCCGGTGTCAGTGACTTTCCCTTGTCCACCAGCCGGTCGGCGGCCTTCATTACCTCTTCCTCGACCGCCACGAGCGCGCCCACCAGGAAATAGGGGATGTCGGAGAAATCCTTTGCTGCCATCTGCCCTCCTAGTAACCCTTGTCCGCCAGGGCCTGCTCTATCTCGTCCATGCGCTTCTCTACCCTGGTCAGGTCCGGGCGCGTAACGATGCCCGCCGATGACAGGATCTTCTTGACCTGGGCGCCCACCGCCTGGATCAGCTCCTCCTCGCCCTTCTTCCCTGCTCCCATGAGGTCCACCACGGCCTGCCGCTCCCTGGTGCGCCTGATGAGCTCCGACACCTGCGGGCTGTCCGGCGCGTCCTCCTGGCCCATCCTCCTCCTGCCCTTGGCCACGAGCGCCTCGTGGAGCTCGGAGTAGAACTCGGCAACGGTGCTGAAAAGGCCCTCGGCCAGGTACTGGATCTCCTTGACGTCCATCGCTCTCACTCCCGCTTCCGCAAAGATGATTGGTGAAGGCTGCCCCAGCGAATCAGGCTCCCGTAGGGAAACCTCAATCTACTCTTCGACAGAATGCCCGTCAATACTTGACCGGAGGGCCGGCCCTGCGCCTCGGCGCCGCGCTCGGAACCCCGGGCACCGGACGGTCGTCGGAGTGAAGAGGACCCAACCCCTCGCGGTTCCGTTATAATCTATGAAAACCCGGGAGGTATGTTATGAAGAAGCTTGTTCTGGCGGTTGTCGCAGCGATGCTTATCGCCGTCGTCGTCCTCGCCGGCTGCGGGAATAAATCGGCGGCTCCGACCAGCGCGCAGGGCATCCTGGACAGGAGCCAGGAGGCCTCACAGGACGTGGAGAGCCTCAAGGCCTCCGGTTCCGCCGACGTCCTGACCCCGGACTCCGAGGTCAAGGAATCCAGGATGACCTTCGACATGGAGGGCAATATCATCAGCGAGACCGAGGTCGAGGCGAAGATCGTCGCGACGGATGACAAGGGCGAGAAGACGGAAGCCTACGTCATGGACGGCTACGCTTACTCCTACAGCGCGACTACGGGCTGGGTGAAGCAGAAGGTCGACAGCGCCGCCGAGCTCGGAAGCGGGATGATGACGCCCGGCCAGCTCGCAGACATGAGCAAGTACGCCGAGAACCTCGAGAAGCTACCCGACGAGGGGAACAACTACGTCATATCTTTCGACGTCGGCTCCAAGTTCATCGAGGAGGCGCTCGAGGGCGCCACGGCCACGTCGTCGGCTCCCGAGAGCGAGGAGGCACAGAACGCGCAGGACATGATAGAGCTCGCCAAGCAGATGCTTGCGGGCCTCGAGATGAACATAGTGATGAAGATCGACAAGACCACCTACCTCCCGAGCGCTACGTCGGTGAAGATGTCCTTGAAGGACGCTCCCCTGCTCGGCGACATGAGCGTCGACATGGCTATGACTTTCTCCGGCTATAACGAGCCCGTGACCGTCTCACTACCGCCCGAGGCTCAGAACGCCCAGGAGATACCATCCGCCGCCGCCGGCGGGATACCGAGCATCCCGGGACTGGGGATCTAGGCAGGCTGACCGAAGCGCGATTCCGGGCCGGGGCTCAAAGCCCCGGCTCTTTCTATCCGGCGATGAGCTCGCTCAGGGACTCCAGGAGGTAATCCACCTCGGCGGCCGTGTTGAGGTAGCTGAAGCTCACCCGCAGCACGCCTGTCTCGGCGGTGCCGATGGTGCGGTGGGCGAGCGGCGAGCAGTGCATGCCGGGGCGGGTGGCGATGCCGTACCGTGAATCGAGGGCTTCCGCGGCATCCGGCGGCCACATCCTGTCGAACGTCACCGGGACCACGCCGATGCGCTGCTCGAGCGCCGAGGGCCCGTATGTCCTTGCGCCTCCGAGGCGATTGAGGCCTTCCAGCAGGCGCCGGGTCAGCTCGACCTCGTGCGCGCGTATCCTGTCGACGCCCTCCGACAGTACGAACTCGACCCCCGCACCCAGCCCCGCGATGCCGTGCGCGTTCAGGGTGCCGCTCTCGAGCCTGTCCGGCATGTCTCCGGGCTGCTCCAGGGAGCTCGACGAACTGCCCGTCCCCCCGAAGCAGATGGGCGCCACGTCCAGGCCCTCCCTGACGTAGAGCCCGCCTGTGCCCTGGAGGCCGAACAGCTCCTTGTGGCCCGTGAAGGCCAGCATGTCTATGCCGTCCAACTCCACCGAAATCGGCAGGCGGCCGGCGGTCTGGGCGGCGTCCACCAGGAGGGGAACGCACCTCTCCCGCGCGACCTGCGCAACGTCGGCAACGGGCAGTATCGTTCCCGTGACGTTCGATGCGTGGTTCACGACGATGAGTGCCGTCTCGGGCCGTATCTCTTCCGCGAGGAGGGCGACGTCGAGGCTTCCGTCACGGCCGCAGGTCACCACCGTGTGGCTTATCCCACGCGACGCGGCGGCATGCAGGGGCCGCATCACCGAGTTGTGCTCCATCGATGTGGTGACCACGTGGTCGCCGCGCTTCAGCAGACCCCAGACGGCAACGTTTATGGCCTCGGTGGCGTTCCTGGCGAAAGCTATCCGTAGCGGATCGCTCGCCCCCAGCAGGCGGGCCAGGGATTCCCTGGCGGAGTACACCATGCGCCCGGTCTCGACCGCGCGCCTGTGGCCCGAGCGCCCCGCGCTGCCGCCGACCTCGCGCATGAACCCCTCAACGGCAAGGTAGACCGCCTCCGGTTTCGGGTAGGTGGTGGCCGCGTTGTCCAGGTATACGGAATCCTCGCGCCTCAATTGAGCCCGCCTTCCCTGCAGTCAGTCTGCATCGACCCTCCTAGATTACCAGAGACCGCCCCGATCATAGAAACCGCGGATGCCGTAATGAAACACGGGGATCAAGCGTCTATGGTTGAAGAGGGAGTTGAGCAAGATGGAGCGGACGATCAAGCTGTTGAACATAGAGGAAGCCTCGAGTGCCCTGGGCATCAGCCCCGCGGAGGCCTGGCGGTACGTCATGGACGGAAAGCTTACCGCGATAATGATCGACGGCCGATGCCTGATATCCGAGCTGCAGCTCCTCTGCTTCATGTCCAACTAAACGCGGTCGTAGTAGATGTCGAAGGGGGTCTCACCGGTGAGAAAGCGGTCGAGGTCCTCGCCGTCGTACAGCTTTATGATTATCCGCCTCATCTTGCCGCTTATCTCGTCGATCAACGCCTTTGATATCTCCTCGTCGTAGTAGGGGCCGAGGTCGATCGGCCTGCCGATCCTGACGTGCACCCTCTTGTAGTAGGTCCACCTGACGCCGTTCTGAAACTCGGGGTGGTCGAAGAAAGGCTTGACCAGCGCGGGCGGGATCGCTGGCAGGTTGCGTTCCCCCATCCCTACCACCGCAGCGGGAATCAGGGGCACGCGGGCCCGCAGGGCGATACGCGCGAAACCTGTACGGAAATTCCGTATCTTGGAAACCGAGTTCAGGTGGGCGATAGTGTGAACGCCCTCAGGGAATACCCCGACGAGCTCCCCCTCCTTGAGCATCTCCACAGCCTGGTTCATGTCCTCGCCGCTCTGCTTGCCGCCGAAGACATCCATCGGCATGGCCCCCAGCCCGCGGAAGAGCTGGCTCACCACCGGCAGCTTGAACGCGACCGAGGCGGCCACGAAATTGATAGGCCTGTCGACGTTCCGCGCTATGGACATGGGATCGAGCACGGGGTTCCTGTGGTTGCCGACTATGAGGGCGCCCCCCTCGGCGGGAACGTTCCCGGCTCCCTCGCATTTCATGCGAAGCAGCACTTTCACAGCCGGCCCTATCATCATCCGGGTCGTCTCATACATGAGGCACTGGTAGACGTTCAAGGCATGCTCCCCCGGTCCCGGCTGTCAGGTCCCCGGTACGATGCGCGTGTTCGCCGAACGCGGCCTGCGGTTCGGGTCCATCCTGCTCGCTCCCATGAGCTGGACCTGGCCGGGAAGGAACTTGTTCCGCATGGGGATCTCGTAGGCCATGTCCAGGGCGACCTGCTGCATAAGCGGGTTGCGCGCAAGGCGGTTCACCACCGAGATGACCGCCTCGGGGCTCAGGTTGTCGATGACCCCTTCGATCAGCACTGCGAACTCGTCAAAGGCGCCGGCGATTACGGCCGGGTCGATCTGCCGTATGAGCTCCTTGCTCCACTCCCCTATCGCGTTCACTGTCCCGGCCAGCACTCCGGGATCGAGCCGCCTGGTCACCTCCGAGAGCCAGGAGCCGTTGCTGTTGACCCCGCCGGCGATGACCGCAGGGTCGATCTTCCCCAGGAGGCGGGCCACCCAGGCGGCGTTGCGGTTAGTGACCTGCGCTATCACGTCCGGGGATATTTTGGAGGTGAGGTCCGCGATGAAATCAGGGTTCTCGTTCACCACCCGGGCGACGACCGCCGGGTCGAGCGAGCGCATCAGGCCCACCACGAACCCCGGGGTGTCATAGACGACCTCGGCCAGGACCTCCGGCGAGAGCGCCTCGATGGTCCCCACCAGGAACTCCGGGCACATGTTGATGGCCTCTGCTATCGGCCGCGGGTCCATCTCCGAGAGGTAATCGATGAGCACTCTGGGGTCTCCGTCGAGCGCCCCGATCACCACGGACGGGTCCACCTCGACCATCATCTCGGAAAGGAACTCCGGGTTGCTGTTGATGGCCTCCGCGACCGCGCGAGGTGAAAGCGCGGCCACCGCGCCTGAGAGGAGCTTCCCGGTCCCGATGAGCGTTCCGGCTACCCGACCGACGATCTCGAGAATCATTGCAACCACCCCTGGTTCTTCCCTGGGATAACGCGTCCGGTCTACCTACTATTTCGGGGTCCGCGCCGTTTTCCTGTAGATGCCGGGGTCAGGCCTGGGTTTAAGCCGAATCCTGAATATGCGATCGCTCAACTCAAACCGAGGCCTGACCCCGGTATTAAGCTAAGGGACCCAACCTATGGAGCAGTGCCCGGCGCCCATCGAGTTCCAGTACATCGCGCGCTCGGCCATTATCGGCCGGTCGGAATCGAGCTTGATCGCGGTATCGGTGTTCGGCAGCTCATCGGCCACGTTGATAGTGAAGCGGCTGTGAGGCTCGACTGTCCGCTGGGCCCCTGGAACCGGCCCCTCGTTCGTGAGGTAGGTCACGTCCACCACGGCGGGTGCTCCGTTCGGGTTCTGGATGCAGACGTATGTGTCAAAACCCCATGCCGTGGTCCCCTCAGCGAGATACACGGTGTTTGCGGGGGCGTCCATCCCGACCGTCTCGTGCCCCGCCCGTCCGGTCCCGTTGTCCCAGTACATGGCGCGCTCCGCGATAACGGGCAGGTCGGCTGTGACCTGAATCGAGGTGTCCGTGTCCGGGACCTTCTCGTTCACGTTGACGGTCTGCCTCGAGTTGGCGGGGGCGGTGAACGTGGGGAGCTCCACCGGGCCCTCAGGCGTCATGAACGTCACATCGACGTTGGCGGATGAGTCGTTCGGGTTCTGGAGCGTAAGCCAGGTATCGAAACCCCATGCCGTCGAGCCCTCCGCGAGGTACCATTCCTGGGCGGGCTCGGTGACCCCGATCGAGTCGTGGCCGCCGCGGCGCTCGTTCCAGTACATCGAGCGCTCGCATATGACGTTCTGGTCGCTCACGACCCTGGTTGAGACGTCGCACTGCCCGACATCCTTGGAGACGTCGATGCTCAGTCGCTGCCCCGCCCCGACCCCGAACGTCTCTTTCTCGATCACGCCGTTCGAGGTCATGTACGTGATGTCTATGTTGGCGGTGGCAGTGATGCTCGGGTTCTGGATGCAGATCCATGTCTCGTATGGCCAGGTGGTGCAGCCTTCGGCCAGGTACCAGGTCTGCGAAGCCCCTGTCACCCCGACGGACTCCGTGCCCTCTCTCCGGTCTCCCCAGTACATGGCCCGCTCGCAGGCTATGAGCTGTGAAGACCTCAGCTCGGTGGCAAAATCAAGCGGCAGCCCGAGGTCGTCATTGACGTTGATGGTCACCCGTGAGTCCGGGGGCACGTTGACCGGCTGTGGCCTCGGAAGCCTGCCGTACTGGGTTGTGTCGTAGAACATGGTCACGGTAGCGTCCACGCTGGTGGTGTTTTCCATCACGATGAACGTCTCGAATCCCCAGGCGGTCGTGCCCTCTGCGAGGTACCAGATCTGGGCCGGCGCGGGCGCCTCGTTCACGGTGAAGTCAACCCCGTTGCTCAGCCCTACCGGCGTCACGACCGTGACCGGGCCGGTCGTCGCGCCGTCCGGTACCTGCGCGGTGATGACTCCGTCCTGCCAGGTGATGGGAGTAGCCTCCGTCCCGTTGAAGTAGATATGGCTCCCGGGAACTGGAAGGCCGAAGTTGCTGCCGAGTATGGCAACCGGCGTCCCGACGAATCCCTGCGTCGGCAGAAGGTTGTCTATGTGCGGCCCGATGGGCTGGGCCGTCGCGGGCAGCGCGACGGCGAGCAACAGGGCCATTCCCAGCGCCGATGCGGCCAGCAGCCGTGCTCCGCGCCTCGCAGGACCAGCGGTTCGCATCTGAAACGTCCTCCTTGTGGTCGCGCTCTCGAGCCGGGCCTCCCGGCCCGTCGGGCTTGAGTAATACTACCACGATGCCCCCGAGTGCCAGACCCCCAAAGTAGTGAACCGGGGCTCAGATGCAACAAGGGGGTCAGGTCACTTTGTTGCATTCCTGGGGGACCTCCTGGACAGTGGCCCAAAATGCAACAAAGTGACCTGACCCCCTTGTTGCGGTCTTGAGTCAATCCTGGTACATGTGCTCTATCTGGTCCGCGAAAGCGTCGCTGACCTGCTTCCTCTTGAGCTTGAGGGTCGGCGTGATTAGACCGGCCGCCTCGGTCATCTCCTCCGGGAGGAGCGTGAACTTGTGGACGGTCTCGAAGCGGGCGAAATCCTTCTGCGCTTCCGCCAGTTCCGACTCGAACAGCCTGCGGACCCTCTCGTCCGAGATCAGGGCCGCTCGGTCGGACGTGGGTATCCCCTGCTTCGTGGCCCAAGTCTCGAGCTCGGTGAAGGCAGGGACGATGAGCGCGCTGATGAACTGCCGTTTGTCGCCTATCACCGCAGCCTGCTCGATGTACCTGCTGGTCTTCAAGGCGTTCTCGATGTTCTGGGGCGCCACGTTCTTCCCACCGGCCGTCACGATGAGGTCCTTCTTGCGGTCGGTTATGTAGAGGTAGCCGTCTTCGTCGAACCTCCCGATGTCCCCGGTGTGGAACCAGCCCTCCTCCATGACCTCGGCGGTCTCCGCGGGCTTGTTCCAGTACCCCAGCATCACGTTCGGGCCCTTCACGAGTATCTCGCCGTCCTGGGCTATCTTCACCTCGCACTGAGGGATGACCCTGCCGACCGAGCCGAACCGCACGTTGTCGGGCGTGTTGCAGGATATGACCGGGGACGTCTCGGTCAGGCCGTAACCCTCCAGGATGAGTATGCCCATGGCATGGAAGAACTCTGCTATCTCCTTAGCCAGCGGCGCGCCGCCCGACACGAAGAAGATGAGCCTCCCGCCCATCCGCTCGTATATCTTCGAGAAGACCAGCTTGTTCGCTACCCTGTGTTTCAGCCCCAGCCAGGTGGGCACCGCCTGGTGGGCGACCTCCAGCTTGCTCACCTGCCGGCCTACACCCACCGCCCAGTGGAAGATCTTCTGTTTCAGCGGGGGCTCCGCTTCGACGTTGGCAAGCACCCCGGCGTTTACCTTCTCGTAGAGCCTGGGCACGCTCACCATCCAGTGGGGCTTTATCTCGCCTATGTCGTCGACCAGCGTCTCCATGGACCCGGCATGCGCAATAGTGCAGCCGTTGAAGGTCCCCCCGTAGTACCCGCTCATCCGCTCCAGGACATGGCTGAGCGGCAGGAAAGAGAGAACGGTGTACTTGTCGTAGATCTTCACGAGCGCCGACACTATCGAGACGTTCGACATGAAGTTGTGGTGCGTAAGCATGGCGCCCTTCGGGTCACCGGTGGTTCCGGAGGTGTAGACGATGCTGCACATATCGTCCGGCTTTGCCGCCGCGAGGCGCCGGTCGAACTCGCCCGGGTCATCGCTCTTCGCTCCCCGCTCCAGCATCTCGTCAAAGGTCATCACGTCAGGGTGGTCCGAGGGGGTGTTGTCCATCGTGACGATCTTCTCGAGGCCCGGCAGGTCGCCCCTTACCTCGAGCACACGCCTGAGGTGGTCCTCCGACCCCACGAACATGACCTTCGAGCCGGAGTCGGACAGGATGTACTGAGCCTGCTTCGCCGTGATTGTCGCGTAGAGAGGTACGTCGGCAGCCCCGGTGGAGACTACCGCCATGTCGACCATCTGCCACTCCGGGCTGTTGGCCGAGAATATGGCCACCCGATCTCCGGGGGCGACGTTCATGGCTATCAGCGCCAGGGCGAGCCTCCGGACCTTTTCGTCGAACTGTCTCCAGGTTATCTCCTTCCAAGAGCCGCCCCGCCTGGACATCATGTATGTCCGGTCGCCGTACCTCGCGGCCCTGGCCTGGAACATGCCGCCTATGGTCTCGTCACCCATGGCGACCCTCCTTTCCGAGCTGTCACATACCCGAGCATTTAGGCGCGCCCCGGCGTTCTCCTGCTTGAGATTAGGCACCGTGGACATATAGAATGTGTACCTGGATGTACGAAGCGGGTGTAGTCTCTATGCCCGCTGCTTTATTTTCAGGAAGGAATGAAACGTGAAAATCGGCCGTAACCTGAAACGAAACCAGCATTCGAGGAGGTGCTTTCGAGATGGCCCACGCTAATGATCGCCTGTTCGACCATGAACTGGCGCGCCAGGTCAAGCTGAAGAAGACCCGCGCCCTGGTGGACAAGCGAATGGAGTTGAAGGACGCCGTAGCCGAGTACGTCGAGGACGGAGACTCGATAATCGAGACCGGGTTCGCGTACGTCAGAGGCCCCATGGCCGCGAACTGGGAGATCGGGAGGCAGAAGAAGAAAGACCTGGTGGGCATACACACGCCCGGCGGCTTGACGACCATCTTCCATGAGGAGGGCGGGCTCAAGGGCAGCCACGTGGCTTACGTCGGTGTGGAGATGAGGGGCCTGGTGGCTCCTTTCCGCCGCGGGGTCGAGGCGGGTACGCTCGAGGTCTATGCAGAGTGGAGCCACGGCGCGCTTGCGGCGTCCCTCCGCGCCGCGGAGCAGGGGCTCAACTACGTCGCCACGAAGAGCATGCTCGGCAGCGACATGCTCAAGGACAACCAGTACGTCAAGGTGGGAGAGGACCCCTGGACGGGCGAACCTGTCTGCCTGGTACCAGCGATGTATCCCGATGTCGCTATCTTCCACGTCCACCACGCCGACATGTATGGAAACAGCCGCATCTGGGGCCTGTCGGTGAACGACACCGCCATCGCCGCCGCTGCCCGCAAGGTGGTCGTCACCTGCGAGCGCATCGTGGACACCGACGACATCCGCGCGAACTCGCCTCAGGTGATAATCCCGTGGTACTGCGTCGACGCGGTCTGCGAGGTGCCTTACGGCGCATGGCCGGGTGACATGCCGGGGCTCTACTACTTCGACCGGCGGCTCCAGGAAAGGGTCATACGGGTCGACTGGAAGACCCCGGAGTCGACAAAAGCCTGGGTCGAGGAGTACATCTACGGCACAGCCAACCATTACGAGATGATGGAGCTCGCAGCGCACGAAGAGGGCATGAACACCATCGAGTACGTCAAGCAGCTCGAGCAGTTCGCCACCTCCGCGGCCTACTACAACATCGGTACGATGGGCACCGGCGCGGACCGTGACTGGAAGTACGAAGAAGTAGCCAAGCGAGCCATATAAGGGGGGAAGAAGATGAGCGATGAAGTTGTTTACACTCCGAGAGAGCTGCTGGCCTGTGTGGCCGCGAGGCTCCTCAACGACGGCGAGAGCGTTTTCGTCGGCACGGGCCTTCCGCTCGTGGGCGCGCTGCTCGCGCACAAGCTGCACGCCCCCCAGATGATGGCCATCTACGAAGGGGGCTCCATAGGGCCCGAGCCGAAGGTCCTGCCGTGGTCGGTGGCGGACCCGCTGACCTTCTACAAAGCGCCGGTCATTCTCTCGATGTCCTCCGTCTTCGGACACTCCCGGGCGGGGTTCGCCGACGTCGGTTTTCTGGGCGGCGCGCAGATAGACATGTACGGGAACATGAACGCGACCTGCATCGGGCCTTACGACAGCCCCCAGGTGAGGCTGACCGGTTCCGGAGGAGCGAACGACATCGCCTCGCTGTGCGACCGGCTCATCTTCATGGGCCTGCACCTGCCGGAGCGTTTTCCGGAGAAGTGCGACTACATCACCTCTCCGGGGTACCTTGACGGCCCGGGCGCGCGCGAGAAAGCCGGCCTCGTTGGAGGCGGCCCCTGGAGGGTCATCTCGCACCTGGGCCTGATGGGGTTCGACGACGAGACCAGGCGGATGAAGCTGCTCTCGTACCACCCCGGCGTGACCCCCGAGATAATCCAGCAGTGCACGGGGTTCGAGCTTTTAGTCGACGACAACGTTTCGGAGACGCCCAAGCCGACCGAGGACGAGCTCTTCACCCTCCGCAACCTGGTCGACCCCAACCAGTGCTTCTGCTTCTAAAGGGGTCAGACCATTTTCGTTGCACTGGCAACATGTGCAACGCCGGTTAACACGAGCAACATGGAGCCCCGCCGCAGGGCGGGGCTCCTTCTTATGCTAAAGTCATAGCATGGCATCCGAACACAGCAAGAAGGCGGCCGGTGCCGCCGCGGACACTGAACGGTACGAGTCCCTGCGCGCCGCTTTCCGCTCGGTCCTCGACAAGATGGAAGAGAACGCCGGGCGTTTTCCCGACCTCGAAAAGCGTCGGGAGCGACTCCGAGCCGTTCGCGAAGCTTGCGTCGGTGACAGGGAGCTGCTCGAGCAGGCGGTCTCGAACCTCGAGGCAAACCGTGTCCGCGTAAGGGAGGCAGAAGACGCCGAAGAGGCCGTCCGCCTCGTCCTCGAAGAGCTGGCCGGGGAGAAGCTCCTGGTCAAGTCCAAGACCAACCTGGCCAAGGAGATAGGCCTTGCGGGCGCGCTCGAGGCGGCGGGCGTACAGGTAGTGGAGACCGACATCGGCGACCGCATAGTCCAGCTCGCGGGCGAGCCCACCGCGCACCCGACGTGCCCGTGCGCCCAGCTGGACAGGCACGACATAGCCCGGGCCCTCTCCGAGCACCTGGGTCGCGAGGTCGAGCCCGAACCAAACACGCTTATCGATGAGATCCGCGCGGAGCTGGTCCCCCTCATAGAGAGGGCGCGAGTCGGGCTGACCGGTGCGAACGCCATCGCGGCGGCAGAGGGTTCCGTCCTGCTCATACACAACGAGGGCAACCTCGACCTGGTCAGCCAGCGGCCCGGGAAGCTCATCATCCTGGCCTCGCCCGAGAAGCTGTACCCGGACCTCGAGGAAGCGGTCAACATGGCCCGCCTCGAGACCTACTACGCGACCGGCCAGCCGGTCACGTCTTTCATGCGGATCATCTCCGGGCCGAGCAAGACCGCCGACATAGAGAAGGAACTCTACTACGGGGTCCACGGTCCCCGGGAGGTGGTCCTGATACTCATCGACAACGGTCGCTCGGAGCTCATGGCCGACGAACGCCTCCGGGAGGCCCTCTTCTGCATAGGGTGCGGAGCCTGCCTCCTCCAGTGCCCGGTCTACGACATCCTGGGGCCCGAATACGGCACGCCGGGCCATCTGGGAGGCGTCGGCGTCTGCGCCGACTGCTCGGTGGGCGGTTCCGGCGTCGCAGCATCCGTCGATGCCGGCCTGCCCTTCTGCACGACGTGCGCTCTCTGCAAGGAGCGCTGCCCGGTCTCGCTGGACGTGCCGGGCCTGGTCGAGGAGCTCCGGGCGCGAGGTACGGCCGTGGGGCTCCTGCCTGTCGAGGAGCACAGACCCCTGGTCTCGAGCATCAGGAACTACGCCAACCCGTGGATGCAGCCGCGCCGTGCCAGGTCCCGCTGGGCCGGAGGGCTCGGCCTGGAGCCGCGTTCCGAGGGCGGGACGCTGTTCTTCGCCGGGTGCTCGCTCGCGTTCGTGGAGCCCGAGGCCGCCCGCGCGGCGGTAAAGGTCCTGCGCGCAGCCGGGGTTGAGCCCGCCTACCTCGGCAGCGACGAGCGCTGCTGCGGGAGCCCGCTCCTCCGGCTCGGAGAGGTCGAGCTGTACGAGCAGCTTGCCAGGGAGAACATCGAGCTGTTCGGGGCCTCCGGCGCCCGCGAGGTGGTGACCCTGTGCCCCGGGTGCCTGAAAGCCCTGCGCGATTACCGGTCCCGGTTCGGCGGCTTCGACCTCGAGGTGCGCCATATTTCCGAGGTCGTGGCCGGTGCCGTCAGGCGCGGAGAGCTCCCTCTGAAGTCGCCGTCCACTCTGAAGGCCGCGTACCACGACCCGTGCCATCTGGGGCGCGGGTGCGGGATATACGATGAGCCCCGCCAGATCCTTTCCTCGATAATGGGGCTCGAGCCGGTTGAGATGGAGTGGAACCGCGAGCTGGCCGCCTGCTGCGGCTCGGGCGGGGGCGTGCGGTCGGCGTTCCCCGAGCTCGCTCGCGAGATCGCCCGCAAGAGGGCCGACATGGCCCGCGAGGTGGGCGCCGAGGCGATCGTCACCTGCTGCCCGTGGTGTGAGCAGAACCTCTCCGAGCACATCGAGACCCTGGACCTGCTCCAGGTGGTCTGCGATTCCCTGGTCGACCGCTGCGACTGAGCTTGAATCAGGGCCTGACCCCGGTTTAAGTCTTCAAAAGGAGGGGGTGGCCCTCGGGGCAGCCTAGGAACGCTGCTACCGCCGGGCACTTGGCCTGGAACATGAAGAATATCTCGCGGTCCTCCTCTTCGAGGGTCTCCCAGTTGCCCTGGCCCTTGGAAATGACGAGGTCCGCGTCCCGGAAGGCATCCCGGAACTCAGGCGCGGCTCGCGCGACCACCGTGCCTGGCATCTCGAGGCCTGTCGAAATCAGCTCGCAGAGCTCACCTAGCCCCAGCTCCTCGGCCTCCACCATGGTGACGTCGTTGATGATGGGCCCGCCGCGTACCGCGAGTGTCACCTCGATTTCGCGCCCCTCGATCATCTTCTCTATCAGCACCCTGTCGAAGATTATCTCGCCGCAGTTGTCCGCGATGATGAGCACCCGTCGTGACCCGGCGAGCCGCTCCAGGAACTCGGGGTAGACCTCGAGGCCGACTTCGCCTTCAACCGCCTCCATCACGCTCTTCTCGAGCTCGAACGACTCCCGCGCGCCAGGGTCCACCGCGTTGCCGGCGATTGCGAGCCTCACCGCCATAAGCAGCGGGTCGTCCGCGCATGCGACCGTTTCGCGCATCCACGGGAGCAGCGTTGAGACCACTTCGTTCTGCCGGACCTTCATCTCGCGGAACGGGTCAGGTATTCCAGACAGCTCCCGTATCATGCGGTAGAAGAGCTCGCCGCCCTCCGGCGGGGTGCCCTCCCGCGGCGCCCCGGCCAGAAGGCCTGCCGTCCGCACCATCACCTCGTTCTGGAACTCCAGGTCGTCTGAGACCAGGCGGGCCGCCCCGAGGGCCTGCCTCATCGCGCATAGATAACAATCAGGGAGTATCTTCATCGTTCTCCTTGTCAGGAACGGCTGGGAGCGCTACTGGTCGAGGCCGGCGGGCGCCCCGCGCACCACCGTCCCGGGGATGAACCTGCGGGCCTCGGCAAGCATCCCCTCCATGTCCTCCTCCGTGAAAGGCCTGAGCGAGCTGTAGCGCGGGTCGATGGTGTCCCCCGGACTGAAGTACTGCAGCACGTATCGCTCTTCACCGGACAGGTACTCGGCCATCTTCGCCACCTCGGCGGGCCCGTGCATCATGGGCACGACGGTGGTCCGGAACTCGTGCGCGACGCCGGAATCGCGCACTATCCCGATACCTCGCTCCACCAGCTCCAGCAGGTCGGCCCGGTCGGTCCCCGTGGCCAGCCGGTAAGCGGCCGGCTCCAGCGGGGCCTTCACATCGACGGAGACATAGTCGACAAGCCCCTCCTCGATCAGGCGGGCGAGCATCTCGGGGACGCTGCTGTTGGTGTCCAGCTTGACGCCGACCCCGAGCGACTTGAGCTCGGCGCAGAGACGGGGGAGGTCGGTGTGCAGGCACGGCTCGCCGCCGGTGATGCACACGCCCTCGACCCATCCCTCCCGCTCCGCGATGTAGAACTTGACCGACTCCAGGGGCACCGTCTCGAGGCGCTCCGGGTGCAGGACCAGGTCGGGATTCTGGCAGAAGGGACACCTGAAGTTGCATCTCGGGAGGAAGAGAGTGGAAGCAAGCATCCCTTCCCAGTCGAGCATGGTGTTCGGGATGAAGCCCTTTATCTCCAGGTCTATCACCCGGAAACTGCGTCTATGCGCTTCTTGAGCTCGTCGGCCGGGGTCACACCGATCATTGTCTCCGCCGGCTCTCCACCTTTGAAGAGGATCATGGTAGGAATGGCCGTGACGGTGTACCTCCCCGCAACGGCCGGGTTGTCATCGACGTTGCACCTGGCGATCACGGCTTTGCCCTCGTACTCCTCAGAGAGGCTCTCGATGACGGGGTGCATCATCCGGCAGGGTCCGCACCACGGCGCCCAGAAGTCGACCAGCACCGGCTTGTCGGACTGGAGCACCTCGGTCTCAAAGTTCTGCTCGTTTACCTCAAGGACGTCTGCCATGTCTCCTCCTGTTCACACCGGCCCGCTCTCACAGGCCCTCCGGCGCCGTCGGCTACACCATCTTGACAGCTCTTTCAGTGCAGGCTTTCTCACAGTCCCCGCACTGCTTGCACTGCTCGAGGTCCACCCACGGGAAGTCCCTCGCCTTTCCAGGCTCGTCTTCGGACTCCGGCTGCACCTTGAACGCGCCCTTCTTACAGTACTTCGCTGCCTTGCAGTCAAGCTCGCGGGTGCACCTGGTACGGTCCACCCATGGAATCTTCAATATCAAATGCGCTTATCCTTTTCCAGCACTTCGGCTCATGTCCTATTACTTGATTACCCTGCCGGCTCCTGCGGCTATCAGCGGAAGGAAGCCCTCACCGGGTCATATTCTATTATGAGCAGACCCGGTCGCTTAATGGCGAATATCAAGATGAGATCCGACCCGGCGGACCGCCCGTGCCGCTATTTCATGAGGCCCGGGGACACGTGGCCTGCGCCCCGGGAGTCCCAGTACATCGCCCGCTCGGCGATTATCGGCAGGTTCGAATACACATAGGCGGAGGTGTCCAGGAACGGCACCGACGCGTTAACGTGGAGGCTGACCCGTGTGTTCGCGGGCAGGCTGAAGCCGGTGGTGGGAATGGGCCCCTGGGAGGTCATGTAGTCGACGCCGATGTCACAGGCGGTGGAATTCGGGTTCTGTATCACCACCCACTCGTCGAAGCCCCAGTTGGTGGTGCCCTCCGCGAGGAAGTTCTCCTGCCTCGGCTGGGGGACGCCCATCGCGCAGTGCCCGGCTCTCCCGGTTCCGTTGTCCCAGTACATCGCGCGCTCGACTATTATGCCGGCGTCGGAGACAGCCCGGACGGATATGTCTTCGCCGGGCAGGTCGTCGTTCACCCGCACGGTCACCCGCGAGCCCGCCGGCACGTTGAGAGGTGTCCGGGGGACCGGGCCCGAGGGCGTCATGTACGTGAGGTCTACCGCTGCGTCGCCCGCGCCGGGATTGCCCAGCTCGAGGTACTCGGTGAAACCCCAGTCTGTGGAACCTTCGCACACGTACCACTCCTGAGCCGGGGAGTTCGAGCCCACGGACACGTGACCGCCCCTCCTGCCGTCCCAGTACATCGCGCGCTCGCAGATTATCCGCTGGTCGGCGATGACCTCGAAGGACATGTCGCTCGCGGGAAGGTCGTCCGCCACGTTGACCGTCTGACGGCTGTTCGCGTCCACCGTGAACGGGTCCTTCTCCACAGGACCCTCGTCTGTGAGATAGGTCACGCTCACGGTTGCGGCGCGCGCGGTCGGGTTCTGAACGGTCAGGAACGTGTCAAAGCCGTAGTCGGTGGTCCCCTCCGCCAGGTACCAGGCGTATGAAGGCGCCTGGACCCCTATGCTGTCCGTCCCCTCGATGCGCCCGTTCCAGTACATCGAACGCTCGCAGATGATGTTCTGGTCAGAGGTGACCTTCGCTGAGACGTCAGTTCCGGGGACGAAGTCAGAGACCGTAACCGTCGCCCTGCTGTCGGGCGCCACACTCAGGGTCTGAGGAGGCTGCGCCCCCCCGGGCGTCATGAACAGCACGTTCACGTTCGCGGTCGCCGCGCTCGGGTTCTGGATGGTTATGTACTCCTCGAACCCGTAGTCGGTAGAGCCCTCCGAGAGGTACCACGTCTTGTTGTCGGCGCTGTCCACCGCGAGACCGCCCGCCAGCGTATCGGACCGCATGGCCTTGTCCTCTACGATGACGTCCCAGAGGCCGGGCTGCGCGCCGGAGAGCGACAGGTTGCAGGCGATCCTGGTGGACCCGGTCTGGGAGAGGCCCGTGCCGCCGATGCCGGCCTCTCCGATCCGCTCGAGCGTGAGTTTCACCGGGTTGGAGAAGTCGCTGCCCGTAGCGGTTATCGTGATACTCGAGCCCGAGGACCCCTGGTCAGGGCTCACCGCCTCAAGCGACGGACCGGTAGGCCCGGGCGGCGATGCCGTTGAGACGGCCACGTTCGCGTCTATCCGTCCCCACCCGGTGTACCTGTCCCAGCCCGCGGGCGCAATGTCCTGTGCGCTCATGACTACGGTTCCGCGGACCTGCGCAGACGTCCACGTCGGGTGCACCGACTTCACGAGCGCAGCCACCGCCGCCACGTGCGGGCTGGCCATGGAAGTCCCGTTCTTGGGAATCCGGTTGAACCCGCTCAAGGGGTTCCCCTCTGTCACGTACGTGACCTGGTTCACGCGGTTCGTGGCAAGCGAGCCGTCACCGCCGGGTGCCATAACGTCGAGTGCGCTGCCGTAGTTGGAGTACGAAGCCCTCGCTCCGGTCCTGGCTGTGGCTCCTACCGCGATGCAGTTGGGGTACCCGGCAGGGTAGTCCACGAAGCTGTCGTCTCGATTGCCGGCGGATGCACAGACGACCACTCCGTTTTCGAACGCATAGTCGATGGCGTCGCGGAGCGCCTCGTTCGGGTCGGGCCCGGAGAGGCTCATGTTAAGCACGTCCGCGCCGTTGTCCGCCGCGAACCTTATCCCCTGGATTATCTCGGCGTCAGTGCCGCTTCCCGTGTGATCGAGTACCTTCACCGGCATGACTGTGCAGTCGAACGCTATCCCGGTAACGTAGAGGCCGTTGTTGTTGCTCTCGACAATTGTCCCCGCCACGTGAGTTCCGTGGCCGAAATCGTCGTCCGCGTACTGGTCGCGGTTTATGAAGTCATAGCCCTGCACGAAGTGCGCCTGCACCGCGTCGAAGTCGGGGGAGCGCCCTCCCACCGCGGCGGGACGATAGGCCACCCCGCTGTCTAGCACTGCGACCACCACGGACGGATCTCCCCCGTAGTTCCCCGTAGCCGCGAAGACCGTGTCCCAGGCGGGCTCCATGTCTATCCCCCCGGCCGCAGCCGTCTGGCTCAGGTTCCACTGGTACGTCGCGTAGTCCGGGTCCGTCGGAGTGTAATCGGCGTGCCTGATGTAGTTGGGCTCGGCATACTCGACCAGGCCTGATGAACGCAGGACTGAGAGGGCGTGTTCCAGTTTCTCCGGAGGGACCCTTACCAGGTCGAAGTCGGTATAGGGCAACCGCTCCGAGACCAACGCGCCCGCCCTGGAGCGCGCCTCGCCCGCCGCCCCGGCCCCGGCGCCGTCCTTGAACTTCACCAGTATCTCTCCGGGCGCGTACTCCGCGCCCTCGCGGACCTTCGAGGCAATCCTCGGAACGCCTTCACCGCCGCGCGCGAGTGCGGGAAATCCGGCGAGCAGTACGATTGCCAGTGCAACGAGAGCGGCGATTGCTTTCTTCAAGAGACAGCCTCCAGCCCTTTTCCATGCTTATCGGCAGGCACCTTTTCCATGATAAAGGTCTGACGGAGATGCGGCAAAGTGAGTTGCCAAGAGAGAAAGGCGCCGGTCATAAGATCGGCGCCTCTCCCCGTCTACCAGGCCATTTCTGGCCCTCTGTCATATTACCACGAGCCCGGCCCCGTTTTCACGCTTTCGGCCTGCTCCTCCAGGACGAGCGCGACCCTCCCCGTCATCCCTCTTTCATGCAGGTGCGTGCCCACGTCACCGGTCTTTCCGCTCTCCATCACCATCACGAGCGCGTCCTCGAGGATGTCGTCGGATGCCACGGGTACTATAAGAGCCCTCTCAAAGACGTCGGATACCCTGACCCAGCCGTGCCACGCCAGCCAGTCCCTGCCTTCCTCGGTCTCGATGAACCTCTCGAAATCCCCGGGGGCTTCCGAACCGCACATTCGACCCTCCTGCTCGTCGGGGCACCTCCCGCAGGCAGGCGCGCGCCAGCGCATTCATATCCCCGAGAAGCTCTTGCCGCACAATGCCTGGCGCTACCTGGCGAGGGTGGGCTTTCACCCACGAACATTCTCCGACTGACGCCACCGGGCTGCCAAGAAAAAAACAGTCAAGCGCGTCAGCTGGGATTAACTGATTGAATAGCGGAATGAGCGAAAAACGCGGCGATCCCGACGGGGTCAGAAATGAAGGTGGAGCCTCTCTTTGAAGTCGCGAAGGCGCCGCTGGCTCACGTATATGCTGGTGCGGTGGTCGTCTTCCAGCTCCACGACGTATCGTCCGGGGGCCTCCTTCGTCACCCCTGCGACCCGGTCAAGGTTCACCAGGTAGCTGCGGTGCACCCGGAAGAACTCCTCCTGGCAGAGCATCGCTTCCTCGATCTCCTTCAGGCTGCAGTCGGAGAGATATCTTTCCTTCGAGGTGTGCACGTAGGAGTACTTCCCGGCCGCCTCGATGAAGTAGATCTCTTTCCGCGGCACGAACGAGACCTTGTCCCCGATCCTGACCGGGACCTTCTCCATCGCGGTGGCTTCCCTGCCCCCCGTGACCGTCCTGCCCCGGGTCTGGAGGATGCGGTCGACGCGGGCCATCAACTCAAGGGCATGGAACGGCTTCTCGAGGTAGTCGTCAGCCCCGCTGCGGAACCCCAGCACCTTTGACTCCTGGTCCTTCACCGCTGTGAGGAGCATGACAGGCAGGTCCGCGGTGAACGGGTCTTCGCGGATCTCCTTCATGACGTCCCACCCGGCCTTTCCGGGCATGCGGAGGTCCAGTATCACGAGGTCAGGCTTCCAGCGCCGCACCGCTTCGAGGCCCCGGTCCCCGTCCTCCGACGCCTCGACCTCGAACCCTCCGGCGGCCAGGAACGTCGAGAGCGCGGACCTGATGCCCTGGTTGTCATCGATGATGAGTATCCGTTTCTTCGTGTTACTCCTGCTGTTTTCCATGGTCCTTTATGCAGAACTCGAAGCATGCTCCGCCGTCATTGTAGGCCCTGATGAAACCGTCGTAGACCTGCACTATCTTCTCGACTGTCGCCAGGCCGACCCCCGCGCCGCCGTCCTTTCCCTTGTAGAAAAGCTTGAAGATATTGTCCAGGTGCTCGTCCGGAACGCCGGACCCGTTGTCCCTCACAACGTAACGGTGGCCCCCCTCCTCCCTGCCCAGATAAGTGATCTCCACCACCGGCTCGGGGCTGTCGTTGTGCAGCACCGCGTTCGATATCAGGTTGGAGAAGAGCTGCAGGACCTGGACCCTGCTTGCCGCTATGCGGCCGAGGTCCTCGCTCGTGAGCACTCGCACGCCCCTCTCGGCCACCTTTCCCTTGAGCTCTTCGAGGACCTCCGACACGACCTCCCCGACATCGACTTCCTCTACGTCCATGGGCACCTGCCCTGCCTCGGCCAGCATGAGGAGGTCTTCGATGAGCGTGCCAGCCTCCGCCGTATACTTGCTGATGATGGAGGCCATCTCGCGCAGCGTACCGTTGGGGCTGCTCGACGCGTCCTGGCTCTCCAGGAGCAATCGGAGCGTGTCCGAGGCGAGCATTATGGCGGAAAGCGGCCCCTTCAGGTCGTGTGAGACCGTGTGAGCGTAGGCATCGAGCTCGCGGTTCACCTGCATCAGGAACTCTTCGGTCAATACCTTGTCGGTTATGTCGCGGCCCGTGAACTGGAACCCCTCGATGGCGCCGTCTTCACCAAAGAGGGGCATTATGTTCCATTCGACCCGTCTCTCCCCCCGCCTGGTGAGCTGCCTGTTCACTATTCCCCGTACCATGTGCCCGCCGCGAATCGTGTAGGAGCTCGCCTCCACGTCCTCCTCGAGATCGTCCGGGTGAATGAACTCAGTGAAGCTCCGCCCGAGGAGCTCATCGCGGCTGGACCCCCAGAAGCTGCACGCGGTGTCAGAGAGAAAAGTGAAAACCCCGTCATAGTCGACGCGCGCGATTATGTCACCGGTCGAATCGGCCACGTCCTGTTCGGCAGGGACCCGCGGGGTGACGCGGCGGTGCCAGGAGACCTCGCGTCCGATCGCGCACGTGCCTACCGGCTCTCCTGAGTCCTCTTCCAGGGCGACCGCGGTCAGCTCGAACGGGACGCGCCCGCCGTCCCGTGCGGTCAGGTAGGTGCGGAGGACAGCTCTTTCTCCTTTCGGCTGCGACGCCACCGCCTGGAGCATGCGTTCGGCTTCCTCACGGCCGCAGACCTCCGCGAACTCCATGCGGTGCAGCTCGCCGTCAGTGAAGCCGGTGAGCTCATTCAAGCGCAGGTTCCAGCTCACGAGGCGCCCCTGCAGGTCAAGGACGAAAAAGACCTCGTCCAGGGCGTTGACCGCTACGCCGGTGAACGCTTTCTCGCGGTCGAGCTCGTGCCTCTCACGCCTGAGAGCGGAGTCGGCAACCGCTTTTTCTACCACGGCGGCGAGGGTATCTGGAAGCTTGAAGTCCTTAATGACATAGCCGGCCGCCCCCAGCTCGAAGGAGCGCGTGGCGAGGTGCACATCTCCATATGCAGTGACCACGATTGCGGGGGGATTGTCCTCACCCTCGGCAAGGTCCTCGAGCAGCACGAGGCCGCTCTCATCCGGGAGTCTGTAGTCTATGGTGACGACGTCGAACTCGGAGTCGGTCAGCTTGCGGCGCGCAGTTGCGGCGTCCGCAGCACGTTCCACCTCGATGTGCATCCGCCTTTCGAGCAGACGCTGGTAAAGGTCAGCGGCGTCCGGGTCGTCGTCGACGACGAGCATCCGGACAATCTCATCTGGATCCAAGGTGCCCTCGCCCTTTCACCTCGCCAGATGTCGGGGAACCGCCCTGCTGTTCCTGGCATCCAGACCGTTTGACCTCGGTATCTTACCATTCGCCACCGGAATAACACCAGTAAATCAATCTAATGGGGGATAATCACAGCTTAATAACCAGGTTCAACCTTTGGGGGCGCGCAGGTCCGCTGCATCGGGTACGAACGAGCCGGGTTCGTTGCTGCGGGCCTGCTATTTCGGAATGCCCACCGAGTCGTGCCCCCATACGCGGCCGCTGCCGTACATTGAGCGCTCCGCGATAACGGGCTCGTCGGCGGTCACCCGAGTCGACACCTGCCACTGGTCAGGCACTGTGTCCGCTACGAAGAATGTCTTGCGGGAGTTCGCGGGCAGCTTCACCTTCGGCCCGCTGATCTCGCCCTTGGGGGTCATGTAGTTGACGCTGACCTCGACGGCCTTGTCGTTCGGGTTCTGCACCAGGACCCAGGTCTCGAATCCCGGGCCCGTGCTGCCCTCCGGCATGTACCACGTCTCGGCCGGCTCCATGACGCCGACCGACTCATGGCCTTCGACCCTGCCGTTCCAGTAGACCGAGCGCTCCACGACCACCGGCTGGTCGCTGGTCACCCTGGTCGAGACGCTCCACGTGTCCGGGACGGTGTCCGCGACGTGGAACACCCGCCGCGTCCCCGCCTTTATGGTGACGCTGGGGCCCCTGACCTCGCCGCGCTCGGTCATGTATGTCAGCTGAACCCGCGCGTCCTTCGAGCTCGGGTTCATGACCGGCACCCAGGTCTCGAAGCCGGCGCCGGTTGAGCCCTCGGCGAGGTACCAGCTCGTCGCCGCGCTGGTGACCCCGACAGAGTCGGTGCCGCCCTTGCGGTTGGCCCAGTAGATCGCGCGCTCGGCGATCACCGGCCGGTCCGAGCTCACCGTCGTCGAGACTCCGCTCACGTTGGGGACGGTGTCAGCCACGTTGAACGACTTCCGGGAGTTCGCCGCGAGCGTCACGTACGGGCCTTCGACCTTTCCAGTCTCGGTCATGTAGTTGAGCATCACGCGGGCCGGCGTGCTGTTGGGATTCTGCACCAGTATCCAGGTCTCGAAGCCTCCCCCGGTGGAACCCTCCGCCAGGTACCACCTGGCCTGGGGGGACTCGACCCCTATCGACTCGCTGCCCCAGGCGCGGTTGTTGCCGTACATCGCCCTCTCTGCGAACACCGGGCGGTCGGCGGTCACCCTGGTGGAGACCTCCCACTGGCCGGGGACCGTGTCCGCCACGTTGAATGTCTGCCTGGCGTTGGCGGGCACGCTCACCTGTGGGCCCTGCACCGTGCCGGAGGGAGTCATGTAGGTGACGTTGACGTTGGCCGCCCTGTTGTTCGGGTTCTGAACGAGCACCCAGGTCTCGAAGCCGCCGTTGGTGCAGCCCTCAGCCAGGTACCACGTGGAGGCGACCACGCTGAAGGCGACGCCGTTCGAGACCTTGCCGCCGACATAGGCCTTGATGGTGCCGCTGCCGAGCGCCGCCGGAGCCGCGAACTCTATCTTACTGCTGCTCCAGGACAGCACCTGCAGCGTCGTACTGTTGAACTTGAGCGTTCCGCCCGAGCCGAGCTCCTGACCGTAGACGGTGACCCTGTCGGCCGGCTTCGCCACGCCGGGGGCGACGCCCGTTAGGCTCATCCCAACGTCGAACGGCTTGCCGTTGCTGACCTCGCCGATCCAGTTGGTGACCGTCACGTTCCCGTCAGTCGCTCCCGCCGGGACCTTCGCGGTCACAGTGTCGTTGTCCCAGCCGGTGACCGTCGCTGCGAGCCCGTTGAACTTGACTCCGCTCGACCCCCTGAACGTCCCGAAGTTGTCCCCGGAGATGGTGACCTGGCTGTCAACGGCCCCAGACGCCGGGCTGAGGCTCGAGACCGCCGGCCTGTCGGAGGCGCTGTCGGTCATCGTCCAGGCTTCCCAGCAGTAGTTCGCCACGAAATCGTAGGAGAGGTAGGTGTATCCGCCCGCTCCCCAGTCGGAGCCCCAGGAGTTTACGATCTTTATCCCACCCTGGCCCCCGCCGGCGCTGTCGTCGTACCCGACGACGCAGATGCCGTGGTTGCCGTAGAGGGTCTCGCCGGCCGCGGGTGAGCCGACCCAGTTGCCCTGGCAGTAGTAGAAGGCCTGGTAGACAGGTATGCCGAGAGCAACCGGGTCGCCCGCCGCGATGTGCGCCTTTATCTGGTTCACGTCGTTGCCGCCCGCTCCGCGCCAGATATAGGCGTAGTTGGCAATCTGATACGGTTTGGCAGCTTCCGCCTGCTGGGCGTTGGGCTGCGTGGTGTAATCGTTCTCGTTGTAGGGCATCGCGTTCAGGTCGATGGCCCCGTTGTCCTTGAGGAGCTCGAATGCCGAGGGGAAGCTCGCTCCCCTGTCACGGCCGCCGTTTATCTGGTTGTAGAGGAACGAGGGGCTGAAGCGCCGGTCCGCGCGGGACACGTCCCAGCCGTGCTCTCGTGCCTCCTGGTAGGTCTTGTAGTAATAAGCAACGGTCCAGGCCACGCAAGAGGACTGGCCGCCCTGGCTTCCCACAGGCAGCGCGGCGTTGGTCAGGTCGACCGCCTGGGGGACGCTCGCGGCGGTCGCGTCCATAGTGCGGGCTTTCGGGTAGTCTCCGGAGGTGGTACGGACGAATCCCATCGTGCGGGGGGCGCCTCCGCCGGGAAGCGGGGGGCCGACCGTCGGGGAATCCGCCGCGAAGGCCTGGGACGGAAGCGCCAGCTGGAGCCCCGCCAGGGCCCCGGCACACATGCAAACCAGAATCGTTGCAATAAAAACGCGCTTCACAGGATTCCTCCAAGCCTTCTACTACAAGTGGAATCGGCGCTGGAGGGACCCGGAAACATCGGGTATAAGTAGCAAATCCGGGTAGTACCAGGGGGCTACAGGAATCTCATACCCACGGGTGACTCGGAGGTCACCCGTTAGGGTCTGAGTCCCCCTGCTCGCTCCCGGCGCCCGAAGGAATCCGAGGAAAACGCAACATAGTGACCTGACCCCGGTGTTGCGCGAAGGGAATCAAGCCCACGAGCGTATATGAGTGCGGGCCGGGTGGACGCCTCTATGAAACTGGCCGCGCGCGCCAGCCCTCCAGTGGCCGTTCGGGGGCGTCGCCCTCCCAGACAGACCCGCCGGTCAGACTATTGAGTCGGCCGCGCTTTTTGGATAAGATTCACAACGGTACTTCTGGGACGCAGGCGAAGGGGAGGCGAAGATGGCACTGTTCGCGACCGAGGAGTGGGCCCAGGCGCTGGCCGACGAGATGAACTCCGACAAGGAGATGGCCAAGGCCGGCAAGGGTTTCGACGCTACCATCCAGTTCATAATCCAGAACGCCGGCGACAGGGGCGACATCCCGTTCTGGACCCACCTCAAGGACGGCAAGGTCCTGGAGCTCGGAACCGGTGAGAAGAAGTGCGATTACATCATCGCGGGCGACTACGGGGTCTGGAAGGAGATCGTCGAGGGCGACCAGGACCCCCTGCAGGCCATAATGGTCAAGAAGCTCACCTTCGAAGGCAACATGCAGACCATCATGAAGTACATCAAGGCCGTCAACCAGATGATGGAGGACGTCAAGAAGATCCCCACCGAGTTCTAACACCCGGCCTGATCCCTGGAGGCCACGGTCGGACTCGAACCGACGACCTACTGCTTAGGAGGCAGTTGCTCTATCCGTCTGAGCTACGTGGCCGCTCGCTAAAAGCATACTGATTTTCTTCCCCACCGCCAAGTTGCACCGGGGTTCTCTGGTCCTCGCGTTTGATAAGATTGGTCACGGCGATTGCCGATGCGACAAGTGCGCCGTGAGTTACTACGATGACGGGGGGCCGAATGAAGATGACCAGGACGCTGCTGATCTCCTGCCTCCTTGTCGCCCTGTTGGTAGGTGCCTCCTCCTGCGGCGGCGCCTCGGAGAACGCGGTCGAGAAGGAGAACGTTTACCAGGTGTCGACTCTCGGGGCCCTGTCGGGAGGGGTCATGGCCGGGGACACGACCTGCGGCACCCTCGAAGAGAACGGGGATTTCGGCATAGGAACGTTCAACGGGCTGGACGGCGAGATGGTGGTGCTCAACGGCATCGTCTACCAGGTGCCGGTGAGTGGGGTCCCGCGCGTGGTGAAGCCGGGGGTGAAGACCCCGTTCGCGGAGGTGAAATTCTTCGAGCCCGAGAAGAACGCGACCGCCGAGGACCTCGCGAGCCTCGACGCCCTGAAGGCCTTCGTGGACAGCCTCCTGCCCAGCAGGAACTTCGTTTTCGCGGTGCGCCTCGACGGCACCTTCTCCCACGTTAAGGCCCGCAGCGTCCCGAAGCAGAAACCCCCCTACCCAACGCTCGACCAGGTGGTGGCCGAGCAGACAGTATTCGAGCTCGACGGCGTGACGGGGACGATGGTGGGATTCTTCTACCCGGATTACCTCTCGGGGGTGAACCAGGCCGGTTACCACTTCCACTTCCTGACCGGCGACCGCAAGGCAGGCGGGCACGTGCTCGACTGCTCGGTGGACAACACGCTGCTCAAGCTCGACCAGGCCGAGGGCCTAGAGCTCGAGTTCCCCGACAGCCCGGATTTCGAGGGGGCGACCCTTCCGGCCCAACCGTAGTGCACACCGGGGTCACCTTGCGGCGCCCCTGGCGCCTATGGAGCAGGTGCCGCCGGCACGCCCGGCGAAATAGACGGACTTCTCCACGATGACAGGGCCGTCCGCGTCCGCGCTCACGCTGAACTCCGCCGAGGGCAGCACCGTTCCCGTATCTACCGTGAAGCGGCTGCGGGGCGCGAGCGTGTAGGAGCGCTCGGTCGTCTTTCCCGAAGGCTCCATGAACGTCATCGTGACCCGGTGCTCGCCGTCCGTCGGGTTCTGCACCTGCACCCAGGTCTCGAAGCCGCCCGCGGTACAGCAGTCGGGAAGGTACCAGTCGCCGTCGGGGGACGGCGTCCCAATGGAGGCGTGGCCCTCGCTGCGGCCGTTCCAGTACATCGCCCTCTCCACGGCGAGCGGGGCATCGGCGCTCACCCTGACCGACACCTCGCTGCCCGGCAGGACGTCGCCCACCGGCACCGTGAACCGCGACCTCCCCGCCACCGTGTAGTTCCTTATCGCGCTGGTCCCGGTGCGGTCCATGAAGAAGAGGGTGGCGTCGGAGGCGCTCTGCCCCGGATTCTGGAGGAGGACGTACTCTTCGAACCCTCCGCCCGTGTATCCTTCAGCCAGGTACCAGGTACGGGACAGTGACCGCGCCCCGAGCGAGCACGTCCCGGCGGTCATGCCGTTCAGGTACTGGGAGCGCTCCACGACCACGGGGCTGTCACTCTCGACCATGGTCGAGACGTCCCTGCCGTCCATGACCTGGTTCACGTGGATGGTGAACCGCGTGTGCGGGCCTACCGCGTACTCCCTCTTCTCGGTGGAGCCGTCCGAGGCCATGAAGGTCGCCGCTACCGAGGCGTCCGCCTCCCCGGGGTTCTGCACCTGCACGTACTCGTCGAAGCCGGCCCGGGTGCATCCCTCGGCCAGGTACCAGGCGGTCGAGGGGCCGTTGACGCCGATCGAATCGTGGCCCGCCCGCCCCCCGCTGAAATACATGGACCTCTCGGCGGCGACGTCCGCGTCAGCATGCAGATGTACGCTGACCTCGGCGTCCGGGAGGATGTCGTCCACCGCGATTGTGAGCCGGCTGTGGGGCGAGGCGCTGAAGACCTTCTCGAGCGTCCTCCCGTCCGCAAGCATGAAGGTGGCTTTCAGACGCGCGCTTCCGCCGCCGGGATTAGCGACCAGTATGTATTCCTGGAAGTCCCCCGACCCGGGGCTGGCGCCGGTATACCCTTCGGCGAAGTACCAGTCCCGCGCGAGACCGGGGACGTCGGAGTTGACCCAGACATCGGCAGAAGCGGGCCTCACGGCGGAGGCGTCATCCGGGTAGACGTCTATCCTCACTGCGTATCGTCCGTCTGCAACCCTGTCGCCGGCCCCATCCGTACCGTCCCACTCGAAGCTCCTCCTGCCAGCCTCCTGGTGCGTGCTCGCGAGCTCGCGCACGCGCCTTGGTCCATCCCAGACCGATGCCCTGACCGTCGAAGCGACCGGGAGGACGTAGGAGACAGTGGCGCTGCCGCCGGGGCCCATGGTGGGGCCGGTGACGGTGACGCCGGCGAGGTCCCGGACGTTCGCCGCTCCCAGCACACCCGGGAGGAGGTCGCGGTTGGTCACCGTCGGCTCGCCGCCCGCGCCGGGAAAGTCTAGCGTCGGTACCCTCTTCGCCGGGTCCGCGGCGGCCCAGTCCGCCCTGCTGAAGACAGGCACCCTCATCGGGGAGGCGGTGGGGCGGTAGAACAGCGCGCCGCCCGCGTTGTCCACCACGAGGCCCGCGGCCGCGTCTATGAGGCCGAGGCTCGCGGTCCCCCTGGGGTAGTAGCTCATGAGCGGCGAGCCGGCGGTCCCATTGAGCGCCTCCACCTTCGCGGAGAAGTCGTGGGCATCGTCGTTCGCCTGGCCCAGGGT
>DYIU01000001.1:599379-879678 GCA_020723485.1 Acidimicrobium ferrooxidans | reverse complement strand
CGCCTGATATCGTGCCCCGGTAATCGAAGTAGACGGGGCGCTCGGCGATTATGCCGGTGCCGTTCCGCGCCTCCACCTTCGCGGAGAAGTCGTGGGCATCGTCGTTCGCCTGGCCCAGGGTGTCCGCCACCCGGACCGTCGCGCGGGAGTGCGGGCCCACGGCGAGGGACTGCTCTTTCGTCTGGCCGGTGCCGAGCATGTAGGTGATCCTGACGTCGGCCGGGCTCGAGCCGGGGTTCTGCACGCATATGTAGGGGTCGAACCCCGGTCGGGTGCTCCCCTCCGCGAAGTAGAAGGTGGACGCCGGGCTGGTGGTCCCGACTACGTCGTGGCCGCCTGATATCGTGCCCCGGTAATCGAAGTAGACGGGGCGCTCGGCGATTATGCCCACCGGCGGTGCCACCGCGTAGACGAGCGGCTGCCCTCCCTGGGGTGACGGGCGCATGCGCTCGCCGGGCGCGCCGGAGCCGTAGATCATCCCGTCCCAGTAGCCTCCCCAGAGGTGAGCGGCAAGGTACTTCTCGAAATCCCAGTACGTCTGCGACAGGGCCAGCGGGCTCCTGCCGAACAGGGAGACATCCGAGTAGGCGGCCAGGGCGTCCCTCCAGATGTTCGAGGATATCCACATCCGGCCCGGGTCGAAAGTGGTATGCCTGCTTCCGTAAGGGCCCCATGTCCTCGGCGTCGCGAGGCTTATGTCTCTGCGCAGGCGCGCGTAGTTCGTCGAGTTCACGCCGGGATCCCTGGATGCGCCCAGCAGGTAGAGGAGCCCGTTTCCGGAGTGAATGCTGTACGCCTCGCGGTCGGCCCTCTCGACTCCACCGTCCAGGCACACCGCGAAGTGGTCGGACAGCCAGGTGTCGCGCTCGAGCGTCTGGTTGATCAGCTCGACCCGGCCGTCGCATGCCGCCGCGAATGCGCCCTGTGCCGGGGACACCGCCATCGCCATCTCGCGGGCCCCGCGGAAAGCCGCCAGGCACTTGAACCCCAGGTAGACCTGGTCCTTCCCGCGCTCCAGGGCGGGGGTCCCGTCGTCGAACGTGGTCTCGCTGTGCTTGTCCGGGAGCCCGTTGCCGTTGGTGTCGCAGTTCATCACGAACTGCGCGAGACCGCGCAGGCGCTCGAAGCGCGCGCTGACGAAGGCCGTGTCACCGGAAGCTTTCCAGTACCGGTAGAGCATCAGCAGGTAATTGAGGTTCTCTTCCACCGGCATGTCGTGGTCGTAGGCCTGCCCGTCCGCGTGGTCGACTATCCCGACGTCGTGAGGAAGGTACGGCCCGGCCTCATTGGACTTCGTGTAGAGGAACCACTGGTCGAGTATCATCGGCATGAGCTCCGGCCAGAACTGGTAGTAGAACCAGGCCTGGTTGTACTCGACGTCGACGGTCGAGTGGAAGCGCATCCAGGTGCCCTCCCAGACGCTGAACCAGTCGCGGCCCGCGCTGGAGCGGGCCCACCAGGTGTTGGTCAGGAACGTCTGGAAGCTCGTGGAGACGAGGTCGCGCAGCCCGGCCTCGCAGGCCGGGTCCAGCGACAGGTATTCGTCCGAGGAAACGGTGGAGTCGAAGAACTCGGACTTGCCGGCGATATCGTCACCGGCCCTCCTGCTGCCGACCGCGTACTCGAGCACCGATTCCACGCTGTCGAAGTACTGGTTGTAGCGGAACTTGTAACTCGAATCCTGGAACGAGCTGTTCTTCACGGAAAGTATGTTGCTCGAGGAGAAGCCGGCCAGCACCAGGTGCCTCGTCGCCGAGGCGCCGGGTGCAAGGTCGGTGAGCGTCCACACGCATCCCGCGTAGCCCCTTGGGAAGAAGCTGAAGAGCGGCCTTCCCGGTTCGCCGGAGCCTGCAGGGAAGCCCGCGGGCGAGGTCCACCCCCACAGCGTGTCGGCGTCGAAAGAACCGAACTCCGCCTGGGTGGAGCCGCGGAAATCGACGCCCGTCGCCTCCGAGGCCGGCACCGCGAGCGCCTCGGTCGCGCTCCTGGCCCCGCGCAGGCTGAACGTCTCGTCGCAGTATGTGTATCGCGATTTCCATCTCAGGCCGCGGACTCCCGCGCTGGAGTAGCCGGTGACGTCGCAGTAATCGAGCCCCTCCTTCATGGGCAGGGCGACCATGAGGGAGCCGGACGCGGGCATGCCGCCGGTGTTCGTCACCTCGAGGTCGACGAAGAAGAACGGCGCGCTTGAGACCTTCTCGTTGCGCGGGTAGAAAGGCGCCCTGAACGTGGCCTTGACCTCCAGCGGCATCGAACCCGATGAGCACTCCAGTGACTGTGAGGTCATTGTCTGAGTCTGGTGGATGTTCTCCCAGGCCGGGAAACGGTCGGTCAGCGGGAGCGCCCTCACTTCCCTGCCGTGCTTCAGGGCGACGACCAGCTCGGCGAGGTCCCCCGTCCAGGTGCCCAGGGTGCTGAACCGGGCGGCAAGGCGCTGAGGGAGAAGGTCGAGGCTCGCCCTCGCGCCCAAGCGGCCGAGGATGCCTTCGTATGTATCCTGCGTGTTCGTGTCGTAGTGCCGGATCGCCGGGTTCATGTTGTTCCGCGATTGCGAGGCGTCGATCTCGACCAGGTCGGTGCCCCCGCGGTGCACCCTTATGGTGCTGACAGTCGCGTAGTCCACGCAGCCCGGTTCGTCGGACCGGAACTGGACGGCGAGCCGCCCGTCCGTGCCGACCCTCGATTCGAAAGTGGCCTGGCAGGCACTGTCGGACCCGACCGCAGCGAAGATGTCGAGGTTGTTTAGCACGAGGGCCGACTGGACGTAGACGTTGAACCTGCGCCGTCCCCCGGCCCCGAATTCGTGCTCCACGAATGACAGCTCGACCGAGCAGGCGGAACCAGGCTCGAGGTTTGCGATGACGTAGCTGAACACCCGGCCCTTTCGCTGCCTCTGGAACTTGTACTGCTGGAGGGTGCCGGAGCCCGTCCCCCTGATCGGAACGCCGAAATTGCTCGCGTACGTCAGGTCGCTCCCGTTGTCCTGCCGGAGCTCGACTATGACCTGCGGCGCGCAGCTCGCCGCCGCGCAGAACAGGCCCAGGACCAGGGCGGACGCGGCAAGCGCCCCGGCGAGGAGAAGCGCCTCCCTGCGAAAGCGGCTGAAAACGCAACAAAGTGACCTGACCCCGTTGTTGCGCTGGGGCCCTGCACTTTCTCTTCGGCCCTTTGCCACCATCCGGCCCCCGACTCTACTTGCTATGCCGCCTCATACACGGATTATACTTTGGAATGCGGACTGAAGCGGTAAGGGGGAAGGAGCCACCGATGACCGACCAGCCTCTGCTCCTGTCTTTCGATGAGGACGTCGCCAGAATAACTCTCAACCGGCCGGAGGTGCGCAACGCACTGAGCATCGAGCTCTCAGACATGCTCGTCGACGCCATCCAGGCGGTGAAGCGCTCGACCGACACGAAGTTCGTGGTGATCAAGGGGGCCGGCGACACGTTCTGCGCGGGCGACGACATCACGGAGATGTTCCGCTGGGGCGACGACGAGCGCGGCGAGAGCACCCAGGGAGCGAACGGGGTGATGCGCCGGGTCCGGATATACCAGGACATGGCCAACTCACTGGAGGAGCTCGACAAGCTTACTGTCTCCGCGGTCGACGGCTACGCCGTGGGGGGCGGGCTCGAGATAACAATGGCCTGCGATTTCGTGATCGCCACGGACCGTTCCTTGTGGGGGATGCCGGAGGTGGACAGCGGGATCACGCCGGGATGGGGCGGCACTACCCGGATGGCCAGGTACATAGGCAAGCGCCGCACCAAGGAGATAAACATAATCGGCGCCCTGATGCCCGCGGCGCGAGCGGTCGAGTGGGGCCTCTGGAACCGGGTGGTCCCGACCGGGCGCCTGGACGCGGAGGTGGAGGCGCTCCTCGAGGTGCTGCGCGCGAAGAACCAGCAGGCATGCCGCCAGCTCAAGGTCATCATCAACAGGGGCTGCGAGACAGACCTCTACACCGCCCAGGGATTCGAGATGCTCTCCGCGGGCCTCAGCGGCGCGGTGAACGGCTTCTGGGAGGTCGCTGACGCCGACTGCGGCAGGGGCGTCATAGACTTCACGGAGAAGGGCTCGCTGTGGCAGAGGCGCAGGGAGCTCTCAAAAGACTTCTGGGCGGACTGAACCGTAAGGGGATCGGGCAGGGAAGGGGTCTGACCCCATTTTGACTTCAACCGGGGGTGGGACATGGCAGAGCTGCACGGGGGCCAGATAGTGGCCAGGTACATCAGGGAGGTCGAGGAGATCGACACGGTCTTCTCGCTCACGGGAGGACACATAACCCCTATATACGACGGGTGCCCGGACTGCGGCCTGAGGATAATCGACGTGCGCCACGAGCAGGCCGCGGTGATGATGGCACATGCCTGGTCCATCTACACCGGGAAGCCCGGCGTCTGCATGGTGACCGCCGGCCCCGGTTTCACTAACGCCCTCACGGGCATAGTGAACGCTTTCATGGAGAACCACCCGCTGGTGGTCATCAGCGGGATGACGTCCATCAGCGGCCGCGACAGGGGCGCCCTCCAGGAGATGGACCAGCCGGCGATGGTCGCTTCGGTGGTGAAATGGATGGGCAGGTGCTACGAGACCGCCAGGATACCGGAGTACCTGGAGATGGCTTTCCGCTACGCGGTGAGCAACCGTCCCGGGCCGGCCTTCCTGGAGATACCGCCGGACGCCCTCTACCCCCGGCTGCCGGAGGAGGATATCTCATGGCCGACCAGGGGCGGCGTCGAATACGACACCGCCCCGGATGACGATTCCATCGAGCAGGCCGCCCGGCTCATCGACAACGCCGAGAGGCCCCTTCTGCTGGGTGGAGGAGGCGTCGGCTTGAGCCGTTGCGACGAGGAGCTCGTGGCATTCGTGCGGAAGACAGGCATGCCGACGATGCTCTTCAGCAACGGCCGCGGCATCATTCCCGACGACGACCCTCTCTCCATCTGGGAGGGCGGGTTCCTGGGCCTGCTCGCCGGGCTCTCCACCGCCGACGTGGTGCTGGCCGTCGGCGTCAGGTTCAACTGGCTCTTCAGCTTCGGCGACCCTATGGCGAACGCGAAGGTCATAAGGATCGACGTCGACGCCGCGGAGACCAACCGGAACCGCAAGGCCGACGTGGCGCTGGTCGGCGACGCCGGGGCGGTGCTGAAGATGCTGAACGAGCGCGTTAAGGCAAACGACCACGGCGCCTGGATAGAATCGCTCAAGAGCGGCTTCGCGACCTGGACCGAGCCCGAGAGGCTGCAGAAAGAGACGCCGTCAGACCCCATTCACCCGTTCCGGCTGATAAATCGGGTGAGGGAGGCCACGGGAGACGACGCCACGTTCATCGTGGACGGAGGGGATACCATCTACTTCGCGGGCGTCGGCCTGGTGGCGAAGGAGCGGGCGGGCGTCATCGGCAGCGGGCTGCAGTTCGGGTGTCTCGGCACCGGGCTCCCGTTCGCCATCGGGGCGAAGGTCGCGCGGCCAGACCGGCCGGTGGTCCTGGTGACCGGCGACGGCTCTTTCGGCCTGAACGCGATGGAGCTGGACACAGCGGCCCGACACTGCATCCCCGTCGTATGCGTGATCTGTAACGACCAGGCCTGGGGCTCCGCAAAGCACGGGCACGAGATGCTCTACGCTCCCGAGCGCGTGTACGGGTGCGACCTCGGGGTCGTGCACTACGAGAGGATAGCCGAGGCGGTCGGCGGGCACGGCGAGTTCGTCACGAAAGACGACGAGATCGTCCCGGCGATACGGCGCGCCCTGGAGTCCGGGAAGCCGGCATGCGTCAACGTGATGACCGACCCCACGGTCACGAGCCCCGCGACGTTCGGTCTCATGGAGTCGCTGAAGCACTAGGCAGTCGCCCCCCGGCGGCGCGAGCACGAGAGGAGAGCGGTCATGTCTGAGAAGGTCCGAGTCGGTGACATAGAGATGAACTACCGCCTCGTTGGTGAGGGCAAGCCGCTGGTCATGATAATGGGACTCACCGCGAGCATGGACGTCTGGCACCCCGGGTTCGTCGAGGAACTGGCCGGGAGGTACCGCGTGCTCCTGTTCGACAACCGCGGGGCGGGGCGGACCGGCGCGGGCGAGGCCCCTTTCACCATGCGGCAGTTCGCAGACGATACGGCCGGCCTGATGGACGCCCTCGGGATCGAGCGGGCATTTGTCCTCGGGGAGTCGATGGGCGGTATGATAGCGCAGGAGTTTGCCATCAATCACCCCGGCAAGACGGAGAAGCTGGTGCTGATGTGTACCTTCTGCGGGGGCGAGCAGGCGCAGTTCCCCTCGCAGGAGGTCCTCGACGTGCTGGCCGACCTGACGGGGACGCCCGAGGACATCGCGCGGAGGGGCCTCACGATAGGGTTCCCGGACGAGTGGGTCCGGTCTCATCCCGAGGTCGTCGAGGACGTGGTGAGCCGTACCATCCAGAACCCGATGAGCGAGGAGAACGCCCTGAAGCAGGGAATGGCGGTCTTCGCCTTCTGCACGTACGACAGGCTGCCCGAGATACGGTGCCCCACGCTGGTGATGTGCGGGACGGAGGATGTCCTCATTCCCCCGACGAACTCCCGCATGCTGACTGACCGGATACCCGGGGCGAAGCTCGTGGAGTTCGAGGGAGGGGGCCACGGCTTCCACACCCAGTTCCACGACAGCGTCGCCCGCGAGGTCATGAGCTTCCTGGGCTGAGTCAAAAGAAGAAACCCGGGCCCTACTTCAGCTCTACGGTGGCAACGTCCGCAAGTGTGCTCAGGGTGTTCACCTTGATGCGTGCCCCCGAGACGGTGTAGAGGTTGTCCGCTATCCACAGTGAGCGACTTACCGACTCCGGTTCCCCGTAGTAGCCGTAATCGGGCTCAACGCCGCCCGAGGAGTGGGTCACCCGGCCTTTCAGGTGGAAGCCCCCGTCCAGGGAGACGTCGTAAACGTAGGCGCCCTGGAACGTGTACGTCCCGTAGTCGTCGGACCGCCTCTCGGGGGAAGCCTTCTGCTCGCCGGTGAGCTCGGCCAGGAGGACCGGGACCACGAGCAGGTTCTTTTCCCTGTCGAACAGGAACGCCCGGTGGTCGTAGAGGGCGTAGGAGTCAGTACCCCTGTCGCCTATCTCGACCTTGTGCATCTCCCTCGGGTTCGCCACGTCGGTGACGTCGAATATCGCGATCTTCATCCCCTGGTACCAGGCGAAGTTCCCGCCGTCCTCCGGGGAGGCTTCCACGGTGTTCTTGCCCACACCGATGACGTGGTTCTCGTCGTACGGGTGCAGGTAGTCGGAGTAGCCCGGTATCTTGAGCTCGCCGAGTACCCTGGGGTTCGCCGGGTCGGCCAGGTCCAGCACGAACAAAGGGTCGACCTTCTTGAAGGTGACCATGTAGGCCCTGTCGCCCATGAATCGCACCGAGTATATACGCTCGCCGCGGGCGAGCCCCTCCAGCCTGCCGACGAGCTTCATCCCCGGGTCCAGGATGTACACGTTGTTGGTCGAGTCTGAGCCCTCCCGGCTCACGAACCCGCGGGTGGTAGCTATCCTGAAGTAACCGCCCGACTCGTCCATGGAGAACTGGTTGAGAATGGTTCCGGGGATCTCGGTCGAGGTCACGTACCTGGTCGCCGGCCCGTCGAAGGAAAACTTGTGGATGGTGGTCCTGCTCTCGCCTTCCGCCTCCGGGACGCCCCAGCCGACGTATACGGGCCAGTCGGCGCTCGCGACGTAGATGCTGTCCGGCGACGCGTAGACCGTGTCGGAGTAGCCCGCTATGACCTTCTTGTTGAGGCTTACGTCCCCCCCGCCGGTCGAGAACGAGACAATCGACAGGAACGAGGTAAAGCCCTCGGGGTCTACCACCCTTACGTCTCTGAAGCCGCAGGCCGGTGCGAAGTCAGCGCTGCGCGCCCCCGTCCAGGTGTCGCGGAACCTGGGGATGATGTCGGCCGGTTCGAGGTCTTCCTGCTCCAGGATGTGGTAGGGGTAGGTATCTAGCACCATGTGGACGTTGCCGTCTATCATGCGCGCCGTGGAGTATGTGCCTTCGTATTCGACGGTGCGTATGAGAGCCGGCTTCTCCCTGTCGGAGATATCGTACAGCTCTATCAAGGTGCCTCCGCCTCGCGGGTACGGGACCACCTCGGCCTCGTCGCCGGAGGGCTCAGGCGAGTAGCCGGAGGAACCTATGACCACCAGGGTGTCCCCGTCCACGAACATCTCACCGGGAGAGCCGCCCTCGTCGAACTCTATGCGGGAGACCACCCTGGCGTCCTGCGCCGGGTACGCCGTGACGATGAAGAGGGTGCTGTCGGCGATCACGTAGATGTAGTCGCCGTCGTTCTTGACGATGTCCGCCTCATCGACTCCCTCGACCTGCACGTTGGTGCTCGAGTGTTCGGGCGCTCCCCCCGCGCCGTCCGCCTCCGTCGCGGGCGAGGCGCTCTTCAGCATGTCGCCGCCAGAGGCGTAGCCGTACTGGCGTTTCTGCCCGTTCCTGAACGCGGCTACGAACTCCTCCGCCGAGGAGAACCTCTGCAGAGAGGCGCCGGACGCCCCCGCCCCGCCGGGCCCGCCGGTGTAGTAGACGGCCAGCCCCGCGCCCGCGCCCACCAGCACCAGGAGTATAAGGATCAGGGTTATCGGCTTCTTCATTGTCTCAGGCACCTCCCCGGTTCCGCTTTCGGTGCATTAGACGCGGGCCGGACACACGAGGGTTTCAAAGGCCGGCCGATCCGGGGTTTCAGCGGGCAGGCGCCACAGGCTAGTGAGACGTCAAAGGATCCGGTTCGCGGGCCGTAGGCCCGTGGGGAGGCTCACGTGTAACCGGACCGGCGAACCACTCGAGCATCCGCCGGGCCAGTACACATTTGGCTGCCTAGTATCTGGACGAACGCTGGGGGCGTTCCTCCCTGGGCTTGGCCACGTTGACGTTCAGGTTGCGGCCGTCAACTTCCTTGCCGTTGAGGGCATCAATCGCAGCCTGTCCTTCGGAGTCGACACTCATCTCGACGAAGCCGAATCCCTTCGACCTTCCGGTGCCGCGGTCCAGGATAAGGTCTGCCGAATCCACTGTGCCGTATTGGCTGAAAGCCGTCCTGATGTCTTCCTCGCTGGTTGAGTAACTCAGGTTACCAACATATATCTTCATTCTTCTGCACCCCCTTTGTGCATAAAAAAATGCCCCGAGATCCGATCCTCGGGACAATAACTTCACTACCTAAGAACTTTAACTCAGCGTCATTATACCACAGTATCACCCTCTGCGCCGTCACGGCGTCATATCGCGCGGGAAATACGGGGGAGCGAACAGCAGGCTCACCGAAGAGGAACGCGGGAGCAGTGCAGAGAAGTCTGAGGAGTGAAGCAGGAGTGTCGCGGGAGATGGCACGGCTCGAAAGGGGGCGCGTGGAGATGGATGACGTTGACGCTGTGGAAGCCGCCGGGATGGTGGCGAAGTTGTGGTGGGTATGGCTGGTGACGGGGATAATCTGGGTAATCCTCTCGCTGGTCATCCTGCAGTTCGACAAGGCCTCTATTACCACTGTGGGTGTACTTATCGGGATCTTCTTCATCCTCGCCGGGCTCCAGAACTTCTTCGTTGCGGCGGCGGCCGAGGGGTGGAAGTGGCTGTGGATACTCTTCGGGGTGCTTTTCATAATCGCGGGTGTCGTCGCCCTGGTCTACCCGAAGGAGACTTTCGCCAACATCGCGAGCGCCCTCGGGTTCCTGTTCCTGGTCTTCGGGGTCTTCTGGATAATCGAAGCCCTGGCCACCCGGGAGGCCAACGAGCTCTGGTGGATGGGCCTGGTGGCGGGCATCCTCCTGGTAATAATGGCTTTCTGGACCGCTGGGCAGTTCTTCTATACCAAGGCGGCTACGCTTCTCGTGTTCGGGGGCATCTGGGCGCTCATGCACGGGATAACCGACATCATCCGGGCGTTCGAGGTCCGCAAGTACAAGAAACTGATCGCGGCCTGATGCCCGCGTTGAATTGATGCAGCTCTCGAGCCGGTCTCTCGGAGCCCCGGCTCGCGCGCTCCGAACAGCGGACAGCGAAGTGCCCCGGGACATCTTGTCACCGGGGCACTTCCCTTCAGCATCGACTTCTAGATCAAGTCGAGGAAACTGCCTATCGTAGCGGCGCCGGCGCCGCGGCCGTTCCAGTACATGGCCCGCTCGACCATGACCGGCCTGGCGGCGTCCAGCGATTCGACCATTATCGCGGCCCTTCCCGTCCGCCTGTCTATCATGTTGTATGTCTTGCGGGACCTCGCCGGCACCTCGTCGGTGAACACCACGTTCCCGGTCCCCGACGGGGTCAGGTAGCTGACCCGCACAGTGACGGCCACGGCGTGCGGGTTCTGCACGCAGGTCCAGGTCTCGGCTTTGTTCCCTCCGGTCCTGGCTTCCCCGTCCGGCAGGAAGAACGTCATGTGCGGGGAGTCGAGGCCGATTGACTCGTGGCAGGCTTCGCCGAGCGCGGTGCCCTCGCCCCAGTACATCGCCCTCTCCGCGATGATGGGCTGGGAGCCGTGCACCCTCGTCGAGAAGTCAATGTTGGAGACGTCGATCGGGTACCCGTTCTCGGGCTTTATGTCGTTCACCCTTATGGTCTTGCGGGAGTTGGCGGACATGTTGAACGCCGGCTGCGCCCGGCTGCCCGAGGGAGTCATGTAGGTGATGTTGACCGCCGTATCGCTGTCGTTCGGGTTCTGCACCACCACGTAAGTGGTGAAGCCCCAGGCGGTCGTGCCCTCGGCCATGTAGAAGTCAGACGCGGCCGCCGTTGTGCCTATGGAGTCGTGCCCCTCCCGGCGGGCGTTGCGGTACATCGCCCTCTCTGCGATGACCGGCTGATACGAATTGACCTTGATCGAGGCGTCCTTTGCGCCGATGTCCTGCGAGATGTCGAACGAGCGCCTCGTATTGGCGGGCACGGTGTGCTGGACCGTCACCGGCCCCTCGCCCTCGATCATGTAGGTCACGGTGCAGAATGCATCGACCTGGTTGGGGTTCTGGAGGCAGAGCCACGTCTCGAACCCCCACTTCGAGGAGCCTTCGGCCAGGTACCACGTCCTCGAGGGGCCATCAACGCTGACAGAGGAGTGCGCCTCGCTCGCCGGGGCTCCCGCGCCCGTCCAGGTCATCGTCCTGTCGACGGCGAGCGTCTTGCCTTCCAGGCATGTTACGACGGTCGAGAAGTCGTTGCTCGGGACCACCGTCTCCGGGTTGATCGTGGTCTGGCTCATCGGCGGCAGCACCACGAACGGCCCGCTTACAGGCCCGGACGGGGTGTTGTAGGTGACACCCGCGGTGCACTGGGTGTTGTTCGGGTTCTCGATTGTGATGTAGGTCGTGAAGCCCCAGGCACTCGTCCCCTCGGCCAGGTACCAGTCGGGCAGAACAGGCGGGGGCTCTACTGTCACGTTGAACGCGTTCGCCAGCGTCCCGGTCTGGCCGTCTGAGTTCTGGACACTCAGGTCCCACAGCCCCGTGGCTGCGTCGGCCGGGATGTCGAAAGTGCAGGTTATCTGGCCGCCGGAGACCGCAGTGACGCCGGTGGCGACAATATCGGGAGAGCCGGTCCTGCTCAAGCGGACGTCGGCGATGGTATCGAAGAAGTTAGCCCCCGCGAGGTACGTCACGTTCACGGTCGCGCCCTTCACTGCCGTACTGGGGGTCATCCCATAGACGGACGGGGGGTTGAGGGTCCCGCGGGCTATGTTGTTCCTGCCGCGCTCGGTGACCCAGACCCTTCCGTCCGGACCGGTCGCTATCTGGTTGACCTCTGACCCGTTTGTGAACTGGTGGAGGGTCACCGCGCCGCTCGTGGTAATGCGCTGCACGCTGTTGGCGCCGTCGGTGAACCACATGGCGAAATCCGGGCCTTTCGTGATGTTCCATGGATTCCCCGCCAGCAGCACGGGGGTCCTTGTCACCGTCCCGTCTGTCGGCGATATCCGGCCTATCTCCGAGCTCCCGAAGCAGCAGAACCACATCCACCCGTCCGGGCCCATGGCGATGCCGGTGGGGTCCGGCGGGTCCACCACTGTCGCGAGGGGGTATTCGGTTATGACGCCTGAGGTCGTGATCCGACCTATCTGATTGACGTTGGTCTCCGTGAACCACAGGTTGCCGTCGGGGCCGGGGGCTATCGCGTAAGGGTCGCTGCTCACGGTGGTTATGTTGTACTCGGTGAAAGCTCCCGCCGTGGTCACCTTGCCGACCTTGTCGGCGGCCGCCTCGATGAACCAGAGGTTGCCATCGGGGCCCGGGCAGATGCCCCGCGGGCTGCTTGCGGCAGTGGGGACGTTGAACTCGGTGATGACCCCTGCGGTTGTTATCCGGCCGATTCGGTTCCCGGTCTGCTCGGTGAACCACAGGGCTCCGTCAGGCCCGGAGCATATGAACTCCGGCCCGCTCCCCGCGTTCGGCAAGGGGTATTCCGTCACGGCGCCTGCCGGCGTTATCATCCCGACGTTGTTTCCGGCGAACTCGGTGAACCACACGTTGCCATCGGGGCCGCCGGTTATACCCTCGGGACCGCTCGCCCCGGTGGTCGCCGGGTACTCTACGAAAGTGGCGACCGCGACAGCAGGAAGCGTCATCACCGCCAGCGTCGCAAGGAGTGCCAGAACCGCGATGACGTAGACTGGTTTATACCGCTTCATGACGAACGCCTCCTGTCTGGGAACAATCCGATCCCCGCTGAAGGCTCGTTTTCGGCGGTTGAGGCGTCTTTCCTGTGTGTTTTTTTTCTACCCGATGGAAAACCGGGCGATTTGACTGTATTCTTCCGTTGGAATCTGTAGTGGGTAGGGGCCCTTGTCGGGACAGCCTCCGATATGATCTCGCAGTCCCTCGACCTGGTTCAGAAGATGAACCGGGGCATGAAACAGGACCTCCTGCAGAAGGAGCGTATAGTCGATAACCTCGCCGAACCGATCACCATCTACCTGTCGAAGCTCTCGAGAGAGGTGCTGGATGATGCTGAGTCCAACAAGCTGGTCTGCCTGATGCACTCGGTCAACGACCTTGAGCGGGCGGCGGACCACGCCGAGAACATCATGTACCTGGCGCAGAGCAAGGCGGAGAACAGGCTGGAGTTCCCCGACACTTCGGTGGAGGAGCTGGGAAGACTCTCTTCGGCGGTAAGGGAGATGTTCAACGGCATCGTGCAGGCTTTCGCGGAAGAAGACACCGAGAAGGCCGAGGAGTTCCAGTTCCAGGAGCACAGCGTCGACGAGATGGCGAGCCAGTTCCGCAATAACAACATCGTCAGGCTCAACAACGACCTCATGAAGCCGCAGGCAGCTGTTGTATTCATAGATATTCTCACGAACCTCGAGAGAATAGGAGACCTTGCCAACAACGTGGGCTATGCCATCCGCGGTGAGATCTCGAAACTCTGAGCGCCGGCCCTTGAATCGGGGTCAGGCCGCGATTTAAGCGCAAGGGGGTAGCCCGATGCTGGGAAGGTCTTTCGTGGAGTGGGGAACCACGCCGTGGATGATGCGCCGGGGGATAGACTTCGTACAGAGCCTGTGGTACCTGGCTAAGTTGCCCATGTCTGGCACGCGCCATCCCTGGACCCGGACAGACAAGAACAACGTCAGGTGGCTCCCGATCAACGAGGAGCTCCAGGCTGGCGAGGACAGGCCCGTGCCTCTCGACCTGCTCTTCAGGTTCATCGAGGAGGCTTCCCACCGGGTAGTCTACGATTTCTGCCCGTGCAGGTTCGGGGAGCAGTGCAGTGATTACCCTGTCGACATCGGGTGCCTGCTCATGGGGGACTCGGCGCTCGAGTCGCCCCCGGCCATCAGCCACGAGGCCTCGGTCGAAGAGGCAAAAGCCCTCGCGCTCCGCGCCGTCGAGGCGGGCCTCGTGCCGGTGGTCGGCAAGGCGAAGGTCGACAACTTCATCTTCAGCATCAAGGACAGGGCCCGCCTGCTCACCGTCTGCTTCTGCTGCGAGTGCTGCTGCTTCCTTAGCTGCACCAGGCACTTCCCCCTGGAGACCCTGGACCGGGCGTTCCCCCGCATGAGCGGTGTCAGCCTCGAAGTGACAGATGCCTGCAAGGGGTGCGGCAAATGCGTCGGGCACTGCTACATCCACGCCATCGAGGTGGTGGACAAGAAGGCGCGCATCGGGGATTACTGCAGGGCATGCGGCCGCTGCGCCAATCTCTGTCCGAACGACGCCATCGAGATAAGCATCGAAGACCCGGATTTCATCGAGGAGAGCTACGCCAGGATCCGCGAGCGGGTGACGTTCACTTAGTGGTATTCACGCCACTTGGCGTCTGCGATCACGCGGTACTCGTCCGAGTACTCGTCTATCTCGCTCGCGAACTCTTGGATGACCGCCTCCGCGCCATCGTGGGTCGGCCTGGCGCCGCATCCCGTCACGACGTCGCGCAGCACCTCCGGCAGGTCGATGATCATGCAAGGCCTGAAGAGGTTGTCGTCATAGGGCTGGCGTTTTCTTATCTCTGTGAACAGGGGCGACTTTAGTATCTCCTCCAGTGGCTTGTCCCGCACGTTGTCGACCGCGAAATGGGCGAACACGCAGGGTTCCGCTTCCCCGTTCGAGTTGATGTGCAGGTACCTCCCCCCGGCCAGGCACCCGCCGACGAGGGGGCCGTCGTTCCAGAAATCCGCGAGCAGTATGTCCCGTGCAGCCCTGCGCTTCACCATCTCCTCGCGCCTTAAGATACGCTGCTCAGGCGTCGGCATCAGCTCGAGGCCGGGCTCCCTGCCCACGGGCACGTAGTGGAAGTACCATCCGACCACACAGCCCTTCCTGCGCCAGTAGTCCACGAACTCCTCGCTCACGATGAGCTCATTGTTCTCCCGGGTCGCGGTAGCGCTGAACCCGAAAAACACGCCCTCCTCACGCAGGTAGTCCATGGCGCGGTTGACCCTTGCGAACGTGCCTGGGCCGCGGCGCGCGTCGGTCTCCTCCTCGAAGCCCTCCACGCTTATGCACGGGTACGCGTTCCCCACCCGGGCGAGCCTGCGGGCCGCTGCGCGGTCGATGAGGGTGCCGTTGGTGTATACCTGGAACATGATGCCCGGGTGCCTCTCGATGACGTCCCAGAGCGCATCTCCCAGGATGAACGGTTCGCCGCCGGATATGACCGAGAAGTAGACCCCGATCGCCTCCGCTTCGCCGAGGACTCGATCCAGGGTCTCCAGCCCGAGGTCCGCCTTGCTCTCGTACTTCCCCGCGTAGCAGCCGTAACAGTTGAGGTTGCACCGCATTGTCGGACTTACGACCAGGACTATCGGGGGAGGGAAGCCGTTCCGGGCCTTGAATTGAAGGCGCCTGTCTTCGCCCCTCAGCAGGAGCTTGGACAGGGTGCCGATGACCGCCGTGCGAACCGCCGGTGACATGTGTTTGAGGTTCCGCTTCGAGAGCAGGAGCGCGGTCTTCATGAACTCCCGCCCTTCCGGGTACTCTATCTTGCGGAGGCCTCGCTCGCCGAAGTCCATCAGCATCCGGTCGGGCGTGGCCCTCATGGCGGCCATTGCCCCGGTCACGGCGGCTCGCGCAAGCTGTTCCTGCAACGAAACGTAGATGCCCATCACGATCATCCCTTGTGGGGTCCCTGCGCCTGAGTCTGCAATAACCGATATTCTACCTCAGTTGGACGCGAGACCCTTGAAGAACGTGTAACAGAAGACGCCTTCGGGCTCCGCGGTTCTCTCGAGGTCTTGGATTCCCCGGTCGAAATCCTCCGCGGTCGCGAGCCCGGCCGCGACCGCCTGCTCGCGCACCCCGGCGACCATCGCGGTGAACGTCCTGCGCGTGAAGCCCTCAGCCATCCGAGGCCTGCTCGCGTCCGCGTAGACGAACCTGGGGCTGACCCGGACCTCTTTGAGTCGGGCCTCGCACATCAGCGGGTAGAGCCGCCGCCCGATGAGCGCGTCGCCTCCGGCGGCGGACTGGAGGTCCACCAGGCACCTGATGGCGGCCCGGGCATATGCGCTGTCCGGGTGGAAGAAGGCGGAGCCGTGATCGCCCTCTATCACCGTCATGGTCCCTCCCGGTCTCAGGACGCGACGCAGTCTTATGAGCGCCTCCAGGGGCTCCGCCAGGTGCTCGAGGAGGAAGCAGACGAAAACGTCGTCGAAGCTCTCCAGCTCGAACGGCAGCGCGAAGACATCCGCCTCGAGCAAGCGCACGTTTCCGAGCCCGTGTTCCATGACCAGCGCCTCGGCACGCTCAAGCGAATCCGCCGAGACATCGACCGACGTGAACTCGGCGCCGGGGTTGCCGCGCGCCACTACCACGGTCTGGGCCCCGACACCGCATCCAGCCTCCAGGACCCTGCGGCCGTCCGCGTAACGGGTGTCGTGGTGAAGCAATCCGGCCAGGGTGCCGGCCTGGTCGCAGAGCCGTTCAGATTCGGTCGGCGAGTATCCGTGAACGTAGGATTCGTCGCTCAAATACCCTGCTCCCACAGCCACTCGATGATACGGTCGGCCACAGCCTCCCAGCCGGGTTCGAGCATCATGTCATGACCCATGTTCTCGAATATCTCCGCGTCGACCTTGAAAGCGCGGGCCGTAGCCCGCACTTCACCCGGCACGAACGTCGTGTCTCCGGCGGCCCCGAGGACGAGGACCCTCGGGCACTGGACCCTGGCGGCGCGGGGCCAGCGGAAGAACATCATGTCGAGCGATGCGCGCTCCGACTCCCTTCCCAGCCTCGAGAAATGACTCTGGAACTCTTCGTCGGGGGTGCTCGAAGAGAAGAAAAGGGCGCGGACCACCTCCGGCTTCTCGACTGCCGCGCCGGGGTTCATCGTCACAAGGTACTTGAGGAAGGTCCGGGGGTGATTCCGGGCGACCCTTCCGGCGAAACGCAGCACTCCCCTGGGTGGAACACTTGCCATGAGGACCAACGCCGGGGCCCCGTGAGACTCGAGGTAGTGCTGCGCCACGGCTCCGCCCATGGAATGGGCGATGAGCACCGGGGCTTCGCCTATCCTGTCCACCGCCTCGGCCAGGTCTTCCACGTAGTCGTCGATCCCACATAGATGGAAGAACCTGTCGCACTCACTCTCCCCGTGCCCGCGCATGCTCACCGCGTAGCAATCGAACCCGCGCTCGGAGAAGTAATCCATGAAGTTCTCTTCCCAGCACCACGCCCCGTGCCATGCGCCGTGCACGAACAGCACCGGTGGTGACGATGTGACGGAGACGGCTTTCTTCTCGATGATCTCGAGTTGTGTGACCATTTCTCCCCCCCGGAATCTCAGCGGAGCTTCTTCAGGCCTCGCCGCACAGCCCGGCGATCGCCGAGCGCACCACCTCGAGGAGCTCGTCCCTCTGCTCCATGGTGTATTCGGAGGCCTCGATGGGGTCGCCTATCGTGATGGTTACATCCTGGTCGAGATAGAAATCGAGGGTCTTAGGCTTCAGCACCTTCTCGGTCCCCTGGATGCCCACCGGGATTATCGTCGCGCCCGACTCGATGGCCATGATGAGCCCGCCCTTCTTGAACGGGCCCAGCTTGCCGGTGCGGGAGCGCGTCCCCTCCGGGGATATCCAGAGCACGATACCGCTCTCCATCTTCTCGCGGGCCGCGGCCAGGTCCTTCTTGGCCTGGTCGAGGTCCGAGCGGTCGATCGAGATGAACTCCCCGTGCTTGAGGCCGCGGCCCCAGATGGGGTACTTGAACAGCTCGGCCTTCGTGAGCATCCGCACGCTGCCCGGCATGGTCAGACACATCAGCGGGATGTCGTAGTGGCTGCGGTGATTGGACATTATGATGTAGCGCTTTCCGGGCTCGAGCTCCACGTGGCCCGGGTTGGTCACCGTGTAGTTCATCCTCACAGCGTCCAGGAGCTTGCCGGCCCACCAGTCGAGCCATTTGTCGCCGTAATCCCTCGGGTAGCCGCCGGTGAAGTTCGCCCTGTAGATTACGATGAAGGTGATGCGGAGCGTGGCGTAGAGCGTCACCAGCATTATCCAGAGCTTCCGAAAGATGTTGGCCTTCTTCCTCAAGTGAGCGCCTCCCTTGCCCGGTTTGCCCGTACGCTGAATCATGTATCAAACGGGCCTGCCGCGCAACCGGGTGGGACTCCCCCCGTGACACCCGGGTGCCCCGCGGGCGACAGTGCGGTAAGCTGGAACGGCAGGAATCCGTCGAGGAGGAAGATGCGAGTATCGGGAACAGTGGGAAAGAACGTATTGACTTCGGTGGTCGCGGCCGCAGCGCTGGTGCTTGCCTTGACATGCGTGACGACCGCGGAGGCCTCGGCTCCGCGCCCCACCGGTGGCGCGGCCTCCGAGAGGGACTGGGGCACCTGCGCGGCGGCTGAGGAGTCCCCGGCAAAGAATTGGTACCTGGCCGAGGGCTGCACCGCGGGCGGATTCGAAACGTGGGTGGTGGTGCAGAACCCAGGCGCGGTCACAGCCGACATCCAGATGGATTTCCAGACCGGGGCCGGCGCGGTGGCCGGGCCGCGCGATGCGGTGGCTCCCTTGAGCAGGAGCACTTATAACGTCTCCGAGTTCGTGACCTCTTACAACGTCTCCACCACGGTCACCTCGAGCTCCGGCGTCGTATGCGAGCGCTCTATGTACGGAAACGGCCGTGAATGGGGCACCGGCGCGGCCGGCGTGTCCGAGCTGTCGGGCACCTGGTACCTGGCAGAGGGCTGTACGGCAGGAAGCTTCGAGACCTGGGTGGTCGTGCAGAACCCGGGCGATTCGCCTGTGGATGTGACCATGCGGCTCCAGACGGAGGAGGGTGAGGTCGACGGACCGGCGGACAGCATTCCGGGAGGGACAAGGCGCAGCTATAACCTCGCGGGGTATGTGGTCTCCGACAGCGTCTCGACGGTCGTGAGTGCTTCGGGGGAAATCGCCTGTGAGCGCGCGATGTACGGCGGCGGCCGTGAGTGGGGAACGGCCTCGGCGGGCCGGACCGCCCCCTCGACCACCTGGTACATGGCCGAGGGGTGCACCCTCCCTGGCTTCGAGACCTGGGTGGTCGTGCAGAATCCGGGAACCGTGCCGGCCGAGATAGGTATATCCCTCCTGACAGACTCGGGTGAGCTGGGAGGTCCAAGCGACATAGTGCCCGCCGGGCGGCGGCGCACCTACGACATCTCAGCATTTGCACCTCGCGAGAATGTGTCGTCGGTCGTCGCGGCGAGCGCGCCGGTGGTCGTGGAGCGCGCGGTCTACGGGGGAGACAGGCTGTGGGGCACCTGTTCCTCCGGCTCCACGGAGCTGTCGAATATCTGGAGCCTGGCGGAGGGGTGCACGGGGAAGGGCTTCGAGACGTGGCTCTGCGTCGTCAACCCCGGGGAGGACGCGGTTTCCGTGGATGTGATGCTGGAAACCGAAGCCGGCCCGGCGACGGGGCCTTCCGGGGTTCTCGGACCCGGCCGCCGGCTGACGTTCAACCTGGGCGATAGCGTAACCAGCTACGAGGTGGCTTCGGTGGTGCATGCGAGCGGCCCCGTTGCCTGCGAGCGCGCGATGTACGGCGAGGGCACGAACAGGCGTCCCCTCGCGCCGGTTGATGGGCCCCTGCTCTATCCTTTCACACGCGACGCGTCGATAGCCTGCGGCCACTGGCCCGCGGGCTCCACCGACTACCCGTACTTTGGCGCTCCCAGGGCCGGGACCCGCCTGCACGCCGGCATAGACATCTATCCCGCGGCCGGCGCGGGAGCCCCCGTGAGGGCGATGAAGGCCGGTACGGTGGTGCGCACCGGGCTCTTCTATACGCGCTATACCGGGGAGCAGACGTTCGCAGTGCTCGTCGACCACGGCGACTTCGTGGCCAACTACGCGGAGCTTCGCCCGCTCGGGGCCTGGGTGCAGCCCGGCGCGGGCGTGGCGCGCGGGCAGGTCATAGGATACGTGAGCGGCACGGTCCAGCTGCACTTCGAGATGTACACCCCGGGGACCACCGGCTGGCTCTCGTGGTACGGGCCCCAGCCGGCGAACCTCATCGACCCGACGGCGATGATGCTCGGCCTCTATTAAGCGAAATGAAGAGGAGCCCCGGATGTCCAGGGCTCCTCCACTCACTCAATCCTGCCGACCGGAGGTCGGCGCTTCGGGGCTCAGTAACCCGCGACGCAGCTCCCGCCGGTCCAGCCCATGTAGTCGAAATACATCAGGCGTTCCGCGACCAGCGGCATCCCGTTCAGCGACTCCACCCGCGCGGAGAAGTCGTGCGCCGCGTCGTCACCGGTGCCCAGCACGTCCGGCGGGTGCACGGTTCGCCTGGAGTGCGCCGGGACCGTTATGTCCTGCTGCTTGCTCGTCCCGTCTCCGAGCTGGTAGGTCACCTTCGCCTTCGCCTCGCCGGAGGACGGGTTCATGACGGCAAAGTACGGGTCGAATCCCGGCCTGCAGGAACCCTCGGCGAAGTCGAAGGCCAGCGCCGGGCTGCCCGCCCCGATGATGTCGTGCCCGCCCGTCCAGCCGTTGTAGTCGAAGTACATCGGGCGCTCCACCACTATCGGCAGGTGGTTGGTGGTCTCTACGATGGCCGAGAAGTCGTGGGCTTCGTCGTCGCCCACCCCGAGCTTGTCGCGCACCGGGACCGTCGCGCGGGAGTTCGCCGCGACCTCGAGCTCCTGGGTGTCGGTGGTCCCGTCGCCCTTCACATACGTTATCTGGACCAGGGCCTTCGCCGTACTCGGGTTCTGTATCGAGAAGTACGGCTCGAAGCCGGGTCGGCACGACCCTTCAGCGAAATAGAAGATATTGGACGGGGAGGTGTCACCCACGACGGTTGAGCCCCCGGTCCAGCCCTTGTAGTCGAAGTACATCGGCCGCTCCACCACTATGTCCTGCTCGTTCCAGCACGCCACCGACGCGGAGAAGTCGTGCGCCGGGTCGTCGCCGACCCCCAGCTTGTCCTTGACGGAGACCGTGGTGCGCGAGCCCGCGTTCACGGTGACCCCCTGGCTGTCGGTGGTGCCGTCACCCTTCATGTAGGTGACTGTCACCTGGGCGTCTGTGCCGCCGGGATTGACTATCGAGAAATACGGATCGAAGCCCGGGCGGCAGGTCCCCTCCGAGAAGTAGAAGGTCCGCCCCAGCGAAGTCGCGCCCAGCGTGTCGTGCCCGCCGTCCCATACTCCGTTGTAGTCGAAGTACATCGGTCGCTCGACGACAATCGGCTGGCCGTTCAGGCACTCCACCTTCGCGGAGAAGTCGTGCGCCGGGTCGTCGCCGGTCCCGAGGATGTCGGGGGGGTGGAGCGTGCCCCTGGACTCGGGGGCTATGGTGACGTCCTGTGCCTTCTCCGAGCCGTCCCCCAGCATATAGGTTATCTTGACCTTGGCGTCCTCGGCCCCGGCGTTCTGAATCGCCAGGTACGGGTCGAACCCGGGCCGGGTGGTGCCCTCCGCGAAGTAGAACGTCGTATCGATAGCCGTTATCCTGCCCTGGGGCGGGTAGTACTCAGCCGTGATGTTCGGAATCCCGTCATGGTCCAGGTCCGGCATCGCAGCCACGCCACCGGTGAGCGCCTGCCAGCACTTGAGCTCGACATTGTTGGTCGGCGGGTCGGTGTGGACTATACAGTTGTTGATCGTCTGTGGGGCGCCCGCGGAGTTCCTGGGAGCCAGCCCGAAGGCGGCCATGAACGCGCCGGTGTAATAATTCGCCGTGAGCTTGTACAGGGTCATAGGCTCTATCGGTTCGTAGACCCCCGACCCGTTGTCCACGGTGAGGCTCTTCAGCTTCTCGCCGTCCGGGGCGTCGGGGTCATAGGTGTACTTCATCCTAGCGGTCTGCAGGAAGAAATCGTTTCGGTTCAGGTCGAGCAGAGTGTTCATCACGCCCTGTATCTCGGCTCCGAACAGGTAGAAGCTCGCCACCGGATACCCTGGGACCATGCTAAGCGGAGAGCCGCCCAGGGGCAGGGTTCGGTACAGGTCATAGAAGGAGAAGACTCCGTTCGCCCCCTTGACCACGCCCGACCTTATGACACCGTTGGCCTCGATGACTATCTGGCTGGGTGTCGGCACCGGGTCAGCCGGCGTCGGCAGGGGGTCCGCAGCCGCCCCGTATATGTCGGTTATCAGGTCGCCCAGATTGCTCTCGGCCATCGACCTATCCTGTAGCGGGAACCCTCCGTCTCCGTTCATGTCGGTCTCGGCGAACGGGTCGAGGCAGTCAAACCCGAGCGCGCCGTTTATGCCTGCCATAAAGTTGTTGACGACTGTGTCTATAGCCGGTGAGGTCCCTACGCTCTGGTCCATGCGTATGGCCTGGGCGTTTCGCACCGTGACCTTGGGGCCCGCAGCCGCGGCGTCGTACTGAAGCTCGAGCTCGCCCAGGTACTCGGCATAAGCCTTCGACTGTACGATGATGGTGCTGCCGAGGCCCCAGATTATCGGCGGGTAGTTGAGGTCATGGCTGTGCCCGCCTATTATCACGTCGATGGTCGGAATGAACGCCGCGAGCAGCTCCTCCTCGTAGGTGCCCATGTGGCTCAGGCAGACAACGACGTCGCATCCCTCTGTCGTACGGAGCGTGTTCACCATCGCATTAGCCGCGCCCACGCGCGCCAGGAAACTGGCCATGTCATCTCCGGGGACGTTCCCGAAGCTCAGCGGCGCCATCCCGGGTGCCACCTGCTCCGCTTCGACACCCAGGAGCCCGAAGATGCCTATCTTGAGGCCGCTCGGATAGGTCCGGGTGGTGTAAGGTTGGATGTAGAGGTCGGAGCGCTGCTGGTCGGTGGCTGAGTAGAAACCGTAGAGGGCCGCGTCCGGCGCACCGGGCGGCGGCGGGTTCCCCGAGAACTTGATGTTCGCGCTCAGGACCGGGAGGTCAACGCCGTTGGCCTTGGCCGCCGCGAGCTCAGCCGCGAAGTACTGCGGGCCCAGCTCTGTCTCGTGGTTGCCGATGGTGACCGCGTCGTAGCCCATCTGCTGCATGAGGGTGAGCTCCGGCGCGGCGGTAGTCTCCAGCCAGCTGAACAGTGTCCCCTGCGACCAGTCGCCGGCTCCCAGCGTCAGCACGGGCTCGCCGGCGGCGGCCTTCGCCGTCTTGATGTCGCCTATGGTCTTCGCGATTCGCGAGAAGCCCCCGGTGGTCGGCGCGTCAGGGTAGTCGAGCGCCAGGTCGTAGGGGTATACCTCGGAGTGCTCGTCGTTGGTGTGCAGGATGGTGAAGTTCTCGACGGCGTCGGCCTGCCGCGCGGCGCCCGCCCCGATGGGCGCGATGAGCATTGCGCACAGGATCGCCAGTACCGCAGCCGCGATAAGGGCTCTTTTCCATGGGATTCTCAACATCTGCCGCACCCCCTGAGACTAGGTGTTCCCGCTTTCCAGGCCGACATTGTCCGAAGTTGCTGCCGCCGGATGAGCTCCGGCACCGACATTCTATCACCGCCGGGGCCGTTTGGACCCGGTAAATGCGAGCAGTTTGGATCCAGGTCCTTGACAGGGGCCGGCCCCGGGTCTACCATCCTTGCTAAAGTATACCGCCAGTATAGTATATTGAGATTGTCCCCGTACGGGAACTGGAGGAACGCACAGATGGAGGCCGCCCGGAAGCCCTCGAAGCCCGCCGCTCCGATGAGCCAGCGCGAGCTCCGGAAGAACGAGAAGAAAGCGTCTATCGAAAAGGCTTCCAAGAAGATATTCCTCGAAAAGGGATACGCCGCCGCGAGCGTTGACGAAATAGCCCACCTGGCCGGCGTCACGAAGCGGACCCTCTACAGCTACTACCCGTCAAAGCTGGCGCTCTTCGTGCACGTCTTCGACGAATACCTCCAGCGGCTTACGGCGGCGATATCGAAAGCCGCGTCAGGCCCGGGGTCCGTGCCGGAGCGGCTGCTTGCGGTGCTGAACGCGCTCTTCGAATTCACCAGGAAGAACGAGAAGTTCATGTGGCTCTACTGGATGCTCGACTCGGGAGAGGCCGACGGGCACCTGCCGGAGGAGCTGCTGCAGCATGTACAGCGGTGGACGGCAACGATGATGCAGTCGTCTCTCGAGCTCGTAGTGGCGGGACAGGACGAAGCCTACCTGAGAGACCTCGATCCCAAGCTCATCGTCCATCTCATGTCCGCAGTGAACAAGGGGATAATCGTTCACGCCCACAAGGAGAGGCGTTTCGAGATAGAGAACATCGATGCCAGGCAGCTCCAGGCCGCTTTTACGCAGCTGCTCGATGGGGGCCTGTTCCAGGAGGAGCGACCCACCGGACGTACCGCCAAGAGCTCCGGAGCCGGGCCCGCCGGCGCACGGAAATCCCAATCGAAAAAATGACTGTCTGAGGCCTTGACAGGTCCAAAACTATACTAATAGTATATCGTTTAAAGTATACCCGCAGTTTACTTTGGCGGTACCTCAACCCAGCCTCTTCTGCGGGCACAATCGCAGCCGCCGGGTCGGCCGGCCTCTCGAGGAGGGATGAGCATGCCTCACACCTACGGAACGGACGAATGGGAGAACGCCTACCTGGAGCTGGTCGATAAACGCAGGAACGAGCAATCCACCCCCTACATGCTCGCGACCCCCGAGTGGGTCTCGGCGCTCGAGCAGATCGTCCAGGGCGATGACGCCTACAAGGAGGCCGGAAAGACCTGGGAGGGCTCCATCACCATCCACATCAGGGCCAACCCGGAGATCGGGATCGACCGGGACATCCACCTGCTGATGGACCTCTGGCACGGGGACTGCCGCTCGATGCGCCTGGTGCCGCCCAGGGTCGGACAGGCCGGCGCCTACGTCATTACCGGGGACTACGACAAATGGAAGGGAGTCATGTCCGGCGAGATCGACACGGTCAGGGGGATGATGCAGGGCAAGCTCAAGCTCAAGGGCGACATGGCAACCGTGGTCAGGCAGGTCGCGGCCGCGAAGAGGATGGTCGACCTCGTCGGCACGGTCGACACCAGATACCCCGACGAGATGAGCCCCGAGGAGCGGGAAGAGTACCGCGGGGTCTTCGGTGTGCTGAACGAGGAGTTCGGGATCTAGCACTTCCGTTCGATGCGGCCGGGCTCCCCGGCGGCCGGCGGTCAAGGATACAGGAGGATGAGCAATGGGCCAGGATTCCCCGATAGACGAGAAGCTCAACGCTGTTGGGGTGAAGGAGGACGACGAGTGGGTCGTCACCTCCTGTAACGCGTGCTTCAACATATGCGGCATCAGGGTGCGCAGGAAGGACGGCCGGGTGGTCGATGTAAAGGGCGATCCGGACGTCCCGAGCACGAAGGGCAAGATATGCGGCAAGTCCAAGGCCAGGATAGCTGACCTCTACAACCCTAACCGCGTCCTGAAGCCGCTCGTCCGGACGAACCCCGAGAAGGGCATAGGCGTTGACCCGGGGTGGAAGGAGATAAGCTGGGACGACGCGCTGGACATAGTGGTGGAGAAGCTCAGGAAGGTCCGCGAGGAGGACCCCCGCAAACTCGTCATCAACACGTTCGACCTGTGCAACTTCCATATCGCCCAGATGTTCGCGGCCGCCTTCGGGACCCCCAACGACCAGTTCTACACCGTCACCTGCGGGAACGGCCTGCACACCATCTTCTACCAGACGATCGGGGCAATAAACTCGGAGATCGACCTTGCCCACTGCAACCACATCATCCTGTGCGGCTCCCAGCTGGGCCACGGGGTGAACAACAATCCCATCGAGGCCATAGCGGACATGGCCGAGGCCCGCAGGAGGGGCGCGAAGCTGGTTGTCATCGACCCGATCTGCGGGCACGCGGCCGCCAAGGCGGACGAGTGGGTGCCGATACTGCCGGGAACCGACGGGGCCCTCGCGCTGGGGATGGTGAACGCGCTGGTGAATGAGCTCGGCATCTACGACGCGGAGTTCCTCAAGAAAAAGACCAACGCACCGTACCTTATCGGCCCGGACGGCCATTACGTCCGCGGAGGGGAGGACGAGAAGCCCCTGGTGTGGGACGCGGCCGAAGGCATCGCAAAGGAGTATGACGCGCCGGACGTCGGCGACTTCGCCCTGGAGGGCGAGTTCGAGGTGGACGGAGTCAAGTGCAGGCCCGCCTTCGAGGTCCTGATGACGCACATACGCGAGAATTACCCGCTCGAGGAGGTCTCTCGCATCACCACGGTGCCGGTTGAGACCATCCGGCACCTGGCAAAAGAGTTCGGCGAGGCTGCGACCATCGGCGCCACAATCAACATGAAGGGGGAAACCCTGCCCCTGAGGCCGTCGACCATCGAGTGGAAGCGTGGGGCCTCGCACCACAAGAACAGCTGGCACACCTGCCTGTCGCTGATGCTGCTCAACACGATGGTGGGGAACCTGAACGCCCCCGGCGGGCTCATCGGCACGAACCCCCACGGGCCCTTCAACTACTGGAACATGTTCCCAGGCAGGGACGGGATGCTCACCACCGACCAGCACACGAAGCTCTTCATCGGGATGGACTCATTCGCCTGCTTCATCTCGCCTTACCCTCCAAGGGAGGTCTCCCCTCCCGAGCACCTGAGCCTGCGAGAGCTCCTGCCGGTGACCGGCTTCATACCCATAATGCCGATATTCACCATCACCGACCCCGAGAAGTTCAACATCCCTTACAAGCCGGAGGTGATGATAACCTGCCGCACGAACCCGATGATCAGCGTTCCCGACCCCGAGAAAGTGGCCGAGATGCTCAAGGCCCTCGACTTCATAGTGGGGTTCGCCATCAAGATAGACGAGACGCTCGAGTTCGCGGACATCATCCTCCCCGAGGCGCACGATTTCGAGCGGTACTGGTTCTTCCCGCCGAACGCGCCGGCGGGCTTCCAGAAGCCGGGGCCGGGCGACTGGTACTACCAGATAGTCCAGCCCGTGGTGGAGGCCCCCGGGGAGGTGCGCAGCTGGATCGAGGTGATGATAGACATCGCCGACCGCCTCGGGCTGCTGGCCGAGTTCAACGATGTCGTGAACGTGGGTACCGGCCTTCTCATGATCGATGGTCTCGCGCTGGAGCCCGACCGCAAGTACTCGGTCAGGGAGATATGCATGAGGCAGGCCGAGATGTTCGCCTGGATAGCGGACAAGGAGGTCACGCCTGAGCTCTTCACGCCGGAGATGCCGGTGCTCAACCTGGGTGAGAAGAGCCTGGAGGAGTCGTACCCGAGCCCCATGAACGACGCGCGCGCGCCTATCTACATGGAGCAGCTCATCGACGTGGGCAAACAGGTGGAGAAGGTAACGCGGGAGCTGGGCATGGACTGGTGGGACGTCTCGTCCTACAATCCCCTGCCCACGTGGACCCCCTGCCCGGCCCGCGAGGATACCGACGAGGAGTACGACCTCTTCCTGACCAGCTCGAGGCTCGCGCTGCACAGCCATTCGGTCAGCGCCGACAACCCATGGATAAGCGATATCTGCTCGCGCAACCGCCTCGATTACAACATCCTTCTGAACTCGGAGACCGCCGCGGAGAAGGGCATCGAGGACGGCGACACGGTCTGCGTGGAGTCCAGGACCGGCAAGGTAAAGGGCACGGTGCGGTTGACCGAATGCATCCATCCCCAGGTGGTCGGCACGCTGGGCGGGCACCTCGGCCAGTGGGCCGGACAAAAGGCTATCGCCCGGGGGAAGGGCGTCAATCACAACGCGCTCATCGCCTTCGACTGGGACATGGTGGAAACGGTCAGCGGCCAGATCGATACCTGCGCGAAGGTGAAGATCTACAAGGAGGGGGACTGAGATGGCCAGGTACGGGATGGTCATTGACCTCAAGCTCTGCATCGGGTGCAACGCCTGCACCATGGCCTGCAAGGCCGAACACGGCACCCAGCCGGGCGTGTTCTGGGGCAGGGTGCTCGAGAAGGAGTGGGGCAAGTACCCCCAGGTGACCAGGTTGTTCATGCCGGTGCTGTGCTACCACTGCTCCGACCCGCTCTGCGTGGCGGTCTGCCCCACCGGCGCCTCGCACAAGACAGAGGAGGGCCTGGTACTCATCGATTACGACAAGTGCGCGGGCTGCCGGGCGTGCATCGCGAACTGCCCGTACCCGGCGAGGACCTACGTCTCCAAGCGCCGCTTCTACTTCCCGGACACCGAGATACCGTACGGCAAGCGCGAGCTGCTGCGGCACGAGGGCGTGGTGCAGAAGTGCGACTTCTGTATCGAGCGGCTGCGCGAGGGTGACGTGCCCGCCTGCGTGGAGATATGCCCGACGAGCTGCCGGGAGTTCGGCGACATCGACGACCCGGAGAGCGAGGTCTCCAGGCTCATCGAGAGCCGGAAAGGCTTCCAGCTCTTCCCCGAGAAGCGGACCGATCCGTCGGTCTTCTACGTCAAGTAGCAGCCCGCCCTGGGGGCAGACAGGATCCGAGGGGGGATCAGAATGGATGAAACAGAAACGGCCGTGACGGCGGACCAGTTCGGGGTGACGCTCGACCCGTCCATCCAGAGGCTTCTGGAATCGTACGGTGTGGACGAGAAAAACAACTTCTTCGTCGCCTACATGTACCTGAAGCACCACTTCAACATGGTCTACCGGCTATCCGAACTGGCGGGACTGGCGACCACCAAGGCCCCTCCAGAGGAGCTGGACGAGACCCTCGAGGTCTTCATGCAGGCGTACCTGGAGTCGGTGAGGCTCGACCTCTTCAGCAAGGAGACCATACCTTACGCGAGCAAGGTGGTCACGCTGGATGACGCCAAGCAGCTTGTCACCATCCAGGAGCCGATCGACCTGCGCAATATCAGCAACGTCATCCCGTTTACCCAGGCGAACAGCATCATCCTGGAGAACCCCGACGCCATCGCCCTTGGAAAGTGCGCATGCCGGCTGACCCGCGCGGACTACTGCGAGCCGATGGGGCAGGACCTCGAGGGCGAGCTTGGCATCGACTGCTGCTTCTTCATCGGTGAGCCGTGGGCGACGGTCATCGCGGAAGACCCCAGGTTCCGGAAGTGCTCCCAGGATGAAGCGGTCCACGTGCTGGAGCAGTGCCATGAGTTCGGCGTGCCGCAACTGGCGTTCTGGCGCAAGGAGCTCAACCGCAACTTCTACTCGATCTGCAACTGCTGCAAGTGCTGCTGCGTGGGGATGCTCGCCCATAATGCCTTCGGCGGGGCGGTGCCCTGCGTGGTGCCCTCCGGTTACAAGGCGGTCCTTGACGCGGACGCGTGCAGCGGCTGCGCGATATGCGAGGAGACGTGCCACTTCCTGGCCATGACGGTGGACGAGGAGGCGGAGAAGGCCGTCGTGGACTTCGCCAAGTGCATGGGCTGCGGAGTGTGCGTGGACAGGTGCCCGGAAAACGCGGTGAAGCTGGTGAGGGATGAAGCGGAGCTGGAGCCCGTGGACATACGTGCGCTGCGAAAGAAGTACGGCTCGTAGTCGCTGAGCCGGCGGTGGAAGGAGACCGTTTCTGATGGCGATGACCTCAGCAGAAAGGATACTGGCGAGGGCCTCCGGGCGGGACACGGTGGCGCCGGGGGACTACGTGACGGCGGACATAGACAAGGCGATGTGCAACGAGGGATTCGCTGCGGTCGCCATGAACCTCGGCGCGGCAGGCATCTCGAAGGTGTTCGACCCGGAGCGGGTCGTGGTGATAATGGACCACTACGTGCCTCCGCCCACCGAGCGGGCAGCCATGATACAGAAGATAGTGAGAGGGGCGGTGTCCGCGTTCGGCCTGCCGAACTTCTACGACGGGCGGTACGGCGTCGCCCACCAGGTAATGATGGAGCGCGGACACGCGCTCCCTGGCGAGCTCATCGTCGGCACCGATTCCCACACGTGCACGTACGGCGCCCTCGGGGCCGCCTCCTGCGGGATCGGCTTCACTGAGATGGCGTACGCGCTCGCCACCGGCAGGCTCTGGTTCAGAGTGCCCGAGACCGTGCGGTTCCACCTGGAGGGAGACCTTCCGCCGCTTGTGATGTCAAAGGACGTGATACTCAAGATTGCCGGCGACCACGGGGCCGAGGTGGCTCAGTACAGGGCGGCCGAGTTCTCGGGGACCGGCGCTGGGGCCATGACCATGGCGAGCCGTATGACCATCAGCAACATGTCGATGGAGATCGGCGCCAAGTTCTGCTTCTTCGAGACCGACGCCCGGGCCGAAGAGTTCCTGCACGGGCTTCCCGTCGGCGGGTATGACCCGCTGGTGTTCGACGAATCGGCCCGTGTCTTCGCCGAGTACTCCTTGGATCTCACGTCGCTCGAGCCCCAGGTGGCACTCCCCCATACCGTCGAGAACGTCCAGCCGGTCTCGTCGCTCGAGAGGACACCGATCCACCAGGCGCTGCTCGGCTCCTGCACCAACGGCCGGCTCGAGGACCTTCAGGCGGCCGCGCTGCTCCTGAAGGGCAGGAGCGTTCACCCGGACGTGCGCATGCTCGTTTACCCAGCATCCTGGGCCGTGTACAGGCTGGCAATTGATGATGGGACGCTCGCCGACCTCGTCGACGCCGGCGCGATCGTGATGAACCCGGGATGCGGGCCGTGCTTCGGTTCGCACGGAGGCCTTCTCGCCCAGGACGAGGCCTGCGTCGCGAGCACGAACCGCAACTTCATAGGGCGGATGGGCAGCGACAAGGCCGGAGTTTACCTTGCGTCCCCGGCGACCGTGGCGGCCTCGGCGGCGGCCGGGTATATCGCAGACCCGAGAGACTTGTAAAAGGAGGGCCGATGGAGCAATTCCAGGGCCGGGTTTGGTTATTGGGAGACAACCTGGATACCGACGTCATCTGCCCCGGCAGGCTGCTCGACGCGCCTATCGAAGAGATCGCGGAGCATGCGCTCGAGAGCGTCAGGCCGGAGTTCCGCGCCGAGGTGAGACCCGGCGACGTGATAGTCGCGGGCGGCAACTTCGGGTGCGGCTCCTCCAGGGAGCAGGCGCCCCAGGTGCTCAAGGCGATGGGGATAAGCTGTGTGGTCGCCGAGTCTTTCGGTCGCATCTTCTTCCGGTCGGCTATCGCAATCGGCCTGCCGGTACTGGCCTGCAAGGATGTCGCGGGAGCTTTCGCCGACGGGGACACTGCCTCGATAGACGTGGAGAAAGCAAGCGTGACCAACGTTGCCGGCGGTGCCGTAATGAGCGGCGAGCGCCTTTCCCCCGAGATGCTCGAGATAATCACGCGGGGCGGCATCCTGGAGCTGCTCAAGGAGAAGACAGGAGGTGCTCAGTGACTGACATGCGAGGCCTGCTCGACGACCCGCACGACCTGAAGCTCTACGTGATGAAAACGGGGTCCGTGCATATGAGCGGTAACATCCATTTCAACAAGAAGAGCCCCCGGTTCAAGTCGATGCCGAAGGACGAGAGGTTCAATCCCGTGCTGGCGTTCCTGCTCGAGCACCCCGAGAAGGGCTGGACGCTCATGGACACGGGGCTCGATGCCTGCTTCTGCGAAAGCTCTCTAGGCAACTTCGGCCCGCTGCTCGGAAGGGTGGTCAAAACCAAAGCGGAAAAGGGCGGCGACGTGGTGAGCCAGCTCGCTACGCTCGGAGTCTCCGCGTCGGACATACCTTACGTCATAATGTCGCACCTGCACCTGGACCACGCCTCCGGCCTGCCGAAATTCGGCCGGGGTTCGGCGATATATGTAGACGAGGCAGAGCTTTCCGCGGCCCGTTCGCCCCTGGGGACGGCGGGTGGCTACATCAAGGGGTTCCTCGAGGGCCTGGAGGTCAGGCCGCTTGTTTACGACGGGAGCTTCGGGCCGTTCCGCCAGGCGTGCGACTTCTTCTCCGACGGTTCCGTGTTCGTGCTGAGGGCGGCGGGGCACACCAGGGGCAACGTCGCGGTCCTGCTGAACGCGCGCAAAGGCCCCATCCTGCTCACTTTTGACGCGGCTCACCGCAAGGCCAACGTCGAAGAGGGTATACCGCCCAAGGGGGATTACGTGGCCGCGTTGGCCAGCCTCAAGAGCATCATGTCGCTGCTCGAGGAGCTGCCTGAAACGCGCGTCATATACGGGCACGACCCGGACCAGCTGCCCGGGCTCGACCTGCTGCCCGACTTCTATACCTAGCGGGTCATGAACTGACAGGGAGGAATTTCCGATGTCCAGGCTGTTCGAGCCGGTGAAGCTGGGGGAGGTCAAGCTCACAAACCGTATCATGCACTCGGCAACCATGGAGAGCATGGCCGATGAAGAAGGGAACATCACCGACAGGCACATCGAGAGGTACAGCGTGCTGGCGAGCACCGGCATCGGCCTCATCGTGCCGGGCACCATGCACGTCAACGACGTCGGGAGGTTCGGCACGCACTCCGCGTCAATAAGTGATGACAGGTTCCTCCCCGGGTTGGGCAGGCTCGTCGATATCATCCACGCGAACGGGAGCAAGGTGGCCTTCCAGATCCAGCACGCCGGAAGGCAGACGTTTCGGAAGGTCACCGGGCAGAGGTGCGTCGCCCCATCAAAGGGCAAGCTCGACCCGATGTTCCTGGCCCGCCCTCGGGTCATGAGCCCGGCGGAGATAGAGAGCACCATAGACGATTACGCGGAGGCGGCCCGCCGCGCGTTCGAGCTGGGAGTGGACGGGCTTCAGCTCCACGGCGGCCACGGGTTCCTGGTGAACCAGTTCCTCTCGCCGTTCTTCAACCGGCGCGACGACGAATGGGGCGGCAGCGACGCTAACCGGTTCCGGTTCGTGCGCGAGGTCTTCAACAGGTGGCTCGATCTTAAGCCGGCCTCCTCATTCCTGATGATCAAGTTGAGCGTGAACGACTTCACCCCGCAGCGGGGCATAACCCCGGAGCTCGCCGCCCGCTACACCGCATGGCTCTCCGAGATGGGAATCGACTGCGTGGAGACTACGTGCGGCACCGGGTCATTCTCCAACATGAACATCTGGCGCGGCGACCTGCCCTTGAAAGAGATGGTGGGAGCCCTGCCGCCGGCCAAGCGGCCGGCCGGCTGGCTGGTGATGCGAAGGATGGTCGGTAAGTTCGACTACGAGGAGGGGTACAACCTGGAAGCGGCGCGCACGATAAGGGCGGCGGTGCCCCGGATGAAGCTCTCGCTGGTCGGCGGCCTGCGGCACGCCGAGTACATGGAGAAGGTGCTCGAGGACGGCTCTGTGGACATGATATCCATGTCGCGGCCCTTCATCAGGGAGCTGCGTCTTGTGGATGAGCTGAGGAAGGGAGTCTCCCAGGTGTCGTGCGTGAACTGCAACAAGTGCCTGGCGACGACGGTGAAGAACGAGCCGATCAAGTGCTCCTGCGATTAGGACGGCCGCGGCGCGCGGGACGGAGAAAGGAAGAGCATGGCTGAAGATACACTGAGGAAAAAGGTCGACGCGGGCGAGCTTGTGGTAGCGCCGGGAGCGTTCAACGCGATGACCGCGAAGATAATCGAGTCCCAGGGGTTCCAGGGGGTCTACATGACCGGCTTTGGTACCGCGTGCATGAACTTCGGCTATCCCGACCTCGGACTGCTCACCATGACGGAGATGGTGGAGAACGCGGCCAGGATGGCCCGGGCGGTTGATATCCCGGTCATCGGCGACGCCGACACGGGCTTCGGCAACCCGGTTAACGTCTCGCGTACCATCCAGGAGTTCGAGAGGGCGGGAGTGGGCGCCATCCACATGGAAGACCAGGTCTGGCCAAAGCGCTGCGGCCATATGCTCGGCAAGAGCGTCATCGACGCCGAGGACATGGCGGCGAAGATACGCGCCGCCGTGGATGCCCGCAGGGACCCGAACATGCTCATCATCGCGCGAACGGACGCCATTGCGGTCAACGGCTTCGAGGACGCGGTCGCGCGCGGCCGGCTGTACGCCGAGGCAGGTGCGGATGTGCTGTTCCTCGAGGCTCCGACGACCGTGGAGGAGATGGAACAGATACCCAGGCGCCTCCCGGACCGGCCGCACCTCGTCAACATGGCGCCGCGCACCCCCAACCTGCCGGTCGACGACCTCAGGAAGATGGGCTTCTCCATCGCGATCTTCCCCGCCATCTGCCTGGGCGCCGCCATCAGCTCCTGTATTGATGAGCTGAACACTTTCAAGGAGAACGGCAGGCAGCGTGATTTCAGCGACTGGGCCCAGTCATTCGGGGAGTTGAACGAATTCCTGAGGGTTCCCTATTACCTCGAGATGGACAGCAAGTACAGGTCGGCGATCGAGGAGTGATGCAAATGGTATTTGATTCGGCCTCGACGTTCGAGCTGCTGCGGCAGTGCCAAAAGACAGGTCTGCTCGAAGACCTTGTGGCCGTCGCCGGCCGGGCGCTCGACAACCTCGTCGATGAGACCGGGCTCGGGATGGGAGACCTTCTGGGACTCCTCGATAGCGTACCGGAGGAAGCTGTGCTCAAAGCTGAGGACAGGGCTGCGGAGCTCGATGCCGGGGAGCTGGTGAGCCGGCTGGCGATAAACCTCGACGGCGGCGATTCCCGCGATCGGTTGGCGGCAATGCTCACCGAGAGCCTCAAGCGGGCGGTTGAAGCGGCCCAGGGCCGCGCGGAGGGGGTGTAGGAATGGCGCTGGCACAGTACGAAAATGACATGAGCGCGTGCTCGCGGTGCTCTTCGTGCAAGTGGATGCCGTTCAACCAGGTGAAGAGCTGGCGGTTCGCGCGCAACTGCCCGTCGCTCGCCAGGTTCACCGCGCATCCCTACTCGGGCTCAGGCAAGATGACCATGGGGCTCTCGGTCCTGAAACAGAGGAGCGAGCTGACCGAGCAGGTCGCGGAGATAGTCTACAGCTGCCAGATGTGCGGCGCGTGCGACGTCTCCTGCAAGGTGTACCGCGACGACATAGACCTTTCCGAGGTGCTGATGGAGCTTCGCGCGAGCTGCGTGGAGAGCGGGCAGCTCATAGCCGACCACATGATGACCGTCGACGCCCTCAAGAAGGAGAACAATGTCTTCGGGGAGCCCCGCGACCGGCGGGGCGACTGGGCCGAAGGGCTCGGCCTGAAGGATACCAACCAGGAGACCGTGGACGTGCTGCTGCATGCTGGCTGCCGGTACTCGTACGACAGGGAGCTGTGGCCGGTCTTGAGGGGAGCGGTGGACCTGCTGCGCAAGGCTGGGATCGAGGTCGGGGTGGCGGGGGCGCAGGAGGCGTGCTGCGGGGGGCGCGTGTACGAGCTCGGATACCAGGGCGAGGCGGCGAACTTCGCCGACGACATGCTCTCGAGGATAAACGCCTCGGGCGCCGGGGTTCTGCTGACCGCCTGCTCGGACTGCTTCTCCGCTCTGCGATACCTCTACCCGAAGATGGGCAAGGACCCGGGAGTGGAGGTCGCCCACCTGAGCGGGTTCCTGGCCGACCTTGTGGCGGACGGGCGCATCGAACTCGCCGAGCCGGTGCCGATAAAGGTCACTTACCACGACCCGTGCCACCTCGGGCGCATGGGCGAGCCGTTCGTTCCATGGCAGGGGGACAAGCTCGGCCGGCCACAGCAGTTGAAGAGGGCCGGCAGGCGGGGGGTGTACGACGAGCCGCGGGCGGTGCTCCGTGCGATCCCGGGACTCGAGCTCGTCGAAATGGAGCGTATCCGGGAGTACTCCTGGTGCTGCGGCGCCGGCGGCGGGGTGCTCGATGCCTACCCGGAGTTCGGCTCCTGGACCGCGCTTGAGCGGCTCGAGGAGGCAGAGGCTACCGGCGCTCGGGCCCTGGTTACATCGTGCCCCTGGTGCGTGCGGGCCTTTCGCGACAGCGCTTCCGAACATGGCAAAGAGCTGGAGATCATCGAGCTGTCGGAGCTCGTGTCGAGAGCGACGGGAACAGCGGTCGCGTCCGAACAGGGGGTTGGCGGATGATCGAGACAGGTATCTACACCGGGCTCGAGGAGATAGTCGGTGCGGAAAACATCTCGCGCGAGCCGGCGGTGCTCGACAGCTACGTCTGGCAGTCACTGCCCGGTGAGGACCCTGACATCTGGCTCAAGCGGCCGGCGGTTGTGGTCCTTCCCGGCTCTGTCGACGAAGTGCGGGCTGTACTCCGCCTCTGCGGCGAAAACAGCCTTCGGTGCTCGTCCTATGCTACCGGTTGGGGGGCGTTCGGGGCGCCGATGAGCGATGATGTGGTTCAGCTCGACCTGAACCGGATGAACCGCATCATCTCGGTTGACGCAGGGGAGCGTACGGCGGTCGTCGAGCCGGGAGTGTGCGCCGCTCAGCTCCAGGCAGAGGTCATGAAGCTCGGGCTGAACGTCCGCATGCCCCAGGACGGGCCGTGCGGCTCGCTGCTGTCAGACATCGGAGGAGGGGAAGCCGGTGTCGTCGAGCTGGTCTCGGTCGAGTACGTCCTGCCCGACGGGCGGGTGGAAACGGCAGAAGGTGTAGCGAGCGGCATTCCGGACAGGGCGATAGTGACCTCCGGGACCGTCAGGCTCCAGGAGTGGCCCGGTCCGGGCGAGATAAAGATGGACGGGCTGCTGTTCGACGCCGAGGTGGAGGTGCCTGAGAGCGTACGGTTCTACATCTGCCTCTTCCCCCACACCGAGGCCGAGGCGAGGACAAACGAGGCTCTCGAGGCCGAGCACGTCGGATATCTTGCGAACTTCGCGTCCCTGGGCTCACTGGTCTACTGCATGGTGCCGAACCTCTTTGCCCGGGTGGCCGAGACGGAAACGCTGGGGAGCCTCCTCCGCAAGGTCCTCGGCAACAGCTGTGTCATCATGCTGGCAGGCGAGTCGCCGGAAGAGCTTGACCGGCAGGAGGCATCGCTGGGGAGCATCGTGGACGCGACGGGTGGCATCGTCATCGGCGCAGGCGGCGCTCCCCGCCTGGCATCGCTCCTGCTCGCCGCCTATTTCCGGTCCGCCGCGGTACCGCGCGCGGGAAGAGGCTGGGGGACTGCAAGCACTTTCCTGGAACGGCTCGAGGTGTAGCTTGGGTTCGCTCTCCGAAGGCTGGACGCTCTACAACGCGGGCGGCAGGCACAGGGTGGTAGTGACCAGGCAACTGCCGGGCCGGCGGTGGCTGGAGATCCTCTCCGGGGCCGGCTGCGCAGTCGAGGTCTACAGCCGCGACGAGCACCTGGGCGCCGAAGAGATCGTAGCGGCGATCGACGGTCGGTGCGACGGCTGCATCGGGCAGCTTACGGAGCTGTGGGGGGAGGCTCAGTTCGCCGCGCTCAAGGCAGCGGGCGGGAGCGCCTACTGCAACTACGCGGTCGGCCATGACAACGTCGACATCGAAAGCGCAACCTCGCACGGCATCGCGGTTGGAAACACTCCCGGCGTCCTTACCGAGACGACGGCTGAGATGGCGGTCTCCCTGACTTTCGCGGCCGCCCGAAGGGTCGCCGAAGGAGACGCGTTCATGCGCCGGGGCCTCTTCCGTGGATGGTTGCCGGACCTCCTGCTGGGAGAGCTGTTGTGGCGCAAGACGCTGGGCGTCATCGGGGTGGGAAGGGTGGGAGCCGCTTACGCCCGCATGATGGTCGAAGGCCAGAAGATGGACCTCGTCTATTACGACGTCGTGCGCAACGAGGCGCTCGAGGAATGCATTGCCGGCTACGGGAGCTATCTCGCATCGCGCGGCGAGCGCCCGGTCTCCTGCCGGAGGGCCGATACCGTTGTTGAGCTACTGCGCGAGGCGGACGTGGTGAGCCTGCACGCCTGTCTCGACGAGAGTACCCGTCACCTGATAGACGCGTCCCTGCTCGGGCAGATGAAGCAGAGCGCGGTGCTCGTGAACACCAGCCGCGGGCCATTGATAGACGAAGAAGCCCTTGTTGCCCACTGCAGGGCTAATCCCGGGTTCAAGGCCGGTCTCGACGTCTTCGAAGACGAGCCCGACATGAAGCCCGGTTTGAGCGAGCTGGAAAACGTGGTTCTGGTCCCTCACCTGGGTTCGGCTACCACCTGGACCAGGGAGGGGATGGCGGTCCTCGCCTCCCTGAACGTTGCCGGCGTCCTGCTTGGATATCCAGCGTGGCCTCACGACGACATGCGGCCTTTTCTCGTAGGAAGGCCGCCCGAAGCGTGCCCCAGCATACTGAACGCGAGCAGGCTCGGCATCTCCACCCTGAATGACCGCTGAGCCCTGAAAGGCCACCCTCTCCCTCCAGGGAGGCGCTCAGATGTCCAGCGAATATACGAGCCCGGTCACGGTGTCTTCGGGCAGGGAATAGCTGTAGGCGGTCATGTTGAAGCTGCGCACGCGGCTGAAGCCGTACCGCTCGTAGAAGTCCCACGAGAGCTTGGTGTCGGTGCCGACGGTGGTACACCTGTAGCCGCGCGACCGCGACTCGGCCACCCACGCGTCCATCATGACCCTGCCTATTCCTCCCCGGTAACCCGACTGGCTGGTCAGAAGCAGCGTCTCGGTGCTCGGCCGCATGGGGTGAAGGTAGACGAACGGGGTGTATCCCAGCAGGACCCTCCGGAGGTGGGCGCGGGCAAGAGGCCTCGCCTTGCCCCTTCCCGCGCCGAAGAACCACTTCCAGATGTAGGAATAGAACAGTCCGACCTGTTTCGCGAACTCCCGCGGTTCGGTCGGAAGCGCGCCGACGAGGATACCCCGGGCCTCTCCGTCAGACTCGGCGACGAACGTCGCCACTCCCATGCGGTAAGCGGTGAGTATGATCTCGTCCACCATCGAGCGGTGGGCATGGTCTATTATCGGCCAGAGTATGTGGTGGAACCCCTCAGCGAACGCCCGGTACACGCCGTCGCGGTCGCGTTCGGGTTCGAACGGCCTTACGAGGTACCGGTCAAGCGCGCTCAATCGAGCTCCGCTTCGGCCTTCGCCTCCTCGTACGCCTGTATGACCCTGAGGATGGCCTTCTGCTCCCTGCGCTGCACCCTGCGCTTCTTGAGCCACCTAAGGGCGAGCAGCCCGACGATGGCGGCCGGCGCCGCGACAGGCGCCGCCTGCTTCGCTGCCTCCATCATCTCCATCATCTGCTTCTGCCGCTCCTCAGCCTCCTTCTTGAGGAGCTTCTGAAGCTCTTCGACCTCCGCCTTCATCTGGTCACCTGTCGCCTTGAGCTGCGCGGTAAGACCAGCGGTTGTCTTGGACAGCTCCTTAGCGGAGGACTGGGCGATGCTGGCCCCGACGGCGACGATGATGGCGCCGATGATGATGAAGCCTCCGACTACGATGAGCGCGGAGAGCCAGAGCCTGTCCAGGGCGATGTTCACGAGCAGGATGATGACCGCCAGGCTGTAGATCATCGCCAGGCACACGATGAGCAGGCCGAATACGGAGGTGCCCGCGCCTATCCCGATCTTCGCCCCGTGCTTCTTGGCCTTCTTCTTGAGCTCCTCGCCCTCAGGGCCGGTCATGCCCGTGAACTGCTCTTTCAAGCTGTTGCTCATCTGGGTGAGGCGGTCAAGGCGCTCCTTGATCTCCGGTAGGTTGCTCACTCGAAAGTCCCCCTTTCATACAGAGGCCGACATGCTGGTAAATCCGTATGAAACCCTAAAAACCCGCGTTTCGACCGACGGTATATATTAACATCAATTCGCACGGTTCGCCCGGGGCCGGCGCACGGAGAAAGGGGGAGCGATGCTGAAGGTCAGGGCCGCGCTGGGGTTGATCGAGTTCTGTGAGAGGCACCCGGCACTGGTGAGATGCCTGAGGCCGGCGGCGAACGTGCCGAGGCTGAAGGACAGGATGCCGCTCATGGTGCGCGCCTACATGGGTGCGACATCGTTCGACCTGCACGATGTCGACGTCGCGCGGGGGCGCATCGGGATAGGCGGCGTCGACGAGATAATGTTCGGCTCCGAGCTACTCTGGGTCCTGCACCGTGTCCTGGACCGGCTGGGGCCTGAAGGACGTGAGAGCGCTCTCTACGACATCGGGTTCCTTACGGGCTACTATGAGGCGAAGGACGCGCTCCGCAAGGACCGCTGGTCGCCCCGCGTACTGCTTCCCCTCATAACCGAAGGCGGCCTACTCGACCGGGTGCGCAGCGACCCGCTCATGGCCAGGTTCCTCAACAAGGTGCTGACGATGGAGACCCGCATCATAATAAACGAGGGGGGCTGGGGAGCCGTGGTGGAGTTCGATTTCGCCTCGACACCCATACGCGCGGCGCTCCTGAACTCGCAGGAGTCGGCGTGGCTTGGACACTCCGATATCCCCGTCTGCCGCTACTTCGCCGGCGGCGGCGCCGGTCACGCCAGCGCCATCACCGGGGAATGGTTCCAGGGCCGCGAGGTGGAGTGCGCGTCGACCGGCGCGCCCTGCTGCGTCTTCGAGATGGTGCCGGCTTCGGAGACACCCGAGGAGCGCGACCGGCACTCGATCGCCGAGGAGCTCCTCAGGCTCGACCCTTCGCACTGGGGCAGTCGCTAGTCATGCTCACCGACGGTATGCCGGCCGCCGTTTGCCAACACGGCCGGTTTTGGCTAACTTAGTCGTTGAGATATGTTACATGTAAAAGTGCCGGAGAAAGTCAGAAGTCTGCTTTCGTTCTGGGGCTTGCCTCTCCTGGTGGGCCTCGTCATCCTGGTCTCCGTAAGCCTGGTGCTGGCGCTTGCCGGCAGCAACGATAAGCATAAAACCCCGGAAACCGCGGAGAGCGAGAAGCCGAGGTACATGATGGCCGAGCAGGTGGACCAGGGGCAGGGTGGGCTCCCCGCCGCGGGCACCAGTGAGTCAAACTCCCCGGCTTCGGGCGGCACGGGCACGGCCGCCGCCAGCTCCGGCACCGCCCCCGTCGCGGGCACTACGCTCAGCAACGGGGGCGAGGTCCCCGGGCCCGACGCCACGTTCGTCTTCAGGGGTTACGGGCGGGCACATGGCGTTGGCCTGTGCATGGACGGCGTGCTTTACCGCGCGCAGTCCGGGCAGTCTTGCGAGCAGGTAATCAATTACTACTACACCGGCGTTTCCCTCGGGCAGACGGACGACAGCCGGACGGTGAGGGTCAAGTGCAGGGACGGGGCCGTTCGTTCGTACCCGATGAAGGAGTACCTCTACAGGCTCGCCGAGGAGCCTGACAGCTGGCCGGCCGAGGGGCTCAAGGTGCTTTACCTGGCGGCGCGCACCTACACCCTAAACGTCATCGCACGAGGCAAGCACGCCGGGTCCGGCTACGATATCTGCTCCAGCGGGGACTGCTGCCAGGCGTTCGACGCCAACCGCGACCTCTCAAAGATTCCCAATAGCGTCGCCGCGGTGAACGCCACCTCGGGGCAGATCATCACGTACGGGGGCTCTCCCATCACCGCCGCTTACTGCGGCTCCTGCGGGGGGCACACCGAGAACAACGAGGATGTCTGGGGAGGCCAGGCCCTTCCTTACCTGAGGGGCAAGCCCGACACCTTCTGCTCGCGCTCGCCGCGCTACTGCGGGGTGGTCGAGATGTCCGTGCCCTCGCTCAGGAGCAAGCTCGCTGGAGCAGACGTCAGCGTCGGGGACCTGAAGCTCATAGACCTATCGGACCGCACCCCGGGCGGACGCGTCCGCAACGTCAAGGTCGTCGGCACCGGTGGCACGAAGAGCATCCCGGGCAAGACCTTCGCCAAGCTGCTGGGCCTCAACACCCGTCTGGAATACTCTTTCCGCTGACACCTGGCTTATTGACTCAGTTAGGCCTTGACACCCCTTGGTTAATCCTTATACTTAGTATTAATAGCATTAAGTCTAAGGGGGAAGAACAAAGATGGACGGGAGCCTCGCGGAGGAGCTCCTCAGTGCGCTGGGATCAGCGCTTGGGAATTCGGACTCCGAAGATGTCGATATCCTGGTCTGCGGGAGCATGCCGATGATACTCCAGGGAATGATCAGCCGTCGGACGCGCGATGTGGACGGCGTTGCCTTTGTGGTACTGGATGCGGATAGGCCCGTTCCAACCAAACCGCTTCCAGCCTCAAGTTTCCGTCAGGCGGTCGGAAGAGTAGCGGCAATCCACGGTGTCCAGAGCAACTGGCTCAGCTTCCAGTCGAGAAGCCTCCTTGATGATGGACTGCCGGATGGCATTGCTGAAAGGGCGATCGTTCGAAAGTACGGCGACAGGCTCACGATCAGGCTGATCTCCCGCTATGACATAGTCCTCTTGAAGATGAAGGCGGCGGCGGCGAGAGGAGAGCCCGACAGGGGAGATCTCATTGAGATGAACACCACGCCGGAAGAAGCTCTCGCTGGCTTTGAGTGGTGCCTCGAGCAGGGCTACTCTCGAGCAGATTTACTGGATGTTCTGGAGGAGATAGGTCATGCGGAGTTGGCCGGACGACTTGCTTGAATCGCTAAGGGAGATACTCTGGTGCCAGTGGGCGGCACTGGGCGCTTTTCTGTCGGTCGATCCCGCACGCGGATCCGTCGTCGATCCAGAGGCGCTCGTGGTTGCCACGTGCGCTTTCGGGAGGAGTGACGCCCGCCTGTTCGATGAGGCCATGGACTGGATATCGCTGAACCACGGTGTGCTCAAGCCGTGGAGGCTCAAGAGAATATCACGAACCTTCGGGACAGATGTTCAAAGAACGCTCGGGGCGGTCCTCGAGTATATCTCCGATTACATAGGAGAGAACCTCTTCCAGGGTGTCCGGGACGAGGCAGGTGACAGCCTGGAGTCCGGCAGGTCAGAGCCCGGCGAGGCACTATTCCTGTCCGAGAACATCCGGGACTACGAAAAGAAGAGGAGCGCCGACCCGGTCTTTGAGAGCTGGAGCCTGCTCCGAGGGACCCCGAGAATGCGCGGCCATTCAGGTGCGCCCGATCTGGACAATCCAGCGAATCTCATGCTTCGTCTGCGACACTATTACGGCACGGCGACACGCGCCGACGTGATGACCTATCTGCTCACTGCGGGAAGCGGAAGCTCAAACTCGATCGCTTCGAAGCTCAAGTACAATCAGAAAGGGGTCTACGACGCCCTCGAGGAGATGTATCGGTCGGGCGCCGTGAACAAGTACGGCGGAGTAAAGAGCGCCAATTACTGGGTGAATCCGGATGAGGCAGCCCGGACATTCGGTCTCAAGGGAACTTTGCCTGCATTCTGCGTATGGCCCGACATCTACTATGCATACTTCCTCGTGATATCTGATTTCTCGGCGCATCGGGACGAGTACGACGATGATTTCCTGTCAGCGGAGCGGATGCGGGACCTCACACTCGAGGTTGTGCCCCTGTTGCGCAACGCCTATGAAGCTCTCGCGCAGTTGACCGTACCCGATGTAAAGCGACAGGTAGGGAATGAACACAAGAACAATCTCATCCAATACCTGAAGAAGGTGATTGGAGAGCTGCGCGAGGTGACCTGCAGCTAGGTTCGCGTCCCGGATCAGAGGACACGGTCTGCGTGAAGACGTTCGGCGAGCGCCCGTCCTGCTTCCTCCCCGGTGTCCGCTCCGACCATCACGCACGCTCGCTCGCGTGACGGGGCAGCCAGGCCCATGCGCTCCACCAGGCCGGTCGAGGCAAGCTCCCCGTTGATGTCGGAGAGGGAAAGTGACTTCTGCGGCAGCTGCTTGGCGGCCTTTATCGCCGCGAGTGCCGGGTAGCGCAGGTCTCCGATCTCGTGGCTGACGGTGACCAGCGCGGGAAGGGGAGCCTCCACGGTCTCGAACCCGTCGGGCAGGACCCGCTCTACGCGGACCATGCCACCCGAGACTTCCACCTTCTGAGCGACCGTCACCGCGGGAATGCCGAGCAGCCCGGCGATGCCGAGCCCCACCTGTCCCGAGTTGGTGTCGGCGGCCTGGCGGCCGGTCAGCACCAGGTCGTAGTCGAGGCCCCGGATGACCGACGCGAGGAGTGTAGCGGTCGTGTACGAATCGAGCTCCTGCGCCTCGAGCTGCTCGCCCTCGACGGTAACATACTCGTCCGCGCCTGTCGCGAGCGCCTTGAGCATCACCGCCTTTGAGAGGGACCTGCCCATGCTCAGCAGCGTTATCTTGACCTCACCATCACCGGCCGCTTCCTTGATGCGTATCGCGGCTTCCAGGGCGTTCTCGTCGTAGGGATTGGCCACCGGCGGCAGGCCGTGGACCACCACACGCCGGCTCGCCTGGTCCACGGTGAAGGAATCGGCGGGCCCCTCAGGGTCGGGCACCAGCTTCAGGCAGACGATTATGTTCAGTCCCATTTACAGTCCTTCCTCCGGTCCGCCGGCTTCTTCCAGCTCAGGATATGTGATGCTTCAACGCTTCGGTGAGGGCCGGGAGAACCTGCTTCCAGTCCCCGACCGCCCCGTAGTCGGAGACCTTGAATATATAGGCCTCCGGGTCCTGGTTTATGGCGATTATCTTCCCCGATTCGCTCATCCCCGAGAGGTGCTGGCTCGAGCCGCTTATGGCGACCGCGAAGTAGATGTCGGGGGCCACGATCGTCCCCGTGATGCCGACCTGCGCGGAAGCGGGGATCCAGCCGGAGTCGCAGGGCGGCCTCGAGGCGCCCACCGCCCCGCCCAGCAGGCCGGCCAGCTCCTCCAGCGCTCCGAAACCCTCGGCGCCGCCCATGCCCCGGCCCCCGGCAACCACGACCCGGCAGTCCTCCAGCTTGACGCCCCTGTCCTCGGTGGTGCGCCCAAGCGACCTGATCGGGGGCTCGGCGGTGGGCGCTTCCAGGGCCACGAACTCTCCACCGGAAGCCGCGGACTCCGGGGCCGAGCCGACGCGCGCCCTGACGGTAGCCAGGCGCCTCGGTGTCTTGATGACGTTGGACGCGAGTGCGTTTCCGCCGAAGACCGGCTTGACGAAAACCGGACCCCCCGCCTGCTGCCCCGGCTCCACCGCAACGCAGTCCGTGACCAGCCCGGCCTCCAGCGCGAACGCAAGGCGTGGCGCGAGGTCCTGGCCCATCGGGGTATGGCCCGCGAGCAGCGTAAAAGCATCCTGCGGCTCAAGGAGCCGCACGAGCACCTCGAGGTAGGGGTCCGGGTTGTATTTCCCCAGTGACGGGTGGTCCGCCGCGGATACGAGGCTCGCCCCCAGCGTCGCAAGCTCCGCCGCGCTTGCGCCGACGTCCTCGCCCAGGAGCACCGCGTCCAGTTCGCCCCCCGTTTCCGATGCCAGGCGGGCACCCAGGCCCATCAGCTCGAGGGTGAGCTTGGAGAGGCCTCCGCCTTCGTCGAGCTCGGCCAGGACAAACACCTTCTCGTCAGCCATACATCACCTCTGTCGTCGGGCCGGGCTCAAGAGACCCGGCTCAATCCGATATGGGGGAGAAGCTCCTGCAAGTCCAGCTCCTCCAGAACGCTCTGTTCGGGGAAACCGTCCTCGCCGATACATCTTGCGCGGTAGAACTCCTCGAGCATCCTATCAAATCCCACAGTTGCGCGCTCTCGCTCTTCCCGGCCTTTCCGCGACACGCGCTCGAAGAGCTCGAGCGGGGCAAGCAACCAGCCGACCATGCGTATTGTCTTTTTCGAGCGCGGTATGAGCACCCTGGTGTTCAGGTCGAGGTAGTACCTGAGCAGCTTTTCGTTCTTCAGCCTGGAAGCGACGAACGAGTTGACCCTTATGAGCGGGTTCAGCGCCTTCAGCAGGTCTGAGCCCTCGCCCTCCTCGTGAGGCGAAACTATCCTCGCCGGGACCAGGTCGTCGTCCCTGGTTGCCCCGCAGAGGCCGCCGACCACTCTCTTCAGGCACCAGATGCGCTTGCCGGTCTCCAGCAGGTCGGATTCGCTCAGTCCGTATCCCGTCACCGCGTTGATCATGTCGCGCACCATCGCGACCGTCGAGCCCATCCCCTTCCACGCGAACACGCACATCACCGCGGAGTCCAGCACCGAGGCGATGTCCTGTGAGTAGGCGGTCATCTCCGCCTTGCCGTCCGCGCTGTGGGGCTTCGTGCGCGCCAGCCCGACCTCCGCGAGGTCGTCCATCCCCATCTCGAGGCCGAGATTCGTGTCCCTGTTGTGGCACCCGCCCCTGATGCTTGTCGCATATCCGAGCGCCATCGACCAGAGGGCGCGCGGGTCGTGCATGGGGCATTCCATTCCCTTTATCTCGATGGCGTAGTCAGAGCCGCCGAACCTCCGGGCCATCACCCGGCACCCCTCGGCGAGCACGTCTCCGAACCCTTCCCTTCTCGCAATCAGTCCTATCAACTCCACCAGCACGTCGGGACGGTTCCAGCCGAGGGTCATCCCTCCGGTGTCGCGCTCTGTTATGAGGCCCTTCTCGAAAGCCTCTGTCGCGTAGGCGATGGTGCCCCCGGTGGATATGCAGTCCATGCCGTACGCGTCGCAGAGCGCGTTCGCCCTCACGACCGCTTCGAGATTGTCGATCATCAGCAGGGAGCCGAGCGCGTTGATGCCCTCATACTCCGGGCCGGGACCCTCCTCCATGCGGAACTCGCCCTCCGGTATCTCGACCACCCTCTTGCAGGCGACCGGGCACGCGTAGCACGACCTCGTCCTCGTAAGGATGGTGTCGTAGAGCCTGACGCCGGAAAGGCTCTCGGCGCCCTCGGACCACCGGGCCCTCCTCCAGTTCTTGAACGGGACGTCCCCTATAGCGGCCGATAGCTCGATGCCGCCGGCGGTCCCGTACAGCGACAGCCCCTCGGCGAACACGCTCTTCCTGATGTTTTCGAGGGCGGCCGCGCGCAGCTCCTTGAACTTCTCCTCGTCAGCTATGGGAGCCCTTCTCTTTCCTCCCACGACAATCGCCTTCAGGTTCTTCGAGCCCATTACCGCGCCCATCCCGGAGCGCCCCGCAAGGCTGCCCTGGTCGGTGACGACGCTCGCGTAACGCACGAGGTTCTCGCCCGCGGGGCCTATGCAGATGACCTCCACCCTGCCCGCGCCCTCTTTGAGCGCCCGCTCGGTCTCGAAGGTGTCCCTGCCCCACAGGTGAGAAGCGTCTCTCAGCTCAATCTCCTCGTCGGTCATGAGGAGATATACGGGGTTACTGGAAGCTCCCGTCACGATAAGGCCGTCGTAGCCGGTCCTCTTGAGGGCGGCGGGCGCCGCTCCTCCCATGCTCGACTCTCCCCAGATACCGGTGAGCGGGGAGCGGGCGCATATCTCCAGCCTTGAACAGCCGGGCAGGGAAGTCCCTGTAAGGGGGCCGTTCATGACCATGAGAGGGTTCCCGGGTGATAGCGGCTCCGCGGTGTGGCCGTTCATCTTCACGAAGAGGTGGGCGGCGAGCCCCGAGCCTCCCAGGAACCGCCGGTAGGCTTCTTTCTCTACGGGCATGTCCGCTATGGTGCCCGTGGAAAGGTCCACCTCGAGCACGCGGCCCCAGCTGCCGCTCCCGTTCTCAAGCCTCATCCGGGTCCCCGAAGCGTGGAAACAGGCCGAGTGCGCTCTTGCGATACACCCACGCGAGCGCCTCCTCGTCAAATCCGTCGTAATCGTCGAGGCCCCCGACGGTGATGCCGGTCGCGAGCTCCGGTGCGAACGGGTAGTCCGAGGCGAAGAGTATGTGAGAAGGCTCGACCAGCTCCTGGAGCGAGCGCAGCGCGTGCGGCGAGGCCGAGAGCGCCGTGTCGTAGTAGAGCCTCCTCAGATAGGTCATCACGCCCTGGGGTACGCTCTCGGCAAGGCCGGGCCAGAACTGGCCGACGCACATCCGGAGCGCGACATACGGGACCGTGCCGCCGGCGTGGGGCAGGATGAGCTTCACGTCCGGACAGCGCTCGAGTGTGCCGCTGAAGACCAGCATCGATACGGCCATGGTGGTCTCGAAGACAAACTCGAGCAGCGACGGGGGCAGGCTCGACCTCGCCTTTCCCCCCGGAGCGAAACCGGGGTGCATGAAGACCACGGCCCCTCGCCTGTTCAGCTCGTCGAAGACGTCGTCATACGCCGGATCGCCCATGTAACGGTCGTCCACGCTGGAGAGCACGGTAACGCCGTCAAGAGAAAGAGTGTCCAGCGCGTACTCGAGCTCGGCCAGGGAGGCGTCGACGTCGGGCAGCGGCAGGACCGCCATGGCCCCGAACCGGTCCGGGTTCCCGGCAATGAGCTCCGCGGAGGCTTCGTTGCACCGCCTGGCCAGGTCCCGTGTGAAAGCGATGTCTCCGAAGTAGATGCCCGGCGCCGAGATAGACGTCACGGCCGCCGCGATGCCGAACCTGTCCATGAGGTCGAGCGATACCCGTGGGCTCCACTCCGGGAACGGCACCCCGGTGCTGTCGGTGACCCCGACGCCCGCGAGCGAGGATATGTACACTTCCGGCAGGAAGTGATGGTGTACGTCTAACTTCTTGATCTCAGTCACAGCATCATCCCGGTGTGGGGTCAGGTCGTTTGTTGCATTTGCTTACTCTGCCTGTGCAGGACACTGGAAACGCAACAAACGACCTGATCCCTTGTTGCGTTAGCCGTATTCGATGATGACGCCGGTGCCGCCCTTCGGGTACCAGAAGTCTATCGCCTCCCGGTCGCAGATCTCCCAGCACCCGGCGCACTCCAGGCAGTGCTGCTGGTAGTTGGAAGCCAGCTTCGCCTTGCCGTCTTTTACCGACCAGAGGTTGAACGAGCAGACAAGCGCGCACCGGCCGCAGCCGTCGCACTTCGACTCGTCGTAGGCGATGAAGTCGCCCATCTTGTCCGTGTCTACACGCTTTACCAGGCTCTTCAGGTCAATCTTTATCTCTGCCACCTCTGCCGCCTCCTCTCTAAAGGCTTCCGCGCGGCAGCGGTGCCTCTTGCTTCGCCGCCGGGTCCAGGAACGGTGCAAGCTTCCTCGAGAACCTCGCCATCACCTTGAAGTACGTCTCGTCCGAGAGGTGCTTGAGCACCGGTATGCGGGGCTTTGCCATCAGCAGGACGTGCTTGACGTTCTTCGGCCATATGCCCCTGGCCAGCGGGACGAGGTACGTCTTGCCGAAGTCGCCGAACTCCGGGAGCAGGTCGAGCATGTGGTCCAGGTGCTGGTTGAAGCAGTCCATGTGCGCGTCGCCCCAGTCGAACACGATGGAGAACGGGTGGAGCATCGAGAACTCGAGCAGGAGCTGCACCTGCCTTTTCATTCCCTCGGGATCGAATATCGAGGCGTTCCACAGGTTGACGAACTCCTCGCCGAACTCGTGTTCTTTCCCGAGGTCGGACGCCTTCCAGCGGCGCTCGTAATCCGACAGCTTGCGCTCCGACACGTCTCCCGACGAGAGGGCCCACGCCGCCGTCTCCGCGGCGACCTTTCCCGAGGTCACGGCGTGCCATATGCCTTCGGCCTCCAGCGGGCAGGGGAAGCCCGCGGCGTCGCCCACGAGCATCATGCCGGACGTGTACGTCTTCGGCGGCTTCTTGAGCCAGGGCAACAGGTGGGCCTGGTACTCGCGCGGCTTGGCGTCGATGGACCGGCACATCGCCTGGAACGGCGGCATCTGCACCAGCTTCTTCATCATGTCCAGGGGCTTTTCGTCCCAGTCGGGGCGCAGCCACTGGCCCGCCCCTATGTGGAACCCGTCCCTGAAGTTGACCTGGTAGGTGCCGTACAGGGGCCCGAACCAGACCCACTCGGCGTTGCCGATCACGTCGTCCATTTTCTTCTCGTCGCAGGAGAAGTCGAGCTGCGGGACGAGCGTGCAACCACCGCCCCACCTGTTGCGCATGCCGGCCTTACGGGCCATGGTGGACATGCCGCCGTCGGCAGCTATCACCACGCCCGCCTTTATGGACTCGCCGTCCCCGGTCTTGACCCCGGTAACGGCGCCGTCGTCCATCATCACGTCGCTCACCAGCGTCGAGGTGCGCAGCTCGGCTCCGGCGGACTCGGCGAGGCCGGCGAGGAACGGGTCGAGGTCCTTGCGGTAGACGCTCACTCCCTCCATCCCGCCCCGCCAGCGGTTGGCGCACAGGTCGGAGCCGGTTGTCCCGCTCTTGTACCTCAGGCGGTCGTGTTCGTCGAGCAGGTTTATCACCACCATCTCGACCTTACGGGCGGAGGGGAGCTCCATGATCTTCTCCATGAGCTCCGGGTAGTCTTTCCACCACCTCTGCCCGAGCCCGCAGCCCGAGGAGTTCTTATCCCCCGGTTTTCGTCCACGCTCGAGGAACACGGTCTTCAGCCCCTTGTCGGCCGCGGTCTTCGCCGCCATCGCGCCGCCGGGCCCTCCCCCCACCACGACAACATCGTACTCGTCCATGACAGCCTCCCTTGCCTGGGTTGCCTTGTCAGTCGTCGCCCCCGTCTACCGCCTATCTGAGCCGCGCCTCGAAAGACCCGGATTGCACACCGGGGTCAGGTCACTTTGTTGCATTCCGCAAGGTCCACTTCTTGGAAGCCAGGTCGGAATGCAACAAAGTGACCTGACCCCTATGTTGCGTTACAGGGATTTGAGCAGTATATCGGCAAGGTCGTATATCTCGAGGGAGGACCCGGACTCCGCGGCGGCGTCGCGGAACACGCGCTCACACCAGGGGCACGCTGTGACCAGCGCCTCAGCCCCTGTCGCTGCGGCTTCGTCCAGTCTCTCCCGCGCCGCCCAGACAGCGAACTCGGGGTAAGCCTCGTAAACGCCGCCGCCTGCGCCGCAGCACCAGGAGTACTCCCTGATGCGCTCCATCTCAATCAGCTCGACGCCGGGGATGGACGCGAGGACATCGCGCGGGGCGTCGTAGACGCCCTTCTTCCCCGCTCGCTTCATGCTCATCGGGCGCTCGAGCTTGTCCCCGGCCCAGTCACCTAGGAACGGCTCTCCCATCCTGCCCAGGTGGCATGGGTCGTGCCAGGTGACCGACAGCGGCACCTCGTTCCTGGGGCGCAGCCTTCCCTCGTCTACGAGGCGACCCAGGAACTGGCTCACGTGCATGACCTCGCAGCCCAGGTCCTTGCCCATGCGCGGGTAGAGGAACTTGAGCGCCGCGTAGCCGTCGGAGCACGGTGTGACGAGGGTTTTCGCCCCCGACGCCTTCACGCGGGACACCAGGTCGTCGGCGTAGTTCGCGGCCTCGCCGCGGTAGCCGAGCTCGTATATCCGGGCCCCGCAGCACGACTCCTCCTTGCCGGCGATCCCGACGTCCACACCGGCTGCGAGCATCATCTGCACCGCTCCGCGGACGGTGGGGCGCAGTTCTTCATCGTACGAGTAGCGGCAGCCCGCGTGGAACATCACCTCGGCCGTCTCCGTGTTGATGTCTTTTGCCGCGAGGCCTTCCGCCCACTCGCCCCTCTTCGCCTTGGGCTCGCCCATGACGTTGTCCTCGGCCTTGAGGGCGTCCAGCATCATCATGTGCTCCACTATCAGGCTCCCGCTCTCCACGCAGTGCGCCCGCAGTTCAAGCAGGACCTCGGTCAGGTCGATATCGTCGCGGTACACCTTGCACGCAGCGTCACACGCGCCGCACATCTGGCACTTGTAGATCATGTCGGCGACGTCGTCGTTGAGCTCGCTGCGGCCCAGGAGTATGGAATGCCCCGTTATCATGCGGCCTGAGCCCGAGTAGGAGTGGAAGTTGTGACGCACGACAGACGGGCAGTTCTTGGCGAAGCGCCAGCTCTTGATCTGGTTGTACGGAACCCACTTGCAGGACGAGCAGCGGGAGCACCCCTCCATGTCGTTGCGGTAGTCCTCGAGCGCCATCTACCCCACCTCCTTCTTCTTCTTGCCGGGCTTGTCCCCCGGGGCGCCGTTGAAACAGAGCTTGCCCCTGTTGAGCACGCCTGCCGGGTCGAGCATCTCCTTTATCTTCTTCAAGGCGACGACCGTATCGGGGCAGTGGGCGTAAGCCATCCCGGCCCACGCGCCGTACGGGCGGGAGAAAAAGGCGCCGGCCTCGTCGAGCGCGCGGCTCGCGTCCTCGTGGAGGTCACCGGCTCGCCTGGAATCCTTCTCGTCCTCCGGGTCGAAGTAGATGTTGAACTCCACGTGGCACGTGCGCCCGTGCTGTATGGGCTGGACGTACACGCCCAGCTCACCGGCCGGGTAGCCGTGGCGGGCCGCGGCTTCCTCCGCCACTTCCACGAGTGAGGGCAGGCGGTCGAGAGTGGTCAGGAACAATACCTCCAGGAACGCGCCCCTGGCCCGCGTCTTGTAATACGGCTCCGGGCTCGGGTTGGAGATGATCTCGTCCAGGCGCCGCCACGACGCGCCCGGCACCTCCCGTGCCACCCGCAGTCCTGTCGCCTGCGCGATCTCCTCGAGGTCGTTCTCCTGGTAGGCGACCCGCTTCTCGGGCAGGTACTCGAAACCGGCGACCCCGTATACGAGGGTGAACGGCGCCTGCCTTGAGGCGAGTTCGGCGATCTGACCCGGGTCTTCGGCGATGATGGTCGCGAGGGCAAACGCGTCAAGGATGAAGAACTCCTCGCCGAGCTTGGGCCTCAGGGCCCGGTACGAGAACTCGACCAGCCGTTCCAGCCTGTCCGTCGGGACGAAGTAGAGTCGGTGCAGGGAAGGCTCGAGCTCGAGCTTCATCGTGGCCCAGGTCACGGCGGCCATCGTCCCCTGCGAGCCCTGCACTATGCGAAGGAAGTCAGTCTGCGCTGGGCCCATGGGGTTCTTCTGCGCCAGTCCCTTGTCCCACTGCTCCTGGAGGCTGCCCGGGCCGGCCGCAGAGCCGGTGCGGAACAGGTCGCCGGTGCCGAACACCAGCTCCGTGCAGAGCAGGGGGTCCGTCATGTCCCAGTGGTAGCGGGGCACAGTGATGGGCTCCCTCTCGAGGAAGCTCGCGATGACCGACTTGGTCGCGCGGGGCAGCAGCGGCATGGACGGGCGCATGCCCTGCTTCTTCGCCTCGGCCTTGAGCTGAGCGAAAGTCACGCCGGGCTCGATGAGCGCCACCTTGTTCCGCCGGTCCACCCGCAGCACCCTGTCCATCCCGGACATGTCCACTATCACCGCTTCACCCGATGGGACGGTGTCGCCGCGAAAGCGCGGCGTGCCAGAGCTGGAGAGCACCAGGTTCAACCCGTCCTCGCCCGCGAGCTTCACGAGGTCCCGCACCTGGCCCGAATCGCCCGGGCGGACCAGCAGAAGTGGCTCTCCTCCGGTTGCGAGACCGGCGCTCCTGTAGGTCTCGAGCGTGGAGCTGTCGTCCGATACGCCGCTCTCGCCCACAATCGAGGAGAGCTTCTCCCTCAGTCCGGTAACGTCGGTAGCCGACATCTTCGCTCTCCTTTCGCATCAGGCCGCAACGGCCTTTGCGAGCACCTTGGTCATCATGGCAAGGGTGAGCCTGCGCACCAGCGCCACGTCCAGCATGCGCGAGACAAGGGCCATCAGCCGGTCGCTCGCGGCGAGCCTGATCACGGGACCCGAGTAGGCGAGCAGTGTGTCCATGCGCATGACCGCCTTCTCGGAAGCCATGTCGAGCTTGTTGACCAGGTCGCCTATCTCGCAGCCGGTCTGCTCCATCGCGCCGTCCACCGCGTCGCCTAAAAGCGCCATGCTCTTGTCGATGACACCGTTGCGGTACGCGCTGGCCGTCACCTCGAAGAGCGGGCCTCCCTTTGCCGCCAATTCGATCACCTCCCGGGGGTAGTCCCCCGCCTCAAACGAGCCGGCCGGAGGCCGGCACTACGAATCGCTACTATTCCGGTGGGCCTTCATCCGTCCAGCTGTATTTCTCGACCAGCTTCTCAATGCGGGAGCGCATCTCCGGCTCGAGCTTGTTGACGTCGAAGTCGACCTCGTCGCAGTACATGCCTGTGTCGGCCGCCCTGTCCCTGTCGAGGAAGCCCGATATCTTCTGCTGCCAGCTGGTGTAGTGTCCCATCATCGGGCTGATGATCTTGCGCAGCCTGGCGTCGGTCGATGAGAGCGGCTCCATGCAGCGCTCCGCCGCCTCCACCGAGAACTCGACGAATATCGGCTCGAGAGCCGCCAGGTGCTCCGGGTTGCGCGGGTCGTACTGGAATATCTCCTCGCAGTGGCCCCACGTGTTCTGCTCGTAGGTCACCATGTAGGGATTGTCGGCCATGTCGTCCAGGATGCCGCCCCTGTCTATCCACTTCTGCTTCACGGTCTCGCCCATGCCCGCCCAGTCCATCTGGGCGTCCCAGGTATCGTTGCGGTCCAGCGCGGTGAACATCTGTCCGCCCATCCGGAACACCACGGGCACGGCGGTCCCCCGCAGGAAGTTCATAAGGAACATCCGGATGACCGGTTTAGCCTCGGTGAGGTTGATGACCGCGCCGCCGTACTGCTCCGCGATCTCGGAGAGCACGCCCTCCTTGTAGGCCATCTCCCCCTCGGAGTCGGCGACCATGATAAGCGTGCAGCCCCACTTCATGTCGGCGGTGACGGCCTTCCTTATCGCTTTTGTCTTAACGAGTATCTTCATCAGGTGGGGGGTCGCGATGGAGATCGTCGCGCCCAGGCCGGTCCGGCTGAAGATGTAGGGCAGCTCCGACTCGCTTATCTTGTAGATGGCCTCGTCCTGACTCTTCCTGTCGGGCCAGAAAGTCATGCAGAACCTCAGGTTCTCCGGCACCTCGGAATCCGCGTCGAGCAGCATCCCCGTGGTCTTGATCTGCGGTGGGCCCGGCCAGTTAAAGAGCTTTATGGCCGCCTTCGTGAAGATGCCGAGCCCCGAGAGCGCCCCCGTTGAGCCGCGCACGATGCCGCGCAGCGAGGGCCCGGGGCCGTCACCCGAGAACCATCCCTTCCCCGAGCCCAGCGAGCCGATCTTGAGTATCTCGCCGTCAGGGAGCACCCACTCCGCGCCGAGGAGGTTGCGCCCGCTGTAGCTCATGTAGCAGCAGTCCCACCCGACGCCCCACGCGGACGTGGCGCTCGCCAGCGGCGAGCAGGACGGTCCGGCGCCGATTATGTGGGTGTTGAGGCCGACCTTCATCGCCTCCGCCTGCAGCTGGGCGCCGCAGACATAGGGCTCGAGGACGGCGTACATGTTCTTCTCGTCGATGTCTATGATGCGGTCCATTCGCCGCAGGTCGACCTGGACAACCCCTTCGCTCGTCGGAGAGCTGTAGGCGCCCCAGCCCGTGGAGAACGCCTTGAACTTCAGCCCGTGCCTGCCGATCGCCTTCACCAGGGCCTGCACCTCCTCCGTGCTGCCCGGCATGGCGACGGCCACGGGCCTTATCACCCACCGCTCCGGATTGTCGTTGGCGAACGGCTGCCAGGAGTAGCAGTCGATCACCGCCGGCTCGCGGGAGACGTTCTCGGGGCCGACCGCTTCCTCGAGATCGCGGTAAGCCTCATCGGAAATGGTCTGCTGGACGTCGAGACTCATCGATTCCACCTCCGTGTGGTGGTCATGGGCCCGTTATGATCTTTCCATTGCGCCGCCGAGCAGGAAATCGAACGCCTGCTCGAAGAGGTCGAGATACTCACCGCCGGCCAGCCCGGTCTCATCCTCGATGACCGCGAGGTCGAGGATGCCGGTGGCCGTTCTCCAGGCGATGACGGCGAACGTGTACGGGTCCACGTCATCGCGTATTATCCCCGCTGTCTTGCCTTCCGCAACCAGGTCCGCCACATACCCGAGCAGGCCCGTTGTGTAAGTGGACAGCCCCTCGATCAGGGCCGCCGGAAGATTCCGGCGGGCGGTCTCACTCAGAAAGTACTGCGTAATGCGGAAGTACTCGCGGTTCTCCAGGCAGAACTCGACGAACGTCATGAACATCGACCGGCCCTTTTCGACGAGATCGCCTTTCGTGGCGCTGATCTCCTCGAGCTTGCCGTCGATTATCTGAAATCCCTCGAGGATGATAGAGACGTACAACTCGTCCTTGCTGGAGAAGTAGAGGTAGAGCGTGCCCTTGCTGACCTCTGCCGCGGCTGCTATCTCTTCCATGGTGGTGTCGGGAAAACCCTTCTGGTAGAAGAGATCTTTCGCGGCCTCGAGAATGGTGTCGCGGCGGGCTGCCTTCTCGCGCTCCCGCCTTGTCAGCGTGATGCTATCGGACGGCGGTTCCGCCTTCTTCGTTTGAGGCTGCGCCATGAGAAAACTCCGAGGTAGCTCGCTTCTGACCGGTGGTCATAATATTACCGCAAGTCATCTTTGTCAAATCTGCCCCGGGCCCGGCCTTCTTCCCGGAGAGCCGGGCTCCTGTCAGCCACTCAAGCACCGCGGTCGGCCCGGCGATAATATCTGGTAGGATTGCGCTAGCGCAAAACCTGGAGGTCAGCCGCGATGAGAACACGACTTTGCCGCCACCTGGCGCCCCCGCTCGTTATGGTGCTCCTCCTTGCGACGGCCCTCACCTGTTCTTCGTGCGGCGGAGAGCAGCCGTTCGCTTCCGCGACCGTCAAGAAGCTCAACCAGCTGGTCGACGCGATAATGAAGCAGGCGAACATACCGGGGGTCGTCGTGGGGGTATGGGTTCCCGGCGAGGGGGCGTGGGTCGAAGCGAAGGGGAAGGCCGACGTCGAGACCGGAGAGGAGATGGGGACCGACTACAAGTTCCGTATCGGGAGCATCACCAAGACCTTCACCGCGACCGTGGTCCTGCAGCTCGTTGACGAGGGCAGGATCGGCCTTGACGACCCGGTGAGCAAGTACCTCGAGGGAATCCGCCGCGGTGAAGACATGACCGTGCGCCAGCTCCTCAACCACACCAGCGGGATGTACAGCCATGATGAGGGCGAGAACGAGGCCGTGTTCAACGCGGCGATAGTGGCCGAGCCGGGGCGGGACTGGGACCCCGAGGAGTTCATGGACATGGGCCCCCGCTCCAACGACCCGTTCTTCGAGCCGGGCACCGAGTGGAGGTACTCGAACGGGGCCTACATGGCCCTGGGGCTCATAGTGGAGAAGGTCACCGGCGATACCCTGGAGGAGCAGATAGAAGAGAAGATAATCGATCCCCTGGGTCTGGAGAACACCAGCCTCCCCGATACTGCGGAGATCACTCCGCCGTTCGCCCACGGCTACACGACCTGGACCGGCGCGTGGGAGGAGAAGAACAGGGACAGGCTCATCGACTGGACCGAGCTCGGGCCCGGCTGGGCGTGGGCGGCCGGCGGGATGGTCTCCGACATGGAGGACATGAAGACATGGGCAAAGGCGCTCGCCACCGGGGAACTCCTCAGCGAGAAGACTCAGGAAGAGCGCCTGGAATGGATTGACGTCCCCGGCGGGGAAACCCTCGGAGCCAAATACGGTCTCGGCATCTACTACCTCGGCGGCCTCATAGGCCACGATGGGGACCCACTCGCTTACAACTGCGCCACTTACTACTACCCCGAGCAGGACGCCACGATAGTGGTTATGTACAACAAGGGGATGAACGAGGTCGACGGGCAGTACTTCTCGGCTGACATGCCGACCGTGATGGGCATCGCGACGCTCACCATGCCGGATGAAAACTGGCCGTGGATGGGTTTGACGTCGAACCCATGAGCGCTCCGGCCGTTCCATGGCCTTGACATGGAACATATCACCGCCCCGGGCGTCCAATGTTAAAATCCGGTTCAGGTATCCGTACGACGTGTTGACCCGGGAGACCGGTTGAGGTTCAAGAGGAAGTACATATATCCGCCGCTGGTGTGGCTCGGGCGAAAGAAGACCTACGAAGTCATCCTCGTCCTCGCCCTCGCTTTCATGTTCGTACTGCTGGCCGCGGTGTCCCCGTTCCTGCTCGCGGCCGACGCCTCCGCCTTCGGCAGGTTCCCCGAGCGTGTGAGGGTCGGCGGTGTCCCGGTCGGCGGTCTGACCCGGGCGCAGGCCGTGGCGAAGTGCGAGAAGGAGTTCGCCGGCGTAGCCGCGCAGCCGCTCACCATGACCTCGGACGGTGACTCCTGGTCCAACACCGCGGCCGAAGTCGGGCTCGAGATCGACTACGGGGAGATGGTAGAGCGCGCTTACAAGAGCGCGTGGGACACCAGCCTGCCGGAGCGGATGATAAGGCGGTTCCTCGGCAAGCCGCGCTCAATGGAGATGCCGCTGGTCATCAAGTACGACGGTGAGGCCGTGCGCCGTTTTGTCACCGGCGCCATCCCTTTCATCAACTGCAAGCCGAAGGACGCCTACCTGGATGTCTCAACCGGGGAGGCGATAGTCCGCGGACCGAAGGACGGGCGGAAGGCCGACGTCGACCAGATAGTCGCCGCGGTAGAGACGGCCCTCGATAAGGGTGAGCGCACTATCGAGATACCGATAGCCAGGCGCACCGCGCCCGAGGTGAAAGAGGTGACCGTCGGCAAGCTGCTTCTGGTGAACCAGGAGGCGCATACCATCTCGCTCTACGACCGCGACAAGCTCCTGGCAAAGTACCCGGTCGCAGTCGGCTCGGCCAAGTACCCCACGGTCATCGGCCAGTGGAAGATAGTCAGGATGGAGAAGAACCCCACCTGGTACAACCGCGGGTCGACCTGGATGGAGAACATGCCGGACATGATACCTCCCGGCCCCAACAACCCTCTCGGCACGAGGGCGATGCACATCAACGGGGGCGGCGTGCTCATCCACGGGACCAGCGACACGGGCTCCATCGGTTACTCCGTCTCCCACGGCTGCATCCGCATGCGCATGGCTGACGTCGAGGCGCTGTTCGAGCAGTGCTTCGTAGGTATGCCGGTCTACATCATCAAGCGCAGCGGCGAGCCCTATTTCGACTGCTCCAAGCCGCCGTTCTGGTGGGACGAAGAGTAGCGGTGCACAATGGGGTCAGGTCATTTTGTTGCATTTTGACCATACTCATCCCAGACTCCTTGAATGCAACAAAATGACCTGACCCCATTGTGCGCATGTAAGGGAACTGCGCTCTCGACCGTCATTGCCCGCAGGAGTACTCTTGAAGCAGGCAACCTTACGGAGGTGGGTGTGATGGCACGGAAGATGATCTCGATTCTGGTAGCCCTTATGATGTGCGCCGGCGCGGCATCGCTAATGCTCCTCGGCGGAGGGGCGGCCGTGGCGGGCCCGCTCCCGACCTGGTACCTCGCAGAAGGCACTACCGCCTGGGGCTTCGGCACCTACATCAACATAGAGAACCCGAACACCGTTGACGTCCAGATCCGCATAACCTACATGACCGCGGACCTGGGCCCGCTCGTCCAGCCCCCGTTCACGATGCCTTCCGAGAGCCGAGTGACCGTAAATCCCCTGACTGCAGTTGGCCAGCGGGATTTCAGCACCCTGGTGGAGTGCCTCGACCCGACCAGGACTATTGCCGTCGATCGGACTATGTTCTGGATGGGTGGGCCGGGCTCCGAAGTGGAGCAGAACCTGGAGACCCACTCATCTGTAGGCGTCACCGCCCCGAACAACATCTGGTATCTCCCGGAGGGCTCCAGCGCATGGGGCTTCGAGACCTGGCTAACGGTGCAGAACCCGAACGTGGCAGCTACAGACATCATCATCACTTACATGATCGAGGGTTTCGGGCCGTTCGCCGTCAACAAGACGGTCCCCTCTAATTCTCGCGCGTCCTACAACATGACGAACGACATAGGCTCGGCGGACGCCTCCATCCAGGTGCTGGGAAACCAGCCGATAATCTGCGAAAGGTCCATGTACAGGGACTCCCGCAGGATGGGTCACGAGTCGGTCGGCGCCACTACCCCGGCCAACGACTTCTTCCTCGCCGAGGGAACGACGGCCTGGGGGTTCACGACATTCCTGTGCATCCAGAATCCCAACGCGGCTGTGAACCAGGTGACCATCACCTACATGAAGCCGAGCGGCCAGATCGTAATGGCTCCATTCCCGATGGCCCCCCAGACACGCGAGACCATCAAGGTCAACGAGCAGGCGCCCAACACCGACCTGTCCATCAAGGTGTCGGGCACCCTCCCGCTCCTCGCCGAGCGACCGATGTACTGGGGCTCCGGAAGCATCTGGCGCGAGGTGGGCCACGACTCCATAGGGGTTGACGGGTCTCACGCCTACTGGTACCTCCCCGGAGGCAACTGCGGACTGCTGTACGAGACCTGGACCTGCGTGCAGAATCCAAATCCGGTGGACGTCAACATCGAGATGAAGTACTACGGTGAGGGCGTGCTTCCGGACGCGACCATCAACAGGACTGTCCTTGCCAACACGCGAGCCACCTACAACCTGGCGGACACCATGACCACGCCGGGCAGGTATGCGATCAGGGTGAGGAGCCTCACCCCCGGACAGAACATAATCTGCGAGCGCGCCACTTACATATGGACCGAGGCGGGGTCTCTTTCCGCCCGCACCTCGGGGGAGGAGACCATCGGCGCCTGGGACGACTAGGCGTTCCGACAACGCGTCAGTGAAGGCCGCGCCACGAGCGCCGGGGCGCGGCCTTCGCCTTTTCTGCGCAGGGGGACATCAACAGTGCTACGATATTGGCCCCTGGAGACGTATCGGTGGCACGAGAGTATCCTGGAGCGGATTTGAACGAGAAGGGCGGCACTTCCGAGAGGCCTGGTCCGCGGAGGCCGGGCAGGGCGAGCTTCAACCGGGGCCTGGCGGCACTCGCGGTCGCGGTGGGCGGGTACCTCGTGGGATTCATGGTGCCCCTGCTCCTGAATCCCTCGGACCCCCTGCACAGCGGCAGGTTCATGTTCCTGCCCATCGGGGGGATAGCCGCACTATTCCTGGCGGTCATGGCGATGCAGACAGGCGTGCGGACCAGGCGGTTCATCAACGGGCTGCCGGAGCCGCGAAGGGAACGCATCGGCTCTTTCGTCAACGTCGAAGGGGAGAGCAGGCTGGCGGGTTGGGGCATCGCTCTCGGCGCCGCGAGCATAGCGTTGAACCCGCTCATCGGGTTCATAGTGATCGCCATTATCAGGTGACCGCTTGCGGGAGCACCGGGCCCCTGCCCAACTGCATCCGTCCGGCAATACCCGCACGAAAGAAGGGTGGTTCTAGATGAGCGCTGTAGCTACTGACGGAGCCCCGAGGCGGCAGCTCGGCCGCACCGGGATCGAGATATCCCCCATCGGCCTCGGGACCTGGCAGTTCGCCGGGGGGCAGGGTTTCGACGGCCTCGTCTGGCAGGAGGTCTGCGACGACGAGACCATCCAAATCGTCAAGACGGCGAAGGCGGGGGGCGTGAACTGGTTCGATACCGCCGAGGCATACGGCATGGGGCGCTCCGAGCGCAGGCTCGCCTGCGCGCTGGAGGCCGCGGAATATGCAGAAACGGACGTCTTGGTCGCCACCAAGTGGTTCCCGTTCATGAGGACGGCCGACTCGCTGCGGGTGAATATCGACACGCGCATAGAGTGCCTTGCCCCTTACCCGGTCGGCCTGTTCCAGATACACCAGCCCATCGCGCTCTCCTCTGTCCGGGCCCAGATGGACGCGATGGCGGACCTGGTGGAAACGGGCAAGATACGCGCCCCCGGGGTCAGCAACTTCCCCTGGTTCATGATGAGAAAAGCGCACGCGGCGCTCGCCATGCGCGGGGTTCCGCTCGCGTCAAACCAGGTGAAGATAAGCCTCCTCAACCGGCGCATCGAGACGCTGGGGACGCTCAAGGCCGCGAAGGAGCTGGGAATCACCCTCATCGCCTGGTCGCCCCTTGAGATGGGCATACTGACGGGCAAGTTCCACAAGGACCCGTCCCTGCTTAAGACGAGGCCGTTCGGGCGCCGGCAGGTGATGCGCATCCAGCTGGAGCGCAGCCGGAAGCTCGTAGAGGGCCTCGAGGAGATCGCGGACGCGAACGGGGTGAGCGCGGCTGTGGTCGCCCTGAGCTGGCTCACCAACTACTACGGGGATACCGTCGTCGCCATCCCGGGCGCGACCAAGGTCAGCCAGGCCGAGCAGAACGTGGCCTCGATGCAGCTCAAGCTCTCGGACAGGGAGATGGACCGCATCGACCAGCTCTCGCGCAGGTTCCGCCACTACCTCCCCATCGGCAAGTAGCGCAACATCGGGGTCAGGTCACTTTGTTGCGTTTTACTGCACTTCACTGGATCGAACACGTGAAAATGCAACAAAGTGACCTGACCCCTTGTTTGCGTCAGAACAGCGACAGCTCGGAAGAAACGGCCGCCGCGATACCGAAGAAGAGCATGAAGCCCACCGTTACCGCCCACATGACCATAGCGAATATCACGCCCGCGTCCAGGCTCTTCGAGCTGACGCGCCTGTAGATCACGAGCGAGAGGGCGAGGGCGAGGTAGAGCGCATATGCCAGTATGAGGGCCACCTCGGCGCCGCCGCCCCAGCCGGCGAAGAAGGCGATGACCGCGATGACGCCCAGCGCAAGGTTGGCGAAGCCGGTCTCCCACTGGAAGAACGGTTTCCCCTCGCTTATGCCCATCCGCGCAAGGTCGCTTCGATAGAAGACGGTGTGCCGTATCCCGGAGATGATCCCGACGACGCCGACCATCAGGATGCAGGCGTAGTGCAGCCCTTTCACGGCTCCGTCCGTCCCATACCCGTAGACACCGAGTGCCACTCCGGCGGCGCCGCACGCATATGTCAGCGTCATCAGATAGCCAGCGACCTTGGGGTCACTCCACCCGGACGCTCCGGCTTCGCCGGCAGTCCCGTTCATCTCGTCCCCCATGAAGACCTCCTCGATCTGCTGCTGTGGGATACAGATTACGCCCTACGAAGGCCCGCTTCCACCCCCCTGCCAGTTGAAAACGCAACAAAATGACCTGACCCCAGTGTTGCATCACGTCACTGGAGGATGACCGCGGAGGGTACGCCGGCCAGGCAGGAAGCGAGGTCCCCCCTCCGGCCCCCAGCGCATCTTCTGACGTCGCATCCGAGCCCGGAGAGGACGCTGCCCGTGTCCGCGACGTTGGTCTCCGCATCGACGTCATCGACGCAGATCACAGTTATGTCCATTCCGCCACAGACCGCCGGCTGAAGCTCCCTTACGTGGTAGAAGAGCGAGTTCTTGTCGCACACGAGGATGACATTGTCGCCCGGTTCGGACAGGTGCGCGCCGATTGCGAACGGGAGGCCGGCTCCGCGGATCTCACGCTCGTCCATGATGAAGACGGCCTTGTGCTCTACCCGCGTAAGTACCCGCCGTGCCGCAAGCGCAGGGACCTCTCCATCGGCGACTATGACGTTCCTCCCGGTGCCGGCCTCACGGAGCATGTCGACAATCGTGCCCACGACCTGGTGTTCCGCCGCAGCCGAGTCGGCTGCGTCCCTTGCGGCCGCAACGAACTCTTCGCGCCAGGAGCTGACGTCGGCCTTCACCGTGGCCTCCTTCATCCCGGCGAGCGCGTTCTCGGGGTCCGCGTAGACGGCGACGCGCACATCACGCCCGGAAAGAAACGCCGTGGGGTCCGTCTCGACCTGCACGACGGGAACCGCGGCGCCTATTCGCTCAATGAACCCCCGGGAGCCGTGGTCTATGCCCACCAGCAGGACGAGATCGGTCTGTCCGACCACTTCGAGCCCCTCGCAGGACTCGAGGTCGCCCGCGTAACAGGCGCTCCCATCCGGCATCACCCCGGCACTGTGCACGGTAGTGACGACAGGAACGCCCATCTCCTCCAATGACGCGGCGGCCGCAGGGAACCTGCCGGGCCGGCCGAATCCCTGTCCGATGACGGCAAGCGGCCTTCTCGCCGCGCTCAGTGCCCGGAAAACCCTCCCGGCCGCGTCGGCTTCTCCCATGATGGAGCCCTCGTAGCGCGACCGGCCCGGTTCCACCATCAACCTCTGCTCCCGCGCGGCCGTGAGCGGGCTTCGCTTGAACAGGACGTCCACCGGGATGTCGAGGTGAACCGGCCCGGGCACTCCAGTGAGCGCCTCCCTGAATGCCCTGTCCACCATCTGGGGTATCCTCGCCCAGTGGAAGACAATGGAGTTCCATTTCGTTATCGGGTAGAAGAGCTCGTCCTGCTCGCACGCCTGCAGGCTCTCCTGGTGAGGCTTGACCCGGTAGCTCTGGACCTGCGGCGCGATCGATATCACCGGCAGGTAATCGAACCACGCCTTGGAGAGGCCCGCGACCTCGTAGACCACCCCGGCGCCGACCGTCGCCATCGACACGCACGGGCGGCCGCTCGCGGCGGTGTAGCCGCACGCCATGAGCGCGGCCGCCGTCTCGCTCCGGGGCGTCACAACGTCTATGTCCCCCGACCTGCCGATAGCGTCGTAGATGGTGCCCATCTGGCCCCCGATGATGGAGAAGACATGGGATACCCCCTGCCGGACCAGGCACTCGACCAGCAGTTCGCCTCCGCTCGGGTACCTCATGACGACCTCCCCCACCCCGAAGGGATGAACACCTTCAAGAGCGCTTTCCTGATGTAAGTCGACATGTACATCATCCTGTGGATTCCCACGTCTCTCATCATCCAGAGGCTCCTGGCGAGCTTGGTGGGGCTGATGCCCGCGAACGCTCCCTCGAACTCGACAAGGAAGAAGCTGAGCAGGCTGTCCGGGATGTTCGTGGAGTCAGTGACCGCGTCGATGAGCGCCGGGCCGCCCGAAGCCACCGCCCGCTCGTAAGCAGGGGCTATCTCCTCGGGCCGCGAGACCCTCTCAGCGTGGAGGCCGAACCCGGAGGCTATCTTCGAGTAATCGACATCCGGCAGGCACGTGCCCACGAAGTTGCGCGCGAACAGGGAGTCCTGCATGGCCTTTATCATGTTCCAGGCGGAGTCGTTGTTCACGGCGATCATTATCGGGAGCCCGAGCCTCTTGATCGTCTCCAGCTCCTGGACGTTGTACATGAAAGAACCGTCACCGGTGACCAGCAGCACCCGCCTGTCGGGCGACGCGAGCTGCACCCCTATCGCGTATGGGATTCCCCCGCCGAGGGCGGCCATCCCGAACGGGAAGAACGCCTGTCCGGGCTTTATGGTGGGGGCGTACATGGTGGCGTAGAGCGGAGTGTTGCCGCCGTCGATGACTATCAGCAGGTCGTCCCGGTCCACGAGCCTGCCGAGCTCCATCGCTGCCCTTCCCTGGTGCATGGAGGGCCAACGCCTCATGGCGTTGCGCTCCAGCCGCCTGGCCCGCCCGGATTTGAGCTCCGCCAGTCTGGCGCTCCAGCGGCCCCACTCCGGCCGGCCCGTGAAGCCACGACCCGCGAGCGTTTCCGCCAGCTGGGTCAGGACGGTCCGCGCGTCACCCAGCACCGCTACCTCCGGGTGTACGTTCAAGCCCATCTGCAGGGGGGCGACGTCGATGTGTATGAACCGTATCGCGTCCGACCACAGCGGTGGAAGTCCGAAGCCCTCGAGGCCGCCGAAACTGACACCCACGGCTACGACCGTGTCCGCTTCCTTGATCGCCGCATGGAAGACCTCACCCGAGGTATAGCTCGGGCCCCCCAGGCAGAGCGGGTCGTCCAGCGGGAACGCCCCGACGCCGGCCATCGAGGTCGCCACGGGAATGCCAAGCCCCCTGGCAAGCCCGGCGGCCTCGGCATGGGCGCCCGAGGCATGGACACCGCCGCCGAGGAACAGCAGGGGCCTTTCGGCACCGGCGATCAGGGCCGCGGCGCGCTCCACGGCGTCCCCGTCACCGCACATCCTGACGGACTCTATCCTCCGCTCCTCGAAACCGCCCGGGTCAGGCGCCGACCTGCCGTCGATAGTCTCGCCAAGCAGGCGCGCCGGGATGTCTACGTGGCACGGCCCCATCTTGTTGCTGGTGGAACGCGCAACGGCCTCGGCAAAGACCGACTGCGCCTCGGAAAGCGACTCGAGCTTACTCCTGTACTGGGTGACCGGCTGGAAGACCTCACCCTGGTCGAAGCGGTAACGGTCATACCCTTTGCTGAAGTCTGGCTCACTGTCCGCGCTGAGTGACAGCGACAGCAGGGGGATCTTGTCCGCCCACGCGTTGGTCACCCCGCTCACCTGCGACAACGCGGCGCCGTTGTCGTCGGTCAGGACCGCCGCGACGCGCCTCGAGCGCCGGACGTACCCGTCGGCCATCACCGTGGCCGCGGTCTCGCTTCTGGCCGCCACCACCCTGATGTCTCCCTTTTGCTCGAGAGCGTCGAGCAGGGGGTGCAGGCGCTCGGTATGTGCCGTGAAGACGTAGCGGATGCCCTCCGCCTCGAGGCACCGCGAGATGAGCTCGCAGCCCGTGATCGAGTCGCCTCTCATTGGGCCCTCCCGTGTTTGGTGACACTCGCGTCAGTATACCAGATGGGGTCAGGCCGGTTTCGTCATATTGCGCACCGGCGAATTCAACGGCATTACTCCGAAAACGGGCGTCAGCGGCTAGTACTGCTGCTGGGGACGTGACGTTAGTGGTCTGACCCCTTGCTCTTACTTCTCGTAGGGGGTGATCGACCAGAGCAGCAGGCGCCACTCGCTGTCTTCCTGCGTGTATACGGCGGAGACGTGGAAGTCGCCGGTGATGTCGGGCTCGCCCTTGAAGCTCACCCTCTCCCGGCAGTGGTAGGTGATGGCAGCCGCCCCGGTTCCCGCGCGGGCCAGGCGGAAGTCGCTCATCTCGTACTCTTTCATCTCGAGGTAGGGGAATATCTCCTCGAGCACCTGTTCGCGCGACAGGCGACCCAGCAGGTTGACCTCGACGTAGTCGTCCGTCAGCAGGCCGCGGAGCGCCTCCGCGTCATGGTTGAGCCAGGCCTCGCGGCGAACCTTCTCGCGCGCTACCAGGGTCTCGAGCAAGGCTTTGTCATCCGGCATGGCACGCTCCTCACGCGTCTTCATCTCACTGGGCCGCTCTGGATATTGTACCCCATGGTCAGCCCGACGGCCGCCCTCACCCGTATCTCTACGCCGGGGGCAGCGTGATGCTGAACTCCGTACCTCTCACTTCGTCGGATTCGAACGAGACCTCACCCTTGAGATAGCGCTCGCCGATGAGCTTCATGCTGTAAGTGCCGATGCCCCGGCCGGCACCCTTCGTGGAGAAAGAGCGCTGGAACACCTGCAGCTGGACCTCCCTGGGCATCCATCCGGGGTTCCGCACCCATACGCGGGCACCTTCGCCCACGGCCTCGGCACCCGCGGTCACGGTCGAGCCCTCGCCCGATGCCTCGAGCGCGTTCTTGAGCATGTTCGTGATGATGCGGAACAGCAGCCGCTGGTCGGTGATTATCTCCAGGGCCGCCCCTTCCTCGACCACAAGCTCCTTGCCCTCGTCCAGTGTCATGCTCCTGAACTGCGAGGCCGCCTCCAGGAGCAGCTCCTGGATATCCACCGGCCTGGGCTGCACGTTGAGCTCGCCGCTCTCGGCCGCGAGCAGGTCCCTCTGCGAGGTTATCTCGTCTATCAGCCGCCCGCCGAGGTCGACGAGCCGCCCGAGCTCTTCGCGGACGTCACCCTCCTCGAAGTCGTGCGCCATCTGCAGTAACCCGTAGAGCGCAGAGGCCGAGTTCAGCACGTCGTGGAAGAATATCCTCTCGAGGGCTCTCCTGCGCTTGAGGTCGCTTATGTCCGAGAGAGTGAGAAGGACCAGCGTGCTTCCCTCGTGTTCGATGGGAAGCGCGGTCACCAGGAGGTCGAGCCACTCCGTCTCGGTCTCGCAGCTCGCTGTGATACGACACTCGTGGGTCGTTTTCCTACCGGTCTCGACTGCCGCCACCAGCGCCTGGGCCGCGCCGCAGTATCTGCAGCTTTCCGAGGTGCCGCATCCTGCGGGGGAATCCCATGCGTGGATGCAGCCCACCGCCTCCCCGGGCCTGCTCCCTACCGCGTTCTCGAGGTCCTCCGCCCCGAGCAGCCCCAGGAGCTCGCCGTTCGCCAGCAGCACCTGCCTCTTGTCGTTCAGGATGGCCGCGCAGTCAGGCACTGCTCTCAGCAGCAGCTGCAGGTCGCTGTCCTTTCCGAGCCTGCGCGACTCGGCCAGCGCCTGCTGTCTTTCCTCCCGTTCCGGCGGGGCGAAGCGCGTTTCTGAGGCCAATTCCCTACGCCATCTGGGCCAGCCGGGCCTTTATTATCTCCTCGGCTTCCCGGACGGTGCGCTCGATCACCTCTGCGACGGTCGGGATATCGTGCAGGAGACCGGTCACCTGGCCGACCGGCAGAACGCCCTTTACAACGTCGCCTTCCTCGGTCGCTTCCTTTATCTTGTTGAAAGCGTTCGCCATGTAGGCGAGCTGCCGGGCGTTGCTCCACCCGGAGGCCAGCACCCCGATGAACATCTTCCAGTATGGGAGGTTCAGCATGTCGGCGAGGAACTTCGAGTTGGGTATCGCCTTGAGGTAACCCCACGGGAAGATGCCCGCCTTGATGGACTTCCTGGCGCCCGGAGTGTCCAGGACGCGGCACCACAGGCCATCGAAGCGCTTGCTGTAGAGCGTGTCGTAGACGTCCTTCTCGATCGAGAGCTTCTTGTAATTCTCGTGGAGGGGGCTTTCGACTGTCGTCATCAGCCGGGTCCCCATGGCGACCCCCTCGGCGCCCAGTGCCATGGCCGCCGCCAGCCCGCGCCCGTCGCCCACTCCGCCCGCCGCAATAATGGGGATGTCGATGACATCGGCCATGCTCGGCACAAGGCAGAAGGTCGTCGGTGGCTCGCCGTGCGCGGCCGCCTCGTTCCCGGTCGCGATGACCCCGTGGCAGCCGTAGTCCTGGGCGCGTTTCGCGTGGCGGGCGTTGGTGACGGTCGCCAGGACCTTGCCGCCGTACTCGTTAGCCATCTGCACTATCCAGTCGCCCTTTCCCAGCGAGAAGTTGACAACCGGTATCTTCTCCTCGAGGCACACAGCGGCGTTCGCGGCGGCTCCCGGGAAGAGCAGGGAAGCGTTCGCCCCGAAAGGCTTGTCGGTCAGCTCCCTTATGCGCTTGATGGCCTTCCTCGTCTCGTCCGCGTCCAGGACGCCCGTCGCCAGTATGCCCAGGCCCCCCGCGTTGCTCACGGCGGCCACCATCTCCGGCGTGCTTATCCAGCTCATACCCGAGAGGATTATCGGGTGTTCGATGCCCAGGAGTTCGGTGATCTTGGTCTTCATTGACAACTCCCTCCACTAAATACAATCAGGCCAGTGTCAAATTATATAAGAGTGGGCTCGCCCCGTGCATATCCGCCGCTGTCGCACGCAGGATTTTACCTTCGGTAAGAACGCGCTCCAGGCCCCGTGGAGGAACGCGGCGGCCCGCGTGTAAAGTTATCTTTGGAGATGCACGATATCATTGTGGCAGGTGTTTGCCTGCTCAGCTGGTGCCGGAGGGCGAGGTCGCCCCGGCGGAAGGGGGCTTTAAATGGAGAAGAACTTCTCTATCGGGGACGCCGTTTCGTTCGGTTGGAACGCGATGAAGACGAACCTGGGGTTCTTCATCCCGACGGTGCTCATCTTCTGGGTGGCCGGTGCGATTCCCGGCGGCATCCAGTCGATGAGCGCGTACATGTCCAGTACCGCTGCCGCGATATGGTCGATAATCTTCGGCATCGCGAGCTTCGTCGTCAGCGTGTTCATCAACATCGCCCAGGCCAACGTCGGCCTGAAGTTCGTGAGCGGCGAGACGGCCGACTTCCCCGACCTGGTCGACAAGTACCCGAAGTTCCTGGATGTGCTGGTCGGAATGATACTCTACGGCCTGATCGTCCTGGCCGGGTTCATACTGCTTATCATCCCGGGCATCTACTGGGCCATCCGGTACCAGTTCTTCACCTACCTCATCATCGACCAGGACCTGGGCCCGGTGGACGCCATCAAGCGGAGCGGTCAGCTGACCCGCGGCGTGTGGTGGCACATGTTCGGGCTCTGGTGGACGATCCTGGGGATCAACATCCTCGGGTTCCTCGCCTGCTGCGTAGGAATGCTGTTCGCGGTCCCGGTGATACTGGTGACTAACGCTTACGTGTACCGCACCCTGCTTGCGGCGACGCCGGTGGAGACGCAGGCGCCCCCGCAGCTGCCGCCGCAGCCGGCGGAGCCGGGGACACCCCAGCAGTAGCGCGATCCGGAACCTTCATTCGAAACCCCCGGTCATCTGTACCGGGGGTTTCGTCCTTCTCGGGTGACGGCGTCACGCCCGGCCGGCCTGCGGCCTGGTCAGGTAGTCGATGAGGTAGTCGCCGTCGGTAAACCGGAATACCCCGCCGCCCTGGAACCACTCTATCCCCAGGAATGAGAGATATGACGTGAAGAAGCTAAAACCCAGCATGTACTCGGCGATTCCCTGGATATAGAGGTCCTCCGGCAGTTCTCCCCTGTTCCGGGCACCTTCGAGCATCGAGTACACGAACTGGTAGAGGTCTTCCATCACGCGCCGGTACTCGTACTTGATGTCCTGGTCCGCGAGGGTCTCGGGGCTGTGAAAGAGGATCTTCACCTTCATGGGGTTCTCGAGAAGATACGCGAAGAAGTTCCTCGACGTCATCTTGAGAAACGTCTTTATGTCGTCGGTGGGTGGGCTGCCCCTTTCCATCGCCGCCCGAAGATCGACGGCGCAGTTCCTCAGAGCCTCGCGGAACAGCTCCTTCTTGTTCCCGAAATAGTGGAATACCGTCCCTGATGATACACCCGCCTTCTCACCTATCTCCACGGCGGTCGCGTTGCCGTATCCCTTCTGGCCGAACACCTCGATTGCGGCCTCCAGTATTTGCTTCTTCCTCTCTTCCGGTCCCGGGCCTGCCGGCGTCCTCGCCATTTGAACTCCTTAATTAATTGGATAATTAATAATATATTTCAGATGGTTTTTTGTCAATACTGCATTAAGTGAACGTCAGATAATCCCCTATTCAGGGTATTTTATCAACAATTCCCGCTGCGGCTATTGAAATTAACCCACTGTCCAACCTATATTGCTAGTACGCATTATTGACTCACTACATAACCTGAAACGGGAAGGTGCACTCTTACGGCGGCGGCGAGTCACAGGAGGGCAAATGCGCGAAACCCCTGCCAACCACGAGGAGAAGCGATGAAGTACGAACCACTCCCGCGGAACTGGATAGCGCAGTACCTCAGGGCGTACTCCGGGCCGTGGTCGGGGGAATGCTCCCTCCCGCGCTACCCGCTGGCGGATGATGACGAGTGCGATGGCGGCGGGTGCTCCCGCGCTGGTGAAGAACATCCCCGCGTGGTAAAGGTCGGCCTGAGCGCCCTGATGAGCGAAGGCTGGAGAGAAAGGAACCTGTCATGTTGAGAAGACGCCTTATCGTCCTGCCGGCGGTTTTCATACTGGCCTGTCTCATCATCGGCGCGTACGGGCCGGCGGCTGCGGCGGACAAGTCGGCCCTGTCATACGACGAGACCATTGACTGGTCGGTCGGTAAGGACGGCTCCACCACCGTCTTCCTCAGGGCTGCCGGTAACGTGGGGATAACTTCCGAGGGTATCGGGATGCACGAGGCCCCGGACAGGAGCCAGATGTACATCGACATGTCCCCCGGTAACGCCACGATAAACCATGTGCCGGAAGGTGCTGAGATAAAGAGAGCCTTCCTCTACTGGGGAGGGAACTTCGGGACCGACGGGCGTTCCATACCGGGAAGGGACCAGGCGCCGGCCGGGTCCGGCGAGATAACGTTCGAGGGCACGCCCCTGACCGGCTGGAGGGACGAGGGGGGCGACGTCGACCAGGTCGGCTACGAGATGATGAACGGCGTCAACCACCGCCGCCTGTACCGCGCGGAGGTCACCGACCTCATCGGGGACGAGCCCAACCGGATGTACCACGTCGAGACCGGGCCGCTCAGCCTCCTTCCCCTGAAGGCGTGGTGGGGGGCAAGCCTCGTAATAGTCTTCACTCACCAGTCGATCACCATGGGCGAGGTGTGCATCGCCGACGGCTGTAACATCATGGACTCGCATCACCAGGCGAGTTGTTCCGCCATGGACTTCACCACCAGGCCGACACTCCCCTCCGCCTACAAGGGCATCCTGACATCCGAAGGCCACGCCCCGGACACAATGTCCTACGACTTCCGCTCCTATGACGAGTGGGGCAACCGCAACGCTCCGGACTTCCACCAGGACGACGTCTGCGAGGATACGGACGGGAACAGCTGGGACGACAGGACCTACCCTCTGGCCGGGCACGTCGCCACGGACACAGCCAGGTACTCGGTCGACCTCGTCAACACGGACGACGACGGGTATTACGCCGATTTCTACTTCGACTGGTTCTGGTTCGCCGCGATGGTCGACTTCAATATCGAGAAAAGCGGGCGGCTGGCCGTCGACCGCGACGGCGACGGGCTCATCTCGCCCGGGGACACCCTGGAGTACACCGTGAGCTTCGAGAACCGCGGCCAGACCGCCGCGAACCAGGTAGCGGTCATGGACGACTACGACGAGAGCCTCGTGGAGAGCGTGACCGGCATCACGGACGGGGGGAGCGTAATCGACGGCGGGAAGGTCCGATGGCAGGTCGGGCGGCTCGAGGGCGGTTCGGCCACCAGCGAGTTCAGCTACAGGCTGACCCTCAAGGCGCAGGACCAGTTCCCGCGTTTCGGGGACGTCCTATTGATAAACATCGCCGAGATAAAGGACGAGCAGACCGGTTACTACAAGACCGCGAGCGATACACAGACGGTCGTAAACAACCCCGAGCTCCCGGATACGGCACAGAACTGGTACTTCGCCGAGGGCTCCACCGGCGCTGACGCCCGTGGGTCTTTCGAGACATGGATTGTCCTTCAGAACCCGGGGAACCAGTCGGCGCAGGCGGTGATCACCTACATGACGCCGGGCGGCGAGGTGGCCGGACCGCCCGTCCCGCCCCTGGAGCCGGGGACCAGGCAAACGTACTCGGTGGGTGACACGGTCCCGGATGAGTGGAGCGTGTCCACCCATGTCACCTCGGACGTGCCGATAGCTGCCGAAAGGGCGCAGTACTGGCACGGCGCTGACGGCGGCTACCGCGAGGCGGCTCACGATTCCATCGGGGTCAACGCGGGTGCGTCCGACTGGTACTTCGCTGAAGGCTCCACCGGCTCTGACTCGCGTGGCTCGTTCGAGACCTGGATCACACTGCAGAATCCGGGAGCCGTAACCGCCCTCCCGGTGATGACTTACATGACTCCGGAGGGCGAGGTAGCGGGACCGGCCGTGCCGCCTCTGGAGCCCGGGACCAGGCAGACGTTCAGCGTTGGGGACACGGTTCCCGGCGAATGGAGCGTCTCAACCCGGGTCAGCTCCACCGTACCGATCGTCGCGGAGAGGGCGGTTTACTGGCACGGTTCCGGCGGGGCTTACCGGCAGGCGGCGCACGATTCCATCGGGGTCACAGCCGGGGCGACGGATTGGTACTTCGCGGAGGGCTCCGCGGGCTCGGACGGCCACGGCTCGTTCGAGACCTGGATCACCGTTCAGAACCCGGGGACCGAGACGGCAAACGTCAACATTGAATCCGCGACCCGGCACATAGTTCCCCCGCTGGAGCCGGGTACGAGGCAGACGTACAACGTCGGCATTGCCGGTGAGTGGAGCTTCTCCACGCATGTGGCATCAGACGTACCGATAGTCGCGGAGCGCTCAGTGTACTGGCACAGTTCTGACGGGACCTACCGGCAGGCGGCGCACGGGTCGATCGGCGCCACGGCCGGTGCGGTGGAGTGGTGCTTCGCCGAAGGTTCAACGGGCTCGGGCACCTTCGGCTCTTTCGAGACCTGGATCACAATCTTCAACGCCGGGACCGAAGTTGCCAACCCGCTGATAACGTACATGACGCTCGAGGGGAGTGTGCCCGGCCCGCCTCTGCCGCCCCTCGAGCCGGGAGGCAGGCAGACCCTCAGCGTGGCCGACACGCTGCCCGGTGAGTGGAGCGTCTCCACCCTGGTAACCTCCGATGCGCCGGTAATAGCCGAGAGAGCGATGTACTGGCACGGCGCGGACGGGACGTACCGGCAGGCTGCGCACGCGTCACTCGGGGTGAGCGGAACCGACTAGCGAAGTTCGGCGGTGGGGCCCGGGCGGAAAGCCAGCCAGCGACCTCTTGCCACAGAGGCAACGCCCGGGCACCGCGCCTCCTTCGTGCTGTCACGCAGCGCGCCGGGAGTCAGAACTGCCCGTGCTTTCCCTTGCCGCCGGTGAACTCGGTGGCTCCCGTGACCGCCTCGCCGCTGGTGATAGCCTCGATGCCGACCCTGTACTCGAGTTCCATCGCCCTGTCGAGCTCGAGCCCGAACCCGAGATAGGCCGCTTTCCGGTCGCCCCGCAGCCCCGACTGTGGAAACTCCGCGAGCTCGGCGGCCAGCTTCTCCGCCTCCAGCCTGGCTTCCCCTTTGCCGACCACCCTGTTCGCAAGCCCGAATTCGAGCGCCTCACGGGCTCCCACCGCCCGGCCTGTCAGTATCATGTCGAGCGCGCGGCTCAGGCCGACCAGCCGCGGGAGCCGCTGGGTGCCCCCGTCGATGAGGGGGACGCCGAACCTGCGGTCGAAGACCCCGAACACCGCGTCCTCCTCAACGATTCGGAGGTCGCACCAGCAGGCGAGCTCGATCCCACCGGCTACGGCGTAGCCGGCGACGGCCGCTATGACCGGCTTTGAGAGGAGCAGCCGCGTCGGGCCCATCGGGGCGCAGAGGCTCATGTCCTCGTTCAGGGGATTAATCAGGTTGAGGTCACCGCTCGCCAGCGCCTTGAGGTCAGCCCCGGCACAGAAGTACCCGCCCTGGCCCCAGAGCACCGCGGCGCACAGTGAATCGTCGGAGTCGAACTCCTTGAACGCCTCGAAGAGCCGCTCGGCGGTCGGCCGGTTCACGCAGTTGCGCACCTCGGGCCGGTTGATGATGACCGTGCAGACCTTCCCGCTCTTCTCGACCAGCACCTCGTCCATGGCAGCCCCCTTGTTCTTTGCGGTCGCCTATATAATAGCCGTCGCGGCGCGGGCGCACACGGTGCGAGGTAATGGGTTCCGGCACGTTTTGAGGGGGGCCGCCGCGATTACTGTCGACGGGCCACGAGCGCCTGGGCGCCGGTGGCGGTAATGTAGAGGGCGTCAGAGAAAAGGACGGCGGCGTGGATCAGGGCCCTGGGAGCCGTCGGCCTCTCGGCGACCGTCATGCCCATGTTGAGACCTGTCATAGAGAAGAGAAGAGCGAGCAGCACCGCAAAAACCGGGATGAGTATGAGCATGCGTGTAGCGCGCTTTTCCGCCACCATCGCGTCACCCTCAAGCAGACCTCGTCAGACACCCCTAACTTCTTCCAGTCAGGGTGAAATCCCTTTGTGAAGGGACGGGTCTTTTTTATCCCAGTTCGCCCGGGGAATGCAATAGGTCCCGGCCTATATCATCCCCCGGCGGGCGAAGAACATGGCAACGCGCTTGCCGAAGGGGGCGTTGTAGGCCGCGGCGAAGCCGGCGGTGAAAGCTCCGGGATTCAACCTCTTCAACCTCCAGCCCCACCTGGGGGTGAACTGGGGGACCACGTAGAGGCGGTTGCGCTTGACCGCCTTCAGCGTGGCCTCCGCGACCTGGCCGGGGGTGACCTTCGCGTTCTGGAAGAGGGCGGTCACCAGCTCGCCCTGCCACGGGTCGGTGACAGTCGCGGTCCTGTCGAGGTTAGTCGCGATGAAGCTGGGGCACAGGACGGTCACGCCGACGCCGAACGGGGTCAGCTCGACCCTGAGCGTCTCGGACAGCGAGATGACCCCCGCCTTGACGATATTGTAGGGCGCCATCTCGGGCATGTTCATGAAGCCGGCGGCCGAAGCAGTGTTGATGATGTGGCCGGCGCCGCTGGCCTTCATGCGGGGGAGGAACGCGTGGCACCCGTAGATGACTCCCCAGAGGCTGGTCTCGATAGTCCGCTGCCAGCAGTGCATGGGGATGTCACCGACGTGGCCGACGTCGGCTACGCCCGCGTTGTTCGCCACTATGCCTACCTCTCCCCATTCGTCGAAGAAATGGTCGGCCAGCGCGTGGACTGCGTCGTGGGACCGTACGTCGCAGGAGACCGCCTCACCTGTAGAGCCGGCGCGGCGCACTATCTCCACGGTCTCCCGGGCGCTCTCGAGGTCGATGTCGGCCGCTCCGACCCTGAAGCCCTCCCGGGCCAGGGTAAGCGCCATCGCCCTCCCCAGGCCCGAGCCGGCCCCGGTTATGACCGCCGTGCGCGGGATGTCGCTGTAACCCATTGCACCTCCCTGCACATCGGGGTCAGGTCACTTGTTGCACTTGTATCCTCCGCCAAGTTCAGAGTAAGAAATGCAACAAGTGACCTGACCCTGTGTTTCGTTAGAACTTGCGGGGGGGCGAGAACTCGCCCTTGCCCTGCGTCTTGAAGAAGAACGGGAAGAAGTAGGGGACGCTCACGAATATGGCGTCGCGCTCGCATATCGCGGCGCAGTCGTTGCAGGACATGCACTGCGGGAAATCAGCGTGCATGTGCGCCTTCCGGTCCTTCCCCTCGCCTGCGACATAGAGCGCCTTGCCCGGGCACACCTTAGCGCACAACCCGCAGCCGTTGCACTTCTCGAGGTCGATCGTGACCCGCCCGGTGGTCGCGTAGTCCTCGTTGTCGTACGTGGGTATCCGCAGCATCTCGAAGAGGGTGAATTCGCCCATTTACAGCCTCCAAGGCTCAGAAGGTGGTCCGCTTGCGTCCGTCCTCGTACCAGTCTGTCTCCACGGTCTCCCTGGGTATCATCCCGTCCGGGTGCCCCACCGGGTACCCTATGGTGACGGCCTCGCAGAACTTGTAAGGAAACTTTACTCCCAGGCGCCTTCTCCACTTCGGGGTGAAGGTGAGCAGCTTGATGGTGCCCACCCAGCAGGTCCCCAGGCCCATGCTGTGTGCCGCAAGGACCATGTTCTGGCCGCAGCAGCCTATGTCCACTTTCGGCTTGCTGACACCGCGGAAGTCCTCGAGGATGAAGACGACGGTCGGCGCTCCGTGGAAGAGGGACAGGTTGCCCTCCGAGATGGCGAACACGGCGCCCATCGGTATCGGGTGCAGCTCGTGGTGCAGCAGCCTTATGTACGTCTGCGCGAGCAGCCAGGGGATCCAGTAACCGAGGGGACTCGTCCGCCAGTCCATGAAGAACCGGAACAGCCTGCACATGCGGCGGGCGTCCCGCTCCATCTCGTCTATCAACTCCGGGTCTCTGACGACTATGAACTTCCAGGGCTGGCAGTTGCCGGCCGACGGCGCGAACCGGCCGGCTTCCAGTATGCGGCGCACCACGCTCTCCGGGACCTGTTTGTCCTTGTATTTACGCACGCTGCGCCGCTCGAGTATCACCTTCTCCACCGGGTTCCAGTCGTCCCCCTGCGGCGGCGCGAGGTCCTCGCCCTCGAGCATCTCGTCCAGCTCGTCGTCCATCTCTCTCAGCTCGGTCGACAGCTCGTCATCCATTGTGTCCTCCCGCCCGTCCTTTCGATCCTGTCCAGGAAACGCAACAAAGTGACCTGACCCCGATTTTGCGTTCAAGTGGGTTCGCCTTCGATGACACGGGTTATGTACTCGAGCTTTCTCATCGGCACCAGGCCGAGCAGCGCCTGGACCTGCTTGGCGTCGCGGAACCGCTTCTCCTGCCCGTAGTCCTCCATGTAGCCGTTCCCGCCGAGGACCTGTATGCCGTCGGTCGTGACGTCGCAGGCGGCGGCCTGCACCTGGAGGGCCGTCGCCCTGGCCAGCAGGCGCCACCCGGGCTCGTCTGCCTCGGCCCGCACGCAGGCGCATGCGACCAGCGCGTCGGCCGTCGCCTGGACGGTCGCCATGTCCGCGAGAATGCGCCTGAGCTCCGACCAGTTGACTATCTCCCTGCCCCCCTGGAACCTCTGCCGCGAGTACTCCAGCGCCTCGTCGAGGCACCCCTTCATGATGCCGGTTGAGATGGCCGCGGCGGGTATGCTCAGCCTGTCGGCGCAGTCGGTGAAATAGCTGGCGCCCAGCCCCTCCTCTCCGACGAGCGCGGCCCTCGCGCCGTCGAGCTCCAGGTCCACGGCCGGGCACGAGTGCAGGCCGAGGCTCAGCACAGGCTCGCTCTTCCTGACACCCTCGGCGTCGAGGTCGAGCAGGAAGAAGGAGTAGCCGTCCACGCCGGGAACCGCCGCCGGCAGCAGGGCCCTGGAGGCGAGACCGCCCAGGACAACGTATTCCACCTTCCCCGTCAGGGTGTAACCCGCCCCGCCGGCCCGTTCGGCACTCAGTCCGAGGTTCTCGGCGGCGTCGTCGAAGGAGGGGAACGCGATGAGAGATTCGCGCCAGCTGCCGTTGCCCGGCGCGCCCGCAAGCACCGACCCGGCCCCGGCGGCCAGCACGAGCTCCTGGGCGAGCGCGGTAGTGAAGATCACTCCCGCGAGGCTCGCGTCGGTTCGCGATATGTCCTTCAGCACGAGCGACAGCGCCTCGACGCCCATGGCCCCGCCCTCGAGCTCCTCGGGTACGGTCATGCAGAAAAACCCCACGTCGCAGGCCTTCTCGAGCACGTTCTCCTCGAGCGGCGCGTAGGGGTAGTGGTCGCACTCCTCGCGCCTGTCCTTCAGCTCACGCTCCGCGAAGTCGAGCGCCATCTCCTCGAGCATGCGGAGCTCCTCGTCTATCCGGGACCCCATCTTTATCCCTCCCTAATCCTCGAAGACCTGCGCTTCGGGCACCTGGCGCCCGATGAAGCACTTGAAGACGTTCAGCCGGTTGAGCTGGTTGGTTCCCTCGTATATCTGCAGGAGCTTGGAGTCGCGCAGGTGCTTCTCCGCCCCCCGGTCGTGCCGCAGGCCGGCACGCCCCATCAGCTCGAGGGCGAGCTGGCAGTTCCTGACCCCGGCGTCCGTCGCGGTGAACTTCGCGAGCGAGCCCCAGCCCGAGGTGCACTGCCAGTCGGAGTCCTTCTGCCACTCGAACATCACCTTCCGGAACAGCCACGTCATAGCGGGCAGGTCCAACAGCGGCTGGACGACCCTGTCGATTACAGCCCGGGGCACGAACTTCAGGTAGTAGTAGACCGGTTTCCACTGCATGATCTTGAACATCCCGTACATCCCGTTGGCGTTGTTCGTCTCCACGTACGTGAGCCGGGAAACGGCTACGTTCTTGTACATCTCGGCGAGTATGCACTGCGCCCATTCGTGGTTGATGAGGAGCTTGCCGCCCACCTCGGTCTCGCTCGCGAAGCGCAGCGCCTCCTCGTAGGCCCCTCGCGCGACACCTGTCCCGAAGCCGGCCACCCCGGCGCGCGAGGTGGATACCACTGAATCGATGACCTGCATCGTGACGCGCTCGGCCGAGCCCTTCATGCTCCCTGCCTCGGAGGCGCTGAAACAGACGTTCTCGTCGGGGACGAAGCAGTCCTCGAAGATGAGCTCGCTCGCAGGGCAGCCCTTCTGCCCCATCTTGCGCTCCTGGCGCCCGAAGGAGAATCCCTCCATGCCGTTTCGCACCGCGAGCATGACCGTGCTGGTCTCCGGGCTGGCGAGGTCCTCGTAGGCGATGAGCATATGCCAGGTGGAGAGATGGCCGTTCGAGATGAATATCTTGCGGCCGTTGACCACGTAGCCGCCGGGTACCTTCTTCGCCTGGCAGGTCACGGTCGCCTTGGAGACCAGCTCCACCTCCTCTACGTCGGTGCCGGCGCCCGGCTCCGTTATCGCGAGTGAGATAAGGCAGGGCTCGCCGGTCTTCTCGCCCTCCACGGTGTCGCGCATCACCTTGTTCATCAGGCGCATGTTCCAGCTGGAACAGAGCGTCGCCACGCCGAGGTAGTGGACTCCCACCAGGTTGGCCATGCCGGTGCACGCCGAGCCGAGCTCCTCCACCATGTAAGATAGCGCGGGCAGGTTGTAACCCTGTCCCCCGAAGAGCTTCGGGATGAACATGGTGTAGAGGCCCCAGCTGTTGGCCTCGTGCACGAAATCCCAGGGCAGGTAGTCGGGCTCCTCGTGTTTTCTGCGGTCGAGCTCGAGCGCGCCGGGCCTCACTACCAGCTCGTTGAACCGCCTCGCAAGCGCAAGGACTTCCAGGGTCTCCTTGCGAATGGCCCGCGGCATTCCGCCCGACGCGTCGAGCCCGCACATGATGTCCTTCGGCGTCGGCTCCCGCTCGAGCACGGCCAGGTTGGCTCCTCGAGGTACCATGGTCCCTCCCTTGCTGCCGGGCCCCGCACCCGGGCCCCGCGTGTACCGCTCCGTCGATCGCGGCGGACCGTCCGACACGGCCCGCCGGTGGTCTATCTCGAGGCTATATCGGTCAAGGAGGCGATCAGCCTCCGCCATGCTCCGGGAGCCAGTCGCTTGAAGTAGTACATGATGAACGACTCCGGGCCGGTGAGGAGCAGGAACCTGTTGCGCTCCACGGCCCCAACGACCCTGCGCGCCACGTCTTCCGGCTCCATGCCCTTCTCCTCGAGCCGGGCCTGGAACCTCTCGACGAACTGCTGCTGCCTGCCGGTCACGTCCGGCACGCGGGTGTTCTGCATTATGGACGTCTTTACAGCCCCGGGGCACACCAGGGTCACCCCGACGCCGAAGCGCCTTGCCTCCGCCCAGAGCGCTTCCGAGAATCCGGTCAGGCCGTACTTGGTGGTGGTGTAAGGCAGGTGGAAAGGCAGGAGCACCAGCCCGGAGAGCGATGCGATGTTCACTATGTGGCCGGAGCCCCTTTCGATCATGTGCGGGAGGAAGAGCCTGGTCCCGTATATCTCTCCCATCAGGTTGATGCCGACTATCCAGTCGAAGTCGCGTATGTCGACGTCCTTCAGCTCGCCTCCCACGCCGACGCCGGCATTGTTCACCAGGATGTCCACGGCGCCCCAATCCGCCAGCAGCTCCGATGCGAACCCGGCCATCTGGTCCCAGTCCGCGACGTCCACCCGGTGCGAGACCGCCCGGGCGCCGATAGCCTCGACCATCCCCTTCGTCCCGGCGAGGCCTTCCTCGTCGACGTCGACCAGCGCGACGCGCGCGGCCCCCGCGCGTGCGAACTCGAGGGCGAGCCCCCTGCCGAGGCCCGACGCGGCCCCTGTGACCACTACCGAGGCCCCCGAGACCTCCTTATTCCCCGACCTTTTCATAAGCGCCATCGACAGCTCCCTTTGAATCCGGCTGGTCTCCGAGCACCTTCTCCAGCCAGCGCGCCACGTATGGAATGACGGTGTCTCCTATCCCGTATCCCTGGATCAGGTCGACGTGGCCGTACCCGGTGAAGCACTTGAAATACTTCGTCCGGCTTCCCACCTGCTCGAAGCCGTCGCGGTAGAGCACCGCCGGGTTCACCGCATCGAGCTCGGCGGCGACGAAGAGTATGGGCGCGGTTATCATGTGCATGTGCCTTGTCAGGTTGTGGGGCTCTCCGCCGTCGGCGCCGTCGACCCGTCGCGAGACGAGGTCCCCGGTCAGGAGCGCTTCCACCAGCTGGCACTGCTCGCTCGCGGATACGTCGCTCATCCCGGACGCCGCCGACTCCATGAGCATCTCCGGGTCCATGTTCTCGAGATTGGCGAAGAAGGAGTAGCCCGCCCTCAGGACCAGGTAGGCGAGCCTCGGCGCGCGCCGGATGAGCCCGACTACCGAGTCCTCGACCGGCACCGGCCGCGGGTTGGTCGAGAAGCGCAGGAGCAGTGCCCTGAAAGCCCTCAGGAACAGCCTCGACACCGGGCTCGCGACCAGCCAGTAGTACCTGGAGTCCTTCGGCCAGTAGAAGCTCGCCGGGCCGGCCAGGGAGACCACGCCGGCCACCGCCTCGTTCCGCTCACGCGCGAGGTCGGGATCCGAGACAAGGCGGCGCACTGCGCCGTCCACCTCGTAGTCCGCTCCCTGCAGGTACCCGTAGCACACGACCCCACCCATGCTGTGCCCGAATATGACCGGCTTCATCCCGGTCCTCTCTGTTACCGCGGCCACGAGCGCGGGGGCGTCGTAGACGCACAGGTCCTGGATGTGGTGCGAGTAATCCCCGGAATCGCTCCTGTACGGGTTCCTGCCCGTCGCGCGGAAATTGGCCACCCACACGTCGTAGCCCCGGCGGGCCATGTGAAGGGCGAAATTGGTCTCTTCGAAGGCGATGTCGTAGTTGAACCCGTTTCCGCTGAACCCGGCCATCAGTATGAGCGGCGTCGCTCCCGGGTTCTCGTACCTCTTGCCCCGCAGTACCAGGCCGTCACCCGTCGGCACCTCGAACAGCAGCGGGGGGTAGTCGTCCGGCACGAAGTCGGGGTACTTCGGCGACACGGGACCCGGGGCGGTGCGCAGCAACCGCCTCGCCGCCTCGCCGGCGGCCAGCGCAACCAGTAGGGGCCACTTCTTCAATCCGGACTCCTGACTCGAGGGGCCTTGAATCCAGGCCTGACCCCGATTTAACTGCCCTGCTCAGACCTTTTCCAGTATGTGTATGCACATGGCGGCTTCGCCCACCCCGATGAAGCCGCCGCCGTTCTCGGCCATCGCCACGCGGGCGCCCTCCACCTGCCGCCGCCCGGCCTCGCCGCGGAGCTGGGTCACGAGCTCGTAGACCTGGGCGATGCCTGAAGCCCCTATTGGGTGCCCGCGGCATTCCAGGCCGCCGGAAGGATTCACCGGCTGCTTTCCGCCCAGGCTGGTTGCGCCGGACTCCGCGTAGGGCCCTCCCTCACCGACCGGGCAGAGGCCCAGGTCCTCGCACTGCAGGAGCTCGCCGAACGCGGTGGCGTCGTGTACCTCCACCGCGTCGATGTCCTCCGGGCCGAGCCCCGACTTCTCGTACGCGGCCTGGCTGAGCCTGCGGCTGATGCCTTCGAGCCCGCTTCCGGGCAGCGACCCGGACGCCAGCATGGACGCCCTGACGAGAGCCGGCCTGGCGCCGTCGAGCTTCTTAAGGCCCCTCTCGCTCGCGATGAGCGCCGCGGCCGCGCCGTCACCGATGGGCGCGCACATGGCCCTGGTCAGCGGGTAGGCGACCTGCACGTCGGCGAGGACCTCCTCGACGCTCATCTCGTGCTGGAACTGCGCGAGCGGGTTCAGCGCCCCGTTGGCCCTGTTCTTGGCGGCGATGACGGCGAGCTGGCGCTGGGTGGTGCCGTACGCCTTCATGTGCATTCTGGCGCCCATGGCGTAGATGTCCATGAACGCGGAGTGCCCGCCCTTCTTCTCCTCGCCCGACGCCCCGGCCTCCTCGGCCTTTTTCTTCGCGTCCGCCTTCATCATCTCGATCATCGACTGGGCGAACTCGACGTCGGTGCCTGACATGAAACCCTCGAACATCTTCTTCCGGTCCTGGGGGAAGTAGACTTTTTCAGCCCCTACCGCGAGCACAAGGTCGTAGAGCCCGGCCTTCACTGCGGTCCAGGCCGAATGTATCGCGGTCGAGCCCCCGGCGCAGGCGTTCTCGACGTTCGTTATGGGGAGCCCCTGTATCCCTATCGGCGCGAGCGCGACCTGGCCCCGTATGCAGTGCTGTGTCTGGCTCAGGCCCCACCCGGAGTTCGAGAACCAGGCCGCCTCGAGGTCCTTAACGTCCACGCCGGACGACTGCAGCAGCGCGTTCACCGCCTCGGCGGTCAACTGCTTTATGCTCTTGTCCGGGTGCTTGTCGAAACGCGTCATCACCACGTCCGCCACGTACACGTTGTCGCTCATCTATGTGTCTCCAGCTCTATTTCGCGGACACGGCGTCCGCGTCGTATGTGTCCCCGGTGACTCCGAGCTTTTCCAGCTCTTTCTTGATCACGCGGTGGGTCTCGGTCTTCGGCAGGCTCTCCACGACCCTGTAGTACCTCGGGACCGCGAACTTCGCGAGCCTCTCGGACAGGAACGCCGGCATCGTGTAGGGGTCTATGCTCCTGCCCTCGACGGGCACGAGCGTCGTCATTATCTCGTCCTCGGCGAGCTGGGAGGGTACCGCGTACACGGCGCACTCAAGCACGTCCGGGTGCTGCATGATGGCGTGCTCGACCTCGTAGGCGGAGACGTTCTCTCCCTTGCAGCGCATCGATTCCGTGTTCCTGCCCACAAAGTAGATGTAGCCGTCCTCGTCCGCGTAGACCAGGTCGCCGGTGTACAGCCAGCCGTCGCGGACCTTGTCGCTGGTGGCGTCCCTGTTCTTGAAGTACTCGACGGAGCTCTTCTTCCTTCCCACCTCGCAGATGAGCTCCCCGGGCGTGCCCGGCGGGCAGTCTCGGCCCTCTGAATCGATGATGCGCACCCTGGACCCTATCGGCCTTCCCATCGAGCCGACCGGCGCGGTCCCGACGTTCATGATGACGGTGCTGCCGCCGTCGACCGCGCCGTAGCCCTCGAAAATGGTCAAACCGAAGCGCTCCTCGAAGCCGCGCCAGATCTCCGCGGGGCAGCCTGCTGCGAGGACCACCCTGACGTCGTTGCGCGCGTCATCGGGTTTCCGCGGCTGTTTCATCAGTATCGGCATCACCGCGCCCAGCCCGTTGAAGGTCGTCACGTGATATCGCCTCATGTCGTCCCAGAAGCGGCTCGCGCTGAACCTCTCGGCCAGCGCCATGCTCGCCTCGGCGTGGAGGCCGGTGGTGACCGTCAGGAAGAGGGCGTTGGCGTGGAAGAGAGGATAGCAAGTATACGCGACGTCGTCCGACGACATCAGCAGCCGGGTCATGATGGCGAGCGGCTTCACGCTGGTGGAATTGTAGCGGTAGACGACTCCCTTGGGGAGGCCCGTCGTGCCGGATGTGTACATGATGATACACAGGTCGTCCGGGTTGGCGCGGGTGGGCGGCCTTTCCGTGCTCGAACCGGGGCCGTACGCGGCCTGCAGGCTTTCCATGCCGTCCGGGACACGGTAGTCCTCCGGGGCACGCTCGGTGTTCACTATCACCTGCCTGATGCCCGGCACCCTGTCCGCGACAGCACGGTAATGGTCCAGGAGGTCGTGGTCTATCACGAGTATCGAGGCCTCGGAGTTGTCGAGGATGTAAGCGAGCTGGTCCTGCCGCAGCGCGATGTTCACCGGGACGAGGTACATGCCGAGCTTCTCCAGCCCGAAGAACACGTCGAGCCAGCGGGGGGAGTTCTTCATCATTATGGCGAGCCCGACGCCCCACCCTCCGCCCATGCCCGCGAGGTAGTTCGCCAGCCGGTTCGCGTTCTCGTCCATCTGCCTGTAGGTGAACGACTCGTCCTTGAACCGGAGGAACACCTTGCCGGCGAGCCGCGGCCTGGCGGACTTCTCCTCCAGCAGGTCGGCGTGTGACATGTCCACGGCCACCGATATGCCCCTGGCCTGCCTGATGCTCTTGAGGTTCTCGAGGAGCGTCCCACGCCTGTACTCATCGATGAAGAAGAGCAGCAGCGACCTGGCGAGCCTCGCCCCAAGCAGGACCTTGTTCTTGAGGATGGTCAACTCGTCACTCGTCATACAATCCTCCCTATGCGGACCGGTCGCCCGTCAGGCCGTGGGACCTCACAGGAACAGCTTCAAGAGGTCATCCATGAAGTCGGGGTGCTTGAAGTCGTCGGCGTCCAGCTCGGACATGAGTATCAGGGTGAAATAACCGCCGACGAAGAACCACGCCCCGACCCTGGGGTTGATGTCATCGCGGATCTCCCCCTTCTCGATGGCGAGCCTGAGCATGCGCTCCGTCGCGTTGACGTTGAACATCACGAACCTGTCGAGCTCGTCGCGGAAATCCTGGTCGAAGGAGTTGTTGAGGACGAACGCCATGAAGAGCCGCATGCTCGGGTTCTCCTGGAGGAACTCGAAGTAGCTCTTCGCGACCTCTATCAGGTACGAGCGCGGGTCCTGGCCGACCCTCCTGTAGACATCGATGTACCGTTCGACCATCTGGTTCGTTATGTAGCGGAAGCACTCGAGGAAGAGGTCCTTCTTGGTGGGGAAGTACCTGTACAGGGTTCCCTCTGCGATCCCGGCTTCCTTAGCGAGCAGTGCCGTGGTGGCCTTCTCGTAGTTCGTCCTCGAGAAGACCTCTATCGAGGCCGTCAGGATTTCGTTGTAACGGGGACCCCTTGCCGATTCTGTTTCCTGTGCCGTTTCCGGCTCCGCTTTCATGGGCACCTGCGCCTCCACATCCCAGGTGAGTGAGCACTCACTTGCCAGGGATTCTATCCGCATGTGACAATGGTGTCAATACGATTTCGAGGTTTTAGGATCGTACCCCGCGGCGCGGCGACCCGCCCACTCTGATACGCTATGGCGAGCGGGGCAGGAGGAAACGGAGGCCGGGTTTGAAGCGTGAGATAGTCGATATCACTGGTGGCATCCGGAAGCTCCACTTCGAGATACCTTACACGGTCCAGCCCGTCAACCTGTACCTCATCGAGGGCGAGCCGGTGACGCTCATCGACACCGGCCCCATCATGGAAGAAGTCACCGAGACCATCCCGCGCACGCTATCGGAGCTTGGTCACCCGCCGGCCTCCATCCAGAGGATAATCGTCACGCATCACCACCCCGACCACATGGGCCTAGCCGCACGGTTCAAGGCCGAGGGCGGCGCGGAGGTGGTCTGTCACCGTCTCGGGCTCGGGCCGGTCGGAAGCTACAGGGAGGAGGCCGTCCGCCTGCGCGAGTACCTGATAGGGATGTCGCCGCTGATGGGGCTGGACCGCGAGCTGGTGAAAACAACGGCGCTGACCAGTTCCCAGTGGGACGTGGTAGCGGAAGGGGTGGCCGTCGACAGGCCTGTAGAGGAAGGAGACATACTGGAGGGCGAACCGTTCGACCTCGAGGTAATCCACACGCCCGGCCACTCGATAGACCACATCTGCCTCTACCTTAGGGCGCAGAAGCTCCTTTTCACCGGCGACATGCTGCTCAACACCATCACGCCGAACCCCGACATGTACCCCCCATGGCAGAGCGAACAGCGGAGCGGCCTTCCCGACTACATCAGGTCCCTCGAGAAGCTGAGGGGCCTGGACGTCCGCCTGGCGCTCCCGGGTCACGGTGACTGCATCGAGGACTTCAGCAGGCGGGTCGAGGAGGTGCTCGCACACCACGATGAGCGACTGCGTTTCATCGAGGGCGCGCTCGGGGACGGGGAGAAGACGGTCATCGAGCTCACCTTCGACATGCTTGCGGACATCGAGGCCGAGAACACCGTGGAGAACATCTTCCTGGGCATGCGGGAGGTCTTCGGCCACCTGGTCATACTCGAGAGCGAACGCAGGGTGGGAAGCGAGCTCCGCGGTGAGACCGCTTACTACAGCGTGTCATAAGATGGGGTCACGTCTAATTTTATTACCTGGTGCCGATTATCGAGGCACGCGTGACCGCCGGTAATAAAATATGACGTGACCCCAGGTTATTACTCAGATCTTGCCGATGAGGAAGTCGAGGCCGTAGTCCTTCAGGGTCTCTTCCGTCGGCTTGCCGTCGGAGTCCAGGCCCCGCAGCTCGTAGAACTCCTTGAGCATGGTGTCCATGTCGGGCACCGAGCCCGCGATCATGCCGTCCTCGGTCGGGTACATGCTCCTGGCGCCCATGACGTCGTCTTCAGCGGTCGCGCCCCAGATGTGACCGAGGCAGCGCTGCAGGAACCATATGCGGCCGCCGGTCTTCATGAACTCGTCGATGTCCCAACCCCAGCCGGTGACCAGGTTGAACGCCTCGACCCACTGGGGGAGACTGAGAGCCTGCGAGGGGAACTGGCACCAGCACGCAGAGTTCGTGATGCACCCGATATCGTGCATCTTCGCGGCCCCGTCCGCCTTGTACTCGGTTCCCATCGGGTCGAGTATGTGGTCTACCCCTATCTCCGGGAAGTCCAGGGCCCCCCACTCGAGCAGGAACATGAGGTTGGAGACGTGGCACGCGCCTCGGACTGAGGTAGCGTAAGCCAGGCCGTCGCCCCAGTTGCAGCGCGGGTCGTGCATGGGAGACTCGAGGCCTTTGCTGGTCGTCAGCAGCTCCTCGCTCCCGTTGCCGACCTCCGCGGCGGCTTTCGCGGAGCCCCTGGAGAGCAGCTCGCCGAGCTTGCCCTCGCGCACGGCGATCTTCTGGACGAGGTCGATGACAGGATCTATCTCGCCCCACTCCAGCTTTATGCCGTCCCAGTCCTCCGGCTTCAACATGCCTCGGTCGAAGCAGTCCATGGCCCAGGCGATCGTCGACCCGCAGGTCATGGTGTCCATCCCCAGGCGGTTGCACAGGTCGTTGGCCTTCGCCACGGCCTCGAGGTTGGGGTTCATGAGCATCGTGCCGAACGTGCCGATGGTCTCGTACTCCGGCCCCGGGCCTTCGCCTATCGCGTACGGGCCTTCCTCTATCTTCACCACCCGCTTGCAGCGGATTCCGCAGCCGCGGCAGGTCTCCCGGCCTGTCAGGATAGTGTCCGCCATCGCGATGCCGCTCAGGGTCTCGGGGCCCTCTTCCCAGGAGCCGACCAGGAAGTTCTTGGTGGGCACGTCGCCCTCGATCATCTTCATCTCCATGTTGGCAGCCGTTCCGAAAGCTCCGACAGTCTGGCAGTAGATGCTCTCGTCCATCTGCGGCCGGACCGTGTCCTGCCAGAAAGACTTGAGGCCCTCGGGGTCGGCGTACTCCTGCTTCATGCTGCCCTTCGCGCAGACCGCCTTGAGGTTCTTCGAGCCCATGACCGTGCCCATTCCCGAGCGGCCGGCATGGTGGCCCTTGCTGTTGGCGATGCTGCCGAAGAGCACGCCGTTCTCGCCGGCGGGGCCGATGACCATTATCCTGTGCTGCTTGCTGTGCTTTGCCTTGAGCTCGTCGTCGACCACGTAGGTGTCCTTGCCCCAGAGGTCGCCGGCGGGTTGGAGTGAAGCCTCTGATTCTTCGATGAGAAGGTAGACCGGCTCGGAGGCTTTGCCCCTGAAGATAACCGCGTCGTAGCCGCAGCGCCTGAGTTCCGGGCCGAAGTCGCCGCCGCAGCTGGCCTGGCCCCAGACACCGGTCAGAGGAGAGCGGGCGCCAACCGAGAACCGGCTGGTGCCGTACATCCCGGTGTCCTGCATCGGTCCGATGGCCACGATGAAGAGGTTCCCGGGGTCGAGAGGGCCCGCCTCGAGGTCGCCGTGGTCGTAAAGCAGCCTGGCGGCGAGGCCCGTGCCCCCCACGTACTGGCGGTAAGTATCCTCGTCGAGCTCGATAACGTTGATCTCCCCGGACGTCAGATCGACGTCGAGCACCTTTCCGGTATTGCCGTACATTCGAGTCCCCCCTCGTTCTCGGCTTACGGCCGGGTCCGTTCCCCGCGCGCATACGCGGGACGGCCCGCTGCTATTTCACCGACATTATCTTGGTCATGTAGGTCAGGGCGATGGTATGCGTGAGCAGGCCCTTGATCTTGAGCTCCCTCTTGAGCAGCTTCTTGATGACCATCATCCCCGTCTCGTCGAAGTAATAGGGCATGCCGAACTTTATGTCTATGTTGGCGAGGTCCATGAGGGTCGCGGAGTCTGTCGAGATAGCGAGGATCGGCTTACCGACTTTCCCGTCGCGCACTGTCAGGCTCCCCTTGTTGAAATCCATCGTCATCTCGACGTCGGCGTCCTCGGCCGTGATCCAGACGGTGCCCTTGAGCTTGTTGAAGTCCTTGACCCTCTCGGGCTTGTTGGTGAGGTTGGTCTTTATCATCTCGGCCAGCATCACCGCCATGCCGTTATCCTCTACGCCCTCCGCCATCGTGACGTCGAGCTCGCCCGTTCCGCCTGAGCCCACCTCCGCCTTGGAACTCGCGATTATCAGGACGATTGCGATTCCGCCCAGGGCTACGAGCAGCGCGCCCACCAGGTACGTTACCATCTCTTACCCTCCCAACTATCTACTGCGTGGTCGATGAAATGACTCTAGTAGGCCTTCTTGTAGACCTCGAGTATCTGGTCCGTCTCGTAGATGAGCTTCGGGTTGTACACTATGGAGCCGTCCGAGAGCGCCAGGTCGGCCGCCGCGTCGAGCCCGTCCTCGGGCACGCCTACCTCGCTCAGCTTCTGGGGAACGCCCATCTTCCTGGTCAGGTCCCATATCGCGTTCGCCGCTGCCTCGCTGGCCTCAAGGTCGCTCATGCCCTTGGTGTCCAGGCCCATGGCGTCCGCCACCATCGCGTAGCGGTCCGCGCACTCGTCCATGTTGTAGAGCATCACGTGCGGGAGCAGGATGCTGTTCCCCAGCCCGTGCGGCACCTTGAACAGGCCGCCTACGCTGTGCGCCATCGCGTGCACCATGCCGATCTGCGCATTGCCGAAGGCGATGCCCGCCATCGTCGCGGCTATCTGCTGCTGGCCGCGCGCGAACAAGTCGGTGCCGTTCTCGACACAGGTGGGGAGGTACTCCATGATGAGCCTGATCGCATGCATCGCCATGGCATCGGACATGGGCATGGCCTGCAGCGCGTGGATGGCCTCCACAGCGTGGGTCATGGCGTCCATGCCGGTGGTGGCCGTGAGGCCGGGCGGCAGGCCCTCCGTGAGCGTCGGGTCGAGGATGCCGATGTTCGGTATGACGAACGTGTCGGCGAAGATGAGCTTCTGGTTCTTTTCCCAGTCCTTGACCACGAAGGCGTAGGTGACCTCGCTGCCGGTCCCCGCCGTGGTCGGAATGGCGATGTGCGGCGTCTGCGGGCGGGTCAGCATCTGTAGCCCCGCGTAATCCTCTATCCTGCCGCCCTCCTTGATGAGGATCGCCATCCCTTTGGCAGTGTCTATCGTGCTGCCCCCACCGAGGCTCACGAGGCAGTCCGCGCCGGCGGCCTTCGCCACCTCCGCGGCCTCGTTTATGATGTGAAGCCCGCAGTCCTGTATGCACTGGTCGAACGTTCCGGCGTACTTATTGCCGAGCGCCTTTACGATGATCTCGGGCAGCCCGGTCTCGACGAGGCCGGGGTCCGTGACCAGGAACGCCTTGCTGCACCCGAGTTCGCCCACCTCGATGCCGACGTCCTTCGCGCTGTTCTCACCGAATACCAGCTTGGTGGGATTGCGGTAGACGAATGAAAGGTCTCTGTCGTAAGCCATCTCATACCTCCCGTTGTTGGCCGGGGACGTTATGAGGCCCCCGTCCCGTGGACGCCGGCACGGGGCTCACGTGTTCTCAGCCGGAGGGGCCTTCCCCGGGCGCCTCCGTGTGGTCGCTGATGCTGTACAGGCGGGACACCTGGAGGATGCCCCGCCTGTCTGAAAAGTCGTGTTCAGACGCCGAACTTCTCGCGGAGGGGCACTATCCAGCCCCTGAGCTCCTCTATCTGCTCCGGGGTCAGTTCGTCGGGATAGATGGAATCCATGTCGGCGACGATGTCGACGAGCCGCGACGCCGCCTTCACCGCGCGGACGATGGTCGGCAGGTCGCCCTTGAGCTTGAGCTTGCCCTGCATCATCCCTTTGACGGTATCGAGCTGCTTCCTGGACACCTGAAGCCAGCGCTCCATCGAGCCGGTGATGACGAAGTCGCCCGCCTCGCCGGCCTCCTTGGGAACGAGCCGCATCGAACGGCAGTCGCCGTGCCACAGGTCCATGAACAGGTACAGGTCCTCGTCGATACCGACCTCGGGGGCCGCCAGCACGTGGAGCACGACCGAGCCCTCCCAGGTCGCGGCGGCTTCCTTGTAAAGGGCGTCTTCCTGCACAGCCTTCTCGTAGAGCCCTATCCACTCCGGGCTGAAAGCGATGTAGGGCCGCGGTGCCTTCTGCCTCTCCGCGACCTCGGCTACGTATGCCTGCTCCCACTCGTCTGTGCCGTACGTAAGCGCCATAACTTTCCCTCCTTGTTCCCTGCTTTCGCGAGGATTGTCGCCTGCTTTCGGACCTCCGATCCTGAAGCTCATCACAGCCGTACTCATCTACGGCCTTGCGCCCAAGTTCATTCGCGGGAAAGAGAGCATGCACCCGCATCAGAAGACCCCCTCGGGGATTGATATGCTACCATAAAGCGGCCTCGGATAGGAACCCGGAACAGCGGTCTCCGCGCGGTTCCAGAGGCTCGAGAGGGGGTGGCTTGGACAGGTACAGGGTGGCGATAGTCGGCGGGGGGCCGGCAGGGGCCCTGACAGCCGTGTGCCTGGCCAGGTCGAGGCCGGACCTCGCCCCCCGTATACTGCTACTCGAGCGCAGGCGCTTCCCCAGGGAGAAGATATGCGGAGGCGGGGTCGCGGGCAGGGTGGTGAGCTGGCTCGATTCCATCGGCGCGCCCCTCGACGGCCTGCCCCACACCAGTGTCAGCGGTCTCACCGTCAACTACGGAGATTTCGAGAGCTATACCCCGTTCGGGGGCCAGGACGGCTACGTCCTCCGGCGGAGCGTACTGGACCAGTACCTCCTCGACAGGGCCAGGGAGCTGGGCGTCGAGGTCAGGGAGGGGACACCGGCCGCCGGGGCATACCGGGAGCGCTCGGGCGTCGTCGTTGTCGGCGGCGGCGGCGAGGCCTACCGGTGCGACGTCTTCGTCGGCGCCGACGGGGTGAACGGCTCAAGCCGGGTATGGTTCGGGCTCCCCCCCGCTAACGACAGGCAGCTCCTCCTGCAGGGATGGCTGCCCACGGCCCCCGGAACAGACCCGACTGGCGGCTCGCTCCTGATAGACTTCACCCCCATCAAACACGGGCTGAAGGGCTACGTCTGGTTCTTCCCTTCCGTGGGCGAGGACGGCGGACTGGTGATAAACACGGGAGTCACCGGCGGTGAGCTCGCGCGGGGGGGCGCCGGCCGCCTCCAGGACCACTTCGCCTCCACGATCGAGCGGCACCCGGAGATGACGGCGGCGGGCCCCGACGCCCTTAAGTTGAAACCGTACCCCGAGCGCGTCCTCTCCTTCAGGCAGGAGTTCTCCGCCGAGCGGGTGCTGCTCGTCGGGGAGCAGCTGGGGGTGGACCCCCTGACAGGCGAGGGCATCGGGGTCAGCGCGGATTCAGCCGTACTGGCAGCGGAGGAGATACTTCGGGCCTTCGATTGCGGTGATTTCTCGTTCTCGGGATACCGCAGGAGGATGATGGACACCGGCTCTTTCTGGCTGTGGACGGCGGGCAAGCTGTTCACCTATACGCAGGTGGACTGGCGCTTCGACCTGTCCCTCAAGGTGATAACTGATGCGCGGGCCGGCGAGAACACCTGGCTCGGGCACTACTGCAGGGTGTTTTCAGGAGTTCAGGAACCCAGGTCCATCTACGGATTGACGGCGCTTCGCGGCGTCGGTCGCGGTATCCTGTCTGAGCTCCGTGCACGCATGTGAAACAGGAGGCAGACCTTGAAGGTAGCGGCTGTGCAGATGAAAGCCCGGCTTGCGGACGTCGATTACAACCTGGAGCGCGCCGGGGCGCTCGCGGACAGGGCTTTCGCACAGGGCTGCGAGATGGTCGTCCTGCCGGAGTTCTTCACGTCCGCGGTGGCATTCCACCCCGACATGGGGAGCGTCGCGATGCCGCTCGAGGGCCCGGCTCTGGAGATGATGGAATCGGCGGCACGGCGGCACGGCGGCTGGGTGGCGGGCTCCTTCATATGCTCGCGGGACGGCGACGACTACAACACCTGGGTGCTCGTCGGCCCTACGGGCGAGCGCTGGACGCACGACAAGGACCAGCCGACGATGTGGGAGAACTGCTGGTACGTCGCCGGGTCGGACGAAGGCGTGCTGGAGACCGGCGGGGCGCCCGGCAGCGTCGGGGTCGCCATGTGCTGGGAGATGGTCCGCACCAGGACCGTGCGCCGCCTGCGGGGTCGCGTCGACCTCCTGATAGGAGGGTCGTGCTGGTGGGACGTCCCGGACAGGGCCATCCCGATCCCCGGGAAGCGCCGCGCGGCGGAGCGCAACATGCAGATAATGATCGACACCCCCGCCCGGCTGGCCCGCCTGGTCGGGGCGCCGCTCATCCACGCGGCCCACGCTGGAGAGTTCAAGGCGGGCATGCCGCTCATGCCCGGGTTTCCCTACCGGTCGGGGTTCCTCGGCGAGGCGCAGGTCGTGGACGCGGGAGGAAGGGTGCTTGCCCGGCTCCGCCGCGAGGACGGTGAGGGCATCGCCGTCGCCGAGGTGGAGCCGGGACGGACGTCTGCCTCAGAGGAGCCGCCCGCCGGGTTCTGGACACCGGCGCTGCCGGGACTAATCAGGCTGGTGTGGCATTACCAGAACATCCACGGCGGCTGGTACTACCGACGGCACAGGTAGAAGTAAGACCGTACGGTGACCATAGAGGAGGCACGAGATGAGAGTCGATTCGCACGTTCACGTCTTTTTCGAGGGCAGTGACCCAGAGGAGTTCATCTTAGGCTGCGCCCGCGTGGGGGCGAAGATCGTAGAGCAGAAGAGCGGGGTGGCCGTCGCGCCGGAGGTCCTGAGGGAGTCGGCGATGGGCGAGCTCGGGGACCCCGACGCCTCGAAGCTCGTAGGGTGGATGGACGAGGCGGGCATCGACCGCTCGGTGCTGCTCCCCCTCGATTTCGGTATGGGCTGCGACGAGCCTGCGATCGGCAAGCTCGAGAGGCTCACCATCCTCGAGAGGAACGAGCTCTACGCCGAGTTCACGCGCAAGTACCCGGGGAGGCTCTACTCCTACCTGGGGGTAGACCCCCGGAGGAAGGGCGCGCTCGAGCTGTTCCGCAGGGGCATCGAGGAGTGGGGGATGCTGGGGCTCAAGCTGCACCCCACCGCCGGATTCTACCCGCACGACCCGGTCTGCTACCCGTTCTACGAGGCGGCGCGCGAGATGGGCGTCCCGGTGCTCATACACTCCGGGACCGAGCCCGCGCCGCTCAAGCCCATGTTCTCGCAGCCGAAGTACATCGACGCGGCCGCGGCGGATTTTCCCGAGGTCACGTTCATCATCGCGCACTGCGGCCACGGCTGGTGGATCGAGGCCCTCGACATGGCGATGTCCAAGCCGAACCTGTATGTCGACTTCTCCGGGTGGCAGGCCGAGTACAACGGCGACCCGGACTACTTCTATTTCGTGCTGCGGGCGGCCATCAACGTGCTGGGCGCCTCGCGGGTGATGTTCGGGACAGACGGCTCGATGACGAACGTGATGCTGTGGCCGAGGGACTGGATGCAGGCGTGGCTCGAGCCGAAGAGTCCGTCGGGGATAAGCTTCACGACCGAAGAGATCGACATGGTCACCGGGGGCGCGGCGGCGATGCTCTACGGGTGGGAGTAGCGCCCGGCCGGGTCGCTCCTATCCCAGGGTTATCTCGATAGAGAGGTCTCCGTCAGGGGCCCGTTCGAACTTGTAGTCCGAGGCGTCGGCGCCGGCGGCGAGCTCGACCATCCCCTGGGTCTGGCCTACCGCGAGGAGAGGGACGCAGGGGTTCTCCATGGTGATGGAGACCCTGCCCTCCTCCCTCTGGAAGTAGGTTATGTTGCACAGGCCCCTGAAGCCCATCATGCGGCGGTAGCGCTCCTGGTCGCCCAGCCAGGAAAGGTCGTCCATCGTCGCTCTCACGTGCCGCCTCTGCGCCTCGATGACCACCTCGGGTATCGCTTCCCCGAGCTCCGCCTCGAGGTCGTCCAGGATCGCCTCCAGGCCCATGGGGCTGAATATGGCCATCCGGCGGTTGTTCTCGGGGTGGGTGATGGTGCCGGCCCCCAGGTTCCAGTTGTACTTGCCGACTCCGGACGGGACGTCGCAGGTCGAGCAGCGCTCGTAGGTTATGTCGCCGGGCTTGTACTTGAAATGCCTCACCTTGAGCCGCTCCTGCAGCTCGATAGGATGCGGGCCGGGCCTGCAGGTGATATGGAAGGTGTCGTCGTCCACCTGCTCGCGCTCGACGTAGTGCTCGCGGCCGTCGATGGCCTCCCAGGCCCCCAGCACCTCGCCGGCGAAGAAGAGCACCGAATGCGGGTTCCTCACCGACATGGTCACGAAGTCGCCCTCGTCGCCCTTCCTGCGGCGGTCGACCAGCCCGATCTCACCGTAGCCGAAGGCCCGGCCGTTCTTCGAGAGCTTGTCGATGACCTTTCCGATACCTAAGTACTTGGCGGCTTTGAGGGTCAGGGGTGACATCATTTTCTCGACGTACTCCTTGACCTCCCTGCGCTTGCTCTCGAGCACTATCTTCTCTATGGAGAGGCCGAGGATCTCCTCCACGCCGCTGAAGAGGCCGTCGAGGTTCGCGGACTCGTAGAATATCATCCGATGGTCGGGGTCCGCGGTCTGGGTGATTATCCCGTTGTCGTGCCAGGTGTGCTCCCTCGAGACCATCAGCGGCACGCCGCACTCTCTACACAGCTTTATCTCGGACATCTCCTCATCCCCCATATCCACCGGGTGCTGCCGCCCCGGCATCGAACTCCGGGTTCACAATATAAGCGGCGGTGGCGTAAATCAAGTGGACCCGGGTGTCGGTCCGCGCTACCGTCAAGTCGTGACGTACCGGCCAGTACGGGTCAGAAAGATACCGCACTCGTTGACCTCCTCGCCGGTGCACCGCTCCCATGCCTGCCTGTACAGCGCGAGCTGGGGCCTGTACCTCTCCGCGAGCGCGGCAGTGCCGGCATCCGACACCAGGTCCGTCTTGAAATCGACCAGCACCCACCCCCCGTTCTCGGCGAAGACGAGGTCTATCGCCCCCCTTACCAGAGTAGGCGGTTCCCTGTCCTCCAGCACCATCTCGAACGGGACCTCGGAGAGTCTTCGGGTCGAGTTCTCTGCTCTTTTCCAGGTGTCCGACGCTACCACTGATAATGCGGTCTCGACCGCGACCGGGACATGTGACGGGTCAATGCCGTTCTCTTCGAGCAGGGCACGCGCCGCGGCATTAAGATCAGCCCCGGGCTCGCGCATGGCCAGCTCGAGGAGCTGGTGGACCGCCTGTCCCCACTCGACACCGTGCTCGCCGTCCGCGAACGGCGGCACGTCCCCGGTGTCCGGGGACGGCGGTGCCGCCGTCTTCCCGGGGGTCGAGAGGGCCAGCTCCTTTGCCGGGCTCACCGCGTGAGTCGGTGCTTCCGCCGTGGCGAGTCGCGAAGCCAGGGCCTCGACCGCGGCGGAAGCGTCAGCGGCGGAGAGGGCGGTTCTCCGCCGTGCCGGCGCGGCTCGCTCGCCGGCGTCCTCGAGGAAACGGTCGCCAGGCAGCACCGGCAGGAAATGCCGCCAGGCGTTCCACCTGTTGGACTTCGGCCTCTCGGTGACGACGAGCATCGAGCCCGACCTGGTCGCGGCCACGTACCTGAGCCTCAGCTCCTCGGCGGTCGTGAAAGCCGACTCCTTCGCGGCCAGCTCGTCCCAACCTTCCGGGTGAGCCAGGAGCGGCCCTGCGGCCCGTCCTCTTCTCGCCCCGCGGACCGCCATGTACCCGTGGACCTCCTCGCCCGAACGGTCCACGAACAGACCTACGTCGTGCGCCCCTTCCCCGAACGCATTGGCAAGGAAGACGACCGGGGCTTCCAGGCCTTTCACCTTGTGCAGGTTCATGAGCCTGACGGCCGGGACCTCCCGCGAGCTCGCGGAGACGCCGTCGTACTTCTGCTCCATGTCCACTATCTGGCCGAGGAACTGAACGAGCTTGACGGTCGACCACTCGCTCCGGGCAACGGACCTGACCAGCTCGACGGCCTTCCCCAGGCTGCCCGCCTCGACGTCACCGCCCTCGCGCGCGCTCGCCAGTACCGCGAGCCCGAGGTCAGAGACTACGTTCTCGATGGCCGAGACCGCCGGGAGGCTCGAGAGCCAACGGTGGTATTTCTGGAGTCTCGCGAAGCTGTCGGTGAACGCTTCGAGATCGCCTGGCGGGAGCTCTTCGGGCAAGGGAGAGTTGTAGTTGAACCTGCCGCCCGCCGCCTTGAACCTGTATAGCGAGGCATCGCTCACTCCGAACGCCTCGCCCCGCAGCGCAGACAGGAGCGCAACGGGGTCGTCCGGACGGGCGACCGCGCGCAGGCACGCCTGCAGGAGCTTGAGCTCGGAGACCTCGTTCAGCGCCGTGCCGCCGGTGACCTGGTGTGGGATGCGGTACCGTTGAAGGGCCGCGGCGTAGACGCTCAGGCCGGAGCGGTACCGGGTGACTATCATGAAATCGGAGGGGCCGGCAGCTGCCTCCTGCCCCGCCTCCAGCTGTTCGACGGTCCGCGGCACCGCGACACCGTCGTCAATGGCGGCGCGTATGAACCGGGCTATAAAGTCGGCCTCGAATGCGGTTGCCTCGTCGCGGTTGCCCGCCTCTTCATCTATGAGAAGCGTGCAGACCCCCACCAGTTCGCCGGCGCTGCCTTCCCGGCGGCCGACCCCGAGGGGAACGTATGACGGCGACTCGGCGGACTCTTCCAAGCAGAAGCGGGTCATTACGCCCCCGTCGGCGGCATCCGTGTCGTCCACGGGCTGAAAAGTGGAGTTCACCCATTCGACGAGGGGGCTGACCGTCCGGAAGTTGGCGGAGAGCCGCACCAGCTCGCCGGGCTCGCCCTCCGAGCCCGGTGAGAGGATGAGGTTTTTCACCTCGTTGTAGGTGACAATGTCAGCCCTGCGGAAGCGGTAGATCGACTGCTTGGGATCACCCACTACGAACAGCGAGCCCGGCCTCGGCCGGCATTTTCTCCAGTCAGTCTCGTCGAAGCTCGCGGAAGCGAGCAGGACCATGACCTCGGCCTGGATCGGGTCTGTGTCCTGGAACTCGTCCACCAGCAGGTGGGTGAAGCGCTGGCTGAAGTACCGCCTGACGTGCGGATTGCCCCGGAGGAGGCCCGCCGCCTTCATGAGCAGGTCCTGGAAGTTGAGCTGGCCGCGCTCTGAGCGCTTGAGGTCGTACAGCTCACGCGCCTGGAACAGCACCCTCATCACCGGCCTGTACCGGGCCTCGCGCCACGCGCGGACGAGCGGGCTCACGACCTGCGCCTGGAAATCGGCCCACCGCGTGCCCTCGGCCTTGGCGTCTTCGGGAGCGTAGCCGGCCTGTGCCCAGACCTTCTGTATCACCCTGACGCCCCTGTTGAAGTGCTGCTCGAGAACCTCCATCAGCTGCGCGGGATCACCCAGGTCCTCGTAGTGGGAGACCACGCGCGGCAGGCTGCGAAAAGCGGGGATCAGGGTGTCCCGACCGCAGTCTTCAGGAAGACCAGGGGCCAGAGCTCGCATGTGCTCGATGTAATCGTCGAGAGCCGCCGCGGCCTCCTCGAGACCTTCGAGGTCCCGGCTCTCCGCCGGCATCGGCCAGCGCACGACGTCGGGGTAGAGCACGAACGTCTTGAACGCCTGCTCGAGGTCGGACAGCTGTATGCCGAGACGGCTCAGCTCTGACACGATCCCTTCGCCGTCATCGGCGATCAGCCGCGCGCAGTGCTCGCTCCACGCCTCTGTGCGGAGCAGCGCGTCGGCGTCCTCGTCTATCTCCTCGAACTCGACGTCGACACCGGCCTCCACCGGGCGCTCGCGAAGCAGCCGCGCGCAGAAGGAGTGAATCGTTCCGACGAAACACTGCTCGACGTTGGCCAGGGCCCTCTCGAGCCTGGCGCGCTCTTCTCCGGAAGACTCGTGGGCCGCCTTCTCGAGCGTGACCTGGAAGCGGGCCCGCAGTTCGGCGGCGGCCTTGCGGGTGAAAGTGACCGCGGCCAGAGTCCTTATGTCGGCACAGGTGCCGCTCTTCAGAAGCTCGACCATGCGCCCGACCATGCTGGTGGTCTTTCCCGTTCCCGCAGCTGCTTCCACCAGCATGCAGGCGTGGAGCCCGTTCTGGATGCGGTCCCTCTCGTGCTGGTCGGGCGGGGGATTCGGACCTGTCGTCATTTGTCCGCCCCCTCGAAAGCGTCCTCGAGAGCTCTCAGCTCGCGGTAGGGCCGGAGCATCTCGTTCGCCGGGTTGGCGAGCTTGCGGGTGATATCGGCGGCGGCGGCTTCGACGTCGCCGAAAGCGGGCGTGAAGTCGCTGAACTTCAGGTCGTTCTCGGGGTCGTCGGTGAATGGAAAGCATCCGGAGGCGACCATCCGGCAGAGCCTGTCGAGCAGGGACCTGGCTCCGGCGAGCTCGACCTCGTCCCACACGATCCGCGCCCCGTGGGCGCGTGTGCCCGGGAAGAAGTAGCCGAAGCTTACCACGCGGGCACCCGGGTGGAGCTCGGCAAGGCGCGCCGCCGCCAGCTCGAGGTACAAGGCGTTCTGCAGGTGCCGGCCCTGCCTGAACGGGTCTTCCCGTGAATAGCCGTACATGCTCCCGGTCTTGTAATCCCACACAGCGAACCGGGGCGCTCCCTCGGAGGGCAGCTCGTCAATACGATCGATGCGCCCGCGGACCCTGATGCTCCGTCCGCCCGGCAGCTCGATCTCGACGCCGCTTTCGCAGTCGAGCGGGCACCCCTCCCCTTCGGGCTCGAGGCCGATAGACGCCTCGAAGTAGACCGGCCTGTTCCCCATGCAGTGCTCGTGTTCCTCCTGGAGAAAGATGCGGGATATTCGGCACAGCTCACGCTTCTCGCTCTCGAAGACCACGGTGCTGGGGGCTGGGAGCCTGGCCTCCCAGCGGGCCACCTCCTCGTCGAGCACCCGCATGATGAGCGGAAGGTCCCGGTTGAAATCGGGCTTGAGCCCCTTCTCGGTGAGGTGTGTCATGAACTCGCGAAAGGCTGAGTGAAGCAGCTCGCCCCTGCGCGCCCGGTCGAGCCAGACCGCCGGATCGATCTCGAACTCCTCCGGAGGCTCGACCTTCAACACGTAACGGAAGAAGTATTCCAGAGGGCACTTCGCGAGCGTCTCCAGCCTGGAGGCGGAAAGCGTCGGGCCGCCGGGACTGGCTGGATCACACTCGGCGCCCGCCTCGGGAACATACCCGTCGTACTCTGTGAAGTCGTCGCCGGAGCGCGCCGCCCTGGCAACGAAACCGCGACCCAGGTTTGGGAACGACACCGACGTCGCGAGCTCGAGGCCCTCGGCGAGCACGTCCCCGCAGGTCCTCGAGAGCCACCATTCGGTCGAGTCGATGCAGCGGTCGGGATCTGAAGGAGCGAAAGAAGCGGGATGGCCCGCCCAGCGGGCCAGGTCTTTCTGGTCGCCGTCTCGCCTGCCGATCAGACGGAAGGCGGAGACTACCACCGGGCTGGGGAAAAGCTCGCGGTCGTCCTCCAGGCTGCGGCAGGAGTAGCCCAGGGTGACGTTTCCCCGGAGCCCGGCCATCGTCCGCGCAAGGTCGTCGACCTCTCGGGAGAGACGCCCGGCGCCTGTGGGGAGCTCGTCTGAGATGCGTGAGCGCTCGGCGTCGAGGAGCAGCGGGTCCTGCCGGCCCGTGCCGGGAAAGCGCGTGTCGTCGAGCCCGATGATAAATGTGTGCCCGCGCCCGGAGTGCCCACCACCGCGGACGTTCGAGACATACAGGCAGCCGGGCCTTGGCCCCTTGCCTTCGACGGCGGTGTCCGCGGGAAGGGCCTCCAGCCATGCAGCCGGGTCAAAACCCTGCACGTCACCTCCTTCGAAGCAGCCTGCGGCGGCCTCGATCTCGTCGGAGAGGCGCCGGTAACAGTACTGGTCGAACTCGTTGACCCGGCGTGCGAAACGGTCGATGAATGAACGGGCGCCAAGGAGAATAGACTCCTGGGTCGCCCGCTTGTCCGGGGACAGCGAAAGGAGCCCGGCCGCCGTCTCTCGTAGCGCTTCGAGCCCGGCAGCCCTCTCGCGCAGGCTGGAAATCCTTGCCGATCTCTCCTCTGGTGAACAGGTCTCGTCTTCAGCCCCGACCGGCTCCTCTTCGTCCACGATCTGCATGTTGAGGGCCCCGAGCGCGCGGTCGATGGCCGGCAGGTACCGGTCACGGCCGCCACCGATCGGCACCGCTCGCAGGATCGCGCCGAGGCGCGCGAAACTCATTGACAGCGAATCATCGATGCCGAACCGAAGGAGCCCGTCGGTTACCATGTCCACGAGCGCGGACTGCGGGTAGCCCTCCGAGATCCAGTTGAGCCAGCCGAGAAGGGCGCGGGCCGGCCTGGAGTATGTTGACGCGACTCCCTCGTAGAACGTGACCGGAATCGATGCCGGGTCTTCGGGCTTCAACCGGCAACAGAGCTCGAATATAAGCGGCACGTATGTGGCGCTGTCGGTGTGCAGTATCTCGACGTCGTCGAAAGGGATACCGCGCTCCACGCAGCGGCGCAGGACCTCTCGCACCTCGTTGACCTCGCCGACCGCGCGGAATATCTGCAGGGTGCCGTCGATTCCGGTCGGCTCGGGGGCGTCGGCAGGGCTTCTTATGCAGGCGAGGAGTGAAGCGTTGGTGCCTGTGCGGTCCACGTCCCCGGCGGCGTCGGAAGCGAGAACGAGCCTCTCGCCTTCGGGCAACGCCTGCCAGAGGCGCGACTCCAGGCCCCGGAGCTCGACCTCTAAGAAATCCGGAATCATCATCAGTGCCTGGCCGCCCGTGACCCCGGCTCCGCTCTCGAGCCTCGCGATGGCCAGCCTCAGCGACCCGGGATAATCGACGAGTCCGGCTGACTCGAGCTCGCGCTCGTAAGCCGCCAGTAATGCCTTGACCGCCCTCCCTTTGGCAGGCACCTCGAATCGCCGCGGCTCGAGATCGGAAGAGCCGAGGCCGGCCCGCCGGAGCTCTCCCAGCACCCGGGCAAGGGTGTCGGCCAGGCCCCGGCTCGCCTCGAGACCGGAGAGGTATTCCCGGCTGCCGCCGGACAGGCCTGCGTAGAGACGGGCCGTGAGCACGCGATGGCGAATGCCGCTTATCAGCTCGAGACCGCGATCAACCATCGCCTGCGACGCAAGCTCCAGCGCCAGCGCTGGCAGAGTCTTTACCCGGAAGTTCAGGACCGGCTGCCCGGAGCGCGCGACGGCGTCGAGCCACTGCATGCCGACGCGGCGCGAAGGGGCGATGAGCCATTTCTCGTTGAGGACCCTGTCGGCGCACAGGTCTCTGAGGTTCTGAACCAGTCTGTTGATCGAGTAACTCACTGGGCCATTGTACACCCGGGGTCAGACCACTTTCGTCATGCCGTCGGCACCATATAGACGGTTGACCGGAGTTACGCTATGTCTGTTCTTAAAGTCAACCAGTGTTGCCAGTGGAACGAAAGTGGTATGACCCCATTCGTAGCGCGGCGCGGACGGGAGCCCCGTCCGCGTCCTGCAGGGGCAGGGGAAGGCAAGCCAGCTCGTGATCCCCGGGCTCGACTCCGCCCAGGAAGAGTCCCTCGATTATCCAGACGCCCGCCTCGAGCAGGGTCACGTGGGTCTCGGCCGCGTCCGTGCCCACGCCGGCTATCGAGAGGTAGTCGCTGCCGACGCACGCAACGGCGCGCTCGGCCAGGAACCGCGCCCCGGCGAGCGACAGGAACACGTAGTCCTCCGTGAACGGCTCCTCCCACCAGCGCCTGAGGCTGTTCGCGGTCTTGAAGAGCAGGCGCTGTCCGGGGCCTATGTTGTGGGAAACAAGCTCGTCGGGGTCGATGCAGACGCGGCTGGATATCTCGATGACCCTCGCCGGTCCCATCGTGGCATCGAGCGGCATGCTCTCCAGCCCTGCGCCGCCGGCGATGAAGTGGAGAGGGGAGTCCATGTGCGTGCCCGTGTGCGAGCTCATCGTGACCACGGATATGTTGAAATCGTCGCCCCCGTCGATCGAAAGGCGCCTCGATACCTCGACCTCCGGGTCACCGGGCCACACGGGAATCCCCGGCATTATCGGTACCGATATGTCTGTCCAGCCGTCAGCCACCTGTCCCTCCAGAGAACGGATTCCTGATGGTCACTCCTCCGATGGTCTGTCCCGCTGCGAGGTCCTCCGTGACGAGTATGTCCGCGCCCGCTTCTACCGCTGCGCGGATGATGAGCGAGTCCCAGAACGAGTACCCGTACCTCTTCTGCAGGTCGGCCGCGCCGACCAGTGACTCCGCGTCATTGACCACAACCTCCCATCTGAGGAGGTCGCGCACTATCTCGCGTGCTTTCTCGATCTTGAGGGGTCGCGGCACCTTCGCCGTGACGGTGACGAAGAACTCCTGGAGCACCTGCGTGCTCAACACTCCCAGGCCCGAGGCCCACAGGTCGGCCACCAGCGACCTCGCGGTCTCGTTCTTTCCGGCGTGTGAGCGGTCGTAGGCGTAGACCAGCACATTCGTGTCCACGAAAGTCTTACCGCTCATGCACTTCGTCCCTTGTGAGCTCCACCTTCCCCCCTGTTCCCATGTAAGCGCCCGATTCCATGGCTGACAGTTGTCGCCTCATCGCTGCGGCGTAACCCGACCGCTCCCTCAGGCGTTCCTCCAGGGCCTGCCGCGCGTACATGTTTATCGACTTTCCCTCCCTCGCGGCCTGTACCTTTACCTTTTTGATTAGCTCCTCGGGAAGGGCGAGGGTTATGTTCCTCTTAGCCATTTCAGCTTACTCCCAGATCTCATGGATACACAAAATCATGTATAACACATATTTATGTGATATTCAACCAGCCTTCGCCTGGCGTGGTCTTTCCAGAGCGTAACGCCTGGATTGTTCGGGGATGCAGGAATCGTCGGGGCCCGCCCGAATGGTATTTCTCACAAGCTGCTCCCGGGTGGAGGCGGGGCGGAGCCGGCGGAGGGCCGTCCGTCAGCACGCGCCGAGGAGGTGAGCTCGAATGGAGATGCACATGATGTCAGAAGAGGTGACCACTCACCTGCGGGAGCACATCAAGACCTGGCCTGCCACGAAAGAGGACATTATCCAGGCCTGCAACAACGTCTCCGATATCCCGGAGGAGGAGAGGCGCTGGTTCATCGAGAACCTGCCCGAGGGCACATACAACACCCCCGAGGAGGCGGAGATGGTCCTGCAGCGATGGAACGTGCAGGGTTAGCCGGGGAGGGAGCGGCAGCGTTCCGGGGCCGGAGGCCGGGGTCCCTCAGGCCTGGGCCCCCGGCCCGGGCGGTGATGGCTCCGCGCTGCGGCCTATCGGCAGCTCGGTGAGCAGCATGCCGGCGAAGATGAGCCCGCAACCCACCCAGCTGCGCAAGGTGAGCACCTCGCCGAGGATAAGTATCCCGAAGATGACCGAGAAGACCGGCTCCATTATGAGCACCATCGAGGTGCGCACCGGGGTCAGGATCCGCTGGGCATAGGCCTGCACGTAGAACGCCGCCGCGGAGGCGAGCACCCCGCATACCAGGATGGTCATCCATACGAACCCGTTCGGCGGCGCGATGAAATCCTCGAAGATGAGCCCCGAAGCGGTGAACGCGACCGCGAGCACCAGCATCTGCAGGAACGTGAGAAGCACCAGGTCGTGCTTCTTCACGTACCCGTCCAGGAGGATTATGTGCACCGAGTAGCAGAACGCGCACGCCAGCACCAGCGCGTCCCCGGCGTTCACCGTGAAGCCCGACTGAATGGAAAGGAAGCCCAGGCCGACCAGGGCGATCGCGACCGCCGCGACCGACTTGGCGTCGGGGCGGTGCCCGAGAAAGACGGTGGCCAGGATGGGCGTGAAGACTATGAACAGCCCGGTTATGAACCCGGCGTTGCTCGCCGTGGTGTACTGGAGCCCGAACGTCTGGAACGAGTATGAGGCGTAGAGCAGGAGGCCCAGCAGGACCCCGGCCCGCACTATCTTCCAGTCGAGCTCGCGGAGCTTCGGGACACTCAGGGCCCCCATGAGAAAGGCCGCTATCCAGAACCGCCAGGACATGAAGACGAACGGCTGTATGTCCTTCAGGCTCTTCTTGATGAGCGCGAAGGTCAGCCCCCAGACGACGGTTATGCTGATGAGCAGGAACTCGGCGCGGCGCCTGTCACTGAGCAGGGGCCGGCGTCCCGGCCGCGCACCGGGCGAATCTGCGCCCTCTGTTCGTGGATTGTTGCTCTGCACTCGCGGGCCTGGCCCCTCTATATATGTGAGAGGATCTTGGAGAAGAACTCCTGCGTCCGCGGGTGCTGCGGGTTGGTGAACACCTGCTCCGGGTCGCCGTCCTCCACCACTATCCCCTCGTCCATGAAGATGAGCCGGGATCCGACTTCCTTCGCGAAGCCCATCTCGTGAGTGACCACCACCATGGTCATGCCCTCGCGGGCAAGGTCCTGCATTGTGTCGAGGACCTCCTTGACCAGCTCGGGGTCCAGGGCACTGGTGACCTCGTCGAACAGCATGACGTCGGGATCCATCGCGAGCGACCTGGCGATCGCGACGCGCTGCTGCTGGCCTCCCGAGAGGTGCGCGGGGTAAGCGTCGGCCTTGTCGCTCAGGCCGACCTTCTCGAGCAGCTTCAAGGCCTTCTCGCTCGCCTCGTCCTGGTCCATCCCCCTGACCTTGATGGGGGCGAGGGTCACGTTCTTCAGGGCGGTCAGGTGAGGGAACAGGTTGAAGCTCTGGAACACCATCCCGACCTTCTGACGCACCTCGTTGATATCCGTCGCATGGTGAGTGATGTCGATGCCCTCGATGAATATCTGCCCGCGGGTCGCCTGCTCGAGCCCGTTGATGCACCTTAGCATGGTGCTCTTGCCCGAGCCGCTCGGCCCGACCACGACCACCACCTGCTGCGGCAGCACGTCGAGGTCGATGCCCCGGAGGGCCTCGAAGTCCTCGAACTTCTTGTGCAGGCCCAGGACGCGTATCATCGGTCCGTCGGACTGTTCTGCCTGCGTCTTCTTTTCCGTGTTCTCGTCTTCCGTCTCAATCACCCTTCGAAAGCCTCTTTTCCATGACCTGGACAAGCCTCATGAGCGGGATGGTTATCATGAGGTAGAAGAAAGCCGCCACGACCAGCGGCGTGACGCTCGCCTTGGTCCCCATGAGCTCCCTCGCCCTGAGCATCATCTCGCCCAGCCCGATGACAGACACCAGGGCGGTATCCTTCAAGAGCGCTATGAACTCGTTGGAAAGCGGCGGGATGACCCTACGCACCGCCTGGGGCAGCACTACGAAGCGCATGGACTGCAGGTAGGTCATGCCCAGCGAGCGGGCTGCCTCCATCTGGCCCTTGTGGATCGATTCGATGCCGGCCCTGAATATCTCCGCCTCGTACGCGGCGTAACATATGGTGAGCGCAAGGACGCCCGCTGTGAACCGGCTGAGGTTCAATCCGAGGTACGAAAGCCCGAAGTAGATGATTATTATCTGCAGGAGGAGGGGCATGCCCCTGATGACGTCGATGTACACCGCGGCGATGAAGCGGAATACCTTTATCCTCGATATCCTTATGAGCGCGACTATCAGACCGAGCACCAGGATGCAGGCCTCCGATACCAGCGCGAGCTCGAGGGTGACGACCAGGCCCCTGAGCAGGAAGCTCCAGGACTCCTTCATTATCTCCAGGTCGAAGAACTCGTCGATGAACGCCCTCACGTTGTCGCGCAGGAGGAAGAGGATGAGCGCGAGCGCCGGGATCACTATCCCGATTATGCCCAGGGTCCGGCCGGCCTTTGCCAGTCCCATGCCCTCCAGGTCCGAGGTGAGTATCTGCTTCTTGGCCCTGGCCGCGAAGACTATCGCAAGGATGGCCCCGATGACGGGGAGGAACGTGAGGCCTGCAATGCCCATGAGGAGCGAGGCCTTGGCCCACCCGCTTACATCCTGCCTCTCGAAGAGAGAGACCGGCTGGCCCTCCTGGTTGAACTCGTACCCTTCCCTGTGCTCCGGGATCTGACCTTCTCCTTTAGAGAAACATGGGCCTGCGCTCGAAATGAACGCAGGCCCACGACAACTGTGATGCTACAAGGACTGTGCTATTCGGCGGGTTCCACGCCGAACCACTTCATGTAGACCTCGTTGTAGGTGCCGTCGTCCTTGACCTCCTGGAGGGCGTCGTTCACCTTGTCGAGCAGGTCGGTGTTGTCCTTGTTCACGCCGATGCCGTACTGCTCGTCGGTCTTGATGTTGGCGACAACAGTGGTCTTGTTGCCGCGGGTCATGCAGATGTACTGGCTGACGGGGTAGTCGTTTATGATGGCGTCGACCTTGCCCTGCTCGAGCGCCTGGAAGGCGAGCAGGATGGTGTCGAACTTCTGTATCTCCTTGAGGCCCCCGGCCTTCTGTATCTCCTCGGCCTTGAACTGGCCTGTGGTGTCAAGCTGGACGCCGACCACCTTGTCCTTAAGGCCGGCCTCATCCTTTATCGGGGAACCGGTGACCACCGCGATGGACTGGTCGCTGTCGATGTAAGGGTCGGAGAAGTTTATCTGCTTCTTGCGGTCCTCGGTGATGGTCATCGCCGACATGATGATGTCGTACTTGTTCGACTTGAGACCCGGGATGATCCCGTCCCACGCCGTGGAGATGACCTCGAGCTCGAGGTCGAGCTTCTTGGCGATGGCCTCGGCGATGTCGACGTCGAAGCCCACGGCCTTGTTGTTCTCCATGTTCTCGAACGGTGGGTAGGCGGTGTCGCTGCCCATCAGGAGCTTGCCCTCCTTGATGGTGAAGCTGGACGACCCGCAGCCGGCCACGAACGGCACGGCCAGCAGCGCCACGAGGACGAGCCCCAGCGCCGCAGTCATAAGCCTCTTCCCTCTCATGCTGCCCCCTTCCTCAGTGGGGCCGGAATCTGGACGCGTCCCAGCGCCGGCAACCCTCCCGAATCGGTCAGGGAAGATTATATTTGTACGGGAAGTCAAGGGCAAATTGGCGGAGAAGCGAAGGCGGCGCGCGGAAAGGAGTTCCACGCGCCGCTCTCAGAGTACGGCCCGCCTCGGCGCAGCTCCTACGGGAGGCTGTCCTCGAAACCTCCGATGGAGCACGCTCCGGCGCCGCGGTTGTTCCAGTACATGACACGCTCGGCCATGATGCGCTGCTCGCTCCAGACGACGCGCGCGAGCACCGAGGCCCTGCGGTCCTTGACCTTGTCCGCCATGTTGAGAGTGCGCCGCGAGCCCGGCGGCACTTCCACCTTGAACCGGGACAGCACATCGCCTTCGGCGGAGAGGTAGCTGACCTCCACCCAGACCGCTCCCTTGTTCGGGTTCTGGAGGACGGTGTACGTCTCGCACCCGTTGGAGGTCTGCCCGTCGGGGAAGTAGAACGCGTTGTGCAGGTCGGTCATCGCGATGGTCCCGTGCGTCGCCTCGCCCGCCGGCGTCCCGGCGCCCCAGTACATGGTCCTCTGCGCGGCGACCGGGTGCTGGCCGTGCACGTGTATCCCGAAATCCCTGCCGGGGAGCACGTCGTTCACCCTGATCGTCTTGCGTGACATGGGCGGCATGGTGAACTCCGGCTGGGTCACGACGCCGTCCTCGGTCATGTACTGGACACGGACCCAGCCGGCCTCGGCGTTGGGGTTCTGCAGCTCCAGGAAGGTGGTGAACCCTTCCCTGGTGGTGCCCTCCGCCAGGAACTGGTCGTGCGAGAGGCCCCTGCCCTTCACGGCGACGTAATAGCCGTGGGCCGGGAGCGTGGTGCCGACAGAGGAGCTGCCCTCGCGGCGGGAGTTCCTGTATATGACCCCCTCGGCGATGACGGGCAGGTCGGAGTCTACCTCGACGGAGGCGTCCACCCGGCCGACCTCCTCGACCAGTCCGTATGTCGTCCGCGACCTCGGCGCGAGCTTGTGCGTCACCTTGCGGGGCTCGCCGCCCTCAATCATGTAGGTGACCTCGCAGTTCGCCTGTGCGTCACCCGGGTTCTGCAGGGTGAGCCACGTCTCGAAGCCCCAGAGCGCCGAGCCCTCGGGCAGCATCCAGTGGGTGGCCGGTGCCACCGTCCCTACCGAGCACTGCTTCTCGAACGATGGGGCTCCCGCGCCGGTCCACTGCATCGTCCTGTCGACGGCGATCATCTTCCCCTCAAGACAATCCACGCGCGTGGAAAAGTCGGTCTCGAACTTCAGGTAGTCCATCGGGTTTATCGTGGTCTGGCTGTTCGGCGGGAGGTCCACCTTCATCGGCGGGACCCCGCCGCCGGCCTTGCCCGCGCCCTCGGGGATCATGTACGTGACCGAAGCGGTAAGCGCCTCGGGGTTGGGGTTCATTATCGTTATGTAAGTGCTGAAACCCCAGGCGCACGTTCCTTCTGACAGGTACCAGGTCGGCGTGAATACTGTGAAGTCCTCGCCGTTGCTCGTGCCTCCCGAGGTCACCACCCGGACGGTCCCGGCGGTCGGCCCTACGGGGACGACGCACTTTATGACCCTGTCGGACCAGGAGGTGTACCTGGCCGCCTCGGTGGTGCCGAACAGGACCATCGAGTCCCCCCTGGAGGTGCCGAAGCCGCTTCCTTCCACGCTCACCGTGGTGCTCATGCCTCCGGAGGGCGGCAGGACGTCGTTGATGTAGGGGAGCACGTTGAAGCCGACCTGGTTCGACTCGCCGCCGTCCGTGGTCAGGCTGACCTGCACCTGCCCGAACGCGTCGTTCGGGACTTCGATGACGACCTGCGTATCGGACCATGACACGTAGTCCGTGACGGTGAACGGGCCGAACGTGACGAACGAGGTCCCCTGGTCGTCGCCGAACGCGCTGCCGCTTATCGTGACCTGGGTCCCGGCCTGGCTTGCCGCCGGGTCGATGCCGTCTATCTTCGGTATCACCTTGAAGTCGGCTCCGGCGGAGGTGCCGCCCCCGGTCGTGACCGTCAGGCTTGTGTCCCCGTGCGCCCCCAGCGGGACCAGGCACACTACCTGGTTGTCCGCCCAGGACTGGTAGTCCACCACCTTCACCCCGCCGAACGCCACGAATGAGTCGCCCTGGGTGTCACCGAAGCCGGCGCCGGCCATCGTGACCGCGGTCCCGACCACTCCCGACCCCGGGTCGACCCCGTCGACACGTGGTATGACGTTGAAGTAGAGCGGCGCGGAAGAGCCGCCGGCGGTCGTCAGGACCACTGGCACGTTCCCCGAAGCGCCGACCGGGACGTGGCAGACCACCTTCGTGTCGGTCCAGCTGTCGTAGTCGGTAACCGGGACGCTGCCGAACGTCACGGAGGAGTCCCCCCTGGAGCCGCCGAAACCGGTGCCGGTCAGCGTCACCTGCGAGCCGACGACCCCGGCGTTCGGGTCCACGTCGTCCACGTCGGGAACGACGCTGAAGCCCATCGTGTTGGAGGCACCTCCTTCAGTCGTTACGCCGACCTGGACCGGCCCGGCCGCCCCGAGGGGCACCTTGCAGACTATCTTGACGTCGTTCCAACTGGTGTAGGTGGTCACCTTTGTGTCGCCGAACATCACGTATGAGCTTCCCCTGGTCGGCCCGAATGCGCTGCCGGTCAGCGTAACGGTGCTGCCTACGATCCCCGACTGCGGGTCCATGATGTCCAGGTGCGGCACCACAACGAACCGCTGCCCGTTGGAGGTGCCTCCGCCGGTGACCAGGGTGACGTTTGTTATCCCCCATGCCCCGAACGGCACGTTGCAGACCACCTGACCGTCAGACCAGGATGCATACGCCACGGCCTTCACTCCGTCGAACTTGACGTAGGAGTCACCCTGCGCCGGGCCGAACCCGCTGCCGACGATGGTAACGGTGGTGTTGACGGTCCCGGACCCGGGCGAGAGCCCGTCGATGTGCGGGGCCACGCCGAACTTGACCGCGTTCGAAGTGCCTCCCGGCGTTGTCACCGTCACGTCGACCGTCCCCGACACTCCGGCGGGCACCAGGCAGCGTATCTCGCCGTCCGCCCAGCCGGTGTACTGGGTCGCCTGTACCCCGCCGAACGTCACGTAAGAGCCGCCCCGAGTCGCCCCGAAGGCATTGCCCGTCAGCTTGACCTCGCTCCCTATCGTTCCGGAAGCAGGGGTGACAGCATCGAGGTCGGGTATCACGTTGAACTGGAACCAGTTGGACTCCCCGCCGGAGGTTGTCACTGTGACGTTCGCCACGCCCGAGATGCCGGCAGGGACCTCGCAGGTCACGCTGGAGTCCGACCAGCTGGAGTACCCCGGGGAGCCGACCCCGTTGAAGCAGACGTACGAGCTGCCTCGCGAGGCGCCGAAGGACGTGCCGGTGACCGTCACGTTGGAGCCGGTTTTACCGGATGGCGGCGAGACGCCGCCTATGTGGGGCTGCACTCCGAAATCCGCCCCCGCTGATAACCCTCCGTCATTGAACACCTGCACCGTCACCCGGCCGGACAGGCCGCCCGGCACCGTACACGTTATTGAACCGTCGGACCAGGGCCCGTATTCGGACGCACGTGTCCCCCCGAACGTCACGTACCAGCTCGGGCTCTTGGCGCCCCCGAAGCTCGAACCGCTCAGCGTCACCTGCGTCCCGGTCGCGCTCGGGTTGGGGTTTATCCCGGTAATCTTCGGCTTCGGGGGGGCGCTCTTGATCTGCCATTCGTACCCGTATATCTTCCCGTGCCACTTCAGGGTCCAGATGAGCAGGTCTATGTCTATCCCGCCGTCGGCCTGCACACCGGCGTACACCACCCACCACGGGTCGGCGGCCGGGTCCGAGTGGAGCCTGATGTACTGCATCACGTCGATGTACGGCCCCACGATGTCGTAGAGCAGACACTCGAGCGCCTCCCTGATGTAGGGCTTGGCGTCCATGGAGGCGTACGGCAGGCTCGCGTCCGCCGAGGCACCCGGGTCGAAGTTGGATATGGTGTACCAGCCGTCGTCGTACCCGAAGCCCGCCTGCGCGGACAGGGATTCACCGCACGACAAGACCGTTCCCCTGGCTAAGTTGCCGGTGAAGCCCACGTAGATGCTCACCCTCGGGAAGAACACCAGCGGCCCCGCGTCTATCGGAGACAGGTAGAACGTCTTGATCTTCACCTCTTTGTCGAGCGTGAAGTTGTCCCCGGCGGTCAGTGTGAAGTTCGCCGACTGCTGGAACCCCGCCGCCATCCTGAACGTGAACCCGACGGGTACCTTGAATATCCACCAGCCCTTCCACTTGATGTGTATCGAGATGTCGACGCTGACGCCGACGGAGACCTCGCCCTTTATGTTCCCGTAAGAGGAAAGGTCGACGTTGAACGGGACCGTGACGTCGAAGCCGCCCTGCCGGGCGCCCCCGGCCGGGTCGTGGGTGCCGTAGAAGAAACCGTACCTGACGAACTCCTGGAGGGCCGCCTGCTCGGTGATGAGCGTCACCACGCTGCCCGCGTGCTGGACCTCCTTCACCTTCCTCATGAACCCGCTCGGCGCGCCCTCACAGGGCATGCCGCAGACCACGTCGTCCACCTCGATGGAGTCGATGAGGTCGTTGGAAGAGCTGAAAACGACCTGGCCGTCCGGGGCCGAGGTCACGAGCGCCTCGCTCGCCTGGTCCAGCATGACCCCGTTCGGCATCAGGGTGTTGGGGATGACCCCCAGGCAACTGTGTCCGCCGTTCATTCCCACTCGGTCGTAGTACATCGAGGACTCGACTATCACGGGAGCGGTGGCCCGCACGGTCGTCGAGACGTCCGTCTCGGGGAAACCGTCAATCCGGTTGAGGGACACGCTCTCGCGCCCGTCCGCCTGAACCTCGAACTTGTAGGGTTCTATCTCGTAACCAGGCGCCGGCTGGAACTCGAGCGTCACCTCGACTTGGGAGTCGCCGGGGTTCTGCACGCTCAAGTAGGTCTCGAAGCCGTCGCTCGTACATCCCTCCGGGACCTGCCACACGTCGCTTATGGAATCGCTGGCCGGCGAGGAATGGCCGTCGTCGCTTCCGGCGCGGTCGAAGTACATCGCCCGCTCCGCGACAACGGGCTTATCCGAGGATATGACCGTCGCGACCTCGGCGGAGTCCAACCCGGGGAGTTCGTCGAGCTTCACCGTCCGGCGCGTTCCCGGCGCCATCTTGAACGCGCGCGTTTCACCGTCCTCCCCTCCGGAGAGCTGGAAGTTGAGCCTTACGGCGGCCTCCTCGGTTCCCGGGTTCTGCACCAGCACGTACGTGTCGAAGGAATCGCCCGTGTAACCCTCGGGGATGTACCATTCCGTATCGGTGCTGGTCTGGCCGAGCGAGCAGTCCCCGCCGTCTTTCCCGAAATAGTCGTAGTACATCGCCCTCTCCACCACCACGGGCTGGGTGGCGGAGACCCTGGTGGAGACGTCCGTGCCCATGAGCCCCGGCAGGTCATCGAGCTTGACCGTCCGCCGGGTGCGGCCGGGCAGGTCAAAGGCGTACGGGTCGGCGGCGCCGCCGGCCAGCAGGTTGAAGCTCATCGTTACCTTGCAGGTGTCAGGTCCGGGATTCTGGATGCAGACGAAAGTCTCGAACGTGCCGCCGGTGTAGCCCTCCGCGAGGTACCACTCGAAGTCGGGTATGGCCGCCGCCATGGTGCTGCTTCCGCCCTGCCTGCCGTTCTCGTCGAAGTACATCGAGCGCTGGGCATAGATATTCACGTCGGCGCTGACCCTGGTGGACACCTCGGTGTTCTCGAGTCCCGGTATGTCGTCGAGCCTGACGCTCTTCCTGGTCTTCGCAGGCAGCTCGAACGCGTAAGGGGCGGGGGCCGGACGTCCCGCGGGCACCTGGAACTCCATCGAGACGTTGGCCTTTTGGGCCCCCGGGTTCTGCACCGCGACCCAGGTCTGGAACGAGCCGCCGGTGTAGCCTTCCGCCATGTACCAGGTCTTCTGGAGGAGTCGGGCGACGTCGCCCTGGTTGAGGTCGGCCGCCTTTGTCACCGGCGGGACTATCAGCCCGGTTGCCGTAAGCACAATACAGACGGCTGCGGCTATCACTGGAACGACAAAAAGCATCTTGTGACGAGCGAAGACATCCATCGAATACCCCTCAGGTCCTGCAGCCGCAATCGGGCTGGTGCCGGCACAGTAAACGGGAGCAGCGGTTTGACCACCCTTGATTTTCATCGGCGAAATGCCGCGCGACCTGAAACGCGCCTAAACCGGGGGTCAGCCTTTGCGGACCTTGAGGGAGGCCGTCGCCAGAGAGAGGAACACCGCGGCGAAGGCCAGCAGGGCTACTATGTCCACCCATATCTGGGAGATGCCCCAGCCCTTCAGCATGACCGCGCGGCACGCCTGAACCGAGTACGTGGGTGGAACCAGGTAGGAGAAAGGTCTCAGCCAGGACGGAATCGCTTCCAGGGGCCAGAAGATGCCTGCGAGGAGGAAGACGGGCAGGATGATGAACGGGAAGAACTGGATCACCTGTGATTCGCGCCTGGCCATGCTCGACAGCAGGATGCCCAGGGCCTGGGAGACCACCGCGAGCAGGGCGATCACGAGGAGGGCGAGCAGCACGTTCCCGACGATGATTATGTCGAAGACCAGGATGCCTATCGCGAGAAGTATCGACGACTGGACGATCCCGATGATGCTGAACGTGACGGCATACCCCATCACGATGTCCCTCTCCCTGAGGGGGGTCGCGAGCATCCTGACGAGTGTCCCAGAGGTGCGCTCGCCCACAAAGGACATCAGCGTCAGCAGGGTGGTGAGCATGAACACCACGAACGACATGATGCCGGGCACGAAGAAGTCGATGAACTTGGCCCCTTTGCCGTAAATGGCGATGCTGTCGACTGTGACCGGCGGCTCGATGCCGGCTTCCTTCGATGTCTCGAGGAGCGCCTGGTTCAACTCCTGCACGACGGCGTTTGCGACGTTCACGTTGCTCTGGTCGAGATAGAGCTTCACCTCGGCCTGGCCGGCCCCCGGCTGGCCCTGCATCTGTGCCATCACGCCGGCGGTAAGCCCTTCCGGGAACTCTATGGCCGCGTAGGCGTCGCCGTCTTTCACACGCTGGATGGCAGCGTCCAGGTCAGCTTCGTCGTGCAGGTCCAGGGTCTCGTCGTCGATGTTCGAGAGCACCTTCTCCGGTATCGAGACCGTGGTGCCGGGCACCGGGCCCGGAGCGCCCTTGTCGAGGTTCACGACCTCCACCCTTACGTCCTTCACCTCGCCGCTGAAAGCGAGGCCGAACACGAACATCGCGAATATCGGGGCTATGAAGATGAGCGCGAGTGTGCGCTTGTCGTTCTTGAGGTCCAGGAATATCCGTCTGGTCACCGCCAGGAAGCGTGGGGCTTTCATCGCCGGTCCGCCTCCCTCGACAGGGCGAGGAACGCGTCCTCCAGCGACGACGCCCCCGCTTCCCGCAGTATCTCCTGGGGGGTCCCCTCGGCTATCAGCCTTCCGCTCCGCATGAATCCCACCCTGTCGCAGTGGCTTGCCTCGTCCATGTAGTGCGTAGTAATGAGTATCGTGACCCCGCCGGCCTTCAGCTCATCGAAGTACTCCCAGAACGACGCGCGAAGCTCGGGGTCCACCCCCACGGTGGGCTCGTCCAGAAAGAGCAGCGGGGGCTGGTGGATGAGTGCGCACGCGAGCGACACGCGGTGCTTCATCCCGCCGGACAGGTTCTGTACCAGCTCGTCGCGCCACCTGGTGAGGTCTACGAACTCGAGCAGCTGGCGCTCGCGGTCGTTTATCTGTGTGCGCGTCAGCCCGAAGACCCGTCCGTAGAACGCGATGTTCTGGTGAGCCGTAAGCCCCTCGTAGAGCGCTGTCTCCTGGGGCATATAGCCGAGCCGGGAGGATATCTTCTTGTCAGGGACGCTCTCTCCCAGGAGGCGGGCCTCCCCGTTGGTCATCCTCAGGAGGCCGCAGAGCATTTTGATAGTGGTGGTCTTGCCTGCGCCGTTGGGTCCGAGGAGGCCGTATACCTCGCCCGGCTCGACGCGCAGGTCGAACCCGTCCACTGCCGTGAACTTACCGTATCGCTTAGTGAGCCCGCGGGTCTCTATCGAGTACCGGTCGCCGTCACCCATCGCTCTCCTTGTTGCTACGCGACTCCCGGTATCATATCGCAAAGGCGCGCCCTGCATGGCAACGCTCGGTACCTCCTGCTCGGCCTCGCGCGAGCCGCGCGTTCCTTCGCTGCGCGCTCCTGGTTCCGGGGACGGGGGGCAGTACCTTCAGGCAAGCGGCGTTCTGCTAGACTACCGGCATGGAACTGGAACGCGAGCTAGCCGCGCGCATAAGCCGTGACCGGCGGCGCTCCCGCGCCGCCAGGGGCGCCTTTTTCGCGGTGCTGGGGGCGCTCTGTATTGCCGTCATCGTCCTGGTCATCGTGCCGTACGCGGCCGGGAGCACCGAGCTCAGCCCCCTGGTGACCGCTGCCGGTGGGGCCGGGCGGGTCGCCGCGCTTGCCGCCGTGGCGCTTGTGCTGGACGTCGTCTTCGCGCTCCTCTATATCCCGGGCGTGGTGCGCGACAGGCGCTACTACGCGAAGCTCACGTCCAGGGCGGGGGAGTACGACGCCCGGCGGCTGGCGATGTTCATGAACGCGCTCGACGGGGCGAGGTTGAAAGCCGGGGTGGACGAGCCGCCTGTCGCCGTGCTTGCTTCTTCCAGCCCGAACGCTCTCACCTTCGAGGGACACGGAGGGAAGGCCGTAGTGGGCGTGACCCGCGGCCTGCTCGAGTCAGACCTCTCCTACAAGGAGGCCGAGGCCGTGATGGCGCACCAGCTCGCGGGCATCATCGCCTCGGATTACCTGAGGAAGCCGGGGACGTTCGGCTTCGAGCTCGCAGCCTACGGTCTCCTGGGGCTCTTCTCCCTGCTCGGACTCGCCGCGGCGCCCATGGTCGGGGCGGGGGGCAGGACCGGCCTGGGCGTGGCTTTCCTGGCAGGGGCCGCGGCTGTCCTCTTCCTTGGAGGGCTCGTCGTTCGGAGGCTGCGGCGGCCGGACTCTCAGGATTACCTGCTCGCCGATTCCGTCGCCGCCGGTGTCACCGGGAAACCCGAGGCGCTCGCCGAAGCGATCAGGAAACTCGACAGCCTGGTCAATGGGAAGGCCCGTGGACAGTTCCCTGACAACGAGCTCGGGCTCAAGTACTTCTTCGTCTGCCCTTACCGGTTCAGCGAGACCGCCGCCGCGTTCTTCGCCCGCAGGAAGCGCGAGCTTGAGTGGAAGACCACAGATGCCCTGGCCGATAGGCAGACCGAGGGTGTCCAGGCGGTCATGGACGAGTTGGCCGAATACGGCGAAGCGCTCGTCGCCGAGCGCCTAGCCAACCTGCAAGCGGGCGCCGCAGGTTTGAATAACTCTGACAACAGTTGTTGACAAACGCTGTCACTGACCACGGAAATCAATCAGGCTCGGGCAAGAAAGCCGCTGCGGGCGATACTCCTGTTGTCCTGAACAACAGGTGACAAATACAGTTAACCGTTGGGATTCAAACCTGCGGGGCCACACATTATTTCAGGACCTGGGACATGAGGTCGTTCACGTCCTTTACGAACGAGAACTCCATGTCCTTCTTGACGAAGTCGGGGACCTCCTCGAGGTCCTTTTCGTTGTCTTCCGGCAGGATGACCTTCTTGACGCCCGCGCGGTGAGCCGCGATGACCTTCTCCTTGATGCCGCCGACCGGGAGCACCTTGCCCCGCAGGGTTATCTCGCCGGTCATGGCGGTGTCCTTGATGAGCGGCCTGTCGGTCGCCGCAGAGACGAGTGCGGCCGCCATCGTCACCCCCGCCGAGGGGCCGTCCTTCGGGATGGCACCCGCCGGCACGTGTATGTGGACGTCGTTCTTCTCGAAGAAATCGTCTGAAATACCCAGCCTGTCGGAGTTGGCTCTCGCGTAGGTGACGGCCGCCCGGGCCGATTCCTGCATGACCTCGCCGAGCTTGCCGGTGAGGCTCAGGTTGCCCTTGCCGCCGAACGATTCCGCCTCGACGAACAGCACGTCGCCGCCGGTCTCGGTCCACGCCAGCCCGGTGGCAACACCGACCTCGTCCTCCTGCCCTATGACATCCTGCCGGAACTTGATGGGGCCGAGCATATCGTGCAGGTCGTCGCCGGTGACCTCGAACGGGCCTTTCTCCCCCTCGGCGACCTTTCTTGCTATCTTGCGGCAGACGCCGGCTATCTCCCTCTCGAGGTTGCGGACCCCCGCCTCGCGGGTGTAGTTGCGAATTATCCCGTGCAGCGCGCTCTCCTGGATATCGAGGTCGGCGTCCTTCAGGCCGTGCTCCTCCAGCTGCCGGGGCACCAGGAACTGCTTCGCGATGTTTATCTTCTCGGGCTCGGTATATCCCGGGAGCTCGAGGACCTCCATGCGGTCGAGCAGGGCCGGGGGGATAGTGAACAGGATGTTCGCGGTCGTTATGAACATCACCTTCGAGAGGTCGAACGCCACGTCGAGGTAGTGGTCCGAGAACGAATCGTTCTGCTCGGGATCGAGCACCTCCAGGAGGGCCGCCGCCGGGTCGCCCCGGAAGTCAACGCCCAGCTTGTCCACCTCGTCGAGCATGAACACGGGGTTGTTGGTGCCCGCCTTGCGGAGGCCCTGGATTATCCTGCCCGGCAGCGCGCCCACGTACGTGCGGCGGTGCCCGCGAATCTCTGCCTCGTCGCGCACACCGCCGAGGGAGATTCGGTGGAACGTGCGCCCGAGGGCGCGCGCGATGGAGTGGCCGAGCGACGTCTTGCCCACGCCCGGGGGACCGACGAAGCACAGGATGGGCCCCTTCGTGTCCTCCTTGATGTTCCGCACCGCCAGGTACTCGACTATCCGCTCCTTTACCCTCTCGAGGTCGTAGTGGTCCTCGTCGAGTATGCGCGCGGCGCGCTTGACGTCGAGGTTGTCCTCGGTGCTCTTTTCCCAGGGCAGGTTTATCATCCAGTCCAGGTACGTGCGCGCGACGGTGTACTCGGCGGCGGCCGCCGGCATGTTTGCCAGTCGGTCCAGCTCGCGCTCGGCCTCCTTGCGCGCCTCCTCCGTCATTCCGGACGCCTCGATGGCCTCGCGAAGCTCGTTAACCTCGACGGTCTTCTCGTCGAGCTCCCCCAGCTCCTTCTGGATGGCCTTCATCTGCTCGCGCAGGAAGAACTCGCGCTGGCCCTTGCCCAGCTCCGACTGGACCTGGTCCTGGATGCGGGAGCCTATCTCCAGCACCTCGACCTCGTGGTTGAGGAACACGGTGAGCTTGCGGAGGCGCTCCTTTACGTCCAGCTCCTCGAGGAGCTCCTGCTTCTGTTTCGTGTCGAGGTTGATGTTGGCGGCGAGGAAGTCGGCGAGGTCGTTCGGCTCGCTCACGTTCATGGCGGCGATGAATATCTCCTCGGGGAGGTAGGGCGCCAGGTTCACGATGTTTCGGAACAGGTTGAGGGCGTTGCGGGCCAGCCCCTCGACCTCGACCCCGTCCTCCACGGTGTCACGGAGGCGCTCGACCTTCGCCCTCAGGTACGGCTGCGTCTGGGTGAACTCCTCCACCTTTATCCTGGCTATGCCCTGCACCAGGAGCTGCATCTTGCCGTCGGGCAGCTTGAACATCCGTGCCACGGCGACGGCCGAACCCACATCGTACAGCTGCTCGGGGGCCGGGATGTCCTCCTCGACCTCCTCCATCGCGGTGAGGACGCCCACAATGCGGTCGCCCGCCAGCGCGTCGTCTATGAGCTTTATAAGGGGCTCCTCGGTCACGAGCAGCGGCGCCACTATGTGCGGGTATATGACCGTGTCCTTGAGAGGGAGGATCGGGAGCTCCTCGGCTATCTCGATCTTTTCGATGGGGGTGCCTTCCTCGCGCTCCCGCTCCTGGTTCTCCGCGATCGCCTTGATGACCGTGGCCCGCTCGTCGGAGTCGAACTCGCCTCCCTGCGCGTTCGACTGCACTTCCTCTCCGAGGCCGTCACTCTCAGGTGGACACATCGACGTCCACCCCCTTCGGCGGTTCCTTGGCAGCTTTGGGGAGCCTTATCTCGAGGAAACCCTCGTCGTATGTGGCCTTGGCGGCCTCGGCATCGACCCTGACGGGAAGCGGTATCTCCCGCTCGAACGTCCCGTAGCTTATCTCCATGAGGTGGTAGTTGGTGCGCGGCGCCCCCGGGGGCTCGCCCCTGATGCCGCGGATGAGCAGTACGTTGTTCTGCACCTGGATGTCTATGTTGTCGACGGTCACGCCCGCGAGGTCGGCGACCACGATGACCTCGCTGTCGGACTCTGAGACGTCGCAGAGCGGCTTCCACGCCTTCTCGAAGAAGAACACCGGGCGCTTCCAGCGGCCCACGTGCTCGAAGAACCTCTCCATCTCCCTCTGGATGTCTTCCGGGCCGGCCAATTCGAGCTTCTCCTCGATGTGCATCTCGCCGCCGCCTTTCCATCCGCCGGGCTTCTGGTTCCGGCGCAAGGCCTGGGGGTCACGGGCTCTGGTAATCCGCTCCCAGGACGACCAGCACCTCAACGCCGTACCTGGAGGTCAGCTCGTCGCTGCTCTGGATAGCGGGCTCCTCGGCGCCGGCAAGGTCCGCCGCAACCAGCCCTGCCTTTTCGCTCTCATCGTCCGAGTAGTATATCGTAGTCGTGCTGTAGCGGCTCTCGGCGTTGCCCGTCTTCACGCCGGTGTATCCCTCCTTGGCCAGCGCCTCGGCCACCGCCGCTGCCAGCCCGGGCGTCCCGGCCCCGTTCAGCACGGCCACCTTCATGCCGGACCTCGACGAGCCCTCTGAGCTCGCCTGCTCCTCGACGCTCGCGTCCACCTCCTGCTTCGTCTTGAACGTATCGAGCATCGACTGGAACTGCTGCATGTCTGCAATGTAATACCATACTCCGTTCATCACCCTTGTCCTGCCGGGGACGGTGGTCATGGTGAGGTTGCCGCCGGCCCCCTGGAGCCTGCGCCCCAGCGAGAGGATCTCGGTGAAGGTGAGGTCGGTCTTGACGTTCTGGGACGTCACGTCGATGAGCTTGATTATCTTGAACGGGTTGCGGGTGTGCGCCACCGTGGAGAGCATCGCCTGCAGGAACTTCCGCTGGTTCTTTATGCGGTCCAGGTCGCCCGCCGGGACGGACTTCACGTCGTGGCGCGCCCGGACCAGAGCCAGCGCCTGGTCCCCGTTGAGGACCTGGTCTCCCGCCGGGACCTTGCCCGCGTACTTGTCGTTGATCGCGACCTCTATGTTCATCCTGACCCCGCCGACCGCGTCCACGATATGCTTGAAACCCTCGAAGTCGAGCACCACGAAATGGTTGATGTCGAGGCCGGTGAAATCCTTGACCGTCTCGATCGCGAGCTCGGGGCCGCCGAACGCGTTAGCCGCGTTTATCTTGTTATAGCCGCTCTTCCCCGGGATCTCGACCCTCGTGTCGCGGGGGATGGAGATAACGGCCGCCTTGTCGGTGGCCGGGTCGACGCTCACCAGCATCATGATGTCGGTGCGGCTCTCCTCTTCGCCGGGGACACTCCCCTTGTCCACCCCCATCACGAGCGTCGTCACGGGCTGACCCTTCTGCTTGGGATCGAGAGAGTCCGCGATACCCTCCACGCGCATCCTGGACTCCTTGGACTTGAGCCATACGTACCCCCAGGCGAAGCCCGCTAGCAGGAGTATCACGAGGGCAAGCGCTCCCCACTTGAGTACCGACGTCCACCGCCTGCGTTTCCGCCGGTAGATGTGGGGCTGGTCGCCGTCCAGGTACATATGTGGCTCGCCGGGGGCTTCCACGTGCCCTTTCAGCTCGCGCCGCCTGAGGCGTTTCCGATATAGATGTGGTTGGTCGCCGTCGAGGTGCAGGTGCGGCTCGTCAGTGTCCTTGGGGTGTCTCATAACAAATATATCCCCCAGTGAACGTGGGGGCTCTTTTCATCATAGATAGCTCTAGAACTCAATTTTACACCATTCCCGCTCCGCGGTCAGTCTTACGCGCGAACCGCCGGAAGCACCCGGGTCGGGGTGAACGGCCCCTGTGGGGGGCTTCACCATCTCTGATAATATTGATGCGTTCAAAGACGGGCGCGGCGGGTGAGGCCTTACATGAGATACCCATCTTCATCGCTGGCGAAGGACGAGACGATAGTCTTCGACGTCCACCACCACCCTTTCACCCTCTCCAGGCCCGCCCTTCCGCTCCTGGTCTTCCTGGTCGTCTGGCTCGTGCTCGTGGCGAAGGTCGGGTTCTTCCGGGAGGGTTGGGTGCTCCTCGCGGGCTTCGCCGTCCTGGCCGCCCTGGCGCTCTACTTCGCCTGGAGGATCGCGGTCTGGTCTCACGTGAACTTCGTGCTGACCGACCGCCGCCTCGTCTACCAGTCGGGCGTTCTGACCAGGCACTCCCGGGAGGTACCCCTGTCCAGGGTTAATGACGTAACCGGCTGCCAGATGGTTCTGGGCCGCATTGTCGGCATGGGGGACATCGTCATCGAGGTCGCCGACAAGGGCAAGGCCCCTTTCTTCGACCTCCCGGACCCGGGAAAGCTCAAGCTCGCCATCCTGGAGCAGGTCCACGCGGCGCGGGGAGACGCGCCGGGAGAAGGCGCGAGGTCGCTCGCCCGGGAGGCGGCCCGCGAGGTAAAGCGCGAGCAGCCAACAGCCGAGCTGCCACCCCTGCCACCGGAGCGCCCGCCGCTCTACTCGGAGATAGTGGACCAGATCGAGCGCCTCGACTCGATGAGGGAGCGCGGCGTGATATCCGATACCGAGTTCGAGGACGCGAAGAGCTCACTGCTCGACAGGCTGAAGAAGGAGCCCGGGACGTGAAAGCCGACTACCACATTCACACGCAACTGTGCGGGCACGCGCGGGGCACGGTCGACGAGCTGGTGGCGTCGGCGATCGAGAAGGGTTTTAAGCAGGTGGGCATCGCAGACCACATGCCGATGCTCTACGCGGAGGACGCGCACCTGGCGATGACGCCGGAGCAGCTTCCCGGATACGTCGAGGAGGTGCTGGAGGCGAGAGAGCGGTACGGTGGCCGGATAAAAGTCCTCCTCGGTATAGAGGCCGACTACCACGGGCCCACGCAGGCCGAGCGGGTCGCGATGCTGGAGCGGTTCCCGTTCGATTATGTCATAGGGTCGGTGCACGTGCTCGGCGACTGGATATTCGACTCCCCCCTGGACGTTGACCGGTACGACGAGCTGGACCTCGACGAATTCTACATGGAGTACCTGGGCGAGGTAAGAGCGATGGTCCAGAGCGGTGTCTACGACATAGTCGGCCACCCGGACCTCGCCAAGAAGTTCGACAAGCGCCCGACCGTGGACCTCAGTCCGGCGTACCGCGGGCTGCTGGAGGCGATGAAGGAGCGGGGGACCTGCTATGAGGTGAACACGGCGGGACTGCGCTGGCCGGTGAAGGAGATATACCCCGAGTCGGCTTTCGTGCGCATCGCCGCGGAGCTCGGCGTGCCGGTGACGCTCGGCTCGGACGCGCACTGCCCGGAGGACGTCGGGCGCGACTTCGACATGGCCCTCGAGCTCCTCGAGGGAGCGGGCTACACGGAACACGCCGTCTTCCACGGCCGTAAGATGACCCTCGTACCCCTCTAGGGCCCCTACCTCAGAGCGAGCCACCAGACGACGGCGGTGGCCACCGCAAGAGCGATTATGAGCGCCCAGGCGTACTTCACCCAGGAGTCCCCTGCTTTCACACCGGAGGAGGGGATTGTCCAGGCGGCGCCGGAAGCCTCTTTCTGGACCTCGCTCTTGAGCCTGCAGAGGGGGCACTCGCGGTGCTCGTCGTACAACCACTCGTCAGGGACCCACCCGAACGCCTCGGCCAGCTCGCGCGCGGACCTGAATCGGGCGAGCGGCTCACGCTCCAGGCAGTACGCGACCGCCGGCATGCGGCTTTCCAGTCCGCCCGGGAGGGGATCGCCCGTCGATGCTTCCCGGGCGGCTTTCAGGCCGAACCTCATCGCCACGTACAGGACGCCGAGCGAGTATACGTCGGTCGCGGCGCCGGTCCTGCCCCCGGAGGCCTGCTCCGGGGCGGCGAACCGCGGAGCGGCGGGAAGTAACTCCGGGAATTCGCGGGCGACGTACCAGAACCCGAACTCGCTTACCTGCACGGCGCCACGCGGTGCGACCCAGATGTTGGAGAGCCCCAGCCCGAGGTGGAGGACCCCCCACTGCCGCGCCGCCTCCATCGAGACCAGGAGCCCCATGAAGACGTCGTCGGCACCCTCAAGCCCCGAATCCTCGCCGAGGAGCTCGCCGAGCTGCCTGCCCTCGGGCATAGAGGCCGCCAGGAAGCACCTGCCGGACACCTCTCCCCAGTCGAGCGCCTGTACGATGCCGGGGTGCTCGAGCCGCGCCCAGGCCCCGATCTCGGCCTGCATCAGGTCCCAGGCTCGCGGCTCGCGCGCGAGGCCCGGTGGAAACGCCCTCAGCAGGACCTCCCGGCGGTGCGGTACGTAGGTGGCGCGGTAGAGCGAACCCCATTCGTCCTCGTCCAGGGGCACTTCCAGAGAGTATCCTGCGTCACTGAAAAGATCTGAGTCATCCATGGTTGCTCTGCTTGATGATACAGCAAAGCAACCAAAACGTCCAATACCCCCATCGTGAACGGTTGGGGATCTTCCTCAATGTAACGATGGGGACCCCGACCAACGGCATGCGGATTTCAATCCCGGTGTCAGACCGGAGGTCAGATGCCGTCGAGGGGGGCGTCCGAGCGCTGGTGGCTGAAGCACTCGGTGGAGAGGTAGCGGTCTCCGCGGTCCGGGAATATGATGGCGATGGTGCCGCGCTCCATCAGGGTAGCCTGATGGCATGCCTCGCACATGGCTGCTCCGGAGGAAATCCCCACGAAGAGCCCGGTCTTGCTGACCAGCTCGCGCGTCATGGTGAAAGCGGACCTGTCGTCCACGTTGAGCTTCTCGTCGAGAACCGAGACGTCGAAGATCGGGGGCATGAAGTCGCCCAGGTTCCTCAGTCCCTGGATGCGCGAGTTGGGGAACGGCTCTACCCCGACGACCTTCATCCTCGGGTCGCGCTCCCGCAGCTTCCTGGAGACACCCATGAGCGTCCCGCCCGTCCCGATGCCCGCTACGAAGACGTCTATCCCGTCGGTCTGCTCGAGTATCTCCGCGCCCGTGCCCTCGTAGTGGGCGCGGACGTTGTCCGGGTTCTCGAACTGGTTGGGCATGTAGTACTGCGGGTCCTCGGCGAGCTTGCGCCCCAGGGCGATGGCGCCGTTCATGCCCTCCTCGCCCGGGGTGAGTATGAGCTCGGCTCCGAACGCTTTCAGCGCCTGCTGGCGCTCCACGCTCATGGTCTGGGGCATCACTATCTTTATGGTGTAGCCCTTGAGGGCCGCCACCATGGCAAGGCCGATGCCGGTGTTACCGCTGGTGGGCTCGAGGATGGTCATGCCGCGCTCGAGCTCCCCGCGCTCCTCCGCGCCCTCGATCATGTATAGCGCGATGCGGTCCTTGACCGAGCTGCAGGGATTAAACCCCTCGAGCTTCGCCAGTATGCGCACTTTCGGGTTGGGGTTGATGGGCGCGCCGATCTCTACGACCGGTGTCTTCCCAATCAGCCCCAGAACTCCTTGCAGGCCATCGTCAGGCAACCTGCTCCTCCATCTCCTGGGACCTGGCCGGGCCTCTGTCCAGGCCGGGCGGTTTCGTGGGGCAATTATACATCAGCGATGCGGAACTCCCGGGCGCTTGCTGGTAGAATGCAACTTACTCATGGGCTGGCAAAATGCAACAAAGTGACCTGACCCCGATGTTGCAGTCTGGAGGAGAGATGGCTGATGAGAGCAGTGCGGGCCTGACGGACTCGATCGTTATCAACGCGGACCCCGAGACCATCCTGGGCGTCCTCGGCGGTTTCGAGAGCTACACCGACTGGATGTCGGGAGTGGAAGAGATAGAGGTCCTCAAGCGCGACAAGAAGAAGCGGGGCACCGAGGTGCGCTACAAGGTGGATGCGGTCCTTACCAAGATCGAATACGTCCTGAGCTATAACTACAAGGACGCGGATAACAGGATAGACATCGGCTACGTGGAGGGCGAGCTCGAGGACGTGAACTCCTGGTACCTGCTGGAGCCTCTGGACGAGGGCCGCACCGAGGTCACCTACCACTACGACGTCAAGTACTCGATCCCGAAAGCGCTGCGAGGCCCACTGGCAAAGCGCCTTCTGAAGCAGGTGGACAAGCGGGTCATGAACTCGGCGCTGAAGGACCTCAAGAAGCGCGTCGAGTCCATGTGAAAAGAGACGGGCCCTGGAGGCCCGCCTCGATCGTTCAAGCGATGCGCCGCTCTAGTGGTCGACCCCAACCATCACGTTGGTGGCCTTGATGACAGCGTAGGCTTCCTTTCCCGCCTCCAGGCCCAGGCTCTCGGCGGAAGCCTTCGTGATGACCGCTACCACCTCGGTCCCGCCGTCGAGCTCGATAACCACCTCGGTGTTGACCGCGCCGTGGTTAACGGCCTTTACCTTGCCCTTCAGCGCGTTCCTGGCGCTGAGCTTCATGGTACCCACCTCCGGTTCTTCGATGCCTCCAAAGCTGCCTCTACCTATTCAATACCCGCACCGCCCTTCCTGCCAACGGAAGAACAGCCGGAAAGCGGGAAGGGGACCCGTCAGGGTCCCCTTCGCCGTCAAGGAAAGTGAGGGGGGACTCACTTCTCCCATGTCCAACACTCTTGTTACCAGGCCTGGTATCCGCCGCTGCAGCTCCCCTCGATGCGGCCGTCCCAGTACATCGCACGCTCCACCACTACGGGCGTGTTGGACGAAAGGGTCGCCGATACCTGGCCGTTGTTCGGCACGTCCTGCGCTACTTCCACGGTCTCCCTCTCGCCAGCCTTGACAGCCAGCGGAGCGCGCTCCACGGCCCCCTCTGCGGTGAGGTAGGTGATATACACGGTCGCGTCTGATGCGCCGGGGTTCTGGATCGTTATCCAGCTCTCGAAGCCGAAAGCGGTAGCGCCCTCGGCGAGAAATGCCTTGAACATAGGCGCGGGTACCGCTGTGTTGCTGGTGCCGCCCTCACGACCGTTCCAGTACACGGCGCGCTCGGCCACGATAGGCTTGTCGGAGGTCACCTTGGTGGAGACCTGGTAGTCGTTTGGCACAGTCTTCGACACTTCGATTGTCTCGCGGGAGTTCGCGGCCACCTCGACCTTCGGCCCCGCTATCGGGCCGTCGGCGTTCATGTATGTCACGGTTACATTTGCCTTGGTATTGTTCGGGTTCTGAACGACCACCCACGTCTCGAAGCCCCCGGCGGTCGCACCCTCGGCCATGAACCATTCGGTTCCGGGGACCTGTACGCCCGCCGCGCAGGTCCCGCCCTCGCGGCCGTTCCAGTACATGGACCGCTCGGCTACCACCGGTTCATCAGACACTACCTTGGTCGAAACCGACCATGTGTTCGGCACTTTGTCCGCAACGCTCACGGTCTTCCTCCCGCCGGCCGGCACCTTGACGAGCGGGCCCGCCACCGCACCGGCCCCTCCCGGGGTCATATAGGTGAGCTGGGCGTCTGCCTCCTTGGTGCCCGGGTTCAGGAGGGTTATCCATGTCTCGAAGCCTCCGGCCGTGGAACCCTCGGCGAGGTACCACGTGAGCCACGGCTCTGAGACCGCCGCCGCGCAGTGCCCGCCGTCGCGCCCGTTCCAGTACATGGCGCGCTCGACCGTTATCGAGTCGTCGTGGTACCCCTCGACGGTCGCGGAGACGTCCTTGTCGGGGCCTACCTGTTCGTTCACGTTGATGCTCGTACGCGAGAACGGCGCTACGTCCAGCTCCTGGGGCGCCGCGGCACCGGCCGCTTCGTCCTCTATCTGGTAGTTCACGATCACGTGGGTCTGCCACGGGTTCGGGTTGTTTATGCAGATCCACTCCTCGAACCCGCCGCCGGTGTACCCCTCGGCCAGGTACCACATGCTCGGGACGTTGTTGGGTTCGACCGGCCCGGCCACTATCACCCTGTCGTTGGGCACAAGGTGAGAGTCAAACCCGAGCGGTTCATTCGCCAGGACGGGGTCGACGTAGAGCTGAACCGCCCTGATGTTACGCACCCATCGCGACAGGTTCGTCTCCTCGGGATCGTCCTGCGGCTTGATGATGCGTATCGGCCCGTCGCCCGGCGCGGGTGTGAGGTCGGTGCCGTCGATATTCCATGCCAGCATGAACTGGGCATTGTCAACCGGGAACGTCTTTCTCATGTCGGCTATCGGCCAGTTGCGGTTGAAGCCGTCTCCGGCCCACGCCCTGAAGCCCGTGGCGGTGTCGAGCACACCGACCACGTCATCCAGCAGGCGCGGAACGAGTATGCCCGTGCAGTCGTCCGTGCCGTACTCCGGCAGGTTGCTCTTCCAGTGATAGGTCTGGGACACGGGGTCTATCGACTTGAGCTTGTCCACGGTGAACGTGTGATGGCTCAGGATGTTGCCGAACACAACTATCTGGCCGGGGGGGATGCTCTCCGGAACGACCGGCGGCAGCCCGGTCTGGACCGGCTGCACCTCGATCGCCCTGACCTGCATTACCGCCTTCTGCCAGTTCGGGGTCCCCGCTGGGTATGGTCCGATGTTCGGGTCCTGCGGGACGATGAGCCTGAACGGCCCTTCCTCGTCGTCAAGCTCGGTCAGGGGTCCGCCGGTGGCGCCCTCGGCGCCCTTCTTCCAGCCGAGCATGGAGTAGAGACCGTTGGGATTCGCGTTCCTTATCTCGTTGAGGGTGAGGGTGACATGGTAGCCGTCAGCAGCGATGAACTTCACCGCGGTCGTGTCGGCCTTCATGCCCACCTCTATGTCGAGCAGGTAAGCCAGTTGGACCCCGAACCAGTCCTGCTCGAAGTAGGTATAAGGCGGCTGCGACTTCAGGCAGGTATAGTGCCCTCCCTCCAGGCCCCCCGTCGCGTACGTGACTGGGTCGACCTTCTGCATCGATTTGAGGTCGCTCTCCAGGAACGTCCGGTAGTTGGGCGTCGCCCCGGTCGCGGCGTCCACCCTGGGGGCCGCGGCAGCCGGCGCCAGGGTCACCGCTCCCGCCAGCGGCGCGGCTACGACGAGCGCCGCCAGCAGTATCACGTACAACCTCTTCATTCTTTCCCCCCTTGAACTAGAAAACCGTCCTTCCGGTTCCGCGGAAAGGCTCCGCGTGGAAAGGACGGTCGAGTCCTGCAAACAAAAATGGCGCCCATGGAAGGACGCCGTTTGAAACAGACTACTCGAGGTCTTCCTTTCCAAACGCGGGAGGCGGAGCCGTTTCCAGCTCAACCCTATCGGCAGGTCTCCTTAGCCTTATGGGCCTTAGGATTTCCTGCTCGGAAAACCCTTCCGGCGGGAACGCTAACACTTACCGTGATGACGTGTCAAGCGGCTTCAGCTTGACAGCCCGACCGGCCGGGATTAGCCTATGAGCCGTCATTGAGGCTCTCCGAGTCTCCGTAACCTAAAGCGCGAGCCATGGACGGAGACCGACAGGGTCCGGAAGGGAAACCGCCGGGCCTCCCGTGCTTGGAAAGGAGGGCGAGATCAAGAAGTCACGCCTGCTCATATATTGCTCGATTCCGGTTCTCGTCGCTTCCGTGGTCCTGTTCGCGCTCTATTTCGCGCTGGCGAGCGACACCCGCGTGCTCTCCGTAGATGATGTCAGGGGCCTGCCCTCCGCCGAAGGCGACTACCGGAGCATCAACAACTGGAAGACCGTCGAGACCACCTCCTTCAAGGGCTCGGCTATGACCGACGTGCTCGAGAGCGTAGGGGTGACCTCGCCCGCGGCCACCGTCAAGGTCATCGCTCCCGACGGTTACTTCTGGCCCGCCGTGGGAACCAGGCTGACGGTGCGCGAGTTGGGAGAAGAGAACGCAGACGGCCTGGGGCGCCTGCTCGCGTACGAGATGAACGGCGAGACGCTCGACCCGGAGCCGGACGGCATGGGCCCGCTGCGCTACGTCGCTCCTCAGTACACCCCGGATGAGACCAACAAGCCGTCCTGGGTGTCCAACCTGCGGGTCATCGAGGTCGGCCCTCTCGAGAAAGACTTCGAGTCGCCGGACCCTAAGAAAGTCCCGGCTGACGAGGTATGGATTGTGGGGGAAGTCCCGCGGAGCTACCCTTATGGTATCGCCCTGCCCATAGCAGTGGGGGGCGCCGGATTGGCTCTGCTCATGGTCGGTCTTGTCATGATGTTCAGCTCGAAGCGAAGGTCCGGAAGCTCCGGGGCGGCCATCGCGGTCCTGCTGGCGGCGTGCCTGATCGCCGGCCTGGCGTTCCCGGCCGGCGGGGCCCGGGGGCAGGCCTCGGCGACCTTCTCCCTCGCGGAGCTCACCTCGATGCCCGCGTTCTCCGGTCACTACACGTTCCTCAAGCAGCTCGAGCCATACACTTACTACGAGGAGGACTACACAGGCGTAACCCTCTCCTATCTCATAAACGAGAAGCTCCGGCCGGCCCCGGGCGCCAACGGGGTGATAGTGAGGGCCCGTGACGGCTATGCGGCCACCCTGACCATGGAGCAGGTCAACAGGACCTACCCGGGCAACCTCAAGGCGATTATCGCCTATGCCAAGAAGGGCTCCGCCCTCAAGGGTGACGAGGGCCCGATAAGGCTCATCGTCCCACAGAACAACCCGGGAAAGCGCGACGAGGGCGGCGACGCCAACACGCCCCTGTGCGCCAGGCTGATTTACGCGGTCGAGGTAACTCCCCTCCCCGGCGGGGTCTCCGTCCCGTCTCCGGGCTCCGTCCCGGAGGGCTCGCTGGCGGTCTACGGAGCTGTGACCGCTGCGCCGGCGCCGGCGCCGTCCCCTGCGCCCGCGCCGCAGCCGCAGGGCCAGCCGCAGAGTCCTGCCGTCACGCCGCAGAACCTGGTCCAGGCCACCCCCCAGGCCGGGGAGACACCGGCATCGGCGAGCAACGCCGCGGTGGACATGCTGAACCGCGCGTTCTGGGGCAGGAGCGGGGTGCTCTCCTGGTTGGGCGGCTCTACGTTCGGGTACGTCCTCCCGGGAAGGGCCGGGACCTTGTTCTGGTTCCTCTACCACAGGATGGGCGCCGTATGAGCAGGTATATGAGGTCTGCCATATCGCTCGCGGTCCTGGCGGCCGTACTGGTCGCCTCCGGCTGCGGCGGTGGTGGTGGCGAGCCGGCGCTGCTGGAGAGCGAAAAGCGCCTCGCCGGGATGTACGAGGCGTGCAAGACCATCGACCTCACCGACTTCGGCAACAAGCAGGTTATCGAGACCGAGGCCCTCGAGGACCTGCCGCAGGTCAAGGTCGACGCCGTCCTGAAGCGCTCCAACGGGATGACCAAGCCGGGCACCTGGACCGGTCCTTCCATCGGGACCGTGCTCGACATCAAGGGCGTCGCCCGCCCCTTCAAGGAGCTGAAGATAGAGGCCTGGGACGGCTACGTGGGCCGTATCCCTTACGAGACGGCCGTCATGGAGAACACCATCCTCGCCGACACGCAGGACGGCAAGCCGGTCCCCGAAGAGGACGGGCCGGTCCGGCTGGTGGTCGGGAGCCAGGACGGCTTCTACTGGGTCCGGATGATAACCGGCATCGAGGTCATCCGTTGAGGCTCCGCGCGGCCGCGGCGGCCGTGGTCCTGATCCTCATCGCGCTCGCAGCCGGATGCGGCGGCGAGAAATTCGCCGAGAGCGAGCGCAAGCCCCTGGTGCTCGCCACGACCACCAGCGCCCAGGACTCCGGAATACTCGACGAGTTCGTCGAGCAGTTCGAGCGTGATTTCCCCTTCAGGGTCAAGGCTGCCGCGGTGGGCAGCGGCGCCGCGCTCTTCATGGGCAGCAACGGCGACGCCGACGTGATGATGACCCACGAGCCGAAAGCCGAAGCAGAGTTCATGTCCTCTGGCACCGGCGAGAGCAACGACAAGGTGATGCACAACGACTTCATCGTGGTAGGGCCCGCCGACGACCCCGCCGGCATAAAAGGCCTGAAGGACTCCGACGAGGCGTTCCGGAGAATAATCGCGAGCGGCTCGAAGTTCGCGTCGCGAGCCGACGCCTCAGGGACAAACGCGATGGAGATGTCTGTCTGGGAGCGCATCGGCGCCATGCCGCAGGCCGGGAACTACATCGAGACCGGCCAGGGCATGGGAGAGACCATGCGCATCGCCGACGAGAAGGGCGCCTACACCCTCTGCGACAGGGCAACCTTCATCGTGATGGAGGAGTACCTCGCGCTCGAAAAGCTGGTGGAGGGCGACGACAGGCTCGTCAACCAGTACACCGTGACCGTGGTCAATCCGGAGAAGTTCCCGCGGGTCAACCACGATGGCGCCGTCGCGTTCCGCGACTTCCTGCTCTCAAAGGAGACAAAGGAGTTCATCGAGGACTACGGGTGGGACCGCTACAGCCAGCGCCTCTTCTACCCCGACTGACACATAGGTAGTAATGGATGCAGATTCCCAGCCCCTCTCAAAAACCTGTGTGCCCGGCGGGCGTGGTGAGGCAGAGGGCGGGTCCGCGACCGAGGATGTTGCCGTTGGTCCTGCCGCAGGTTTGAATCCCAGGAGTTAACTGAACCTGTCATTGGTTGTTCATGACAACAGGAGTAACGCTCGCAGCGGCTTTCGTGCCCGATTCTCTTTGATTTCCGTGGTCACTGAACACGTCTGTAAATAGCTGTTGCTAGAGTTATTCAAACCTGCGGCGCCGTTGGCGCGAGTGGCAGCTTCATTCGACGGCTTGCGTTTCCTTGCGGCTCCGCTCACCTGGCCGCTGCCTCCTGCCCTGTCTCCCGCAGGGGTCGGATGCGCTCGAGGAAGGCGGCCATCGCCGAGTTCACCTCGTCCGGCTTCTCGATGAGGGCCATGTGGCCGGCGTGGCCGATAACCACCATCTGGGACCCGGTTATCCCGTTCGTCATCCTGCGGGCGTGGCGCAAGTCCGCGAGCATGTCGGCCGCCCCCACCACTACGAGCGTCGGCGCGTCTATCTCGCCGAGCCTGCCGGTCACGTCGAAGCGCCGGAAGCTGTCGATGGTCTTCACCATCACGTAGTTGTCGACCCGGTAGCACTCCCGGCCCGTTATCACCTTCGCCTCCGGGCGGCAGAAGAGGGCCGTCGCCCCGAACGCCGCCGCGAGCGCCTTAACGGCCTTGAACCCCTGGTCGCTTATCCTGCAGCCGACGGAGCCGAGGAGGACCACCGCAGTCGCTATCCACCTCTGCAGGAGGAACCCCGAGAGGTACGACGTTGTGTCGAGCAGCACCAGACCTTCCACCAGCTCCGGGTGCTCCAGGGCCAGGTAGAGGCTCACCATGCCGCCCATGCTGTGCCCGACGAAGACGGCCCTCTCAACGCCCAGCTCTCTCATGAGGCCGGCGACGACCTCGCCGAAGTACTCGACTGAGTAGTCTTCCGACGGGCCCGACTCGCCGTGGCCGGGAAAGTCCATGCTGATGCACCGGTAGTCGCGGGAGAAGCGGGCCACCTGCTCGAAGTAGAGGGACCTGTTGCCCATCCAGCAGTGCAGGAAAACCACCGGCGGGCCCTCGCCGCGCGTCTCGTAGGCGATCTCTACACCATCGATATCGGTGAACGGCATTGCGGCTCCTTTCTGCACAATGGGGTCAGGTCACTTGTTGCATTTTCCGCCTCCGTTGGAGATAAATGCTTGAAATGCAACAAGTGACCTGACCCCGCTTTGCATCAGAACTCGAGCTCGAGGTCGCCGCGGCGGTCGAGCTCGAACTCGAGCCTGTAGACGCTGGTGGTAAGGCGCTCCACGTTCACGTCTTCGCCAGCCCGGAGTTCGCCCGCCCCCGGCACGCTCAACGCGACCGCGGCTGACGTCCTTATCGGGCTGGAGAACGAGAGACTCAGCGCACCCGGGCGGGCCTCGAAGCGCTCGAGCTCAGCGGCCCCCTGTGTGACGTGCAGGTTCGAACCCACGAGCCGGGGCTCGTCGCCCGCCGGTGTGAGCCTCACTACCGCCGAGCCGTGCGGCGGCAGCGAGCCGAGCGAAAGGGCGCCGCCCGTCTCGCCCAGGTAACTCCGGGTCCAGAACTCGTAAGCGTGGTAACGCCCGGGTGGAATGCCGAGCTCGTCCAGACAGACCTCCGCGTCCCGCTCGGTGTCAGCCCAGTTCACCACCCACAGGAGGTGGTACGCGCCTTCCGGGTCCTCGAGGGTCGAGAGGAGCAGCCTCGGCATCTCGCTCTTCCAGAGGTCGGGGCACCGGGGGCATCCCCGCACCGGCGGCAGCACCCGGGCGGCGGCCTCCTCCTGCTCCGGGCCCCACAAGCCGAGATCGTCGGAGATGAGGAACGCGCCTCCGAACACCGCGATGCCGGAGGCCAGGGTCATTCGCTCGTCGGCGGTGAGCTCCCCTTCCTCGGCGCGCAGCAGCAGGCAGTCGGGGTCCGCCTCGAAGAGGCGCCCGTTCATGAAGCAGCGCGTAAACAGGTTGACCAGGCAGTTGCGCGTGCCCGGGGTGGCGCGGTCGCGGATGAGGCGCTGGAAGGTCGGCCGCCATGCTGGTGCGACGTCGGTGCCGATACGCTGGGCGTCCAGTATCCCGGTGCCGAGCATTATCGGCCCGCCTGCCGCGATGAGCATGCAATCGTCTCCGACAGCCTCCCTGATGACCTCGAGAGCCCGGCGCATCGCCTCGGCACGCGTGATGGAGGTGTCGTGACGCCTGCCCTCGAGCATTCCTGTAGCCAGGAAGTCGAGCTTGAAGTAGGCGTAGCCCTGGCGTGCCAGCGTGCTGAACACCTCGCGCACGTAGGAGAGCACCTCCGGGTGTGACGGGTCCAGGCCGTAGTACCTGCCGCCCCAGTCCGGGCTCGCCCCAGCGAGCACCGGCCTGCGCTTCTTCTTTATGAGCCAGTCCTTCTTCTCGCGGAAGATGCGCGAGCCCCTGGTGACGGTGAACGGGGCGACCCATATCCCCGGCACCTTGCCTCGCGAGCTTATCTCACGTGCGACCTCTTCCATTCCGCCGGGGAACCCGCCGCTGGTCTCGAGCCAGTCCCCCACCTCCGCCTGGTAGCCGTCGTCCACCTGGACCAGCTCGATGCCCAGGTCCGCGTAGCGACCGGACAGCAGCTCCAGGTTGGAGAGCACGTTCTCCCTTGTGACGCCGGTGAAATACTGGTACCAGGAGCACCAACCCGACGGGGCGTGCGACGTCTCGCCGACCCCCTGGGCGGCGGCGGTCAACTCGGCGTACAGCTCGAGGTTGGCCCCGGAGAGGTCACCCGGTATGACCGCGAGCGGCTCGCTCCACATGACCTCCCCACGCGCGGGGACCTTTCCCTCGAAGCGGCACGCCGCCTCCATCTCTGAGAGCTCCGGCCTGCGGCTGAGCCTCGTCGAGATCTGTGAGAGGGCGCGCGTCACACCGGTGAACCCCAGCACGACGGAATCATGGCGCTCGACGTCCGCCAGCCCTCCGAACCACTCGCTCTCGAAGGACCCCCGCTCGGAGGAGACCGGCGTGGCGGTGTTGGCGAGCATCGGCTTGAGCACGCGGGGCATGAACAGAGGAAAGAGGTATGAGCTCGACCGCCTGCTCTCCAGCACGCCCGTCGGCGTCCAGCACTGCCATCCGTTCACGTATACCCGCCACGGCTTCACGCTCGGGCGGCCCGGCCAGAGGCCGCCCGCCGGGACGAAGAGCGGGGCGAGCGCCTCCACGGGCCGCGGGTCGCCCTCGCCTTCCCATGCGATGCCCAGCTCGAGGATGAGTGCGCGCCCCTCCGCGCGGGCGCGGAAGAGCATGCGGCCCCATTCCTCGCTCTTCTCGAGGTGGAGCGAGGTCCCGGTGGCAGGGGCACGGGCGCTCCATTCGCCGGCGGTCGAATACTTCTCGAGCTCCTTCTTCCTTCGCAGGAGGACCTGCCCGGTGGCCCGCTCGAAGATGGGGATGTCTCCGGCGAACACCGCGAAGCTCCCGTCCCCGGTATCGAACTCCAGCCTGCAGCCGCCCTCTGCCCCGACCGCCAGTTCCTCGCTCATCTCATCACCCCCGCGAGCAGCTCCCGCGTGAAAGCCGCGCACATCTCGACGGTGCGGTCCCCTGAGCCCGGTATGTCGGCAAGGTGCACGTCGACCTCCATTATGTCGAGCCCCGCGACGTCCATCCCCCGCGCGGCCAGCGCGGCCCCGAGCTCGCGCCCTGTCTGCGTCACCTCGCCGAAGGTGAGCCCGATTGTGTCGAGGAACCTGACCGCCTTCACATCGTCTCCTGACCCGACATCGGCGTCCAGGGAGACGTAGACGGGCCTGCCCTCGAGCCCGGCCAGCGCTTCCTCTATTGACTCGCGAATGCCCGCTTCGCGTAAAGCCTTCTTACCAACGACCCGCACTCCTCTCTCCACACAGGCGCGGTATACCCGCCGGTAGGCGGCAAGACTCTCCGGCTCTCCGGGAGACGGCTCGCCCGGGTCGTCAGACGGGCCGAGCACCACCACGTCTCCCGGCGCGACCAGGCCCCTGTCGATCACCGCGGCGAGCCAGGTGCCGCAGGTGTAGCTGTCCGGGACCGACGACCCCGTCCCGCCGGCTCCCCCGCCAGCGCCCAGGTAAGCTTTCCGCCTTACCTCAGCGGGGATGGCGTCAAAGTGGCTGTCGAGGACCAGCAGGGCCGGCTCCGCGCCGGACCCGGCGAGCGCCTCGAGGACGCCGCCGGTCAGCGCGTGGTCAACCCCGACAAGCAGGGGCCTTAACGGCAGGACGTCGTCCTCCACGAACTCTCGGAGCCTCGCGGAGACCTCAGAGCAACCCCCGGAGTCCAGGAACTTGCGGTAGTGTCCGGGGTCTACCCCCGCGGTGTCGGGCGCCGGCCTGGGGGTCAGGAACGGCTCGAGCCCGAGCTTTCCGGCAAGCGTGATGCCCGGTAGCCCGGAAAGGGCGCGGACCAGGAGGTCGTACGGGTCGCGCGCGAGTCCATCCGCAACGATGCCCTGCCTGACGGCCGACATGTACGCGAGCTTCATCGCTATCTTGTCGGCGTCGTCCAGCGCGTCGAGCGAGCACCCGAACACGGCGAAATCCAAATCTCTCCCTCCAGGACTTGAACTGGGGTCAGGCCTGGGTTTAAGCCCTGCCGTCGAGAATGCAACAAGTGACCTGACCCCGATTTGCGTTTGGCCGGCTGGAAGGCCGGGCCGGCCTGTTATATCGTATCACCAGGCTAACCACGGGAGGCGAAATGGCGGCGGCGAGCGCGGTAATCATCGACACCGACCCGGCGACCGGTTACAGGTTCAAGGACGTTGACGACGGCCTCGCCATCCTGTTCCTGCTGGCCCTTCAGGAAGAGTTCGACGTGCTCGGGCTCACGGTCGTGCACGGCAACGCCTCCCAGGAGAAGGCGTTCTCCAAGGCGGAGGAGATCGTTGACGTCTGCGGCCGCTCCGACGTGCCCGTCCTCGCCGGGGCGGTCAACCGGAAAGACCTCGGCGTCGAGACTGCCGCCAGCCGTTTCCTTGCCGAGGCAGTGGTCGAGAATCCCGGCGAGATGACCGTCCTCGCCCTGGGCCCGCTCACGAACGTCGCGACTGCGGGCATGCTCGAGGGCTCCTTCTACGAGAAGCTCGGGCGGCTCGTTATCATGGGCGGCTCGTTCGGCTCGCCTTTCGAGTTCAACTTCTTCAAGGACACCGAAGCGGCCGGCCGCGTGCTCGCCGCTCCCTGCGAGAAAGTCCTCATCTCGGGCGACCTGTGCAGGCAGGCGCTCTTCACCCGTTCCGACCTGGACAGGCTGGGCGGCATGGATAACGAGGTAGCGCGGTACCTCGCCGGGCCTATCGACTCCTGGTTGAAGTTCAACCGGGTGGTCCCGATTTCCGGCAAGGGCGGCGGCTTCTTCCCATGGGACGTCGTGGCGGCCGTATACCTGCGGCGCCCAGAGATATTCGGGGAATTCGAGGAGGGGGCGCTGCGCCTCCGCCGCGGGCGGCTCAAGCTGGGGGTCCTCGAGCCCGACCCGGAAGGCGGCGTTTCTCCGGTAAAGGCGCCGCGCCGCCTGCTCGAGCCGCGAGTCGTAGTCGAGGAGTTCCTCGAACGAATGGGGTCAGACCATTTTCGTTACGTTAGCAACATCAGCAACAAGAGTAACAAAGGACAAGACTATTCTGATCCGGCAAAAGGAGGTTGCAATGAGTGTTGAGGTCGAGACGGTGGAGCTACCGGACCAGCCGGCGCTGTGCGTGAGGTTCCGGACCTCCATGGAGAAGGTAAAGGAGGACATCGGCAGGGCGTACGGGATGATCTACGCCCGGTTGGGAGAGGCCGGTGGAATCCCCGGCGGGCCGCCGCTCGCGCTCTACCCCGACATGGACATGGACCCGGATGACTTCGAGATGGAGGCCTGCGCGCCGATGGTGAGTGAGGTAGCCGGAGAAGGCGAGGTCGCTTTCCGCGTCCTGCCGGGCGGGAAGTTCCTGCAGACCATGCACCGGGGGCCGTACGAAACGCTGGAGCAGACCTACGAGGAGCTATTCGCCTACATGAAGGAGAACGGGCTCGAGCTCACCGGGCCCCCGCGCGAAGCGTACCTCACCGACCCCGAGCAGGTCGAGCGACCGGAGGACAACCTCACCCAGATGCTCTTCCCGATCTGAATGCAACACGGTGTCAGGTCACTTGTTGCGTTTGGACCACATGCCCAAGAAAACGCTTGAAACGCAACAGGTGACCTGACTCCGGTGTGCAGGAGGGCGGCCGTTGAAGGCCGCCCTCCTTCTTTTTCGTCTTCCAGTCGCTCAGACCGGTTTCGTGTTGTTCCTGTTGCTGATGTTGCTAACGCAACGAAAGTGGTCTGACCCCTATCGTTTCAGGTAGGCGACGACGTCGTCCTCGGTCATGAACGGCTTACCGTTGACCTTCTGGCTGATGCCCTTCTGGTCGAGGTAGCGGGTGAGCCCGCCCATGAAGAACGGGTACCCGGCGCCGAAGATGAGCCCGGTGTCGATGTCCTGCGGCTCGGCGACCACGCCTTCGTCCAGGATGCGGCGCGCCTCGTCGGCGAGCGCCTCCAGCACCTTGGCGCGTATCTCGTCGGCCGAGAGCTTGGGCAGCTTGTCGTCCTTCACCATGACGGCCTCGACTTCCGGGTCGACGTCCTTGGTGAACGGCAGGTAGATGCCCGGCTTCTTCATCTCGACTATCTTGGCGACGTTCGGGTCCACGTGGTACCTGTCGGGGAACGCCGCGGCCAGCGTCTCGGTGGAGTGCAGGGCCACCGCCGGGCCGACGAGCGCCATCAGGTCGAACGGGCCCATGGGAAGGCCGAGGTCCAGTATCGCGTCGTCTATCTCCTGCGGCGTGTTGGGTCCCATGCCGATGTCGCCTACCACCACGCTCTGGCGGATCAGCATCCTGTTGACCAGGAAGCCCGGCGCGTCGTTCATGAAGACCATCGTCTTGCGGATCTTCTTGCCGACGGCGCCCGCGGTCGCCACGGTCACGTCGTTGGTCTTCTTGCCCCTGATTATCTCGAGCAGGGGCATCGCCGATATCGGGTTGAAGAAGTGGAACCCGACGACCCTCTCCGGGTTCTTGAGGTCGCTCTGCATCTCGGTGATGGAGAGCGTAGAGGTGTTGGTCGCCAGGATGGCGGTCTCGCTCACGAACGCCTCCGCCGCCGCGAAGACCTTCTTCTTGATGTCCATGTTCTCGAAGACCGCCTCTATGACGAAGTCGCAGCCCTCGAAGTCCTTGTCCTCGAGCGTGTAGGTCATCAGGGTCTTCAGGAAGTCGGCCTTCGGCTGCTCTGCCTTGCCCTTCTTCACAAGGCGGTCGAGCTGGCCGTCGATGTACTCCTTGCACTTGTCGAGCACTTCCTGGCTGATGTCCTTCATCACAACGGGCACCTCGAGGCGCTGCAGGAACAGGAATCCCATCTGGGACGCCATGAGCCCGGCGCCTATGACGCCGACCTTGTTTACCGGCAGGGCCTGCGCATCGGCTGGGACGCCCACCATCTGCTTCGCCCTGCGCTGGGCAAGGTCGAACGACCAGACCGAGGCCTTCAGCTGGTCGCTCATGGCGAGGTCGCCGAGCGCCTGGCTCTCCTTCTCGAACCCGTCGTCGAGGCTCCACTCGGCAGCGCCCTCCATCAGGTCGCAGGCCAGGTAGGGCGCTATCGGGCCGGCGTGCACGCGGCCCTTGACGAACTCGCGCGCCTCGGCGATCTGCTCCTTCGCGTCTGAGAGGTCGGCCTTCTCGCGCTCGATCTTCTCGTCTCCGGTGATGATGTTCGCGAGCAGCTCAACCGACTGGTCGAAGAACTCCACCGGCTCGAAGAGCCTGTCGGCGATACCCATCTCGAACGCCGACTTACCGTTGAGGAAGCGGTTGTTCTGGAGCGGGTTCTTGAGGATGACCGTGACCGCCTTCTCGTAGCCCAGGAGCTTCGGGACGAGCTGCGTCCCGCCCCAGGCGGGGACCAGCCCCACGAAGCACTCGGGCAGCCCGAGCGCCGTCACGCCGGTGGAGACGGTCCTGTAGTCGCAGTAGAGCGATATCTCCAGGCCGCCGCCCAGGCACGCGCCGTTGATGGCCGCGAGCGTCGGGACGTCCAGGTCCATTATCCGCTTGAAAGCGGCGTGCCCCGCGCGCCCCATCTCGACCGCCATATCCTTGTTCTCGAGCTTGGTCGCGGCCTCGATGAGGTTCGCCCCCACCGAGAAGATGAACGTCTTGCCCGTGAGGAGCAGTCCCTTGATGTCCTTGTCCAGGCCGTCCATGGCCTCGTTCAGCGAGGCGAGCGCCTTATCGTCGAACGTGTTCGGCTTCTTGTAGTCGGCGCCGTTGTCCATCGTCATTATGGCGAGCTTGCCCGCCTTCGGGTGGTCGTAGTAGGTAACTTTGAACTGTGTGATCAACTCTTCCGCCATCCTGCCTCCTTTCGAAAACCCGCCGAATGGCGGTGGTTAGCTCTGCGCGTTCTCCCAGATAGTCGCGGCGCCCATGCCGAGGCCCACACACAGGGTGGTTATCCCGTACTTGGCCTTGGGGTTGAGCTCGAACAGCTTCGCCAGGTGCGCGACGAGCCTCCCCCCGGAGGAGGCCAGCGGGTGTCCGTAAGCGATAGCTCCGCCGAGCTGGTTCAGCCTCTTGTCCTCGATGCCGTCCATCTTGAAGGCATCGATGTAGGCGAGGCACTGAACGGCGAACGCCTCGTTCAGCTCGATGAAGTCGAGGTCGTCGAACTTCAGGCCGGTGCGCTCGAGCACCTTCTCCGTGGCAGGTACCGGGCCCAGGCCCATCACCTCGGGCCGCACACCCGCGTAGGCGAAGCCTACCGCTTTCATCTTAGGCTTGAGGCCGAGCTTCTCGACCAGCTTCCCGGAGACCAGGATCGAGCCCGCGGCTCCATCGTTCAGGCCGGATGAGTTGCCCGCGGTCACACGCCCGCCCTTGCGGAACGGGAGGCGCAGGCCCTGCATGTTCTCCACGGTCGCCTCGGGACGCGGCTGCTCATCGTGGTCGGCGACCTTCCAGCCCTCGGTCGTCCAGACAGTCATCGGGATGATGATGTCGTCGAAGTAGCCCGCGTCAAGCGCGTCCTTGGCCTTCTTCTGGCAGTAGACGGCGTACTCGTCGGCCATCTGGCGGGTGAGGTTCGGGTACATGTCGTGGATGTTCTCGGCGGTCATGCCCATGTTGAGGGCGCTGGTGTCGACTATCTTCTCGGCGATGAAGCGGGGATTGGGGTCTGCTCCCTGGCCCATCGGGTGGTGGCCCATGTGCTCGACCCCGCCGGCCACTATGGCGTCCGCCATGCCCATCGCGATAGCGCTCACGCCGCAGTTTATGGCGGTCATGCCGCCGGCGCACATGCGGTCCACCGAATAACCCGGGACGTCGACCGGAAGGCCGGCCAGGATGGCGCTGGTGCGCCCCAGGGTCAGGCCCTGGTCTCCCATCTGGGTGGTGGCTCCCCAGATGTTGTCGTCGATCATGGACGGCTCGAGGTCGGGGTTCCGGGCCATGAGCGTCCGGATAACCTTCACCACCATATCATCGGCTCGTGTCTGGCCGAAGAAGCCGTCCGGTCGCGCCTTGCCGAACGCGGTCCGGCAGGCGTCAAGGACGTATACGTCTTGCTGCTCTTTCGCCATACTGATTCCTCCTTTATGGCATTGCGGGACTCTCTTGAAATAAAAAGCCGCGGACCACAATTATACTGCGAGGTCCCGCGGTGCAACCAGCATATCACTGTGTCAAATCGCTTCTCAAATAATTGACGTTCCGTTCAGAATGAAAAGGGTCAGACCACTTTCGTTCCACTGGCAACATCTTCAACATCTTCAACAGGATGCTCTACGGGGCGACAGTGGCCCGGCCTCGCGGCCGATACTAGTAGTAGGCTTAATTCGTTTGATATGGTGACGCCCACTGGCTGACAGATGGAGGGTCATGCGTAGAAAGCTGTTCGCATTTTCAATCGCAGCACTCACGTTCGTCTCGTTATCATTCGGGCTCGGTCCTGGCGGCGTTTCCGCCAGGGATGACAGGGCTAAGGTAAAGGGCGAGCACGTCTCCGGAGAGGTCATAGTCAAGTTCAAGGCGGGGGTCGGGCGCATCCAGTCCGACAGGGTGCTCTCCTCGGAGAGCATGTCCGTCAAGAGCGAGAGCAGGCAGCTCGGTTTCAAGGTGGTCAAGCTTCCCGGCGGCACCTCCGTTGCCGAGGCGGTCGAGGAGCTCTCCTCCGACCCCCGAGTCGAGTACGCCGAGCCGAACTACATCGACCAGATCACCTGGACCCCGGACGACCCGGAGTTCGGCAACCAGTGGCACATGCAAGGCTTCGCTTCGGGCGGTATGGACGCCCAGACCGCCTGGGATACGGAGCGCGGCGATTCCTCGGTGATCATAGCGGTAGTCGATACCGGCGTGGCCTATGAGAACTACAACACGTACACGCAGGCTCCCGACCTCACCGGCACGACCTTCGTGTCCCCGTATGATGCTGTCGACTATGACGGGCACCCCAATGATACCAACGGTCATGGGACTCACGTCACCGGGACCATCGCACAGACGACAAACAACTCCCTGGGATGCGCCGGAGTGGCTCACGGTTGCACCATTATGCCCGTGAGGTCGCTCGGCACGGGGGGCGGCTCCCACGCCCAGATGGCGGACGCCTTCGCCTGGGCTGCAGACCACGGGGCGGACATCATAAACTACAGCGCGGGCGGCAGCGACTCTACAACGAAGAGAAACGGGTGTCTGTACGCTCATAACCTTGGCGTCACAATCTGCGCTTCCGCAGGCAACAACAGCACCTATAACGATACCCTCGGTTACCCCGCAAACTACGACGACCTGTGCGTCTGCGTGGGCGGAACGGATCGCACGAAGGCTCTCGCGTGGTACTCGAACTACGGGACTCACCAGGACATCGTCGGGCCCGGCGGCGATACGACTGCGGACAGCGCCAATGGGGTCAAACAACAGACCTACGTAACGCCAAACGACCCGGCCAGCGGCTTCAGCTACCAGGGGTGGCAGGGGACGTCGATGGCGTGCCCGCACGTGAGCGCCACCGCCGCGCTTTATATCTCCAAGACCGGGGTTACAGATCCCCACATGGTGCAGGAAGCCCTGCAGTCGACGGCGCACGACCTGGGTACCGGCGGAAGGGACGACTACTTCGGCTATGGCCTGATCGACGCAGGCCAGGCCCTCGCCATCACCGCACCTCATATAGACCAGCTCGACCCGGCGGAGGGGCTCATAGGTTCATCAATCGCTGTCCAAGGTTCCGGGTTCGGCTCGTCGCAGGGCTATTCCACTGTCAGCTTCAACGGGACCCCGGTCACCTCCTACGGCACATGGTCCGATACCGAGGTAGCCGTACAAGTGCCGGCCGGTGCCGCGACAGGGCCGGTGACCGTCACCACTATCGGCGGCACCTCCAACAGCGCGACGTTCACGGTCAACAATCCCGTTCCGAGTATCACGTCCCTCGACCCCGATCATGTCACCGCTGGAGATGCCGGTTTCACGATGACAGTCAACGGTACAGGATTCGTAGACGGCGCCTCAGTGGTCCGCTGGAACGGCTCCGCCCTGGCTACGACGTTTGTCGCTGGAAACCAGCTGAGCGCCCAGGTCCCCGCCGCAAACGTGGCGGCAGCCGGAACCGCGAGTATCACCGTCTTCAACCCGACCCCGGGGGGCGGCACCTCCAACAGCGCGACGTTCACGGTCAACAATCCCGTTCCGAGTATCACGTCCCTCGACCCCGATCATGTCACCGCTGGAGATGCCGGTTTCACGATGACAGTCAACGGTACAGGATTCGTAGACGGCGCCTCAGTGGTCCGCTGGAACGGCTCCGCCCTGGCTACGACGTTTGTCGCTGGAAACCAGCTGAGCGCCCAGGTCCCCGCCGCAAACGTGGCGGCAGCCGGAACCGCGAGTATCACCGTCTTCAACCCGACCCCGGGGGGCGGCACCTCCAACAGCGCGACGTTCACGGTGACCCAGCTGAGCCCCTCCTCCACATGGTACCTGGCCGAGGGCACATGCGCCTGGGGGTTCGACACCTACATATCCATCATGAACCCGAACCCGAGCGCCTTGACCGCGAATATCACCTACATGCTCAAAGGGGGAGCCACAGAGACCCTGGACGTCCCCCTGCCGGCGAACTCACAGACCACGGTGAACCCCCGGGACACCGTTGGGGACGCCGACTTCTCCACCCGTGTGGTCTCATCGGACCCCACCAGGGCGATAGCGGTGGACCGCACCATGTCCTGGACCGGGGGAGCCGGAGCGGGGCCTGGAGCGGGCTCGGGAGCCGAGGCCCATTCCTCGGTGGGGGTGAACTCGGCTTCCCAGTACTGGTACATGCCGGAGGGCTCCACCAAGTGGGGGTTCGAGACCTGGCTCTGCATACAGAACCCGAACGCGGGAAAGGCCACCTGCCAGGTCACCTACATGATAGAGGGCTCAGACCCCATAACTAAGACCAAGGAGGTCGCCGGGAACTCGAGAGAGACCTACAACATGCGTGAGGACATAGGGGAGCGCGACGCCTCCATAAAGGTTCACTCCGATGTCCCGGTGATACCGGAGCGCAGCATGTACCGTAACTCCCGCAGGGAGGGCCACGAGTCCATCGGGGCCTCGGGCGCCTCCCAGGAGTTCTACCTTGCCGAGGGCACCACCGCCTACGGGTTCACCTCCTACGTATGCGTTCAGAACCCGAACAGCACCGCCGTGGAGGTGAATCTGATCTACATGACCCCGACCGGCCCGGTCCCGCACCCGGGCAACCCCATCCCCATTCCCGCCAACTCGAGAAAGACCATAAGGGTTAACGACGTGCTGCCGGACTCCGACTTCTCGACGAAGGTCTCCTGCCCCACCCCCATAGTCGCCGAACGCGCCATGTACTGGGACTCAGGGACCGGGGAGGCGGCCCACGACTCCATCGGGATGAGCGTTCCCCACCGGACGTTCTACCTTCCCGACGGGCAGTCCTCGGAGGGCCGCGAGACCTACGTATGCGTCCAGAACCCGAACGGGAGCGCCGTGAGCGTCACCCTCACCTATCTGAAGGCCGGAGGGGGCTCTCCCGTGGTGAAGACCGAGAGCATAGGGGCCAACTCCCGCAGGACGTTCAGCATGCTCTCGCACTCCGGCATCTCGGGCCGCGCCTCGGTGATGGTGACCTCCAACACCGCGGGCAAGAAGATAATGGTCGAGCGCGCCATGTACTGGAACTCGAGGGGCGCCGGGACGGATACCATAGGTGGGTGCGAGTAGGGGTGTGACCCCTATTCTCTGAAGACGGCGCGGTTACGACCGGCCTCCTTGGCCTCGTAGAGGGCGCCGTCGGCCTTGGCGATGACGTCGGCCCTGTCGCGGACGTCGGCGCTTGGGTAGGTCGCCACACCGAGGCTCACCGTGACGTTCAGGCCCTGCTCCGTCCCCATGAATGTGGTGCTCTCGACCGCGCGGCGTATCCGCTCAGCCGTCTGGAACGCCTCGGTGCCGCCGGTCTCCGGCAGGAGGACGGCGAACTCCTCACCGCCGTAACGAGCCACCACGTCCATCGAGCGCAGGCAGCTCTTGACGAGGCCGGCGAGCCCTTTCAGTATCTCGTCGCCGCAGAGGTGGCCGTACGTGTCGTTCACCTTCTTGAAGTGGTCGATGTCGAGGATTATCAGGCTGAAGACCGTGTTGTAGCGGTCGGAGCGAGTGAACTCCTTCTCGAACAGCTCCTGGAAGAACCTGTGGTTGTATATCTTGGTGAGGCCGTCGGTGATAGCGAGCTGCCTCGTCGCCTCGTAGAGCCTCGCGTTGTCGATGACGATGGTCACCTGGTTCTGGACGAGGTTCAGGATGGCCTGCGCGTCACGGACAAAGGAGGGGCTCTGCACCTGGCAGAGCGCCAGTATCCCGATGACCTTCTTCTGAGCGGTCAGCGGGATGTGCACGAACGAGTAGGCCCGCTCCGGCTCGTTCTCCTGCCTGGGCCGCACGTTCTCCTCCCCGAAAACGGCGATGCTGACCCGCTCGGAGCTCTCGGCTTCCCAGCCGTACTCCGAGGCCATCTCAAAACCCTTTTTCTTGATGCCCTCGAGGCACTCGTCCACAGTGGGGCGGTTGACGTGCACCACCATGTCCTCCTCCTCGAACATCAAGACGATGCCGACCGCGTTTCCGACGACCCTGGCGATTATCTCCAGGACAGAGCGGACTGTCTCGCGGTAGTCATTGCTGACGCTCGCGAGCGAGCCGAGGTCGTTCAGGATTGTCGATTCGAAGAGCTTGCCATCAAGCAGGTCTATGACCCGGCTGAACACACCTGCTTCCTCCAGAAGCTTCGAGGGGACGTTTGTGCGGGCCTGGCCCTCCCTTCCCTCGCCACTGCGCTCGAGCTGCTCACTGACCACGCCCAGGAGCTGCTCGGGCTTGAACCCCTTGGTCACGTAGGCGTCGGCGCCGGTCTTCAAGCCCCAGAACATGTCGCTCTGCTGGTCGCGGCCGGTGAGCATGATGACCGGGATGTCGCGGGTGTACTCGTCGTCCTTCAAGAGGCGGCATACCTGGTAGCCGTTTATCTTGGGCATCTCGACGTCGAGGACCACCAGGTCGGGCGCCTCCGCGTACGCCTTGTTGATGGCCTCGAGGCCGTCCCACGCCACGCTCACGGAGTAATCGGCGTCCTCGAGTATGGCAGAGGTTATCTTCACTACCAGCTTGTTGTCGTCTGCAAGCAGGATGTTGGCCTGGGTCATCCGCTCCTCCTGCCCGGTTCCGCACGCTCCGCGGACCGGGCCGATACCAGTCTCCGGCACTTATGATATCGAAACAAACCGCCTATTGCTTGATTCGCGCACGGGCCCGCATTGACCTATCTCAATTGAACGAAGGCCCCGGTTGTTGTATCATCTAAGCAGGCCGGATCGACCAGAAATGGCGGTTCGGTCGTTGTTTCGCGCAAGGTCTTAAGCGAGCGTGTGCAATGCCCAGATACGAGTACAAATGCAAGAAGTGCGACCACCAGTTCGAGGTCACGCACGGCATAGACGACAACGTCGAGACCTGCGAGTCCTGCGGGGGAGAGGTGCGCAGGGTATTCCACCCCGTGGGCATCGTGTTCAAGGGCTCCGGCTTCTACGCGACCGACGCCAAGAAGCCCAGCAACCGCTTCTCCAGCCCCGCCGATTCCGACTTCAAGGCGGACAAGGACTCATCTGACGGCAACGGCGACAAGAAGAAGGACGAGAAGAAGTCCGAAAAGGCCGAGAAGTCAGACAGCAAGTCCAAGTAATAACCTCTGGGTCAGGTCTTATTTATTACTCCGGCTCTTTTGCCTATTATTGTCCGTGAGCTAATAGAATTAGACCTGACCCCATCATCGTTACGGAGGTTGGCATGAACCCTATCGGGATAACGGGCGGGACTGGAGTCTATGAGATCGTCGACCTCGAGGTCACGGACCAGGTGGAGGTCGACACCCCCTTCGGGCAGCCGTCCGACCACTACATCATAGGCAGGCTCCACGGCGTCGACGTGGTTTTCCTGGCGCGGCACGGCCGCGGCCACAAGCTGCCGGCCTGCGGGGTCAACTACCGCGCCAACATCTACGGGTTCAAGTCGCTCGGCTGTGACGCTCTCCTGTCTGTCAGCGCGGTGGGGAGTATGAAGGAAGAGTACAAGCCGACAGACATCGTCGTCCCGGACCAGTTCGTCGATAACACGAAGCGCCGGGAGAGTACGTTCTTTCCGGGGAACCCCGCGGTGCACGTGGACCTGGCCGACCCGACCTGCCCTGTCCTGGGCGACCTGCTCTACGAGAGCGCGGTCGCCGAGGGCGCGACGGTCCACAAGGGCGGCGCCTACGTGTGCATAGACGGCCCGGCGTTCTCCACGCGCGCCGAGTCCAGGGTCTACCGCGGATGGGGGGTGGACGTCATCGGCATGACCGGGGCAACCGAGGTCAAGCTCTGCCGTGAGGCGGAGATGTGCTACGGGACCATGTCGCTCGTGACGGACTACGACGTCTGGAAGGAGGACGCCGAGGATGTCACCATCGACGCGATAGTGAAGATACTGCACGAGAACGCCGAGACGGCCAAGTCCATCCTGAAGGACGTCATCATGAAGGTCCCGGCCGACAGGGGCTGCTCCTGCCGGGATTCGCTCAAGTACGCGATAGTCTCCCACCCGGACACCGTGTCAGACGAGACGCGCCGCCGGCTGGGAGCCCTTACGGGCAAGTACCTGCCGTACGAGGGGGATTGAGATGGGAGTGCTGGTAGTAGGTTCTGTCGCCCTGGACAGCGTGAAGACCCCGTTCGGCGAGGTGCGAGACGCCCTCGGCGGCTCGGCTACATTCTTCTCTGTCGCAGCCGCCTACTTCACGGACGTAGCCCTGGTCGCGGTCGTAGGCAGCGATTTCCCGGCCGAGCACGTCGAGATGCTGCGCTCCCGCGGCATCGACGTCTCAGGCCTCGTTACCGAGACGGGCAAGACTTTCCGCTGGGAGGGGGTCTACGGCTACGACCTGAACGACCGCGAGACGCTCGACACGCAGCTGAACGTCTTCGAGAGTTTCCGGCCGGTCATACCGGAGCGCCTGGCGGAGGCCGAGTTCGTGTTCCTGGCCAACATCGACCCCGAGCTGCAGCTCTCGGTCCTCGAGCAGGTCACGGGCCCGCGCCTGGTCGCCTGCGACACCATGAACTTCTGGATAGAGGGCAAGCGCTCGGCGCTGGACGAGCTCATGCGAAGGGTCGACATAATGGTCATGAACGACGCCGAATGCCGGATGCTCGCCGACGAACCGAACCTCATAAGGGCGGCGAGGACGGTGCTCGGGATGGGACCGAAGTCCATAGTAGTGAAGAAGGGCGAGCACGGTGCGGTCCTGGCCGACAGCGACTGCTTTTTCAGCGCCCCGGCGTTTCCCTGCGAGGACGTCTTCGACCCCACCGGCGCGGGCGACAGCTTCGCCGGAGGTTTCATGGGATACCTGGCGAAGACGGGGGACGTCACGACCGCCGGCATCCGCAGGGCGGTCATATACGGCACCGTGATGGCGTCGTTCTGCGTCGAGGAGTTCAGCGTGGACGGGATGACGTCTCTGAGCCAGGCGGACATCGAAGGGCGGTTCGGCATGCTGAAGGACCTCTCTCACTTCGAAGCGGGATAGGCGGAGAGGCGCTTGTTCCCCCGCTCCGGCCTGAGGATCGCGCGCATCCTCGGAATCGACATAGTCATAAACCCAACGTGGCTGCTCATCTTCGTGCTGGTCGCCCTCTCCATGGCCGAGACGTTCTCCGAGCCGATCGAGGGGGTCACCAGGATAAGCGGCACGGACTTTCCGGGGGGCATATGGCCGTGGGTGGCTGGGTTCGTCACGGCGCTGTTCTTCTTCGGCTGCCTGCTGGCCCACGAGATGTCTCACAGCTTCGTGGCCAAGCGCAACGGCATCCAGATAAACCGCATCACGCTGTTCATCTTCGGGGGCGTTGCGGAGATGAGCGAAGACGTGACGTCCCCCAGGGTCGAGTTCAAGATGGCATTAGCCGGGCCGCTCATGACGTTCTTCCTGGCGGGCGTCTTCGGAGGCTTCCTTGCCCTTGCTTACGCGCTTGACGCCGGCCCGGTCATCGTGGCCCCCCTCTTCTACCTCACCAGCCTCAACGTCTTCATAGGTATCTTCAACCTCCTGCCGGGCTTTCCGCTCGACGGGGGGCGTGTGCTCAGGTCCGTCCTGTGGAAGGTGACGGGCGACCTGCGAAAGGCCACCAGGGCCGCGAGCGTCGGGGGCCAGGTGGTGGGGGCGCTCATCGCCGGCTGGGGGGTCTACCTCCTGCTCACCGAATTCTTCATAAGCGGTATCTGGCTGCTGCTCATAGGTGGCTTTGTGTTCCAGCTCTCGCGGGCCGGGTACCAGCAGACCCTGGCCAGGATCGCGACGAGCGACACGAAGGTCGGCGACATCATGTACACGGACGTTCCCGTCATCGACGCGAACACGACGCTGACCGACCTGCGCGCGAACTATTTCGCCGCGTACCACCTGCCGGTCTTCCCCGTCGCGGCGGAGGGCAGGCTCACCGGGCTGGTCGGCAGGGAGGACCTCGCGACGGTCGCCCTCGCGGAGTGGGACGTCCTTAACGCCGGCCGCATCGCAAGGCCCATAGAGGCGGGCCAGCTTGTCACACCCGAAACCCCGCTCGACAGGGTCCTGCGAACGGTGCTCTCCAGGCAGGAGTTCCTCATCGTCGCGGAAGGCGAGGAGGTCCGCGGTCTCTTGACGCGGGATGAGGTAACGCGGTATTTGAACGCCAGGGTGAAGATGCTGGGGGGAAGATGACTGCGGGCTGCGCATGCTGATAAACGTGAAGGTCGCGACCGTGCTCCTGAAGAAGGCGGTCCCGCCGCTGGAGCGGGTGGAGTTCGAGCTCGACGTCCCGGACGGATCGGACGTCGAAGCGCTCATCTCCTCACTCGGCATCCCGGCCGGGCTGGTGGGCTCGGTCACCGTGAACAACCGCCGCAGCCCGAGGGACGCGGCCGTCTCAGCCGGTGACACGGTCGCGATAATCCCTGCTATCTCGGGGGGATAAAATGGAAGAGACCCTGGTCGATGCCGTACGCGGCGCGGCTGCGGAGCGAGTCGAAGGTGGGACCACCTACCTGTGCGTTCCCATCGATGCGGTGCGGTCGGCCGGCGGGCGTTTCGGGGTGACGAGCCGCGAGGCGGCGGCCCTGGCACTGGAAGCGGGCATAGTGCCCTTGCGCTATCTTAAGAACATAGGGACGGTCGGCCTGGAGGGCCAGGCAAGGCTACTCAGGTCGAGGGCCGTGGTCATAGGCGCCGGCGGCATAGGGGGACAGGCTTCGGAGCTGCTGGTCCGGATGGGAGTAGGCTCTCTCGCGGTAGTGGACCCTGACGTCTTCGACGAGACGAACCTGAACCGGCAGAACTTCGCCTGCGGCGACGTCCTCGGCATGCCCAAGGTTGAGGTTGTCCGCGACCGCCTGCTCGAGATCGACAGTGATGCCGAGGTGACCGCCCACCGCGCGGTCGCCGACGCGGGCAGCCTGTCAGGGCTGCTCGAGGGAGCCGATGTCGTGGTGGACGCCCTCGACAGCCTGAGCGACCGCCTCCTGCTCCAGGAGGCGTGCGCCGCCGCCGGTGTCGTGATGGCGCACGGGGCCATCGCCGGCACCTCCCTGCAGGCGACCACGGTCTACCCCGGGGAGCCGGGGCTGGAGAGTTTCATGCCCCCGAGCTCTGGGCCGGGGAAGGCCAGGGGAATAGAGGTCGAGACCGGTAACCCGGCCACCACACCCACACTGGCGGCGGTGATCCAGGTGCAGGAGGCGGTAAGGGTGATGCTGGGCCTCGAGGCGGCCCTGCGTGGAAGGCTGCTCTACATCGACCTCGAGGACTGGACTGTTGATTTCATCGAGCTCGAGCGGTAGCTGACTGCCGGGCGGTCTGCCATGCCTGAGCCCTCGCCGCAGCGGGGGTGGACGCGCCTTTCGTGAAGCCATACCACATCGCAGGAATCATGCCTGTCGTCCGTGGCGGGGTGCGCCCTGTCGAAGCAGCCAAGCCTGCTGCATGCGAAGAACAGCAGCGCGAGCGAGCCGGCCCCGGCAGCGAGCGGCAGCAGCCACCAGGCCCCCGCCGACTCCAGCGAACCCACCGACAGCATCAGGATTATCGCGCTCGTCCCGGTCAGTAGCTTCATGCCCGGAATCGTACCAGCCCCCTATGACATGCAACATCGGGGTCAGGTCGTTTTGTTGCGTTTGGCGATCCTTATGTCTTGCCACGATGGAAATGCAACAAAACGACCTGACCCCGATGTTGCAGTTGACAATATGCTTGAACTGCTTTAATATTTGCTTGTAATGCTTACGTTCCCAGCCAAGATCAGGGAGCTCCTCCGGTCCAGGCCGGGGCTCAATTCCGCGATAGGCGTGGTATTTGCCGTCGTAACCGGCCTGCTGCTGCTCGGCTACCTCAGCAACCTGGCAGAGGGCCGGGGCAACGGTCCCCTTCTCGACATCCCCGTGGCGGCGGCCGACATACAGGCCGGCGAGATTATCTCCGGCCACATGATCTCCGCCCGACCGGTCGCCAGCCGCTACGTGGTGCCGGGCACCGTAAAGACCCGCGCCGCCATCAACGGTTCGAGGGCCCTGCGGTTCATCGGCAGGGGCGAGCCTTTCACGCGGTCCTCGCTGTCGGGCCCGGGCGGCGAGGGCACGCTCTCGTCACGCATCCCCGCAGACCTGCGGGCGTACTCACTCACGCTCGCCCGCGGCGCGGGGGCCGGCCCCCTGAGCGCCGGCGACCGGGTCGACGTACTCGCGACCTCCGGCGAACCGCCGCAGACCGCCACACTCCTGCGTGAGCGCCTGGTAATGGGGGTCGCCTCTTCCCAGGTCGACGGCGGCGGGAGCACGCAGGCGCCGATGAGTGTCACGCTGCTGGTCCTGCCGCGCGAGGCTGAGATGTTAGCGCAGGCGGAATGCTCCGGTGAGGTCTCGGTGTCTCTGTGTCCCGTCTCGCAGGCGAAGGGACCCGAGCGTTAGCTGAAGGATTTCACACGCTTGCCCATGTTGGTGAAGTCCACCGCGGGCTTCATCACACGGCCGTAGATTGATACCAGGTTGGGGGTGGCGAAGTTGCTACCGAGCACCACCACGACCGGGGAGTTGTACTGCCCGGCCACCTGGTCGTTCTGGACCACGTCCGCCCCCGCGAGCTCGGGGACAGACTTCAAGATGGCGTCGCACCTTTCTTTGGCCTCTTTGCGGTAGATCACGGTCGTCTTCTGGTGCACCTGCTTCGCCGCGCCCTCGAAGACCTTCTCGTGCCCCATCATCCGCAGCTCCTGGGCGACGGTAGGGACCATCCAGGCCACGCCCTTCGTGCCGCTCAACACGGTCACGACGTCCGCGTCGGGCCCGTACAGCTCCTCGACCCTCCTGGACTCGGGCGAAGCAAGCTTCGCGGTGAGCTCAGGCGTCAGGAAGGTGTTCTGCTTGATCTCCGTCGCAACCTGAGCGAGCATCGGCATGTTGGCCACGTAGTAGCTGACCCCGCCGATGTTCTTGGCGTCTCCCGGCAGGGTTACGAACTGCACGTTCTCTATAGAGAAGCCGCGCAGCTCCTCGGCAAGGTTGGTGAGCTGGCCGGCGGTGTAGTCCATCTGGCAGGTGGAGGCGATAATGTCAACCAGCTGCTTGGCCTTCCAGACGTCCTTCATGGTCTCGGCCTTGTGCATGAGCGCCTTGATGAAGGCCTGCTGGCTCTTTATCCTGTCGATGTCGCCGCCGGGCAGCTTCCTGCTGCGCACTATGACCAGCGCCTGCTCCCCGTCGAGCATCAGGTCCCCGGCGGGCAGGTACCCGGCGTGCGGGTCGTTGATCGCCGTGGTGAGGTGGATGGGGACTCCGCCGATGGCGTTGATTATCTTCTTGAACCCCTCGAAGTTCATGCTGATGAAGTGGTGGACGTCCACCCCGGTGAGCGCCTTGGCGGCGTCGATGGCGCCGGACGGCCCGCCGTATGAGTGCGCCGCGTTGATCTTGTTGGTGCCGTGGCCTGGGAGCTCGACCTTCGTGTCCCTCGGAATCGAGAGCACCACCGCCCGCTTGTCCCGCTCCTGCAGGCACACCAGCATCATTACGTCCGAACGGCACCAGCCGCCCTCGCCCTTGTTGCTCCCGGCGTCGCTGCCCAGTATCAGGGTGTTCACGCTCTCGTCGGGATTTGACGACAGCTGGGCGAGCGACTTGGCGACCTCCTTCTTCTCGGTGCCCTTGGGCTGCCACTGCCGCTCCTTGAACGACAGGTACACCTCGGCGCCGAGCTTGGCCAGCGGCTTCGCGTAGTACCCGAGCGCCGCCCCCGCGAGGATGCCCACCATGAGGAAGGAAACGTACCAGACCCAGCTGTAGGGCCCGCGCCTGCGGGGCGGTTTTCCTTTCGCGCGGTTGCGGAGGTCTTTGCGGCGCCTGCGCGCCTCCCAGTATGAAATGCCTTGCGCGGAGTGCTTTCCCATATCTCCTTTATACGGTCAAAGGGGCTTCAAAGCGCCTCTTATGGTAATCGTTAGGCTCTGGCGCGGCAACTTCCTTCCGCAACCAGGTGCCTGGTCGTGAGTGCCGACCGGAAATCGGCGCTGCCATCCGGCGGCCCGTGACGTTGCGACAGGAGGTCGGCGCTACAGGTTCTGACGGCGAGCGGCGGCGGCGGGTTTCGCGGAAAATCCCACAAATCGATTAAATCCACAGGCGTTATCTATAGAATAAGGAAGTTTCTTTAAAAAATTCTAAGCCCTGTAATGAACATCACTAACTCTAATTTATCCTTTTAACAAGCCATTTTTCGACACCAGGAGCCGTTCGCGAACCGATTTCAGCCGGAGAAATCCAGAAAATCCCTCTTGCCGGTGCTTATCTTGTGTGCTACGATTCCGGCAGTATCAATATGTTGTGTACCTCGAGATAAGCACTGTGGGGTCGGTTTTGGAGATTTTGCTGCTTCTGCTGCTTCTGGTGGGGGCGGGAGTGATCTTCCTCCCGGACTTGCTCAAGGAACGGGCCCTCGATTCACCTGTAGACACCATCTCCGACTTCAAGCGCGGCATGACGGTGCTCGCGATAAGCACTCACAACTACAAGCCTTCAGCGGGCCGGTACTACGCAAGCGTCGGCGGCGAGCCCGAGCCGTACGTACGTCGCGGCAGCTACTCGGATCAGAATGAATACGAGAATGAAGGCTTCATACCTTACCCGAGCAACAAGGCGCGCGCGGAGATGGAGACGCGGCGCAGCCGCATAATCGCGATGCTGCTGGTGGTGACACTCGCCACGGGGATACTGGCCATAATCCCCTCGATCCGGTGGATAATCCCGATCCACATCGCGTTGCTCCTGATACTGTCCATCTACATAGGGCTCGTCATACTGTTGCCCCACTACGACAGGCACCGCTAGGAGCGCTCGGCCACCCTGAACGTTATCTCTTTATTCTCGACCGCCACGTCCACGCGGTCTCCTTCCCTTATCTCACCGTTCAGCACCTTGAGCGCGAGCGCGTCCTGCACGTCGCGCTGGATGACCCTCTTGAGCGGGCGCGCCCCGTAGACCGGGTCGAAGCCCCGTTCGGCAAGGAGCTCCTTGGCGTCGTCGCCCAGCTCCAGGTCTATCTTGCGGTCCTCGAGACGGCGGTGGAGCAGGCCCACCTGGATGTCGACTATCCTGCGTATGTCCTCCCGCGTGAGGGAGTTGAAGACCAGTATCTCATCAACCCTGTTGAGGAACTCCGGCCGGAAGCGCGCGCGCAGCGCCTCCATCACCCTCGCCTCCACCTGCTCGCGCTCACGGGTGTCGACGGTCTCCAGTGACTGGCTCCCCAGGTTGGAGGTCATGATGAGGACGGCGTTCTTGAAGTCCACGGTCCTGCCGTGCCCGTCAGTGAGCCGGCCGTCGTCCATTATCTGGAGCAGTATGTTGAAGACATCGTCGTGCGCCTTCTCTATCTCGTCAAGCAGCACGACCGTGTACGGCCTGCGCCTCACGGCCTCGGTGAGCTGCCCGCCCTCCTCGTAGCCGACGTAGCCGGGCGGCGCCCCGATGAGGCGCGAGACGGTGTGCTTCTCCATATACTCACTCATGTCCAGGCGCACCATGGAGCGCTCGTCGTCGAACAGGAACTCGGCGAGGGCGCGGGCGAGCTCCGTCTTGCCGACGCCGGTCGGGCCCAGGAATATGAAAGAGCCGATGGGTCGGTTCGGGTCCTGCAGGCCGGCGCGGGCGCGTCGTATGGCGTTCGAGACAGTCTCGATAGCCTCGTCCTGGCCCACCACCCTCTGGCGCAGCCTGTCCTCCATGGTGACGAGCTTCTGGACCTCGCCCTCCATCAGGCGCGAGACAGGGATGCCGGTCCACTTGGCGACGACCTCGGCGACGTCCTCCTCGTCGACCTCCTCCTTCAGCATCTTGCGGTCCTTCTGCAGCTCCGCCAGGCGGTCGTTCTCCTCCTCTATCTGCTTCTGCGCGTCCACCAGCGTGCCGTACCTGATCTCCGCCGCTTTCTCGAGGTCGCCGTCGCGCTCGGCCGTCTGCTCTTCGTTCTTGAGCTGCTCGACGCGTTCGCCCAGCTCCTGCAGCCTGGTGATTGACTCTTTCTCGTTCTGCCAGTGCGCGACGAGCTCGTCCGAGTCCTCCTTGAGGTCGTTCAATTCCTTCTCGAGCTTGCCCAGCCGGTCCCTGGAAGCCTCGTCTGTCTCTTTCTTGAGCGCCTCGCGCTCTATCTCGAGCTGCTTCATGCGCCGCTCGACCTCGTCCACTTCCGTGGGCATGCTGTCTATCTCTATCCTGAGTCGGCTCGCCGCCTCGTCGATGAGGTCTATCGCCTTGTCGGGGAGGAACCTGTCGGTTATGTACCGGTCGGAGAGCACCGCCGCGGCGACGAGCGCGGAGTCCTGGATGCGGACCCCGTGGTGGACCTCGTAGCGCTCCTTCAATCCCCTGAGGATGGAGATGGTGTCCTCGACGGAGGGCTCGGATATCATTATCGGCTGGAACCTGCGCTCGAGCGCCGCGTCCTTCTCCACGTACTTGCGGTACTCGTCGAGCGTCGTCGCACCTATCGCGTGCAGCTCGCCCCTGGCGAGCGCCGGCTTCAGCATGCTCGAGGCGTCGACGGCGCCCTCGGCGGCGCCCGCCCCGACGAGCGTGTGCATCTCGTCGATGAAGAGGATGACCTCGCCCGCCGCCTGGTCTATATCCTTCAGGACCGCCTTCAGCCGGTCCTCGAACTCGCCGCGGTACTTCGCCCCGGCGACCAGCGAGCCGACGTCCAGCGCCAGCAGCCGCCTGCCCTTCAGGCCCTCCGGGACGTCGCCGTCGACGATGCGCCGGGCGAGCCCTTCGGCGATGGCGGTCTTTCCGACACCGGGGTCGCCGATGAGGACGGGGTTGTTCTTGGTGCGGCGGGAGAGCACCTGGATGACCCTGCGTATCTCGTCGTCCCTGCCGATGACCGGGTCGAGCTTGCCTTTGCGCGCCTCGGCGGTGAGGTCGCGGGCGAACCTATCGAGCGCCTGGTACTTCTCCTCCGGGCTCTGGTCGGTGACGCGCTGCGAGCCGCGGATGTCCGCGAGCGCCTGGAGCATGTCCTCACTGGTGACCCCGGACTCCTTGAGTGCCTGCGAGCCCGGGCCCCCGCCCTGGAGGATGGCCAGCAGCATGTGCTCGGTGCTCAGGTACTCGTCGCCGAATCCCTGCGCTAGCTCCCAGGCCGCGTCGAGCGTCCGGTCGAGCCTCTGGGACGCGTACTGCCGCCCTCCCCCCGAGACTTTCGGCCTTGAGTCGAGCTCCTCGCGGACCCTCTCCTCGAGGGAGGTGACGTTCACCCCCAGCTTCTGGAGCAGCGGCAGTATCACGCCCTCGCGCTGCCCCAGCAGGGCGAGCAGGAGGTGCTCGACGTCTATCTCCTGGTGTTGGAGCGTCTGGGCCATCGACTGCGCCTGGCCCACGGCCTGCTGAGCCTTCACGGTAAGCTTTTCTGGATCGACCATTTCTTATCTTCCTCCCATGAGACGTGCCCCCGGTTCTTTCTTTATACAGCGGCCGAAGCCTGCGCGACAAGCTGGCTGCGAATCATGAAATGCAACAAAGTGACCTGACCCCTTGTTGCGCCGAAGCCTGCGCGACAAGCCGGGGCGCGGCGGCGGCGCGCCGCCTCAGGAGCACGCGGGACATGCGGCGCTGCGTCAAGGAAATGGCCGGGTGCTTGGGCTACAATATTGTGCATGTGTTTCAGGATTTCATTCCATGAGGCCCGCGATGCCTGACGGCGCGCCCGGGCTCATGGGCCAGGTCGGAGACGTAAAGCAGCAGTTCCGGAGGCTGGTCCGCAACAGCAACTTCATGAAGCTCTTCTGGGGGCAGCTCGTGTCGAGCTCCGGCGACTGGCTGACGACGCTCGCGCTTATGTCGCTCGTGTGGCGCATCACGGGGTCGTCGCTCGCCGTCGGAGGCATGGTCGCTTTCAGGGTGGTCCCCGCGCTCTTCTCCGGTCCCATCGCAGCCCACATAACAGACCGCGTTGACCGCCGCAAGCTGATGATAGGCTGCGACATCTCCCGCGGAGTGATAATACTCGCCGCGCCGTTCATGACCAGGGTGTGGGCGGTCTACGTCCTGATATTCTTCATCGAGGGCATCTCTATCGTGTGGCTCGCGGCGCGCGACGCCAGCATACCGAACCTGGTCGAGGAAGATCAGCTCACCATGGCCAACTCGCTTTCGATGGCCACGACGTACGGCGTGATACCGCTGGCGGCGATACTCTTCTCGTTTATCACGGTGCCCTCACCCCTGACCCGACTGTTCATCGACGGCGGCTTCTTCGCCGAGCACCCCACCGCGCTGGCTTTCTTCATAGACTCGCTCACGTTCTTTGTCTCCGCCTCGTTCTTCTACCGCATGCACCTGCTCTCCCCCAGGGACCACATGGACATGGAGCTCACGCCGAAGTTCTGGGAGTCCCTGACGTACGCCTGGAGGCACCCCTTCACCCGTTCGCTGATGCTCGGTGTCGCGGTAGGATGCATCGGCGGCGGCAGCCTCTACGCGGTCGGCATAGGCTACGTGAAAGAGGTCCTCGGGGCCAGGAGCGACGCGGCGTTCGGCCTGCTGATGGCTCTGTTCGGGATCGGGATGATCGTCGGAGTGGTCGCGCTCCAGCTGCTGGTGCACCGCGAGGAGAAACCGTGGATGCTCCGGGTCGCGCTGGTCGTACTCGGCGGAATAATGGTCGGCATGAGCTTCGTTCACGTGGCGGTGATGGCCTACATCCTCGCCGGGTTCTTCGGCGCGGCGTTCGGCATACTGTTCGTGATCGCCGTGACCATGATGCAGGAGCGGGTGGACGACGCCGACAGGGGAAAGGCGTTCGCCGCTTTCCACGCGGTCTCCAGGATATTCCTGGTGGTGGGGGCGGGGCTGGCCGGCGCCATCGCCGCAATCGTTGGGGTCCACACGGTCAAGATCTTCGGGCTCTCGTATACCGTGTACGGGTTCTCGGTGGCGCTCTTCGTCGCGGGCCTGATGATAGCATCCGTCTCGCTCGCTCCATTCGACGGCAAGCAGGAGCGCGTGCGCGACTACTTCGCCCGCGGCAAGCAACAGGAAATCTGAGAAAGAACGGGCTGACACCTCGGCAGAGAGCGCGATATCATTGGTGGTACCGCAGGTTTGAATCTCAACAGTTAACCGTTTTTATCACCTGTCGCTCATGACAACAGGATTAACGCCCGCTGCGGCTTTCTTGCCCGATTCTCTTTGATTTCCGTGGTCACTGAATGCGTCTGTCAACGACTGTTGTCAGTGTGATTCAAACCTGCGGCGCCTCTCTAGAACGAGAGGGAGCGGCCGCCGATGGTGTCCGTGCCCGCCGAGCGGTTGTCCCAGTACATCGAACGCTCGACCACGACCCCGCCGCCCGGCGTCAGGCTCTCCACCTTGATGCCGGCGCTCCCGTTCGTGATGAGCCTGGCCATGTCATAGGTCATCCTCCGGCCGGCCGGTATCGTGTCGGTGAAGCTCTTGTTCCCGGTGCCTCCGGGGGTCAGGTAGGTTACCCGCACCTGCACGGGAACCTCGTTCGGGTTCTGCACGCAGGTCCAGGTCTCGAACGTCCTCTCCCCGGGGCCGTGGCCGCTGTGCCCGCCGGGAAGCCACCACTGCATGGCCGGGGAGCTCGCTCCGACCGAGTCGTGGCACGCCTCCCCGGTTCCGGGGTCCCAGTACATGGCGCGCTCCGCCGCTAACGGCAGGTCGCTCTCTACGCGGGTGGAGAGGTCCGTGCCGGGAAGGGCGTCGTTCACCTTGACGGTCCTCCGGCTGTTGCCGGGCACGGTGAGCGTAGGCTGCTTGGACTGGCCGTCGGGGGTCATGTAGGTGAGGGTGACCTGGGCGGCGTCCTTGTTCGGGTTCTGCAGGGTGAGGTAGGTGGTGAAGCCCCACGCCGTCGTACCTTCGGCCAGGTAGTAGTTCCTGGACAGCTCGTTCACGCCGATGGAGTTGTGCCCCTCGCGGCGGTTGTTACGGTACATGGAGCGCTCCGCGACCACCGGCACGTCGGCTACGACCCTTATGGAGGAGTCTTTCGCCCCGATGTCATCCGCTATGTTGAAGCTGCGCCGCGAGCCGGCGGGCACCGTCTTGGTCACGGTCTGCTGGCCCCAACCCTCAGTCATATACGTCACCTGGCACGTGGCATCGCCGGCGCCCGGGTTCTGGACAGTCAGCCAGGTCTCGAAGCCCCAGGCGGAGGAGCCCTCGGCCAGGTACCAGGTCGTCGACGGCGCCGTCGCGCCGATGGACGCATGGCCCTCGGAACCGGCCGCCCCCTCGCCGCGCCAGTACATGGTCCTGTCGGCCGCGATGTCCTCTCCCCCGAGGCACTCCACCCTGGTCGAGAAGTCGGTGGCGGCGAGGTTGTCCTCGCTCGCGGGGTTGATGGTGACCCTGCTGTTGGGAGGCATTGTGATGTCCGGCCTGCCCACCGGGCCGTCAGGCGTGAAGTACGTCACCCTGACAGCGACCTCGTCGGCGTTGGGATTGACGATCGCTATCTCCGTTTCGAACCCCCACGCCGTCGTCCCCTCCGCCAGGTACCATGACCCGGAGGCTGCGGTGAACACCCTGTCGGGGTCGGAGGCTCCGCCCGGGGTGTTCACGACCACCGGCCCGGTCTCGACACTCGCCGGGACCTCACAGACTATCCGGGTGTCCGTCCACTCCGTATAGGCACCCGCCGGGGTCCCGTTGAAATCGACGGTCGAGACCGCGTGCCCGCCAAGGTAAGAGCGCTCGGCGCCGAAGCCGCTTCCCTCGATGGTCACCATCGTGCCCGGCTTCCCCGTGCCCGGTGACAGACCGGTTACGGTCGGGGGCTCGAGCACGTTAAACCCGCCCGGCAGCGCGAGCGGGACCTCCGTCCCCGTGACGACGTTCACGTCCCGGGCACCCGCCGAGGCGTCCGGGTCGATGGTCACGTTCGCCGTGACCCTGTCGGGCGCGGTGCAGGTCACCGAGTTAACGCTCACTCCCATGCCGAGTTGCGCCTGGCTGGTCTCGTTGAAGCCGGAGGCGCTCCCGGTTATCTCGACGTCCAGCGTCTGGCCCCTGGCCCCGGCGCCGGGCGAAGCACCGGCGATGGACGGCTGGTCTCCGACAACGAACCCTCCCTCGAGCGGAACCGCCACCTCGTCGCCGGTGGTCACGGTGACGTCCCTCGGGCCGGGCTCCGCGTCCGGGTCGACGGTGACCTGCGCGGCGAGCCACGTGTTCGAGTTGTCGAGGTTGTGCACGGGAACTGCGGTGACGCCCTCACCCATGTCGATCACGCTGGCGAACTCGTCGAAGTGTGTGTATCCGCCGTACACAACGGCCTCCACCGTCGCCCCTGGGGCGGCGTAGCGCGGCGCCACGTCCTTTACGTACGGGGGGTCGGCGAACAGTATGGTCCCGCCCTCGCCCACCGCCCAGATGTTGTTCGCGTCGTATACCCAGACCGCGTTCAGGTTGTATGTCAGGGGGTTCTCCTGCTCGGTCCATGTCTGGCCGGCGTCAGAGGTGTAGACTATCGTCCCGTTGTCGCCCACCGCCCAGGCGGTGTTGGCGTCGAACGCGTACACGCCCCTCAGGTTGTCAGTCACGCCGCTGTCCTGGCTCGCCCAGTTCACACCCGCGTCTGTCGTATAGATGATGGTTCCGCCCGCGCCCACCGCCCAGACCGTCGTGGTGTTGGGGGCATGCACCCCGTAGAGGTCGCTCGTGGTCGGGCTCGACTGCTGGCTGAAGGCGGTGCCCCCGGTGGTCGTGCGCCATATCCCGCCGCCTGCGCCGACCGCCCAGACCCGCGTCGTGGAAGCCGCCGTGACGGCGTATAGGTCGTTGTTAGGGTTATACATCGAGTTCCAGTTGCTGCCGTTGTAGTAGCGGATCCTCTGGTTATCGGTCACGGCCCAGCCGCGCGTGGTCGAAGCCATCGAGATCCCACGCACGGTGAGGTTCGCGCTCAGCTGCTGGACCCAGGAGCTCCCGTTCCACCTGTATATGTAGCGCACCCCGCAGACCCAGACGTTGCTCGCGTTTATCGCCGACACGCCCCTGATTGAGGGGAGGTTAGGGGTGGGGCGGGAGGCCCATGACGCCCCGCCGTTCGTCGTGTAGGAGACGTTCCCGAAAGTTGGGTCGTTGTCCCCGCCGACCCATACGCTGCTCGCGCTGTAACCATCGATGCCGTACAGGGTCTGAGTAGACCCGCCGACCTCCGTGGACCACGTGCCGGAGTAGGTCAGGAACCTCTGGTCTCCTCCAGCGAAGACGCTCGCCGCGCCCAGCACCGAGGCGTCGAAAAGGTCCTTATCCGTCACGGTCGTCGTCGTGCCCCAGCTCCCGTTGTAGTACCTCGCGTTTCCTTCCCAGCCCACCACCCACAGGTTGTTGGTCGCCGACGCGTTGACGCTCGCGGGCCACCAGTCGGTGAACATCGGGCTCCAGTTGAAACCTCCGTCGGTGGAGCTCAGGACGGTGCCGTCCCACTCGACCCCGAACATGTTGTTCTGGTCCACCGCGTCCACTGACATCAGCGCGTAGTCGGTGTTCCTGGACGTCCAGGTGCCGGTCCCGTTGGAGAACATCACGCGCCCGTGGTTCCCGGACACCAGCTCGTAGTCGCTGCCCGCGGCCCACACGTAGTTCGTGGTCCCGATGCGGACGGCCTCGACTGCGTTGAACTGGCCGGTCGCATAGTTCTCGTCAAGCGCCCAGGAGGTCCCGTTGTAGTAGAGGATTATGGCGTTGTGGAAGCCGTCGGTTGCCCCGACGGCCCACGCGCGGTAGGTGTTGGTACCGGTCCTCACGGCGGCCACTGACCACAGGTCGTAGCTGTAACCCAGGTTGGGACTGGCCTGTCCGACCCAGCTGGTCCCGTTGTAGTAGCGGATGACCGCTCCTTCTCCGACGGCCCACACCCTGGAGCCTGTCCCCTCGCTCAACGCGGAGACGTCATAGAGGTCGTTGTCCGTCCCGCTCCATGACTCGGTGAGGGTGCTCCCGTTCCAGAAGAAGACCGAGCCCGCGTTTCCCACGGACCATACCCTGGAAGCATCGAGCGCGCTCATACCGGTGATGGCGTGTCCGCCGGGCGCCGGCCCCTGCTGTATCCAGGTGTACCCGCCGCCCGAGCCGGTCGCCCTCGAGGCGGGTGCCGTGAACGCCAGGAAGCCGACCGCCAGCAGCACGACCGCCACTCCCGTTATCGCTCTCCTGGCGCTCCCGGTCATCTCAATCCTCCGGATCGAACAGCTTGCTCGAGTTCCTCAGTTGGAAATCGTCACTCCCGGGTCCGCTCGTTTCCGCCTGTTCCTGTTCTTCACCAGCGGAGCCGGGCTCTTCCTGATCGCCGCCACCTTCAGAATCGGCGCTTTCTTCCTCCTCCTCGACCCTTTCTTCGTCCGCGGCCTCCTCCCCGGACCCCTTCCCGCCTTCTTCCTCCTCGGCGGAAGCTTCATCGTCGCCTTCCTCCGGACCCTTATCAGGCTCCTTCTCCCTGACTCCCTTTCGCCGGCGGCGCAGCACGCGGAGGAGGATTATGAGCCCGACTACCAGGAGAACGACCGCCACCAGGATCGCCAGCCAGAAGAACGGGTACTGGTGGAACGTGCCCTCACTGGTGACCGTCGTGTCGAACACGTCCAGGCTGGGGCCGTAGGAGACCTCCGCGGCCACCTTGTACGAGCCGAATAGCGGCGGGTTTAGTATAACCGCGTCCATGTAGCGTTTGGTCTTGGGCAGGACCGTTATCTCGCCGAGGTCGACGCTGCCGGTGCCCCAACCGAACGTCGGGGTGTAGGTGACCTTGCCCTTTACCGTGAGGTGCACGTTTCCCTCGTTCTTGAAGACGACCCGCGCTCGCGTCACCCTCTTCGGCCCGGCAAGGACCTTCTTGCTCGGCCAGAACCACGAGCTGTTCACCGAGACCGACTCGATCGTACCCTTCCGGATTATCTCCCCGGGGACCGTCACGAGGGTCACCACTCCGATTCGTCCCTGGGCGATGACCGGCTCGTCTCCCGGCGGGACCTGCTCGAAGAATATGACCCCGTAGTGGCCTCCCGGCTCGGCGCCGTCCGGGACCTCCAGGCGGAAGGTCTTCTGCACCGTGGTCCCCGCCGGCGATTCCACCGATGGGGAGTCCGTTGACAGCCACTTAGCGCAGGAATACGAGTAGTGGCCCGGTTCCTTGAAGACGAAGTCGTTATTGGGCTTTATCAGGTAATCGTTGAAGTAGACGCGGAGCGACTGGTCCTGGGTCCCCTGGTTCTCGACGTTGATGACGAAATCCTGCGCCGAACCGGGGTCGCCGGCGAGCTCCAGCTTCGAGGGGTATATCTTGATGTCGAACTCCGCCTGGGCCGCGGCCCTCGAGGATGTGATGGATACCAGCGCGGCGACCATGCAGAGCAGCCCGATGATCCTCTTCATCTCTAACTCCATAACGAAGTCAAGGGGCTCGTCACCCCTTGACTTCGTCTGCTTACACGGTATTCCCTTGGATCCGGGCAGTACTAAGGCTGTGTGACCGTGTACGTGTGCGTCGCCGAGTAGGTGAGCCCGCCCTCGACGTCCCACGGGACCGTCAGGCCGTAACTCACGTCCAGGCTCATGTTGGCGCCACGGTCGCAGGCGGAGCACACGTTGACGTCGCTGGTCGTGAACTCTGTCGGGGTCCCGACCAGGTTCTTAACCCGGCTGTCCGACGAGCTCGAGGTGTACCTGAGGTTCGTCGACGCTATCGAGTTGCTGCCGTTGGTGAGGTCCTGGTTCTTGCTTACCGCGAGGCTCCAGGGCTTGTTGCTGTTGACGGTCGCCGTAATCGAATCAGAATACGAGCTGCCGGGCGCCAGCGAACCGCCGCCCCAGTCCACGGTGTTGGTGTTGACCGACAGCTGCATGCTCGCAGCGACAGCCGCGGAGACGCTGACCGATTCGGGGTTCGCAGCGAATGACCCTATCCCCATGAACAGCATGAACGCCGCCACCAGGACCACCCCGAGAAGAGCCATCAATTTCGTCCTCTTGCCCATCAACAAAACCTCCTTGGTGGTAGGCTGGGTACGCAGAGGAGATGAGTACGGAAAAGGTGGATGAATCCCCGGTGCCCAGCCTGAGCTCCGATTCGCTCTCTATATCGGGTTCGCCGAAGTGGCGCTTGAGTCCTTGCGGCATCGGAATCGACGAATGGGTTAGATAAGGTAACGAATACGGGTGATTGCGGAACGAATCTGGGGGTCCCCGCGCCCCTGAAACGGGCTGAAAAGCGCTATATCTGAAGCGCGGTGTACGTATGGACGGCCGAATAGTTGTCGGGCTCGAGCTCCCAGGGGACCCTCAGGCTGTAGCTGACGGTGGTCGTCAGGTTGCTCCCGCGGGTCCCGTCGACCACCCGGATGTCGGTGCCGAACTGGGTCCCGGCGGGTGCCTGGTATATGGTCCTTCCAGCCGGGCCCGTGGCCGAGAACGTGAAGTCGGAGGACGGTATGGTCTGAGTCGCCCCGTGGAGGTCGCCGTCCTTGGTCACCAGTATCCGCCAAGACCTGTTGCTGTTGATGGTTGCGGTGAGTGATTGCGTATACGGTGTCTCACGCGGGTTGAGCGCACCGCCCCCGAAATCCACGCTCGATGACGAAATGGCCAGCTGCATACTTGGGGGCGCCGCGGCCTGCCTCTCCATCTCCGTGACCGAGTCCTCCCCCGGCTGCACGGTCGCGTCGGAAGGGCTGTCCGACTCCCTGGTCACGTCGGCCGACGGGGCGCTGTCGACCGGGGCTGAGCTGTCGGCTGTCGGTGCGCCAGTAACCGCCGGCGGCGCCACGCTGTCAGCTGACGGCTGCGACCCCGTCTGGGCGCACGCGAAGGCGCCAAAGGCCACGACCAGCCAGAGGGCGGCAACGGCCACCGTCAAGGTGGTGAATACTGTCTTGAGACTGCGCGGCATTACGAAACCTCGACGCGGCGTCAGGGATCAAAGGAACTTGCACAGATTCCAGGAGCTCTCTTCAATTATATACAACGGCTTTTCGAGGGCGGAAGTGTAGAGGCCTTGTGCGACGGGGGAACGCACTGAGCGTCCATGGAATGGAATGCTTGAAAAAAGGAACGAATCGGGGCGCGGAGGGCCCGGTTACTTTACCCCGAGCTTCTGCTTGACGGACTGCAGGTAGGAATCGCTAACCCGGACCTCGGAGCTCTTCTCGTCAGACATCACGATCACCAGGTTCTTGCGAGAGTCCCGGGTCAGTTTGAAGACGCGGTCGGTGTTGATGATGTAGGAGCGGTGCACGCGCAGGAACCTGCCGGTGGGCGCGAGCCTGTCATCCAGCTCCCCGATGCTGAAGCTGGTCAGGAACCTCTTGTTGCGCGTGTGAGCGTACGCGTACTTGCCGGACGCCTCGATGAAGTAGACCTGGTCCAGCGGGACCAGGTACGTATCGTCCCCCACCTGTACCGCCAGGCGCTCCGGCGCGCGCTCGCCCCGCAGCGCTTCGGCCCTCGCGGGCTTAGTCCGCTCGAGGATGTTCCTTATGCGGGCTTCGAGCTCCAGGTTCTTGAACGGCTTGACGACGTAGTCGTCAGCGCCTTTTAGGGCCTGGACCACCACGTCTTCACTCCCGATCGCGGAAAGAAAGAGTATCGGTATGTCCTTGAGCTCCTCGTCGGCGCGGATGTCCATCATGACCTCGATGCCGCTCTTGCCGGGCATCATGACGTCGAGCACCACCAGGTCGGGCTTGTCCGCCGCGGCCCGTTCCAGCCCGTCAGCGCCGTTTTCGCACTGCGTCACGCGGAAGCCGCTGAACGTGAGCACCGTCTCGAGCACGCTCAGCAGGTCCGGGTCGTCGTCTATCAAGAGTATGTGAGGAGCGTCAGATACCGCTGCCACCATCACCACCTTCTACCGGCGAATATTATACCAGTCAGCGGCGCGGCCTGTGCCGTCAGCCGCTACAGCCCGGCGCGCTCCCTGGCGAGCCGGAAGCACTCGTTCATGTCTCGCGCGATCTCGTCCTCGGTCCAGGCACCCTCCACCTTCGCCTGGCCGGTCTCGTCGGGCCGGGCCCTCGCTTCAGCCCACGCCACGGCCCTTATCTCGTCGGTCAGGCCTCCAGGGACGCCGCTCGAGAGCCTGCCCTCAATATAACGCCTTGTGCGCGGAAAATGCTCTTCGAGGAGCGAGTTGAACTCCTCGAGCACCGAGGTGTCGACCGTCCCGGCGGAAGCGTTCCTCATCAGCTCGAGCTCCAGCGTCAGGAACCTCACGTAGCGTTCCCTTGCCTCCTCGCTGGGCCACTCGGACGTCAAGCTCATACCTCCACTGCACAATGGGGTCAGGTCGCCGGTTGCGTTTCCAGCGGTCAGCCCCGGCAGCGGGTCGCAAGCGCAACGGGCGACCTGACCCCATTGTGCAATTAAGTTGCCTGACCCCACAATGTTTTTTACAGGGACTGCTGCCGTGTTTTCGGGTGGGACACCGCTGCCCAGATGGTAGAATTAGTCATCGTCGGACGACTCATCCGTGGGAAGGAGACTGCGATGGCAGACCCCGGCTTCAAGCCCCAGAAGGAGATCAACAGGATAAAAGTGCAGGTAAGGAAGCTCGAGAAGGACAAGGACAGGATGTTCCCCGAGCTCGGAAGGCTCGCCTACCAGGAGTACCTGGCGGGAAACGTGAGCGACCCCGCTATCGAGGAGGCATGCGGCCGGATAAAGGCGATCGACGCCCAGGTCGAGGAGGCGAACGCGAACATCGCCGCCCTCCAGGCGCAGGTCCAGCAGATGAAGGCCGCGCCTCCACCGCCGGTCCCGGGGCCGGCCGGAGTGACCTGCCCCGCGTGCGGAGCCGTCGCGGAGCCCGGGGTACGGTTTTGCGGCAACTGCGGGGCCGCGCTTCCCCAGCAGGCTCCACCGGCGGCCGCGCCTGCCTCCACCTGTCCCTCCTGCGGTAAGCCCGTCGCTACGGGAGCGCGGTTCTGCGGCTCGTGCGGCACGTCCATCGCGATGCCGACCGCCCCCGCCGCTCCTCCTGCGCCGCCCCCGGCGCCGGCCGCTCCAGCCCCTCCGCCGTCAGTCCAGGCCGCGCCGCCTCCACCTCCGCCTCCGCCCACAGGGGCCGAAAACCCGGGCGAGAGCGAGGCCGGGGCCAGGTGTCCGTCGTGCGGGGCGGCAGCCGAGGAGGAAGGAGCCGCCTTCTGCGGCGAATGCGGCGCCAGGCTCTGAAACGCAAAACCGGGGTCAGGTCACTTTGTTGCATTTTCGAGTCGAAGGTCGGTAGAACGGCTTGAAGGTCCTCGTCACCGGGGCTTCCGGGACGCCCGGCAGCCACCTCTTGAGACACCTCGTCGAGAAGGGCTTTATCGCACGCGCACTCCTCGACCCGGATGACGACGCGGTCCTGCTGGACGGCCTCGAATTCGAGCGCTTCGACGGGTCCGTGCTCGACCCGGAGTCGCTTCAGGACTCGCTACAGGGGGTCCAGGCCGTCTTCCACTGTGATTCCGACGACTCGTACTGGTCTCCCCGAAGTGCCGCTGCGCCGTCACTAACAGTCGAGGGGACTCGAAACCTCCTCGTGGCGATGGCACGGGTCGGCGTCGAAGGTCTCGTCCACGTCGGCTCGGCGTTCTCGTTCGCTCCCGGGACCCTCGAGGAGCCCGGCACCGAGGACGTCCCCTCTCACGGGGAACTGGGTGGCCTGTCCTGCGTCGTGGCGGCAAGGAACGCGCAGGAGTCGGTGGTGCGGTATTCGAGCGACGGCCGCCTCCGATGCGTGGTGATCAATCCTACCCTTGTGATAGGTCCCGACGTGACCGGCCGGGGACCGGTGACGGCCCTCGTCGAATACGTCTCGTCCGGAAGGCGCCCGTATCCCCCCGGCGGCGTGAACGTCGTCTCCGCCGCGGACGTCGCCGGCGCGGCCCTCACGGCCCTGGGAAGGGGGAGCGTGGGAAGCTGCTACATCATCGGGGGCGCCGACATGTCGTACCGCGAGCTCATGGGGAAGGTCGCCTCGGCCCTCGGGGTGCAGGCCCCGGAGTATCAGGCCGACACGAAGAAGATGCTGTCGCTCGGCAGGCGTGCTTCACTCAAGGGGAAGCTCACCGGCCGCAGGCCCTGTCTTTCGAGCGAGCTCGCTCGAGTGTCCTCCATGACCCTGTACTACAGCTCGGAGAAGGCCGAGCGGTCACTCGGTTACTCCCCCGGCCCCCTGGCTCCAGCGATCGAGGAGGCCTGCCGCTTCGCAACATCGGGGTCAGGTCATTTTGTTGCAGGTCCATCCTGAAGAGGCCAGGGCACTGGAGCTCCCGCGGTACTGAAATGCAACAAAATGACCTGACCCCGATGTTGCGTGTGTTAACATTTGGTTGGAGCCCTCTAACGGCACTTTGTCGTTATACTTTTAGCCAAGCCTGACCGCCTTCACGAAAGGACTGCTAATGAGCAAGCAGGTGAAGACCGTCCTTGTGGTCCTCCTGGCGGTGATGACCGCGTCGTCCGGCATCCTGTTCCTGGTCGCGGTGAGTGCGCAGGGGACGGGTTACAACCCCGGCAAGGTCAAGCTGGACGTCAAGCTGATCACACGCGAGGAGATACTGACCGCGGCCTACAAGACCTACGGCGACGACAGCCAGGACATGTGGGTGGCGAAGACACTCATAAAGAACACCGGCAAGATGCCGGTCTACGACTTCAAGATCTCCTACAAGGTGGGAGACCTCACGGACTGGACTTCCGGAGAGGAGTACCCGGAGATCCGCCCCGGTCAGACGATCCGCGACTACTGCTGGCCCACCCTGGACGAAGAGCAGGTGAAGGCCATCACCACGAAGACCCCAGTCGAACTCGTCATGCAGTACGACTACCGGGGCCTCGCGAAGCCCGCCAAGGACTACCAGAAGATATTCCTGCTGGGCAGGAACGACTTCGTGTTCACGAGCCTTCCCGAGGAAGACAGGGTCACTTTCTCAGACGAGTTCGATAACTACAGGTTCATTGCGGCATTTATCACGCCGAACGAAGAGAGCACAAAGGCGTTCGCCAACACGGTCGGGGGCGGCCTCGAGACCCGCGCAAGCGATGACGACGCCCTCGAGGCGTTCAAGAGATGCTTCGACATGCTGCGAGCCGAGGGTGTCGAGTACATCATGGAGCCCGAGGGGTTCTGGGCCGGGTCTGCCGCCCAGTACGTGCAGTACCCGCGTGAGACTATCGAGCGCAAATCGGGCACGTGCCTCGACCTCGCCGTCGCCATGAGCGCGCTCATGGAGGCCATAGGGGTGAAGTCGTACGTCGCCCTCATCCCCGGGCACGCCATCCCGCTGGTGGAACTGCCCGAGAGCGGCGACCTCTACGCCATCGAGTCCACGTTCATCGACAAGGACTACGCCATCGCAAAGCACGGCGACATAGTGTCAGGCGAAGTGAGCTCGAGCGAGTGCATCGACATCGCCAGCGAAGAGATAAACGGCGCCCAGGAGAGCGGTGAGATAATCATGATCGACCCTGGCTACTGGTGGCAGGCGGGGGTGATGCCGGCATGGTAAAGCGCAAGAACGCCTTCAGGATATTCATTGCGGCGGCCCTGGTCATTACGGCTGTCGTCCTCGCAGCCGGGCTCTGCCTGGCCCAGGAGGAAGAAGCCCCGACGATCAACGAGGAATACAGGGTGATAATCAACGAGGTCGGCGACGGCCATATCGTCGACACCATCACCTACCAGAAGGACGATTACGCGGAGATAAAGAAGGTGGAGAAGGACAACCGCGGGTTCCTGACCAGGCGGTTCACAACCGTGGACAACACCGGCGAGCTCGTCGACTTCAAGACGGACCTCGACGACGCCAAGCGCTCCGTGGTCCTTACGTACGACAAGCCGGGCTTTGTCTACAACGAGAAGGGCAGGTTCGCAGTCTACGGCCTCCCCGAGAAGCCCAAGGACGAGGACGGCAAGGTCTTCACCTTCGAGGAAAAGTCCACCATCAACAGCGAGTTCACGCTCTTCACCGACCAGGTGATCCTGACCAGGACGGTGATAGAGCTTCCCGGCTCCGCGTCCAACGCTCGCTACGACGCCGAGGAATCGGCAGTGCTCTACGACATGCCCCCCGCCTCCGCCCAGATGGGGTTCTTCAGCGAGAACAAGACCCTGCTCTCAATAGTCTTCGCCGTCATGACCCTGGCGTTCGGGACCGGGCTTGTGCTCGTCATAAGGCGGAAGCCCGAAGCCCCGACAGCCGGCGTGGCGGCTCCCGCGCCCGAGCCTGTCCCGGCCACTCTTGCATCCGCCGCGGTCCAGGCGCCCCCTGAGACGACGGGTCCGGCGGCCGCTGCCGCCCCTGCGCCAGAGCCCGCGCCGGCCGCGGAGCAGCCGCCGAAGGCAAAGAAGTTCTGCCGCAAGTGCGGGGCCCGCGTAAAGCCCGGCCGGAAGTTCTGCACGAAGTGCGGGACTGAAGTATAGGGACGCGGGGGACGCGGGTCGCTACCACTTCTGGGGCCGCAACCCAAGGAACAGCCAGGCACGGATCAGTACCCGCCGGCCACAGATGTTGACATTTTTTGCCAATTCAAATATAATAATCGCGCCACTTTTTGCCCGAACCGAAGCTGGAAGGTGAAAATTGAGAAACTCCGAGCCCCTGCAGATGAACGTGATGAAGAGAATCCGCGACGACCTCAACGAATGCCTCGGCACCAAGCTCAAGGTCCGCGCCAACAAGGGACGCAAGATCGTCATCGAGAACATGGCCGTCCTCGAGGAGACCTACCCCCACGTTTTCGTGGTCAGGGTCGAGACCAAGGCCTCGCCCAGCCAGAGGGTTTCCTACAGCTACGCCGACATCATCACTCGCACGGTCGAGCTCTCGCACCCGGAGACGGACGAGGGTCTTTTCGACTGGCTCAGCAGCTAGACGAGACATTCGCTGGAACGGCGCCCTTCAACGGGCGCCGTTTTTTTATGGGATTCCATGTTTGCCCTGCCCCCGGGCTGGATATAGAATACTGGCCGAACAGGCTGTTGCCATGACGGCCCGGTCATTTCTTATTTCGGAAGCGCTACAAGGAGGCTCCGGTGGAGAATGTCGTAATCGTAGCAGGTGTGAGGACCGCGTTCGGGTCGTTCGGCGGCTCTCTCAAGGACATGACACCCACAGAACTGGCGAAGCTGATGATAATCGAGGTGCTGGACCGCGCAGGGCTGACGGGTGACATGCTGGACGAGGTGATATTCGGGCAGGTCATCCCACGCACCGACGAGAACAACCTGGTCCCCAGGGGAGCCGCGCTGGCGGCCGGGATACCGAATACCGTTCCGGCCCACACGGTCATCCGCGGATGCGGCTCCGGCATGCAGTCCATATTCGCCGGCTCCAGGCAGATAATGCTCGGCGAGGACAGCATCATCCTGGCGGGCGGCGTCGAGGTGATGAGCAGCACCCCTTACATCTCCCGTGACATGCGTTACGGCGCGCGGATGAAGGACGTCCGGTTCATCGACAGCCTATGGGAGGTCCTTATCGACCCGCACACCCAGCTCATCATGGGCCTGACCGCCGAGAACATAGTGGAGAAGCACGGCATCACCCGTGAAGACCAGGACAAGCACGCGTTCGAGTCCAACCGCCGGGCGCTCCAGGCGATAGCGGACGGCAAGCTCGGGCCGCAGATACTCCCGGTGGAGGTCAGAGAGCGCAAGTCCGTTCGCGTCTTTGACACGGATGAGCACCCGAAGGACACCCCGCTCGAGAAGCTCGCTTCTCTCAAGCCTGCTTTCAAGGAGGGCGGCACCGTGACCGCGGCGAACGCGTCCGGCATAAACGATGGAGCCAGCGCCGTCATAATAATGTCGGAATCCCGGGCAAAGGCCGAGGGGATAAAGCCTCTCGCAAGAATCGTCGATTTCGCGGTTGCGGCATGCCCGCCTGAGTACATGGGATACGGCCCGGTCCCCTCCTCCCGCAAGGCCCTCGAAAGGGCCGGCATGAAGGTCTCCGACATAGACCTGTGGGAGATAAACGAGGCCTTCTCGGCGCAGTACCTGTACTGCGAGCGCGAGCTCGGCCTGGACCCGGAGACCGTGAACATCTGGGGCGGCGCGGTGGCTTACGGGCACCCGGTCGGGGCGACCGGCAACCGCATAACCTACAGCCTCATCGACGAGCTCCGCGACCGGGACAAGACCTACGGGCTCGCCACCATGTGCATCGGCGGCGGCCAGGGCACCGCCATCATCCTGGAACGCCTGTAATAGACTGGGGTAACGTCTGATTTTATGACCGGGGCTGGTGGCCGTGGAAAATCCAGGGTCATAAGATCAGACGTGACCCCCATTTATGACCGCGTCGACGGCCCGGCCGAGGGCGGCCAGGTCTTCTGCTGTGGGTTCTTTCGCGAACCTCGCCCGATCGAACAGCGCGGCCGCCATGCCGGCGATCCCCGCTAGGCCCAGCCGCCGGTCCGCCTCGTGACCGTACTCGACCGGCGTTTGAGCGGGACGCCTGGCCACTCCCCTGCGCTCCAGCGCCGCCGCCATCCTGGCGAACATCTCGAAGGCGGTCTCGCGCGGGCCTCCATCGCCTCCGGCGGGCCCCGGGGCCCTCCCCCGGCGGGGCCTGTAGCGCCTCAACAGCGCAAGCGCCGCCGCGGCCAGCGTGATCCCGACAAGCCAGGGCCAGAACCGGGTAACGAAGCCCGCCACCCCGTCCGCGGCGGTCTTGACCCCCGACCAGGCCGCCCGTGCCCATCCGGCCGGTAGCGCGTCCGCTATCGCCTTACCGATGTTCCTGAGCAGCGCGAACCCCGACCAGGTGCTGTTCGTCTCCTTCAGTTCGGACGGGTCCGACCAGCCCGGGGTCGGGTCGAACTCGATCCAGCCGAACACCGGGAAGTAGACCTCGACCCACGCGTGGGCGTCCCTGCCGCTGACCTCGTAGTAGCCGGTCAGCGAGTTGTACTCGCCGGTGTCAAATCCGACGGCTACCCTCGCCGGGATCCCGATGGACCTGCACATCACCGCCATCGCCGTGGCGAAGTGCTCACAGTACCCTTTCTTCGCCTCGAAGAGGAAGAACTCGACGGTGTTCTGTGCGTCGCCCTGCTTCGGCGTATCCAGGTCGTAGGGGTAGGTCTGCTTGAGGTAGTCGGAAATGGCGACCACCTGGTCGTACTGGCTAGTCCGGCCCGCGGTCACCTGCAGGGCCAGGTCTTTGACCGCGGGCGACATCCCGGGGAGTTGCGTGTACCTGGCGAGCAGCTCCGGGGGGACGCTGCCCCATGCGCGCCCTTCCCTCAGGACCTCCGGCTCGACGTCGCTCACCTCCGACACCACCGTGTAGATGAGGCCCGGGTCAAGCTGGAGCGGCGTGAGCACCGTCATGAGGGAGTCCGTCTTGAGGACCCTGGTCGGGAAGAACGCGTCCCTGGCGATGTAAGCCGCGAACATGGTGTTGGGAAGCTCGCCCTCTATGAAGAAAGTCTGGACGAGCTCTCTCGTGCGGTAGCGGCCTATCTCATCCGGGTAGCTAAGGGTGAGCGGCAGCGAATCGGAGTATATCTCCTCCATGTCCCTGCGGCTCTCCGTGTTCTCCCACCCGTTGCCGAGGAACCGGTCGAAAGCCGTGGACCTCCAGTAGGCCGGCATGTCGCTTCGCACCTTCATCACCGTGACATCCGCCGGTATGCCCCTTACCCTCAGGTCCATGAACTTGTTGAACCCGAAGTACGCGTTGGGGTTGTAAGGCAGAGGCCTGTCCGGGAACTCGTCGGGGTAATCCTCGTACCCGGGGTTGCGGATGATCGCGGTGAAATCCCGCCTCGCCGAATCCGAATCGGAGACCGGCAGGTAGTAAGAGTTGAAGCCGGGTAGGCGCGGCAGCACCATGAAGAACCCCAGCACGAGCGGGACAAGCACGAACCCGGTGAGCACGAGCCGCCAGACTGGAGAACGCCCCGTGCCTGAGGCGACAACGTCGGCGCCCGCCTTCAGGCCGGAGCGGTGGCCGAGGTACAGCGCGACGAGCCCCGACCCGAAGAACGGGACCAGCACGAGAAGGAAGTCACTCGAGGTGCTGAGGGACCCGGCGAACGCTATGAGAATGGCCGCGCTCACCAGCGAGAAGTCGAGGTCGCGCCTGGTGGGGAGGTCAAAGGAGTGGAGCACCTGCAGCCAGAGGAAAAGCCTCACCAGCGGGTAGCGCAGATCGTGGATTGAGCCGCCGAGTTCCGTCCAGAACAGCGCGAACACCACCAGCAGGAGCACGCTCAGCACGAGCTTCAACAGTAGGTTGTCCTTCCGCCGCCACCTGTAGGAGAGGTAAGAGCCCGCGACCACGCCAGTCATCACCGCGATGCCGGCGGGCCAGCCGACCGCGCCGAACCTCACGGCGGCGAAGACGCTTATGAGCACGGTGACCGCGACGGCGACCCGGAAGCTCTTCGAGTCCTCCGGGGTGCCGCCCCGGTTCATCGCGCGGTAAGACTCAACGGCTCGCTCAAACATTCACCTATCTCCTGCCCCATCGTCATGACGAACAGGTTGAGACGGCGCGACGCCGCGCCCTCCAGCTTGGCAACCTCGAGCAGTGAATCGCCGGTGTCCCACCCTCCCCCGTAGGACCCGTCCAGGACCACCACGAGGCTCGCCCCCTCGACGTCTGGGGCGGCTTCCACCACCGAGGCCACCTGCTCGACCGGCGCGTTTGTGACGACGGATACGGTCGAGCCGGGCACCAGGGCCGCCCGCACCAGCGACATAGCCTCGAGCAGCCCGTTTCCGCCCGTCCCTGCGGACGGCCACCGGTAAGGCGAGTAAGCGGCCAGGGCCGCCAGGCCCCCGTAGAGCGTCGCTTCGCGCAGGACCTCGAAGCCCCCGTCACCCGGGACCACCAGCCGCGGCTTGCTGCCCATAGCCTCGTAGTAATTGAGGATGGAGGCGGCGCACCTCAGCCCGTCCTCGAGGCTGTTCGTGTTCCCGTCGCTGTGACCGGGCTCCCCCAGCAGCACCACCAGCCCCGCGAACGGCCGGTACTCCTGCTGGTACTCCTTCACAATGAGCTCGCGCTGGCGGGCGCTCGACCTCCAGTGTATGTGCTTTAGGGAGTCGCCGTGCACGTACTCCCGCACGCCGTAGTAGTCCTGCCCGATGCCCTTGCGCGACCACTCGAACGACTCGAGGGGAGCGGCCATGCTGCGCGGCTCGAACGGGAAATGGACCAGCGGGCTGACCCGTGGGTAGACCACCATCGGGGCCGCGACACTCAGCACCCTCGAGGAGCCTGCGGCCCCGAAGACACCGCCCGAGCTCACCCTGATGTCGGCGCGCGTGAAGACCCCGCGGCGGGGGGCGCTGAGCTCGTACTCGACCGAGACCTCGGTACCGGGCGCCACACTCTCGACCGCGGCGGTCGCGGAGTGGGGCGACTTATCCCGGGGCTCGGGCGCGCGGGAGACGCCGGTCTCGCGCGCAACTCTCATCTCGGCCCGGTGCTCCCTCACGGACCTCGCGAAACTCACCTTGCGCGGGCGCTCGAACGCCATGTCCTCGAGGAGGAGAAAGTACCTGGTGAGCCTGCCCCTGTTACGCACCTTGAGGGCGACCGGGAACGGCTCGCCCTCGAACGCCTCGCCCGGGCATTCCCTCCCTATCTCCACCCTGCGGTTGGCCAGGCGGCCCGAGAGCGCGCTCAGGATCACAAGGGAGAAGAGGACGCTCGCGACCAGGTACAGCCAGCCGGATTTTATGGTAGCCGCGATGAGCAGGAGGGCGACCGCGACCATGACCAGTACCAGGGCCCTGCGCTTCAACTCTCCTCGCCCTGGAGCTCCCCTACCCTCACCGGCACGGGGACCTCTTCCAGTATCTCCGCGATTATCCCCGCGGTGTCGCCCGGGGTCGTCCGGGAGCGCTCCCTCGTCACGAAGCGGTGCGGCAGCACGTGGCGCGCCATACTCTTCACGTCGTCGGGGGTGACGAAGTCCCGCCCCTCGACGAGGGCCGAGGCCTGCGAGCAGCGCACCAGCGCGAGGCTGCCTCGGGGGCTGGAGCCCAGCAGCAGGGCGCGGTGGTTGCGGCTCGCGTGCACGATGGAGACCGCGTAATCGAGCAGGTCAGCGTCGACGTGCACCCGCCTGACTGCGGCCTGCAGGTGCCGGACGTCCTCCACCGAGAGCACCGGCTCGAGCGTCTCGATCGGGTGCTGCACCATCTGGTCTGAGGCAATCTGCTTTTCCGTCTCGACCGACGGGTAGCCGAGCCCCACCGATACCATGAACCTGTCCCGCTGGCCCTCCGGCAGCGGGTAGGTCCCGTAGAACTCGATGGGGTTCTGCGTGGCCATGACGAAGAACGGCTCCGGGAGCGAGTACGTGCGGCCATCGACGGTCACCTGGTGCTCCTCCATCGCCTCGAGCAGGCTCGACTGCGTCCGCGGCGTCGTGCGGTTTATCTCATCGATGAGCACCACGTTCGCGAAGATGGGGCCGGGCTGGAACTCGAACTCGGCGGTCTTCTGGTTGTATATCGAGACGCCGGTGATGTCAGAGGGAAGCAGGTCCGGCGTGAACTGTATGCGGTGGAACGAGGCGTCTATGGAACGGGCGAGCGACCGGGCGAGCATAGTCTTGCCCACCCCCGGCACGTCCTCGATGAGGAGCTGCCCGCCGGAGACCAGGGCGATGACGGCGAGGTCCACGGTGCGGTCCTTGCCCTTTATTACCTTCTCCACGTTGGCCCGGAGCGTCCGGGTCTTGTCCTGGGCTTCGAAGAGGTCCATGTCACCCCTAGTAATCGACTAAAACGTACGGCAGCCAAAGGGCTCCCCCGATATTAGCAAACGGTCCGCTTGCCGGCATTGCGCCAGGTCATGTGCGCGGCCGGAGGGATGTGGAGTAGACTTCGTATGTCCGGCACCAGGAGCGGGGAGGTATTGTGCGTTCGGGAAGACAGCCGGCGAAGGTCTGCGACAGGGTCTACCACGTGGGGGGGCCCGACCTCACTCACGGCCAGGACTGCTGCGTGTACCTTGTCGACGGCGGCGGGCCGCTGGCGCTCGTCGACGCAGGTTGCGGCCCCGGGTACAAGGCCACGGTCGCGAACATCATCCGGCTCGGGTTCGAGCCCGAGAACCTGGAGACAGTTCTCCTCACGCACTGCCACATAGACCATGTCGGCGCGGCGGACCTCTTCAAGGCCGAATTCGGCGCGCGGCTTGTCGAACACGAGCTCGACTGCCCTCCCTGCGAGGCGGGAGACCGTCTCATGACCGCGGCGTTCCTGTACAACGTGAGGTTCGAGCCGATGGTAATCGACCGGAAGCTCTCGGGGGATGAAGAAGACGTCGTGGTCGGCGACCTGATCCTGAAGACTCTGCTCGCGCCGGGGCACACCCCCGGCTCCATCGTCGCGTACGTCGACATCGCCGGGACGCGGGTGCTCTTCGGGCAGGACATCCACGGCCCGTTCCACCCGGACTTCGGCTCCGACATCAACCTCTGGCGCGACTCGATGCAGAAGGTCCTCGCCCTGGAGGCCGACATCCTCTGCGAAGGCCACTTCGGCATCTACAGCCCCGCCGACGCCGTCCGCTCCTACATCCAGGGCTACCTCGACCACTTCCAGAGGTAGACGTCATAAAAGGGACGGCCGCGCGACAAAAACTCGAGAATCCGCACTTTCACAACATGTAGTTATCCAGGCGACGCGGCGACACAACATCTCGAGTCTGGAAGGGTTATTGACCTTTATATCGAATCGATATATACTTGCCGCGGATTATATCGATTTGATACATTTACCGACCGTGCGTCGAGAAAGGTTGCGAAAGTGCTGGAGCTGGCGATACTCGGCCTCCTGAAAGAGAGGCCGATGCACGGGTACGAGCTGAAGAAGAGGCTCTCCTACATGCTGGGCCACTTCTGGACGGTCAGCTACGGCTCCCTGTACCCGGCCATCAAGCGGCTGGAGAAGACCGGCTCGATCGAGCGCGCGTACTCTGTCAAGGAGAAGACCCGCAATCGCAACGTCTACCGCATCACACCCAAGGGCGAGGCGGCGTTCATGCGGATGCTCACCGAGAACGTGAGCGACAGCGCGCTCGCCGATACCGAGAAGTTCGACGTCCGGATGGCGTTCTTCCAGTACCTGACGCCGGAGACCAGGCTCGAGCTGCTCGAGATGCGGCGCAGGTTCCTGGAGGACCAGGTGGAGAAGTTCAAGGCCTACCGCTCCACGAACAAGGACGAGGACCAGTATCGGGCCGGCCTGATGCGGCACAAGGTGAGCCAGGTGAAGAGCGACATCAGGTGGCTCGACAGGCTGATGGCGCACGAGAGGGAAGCTATCAAGAAGCGCGACCAGGCGCCCGAGATCAAGCTCGACATCGACAAGAGCGAAGGACAGGTCTCCGCGGTATAGCGGATGGCCGAGCCCCCGCCGGGGGCGGATAGGAGGCAGCGAGAGATGGCAGAGGTCAAGGTAGCGATAGTGGGGGCCGGTAACTGCGCGTCGTCCCTTATCCAGGGGATAGAGTACTACCGTGACGCGCGCGACGGGGACCAGATCCCCGGGCTGATGCACGTTAACATCGGACCCTACCACATAAGCGACATCAGGTTCGTCGCCGCGTTCGACGTGGACGAGAACAAGGTCGGAAAGGACCTGTCAGAGGCCATCTTCACCGAGCCCAACAACACCTTCAAGTTCTCCGAGGTGCCTCCCCTCGGGGTCGAGGTGATGCGCGGGCCCACACTCGACGGCATGGGCAAGTACTACCGCGAGACTATCGACGAGAGCCACGACCCGGTCGTCGACGTGTCCGAGGCGCTAATCGAGTCCGGCGCCCAGGTGCTCATCAACTACCTTCCCGTGGGCAGCGAGGACGCCACCCGCTTCTACGTGAGCGAGGCGCTCGAAGCGGGCTGCGGGGTGGTTAACTGCATCCCGGTCTTCATCGCGAACGAGGAGATGTGGCAGGGCAAGTTCCGCAAAGCCGGCGTCCCCATCGTGGGGGACGATATCAAGAGCCAGGTGGGCGCCACCATCGTGCACCGCATGCTCGCCAAGCTCTTTAACGACCGCGGCGTCACGCTCGACCGCACCAGCCAGCTCAACGTCGGCGGCAACATGGACTTCAAGAACATGCTCGAGCGCGAGAGGCTCGAGTCCAAGAAGATCTCCAAGACGAATTCGGTGGTCTCGCAGCTCGACCACAACATAGAGAGCGGCTGCATCCACATCGGCCCGTCCGACTACGTCTCCTGGCTCACCGACCGCAAGTGGGCCTACATCCGCTGCGAGGGTACGGCGTTCGGCGACGTGCCGCTCAACCTCGAGTTCAAGCTGGAGGTCTGGGACTCCCCCAACTCCGCCGGGATAGTCATCGACGCGCTCCGCTGCTGCAAGCTCGCGATGGACCGCGGGATGTCCGGAGCGTTGATGGGGCCGTCAGCATACTTCATGAAGTCGCCGCCGGTGCAGTTCGCCGACACGGAAGCCCGGGACATGGTGGAGGCGTTCATCCGCGGCGAGGACCACGGCCTGCTGACCACGGCCGAGATGGGCAACGGCAAAGAGCTCGAGGAGATGCAGAACCCGGTCAATGACTGAGGCGCCGGTATCGTAGCACCGGCCTCCTGCCGGCTCAATATCAAAGCCGGGCCGGGGGCCGGCGCTACGAAGAAGGTCGAGATGCAACACCGCGTCATCGCCCACAGCGGCTGCAGCTACTCCAACGTCCCGCTGGAGTTCTTCATCGGCGAAGAACACCACGCGGTCTCACAGGTCATCGCCAACCGACTGGAGGAATCCGAAGGTATGGAAGGGATGACGCGCCACGTCTGGGTTGTTGAGGACGAGCTGGGCGCGCGGTACAGGCTGACCTACTTCACCATATCTGATTTCTGGGAGATCGAGCCCGAATAGAGTGTGGCGCCGCAGGTTTGAATCACACTGACAACAGTCGTTAACAGAAGTGGTCCCTGACCACGGAATTCACCCAAACCGGGGCACGAAAGCCGCAACGGGCGTTACTCCTGTTGTTCTGAATAACAGTTGATAATTACTGTTAGCTTTTGAGATTCAAACCTGCGGTCATCTCCCTGAAGCCCGGGCCCGGCATGGGGGATTACTGTATTCAGGTCGACTGCTCTGCCCCGCCGGGAACGCCTCCCACGGGGGCCGCTGTGTCGCGGTCGACCCGCTCTGCCCCGCCGGGACCGCCTCCTGGGAAGAACCTGCCTCCCGGCAGCCCTAGACCCATGGATCACTGGGGAGTTATAAGACCTGGCCCGTTTTCATTTCTCGCCGATGCGGAGGATCATGTAGGTAGAGAGGCCCTTGGCGACCAGGCGGTCGCCCTCGGTGACCTCGACGTCGCAGACCGCTATCTTCCCGCCCTTCTGGACGACCTGCCCCCGGGCCTCCAGCACGCCCTCGGCCACGGGAGCGCAGAAGTTCACCTTCTGCTCGATGGTGAGCGGCCTCTCCTTGAACTTCTCGAGCAGTGTGGCGAGCGCCACGCCGGCAGCGGCGTCCGCTATCGAGGTGATGGCTCCCCCGTGGACTATTCCTCCGACGTTGAAGAGGCGGCTGTCGACGGGCATCCGGAACGTCGCCCAGCCGGCGCCCAGCCCGGTGACCTCGAGACCGAGCAGCTGGTAGTAGGGCGAGTTCTCGACGCGCTCCCGGATTATCTCGCGGTAGCGCTCGTCCTCCTCCGGGGTGGCCTCCTCCCAGACGGTCGAATCCCGGTCCATCGCTACCTGTTCTCCCGGAACCAAGAGATGACGTCGTCGAGACCCGCGTCGAGATCGACCTCCGGCGCCCAGCCGAGAAGGCTCATGGCCTTCGAGATGTCGGGATTCCTCTGCATCGGGTCATCCTCGGGCAGCGGCTTGAACTCCATCTCCGAGGAAGAGGCCGTCTTCTTCCTGATGCGTCCCGCCAGGTCTATCACCCGCATCTCGTTCGGGTTGCCGATGTTGATCACCTGCCCCGCGGCATCCGCGGTGAACATCGCCTGCGCGAGCCCGCGCACCATGTCGCTCACGTGGCAGAAGCTCCGGGTCTGCCCTCCGTCCCCGTAGATGGTGAGCGGCTCGCCGTCCAGCGCCTGGCACACGAAGTTGGGTATTACCCTGCCGTCGCTCTTCCTCATCCGGGAGCCGTAGGTGTTGAATATCCTCACGATGACGACCTCGACGTCGTGCTCGCGCTCGTAGGCCTTGCACGCGGCCTCGGCGAACCTCTTGCCCTCGTCGTAGCAAGAGCGCGGCCCAACGGGGTTCACGTGGCCGAAGTAGTCCTCGCGCTGCGGGGTGACCTGGGGGTCGCCGTAGACCTCCGAGGTCGATGCCATGAGCATCCTGCACCCGGTGCGCCGCGCCAGTTCCAGGCAGTTCATCGTGCCGAGGGAGTTCGCGCGCATCGTCTCGACCTGCATGCCGTAGTAGTCGACGGGGCTCGCCGGGCTCGCCAGGTGGAACACGCAGTCCACTTTGTAATCCAGTGGTTCGGAGACGTCCCCCTCGTCGAACGTGAAAGCGCCGGACTCGAGCGCCCCGGCTATGTTGTCGCGGTGTCCCGTCGAGAGGTTGTCGAGGCAGATGACCTCGTCGCCCCTCGCGAGGAGCGCGTCGCAGAGGTGTGAGCCTATGAAACCCGCCCCTCCCGTCACGAGCACGCGCTTTCCGGATTCACTCACTGGATCGCTTTCCTCTCATCTGTCGGCCCTTCGTACGCAACGTGTATCAACTTATCTGATAAAGAGGTATTTGTCACCCGGTGCCGGGCGCCGGGCGGTCCGCGGCCTGTGATAGAATACACCCGCTATGAAAGTAACCTCGCCGGAGAGTAAAACCCCGGAAGCTCTCAGAACGGTGCTCGCGGCGCTCTTGCTGGCGGCGACGCTGCCGCTCGCGGTAAGCGCCGCGTTGGTGCTCTACATCCGCGCGCGCTACCGCGGGGTGCGGCTGCGCTCAGCGGCGCCTGCGCCCCTTGAGCGGACGCCGGGCGTAAAGACCATGTCAGAGCTCATGGGCCTCCTCAAGGAGGTGCCGTTCCGCACCAGGGTGCCGACCCGGCTCGCCACCGCGGGGTACCTCCTGCTCGACGCCGTTCCGGCGGCGCTCAACTCGATGCGGGCGACCGCCGGGCTCGTCTACCCGTACCCCGACGTGTTCGAGCCGGTGGTCGTGGAATCACAGGACGGCACGCCGGTGTGCGGTCTGCTCGCCATGCAGCCGCATGTCGACGCGCGCCCGGCCCTGGTAGTCGTCCACGGCCTCTTCGGCAGCAAGAACTCCTACGGGATGCAGCAGCTCGCCTTGAAGGCATACTACGAGTGGGGGTTCCACGTCTGTGCCCTCGACCTGCGCAACTTCGGGGACTCGAGCCGCTTTTCCGAGGCGCCCACCAGCTGGGGTTACCGCGAGTCCGACGACGTGTCGGCCGCCGCCGAATACCTCGAGTCCATGCCGCACGTGAGCACGGTCGGGGTCTGCGGCGTGAGCATGGGAGCGGCCTCCGCCCTCCTTGCCGCGGGAAGGTCAAAGCTCGACCGTCCGCTCTCCGGGGGCGTAGTCGCCCTCAACGGGTACGCCGACGCCGAGAGGGAGCTCGAGTTCGTCTGCTCCACCCCCGGACTCTCGCCGGACGCGGCGGGGGTATGGCTCCTCTTCCGCGTCCTTCTCGCCGCGAAGACGCTCCTGGGGGGGCCGAGGTTGTTCACCGACCTCCGCGCCTACAACCGGGAGGTCACCGCGCAGTACTACGAGCTGGCCGAGCGGGACATCTTCGCAAGGGCGAGCGCCGTGAAAGCTGTTGGCGAGGTAGAGGTACCCTGCCTCATAATCCATGCGATCGACGACCGCGTGGTGCCGGTCGACGAGGCGTACGACCTGCTCGCCGCGGCGATGGACAACCCCATGGTCGACTCCCTCATAGTCCCGACGGGAGGCCACGGCCTGTACCAGATGACAAGCCCGGGCTGGTTCTACAGAGTATTGGAGACGTTCTTCACCTACTGGGCCGAGTTCGGCCCGCCTCCCGGGCAGAGGGCGGGGCAGTCGGGCTCGGAGAGCTCCGGCACGCACGGCAACCCGAACAACTGACGAACCCTGAGGCGCCGGCGGGGCAACGGCCCTCGCCGCGGCGCTCGAGACACGGAGGTCGAGATGGCTCTCAAGACCATGGAGATACCGGCAGGACTGGACGTCATGGAGGAGGGAAAGCCTTTCTTCTTCGAAGGGGGCAAGACCGGCGTCCTCCTTATCCACGGCTTCACAGGCACCTGCTCGAGCATGAAGCCGATGGGCGAATACCTGGCGGGCAGGGGCCTCACGGTCCTCGGCCCGAGGCTCCCGGGCCACGGGACCGACGTAAAGGACCAGGGACGCTACACATACAACGACTGGATAGCCGCTGCTGAGACCGCCCTGGCGGAGCTGCAGGGCATGTGCGACAGGGTTTTCGTGTCGGGCCTCTCAATGGGCGGGACGCTGACCCTCTACATGGGCGAGCAGCACTCCGACACCCTGGCGGGGATCATGCCCATCAGCGCCCCGGCGCACTGGCTGGTCAAGGGTGCCCAGGGCGCGATGCTTCCGCTCGTCCCGGTGCTCAAGCACGTGCTGAAGACGTTTCCGGGGCCGGGCGGAGACCTCAAGGACCCCAGCGTCACCGAGGTGGCCTACGCCAAGTTGAACACCAGCGCGCTGCACGAGCTGACCAGGCTCATAAAGTATGTCGACAGCAATCTCGGCCGCATAACCGTCCCCATAAGGATATTCCACGCGCGGGAGGACCACGTGGTGCCCCCCGAGAACGCGCCCTACATCTACGAGCACGTCGCTTCCGAGGACAAAGAGCTGGTGTGGCTCGATAACTCATACCACGTCTGCACGCTGGACTTCGACAAGGAACACATCTTCGAGACCAGCTACAACTTCATCCAGGAGCTCTGATCGGGGTCGGGTCTGAAGGTAAGCCTGAACCGATGGTGCGCTCCTGCTCGCGCGGCTCGAGTCATAATCATGGCACTGGTCCAAGATTGACAGCGGCCCCGGCAAGAATCATCATTAGGCGTTTATGGGACTGAGAACGCGCATCGAAGACCTGAACGAGCTGCAGCGGAACACCGTGCTGACGGCGGTCGCATTCGCCGCGATGACGTTTCTGCTGTTCATATGTATATACGGTGTATCGAACGCCACGGCGCTGGTCATCCTCGCGGGGGCCGGCGTGGTGGGGTTCGTCTCCATCATCACCACGAGCTACTGGCGGTTCGCGGTGCTGGTGGCCGTCATCGGCGCCCTGGCGCTCGAACTCATCCTCCGCGACGAGGGAAGCGTCCTCTTCATGTTCTCGGTGCTGGCCAGGTTTACCGTGACCGGGCTGCTCATCACGTTCTTCGCCTCGCTTCTGACCGACCTCGCCCACAGCATCTACCTCGACATGCAGCGGCTGGCGGCCGAGCGCCAGGCTGCGGCTGCCAAGCTCAGCAGGTGGCTCGAGCGCGGCAACGCGCTCCTCGCGGTGATGAGCGCCATCGGCTCCGAGAACAGGCTCCACGACATATTCACCATCGGCCTCGATGAGGCCCGAAAGATATTCAGCGCCGACTCGGGGCTCATCTACAGCGTGGACGCGACCGGTCACATGTCCATCACCGATTCGTTCGGTTACGACCCGGAGATACTGGGCAAGATGAAGCGCAAGTGGGAGACCCGCGGCGATGTCGCCTCCTGCCTTGCCTGCCGGAGGATGCAGGCGGTGACCGTGGAGGACCTCTCAACCGACAACAAGTGCGAGAACCTGGCGCGGGTGGCCTCGGGCTCGAGCATATGCATTCCCATAACCGACGGCGAGGTCCTGCGGGGGGTGCTGCACCTTCGGAGGGCCGAACCCGCCTCGTTCTCCTACGAGGACCTGCAGCTCGCCCAGGCCATCGCCTACCAGTTCGGGCTCGCCATGCAGAGGTCCGCGCTCTTCGAGCAGGTGAACCTGCTCGCGGTGACGGACCCCCTCACCGGGCTGTTCAACTACCGGCAGCTCTGCCGCGACATGGAGCGGGAGATACTCCGCTCGAGGCGGTACGAGCACTCGTTCTCCTTCATAATGGCCGACGTGGACGGCTTCAAGCAGGTCAACGACGTCCACGGCCACCTGGCGGGGGACGCGGTGCTGCGCGCCGTCGCGCGCCTGCTCGAGCAGGGCAGCCGCGAGGTGGACCGTGTCTACCGCTACGCCGGGGACGAGTTCGCGATACTGCTGCCGGAGACCGACTGGCAGGACGCCCTCGAGCTCATGGAGAAGCTGCGCGCTGAGGTCGAGCGCCTTGACATCGTGCCGCCGGGTGCGACTGCCGGCCTCGGTGTGACGCTGAGCGCGGGGGTCTCATGGTTCGCTCGGAACGACCTCGAGATGAGGGACATCGTGGCGGCAGCCGACAGGGCGCTCTACTCGGCAAAGGAGAACGGCCGCAACAGGGCCGTCGCCCAACCCTAGCGGATGGCCAGGGTCTCCTCCACAGGGAGGCCCATCTGCTTTGCCATCAGGATGAAGTCGTGGGGCTGGTTCGACGCCTTCAGGGCGGTCTGGAAGTCGACGAGGCCGTCCGCGTAGAGCGAGACCAGCGACTGGTTGAACGTCTGCATCCCGTAGAACTCACCGTCGGCGATTATCTCGCGCATCACCATGGTCGGCTCCTCGTTCAGCAGGCACTCCGCCAGCCTGCCGTTCATGACCATGACCTCGACCGCGGGCACCCGGCCGGCCGTGTCGCACCTCGGAAGTAGTATCTGGCTGATGACCCCGCCGAGCGTGCTGGTGAGCGTTATGCGCACCTGCTTCTGCTGCTGCGGCGGGAAGAAGTCGATCATGCGGTTCACGGTCTCGGTGGTGTCCTGGGTATGGAAAGTCGAGAGGACCAGGTGACCTGTCATGGCGATGTTCATGGCGGACGTCACGGTCTCAACGTCCCTCATCTCCCCGATGAGTATGACGTCCGGGTCCTGGCGCGTCACGTGGCGGAGCGCCTCCCTGTACGACTCGGTGTCGGTGCCGATCTCGCGCTGGTGCACGATGCACTTCTTGTCGATGTGCAATATCTCGATTGGGTCCTCGATGGTGATGATGTTCAGGCGCTGGTTCTCGTTCAGCCAGTCCACGACCGAAGCGAGCGTGGTCGTCTTCCCGCTTCCGGTCGGCCCCGTGATGAGAACGAGCCCGCGCGCCTCGTCAGCGATCCGCTTCATCACCGGGGGCAGGCCAAGCTCCTCGAAGCTCGGGATCTTCTTCGTGAGCACCCGCCGGATGGCGATCCCTATGGTCCCCCTCTGCTTGAAGATGTTCGCCCTGAACCGCCCGAGCCCGGCGACGCTGTAGGCGAAGTCGGCCTCGTTGGTGTCGTGGAACGCCCGGGCCTGCTTCTCGTCCATCAGAGAGAACGCTATCTCGACGACGTCGGTGGGCGAGAGCCTGGGGAAGTCGGCCTCGTAGAGTGTCCCGTCGACCCTCAGGTACGGCGGGCTGCCCGCCTTGATGTGTATGTCCGATGCTTTCTGCTCGACGGCTGTCGCGAGCAGAGCGTTTATGTCCAACTCGACCGCCTTTCGATCAACGTTCGGCTGACGCTGCGTCCTATCTCCGACGTTTAGTTATTCGGATTAAACCGCGCGGCACCTTGAGCCTAATCGAGGCCCTGGAGTCGCGCGGCCTCGAGGATCACCTCGTTCGCCCTGTCCACGTATGCGGTAGGCTGGGTCCCCTCGTCCTTGCCGGGGATGTCGACGCCTGCGAGGCCGGCGACGGTCTGCACTATCGCACGCGCCTGAGCACCGAGGTTGTAACCGCCTTCGAGGGTCGCCAGCAGTCTACCATCGCAGGTTTCGTCGGCCAGACCGGTCAGGTAGTCGGTCATCCTCCTGTACGAGCGGTCGTTAAGCCGCATCGAGCACAGGAGGTCGCCCTCGTGACTGTCGTACCCCGCTGAGATCATCACAAAGTCGGGATCGAACTTCCGGCCGGCGGGCAGTATCACGCGCTCGAAGGCCTCGTAGTAATGCTCTTCCCCTGTCCCGTTGGGAAACGGGAAGTTGATGGTATAACCCTTGCCCGCCTTGTGGCCGACCTCGTCGACCCAGCCCGTGCCGGGGTAATGGGGATACTGGTGCAGTGAGACATACAGCACGGAGGCGTCGTCGTAGAAGACATCCTGGGTACCGTTGCCGTGGTGGGCGTCCCAGTCGACTATCATCACCCTGGAGAGCCCCTTCCGGGATATCGCGTATCGAGCTGCGATGGCTATGTTGTTGAAGATGCAGAAACCCATACCGCGCATCGGCAGCGCATGGTGCCCCGGGGGCCTGACCAGGCAGAACGACCTGGAGAAGCTCCCGTCCAGGCACCCGTCCACGCTGTCCAGCAGCGCGCCCGCAGCCTTGAGCGCCGCGTCATAGGTATCCCCCGAGAGCGCGGTGTCCATGTCGAGGTGGCCGCCTCCCCTCTCGGCCATCGACTGGACCTGCGCTATGTAGGCGCTCGTGTGGACGAGCTCTATGTCCTCGACGGTGGCGTCGCGTGGCGCCTTGATCTCGACCTGCCCGAGGAGCCCCGATTCCTCCAGCGCCTTCAGGGCGACCGGCAGTCTCTCCGGGGTCTCCGGGTGGCCGTAGCCGGTCTTGTGCTCCTCGAATATGGGGTCGTAGAAGATGACAGCGTCCGACATCGGTACCACCCTCCGCCGCTTGAGATGGGAAAGGCCCCTTTCCGGGGCCTTTCGTACAAACCTGTATCTCTATGCGCTCAAGGCCTTACGGCCCCGCAGAAGTTGCTTCTCGCTGCCAGCGATGCGACCCTCACCACGTCTCCCGAGTGGGGCGCGTGTATGAACTCGCCGCCGCCGACATAAAGTCCGACGTGGCCCCAGCCCCGGAACCCGAGGATGTCACCTGGAGCCAGCTCGCTGACGCTGACCGCCACGCCGCAGTACGCCTGCGCGTAGGAGCTGTGAGATATGGATATGCCCGCCCCGACCCTGTAGCAGTACATGGTCAGCCCGGAGCAGTCGAACGAGTTAGGGCCCGCGGCCCCCCACACGTACGGCTTGCCGAGCTGGTCGTAGGCCACGCCGACCACTCCGCCGTTGGGCGCTCCCGGCGGCCTGGACCTGCGCGCCGTCGGGTCGTAAGCAGCCCTGGTGGAGCTGCTGGAAGAGCTGGACTCGGAGGCGCGGCGCGACATCGCTGCGCGTATCTCGGCCTCGACGTTGGCCAGCTGCCCCTGAGCGTTCGCGAGCTCACCCTCGACGCTGGACTTGGCCGAGGCTATCTCCTGCTTAGCGGCCTCCTGCGCCGCCTTCTGCTCCTGCAGGGAAGCTCGCGCCTGCTCGAGCTTGGCCTTCGCGTCTTTCACCTGGCGCACCAGGTTCGCGTCTTTCTGGCCGACCCTCTTCACCAGGTCGAGCCCCACCAGGAAGGAGTCGAAGTCGCCGGCGTTGACGACGACCTCTACGAAGTTGCTGCGCTGGTTCACGTACATGGCCCGGACTCGGCTGTTGAGCCTGGCCTTGTTCGCCGCCAGTTCCTGCTCGGCTGCGGTGAGCTTCTCTTTGTTCTCAGATATCTGCGCACGGGTGTTCTCGAGCTTGGAGCACGCGTAGTTGTAGCGCTCGACTGCGTCCTCCATCTTCTGCTGGAGTCTTTCAACCTCTTTCTTGGCGTCGGTCTGGCGCTGGTTGGCCGTCTGGGCCAGTGCGCCGGGGACCGCCGTCAGGACAAGCATAACGATCAGTGCCGCCCCCAGGAGAATCTCCGTTCTTGGCCTTTTCGTTAAGATGCTATCTAACCCCCTGATCTTCTGTCTCTCTGCACAAACCGGTTCCGTGCTCTTGGACCCGGGTATTATACAGAGAGGCGGTCGTCGGTTCAACTTTCTTGGTTCGCTCTGATTAGCAAATCAGGGCGAATTTTAACACAGCCGGCCCGGGTCTTCAAACGCAACCCCTCAATCGATAGATAACTTCGACCCCCGCGACAGCCCGTCCTTCAGCAGGCTCCGGACCTGCCCGACAGCCGCTGAAAAGGACACCCTCGACCGGGAGGTGAATCTATATATTGAGGTTCATCGTTGAAATCGCACCAATATGTGCGTTTCAGCGTTTCAGGGTGCCCGGACGAGGGGAGAGGTATTGCACAGGCAGGAAATCGTTTACCCTTTCACGGCGGTGGTCGGCCAGGAGCAGGTCAAGCAGGCGCTGCTGCTCAACGCCGTCAGCCACGAGGTCGGCGGCGTCCTCATCAGGGGGAGCCGCGGCACCGCCAAGTCGACGCTCGCCAGGGCGGTGGCCTACCTCCTCCCGGAGATTGAGGTGGTGAGCGACTGCCCGTTCTCCTGCGACCCGTCGGACCTCGAGTCGCTCTGCGGCTACTGCGCCGGGACCCTCGCGATGGAAGGCTCGCTCAAATCCGCCACCACCCGCATGAAGGTGGTCACCCTTCCCCTCAACGCTACAGAGGAGATGGTGGTCGGGACGCTCGACTTCGAGAAGGCGCTGCGCCACGGGGAGAAGACCTTCGAGCCCGGTATCCTCGCAAAGGCGAACCGCTCGATACTGTACGTGGACGAGGTCAACCTGCTCGAGGACCACCTGGTGGACGTGCTGCTCGACTCGGCGGCGATGGGAGTCAACGTCGTGGAGCGCGAGGGCATCTCCTTCAAGCACGGCGCCAGCTTTATCCTGGTCGGGACCATGAACCCCGAGGAGGGAGACCTCAGGCCGCAGCTCGAGGACCGGTTCGGCCTGTGCGCGGAGGTGGACGACGAGGTGGGCGCGGAGGACCGGGCCGAGATACTGCGCCGGAACATCCAGTTCAGGAAGAACCCGGTCGAGTTCGAGTCGAGGTGGCACAGTTCCCAGGAGGTACTCCGGAACAGGCTGGTGGGGGCCAGGCAGGCATACCCTGAGGTGGAGGTCCCGGACGAGATCCTCGAGGTGGTGGCGAAGCTTGTGGAGGCGGCCAGGGCCGACGGCCACAGGGCCGACATCGCCATGGTTCACGCGGCAAGGGCTCTCGCCGCCCTCGAGGGCCGGGATACCGTGCGTGTTGAGCACCTGGAGAGCGTCGCGGGACTCGCGCTCAACCACAGGGTGCGAAGGTCGCCGGCCAGGTCGGGGAACGGCCAGAAACTGGACACCGGCGCCCTTGTGCGCCAGGCGGCGGCACAGGCGGGCCCTGCCGCGGTCGCTTCGATGGGCAGGTCACAGCGCGCTACTACCGCCGGCGAGGACTCGAAGGAGAAGAGGGTGCGCATCCAGCAGCCGCCTTCCGGTTCTCCCACCGCGTTCGAGGAGACCAGCCTCCCCGACAGGGAGGCGAACGGGAAGATGCCGGGCAAGCGCGGCAACCAGCAGTCCGACGACTCCAGGGGCCGCTACTACAGGAGCGCGCCGCCCCGTGCCGCCAGGAGGCAGCTCACTGGCTCGGACATCGCGCTCGACGCGACGCTCAGGGCGACGGCCGCGAGGGGCGGAGCCGCTCCCGACGGCACGCCGGACGTGCTCCCCGAGGACCTGCGTGTGAAGCTGAGGAAGCGCAGGTGCGGGGCCTCGATAGTCTTTGTGGTGGACGCCAGCGCGTCGATGGGGGCGATGCAGAGACTGGAGGCCGCCAGGCAGGCCATACTGTCATTGCTTGTCGAGGCTTACCAGAAGCGGGACCGCGTGGGCCTGGTCGTATTCAAGGATGACGCCGCCCAGCTGGTGATGAGCCCGACCTCCAGCAAGGCGCTTGCCAGCAGACTGCTGTCCGAGCTTTCCCCGGGGGGGACCACCCCGCTCTCCCACGGGCTGTCGCTGGGGTGCAAGGTGCTGGAGCGGGAGCTTTCGCGCACGCCGCGACCGTTCCCCGTCCTGGTGCTCATATCCGACGGCGGCGGCAACGTTACGATGGGGTCGACCGACCCCATGGCGGAGGCGCTGGACATAGCGCGTGAGATCCGCGAGCGCGGGATCAGCTCCGTCACCCTCGACAGCGCTCCAACCACGATGATACCGGGCAAGCCGAGCTCGGCCTGGCGCCTCGCGGAGGCGATGGGAGGCGCTTACTACCCGGCATTCAACCTGAGCGGCGAGTCCATCCTGGACAAGGTGGACCGCTCGATGGCGCGCGAGCCGGCCGTGGTGCCTCGCTCCGCCAGGTGAGACGACCACCCGAGCTGAGGATTTGCCACGCCCAGAGCATTCCAATAAAATCTATGCATTCGAATAGAGTGAATCCGCAAGTCCTCTCGAAGGGACCACCATGGTAATCGCGACGAAGCTCATAAAGATCATCGAGAAGAACTCGGACATAATCGCCGACAAGTGGGTGGACGAGGTCACGACGTCCCCTTATACCCGCTCCTACTGGAACGTCTCGCGCGAGGACCTCACGGAGAGGGCGGCAAACATCTGCCAGCGCATCGGCTACTTCCTGGGAAAGCGGCTGCCGAGGGAGCGGCTCGCGTCCTTCTACCGCAGGATAGGCGAGGCGAGGAGGGCTCAGGGCTACGAGGTGGAGGAGGTCGTCATGGCGCTCCTCCTGCTCAAGCGCCAGATCTGGCTTTTCGTGATGCAGGAGGGGTTCCTCAACGTGAACCTCGAGCTCTACCAGGCGCTCGAGCTCAACAACCGTGTCGTCCTCTACTTCGACCGCGCCATATACTTCGTGGCGCAGGCGTACTCGGAGGCGGACAAGCGGGAAGCGGCGGGAGCGTCCGCCGCGCCCGAAAACGGGTAGGCCCGTTCCAGGTCCTTCAGGCTCTACTGCTCCTTATCCTGCTTTTCCGGCTTCATCCTATCTGTGCCCATCCGCACGGCGACGGCGCTCAGACTCCCGTCACCCGCCTTGCGCGCAAGCACCTGGACCTGCTGTCCCGGCTCCATGGCGCCGGGGCCTCCGCCGGACGCGCCGCCTCCGGCCACCAGGTACCTGGTCCGGTCGGTGAGGCTGACGGTCTGCTGACCATCCGGCGTATCGACCGTAACGGCCCCGTCCTCGACCGAGGCGACGCTGCCTCTCACCACGCTCGCCTCTCCGCTCGCGACCATCTGGCGGAGGCGTCCGCGCACACCCGCATCTTGGGCGCCCTGTTTCCCTGCTCCGCCGGCGATTCCGTCCAGCGCGTTCTGTCTAAGGGCGCGGCCGAGCTGAGGCACACCTTCATCCCGGTGCCCTATAGCGTAGCCCAGGCCGAATGAAGCGGCGATTACCACCACAGAGAGGACAGCGATGCCCAGGCCGATAAGCATCTTGCCGCCGCTCCCCTGTCCTCTACTTCCGGCAGTGCCCGGCGCCACGGGCTGGGCCGCGTCCGGTTCCGGACGGGTGGCACCGTTCTCAATCCGGACGTCCGGGTCTGTCTTCTCACTCATCTCCATCAGACTCCTTTGACCGTTTCTCTGGAGCTCCTGGATCGAGTATCGCTCCGTGGCGTTAACGTTCCCTTACTCTCGTGTTAATTTTCGATTAACCGTCGAGGCCCGCCCGGAACGCCCGCGAGGCCTGGTTGCCGAGCGACATCTTTGACAGCTATCGGCCTGTGTTATAATCCATTATCGGCTGTGCCGGAGCGGCCTATGCGAACGGCACGAGGCCGATGATGCGGAGCGGGAGCGGCAAGCCACGTCTCATGCGAGCAAGTTCTATCGATGACCCTGTCCGGTCGGCGGAGTCCCGGGCGGCGTGAAAGGTGAAATGAACGGGGAGAAGCTGCGGGTGCTCGTTGTAGAGGACGAGCCTCTCATCAGCGAGATGATAACGAAGAGCCTGAGGCTCGAGGGTTACCTCGTGGAATCGGCGGCGACCGGCGAGGAAGGCCTCAAGAAGGTCAAGGAGGCCAATCCCGACCTCGTGCTGCTCGACGTGCTCCTGCCCAAGATCGATGGGTGGGAGGTGCTGACCCGTCTGCGCGACGATCCCAAGAGCAGGGACCTCCCGATAATAATGCTCACCGCGCTCGCCGACGAGAAGTCCAAGGTCCAGGGACTGCGGGGCGGGGCCGACGACTATGTCACCAAGCCTTTCAGCGCGCTTGAATTGATGGCCCGGGTCGAGGCGGTGTTGAAGCGCTCCGAGAGGACGACATATCGCGACTCCACGAGGCCGCAGATACCGGCGAGGAAGGGCGACAAGATCTACCTCGTCAACGTGGACGACATAAACTTCATCAACATCCAGCGCGAGTACACGTACCTGCATACCGATAACGACCGGTTCCTGACCAACCATACCCTTGCTGAACTCGAACGGATGCTCGACCCGCTCAAGTTCTTCCGCGCCCACCGGGGTTACATCGTCAACCTGCAGAAGGTCAAAGCCATCACCAGGATAGGCACCTCCTCGTACGAGCTCACCATGAACGACCCCGGGCAGAGCAAGATACCGATGAGCCGACGCCAGAGCTCGGAACTCAAGAAGATATTGAACATGTAGCCTGCTTATTGTTCATTTTTTCCGCTCACCTACTGAATATGCTGTTTAACACCCGTTTTTGCCCGCAAATGGGTATTTACGTTGATAATCGACCGTTCACCGGTAAAAATGGTACCCAGAGGTACCGCTTCTCATCCGACAGGCGGCCGGGACTCCCGGCGTCGCCGGGAGAATTGGTTGCCAGTACCAAGTTCGGACAACCGGGTACAGCTCAGGGTTAAAGTATTTGGACCATCCAAATATCCCCAAGAGTTGCCGCATTAAGGTCTGATACGCCGCATCATGCGGGACCCGGTTCCAAGGCCCGGTTGTCCTCTCCCCAACGACGAGGAAGTTGTTTGTCGTGTGTTTCATAGGCTCCTCGTCTACCCCCATCGCGAACTACATTTTCTCTGCATGCGCTCAGCGATGGGGACCCCTACCACCGGATGGGCGGTTGTGGGAACTAGTCGGCCAATCCCTCGTCTACCCCCATCGCGAACTACATTTTCTCTGCATGCGTTCAGCGATGGGGACCCCTACCACCGGATGGGTGCATATGGGAATCGTTCAGCCAATCCTTGGCTACCCCCGGCGTGGAGTGGTGGGTATTCAACGCACGTTTGACGCCAGGGACCCCTACCAACGGATTGAAGATTGTGGGAATCAGTTGGCCTTTCAGCGATGGGGACCCCTACCAACGGATGGGTTCTTGTGGAAATCAGTTGGCGTTGCAGCGATGGGGACCCTGCCACCGGCGCGCTGTCTCAGGGAAATTGATTGGCTGGATCAAGTGCGGAGCAGCCTGCGCTTCTCTGTTTCGAGGTATACACGGTAGGCCGCTATGATGGCCCTGGTGGCCGCGGCGATGGCGGTCCTCGTAAGTCGGTTCTGCACAATGGCGCTGTGATACAGCCTGGCGAACAGCTTTATGCGGGCGGCGTCGCCCGCCCTTGCTTCGGGGAGCGGCATGTCGATGTCAACAGGTCCTGGGAAGAACCGCTTTGGTGAGAATATCCACTTGAGAACGAGGTTGCTGGTGACTGCGAGGATGTCCCAGGCCCTTTCCTCGTTTCTGTGCGCTGGAGTCTCCCCGGCTGCCATCTGCACCAGTTCTATCGGGAGGTACACGTCCACCCTGCCGTCGGTCAGGACCTTTATCATCGACAGGAACACGTAGCAGCCGGGACAGGGTACGACCACGGCGTCGGCTCCCGTCGCCTCGGCCTCCTGCTGCCTGAGGTACAGGCCCTGCAGCAGGTTGAGCAGGGTATGCAGGGGGTTGCTCGATGTCGGCCCGAAAAGAGTTGGAACGGTCCCGGCCCAACCGCAGCAGAGAGCGCGCTCGCCGCAGTGCCGCATCTCGACGACCTCGCAGCCGGTAAGCTTCACTATCTCGCGGGTTGCGCCGGGCAGTGTCCCGTCCATGTACCTGCCGCAGCAGTTGTCGTGGACGGCGACCTTCATGTCGAGCTGCTCCCTGACCTCGATCTTCCCGCTCTTCAGCCGGTCGAGTATCCAGCTGTCCAGCAGTTCGACCTCGAAGTCGAAGTCGACGCCGAACTTCCTCGGCAGCACGTCGGTGAACATGGAGGCCTCCACGACCATGAAGCAGTACATCTTCTCCACGCCCATCTCCGAGAATCTGCGACCGGCGAGCCGGCCCAGCCTTTCAGCCTCCTCGAAGAAACCGATCCTGTAGGCGTCCTCGCCCATCCCGAACATCATGTCGCTGCCGACGATTGCCGGCTTGAGCTCCTCGAGGAGCGATGCCCCGGCGATGAACGGCACCAGGTTGTTGTAGAAGCCGGTGAGCAGGACTTCCTTCCTCGGGTTGTTGAGGTTGTCCTCCCAGGAACGAAGGAGCGCGAGTTCTTCATCGTCCATCAGCACCCGGGTGGAGGTCCACATGTTCTCGCGCTCGTTCGGGAAGATGAACCTGGCTATGTAGGGCAGGCCGCGGTCCTCGAGGGCTTCATTGTGGCGTTCGAGGATGAGGCCGTAAGGGTTCGCGCGCTGCGGGCAGGCGAACTCGCAGATGTTGCAGGTTACGCAGCGCCGGAGCACCAAGGAGGCGCCCGCATCGCCGCTGATGAGTATCTCGATCTGCCGCTTCGCTTCCTCGGGGGGAAGCTCGAGCACCGGGCAGCGCTCGAAGCAAACGCCGCAGCGGTCGCAGAGGTCTTCCCTGAAGAACCGGAACCCCGAACCCACCGCGAGCCTTCTTCAGACCCGGATGACGATGCGGTGGTCCAGGAAGGTTATCTCCTCGAGGGTGCCCTCGAACTCCTTCTTCTCGCCGAGGATATCCGTGACGCTTATGCGGCCGCCCTCGGTCTCGACCATCACGGCGTCCTCCATGACCAGTCGGTCTCCCTCGTCGTCCCTCAGGTAGATGTTCGATTCACACATCATGCGCCTCCGGTATGTCGCGCTTCTCAGTGAATTGTAATGGATTTGCCGCCGCGCTTGCACCGCCGCGCGTCGATGTGCCCCACCGCCGACCGGCGCGCCGGCAACCGTCGTGGGCGGAACAGAAAACGCAACAAAGTGACCTGACCCCGCTGTTGCGTTCTGCGGTGAGGGGCTCTGCTATAATACGGGCGGAACCCACCGTGCCTTTCGGAGACTCGTTTGACAGAGAACGCTATCTCGCTTCGAAACATCAGCAAGTCCTACCGGACCGGTCTCAGGAGGAAGCGCAAGACCGCCGTCGAGGACCTCTCGCTCGAGGTGCGCGCCGGTGAGATATTCGGGCTGCTGGGCCCGAACGGCGCCGGAAAGACCACCACCATCAAGGTGCTCCTGGGGATAGTGTTCCCCGAAGGGGGAAGCGGGTCCCTTCTCGGGGAGCCCCTGGGCGGCCGCGCGGCGCACGACAGGCTGGGTTTCCTGCCGGAGCAGCCTTACTTCTACGGTTTCCTGACCGCCGAGAAAGGGCTCGAGCTCTACGGTAAGTTCTTCGGCCTCGACCGTGCCTCGCTCAGACAGCGGTCGGGAGAGCTGCTCGACCTGGTCGGGCTGAGCGCCGGAAACCATCTCACGCTGGACAAGTACTCCAAGGGGATGCTCCAGCGGTTCGGCATCGCCCAGGCGCTCCTGAACGATCCAGAGCTGGTGGTGATGGACGAGCCGTCGAGCGGGCTGGACCCGGTGGGCCAGAAAGAGGTCCGCGACATCCTCGTCCACCTCAAGGAGCTCGGAAAGACCATCTTCCTCTCGAGCCACCAGCTCTCCGAGGTGGAGAACATCTGCGACAGCGTGACCATCGTCAACCGCGGCCGCTCGGTGAAGGAGGGCAATCTCTCCGACCTCCTCGCCGCCCGGGGGCTCACCAGGATAACCCTGAAGGGAGGCGGTCCCGATGCCGCGGAACGCCTCGGTCAGGTCTCCCCGCAGGTCAGCCGCCAGGGAGAGGAGACGCTGCTGGACGTGGAGGGGGTACGGGTCTTCCAGGCGCTCGAGGCCGCTAAGGACCTCGGGATGGAGCTTGTATCCGTGAAGCCTTACCAGCAGTCGCTCGAGGAACTCTTCCTCGAGACCATCAGGGAGACATCGGCTTGAGGAACATCGCCTACATCGCAATCAACGTGGTGAAGGACGCGGCGAGGAGGAAGATCTTCTACGTTGTCTTCCTCTTCGGCCTCGCCGTCGTTGCGCTCTCGCCGCTCCTGCCTACGTTCGAGATGGGCGCGAGGGCGCAGTTCCTCAGGGACGTCTCACTGAGCCTGACGGCGCTGTTCGGGGTGGTGCTAGCGGTAATCCTGTCCGTAGGCCAGATACCCGGCGAGATCGACAGGCGGACCATCTATAACGTCCTGTCCAAGCCCGTCAGCAGGCTGCAGTACATGGCGGGCAAGTACCTGGGGGTCATCGCGGCGCTGGCCGGTATCCTGGCGGTCATGGGCCTGGAGGTGCTGGTCCTCATATACGTCAGGCTCGGCGTCTTCACGCCGGTGGTGTTCCAGGGGGTCTTCGCCGTGTTCCTGGAGAGCGCGGTGATCGCGGCTTTCTGCCTGGCACTCTCCACGTTCGCAACCGTGCCGGTGAACGTTTTCGCCACCGTCCTCTTCTACCTGGTATGCCACGTCAAGACGGGGTTCCTGCACGAGAAGCTGGTCGAGGGCGCCACCGGCTTCGTCAGGGTCTTCAGCTGGAGCCTCTACTACGTCATCCCCAACCTCGAGAACTTCAACGTCTCGCTGCAGGTCGGCTACGGCGGGGGGGTCCCGGCCACCCAGATGCTGCGCATTACCGCATACGCGCTGATGTTCATAGCCATCTTCCTGATTATCGGATACCTGGTCTTCAGGCGGAGGGACCTCTGATGAAGGCGCTCCGCGATTCGAAGGGCAGGCAGGTCTCGACCTGGATGGCGCTCGTGGTCATCGCCGCGCTCCTGGCGGGAGGCATCGCCCTCCAGTACTCGATCGACGGGTCGAGCGGTTCGCGCGCAGGCTGGGATGACAGCACTCCGTTCGATACAGCCCGCTCGGTGCTCGACGTTCTCGGAGGGGTGCGTGAGTCGCTCGCCACCAACCTGTGGAGCAAGACCGACGACATCTTCCACGAGTACATGGGCGGCAGCGTCTCAAAGGATGTAGGGGTCTTCCCGTACTACTGGCTTATAACCAAGCTCCACCCGCGTTTCGCAATGGCCTACTACTACGCGAGCTGGACGCTCGCCCGGCTCGGCAGGGTCGACGAGGGTTTCGACCTCGCGCTGGAGGGGGTCCGTTACAATCCCGACTCCGAGATGCTGCAGTACAACCTGGCTTCAATCTACTTCTTCTTCAAGAAGGACGCGAAAAAAGCCCGGTACCACCTGCTCAAGGCGATAAGCCTGACCGACGACGAGGACCAGAAGCTCATCTACGAGAACTTCTTGAGCACGGTCGACCAGGTGATCTCCGGGGAGAGGTCGTACCCTGAGCTGATGTCGATCGAGGAAGCGGACAAGCTCAACGAGGAAGTGGGCGAGCACCTTCACGAGCACTAGGTCATGTGGGCGTGCATGGCTGCAGCGGCGATCTTTCCGGCCCCCATCGCCTCGATGACGGTCGCCGAGCCGGTGACTATGTCACCGCCGGCATAGACCCCCGGCAGGCTCGTGGCGAACGTCTCGGGATCGATCTGGATGTATCCCCGCTTGTTGAGCTCGAGACCCTCCGTGGTCGAGGGGAGAAGCGGGTTCGCCCGCGTCCCTATCGCCATTACCATCACGTTGCAGTCCAGCTCGAAGTAGTCGCCCTCGATCGGCACCGGGCGCCGGCGTCCCGACTCGTCGGGCTCACCCAGCTCCATGCGCTGGCACACCATCCCCCGTATGTAACCGTCCTCTCCCAGGACCTCCACCGGGTTGGTGAGCATGTGGAAGACTATGCCTTCTTCTTCCCCGTGGTCGACCTCCTCCACGCGCGCCGGCATCTCCACCCGGGACCTCCGGTACACGATGTGGACCTCGTCGGCGCCCATCCTGAGCGCGGTGCGCGCGGAGTCCATGGCCACGTTGCCGCCGCCGACCACTACGACCCTGCCGCCCCTCTTGACCGGCGTGTCGTACTCCGGGAAGCTGCGGGCGAGCATCAGGTTGCTGCGCGTCAGGAACTCGTTCGCGGAATACACGCCGTTCAGGTTCTCCCCCGGGATGCCCATGAAGCTGGGCAGGCCCGCTCCGATGCCCACGAACAGGGCCTGGTACTCCTCCAGGAGATCACCCACCGTCGCGGTCCTCCCTACCACGAAGTCGAGGACTATCTCGACGCCCAGCTTCTCGAGCATGCCGACCTCCCGGTCGACGACCCACTGCGGCAGGCGGAACTCCGGGATGCCGTAGGTGAGCACCCCCCCGGCGACGTGGAGCGCCTCGAACACCGTAACGCGGTGGCCGTTCTTCGCGAGCTCCGCCGCTACCGTCAACCCGGCGGGCCCAGAGCCGACCACCGCCGCGGCCTTGCCGGTCGGCCCGGCGGCCGCCGGCACCCCTGAGGCCCCGCTCCCAGCCTCCCAGTCGGCCGCGAACCTCTCCAGCTTCCCTATGGCGAGGGGGTCGCCTTTCTTGCCCAGGATGCACTTCTCCTCGCACTGCGACTCCTGCGGGCAGACCCTGCCGCAGACGCCGGGCAGGAGGTTCTCGCGCTTGATGGTCTCGACCGCTTCACCGGGGACGCCCTTCTCGATCTCCCCCACGAACCCGGGGATATCGATGTTGACCGGGCATCCGTCTACGCAGGTCGGCTTCTTGCACTGGAGGCAGCGGGCCGCCTCCGACCTGGCCTCGGATTCGTCGTAGCCCAGCGCCACCTCGCCGAAGTTCCCGATCCTTTCTGAGGCGTCCTGCCTCCTTACCGGAACGCGGTCAGGTACGAACTGTTTCTTGGCCAATGTCTCTCTCCATGGATGTCCTGGGTCGGCCGGGGCGCCCGGCCCTCTCTACTTCACGGCCTCTACCAGGGTGGTAGCGGCAGCCAGGATCCCCTCCCCCGCCCCGGTGAAGCCCATTCCCTCGGTCGTGGTCCCCTTGACGGAGACCGCCTGAGGCTCCAGGCCCAGCGCGGCGGAGATCCGGTCGGTCATCATCCGGCGGTAGGGCGAGATCCTGGGCGTTTCGCAGACGACGACCGCGTCCACGTTGACCACCCGGAAGCCCCTGGAGCTCACCTCACCTGCGACGCGCTCGAGCAGCTCCAGGCTCGAGACGCCTTCGAAGGTCGGGTCGCTGTCCGGGAACAGCTCTCCTACGTCACCGGCGCCGCAGGCCCCCAGGAGCGCGTCCATTATGGCATGGAGCAGCACGTCCGCGTCCGAGTGGCCCGCGAGGCCCCGCTCTCCTTCGAACTCGACCCCTCCCAGGACGAGCCTCCGGCCTTCAGCGAACCTGTGCGCGTCGATGCCGATGCCGGTCCTCAACCCCCGCTCCTTTCGAGCAGCACGACGCGGGCCCGCTCAAGGTCCTCGCCGTAGGTCACCTTGATGTTCTCGCGGCTGCCTTCGACCACGACTATGCGGCCCCCTATCCTTTCCACCAGGGAAGCGTCGTCCGTCCCCTCGAAGGCGTCCCGCTCCGCGGCGGCGTGCGCGTTCCTGAGAACGTCCAGCCTGAACGCCTGCGGCGTCTGGACCGCCACCAGCCGCTCCCTGTCAAGGGTAGCGGTTACCACCGAGGAGTCAACCTCCTTCACGGTGTCGGTGACCGGCACCGCCGTGACCACGCCGTCCGCGCCGGCAGGGATATCGCACGCCCTCTCCAGCAATTCGACGGTGAGCAGGGGACGGGCCGCGTCGTGGACGACCGCCACGCCCGACTCTCCCTCGACAGCGAGCAGGCCCAGGCCGACGGAGCCCCGGCGCGTAGTCCCACCGGCCACAGTGACGGCCGGCTTGGAAAGGCCGAGCTCCCTCAGCCGGGAAACGGACCATGCCTCCTTGCGGTCGGGAGGGACGACGAGCACCACCGACTCGATCGATGGAGCGTCCTGGAATACCTCCAGCGTGTAGGCGAGCAGCGGCCTGCCCTCGAGTTCCAGTTCGAACTTCGGCACTGTTGCGCCAAGCCGGGCGCCGCGGCCCCCCGCGGCTATTATGCCGAAGGCCACCTGCTAATCCTCCTGGTGCGGCGACCTGAGCTCGGTGAAGATCATCTTGCCGGCGGGCGTCTGCAGGACGCTGGTGGCCGTGACGGTCACCTCGTTGCCGACCTCGCTCTTGCCGCGCTCGACGACGACCATCGTCCCGTCGTCAAGGTAGCCGACCCCCTGGTCGGGCTCCTTTCCCTCACGGATTATCTTGATGGTCATCTCCTCGCCAGGGAGGACAACGGGCTTGAGGGCATTCGCGAGCTCGTTGATGTTGAGTATCTGCACACCCTGGAGCTCGGCGACCTTGTTCAGGTTGAAGTCGTTTGTCACCAGCGGCAGCCCGCTCACCTTCGAGTAGACGACGAGCTTGGCGTCCACCCCCATGACTTCGGGGAAATCCTGGTCGGTGACCTCGATCCTCACGTTGTCGAGCCGCTGGAGGGAGTTCAGCACATCGAGGCCCCGCCGGCCCCTGCTGCGTTTGAGGTTATCGGCCGAGTCAGCCACGGCCTGGAGTTCTTCGAGCACGAATCTGGGCACCACCAGCGTCCCGTCGAGGAATCCCGCCCGCGCGATGTCGACGACCCGGCCGTCTATGATCACGCTGGTGTCGAGTATCCGGCTGGTGGCGCCGCCCCTCTCCTGGCTGAAGCTGGGGCCCAGCTTGAACATGCTGGCGAGTTCCGCCCTCTTGATGTAAGCCATCCGCGTGCCCGCGAAACCGCAGAACAGGAACAGTATAAGGGAGACGATGTACCCGGCCTCCCCGAAGTGGAAGAGCGCGATCGACGGCATCAGGGCGACGAGGAAACCCGCCAGCGCCCCCAGGGAACTGAAGAAGATGTCCGCGCCGGACGCCTTGAAGACCATTGACTCCAGGCCTCCCAGCGCGCTAGCGGCATACCTGCCGATCACACCGCCGAGAACATACCCGATGAGGAGCCCGAGAATGATGCTAACTATGATTGCAAGTGCTTGCTGTGGGTCCCTCAGTATGTAGTTCTCGTTCAGCAGGACCGCTATCCTGTATCCGCTGAATGCGCATAAGAACATGCTCAAAAAGCGGACGACGATAACGACCACTGGATAAACCTCCTTTTGATTGCCCGTGCCGCACGAAGGCTAAGGAGGCAGACAGGTCCATCACCTCTGCGAGAAAACCTCGTCCAGCATCCTTGTAGCCTTCTCGCTGTCTATGTTAAGCACGTAGATTATCTCACTCAGGAGAATCTGACGCGCCTGGTTCAGCATCCTCTTTTCGCCCGTGGAGAGCCCTTTCTCGTGCTCGCGTATCGAGAGGTTGCGGACCACCTCGGCCACCTGGTAGACGTCCCCGCTCCTTATCTTGTCGCGGTTCTTCTTGTAGCGGTGGTTCCAGTTGGTGGGCATCTGGCTCTGCTCCTGGTTGAGGACCTCGAAGACGGACTTCACTTCGCACTTGGGGATTACGCTGCGCAGGCCTACTTCCTCGGTGCTGTCCTCGGGAACGGTGATCTTGAGGTCTCCCCCGCAGAGGCTGAGGATAAAGTACTTCTTTTTCTCCCCTTCGATGGTCTTGGTCTCAACTCTCTCGACGACCCCGGCTCCGTGGTGCGGATACACGACCTTGTCTCCAACGTTGAACAATTTCAACATCTCCCTTTCTGGGCTCAAAGCCGGGTCCCCAGGCCCCCGCCTCGGCGCGAGCACCCAGACCCGAGGGAAGCTTCGTATTTGGCTTCAGGTGCGCAAACGAGTCTCGATGAGAGCTCTTCAATGCCCGGCACGAAGAGGCGGTGATATGTTACCATAACGACCCTCGAGGTTCAAGAATGCGCATTATTAAAGGATTTCTTGACACTCTTTCTCGCGAGTCAATATAATGAGTCGACCGTTATGTACGCTTGCGAATGGCCTTCGAGGCGGGTGTTGAGATGCCAAGAGAGATGGAGCAGACCTGTAACGATTTCCAGAAGACGGTGTCTCTTCACCTCATCCGGCATCGCAGCATCCTCGACGTCATGACCAAGTACCAGGACGCCTGCTCGCGGGTCAACCGGGCGCTCGCGAAATCGGTGACCACCTGCGGATGCCTGAGGATCGAGGCCGAGAAGCAGGACCTCCCGGCCGATACCTCGCTCAGCGAGATGAGCGAGTACGTCAAGACACACCTGGAAGGCCACCTGTGCCCCAACTGCGCCGAGATCATCGAGCAGGAAATGGGCAAGTCGGTGTTCTTTCTGGCCGCTATCTGCACCCTCACCGGGCTCGACCTCCACGAGATCATAAGGCGCGAGAACGACCGGATTTCCACGCTCGGTTTCTACAGCCTGACCTAGGTGGCTCGGGGGTAGGCTCGGGGGCCGTTTTTCCCTCGCTGGTTGGAGTACCAAAGGCTTCGGGAAAAAGACCCCCTCGCCCCTCAGATAGGAAATAGACTCCAGTCGTAGAACCTCCGCCTGAGGGTGTTCTGCGTCATTGTGTGTGATTTCGTAACCAGGGAGAATACTGGAAAACGTGGAGGTGTGAGGTGGCGAAGGAAGACCAGTTCATCAAGAAGTATCACCAGGCGGTCGTGCTGGCCAACAAGGACCAGCTTGATAAGATGAAGCCGAAGATCGCGTCGCAGTGGATCAAGGAGTGGATGGACTCGCTCGGCGGCAAGGTCACCGACACGGAGGAGTTCAGGGCGAAGTTCGAGGAGTTCCTCACCGACGAGCTTGGCTTCGCCGACACCAGTAAGGTTGAGATAAGCGGCGACGAGCTCACAATCGACGTCGGCGGCTGCGCGATCTGCCAGGGCAACGACCTGCTGCGCAAGGCCGGCGAGCCCGCGATGTGCCCGATCCTCGCGACGGGCCTCACTGCGATCTCCAGGGTGCTGGGGAAGCACGCCACGCTCCTGGGCGCCGACAAGGAAGGCAAGCCGGTCGGCTACTGCACCATAAAGTACAAGCTCACCGACAAGTAGGGCAGTCTACCCGCGGCGGAGAGGCGGGGAGCCGCATGCGGAGATCTCGTTCCAGCCGTTGGATCCCGATATCCACGGTCATCGCCGTGGCCGTGCTGCTCTCGGCGCCTGGCTGCGGATGCGGCCGAGCGCCCGGCGGGTCCAGAAGCTACGCGAACACCTACCAGGACTACACGAGAAGCGACCTCGCCAGGCTCAAGCTGTTCGACGTGGTAGCGATCGAGCCGTACTCGATGCCGGACCGCGATTTCGTGGGTGAGCTCGTGGAAGCCGGCACGCAGGTGCTGGCCTACGTGAGCATCGGCGAAGCGGACAGCGGGAGGCGGTACCGGGAAGACTGGGAGCCGGGAGACGGGGTTCCGGACAATCCGGGGATCCCCAGGACCGTGCTGTCCGCGGGAGATCCCGCTCTCATCGGCCCCGACCCCGGCTGGGAGGATTCCTACTTCGTCGACGCTGGCAGCCCGGTCTGGAGGGACATCGTCCTGGACCAGGAAATCCCCTACATACTCTGGCTGGGCAAAGGTCGGTTCGACGGCTTGATGCTCGACGTCGTGGACGTGGTAGACGAGTACGAGGCCTGGCCGGACGGGGACCGCATGAGACAGGGGATGATCGAGCTCGTCAAGGGAATCCGCGACAGGTATCCCGACCTCATGCTCATACCGAACCGCGGCTTCGGCATTCTCGAGGAGATAGCGCCTTACATAGACGCGTTCAAGTTCGAGGAGATGAACGGCGCGTACGGCACGGTGGAAGGGGAACCCTGCTATCACCGTTATCACATGCAGGTCGGCGAGGACGGGAACAGGGAGAACTCAGAGGAGCTTGCGCTCCTCGTCGAGGTCCTCAAGCGGCACCCGATGCCAGTTCTCGTACTGGACCACATCCGGACGAAGCCGCCCGACCTGGAGTCTGCCCGTCGCTGCTACGAGCTTGCTACGGAGTTCGGCAGGGAACACGGCATAGAAGTTCTTTGGTACGGCAACTCGGTCGACCAGGACCTGCCCCTGTGGCCCTTCCTCCCCCTTAGAGGTAGCCCTCCATGATGATGGATTCGGAGATGCGGTCGAGGCCCTCTTTGATGGCCTGTGCCCTGCGCTCTCCGACACCGTCGACCTCGTCGAGCAGCGCCGGGGACGCGCGCATGATGTTCTTGAGGTTGTCGAAGCGGCCGACGACCTTGTCCACGACGTTGGCGGGAATGCGTGGGGTTATCATCGAGAGGACGCGGTAGCCCCGCGGCCTTATGAGCTTGTTCATGAGCTCGATCGAGCCACGGTAGCCGAGCGTCTTGGCGAGCGCGGTCTCCTCCATCAGCTCGTCGGCGCTGAGCCTGCTGAGGTCCCTCATGACGTCGTCGGGCCCCTTGCCGTCCCTTGATATGAAGTAGTCGCTGACCAGGAGCCTGCCAAGCCTCTCCACCCCGGCCATCAGCTCGTTCAACTGGAGCCCGACCAGCCGGCCGTCCTTGCCCAGTTCGCTCGCCTGGAACCTTATCTCGTCGGCGATGCGGACGACCATTTCGTTGCGCTGAATCACCCTTACCACGTCGTTGAGGGTGACCAGGTCCTCTATCTCGAGGGTGTTCAGGTGCCCGTATTCCTTGTCGAGCCTCGCGCGGTACCTGCTGAGCGTCTGCAGCGCCTGGTCGGCCTTTGCAAGGACCAGGGGGATGCTCTCGAGAGTGAAGTGTTCGTCGTCGACGTATATGGACACGGTGTTCATCTTCTCTGATATGGCGATGACGAAGGCGTTCTTGTGGCTCTTGGCCACCCTCTCCGCGGTGCGGTGCCTGGTGCCGGCCTCGTGGGTCGGAATCGCGGGGTCCGGCATGAGGTGGACGTTCGCCCAGGTAATCGTCTTGAGGTCCCTGCCGAGTATCACAGCGCCGTCCATCTTGCCGAGCTCGAAGAGCCTCGGGGCGGTGAACTCGCAGTTGATGTTGAAACCGCCGGTCATGATGGGTCTCAGCTCGCCCAGGTTGCCCACGACTATCAGGGCGCCGGTTCCTGTGTTTAGTATCCTGTCGATGGCCTCGCGCAGCTCTGTGCCCGGCGCGACCTGCTCCAGGACCTCAATGAGTTTGGCCTGCTTTTCACGCTCGGTCTCAGCGCGCATGACACCTCGATTGATAAGAATTACCGGACCGGCTAAATGATATCACGGCGGCGGCCACCTCCAAAAATGAGACGGGCCTCCCGGAGGAGGCCCGTTTCGCCCTTTGACGCCCGTGGGCTAATTGTTGGCACCAACCGGGGTAGTCGGCACCTCGGTGTCCTGCCTGACGTCGAACTCGAGGCGGCCGTCTTTCTCGGCGACCACTATCACGTGCCCACCGGTGAACTGGCCCTTCAGGATGGCCTCGGAGACCGGGTTCTCTATGAGGCGTGTTATGGCCCTGCGCAGCGGCCGAGCGCCGAGCGACGGGTCGAACCCCTCTTTCACGAGGACGTCCTTGGCATCTTCGCTGACCTCGAGCTTTATGTCCTGGTCCGCGAGCTGGGTGCGCACCCGGTCGAGCATGAGGTCGGCGATGGCCTTCACCTCTTCGGTGGAGAGCTCGTGGAAGACTATCACGTCGTCGATACGGTTGAGCAGCTCGGGCCGGAACGTCCGCTTGAGCTCGCTCATGACCTTTTCCTTCATGTCGTCGTAGGCCAGGGAGCCGGTCTCGCTGCCGACCTGGAATCCGAGGGGCGCCGCGTTGTGAATCTCGCGCGTGCCCAGGTTGGACGTCATGATGATTATGGTGTTGCGGAAGTCAACCTGGTGGCCCTGCGAGTCGGTCAGCCGGCCGTCCTCCAGTATCTGGAGCAGGACGTTGAAGACGTCATAGTGAGCCTTCTCGATCTCGTCCAGCAGGACCACCGAGAACGGCTTGCGGCGCACCGCCTCGGTGAGCTGGCCGCCCTCCTCGTGGCCCACGTAACCGGGGGGCGAGCCCACCAGCCTCGAGACGGAGTGCTTCTCCATGTACTCGGACATGTCTATCTGCAGCAGCGCGTCCTCGTTGCCGAACAGGAACTCGGCCAGCGTCCGGGCGAGCTCGGTCTTGCCCACGCCGGACGGCCCTAGGAATATGAACGAGCCCCCCGGCCTGCGCGGGTCTTTGAGGCCGGCCCTCGTACGCCTGAGCGCCTGCGCTATGGCCACGACGGCCTCGTTCTGGCTGATGACGCGCTTGTGCAGCTCGTCCTCCATGCGGAGGAGCTTCTCGCTCTCGGCCTCGGTCAGCTGGTAGACCGGTATGCCTGTCCAGGAGGAGAGGATGTCCGTGATGTCCTCGTCGGTCACCTGGAGCTGGTGGCTCTGGTGTGGGACCTTCCAGTCTTTCTCGCTCTCAGCGATGTCGAGTATCACGTCCTGCTCGCGGTCGCGTATCTCGGCTGCTTTCTCGAAGTCCTGCGCTGCGATGGCGGCCTGCTTCTCGCCGCGGAGCTTCTGCAGGGCCTCCTCCTGCTCGCGGACGTCCGGTGGAGCGGTCATCGCGTGCATGCGGAGCCGGCTTGCCGCCTCGTCGATGAGGTCGATGGCCTTGTCGGGCAGGAACCGGTCGGATATGTAGCGCTGAGCGAGCCTGGCGGCGGCGATCATCGCGCCGTCGGTTATCTGGACCTTGTGATGCGCCTCGTAGCGGTCGCGCAGGCCGCGCAGTATGTCGATTGTGTGCTCGACCGTCGGCTCGTCGACGGTGATGGGCTGGAACCTGCGCTCGAGAGCGGCGTCACGCTCGAGGTGCTTGCGGTACTCGTCCATAGTGGTCGCGCCGATGGTCTGGAGCTCGCCGCGCGCCAGCGCGGGCTTGAGGATGCTGGCCGCGTCGATGGCGCCCTCCGCGGCGCCGGCGCCCACAAGGTTGTGCAGCTCGTCGATGAACAGGATGATGTCACCCCGGCCGCGTATCTCTTTTATTACCTTTTTGAGCCTCTCCTCGAAATCGCCCCTGTAGCGGGAACCCGCCACCAGCGCCCCGAGGTCGAGCGTGTAGAGGTGCTTGCCACGGAGCATCTCCGGGACCTCGTTGGCGGTGATGGCCTGCGCGAGGCCCTCAACGATGGCGGTCTTGCCCACGCCGGGCTCGCCCACAAGCACGGGGTTGTTCTTGGTGCGCCGGGAGAGCACCTGCATCACGCGTTCTATCTCTTTCTCGCGCCCGATGACCGGGTCGAGTTTGTTCTGGGCAGCCAGCTCTGTCAGGTTGCGGCCGAACTGGTCGAGCATCAGCGCGCCCTGGCCGCCCTCGCCGCCCGGGAGCTCGCCGGCCGCGGAGCCGCTGCCGGAGAGGTTCTTGAGGACCTGGTTGCGCAGTCGCTCGAGGTCGACGCCGAGCTTCACCAGGACCTTGGCCGCGACGCCCTCACCCTCGCGGATGAGGCCGAGCAGGATATGCTCGGTGCCAATGTAGTTGTGACCCAGCTGGAGCGCCTCGCGGAGCGAGAGCTCGAGGACCTTCTTGGCGCGCGGCGTGAACGGGATGTGCCCGCTCGGGGCGCTGGAGCCCCTGCCTATCACCTCGACCACCTGGCTGCGCACCGCGTCCAGGTTGACCTGGAAGGCCTCGAGGGCCTTCGCGGCGATGCCCTCGCCCTCCTGGATGAGCCCCAGGAGCAGGTGCTCTGTGCCTATGTAGTTATGGTTGAGCTTCCTGGCCTCTTCCTGGGCCAGGACCACAACCCGTCTCGCGCTGTCTGAAAACCTCTGGAACAAACTACATTCCTCCTATGTACATCCATGTATATTGTAGGGCACTCCGCCCACAAATTCACAAAACGCCTTACAGGTCGAGCATCCTCCTCACGTGGACCGCGCGCTCGCTGTCTATGTCCTCCGGCTCCGCCTCTCCGCCGAGGACGGCCTTCAGGTGTGAAGGACCCGCCCCGACTCCGACCTCGAGGATGTTGAAATCCTCCAGGGGGATGATCTCCAGGTCTATCCCCAGCTTCACCATCGAGACGAGCTCCAGGGCTTCGAAGAAGCTCATCCGCCTGGCCCGCTCGAGTATGCCGAGCGATCGGTATACCCTGTCCGCCAGGTCCAGCGGCGACTCCCTGAGCATCATCTTCCTGGCCGTCTTCTCGTTATCCGAGACCTGGCGCGCGATCATGTCCATGTTGCCGACGATCGATTCCTCCGTGCGGCCCAGCGTCTGCCTGTTCGATACCTGGAACAGGTTGCCGGCCACCCCGGAGCCCTCGCCGTACAGGCCCCGGACGTAAACGCCCGCCTGGCCCAGCGCCGAGATGGTGCGCGCTATCTCGCCCGTTATAACGAGCGCAGGCAGGTGCAGCATCGCCGAGACCCTCAAACCCGTCCCCACGTTGCTGGGGCTGGTCGTCAGGTAACCCAGCTTCTGGTCGAATGAATACTGCACCTCGCTCTCGATGCTGCTATCGATTTTATCGGCCGCGCGCCACGCTTTCATGAACTGCGCCCCGGGCATCACGGCCTGGACCCTCACGTGGTCCTCCTCGTTGACCGTCACGCTGCGGCCGTCCCTCCACGAGAGCGCCACCGCCCGTCCGGGGGGGCGGTCGGCGAATGACTGGCTCGTGAGGTGCTCCTCGGCCATCGAGGCCAGCTCGTCGCGGGACAGCTCTTCCGCGAACCTGATGTCCCAGTCGCGGTCGACGGCCACCTTCCTGGATACGGCCTCGAGAACCATGCCCCTCGCCCTCTCGGTCTCCTCCTCCTTCGCGGAGGTCGGGAACGGCAGGCCCTCAAGGTTGCGCGCGAGCCGCGCGCGGCACGAGAGCACGAGCGGATAGCCTGGACCCTGGGTCCTGAGCCACGAGGCGCCGGCCGGCGGCTTCTTACTCCTGCCCGCCATCTGACGCCTCCTCGTTCAACCTGCCCTCGATCTCGCGTATCTGGTCGCGGACCGCGGCGGCGGCCTCGTACTCCTCCTCCGCTATCTGGTGCTCGAGGTCCCTCTCCAGGTCCACGAGCCTCTTGCGGAGGCGGGCTCCCTCGGACACCTTTCCAGGCATCTTGCCGCAGTGCTCCTCGGACTCCTGGAACTCGATTATGACTTTCATCAGCGCCTCGCCGAACGACTCGTAACACCTGGCGCACCCGAGGAACCCCATCTTCTGGAAGTCGTTGAACGACGTCCCGCAGGAATCACAGGATATGAGCTCGCATGAGAGCACGTCCTCCACCAGGTGCTCCTCCACCCCCTGCAGCCCCGAGAGTATCTGCGGGAGGAAAGCCAGGAGGTTGGCCGCCTCGGTGGTCTCCTCCATCCTGGCCGCGCACTCCTCGCAGAGCTGCACCTTCGAGACCTCATTGCCCGATATCTTGGTGAGGAACACGGTCGCTATATTCTTCTTGCACTCTTCACAGAAGATGTTCATTCGCTCTCCCGGCCCGGACGCACGCGGGGTCCGGGCTACTAAATACTATAACGTCCGAAGGATTCGCATGATGACATCTGTCAATCGGGATTCCCGCGTCCGGAACACCCTCGTTAACCTATTCGACGCTGGAAAATTATGACCTACCTTGAGGCGGGCGCAGGTGAGGGAAGATGATGACGTCTCTTATATTGTGGCTGCCCGTCGCCAGCATGGCCAGCCTGTCGATCCCGACTCCGAGACCTCCGGCCGGCGGCATGCCGTACTCCAGGGCGGTGAGGTAGTCCTCGTCGATCCTGTGCGCCTCCTCGTCCCCTGCAGCCCTCTTGCGCGCCTGGGACTCGAACCGCTCGCGCTGGTCCAGCGGGTCGGCGAGCTCCGAGAAGGCGTTGGCGATCTCCTGCCCGGCGATGAGTATCTCGAAGCGCTCCGTAAAACCCGGGGAGGCGGGGCTCCTGCGTGCGAGCGGGGATATCTCCTCCGGGTACTCCAGCACGAACGTGGGCTGGACCAGGCGGGGCTCGACCAGCTTCTCGTACAGCTCGGCGACGATCCAACCGGGGCCGGCTCCGGCCGGGACCTCCACTTCCTTCTCGGAGGCGATCGCGGCCAGTTCGGCCGCGTCCATCGAGAGATCAACCTCGAGGCCCGCGTACTCGGACAGCGCCCCGAGCATGGTCACCTCTTTCCAGGGCGGCGCCAGAGATATGCTGTTGCCGTCGTACTCGATTTCGGTGCTGCCGGTGACGGCCGTTATCGCTGCGGTTATGAGCTCCTGGAGCAGCTCCATCATGTAGCGGTAGTCGACGAACGCAACGTACGCCTCCAGCATCGTGAACTCGGGGTTGTGCCGGGCGCTTATGCCCTCGTTGCGGAAGTTGCGGTTGAGCTCGTATACCTTGTCGTACCCTCCGACCAGGAGCCTCTTCAGGTACAGCTCGGGCGCGATGCGCAGGTAGAGGTCCATCCCGAGGGCGTTGTGATGGGTCACGAAAGGCTTCGCCACCGCGCCGCCGGGCAACTGCTGCAGCATCGGGGTCTCCACCTCGAGGAAGCCGCGCTCGTCGAGGAAGCGCCTTATCTCCTTGACGATCGTGGAACGGGCCTCGAGAGCCCTCCTCGCGTCCTCGTTCATCAGCAGGTCGAGGTAACGCTGGCGGTACCGGTGCTCGCGGTCCTTGAGGCCGTGCCATTTCTCCGGCAGGGGGCGCAACGACTTGGAGAGGAGCTCGAACGACTCCACAGCGATGGACAGCTCTCCCCTGCGGGAGCGGACGACCTCGCCCGCGGCCCCTATCCAGTCCCCGATGTCGAGCTCGGCGAAGTCGCCGAACGCGTCCGGTCCCAGTACGTCCTGCCGGAGCATGAGCTGTATCCTGCCGGAGGAGTCCTGCAGGTCCGCGAACGCGGCCTTGCCGTGCTCCCGGCGGCCCATCAGCCGTCCTGCCACGGCGACCTGCCTGCCCGAGCCGGCCCCGGGCTCGAGCGGGCCGTACTCCTCGCGCAGGTCGGAGGACAGGGCGATCTCCCCCGGGCTGGCGTAGGCCGACTTGTACGGCTCGGCCCCCGAGTCTTTCATCTTCTGGAGCTTGGCCCGGCGAACCCTCACGAGCTCGCTCTCCGGCGTCTCCAGGTCATGGATCTCGTCATCGCTCATGGTTGAATGGACCTCCGGAGGCGGACACAGTCGGATGCGGGGCCGGAGCCGCGGCTCCGCCGCGCGAGAAGTAAGGATAACACAGAAAAGGCCGGTGCTGCGCCGTGGCGCGGACTCAGCGCGAGGACGCGGCCCGCTCGGCGAAGAGCATGCGCTCGAGCTCGTCGTCGCGGCCCCGGGCCGGGACGCCGCGCTCACGCAGCCTCTCGTCGATGAAGCCGGCGCAGCGCATGGACAGCGCCATTATGGTGAGCTGGGGATTCACGCCCAGCGCGGTCGGGAAGACGCTCGCGTCCGAGATGAACAGGTCCGGCACGTCCCACGTCTCCAGGGTGTGCCCTACCACCGACCACTCGGGGTCGGAGCCCATCCTGCAGGTGCCCATCGGGTGCCAGCCGCTCATCGCGAAGTACTGGCGCGCCTTCACCTTCGCTGCCCTCAGCCTCGCGACGTCGCCCGGGCCCCTCAATTCGTGGTGGCCCGAGATCATCGTGATGACGCGCTTCGCCCCCGCGGCGAACGATATCTCGCTCGCGACCAGGTTCCCGAGCTTCATCCGCCGCAGGTCTTCCCTGCCGACCTGGTAGTAGAGCGACGCTCCGCCGCCCGGCCTCGGCATGACCCGGCCGGTAGTGGAGTCCTTTATCATCACTCCCACCAGCCCGCTGTTCGGATACTGAGACATGACCTCGGCGTGCTCGCGCGCAGCATGGGGGACCGTCATGGTGAGCATGTCCGGGGGCAGGACGGTGGTCTCGAGGCTGATACCCTGGTCAAGGAACTCGTGGACCCAGGCGCTCTGAGAGACCCCCCTGTGCGGTTCCACCAGCTCGTCGAATATCGGCACCACCTGCGTGACCGGGTGGAGCCTGAAGTTACGTCCGACCTGGCCGCTCGAATCGGCGATCCCGCTCCGCTTGAGCACCAGCGGCGTCCCGACTGTCCCGCAGGACAGGACGACGACCTCGGCGTGGACCGTGATCCGGGGCCCGGACGCGCGCGTGTCGTGTTCTACGAACCGACCCGTGACGCCCGCGGCCCTGCCTTCCTCGACCAGCACCCGGTCCACGCGGCAGTCGGCGTAGACGTCGGCCCCTTTCCTGAGCGCCTCGGGGATGTACGAGATATTCGTGCTCTGCTTCGCGCCGGTGGGACAGCCGAAGCAACACACGCCGTACCCCTCGCAGTCCTTGGCGTTCCTCGGCAGGTACTCGGCCTCGAGCCCCATCGCCCTGGCGCCGGCGATGAACTTAGCGGCGTTGAGGCCCGCGACCTCGGGGTCAGGCTTCGAGACGTATATGAACTCCTCCACAGCCCCGTAGTAGAGGCTCAGTTCCTCGTAGGTGATCTCCGAGAGCCCATACCCGGTCCTCCATTCCTGCAGGACCCCCCGGGGCATCCTGAGGGCCGTGCCCTGGTTGATGGTGGTGGTGCCCCCGATAGTCCTGCCTGTCGGACAGAGCACCACCGGCATCCCCAGGGCGAAGGTCATCCCGCCGTCCCTGTACATCTCCACGACGGCGCGCCGGCAGTCGAAGCCGAACGACTCTGTCGGGAAGTACCCGCCCTCCTCCAGGACCACGACGGAGTAACCTTCGCCGGCCAGCTCGCTCGCGAGCGGGGCGCCCCCGGCACCGGAGCCCACTATCACGACGTCGGCTTCGAGCTCGACCGCGCGTGTCTTCCCCCTGAGTCCGAGGCTCTTCCAGGTATGGAGCATATGTCTCGACCCCTCTCGTTCGTATGCGCGCCCGGCTGGACTCAGCGGTCCCGGGTCACCTGGTGCCTGCCCGCGTCCTCCCGGAGCGCGGACCGTGTGAAGCCCAGGCCGCAGCAGACGTCGTCGTGGTTGTAGTAAGCGACTTTCAGGGGCAGCCCGGCGAGCATCGAGGCGCCCCTGAGGAGCATGACCCTGCTCGTAGAAGCCCGCGAGATGACCCTCGCCTGGTCGGGCTCGCCCAGGGACCGCAGGCGCCTTCCTGTCGTGATGACCGACAGGAAGTTCAGGACGTGAACGCTCCCCAGCACGGCCAGGAACGCCTCGGCGGGCCCGGCGACTATCATCTCGGATGCGGCGTCCGCCACAACGCGCGGTTCCAGGTCGAATGCCTGCGCGGGATGTCCGACGAGCGCCGGGGCGAGGGGCACCAGCGAGCGGGCGAGCACCCGCTTTCTGAGAGCGCGCCTGTTGCCCCGCAGTGGGACCGAGCGCCCGCGGGCCAGCGCGGCGAGCCGCCGCCAGGCCCTCCACGGATAGGACTTCGGCTGGTATTCCGACATCGACCGTCACCCTCCCTGTCGAAAAGTACAGTGCGCCATGACCTGATCGCACGGTAATACGGAGTGTGAGGCGATTTCATTCGTGGACGTCCCGCGCCCGGCGGGGGACGGCGCGCAGGTCCTTCAGGGGTCCGGACTGGCGGGATGCCGCCTGGCCGGCTATCGCTTGATGGAGAGTATCCGGTACTTGATCTCGCCCGCGGGCGCTTTTACGACCGCGATTTCGTTGACCTTGAGGCCCATCAGCGCGCGGCCTACCGGGCTTTCGTAGGAGATCATGTGGTTGTCCGGGTTCGCTTCGGCGGGCCCCACTATCCTGTAGGTGAACTGCTGCTTGCTGTGCCCGACCTTCTTGATCTCGACCAGGGAGCCGATGCCGACCTCCTTGGTCTTGACCTGGCGCGGGTTGATCACCCTCGCCTTGGAGAGCATGGTCTCGATCTGGTCGATGCGGTGCTCTACGCGAGCCTGCTCGTTCTTCGCGTCGTCGTATTCCGAGTTCTCGGTGAGGTCGCCGTAAGTTATGGCGTTCTTGAGCCTCTCGGCCACCTCGCGCCGCTTGACACTCTTGAGTTCGGCGAGCTCGTCGGCGAGCTTTTTGCGTCCTGCCTCGGTGAGGACGACTTCGCCTTTCATCTCCTGGTCCAGCATTTCCATCGATTCACCCCGAAAAAAATGGACGCTACCGCCCTTTCAAGACAGTAGCTTCCGTTTGTTATCGCCGTGGCATTGGCGAGTATTATAGCACGGCGAATAACATTTGCAAGGAGATTATCGGCCGCGTTCAGGCGCGGCTTTAGCGCCCCGGGAAACGCTCTAGAAAGCTGACGAGACCGAGTTGCGGCCGGTCTGCTTGGCCGCGTAGAGGGCCAGGTCGGCCTTGTGGATGAGGGTGGCTTCCTCCTCGCAGTCACGGGGGAAGGCCGCGACGCCGACGCTTATGGTCATGCTCTCCGAGGGCAGCTTCTCCTCCCCGGCGAAGTGGAACTCAGCCACCGCGCGGCGGACCTTCTCCGCGACGACCATGGCCTCGTCGGAGTCGGTCTCCGGGAGGATGACGCAGAACTCGTCGCCCCCGTACCTGAACACCTTGTCCGCGTCGCGGGTGCTCGAGTCGATGATGGACGCCACCTGCGAGAGCACTATGTCTCCCTGCTGGTGGCCGTGGGTGTCGTTGTAGTCCTTGAGGTTGTCGAGGTCGACCATCAGGAAGGAGATGGGACGCCTGTACCGCCGTGCCCTGGATACTTCGTCCGCGAGCACTACCTCCAGCCTGCGGACGTTGAAGACGCCGGTCAGCGGGTCGGTTATCGCGAGCCTGTTTATCTCTTCAAAGAGCAGCGCGCGCTGGAGCGCGAGTCCCACCTGGTCCGCGAATGCAAGCGCAAGCTGCTGGTCCTCCTCGGTGAAGGCGTTGGGCCGCTCGCTGCGGACGTGCAGGACACCCAGCGGCCTGCCCTCGGCCTGCATGGTCACGCACATGGTAGAGCCCTGCCCTATCTTCTCGAGCGTCCTGCACGAGAGCCTGGTCCGGGAGAGGTCGTCCACCCCGATGAGGCGGCCCTCCGATACGGTCCAGCAGTCCTCGGTGCGGGGGTACGGCGGCGAGGAGATCCGCTCGAGTATCTCGCGGTCGTAACCGAAGGACTCGACGCAGCGCATCGTCCCGTCCTTCTCGTCGATGCGGTAGATGAGCCCCGAGGAGCAGTCGAACAGGTGGCGCACGCTGTCCAGCGCGAGCCTCATAATGGTGGAGAGGTCGTCGGTGGAGCCGATGGCATTGGTGAGCTGGACCAGGCTGGCCATCTGAGCGGCGTCGGTCTTGATGCGCTCGTGCAGCCTCGCGTTGATCACCGCGAGCGCGACCTCGCTGGCGACCAGGGCGAGCTTTGTCACCTGGGTGTCGTCGAAATCCCGGGGCTCGGTATCGGTCACGCACAGGAGGCCGCCGATGACCCCGTGCATGTAGAACGGCGAGACCATCGCTGTGCGCGCGGACCTTATGAAGGCCGGCAGGGCGGGATTGTCGGCGGGGTTGTCGAGGCTCAGCGCGGGAGGCCTCTGGGCGAGGTTGTACATCTCCTCGAAATCGACCGCGTCTATGCCGCTGCCGGGGGGGAACGTGGTGCGTCTGGCGCCTCCGCCCATCATCAGGCGTGGGACCAGCGTGCGGCCTTGCTGGTCCAGCAGGAACGCGGCACACCCGGACGCCCCGGTGTTCCGGGCCGCCAGCCTGCAGGCGTTCTCGAGCACGCCGTCGAGCTCGAGGGTCGAACCGAGCTCCCTGCTGGCCCGGTAGAGCGTGTCCGCCTCGCTCCGCTTCCGCTGCTCCTCGGCGTACCTCATTGCGTTCTCGAGACCGGCGGCCGCCTGGGCGAGAATGGCCCCGCACACGAAGAGCTCCCGGTCTGTGAAGGGACGGTTGCGCCCGCGCCTCTCGACGGCGATTATTCCCCTGGCCTCGTCGCGGATCGTTATGGGGAGCACCATGAGCGACTGCAGGTCCAGTTCCTCCGTCCACCTGCTATCGAGCAGCGGCTCGCTGGCGGGATCCTCCACTATGACCGGCTGGCCCGTCTCCACGGCCCGGCTGACGACGTTCTCCGCTTTGAGGTCGACCCTGCGCGCGAAGATCTTTTCGCGGAGCTCGTGGTCCCGCTCGGTGGTGCTCCTCGGGATCGCCCACCTCCTGTCGGATGTGAGCATGAAAGCGCTGACACGGCCGGGCCCGGTCGCTTCGCTGATGCCCTCCACTACGGCGCTCAGGAGCTCGTCGGCATCCAGCGTGGAACCTATCGCCGCGGCTATGCGCGAGAGGATCCTGGCTTCCCTCCGCTCGCGCTTCTCGCTCTGTACCAGGACCGCGGCGACGCCGGCTATCATCCACATGAGCACCAGGCGCAGGGACGCGTCCGCTATTATCATCCTGTTTATCTCCGAGCCGTACCCCACGAAGATGGTCACGAGATAGAGTATCGATACGACCATCGCAAGGACCACAGCCTCCAGGTATCCGAACCGGGCGGCGATGACCACGATGAGGATGGTCAGTATCCAGAACGCACCGGGAATGTACCTCGGCCATATCAGCAGCACCAGCAGAACGAGCAGCGCGTCCGCTGCCGCGGTTATGTTCACCACCATTGCGGCGCGCCTGCGGGACGTCTGCCGCGCCTTGAGGTAGATCGCGGTCATCAGGCCGCTGAACAGGAACGAGCCGATCACTATCGACATGCGGATAAAGAGCGCGATCTCCTGCCTGGGGAACAGGGGGAGCAGAACGAAGGGGGCGAGCACGAGGCATACCGCCCACTGGGCGGCCATCGCCATGTCCTCCGGGGTGTACTGCCTCCTCACCTTGCCTCCGTCGAAGTCGTCAGGGCACCACTTTGCCCAGGGGTATCTCGAGTATGCCGGTCGCTCCCGCCTCCTTCAGGCGAGGGATGAGCTCCGCGAGGCTCCTCTTCTCGACCACCGTCTCGATGGCGAACTCGCCGTTAGCCAGGTGGTTCAGGGTCGGAGAATCGAGAGATGGAAGTATCTCGAGCACCTTCTTCTGGTCCTGTGAGTTGACGTTCATCTTGAGGAGCACCTTTCCGCGCGCCAGGAGTGCCGCCAGCAGGAGCATCTTTATCTCTTCCATCACCTTTCGCCTGTCCGGGTCCGCCCAGCTGTCACGGTTAGCCACCAGCCTGGTAGAGGTCTCGAGCACCTCGTCGATGATCTCGAGCCCATGGGCCCGCAGCGTGCTGCCCGTCTCAGTTATCTCGATCACCGCGTCGACGATGTTGGGGACCTTGGCCTCGGTTGCCCCCGCCGAGAGTATGACCTTCGCGTCCACGCCCTTTTCGGCGAAGTACCTCCCGGCTATGTTCGGGTACTCGGTCGCGACTTTCGTGCCGGGGGGCAGGTCCCCGGGGCTTGTGACCCCTGAGGAGCTCAGGACCGCAAGCACGATGCGCAGCCTGCCGCCGGTTCCGGTCTTCGCGTAGGGGAACTCCGCGATCTCTTCGACGTCGGCACCGGTCTCGAGTATCCAGTCATGCCCCGTTATCCCGAGGTCGAAAAGCCCTTCCTCGACGTACTTGCCGATCTCCTGGGGGCGCAGGATGGCGACCTGCGAGATGCGCTCATCATCTATGCGGGCGTTGTACTCGCGGTCTCCCGAGCGCCTGACCGGCAGGTCCGCGTCCCTCAGGAGCGCGAGCGTCTGCTCCTCCAGGCTCCCCTTGGGTATGACCATCTTTATCAAGATATACCTCCACCAAGCGACGATTCGTGTGGCGTCTAGTATAACGGGAACATCGCCTCTCGGTCACTTGCCAAAAGACGGCGCCCTGATACATTCGGACGACTTTAGACGCGCAAAGAGCGGGCGGGGCTGATCAGTCGCCTCTCCAAAGGGCACCTCGACTGTTCCGGTGCGACGAAAGTGGGCTGACCCCGCTCAGAGCTGGACTACGGCCTCGCCTTTGGTGAGGACCTGCACGCCGTCCTGGGTCTCGGCCCCGACCTCGAGGACCACCAGCTTCTTGCCGTCCTCTTCCTTCTTGTCGATGACCTTCCCCTTGAACGTAACCGTGTCGCCGGGGCGCGCCGGCGCGGCGAAGCGCACCTTGAGCTTCTTCAGCTTGCCCGGGTCCTCGATCCAGTCGACGACGGTCTTCTGCATGCGTCCCATGCTGGACAGGCCGTGGGCAATGGTCCCCCCGAGCCCGACCTTCTCGCCGAACTCCTTGTCGTTGTGGATAGGGTTGAAGTCCCCTGAAGCCCCTGAGTACATCCAGAGCATCATCTGGTCGAGCTGTATGGAGAAGCTGGGGATCTCGTCCCCGACTTTGACGTCATCGAATGCGACAGCCATCAGTTACCACCCCTTATCACAAAGGTCGCGCGAGCGACCGTCACGACGTCGCCGTCCTGGTTTTTCGACTCGGCCTCGTAGCTGATGACGTCGTTGTTGCCCTTCTCGGCTATGTCCACGATCTTTCCGGTCGTGGTTATGACGTCACCCGGCTTGACGGGCCTCAGCCACTCGAACTCCTGCTCGCCGTGCACCAGCATGGCGAAGTTGAGCGCGAGTTCGGGGTCGAAGAACAGGTTGGCGCACCCCAGGAGGCTATAGACGGCGGCGAAGTTGGGTGGTGCGATGTTGTCGCCGTACTCGCTCTTTTTTCCTACCTCCCTGTCGAAGTAGTACGGGCTCGAGTCGTTGATGGCGGAGGCGTACTCCTTCATCTTCTCGCGCCCGATCTCGTACTCGGTGACCGGGTACTCCTTGCCGATGAACTTGTGGTCAATCACTGGCTCCACTCCCTTCTGTACTTACCTGTCTCAATGAGCGCAGGGCCGCCGGAAAGATGTAACAAGCGACCCGGCCCCATGTTGCAGGAAAATGCAACAAAATGACCTGACCCCGATTTTGCGTTACTGGGGGCGGAGGTCGAGGACGCGGGCGATCTTGGGGCCTCCGCCCGCGCTCAGCCTTTCGGCGACCTCCTCGTAGGTCGTGACCGTCACCTTATCGGGGCTGAACTCGAGGCTCGTCTTCACGTCGCGGGCGATCCTCTCAGCCAGGCCCGATATCTCCCCGACCGATGTCGGGCAGACGAATATCCAGACCTCGTCACTTCCCTCCGGGTCGTCGTTCCTCTTCCTTATCTCCACGACCCATTCCAGGACGTCCACGCTGTTGTCCAGTATCGCCGTGAACGTGTTCAGGTCCACGAGGTTGCTCTTGACCTTCGCCAGCGCGAACTCCTTGGACAGGCCGCCGCGGTTGATGGTCGCGCTTATGCGCGGCATGGTCCTGCCGCAGTGCGGGCACGGCTCGGTGGTGTATCCCCCGACGAGTATGTCGCCGGTGCGGTACCTGAGGACCACCGAACCCCTCGCGTCGACGTTGGTTATCACGAGCTCCCCCGTCTCACCCTCGCCCAGGACATCTCCGGTCTCCGGGTTCACCACCTCGATGATGCTCATGTCCGGATTGGTGTGGTAACCGGTGCTCTCATCGGCGCCGCAGTCACCCCAGGCGTATTTCATCTCGGTCGCACCGAAACCCCCGGTGATGACGGGGTCCACCGCCCCCATCTCCTCGAGGAGCTCCGCTATCTTCTCCCTCGAGCCCCTGCTTATCCTGTCACCGCCCATCACCACTATCTCTATGCTCGAGAAGTCCCGCCCCTCGGCGGCCGCCACCTTGAGCAGGTCGTACGTGTAGCCCGGTAGCCCCATGAACACCGTCGGCTTCGCTCTCTCTATGATGTTGAGCATCCGCTCGTCGCCCAGCGACGGGCCGCTCCCGGTGTTGAGCGCCGTCATTGCAGTTCCTTCAGCGCACAGGATGGCCACCCAGTATGCCAGGTGCTGGGTCCCCGGGAAGTTGTTGAGCAGGACAGCCCTGGAATCCAGGTCCTCCGACGCGCGAGTAGCGGCCAGGGACGCGAGCCTCCGCCCGGCCTCCCGCATCCGCTCCAGGTCGTGGAGGGTGAAGAAGAACGGTGTCGGTTCGGCGGTCCGGCCGGTTGTGAACATGGTGAGCACGGGCTGGTACTCCTCGCGGAACTCCTGCTCCTCCTGCTGGGAGCCAGTCTCCTCGCGCGTGACCTGCGGAACCCAGCCCTTGGACCTGTAGAGCTTGACACTGTCGAATCCCGGCTCGAGCACGAACGCGCGCGGATTGTACGGGTCCTGGGGAAAGGGGGCGATGTCCTCCTTGTACGTGAACGGTATCCTCTGGAGGTCGGCAACCGAGCGTATGCTCTTCGGGTCTATCCTGTTCTCGTCGAAGATCCTGCGGTAGTAAGGGTGGTACGGATAGACGAGGTCCCTGATGAAGAGCTCGAGCTTCTCGTCCTGGAGCGCCGCTATCTCAGTCGCGCTCCAGGTGTCCCAGCCTTTTTCGCACCGGACCTCCCACCGACGCCTCGGCGCCCTGAGCCTTGTCATAGATCTCTCCTGCTCGTCTAAGGTACCGCCGCTTACTCCACCCCCGTCAAAGGGGGCGAAAGTATTTTATGTCGTGCAGCGTTCCTTTTCTATCCTCCGCCCAGACCGCCTTCACCCTCATGCCCACCTGCGCGCCCCCCGGCGGCAGCTCGTCCACCAGGTGAGGGACCTGCACATCGGCGCCGTCAAGGACGATGAGCGCGCAGGTATAGGGCGGCTCGGCCGGCTGGCCGCCGACCGCCTGGTGGACATCGGTGTAGGTGACCACGGTCCCCTCATCTGATACCTGGACCCATTCCTCGGCCGGCTCGAAGCAGAAGCCGCAGTAGGGCCTGGGCGGCAGCAGCACCGCTCCACACCTGGAGCAGGCGACGCCCATTATCCGCATGTTGTCGCGCAGTTCGCGGAAGAAGCGGTCGTAATATTCCCCCAGGGAGTACGTGTAGGAGAGCTCGAGCTCCGCCGCGACCTCTTCAACCTGCGCGCCGGCGGCCGCCGCGGCTGCCTCACCCAGACTGTAACCCTCGCGCTTTTTCTGCTTCCTGGCCAGTTCTCATACCTCCGGTACGAACCACTTGATGTCTGTTATCGAGCCGGTGCGCTCCTCGCGGAACTCCGGGGCGACGGTCACCCCGATCCTCACCGCGTCGTCATCCGGCGCGAGGTGAAGGATGGAGGTGTCCGCGCCGGCCAGCCTGACCAGCACGTATCTGAACGGAGCCTCGAGCGGCGCCCCGTCGAACGGCGCCTCCACCCTGGCCCACGACATCACCACCCCGCGGGGGCCGACCTCCCTCCAATCCCTCATGGTCGAGCCGCATGCCTCGCAGAAGGAGTTCGGGGGAACGGCCACCGTCCCGCAGCCGCGGCAGAGCGAAGCGAGGATGGTACCCCTGTCCCGGAGCGCCTCGAGGAACGCACCGGTTATTTCGCCGGTGGACCACGCATAGCTGTTGCGCCTCACCGCCTCGACCTGCCCGAGTTCCGGCTGGGCCTCGTCCAACCCGGCCTCCTCTCCTACAACTCTCTCGCGAATATCGTCACGGTGCTGAACTGCAGCGCTCCCCCCCAGGAGTGGGCAAGCGCCTTCTGGACGCCCGGCACCTGGTGGTCTCCCGCTTTCCCCATCACCTGCAGCGCGGCCTCGAGCTGGCGGATCATGGCGGACGCCCCGACCGGGTTCGCGGACAGCAGTCCGCCCGACGGGTTCACCGGGAACTCGCCGTCGAGCGCTGTTATCCCCGACTCCACCATCCTTCCCCCCTCCCCGGGATTGCAGAGCCCCAGCACCTCCGTCCATATCAGCTCCTGGTAGCTGAACGCCTCGTGCACCTCGGCGAGGTCGAGCTCCCTTACCGGGTCGTAGATCCACGCCATCTGGTAGGCCACCTGGGCCGCCCTGACGCACGACTCCGGGTACGCCTTGTCCGTGTGGGGAGCGTACTGGCTCTCGCTGGAGGTCCCGATACCGGCGAACCACGCCGGCCTCTTCGTCATCTTCTTGGCCCTCCGCTCTTCGGCTATCACGAGCGCGGCGGCGCCGTCGCTCAAGGGGCAGCAGTCGAGCTCCTTTACCGGGGTTGCGACAGGTGGCGAATCCATCACCTCCTCGAGCGTCACCTCGTGCCTCAGGTGCGCCCGGGAGTTCATCGTCGCGTTGAGGCGGTTCTTCACCACCACCATCGCCCCGTGTTCCTCGCCGACCTTCGGCTCGTGCCTGGCGAGGTACTGCCTCGCCTGTAGCCCGGCCAGGGCGGCGGCGCCGAGCGAGAAGTCGCGCTCCCACAGGGGGTCGCCGCACACCGGCATCCCGAAGGTATCGGAGCCGTCCGACGGCTTCTGGTATGAGACCGCGAGAACGACGTCGAAGAGGCCTGACGCGACGTGGTAGAACGCCGCAATCGTAGCCGCGGCCCCCGCGGTCCCGCCGGTCTGCAGCCTCATGACGGGCCTGTCGTGGACCCCCATGGCGGGCCCGACCCAGTGCTCGGGCTGGTTGACACCCTCGAGCGCTTCCTGTGCGCTGCCCAGCACGACCGCGTCCACGTCCCGCGACGTTATCCCCGCGTCCTCGAGCGCGCCCGTGACGGCCTCGCGGACGAGCTCGGGGACATTGACGTCCTGTCGCCTGGCGGAGTAGTCCGTCTGGCCCGTTCCGACTACCGCGGCTGCCCTGGCCAACTCTCCCCCATCCTCACTCGCGCTTCCTTTCCAGTACGATCGTGGCCGCGCTCTGCATGGCGAACCCGCCCGTCGCGTGCGCAAGCGCTTTCTCGGCACCGTCCACCTGGAGGTCGCCCGCGCGATTGCTCACCTGCGCGGCCGCTTCAGTGAGCCTTACCAGGCCGGTGGCGACCAGAGGGTTCGCGCAGAGGGCGCCCCCGGAGAGGTTCACCGGGGTCCTGCCCCCCTGCGCCGTCTCTCCCGAGTCGAGCAGCTCCGCTCCCTCCCCTTCGCCGCAGAAGCCAAGCGCCTCGTAGAGCATCAGCTCCTGGTAGGCGTAGTACTCGGTCAGCTCTATCACGTCCAGCTCCGCGAAGGGGTCGAATATACCGGCCATCTCGCAGGCCCGCCTCGAGGCCCGCCTCGAGGAGACCGCCCTGTAGAGCTCCCTCGAGCCGGGATAGTAGGCGTCCTGCATGTGGCCGACGCCGGTTATCCACGCGGGCCTGACACCGAGGGTCTGCGCGGTCGCCCAGTCCACCAGGACAACGGCGCACGCGCCGTCGCTCACCGGGCAGGCCTCCTTCCTGCGGATAGGCGCCACAAGGTCGCCGGACGAGAGGACGTCCGCGAGCGATTCAGGGCGCCTGAGCTGCGCGTTGGGGTTAGCCGCCCCCGCCGAACGGTTCTTGACCGCGACCCCGGCGGGCGCTTCCGGGGCGACCCCGTAGTGGTCCATGTAAGCCCGCGCCTGCAGGGCTCCCGCCGACAGGGCGTCCAGGCCGAGCGGCCTCAGGTAGAACGGGTCCGCCATCGCCCTGGTCTGGTCGAGCAGCGAACCTTCCGAGCTCTTGCCGTAGGCGACCACCAGGGCCGAGCTGAAAAGTCCCGAAGCCACCCTGAGGTAAGCGTATATCGCGGCGAGGAGCCCGTCGCCCGCGACCCTGGACTCCTCTTTGAAGTGCGCGCCCATCGCGTCCACGGTCGCGCAATTGGAGGTGTTCCTCCCGTCGAGGTAATCGCTCCCGGCGTCGACCACCACGTCTATGTCCCGGATGGTCATGCTGCACGAGCGCAGGGCGCGGGTCACCACGTCGAATACCATGCTCTGCTGGGTGTCGCGTCGCTTCACCCTTTCGTGCCGGGTCTGGGCCCAGCCTACTACGGCGACCTCTTCCATCAGCTCCCGCTCTCCCCTTGAGGCCCGTCCAGGTAGACGATCCGCGGCTCAAGGGTATCCGTGACCTCGAGAAGGCCTACGGCGTTAACGTCGGTGAACCTCCTGTCGGTCGGGCTCCCGGGATTCACGAACAGGACGCCGCCTTCCTCGAGCACCAGGGGCTTGTGCGTGTGCCCGAAGACTATGCAGTCCACGTCTTCGAACAGCCCCCTCACCTTGCGCGGCATGTCCGTCGGGGCGCCGAACCCGTGCGTGAGCCCTATCCTGAAGACTCCCACCTCTATCACCCGTGTCTCGGGCAGTAGCCTCACCGCTTCGTCGTAGTCCATGTTTCCCTTCACGGCCACGGTATCGGCGATGCCGGACAGCTGGTCGATGACCTGCATGTCGACGATGTCGCCGGCGTGCATTATCAGGTCCGAGCCGCGCAGGGCATCGATCACGTTCCCGGGGACCGGCTCGTCCATGAGGTGCGTATCGGCGACCAGACCTATCAACACCCGCATCACCCGCCGGCCGGGGCTGTCTCGGACCCGGTCCCGCCGCCCGCGGGCGACGGGGTGCGCGGCAACTCCAGAAAGAACAGAGCACCGCTCTCGGAACCGGCGAGGCCGAGGCGCCCTTCCAGCCTGTCGACCACCCTCCGCGCGATGGAGAGCCCGAGACCGGAACGCCCCTCCCTCGTGGTGAAGAACGGGTTGAATATGAACTCACGGGAGTCCTCGTCGACCCCCGGCCCGGTATCGGCTACCTCTATGCGCACCGCTCCCTCGACGGCGGTCCCTGAGATCTCGACCTTCTTCCCTCCGTTGGCGGACGCGATGCAGGCATTCTCGACCACCTTCTCCAGCGCGGTCTTGATCATCCGCTCGAAGCCGAACGCCGGGGGCGCGTCGGCCATTTTGACGGACACGACCACTCCTTGCGTCTCGGGAGACCTGAGGACCCGCTCCACGACCTCCGAGACGGCGGCCGCGGTGTCGCACTCCGCCGGCGCGTCCCACTCCCTCAAGGTCACGCAGCTCAGGTACTGCTCGACGTCCTCGAGCAGGTTCGCGAGGGCGGCCGAGCCGGCCTCGACTCCCCGGAGGAACTCCTCGCGGGCCCGGGCCCAATCGTCGGCATCCATGCCTCTGACCTGCTCGGTGACCCTGGCCAGTGGATGGATGAACAACAACTCTATGCGGCTGCCGAGGGAGCGAAGGAGCAGTTGGTAGTCCACGTCCTCCCTTGAGGAAGAAACTCTCGATGGCTCTTTCTCCTCCATGAACACGACCGTCGCCCCGACCACCGTAGATTCCTCGAAAAGCGGGTTGACCCTGTAGCTGACCGGAAGGAGCGTCCTGTCTTTCTTGAGCACCAGGGCGTCGCCTTCCCTAAACGATGTGGGGTCGTTCAGCACCTCGAGTATCCCCTGCTCGAGCTGGCCCAGGGGTCTCTGCTCCAGGGTGAGCCCGGGCCTGCGGTCGACCGCTGCTACCTCGTCGGGCGTGTAGCCCGTCAGCCGCTGCGCCTCCCGGTTGAACACTGTGATGTTGCCGCGGCTGTCGGCGGTCATGACCCCGGCGACCATCTCGTCCAGCACCTGCCCGGTGAACTCCCGTTGTCTCGCGGCGGCCTTCAGGCTCCTGCGCGAGATGCGCAGGAGCTCGGCGTTGGTGATCGAGATGCTCGCAAGCTCGGCCAGCCCGAGAAGCATCCTCTGCTCGGCCGGGCCGTACGGGTGCGGCTCCCTGGTCGCCACGGTGAGGACGCCGACGAACTTGCCGCCGGCGACGAGCGGGACTACTGCCAGGGAAGACGGCGACTCCTCGGCCGAGAATGTCCTGTCGCTCTCGGACAGGGATGATACGTCCTCAACGATCCGGAGCTCGTGGTCCACCGCCGCCTCTCCAACGGGCCCCTCTCCGGGCGGGACCCGCTCGCGTGTCACACCCCCGGTTTCCACTCCCCGGACCAGCGACAGCTTGAGGACCTCCGCGCCCTTCTCCCAGAGGTACACCGCTCCCATGTCGGAGCCGGTCAGCTCGAAGGCGTACTTGAGAGTCTCCTCCAGGGTCCTTTCGAGCTCGAGCGAAGAGCCAATGTCCCGCTCCGCCCTGAGAAAGAGCCGGAGGCGCTTGTTGGCCTCGGACATCTCTGCGAGCAGCTTCTCGGCAAACCTCAGGGTGGACCTCTCACGGAGAACGAAGTAGATGATTATCGAAGCTATCATCACCAGCAGGCCGATCCTGAGGACCCAGAAAGCGGCTTCGCCCTCGAAATAATCCCTCACCCCCGGGAGGTTCAGGACGCTCAGCAGCGCAACGGTGCTCAGGATGAACAGCAGCACCAGGGTCACCGTGAGCTTCGTTATCCTGGGAAGCCTGCTCAGCCGCTCTGCCGCGGAGAAACCGTCGTCAGGCTCCAGTTCCTCGTCGAGCAGCACCTTCTCGCGCGGTTCGGGGAGACCCCCGCCTGCCGCAATGTCGACGCCCGCGCCGTTACTCCCCTCCGAAGGTCGGATGCCCTTGGTTTCGCTTTTTTCTTCATCCGGCATGGCCGCGGCTCCGAGAGACTACGAGTGCTGTGGCTTTAGCTGTGGCGCGCAAAGTAATTTTTTCAGAGTGATTCTGTTTCTTCAAGGACGGGCCGGTGCCCGGGAACGACTCCGGGGATGCGCGCCGGAGGACTCGCGAGCGCCGCCGGCCGGGCTCAGATCTCGCCGGGCTCGTAGGTATAGATGCCCCCGAGCCCGCCTACCGCCCAGGCGCTCCAGGGGCCGGCGGAGCAGATATCGAAGAGGGCTTCGGAGCATTCGAACTGCTTGCTCCAGAACTCGCCGTCGAAGAAGTAGATGGGTCCGACCCTTCCTATGCCGCCCGTCGCCCAGACGTGTTCGGCGTCGGCAGCCGATACCCGGTGGAGCTCCTCCATGGTCTGGTACTGCAGCGACCATGCCTTGCCGTCGAAGGCGTACACCGTCCCGCCCGAGTGCTCGGCGCCCCCCGACTCCGGTGGCGAGGAGCCGACCGCCCACACGTGCGACGGGTCGGCCGCGCCGACCCCGATGAGAAGCTCGCCGCCGGGGGTCTCCCAGGTCCTGTTCCAGGCAGCCCCGTCGAAGAAGTAGATCCCGCTCCGGCCGCTCCTGTCCTCGCCTACCGCCCACACGTGCGTGGGGTCCATGGCGTGCATGTCCTGGAGGTGGACCTCCGCCTGGTACTGGAGGGTCCAGGCAGCCCCGTCGAAGAAGTAGATGCTGGCGCTCGTCTCGTTCGTCCCCACAGCCCAGACGTGCGACCCGTCCGCGGCAGAGATTATGTTGATGGTCTCGTCCGCGGTCTGGAACTGCTTCACCCAGGTGGTGCCGTCGAACGCGAGCACCACCCCGGCGCCGTCTCCCCCGCACGCCCAGGCCCGGTCCGGCGCGGCGGCGCTCACGTCCAGGGGCTCGATCTCGAGGTCGTCCGTCTGGAGGCCCCAGGACACGCCGTCGAAGAAGTAGACCGGTCCACCACCGACCGCCCACACGTGCGACGGGTCCGCGGCGGAGACCGCCAGGAGGGAAGACTCACCCTCGACGGTCTGGAAACGCCACGGCGAGGACGGGCCGCACGAGAGAGCGAGGCCGGCCGACAGCAGGAGTGGAACGAGCAGCGCCGCTATTGCACGAGAGTGTCTGTACATCTCACCTTCATGGTCCGGGTGCGACTCCGACAAAAGCCCCGGCGCGGGCCGGGGCTTCAATAGTCGTGCCGGGTCTGGCTACTTGAGCCTGGCGATGAACTCGTCGACCGGTATCGCGGCCAGCGTCTTGATGTGCACCGAGCCCCTGGAGCCCAGTTCCACGGATATCCGGGCGATGGTCTCCATGTCGGGCGCCTCGAGTATGTTCACGAAGTCATACTCGCCGATCACCGCGTACTGGTCCAGCACCTTGCCGCCCAGCGCTTCCACGTCCTTGTTGACTTCCTTGATGCGCTCGGGGTTCTTCCTGATCGTCGCCGCGCCCTCATCGGTGAGGCTCGAGAGCATTATGTACTTGGGCATGCTGCTTCCCCCTTTTTTCCGATGACCTGCTGGTGCCCTACATTGTACACACGGCGGCGGCGTGCTGGCAAAGCGCGCGCCGCAAGTGCTAGCCCCTCCTCAGCGCCCTGCTCACGTCTTTCATCGGGCAGAAGTCGTTTCCGCACCTCGGGCAGGCATTCAGGAGTATGGCCCCGACCGCGGCGGCGCACGCTCCCAGGTACAGAACGGCGAGCCGCAGGCTCTTCAGCGCCTGGGGCAGCGGCACCATCACCACAGCTCCCACGAAGGCGAAGTCGGCCGCCATCGCCCGCCGGTCGAGCTCCCTGTCGGGATTGCGCGGCATCATGCTCGCGGTCGCGACACCGAGCATGGTCGAGCACACCCGGCCGTAGTACCGGCATCTCGCACAGGCGTAGCGCCGGCAGATGGTCAGGAAAGCGACGGCTCCCCCCACGAACACAGGCAGCTTCCAGGGCTTGTGCTTCCACAGCGCGTAGGCTCCCACGGGGAAAGGAAGGCAGAGCAGCGCCTGGTTCACCACCGCGCTCTTCACGTCCCACTCATCCGCAAGCTGTTCTTCCGGCATCGAGACCTCACTTTCCGCCGGCGCGCCGGCCGCCTCGAACAGAGGGCCGCGCGGTGCGTCTAAAGGTTGGAAGAAGCCAACCTCCAGTATGTTAGCCTATAATAACGGCACACGGCCGAAAGACCGGAGAGGTTGTAATGACCGTTACCTGTCCTGCTTGCGGGAACATCAACCAGGAAGAATCAGAGAGCTGTTCCTACTGCGGCGCGCCCCTCCCGGCCGCCGGGGCCGCCCCTGAAGAAGCGGGGAGGGCCTCTGCTACCGGGCAGGAACCGGTTGGCGCGGAGGGCGAGCAGCAGGCAGGAGAACAGGCCGTTCCCGGGCAGCAGCCGGCGGGCGATGAGGGCTTCGCCCAGGGGTGGCAGTCGGCATACGCGTCGCCCCCCGCTTACGGGGCGGCGGCGCCATGGTATCCCCCGTACTACCCGTATGGCTTCGGCTGGCCTTACCCGGGCTACGGGTGGTGGCCGTGCATGCCGCCGTTCTTCGCGTGTCCTTTCCCGTTCATGTCCAACCCCGGGATGTACGGAGGTTACCCCGCCGCGCAGCAGTACGCCTACGCCGCGCCTGCTCCCAGGAAGAGGATGAGGCCGCTATTCATAGTGCTCATAATCATCGGCGCGCTCATCGTCATCGGGGGCGGGGTCGCCGCGGCGGTCCTCCTGACCGGGAGCACCAACGCTACTTTCAGGATAGGCGACGGCGAGGTCACCGGGGCCGACATCACCTTCAGCGACATGGTGCTGAAACAGGAGGACGAGGTCCTCGCGCTGACCGGGACATACGACAACAACACGAAGTCCGAGGGCGACGTCATCGTCACCATCCAGGCGATAAGCAAGGGGCAGGAGGAGCTCGTCAGCTTCACGGTGCCGGTGGAGGCGGGCACCAACAAGTCGTTCACCGAGCAGAAACCGGCCGGCTCGATCGAGCTCTCCGGCGCGACGTTGAGCTCGCTGGTGTTCGAGTACGGCTCGACCTTCGACTCCGGCGACCAGAACACCTATCCGTACGACCAGGGTACGCAGCCGTCGACACAGGGACAGACCACGACCCAGCCCACGTTCCCCAGCGACGCGCTGCCGCCCGACCAGGAGTTGTACCTCAACGAGGAGATGCTCCGGCGGTTGAGCATCCCGACGACCTTCCCGGTGCAGTAAGAGCGGCCGCGGAAGCCGTCGGGCCCGCCATGCCCGGGCGCCGGTGGGCGCCCCGGTCTATAATTGACGAAAACCCCGGGTGGTATCATTGACCGATTCATCCCCGCCCCTCGATATCCCGGTCTCGGAGGCGACGTTCTGCGCGGTCGATGTGGAGACGTCCGGCCTCAGCATGACCAGCAGGCTCATCGAGATAGGGGCGGTAAGGTTCGGGCTCGCGGGAGCCCGCGAAGAGTTCCAGACGCTGTTGAACCCGTGCGAGCGCATCTCGGCGGGCGCGACGGGCATCCACGGCATCACCGACGAGATGGTGGCAAGCGCGCCCAGGGCGCCGGACGTCCTTCCCGGCCTGTTGAACTTCATGCGCGGGTGCGTCTTCGTGGCGCACAACGCCTCCTTCGACGTGCGTATGATCGGCAACGAGCTTGCGAGGACCAGGACCCCGCAGCCCGGCCACCCGGTGGTCTGCACCGTCCGGCTCGCAAGGAGCCGGATAAAGGACGTCCCGAACTACAGGCTGGCGACCCTGGTCGACCACCTGGGGATCGAGGTCGAGCGGCTGCACAACGCGCTGCCTGACGCCCGTGCCGCAATGGGGGTGTTCCTCGAAGCGGTTGGCGGGCTCGGCCCCGGGACCGCGGTCGGTGAGCTGCCCGGCTTCATGGGGGCGTTTGACGCTGTGGCGCCGCCCTCCGTCGAGGACATCGAACCTACAGGCGACCTGCAGGAGCTCGAGACAATCGCGCGGTCGCGCCTTACCATCGAGATGGAATACGGGCCGGGCAGCGGGCGCGCTCCGGTGGTGGTGACACCGCTGTACCTGTTCGAGGGCACCGAGTACAGCTACATGAAGGCTTACTGCCACAGGGACGGGATTCACAAGACCTACCGCCTCGACCGTATCATCGATTTCCGCAGGATATAGTCCTGCCAGAGGAGGACATCATCGAGATATGCGTGCTCGCCAGCGGCTCGGCCGGAAACGCCACACTGCTGCGCTCCGGCGGTACCGCCCTGCTCATCGACGCGGGCATATCGGCGAGGGAGCTGTCCCGAAGGCTGGCGGTCTCCGGCCTCGGGGACGTCCGCATCGACGCGCTGCTCCTGTCCCACGAGCACAACGACCACGTCAGGGGCGCCGCGGCCGTCTCCAGGCGCCTGGGCTGCCCCGTCTACGCCAACCGCGCCACGTCCACCGGCGCGCGGCTGCTCCGCGCGGTTCCGAGGGGAGCGCTGGTCGAGTTCGTCACCGGGTCGCCCTTCACGGTCGGCTGCCTGGAGGTAACGCCCTTCCTGCTCCCGCACGACGCGGCGGAGACCGTGGGTTTCGCGGTCTCTGACGGCAGGATGCGAGCCGGGTTCGCGACCGACCTGGGGAGCGTCACCCTCGACGTGCTCGCCGGCCTCTCGGGCTGCGACCTGGTGGTGCTCGAGTCCAACCACGACGAGGCGATGCTCTCTGATGGACCGTACCCCGAGTTCCTCAAGAAGCGTGTCTCGAGCCCCTACGGGCACCTTTCGAACAGCGACGCGGCGCAGCTCGCGAACTCCCTCTTTCACGACAGCATGGCTCACCTGGTGCTCGCGCACCTGAGCCGGACCAACAACCACCCCGACCTGCCGCTGGAGGCCGTCCGCGGCGCACTCGGGCCCCGCTGCTCGAGGGTGACCGTCACCCTCGGCTGGCAGGACCGGGCAGGTGAGGTCATCACTCTGTAGTATTAGAGTGCACGTGACCGTAACATCGAGGCCGGGAGGGTGGAGTGCCGCTCAAGGAGTACAAGAAGAAGCGGGATTTCGCGGTCACCCCGGAGCCCGGGGCGGAAGTGAAGCAGGCGGAGAGCCGCGACTTCGTCATCCAGAAGCACCAGGCCAGGCGCCTGCACTACGACCTGAGGCTCGCGGACGAAGGGGTCCTGAAGAGCTGGGCGGTCACCAAGGAGCCCCCCGCCGAGCCCGGCGTGAAGCGCCTGGCCGTGCACGTCGAGGACCACCCCTTCGACTACAAGGACTTCGAAGGCGAGATACCCGCCGGGGAGTACGGCGCGGGAACGGTGGAGATCTGGGACCGGGGCACCTACCGGCCCCTGCTCGAGGACGAGCCCGACAACAGCGTGGCTGAGGCCATAGAGCGCGGCGCGCTGAAGTTCGAGCTCGACGGCGAGCGGCTGAAGGGACGCTACGTCCTCTACAACTTCGAGCGCGACAAGGGCGGCAAGAACTGGTTCCTGTTCAAGATGAAGGGCTCCTGAGCCGGGGGCTCAGGGCGCGGTCTTCTTGTACTTCCCGGCAAGCCAGTCGGCAATACCGCTCGTATACCACGGCGAGAAGCGCCTGTCCGAGGGGCCGCCTGCCATCGTCGAGTAGATGCACTCCTCCGCGAGATCCGTCACGAACTTGAACGTGGGCGAGAACGTCCCCTGCCGGCCCCCCATCGTGTGGAATATCTGGCCCTGGGGTATCGTCGCCCGGTTCCCGATTATCTCGATGGGGCCATAGTCGAAGCCGAGGAACTTCGGCAGCCGCCCCGCGAACATTATGTTGTTCATCATTACCTTCCGCCCCTCGCCCCACGGGCCCGCCTCTTCAGCCAACCCGCGCTCGACCGCCAGCCTGAGCAGCTCGTCGCGGGTCTTCCCGCCGAACCAGAGGGACTCCTCGCGCAACATGACCTGGTCAAAGCTCCCCGTGAAGTCGGCGAAGATTATCGACTCGTCCATCAGGTATCCTATGACCTCGCCGCCGAGGGACTGCTCGCCGAAGACGATGCGGGCGAGCTCGAGGTAGATGTGCTCGAAGACGGAGGCGGCGACCGAGTCACTCGTGTAAGTCAGGTCCCAGTCGCGCAGGAGGTTAGCACGCGCGCCTTCGCCGAGCAGAGGTCTTATGAGCGGCATCCAGTCCTCCGCGTGCTTGGAGTAGAGGTCGTAGTGCATCTTCTGCATCGACTCGACGGTGTGGTCGGTCCTCGCGCCGAGCAGTTCGTGTATGCGCCGGGCGCGCCAGTCGCCCATCGCGATGGTGCACGCCTGGGTCCCGGCGCAGAAGTTCATGTCCTGGTTGGCCGTCCCGATGTAGCCCTCCGGGGGGTTGAAGAGCGAGGGGTTGTCCGAGACGGGGCAGGTCCCCTTCCAGTCGTAGGAGCTGTCCCATCCCGGCATCGGCAGCAGCCCGCTGCAGCCCGCCGCGCGTACGGGAGAGCGGCCGCTCTGGTGGTAGCCTATGTTGCCTTCAGCGTCCGCGCAGGTCCAGTTCTGGGAGCAGAAGTCTATCGCCGCGAAGTGCGGCATGGCCTCCTCGACGTTTTCGGCGCTGATGAGGTACGAGCCGTGGTTGAGCGTGTCGGCGCCGGTACCCCGCCCGAGCGTCCACGCCATGCAGAGGTAATACCCGTCCTCGGAGGGGTCACCGTCGAGCACCCCGTGCTCGTTCTCGTAGAAGAGCGCCCTGCGCGGCTCACCCTTCTTGAGCTTTATGGTCTCCTCCCTGACGCGGAAGTCGCGCCACTCGCCGTCCCTCCTGTAGCGCCCGTCCTTCACCTCCTCGACGAAGAAATCTATTACGTCCATGTAACCGTAGGTGGGCGACCAGGCGAGGCTGCCGGTACGCCCCAGCGCGGGGAGGGGTATCCCCGGCACGGTGCAGCCCGCGAACCACAGGGAATCCGAGCGCAGCATCACTTCCTGCCAGATGGCCGGGAGCCTTGCGCTGTCGAGGTGCGGGTCGCCGCACAGTATGGGCTTTCCGGACGCGCTCCTGCTGCCGGCGACCACCCAGTTGTTGCTGGCAGTCAGGCGCGGCAGCGCGCCCCACTCGACGGTCGGGGGTACGACAGGCTCGGACAGCCTGACCTTCTTCAGCACCTCGAGGAACGCCGGGTCGGGCTCGTCGGTGAGGTAGGGGAAGAGCTCGCGCAGCTGGTCTAGCGGCACGCCCTTCTGCAGCATCTGGACGATGAGCTTCTCGATCCAGCCCTGGGTCTCGGTCATGTCGATGAGCCCGATGAGCTTGGTCATCATTATGCAGTCGGCGGGGGTCCACGGCTCCTGCCTGTGCCCGATGAGCTTGAACTCGAACGGCCTGGCGCCCCGCTCCAGGGCCTCGTTGACGCCGGCGCAGTACGCCTCCGTTATGCGGAGCGCCTCCGGGGTCAGGGATGAGACCTGCTCCCTTCCGTCGCCCCACAGGTTGTAGCGCCTCATGTAGATGTCGGCCGCGATGAGCTCCTCCGAGGCCTCGAGGAACTCGGCGGCGACGCCCTTCGCAACGAGGCGGGTGAGCTCCAGCTCGACCGGGCGGTCCACGGCGTGGACCCACCCGAGCCCGAAGAACAGGTCGATGTCGTCGGCCGACGAGACGCGTGGGACCCCGTAGTCGTTCCTCCTGATGGAGACCGGGCCCTCGACGCCCTGGACGGTTACCTCGCCGCGCTTGAGCTTGAGCATGCTGGACCTCCTTGCCTGGAGCCGCCTTCGCGGGTCGGGGGCGGTGCGGCCCCCGCAGGCCCAATACTATCACCGGCGGTGGGGCTGGCGGCCCGACCCGTAAGAAAAGTCGCGGTGAAGGCGTCTAGGGACTTGAGCAGGGGTACTATATAGGACAAGGGGTGGTAACGATGACCAGAAAGACCATTGCAGTCGCGCTGTCGCTCCTGGTGGCGCTCGGCCTGTTCGCCCTCGCCGCGGGGTGCGGCTCGAGCAGCGAGGTCGCCGAGGAACCTGCCGCGCCCGACCAGCAGTCGTCTGAGGCTGTCCCGGCGGACCCGGCGAGGACCGTCATCATGAACGGCCGCTCCGTCATGTCGGGGTGGATGGACCACTGGGGCTATGCCTGGGAAGGCCCCGTAGAGCAGAACGGTTATTTTCTCGACTACACGGAGCTGGTCGACGGCGACATCGCTCCGAGCTTCGCCAACAACGTGGAGGGGCTCGCGCCCGGTTCGGTGGTCTTCTTCAAGTTCTGCTTCGTCGACTTCGACGGGTCGAACCTCGACCAGCGAGAAGCCGAGGTCGAGGAGGTCATAGAGACCGCGAAGCAGAAGGGCCTGAAACTCATCATCGGTAACGCCCTGCCCATGCACGAGCAGGACAGCGACAGCTCTCTGCTGGAGGAGTACGGCGAGTTCAATTTGTTCCTGGAGGAGAAAGCAGCGGAGAACCCGGGCTCGGTATGGGTGTTCGACTTCTACGGGACGCTGGCCGGGTCCGACGGATGGCTCAAGGCCGAGTACGACGTCGGGGACTCGCACATCAACGAGCAGGCTTACTCTGACCTCGACCCGGAGTTCTTCGCCCTGCTGGACCAGGTCTTCGGCCAGTAGCGCATCAGGGCGCTTTTACGGTGACCTCGGTGCGCGATGGAGTGCCCGGGCTGGCGGCGCTCGCGCCCGGCACACCCTTCGGCACCAGGGCGCTGACGTAGACGAGCGCGCGGTCCGTGCCCGGGATGTTCACGTACCGGTAGACCTCCCCGCCGGTCGCCGTGTAATCATCCTGAGAGGCGGGGACCTCCATGACGAGGCCGCGCAGGTCCATCCCGATACCGAGGTAGCTCTGAACGAGCCAGCCGTCGCCTTCCCCCGAAAAGCCACTCTCTCCAGCGGCCGGATCCTGCACCTCAGTGCCCACGGATACCCTGACCGCGGAGAGCGTAGGCCTGTCGAGGTCATCCGTGTCGGTCTCGCCCCTGAGCGACGAGCCGTCGTAGAGAGGAATCGAGTTGTCGCCGGTCATGTAGGTGAAGCTCCGGACGACCCCTCCCTCGACCTCCACGAGGCGGTACCCGGGGTAGTGGTCCTGCATCCCGCCCTTGTCGAAGGTAACGCACGTCTGGTTCGCGAAGACGGTCTCACCCGCGCCGTCATGCCAGTCCACCCGTCCCACGTCGTCGAAGTGGTTGTGCCCGGTGAAGGCGAAGGCCACCCTGAACGCGGAGGCGAGCTCCCTTGTCGCCATCTTGCCCTCGCCACCGCCGCCGAGCGAGTAGAGCACGGCGAAACGCTCGTTCTCGAACGCTATCCCCTCGCCGTCAGGGACGTAGGGGTCGTGATGCAGCAGAAGGAAGCGGCCGAGCGCTTCCTGGCTGTCCTCCAGGTCGTCGCGCATCCACCCGAGCTGGGCCCTGAACTCCTCGACTTTCTTCTCGTTCTGGGACTCGAGGAGCTGCCCCTGCCATTTCCGCGGGTAGACGAAGAGCCCGAGCTTCTTCATCACTATGCGGTCGCTCCGCGGCCAGTCGGTTGTGTTCGCGGCTGTGAAATGACAGCCGGCGATATCGAACGAGTACCGCAGCGGTCCCAGGTTCTCCTCCCATACCACGGCACCGTCGACCTCGTTTATGTACACGTCGTGGTTGCCGGGGATCATGAAGACCGGGACCTCGAAGCGGGAGAGGGTCTCGTAGAAGTTCTCGAACTCTATCTGGAAGTCGCCCGGGGAGTGCTGCGCCCTGACGTAGTCTCCGAGCAGTATCACGAAATCAGGGCGGACGAGGTTGACCTGGTCTATCGCCCTTTCGAAGAAGACCGGCCTTCCCTCGAGGGTTATGCCCTTGTCTGACTGCGGCTGGAACGGAGCCGAGATGTCGCGGCGGTGGACGTGGATGTCTGACATGGTCACGAACCTGAGGTCGCCCTCTTCGACGACCGTCACGGCGACCGAGTGCGGCTGGCTGTCCCGGTAGGTCTTGCCGTTCGCCTCCGCGCTGACGGTCAGGTCATAGAGCTCGGGAACGGCGTCGGGGGGCAGGCGGAACTCCGCGTGCCAGACCTCGTTCGGCGGGCCCCTGCTCGTCCCGGACGGCCAGCGGCCCGAAAGCTCCTTGAATACCCTGGAAGCCTTTATCCTGTATGAGAGCCCCTTGAGGGCCGTGCGCGCAGGCTTGAGGACAGCCTGCCATTTCACCGGGTCCCTCGGCTGGAGGCGCCCTATCCTGCCGGGCTTGTTGAAATCGAACTCCACCTCGAGCGTCGCGCCCGGGGCTAGCATCGCCGGGTAGCCGATGGTCGGCCAGATCAGGTTGCTGATGCGTATAGGCGGGATGCCGGTATTCTTCATCGGGAACTGGCCTGAAGAGGAATAGAGGACCACGGCTATCGCCGCGTAGAGGACGATGAGGAAGATGACGAAGATGCCGGTGACCTGCAGCGCTCGCTTCAAATGCTTGTTCATGCGCTAATTGTAACCGATGCAACATAGGGGTCAGGTCGTTTTGTTGCATTTGCGTACCCGGCCTTGACTGAAACCGGAAATGCAACAAAACGACCTGACCCCGATTTTGCGTTACGGGGTATCGGAGGCGGGAGGAGCGCTCCCTCCAAGCCCCATGTCGGGGCGGTAGTTTATCTGCAGGTGCGCGTGGTTGCCCTCCTCCCGCGTGTACGGGTTCGGGCCGCTGTTGAAGTAAGGCACCAGGTCGCGGACCACACCCACCGGCGTCACGCCCGCCTCGACCCTCTGGCCCTTCGCAACCAGCAGCTGCGACATGTGGAGGACGGCCATGTGGTATCCGGGGTGCCCGTCCATCAGTATGAGCACCCGCAGGTCCGGGTACCGGCCGTACAGCATGTAGCTCTCCGCGGCCATCACCGTGCCGGTGACCGGGGCGTACACGGTGGTTCCCGCCTTAGCCGTCACGTCGCACGCGGTGGTCGAGTAGGTGCCCCTGGACCTCGAGTCCTCGATGAAGTAACAGGTCTCGCTCCCCACGTACCTGCTGAGGCCCGGGGCCAGGCGCGACGGGTTGTCGTCGCGAAGGCAGATACCGAGCGGCTGCATGGCCTGTACGTTGTTCGGCCTGCCGTCGCCGCCCTCGGGCGAGGCCTCGTGGAACTGCGCCCCTATGTTGTCGCAGTACCTTATGGGGCTCTTCAGCTCCATGCCCGCCCACGTCGCGAAAGCGAACGGTTCAGGCTCGACCTTCGGCTCGTAGGCGAAGTAGACCGGCCTTTCGGCCACGAGCTCGCCCGAGCCTGAGACCTTCACCCAGGCGTTGGTCTTGCCTGCGGAGAGGGCGTTCAGGTCGAAGGTCGCCCGGCTCCGGGCCGGCATCTCGAGCTCGCGCTCGTCGTAGCCGCCCCCCTCTCCGAACACCTGCACCAGGACGTCTCTCGGGGTCGTGCCGGGATTCATCACGCAGAGCCACGATACGAACCCCATTCCCGAGCACGTGACCGGGAAGTACCAGGTCTTCTCACCGGCCGTCGAGCCGATGACGTCGTGGCCTCCCTCCCAGGAAGACTGGTAACGGAAGTACATCGGGCGCTCGCAGAGGACGTCGCGGTCGCTCGTCACCCGAAGGGAGACGTCCTTTTCCGGCCCCGTGACCTCGTTCACGAAGACCGTGGTGCGGGCGCGCGCTTTCAGCTCGTACTGCCGGGTGAAGGAAGGCCCGTCCGGGAACATGTACTCGACGGTGGCGGTACCGGCCTCACCCGGGTTCATCACGCAGAGCCACTCCTCGAACCCGGCGCGCGTCGTCCCCTCTGCGAAGTCCCAGCGAGCCGCGAGCTCAGTCGAGCCCGCGGCGGTGTGCCCGCCCCGCCAGGCGTTCTTGTAGTCGAAGTACATGGGACGCTCCGCGATGAGCGGCGCCGAAGCCTCGACCATGATGGAGACGTCCTGCCCCTGCCCGGCGGAGGCGTTTACGTCCACCGTCTTCCTGCTGTTGGCGGGGACCGTGACGTCCTCCGTCTTGTTCTCGCCCGTGCCCAGCATGTAGGTGACCGTCGTCGCGATGTCCCCGGCCGCGGGGTTCTGCAGGCACAGCCACTCCTGTATGCCGGCCCTGGTCGCCCCCTCGGCGAAGTACCAGGTGTCCGACGGGGCGGCTACGCCGCAGGTGGCGTGCCCCCCGGTCCAGACTCCCTTGTAATTGAAGAAGACCTCGCGCTCGGCTATCACGCCGGGGTTCGCCGCGAGCGCGATGGAGACGTCCCGGCCCGGTCCCACCGCGGCGTTCACGCTGATGGAGGCGGAGGCGTACGGGTCGATGGTCACACCCTGCACGAGGGGCGCCTCGGCGCCGAACAGGTACTTCACGGTCACATGAGCCTCGTCGCCGCCCGGGTTCCTTACAATCAGGTACTCCTCGAACCCGTTCCTGGTCGTCCCCTCGGCGAAGTACATCTCGTTGGCGGGCCCCGGCCACCCGAGGATGTCGTGCCCGCCATCCCACGCGTACGGGGCGGACAGGGCCGCCGGCGATGCGAAGGCAGTGACAAGGATGCACACCAGCGCCGCCAGCGCCGCTCGCGTCGCCCGGGTGTTTCTCATTGCGCGTGACTCGTGAAAACGCATACAGATATATTAGCAGACGGTGCGGCGCGTCCCCGGGGCTGAGAGCTTGACGCTCGTCGTGTCGCCTCCCGGCGGCTATGTTGTAGACTTTTCCTCAAGAATCAAGAGACCCGGGGGTATCAAGATGAAACTCAGCAGCCCGGAAGCGTACCTGGACAGTCTCAAAGACCTGGAAAGGGATGTTTTCGTTCTCGGCGAGCGCTGCTCCTGCACGGTGGAACACCCGATGATAAGGCCTTCGGCGAACGCGGTGTCCGAGTCGTACGACATCGGGGAAGAGCCCGAGGCGGAGGACCTGCTCTTCACGACCTCCCACCTCACCGGGAGGAAGATAAGCCGCTTCACGCACATCCACCAGGGCACGGAAGACCTGGTGGACAAGGTGCTCATGCAGAGGATGCTGGGCCGCAGGACGGCGACCTGCTTCCAGCGGTGCGTGGGAATGGACGGCTTCAACGCGCTCTACTCGGTCACCTACGAGTGCGACCAGGCTCACGGGACCGGCTATCACGGGCGCCTCAAGGATTACCTGGAGTGGGTCCAGGACGAGAACGTCGTGGTCGAGGGCGCGATGACCGACGTGAAGGGGGACCGCTCGCTCAGGCCGGGCGAGCAGCCGGACCCCGACGTCTTCGTGCACATCGTCGAACGGGTCCCGGGCGGGATAGTGGTGCGCGGTGCCAAGGCGCACCAGACCGGGGCGCTCAACTCCCACGAGATACTGGTGATGCCGACGACCGCGATGCGCGAGGGCGAGGAGGATTTCGCTGTTTCATTCGCGATCCCGGCGGACTCGAAGGGCATAACGTTCGTGCTCGGGCGCCAGCCCTCGGACACCCGCAAGATGGAGGGAGGCCCCCTGGACGTCGGGAACCCCGGTTACGGCAGCCAGGAGGCGCTGGTCATTTTCGAGGACGTCTTCGTCCCCGAAGAGCGCGTCTTCATGTGCGGGGAAGTGGACCAGAGCGGCAAGGTGGTCGAGAGGTTCGCCTCGTTCCACCGGCAGAGCTACGGCGGCTGCAAGGTCGGGGTGGGCGATGTCATAATCGGGGCGGCGCAGCTCGCGGCCGAGTACCAGGGCGCGGCGCGCGCCAGCCACGTGCGCGACAAGATTACCGAGATGATACACCTGAACGAGACGCTCTTCTGCTGCGGCATCGCGTGCAGCTCGCGCGGCCACGAGATGCCGGCGGGCAACTGGGATGTTGACGCCCTTCTCGCCAACATCTGCAAGCTCAACGTCACGCGCTTCCCGTTCGAGATCGCGAGGCTCTTACAGGACATCGCCGGGGGTCTCGTCGTGACGATGCCCTCCGAGAAGGACTTCGCGAACCCAGAGACCGCGGCCTACCTCGAGAAGTACCTCAAAGGCGTGGAAGGCGTCCCCACGCTCGACCGCATGAAGATAATGAAGTTCATCGAGAACATGACGGTCGGCTGCGGCGCGGCGGCCTACCTCACCGAGAGCATCCACGGCGCCGGCTCGCCCCAGGCCCAGCGCATCATGATATCGAGGCTCGCCGACATCGGCGAGAAGGTCGCCCTGGCCAAGAAGATAGCAGGGATCGAGTAGTCAGCAATCGCCTTCTGAACTTGAAGGTCATATTCTCAGCTCGATGAGGACAGGGAGATGATGCCGAGGACCAGCGCGGCGAGCGAGGCCCCGGCGAACAGGTAGAGCCCCACCCCGGGTGCGGAGCCCTCCATCTTGGCGAACACCATCGTTATGTTCACCGCCGAGAGCGCCGCGGCAGCCAGCGCGAAGATCAGGGTGACGACGCCGCCGGGGCGCCTCCTGATCAGCGTGACGATTCCGCCGACGAGGACGAGCGCGCCCAGCAGCAGCGAGAAGAATCCGGTGAAGAAGATGGTGCCCTGTTCAGAGAGCACCAGTGTGAAGCCGCCGCCGAACACCTCGAAGCCGCCCTGCATCACGAACCACCCTGTGATGTTCACCCCGGCCCCCGCGGGGGAGGTCACCCACTGGAGAAACGTGGAGCCGATAACAACGGCGCCCATGAGCATTGTGAGGATACCGAGGAGCACCGAGCCGCCGGGCCTCTCGGCCGCTTGAGCGTAACCGGCGGCGTATCCCTGGGGGGCCTGGTTGGGCGCCGCGTATCCCTGGGGGTATGCCTGCGTAGGCTGGCTGTAAGGCTGGCCCGGCTGCTGGTAGGGAGCCTGCGGGTACTGCCTGTAGGGGGTCCCGGCCTGCGGTGGGTAGCCGGGGTAGGCGCCCGGCTGCTGCGGCACCGCAGGCATCCGACCTGTCGGCTGGCCCGCCCTCGGCGCGCTCGGGTCCGCCCCACACCCCGGGCACACCTTCCACGCCCCTTCCCCGAGCTCCCGGCCGCAGTTCGAGCACCTCAAATGAGCACCGCCTCCAGTGTCGTGTCCTTCTTCAGGCCGCTTGCCTCCCTGATGATTATATTTCATGTACGTGGCCGGCGGTAACCTTGTTCGTGCTGCTCAAAGAAACCGCTGGACCTATTGATTTTCGGTTTTTGTTCGGTTACAATTTGTGTCGAGCTCAGCATCGAGGAAGGGAAGATGGAGCAGCTGACACCGACCAGGAGACAGGTACAGGCCCTCGAGTTTGTGCGCGATTTCAGGCGCTCCTCGGGGTACTCACCCACCATACGCGAGGTCGCCGCGGGGCTCGGCCTGTCGTCGGTGGCCACGGTCGCCGAGCACCTCGACTCCCTCGAGGGCATGGGGCTCATCCGCCGCCACCGCGACCGCGCCCGCTCCGTGGTGCTCACCCCCAGGGGCCGCTCGCTGTTGTCCGGGCGCGCGGAGGCGCGCCCGTCTGGGGCCGGCACCCTCATCCCGCTGCTCGGCACCATCGCCGCCGGCGAGCCCATAGAGGCCCTCGTCGTCGGGGAGGAGCTCGAGGTCCCCTCCTCTCTCGCGGCCGGCCGGCGCTGCTACGCGCTGCGGGTCAGGGGGCAATCGATGATCGACGAGGGCATCTTCGACGGCGACTACGTTGTCGTCGAGGAAAAGCCCTCCCCCGAAAACGGCGAGACCGTGGTGGCGCTCATCAACGGTCACGAGGCCACCCTCAAGAAGTTCTACCGCGAGACCGCGGGCGGCGCCGAGAGGATAAGGCTCCAGCCCGCCAACCCCGACATGAGTCCGATAATCCCCGGCCCTGATGACCGGGTAGAGATACAGGGCAGGGTGCGAGGCGTCCTGCGGGTGCTTTGAGATGGCCAAGAGGACGCGTGCGATACTGCACATCGACATGGACACGTTCTTCTGCTCGGTCGAGCGTCTGCTCGACCCCGGGCTCGAGGGCGTGCCCGTGATAGTGGGCGGAGACCCCTCCCAGCGCGGCGTGGTCGCGGCCTGCTCCTACGAGGCCCGCGAGTTCGGCATCCGCTCCGGCATGCCGCTGGCGAAGGCCGGCAAGCTCTGCCCCCACGCCGCTTACCTCCACGGCACCTTCCAGGCTTACGTCTATTACTCCAGCCGCGTGCGCGACATCCTCGAGGAGTACACCCCGCTTGTAGAGCACGCCGGCATAGACGAGTCTTACCTCGACCTCACCGGCTGCCGCCTGGTGTTCGGCGAGCCGTCGGCCATCGCGCAGGAGATACGCGGCCGCATAAGGGACGAGCTGGGCCTGCCCGCCTCCGCGGGGCTCTCGGCCGCCAAGGTGGTGAGCAAGGTCGCCTCCGCGGCGGCCAAGCCGGACGGCTTCCTCGAGATACCGCCGGGCGGCGAGCTCGACTTTCTGGCCCCGCTGCCGGTCGAGAAGCTCCCGGGGGTGGGGCCGGTCTGCCACGCGACCCTGGGCGACCTCGGCATCAGGACCGTGGGCGACCTCTCGCTCCTCCCCGTCGAGGCGCTCGAGAGCGTGCTCGGCTCCTGGGGCCGGGTCCTGCACGAGCACGCCCGGGGCGTCGACCGCCGCCGGCTCTCCGAGCGCGGGACCCCGAAGTCGGTGAGCCGCGAGACGACCTACGACACCGACACCATCGACTACGACCTGGTGCGCTCTACCCTGCTCCTTCTCTCCGAGAAGTGCTGCCGCGCGCTGCGCTCCGACGGCCTGGCCACCGGCCGCATCGCGGTGAAGCTGCGCCACTCCGACTTCCGTACCTACATGAAGTTCCGCACCCTCGAGGTCCCCACCGACCAGGAGCAGGTGGTCTACCGCGTGGCCTGCGAGCTTTTCGAGAGGCTGCTGGAGCGCGGCGTTCGAATAAGGCTGGTCGGGGTCGCCTGCTCCGGGCTGGTCGGGGCAGGCTGCCAGGGCGAGCTCTTTTCGCCGGTGGACGTGGCCTCCGACAGCCTCCGGCGCGACAGCCTCAACGAGAGCCTCGACGCCATACGCGAGCGGTACGGCTTCGAGTCCATAGTAAGGGCCAGCACCGCCGACCTGGTCAGCCAGCACCGGGCGCTGGGCGGCAAGGCCCACGTGGGGTTCGCGGCCAGGAGCGAGCTAGAGGAGGGTTCCCGCGCGCCGGCCGCGGCGGCGGGCGGCGGTACCGGGCGGGGCCCGTCTAACGGGGGGCGCGGGTGCAGGTGAGATTGAAGGAGGGCCGTCGTGGACGGCTTGGCCGCTAACGGAATGACCGAATATGAGCGACTTCGTGCACCTGAACTGCCACAGCAACTTCAGCCTCCTCTACGGCGGCAGCTCCATCGACGACCTGGTGGGGCGCTGCTCGGAGCTCGGCATGGGTTCACTCGCCATCACCGACCGCGACGGCCTCTACGGCGCGGTCCAGTTTTACGAGAAGGCGCTGGACGCCGGCATAAGACCGATAATCGGCTGCGACCTCTCCATCGCGCCGATCCCACCGGGGTCTTCCCCCCCGGGGCGGGAGGAGCCACGCCAGGCTGTACCCCCCTCCTCCCCGGGGGGCTCCGGCCCCATTGAGGGCGCCGGCGCGGCGCGCGTCGTACTCCTCGCCAGGGACGAAGAGGGCTACCGCAACCTCTGCCGGGCGGTGACCGAGCGGCGCCTCGGCCAGCGGCCGCTCCCGCTCGAGAGGCTGGCGGCGCTCTCCGAGGGGCTCTTTGCCCTGGCTGGCGAGCCCGGGACGCTCGAGGCTCTTCGCGACATCTTCGGAGACAGCCTCTTCGCGGAGCTCGCCGATGACGGCACCCGCGAGGGCCACCTCGCCGCCGAGCGGCTCATCGCGGAGGCGGGGCGCCTGGGCGTGTCCTGCGCGGCAAGCAACCGGGTCGCGTTCGCCCGCCCCGACGACTACCACCTGCACAGGGTGCTGTGCGCCGTCCGCGAGATCTGCCCCGTCACGCGCATACCGCCCGGCGGATCGGCCGGGCCCGAGGGCTGGCTCAAGCCGGCCGCAGAGGTCGAGCGCCTCCTCTCCGCCTACCCCTACAGCGAGGCGCCCGGGGCGGCGGCGTGCACCCGCGAGATAGCCGAGGCGTGCGAGTTCCGGTTCCGGCTGGGCGAGTGGCAGTTCCCCGAGCCAGACCTCCCGCGCGGCGAGACCGCCTTCTCGCACCTGACCAAGCTGTGCTTCGAGGGGGCCGCGAGCCGCTACCGGCCGCTGCCGTCCGCGGCGCTCGAGCGCCTCCACTTCGAGCTCGAGACCATTGAGGCCATGGGGTTCACCCCTTACTTCCTGGTGGTCTACGACATAGCGAGGTTCTGCCGCGAGCGCGGCATCCCGGCGGCGGGGCGCGGCTCTGCGGCGGGCAGCATGGTGGCCTACGTGCTCGGCATCACATACATAGACCCGCTCGAGCACGACCTGTACTTCGAGCGGTTCCTGTCTCCCGCCCGCGACGACCCGCCTGACATCGACCTCGACGTGAGCGCCTCCCGCCGCGACGAGGTCTTAGACTACATATACAGGCGGTTCGGCTCAGACCGCGTGGCGATGATATGCACCTACGCCACCATGAAGGCGCGAATGGCGGTGCGCGACGTCTCCAAGGCCATGGGGCTCTCGCCAGAGGAGGTCGACGCGTTCAGCCGCAACGTCCCCCACTGCCGGGCGAGCCAGATAGAGCGGGTGGCCGAGGCCATCCCCTCCTACCGGGGCCTGCCGTCGGATCGCGAGCCGTACCGCACCATCCTCGACACCTGCCGGCGCCTCGACGGCTTCCCGCGCCACCTCTCCATCCACGTGGGCGGGGTCGTCATCGCCGACAGGCCGCTCACCGACCTGGTCCCCCTCGAGCGTGCCACGAAGGGCCTCGTAATAACCCAGTACGACATGGGTCCCATCGAGCGCCTGGGCCTCATAAAGATGGACATCCTGGGCCAGAAAGGGCTCTCGGTCATAGAGGACACCTCCTCCTGGGCGGCGAGGAACCAGGGCGCCCGCCTCGACACCGACGCCCTGCCCCGCGACGACCCGGAGACTTTCAACCTGCTGCGCGAGGGCCGGACGCTCGGCGTCTTCCAGATCGAGAGCCCGGCGATGCGCGCGCTGCTCAAGGCGATGCGGCCGAGGAACATCGAGGACCTGACCCTCTCCATCGCGCTCATCCGCCCCGGCGCCTCCGGCAGCGGCATGAAAGAGCTGTTCCTCCTGCGGCGGGCCGGGCGCGAGCCCCTGGTCTACCTCCACCCCGACCTCGAGCCCATCCTCTCCGAGTCGCTCGGCACGTTCGTCTACCAGGAGCAGGTCATGCGCGCGGCCGTCGCCCTGGCCGGGTTCACCCCCGCCGAAGCCGACGAGCTGCGCCGGGCGATGACGCACAAGCGCTCCCCCGACCAGATGGAGGCCATCCGCTCGCGCTTCATGGAGGGTGCGACCTCGCGCGGGATGAGCCCGCCGGGCGCACGGGCCATCTTCGAGAGCCTGGCCAAGTTCTCGGGCTACGGCTTCTGCAAGGCGCATTCGGCCACCTACGGCGAGTTCTCCTACCAGGCGTCCTACCTCAAGGCACACTTCCCGGCCGAGTTCATGGCCGCGGTGCTCGCCAACGAGGCCGGCTTCTACCACCACGCGGTCTACATAGAGGAGGCCAAGCGCCTCGGGGTGCGGGTGGCTCTCCCCGACATCAACCGCAGCGAGCCCGACTACTGCGTGAAGGGCGGCGCGCTCCTGTTCGGCCTGGGCCGGGTCAAGGGCCTGACTTACCACACGGTCGACGGCATCGTCTCGGCGCGCGGCGAGTTCCCCTTCACGTCGCTCTCCGACTTCCTGTCCCGCGTCGACACTACCGAGGAGGAGGTCGCCTCCCTCATAAAGTGCGGCGCGTTCGACCCGCTCGAGAACACCCGCCCCGAGCTCCTCTGGAAGCTCGCCATGCTGTTTCCGCAGACCCGGACCTCCCGCCGGGGCACGGGGAACGGGCGCAGGGACGGCGAAGGTGTGGCGGGGTCCGTGGAGGTCGAGGTCGAGGTCGCGCTCCCGCTGGGCATACCCAAGGTCAGCCCGCCGGCGGCCCTGCCGCGCCTCCCCGACTACACCCGCGCGCAGAAGCTCCGAATGGAGCTCGAGTACCTCGAGGCGAGCGTCTCCGCGCACCCGCTCGAGATACTGATACCGGGCGAGCTCGCACGGCAGAGCCTGAACAGCTCCGAGCTGGGGCGGCACCTGGGCGAGACGGTCACGCTCACCGGCTGGGTGATAGCGCAGAGGCGCGCGGTCACGAAGAAGCGCGATTACATGCAGTTCCTGACCCTGGAAGACCCCGCCGGCACGTTCGAGGCCACCATCTTCCCCGCCGACTACGAGCGGCTGGGCTCCGCGGTGCGCGCCTCCCGGATACTGCGCGTCACCGGCGAGGTCACCGACCGCGCCGGCAGCGTCTCCCTCACCGCCACCGGCATCGAGCCCATCGAGGTCGCCGCACTCGACGAAGATACACAGCGAGGCGCCGCTACCTGGACCCGAAGCTGACCCTACCGACTGGTGTCGGACGTTTGCATAACAGAAGACATCTCTCCATCACACAAGCAACGCAAGCAACATAAAGAACAGCTCAAGTGGCTGGAAGAGTCTCAAAAGACTCGATTCCGTCAAGGATGATTCGGCGTTCCAATGTTGTTGCTTCTGTTACGCAAATGTCCGACACCTGCGCACTGTGGGACCGACCTGTTGCGCTACCTTGCGAAGGGGGACATGGAGCGGAGGCGCGCCACTACCGGCGGCAGCTTCTCGATGACGTAGTCAATGTCCTCTTCCGTCGTCGAGCGGCCGAGCGAGAAACGGACCGAGCCCTGCGCCTCGCGGGGGTCCACCCCCATCGCGAGCAGCACGTGCGAGGGCTCGAGCGCCTCGGACGAGCACGCCGAGCCCGTGGAAGCGAATATCCCGAAGGTGTCGAGCTGAAGGCAGATAGCCTCGCCCTCGATGAACTTGATGCGGAAGTGCGCGTTGTTGGGCAGGCGCCTTTCCGGGTGGCCGTTCAAGGCCATATCGTCAATCGAGGAGGTGAGCCCCTCGATGAGCCTGTCGCGGAGTGCCCTGGTCCGCGGCACTTTCTCATCCATCTCGAGCGAGGCCATCTCGGCCGCGGTGCCCAGGCCGACAATGCCGCCTATGTTCTCGGTGCCGGCGCGCATCCCACGCTCCTGCTCGCCGCCGTGGATGAAGCGGGATATCTTCGTCCCTCTCCGGATGTAGATGGCGCCAACGCCTTTGGGGCCGTAGAGCTTGTGGCCTGACATGCTCAGGAGGTCGACGCCCAGTTCGCCAACGTCCAGTGGGATGTTCCCCACCGTCTGCACAGCGTCGCTGTGGAAGACGACGCCCGCCTCGCGGCACACGGTAGAGATCTCCGCGAGAGGCTCTATGGTCCCGACCTCGTTGTTGGCGTGCATGACCGAGACGACCACGGTCTTCGGCGTTATAGCGGCTCTTATTTCGTCAGGGTCTGCGAGCCCTTCCGAGTCAACGGCGACAATGGTGGCCTCGTAGCCGTGCTTGTGAAGGAACTCCGCGGTCTCGAGCACCGCGTGGTGCTCGATCGCGGTGGTCACGACGTGGTTACCCTTCGCCTCGTTGGCGAGCAGGGTGCCGAGGAGGGCCATGTTGTCCGACTCGCTGCCCCCGGAGGTGAAGTAGACCTCGTCGGGCGGAGCCCCGATGAGCGAGGCGACCTTGCCACGAGCCTCCTCGATGGCGTTCCGCGACTCGCGGCCCAGCGCGTAGAGCGCCGACGGGTTGCCGAACTTTTCGGCAAGGTACGGCTCCATCGCCTTCGCCACCTCCGGGTGCGGAGGCGTCGTGGCCGCGTGGTCGAGGTATACGTATCTGATGTCCGGCACCTCCTCTGGCGTCACGTGTTTGTAATTATAAGCCAGGCGCCGAATCCCTTCCGCCACTTGACACGCCGTGCCGCAGCCGCTAGCATACTTGTATTCTTGTATATACAACTTGACTATCATGGTTGCGTATACAAAACGCAACAAAGTGACCTGACCCCATTGTGCGCGAGGGAGGTCGGCTTGCCGGCAAAGCAGCAGCTGATAGACGCGGACTCTTTCACGCCCGCTTACTACCAGCTCGCGAGGATCCTGTACGTCAGGATAATGGACGGCGAGCTCCGCCCGGGCGACCGGGTCCCGAGCGAGAACGAGCTCTCCGCCGAATTCGGCCTGAGCCGCATGACGGCAAGAAAGGCCATTTCCATCCTCACCGACGAGGGGCTGGTCCGCCGGGACAGGGGGCGCGGCACTTTCGTGAACAAGCCCCAGGTCGAGGGCGGGTACTTCCTCATCCCCGACTTCCACGACGAGATGCGAAAGCAGGGGCTCTCCTCGGAGGTCTCGCTCCTGGGCGTCAAGGTGGTGCGGGCGGGCCGCACGGCCGCCGGCCGCCTGGGCGTCAGGAAGGGGGAGCGGGTCATCTTTCTCGAGCGGGTGCTCGAGGGCGACGGCGAGCCGTTGGTCTACGACCGCAAGTACATCCTCCTCGACCGCTCGCAGCCCCTGCTGGAGGCGGAGCTGGGGCACGGCTCGGTCGAGGAGCTGTTCTCCGCGAACCAGCGGATGGCGCCGGTCCGGGCCGACCTCGAGCTCTCAGTCACGACGCTCACGACCGCCGAGGGCAGGCTCCTGGGGAGCGCGAAGGGCTCCGCGGCCTTCTGCATGGAACAGCTCATCTTCGCGGCCAACGACAGGCGGGTCGCCTGGGGTTGGCTCATATACCGGGGCGACAGGTTCAGTTTCAAGTCCTCGAGCCGGCTACTCTGAGGTGATGAACGTTGGATGACGAGGCCAGGCTGGTAAAGGCGATGGGAGACCTGGAAGAGGAAGAGGTGCTCGCCCTCGTCGGCGAGATGCTCTCCGCCGGGATCGAGCCCCTCAGGATAATCGAGATGTGCCGCCAGGGGTTCGACGTCGTAGGACGGCGCTACGAGCAGCGCGAGTACTTCCTCTCCGGGCTCATCATCTCCGACGAGATATTCAAGAGCGTAATGGAGCTGCTCGAGGCCTCGGAATGCTTCCGCCCCTCCGAATCGGAGCCGCTCGGCAAGGTCGTGCTGGGCGCCCCGCTGGGCGACGTCCATGACATAGGCAAGAACATCGTCGCCACGCTGCTGCACTACTCGGGCTTCGAGGTGGTGGACCTGGGAGTGAGCGTCAAGCCGTCCCAGTTCCTCGCGGCCGCACGCTCCAGCGGCGCCGGCGTCGTCGGGATAAGCGCCCTCATCACCATGGCTTACGAGCCCCTGCGCGAGACGGTGGCGGCTTTCGAGCGCGAGGGCCTGAGGGGGAAAGTGAAGATAATGCTCGGAGGAGGGGCGGTGTCACAGCGGGTCTGCGAGTTCGCCGGGGCTGACGCCTGGAGCCGCGACGCCTCCGACGCGGTCAGGTTCGCGCGCAAGTTCACCGGCGGGGAGGAGTGAGCTATTGAAACGGACGATGCTATATCCACGGGACACAATGACAGCGGAAGAGCGCCTCCGGGCTGTCATCAGCCTCCAGGTGCCGGACCGCGTTCCGGCGTGCCCTTTCATCTACTACTTCGCCGCCAGGTTCGCGGGGATAACGGTCTATGAGCTCTGGAGCGAGCCCGCCAAGTACCGCGCGGCGATAGACAGGTGCTTCGAGAAGCTCGGCCCCTGGGACGTCTACTACCCGGTCAATCCGCGCTGCCCGGAGGTCTACACCTTCATCATGCCGATGGTGGCGAGATGGCCCGGGCGTGACCTTCCCGAAGACAGCATCTGCCAGCTGCTGGAGGAGGAGGTCATGAAGGCGGAGGACTACGCCTGGACCATCGACCTCGGCGAACGCTGGGGCAGCCTGTCGTACATCCCGTTCTTCATGAAGATGATATCGAGAGCCTGGGAGCACCTCGAAGACGGCTGGAGGACGTGGGCGTATATCCTGCCCCGCCTGGCGATCAACCTCGCAGGGTGGCGTCTGGAGTTCGAGAGCTTCAAGAGGCGCGGCTCAACGGTTCTCTACGGGTTCCTGCCGGAGGCGGCGTTCGACAGCTTCTCGCTGGCGCGGGGCCTGATGTCCTTCGTGCGCGACTGCAGGGACCGACCCGCCGAGATCGCGCGCGCGGCCGAGGCGCTGACCGACGGCTATTACTTCATCCTGAGGCTTGTCACCGCCCTGATGGGCGTACCCCGGGTTGAGATTTTCCTCCACCGCTCCTCGAACGACTTCATCTCGCCAAAGACTTTCGACGAGCTGTCCTTTCCCTCTCTCAAGGCGCTCGTGGAGAGGCTGGTGGCGTCCGGCATCCAGTGCGTGCTCCACTGCGACGGCAACTGGGACCGCAACCTGGAGAGGCTGCGCGAGCTGCCCGCGGGCAACTGCGTCGCCCAGTTCGACGGGCCCACCGACATCTTCCTGGCCAAGCAGGTATTAGGTGACCGGATGTGCATCATGGGAGACGTCCCGCCGGACATGCTCGTCCTGGGCTCGCCGTCCGAGGTCGACGAGTACTGCCACAGGCTCATCGAGGAGGTAGGGAAGGGCGGCGGTTTCATCATGGGAGCCGGATGCGAGATACCCCCCAACGCGAATCCCGAGAACGTCAAGGCGATGATCGAGTCGGTGGCCAGGTACGGTTACTACGGGACCGACCGGGTCACCGCCTCCAGAGCCGTTGCGGCGGGGTTCGCGGATCAATTGACTGAAAGGAGTGGTACTGGTGAGTGACAGCATCGCTGGTTTCATATCGGACGTCGACGAGGACGGCGCCCTGGCCGAGGTGAGAAAGGCCCTTGACGCGGGAGCGGACCCCCTGGGGCTGGTGGAGGCCCTGCGGGCGGGCATGTCGACGGTGGGCAACAGGTTCGAGGCCAGGGAGTATTTCCTCCCCGACCTCATCCTCTCCGCCGAGATATTCAACCAGTCCGTGGCCCTGATAGAGCCGCACCTGAAGGGGACGGGCGGGCCCTCGAAGGGTTCGGTCGTCATCGGCACGGTGCAGGGGGACGTCCACGACATAGGCAAGAACATCGTGGCGACGATGCTGCGCTGCGCGGGGTACGAGGTCCGCGATCTCGGCATAGACGTAGCTCCCGGGTCCTTCGTGGACACAGCGAAGGAGACCGGGGCTTCCCTTGTCGCCCTGTCCGGCCTGCTCACGGTAGCTTTTGATTCCATGAAGGATACGGTCGCGGCTTTCGTCGAGGCCGGCACGAGGGACTCGGTCAAGATAATCATCGGCGGCGGTCCGGTGAACGAGACCGTGCTCGAGTACTGCGGCGCCGACGCCTACGGAAAGGACCCCTCCGAAGCCGTCGCGCTTGCCGAGCGGTTCCTGGCATAGACACCCGCATTCCGGGGCGGGCCCGGCGCGCCCCGGGCAGCAGGTCATGCTCACCGGATCTTCGAGGAGGTATGAGCAGTGAAGGCAACAAAGCTGATACACGAGAAAGACACCATGACCTCCGAGCAGAGGCTTCAGGCTGTCATCAACCTGCAGGTTCCCGACCGCGTGCCGGTCTCCCACCGCATCTACTACTTCGCGGCGAAGTACGCGGGCGTGGATAACGCCGACCTGTACGACGCGGCCACCTGGAACAGCGCTATCGACAAATGCTTCCGCGACCTGGGGCCCTGGGACCTATACGCCCCGTGGAACTTCTATCACGTGGAGGTGCTGTCGCTCATCTTCCCGATGAAGGTGCTCGAGCCGGGGATAGGCCTCCCGCGCGACGCCATCCACCAGTACCTGGAAGAAGAGATCATGCCGTTCGAGGACTACCAGTGGATCATGAAGATGGCAAAACAGATCCCGGACCTGTCGTTCCTGCGCCTCGTCATGAGGTGGCTGCCGAAGATATGGGGCCACGTGCAGCCGGGGATAAGGGGGTACGCGTACATGATGCCGCGGCTCCTGGACCACCTCATAACCTGGAGAAGGGACTTCATGCGGTGGAGCAAGGAAGGCGTCATACCGCTTGCCGGCGCGGGCGTTGAGGCGGCTTTCGACAGCTTCTCCATGGCTCGGGGCCTGGTGAACTTCTCGCGCGACCTCAAGAAGCATCCCGACCTGATAGCGGGGGCGGCGGACGCGATGACGGCGGGAAACCTCTACCTGATAACGTCGGCAGCGCGCATCCTGGGCGTCAAGAGGGCGGCAATCGCCCTGCACCGTTCTTCAAACGATTTCATATCCCCTGACACATTCCGGAAGCTGTCCCTGCCCTCCCTCAAGGACCTCGTGGAACGGCTGAAGGCCCAGGGCAGGCCGTCCGTGCTCCACTGCGACGGCAACTGGGACCTGAACTTCGAGGCCCTTCGAGAGCTCCCGGCGGGGTGCGCCGTAGTGGAGCTCGACGGGACGTCCGATATATTCAAGGCAAAGGAGATAATCGGAGACCGGATGTGCATCGCGGGCGACGTCCCGGCCGACCTCCTGGCCCTCGGCTCCACGACTGAGGTGGACGAGTACTGCCACAGGCTCATCGAGGAAGTCGGTAAAGGCGGCGGCTTCATCCTCTCTTCCGGGTGCGAGGTGGCGCCCAACGCGAAGCCCGAGAACGTGAAAACCATGATGGAGTCCGTGGTCAAGTACGGCTATTACAACAGGTGAGGCCCGGCCCCGGCTTTAGAGTGACTGCCACTGCTGCCTGAGGTCCTCGAGCGTCCGGGACGCAAGCACGTCGCGCATCGCCGTCGTCACATCACACCAGAGGAGCCTGACCACACAGTCGTCCGACCTCTCGCACGACGCCGCGTCCCTTACGCACTCCACCGGCGCCAGCTTCCCCTCGAGGGCCTCGAACACCTCGTCCAGCTGTATCTGCGAAGGCTCGCGCGCGAGCCGGTAACCTCCACTCGCGCCGCGCTCCGCGACCACGAGGCCGTTGTTGCGCAGGAGGGTCATCATGTGCTCGAGGTACCTCTTGGAGATCCCCTGCCGCTCGGCTATGTCTTTCAGGAGGACCAGGTCGTCTTGTCCGTTCACAGCCAGGTCCAGCATCGCCCTCATCCCATACCTGGCCCTTGTCGAGAACTTCAAATGCCGCCTCCGCGCACTCGTCCTTCCACTGCCCGACACCGCGGGCTCCCTGCTTTCATGGTACGGCTTCAGCCGAAATAATCTACCATCTCGATAGGAATACGGTCAATGACCGGGCCGGCGATTTTCTCCCCAGGGCAGGCCTTTGCCGGTGGGCATCGTATCTGTTTGCTATAATAGGTGCGCTTTTCTGGATTTAACGGCAGTTTCAAGGAGGTTGGCACATGGAGGTAACGCTGAGCATTATAAAGGCGGACGTAGGGGGCTGGGTCGGTCATTCCGACGTGCACCCCGAGCTCCGGAAATGCTGCGTGGCACAGTTAGACAAGGCCAAGAAAGACGGCATGATAATCGACTACTGCCAGGGTGAGGTCGGCGACGACATCGCCCTTATCATGACCCACACCAAAGGCATAGAGAACGAGGAGATACACAAGTTCTCGTGGGACACGTTCACCGCTATGACAGAGGTCGCGCGCGAGTACGGCCAGTACGGCGCCGGCCAGGACCTCCTGGTGGACGCTTTCTCGGGCAACCTCAAGGGCATGGGTCCCGGGTTTGCCGAGATGACCATCGAGGAGCGCCCCTCGGAGCCTATCCTCCTGTTCCTGGCGGACAAGACCGAGCCCGGCGCCTGGAACATGCCGCTCTACAAGATGTTCGCCGACCCGTTCAACACCATCGGCCTGGTCATCGACCCCAGCATGCACGACGGGTTCCGCTTCGAGGTCCTCGACCTCATCGGCGAGCGCAAGATAATCTTCAACCTTCCCGAGGAGATGTACGACCTTCTGGTATTCATAGGCTCGCCGTCGCGCTACGTCATCAAGCACATCTTCAGGAAGGGCAATGACGAGCCGGTCGCGGTCACATCGACCCAGCGCCTGTTCCTGATGGCCGGCCGCTACGTCGGCAAGGACGACCCGGTCATGGCTGTCCGCTCCCAGAGCGGCCTTCCCGCTGTCGGTGAGGTGCTCGAGCCGTTCGCGTTCCCCCACACGGTCGCCGGCTGGATGAGGGGCTCGCACCACGGACCGCTCATGCCGGTCGGGATGGAGGACGACACTCCCACCCGCTTCGACGGCCCGCCTCGCGTCGTGTGCCTCGGCTTCCAGCTGAAGGACGGCAAGCTCATCGGGCCGCGTGACATGTTCGCGGACAAGAGCTACGACAACGCCCGGCAGATCGCTCTCGACGCGGCTGACTACCTCAGGCGGCACGGCCCGTTCGAGCCGCACAGGCTCCCGCTCGAGGAGATGGAGTACACCACCATGCCGAGCGTCATGAAGAAGCTGAAGGACCGCTTCGAAGCCGTAGACTGACCCGAATATCGATAGACCATCAGAAGGGCGGCCACCGGCCGCCCTTCTTCTATGCATGCACTCCCCGGAGATATCGTCAGAAGCCGCGGAGCATGGCTTCCCACTCGTTGGAGTAGAGCAGCGAGGCGAACCTCTGGTAGCGGGAGAAGGACGCATTCTTGCCCAGGCGCACCAGGAAGAGGTTCGACGCGTCCATGCTTATGTTGGGCTCGTCCGTAGCCATCTCTATGAACCCGTACATAGCGGCCAGGTGGAGGAAGAGCTGGCGGTACTGCAGCTTGTCCATGCCGGTGCCCTCGAGGTCCCAGTGCCAGGTGAAAGCAGTCGTGAGCATTATCTTGTCGTCGTAGTAGGGGTCGTCGAACGCGGTATCGAGCATCTCCTCGGCGAGGCCGAGCTCCCTGAAGTTGCGGCTCACCTCGATGGCCCCGAGCTCGAAAAGCCAGTCGTACCCGGGCTTCCCCCAGCGCTCCCTCTCGGAGGGGCGGTGGATGCCGACGTATGATACCAGCAGGTCGCCTGTATAGCCCACTACGACGTTGCCGCCCTCGAGCCCGGCCACCTTGACCAGCGCCTTCTTCTGCCGGTCCGGGTTGTTCCTGCTGAACATCCTTATGCCATCGTCGACCCGCATTGCCTCGAGCTTCTCCGCCGGGAAGTAGTTCTCGATATGGATGGTCCCGCCGGGAGTCTCCAGCTCCCTCGAGTTCTTCTGCGGAGGCGCGGAGACGGCCTCGGCCTCGCGCCCGACGTCCGGACCCTCAGGCGCGTGCAGCCGCTCGAAGCTGCCGATGAACGGCGCCTTCCCGAGCGCAGGCGCGGCCGCATCGATGGGGGGCCTCGCCCCGGGCTCCTTTCCACCCTGTGATCTTTTCTTGTGCTTGTCTTCCCGTTGAGGCATCGAACCCGGTCCCGTAAGTCCCCGCCGCCGGACCCTAGAAGTATAATTGAAACCGCGAGGACAATTCCAAGCCGCCGCCGGTCGGCGTGACCGGGGCACACGGAACAGGGAGGTCTCAAGTGTTAGTGCGCGACCGCATGACGAGTGAGGTCATTACCGTCGGCGTTTCGGAGCCGATCCGCAGGGCTTGGAACCTCGTCGAGGAGAAACGCCTGCGACGCTTCCCGGTGATGGACGGCGACAGGCTGGTCGGCATAATCACCGACAGGGACATACGCAACGCCACCGCGTCGTCGGTCGTCCTGACGGAGAAGAAGTACCATGACTACCTGCTGGACACCGTCAGGGTGGAGTCCATAATGACGCAAGACCCGAGGACGGTGACGCCGGATACCGGGCTGAAGGAAGCGGCCCGGATAATCCTCGAGATGCAGGTAGGCGGGCTCCCGGTAGTCGAGGACGGTCGGCTGGTCGGGATAATCACAGAGACAGACCTCATCAGGACCCTCATAGAGATGCTTCCGGACTGAGGCCCGCGCCAGGCTGTCATAGGATCAGACGTGACCCCATCTTATTACTGGATGGTGAGGGTCCAGGGGCCGACGGCCTCGATATCGACCAGGTAGGCGACGCCGCTCGCCAGCGGCACTGTGACCGTTGCGCTGTAAGGCCCTGTCGCGTCCGCAACCGTGTTCACGGTCTCACCGGAGGAATTCAAGAGCGTCACGGTGAATTTCGACGTTCCGGTGAAGTTCATTATGAACCTCGCGTTCTCCCCGGGCGACTGGAAGAACTCGGTCGCCAGCGGGCTGTTCCCGCTGAAGGTGAGCGGCGTGTAGGGCAGGACGCCTATAGAAGCCTGCTCGACGTCTATCTCCCAAGCGCCGCTGGCCGTGACGTCGACCACGTACTTGCCGCTCGTCACACCGACGGCCGTGGAGCCGCTCACGCTGCCGGTCACGTCGGTCAGGACCTCGACCTGGCGGCCGGTCGAGTCCAGTAGGACCGCCTTGAACTGGGCTGTGCCCGTGTACTGGTAGGTGAAGGTGGCGACGCCCTTCGAGAGGCTGAACGGCTGGCTGGCCTCGCTCTCGCCCCCCGAGAGCATCACAGGCCCGGAGGGCCCGGCCGAGGGCTGGGTGGATGGTTGCGTGGCGCTCTTCTCAGGCTGGGTGGACGTCTTTTCCTCCCCGTCTCCCCCGCAGCCAGAAACGGCCGCCGAGGCCAGGAGGACGAGAGCGACGAGAAGCACAATCGTCATCAGCAGGCCCGCTTTGCGAAAACTGAAGTGATGCATGGCTGACATCTCCCCCTCAGCCCAGCTTGGTGTCGACGTACCATACGCCGTCCACCTTGATGACGTTGTAGGTTCGGAACTCCTTCTCTTCCTTCTTGATGTCCTCCACGTCCGTCTGCGTCTCGCCCAGTATCTTGGCCGTCCAGGTTATCTTTCCGTCCGTGAGCACCACGCTCGCCTTGCTGGAATCGTCCTTGTCGTACTCCGTGCTCATCGCGAGTCCGTCCACCTTGACCTTGACCTGCTTGAACTTCTCCTCGGCGAGCGCCTCCTGGTCCTCGGTCAGCTTCTGGGGCACTACCGCCCCCTTGAAAGCCTCCCAGTCCCCGGACTGCCAGGCGTCGAAGTACTTGTTGACGGCCGATTCAGGAGTGTTTCCCCCGCCGCACCCGAGCAGGAGCGCGGATACCGCGAGCGCAGCGATGAGGACGATGGCGGGCACGGTCTTCCTCAATAGAGCCGGGAAGTCGAACATATCGAAAGAACCCCCTGTAGCACCGTTTCCGACGAAAGGATTATACCAGTAAGGCAGGGCGCTATCCCTGAACGGCGCGCCCCCGGGAGTCTGCCCGCATCACTGCTGCTGGGTCTGCCTGTCGGCCGAAGCCATCGGCACGTCCACGTACCACGACCCCTTGTACTTCCTGGCGGTGATGCTCGGGGTGATGTCGTAGGACTTCTTTATCTCCTCGATGGTCGTGGTCTCTTTCTGGTTGGTCGAGGGGTTCGTCCCGGTTATCTCCCCGGCTGTCAGCTGGACCTCCGCCGTCTCCTTGTCTTTCTCGTCGTAAACAGTCTTGTACTTCAGCCCTGAGTACTTGAAGTCGGCTTCCTCGAACTGCTTCTTCTGCTCCTGCTCGTCGCTCGGGGTCATCCGCCTGACGTTATCGGGAAGGACCGTGTCCAGGTAGGCGTTCCAGTCGCCCGCTTCGATGGCCTCGTAGAAATCATTGACGGCCTGCTCGGGTGAGGAGGCCCCACCGCAGCCCGCTGCGAACGGAACGGCCAGCGCGGCCACCAGTAGGAGCAGTACCGCCAGCCCGGTCTTCGTCATCGGCTTACTCTTGACTCTCAAACCTGTACCTCCTGCGAATGCCGCCGTGCGACTGTTCTGCGGATTATAACACTTCGACGCCGCGGCAATTCATGCGGTTCGCCGGAGCCTGACGTCACCCTGCCACGGTACCAGCGATGCGGCCTCGCTCAACCGCTCTACTCTTCGGCCGCCGGTGGTGGCGGCGGGGGCGGTGGAGGCGGCGGAGCCGGGGCGGGCGGAGCCGGTGGTGGTGGAGCGGCCGCTGCCGGAGGCGCCGGTGGTGGTGGAGCGGCCGCTGCCGGGGGGGCCGGGGCCGCTGGAGGAGCAGGGGCCGCGGGCTGGCCTGGCGCCGCTGGGGCGGCCGGCTGGGGCCTCGAGGCCTGACCCGCCGCGAGAGCGGCCTCCAGGCGCTGGTCAAGCTCGGCGATCTCCTGGCAGGCCGGGGCGAGCTCCTGGTGGGCCAGCTGGCCGTTTAGGTAGAGGCTGTAGACCTGCTCGCCCAGGGCCTCGAGCTTCTTTCCCCTCTCGCGTTTGAGCTGAACCTCGTCAGCCTTGGCCTTGGTCTGCTCGGTCGCGCTGGTGATAGTCTCCTGGATCTTGTCAAAGAAGCCCATGCCGCACCTCCAGGGTCTTTGGAATTCCCGCTCTCCTGACAATGATAGCAGTGTGCCCTGCCGCCCGCACCGCGGGCTTTCAACCTTCGGAGCCCTCGAGGTCCGCCTGCAGGTAGTTCTGGGCGAGCTCCTCGTAGGCCAGCTTCCCGGCGATGAATCCTTCCCTCGCCTTCTCGCCGAGCTCCTTGATCGGTTTGGCAGGGACGCCTCCCACCAGCCAGCCCGGCTCCACTTCCGTCATCGGCGTGACCACCGAGCCCGCGGAGACGACCGCGCCCTCACCTATGACCGCCCCGTCGAGCACTGTGGAGTTTATGCCGATGAGCGCGCCGTCCTTCACTGTGCATCCATGGAGCACCGCGGCATGGCCGACGGTGACGTCTGCCCCGATGTCGGCTGCCGACATAACTGTGCAGTGGACCACGCAATTGTCCTGGACGCTGCTGCGCGCCCCCACGCGGATGGAGTTCCAGTCCGCCCTGATGACCGCTCCCCACCATACGCTCGCCCTGCTCTCCACAGTGACGTCCCCGATCAACACCGCGTCAGGGGCGACGAAGGCGTCCGGGGCCACCACCGGTCTCTTGCCGTTGATCTCGATTAGCATCTCAACCTCCGGGTGAAAAATCATCCATATCCGTGGTTACCAACAGGCGTTTAAGTCTATAGAATAGTACACTGATTGGAAAACCAGGGGAGCTGGCATAGATGGAACCGGAAGAACCCGCCGGAGCGAGGCCCCGGAAGGTGAGCCGTTACAGCCTGGAACCTACCACCTCCTCCCTCACGACTGTGAGGGAGTTCATCAAGACCACCCTGAAGCCGTTCAAGCCGATAGAGCCGCACGTCTCCGACATAGTCTCCGCTACGCACGAGGCCGCGAAGAACGCGGTCGTCCACAATCCCGAGGTGGACGCCCCGGTCGAGGTGGTCTGCAAGGTGATGCCGGACGCGGTGGTGGTCGAGGTCAGCGACCGCGGCGGCGGCTTTGACGCGGTTATACCGCCCAGCCGGCCGGACCCGGAGGCGCTGGCGGGCAGGGGGATATTCATTATCTACTCTCTCATGGACGAGGTGCAGGCTCAATCCGGGGACTCGGGGACTCGCATCACGATGCTGAAACGTTTCGCACCGGCTCTGGCCTAGGGCTGGAGAGCTTCCTCCGAAGAAACACCCTCGACTGTTATCTCCACGCTGCTAACGGCGGGATCGTTCGACTTTACGGTGTTCTCTATCTGGCTCGTTATCGCCAGCACGGCGGCGGAGCCTCCACCATAGTCCCTGAGCTCCGCCGAGAAGTCGGCCTTCGCGACGCCTTTCGCCGCCGAATAGCTGTTCAGCCTGGTCCCGGCCGGTATGGCGGTCGTGAGCCCCTGCTGCTTCTCGGAATCGTTCGGGCCCCTGAGGAGCTCTTCCAGCGCCTGACCGGCGCCGGGAGAGGCGACCTCCCGGCTCACAGGGAATACGGTCTCTCCCTTCATGAAGAACACCTCCACCGGGGCCGGTGCCGCGGGCGCGGTGGAGACAGGCTGGGTCCCGGGCGCCGGCTCGCTCCGGGCTGGTTCGTCTTTCTTCTCGCCGCACCCGGCCGAAAGCGCGATGGCGGCGGCCAGAACGAGTACCGCAATCATAGCCGGGAGCCGTCGCATCATCCGTCCCCCTCCTGGAAAATCCGGCGTTCAACCAGAGCCCGTCGCGAATAACAACTTCGCTTACATGATATATCAATCACGCCTATAATAATCCCCATGGTCAAGGTAGGAGTTCCAAGAGCACTCTCGTATTATCGCTACTTCCCGCTGTGGAAGACCCTCCTCGAAGGCGTCGGGGCGGAGGTCGTGCTTTCGCGCCGGACGGCCAGGGGCCTCCTGGAGGACGGGGTCAGGCACTGCGTGGACGACATCTGCGTACCGGTCAAGCTCTACTTCGGGCACCTGATGGACCTCAAGGACCGGGTGGACCGCCTGTTTGTCTCCCGGATCGTGTCGGTCGAGAAATGCGAGTCCGAAACGTACACCTGCCCCAAGCTCATCGGCCTGCCCGACATGGTGAAAGGCTCGCTCGACGGCCTTCCGCCGTTGCTGGAGTTCGTCGTGGACGTGCAGAACCGCTCGCTCAAGTCCAGCGCCCGGAAGCTCGCCGGCGAACTTGGGGCGCCGGCCCCCGTAGCGCGAAAGGCCCTGGCGGCATCCCTCGAGCAGCAGTCGCGATACGAGCGGGAGCTTCTCCGAGGCAGGGCGCCGGAATCCGCCATGGAAACGATTTTCGCGAATGGCAACGGGGACTCTTCCCGGCGTGAGCGTGAGCCTGAAAAGGCGGGGGACGTAACTATCGCGCTTGTCGGACACGAGTACCTCATACACGACCCGTTCGTCAGCCATGACCTCCCCGGCAAGCTCTCGAGGCTCGGTGCGAACACCCTGCTCATGTCGCAGGTCCCGGCGGAGGTAATAGCCGCCGAGCTCGACCGCTACCCGGGGATATCGTGGAGCTACGAGAAGGAGCTGCTGGGCGCGGCGTCCCACTTCCTGGGGCGGCCCGATGTCGATGGGGTCATGCTGGTGATCGGGTTCGCGTGCGGGCCTGACTCGATAATAGGGGAGATAATCAACCGGGAGGTCCGAGGGCCGGAAAGCCCGCCGCTCACAACGCTCGTCCTGGACGAGCATACCGGGGAGGCGGGGGTCGCGACGCGCGTCGAGGCGTTCGTCGACCTGATCCGCCGCTCGCGGAAGCACCGCCGGCCGGGATCATGAAAGTCTCTTTCCCCCACATGGGCAACGCCTATATTCCCCTTTCCGCCCTCCTGACGAACCTCGGGGCCGAAGTGCTCGTCCCTCCCCGTCCCACGTCCAGGACGGTGGACATGGGGGCCCTGCATGCCCCCGAGTTCGTCTGCCTGCCCTTCAAGGTCAACCTCGGCGACAACCTCAGGGCCCTTCAGATGGGAGCAGACACGCTGGCCATGGTGAGCGGGATGTGGGCATGCCGGTTTGGCTACTACGGCAGGGTCCAGCACCAGATACTGCGGGACGCCGGGTTCGAGTTCGACAGCATCCTGCTGGGCCGCGACGGCCTGCTTCCCGTCTACAAGAAGTTCCAGAGCACCGCCGGTGGGAACCTGCTCAGGGCATGGGTCCACGCCCTCCGCGCGTTCAAACGCAAGGCGGAGGCGATGGACGCTCTGGAGACCTCCGCCCGACAGAGGCGCCCATACGAGCGCGACAAGGGGGCATCCTCACGGGCTCTGGACGAGGGCCTGGCCATGGTGCACAGAGCCGGGTCGCTCAGGGAGATCGACGCCGCACGCGGCGAAGCGCTCGCGCTCGTTCGCGATGTGGAGGTGGAAAGCGGTATGGACGAGCCCCTTCGCGTGGCGGTCGTAGGAGAGATCTACGCTGTCCTCGAGCCGTCACTCAACTTCGACATCGAGCGCAGGCTGGGCGAGATGGGCATCATCTCCCACCCGGTGATGAGCGTCTACAAGTGGCTGTTCAGGCCGCTCAAGATAGACACTTCCATACTCCTGGCCGAGCGCAGGGCCCGGCGAATCGCCCGCCCGTACATAGCGTACGTCCTGGGCGGCGAGGAGCACCAGACGATCACCGGCACCATCAACGCGGCGCGCAAAGGCTATGACGGAGTGATACACCTCTACCCTTTCACGTGCATGCCGGAGAACATCTGCCGGACCATCCTCCCCAGGCTCGAGTCGGAGTACGGGATCCCCGTGCTCAACCTGTGCCTCGATGAGCACGCCTCTCCGACAGGAATGGCCACCAGGCTCGAGGCTTTCTCCGACCTCATGAAGCAGAGGAGGGGAAAGCGGGCGACCGCCTGAGGGGAGTGCGTTTCAGGTTCCGGTCCGGCTGATCATTTCCATCCGCTGGGAGGCGGCGCCTGTCCGGGTGGGGGTCCCGGCGGAGGCTCTTTCGGTGGTCCCGGCGGAGGGACCGGCCCACCAGGTCCCTGTTCCGGCTGCTCCGGGGGCAGGCCATCGATCGGAGGCGGCTCCGGCGGCGCTCCCGGGGGAACGGACCCCGGCTGTCCCATCATCCTCTCTATCGTGGACGGCTGGTCAGTGCGGCCCGGGCCGTAGTCGGCGTCGGCCGGAAGCGGCGGCTCGGCCGCCGGACCGGGCTGAGGCGGGGGCTGTTCGGCCTGCTCCGGCCCCGGGTAGTCGAGCATCGGCCAGTCGGGCGCCGACTCCTCTGACTGTGCCGCAGGCTCGCCTGGCACCCTCCACTCCGGGGGCAGCTCCACAGCCTGTCCGGGCCCGCCGGCCCCGTACTGCGGGCGGGTGGGCTGTTCCTGCTGAGCGGCGTAGCCCTCAATGGTCGCGGGGCCCAGCTCCGGCGCGGGCTCTCCCTCTGCCTCCTCCGGGATGTACAGGGTGTCCTCCTCGCCCGCGAGGTTGTCTATATATATGTCATCCGGCGGTATCTCCGGGGGAAGGTATTCCCCGGAGGGTTGCGGAGCCTGCGCGGGCGGCGGGGCCTGGGGGGCCGGTTCCGGTGGCTGAGCGGCGTAGCCCTCAATGGTCGCGGGGCCCAGCTCCGGCGCGGGCTCTCCCTCTGCCTCCTCCGGGATGTACAGGGTGTCCTCCTCGCCCGCGAGGTTGTCTATATATATGTCATCCGGCGGTATCTCCGGGGGAAGGTATTCCCCGGAGGGTTGCGGAGCCTGCGCGGGCGGCGGGGCCTGGGGGGCCGGTTCCGGTGGCTGAGCGGCGTAGCCCTCAATGGTCGCGGGGCCCAGCTCCGGCGCCTCCGGCGATGGGGTAGTCTCAGCACCGGGCTCCATGCCCGTCTCCACCTGCGAAGGCTGGACAGGCATGTCTACCCATTCGGGTGGAGAAGGCACTCGGGGCGCCTCGTATGGTGGTGGCGCTTCGGCGTGCGGCTCAAGCGGCTCCGGCACGGGCGGCGGGGGCGCCTCAGCCGCGGGCTCGGGCGGAGCCTCTACGGCTGGCGCGGCCGCGGCTGCCTCAGGATGCGGGGCCGGCCGGTACGCCGGCGCTTCCACGGGAGCTTCGGCCGCCTCAGCCGGCCTCTCCTCCTCGAGCGCGACAGGCTCGGGTGCGGTCAGCCCGCCTGTGAGCTTTCGAAGGGCTTTCTCCGCGCTCGTCCTGACCATCATGCTGGGGTCCTTCGTAGCCTTCTCGATCACGGGAACAATGCTCTCGTCCCCGATCGTGCTCAGCGCTATGCACGCGGCCGCCCTTATCTCATCGGGTCGGGCTTTCTTGAAGAGCCCTCCCTTTCCGAGGAGGTCCACCAGCTGCGGCACGTAGGCGGTGTCCTTCAGGTCCCCCAGCGCGAGGCACGCCGCCTCTACCACGGCCTGGTCCTCCTCCCGGCCGCGCGGGCCCTGCGCGTTAATGATGTCAAGCAGGAAACCTGCAACGGAAGAATCACCGAACATGCCGAGGACGCGGACCGCGGTGCGTCTCACGGCGGGGCTGGGATCGTTGGCCGCGCCTATCACGACGCTGACTGAGTCACGTGAGCCGATTCTCGCGAGGCTCCTTATGGCTTCGCGCCGGATCCTCTCGTCAGGATGGTTGACCATCTCGCCGACTTCTTCCACGGCCTCGGTCAGCTTCAGCTCGGCGACTACGTTCAACACGTTCCTGTAGATGTACCAGGGGTTCTCAGCCTTGAGCTCGGCCAGCAGCGCCTCGATGCCCACCGGGCCGGCCTCGATTATCGCCTCGAGCGCGCGGTCGCGCAGGTCTATCTGGCCCCGGTCCTTGACCATGTCCACCAGCGGGGAGAGCGCGGAAGGCCCCAGCCCCGCCAGCGCGCGCACCGTGTTGGCGCGCTTCTCCTCGTCGTCCTCCATGAGCAGGGCCTGGACGTCGACCATGCCCTCCGGCCCGGTCAGCTTCTCGAGGACGGTGGCCGCGTGCTTCATGAGCTCCGGGCCCTTGCCTGACTCCTCCCGGGACTGCTCCTTCAGGAGATCGAGGATGTCGGTGGCCCTGCCGGCCATGCCCTCCTGCATGTAAGCCCGCGCGAGCACGGCGACGGCGTCCACCTGGGGGATATAGGCCGCGTAATCCTGCTCCGCTTCGACGTCCTCGATTAGCGTGGCCTCGAGCGCGCCCGCGGCCACCAGCTGGTACTCCCGCTCGAGCCCCTCGAGCGTGTCCTTGACGAGTGTCGCCGCGAACCGCCTTATCTTCGGTGAATCCTGCTTGAGGTTGTCCGCCAGCTTCTCGAGCATGCCGGCGGCGAGCTCCGTCTCCTCCATGGCATAGAGACGCTGTATCTGCTGGGAGACTGTCTGGTCTATGCCTTCGGCGAGCTCGACGAACTCCTCCTCGAGGGGCCCGCCCAGCAGCTGGTACGCGGACAGCACCCGTCGCCCCGTCTCAGGATCGCGCTCCTCCGCAATGCCCGCTGTCTCGAGCTTCTGGTCGATGACGTCGCTTATCTCGATGCCGCGCTCTTCGCGGACCTCTACCAGCAGCTCGTTCAGGTTCCGGAGTTTCTCCTTCTGCCACTCGGTCTCGAGCTCGTCCGACTCGTCCTTCATCTCCTGGTATTCGTCGATGAGCGAGTCGACCATCTCCAGGAGCTGGTTGTCCGCGAGCATGGTGATCACCCTCTCGCGAACGCGGCCGATGTTCAGGTTCTCCGGGGCCTCTCCCGTCAGCATCGAGGTCATCTCTTTCGGCGTCATCTCGGCGATGATGCCGCCTATCTGGTCCGAGAGGACCGCGCGCAGCGATTCGTCCTCGACCTGGTCGACCATGTCCATCAGGCGGTTGAGCGCCTCCTCGGCCTTCTGGCTCCTCACCAGCACTCCGCCCTCGCTGCCCTCTTCCCTGATGAACGTGGAGAGCAGGCCTCCAACCTTCCCCGGGTCCGAGAGCACGCCGACGAGCTCCTTGTCCTCGACCGAGCCGAGGTCCACCTTGCCCATCAGGTAGCGCATCAGCAGCTCGTCCTTCAACGCGTCCAGCGGCGACGCCCGGCGTATGCCATCCTCGTAATCTTCCCCCGTCGATATGGCCACGTAGACTCGCTGGTTGATCGTCACGTTGGTGACGCCCCGCTCCACCAGGACCTCGGAGAGGTTCTGGCGGTGGTCCTTCTCCGCAGCCGTCGAAAGGACCTCGAACACCGTTGACATCTCCTCGGGGGTGACGCCCCTGGTGAACTCCAGGTTGGTAAGACCGCGCTCGTTCATCCACTGCACAAAGGACTTGATGGGCGCTTTCTGCTGGGTCAGCTCCTCGAGACGCACGTCGTTGACCAGGAGGCTGTTCTCCAGCACGCTTACGCTGAATACGTCCTCCTCATCGAAGAGCGTCTCCAGGTGCTCGCGTGCCTTCTGCACCGTGTCGGTCACCATCGAGCTGGTGGGTGGGTACAGCCTGACGTTCACCGTCGCGGCATGCCAGTTCACGACGAAGAAGACCGCTTCCTCCAGGTATTCGTCGGACAGCTCTGCCTGCGTGCCGTCCAGAGGTTCGTCGCCGTTCAATGTGACTCCAGAATCATGTGCGCACCGTCCCGGTGCCCGCGGAATCCGCTGCCGCGCGCCCGCCTGGACGAATGGAGGTGATTCACCCTCATTATACTTCTTGAGACCTCATTCCGATATATCGTCACCAGGGCGCTGAGAGTGTATATGAGGCGTGATATTCGCGGCCCCGTCAGGGGGAGCGGGACGTCTCAGGTCTTCTATTCGGACCCGTCCCCGGTCCGAATAGGGTCACCGGGCAGGCTCCCGGAAAGCTCGAGCAGCCCGATCAGCCTCGCGGCGCCGGAGCGCAGGTATCCTGCCGCGCCCGCCATCGCGTCATGGAGGTCGACCGGACCGGGAAGGATGCAGAAAGCCGCCGCCCCCGGGCCGAGCGGGTCTACCGCCTCACCCGCGATCTCCCCCGCCAGGACGACCGCCGGAACCCCGTGCCGGCCGGCGATGTCGACCACACCCGCCGGCGTCTTGCCGCGCGAGCTCTGGCTGTCGAACCTGCCCTCCCCCGTCAGCACGAGGTCCGCCCCCTCGATCTTCTCCTCCAGCTTCGTGAGCCCGGCGATGAGCATGACCCCGCTGGCGATCTTCGCTCCGCAGAACGCGACCAGCCCCGCTCCCAGCCCGCCCGCCGCTCCGGCGCCCGGTACCTCCCGGACGTCGACGCCGAGGGAGTCCAGTACCACTTCGGCAAGGCGGGCGAGGCCGCGCTCGAGCGACTCCACCTGCCGTGGCGTCGCGCCCTTCTGCGGCCCGAAGACCCGGGCCGCTCCCTGCGGACCCAGCAGCGGACTGTCAACGTCCGACGCGACCAGGAAGCCGGTCTCCGACAACCTGGGGTCCGCGCCCGACGGATCGATGGAGCTCAGGCTCTCGAGGCAGGCTCCTCCGCCGGGCAGCTCCCGCCCCCGGGCGTCAAGGAGCCTGTAACCCAGGGCCCGGGCCATCCCGGTCCCCCCATCGACGGTGCCGCTCCCTCCTATCCCCACCACCACCTGGCGGCACCCGGCGTCGAGCGCCTTTAGGATGAGCTGCCCCGTTCCCAGGGTCGAGGTGGCCATCGGGTCCCTGCGGTCCCCCGGCACCAGGGAGAGGCCTGACGCCTGCGCCATCTCGATGAGGCCCGTCGCGGTCCCCGGGACCAGGAGACCGGCCAGCCCGGCGTCTCGCCGCAGCGCCTCCACCGCCCCCGGGGGGATGAGAGCCCAGCACGCGGTCACCCGCTGCCCCTCGAGCGGACCGCTGACCGCCTCCTCGCGGAGCTCCGCCCCGGTAGCGGAAGCCACCGCATCGACCGTACCCTCCCCGCCGTCCGCCATGGGACAGAGGTCGATGAGCGCGTCCGGCGCCGCCTGAAAGACGCCCTCTGCTATCGCCCGGGCGGCATCCACGGCTGTCAGGCTGCCCTTGAACTTGTCCGGAGCTATGACCACCCGCATGGCAATATAGTATCACCGGCGAAAGGGGGCCGGGCGTCCGCTCCTGTATAATCCAGCCATGGCATCGGAACAGGCAGGAGGCCCCGCCGCCGGGAACGACGTGGTCCTTACCCGCGACTTCGTCCTCCTCTTCATATCTTCTTTCCTCTTCCTGGGGAGCCTCTACCTGCTGATACCGGTACTCCCCCTCTACCTGGACGAGGTAGTCGGCGCGACCACTACCCAGGTCGGCCTGCTCGTCGGGGTGCTGACCTTCGCCTCCTTTCTCCTTAGGCCGTTTGTCGGCTTGAAGGCCGACGCCCTGGGCAGAAAGCCGTTCCTCGTCGGCGGGTCGGCCATCTTCGTGGTGGCGTCCCTGCTCTACATCCCCGCCCGGAGCTTATGGACCCTCCCGTTCGTGCTCGCATTCACCGGCGCCGGCGTCGCCTGCTTCCACACAGCCTCCCTCACCTTCGTGGGCGACATCGCCCCCGTGTCGCAGCGCGGGAAATCGCAGGCGTGGTTCCAGACATCGTTCAACATGGCGGTGATGACCGCCCCCCCGCTCGGCGTGCTGCTGGCTGACCGCCTCGGCTACAACTCGGTCTTCATCGCCGCTTCCGCCGCCGGAGCCTTGAGCCTCGCGGTAAGCCTTTTCGTGAAGGAGCGCTGGCTGCCTCGCGTTTCGGGACCCGGGTTCAGGGCCCGGATCGCCGACATCCGCAAGCTCATAATCCTCGTTTCCGTGGCTATCTTCGCCGGTACCGCGACCCTGGGAACCATCGAAGCGTTTCTCGGCCTCTTCGCGGAATCGGAGAAGATCAGCAACTTCGCGCTCTTCTTCACCATAAGCGGCGCGGTGCTGATATTGATGCGGCTGACCTCGGGAAGGTTGATCGACACGGCGGGCCGGAGGCTGACGGGCTTCCTCGCCCTCATCGCGCTGGCCGCGGCGATGTTCATACTCTCGGTCACTGAATCCCTGCCGGTGCTGTGCCTGTCGGCGGTCGTCTGGGGCGTAGGTTTCGCCTTCTGCTCTCCGGCGCTTTCCGCCATGCTGATGGACCGTGTCCCGTCCGACGAACTCGGGAGCGCATTCGGCGTGTATACCGCGGCCTTCGAGGGAGGAATAGTGTTCGGGGCGATGGTGATGGGTCCGGTCGTTACCACGCTCAGCTTCAGGCACGCCTTCGCCTTCATCGGTTGCGTCTGCCTCGGCGGCGCGCTCTTCTTCATCGCGTTCTACAAAAGGCTCTCCGCCTAGCTGACTCCCGAATCCGGTCCGTGAAGAGGTTTTCTGCGCCCGAGAGACTCCGCCAGCTCAACCGCCTCACGGGGGCTCGATGCCTGGACCATCGATAACGCCTCGCCGGGGCAGTCACCGAGGTCCCAACTCTCGAGACCGACCACCGGCTTGCCCATCTTGAGGCCGAATGCTATCTCCGAGAGCGTGCCGTACCCGCCGCAGACGGCGATGATGGCGTCTCCCGCGAGCGCTACCAGGGCGTTCCTGGCATGGCCCATGTCGGTGGGCAGCGCGACTGTCAACCACTCGTTCGCGTGCGAGCGGTCCGCGCCCGGGAGGATGCCCACGACGATGCCGCCCGCCTCCCGCGCCCCGCGTGCCGCCGCTTCCATCACGCCGCCGAGACCCCCGCACACCAGCACGTGCCCCCGACCGGCTACCTCGCGCCCTACCGCCCTGGCCAGTTCCATCTTCCCGGCGTCGCAAGCCGAGTGTCCCACCACTGATATGTACAGGCTCACCACCTCCAGAAACGGGGCACGGGGGCCCCGGAGTCCCTCCATCCTATGATGCAGCGTTATAATTACTACTGCAACCCGCCCCAGACACTGCCGGCGGATTGCGCTCGAGACCCGGTCGAACAGGGAACACGTTTTGAAGAAGCTTCGCATCCTGATGCTCGAGGCGGACCCCGAAGATGCAAGGTCGGTCGAGGAAGAGCTCGCCAGGGCGGGCGTCACTTTCGAACTCGTGAGGGCGGAGACGCAGCTGGAGTTCGAGAGCCTGCTCCGTGAGTTCAAGCCTGACGTCGTGCTATCCGATTACTGGCTGCCGGACCTGGACGGCCTCTCGGCGCTGGCCACAACCGTGGAGGAGGCCCCTGGCGTCCCCTTCATATTCGTCTCCGGGGCGATGGGCGAGGAGCTGGCGATCGACGCGATGCGGGGCGGCGCCGCGGATTACGTGCTCAAGGTCGACCTGTCCCGGCTGCCGCCCGCCATAGGGCGAGCTATCAGGGAGTCCGAGGAGCACGACGAGCGCATCGTGGCGGAGGCCAGGCTCATCGAGAGCGAGGGGCGCCTGCGCAAGATAATCGAGTCGGTCGCGACCGGTGTCCTCATCATCGACCCCGAGACCCACCGGATAGTCGACGCGAACACCGCGGCGCTGCGGATGTTGAGCGCCCCGCGGGAGAGGGTGCTGGGCATGCCCTGCTACGGGCTCGCCTGCCCTGCTCGCAAGGGCGAGTGCCCGGTCACGGACCTCGGGCACGAGCTGGACCGGGCTGAGGTGTTCCTGCGCCGCTCGACCGGGGAGACGCTGACCGTCCTCAAGACGGTCACGCCCGTGAACCTCGATGGGCGCGAGCACCTCCTCGAGAGTTTCGTGGACATCACCGCCAGCAAGCAGATGGAAGCCGCCCTGCGGGACAGCGAGGAGACGGCGCGTTCGCTGCTCAACGTGCCGATAGGCTCGGCGATGATGATAGACACGTCGGGCAACCTGATAGCGATAAACGACACCGGCGCCGAGAGGCTGGGCGGCACGCAGGAGGAAGTCCTCGGCTCGAACCTGCTCGACATGCTGCCGGAGGCGGTCAGGACCAGCCTGCACACCCGGATCCGCGAGGTCATGAGGACGGGGTCGTCCATCCGGTACGACGAGGAGTACGAGGGCCTTTACTTCGACAACTACGTCTTTCCGCTCTTCGGGCCGACCGGCAAGGTCAACAGGGTGGTCATCTTCGCACAGGATATAACCGAGAGGAAACGCGTCGAGGAAGCTCAGAAGAAAGACCGGGACTTCATCTCCAAGGTCATCGATACCGCGGGAGCGCTCGTGGTCGTTCGGGAGGCCCAGGGGCGCGTGGTGCTGTTCAACCGTACCGCTGAAGAGACCACCGGCTACCGCTTCGAGGAGGTCGCCGGGAAGAGGCTGTGGGACACCCTGGTGGAACCCAGGGACGCCAGGGTATCGCGCTCGGTCTTCCAGGACCTGCTCGCGGGCTCGGAGGCCGAAGGCTACGAGGAGAGATGGGTCACGAAACAGGGCGGCCGGAGGCTGCTCTCACTGTCGAACGCCACCCTGACGGGCGCGGGTGGAAGCGTCGAGTACGTGATAACCACCGGTATAGATATCACCGAGTCCCGCCGCGCGGAGGAGATGCTGAAGGAATCCGAGGAGCGGTACCGTACGGTTTTCGAATCAACCGGGACAGCTATGTGCATAGTCGATACGGACGCGTCCATTACTTTCCTCAACCAGGAGTTCGAGAGGATCACCGGCTACGGTTCGGACGAGCTCGTCGGCAAGACCAACTTCACCGATTTTCTCACGGTGGAGAGCGCGGAAAGCTTCCGCGAGTACCACCAGGACCTCCAGGGGGCCCGGAAGGAATCGCCCATCCATTTCGAGTGTAACATCCACTCCAAGGACGGTGAGGTCCTGAACATGCTCGCGAACATGGGCTTCATGCCCGGGCTGGACGCGACCGCGGTCTCGCTCATAGACATCACGCGTGAGAAAGCGTACGAGGAGGACCTCAAGGAGAGGGCTGAGCGCCTCCGTGACTTCCTGGTGGTAGCGTCTCACGAGCTGCGCCACCCCATCACCATCGTCAAGGGCTACGCGAGCATCCTCAACGCGTACATCGACGAGATGCCGAGCGAGCAGGTCCACGACCTGCTTCAGGACGTCAACATGTCGACCGACAGGCTGACCAGGTACGTCGAGCAGCTGCTCGACATCTCGAGGATAGAGCAGGGGAGGGTGCTGATCGAGAGGCAGCCCATAGACCTCGGTCAGCTTGTGCAGACCGCGGTTGCCGACCTGAAGGTGATGGGCATCGAGAACGAGCTCTCTTTGAACGTGAGCGACGGCCTGCAGGACGTCTGGGTGGACCCCGAGAAGTTCGTGCAGCTCCTCAACATCCTGCTCGACAACGCCGTGAAGTTCTCACCGCCCGACGGTCCGGTGGAGGTAGAGACGGAGCGGGACGAAGACATGCTGGTCGTATCGGTGCTGGACCGCGGAAACGGAATCCCGGAGGCCGACCGCGAGAGCATATTCGAGCGCTTCTACCAGGTTGAGGACGCGGCCCACCACTCCAAGGTCGGCCTCGGCCTCGGACTGTACATAGCAAGACAGATCGCTGAAGCGCACGGCGGCAACATCTGGGTGGAGCCACGCGCCGGCGGAGGGTCCATTTTCCGTTTCACCGTAGACGTGCGTCGCGCGGACGGTGACGAAACGGCGGAGGAATCGGTTGGCTGAGACTGAGCGGCTGAAGGCGCTGGTCGTTGAAGACGACCCGGACATGGCCCGCAATCTCAAGAAGATGCTCGAGCGGCGGTTCGACTTCGACGTCCAGACCGCTCCCGACTGCGAATCCGCTCGTCGGCTGACCGGCTCCGAGAGTTTCGACATAGTGGCGCTCGATTTCATGCTGCCTGACGGCCGAGGGGTGGACCTGCTGGAGGAACTCTCGCGACAGGACGAGGGGCCGCGGGTGATCATGGTAACCGGTCACGGCGACGAGGAGACCGCCGTGCGCTCGTTCCGGTCCAGCGCGTCGGGCTACGTGGTCAAGGATGCCAACCTCCGCTCGAGGCTGGAGGAGGCCGTCTCAAAAGCCCTGGTCGAGATAGACCTCAAGCGCGCCCAGGACGAGCTCCTTCGGAGGGAGGCTTACTTCCGGTCTCTGATCGAGAAGTCGAGCGACGTCATCATGCTGATAAGCGCCGACGGCACCGTGCTCTTCGAGAGCTCATCCGTCGAGCGGATCCTTGGGCACAAACCCTCGGAGATTGTCGGGAGGAGCTTCTTCGATTTCATCCACCCCGAAGACCTGCCGCGCATCATGGGCATAATAACCCGCTCGGTGGAGACCCCGGGCGCCACCGCCGTCGCGGAATACCGTTTCAGGCACAAGGACGGCCCGTGGCGCATCATGGAAGGGGTCGGCAGGAACCTGCTGGGAGACCCGGCCGTGGCCGGCATCGTCTTCAACTCTCGCGACGTGACCCAGCGCAAGCACAACGAAGAGCGCCTTCGGAGGTACCGGGAGCAGCTCGAGCAGCTGGTGGAGGAGCGCACCGCGGAACTCGCCGAGACGAACGTCCAGCTCAAACAGGAGGTCATCGAGCGTATGCAGGCGGAGGCGGAGCTGAAGGAGCGGGCCGAGAGGCTCGCTGACTTCCTGACAGTAGCCTCGCACGAGCTTCGCCACCCCGTCAGCGTCGTCAAGGGATACACGACCATGCTGGACGGCTACCTCGACAGGATGGAGCCGGAGGACCTGCACAAGATACTGGACGCGCTGAACATCTCCATCGACAGGCTCACCCACTTCGTCGAGGAGCTGATGCAGGTCTCGCTGGTGGAGCAGGGCAGGTTCACCTTCAACATGACGGACGTCCGGTTGGAGCCGCTCCTCGCCGCGGCGGCGTCTGACATGAAGGCCGCCGGCAACGCCAACGAGATAACCTGGGTCGCCGAAGGGGACCCGGACGTAAAGGCGGACCCCGAGAAGATAGTCCAGCTGCTCGCCATCCTGCTCGACAACGCCGTCAAGTTCTCCCCGGAGTCGTCACACATCGAGTTAGAGGCGGTGGGCGACGGGAACACGGTCACCGTCCGTGTCCTGGACAGGGGCATCGGAATCCCCGAGGAGTCCCGCCGGCTCGTGTTCGACCGCTTCTACCAGGTGGAGGAGGTCAATCACCACTCCAGCGTGGGCCTGGGCCTCGGGTTGTACCTCGCGAGGCAGATCGTCGACGGCCACGGAGGCCGTGTCGCCTGCGAGCCGAGGGACGGCGGGGGTTCCATCTTCTGGTTCACCCTGAGCCGGGCCGGCGCTCCGGCGAGCGGCCCCGAGGCCGCCTGACGGCTCGGCGGCGCTGGAGGAGTCCGGCGGCAGGCATTGAAGAAGGGGTCGAGACGGCCCGTTCCAGGTGTTGCGCCGGGAGGTGACATGGCCGAGGTCATCCGCTGGGCTGCAAGCGAGCCGGATGCGCTGCGCATCGCCGGTGAGTCAGCCAGGCCGCTGCTCCTCGACTTCTTCAAGGAGAGGTGAAGCGGCTGCCGCATGATGGGTGCCGTGACGTACCCGAGTGAAGAGGTCGCCCGGTATGTGTCTCAGAACTTCGTCCCGTGGCGGATACCGTACGACAGCGCGAGCAAGCTGCTCCGGCGGTACAACGTCGTGTGGACTCCGAGCGTCGTCTTCGCCGACCGAAAAGCGGCCGAGCACTACCGTGTGACCGGGTTCCTGCCACCCGAGATCTTCATGGCGTACCTGTCCTTCGGCAGGGCCAGGGTGGCGTTCGGCTCGCACAACTACCCGGAGGCCGCAGAGCTGTTCGATGCGGTAGCCCGCGACTATCCCGCCTCGGCGCTCGCCCCGGAGGCGATATACTTCCGGGCCGTCTCCAGGAGAAAGGCGACCGATGACGACTCGCACCTGGACGTGGCCGCCTCGGAGCTCACGGAGCTCTATCCCGATAGCGACTGGGCCCTGCGTGCGAGGCCGTGGGTGGACTGAAGCAGATGACCGTGTTGGTCGTGTGAGCGGGGGGTGGTACCGCTGATAAAGGAGATCCGGATTCACGGCAGGGGCGGACAGGGCAACGTCACCGCGAGCGAGTTCCTGGCCGAGGCCGCGTTCACCGACGGGCTCTACGCCCAGGCATTTCCCATGTTCGGCTCTGAGCGGCACGGCGCGCCGGTGACGGCTTACGTGAGGATCAGCGACGCCCCCATACGGCTGAGGAGCCAGGTCTACGAGCCTGATTACCTGATAGTGCAGGACGCCAGTCTCTTCACCGGGGACGACTTGCTGGACGGGCTGAAGGACGGTGGCCTTGTGGTGATAAACACCGAACAGCCGCCCTCTGAGTTCGATGTCCCTGACCGCTACCGGGCCGTGACAGTGCCGGCGACCCAGCTCGCACTGGAGATAGTCGGCAAGCCCATAATAAACACGATAATGGTCGGGGCCTTCGCGGGCGCATCCGGCGAGATACGGCTCGACGCCCTGGAGAAGAGCGTCAGGGAACGGTACCCGGGCGAGCTCGGGGAGAAGGAGATAATCGCGATGCGGCGAGCCTTCGAGGATACCAGGAGCGTGCTGTCATGAAACCCGTTTACGGAGTGGTCGTACAGCCAGGGACGACCCGCCAGGAGAAGAAGTCCGGCTGGCGCATCTACAGGCCGCGCCACAAACAGGTCGACTGCATCGGCTGCAGGAACTGCGAGCTGATGTGCCCGGATGGGGCCGTCTTCCGCATCGACAAGAAGAAGTTCGACGCGGACATGGACGCCTGCAAGGGCTGTGGTATCTGCGCGGAGATGTGCCCGGTCGACGATATCGACATGGTGCTCGAGGCCGAGGGAGGGCCCGAGAGGGTCCCCGGCCCCGAGGTGAAGGGCGAGCCGGTCGAGCGCCCGGACGAGAACTACGGCGGCCCGATCGAGTCCGCCGAGCGGCGGGGCTCGGCCCCCGGCGGAGGGGGTGGCGCCGGATGAGACGCATCCTCGAGGGCTCCCGGGCCGTTGCGGAGTTCGTCGCGCTATGCAGGCCGAAGGTCGTCTGCGCCTACCCCATAACGCCGCAGACCCACATAGTGGAGGACCTGGCCCGCATGCTCGCAGACGGCAGGCTCGACGCCGGCTACGTGCTGGCGGACAGCGAGTTCACCGCGGCCTCGGTGGTCCTCGGCGCTTCGGCCACCGGTGCCCGCGCCTACACCGCGACCTCGTCCCAGGGCCTTCTCCTGATGACCGAGGTTATGTTCAACATCGCCGGCATGAGGCTGCCGGTGGTTATGACGGTCGCCAACCGCGCCGTGAGCGCGCCTATCAACATATGGAACGACCAGCAGGACTCCATGTCTCTCCGCGACTGCGGGTGGATACAGATGTACGCGGAGGACGTGCAGGAGGCCGGCGACATGCACATCCAGGCGTTCGAGATCGCCGAGCGGCTGAACATCCCTGTGATGGTGTGCATGGACGGCTACATACTGACGCACGCCACGGAGACCGTGGACGTCCCCGGACCCGAGCAGGTGGACTCTTACCTGCCGCCCTTCGAGCCGAGGTTCTACCTCACCCCGGATGACCCGATAACGCTGGGCTCCATGGCCGGGCCGGACGCCTACATGGAGATACGCATGCTCCTCCACCAGGCGATGCAGAAGGCGTCGCAGGCGATCGTCGATTCCGCGGCGCGCTTCGCGGGGGAGTTCGGCAGGTTCCGGGGGGACCTGGTGGAGGGCTATCGCGACTCCGACGCCGAGGTCCTCCTCGTCTCCATGGGCTCGCTCCTCGGGACCATGAAAGAAGTGGTTGACGAGCTCCGGGACGAGGGCCACCCCGTGGGGATAATCAAGGTGCGGACGGTGAGGCCGTTCCCGCGCAACCAGCTGCACGAGGCCCTGCACAATGCGCGCGTCGTGGGCGTCGTTGAGAAGGACATCTCCCTCGGCCTGGAAGGCATCCTTTGCTCCGAGATACGGTCCGCCTTCTGCGGCGCCTCGCTGACGCCGAACATCTCGAGCTTCGTGGTGGGCCTCGGCGGACGCGACGTGAGGAAGAGAGATATCCGCAAGATAGCGCTCGGGCTCCTGAGCGACGATACTTGCCGCGTCGAGATGACGGGCGTGGACCACGAGGTGCTGTGGTCCGCACACCAGATAGAGGACTGAGGAGGTCTCATGTCCAACGAGCAGGTCGAGTCGAGGCTCATGGCATACGGCCACACGGCCTGCGCGGGCTGCGGCGAGGCGCTGGCCGCGCGCACGGTCCTGGAGGCGGCCGGTCGCAACGTGATCCTGACGAACGCCACAGGCTGCCTGGAGGTCTTCACCACCAGGTTCCCGCGGTCTTCATGGCAGGTGCCCTGGATACACTCGCTCTTCGAGAACGCCGCGAGCGTGGCGTCCGGGATCGAGGTCGCACTCAAGGCCCTGGGGCGCGATACCGGCACGAAGGTCATAGCGCAGGCCGGCGACGGCGGGACCGCCGACATCGGCATGGGCGCGCTCTCGGGGATGCTCGAGAGGGGGCACGACATCCTGTACGTCTGCTATGACACGGAGGTCTACTCGAACACGGGCTACCAGCGCTCCGGCCTCACGCCGCTGAACGCGCTGACCACGACCAGTCCCACCGGGAAGATGTCGTGGGGCAACGCCACGCGCAAAAAAGACCTTCCCGCGATCGTGGCCGCTCACGGGGCCGTCTATATAGCTACCGCTTCGGCGGGCTACCCCGTCGACATACAGCGGAAGATAAAGAAGGCGCTCTCCTTCACCGGGCCGAAGTACGTCCAGATACACAGCCCCTGCGTGTCAGGGTGGGGAGTGGAGAGCCACCTGACCGTGAGGATGGCTCAAGCCGCGGTGAACTCGGGGCTCTACCCGCTGTTCGAGATGGAGGACGGTGAGATAGTAAGGGTACGCAAGATCAAGCGGGACGACCTTGTTCCGGTGGATGAGTACCTCCGGCCGCAGAAGAGGTTCGCGCACCTGTACAGGTACCCCGGAGGCGACGAACACGTGAAGCAGATACAGGCCGTCGCCGACGCCAACATCGAAAGGTACGGGCTGCTCGGTTGACTGGCATCTTTTCACGGCGCTTTGTTCTTTGCTATCCTATGCGTACATTTTTTCTAGAGCTTTCTAAGGAGGTCATCTAGATGGCAAGCCCGGAAGAGCAAGAGATTCTCGACAAGGAACTGGCAACACTTGACGAGGAGACCGCGAAGCTCGCGGCGAAGTTCGAGGAGCTGGCCGGCATCAACTGTGATTTTGGCGAGTGCGTATTCGATCCGAACATGGATACCGTCGAGAAAAAGATCGCCGAGGTCCAGCGACGCAAGAAGGTGCTCGAGGGGATGATCGCGCACCTGGAGAGCTGCGAGACGTAGGCTCGCCCGGCTGGCGCGGCGGCTGCTTCGACAACGTGATACACGGCATGGAGGACGAGCGCCTCATCAACGCGCTCGCGTACACGCATCGCGACGACACGCGGAACATAATCTTTTACACTGACCTAAGAGCATTTGCAGAGGTTTCGACGAATATATAAAGAGAGGCGAGAGCGAGTACGGCATAAAGTGTTTGAGGGTTCGACCTGGAGAGACAACTGAAGACCCAGAGACTAAGAACCTCTTGGTTTGGTATGATGACACCGAGAGCGGTGGCGTTAAGAGCATGGAGGTGGACATGGTAGTCCTCTCCACTGCTTTCGTCCCTCCGCCGGGCATTAGCAGACTCGCAGAAGTGCTGGGTGCAGCGATGGACGAATATGATTTCTTTAACGCAAGCAACGACCTCCTGGCCCCGATGGATACAGACGTACCAGGGATAGACATAGCCGGCGCCTGTACGAGACCCATGGATGTCACCGACGCGGTGACTCAGGTCGGTGGAGCGGCCGACGGGGCCGCGCGGGCGATAGTGGAATTCGCCGGGAAGACCACGGCAACAGCCGGGTCAGGGAGATAGGAGGTAGAGGCGATGGCAGCAGCGAAGAAGGCAGCCAGGAAGCCGGCCAAGAAGAAGGCGGCAGCCAAGAAGAGGCCGGCCGCCAAGAAGAAGGCAGCGCCGAAGAAGAA
>DYIU01000001.1:0-599279 GCA_020723485.1 Acidimicrobium ferrooxidans | reverse complement strand
GGCTCCGGCAAAGAAGAAGGCAGCAGCCAAGAAGAGGCCGGCCGCCAAGAAGAAGGCAGCGCCGAAGAAGAAGGCTCCGGCAAAGAAGAAGGCAGCAGCCAAGAAGAGGCCGGCCGCCAAGAAGAAGAAGGCTCCGGCCAAGAAGAAGAGGTAGCACCGAGCAGTAACGAAAGGAAAGGCCTTGGCTGACGAGTCAGCGGCCGCCGGGAAGGCGGCCGCCAGATTGTCGTCCCCTGAAACAGCAGGCAGGAAGAAGGCAGCGAAAAAGGCCGTTGTCGTGACTTCCTGCACACCCCGCACCCGCGAGCCCTCTTCCGTGACGCATGCTGGGAAGCGGGCCTCAAACAACACCTTTTCGAGTTCGCGAACATACGCGACCACTGCTCCTGGGTGCATCTGCACGAATGGGACGAGGCAACAGTCAAGGCCAGGGACCTTGTGCGCATGAGCGTGATGAGAGCGGCCATGCTGTAGCCGCTCGACGAGATCTCCATCGAGGACCATTATCTCGAGGTACCTCGAGCGCATCGACTCCAACGACAGGATCAGCTCTTCCCGGGGCTTCCATTTGAAGGCTTCCGGGGGGATGCCCGCATAGAGAGTTCGCGGTGCCTTTTCCTTGCTGGTTGGAGTACCAGAGGCTGCGGAAAGCTGCACCCCTCGCCCCTCAGAGGACAAGATGCCCCCAACGGCTCTCAAAGATCAGGTCACCACGAGAGAAGACACGGAACATGAGTCTCGACAGCCCCGTCCGCAAAGAAGATAAACAGTATAAGAGGTGTTTTGTCGCCGGGGCGTGCTCCTTGGCGCTACCCGCGTTGGGGGTAGCGATATTCCTGTTCTTCGCTTTCGTCCTCCCCTCGCGGCTGAGCTACAGCCCGGCGGCGGAGCTCCTGCGCGTCATCATGGGGACGTCCCTGCTGCTTCCGGTCCCACTTGCGATCGCTTCCCTCGTCTTCTTCCTCATCGGCCTGTCGGCCTCAGGCGGAGAGAGACCGCCCGTCCTGGGCGGAGCCGGCCTCGCGATGTCCGCGGTATCCGCGTCGCTGTTCGTACTGGCGGCGCTTCTCGCCCCCGGCCTGTAGCCGCGCCTCCTGACGCAGGCCCTCTCACCCTTTTTCTTCTCCGCCGCATTCCGCTATACTAGTTATTCCGACAGCCCGGCAAGCCCGGGTTTGTTCTGCAAGTGGTGGTGAATCAAGTCATGTCACTGGTCGTGCAGAAGTTCGGCGGCTCTTCGGTCGCCGACGTCGAGAAGATAAAGAACGTCGCCCGCCGCGTGGTGGACAGCAAGAAGAGGATCGACCACGTGGTGGTCGTGGTGAGCGCCCTTGGAGACACCACCGATGAGCTGGTCGGCCTGGCGGCGCAGATATCCAAGCTGCCGCCGGAGAGGGAGATGGACATGCTTCTCTCCACCGGAGAACAGGTCTCGATGGCCCTCCTGGCGATGGCCCTGAACGAGCTGGGGCAGGACGCCATCAGCATGACCGGGCAGCAGGTGGAGATGCTGACCGACACCGGCCACACCAAGGCCAAGATAAGGCACGTCGGCGCGGAGCGGGTCATCCAGGAGCTGCGCAAGGGGCGGGTGGTCGTCGTGGCCGGTTTCCAGGGCGTGACCAGCGAGGGAGAGATCACCACACTCGGGCGTGGCGGCTCGGACACCACCGCGGTGGCGCTGGCGGCCGCCCTTCACGCGGACTACTGCGAGATCTACACCGACGTGGACGGTGTCTTCACCGCCGACCCGCGCGTGGTACCCGAGGCGCACAAGCTCGAGCAGGTATCGTACACCGAGATGCTGGAGATGGCTGCCACGGGCGCGAGGGTCCTCCAGTCCCGTTCCGTCGAGTACGCGCGTAACTACAATGTGCCCCTTCACGTGCGCTCGAGCTTCAACGTCGGTGAGGGGACATGGGTGAAGAGCGAGGATGATATCATGGAAAAAGCCATTGTGAGCGCGGTAACGCACGATTTCGACGAGGCGAAGGTCACCATTGTCGGTGTCCCGGACAAGCCGGGTGTCGCGGCGAGCCTGTTCGGGGGCCTGGCCGACTCAAACATCAACGTGGACATGATAATCCAGAACGTGAGCGAGCAGGCCCGCACCGATATCTCCTTCACCGTGAGCCAGGACGACATCGAGAAGGTCAGGCAGGTCACAGAGGAGATAGTCAGCGCACTCGGGGCGGAGGGCAGCAACTTCGACGACAACATCGCCAAGATAAGCGTGGTGGGCGCCGGCATGAGGACCCACCCGGGCATCGCGGCCGGGATGTTCAAGACCCTGGCCGAGAACGACATAAACATCGAGATGATCAGCACCTCGCCCATCAAGATATCCTGCGTCGTCAGGCGGGACGACGGGGAGAAGGCGGTCAAAGCCCTGCACGACCACTTCGGCCTGTAGGGTCCGGCCGCCGTAAGCAGTACGTTCCCGCGGTACGTTAAAGGTTCCAGCGCGGCATCACCGCTGCTGAGACGGGAGGTAGGAAGAAATGAGGGAGCCACGCGTCGCTGTCGTCGGCGCGACCGGCATGGTAGGCCAGGAGATGAGAAAGGTGCTGGAGGAGCGGTCCTTCCCGGTCCGCGACCTCACCCTGCTCGCTTCCGAGCGGTCCAGGGGCAGGTCGTTCGAGTTCCGCGGAGAGACCCTGCCCGTCCACGTGCTGGACGAGGACTCCTTCGAAGGCATCGACCTTGCCCTCTTCAGCGCGGGTGCATCGATATCCCGCAAGTTCGCGCCCATTGCCGCGGGCGCCGGAGCTGTGGTCGTGGATAACTCGAGCGCGTTCCGCATGGACCCCGAGGTCCCCCTGGTGGTCCCCGAGGTGAACCCGGACGACGCGTTCAAGCACAAGGGGATAATCGCAAACCCGAACTGCTCCACCATCCAGATGGTGGTGGTGCTGCAGCCCCTGCACGCTGAGTACGTCATCAGGCGCGTGGTGGTGACCACCTTCCAGTCGGTCTCCGGCACCGGCAAGGAGGCCGTAGAGGAGCTGATGGGCCAGGTGCGCGCCATCGAGTCCGGCGAACCCGTAGAGTGCGAGGTATACCCCCATCAGATAGCGTACAACTGCCTGCCGCACATCGACGTGTTCCTCGAGAACGGCTACACCAGGGAAGAAGAGAAGATGGTCAACGAGACCCGCAAGATAATGGGGGTCGACGACCTTGCCGTCACCGCGACCACCGTTCGCGTGCCGGTCCTGGTGGGCCACAGCGAATCAGTGAACATACAGTTCGAGAGGCCGGTGAACCCGGAGGACGCCCGCCGGGTACTGAGCGGCGCTCCCGGGGTCGTCGTCATCGACGACCCTGCCGGCGACCTGTACCCGCTGGCCATCGAATGCGAGGGCACCGACCCTTCGTACGTCGGCCGCATCCGTACCGATTTCTCGACTGACAACGCGCTTAATCTCTGGATAGTGAGTGACAACCTCCGCAAGGGCGCGGCGCTCAACGCGGTACAGATCGCGGAGCTGCTGGTAGAATGACGGTCCCGATGAGCGCGGCCCGCAATGGCCCGAGTGAAAGGCCCGCTGCCCATGGGTGAAGCCGGCCACCCGGATGCGAGCTGCGTCGAGTGCGCGAACCATCCCGGCTCCAGCGCGGTGGCGCGCTGCGTATCCTGCAACCGCACCCTGTGCGCGTACTGCCGGGTCATCCATGGGAACCGGAACTACTGCCGGTCCTGCGCTCCCGGGCAAAGCCTCCCCGTGGGGCCCGCTCCCGGGCAGCCCCAGTACCCGTATTACCCCCAGGCCTACTGGACCGGCGGGGAGTACCGCTACCCGCCTCCGCCCGGAGGCTATCAGCCTCCGCCGGGGTATGGATACCCTCCCTACGCTCCGGCCAGGTACCGCAAGCCACGTGAGGTGGTCTTCCCGGGTGCGCCCTGGGGCGTCGGTGAGGCGATGATAATCTTCGCGATAGCTTTCATGGCGGCCTCGGCCATGAGCTTCGCGCTCTACGTCCTTCTCAGGGAAGTGACCAGCGCCACCAACGCGACGTTCCTTCTGATATTCCTCTCGAGCGTCCTCCTCTACGCGCTGCTCCTGGGGGGCACCTTCTACTCGGTCAAGGTCAGGCACAAGAGCACGGTCACCGCGCTGGGGTTGAAGATGGACGGCATGTGGAAGGGGATCGCCTGGGGCGTCGGCCTGGGCCTGCCCCTGTTCGTCGGCGCCATCATCCTCGCATACGCGTCCGAGAGGTTGCTGCGTGACACCAACGCTCCCGACATGGTCTCGAAGTCGGTGAACAGGATATCTTCGGGAGGCGTGAGCGGGGTCCTGGTATTCCTGCTCTTCCTCACGCTGGTGGTGCTCGCGCCGGTCTGCGAAGAGATTTTCTTCCGCGGCTACCTCTATCCGGCTCTGCGCAACAGGATGGACAGGCAGCCGGCGATGCTCCTCAACGGCGTTCTCTTTGCAGCCGCGCACTTCGAGATAATCGGGTTCCTCCCGCGCTTCCTGCTGGGGTACGGCCTCTGCTACATCTACGAGCGCCAGCACAACCTCTCCGGACCCATGATGGGCCACGCCATCTATAACGGCATGATCCTCCTCCTGTCGGGTCTCTTCCAGCTGTTCTGAACCGGTCGCGGCTCCCGCTCCAATGCCGCACCGGGCGGGCCGGTCGCGGGGCGGGCGGAAGTGGTACTTTTGGGTCTTTCCTAAGCAGCCGACCTGATATAGTATCCTGCTAGCACGCTCACCTGGGCAGTGATTAGGAGGCAGGTTTGAAGTCGAACAGGTTGGCCTCGCTGGCGGTCAAGACCGCGCTGGTGGTCGCGCTCCTTGCAGTGGCGTCCGCCGGGTGCGGCGGGTCCGCAGCGGAAGTCGAGGTGGTGCGGGTAGGGCCCAGGTCCATCGAGGAGACGGTGATGGTGGCCGGGACCCTCACGGCGACGAGCCCCGTGCAGGTCATCCCGCAGGTGTACGGCTCGGTAGCCCAGGTGTACGCGCAGGAGGGACAGCAGGTGGCGGCGGGGCAGGTCCTGGTGCAGCTGGACACCTCGAGCCTCGAGCAGTCCCTCCTCTCCGCGCAGGCAAGCCTCGAATCCACCCAATCTCTGGCGAGCATGTTCAACGGACTGGCCTCCGCCGCTTCCGGCATCGGGTCGGCTGTCAACTCGGCGCTCGCGAGCGTCGATACGGGGGTGACAAACCTCTACAACCTCGAGAAGCTGCTCGTCCCCAACCTGCCCGAGAACCTGCGGCTGCCCGCCCTGCAGGCCATTGAGGCCTCGTACAACCAGTACCAGGCCCAGATAGCCAACCGGCCCTCGTTCGGCGGGGGTGGCGGCGGCTTCAGCACCGGGGCGCAGGAGGCGGCCGCGCAGAAGGCGATCGAGAACGCGCAGAAGAACCTGCAGGCGGCGACCATAACCGCGCCCGCCGCCGGGACTCTCGTGGGAGCACAGTCGTCGGGCACTTCGATAAACAGCCTCATGAGCACCCTGATGAGCAGCTTCAGCGGCATGATACCATCGGGGCTCAACCTGTCGTCCCTCTCCGGGCTGTCCGGTGGGATGAGCAACATGGGCCTGCCCACCGGAGGTCCTCCCGTGCCGGGAGCGTTCATCTCCCCCGGCACTCCCATCTTCCAGATAGTAGACCTCAAGAGCATGTCCATGGTCGCCAAGGTCGACGAGTCCGACATCGCCAAGATCGAGGTCAACGATTTTGCCCGCATGAGCCTCGAGGCCTACTCCGGCAACAAGTACGAGGGCGCCGTAGTGAAGGTCGCCGACGTTGCCACCACCAACGAGGCGGGGGCGACCGCCTTCGAGGTCACCATCCGCATGAACCAGGCCGATACCAACCTCAAGATCGGCATGACGGGCACCGCCGACCTGTCGGTGGCGGCCAAGAAGGACGCGCTCGTTGTGCCGGTGGAGGCACTGGTAGAAAAGGAAGGCAAGAAGTACGTCTTCAAGGTCGTGGATGGAAAGGCGGTCCTTACCCCGGTGGTGGTCGGGCTCACGACCGAAGACAGGGTCGAGCTCGTGAAGGGCGTCAAGACCGGAGACCGGGTCGTGGTCAAGGGCGTTGAAAAGCTCAAGGACGGCCAGTCCGTAAAGTGACTTTCCGCCGTCAAGCCGCCTTGCGGCTTGACGACTTCTTCTCAGAGTTCCTGGCGGCCTTCCATCGCGCGGCCGAGTGTTATCTCGTCGGCGTACTCCAGGTCTCCGCCTACGGGCAGCCCGCTGGCGATCCTGGTGACCTTTATCCCCAGCGGTCTCACGAGCTGGGCCATGTACAGGGCGGTCGCTTCGCCCTCGGCGTTCGGGTTCGTGGCCGCGACTATCTCGCTCACCCCGCCGCCCCTCAGCCTGGCCATGAGTTCCGTGAAGCGGAGCTCGTCCGGCCCGACGCCGTCTATTGGGGATATCGCCCCTCCCAGTACGTGGTACCGGCCGCGGAACGCTCCGCTGCGCTCGATGGCGATGACGTCGCGTGGCTCCTCAACGACGCATATGACCGAGGTGTCTCGCCGCTCGTCGGAGCAAATGCCGCAGACTTCTCCCTCTGAAATATTGAAGCACGTCGCGCAGAACCTGACCCTGTCCTTGACATCGACGATGGACTTCGCGAGCTCGACCGCCTCGTCACGGGGCAAGGACAGCAGGTACAGCGCGATCCTCTGGGCTGATTTCGGCCCTATCCCCGGGAGGCCGCAGAGCCTTTCTATCAGGTTCTCGAGGGTGCCGGAATAGTACGTCATCGCCGCACGCTCAAAGGCCCGGCAGGTCGAACCCGGGAGGCAGGCCCAACCCGCCCGCAAGCCCGCCCATCTTCTCCGAGGCCAGTTTCTGGGATTCCTCGAGAGCCCCGGTCACCGCGGCAAGCACCAGGTCCTCGAGCATGGAGACATCCTCGGGGTCCACCACTTGGGGGTCGATGGTTATCGACTTGATGTTCTGGTGGCCGTCAACGACGACCTTCACCATGCCGCCTCCAGCGGAATGCTCCACCTCCACCTCGGAGAGCTGTTCCTGGGCTTCCTCCATCTGTTTCTGGACCTGCTGGAGCTGCCTGAGCATGTCCTGCGGACCGCCTCCCGACTTCTGCGGTTTCGGACCCTTCGGGTAGTACTTGCCCTTGGACACATCTACTCCTTGTCCGGTTCTTCGTTGACTATCTCGCCGTCGAAGCGCTCCTTGAGCATCTCGGCGACCTCTTTCGATGACGGCTTCTTCGAGCCGGACGGCTTCTCCTTCGGGGGGTCGACCACCTGCTCATGAGCGGCCTGGGCCGGTGGCTCCGGAACGGGCGGCGGGTCGGGCGCAGGCCCGGGAGTGGGCTTCTGCGCCGGACGCGCGCGGGGCAAGCCCGGGCCCGACTGGCTGACCAGCGACACCTTCACCTGCTCCTCCGCGAAGCGCGCCCAGGTCTCCTCTATGGCGGAGATGTCCTCGGCGGAATCCGCCAGCACCTCCATCTGGAACAACGCGTCAGCCGGAAACGCCAGCACGAGCTTTCCGGAGCCGGCTTCCTGGACCCGCGCCTTGGTGAGGAGCGCGTAGAGCTTCATCCTGCCCATCTTCTTGAGCTCCGCGAGCACCGCCATCCAGGTGCGTCGCACCTTCTCCCGCTGTGACCCTCCCACCTGGGGCAGGGCCGGCTCGGGTTCCGGGCCGGGGACCGGCGAGGCGGGCGCGGCCTCTTCCTCGGGGGCGCGGGGGGGCTTCTTCCGGCGCCCCGCCGTTTTTTCCTCGGTCTTCGCCTGGGCTTTGGCGCTCCGTGCACCTCCTGAAGGCCCCGGCGGGGTCTCCGCGGGTCCGGCGGAGGACAAGGCCTCAAGCTTCTTCTCGAGCTCCTCGATGCGGAACGCCAGCCCCTCGAGCGAGACGTCCGCGTCCAGGCTGGTGTTCTTGACGATGGCGTACTCGAGTACGAGCCGGGGGTTCTCGTTCCAGCGCATCTCGCGGTGCGCCTCACCGAACCTCTCCATCAGCTTGATCACCTCGTGGCGGGTAAGGAGGTCCGACTGCTCGCTCAGCTTCTGAAAATGGTCGCTCGTGGCCTCGACTATCTCGTCGGGATGGGAGGCGTTCTGTATCAGGAACAGGCTCCGGAGGTGCGCCAGCAGCGACTCCACGAACCTCCTGGGGTCTTTGCCGTCCTCGACCATGCGCCCGACCAGCGAGAGGGCCCCGGGGGTGTCGCGCTCGGCGATCATATCCACCATGCTGAACACCAGGTCTGTCTCCACCTCGCCCAGCAGCTCGGCCAGCTCCTCTCGAGTGACGCGCTCGCCGGACAGGTTCGATATCTGGTCCATCACCCCGATGGCGTCCCTCACGGAGCCGTGTGCGTTCTCCGCTATCATGTCGAGCGCCTCGTCCTCTATGTCGATCCCCTCACTCTGCGCTATGTGCTGCAGCAGGCGGGCGACATCCCGTGCGGACACCAGGCTGAAGTCGAACCTCTGGCACCTCGATACGATGGTGGGCAGGAGTTTGTGGGGCTCGGTGGTCGCCAGTACGAACACCACGTGGCCGGGGGGCTCCTCCAGAGTCTTGAGCAGGGCGCTGGACGCCTCGGATGTGAGCTGGTGCACCTCATCGATGATGTAGACCTTCGAGCGGAGAGCAGTCGGCGTATACGGTATCTTCTCGAGGAGCTCACGTATCTCGTCGATCTTGCGGTTGCTCGCGGCGTCTATTTCGATGACGTCCAGGGCGGTGCCCTCCGAGATCGAGACGCATGCGTCACAGACGTTGCAGGGCGTCGCGGTGGGGCCCTCCACGCAGTTGATGGCCTTGGCGAGGATCCGCGCGGTGCTCGTCTTCCCGGTGCCCCTCGGCCCCGCGAAGAGGTACGCGTGCACGAGCCTTCCGGACGAGAGCGCGTTGGAAAGGGTGTTGGTCACGTGCCGCTGGCCCACCACCTCGGTGAACGCCTGCGGCCGCCATTTCCTGTAAAGGGAGATGTGTTCCATCGCGTCTCCGCTCGAGCGGCGGCCCTCTGCCGCCGGTCCCCGGACAGTAAAGTGACTGTGCACCCACCATCGTTCCCAGTGGACGGGCGCCGCCCCGGCAGCCAGCTCCAACCAGGTTGCTCCACGGCACACGAAAGGTTTTGCTTACCGCTGCTTCCTCCCGGACCTGACGGGTTTCACAAATTTCCGTTGCGTGGGACCCAGCCTTCGACACCGCTTACCGTAGCAGCGTAACCGGCCCCAAAAGACCTCCGGTGGGAGTTCGGTCCCGCTGTAGCGGATTGCGGGTTACAGGGCACCGCTAGCTCCCCACCTAGCACAGTCTGGACTAGTATACGACAAACGGACCCCCGGCGCGATGAGGAGCTCACGGCGGCGCCGGCGGGCCCTGGGATATAGAATATGATAATCACGCGACGTGCCGTCAACGCGTATCCGGAGGGCGAGTGAAGCTGTTCAGGAAGGGTTCGGAAGGCCGCGAGGTCTCTGACATACAGGGGCGCCTCGTGTCGGCGGGCTTCCTCCAGGAGTCCTGCGGCGAGGTCGACCAGGGCTTCTTCAGCGACGAGACCGAGCGCGCCGTGCGGGCGTTCCAGCAGGACAGGGGCCTCATAGCGGACGGCATAGTCGGCCCGGACACCTGGCGCTCGCTGGTCGAGGCCAGCCGCGTCCTCGGCAGCCGTTTCCTGTACCTGCACGAGCCGGCGCTCCGTGGAGACGACGTCGCCGACCTTAAGCGCAGGCTCAACTCACTCGGCTTCTACAGCGGCAAAGAGGACGGCATCTTCGACAGCGAAGCGGCGGTTGCGGTGGAGCAGTTCCAGCGCAACAGCGGGCTCGCGCCTGACGGGATAGTGGGCACGAGGACGGCGGAGGCCCTGATGAGGCTTTCACGGGTCACCAAGCCGACCAGCGTGGCCGCTGTCCGGGAGTCCGAGAGGGGCCTGCCCAGGGGTGGCATCACCGGAAGGCGCATAATGCTCGACGCGGGCCACGGATACCCGCCCGATCCGGGGGAGGTCGGCCCCACCGGCATGCGCGAGAGCGATGCCGCGGAGAGACTGGTCGAGCCGCTTGGCAACATGCTGGTCGACTCGCGGGCAGTGGTGCTGTACTCGCGCAGGCGCGGCGAGTTCCTCCCCGAGGAGGACAGGGCGGCCCTTGCCAACCAGCTGGGCGTCGAGCTGGTGCTGTCCATCCACTTCAATGCCTCGCCCGACCCCAGGGCCCGAGGCGCATCCTGCTATTACTTCGGCAGCAGGAGCTACCGCTCCCCGTACGGCTACAGGCTCGCGAACCACATACAGGACGCCCTGGTGGAGAGGCTGGGGCTTCAGGACTGCCGCGCCCACGGGATGGCCGTGCCCCTGCTGCGGGAGACCAGGATGCCGGTGGTCATCGTCGAGCCGCTGTTCATCACGAATCCCGATGAGGAGGCCCTGCTGTCCGACGACGCGTTCCTGGCCCGGGCCGCCTCCTGCATCTCGGAGGCTGCGCGCAGGTACTTCATGGGGTTGAAGGCGCGGGGCGAAGACTGAACCTCCGGAGGATTACCGGCCCATCTTTCCCCTGCTATAATCATTAGACCTGTCCAAGCGGCGCGGACGTGTCGGCGAGAGGTGCGGCTTGAGATTCTTCGAAAGTGACCTCCGTGTCAAGATAACCGCGATCCTCCTGTTGTTCGTCCTGGCTTGTCTCCTGGCTTCCGTGTTGATATCACACGCGCTGATAACCGGTATCGTGAGGGAAGACGTGAAGCAGTCCGCACTGGACTCGGCGCGTCTCACCGGCAACATAGTGGAAGCGGGCCTGGAGCGGCGCGCGGACCTCGTCGAGCTGCTGGCCGGATTTCCGAGGCTGCGCGACCCCGGCTCCCCGGCGGCCGAGAAACAGCAGGTCCTCAACATCTTCATCCAGGGCTACCCCCTGGGAGCGGGCGCGCTGATCACCGACACCAACGGCAAGGTGGTGACCGGGACCGGCGAGCTCGCGGCGCTCTCGACAGCGCAGGGCACGAGCTGGTTCCAGAACGCCCAGACGGCCCAGACAACGTTCACTTTCATCCACCAGCCGAGCGCGCTGGCCGAGCTCGGGATGCAGTCCCCCGTGATCGCGGTGTCGACGCCGGAGCGGGACGCGGCCGGCCAGATATTCGCGTACCTGGTTGTCTTCACCTCACCCGACGACATCACCGAATCGGTGGAGGCGGTCAAGGTAAAGCAGAGTGGCTACGGGTTCCTGGTGACTCCCTCCGGCACAGTGATCTCGGGCTTCCTTTTCAGGGAGCCGGCGGGGGCCGGGTCGGCGTCGGACGCCCTGGCGGTCGATGAGCTCGTGGAACGCATGCGCAGGGAGAGCTCGGGAAACGCGACGATCGAGTACGCCGACAAAGAGTTCCTCGTCGCCTTCGAGGGCATCGGGCGGGCGGGCATCGACTGGACCGTGGGAGTCGTAGTGCCTTCGTCAGAGGCCTTCTCACCTGCCAACAAGGTGGCGCTGGCCCTCTTCGGCCTCGGGGCGGTGATACTGGTCCTGGCCTCGCTCGCCGCCTTTTTCCTGGGCCGGAGCATCGCCCGCCCGCTGGACGAGCTCGTCCGGAACGCCGAGAAGGTGGGTTCCGGGGACCTGACAGGCGAGGTGGTAATCCGGACCCGCGACCAGATAGGTACGCTCGCCGCCGCATTCCTCAGGATGCGTGACTACCTCAGGAGCGCCGTCGCGGAGTCCGGCTACGCGTCCAACAAGATGTCCTTGTTGGCCGAGGAGCAGTCGGCGGCCACCGCGGACATGTTCTCTCACATCGACGAGATGGTCGACTCGGTTGTGGCGCTTGCCCGGAACATGGAGTCCCAGACAGAGAAGATAAGGAGCATCATGGAGTCCGCCAGGGCTATCAAGGAGCAGGGGGAGGCCTGCCCCGCGCACGACGAGCTGATGGAGCTCGCGACCGAGGCGGAGATACTCGCCGAGGTGGGCACAGGCAAGGCCGTCGAAATAGCATCCGCCGCACAGGAGCAGCGCTCGGCGTCGCGCGACCTGGCCGCGGCCGCGCGAAGGTTGTCGGAGATGGCGGCGGACCTGAGGGAGATGGCGAAGAGGTTCAAGGTGTGAGTAAGCCCTACAGGGCGCTCTGACCGAAATATATCGAGGTTATGTCTATCACGCCGCTCGAAGTGTCGAACCGCACAGTGCGCCCGTGGTTACCGCCCGTCTCCTCTCCGACGATAGGCACCTTGAGCTCCTCGAGCGCCTGCTTGACCGCCTCGACATTCCGCGCCCCGATATTGGCCGAAGGTCCACACGCCAGTCCCGCCTGCTTGTTCCGTGAGCCCGGTATCTCGAACATCTGCGCTCCGCCCACGAGCTTGCACTTCAGTCCCTTGGGCCTCGCCCCGAGCCTGACCAGCTCCTGCACGAGGTGCGGCACCGCCGTGTCCGCGAACTTGCCCGGCGCCGCCGCCGTCTCTTTACCCCGGCTCTCCGGGAGCATCACGTGGGCCAGGCCACCCACCTTCTTCACAGGGTCGAAGATGGCGACCGCCACGCAGGAGCCCAGCCCGTAGCTGACAAGCGTATCCGAGTTATCGGAGACCTTCAGATCGGCGACCCCGACGTTGACCAGGTCACTCAAAAGGCACCCCCAGCCTGTCCAGTATCTTACTGAGGGTCCCGAGGTCCGGGAACAGAACCAGGTGCCCGAGGACTTTCACGCCGGACACCATGAAGTCGGTCTCCACTACGAGCACGTAGTCAGCGCTCGAGGCGAGGTCCACCAGCACATAATCTAGTATGGCGCCGGCCATGTCGACCGCGAAGCCCGGCACCGACGGCTTGAAGAAAAGCCCCGTGAGCTGTCCAAGGGCGTTGAGGTAGGAGGCGGACAGAATGCTCCCCGTCTCCTGGAGCGCCGACTTCTTGACCACGGTCAGGTCGTCCGCTTCCTCGATATCGCCGGGGACCATGAGGCCCGCCAGGCTGAGAGCGCTTTCCTCTTCCAGCAGCAGGAGGATGCTGCCCGAGCAGTCTCCCGTGACGTTGAGGTATACACCCGCCACCGGCGCCTCCGGACCGCCGACGAGCTCCGGCACGTTCGAGAGCCGCATCAGGGAAGCCTTCGGGGTGGAGAGGCCTACCTTCTTGCTGACCATCTGAGAGAGAGCGATTGCGGCGTTGCCGGCGCCGATGTTCCCGGCCTCCCTCAGCGCGTCGATCTGGAGCTCGGACAGCGATCTACCCGACTTGTCCTTCGCCATTCAAGGATTCCTCTCTGCCGTCGGTCCGGTCTACATGAGGCTTGGAATGTCGAGTATCAGCGCGACGCGCCCGCTCCCCAGGATGGTCGCCCCGGCGAAGCCCTCGACCTTCTTCAGAAACTGGTCCAGTGTGCTTATCACTATCTCCTGCTGGCCTACCAGCGAGTGAACGCCCAGGGCGATCAGCCGCGGACCGATCTCCGTGATGACCACCGGGAACGGCTCGGCCCCGTTACCGGGGTTCTCAACGTCGAGGGCGCGGTCGAGCCTGAGCAGCGGTATCGTCTCGTCGCGAAGGAAGATGGCCTCGTTGTTCTGGACCGTCTTGATGTCCTCCGGGCTCACTACGTGCGTCTCCCGCACTGTGCCCAGCGGCACCGCGTATAGCTCGCCGGCGACCTCGACCATCAGCGCCTGGACTATCGCCAGGGTGAGCGGAAGGTTCAGGACGATCCTTGTCCCTCTGCCGGGCTCCGCGTCGAGGACCAGGAAGCCCCCAAGGGACTCGGCTTTTGCTTTTACCGCGTCCATGCCTACGCCGCGGCCGGAAACGCCGCTTACTCTCTCCGAGGTCGAGAATCCGGGCAGGCAGAGCACTCTCAGCAGGTCGTCCGGGGTCAGAGTCCTGTACTCCTCCTCGCTGACGAGGCCTTTATCGAGCGCGCTGTCGAAGACCTTCCCGAGCGATATTCCTTCACCGTCGTCCTCGACCGATATCGCGACGTAATTCCGGTCCCGGTAAGCAGACAGCCTTATCGTGCCCCGCGCGGGCTTGCCTTCCGCCCGCCTCTCCTCCGGGGAGGCTATGCCGTGGTCGACCGAGTTCCTCAGCATGTGTATGAGGGGGTCGGATATCTCGTCCAGGATGGTCCTGTCGAGCTCTATCTCCTTGCCCTCCATCACGAAATCGATCTCCTTGTCCTGGGCGCGGGCGAGGTCGCGGACCATGCGGGGGAACCGGTTGAACACGTGCTCGACCGGGACCATCCTGGTCTTCATGACCTCGTCCTGCAGCTCGGCGGTCAGCCGGGCTGTCTGGTCGAGCGCCTCCCTCAGCTCCCCGATCTCGTAGCCCGACGCGAGCTGCGCCAGCCTGGTCCTGTTTATCACCAGCTCGCCCACCAGGTTCATCAGGGTATCCAGGCGGGCGATGTTAACCCGCACGCTCTGGGTCTTACGCGCGATCGAGAGTGGGGCCTTCTCGCCGCTGGGCCTTGCCGGGGCCTGGGCAGGCTGCTCTCCCTCCCTCGGCTCGTGCAGGGAGTCGATCGACACGCGAGATATCTCGGCTATGGCCAGCAGCGCTTTCTCGACCTTCTCGGGGGTCTCGCCGGTGGCCACACCGACCTGGAAGCTGTCGGCGAACTTCTCGTCCTCGAGTGCTTCGACCGGGGGCAGCGAGGCCAGCACCTCGCCGAGTTGGGCGAGCTTCTTGAACACCATGAAGACCCGGACCGACTTGAGCAGGCACTCCTTGTCGAGCTCGACCGTCAGGCGCATTATCCTCATGCCCGCCACCTGGGAGAACCTCTCCAGGTCCGCCGGGTCTATCTCGAGCACCGCGGTCTCCGGCTGCCCCGCGTCCGGCGCCTCCGGCCTGCCTGCCGCGGGAGCGGCCTCGGGGGCTGGTTCAGCGGGGGCAGGAGGGACCCCCGTGGGGGCCACCGGCGCCTCGACAGGCGGCGGGGGCTCCGGGGCAGGCTCCGCCTCGGGCGCCGCGGCGGGCTCCACCACCACGGCGGCCTGCGCCTCGACGGGTGCCTCCGCCGCAAGCCCCAGGCCCTCAGCGACCGTCCTCATCTCTGAGACCAGCCCGCTGTAGTCGATCTCGCCGGGCCTGTCCTCGGCTATCGCGTTGATGATCGCGCCCAGCGTGTCAAAGCATGAGAAGAGCGTGTCGACAACCCCGGTGGTGACCGGGATGTCCCCGGTGCGCAGGTGCTCGAGCAGGTTCTCCATCTCGTGGGCGAGCTCCGTGAGCTGGTCGTAGCCCATGGTCGCGGACATGCCCTTCAGGGTGTGGGCCGAGCGGAAGATCTCGGTTATCACGTCGAGGTTCGAAGGGTCGTTCTCCAGCTGGAGCAGGAACTTGTTGAGCGAGTCGAGGTGTTCCTGTGCCTCCGTTATGAATAGGTCCTTGTACTGGGAGATGTCCATCTCCATGGAACCGGCTCTCCTGCTCTGGCTGCCTTACAACAGCGAAACAACCCTCTCGGCTATCTTGTCCAGGGGAAGCACCTCTCCGGCGAGCCTGCGGTCTATGGCCGCCTTGGGCATGCCGAAGACGAGGCTGGTCTCCTCGTCCTGGGCGATAGTGTCCCCGCCCGCGTCCCTGATCATGCCCAACCCCATCGCCCCGTCCGTCCCCATCCCGGTCAACAGCACGCCGATGGCCCTTCCCCCAAAGTTCTGGGCCGCGCTCTCCATGGTCACGTCTATCACCGGGCTCGCGCCCCGCCTCGCCACGGTAGGGAGCAGGCGGGATTGCACTGTGCCGTCCGGGCTCTTGTCGAACACCATGTCATTGTCCCCGGGCACCACCAGCGCGCGCCCCTCGACGAGTTCCTCCGTGTCGCCCGCATGGACGACCCGGATGCGCGACTTGGAATCGAGGCGCTCCGCGAATGAGCCGCTGAACGGCCCCGGCATGTGCTGCACGATGACCACCGGGGCCGGCAGGCCTTCCGGGAGGGCGGGAACGATATCGGCCAAGGCCCGCGGGCCGCCGGCCGACGCGCCGAACACCACGAGCCTTCCCCCGACACCCGCGCCCCTGAGTTTGACCTTCTTCGGCGCCCTGGTCCCGCGGGCCCGCTCCCATAACTCCCTGGCCCGGGAATGTGCGGCGGCCTTTATCTTCTCCAGGACCTCTTCCCGGATCTCGACCACCGAAGTGGGCAGCTGTGACGGCTTGGCTATGAAATCGACAGCCCCGAGCTCGAGCGCCTTAAGGGTGGGTATCGCGCCTTTCTTGACCAGCGCCGAGAGCATCACCACGGGCCTTGGTGACTTCTTCATTATGTACTCGAGGGCGGAAAGGCCGTCCATCTCGGGCATGTGGATGTCCATGGTGACGACGTCCGGGTCGAGTTCCTGCGTGAGCTTTATCGCCTCGACCCCGTTGCGCGCCAGCCCGGCCACCTCGAGCTCCGGGTCCTTGGATATCATGTCGGTGAGCATCTGCCTTACAAGGGCAGAGTCATCGACTATCAGAACGCTGATCTTATCGTCCACTCTGCGGCCCCTCGCGCACGGCGCCCTATTCCTCTTCCACCTGGAGCGCCTTCCGTACCGCTTCCACCACCTTGGCAGGCTGGAACGGCTTGATGATGAAGTCTTTCGCCCCCGCCTCGAGCGCCTCGACGACGAGCGGCTGCTGTCCCATCGCCGAACACATGAGCACCTTGGCCCCCGGGTCCAGCTTGATGATGTTCCGCACCGCTTCGATACCGTCCATCTCGGGCATCACGATGTCCATGGTGACAAGGTCGGGGTGCAGTTCGGCATACTTCTTCACCGCTTCGGCGCCGTTCTCAGCCTCTCCCACGACCTCGAAGCCGTCCTTGGAGAGGATGTCCTTGATCATCATCCTCATGAAAAGGGCGTCGTCAACGATCAGAACGGATGGGGCCATCAGATGCATCCTCCCTTGTCCGTGGCCGTTATCAAGCCATTAGGCGGCTGGACTCTCATTCGTCCACCCCGGTCTCTTCAGCAGCCTGCGCGAGGTCCATATCGTCTATGCCGGTTACCTCTTCGTCACTGAGCACCCGGTCGACGTCGAGCAGGATGAGGAGCCTGTCACCGAGCTTGACCACTCCCCTGATGAAAGAGGAGTTGACCTCGCTCGACGCAATGGTGGGCGAGGCCTCGATATCGTCCCTGCTGATGTTTATGACCTCCGGCGACTCGACGACGAGGCCGACCTTGACGTCCCGGGCCTCGACGACCACTATCCTCGTGGCGCTGCCCCGTTCCGAGGCCTCTATTCCAAGCCTGGCGGCGAGGTCCACGACGGCGACTATCTGTCCGCGGAGGTTTATGATGCCCTCCACGAAGTCGGGGGTCCTGGGCATCCGGGTGATGTCGACCATGGAAATGACGCCCTCGACCTTCTTGACGTCGACGCCGAAATCCTCGCGGCCGACCTTGAAGGCGACGAGCTGCATCTCGCGGTCCACCGCGAATCCCTTCTCGTCCATCATTCCTCCCCCGGGGTCACCTCGTTGTTATCCCGTCGATGAGAGACCTCAGCCTCTCCGCCGTCTCCGCCAGCTCCATCGCGGCCGCCGTTATCTCCTCCATTGAGGCGGTCTGCTCCTGTATGGACGCCGACACCTCCTGGGTACCGGACGATGACTGCTCGGATATGCTCGCCACGGTGCTGATTATCTCGACGACCTTGGCGGACCCCTCAGCGACGCTGTCAGTCGCCTGCGAGATGGCGTTCGTCTCCGACCCTATGGTCTCTATCGCGGTCTTGATGGTATGCAGGGCTTTCTCAGCCGCTCCCACGACCGTCGCACCCTCGCTCGCCTCGCCGGTGCTGTTCTCCATGAGCACCACCGTCTCGTTGATGGTGCGCTGGATCTCCCTGATTATCCCCGCGATCTGGCTCGCGGCCCGCGCGGAGCCCTCGGCCAGCTTGCGCACCTCGCCCGCCACCACCGCGAAGCCCTTGCCGTGCTCCCCGGCGCGTGCCGCCTCGATGGCCGCGTTGAGCGCAAGCAGGTTCGTCTGGTCGGCGATGTCGGTAATGACGTCGACGATGAGGCCGATCTGGGCGGACTGCTCCCCGAGGTCGCGCACAGCCTGCGCGCTCACGCCGGTCGTCTCCACCAGCCTCCCCATCTTCTCCGTGGCCCTGTCCAGCGCGCCGGCCCCGTCCTCGACGGTGACCCGAGCCTCTATGCTGTACCTGGCGACCTCCCGGGCCGCCTCCGCCACGCGGTCGATCTCCTCGGCCATCTGGCTGATGGTGGACGACGCGAGCATCATGGAGTTGGCCTGGTCCTCGGCGCCCCGGGCCAACTGGGAGACCGTGGCGGCTGTGGACTGCACCGCGTCGCTCGTCTCCCTCGCCACCGAGGCCATGAGGCTGCTCGACTCGGCCACGTTGTTCGACGTGTCATGCATCTCACTGACGAGGGTGCGCATGGACGCAACCATCTCGTTGAGCGCGATGCTGATGGGCAGGAGTTCGCTCCTGTCGATGCCATGGACGTCATCGCTGAAGTCGCGCACCATGAGCTTCCTCGAGAACTGCTCCAGCGTCTCGAGGGGCCCCACGTACATCTTCACCGCCGCTCCCCCGGCCACCGCTATGGCGAGGACGCCGGTCGCCAGGCCCAGGCCGGCCCCTGTGATCCAGGTCAGCGCATCAGGGTCGGGCGACAGCACGAGGACGCCGATGAGCCCGGCGGCGACCGCCGCGGGAATCGCCAGCATGGATGTGCGCAACAGGAAGCGCCTGGTCATGCTGAGTTCCTGCCACCATCGCCGGATGCCGGACTTACGAGCGGTGCTCTCTTCTTCCAATCCCGCCTCCTGTCGCCAGGGCCGTCCCTCCGGTTACCGGTGACGGTCCTAAAGCTTGAATCCCTCGGTCAGGTCGTTGAGCTTGGCGGCCAGCTCCGCGAGCCCCTGCGAGGACTGGGCGAGGTCCTCCGTGGAGCCCTTCTGCTCGCTGATGGTCGCCGTGACCTCCTGCGTGCTCGCCGCGGTCTCCTGGGCTATCGCTGCTATGTCGTTGATAGCGGCGAAGACCTCGTCTGTGTTCGCCGCTATAGCCTGGATCGTCGAGGATATCTCCCCGGCCGCCTGCGCGCCCGTGCGAGACGATTCCAGGATGCCCCCCAGCGCCTCTCCTGTTCTTTCGGCAACTTCCAGCCCCGCCTCAACCCGGCTGGTGCTTACTTCCATCGAGGCGGTCATCTTGTTCGTCTCGGACATTATCTCCCTGATAAGGTGGGAGATCTGCTCTGCTGACCTCTTCGAGTTCTCGGCGAGCTTGCGGACCTCGCCCGCCACCACCGCGAAGCCCTTGCCGTGCTCGCCCGCGCGCGCCGCCTCGATGGCCGCGTTGAGCGCCAGCAGGTTCGTCTGGTCGGCGATGTCGGTTATGACGTCGATTATAATCCCTATCTGGGTAAATCTCTCCCCCAATCCCTCCATGAGCCTGGCGGAGTTCTCCACCGAGTCGACTATCTCCCTCATCACCTGGGCCGCCTCGCTCGAGGCCTCGACCCCGCGCTCCGCGAGGCCGGCGGTCAGGTCGGTCTGCTCCGCGGATACCTGCCCCCTGTCCGCTATGCCCTCGATGGACTGCGCCACCCCTCCCATGGCCCTGGACGTCCCTTCCACCTTCCGGGCCTGCTCCTCGCTGCCCCTGGCGATCTGCTCGGCCGCGGCGGTCGCCTCGGCGATTGCCGACATCATGGCGTCGGCCGAGAACGCGAGGGCATCCGCGGCGGCGGCGAGCTTCCCTGAGATCGAGCGCATTTCGAGCATGGACTCCCTCAGGGTGTCCAGCATCTCGTTTATCGCTTCACCGAGGTCCCCCAGGACGTCGCGGGTCGGCACCGATACGCGTGCCGTCAGGTCGCCCTTGCCACTGGCGATCTTCCTCACCGCGGCGATCACGTCCAGGATGATGTTGGAGACCCCCCTGTAGACCACCATCAGGACGATGGCGGCGAGCACCAGGGCGACTACGCAGATGAGCGGGTAGGCTATGGCCGCCAGGCGTGTAACTCCCTTGCTCTGGCTGGACGACTCCTCAACGAAGGCATGCGCCTCCTCGTTCATCTCCGTAGCCGCCTGCAGCGTGACCCTGGTAGCCGAGCTCAGCTCCGCGGCCGCCGCCTGAGCCCCGGCGACATCCCCTGCCGCCAACCGCGAGCGCTCGTTTTCGTATAGCGAGGTTACCACCGGGACCTGTTCCTCGATCACTTCGACCGCCTGGATGAGCCGCTCCGGCGCCTCCCCGTCCCCTACCAGCCCGGCCGACTGTTCCTTGAGCTCGGGCATGACGGCGAGGGCGGAGTCGAGCTGCTCTACCGCCGCGTCGAACGCCCGGTCGGCCTCCCTGGGTTTTCCCTCGAAGAGCAGGGCCTGCGCCCTCTCGACCTGGCCGATGCCTTCGAACACGGCGGCCGTCTGCTCGAAGGCTACCGAGGCGGCGCTGGACCAGTCCCTGGCCCTCGAGCTCCGCACTATGATCAGGGCGCTCACTGCCGCGAGCGCCGCCACGAGGCAGACTACGATCACTGACACCTGGAACACGCGCATCTTCAGCGTCGGGGTCCTGAAGGTGCGGCCCACGCGGCGCGCTCTCTCACCCATTCCTGCCCCTTCCGACACCCAGCCTGGGTTCGGGCACCAGCTGGTAGATCCTCTCGACCGGGAATATGGGCTTCAGCACCCTGGAGACCTCGGGCCCGACGGTCTCCGACTTGCCCAGAACGAGGTATCCCTCGCCCATGATGCTGCCGGCGAGCGCCTGGATGAACTTCGCCTGGACCTCACGCCCGAAGTAGATGAGCACGTTCCTGCACAGGACGATGTCGTAGTGGCGCCTGGGCTCGTGCTCCAGCAGGTTTATCTTCTCGAAGCGCACCTTCCCCCTTACCTCGTCCCTGACCCTGTATTCGGTCCCTGACCCCGAGCTGGTGACGGTGAAATACCGGCTCGCGTTTATGTTCTTCGGGAGCTCCAGGTCCTGGTAGGTCCCCGCCCTGGCCACCTTGAGGCTCCTGTCGTCGTAGTCGCTTCCCAGCACGCGGACATTCCACTTGTCGGCGTTCTTCCCCAGCGTGTCGTCGAAGAGGATGGCTATGGAGTACGCTTCCTCTCCGCTCGAGCACCCGGCGCTCCATATCCGTATCGTCCGCGAGCTCACGGTCTCCTTTGCCTTCAGCAGCCGGGGGATCACTGCGCTGCGGAGCTTCTCGTACACGTCCGCGTCCCGGAAGAACTGCGTCACGTTGACGGTGATCTCGTCGAGGAGGTGGGTGTACTCCTCGGGGTTCTTCTTCAGGAGGTTGAGGTAGTCGAGGTACCCCTTTGCGCCGGTAGCCCGGAGGCGCACCGCTATCCTGCGCTTGAGGTAGTTCTCCTTGTACTGCTCACAGTCGAGCCCGCGGTCGGTGAATATCCGTCGTTTGAGCATGAGGAAAGCGTTGTCGTCAGAGATCAAGCAGGCGCCTCCGATGATCTGCGTCCAGTATCAGATTATACTCAATAACCTTCGCCGGGACGGGCTGCCAGGCCTGCACACCCCGGGGCCTTCCGCCCTCGTTCCGGCGCTCCGGCGGGCCTTCCGGTTTTGTTGACACGCGAGCCTCCCTGCGTTACCTTCATCTGAAATCTCGAGGCCGCCCGCTGGCGGTTAGGAGCAACCATGTCGCCGGAAATAATCTTCGATCCCTATACCAGCCTCTATTCGGGGGCGACCGCATTAGTTAAATCGTCAGAAGTGCGCGACCTCATGAGCGTGATCGGCCGTTCCGACGTTATCTCGTTCGCCGGCGGCCTCCCGTTCATCGGCGGCCTCCCCGTCGAGGACATCTCCTCCGCTATGGAGACGGTGATATCAGAGAGTTACACAGACGCGTTCCAGTACGGGGAGACAGAGGGCCGCGAGGCCCTCAAGTCGATGCTGGTCGAGGTCATGGCGGAAGAAGGCCTGCGAGCGGAGCCGGAGCACGTGCTCGTCACCACCGGCAGCCAGCAGGCACTGGACCTGCTCGCGCGGGTCTTCATCGACCCCGGCGACAGGATGGTCGTGGAAGGCCCCACGTACATCGGCGCCCTGGCGGCTTTCCGCCCCGCCAACCCGGATTTCCTGACCGTCCCCCTGGACGCGTCCGGGATGCAGGTCGAGCTTCTCGCCGGCGTGCTGGACCGCCTGGGCGGGGCCCCTCCCAAGTTCCTGTACGTCGTTCCCAATTTCCATAATCCCGGGGGCGTGACGCTCGCGGCCGAGCGCCGGAGGGAGCTGCTCGAACTGGCCCGCGAGAGGGACCTGCTGATCATCGAAGACAATCCTTACGGGCTGCTGCGCTTCGAGGGCGAGCCGATAGAACCCCTGGCCGCCGCCGACCGCAGGAGGGTGGTGTACGTCGGGACCCTGTCGAAGATAATCTCGCCGGGCATACGCACGGGCTGGATGCTGGCCCCGGCGCCGATCCTCGAGCGGATCTCGAAGCTCAAGCAGGGCGCGGACCTCTGCTCCCCGTCCCTCTCCCAGATGTTCGCTGAGCAGTTCATCCGCCAGGGTCTCTGGAAGAAGAACCTGGAGGCGCTGCGCCCCATCTACCGGTCCCGCCGAGACGCCATGCTGGCCGGGCTCGAGGAGCACTTCCCCGACGAGGCCCGGTGGACGCGGCCCGAGGGAGGTCTGTTCATCTGGGTTACCCTGCCGCCCTACCTGGACACATCGAAGATGCTGCCCCTGGCCATACTCCAGAAGGTGGCGTACGTCCCCGGTACCGCCTTCTTCGCGGACAGCTCGGGCGCTCGTCACATGCGGCTGAACTTCAGCTACGCGGACGAGGAGCGGATCGCCGAGGGGACCAAGCGACTCGGAAAGGTGATCAAGAGAGAGATGCGGCTGTGCCGGTCCCTGGGTCTGGACAAGCCCCCGGCCGGTCCTGAAGAGACCCGGGAGGAAACGGGATGAAGCCCAAGATAGCAGTCCTGATGGGAGGCCGCTCGCTGGAGAGGGGCGTCTCGCTGATGTCCGGCAGGAGGGTCGAGCGCGCCCTCGAGGAGCGCGGCTATCCCGTCATCGCCCTGGACGTGGACGAGACGCTTGTCCCGACGCTGATGAGCCAGAGTCCCGACCTGGTCTTCATCTCGCTCCACGGGAAGGACGGCGAGGACGGGACCATCCAGGAACTGCTCGAGATCCTGGGTATCCCCTACACCGGCCCGGGGCCCCTGGCGAGCATAGTCGGCTTCAACAAGGTGCTCTCCAAGGAGCTGTTCCTCGCGAACGGCATCCCGACCCCGGGCTACTTCACGTTCAGCGAATCGACGCTGGAGGACATGGGGGCGTCCGGCCTGCTGCCGATCGCATGGGAGAAGCTGGGAAGCCCGGTGGTGGTGAAGCCGGCCGCCCAGGGCTCAGCGCTGGGGGTGAGCATCGTAAGGGAATTCGACGACCTGGCCGGCGCCCTGGTGACCGCCCTCGGTTACGACGAGAGGGTGCTGCTGGAGCGCTTCGTGGAAGGATGCGAGGTGGCGGTCAGCGTCATCGGCAACGGCGGGGAGGCGTGGGCCCTGCCCGCGGTCGAGGTGGTGCCCGAGTCGGGATTTTTCGACTTCGACGCGCGCTACACGCCGGGGAAGACCGACTACTTCGTCCCGGCGAGGCTCTCGGAGGAGGCATCGTCGGAGGCCGGCCGCCTCGCGCTCGAAACGCACAGGCTCCTGCGGTGCAAGGACCTCTCGCGGGTTGACATGATCGTCGGTGAAGACGGGGTTCCCAACGTCCTGGAGTTGAACATAAGCCCCGGCATGACGGAGACAAGCCTGCTGCCGATCGCGGCTGAGAATGCCGGGATGCCGTTCGCGGACCTCGTCGAGCGCCTCGTTTCGGTGGCCCTCGCCTAGAGCGGCGGCCCGGCCCAGTGGTCGGACGGCGCCTGCCCCGGGTTTTCCGAAACCTTCCCTACCCTGTCGCCGCCCTCGTCCGCGACAGCGCCTGTCGAGATCGGCGGCGGCGGTGCATCTTCGGCGGCAGGCTCCCCGGGACCTTCGGCCCCGCCTGTTATGGCCTGGAAGATCCTCCTGAGCTCGCCTAAGTTCCGGAACTCTATGATGACCTTCCCTTTCCTCTTGCCGAGGGCTCCCTTGACCCTCGTGTCGAGGGCCTCCGAGAGCCCGGCCAGCATCTCCTGTATCTCCTCGGGAAGCGGTGGTTTCTGGCCGCGAAGTCTCCCCGTGGCTTCACCGGTTGCAGTCGTTTCAGGCTCCTCCTCGGGCGCGGGCCCGGCGAGCCCGCAGAGTTCCTCGACCTGCCGGACCGAGAGGCCCTCACTTATTATGCGGTCGCATATCTCCTTCTGCAGGGCCGGCTGGTCCTGAAGCGCAAGCAGCGCCCTCGCGTGGCCCGTGGCGATCCTCCCGTCGACGAGCTCCTTCTGGATCGCGGGCGGGAGCTGGAGCAGCCTCAGGGTGTTGCTTATCGCTGCCCTGCTCTTGCCTACGCGCCTCGACAGCTCCTCGTGGGTTATCGCGAAGTCGTCGAGCAGCTGCTGGTAAGCGTGGGCTTCCTCGATGCTGTTGAGGTCGGAGCGGTGGAGGTTCTCGATCAGCGCCATCTCAAGCGAGTCGGTCTCAGTCGACTGCTTCACTATCGCGGGAATCTTCTCCAGGCCGGCTTCCTGCGCCGCCCTCCAGCGCCTCTCCCCCGCCACCAGCTCATAGTCGGTCCCGACCGTCCGGACCACGATGGGCTGGACAACCCCGAACACCTCGATCGAACGGGCCATCTGCTCCAGCGACTCGGCGTCGAACCGCTTCCGCGGCTGCCTCGGGTTGGGCCTTATGTCCTTGACCGGCAGCTCCTCGAGGCGCTGGCCCTCAACCGTCGCAGCCGAACCGATAAGAACGTCCAGCCCCTTGCCCAGTCCTCTCTTCGCCACTTGATACCACTTCCTTCGCAAGATCCTCATAAGCCGTGGCCCCCTTGGACGAGGGCTCGTACTGGATTATCGGCTTGCCGTACCCCGGCGCCTCCGAGAGCCTCACGGTCCTCGGGATGACGGTCTTGAACGTCATGCTCGGGTACTCTCTACGGAGCTCGGCCTCGACGTCTTTCGAGAGGTTTGTCCTGACGTCGTACATCGTAAGGAGGACCCCCGCTATCACCAAACGCTGGTTCACGTGCTGCTTCACCCGCTGGACTGTGCGAAGGAGGTATACAAGGCCTTCGAGCGCATAGAACTCGCACTGTATCGGGATGAGGGCCTCTCCCGCCGCCGACAGGCTGTTGATCGTCAGCAGGCCGAGGGCCGGCGGGCAATCGATGAGGATGAAATCGTAAGACGTCCTCAGGGGGTCCAAGCCGGCGCGCAGCCGGTTCTCCCTGCTCAGCTCGGAGGCCAGCTCGATCTCCGCCGCCGCGAGGTCGAGTGTTGACGGGATAACGTCCATGCCCTCTACGGGGCCGGGGCGTACGACCCGTCGTGGGTCTACCCCGTCGACCAGTAGTTCGTAGACGCAATCTCCTATCTGCGATTTCTCTATGCCGACTCCACTTGTCGCGTTGCCCTGGGGGTCCATGTCCACCATGAGGACCTTCAGACCCATCGCGGCCAGGCACGCGCTGAGGTTGATGGCTGTGGTCGTCTTGCCGACCCCGCCCTTCTGGTTGGTTATCGCTATGGTGCGCGCCTGCCGCTGCCCGGCGGTAAAGGCCGGGACGCCGCGCGGCGTGTCCGATTCGAGCACGTCTATCTCCTGGTTCGATCAGCGGTGAATATCTTACATCTTCTCGATTACAACAAGCGAGACACTCTCCGGGACACCTTCGATGTGCTCTGAAAGGCCGATGACCGCCGTGATCTTCCCTCCTCGCGAGCCTATCGCACCAGCCGCGGCCTCGACCTCTCCGGCTACGTCCCTCTGCTTCAGGGCTACGTACTTCCCGCCGGTCCTCAGGAGCGGCAGGGCGACGCCCGCCATGTCGGACAGCCGCCCCGCGGCGCGAGACACGCACATGTCAAACCCGGACCCGGCCAGGCTTTGCGCCCTTGCCTTTACGACCTTCACGTTCCCGAGGCCGAGCGAGCCTGCCGCCTCCGCCAGGAACGCCGCTTTCCTGCCTTTCGACTCTACCATGGTGAGCTCCCAGTCCGGTCTCGCGACGGCCAGCACCACCCCCAGCAATCCTCCGCCGCTGCCGACCTCCACGACTTTCGCTCTGCCTCTCCCTGAAACAGCGAGAACCGAGAGTGACTCCACGACTGCTCTTGCGGGGTCCTCTGAAAGAGAACGCGATGCCAGTCCCGCCCACTGCCTCTTCCCCTGCAGCATCTCGAGGTACCTCTTTATGACCCCGGTTTTTTCCTCAGCGGAACCGACCCCTGCGGTCTTAAGAGCCCCGACTATCTCCTCCATATTGTCCGCTCTCATCTTATTACCTGTAACTTTCTGCCAGATATTCCTTTACCTTACGTAATATCTAAACATATAGTCTATATTGAGGTGAATAATTACCAGTATTTGCCATAATTCTACTCACTCGCTTCTGCCCTGGCCTTTGCCCGAACCGTCCTGCGGTCTCGCGACATACCTCCTGCTGGCTTCACGGACGTGCCTGCACCAGTTGATCCACAGTCCCAAAGAGCGCCTGGTACCGGCAAATCTAACACATTCTTCTGCCGATGGTCATGCTGAACTCCTGCTTTCATTACCTTGGCCAGGCTGCTGATTTGTGCTTCATTACAGCAAGTTCCCCTCAGCTCACGTTCACACACTGCCTGTCAGCGCCCCTCGCAGTTCAGAGTCTTCGGCAGTCCCTGCAGATCCTCTGACGACTTTCTTCAGGGCTATTCTGCATATCTAAGTTCAGCCGCCTGTGCTCTCATTGCGTCGACTCGCAGCGGTGCCCTCCTCCTTACCCACGCTGGATGCCCTTTCATTCTCATCCCCTCGTGTGCCGCTGCCCTTGATTGTTTCACGTGAAACATAGATCCGGCAGTTTTCAACACGGCCTTGCCCTTATTAACAATCTTGTGGAAAACCCTGGACTGATTCACCTCAACCGCTGCAGATTGGAACTCCCTGACTCCTGATGTCGTGTTTCACTGCTGTCAGGCCTATGGTATCCACGTTTCCACCATCTATCCCTGGAAATACTCTGAGCAGTGGGCTTGCGCTTCAGCCTGCCTGCCTATCCAACGTGCCACCCAAGACGGGCTGCCTGATATCCTGTATCAACAACCCGCCCCCGGAGTTATCGAGCCCTTGGTTGCAGAAACCCACTCTCAATCCCAGTATTTCCCGTTGAATCGGCGCCAGGGCATCTCCATCCCCGAGATCTTTCTTTCCACCATTTGTGCACTTAACCATGTATTCCACGCCAAATATTGTGGATTTCGCGGTTACGTTATCCCTTCGCCCAATTCCCTGCCTTTGGCCCAAGCTGCTCGTGTCCTCATACCACTGCCCTTTTGTTGCCCAGTCTCTGTACTCAAGAATTCGTTGTCCACACTCTTGAAACGAGCTCAAGACAATATAACCTTTGCCACAGGCGTCCTCTGCTCTTTGGATATCTGCTCCCTTTTCGCCTGGCTCAAGGAAGTCCGGAAGGTTAAAGGGCACTTGCGCTTTAGCCCCTTACCTCTTTGAGACCGATTGGCCGGATCACCGCTGGCCACGGCCTGCCACCGATCCTGTCGTTTCCGCTCTTCTTTCATCTTTATATTCAGTTAGCATATATCCCAAAGGTTAACTTGAGCTTTAATCAATTCTCTCGCCAATTTTTCCTGTTTGATTTCTTTCTGGCAGTCCACATCTTCCCATTTCGCTCCGGGGCAGCCTTTTGTCTAAATGATCAAATCTATACTTCAAAACGTCGTTTTTGCGTTTTTTTGCCCTTCTCTGCTTTGTCCCTTTTTTGAGCAATAGCGCCGTTCCTGGAGTCTCTCCGCGATTCCGGGAATCCATATAGATTTCACAAAACACCGCAATTCTCTGACAGCCGGGGGCGCGGATTTGAAGAAGCTTTTTCATTCTGAACTGATTCAGTTCGAAGAATTGACTGTTTGGGGCAGCAACGAACGATGGAGTCCGGCCTGCGAGGGTACAGACTCCCGTTTGAACGACTCTTGCTGGTCAATAGAAGTAAGGAATCTGGCGGTAAATCAGTGGTTTATCGAGGAATCCAGGAGCGAATCAGTAAAAAACGCTATGTTTCACGTGGAACATCCCTGTCCGGGTTGCCTGGATGTATAACAACGCGCCTTTCCGGGCCGTCACCGGTACTTTCGGTCCAGACCCCGTCGGTATTTCGGAGAGCCATGTGCACTATCTTCCTCTCTGAAGCCGACATCGGGTCCATTTCGATGCTCTTGCGCTGGGAAGTAACCTTACTGGCGAGCTGCTCTGCCTGCTTTTCGAGCTTCGCTTTTCTGCGTTTGCGATAGCCCTCGGCATCTACGATTATTTTCTTTGTGACCTCACCGGTTCTGCGGCAGCCGACGTTGACAAGATACTGCAGCGCGTCCAGGGTGTTTCCGCCCTTTCCTATCAGAATGGCGATATCATCGCCCCAGACATCGACGACTACCGAATCGTCCCGCTCTTTTGCCTCGACCATCGCATCGATTTCGAGGATCTCAAGGATGTCTTTGACCATCCTGGTCGGTTTCCCCGTGCTTTCCTTCAGAGTAGTGGGACCCGGCTCTTCCAGTTCATCGTCCTCATAGACAGCTTCGGGCGCTTCGCCGGTCGCTGTCTCATCTTTCACCTGCTTTTTCTTTCCCTGGACTTCCCATTCCCCGATCAGGTCAACCCTGATGCGGGCTTCTTTGCCGCCCAGGCCCAGGAATCCCTTCTGAGGCTCCTCGAGAATCTCAACGTGGATGTCGTCGGGCTCCAGCCCGAGCTCCTCGAGCGCAGTCTGCGTGGCCTCCTCAACCGTCCGCCCGACGTATTCCCAAGATCTTTCTTTCATCCTCGAGCCTCTCTTCAACGGTCCACCAGGTCAAGGACCTTATTTCTTGCCTGTCCCCTTCTTCTTTGCAGGGTAATCCCTGGATGTCGGCTTGCTGGCAGCCTGCTTGGTTGCCTGTTTGCCCGCAGCGGCCTTGCCGGAGGCCGGTTTCTGGCTCTTTCCCTGCTGCTTGGGAGCGGCAGGCTTCTTCCCGGCAGGCGTAGCCTTGGGCTTAGGCTGGCCCTCGCCGCCGGCCGTGGTGCTGCTTTTCTTCGACTGTTTCTGAGCCACGGCAGCCGCCGGCTTTCCTTCGCGGGCCGCGGCCTTGCCGGGCTTGGCCTGGGGCTTGGGCCTCAGTCTCACGGCGATGAGGGCCCTGGTCCCCAGCTCCATGAACCTCAGATACAACCTCTTGTGCAGGCTGGCCTCAGGGCCCAGCTTCCTGATCTCAGCAAGCTTCTCGTCAAAGAAGCCGTCGTGCTCCAGCTGGATGTACTGCTGAACGATCGTGAAGATGTTTGTGACGATTATGTATATCGTTACGCCCGCCGGCAGTATCCAGGCGAACACGCCCATCATCACCGGCATCATCGCCATGAGCTTGGACTGCTTGGGGTCGGTGGTCATCATCTTCGCGGATATGTAGCCAGTCACCACGGTGAGGAGGATCAGGACGACGATATGGACGTAGTCTCCGGTGCTCCAGAGCTTCTGCCCGGAGTAGGTGATGTTCATCCCCAGGAACTGGAGCTGAGGCGCAGTGGCCACCCACTTGTTTATCGCGGCTGCCGTCTTGGGCGCCGTCTCGCCGGGGAACAGGATGCTGAAGTACGCGGACTTGGGGTTCGACAGGGAGTTCAGCACGTCGAACATCGCGAACAGTATCGGAAGCTGCAGGAGGAGAGGCAGGCACCCGCCGAGCGGGCTCACCTTGTTCTCCTTGTACAGCTTCATCATCTCCTGGCCCTGCTTCTCGCGGTCGTCCTTGTACTTCTTCTGGATCTCCTTGAGCTGCGGCTGGAGCTTCTGCATGGCGATCATGGACTTGGTCTGCTTTATCGAGAGCGGCAGGATAGCAAGCCTCATCAGGATCGTCAGCAGTATGATGGCCAGGCCGTAGCTGCCGCCCGTGACGGTGGCAAGCCAGTGGAGCAGGTAGGCAATGGCCTTGCTCAGCCACTCCAGGCCCGGAATCGTGAATGCAATCATCAGGACACTTCCATCCCGGTCTGTGTCATGGTGGGTCGTAACCACCGCTCGCGAAAGGGTTGCATCTGAGTATCCGGTAGAACCCTTTCATCGATCCCCTCAGGATTCCATACTTCATCACCGCTTGCTCGAAGTATTCCGAGCACGATGGGTAATAGATACACCTCGGCTTCAGCAGCGGGGACATGTACCGCCTGTACAGCTTTACCGGTAAAAGCGCTATCTCCCTCCACTGGTACCGCTCTTCTTCATCTCGCAACTGGGATACCCCGCGAGGATTTCTCCCAACTCTCCTGCCAATTTTTGGTAATTCTCACTCTGGACCCCCGGCCGGCACTCGATCAGATAGCCGTATCCCGGTTCAAGGAGCTCCCGCATGTCCATGATACACCCACGAACGCGGCGCCTCGCCAGGTTTCGCTCTACAGCTTTCTTAAAACCCCTGCCGGGCACGACGCCCACCAGGGGAGCCTCCTTGCTGTCGCCGGACACAGGGGATACCCAGACGAATACCAGGTTGCCACGGAAAAACCGGCCGGTCCTTCTCTGAGATCTGATATCCCGGGGGGCTTTCATCCAGCGGACCCCGGAACGCTTCCTGCGAGTCATTTGAAATAACCGGCGCTACGCGCTGAGCCGGACCCTACCCTTGTCTCTCCTGCGCTTCAGAATCCTCCGGCCGGCCTTTGTACGCATGCGCTTCCGGAAACCGTGCTCTCTTTTTCTCTTTCTTACCTTGGGCTGATATGTTCTCTTCAAGATTGCCTTTCTTAAGGGCATTTTCGAGCCGGAAAATTAGCACGCTCATTATACTTGACTGCTTTGCGATGTCAAAGAAACCAGAGGGCTGTCCCGGGCTCTCCAGGAAGGCCGCGGCGACCCGTCCAGCCTTTTATGCCCCCCATAGGCAAGTTTTATCGAGGAACCTTCTAAAACGTATTGCATTGCCGAAACATGGCTTGTTATAATCCAGCGCGCAGACCCAGGTGAAGGAGCCTGGGCCTTTCGTGTCTCTAGGGGGATATCCACAATTGTGGAAAACCCGGTTGAAAAACCGGCTGTTCTGTTGAAAACCCCGGACGTGGGTGAATGAGTGGCACTTTGGGAGGAGCGGCCTCCAACTGTCGGTTTATGTTATCCACAAGGGTGTGGAAAACTTGTTAATGGTCAATTCAAGCTCGATCGGCGCGGTTCTTCCGATATCCTTCTTCACCTGCATCAAACCGGGGAGGCGTCTGTGATGGAGCAGCACGTAGCAGTCGAAGAAGACGAGAAGGTGGACGTAGGCGCGCTCTGGGGAGAAGCCCTCGAGAAGGTGAGGACCGAGGTCCCACAGCCCTACTTCGATTCCATGATCGCTCCCCTGCGGATGCTGAACGTGGAAGGGCAGACCTGCACGGTGGGGGTGCCCAACTCCTTCATGAAGGAAATAGTATCCGCACGCTACTCCGAGAAGCTCTCACGCGCCCTCTCCGACGTCCTGGGCCTTCAGGCCGACCTGGTCCTCACGGTCTCGAGCTCCGGCAGCGTCGTCGAATCCATGGCCATGAGGTCACCCGGGCCCGACGTAAAGTCGCAGTCGCAGGCGGCGCCGGCCGCCCCGCGGAAGAAGTACACCTTCGAGAACTTCGTGGTGGGCGACTCCAACAAGTTCGCCTACAACGCCGCGCTGATGGTCGCGGAGATGCCGGGCCACAACTACAACCCGCTCTTTATCTACGGCGGTACCGGCCTCGGGAAGACGCACCTCCTTTACGCCATCCAGGACTACGCGCAGAGCATGACCCCGCATGTAAAGGTCAAGTACATACAGACCTCAAGTTTCATCGACGAGTTCATAGCCACAATGACGCTGAAGAAAGACAAGGCCACGTTCGACCAGAAGTACATCAACAACAAGATCGTGCTTTTCGACGATATCCAGGCCCTGAGCACCACGGACGCGACCCAGAACAAGTTCTTCGACATCTTCAACCTTCTCTACAGCGCCAACAGCCACATAGTGCTCTCGAGCGACCGGCCTCCCAGCGAGATACCACAGCTCTCGGACCGCATACGCTCGCGCTTCGAGGGCGGGCTGATGATCGACATCACCCCGCCGGACCTGGAGACGCGGCTGGCGATCCTCCGGATGAAGGCGCGGCTGGAAAAGGTAGAAATCCCCGATGACGCCCTCGTCTTCATCGCCTCAAAGGTCAAGGACAACATCCGCACCCTCGAGGGCCTCCTGAACAGGGTGATCGGCTACGCCCAGCTCTACGGCACGCGCATAGACCTCCCCATGGTCCAGGACGTCCTGAAGAACCAGGTAGTGGAGCCTCACCAGTCCAAGGCCCCCACGCTCGACCTCATAGAGAACCTGGTGGCGAGCTATTACGGCATCGCCATCGCTGACCTGACCGGCAAGTCCAGGTCACGCCCTCTCGTCCACGCGAGGCAGGTCGCCATGTACCTGTGCAGGGAGATGACCGACGAGACCCTCATCTCCGTCGGGCGTCACTTCGGAGGCCGTGACCACTCCACTGTGCTCCATTCGTGCCGTAAGATCGAGTCCCTTATCAGGATGAAGCGCGAGATCTTCCAGGAAGTCACCGAGCTCACCAACATGATCAACAAGTCTATATAGGGCAAACGGCGGGACTCGTGTTCAAAACGTGTTGCATCACCTGTGGTAATCCTGTTGAAACCGTTGTCTTGCGTGCTCCTTTACTCACATTCCGTCAACCGGGCGTTCCCTTTTGTCCCCCCGGTAAAAGGCGGGAATGTGGATATTCCTTGATTTTTCCACCCGTTATCCAGACTGCCGTATTTCCGATTTTCCCTTTTATAGAGCCTTCTGGATGACGTTTTGCACAAATCAACAACGCCTATTACTACTACTGAAGATATATAGATAGAGGAGCAGAAAACACCCCGGCGTTTCGATGAGGAAAGCCCGCGGTTATGATATATAATCTTGGCGGTTGGTCAGACGGCGATTACCAGGGGGAGTGGCTCAGATGATAGTTACCTGCGAGAAAGAGAAGCTCAACAACCTCGTGCAGACCGCGCTGAGGGGTGTCTCCAGCAGGGTAACAATGCCCATCCTTTCAGGGCTTCTCATCAACGCGGAAGGCGGCAGGCTCATCATCAGCAGCACCGACCTCGAGATGAGTGTGAGGGCGGAGATCGAGGCTGAGGTGGGGGAGAGCGGGTCAACCGTGGTCTCCGGGCGCCTGGTGGGAGACATTGTGAAGAGCCTCCCCACAGGCGAAGTCACCGTCGAGACCGGCGAGAAGTTCCTGACAGTCAAGACGAGCGTCGGTGAGTACCGGATACGGGAGATGATGCCCGAGGACTTCCCGCAGATACCCTCCTGGGAGGGGGAGTCAGTGGTGAGGGTCTCCGGCGGCGAGTTCCTGATCGCGGTGCAACAGACATCGAGGGCATCGTCCAGTGACGAGAAGAGACCGGTTCTCACGGGGACACTTCTCGAGAAGGGTTCGCCGGAGGGCGGACTGAAGATGGTCGCAACCGACAGTTACAGGCTCTCGTGGAAAGAACTCGACGTCACCGGCAGCGTATCGGGCTGGGAGGACTGCATAATCCCGACCAAGACGCTCAACGAGGTCGCGCGGCTGGCCGGGTCGGTTGACGAAGAGGTCCAGATAAAGATGCAGGACAAGCAGGTGATGTTCAAGCTGGGTGACATGGTGGTATCCAGCAGGCTCATAGAAGGCCAGTTCCCCAACTACAAGCAGCTCGTTCCCAAGGGGGAGAAGACATCGGTGAAGGTGAGCAGAGACGAGCTCTCCAGCGTTGTCAAAAGGGCACTGATATTCGGCCATAACATGAGGCTCGGAGTCTTCGGTGACCACCTGAGCGTGACCACCGAGACCCCGGAGGTCGGGGACTCGAAGGAAGAGATACCGGCCGAGGTCCAGGGTGAAGAGATGGAGATCGGATTCAACGGTGGGTATCTCCTGGACGGGGTATCGTCGGTGGAGACGGACAACGTCGAGATACGGCTGGACGACCCGCAGAAGCCGGCGCTCATCAAGAACGACGAATCGGACAAGTTCAACTACATCCTGATGCCGGTGCGCCTCAGGTGACCGCTCGCTTGAGAGCGGGCGAGCCGGTCAGTTGATAATAACAGGGCTCGAGCTCAAGAACTTCAGAAACTACTCCCACCTGGAACTGGAGTTCTCCCCGGATAACAACGTAGTCCTTGGCAGGAACGCTCAGGGGAAAAGCAACCTGCTGGAGGCGGTCTACTTCCTTTCTCACCTGAGGTCCAACAGGGCGCCGCGCATGAGAGACCTCGTGCTCGAAGGCCGGGAGAGGGCGTCCGTGCGCGGGTTTATCATCGATGGAGAGACGCGCCTAAACATCCATGTCTCATTTGGCAGGCAGGGGAAAAGCGTCGAGGTGAACGGCCAGAAGGAAGGGGCCCCCTCCAGGGTGAGAGGCCTTCTGAAATGCGTGATGTTCGCGCCGGACGACCTGTATATCATAAAGGGCGACCCGGCGCGGAGGAGGGAGTTCCTCGACGAGACGGCTGAGGGCCTGGGGCCCCTGGCCGCGAAGCGCGTGCTCCAGTACAAGCACGTGCTGAGACAGCGCAACGCGGTCCTGCGCTCGTGGGAGGAGCACGGCGCCGCGCTGGCGTCGGTGATAGAGCCGTGGAACGACGCCCTGGTGAAGGCGGGGGCAGCGGTTGTCGCCCGGAGGGCCGGCATGCTGCCGGTGATGGAGTCCCGCGTAGACGAGGCTTACCGGCTGATATCAGGGGGCGAGAGCGAGGTTCGCGTGAGGTACCGGGGCACATTCGAAGCCGGCTCCGGCGACGAAGGAGAGATCGAGGAGCAGATGAGGAGGGCGCTCGAGGCATCCGGGAACGAGGAGAAGCGAGCAAGGACGACCGTCGTAGGGCCGCACAGGGACGACATCGAGATAACCCTCGGGGGCCGCGAGGCCAGGTTCTCCGTCTCCCAGGGTGAGCAGAGGACGCTCGCGTTCTGTTTGCGGGTGGCGCAGGGCCGGTACCTGGAGGGCGAGACTGGAAAGACACCGGTGACGCTCCTCGACGACGTGCTATCCGAGCTGGACATCGACAGGAGGGAGAAGGTCCTCGAGCTCTCGGGCAAGGGCAGCCAGGCGATCCTCACGGCCACCGACGCCCCCCTCGACGCCGGGGAAGCCAAAGGAAAGGTATTCATGGTCCAACGGGGGAAAGTAACAGTTGTCTGAACCTGAAAAACTGGGGCAGATAATAGTGAGGGGGCGGGGGCCCGCTCCCAGGAGCAGGAAGCACAAGCTGGAGCTCCTGGAGCTGAACTGGACGCACATAGCGGGCGAACGGCTTGCGGAACACAGCGCCCCGAGGCGGCTCGTCCGGGGCACCCTGACGGTCGCCGCCGAGGGCCCGGCGTGGGCCTCGGAGCTCAGCGCCCAGAGCGATGCCCTGCTCAAGAGAGTCGTCGAGGTGCTGGGCGAGTCCGGCGTCAGGAAGGTGCGCATACAGGCCAGGGCCGACCTCGCCGAAGAGGCCGCCGGAGACCCCGGTCCGGGCGCCGCGGGGCACGACGGAGAGGGCCCGGAGCTCGCGGAGGACGTCGCCGGCGGGCTGGAGGCGGTGGAGGGAGAAGCGCTGCGCGGCGCGCTTGAGCGCATGCTGCGGGCAAGCATTACAAGCAGGCAGAGCAAGCACGGTGATGGGTAAGGGGCGGTTTTTTCGGATTTAAAGCCCAAAAACGGCTGGTCAAGTGGTATAATAATCGCATGAGGTTCGGCCGCAAGACTCAAGCCATTCTTGTAGTAAATCTCACTGACCTCGGAAGTGTTTCGCGTGCTGTAAAGAGGTGGAATTAGTTTGGAAGAAAAAGACATCGAGCAGGCTTACGACGCCAAGAGCATAACCGTACTCGACGGGCTGGAGGCGGTCAGGAAAAGGCCCGGGATGTACGTGGGCTCCACAGGGAGCCGGGGGCTGCACCACCTGGTCTACGAGGTGGTGGACAACTCTATCGACGAGGCGATGGCGGGCCACTGCAGTCAGATCTTCATCTCCCTGGAGGCCGACGGCTCGGTGACCGTAATCGACGACGGCAGGGGCATACCGGTGGGCAACATGCCCCGTTTCAAGAAATCGGCGGTGGAGGTCGTGATGACCATGCTCCACGCCGGGGGCAAGTTCGGCGGTTCGGGCTATAAGGTGTCGGGAGGGCTCCACGGGGTGGGCGTATCGGTGGTCAATGCCCTGTCCGAATGGCTCGAGGTGGAGGTCGGCAGGGACGGCGCGGTGCATTCGCAGAGGTTCGAGAGGGGCTCAGCCGTCACCAAGCTCGAAAAGATCGGGAAGACGAACAAGACGGGCACCATCATAAAGTTCAAGCCCGACCCCGAGATCTTCGAGGAGCTCGAGTTCAAGTACGACACCATATCCCAGAGGCTGCGCGAGATGGCCTACCTGAACGCGGGCCTCGAGATAAGCCTCGAGGATAAGAGGCACGGGGGAGAGCCGAGAAAAGAAGCGTTCCGGTACAAGGGCGGCATCCAGGACTTCGTAAAGTTCCTCAACAGCTCAAAGGAGACCATCCAGAAAAGAGTTATCTACATCAAGGGCGAGCGCGAGGACGCCGAGGTGGAGGTCGCCATCCAGTACAACAACGGATTCATCGACAACATATTCACATTCACTAACAACATAAACACCCACGAGGGCGGAAGCCACCTGGTCGGCTTCAAGGCCGCGCTGACCCGCACGATAAACGATTACGCCAGGACCAGGAGCCTGCTGAAAGACAAGGACGGCAGCCTCTCCGGCGACGACGTGCGCGAGGGCCTCACCGCCGTGGTGAGCGTCAAGATGCGGGAGCCGCAGTTCGAGGGCCAGACCAAGACAAGGCTCGGCAACCCCGACATCAAGGGGTTCGTCGAGACCAACGTCAACTCCAAGCTCGCCGAGTTCCTCGAGGAGAACCCGGGCGACGCCAAGAACATCGTCAACAAGGCGCTCACCGCCTCCCGGGCGAGGAGCGCGGCCAAGCAGGCGAGGGAGCTGGTCCGGCGGCAGAGCATCCTGGAGTCGAGCTCACTGCCCGGCAAGCTCGCCGACTGCTCCATAAAAGACCCTTCGCTCTGCGAGATATACCTGGTGGAGGGCGACTCCGCCGGCGGCTCGGCCAAGCAGGCGCGCGACCGGAGCTTCCAGGCCATCCTTCCTCTCAGGGGCAAGATACTCAACGTCGAGAAGGCGGGGCCCAGCAGGGTGTTCTCTTCGCAGGAGATACAGGCGCTCATAACGGCGCTCGGCACAAACGTCCGGGACGATTTCGACATCGACGGAGCGCGCTATCACAAGGCGATAATCATGACCGACGCCGACGTGGACGGCGCGCACATCAGAACGCTGCTCCTGACGTTCTTCTACCGTTACATGCCCGGCCTCATCGAGGAGGGCTACATCTACGTCGCGCAGCCGCCTCTCTACCGGGTAACCATCGGCAAGAAACACATCTACGCGTACGACGATTCCGAGATGGGCAGGGTCATCAAGGAGAACGACGGGAAGAAGGCCCAGGTGCAGAGGTTCAAGGGGCTTGGCGAGATGAACCCGGAGCAGCTGTGGGAGACGACTATGGACCCCGCCAGGCGCAACCTCCTCCAGGTGAACATCGACGACGCCGTGGCGGCGGACATGATCTTCAACACCCTGATGGGGAATGACGTCGAGTCAAGGCGCACGTTCATCCAGGAGCATGCCTCGGACGTCAGGTTCTTAGACATTTAGACAAATAACCGGCCGGCGGCCGGTACGGACGGACGGAAGGAAGGACACCGAGAGATGATCGACCTTGTTGGCGGGCGCGTTGAGCCCGTTGAGCTCGAAGAGGAGATGCAGCGCTCCTTCCTGGAGTACGCCATGAGCGTCATCGTGGAGAGGGCCCTGCCTGACGTGAGGGACGGGCTCAAGCCGGTACACCGGCGCATCCTCTACAGCATGATGGAGTCGGGGGTCACCCCCCAGAGCGCCCACCGCAAGTGCGCCCGCGTCGTCGGCGACGTGATGGGCCGCTACCACCCCCACGGAGACACGGCGATCTACGACACGCTGGTCAGGATGGCGCAGGACTTCTCCTACCGGTACGAGCTTGTCGACGGACACGGGAACTTCGGCTCGGTGGACGGTGACAACGCGGCGGCGATGCGCTATACCGAGGCCAGGCTGGCCCCGGTCGCCATCGAGCTGCTCGATGACATACGCAAGGAGACGGTCGACTTCGTCGACAACTATGACGGCTCCATGCAGGAACCGTCCGTGCTGCCCGGCAAGCTCCCGAACCTGCTCGTCAACGGATCGAGCGGCATCGCCGTGGGCATGGCGACGAACGTACCGCCCCACAACCTCGCCGAGGTGGTCGACGCCACCTGCGCGCTCATCGACGACCCGGACGCGGGCCTGGAAGACCTCATGGCCCATATCAAGGGGCCCGACTTCCCCACCGGCGGGATAATCATGGGGCGCGCCGGGGTCCACCAGGCATACTCCACCGGCAGGGGGATAATCCAGGTGCGGGCCAGGGCCCACGTCGAGCAGGTAAAGAGCGGCAGGCAGCGCATCGTCGTGACCGAGCTTCCCTACCAGGTCAACAAGTCGAGGCTCGCCGAGAAGATCGCCGAGCTGGTCAAGGGCAAGACCATCGTCGGCATCTCGGACCTGCGCGACGAGTCCGACAGGAGCGGGATGCGGCTTGTCGTCGAGCTCAAGAAGGACGCCGACCCGGAGGTGGTGCTCAACCAGCTCTACAAGCACACCCAGATGCAGAACTCATTCGGCATCATCATGCTCGCCCTGGTCGACGGGGTGCCGCGCACCCTCCCTTTGAAGGAGATGCTCAAGAAGCACATAGAGCACAGGCAGGAGGTCGTGGAGAGGCGCACCAGGTTCGACCTGCGCAAAGCGGAGGAGAGAGCGCACATACTCGAGGGCCTGCTGGTGGCCATCGACAACATAGACGAGACTATCGCGATAATCCGCGGCTCCAAGACCGTCGACGAGGCGCGCGCCGGGCTCATCAAGAGGTTCAAGCTGAGCGACGAGCAGGCGCAGGCGATCCTCGATATGAGGCTGCAGAGGCTGACCGGGCTCGAGAGGCAGAAGGTCAAGGACGAGCTGAAAGAGCTGAAGCAGAAGATAAAAGAGCTCAAGGAGATACTCGCCGACCCGGGGAAAGTGCTCGCCATCATCAAGGACGAGCTGCAGGAGATAAACGCAAGGTACTCGGACGAGCGCCGCACCGAGCTCGGCGGCGCGGTGGAAGACCTGTCCGTGGAAGACCTCATCGCGGAGGAGGAGATGGTCATATCCATCACCCACTCCGGTTACGCGAAGCGGGTGCCCGTGACCACTTTCCGAAAGCAGAAGAGGGGCGGCAGGGGCGTGACCGGCATGGACCTCAAAGAGGGGGACTTCGTCGAGCACCTGTTCATAACCACAACCCACCACTTCATCCTCTTCTTCTCTAACAAGGGCAAGGTCTACCGGCTCAAGGTCTACGAGCTGCCGACGGGCAGCCGGACCTCCAAGGGCAAGGCCATGGTCAACCTTCTTCCACTCGAGGCAGGCGAGAAGATAGTCGAGGTCATCGCCACCAAAGACTTCGGGGGCGGGAGGTTCCTGGTGACCGCCACCAAGAACGGCATAGTCAAGAAGACCACCTTCGAGTCCTACGACTCGGCGCGCAGGGACGGGATAATCGCGCTCAAGCTCTTCCCGGGCGACGAGATGATCCGGGCCAGGCTCACAGACGGCGACCAGGAGCTCATCCTGGTGTCGGAGAAGGGGCAGGCCATAAAGTTCCACGAGAGGGACTGCCGGCCCATGGGAAGGGTCGCAGCCGGGGTCAAGGGCATGAACCTGGACAAGCGGGACCGCGTGCTCACCATGGAGGTCGTCGGCGACGGCACTGACCTGTTCGTGATAACCTCTAACGGATTCGGCAAGAGGACGTCTACCGGGTTGTACCCGCTCCACCGGAGAGGCGGCAAGGGCGTCCGCACCATCAAGTTGACCGAGACCAAGGGAGTGCTCGCCGGAGCCAGGATTGTCAGGGACAACCAGGAGCTGGTGGTGGTCTCCAAGGAGGGCATCGTCATCCGTGTCCCCGTCAACGGCATCTCGAGGACCGGCAGGGCGACGCAGGGCGTCAAGGTCATGAGGGTGCAGGCGAACGACACGGTCAGCGCGGTCGCGCTGGTGGTGGCCGGCGACGAGGGCGCGGCCGGGGAGTCCGAAACGGAGCCCGAGCCGGAGACCGAAGCGGAGGAGTAGGTTCGGGCGGGGGTTCGACAGGGTATCGCCGAGATTAGACCAGCTCCGGGTGGGGATGATGTTTCACGCCAGGAAGCGCAAAACCGAGGACCCTTCTTCTCTTCTCCAGGGAATCCAGGAATTTCTCGACGCGGCGGAAGCGGCCCTTGTCCTGATCTCTCCTGACAGAACCATCCGCTTCATGAACAATATCGCCGAGCGCGCCTGGGGAAGCTCGGTGGGACAGCCCTGCTTCGAAGTGCTGAGAGGGGTGGACGGGCCCTGCCAGGACTGCCCCCTCGAACAGGTGCTCGAGAGCAAAGAGCTCCTGAGGCGGGAGATGAGCATGAAGGTCTCCGGCGGGGCGACAGTCGAGCGCGAGAACCTCTACGTGTACGCCATGGGCCCGGTCTCCGGGAACCCGCTCCTCGCACTGGTGAGCATGGACTCTCCCGGCAAGAGGGTCCTCGAGCGGGAGGTCCGCAGGGAGAAGGAGATCTCGAAGGCCCTGCTCGAATCGGTGAACGCCCTTGTGGTGGGCATCGACTCCGAGGGGGAGGTCTCCTTTGTGAACCGCGCGGCCGAGCAGCTCACCGGCCTGAGCGAATCCGAGATAAAGGCAGGCGGCATCGGCGTTCTGGTGCCGGAGGAGTTCGGGGAGCTGGCGCGGGAGTACTTCAGCTCCCCTCCCGACGAACCGAGGGCATATGAGGCCGTGCTCATCCCGGTGCGCAACGCCGAAGGCAGGCGGCGCATGATCTCGTGGACCTACTCCCCGCTCCTGGTCGAAGACGGGCAGGTGGAAGGAGCCATCGCGCTCGGCCAGGACGTGACGGAGCGATTCGCCCGGAGGAGGCAGGCCGAGAAGCTCGCGGAGGAGTTGATCGTGGTCAACACGATCCTCTCCAAGGTAGGAGGCTCGACGGACCTCGACGAGATGCTCGAGGTGGCCCTGGGCTCGCTGCTGACCCTGCCGGGTTTCAGGTGCGGGGCCGCCTATCGCCTCGAGGGAGGCGGCGCCGAAGGGCGGCGCGTCGCGCACAAGGGCTTCATGAAGGGCGAGCCTCCACCGATGGTGAGGGGCGAAAAGGGCAAGTTCCCGGGGACCGCGATATCGGCCAGGGAGATAAGGATGATCTCTCCGTCGAGCTCGGAGGCCCTCCCGGTGCTCCGGCAGATCGCGGCTGTCGAGGGGCTCAACAGCGTGGTCGCGGTCCCGATATTCGTGAGGGGCCGGCCCGTCGGTCTCCTCGTGCTGGGCCACGACCTGGTAGGAGACAAAGCACTGGCGGGCATCGACCTCCTCAGAGGGGCGGCGGACGCGCTCGAGCTCGGGGCGGAGAACGCCCTGCTCAGGCTGCGGGCCGAGGAGCAGGCGAAACAGGCCACCTCTCTGTTGACGGTGGCGCAGAGCCTTACCGGCACCCTGGACCTGACCTCGGCCCTGGTGAAGGTCGCCGCCGAGGCGGCCGACCTCCTCGAGGTCGACAGGTGCGACATCTGGCTCTACGACGAGCTTACGGGAACACTGCGCGCCACGGCCGGCCATGACTGGACCCCGGCCGACAGGCAGCCAGAGGTCGTTCCCATCTCGAGGGACCGCGCGGTAGAAGAGGCAGGCAAGACACTCAAGCCCGTCATTATCGAGGACGCCGAGCGCGACCCGCGGACCTCCGGCGCTGCCGCCGGAAGGGCCGGCGTAAAGTCGTCTCTCGTGGTCCCGCTCATCACCGAGGGCAGGTTCGCCGGGGCCCTGACGCTCGACATGACCTCGCGGCGCCGACGGTTCAGCCGGCGGGAGGCCGACCTGATGGAGAGCTTCGCCAGGCAGGCCTCGATCGCGATTCACAACGCCTCGCTGGTGGAGGAGCTCCGCGATTCAGAGGAAAGGTACCGGGCGCTGTCGGACAACTCGATGATCGCGACCTTCGTCCACGACGGCAAGGACGTCCTCTACGCCAACGACCGCGCTTACGAGATGATCGGCTACGAGCGTGGAGAGTTGAACAGCGTCGAGGAGATAATAGGCCTTATCGTCCCCGAAGAGCGCCAGAAGGTCACGCGGCTTGTCGGCAGCTTTCTCTCGGGGGCCAAGCCGGCCGACGTGCGGCTCGAGCTGAGGGCCCGCCGGAAAGACGGGAGCATCGTCGTCGCGGACATGCTGTCCCGGAACCTGTCCATGGAAGGCCGCAAGGCGTTCATGGTCACCATGACTGACATCACCCAGAGGGTCCTGGCCGAAGAGGCGCTCAAGTCCTCGGAGGAGCGCTACCGGACCCTGGTCGAGTCGTCGCGCGACGGCATCGTCATAGTCGGCCCGGACGGCGACATCCTTTTCGCGAACAGCGCCAGCGTAGAGCTCGCGGGGCTCGCCCCCGAGCAGATGGTCGGCACCAACATCTACAGCTACGTACACCCCACCGAGCGCGGCGAGGTCATCGCGTCTTTCGTGCGCGAGTGGGAGGCCGGCAGGAGCATCACCCGGTACCCGATCCGCGTGCCCGTGAAAGGGGAGGAGAAGTTCTTCGAGGCCACCACTGTGCTCCTGGGCGAGCCGGGACCCTCCGTGAACGTGATGGTCATCCTGAGGGATGTCACCGAGCGCGAGAACGCGCAGCGGCTCATCCGGGAGAGCGAGGAGCGCTACCGGACCATCGTCGAGACGAGCCGCGACGTTATAGCGATGCTGAACCGCGCCGGGGAGATTCTCTATACCAACGCCGCCGTGAGTGACATCTTCGGCTACGACCCTGAGGAGATAACGGGCAGGTACATGTTCGAGTTCATCCACCCGGATGACAGGGAGCGGGCCTCCCGGGACTTCGTCAACGACTGGAGGACCGGCTCGACCATACCGAACTACCCGCTGCGGGTCATCGGCCGGGATGGTGTCGAGAGGCACGTCGAGGCCTCATCGGGGCTGGTCGGGTGGCCGGACGAACAGGCCGTCCAGATATTCATCATACGTAACGTGACCGACCGCAAGCAGCGGGAGACCGAAAGGGAGCTGCAGCTCAGGATAGACGAGGCGATGGCCGCGATCGCCACGCGCTTTGTGGACCCGAAGGACCTCGTCGAGGCGATAGGCGAGACGCTGGAGGGCGCCGGGGAGCTGCTGGGGCTCGACCGGGCGATCTATATCTGGATAACCGAGGAAAACGACATGGCCGAGAGGGTCATCGAGTGGGTGCGCGAGGGGGTCATGCCCATCCGCGACCACATCCTTGGCCTGCGGGCGGAGGCATTCCCATGGTGGGCGGAAATGCTTCGCGGCAGGAAGGAGATCGCGTTCGGGAGCACCGGCAGCATCCCCGCCGAAGGCGGGGCCGAGCTCCTTCAGAAGCTGGAGGTCGAGGCGACGGCGGTGGTGCCGGTGCAGGTGCGCGACCGCCTCGCCGGGGCGATATGCTTCAACTGCTCGGGGCGTGAGCACGATTGGTCGCCCCATGAGCTGAACCTTCTGAGGGAGATGGCGCGGACGATCTCCAGGGCTATCGAGCGCGAGAACTGGATAGAGCGGCTGGGCCGCTCCGAGGAGTTCCGCACCCGCATAACAGAGAGCATTGGAGAGGGCCTCTTCGTGGTCACCGATGGGATGATAACCTGGGTGAACCAGCAGGTGTACGACATCTACGGTTACACGCCCGAGGAGATGCTCGGCCGCAGCTCGGAGTTCCTTCTCTACGACCCGGAGCGGCTCAAGACGATAGGCCTCGCGATGCTGGAGACACTCTCCCGCGGCGAAGTGTTCGTGACAGAGGAGAAGGCGAGGCGCGCCGACGGCAGGCCGATCGACACCGTGGTGAGCATCACCTCTCTCGGCATTCGTGAGGATGGAGCGGGGGAGATACTCGCCGCGGTGAGGGACATCACCGAGTCGAAGCAGATGCAGGAGGCCGTCTCCGCGGCCGCCGACGCCTACTCGACCCTGTTCTCGAGCGCCGGGGACGCATTTTTCGTCCACACCCTCGACGGTGAGATAAAGGACGTCAACGAGAGGGCATGCCAGTACTCCGGCTACGAGCGCGCGGAACTCCTGGGCAAGCAGATCATAGAACTGTTCCCGGAGCAGGTCCGGGGCCTCTACGGTGAGCGCAGAGAAGAGGTGCTCCGTGACAGCATGACCGCCTTTGAGGTCGGCCTCCTCAGAAAGGACGGGGGTGCCCTGCCGGTCGAGGTCACCGCGAGGCTCACCTGGATATGGGGGGAACAGGTGGTGCTGGCGGCGATGAGGGACGTCACTGAGAGACGGAAGGCCGAGGAGGAGACCTGGCGGAGGGCGAGGCAGCTCTCCTCACTGAACGAGATAGTGAAAGCGGCGACCAGCTCTCTCGACCTCGACACGGTAGTCGAGGCGATACTGGCGGCCGCCGCCGAGGCGAGCGGCGCGGATTCCGGCATGATACTGCTCGAGTCGCATCCCGGCCGCCGCGACTACAGGCCAGCCGCCGCCCTTGGGGAGACAGGAGGGATGCGCGAGGCAATGGAGCGCGGCGCAAACCAGGCGTTCGTAGCGGAGCTGATCGAATCACTCGCCGGGTCCGAGATCCACGAGACGAGCTCTTCGGCCGGCGCGGGACAGCTGAGGAAGATACTCGGGGTCCTGGGGGAGGCGGGCGTCGTCCAGGTGCTCCTGGTCCCGCTGCGGAGCGGCGAGCGGGTGCTGGGCTTCATGGGCCTGGGTTCGACGCTGCAGGCGACCTTCGACGAGCGGGACATGGGCTTCTACAACGCTGTGGGCGCGGAGATAGGCGTGGCGGTCGAGAACTCCCTCATCTACCGGGAGCTCACCGCCGAGCACGAGAGGCTTTCGCTGCTCTACCGGACAGCCCAGGGGATCTCCGGCGAGCTCGAGCTCGATGCCCTGCTTTACAGGACCGCCGAGGAGGCCGCGCGGGCGGTGAGCGCGAGGCACGCGATGATAGCGCTGGCGGACCACGGTTCGAGCGAGTTCAGGTGGAGGGCGTCGTTCAACATCGACCTTTCCGAGCTCGAGGGCACCGTCCTGAGCCAGCACGGCGGGATAGGGAGCAAGGTCACCGAGTCAAAGAGGGCGCTGCTCCTGAACAAAGGCCTGGACCTCGAGCCGGCGGAGCGCGACGCCGTCGAGCTGGCGTTCGGCGCCGCGCCGGGTGCGGCCGTCCCGCTCGTGTCCGGGGACAAGGTCCTGGGCGTCCTGATGCTTCATACCCAGGCAGACTCCAAGAGGCTCTCGAGCGAAGACGTCCTCCTGCTCGAGGCCATCGGCCGGCAGGCCGGCGTGGCGATCGAGAACGCGAGGCTCTATGAGCAGACACGCCGCCACCTGGAGGCGCTCGAGAAGGCCCACCAGGAGCTCAAGGCGCTCGACCGCATGAAATCTGACTTCGTCTCGACGGTGTCACACGAGCTGCGCTCACCGCTGGCGGTCATCGAGGGGTTCGCCAAGACCATGGTCGAACACTTCGAGCAGATAGACCGCGAGACTGAGCGGGAATCGCTCGAGATAATCCTCAAGAAGTCGGTGGCCCTCGAAGGTCTTATCGAGAATATCTTGGACATGGCCCGCATCGAGGAGGGGAGGCTCGAGGTCTCCAGGGAAGAGTTCGAGCTCGTGGAGCTCATCGAGCGCATAAGGGCGGACCAGGAGGCGGTCGACGAGACCCACCTGGTGAGCTTCGAAGCCCTCGCCCCGCGTATACTGGTGCGGGCCGACCGCGAGAAGACAGAGGTGGCCCTCGGCAACCTCGTCCGCAACGCCGTCAAGTTCTCGCCTGAAGGCGGCACGATCTACATAAAGACGAGGGAGCACGGAGGGATGGCCGAGGTGAGCGTCACCGACCAGGGCATCGGCATCCCCACCCAGGAGCTGGACAAGATATTCGACCGCTTCTACCAGGTGGAGAGCGGAGAGACCCGCTCGTTCCAGGGCTCCGGCCTCGGCCTGTATATCACGAAGGAGCTCGTGCAGGCGATGGGCGGCGACATCTCCGTGGAGAGCATGCCCGGGCACGGCTCCGTGTTCACCTTCACCCTCCCGCTGGCCCGTTGATATCTCGAGGCGGATGAGCTTGAACTGCAGGACCATCGAGCATACCGCTGACATCGGCATCGAGGTGGAAGCAGGTTCCCTCGATGAGCTGTTCGCCGGCGCCGCCTCGGGGATGTTCTCACTGATGGTCGCTCCGGATTCCGTGTCCCCCGCGGAGTCCAGGGAGGTCTCCCTCCAGGCTGCAGACCTGGGCGAGCTCATGTTCCTGTGGCTCAACGAGCTCCTCTACCTGTCGGGGGCCAACGGCCTCCTGTTCTCGAGCTTCGACGTCAAGAGGATTGAGGGCTTTGCCCTTGAAGCAGAAGTGAAAGGCGAGCCGGCCGACCCCGGGCGTCACCGGATGCGGCAGGACGTGAAGGCCGCCACCTACCACGAGCTGCTCGTCGAAGAGCGGGGGGACGGGTGGTTCGCCAGGGTCATATTCGACGTCTGACGGGCGAAACCATGGAAGGCCTCCACAGAGTATCTGAATACAAGTGGGAGATACCGCGGACCGCCAAGTCCGGCATGAGGGTGCCCGGGACGGTGTTCGCTGACGAGGAGCTCATCGCCCTCGCGGACAGGGACCGTGCCCTCGAGCAGGTGGCCAACGTGGCGTTCCTGCCCGGCATCGTCTTCAGGTCCCTTGCCATGCCGGACATCCACTGGGGTTACGGCTTCCCCATAGGTGGGGTGGCGGCGTTCGGCCCGGACGGGGTGGTATCGCCGGGTGGTGTGGGGTTCGACATCTCATGCGGGGTCAGGCTGGTCAAGACCGCGCTGAGCGAGGACGACGTACGGCCGGGGCTGGAGGGACTGCTCGCCGCAATGGCCTCCAATGTGCCCAGGGGGCTCGGCACGAGGGGGAGGATCCACACCGACGAGTCGGTCCTCCGGAAGGTCTTCGCTGGAGGGGCGAAAGCAGTGCTCGACATGGGCTACGGCAGGGACGGTGACGTCGAGCACGCCGAGCGGCTGGGTTCCTACGAGGGTGCCGACCCTGACAAGGTGAGCAGGCGCGCCTACGAACGGGGAGCCGACCAGCTCGGCACGCTCGGCTCCGGCAACCACTTCCTCGAGGTACAGGTCGTCGAAGAGGTCCTCCTCGAGGGCGCCGCCCGCGACTTCGGGCTCTTCGAGGGGCAGGTCACCGTGATGATACACTCCGGCTCGCGCGGACTGGGGCACCAGGTGTGCACGGACTACCTCCAGGTCATGGACCGCGTCGTGAAGAAAGCGGGGCTTGAGCTTCCCGACAGGCAGCTCGCGTGCGCCGGGCTCGGCTCCCGGGAGGCCGACGACTACCTTGCGGCGATGGCGTGCGCCTGTAACTACGCGGTCGGCAACCGGCAGGCGCTCATGCACTGGACGCGCCGCTCGTTCGAGCAGCACTTCTCCTCACCGGAGAGAGCGCTCGGGATGGAGCTTCTCTTCGACGTCTCACACAACGTCGCCAGGTTCGAGACGCACGATGTGGAGGGAAGACGGACGGAGGTCTGTGTCCACCGCAAGGGGGCCACCGCGTCTTTCCCCGCGGGGCACCCGGAGGTCCCCGAGGCATACCGGGGTACCGGGCAGCCGGTCATCATCCCGGGGGACATGGGGACACATTCCTACGTCCTGGTGGGCTCGAGCGAGGCGATGGCCGAGAGCTTCGGGTCAACCTGCCACGGCGCCGGGCGCACGATGAGCCGCTCCCGGGCCAGGAAGACCATCCGGGGAAGCGAGCTCAGGCAGAGACTCGCGTCGCAGGGGATAGTGGTGATGGCCGGCAAGGATTCGCTCCTCGCTGAGGAGGCGCCTGAGGCCTACAAGGACGTATCAAGGGTCGTGGACGTGTGCGAAGGGGCGGGGCTCTCGCGCAAGGTCGCGAGGCTCAGGCCGATGGGTGTCCTCAAGGGCTGAGCGCTTGCCCGTCCTCGTCGTTAATGGTAACTTACAGTCCCGTCACCGGGCCTATAGCTCAGCAGGTTAGAGCGCACCCCTGATAAGGGTGAGGTCGCTGGTTCGAATCCAGCTAGGCCCACCACTTTACACAATCACCACGCTATCCTGGCTGGATTCGAACCAGCGACCAGGGGGGTCTTCCTTTGCGGGGGGAATGTCCCCCCGCAATCCAACGTCAGGGGGTGACAGCGAGCGAGCGCGAGCGCCATCAGGGGGCGTGAGCCCCCCCTATGGTGAGCGAGGGAGCGACCACTTCAATCCAGCGCCTGTACCGACAGCTGTCTCCCGAGCGACGATACGCACCGCAGGTTTGAATCACAATAATAATCAATATACAACAACATTATCTGTTAACCTCAATAATTACGCAGTCGAGCCTTGTATTCACCAAGAGGCTGGGGTAGGTGATAAATAGGTAATATGAGTGAACAATATTGTTAATTATCGTTATTCAAATCTGCGGTTCTCCTCCGCTGGGCCACAATCGTGGCTGAACAGGTCGTTCTGGACTGCCTGACACCTGCCGCCAGCCGCGCCAACGCATATTCAACCGAGCCGTCTTCGGGTAAACTCAGGCTGGAGCCCGACGCCCGGAGAAACCCTCCGCGGCGGGCACCGGCCTGAGCATTTCAGGAGCAGAAGATGAGATATGAAAGCGCCTTGAAGCGCCTGTTGAACGAGATCGCGAGGCGAACGCCGAGCGGGCTGGCGGCGAGGCTGGCGGATGACGTCCTGACCTCGCTGCTCGCGGCCGTGGCTGCGTGGGGAAGGGACCCCGAGTTCTGTTGCACTGTGGGGCAGGCGCTGAGCGAGATCGGCTTCGACCGCAAGTCGCTCAAGTGCTATTCGAGGGCGGCGATGCTCGACCCGACAAATCCCCTCGTCTGGTACAGCAAGGGCGTCCTGCTCTACCGGCTGAGCAGTTTCACGAGCGCCGAGCGCTGCTTCCAGATAGCCGCGGAATCAAACCCGCAGGAGGATTGGTCCTCCGCATCCTGGTACTGGAGGGCGCAGGCGCTGATAGAGCTCGCGCGCGACGACGAGGCGATGAGATGCCTCGACCGGGCTCTCGAGATGAACCCAGAACTTGCCGACGCCTGGGAGGCTAAGGGTATCTGCCTTCATTACGCGGGCCGCTTCGAGGAGGCCGTCGGCTGTTACGAGCGGGCGGTGAGCATATCCCCCGAGCACGGCTCGGCGTGGCTCAACAGGGGATACGCGCTCGCCAGGCTGGACAAGCACGACGAGGCGATGCGCAGCTACGACGAGTCGCTGAAGCACGACCCCGAGTGCGCCGACTGCTGGATCGGGAAGGCGCACGTGCTGGAGGTGTACGGCCGGCTCGAGGAGGCGGTACAGCTCTACGACCAGGCACTGCGCGTCGACCCGGAATGCGTCGACGCCCTTGTGGACAAGGCCGACTGCCTCGAGGAGCTCGGTCGGCACGAGGAGGCCGAACGGTGCCTCGACGCGGTGGTCAGCCTCGAGTCCCGCGACCTGGACCTGCTCCTGTCAGAGATGGCCCCCGACTAGGACGGTGAGTCCCGCGAACCACGGGCTGGAATTCCCCCCGATGATAGAGGCCACCCAGGAGCTGGCCAGGGCTCCCCTGGGTGACCCGGCGGCCGCGCTCGACCGGGGCATCGACCTGCTTCCCCACGGGGGGCGGGTGGCTGTGGCGGTCGGCAGCAGGAGGATAGAGGGGCTGCCCGCGCTCCTGGCGCTCATCGCGGAGCGGCTTGGCGGCAGGGGGTGCCGGCCTTTCATCGTCCCGGCCATGGGCTCCCACGGCGGGGCCACCGCCGGCGGGCAGGAGCGCATGCTGGCCGGCCTCGGGATAACCGAGGATTCTACCGGGATGCCCGTCGAGTCGAGCATGGAGGTGGTGGCCCTCGGGAGTACGCCGGGAGGGGCGGAGGCTTTCGTCGACCGCGCGGCGTACGAGTCGGACGCTATCGTCGTAGTCAACCGCGTCGGGCCCCACACGGGTTACTCGGGTCCCGTGCAGAGCGGGGTGGTGAAAATGCTCGCAGTCGGGCTCGGAAAGGAGGCCGGAGCGAGCGCGCTGCACCGGCACGGTTTCAGCGCTGGGCACCTTATCGGCGAGGTGGCCGACCTGGTGCTCGAGAACGGGCCGCCGGTCACGGCGGTCGCGCTCGTCGAGGACGGCGTGAAAGAGCTGTCGCGCCTGGAGGTCCTGGTGGGCGGGGAGATGAGGGAGCGCGAACCGGAGCTGCTCGCCTCAGCTGTCTCCATGTGGCCGCGGCTTCCCGTGGACTCCGTCGACATCCTGGTAGTCGAGGAGATCGGCAAGGACATCTCGGGCATCGGCATGGACCCCATGGTGACGGGCCGGGGCAAGGAGACCGAGGAAGGGGCCGCGACGTTCAACGCGAAGTTGGTGGTAGCCCTGAGGCTCACCCCTCAGTCAGCGGGGAACGCGACCGGCGTCGGCCACGCGGATGTCATCACCGGGCGGCTGCTCGCCGATATAGATTTCGAGGCTATGAAAAGGAACGTGAACGCCTCGGGGGCCCTGCACCGGGCCAGGATACCGAGCGTCGCCGCCTCGGACGCGGAAGCCCTGTCCATGGCGCTCGCGAGCCTCGAAGGAGTCAGCTCCGAGCGGGCGAGGGTCGTGAGGATAAAGAACACCCGCCAGCTCTCGACGATGCAGGTCTCGGGGCCAGTCGCATCAGAGCTCGAGGCAGTGCCTGGAGTGACGCTCGGCGCGCGGGCCACCCTCGAGTTCGACAGCGAGGGGAACCTGCTGCCGCCGGGCGCTTCCGGAGGAAGGTGAAAGGTTGTTACTGAACAGGTGCAAGGGCTGCGGCGCCCCGAAGGTCGTCAAGATATTCGGCAGGTGGAACCCCGACGGCACCATCACTGCCAAGGCATACAATGACGTCCTGCGCGTGGCCTTCGTCGAGTACGGCGAGATCAACGGGCTCATCGACGGCATATCGACGCGCATCGGCTACCCCATACACCGCATTGTCGCCGAAGGCGAGCGGAAGGCCAACCGGAGCAGCACCGACGAGCTCCTCTCGGCTGGCGGAGGCCTCCTGAGGCTCCTGGGAAGGAGCTTCATCGGGGCTCCCTTCACAATCAGGATAACCAGGGACATCGCCATGGGCCTCGGTCACGGAAAGCCCGAGCTCATCGAGCACAGGCGCGGAAAGATGATCCGCATGCGCATGAGAGAGCCTTACAGCGTGCCCCTGGCCGCCGGAGACCTCTGGGGCACCTACGAGGCGCACTTCATAATGACTGCCTCGGCCACCTGGGAGGAAGAGGGGGACTCCGCCACCATCACCGTGGAGAAGCAGCAGAGCGGAATGGTCTGGGAAGACCCCACCAGGCTTGCCCTGAAAAAGATGCCCACAATGCCCGGGGACGTCGCTTACGAGCGTTGTCCCAGGTGCGGGGTTCCAGTCCAGGTGACAGCCGCGATGTCCTGGGATACTGACAGGGGCGTGATCAGCAACAGGGTGACCGGCCGCAGAGAGGTCCTGGTCATCGTGGAGACCGTGAACGCGGTGATACGCGAGCTCACGTGGGAGCTCGGCGAGGATATTCCGAAGATGGTGTGCGAGATAGAGCAGGACTACGTCTCGGGAGTCCTCGGCGGCGAACTCCCGAAGCCCTCGGCGTGGGAGTACTCCGCGCTGCTGGCCGGGATCGGGCTGTTCGGCCAGGGGAACCCAATAGACGTGACCAGGGAGGCAGGCCTTCTCACGGTAAGGATTGACAATCCTTTCTGCGAGCCGCTCCTCGCAGGCAAGGTCGCCGGTTACTACCAGGCGCTCGAGGGAGTAAGGGCGGAGGTCTCGTGGACCCCTTCCACCGCAGGCTTCACCATAATCCAGGCCTGGCCCGCCTGAGACGCAATATCGGGGTCAGGTCACTTTGTTGCGTTTCTCCCAGCCGCACCTTGTAGCTGGTGGCATACGCAACAAAGTGACCTAACCCAGTGTTGCAGTGTAAGCGCTAATGACCGCCCAGTCTTGCACTGGTATCCGAAATTAGATAACCTGCGTAGGGAAACCACCGAAAACGAGGCACCCGGGACACACGGAGGGGAGACAATTGCCTGAGAAGTATGACGCAATAGTGATAGGCGCGGGCATAGCCGGGCTTGGCGCGGCCGGGATGATGCAGCGAGCGGGGCTACGGACCCTGTGCATCGAGAAGGACGCCCGCGCAGGGGGCCGCATGCAGGGATTCGACCTCGAGGGAGGATGGAGGCTCGACATAGGGCTGCACATGGCGGAACTGGGGGACGCGTCTTCGGCGGACATGATTGTGCGCGAAGTGGGCAAGGAGGTCGAGTGGGCCAACTTCTCCGAGACCGTGGAGATCTTCCGCGACGGACGCTGGAGCACCCTGCAGGAGATGATTATCGCCGCGCCGCAGGACATCGAGGACATCAAGAGCACCATGAAGCTCATAGCGAAGATGGACGACGGCACCCTCGAGTCGAACGACCTTGTGAGCTGGGGTGACTGGCTCGACGCCAACGTCGGGTCCGCGGTGTGCCGTGAGCTCATGGAGGTCAACGGCATGATAATGACCACCGTGCCGGACCCCTACGAGATGTCGGCGGGAGAGATACTGTACATCTCACGAGACAACCTGTCGAAAAAGAGGAATGTCCTGACGGCCGCCTATCCGAAAGGCGGCATGCTGGGGATAATCGATCCCCAGCGGGAGGCGTTCGAGGAAGCCGGCGGCACGCTCATGCTCTCCACCGAGGTCGACTCGGTTGCATTCGACGGCGGCAGGACGAAGGGGGTCGCCCTCCGGAAGAAAAGCCTTTCGCCGTACCCGGGCTGGTTCTACATGGACGACCTGACCTACGTCGAGGCGCCCGTGGTGGTGTGCGCCCTGCCGCTGTGGAGCCTCGGCGGAGTCCTGGACATGAATCCCGAGACCTCGGTGCTCCCCGACTGGTGGATAAAGAGGTACGAGGACCTGAAGTACGAGACGACCGGCCTGATAGGGTACACGGTCGCACTGAGCGAGCCGGTATACGACAGGCCCAACTTCCTGTCCGCCGCGACCCTCGAGCACACGGGCATGCCCTTCCAGGCATTCGTGCCATCGGCGTTCGACCCCGGGGTGGCGCCCGAAGGCAAGTCCCTGCTGCAGACCGACTGCGTCGTTGAGGTGGACCAGATATTCGACAAGTTCGAGCTGGAAAGGCTGCTCACCTCGATGTGGACCGACATCCAGGAGATGTTCCCGGGGATAGACGAGAAGGTCGAGTGGAAGTTCGCCTACAAGTGCATCGGGTGCGACGGTCTGGCGCGGAAACCGGGCCAGGTCGGGGCGTTCAAGCCGGACGTGGTGGCACCCGGCGTCGAGGGGCTCTACTTCGCCGGCGACACCTATCGGGGCCGCGGGCTGGCGCTGAACTCAGCGGCCCTCTCGGGCAAGATATGCGCCGAGAAGGTCCTCGAGAAGTACGGCAAGTAGCGGAGCGGGGAGCCGCGGGGAGGCCGGGCGGCGCGCGCAGGAGGCGCGCGGACGACCCGGCCTCCTTCTTTTTTTGGTATGTTTATACAGGTACAGCAGGGATCACGACCCTGGGAGTGCGGCCCCTGGAGGCTCGATGTTGGGAGCGAAAGCGATCGCCCGCGCGAAGATAAACCTGTTCCTCGAGGTCGGGCCTCGCAGGGACGACGGGTACCACGAGATACGCTCGGTGATGCAGGCGCTCGAGCTCTCGGACGAGCTTTACTTCAGGCGCACCGACGGCGCCGCGGGACACGTCGTGGTGCGCTGCAGCGATCCCGGGATCCCCACGGGGAGCGACAACCTCGTCTGCCGCGCCGTGGAGGCGTTCGAGGAGAGCACGGGAACCGGGGGCGAGGGCGGCGTGGAGGTCCTTATAAACAAGCGCATCCCAGTCGGGGCGGGCCTCGCGGGAGGGAGCGCGGACGCCGCGGCCGCGCTGGTGGCCATGGACCGGATGTACGAGCTGGAGATGAGCGCAGAGGCACTGGCCGATATAGGGGCGTCAGTCGGCTCCGACGTGCCGTTCTGCCTCCTCGGGGGAACGGCGCTGGTCTCGGGCCGGGGCGAGAGGGTCGAGAGGCTGGAGCCCCTGCCACCCATGCAGGTCGTCCTCGCCTCGACCGGCGAAGAGGTTTCGACGAGGGAGGTCTACGAGAGGTTCGACGCCCTGCCGACCGGCCCGGCGCCCGACACGGAGGGCGCCCTCCAGTCGCTCCTGGCAGGCATCAGAAACCATGATTTTGAGGCCATTTACTCCAACTTGCACAACAGTCTTGAATCTGCAACGATAGCCACGGACCGCCTCGGGGAGTACAAGGAAATCGCCAGGGCGGCGGGGGCAACGGCTGCACTGATGACCGGGAGTGGACCCACCGTGTTCGCGCTGGTGTCCGGCATGGAACAGGCGGCGGAGGTCGCGTGGGAGCTGGAGAAGGCGGCGCCCATCACTATCGTCACGAGCTTCGCCGACCGGGGCGCGCAGATCTCCGACGTCTGATGCAAAATCGGGGTCAGGTCACTTTGTTGCGTTTTCCACTGGGATACTATGGGGTGTGGCCAAGTGGTAAGGCAGCGGCCTTTGGAGCCGCGATCGCAGGTTCGAATCCTGCCACCCCAACCAACTCAGCCTTCAGGCTGTGCAGGATTCGAACCTGGGGGGTAGAGGGGGGCGGAGCCCCCCAATAAGACTCAAACATAGGGGGGTACAGCGGGACCGAAGGGCCCGCGACCTAGGGGGGATGCGAATCCCCCCTGGTGAAGCGAGCATGGCGAGCGACGGTTCGACATCCTGCCACCCCAACCAGCACAATTGGTTGACCGGGGGGTTGGATGCGGGTAGTAGGCCAAGGCCGGCTGAGACCCATAAAGGAGTGGGCTGAACGCAGGATTCGAACCTGGTTGGAAAGGCCGGTTTTAATACCGGGAGCGTATTAATAGATGGATGCGAGAGATGGCTGAGAACAACGACAGGCTGGCAGTGGTGATACTGGCGGCAGGCCTCGGGAAGCGGATGAAGTCCGAGCTCCCAAAGGTGCTGCACCGCGCCTGCGGGCGCGCTCTCATCGACTACGTGCTCGACGAGGTCGGGGGCCTGCAGGCACGGCAGGTCGTCGTCGTTGTCGGGCACGGCGCGGGCGAGGTCCGCGAAGCCGTCGGCGACCGCGCCCTGTGCGTCGAGCAGAGCCCGCAGAACGGGACCGGGCACGCCGTGACGGTCGCCGTCGAGGCGCTCGACCCCGCGGTCGAGGAAGTGATGGTTCTCCCCGGCGACAGCCCCCTGGTGATGCGGGGAACGCTCCTGGAGATGCTAGACGCGAGGCGCGGCGCAGGCTCCGCCGCTGCGCTTCTCACGGCCCGCCTCGAAGACCCCGCCGGATACGGCAGGGTGATCAGGGGCCCCGCGGGCGGCGTCGCCCGGATCGTCGAGGAGGCCGACGCTTCCGCCGAAGAGCGCGACGTGAACGAGGTTAACGCGTGCATGTACGCCTTCGAGCGGGGGCCGCTCGAGGCCGGGCTGGCCTTGCTGACTACGGACAACGCGCAGGGGGAGTACTACCTGACAGAAGTGGTCAAGAGGCTCGTCTCCAGGGGGCTCGCCGTTGCCGCCGTTCCCGCGCCCGCCGAGGAGGTCCTCGGCGTGAACGACAGGGAGCAGCTGGCAGCCGCGGCCGCGGTGCTCAGGTCCCGTATCAACGGCGAGCTTATGGCGGCGGGCGTGACCATAGTCGACCCTGAGCGCACCTACCTGGACCACGGGACCGAGGTGGGACGCGACACGGTTGTGATGCCGCTGGTCTTCGCTACCGGCAAGGTCAGCATCGGGACGGGCTGCACCGTCGGCCCTTGCTCCAGCATCAATGACTCCGTCATCGGTGACGGGTGCGAGGTCTGCTATTCGTGGCTGGACGGGTGCGAGGTCGAGGCGGGAGCGACCATAGGTCCCTACTCGCGGCTCAGGCCCGGCACCAGGATAGGGCCTGGGGCAAAGGTCGGCAGCTTCGTTGAGATAAAGAACACGGCGGTGGGGCGGGGCAGTAAGGTGCCCCACCTGTCCTACATCGGTGACGCCGACATCGGCGAGGACGTGAACGTCGGCGCGGGCAGCATCACCTGCAACTACGACGGCGAGAGCAAGTACCGGACCGTGATAGGCGACCGGGCGTTCATAGGGAGTGATACTATGCTCATCGCGCCCGTCGAGGTGGGAGAGGACGCGACCACCGGCGCGGGCTCCGCCATCTCCGAGGATGTCCCGGACGGCGCCCTCGGTATCGAGAGGTGCCCGCAGTCGAACGTGCCGGGTTGGCGGCGCAGGAAGAAGGACAAGAAGGCCCGGGGACAGTGACCCGGAGCATTCCAGCGCCGGCCCCGGGCTGGCCGTTCGAGGCGTCGAAGTATCAGGGAGCAGTCGAGAGGGAGGTACGGATTTGAGGGAGGTCACCCGAAAGAGGTTGATGGTTTTCACGGGGACCGCATACCCTGAGCTGGGCGAGGAGATCGCCACCGGCATAGGTATCACGCTGGGGGGAGTCGAGATATCGAGGTTCTCGAACGGCGAGATCTACGTCAGGTTCCTGGAGAGCGTCCGCGGCGTCGACGCGTTCATAGTCCAGACGTGCGCCGAGCCCGTGAACGACAGTATCATGGAGCTTCTCCTGATGATCGACGCCCTGAAGCGGGCCTCCGCGAAAAGGATAACGGCGGTTATGCCGTACTACGGGTACTCGAGGCAGGACAAGAAGACGCTGGCCCGCGAGCCCATCAGCGCCCACCTTGTGGCGGACGTGATCACCGCGGCCGGCGCAGACCGCGTCGTGTCGGTCGACCTGCACGCCGGGCAGATACAGGGTTTCTTCGACTTCCCGCTGGACCACGTGACGGCGCTCCCGCTGCTCGGGAGCTACATCATCCAGAAGAACCTGAAGGACCTGGTAGTCGTCTCACCGGACGCCGGCAGGGTCAAGGTGGCCAAGAAGCTCTCCGACCGGCTGCACGTCCCGATGGCGATCATGCACAAGCGCAGGCCGGAGAAGAACGTCGCCGAGATAGTGCACGTCATCGGAGAAGTGGAAGGCAAGACCGCAATCCTCATCGACGACATGATCGACACCGCCGGCACCATCGTGGAGGCCGCGGACGCGCTCAAGAAATACGGGGCCGTCGAGATCTACGCGTGCGCCACGCACCCGATACTCTCGGGCTCCGCCGTGGAGCGCATCGAGCTGTCGGCCATCAAGGAACTGGTGGTCACCAACAGCCTGCCGGTGCCTCCTGAGAAGAAGATTGATAAAATAACCGTGCTTTCGATAGCCCCGCTGCTCGCGAACACCATTACGGCGGTGTTCAAGGAAGAGTCGGTGAGCGAGATAGTGGGTGGAGACAACCAGACATAACTGGAGTGGTAGAAGTTGGAGATAAAGCTTAAGGCAAGGAACCGGTCCGAGACCGGAAAGGGCGCCGCGAAGAAGATGAGAGCGCAGGGCGAGGTCCCGGCGGTCATGTACGGCCACGGCATAGAGCCGAGAGCTCTCGCGGTGAAGAAGGACGAGCTGCAGGACGTGATTCACGGGGAGGCGGGCCTCAACGTCCTCATCGACCTCCAGGTCGTCGAGGGCAAGGAGAAGGACAGCCACCTGGTGATGATAAAGGAGCTTCAGAGACACCCCTTGAAGGAGCTGCTGCTGCATGTTGACTTCCTCAAGGTAGCTCGCGACGAGAAGGTCACGATGAAGGTGCCCATCGCCATCACCGGGGAGGAGGAGTCCCTCGGCCTGCGCGCCGGAGGCACGCTCCAGCACAACCTCTGGGAGGTGGAGGTGGAGTGCCTTCCCACCGAGGTGCCCGACCACCTGTTCGCCGACATCAAGGGCCTGAACATCGGGGACCACCTGAGCGTCGGCGACCTCCAGCCGGCCCCGGGAGTCACCATGATGACCGAGCCGGACGACGTCATCCTCACGATACTGGCCCCGCGGCTCGTTGTCGAGGAAGAAGCGGAAGTCGAGGAAGAGGCCGAGGCCATGGAGGAGGTGGCGGCGGAAGAGAAGGCCGCCGAAGCCGCCTCACCTGAAAGTGGCGAGGAACAGGAGTAAGCGGGGCCGCTCCTCGCGGCGCGGGGTGCCGGTCCTCGGCGTCGTCCAGGGCGGCGGGCCTCCGACGCTCGTCGTCGGTCTCGGCAATCCCGGCCGCAGGTACCGCCAGACGCGTCACAACGCGGGTTACATGGCCGCCGACCTGCTGGTCGAGCGGGGCAGGGTCCTTGCAAACGGCAGATGGCCCGAGGGGGAGCTCGTTCTCCTCGAGGAGTCAGGCCACCGCTTCCTGGTCGCTAAGCCGTCGACCTTCATGAACGAGAGCGGCCGCGCGGTGGCGCAGGTCCTGAAGACTTACGGGCTGGATATCTCGAGCACGGTAGTCATCCATGACGACATCGATATCCCCCTAGGTGACGTTCGCGTCAGGAAGGGCGGTGGGACGGCGGGGCACCGCGGGCTGGATTCCATAGTCAGGGAGGCCGGAGGCACGGGGTTCGCACGGGTGCGCGTTGGGGTCGGAAGGCCCCCGGAGGGCATCGACCCCGCGGAATACGTTTTGAGCCGCTGCCCCGAAGAGGAGACCGAGGAATTCCGGTCGGCCGTCCAGAGAGCGGCGGAGGCCGCGATGGAACTCGTCCGGGGCGCAGGGGATGTGGCCGGTTAGCGCCTTCCGGGCGTTAACCCGCGGGCCCGCCCGAAAGAGGAGCCGGCGCTGCGCGGGGTGAAGACTGCGAGAGAGGCGCCGGCGTTTGGGACAGCGGCGCCGTGGGACGAAAGACTGCTATGAAGAAAGGATGCCGAGCGAGAGGATGCAGGCACGCGTGGCTGCCACTGGCGGTCGCGCTGCTGGCGGTCGCGCTCTCCCTGGGGGGATGCGGGCTCCAGACGGACGAGGCTAACAAGCAGCTCGCCGCCGCGACGAAACACCAGGAGGAGGCCGAGGCGATACTGGCGAGGGTCAGGGCGTTCCCCGCAGAGTGGGAGGCCCTCTTCAACGTCTCCAAGATCGGGCAGCCCCAGGTGGACAGCGCGAGGCAGCTTGTAGCGGCGAGGGAAGCCGACCTCGACACCCTGGAGAAAACGCTCGCGGACTGGGAAACCGACCTCCGCTCCATCTCGAAGCTCAACGTGGAGCAGGGCGTGAAGGAGTACATCCGGCTCAAGCTCCTGGCGGTAGGCCTGTGGCAGGAGTACGTGGAAGACTACCTGCGCCCGCTGATCGCGGCTTACAGCGGGATGGTCGAGATAATCGCCTACGGCCGGCCGCTCACCGAGCAGAACGCCAAGGCGCAGGAGATCACGAACCTCGTGAGCGAATCCGCCCAGAAGCTCGAGGAAGTGCAGGCGGCCGAGAAGCGCGCCGAGGAGTACTTCGAGAAGAACAAGCTGGGCAGCTGACCGCCCGCGTCCCTATCCCGCGGGAGAGATGGTGAAGGAAAGGTCGCCGTCATCGGCGACGGACCATTCGAGCACTCCCTTTGATTCCGTCATGAACTCGAAGAGCGCGGCGGCGGTCCCCAGCAGCACCAGCGGCGCGGCCGGGTTCTCCATGCGCGCCCTGTAGACGCCGTCGACGAGGTCGAGCTCCCGCAGGTTGCCCATGCCCTGCATGGCGAGCCACCCCCTGAGCCATCCCTTGAGGTCGGCCCCGCCGATGGCCTTCCACTGGTTGCCCATCCGGCTCTCGACGTGCATGCGCTGGGCCTCGATAATCGCCTCCGGTATCGACTCGCCGAGCTCTCTCTCCAGCTCGTCGAAGATAGCCTGGAGCCCGGCCGGGCCGAAGATGGCGTAGCGGACCCCCGTGGGCTCGTGCGTGATGGTCCCGGCCTCGGTGTCCCACTTGAACTGCGAGATCTCTACCGGGACTCCGCAGCCCGGGCAGAAGTTGAAAGCTATGTCGCCCTGCTTGCGCGGAGGCCGCTTGGGTGTCAGGCGGCCTTCGAGCTCCGAGGCGTGCGCCTCGTGCCAGGCCGTGACGACGTACCTCCCCGGGCCCTGCTGCTCGTAGGCTACGGTGCCCTCGACCTTGCGTATCGCCTCGACGGAGCCCCGCATGTCTCCGCAGAACAGCGGCAGGGAGTAGGGATTGGATACGTCATTGACTATCTTCAGGTTCTTCCAGCTGAAGGACACCATGTTGATGTCCCCGTAGCCCATGACCCTGCCCTGGTCTATCACCCGCTGGATCACGCGCCCGAGCCCCACCACGCGGGCCGCGGGCCCCCTGATACCGCGCATCAGGTGTGAGATGTAGGCCGCTGTGGCCCGTGCCTTGCTCTCGATTATCATCTTTTCGATCGGCATGCCGATCAGCTGCTCGATGTTCTGGAATAGGGCGTCTATTCCCTCAGAGTCGAAGAAGATCATCCTGTGGTCGCGGTCGCGCCTCTGGGCAATCGTGCCGTCGGACGACCAGACGTGGTCCTTGCCGACGCGGACAGGAACTCCGCAGACCTTGCATCGCTTGAAAGCAGCCACAGGCTCCCCGTTCGCCGAAGGTGGACAAGAGCTCGAATACAACCATTATATGAATGGGGGAGCAGCCGGTCAAAACTGTGCACGGCCTTGCCCGCGGGTGCGGGTCGGCGATACTATCGAGGTGCCACGAAGCTCGAGAGAAAGGCAACGAGGTTTGACGGGAGAAGGGCGGGATAGCAGGTCCGCGCAGCTCGGCGCCGAGCTCGAGGACGCCTTCCTGGAGGCGTACCCCGGGCTGCCGCCCGCGAAGGCGCGGCACATGGCGCGCAACCTCACACAGGTGATAACCGGTGTCATAGACATAGGCATGAAGAGTTTCAATGAGCGCGGGATCTCCCACATGGATACGGCCAACGCGCTGGTCTACTGGTGTACCACCAACAGCAGCCTCGAGGAGGCGGTCTCCGCCGGGCTCCGGGGGGAAGCGGCCGAGGCCTGGATGGGCAGGATCACTGGCGAGCTCGCGGCCAGGGCGGCCGACCTTCTCATCTGCCTCGAGGTGCTCCGGCGGCACCCCGCCCTGCACGACGCCTTCATAAGGGGCACGATCGCTCTCGGCACCTCCGGATGGGAGCGCGACCGGGGCAAGCTCGAGAAGTAGCGCCGGCCTCCCGGCCGGCTCCGCCCGGCTGCGATTGAGTCACTGACGAACCGTCACCCAGCCCGTTCCGTCTGATACTATTGAAGTGAAGTGAGCAAAAGGCCTGGGTGCTTGGCGCCGAGGCCCGTTCGGCGTTTCAGCGAGGAAGGAATTGGACCATTCGATAACACAAGAGGTGCTCGAGAGGGCGCTCGCCTCGGAGGAGGCGGAGAAGGCCGCGGGGCAGGCCCGTGCCGGCGGGCGCATCTTCGCCGCCGAGGCGGTGCTCCCCCTGCTGGCAGCCGTGATATTCAGGACCGGGGGCGGGCCGCTGGTGGTAGCGGCGCCCACCGGGGCGGCGGGCCTGGCCGCAGACATCGAGTGCTTCATACCGGGCGAGGTGTTCCACCTCCCCGGCTCCGGTCCCGCCGGGGACAGGTTCAGGCCGTACGAGGACGCGGTCGGCCGGAGGCTCATGGCGGGCCGCGCGCTCAGGTCCGGCAAGGTGGCCGTGGTCGGCGTCGAGGCCCTGGCCGGGGGGATGCCGACCGAGCTGCCCGCTCCCTGGCCCCTAACGCTCCAGACAGGAGAGGAGCTCGATCTCGAGGAGACGATGCGTCTGCTGGTCGCCGGGGGCTACCAGAGGGAGTTCACGGTCGAGGGCTGGGGCAGGTTCGCGCTCCGGGGAGGGATACTCGACGTCTTCCCCTCCACAACCGAGCGGCCGGTCCGCATCGAGCTGGAGGGGGACACGGTGGCATCCCTGCGCGAGTTCAACCTAGTCACGCAGAGGTCCTCCGCGCCCGTCGACCGCGTTGAGATTTTCCCGGCTTCCGACGAGTCGTTCACCCCGGAGCAGGCTCCTCTGCCGGGAGCGGTGGTGCTGGCGGTCAATCCCGGGCTGCTGGAGGCGAGGGTCGAGGAGTTCCGCATGGAGGTGGGCCTGGGCGAGCTGGAGGCGCCGGCGGTCGAGAGGTGGGGGACACCCGTCGCGGTAGACACGATGGGCGCGGGCGGGGAAGCGGTCGCGTTCCCCGGAAGCGCCGTCGGCGAGTTCCGCGGGGACCTGGACGCGGCCGTGAAGGCCTGGCGGGAGCTGTCGAGAGTGGGCCAGGACGTTTTCCTACTGCTCGACGCCGCCGGCCAGGTCGAACGGGCGCGCGAGCTGTGGCACGAGTCGGGGGGAAGGGCGGCCGAGCCGGTCATGGGGGTCGGGACCCTGCGGCGCGGGTTCCAGATACCCGAACTGAACCTCGCGCTCTTCACCTCGGCCGACCTGGTCGGGAGGAGGGCCCGGCCGCGGCCGGCGAGAAAGTTATCGAGCGGGACGCCGGTCTCCAGCTTCGCCGAGCTCGAGGTGGGGGGCTACGTGGTCCATGTGGACCAGGGCATAGGGGTGTACAGGGGACTGATGCCCCAGGAGGCGCTCGGCGTGACTCGAGAGTACCTGCTCATCGAGTACGCGGGGGGTGACAGGCTCTACGTCCCGACTGCGCAGCTGGACAAGGTCCAGCGCTACGTGGGCGCGGAGACACCAAAGCTCCACAGGCTGCGCGGCAAGGAGTGGTCCGGCTCGCGCCGGGCCGCCCGTCGGTCCGCCGAGAAGACGGCGAGGGAGCTGCTGCAGCTCTACCTGGAGCGCAAGAGCAGGCCCGGGTTCGCGTTCTCCGTGGACGGCCTGTGGCAGAAGGAGCTCGAGAGCTCATTCCCTTACGAGGACACTCCTGACCAGGCGAGGGCTGCAGCCGAGGTCAAGACGGACATGGAGTCCGAGAGCGTGATGGACCGCCTGGTCTGCGGAGACGTGGGCTACGGCAAGACCGAGGTGGCCATACGGGCGGCGATGAAAGCGGTGCTCGACTCCAAGCAGGTGGCGGTTCTGGTTCCGACCACGGTGCTCGCCCGCCAGCATTTCGAGACGTTCTCGGAGCGGATGGCGCCGTTCCCGGTGAAGGTGGAGATGCTGTCGCGGTTCCTGTCGAGGGCACAGCAGGAGCGGGTGGCCGCCCTGGTCAGGAAAGGGGAGGTCGACATCCTGGTCGGAACGCACAGGATGCTGCAGGACGACGTCTCGTTCAGCGACGTTGGGCTGCTGGTCGTGGACGAGGAGCAGAGGTTCGGGGTCGAGCAGAAGGAGCGGCTCCGGCGCATGGCGAGGAACGTCGACACGCTCACGCTTACCGCCACGCCGATTCCCAGGACCCTCCAGATGTCCATCTCGGGGGTGAGGGACATCAGCATAATAGACACGCCGCCGGAGGACCGGCACCCGGTGGCGACGTACGTGGGCGAGTTCGACCTGGGGCTGGTGCGCCACGCCGTGAACTACGAGGCCGCCCGCGGGGGCCAGGTGTTCTACGTACACAACAGGATAGCCAGCATAGAGCGCATCGCCGAGAGCCTGCGTGGGACGTTCAAAGACCTGTCGATAGCGGTCGCCCACGGGCGGATGGAGGAGGACGAGCTCGAGCGGGTGATGCTGGAGTTCGCCGACAGGGCCCACGCGGTCCTGGTCTGCACCACCATCATCGAGTCGGGCCTCGACCTGCCGAACGTGAACACCCTCGTCGTCGACCGCGCCGACCGGCTCGGGCTGGCGCAGCTATACCAGATAAGGGGAAGGGTGGGACGGTCCGGGAAACGCGCGTACGCCTACCTCTTCTACCCGAGAAGGGAGGTCCTCACGGACACGGCCGTGGCGCGCCTTGCAACCATCAGCGAGATGACCCCGCTGGGCTCGGGGATGAGGGTCGCCATGCGGGACCTCGAGATCCGTGGCGCCGGAAGCCTCCTCGGCGCCGAGCAGAGCGGGCAGATCGAGGCTGTCGGCTTCGAGATGTACTGCGAGCTTCTCAAGGAAGCGGTGGAGGCGCTCAAGGGGGAGGCCCCGGCGCCCGAGCGCGAGGCTTCGGTCGAGCTCCCGGTGGACGCCTACATCCCCGAGGAGTACGTGTCCGACCAGGAGACGCGGGTCGAAGAGTACAGGAGGCTTATCGTGGCGGGGAGGTCCGGCGCCGTGGATGACTTCGCCGCGGAGCTCGAGGACCGGTTCGGCCGGCCGCCCGCTCCCGTGAGACAGCTTCTCGAACTGGAGCGCCTCCGCGCCCGGGCTTCGGCCGCCGGGCTCGAATCTGTGGCTGCCCGCTCGGGGGAGCTGCAGCTCAAGGCTTTTCCTGGGGAGGAGGGCGCCCTCGCGGCGGCGGCAGGATGCGCTGCAAAGCACGATTTCTGCGAGGACAGGGGGCTTTTTGCCGACGAAAAGTCGAGAACGCTATACTTGAAGTTGAGATTTGGAGAAGTAAACAACAGGCAAGAACTGTTGTTAAAGTGGTTAAATTTAATTATTGATGATATACTCGAAGGTGGGCGGTCCGTTCGAGGCCGCGAAAGTGGCTGAATACAGGCTTTTTCGAGCGATGAGGGGCCTCTGATTGGGCACGGAAAAAGCGCGCATTGAGAGGACGGGCGCTCGGGCGCTTCCGGCGGTGCTGGCAGCCGTCATTTGCGTATTGCTCGTATCCGGCGGGTGCTCTCAGCCGGGCTCGATGACAGTAAACGGCACCCGGATACCGGCGTCGCGTGTCGAGGTCGAGGTCGACCGCAGGCTGGCCGTGGCCGAGAAGGATGACCCCGACGAGGCAGAGGGAGAGCGCGGCGAGAAGCTGCGAGACCGGACCGGAAGGCAGGTGGCGACCGAGCTGGTCAGGGCCGAGCTGATAAGGCAGCAGGCGGAGAAGCTGGGGGTGACGCTCCCGGCGGACGAGCTCAACCGCAGGCTCGAGGAGGAGAAGGCGTCGGTCGGCGAACAGCAGTTCAACAGAGACCTCCGAGCCCAGGGGCTCACCATCGAGCAGTACAGGGAGACGCTGGAGGTGGAGGCCCTCGTGGACGCCCTCGGGGCGAAGGTCGGCGAGGGCGTGACCGTCACGGAAGACGAGGCGGAGTCCTTCTACCTGACCAACAAGGAGCTGTTCGGAAGCACCCTGATGGTGCACGCCGCGCACATACTGCTGGATTCGGAGAGCCAGGCCGACATGGTGGCGGCGCAGGCTAAGAGCGGGGCTGACTTCGCGGCTCTGGCCAAGGGCCTCTCGACGGACCAGGCCACCAGGGGCAGCGGAGGCGACCTCGGCTGGATCGAGAAGGGGACCAGGGAGCCCGCGATGGAGGAGGCCATCTTCTCGCTGAAGCCGGGGCAGGTGAGCGGCGTGGTGAGGGCTTCGGACGGCTTCCACGTGGTCAAGGTGCTGGAGCGGCGTGAGGCGAGCGTGCCGCCGTACTCGGAGGTCAGGGGCCAGGCGATGAACATGCTCGCCAACCGTAAGAAGGAGGAAACGTACTCGGACTGGCTGCGGACCGTCTACGCCAACGCGAAGGTCGACGCCGGCGGCTGGGGCCGCTGGGACCCGCGGCTGGGGATGGTCGTCGAGCCGTAGGAAAGCCGGTAAAAGGGAAGGCACCCCGTGGACGAGGAAAAGGTTAACGAGGAGACTGGCGGAGTCCCGGCCGACATAGGCGGCGAGTTCGAGAGGCTTGCCGAGGTCATGGCGCGGTTGAGGTCGCCTGGTGGCTGTCCCTGGGACAACGAGCAGACCCCGGCCACCCTCGCCAAGCACATCCTCGAGGAGGCGTACGAAGCCGTCGATGCAATCGATTCGGCGGACTGGGAGCACCTGTCCGAGGAGCTGGGCGACCTGCTCCTGCAGATAGTGTTCCAGGCGCGGATCGCCCAGGAGCACGGTCGTTTCGACCTGGCGGACGTGGTCGTCGGCATAACGGAGAAGCTCGAGCGCAGGCACCCTCACATCTTCGGCACCGAGGAGGTGGACAGCTCCGAGCAGGTCATCGCCAACTGGGAGCGCATAAAGAGGGAGCAGGAAGGCAAGGAGGTCGGCGTGAGGATGCCGGCCGGGCTCCCGGCGGTCCTGGCGTCACGCAAGATACAGGGGCAGGCTGCCAGGGACGGGTTCGACTGGCAGGACGCCCGGGGGGTCCTGGACAAGCTCGACGAGGAGGTCGCGGAACTGAAGGCCGCCCTGGACGGCCCGGCCGAGGAGGTCGAGCAGGAGCTCGGAGACCTGCTCTTCACCGCGGTCAACCTCTCCCGCCACGTGGGGGTCGACCCGGAGAAGGCACTGAGGCGGACCGCGCTGGAGTTCGTCAGGCGGTACTCCCTGATGGAGGCCGAAGCCGACAGGCGGGGAGTGACGCTCGGCTCGATGAGCATAGAAGAGAAAGAGGAGCTCTGGCAGACGGCGAAGACTGAAGAGGGGGACTGAGAGCGGGGACATGAGCTCGATATCTGACATATTCGCAAGAGAGATACTGGACTCGCGGGGCGTACCGACGCTCGAGGTCGACGTGCTCCTGTCCTCGGGGGCGTTCGGCAGGGCGTCGGTGCCGGCGGAGACCTCGGCCGGACCTTACGAGGCCGTCGGGCTGCGCGACGGGGAGGAGAGCCGCTACATGGGCCTGGGCGTGCGGCGCGCGGCCGGCAACGTGAACGACGTGCTGGGCCCGGAGCTCGAGGGGATGGACGCCGACGAGCAAGGCGACATAGACAGGACGATGGCAGCCCTCGACGGCACTCCCAACATGAGCAACCTGGGGGCCAACTCCCTGCTGGGGGTCTCACTGGCGGTGGCCAGGGCGGCAGCGGTGGACCACAGCGTCCCCCTGTACCAGTACCTGGGCGGCATAGAGGGAAACGTGCTCCCCGTGCCCTTGATGAGCGTTATCACGGCGGGCACCGGGCCGGGCCTGCGCGCGCTGATGGTCTGCCCCCTGGGCGCGGAGAGCTTCTCCGGAGCGCTCCGAGTGGGCGTCGAGACCTACCACGCGCTCGGGAAAGCACTGGAGGATACGGGCCGGGCGGCCGGCGTCGGAAACGACGGCGGATTCGTGCTCGAACCCGCCTCTGACCGGGAGATGCTCGACATGGTGATGCGCGCTGTCGAGAGCGCGGGACACGAGCCCGGGCGGGACGTCTCGATCGCGCTGGACGCGGGCGCGGGCCGCTTTTTCGAGGACGGTCTCTATTCAACCCGGGAGGGAAAGAAGCTCGAGCCGGAGGGGATGGTCGAGTACTTCGCCGACCTGGCCGGCGCCTACCCGGTTGTGAGTATAGAGGACGGGATGGACCCGGAGGACTGGGACGGCTGGAAGTCCCTGACGGAAAGGCTCGGAAGCCGCGTACAGCTCGTGGGCGGCGACCTCTTCGCGACCGGCGCGGAGAGGCTCGCGATGGGGATCGACCGCGGTGCGGGGAACGCCCTGTCGATCTCGCCCGCGCGGGCAGGGACGCTGACCCGGGCGCTCGAGGTGATAGAGCTCGCGCGCGGCGCGGGATACGGGACGGTAGCCTCGAACCTTTCAGGGGAGACGGATGACAGCGCCGTCGCAGACATCGCCGTGGGCTGCAGGCTGGGGCAGGTGAAGGCCGGCGCGCCCTGCCGCGGGGAGCACGTGGCCGAGTACAACCAGCTCCTCCGGATCGAGGAGAACCTCTGCGACGACGCGAGGTTCGGCGGCCCGGCGTTCTCGCGCCGGTTCGCGGGGGGCGGATAGGGGACACCCCGACAGGAGAGACATGGCTACGGACGACTCGCTCAAGACAAAGATAATATGCACGCTGGGGCCCTCGTCGGGTGAGCTGGAGGTTCTCAAGCGCATGGTGGCTGCCGGGATGGACGTGGCCCGCATAAACAGCGGCCACTGCGCACCAGACGAGGTGGCCGGCTACGCTGAGATGGTCAGGCAGGCGTCGCTCGAGTCGGAGCGCAGGGTCGGAGTGATGCTGGACCTCCAGGGCCCGAGGCTGCGGGTGGGGCCGATCAAGGGGTCCAGCGTCGTGCTGGTCGCCGGGCAGGCTTTCACCATCACCACGAAGCCCAGTCGCGGGGATTCCTCGGGCGTGTCGGTCGAGTACGAGGGCCTTCCGCAGGACCTGCGGCCGGGCGACACCGTCCTGATGGACGACGGGCTGATAAGGCTGAAGGTGACCGGCATCGAGGGCCGCGAGATACGCACCGAGGTCGAGGAGGGCGGCACGCTGCTACAGGGCAAGGGGATGAACTTCCCCGGCGCGGTCCTGAACCTGGCCGCGTTCACAAAGCGTGACAGGGCTTACCTCGAAGCGGGCCTCCAGGCGGGTGTCGACTGGGTCGCGCAGTCGTTCGTACGGACCGCCGGGGACGTCCGCGACCTGACCAGTGCAATGGAAGAGATAGGGGTCCGCGCACCCGTCATCGCAAAGATAGAAAAGCCACAGGCCGTGGACAACATAGACGAGATACTCGAGGCCGCCTCCGGCATCATGGTGGCCAGGGGTGACCTCGGCGTCGAGATGGAGCCGGAGGAAGTCCCCATCGTCCAGAAAGACCTCATAGACCGGGCGGTGCGGGCGGCGAGGCCGGTGGTCACCGCCACTCAGATGCTCGAGTCGATGGTGGAGAAGCCACGCCCGACAAGGGCGGAGGCGAGCGACGTCGCCAACGCGATACTGGACGGTACGGACGCCGTGATGCTGTCCGCGGAGACCGCCATCGGTTACTACCCGGTAGAGACCGTCGCCATGATGGCGAGGATCGCCGCCAGGGCCGAGGGTGCACTGGATTTCGGGCGCATACTGGAGGAGCGCGGCCGCTGGACGCACCAGGGAACCGCCGACGCGATAGGCTTCGCCGCCTGCAAGGTCGCCGCTGACGTGGGCGCCAGGGCGATAATCACGATGACGAGGGGCGGGTACACGGCGAGGCTGATAGCGCGGTACCGCCCGGGGACCCCCATCCTCGCGGTGAGCCCCGATGCCCGCGTTGTCGGCGCCATGACGCTCGTGTGGGGCATCAAAGGGGTCGTCATCGGCGAGGAGCCGGACCTGCGGAGCATGATCCGCGAGGCCACGGGCGCGTGCGTCAAAGCCGGCTGGGTCAACAGGGGCGACGTAGTGGTCGTGACCGGCGGCTTCATAGACGAGGAGAGCAGCAAGACCAATGTCGTGCACGTACACACGGTGGAGTAAGAATGGATAGGCGCAGTGGCGCACCCGCGGCCGCCGTGCGGCCGGGGCGAAGGCCGCCTCCGGCCACCCGTCGCGGTGACACCATCCCGCGTGGGAGCGCCTCCAGCAGTGGCGGACGCGCAAGCGCGAAGACCTCGAGGGCCGCGCGGTCCGAGCCGAAGACCGGCGTGAAAAAAGTCGCCGCGTTCATCTCCGGCGCGTCGCCCCGGGCGGCGATAATCATCGCGCTGTTCGTCCTCTTCGTGGTCCTGTCCGTGAGCCCGGTGAGCCGGAACCTCGAGGCCAGGTCCAGGCTGAACAGGCTCGCCGATGAGCTCAAGAATCAGAAAGCCGTTACCGAATCTCTGAAAAAAGACGTCGCCGAAGCCGGAACGCTCGACTACGTCGAAAAGGAGGCCCGCAAGCAGCGACTGGTGGCGCCCGGGGAGATTCTTTACCTGGTGACGACCGACAGCTCCGAGAACGAGGTGAAGTACCGGGTCAAAGCCATCCAGTCGAAGGAAGAGGCGTGGGCCCGGGTGAGGCAGATGCTCCACAGCGTTCCCCGCGGGCAGTGATGAGCGGAAGGGCGAACTCTGCCAAGCTCTAATTATCATGAGGAGAACCGAGACTGGGGCAAATAGGCTCTTTCGAGCTCTTATGATTCCGGGGAGTGAATGTCTTGGATTGTGAACGGCATCCGGGCCAGGCGGTGATCGGCAAGTGCCTCGAGTGTGGTGAGGGCATCTGTCCGGAGTGCGTCAAGGAGACGGGACAGGTCTTGAGGTGTCCGGCGTGCCACCAGAAGGAGGTAGCCGAGCTCGCCGCCAAGATGAACACCCCGATAGGCAAGGCGCCGAGAGCCCAGAAGCCGGCCAGGGCGCCGAAGCCCCCGAAGCCCAAGAAGGAAAAAGCTCCGAAGAAACGGAAGGGCGAGCCCGAGCTCGCCGAGGCGGTCCCCGCAGTCGCGGTGATGCCCGAAGCGGCGGTGATGCCCGAAGCGGCGGCGCCCCCGCCGCCTCAGGTGGCCGCCCCACCGGCCCAAGCCGCCCCGCCGCCTCCGCCCGCTGCGGCAGCGGAGGTTCCACCTGCCCCTGAGTACAGCGCGCCACCCACGTTCGAGGAGCCCCCCCAGGCACTGGAGGAGCCGCCCGCCTACCAGGAGCCGGCTGTCGATGAAGAGCCCCCGGCGTACGAGATGCTGGCGTCTGTGGCGGCAGTCGAGCAGGCGGCCGCGCCGGCTTATCAGGCGCCTCCAGCCGCGGAGGAGGAGGCGAAAAGCAAGAAGGGCAGGGCGAAGAAAGAGAGGCCCCCGAAGGCCCCCCGCGAGAAGCCGGTCAAAGCCCCCCGCGAGAAGCCGGAGCGGGTCAAGAAAGAGAAGCCCCCGAAGAAGCCGAAGAAGGGCGAGCTCCCCGAGGCCCCGGTGATGGGCGCCCAGGTACCGCCCGCGGCTGCCGCGCCAACCGCGCCCGCGCCGCCCCAGGCCCTGGAGATACGCGAGGCCGCGGCGTACACGCACGAGCCGCTCGTCGTGGCGCCGACCGGGGACGTGCAGGAGCTGGAGGCGGAGGGGCTGCTCCAGCCCGAGGGCAGGGTCCCGCGGGAGAAGCCGGTCAAAGCCCCGCGCGAGAAGCCGGTCAAGGCCCCCCGGGAGAAGCCGGAGCGGGTGAAGAAGGAAAAGCCGGTCAAGGTCCCGCGCGAGAAGCCGGAGCGGGTGAAGAAGGAGAGGCCGCCGAAGAAGCCGAAGAAGGGCGAGCTCCCCGAGGCCCCGGTGATGGGCGCGCCCGCTCCTCCGGGGTACCCGCCGCCTGGAATGGCGGCCCCCGGCATGCCTGTTCCGCCGGCCGCGCCCCAGTATGCGCCCGGCGCGCCGCCTGAATACGCGGCCGCGCCGCCGGCTTACGTGCAGGCCCCTGCCCCGGCGCCCGTAGAAGCACCGGGCAAGAGGGGAAAGGCAAAGAAAGAGAAGCCGCCGAAGGTTCCGCGCGAGAAGCCGGTCAAGGCCCCCCGGGAGAAGCCGGAGCGGGTCAAGAAGGAAAAGCCGGTCAAGGCCCCGCGAGAGAAGCCGGAGCGGGTCAAGAAAGAGAAGCCCCCGAAGAAGGCGAAGAAGGGCAAGGCTCCCGAGGCCCTTGCCGGAGTGATGCCGACGGTAGTGCCGCCGGTCCCGCCCGCATACGTGGAGGCTCCGCAGCCGGAGGCTCCCGCGTACGAGGCGCCACCCCCGGCCGTTGAGGCTCCGGCACCTCCACCGCCGTTCGCCGAAGCGCCGCCTACTTTCGCTGAGGCGCCCCCCTCGTTCGAGGAACCGATAGCGCCCGCGCCTGCACCCCCGGTCACGGAGCCGCCGGCTTTCGAGGCCCCGCCCGGGATCGAGGCGCCCCCGACCATGGACCAGGCTCCGGCCCCGCCTGCTTTTGAGGAGGCACCACCGGAAGCGCCGCCTACTTTCGCAGAGGCCCCGCCGGTTTTCGAGGAGGCCGCAGCTCCCCCGGTGAGCGAAGCCCCGCCCACTTTCGAGGAACCGCTGGCGCCCGCACCTCCTCCGTTCGAGGAGCCACCGGCTTTCGAGGCCCCTCCCGTGACCGCGGACGAGGTGGCCGGGGATGTCGCTCCCTGGGACGTAGAATCGGTTCCGCTGTCACCGGAACCCGCTCCTCCATTCGCCGAGGCCGCACCAGCCTACGAGGCCCCGCCACCCCCTGTAGCAGAAGCGCCTCCAGCTTTCGAGGAGCCTCTGGCCGCGCCGCCGCCGATATTCGAGGAGCCGCTTGCCGCGCCGCCGCCGGCAGTTGAGGAGCCGCTGGCGCCACCGCCGGTGGGACCCCCCCCGGCGTTCGAGGAGCCCCCGGCCCCGCCGCCTGGCGAGCCGGCTCCGCCCGGTGAAGAGCCGTTCCAGGCCGAGGCGCCGCCCGTCCCGTTCGAGGAGGACGGCGGGATGATGGAGCAGATAAGGCCCGAGCACGTGACCGCCGACGACTACAAGCTCCCACCCGAGTACCAGGAGCTGATGGGCGAGCGGCCCGTGCCGGCGCAGGAGGAGCCGCCCCCCGAGCCTTCGCCGCTCGAGCAGACGACCGAGTACACCGTTCCCCCGGAAGCGGCGCCGCCGCCTCCCGCCGGGGACTACGACTGGCCTTTCGACGAGGCGCCTCCCCAGGGCGGGCAGGCCCCGGGCGCCGCGCCCCCGCCTCCGGTGGACCGGGGGTGGGAGCAGAGCATCTCCGACGCCGAGGGCTTGACCAGCGTAGGCTGGGCTTCCGGGCAGGAGGGAGCGCCGCCTCCGCCGGCTCCTGAAGCGCCGCCCGCGTACGAGACGCCGCCCCCGCCGGCTCCGGAACCGCCGCCCGCGTACGAGACGCCGCCCCCGCCGCCTCCAGGGGGCCCGCCACCGCCGGGCCCTCCGGCGGAGGAGAAACTCGATTCCTTCTTCTTCGAGGAAGATACCGAGAAGAAGGACAGGGGCAAGGGGGGAGAGCCGGAACCTTTCTGGGAGTGAGCATCGCCAGATGAGCCCGGCCCGCGAGAAGAAGCAAAAGCACAGGCACCCGGTCTACGAGGCGGTGGAGCCGCGCTCCTATGACCGGAAGTTCTACGCGAGGGTGCTGCTCCTCTCCTTCATCGTGATAGTCGCTGCCGCCGCGTTCGCCGTCTACCGCACCGCGTTCAACACAGAGCCTCCCCCGCCGGGGCCCGAGTTCGACCTGACCGGATTCTCGACGGACACCGGTCACCAGCCCGACCCGGACAACCCGTGCATAGTCCTGCAGGAGCACCTCGAGGCGACCCGGAAGGGGGCTTTCCGCTCCGCTTACGGCAACCTGTGCAAAGGCCTGAAGGACGTCACGAGCTACGACGAGTTCGTCGCGAACGCGAAGGCGAACAACATGCTCCTCAGGGAGGTCGGGGGCTACCGCTGCGCGACTTACGAGGTGAACGGCACTGCCGCCAAGGTCGTAGGCTACGTGGAGTACAAGGCCGGCGGCAGGAGCAAGGTAGAGACCCATTTCGCAAGGGAGGGCGACTCTTGGCGGATCGCCCTTATGACCGTGATATACCAGTGAGCGGGGCTGCGCCGACCGAGGCGCTGGCCGAGTTCCCCAGGCTCGAGACCCCCGGAGAGAACGACCTCGGAATCGTCGAGCGGCAGCTCGGGAGGCCCCCTTCTGGAGACGTCTTCGTGGCCGCGAGGTGCAGGCACGGGCGCCCTACCGTCATCCTCACGATGCCGTCCGCCGTCTCCGGCGGTCCCACGCCCCCACTGCTCTGGCTCACCTGCCCTCACGCCGGCCGCTTCGTCGGCGGGCTTGAAAGCGGGGGTGCGGCTCGCAGGTTCGCCGGGATGCTGGAGGGGCGGGCGGCCGAACGGGAGGAGTTCCTCGCGGAGGAGGAGCGCTTCGGGGCGATGCAGGTGAGGCTGGCGCGGCTGGTGAGCGGCGAGGCGGCGCGGCGGGTGGAGGGACGCGGGGTGGCAGGGGGCAGGCCCGGCGACGTGAAGTGCCTGCACGCGCACCTCGCCTACAGGCTCGCAAGCGGGAGGGGAGTTGTGGGAGGATGGTGCCTCGAGGAGCTGGTCAGGAACGCCGGGAGGACGTGTGAGCACCCCCCTGAGACTTGCGTCGATTGACATAGGGACCAATTCGACCAGGCTGCTGGTCGCCGATTGTGACGGCCAGCGCACGGAGACGGTCGAGCGCATGATGGTGATAACCCGCCTTGGTGAGGGCGTGGACGAGGCGGGCAGCCTCATGCCCGAGGCGGTGGAGCGCACCGTCGCCGCGCTGGAGGGGTACCGCGACGTGATGGCCCCCCTCGGGCCAGCGGGCATAGCCGCGGCCGCGACCGCGGCGCTGCGAGGGTGTGACAACTCCTGGGAGTTCCTGGACCGGGCCGAGGGGGTAATCGGCGTGAAGCCGCGCGTCCTCTCCGGCGACGAGGAGGCGATGATGAGCTTCCTCGGGGCGGTCTCCGGCCTGGGCGAGGAAACGGCAGGCCTGGAGGGGCCCGTGCTCGTGTTCGACATCGGCGGCGGGAGCACCGAGCTCATAGTCGGCGAGGCCGGAGCCGCGCGCCCCGGCGCGGCGCCCGACTCGCTCTCAATGCGCAGCGTGAACGTCGGCTGCGTCAGGATGAGCGAGCGGTTCCTCAAGACTGACCCTCCCTCCCCGGTCTCCGTCGGGCGCATGGAGTCCCACATAGTGCAGGCCGTGAAGCCCGCCGTGAGCTCGCTCCTCGGGGGCGAGAAGCCGGCGCTCGCGGTCGGGCTCGCCGGGACCGTCACCACTCTCTCGGGCATGAACATGGGGCTCGAGGAGTACGACACCGACCGAATACATCATTCGCGGCTCACCCGCGCCAAGGTCGAGGAGCTGTTCAGGAAGCTCGCCTCGGTCGAACTGGAGGAGCGCAAGAAGTTGATGGGCCTTGAGCCGGGCCGCGCCGACATCATAGTCGGGGGCGCCGCGGTGCTCCGCGTCGTGATGGACCTCGCCGGCCTCGACGAGATACTGGTCAGCGAGAAGGACATCCTCGACGGCCTTGTGCTCGACCTTCACCGCCGGTTAGCCACCTCCTGAGCGCGGCACCCCAGCCGCGCGGAATAAGCTTGGATTACTTGTCCGTGCCCCGCTGTACAATCAAAGCAGTACAGGCAAAGCTCCGGAGGAAGATATGCCGCGAAGGCGGAAGTACCCAGTGGAAGATTTGAAAGAGGCACTGGAGACATCGAGGTCTATAAGGCAAGCCTTAATAAAGGTGGGCATGAAACCTGAAGGCGCCAATTACACCACCATCTATAAGATCATCGATGAGATGAACATTGATACTTCTCACATGACAGGCCAGGGCTGGAACAGGGGCGATATCATGGGGCTGTCTTTGTTCAATACCATTCCTCTTGAAGAGATCCTCGTTGAGAACTCAACCTATACAAACACCCAGAACCTGAAGAAACGCATCATCGCTGCCGGCCTCAAGGAGCATATCTGCGAGAAGTGTGGCCTGAAGACCTGGAACGACAGTGAAATAGCGTTAGAATTGAATCATGTGAACGGCAACAGGTTCGATCACAGGCTGGAGAACCTTCAGTTGCTTTGTCCGAACTGTCACGCGCAGACGGACAACTACCGGGGTAAAAACATAAAGAACGGGTACCTCAAGAAGTAGTATAAACGTGCGGGGATGGTGGAACAGGCAGACACTCGACACTTAAAATGTCGTGCCGAAAGGCGTGAGGGTTCGAATCCCTCTCCCCGCACCATCTCCTGGGAAGCTCTCTAACTTTCGCCGTTTTCGAGCAGAACACCAGTCATCACTGCGAGCCCCAGCAGCATCACCGAGTACACGATTAGCGCGGTAAACAGGCCCGCCCATCCCATCAACGCGCCTCCGAGCAGAGGGCCCAGCGCGTAACCAAGGCTCCAGAAGAAGTTGAGCACGCCGAACGCGGTGCCGTAGTGGATGTCCCCCCCGCCGGCCTTCGGCATCGAGTCGGTGATGAGCGGCACCGATGGGCTCTCGAAGATGGAGAACGTCATCCCGAGAAGCCCAAGCAGCACCGCGACCGCGGCCACGTTCTTGAACACCACGATGAACGGCATGATGGCCGCCGTCGCCACCAGCCCGACTAGTATAGGCTTCTTACGCCCGACCGCATCGGAGAGCTTGCCGGCAAGCGGGCTCGCAGCCGCGTACAGCAGCATCATGAAGCCGAACAGGAGCCCGATGCCCGTCCGAGACATCGAGAACTCCTCGCGCAGGTACAGGGGCAGCGTCGGCTCGAGCAGGCCCATCCCGGCGGTGGTTATCATCGATATCACGCAGGCGATAAGGATGGTCTTGTTCTTGAGCACGTTAGCCAGCATGCGCCCCGCGGGGACGATGGCTACCTGCCTGTCGCGCTCCTCCTCGAGGAAGATTGCCACCAGACCGCCGACTAAGCAGCCTATGGCTATCGCGTAGAACGGCGCGCGGTACCCGAGCGCATCGGACAGGAACCCGCCGAGCACGGTGCCCGCGATGCCTCCGACCGCCATCACGCCGATTGCCCACCCCATCTTGGAGCCCATCTCGCTCTCCTCGAAACGGTCGCCGAGCAGGGCGAGCCCTGCGCTCCATGTGGCGGCGGCCGTAAGCCCATCGAGGGTCCGCGCGATGACCAACACCCAGTAGCTCTTCGCCAGCGCGTAGAAGACGAAGGCGCCGGACATCGCGAACATGCCGAACAGCACGAAAGGCTTGCGCCCGAGGCGGTCCGAGAGCATCCCCATCGGTATCGCGCCCAGCAGCAGCGCTATGGCGTAAGTCGCGAAGAGGAAACCTATCTGGAAGTCGGTGGCATCAAGGGTCTTCGCGTAGATCGGCAGCACCGGCACCACGACCCCGTAGCCGACCGAGTCGAGGAATATCACGAGGCATACAAGGGCCAGGAGCGGGTTGCCCCCGGTTATCCGCCATGAACTACGCGTAACCGTATCGGCCAATGAGATCCTCCGGTTGGGCCTTTACCAGTGGAGACTGCTGGTACTCCCCGGCCTTCCGCGTCGCTGTCTACCCGCTCTTCTTTTCCTCGAGCTCGCTTCTGGAGGGCAGCCTCCGCAGCCAGATGACGGTCAGTATGCCCAGCGCGATTATCGCGACCGCGTACCCCCAGAAGAACGCGAGGTAGTCGCTTAGAACACCCATCGGCGGGGTGCCGGGCAAGGCGTTGCGGAACGAAGTCATCGCGAACAGAAGGGTCCCGAAGAACGCGAACATCATCAGCTGAAGGTCGTGTCCCAGGAGGACCATCACGACCATCGAGACCACGGTAGCGATGAGGATCCAGATGAGCAGAATCGAGAAGCACACCGCCGCGGTGGTCACGGTTGACCTGATGATCGCTACCTGCAGCTCCCGCGCCTCGTCCTCTACCGGGCCGGGAGTGAAGTTTATGTCCAGACCCGGAAGCGCGCCGTAGAACTTCAGCCTGGTCGGGACAACTTGCTCCGCTCCTGAGGCGTCGGGAGCGTTCACCTCGATGAATATCTGCCCCTCGTGCCTGTCCCACGGGTAGTCGGACACGTTCCCGCTGAGGACGACAGTCCCACCCATGTAGCCGACGAACTCACCGGCCGGCAGGACCTGGTCCTCCCTCAAGCCCGGGGCGAGGACAGACACTGTCGTGTCCTGTTTGAGCTGGTTGTCCTCCCCGACCAGGTCGCCCATGGCCAGGAACTCCATCTCGACTTCCATGGTCTCCCTTGAGAGGTCGGCGGAGATGACCTTGACGGCGACGTCAACGTATCCGGCCTCATCGGGGGGTTCCTCGAGGTAGCTCGCGACGTCCGAGGAGGCCTCCTTCTCGTGGATGTAGATAACGGTGACAAAGAGCAGGGCCAGCGCCGCCACGGTCAGGGAGCAGATGATGGCTATTCGGACATTGCGGTTCAGTCTCTTGCTGCCGGCCATACACTCTCTCTCGTCTCGCGTTTCTTCTTCTTCGACATCGCAGGCGCCTCAAGTTTACCAGACGCGCCCGGGCGCACTCTCAGCAGGCCACCGCTAACCCTCGATTCATGCCGCTCACCGCAATATCACGACCGCAAAAGCCGAAATCCGGACTCGTGACAAACAAGGGCCTTGCGCGCGGGCAGAGCGACCTCATAGTATTTGAGGCAGCCGGTTCGACCAACTGACGCGGAAAACCAGCGATACCTCTAACAAGCGGAGCATCACCTCTACCAGGCGACCTGTAAGGCGACACGGGCTTTATGCCCTTGATTTCAGGCACTTTGCCAGTCGGACTAGCAGGAGGGTGAAATGTCTCTCGAGACCACGCCGAGGATCCTCGCAATCGACGCCGGCGGCACCATGACGGACACCTTCATCATCAACGAGAAGGGTGACTTCATCGTCGGCAAGGCGCAGACCACCCCGGAGGACGAGTCGGAAGGGTTCATGAACTCGTCCCGGGACGCTCTCGCTTACTGGGACATGACGGTGGAGGAGGCGTTCCCGTCACTGGTGACCGGCATCTACTCCGGCACCTCCATGCTAAACCGCCTCCTCGAGCGCAAGGGGCGCAAGGTGGGGGTTATTGTCACCAAGGGCATGGAGGACTACTTCCGCCTGGAGCGCGGGAAGCAGAGCTACCTGGGGTACTCCTACTCTGACCGCCTCCACGTCTGCACCCACCAGCACAACGAGCCCATAATCCCGCGCAGCCAGATACGCGGTGTGCCCGAGCGCATCGACGTCTTCGGCGACGCCGCCATCCCTATGGACGACGACGCGGCGCGGCGCGCGGTGGAGGAGCTGCTGGACGAGGGCGTCGAGGCCATCTGCGTCAACTTCATGTTCTCCTACCGCAACCCGGCGCACGAGCTGCAGATGAAGGACATCGTGGAGGAGGTCCTCTCCGCGCGCGGCGTGGACATCCCGGTGACCATAGCCTCCGACCACTACTCGGTGCGCGGTGACTTCCCGAGACTCAACACCCTGACGGTGGAGGCGTTCGCGGCCGAACCGTCGCGCCAGCACCTGCGCGCCATCGACGCGCGCGTCAAGGAGAAGGGGGCGCACTTCGACCTGCGCATCATGGCGTCCCACGGCGGCACCATCTCCATCGAGTCCAGGGAGCTTGCCCGCACCCTGGTCTCCGGCCCCATCGGCGGCGTCATCGGCGCCACCTGGCTGTGCGACCACATCGGGGTGGAGAACGTCTTCTGCACGGACATCGGGGGCACGTCGTTCGACCTGGCCATCATCACCGGAGGCGAGTACGACGTGAAGCCGTACCCCGACATGGCGCGCATGCTCCTCGCCATCCCGCTGGTCGAGATGGACTCCGTCGGCGAGGGCACCGGCTCCTACGTCCGTGTGAACCCTACCTCGGGGCGCATAGAGATCGGGCCCGATTCGGCCGGGTACCGCATCGGCACCTCCTGGCCCGAGGGCAACGTCACCACCGTGACCATCAACGACTGCAACGTGGTGCTGGGCCTCATCAACCCGGACTACTTCCTGGGCGGCGACATAAAGCTCGACCGGGAGCGCGCGCTCAAGGCCGTGCAGATGCAGATAGCCGAGCCGCTCGGCATCGACGTCTACCGCGCGGCGAGCGGGGTGGTGGAGCTCTTCGAGGAGAGCCTCAAGAACGACGTCCTCTCGCGCATCATGGGCAAGGGTTACGCCCCCATCAACTACACCCTGCTCAACTACGGCGGGGGAGGCCCGCTCCACGTGGGCGGCATCTCGGAGGGCATGGGTTTCGAGCGGGTGCTGGTGCCGACGTGGGCGGCGGGCTTCTCGGCTTTCGGGTGCTCGTGCTCGGACTTCGAGTACCGGTTCAACGCGTCCCTCGACCTTCCGCTCGCCCCGGACGTCTCCCCGGACGAGAAGGAGGGCCTGGTCGACATGATAAACGGCCAGGCAGCCTTCCTCCGAGAGAAGATAGTCGAGGAGTTCGGCAAGAGCGGTATAGACGAGGACGACCTCCGGGTGCGGATAGCCATCCGGATGCAGTACATGGGGCAGCTCCGCGACCTGGAGGTCCGCACCGACTTCGAGTGGCTGGACGGTCCGGAGTCCCTGGACCAGGTGGTGGCTGACTTCGAGGTCCTGTACGCGAAGGTGTACGCGCTCTCCGCGCGCTCCCCGGAGCTCGGCTACCTCATCACGCAGATCGTCCTGTCCGGTACGGTCGACGTGGAGAAGCCCGCCCTGCCCGAGGAGCCGCCTGGAGACGCCGAACCGCCCCCGGAAGCCTCCAAGGGCACGAGGGAGGTGTACTGGCGCGGCGACTGGCTCGAGGGCACGATATGGGAGATGGAGAAGCTCAAGGCGGGCAACCGCCTTCCCGGCCTGGCAATAGTCGAGAGCCCCGCCACCACCTTCGTGGTGCCCCCGGGGTCTTCCGCTTACCTGGACAAGCACCGGATATTCCACCTCGAATGGGAAAAGGAGGGTTGAGACATGGCTGAGTTCAAGAAAGGAAGGTTCGTAGAGGAGTACGAGCCCATCGGCTGGGACGGAAAGACAGTGCTCGAGATGCTCGAAGAGTCCGAGCGGCTCTTCGAGGAGTCGGGCCACTACTGCGGGGTCGAAGAGCTCTCGCTCATGAAAGAGGACCCCATCCGCTACGAGAAGATATTCGCCAAGCTCCGCGGCGGGCTGGTCAACGCCCGCGAGACCGCGATGAACGTCTCGGCCTCCCCCATCGTGCAGGAGATAGGCGAACTATGCTTCGCCCTCTACACGCCGGAGGGCGACTCGGTCGCGCTCTCGACCGGCATCATCGTGCACGTGCACACCATGAGCGACGCCATAAAGTTCATGGTGCGAAACGACTACGAAGAGAACCCGCGGATAAGCCCCGGCGACATCTTCTCCAACAACATCCCGAAGCTGGGCGACGTGCACAACGCCGACGTCCAGACGCTCATCCCCATCTTCTGGGAGGACGAGCTCGTGGGATGGGCGGGCGGCGTCACCCACGTCACCGATATCGGCGCGTCCACCCCCGGCAACGTGCCGGTGGGGCCCATCTCGAGCTACGAGGACGGGCTGGACCTCACCGCCAACAAGATAGGCGAGAACGACGTTGTCTACCGCGACCACCAGATACGCTGCGAGCTCGGCGTGCGCACCCCGATGTTCTGGAAGCTCGACGAGCGCTGCCGCATCGCCGGGTGCCACATGATACGCGACGCGGTCGAGCGCACCATCGCCGAGGAGGGCATCGACACCTACAAGCAGTTCATCAGGGAGGCCATCGAGGAAGGCCGCCGGACGTTCATCCAGCGCGTGAAAGAGCTCATGATACCGGGCACGTACTTCGCCCCGGCCTTCATGGACATCCCGCTCAAGGGGGAGATGGGCCTACCGGAGTACGCGGCCATCGACAGCGTCTGCCACGCGCCGCTCGAGCTGACGGTGGGCTCGAACGGCGAGTTCCATATCTCCTTCGACGGGGCGAACAAGTGGGGCTACCACTCGTTCAACTGCCCGCCGTCGGCGATGCAGGGAGCTATCTGGGTCCTGCTGACCCAGACGATGATACCCAACGACAAGGTGAACGACGGGGCGTACTTCGCGACCTCGAGCGAGTTCCCGGAGTACAGCCTCTGCAACCCCGTGGAGAAGGAGGCCGCGACCGGGGCGGCGTGGGGGTACCTCATCCCGGCGTTCACCGGGCTCATCCGCAGCATCTCCCGCGGGGTGTACGCTCGAGGGTACGTCGAGGAGGTCCTCTCGAGCTACGCCATGACCATGAATGCCCTCCAGGGCGGGGGCAAGGACCAGTACGGCAACGACACCGGGATGCTCTCATTCGAGATATCCTGCGTGGGCGGTGGGGCCCGCGGCATCTGCGACGGCCTGGATTACGGCGCGGCGATGTGGAACCCCGAGGGCGACATGGGGGACATGGAGGTCTGGGAGCTCATCATGCCGCTCCTTTACATGGGCAGGAGCGTGAAGCCGTGCACAGGCGGCCTCGGCAAGTACAGGGGCGGGAGCGGTTTCCAGTCGGTCTACGCCATCTGGAAGACCACCGACGTCGTGATGCAGAACGCCGGCAACGGCAACTCGTTCCCCAGCGCGGGCCTGTTCGGCGGCTACCCCGGGGCATGCGGGTACCGGCACAACGTGCTGAAGGCGGACCTGCTCGAGAGGTTCCGCAAGCACGAGCCTTACCCCTCCAGGGAGGACGACCCGGCCGACTCGGAGATAACGAAGTTCTGCAAGGGCGAGCACCTGTTCGACGGGCGCACGCTCAACTACCCGTACCGCATGGAGCACGGCGACATCTACTACTCCTACTACCGCGGGGGCGGCGGGCTCGGGGACCCGCTCGAGCGCGACCCGGAGCTCATTGAGCACGACCTCGAGGGCAACTTCATCCTCCCAAGGTACCTGGAGAAGGTCTGCGGGGCGAAGCTGGTGAAGGACAATGGCTCCTACAAGGTGGATGTTGCCGCAACGGAGCAGAGGCGCGCGGAGATGCGCGACGAGCGGGCCAAGCGGGCCGTCCCGGTCAAGGAGTTCCTGAAGGCCGAGCAGCGCAGGGTGAAGAACAGCGAGCTCGACCCGATCCTGAAGAAGATGTACAACTCCTCGTTCGAGCTCTCGGAGAGGTGGGGGAAGTACTTCAAGGAGTTCTGGGACCTGCCCGCCGCCTTCCAGTTCGAGGAAACGGTCTAGGAGAGGAGGAACGATGCCGGAATACGAAAAGGGAACGCTCGAGAAGCTGATGGACGGCAAGCTCTCCTGGCACGAGACCAAGAGCATAATGAGCTCGTTCAAGGACCCGGACCGGTTCGACAAGTACGTGCAGATACTGCAGGACCGGGTGCCGTACGACGACAGGATACTGCTGCCGCTCGCCCTCCACCTGAACATAGTCCAGAAGAAGGACGGGGCGCGCGTGGTGAAGTGCGACTGCGGGCATGAGTTCGGGGACTACCAGGAGAACTGGAAGCTCGGCGCGCTCGTCTACGTGCGGGACTCCGAGGAGAAGATGCAGGAGGTGTACCCGCCGCTGATGCACTCGAATCCCAACTGGATCGTGCTGCGGGAGTACTACTGCCCGGGGTGCAGGACACAGCTGGAGGTGGAGGCTGTTCCGCCGGGCTACCCGGTCGTCTTCGACTTCAAGCCTGACCTCGAGACGTTCTACAAGGAGTGGCTCGGCCGGGAGATCTAGTGTGACAAGGGGAGAAAGGAGAAGGCGATGCTCGCGTTCAGCAAGGAGTGGATAGACGCCCTGGCCGCAAAGCTCAAGGATGACCAGCAGTACCAGGAGGCGGCGGTAGGCTTCAACGCCATATTCCAGTTCATCGTCGAGCCCGAGCCTGACAAGGGCATACCCGACCGCAAGGAGGTCGGCATAAAGCTGCCCGAGTGCGACGAGACCTGGGAGGGCATAAACGAGAACGCCAACTACACCATGAGCGGCAAGTACGGTGTTTACGTGGACGTTCTCTCCGGCGCCATCGGAGCCACGAAGGCGATAACGCTCCGCAAGCTCAAGGTGAAGGGCAACCTCGCGAACCTTCTGAAGTTCAAGCGCGCGATCGACCGCTACGTCGAGGTGCTGGGCGAGGTCCCCTCCGATTACGAGGGCGACTACGCGAAGTGACGCTGCAACATCGGGGTCAGGTCACTTTGTTGCGTTTCAAGGATCATTCCCGGCGAACGGGTATAAATGCAACAAAGTGACCTGACCCCGATGTGCATAAGAGAGCCGGGGCTCTCGAGCCCCGGCTCTTGTCAGCAAGGTCCTTACAGCTTCTCGATTATTATCGTGCCGCCCTGGCCGCCGCCGCCGCAGAGCGTCGCAGCCCCGTACTTACCGCCCTCCTCGTGGAGGATGCGGGCAAGGGTGCCGGTGATGCGGGGTCCTGAAGCCGCGAGCGGGTGGCCGATTGCGACGGCCCCGCCCTTGACATTGACCCGCTCCGGGTCCAGGCCGAGCTTCTCGATGGCGTAGAGGGGCACGATAGAGAACGCCTCGTTTATCTCCCAGAAGTCGATGTCCTTGGCGCTCATCCCGACCTTGTCCAACGCCTTCTGGCTGGCCGGCACCGGGCCTGCTCCCATGATGCTGGGGTCGACGCCAGCCCAGCCCATCGACACTACCTTCGCCAGGGGCTTGAGGCCCATCTTCTTCGCCTTCTCGTCGCTCATCAGCAGCACAGAGGAGCAGCCCGCGTTGAGCGGGGATGAGTTCCCCGCGGTTATCTGCCCCTCGGGGTTGAACGCGGGCTTAAGGCCCGCCAGGCCCTCCAGGGTGGTGTCGCCGCGGATCGAGAGGTCTGTCTCCACCTTGAGCATCGAGCCGTCCTCCTGCTCGACCTCGAGCGGGAGCATCTCGCCCGCGAAGTAACCGGCGTCGATGGCCGCGGCTGCTTTCTTGTGGCTGCCGAGAGACCATTCGTCCATCTGCTCGCGGGTGAAGTCGGTCTGCGACCACAGCTTCTCGGCGGTCAGTCCCATGGACAGCGCCGTCTGCAGCTCGTACTTGCCGAGGCTCGGGTCGGAGAAGAACCGCGGGCTCACCATCATCAGGTCGGTGTTGAACCGCGCGTCGAGCGGCACGTGCGTCATGTGCTCCATCCCGCTCGCGATGCACACATCCGAGTAGCCGAGCATTATCTCCATCGAGCACTGGTGGACGGCGCTCATGCCGGAGATGCAGACCCTGTCGATGGCCTGCGCCGGCACCTCGAAGGGAAGCTCGGCCAGCATCACGATCGTCCGCCCGCCCATCAGGAAGTTCTCCCGCATCTGGAGAGAGCACCCGGTGATCATGTCGCCTATGTCCATCGGATCGACTTTGTTCCGCTTGATGAGCTCGTTGATGACCATAGAGAGCGCTTCGTCCATCCTCTGCTTGTTGTAAGCGTCCCTCTCCGGCTGCGCCGGCCGCGACCGGGAGAACGGGACCCGCAGCATGTCCACTATCACTGCATCTGGCATTTCGACCTCCTAGTTCCGTTTCGTTCGGGGTGCCTATTCTATCGAAACCGCGCGGTCGAAGAAATACGCGTCCCGGAGACGCGCCTCGACGATTGCCGCTGCGAGTGTTAACGTTGTCTGAACGCCAGGCGGTCTCCCTGCCGTGCCGCCTCCGGGCATGACGGGGCTCTTTGTAATACCGAGTGGGAAGATATGCACCCGGTCCTCTTCAGAATAGGCGGTTTTCCCGTGTACTCGTACGGGGCGATGCTTTTCGTCGCGCTCGTCGCGGGGGTGTTCGTGGCGGGCCGCGAGTTCACCAGGAAGGGCCTGGACCGCGCGCCGCTCTACACGCTCGTCGCCGTGATAGCTATCGCCGGCCTGGTGGGGTCGCGGGTCTTCTTCGTTCTCGGGCACCTCTCGGAGTTCTCCGGGCGCTGGTCGGCGGTCTTCGACATCAACACCGTGGGACTGGTGTACTACGGCGGCCTGGTCTTCGCGTTCCCGGCGGCCCTGCTGACCGTGAAGTGGCTCAAGATACCCTCAGAGACCGCCGCGGCCGCCGCCGGGCTCGCCCTGCCGCTGTCGCTCGGCATAGCGAGGATAGGGTGCTTCCTGAACGGTTGCTGCGGGGGCAAGCCGACCGGTCTGCCGTGGGCGGTCACATTCCCGGGTACGGCTGCAGGCGTCCACCCCACCCAGCTGTACGAGGCGCTTCTCGACCTCGCACTGTTCGCGTTCCTCCTGCTGGTGGGCACCCGGATGCTCGAGGGATGGGACCTGCTGCTCGCCTCGCTGGCGGGATACTCGCTCATCCGGTTCTTCATGGAGTTCTTCCGTCAGCACTCCGACGCGCGCGCTGGGCTCTTCTTCCAGCTGTTCAGCGCCGCTATCTTCGGGGTGTGCACGGCGGTACTGCTGGTGCGAAGGCGGGGCCGTGAGTCGCGGGCGCCGGCTGACACTTAAACCCGGGCCTGACCCCGATTCAAGTTGGCTCACCAGGGGAAAGCGATGTCGGGGTCGTCGTAGGGGATCCGCCCCTCGTCCGGGTCGGCCCGGTTGTACGACTCGGTAGTATGGTAGAAGAGGAACGCGGGCCGGTTCCCCACCACCTGGTACCCATGCGCGACCCTCGGCGGGATGGCGATGAGCATCGGCTCACGCTCGCCGGCGAATATCTCCTCGAGCACGTGGAAGGTGGGCGATTCCGGCCGCAGGTCGTACAGTGTCACTCGCGCCTCTCCCATGCACATGAACCACAGGTCCCACTGCTTCTCGTGCCAGTGGAACGCCTTGATGACGCCGGGATAGGCCATTGTGAAGCTGGTCTGGCCGAAGCGTTCCAGCAGCTCGTCGTCGTCCCTCAGGACCTCCATGAAGAAGCCCCTTTCGTCGCAGTGGCGGACGAGCGGCTTTATGACCACGCCGTCGATCGCGGGCTTTTTTGCGTCCGGCACAGGAACCACCTCCGCCTCAGAACGTTATATCAGGTTGGAAGCGCAGGCAAGCGGACCCGGCCGCCGCCCGCGGCCGGTCAATCTATAACGGGCAACTTCAATCTGTTATCATTCGTCAAAGACAGAGGGACGATAAAGCGCGGCCGGCAGCCTGAAGCAGGCATGCAATCAGTGCCCGGGAGATCGCATGAGCAGGATAACCATATGGTATAGAGGCCTCGGAAAGGGCGCCAGGATAGGGGTGATAGCCGTTTCGGCTGTAGTCCTGCTGGCAATCGTCGGGGCCATAGGCTACATGGTATTCCACCCCCAGAAGGTCCAGGTCAGGTACGGGACGATAGTCCGGGACCCGGTGGACGGGCACGTCTGGGAGGACAATACGAAGACAGCCTGGGTCGACCCGTCACAGGCCGACGACTACCGCGTGGAGTACGTGGACAAGTTGAGCCCGGAACACGAGCAGCAGGCCGCCGCCCAGGCCGCGGAAACCCAGCAGCAGGCTGCCGGCGAGTCACCTTCAGGGCTCACCAAGCTGCAGGCACCGATCGACGAGCAGACCATGCAGGACCTGGAGACGCTCCAGTCCAACATAGAGACCGCCGGCGATAGCCTCATCAGCGGCATGGAGATGGCATCGCAGATAAGCAGCACCAAGTCCACCCTGGTGAACTACCGCAACCAGCTCGCGGCGATACCGGTCGCCCCCGAGCTGGAGCCGTTGAAGCAACAGGGGCTCCAGGTCTTCGACATGTACATACAGGCCTGCGACCTGCTCCTCCAGGGCATCGCGAACGCGGACATGTCGCAGGTGCAGCAGGCGGGCAATCTCATCAACGAGGCCAACGCCAAGGTCCGGGGCCTCATGCCGCAGTGATCGACGCGGGCGGCTGAGCCGCCTGCCGCCCGGAAGGTCCGACCACCAATCCCTGGTGCCCGACATCCTGCGCTCGTTATTCCCGCGGGACGGTCGGCCGGTGCGGGCTTTGGCGCCGGCGCGCTGATGCCGATGAGATAAGGGAGGGACGGTGCCCGGTCGGATTCGACGGGGCAGCCGGACCGAGACCAACGGGTTCTCAGGCCGCCGGAGATCCCGCTGTCTGTCTGAGAGGACATATTGGAGAAGGTAAGCTTGAAGCGGAAGGTCTTCATGGCGACGCTGGAGCGCGTCATGCTGGGCCACTACTACCTGGCCGCCGGGCTGGCGCGCATCCTGCCCGCGTCCATCTATTACCCGCTCGGCAACGCCTTCGTCGCACTCATCTACTACGCGAGGCCGAGGGTCAGGCGCGGGCTGCGGGGGAAGATAACCGATGCCATGCCGGAGATCACCGACACGCGCGAGCTCGACCGAATCGGGCGTGGGGCGTACGCCTCCCTTCTCTTCGTGGTCCCGGATTTCATCTACTTCCGAAAGCACCCCGAGAGGGTCATGCGGGAGCTCGAGGTAGAGGGCATCGAGAACCTGGATGCGGCCGACGCCGAGGGAAAGGGCGTTCTCATCCTCCACGTGCACCACGGGCCGGCGCAGAAGCACGCCATCATGGCGCGCATCGACAGGCCATACGCCCTGGTGATGTGGCACCCGGACACCACGCCGGTCCCCGGGTACACGATGCGGCTGTGCCTGGAGGGCTGGAAACTGGGCTGCGACCCGGTGAAGCCCGTCATCTGGGTCGGGCCCGGCTACGACACGATAGGAGAGGTGCGGGACTATCTCGCGGAGGGCAGGCGCGTCGCCATGGCCATCGACGTCTCGGGCAAGTGCAAGGTCGACTTCTTCGGCCGCCCGGCCGCCCTCGCGGACGGCCTGGCGCGATGGGCCATCGACACGGGAGCGCCGATCGTGCCGTGCGCGGTCCTGAGGACTGAGCGCCCGTACCGCTTCCGGCTGGTCTTCCTCGAGCCCGTCAGCTACGAGCTCACCGGCGACCGTAAAACCGACGTGAAAGCGGTAATGCAGGCGTCTGTTAAAGCCGGCGAGAGTCTGGTACGCTTGGCGCCTGAGCAGTGGATGAGCTGGTTCGGCCTCTGGACCTGGTGGGCCGAGGCGGAGGAGCTCGAGGGCTGAAGCGCGCCTAAGCAGCGGCGGGCCGGACACTGACGGGGACCCGGGGGAGCGAGAAGAATTGGAAGAACAAAGCCTCAAGAGGAGGTTCTTCTTTTTCCTGGTCGAGAGGTGCATGCTGGGCCTCTATTACCTGACCAGGATGCTCACGATGCTCCCGCCCGCGCTCTTCTACCGGCTGGTTGAAGCATTTGGAGCCCTGCTCTACCACTCCCGCCCGAAGGTCCGCGACGACCTGCGAAGCAGGATAGCGGACGCGCTGGGTGACGTCGACGACGTACGCGAGCTTGACAGGATCGGCCGCGGCGCCTACTGTGCGCTCCTCCTGAACGTCCCGGACATGATCTACTGGGAGAAGCGGGGCGACCGCTTCATGCGCGAGCTCCATGTGGAGGGAGTAGAGAACCTGGAGCGCGCGGACGCGCAGGGGAAGGGTGTCCTCCTCCACATGACACACACGGGGCGCTCTCCCCTCCTCCACATCATGATGGCCCGCCTGGGGATGCCTTTCACGCTGGTGATGTTCCACCCGGACACCACGCCGGTTCCGCGATACGTGATGAAGATGGTACTTGTCGCGTCGACCCTGGGGGTCGACCCCGATAACCTGGTGATATGGGTCGGGCCGGGTCACGACACCATAGGCGAGGTGAGGGCCGCCCTCGCTGAGGGGAAACGCGTGGGGGTGCCATTTGACGTCACGGGCAAGCGCGCGGTGGACCTGTTCGGCCGCCCCGCCGCCCTGGCCGACGGCATAGCGCACTGGGCGATAGAGTCGGGCGCCCCGGTACTTCCGGCCGTGGCGCTGCGGACCGATGACGTATATCGGAGCAGGCTGATAATAGGGGAGCCTCTCGAGTTCGAGCTGACCGGTGACAAACGGGCCGACGTCGTCACCATCATGGAACGCGTGGCGCGGGCGGGTGAAGAGATGATACGCGAAGCGCCCGACCAGTGGATGAGCTGGTTCGGGCTGGGGCGCTGGTGGGCGATGGGCATCGACATGCTGCAGCGAGCGGCTGAAGGAAGGAAGCAGCAGTGAAGGACCTCCTCGCCGGGAAATGGAGGTGCCCCGCATGCGGAGCCCCGCTTGAGGACGAATCCGGTGGGATGCTGTGCCCGGGCTGCGGGTCACGCTACGGCGAGAACGCAGGGCTGTGGGACTTCATGCCGCCCGACGCGGCGGACATCACCGTCGCCGAGCGGGAGCACTACACGGAGAAGACGGAATACTACCTGGAGATGCACCGCACCTGGTGCGCCAGCCCCTTCTACAACCATTACCACAGGAGGTTCCTGGACGAGGTTAGGACCCTGCCCCCCGGCTCGCTGGTGCTGGAGCTGGGCTGCGGCCTCGGGCACGACGGCCTCGAGCTCCTACGCTCCGGTTACCGGCTGGTGGAGACGGACATCGCCCCGGGCCAGCTGGGCTGTGCGCGTGAGCTGCACCTGGAGCAGGGCTACTCCGCCGGCTGCGAGCACATGCTGGCCGACGCGGCGCGCCTGCCCTTCGCCGCGGGCTCGTTCGACGGCGTCCTCATGGTAGCGATGCTGCACCACCTCCCGGATCCGCTGGCGGCCCTGCGCGAGGCGCACCGGGTCCTCAGGCCGGGGGGCGTGCTCGTCCTGGGCACGGAGCCCAACACGTGGCAGCACTCGTTCCTCTTTCCCGCCGGAAAGCGGCTCCTCCACGCCGCTTACCGGCTCATGGGCAAGAGCGGCGACCCGGGCGAGATGGTCTCCGCGGCTGACAAGGAGACCGAGGGGTTCTCCCGATACGAGCTCGAGTCCCTGTTCATACGGGCGGGATTCAATTCCTGGGAGCTCGAGCCCGCAGGCTTCGTCTCCGCTGCGGCCTTCTTCATAGCGCAGGAGTTCTCGGAGCATTTCGGCATACAGCTGCGGCTGTTCAGGCTGGAGCGGCTGGGCATCGTGCTCGACGAGGCACTCGAAAGAGCGGGCTTGCTGAAGCGCTATCCCTGGCACTGGAACGCGGTCGCGCGTACCCCTTAGAACTCCCCGCTCTCGACGAGCATCGAGACGTACTCCCCGAGCGGCTCGTGGTAATCCCTCGCGGGGGTGAATCCCTGCAGCCTGAGCAGCATGTTGTCCAGTGGGGAGTAGGGGGGCCTGGGGCAGGGCAGGTCAAGGTCGCAGTACTGGATGGGCTCGACCGGTATGTCGTTCCAGCCGGCGGCCTGGAGAATCTCCCTGGCGAAGTCGAACCGCGAGCACTCCCCCTGGTTGGTCGCGTGGTACAGCCCGTACTTGCCGGAGGTGGTGACCTCGTACATCACGCGCGCCAGGTCCTCGCAGGAGGTGGGCGTTCCCACCTCGTCGGTGACCACTCGGAGGCCGCCACGGTCGCGCGCGTTGCGCAGGATGCTCTTCACGAAGTTCTTCCTGCCGTACTTGCCGAACAGCCACTGCGTCCGGAAGATGTAGTACCCGTCGAGCGCCGACGCCATGTAGCGCTCGGCGGCCAGCTTGGCCCTCCCGTACACGCCGCGGGGGCACGGCTCGTCGAACTCGCTGTATGCGCTTCCCTTCAGGCCGTCGAACACGTAGTCGGAGCTCACGAAAGCCAGCGGGACCCCGAGCGAAGCGCACACCAGGGCGAGGTTCTGGGTTCCCACGAAATTTATCCTGTATGAGATCTCGGGGTCGCGCTCGGCCTCGTCCGCGTCCACGTGAGCCGCCGAGTTTATGACCAGGTCGGGCTCCAGCGGCGGGACCTTCTCCGCCAGGATGTCGTAGCTGGTGATGTCCATGTCCAGGTCGAAGCCGTGCACCTCGGCGCCCGCGCCCTGGAACACGTCGACCAGCTCGTTGCCGAGCTGGCCGGCGGCGCCACATATCACTACTCTTATTTCCTTCGCCCCCCGAGAGTGCACCCGCCCTGAGGACCGGTCAATATGCGCCCTTGCCGCGAACGACGGCGAGGACGGTCCTCAATATCGTCTTTATGTCCAGCCACAGGGACCAGCGCTCGATGTAGTACAGGTCGTACTTTACCATCTCGTCGAAGGGCAGGTCACTTCGCCCATTGACCTGCCATAGTCCCGTGATGCCCGGCTTCGTATTGAGCCTGAGCCTCTGCCAGCCCTTGTACTCGTCGACTTCCTCCGGCAGCCCCGGCCTCGGCCCGACGATGCTCATCTGCCCCTTCAGCACGTTGAACACCTGGGGCACCTCGTCAAGGGAGAACTTCCGTATCCACTTGCCGACCCGGGTGATACGCGGGTCGTCCACCCTCTTGAACAGGAGGTCGTCGCCGCGCCCGTTCTCGAGCTCATCGCGCATCTGGTCCGCGCCCGTGACCATCGAGCGGAACTTGATGAACTGGAACGGCCTGCCGTGCCTGCCGATCCTGGTCTGCTTGTAGAAGACCGGGCCGTGGCTGTCGAGCTTGATCGCCAGGGCTATCGCGGCGAGGACCGGCCAGAAGATGAACAGCCCCGTCAGCACGATCACGTAGTCCTCGATCGTCTTCACCGCGCTGCGCGAACCCGCGATGCTCTTCTTGCTCACGGGTACCATAGAGATGCCGCCGACATCCCTCACAAGCACGTCATCGGTGATGACCTCGAACAGGCGCGGGAGGACCGAGCACTCGATGCCGGAGTTGTTGCACAGCGTGATGAGCTCGAGCATCGATTCGTGGGAGTCCTTGGAGAAGCCGACTATCACCTTCTCGACGTTCTTCTCGGCGATTATGTCTGTGATGTCGCCCAGGCCTCCCAGGACCCGGAGGTCCTTGATCTCCGGCTCGTTGAACCTCTCGATCAGCGGATTGTCGTCGATGAAGCCGATGGGCTTCAGGCCGTACTCCGGGTGCTGCGCCAGCTTGAGGGCCAGAGTCTTCCCGACCTGCCCGGCGCCTACCAGGAGCGTGTTGCGCTCGACGACGTCCGCCCTGTTCATAACGGAGTACCCCGTCTGAAGGAGCACCCTGCCCACGAACAGGAGCAGCACGCAGGCGAACCAGAAGAATATGATGTAGCCCCTGTAGCTTCCCGAGGCGTCCAGCAGGAACATCGCGACGAGCAGGGTGATGATGAAGCCGTTCACCGCCGCGATTATCCTGGGGAACCGGTCCAGCGTCCGTACCCTGATGCGGGTCTCGTAGAGGCCGCAGATCTTCATGAAGAAGAAAAGTACCGGCAGGGCGATGAGCAGTGAGAGGAACACATCGTTGAACGTTAGCACGCTCTCCGGCGGGAAGCGGGAGGTGATGAACCCGTTCTCGAAGCGAAGCCAGTAGGCGAACCGGGCCGCGCACATGTAGGCGAGGGTGTCGGTCGCCACCCTCAGCAGGAGGATCGTGAAGTGCTTTCTCCTGTCGCGGGGGACCGCTGCAACGAAATCTTCGGAATACCCGGGGAGCTGGGCGCGCTTTACCGCGGGCTCGACCACCAGGTCGAGAAGCACGTCCTGCATCTCCGCGCCTGTCCTGCCGCGCGGGCCTGTGTCCTGGTCAACCTTCAGGTATTCCACCTCCCCCCTGCACTGAGATATAACGCTCTTCCCGCCCATACGTTACCGGCGAGTACGGCCAGACACCCGCCATGTGAGCGTCCCTGTACTTCTGCCACTCCGTGGCGACAAGCTCCTTGAAGTTGACCTTGAAGGCGCCCACGTCAAACTTCTGCGCGTGTCTACGTAATATATCGGGCCTGAATTCCTCGGGCTTGAACGCCTTAACGGCCTCGATGAGGCTGTCTTCGTCCTGGGTATCGAAGAAGACGCCCGTCTCTCCCTCCAGCACCGTCTCGAGTGCGCCGCCTCCCCTGAACGCGATGACCGGCCTGCCGGCCGCCATGGCCTCTAGAGGGGTGATCCCGAAGTCTTCCTCCTGGGGGAAGATGAACGCCCTGCACCTGGAGTAGAGCTCGGCCAGCTCATCGTCCGGTACCCTTCCGAGGAACTCTATGTTAGGCCGGGCGATGCTCCTGAGATAGTCGAGTTCGCTGCCGGTCCCGGCGACCTTCAACGGCAGGCCGAGCTTGTTGAACGCCCTGACCGCGATGTCCGTGCGCTTGTACGGGATCTGCCGCCCCGCCAGCAGGTAGTACTCATCGACGTCCTCGGAGGGCGTGAGCCAGGCCGTGTTGACCGGCGGGTAAAGCACCAGCGAGTCGCGCCTGTAGTACTTCTTTATCCTGTTGGCCACGTTGCCGCATGTCGCGACGAAGACGTCTACCCGGTCTGCCGCGCAGCGGTCCCAGACCCGCATGTAGTTGGCGACGAAGGGCATTACGGCCTTCACGAGGGGGTTGAGGGGGCCGAACCTCGGGTTCGCGAGGTACTCGTTGTAACCGCCCCACCAGTAACGGACAGGTGTATAGCAGTAGCAGATGTGAAGCGTCTCCGGGCGGGTCAGCACGCCCTTGGCCTCCGCGTGGCAGCTGGAGACGACGACGTCGTACTCCGACATGTCGAAGCCCTCGAACGCGATCGTCCGCAGGAACGGGAAAGCCTGGTGCTTCACCTTGGCGTAAGGCACCTTCTGCAGGAATGACGTCCGCACGTCCGCGTCAGAGAGCTCGCTGAAAAGTTCGGGCACGAACACCGAGGTGTAGATGGGGGCCTCCGGGAAGCTCTCGTGCATCGCGAATATCACGCGCTCGGCGCCTGCCAGGTTGGTCAACCAGTCGTGGACCAGAGCGACCCTCAAGTTCTACCCTCCCCGTAGACTACAAAGTGCGAATCCAGAGAGCGCGTGTGCGAGGACACGCAGTCCCATCGTTCGCACCTGTGAAAACCCCAAACTGTTCAGTCATAATAGCAACGCATTTTGAAGCAGTCAACGAGTCGCCCGTTCGTATAATGGTGTTAGTACTAACGGTTGATTTGCTTGATTGCCTTGTTTAAAGACAATTCCGGAGGTTTGCCGCCCAAGCAGTACAGGCAACGCACGGCCGGGAATTCATACTACGGTTGGTCTGCTTAACTGACACCGCGGTCAGTGCGTGATGACGGCGATTTCCCGCGCTGATTCAGGGATGCGCTCGCTCACTGCGGGCGGCGCGATCGACAGTGACTACTCGTAGAGGCTCATGTCGAACGGTGGACCGTGGTAGTCGGCGGGGTCGTACTTGTAGTCCTTGTAGTCGTCGGGATTTACGCGCTCGCCGTTTACCTTGACCACGAGGCCGGGATTGCCGACCACTATTGCGTAAGGCGGGATGTCCCTGTCGAGCACGACCGCGTTCAGTCCGATCTGGGCGAACTCCCCGATGATGCAGTCGCCCCCGACCATCGCGCCGTGGTATATCTGCACGTAGTCGCGCACGTCCATGAACGGGTCTGTGCCCGGCAGCCCCAGGGCTCCGACCGCGACGTGAGAGTAGATGCGCACGCCCCGTCCAAGGCGGGTCCTCTGGCCTATGAGCACGCTCAGGGCGTGGTCGAGGTGGCAGTCGGGGCCGATGTCCGCGTCGGGGTTGATCTCGACGTCGCACAGGAAGAAGTTGAGCCTGTACCCCAGGAACGCCAGGAAGGTGTGTCCGCGCAGGTAGAGCCAGCGGTAGACTCGGTAAAAGGCTATCGCCTGGTTGCCGGGGTGCAGGAGTATGTCCCTCAGCATGCCGCCCAGTCCTTTGCGCTTGATGGCCAGCTTGAGGTCAGACAGGATGTGCGACGTCGCCTGCTGCTCCTCCATTACCGCTCCTTCCCGGCTCAGGCTCTCTTCAGCCACTTCTTCACGGTGTCGTACGAGCCGTACTTGATCAGAGAGGTCTCGTACGGCTTGCTCTCCAGTATCCTGACGGTCTCCGGCGACACCACGGTCCTGCCCCTGAGAACCTTCGGCAGCCCCAGCGCGGTGTCGAGCAGGCCCCTGTAGAAGTCCTTGAACGTCCGGTGCTTCAGGGTGTACAGCACGAAAAAGATCATGTAGAAGAACGACTTCTTCAGCGCGGCGCCAACCGGATAAAAGCGGGCCAGGAACCATATCCCGCCCGTCATGGTCATGTAGAGGCTCCATCCCCTGTTACGCACCGGGGATATCTTGTGCCTAATCGTCGCCCCGGGGTAGTAGACGATGCGGTATCCCCGGTCGATGGCCTTCGCGGAGATGTTGCGCTCGAACTGGTAGAGCAGTATCTCCGGCTCGATATAACCAGTCTCCTCGAGGACGTCGCGCCGGATGAGCGCCCCGTTGCCGTGAAAGCTGGGCACGTCGAACACCTCGTCCGAGGAGTGCTCCTCGGGAGTGAACCAGCGGTACGGGTCGAACACCTCGCCTGAGTCGTAATACAGGTTCTTGCTGTGGACCACCGCGATCGAGGGGTCGCGCTCGAAGACTGAGAGCAGCTTCTCGACCGCGTCAGGGGCAAGGACGCCGTCGTTGTCCTGGTGTAGTATGACGTCACCGCGTGCCGTCTTCGCCCCTATGTTGAGGGCCTGGATGACGATGTTGTGCGGAGACTCGATGAAGTTGACCTCGGGGAAACGCTCCTCGATCATCTCCCGGGTGCCGTCAGAGGAGTTGTTATCCACCACGATTATCTCTGAAACGGGGTAGGTCTGCGCCTTTATGGCCTCGATGGCGTCAACGAGGTCGTCCTTGCGCTTCCAGTTGGGGATGACGGCGCTCACCACGGGCGCGCGCCCGGCCCACGGCAGCGTCTCTTGCGCGCTCATCGACGGCCCACCTCTTTGAACACCTCCAGTGTCTCCTCGGCTGTGCGCCTCCAGGAGAACAGTGAAGCCCGCTCCGGGCCGGCCGCCTGCAGCCTTTTCCGCACGCCTTCGTCGGTCAGAGCGAGCGATATCGCTTCAGCTATTTCTTCGGTCTTTTCCGGGTCGAAGTAAAGCGCCGCGTCACCCGCCACCTCCGGGATGGAGGTCACGTTCGAGCAGGCCACCGGGGCGCCGCACGCCATCGCCTCGATGACGGGAAGACCGAAACCCTCGTAGATGGACGGGTAGGCGAAGAGCCCGCAGGCGTTGTACAGGAGGAGCAGGTCCTCCTCGCTCACGTATTCGACGTGCAACACCCGGTCTGAAAGGCCGCACCTCTCGGCGGTGCCGTGTATGTCGACCGGGGGGCTGAACTCAGCCGGCGTCCCGATTATCATCAGGAACACGTCGGCGCCCGTCTGCTCGCGTGTGATGGCGAGCGCCTCGATGAGCCGCTCGAGGTTCCTCCTGGTGTGGATGGCGCCGACCGTGAGCACGAACCTCTCCGGCAGGCCGTACCTGTCACGCACGCCGGAGAGAAGCCGCCCGTCCTCCACCTGGACGAACCGCTCATCGGCGGCCTCCGGGATCGCTACCACTCTCCCGGGCTCGACCCCCAGCAGGCGCACGATGTCCCTCTTCGAGTGTTCGCTGACGGTCAGTATGCGCTCGGCCTGCCTGACCTTGCGCCAGAACAGCTCATCGAAACGCATCCTCCAGTCGCGCGCGAACCACTCGGGGTGGACCCTGAACGTGAGGTCGTGCACCACGACGATAGAGGGGCAGACCTTGAAGAGAGGCAGGAAGTACGCGGGTGAGAAATGCAGGTCTATGCCGTCTCTCCTCATCTGGCGCGGCAGGCGCATGTGCCTCCATGCCAGGGATGGCCCCCGCCCGCTGAGGACACTGGTCGAGAGGTTCGCCGCTCGGAATCCAAGGGGCTCGATCGGCTCTGAGAGGTACACGATGTACTGGTTCTCCGCGTCGATGGCCACGAGCTCGCGTAGCAGGTTGGTGAGGTAGCGCGCGACACCGTACCTCCGGCCCTGCAGCGTCCTGCCCTCTACTCCAATCCTCATCGGTCGCCCCCCCGTCCGCCCCCCAGCGCTTCGAGGAGAGCCTCTTCCATGTCCCTGGTGGTGCGCTCGATGTCGAAGAGGCGCCGTGCGCGCTCGAGCCCGGCTTCGCCCATCGCCCTCGCCCTTGCGGGCTCCCGGAACAACCCGGTGACCGCTTCGGCCATCGAGCGGCTGCCACCCGGCGCTACGAGCAGTCCGGTGACGCCGTCATCAACGATCTCCGGTACGCCTCCCGAGTCGGAAGCGACCACGGGCCGGCCCATCGACATCGCCTCGATGAGGACTGTTGGAAGCGGATCGGGAAGCGTGGAGGCGTGGACCAGGACGTCCAGCGCCGACATGATGCGCCGGGCGTCGGTGCGCAGGCCGGTGAAAACCAGCCTTTTCCCCAGGCCGAGGTCACGCGCCAGCTTTTTCAGGCCGTCGACGTACCCGCTCTCGCCGAAGACCGCGTCTCCCACCAGCACGAAGCGGGACTCAGGCAGTTCGTCCGCCACGATAGCCGCAGCCTTTATGAAGTAGTCGGGGCCCTTCCAGTCGACGAGCCTGCCGACCATACCTGCCAGCGGGGCGGTGTCTTCGATGCCGAACTCCGCGCGCACGGCCGCCCGGTCCTGCGGCTTTGCCCTGGCGTCGAGGTCTATGCCGTTGTAGACGGTGAGCAGCTTCGAGCGGGGGACGCCCAGGGCCGCCATCATGTCCTCGGAGGCCCTCGAGACCGGCAGCGTCAGTGTGGCAAGGTAGCGGGCGCACGTCTTGAGCAGCCAGATATTGAGCCTGCTGAAAGCGTCCGCGTCTACGATGTCATGCAGCCTGATGACCGCGGGCCGCCGGGCGAGCCTCGCTGCCAGGGTCCCGTATACGTCAGCCTTGGCGCTGTTTGTATAGACGAGGTCGAAGCCGCCCGAGGTCGCGAGCCTCGCCAGCCGCACGGCCGATGCGGCAAGGTCGTAAGGGTACAGGGCAATGGCGAGGCGGTCGCGGCCCAGCGACTTCCTCCTTATCTCCAGGAGCCTCGGGGAGGGGTGCCCGGTGTGGACCGTGATGCCCATGTCTCGCGCCTCCGCGGTCAGGGGCCCCTCGCCCGGGACGGCCAGCGAAGCGGAGAACAGCTCGGGGTCGAGGGAGCCCAGCAACCTCAGCAGAACGCGCTCGGCGCCGCCGATATCCACCGCGTGGTTGACTACCAGGAGCCGGTACTCGGCCAAGGCACCCCCCTAACACCTGTCCGCGGAGAGCAGTATGCTCCTTCCGCGCCCGCTGAAGTAAGGCAGCCTGCTGAAGACCGGGTAGAGAGGGACGCCGACCTTCACGCTTATCCTGTCCTTCCAGAGCCCGGGGAATACAGTGACGGACTCGCGGGGTTCGAAGCCCGCCGCGCTCACGGCCCGCCGGAGTTCGTCCGGGTCGTAGATATGAAGGTGCCCCGGGTCATCAAAGATGCGCGGGTTCGGGTACAGCCGGTTGGGTGTGCAGATCGCCATGATGCCGCCGGGACGGAGCACGCGCCCCCACTCGTACAGCGCGGCGGGAAGGTCAGGGAGGTGCTCGACGAGATGGTGGCTGACGAGGCGGTCGAAGCAGCCGTCTTCAAAGGGAAGGTCGGACGCGTCTCCGCTCAGCACCTCGGACCCCTGCACGAGCTTCCGGGCGGACTCCACGGCCTCGTCGAGCAGGTCTACGCCGGTCGCCTCGTATCCTTCCTGCTCGAGCCTTGCCAGGAAGGCGCCGCCTCCGCACCCGACTTCGAGTATCCTGCAGCCCGGCTCGAGGCGCAGCAGCCTGATGAGGATGTCTGTCTCGGCGCGGAAGTCACGTGTCTGCTCACGGTACCGGTAGTACCCTTCGTCGTACAACTACTGTCCCTTTTTCTCTCTCTTCGCCTTTGCTTCGATGAGATAGTCCAGTATGGTGCCTGTCCTCAGGTCCGTGGGAGGCCTCGCCTTCAGGCCTTCTTTGCGCCATGTCACGAGGTAGTCGTAAGGCGTGGACGGGGGCCGCCATGGGCTGGGGTGGTCATAGTAGATCTCCGGGTGGACCTTGATATCTGCCTGCCAGGCGATCCCGATGTCCTCCATCTTGCACTTTACCTCCGCGGGGTTGCCCGCCACTACCATGCCGGCCGGCACATCCTTCGTCACGACCGCGCCTGCCATGGCATGCCCGTACTCCTCGAAGGTCACGCCCGGCATCACTATGCAGCCCATGCCGACTCCGGAGCCGTACTTCAACCTCGTCTCTTTCACCCGCATCGGTATGTCGACCACCCTGGGCCCGGTGGCGTCGTGGGCCACGATGACGGCGCCGTAGGCCACCGCGGTGTAGTCCTCGAGGATGACGGACTGCGGCGTGGTTATCTCGATCCAGGCACCCTGGTCGACGAAGACGTGTTCGCCCACCTGGACTCCCCGCTTCCTGAGGTACTTGATGCGGGTATCGTGGTCAGGGTGCCACATTGACAGGAAGATGAGCATCCGGAAGTCCATGAACGCCAGGAGGTCCAGGAGGAGGTTCACTATCTTCCCGCCGATGATGTTCCTTGCCAGGAACGCGTAAGCGCGGCCCAGTTTGAGGATGTGCTTTCGGTCCATGACGCTCCTCTCCTCGGAGATAGAGGTGCCGCCCGCTCGGCGCACCGCATGTCGCGGCCGGTGTAAAGGTGCAACCGATGTTAGCAAATAGGCCGGGCGGGCTTCAACCGGCGGGCGCCCCGGCGCCGTCGGCGCTCGACCGGGGCTGACGCGAGATACCGACGGGCTTTCGCTGCGCGTAGGAGGTCGCGGGGGACTCCTCACGGTACATGTTGTAAAGGCACGAGCCCATCCCCAGGAAAGCGATGAACATCGTCCACATCGGGATGGCGAACAGCAGCCAGGCACCGAACATGCTCGCGACGGCGATTCCAACGGTTCCCTGCAGGAACGCCTCCGCGTGGAACCTGAGGAAGGGGTCGTCCGGAGAGTTGTTGCGGGTGAAGAGCATCATGCCCCAGAAGATGACAAAGAGCAGGAGAAATATGCTCAAGCCCAGCAGGCCGGCCGACACGAGATACGTCAGGAAGGCGTTCTCCACCGCCGCCCACTGCATCTTTATCTGGTTGACCTTGATATACTCGCCCTCCATTCCGAACCCTATGCCCAGGATGGGGTGCTCGAAGAAGAAGTCTATCGCGAACTGGTACTGCATGATGCGCGCGGTCGCGGCATAGGTCGCGCTGGGGGATGAGAACCGCTTCTTCACGAAGTCGGGCGGGAATATAGCCAGTACGGCTACAATCACTACCAGGGCCACCACGCCCAGTACGAGGACCATCCTCTTGTCCATGAAACCGAACACCCCATAGAGGAGCGCGATGGCCCCGCCGGCCACCCAGGACGCCCTGCTCCCAGTATAGAAGAGGCACACCACGTTGATGGCGATGCCCGCCAGCAGGAGAACGCGCTGCCAACGTTCCTTGTAGTACCAGAGCAGGCTGATGAAGAAGGGGAGGACGAGTATGAGGTACGCCCCCAGGACGTTGGGGTGCAGGAAGGTGGAGGTGATGCGGAAGGCCTGTATCTCCCCCTCGCCTCCCGCGACGTAGTTCACCGTGCTGGGCACGCCGAGCTTGGCCAGGTACTTGGCGGAGACCATCTCGGCCCATGACTGGCCCATCACCTTCTGGGCGAGACCGAACATGGCGACCAGCGTCGCGCAGATGAGCACCACGACGATGAGCTGCTTCAACTGCCTGCGTGTCTTGAGGTTGTTGATGAACACGAAGAAGATGTAGGCGAACAGGACCGTGCGGGTGAAACGGAATATTACGATCAGCTCCGAGCCGGAATTGAGCAGGCCGACAAAGGAGGTCAGTATCGCGTCCAGCACGTAGAGTATGATGCCGATCATCATGGGACTCGTCGCGGTCCAGTCCGCCTTTTTCAGGAAGACCTGGATTATCCACGCCACGAACACCATCGCGATGACTATCTCGTGGAAGTTGAAGTGAATGCCCCTGGTCTCCCCGGTGACGGCCACCTGCATCCCGACGTCCCATCCCAGGCCAGCCTGCGGGAGGGTGCAGTTCAAGGCTATGAACAGGATCAGGCCTATCTGGATGTTGCTGTATATGAGAACAAAAAGGCCGATGCCCGCGACGAGCCCGAGTATTATCTTGACCGGCAGCCCTATCGGGGCGAGACCGGCGATGAGTCCGAGGACGACCAGCACGGCGATGAACATCGCCTTCTGGGCCGCGGTGCCGGGCAGCGGCCAGCGCTCCCCGACCGTCTTGCCGTCGCTCATGTCGCCCCCCCGAGAACATCCCGGTACAGCCCGCATATGCTCGTGACTGCCTTCTCCCAAGTGAACCCGGAGGACCTCTCGAACCCTTTCTCCACCAGGCGCGCCCTGGCGTCCGGGTTGCCGGCGAGAACGGAAAGACCGAGCGCTATCGCGGCGGGGTCGAGAGGGTCGACCAGCAGCGCGGCGTCACCCGCGACCCCGGGTATCGACGAGACGTCCGACGCGAGAACGGGTGTTCCGCAGGCCATCGCCTCCAGCAGCGGCAGCCCGAACCCTTCGTAAACCGAGACGAACACCAGAGCGAGGGCGCCGGAGTACAGCGCGGGCAGGTCGTCATCGTCGATGAAGCCCGGCAGCAGGACGCTGTCCTCGAGGCCGAGCTCCTCGATCTCGTCGGCCAGGTACTCCTCGTATCCGCCCGTGTCTCCGCACAGGACCAGGGTGACCTCCCCGTCCGAGGGCAGGAAGCGCTTGAAGGCGAGCAGCATGTTGCCTATGTTCTTTCGGGGGTCGAACCCCCCGAGGTACAGGAAGTAGGGACGCTTTATCCCGTAGCGTTCGAGGCCCTTCTCGAGCAGGGGACCCTCCACCGGCTGATATCCGGGGCTCACGCCCTCCGGCACCACCACTATCCTGTCACCGGGGATCTTCCAGATGCGCACGATATCGTCCCTGGTACACTCCGATACCGCTATTACACGATTCGCCCTCATGCAGGCTGCCCGGTGCGACAGCATCCAGAGCAAGGACTTCGGCCCGAGGTACGGACCCCGGAGCACCAGCGGGATGAGGTCGTGTACGGTGATTATGCTGGGGCACCTGAGCAGGGGCGTCATGTTGTGGTCGATGCCGTGGAAGAGGTCCACGCCGGAAGTGTTCACGGCCCTGGCCAGCTCGAGGTGTCCACGCGGGCCGCGGTATATCGAGCCGTCGTCGGCGCCGGGAAGTCTCCGCCACTCGAACCTGTCAAAGACCGCCGCGTCGAGCAGCCCGGGCGCGGGGCCGTCGCCGTACCCGAAGAGGACGGGTTCGAACCCTTCGGCCGAAGCGACGAGCCCGTTCACCACGTTGGCGGTATAGCGACCGATCCCCCGGTTCCTGTTTATGTTGCCTAGAGCGCGGCAGTCAACGCCGACCCTGTCAGCCAACAGACCTCCTCACTTCACGGCCCCCAGGAACAGGAGCATTCCCCTCTCCCTGAAGTAGGGCAGCTTCTCCAGCCGGGTGCAGAATGACAGGTCTCCCCTGTACAGGCGCGGCAGCTTGAGATCGGGGATAAGAGTGCGGACCACCCGCACCCGGAGCCCCGCGCCCGACACTAGCTCCCTCAGCTGTGACGGCGCGTATGTCCGGAGCGCCCTCGCGCCCGGTCGGAGCTCCGGCCCCCTGAACAGTGCGTTCCTGGTAACCAGCGCGAGGGCGCCTCCATCCTTGAGTACCCTGGCCCACTCTCTCAGTGTCGCCCCCGGGTCATCGAGGTGCTCGAGGGCGAATTGAGAGGCCACCGCGTCGAACTCTCCATCGTCAAAAGGGACCACGGAGCCCGGGTCCGTCAGCCATGTCGCGTTCGCCGCCCTCTCGGCGGCGAGCCTCGCCGCGAGAACGCCCTCGCGCTCTCCTGCCAGGAGGACCGCGGAGCCGGGGGCGGGATCCAGCAGTTCGAGCAGGATACCCGTCCGCAGCCAGGGCTCGCGACCGAGCTCGGCGCGGGGCCCCTCATTGGAGCTTAGACGTGAGTCTGGAACCAGTTGAACATCATCTCCCAAACCTCGGCGCGCCCGGCGGGATCGTTTACGCAGTGTGCTTCCTCAGGGTAGATCTTCAACTCTGCGTTCTTTCCGGCGGCCTTGAGCGCGTCGTACATCCGCTGCGCCTCGTTTACCGGGATGAGCGGGTCTTTCGCGCCGTGGATGAGAAGCACCGGCGCGTCTATCTTGTCGGCGTAATTGATGGCGGAGCGGACCGCGTACTCGGAGGGGACCTCGTCAGGCGTGCCGCCGACCATCGATACGAGCTCATCCCTCAACTGAACGATCTGAGGGTCCGTGGCGCCGGTCCCGTTGTTGTAGAGGTCCACCGCGTCGGTGAAACCGGCCTCTTCGACGACCGCCTTGATGGCGGGGTACCGCGAGGCGGCGAGCAGCGCGACCGCGGCGCCGTGGCTCTGCCCGTAGATGCCGATCCGGTTGTCGTCCACCAGCCCTTCGGACTTCAGGTACTTTATGCCGGAGATGACGTCTTCAACCTCGCCCTTCGCGCCCTCGTGCTCCCCTTCGGACTTGCCGCTCCCCCTGAAGTCGGGATTGAAGACCACGTAGCCCTTGTCCCTCACCATCAGGGCGACCTCGCTGAAATCCGCCCCCTCGCCGAAGCCCGCGTGGCAGACCACGATGAGCGGCCACGGACCCGCGCCCTCCGGTCTGAACAGCAGGCCGGAGACCTTTGTCCCATCGGTACTCTCGTAGTAGATACGTTCGGCCACCTTGTCGTCGCAGTCGTCGAGGACGGCGAGGGTCTCCTCGAGCAGGGCGTTGGTCTTTGTGAAGTCGTCTGCCGTGTAGGCCTGGAGCGCCTCGAGCCATTTCGCCCGTGCGGGCCGGACGTCGTAGCCGTCCCGGGCCTTTGCGGAGATCGCGTTAGCCACGTCGAGGCCCTTCTTTGTAACGAGTGCCTTGTCGATGGTCTCCTTGATGAAACACCCGCCGGCGGCCGTCAGCACGAGCAGGAACAGTATGAGAAGGCACGCGGACAGGAACGCCACCCGGACAGTCGTCCGGCGAGACCCGCGGTCGTCCTCGGCTCTTCCGTGAAACAACATCACTCCACCTTAAGGAGGTCGTTGAGTTCGTTCAGACCCCGCCTCGTGATCGACCTCGTCACGAAGACGAGGGCCGCGTAAGTAATAACGACGATAACTGAGATTAGTATCGCGTACGGGATGGTGTCCAGGGCCTGGTGCTTGAATGTCTTGCCGGAGACGAGCAGCTCGTGCAGAACGAACGCCTCGCCGTACAGGAGCGCGAGTATCAGAGCCGGGACACCCGCGAACTTGAACGGGGATATCCTGTGGGACATCGCCCTTGAAAGGATGTAGTAGATGATAAGGAACGCCAGTGTCTCGGACACCAGATTGGTGATGGCGGCCCCGTTGTAACTCCAGAGAGAGATCAGGAGGGTGCCGAGGGCGATCTTGAACACCAGGCCGAGGCCGACCACCTTGGCCAGCGCCGCCTGTTTATCCGCGACCACCAGGAAAGGGTAGCTTATCGATGTGAGAAGGGTGAGATTCATGGCGGCCATCGAGATCCAGACCACCCCCCAGGCCTGGACGTAGCCGTGCTTCTGGATCAGGAGCACCGGCCGCGCTAGCACCGGGACGAGCACGGTCACGGGCACCACCAGCAGCAGCGCGTATTTCAGCAGGCGCTCCCAGATCTCTCCCAGCTCCCCTCGGCGCTTGTTGCCCACTATCGACACAGCGGGGAGGATGGCCATGTTGACGGCGATGGTGAGGAAGGCGAAGGCTTTCGCGTACATGGCACCCGCGCTGTACAGCCCCACCGCCCGGTCTCCCTTGATCCACGATATGAGGGGGACGTCCATGCCGGCGTACAGCACGATGCCGGCTGAAGCGACAGCCAGCGGCCAGGCGGCGCGAAGGAGGTATTTCCAGAGGTCGAGATCGATCCTGGGCTCTCCAAGGCCCGCCTCCGCCCCTCTGGCGCTCGGTTCCCCACTGGCTTCCGCCGCGCCGACCAGCTCGGGCCCGGCGCCGGCGCCGGCCTCGGGTCCGATGGCCATGCCCAGTTCACCGACACCGACCTCGACCGGAACGGCGATGTCGATCCGGCCCGCTTCAGGCGGGGCTGTTTCCAGGCCGCCCGGGCCACCTGCGTCCGTCAGCCCCATCCGCCTGATAGTCCTGACGTAGACGATGTAGAAGTGGACCACCGTGTAAAGGATGGTGAATATGTAGATGCCGACCAGCAGGACTATTGCGTGCGCCGCTCCAGAGAGCATCACGTACAAGGAGAGCCCGACACGGATGAATCCCGCTATGGTGTAGACCAGGGCGACCAGCGTCTGCCTCTCCAGTGAGATGAACGCCTCGGAAAGCGAATTCGAGAGGGGTTGCTCCAGGAGGAGGCAGAATGCGATAACGAAGACAGCCCAGAACCTCTGGCCGGCAAGCGGATCGGAGCCCTGCAGGAGCGTGGTCACTATGTCGGTGAGCATGAGAAGGACGAAGGAGACCATTCCCAGCAGGGCGCGCATCGTGACTACGTTCTTGAAGTACTTCCGAATCTTCCAGGGGCTCGGTGATACGTCACGGATCGAGATGTTGCCGAGCCCGAAGTCGGGGATGACCTGGAAGATCATGTACAGGGTCATGGCGTAGACGTAGATGCCCGCCTTCTGCGGCCCCAGGGTGCGGTTGACCACTATCGCCAGCACGAAGAACAGCACTGACGTGACAAGCTTCGCCACGATGAGCGCCGAGGCGTTCTTGGTGATTTTTCCGACTCTCTCCATCAGGAAGTACCACCTGCACCAGTATCCGTGCGGGCGCGTCGGAGACCGTCCTCGAAAGGAGTTGCCTGCTCAGCGTCCGTCCGCGACCCTGCCATCAAGCGTGCTCGTAACTGCGCCCCTGCTTCCTTGTCTTCACATTGGTCAGGACGACTCCCGACGGCTCCAGCTGGAGTCGCCTGAGAGCCTGGAGCGCTTTCAGGGCGGTGTTGCGCGTGCAGGTCTGGGCATCGATGACGACCAGCGTGGCCCTTGTCCTGGTCGCGACGAGGGCCGCGTCGACCGCGGCATTCAGCGGGGGAACGCTTATCACGACCCATTCGAAGCTCACTTCCAGGAGCGGCACGAGCTCGGCGAACTTCTGGGTGGCGAGTATGTCCGAAGGGCTGCCGGACGCGCGCCCAGCCGGCAGCAGGAGCAGGTTCGGCATGCTGGTAGCCGTTACCTTGTCCTTGAGGGCTTCGCCCTTCTCCAGTATCTCCGCGACGCCGGAGAGCTTAGCGGCCCCCATCAGCGCCGAGACATTGCGCTTTCGCAGGTCGCAGTCCACGAGGAGGGTGCGCCCCCCCATGTTGGCCACGCTCTTCGCCAGGTTGATGGCGGTCGTATACCCGGAACCATGGGGGATGGCCTCGGCCACGGTGACGGATGTGGCGCTCTTGCCGTCAAGCGAGAAGAGCAGGCTGGCTTTGAGCCCGGAGTATATCTCGGCGTTCACCGCCTCGCTCTGCTGCTTCTTGGGAATCGTCCCCAGGACCGGAACGCCCAGCATCTCTTCGGTCTCCTCCTCGCTCCGGAAGTGGGGGTCGAAGTACTCCCACCCGATGACGATGGTGAAGCCTACGACCAGCCCGAGGAAGACGCCCAGGCCCAGGTACACCAGGGGCTTGGGCTGCGTGGGCTTCTTCGGTGGGACCGCCGCGTTCGTCACCTCGAGTTTCCCACCGAGAAGAATGGGGTCCTTGCCCAGGATTGCCGATGACTCCGCGGCCCAGGCGTTGGCGATCTCCGCGACCCGGGTGGGGCTTGCGTCCGTAAAAGATATCTTCAGCCCGTTCGAGTTGGGTACGGCGCTCGCCGACACCTTGTCGAGCAGGGTCTCGGCTGGGATGTCGATGCCGGACTTGAGGAGCCTCTGGTGCGTGGCCTCGGCGATCTTGATGCTCTCGACTGCGGTCGCGATGGTGGGCATCACGAGTGACATGGAGAGCTGGACTGTCGGGTCCACGTTGCCCGTGGCCATGCTCTGGGGAGCGGTCGCCGCCATCTGCACCTCGACCTTGTAGACGGGCGACTTGAAGCGTGCTATCAGGGTGCCGGTCAGCGCGGCGATCAGGGTCAGGACCAATATCACCCACCAGCGCTTCTTTATTGCCGTTACGATGTCCTGTGGTTTCATCGACCCGCCTTCGAGACAGGGGACTCACTGTTTAACGCGCGCCAATATTAAAAAGGGGCGCTCCTCGATATTAGACGTCCCGATACCATTATCGGGCTCATTTAGAGATAAGATTATACACCATCCACTTCGCCGGAGGGCCGCCCGATGCGGGCGCCTGAGGTGCCCACGCACCGGGCTGGTATATAATGACCGTGCCCGGGGGGCAGAGGGATATGAGATTGATCCCGCAGGACTCCGGACCTGAGGGCAGGGTCCGGGGACGCGGGATGGAGAACGCGATGCGGCTGTCGGTGATAATCCCGGCTTTCAACGAAGAGGACACGATCGATGACATCATCGAGCGCGTGAAGTCCGTTGACCTCGGGGGGGCCTCCCTCGAGATCATCGTCGTAGACGACGCTTCAACTGACGGAACGCGCGACAAGCTCCTGAGATACGCCGACGACCCGGACCTCGTCATCCTCCGTCACGATACGAACCGGGGCAAGGGTTCGGCGATACGCACGGGCATCGAGAAGGTGAGCGGCGACCTGGTCATCATCCAGGACGCGGATCTCGAGTACGACCCGGCGGACTATCCGCGGCTGGCGGAGCCTATCCTCGACGGCAGGGCCGACGTGGTCTACGGGAGCCGTTTCCGGGGGAGCGTCGAGGGCATGGCCTTCCCTAACCTGGTGGCGAACAAGATACTCGCTTTCGTGGCCACCATCCTGTTCGGGAAGAGGATAACGGACGAAGCGACTTGCTACAAGATGTTCCGCAGCGACGTGCTCCGCTCGTTCGACCTCGAGTGCAAGCGCTTCGAATTCTGCCCGGAAGTGACCGCGAAGACACTCAAACGGGGATTCAGGCTGGTCGAAATACCGATAAGCTACAGTGGACGCAGCGTCGCGTCCGGGAAGAAGATAAGAGCGCGGGACGGGCTCGAAGCTGTCTGGGCCCTCGTGCGCTTCCGCTTCTCAGGTTGACCGTTCGCATTTGCGGCAAGATGTGTTCAAGGGGATGCCATGAAGCTATTTTCAAGACCCCGCGATACCGCGGGGGAGACTTCCGGCGGGCTGCTCGCGCAGCCCAGCTCCGGCCCGGCCGGCCCGTACGGGAAGAGGGCGGGCGAAATCGTCAGGGAATGCGCATTCGAGCTGGTCCAGCAGAGCGGGCTCAGTATCAACCGTTCGGTGAGGCGGCGCCTGCGCAAGCGCCTTCTGCCCCGCTCGGCCCGCACGGCCGGTAAGCCTTCCGGGGGAGAAGATCCCGGCGTTCCGAGCTCCGCCGATTGGCTGGCAGCGAGCTCCAGCGACACCAGGAACCTGATATACCTCGCAGCGATCGTCCTGGCGTTCGTAGTGGTCACCGCCATCCGCGACTGGTGGACGGGCGTTCACCTCGACGAGGCCAACTGGCTGATGCAGACAGAGCACCTCCAGGCCGGATACTTCTTCCATCCACCGTTTCTCGTCTACGAGCTGTTCGCGATAAAAAAGCTGCTCGGCACCAGTCCGTTCGCGCTCCGGTCCGGCTCACTGGCCTTCACGACGGTTTCCCTGATACTGGTACACGCGATATCAATGAAGATATTCGGCGATCCAGTGGGGGCGGCTATGGCCACGCTGGTCGTGGCGGCGCTTCCCATCACCAACTACTGGCTGACCCTCGGGCAGCAGGACCCCCCGATGATGACCTTCTGGCTGATGACCATGTACCTCGTCCTCGAGGCCATTTCCAAGGAGCGTCCCGGCTACTGGTACCTGGCAGGCATTACCGCAGGTTTCATGCGCCTGTGTAACCTCCGGTCGAGCGTTTTGCCTGTCGGGATATTCGCCTATCTCCTGACCTCCGCCAGGGACAGGCACTGGCTTGCCAGAAAAGAGCCGTACCAGGGCTTCGCGATAACGGTCGCGATGTTCATCCCGACACTGATCTGGTACGCCAGGCACCGTTTCGAGCCGATTCTCTACCAGCTTCGGAACCGCCCGGGTTTCATGCAGTACGACCTCCCCGGGTACCTGCGTTTCGTGCTGGTACACGTCATCAAGGAGAAGATAGTGCTCTCGCCGGCAGGCTACGCATTGAGCGCTCTAGGCATTACTTACGGCGGTTATCAGAGCTTGAAGCGAAACGGTGACGAAAGGTTCAGATTCCTCTTCTGGACCTCAGCGCCCATGGTCGCTTTCTTCACCGTGACCGGCGGCAGCGCGTACTGGGCGGTGCCGGGTCACATGGTGTCCCTGATTGCCGCGATGGGCGCCCTGCCGGAGATACTGTCGAGGACCAGGTGGAAGCGGCTCGAGGGCCTCTCCCCGAAATCGATCGCGAGCCTCTCCGCGCTCCTGGCCCTGCTGTTCACGGCAGGGACGCTGGCGATCGTCGGAGACGGCGGCAAGGCCGATTCGATGAAGCTGGCCGGGGAGGTCGACCGCGTACTGGGAGATATGCCGGTCGAGGAGACATACGTAGCCTCCTCCGACTACTTCCTGCCGAGCATCGTCTATTACTACCAGAAGCAGAGGCCCGCGGGCTACACCCTTGCCTTCCAGGTCTTCGAGCACAAAGCCCTTGCGGCAGGGAAGACCAGCAAGTACAGCCCCTGGACCCCGCTGGAGTCCATAGCCGGCAAGAACATGGTCTTCGTCGTGGAACAGAAGACGCCGGACGGTTTTGAACTCCCGGAGTCGTACTGGTCCGAGAAGCTCGAGCCGTACTTCGAGAGCCTGGGCGAGCCCAATGTGGTGGTCGGGCGAGAGCGCGGCAAGAGCCGCGTGTTCTATGTCTTCGCCTGCAGCGGTTTCAAAGGGCCGGACGAGCTCATCGACGACAAGAGCGGGCTCGCCCGCTACAGGACGACCGACAAGTACGAGGTGGACCCGGTCCAGTTCTGACCGGGTGGTGGGCGGAGCCATCTTTCCCACCGTGAGACTGGATACCTTCATGCACTTCATGAACATACAGTCCGTCGATTACCTCAAGGTCGATGCGCAGGGTAATGACCTGTCCGTAGTCAGGTCCGCGGGAGACAGGATCAAGGACATCAAGAAGGTCCGCATGGAAGTGCAGGTCACGGATCTTCCGGTCTACGAGGGGGCGGGCACGAAAGACGAAATGCTGGCATACATGGCTGAGAATGGATTCCAGCTTGTAGAGGCGGAACAACAGAGTCACGGTCAGGAGCAGAACTTGTTATTCTGTCGCTCAGACGGCTGAAGACCGGCTCGAACATGGTCGTGGCCGGGTTGAACACGGCCGGACTTGTCTCCATACCCACCGGCACACGTGATGAATTCTTGTATTGCTTGACCCACATCTGAGTCGGGTCAGATAATGCAGGGGCTTGGGGTGGCAACAAACACAACCTGGAAAACTCAGCGCCTGTCGTGTTACGGGCGATAGAGTTGCGCCGTAGTCTGACTCGAAGGTGCACCGGCTCAGGCAGGACAGTGTATCTCATGGGGAAGAGAGAATTGTCTTGACGGTAATCCGGCGGTGGATCAAAGCTCCTGGACAGAATGGAGAGGAAGTCCTCGAACAGGACGGGATGTCTCCGGGGGGAGGGTCGCGCAGTATTCCGGTGATCCACCCGTTCCTCATCGCCCTCATACCAATCCTGCACATACTGGCCAGCAATCCGGGGCAGGCGCGCTTCAGCGATGCGCTTGTACCGATTCTCATAAGCCTTGCCGTTGCGCTCGTGGCTTTCGTGGTCCTGCGCCTCGTGCTCAAGAACTCGTATACGGCCGGTCTTATCGTCTCTCTATTCCTTGCGCTGTTCTTCTTGCCGGGGCACCTGGTAGATTTCCTCAAGAATTTCTCGCCCGCGATCCTTCGATATGTGCTCTTCTCCGCCGTATGCGTAATCCTGGCTGTGTGCGTATTCATTCTGGTCAGATACGGGAACCGACTGCGGAAACTCACACGAAGGACTCAGCTGGTCGTGGCGACTCTCTTTCTTGCGGGACTTGCCTGGTGGCTCTCATTTGCTTTTCTGGCAGCGGGTTCCCCGATGTATCTACTCTTCTCCGCCGTCTGCGTCATGCTGGCTGTGGGCGTTTTCCTTGTTGTCAAGTTCAGGGACAAGCTGCGAAACCCCACACGCATCCTGAACGTGGTAACAGCGGTACTGGTGGTCCTTGTTCTCATAAACCTCTACACGAGCGGCACTCACGGGTATGTGACCATCAGGACAGACGAGGTCAGGAGAGCCGCCGCGGACAAGGATGGGGCGGTTCGGGACCCTGAAGACCTGCCGGATATCTACTACATAATACTCGACGCATATGGTAGCGAGAGACTGCTTCGCGATCAGTACGGGTATGACAACAGCAGGTTCATACGTTCGCTCGAAGACCGCGGCTTCTTCGTAACCGACGGCCGAAGCAACTACAACCAGACATACCTGTCACTGGCATCGTCGCTGAACATGACTTATATCAACTACGTTTCCGCGGAAGTCGGGGAACACTCCCGTGTCATGACGCCGTTGCGGCGGATGATTGAGGATAACTCACTCATGCGCTTTCTCACGTCCAGGGGATACAGGTTCTCCTTCTTCGGCACCAGCTATTCGGCAACCTCGTCCAACCGCTATGCCGACGTTTCAAACGTGGCGAACTGGACGAGGAGCGAGTTCATGTTGACCCTGCTCAACACCACCGTACTCCGATGCCTCCGGCCGGCTTTCGCTACAAGAGAGTCGGTTCTCTGCACGTTAGCCGACATCCCGCTCACACGTGAGAAGGTCGAGGGACCGCTGTTTCTGTTTGCACACGTGCCAAGCCCCCACGCGCCGTATCTCTTCGACAGGAATGGGAGGCCCGTTGAGCCTGGTGACGATCCGAAGGCCATGTACCTGGAACAGGTGATGTTCATAAACAAGAAGATCATCAGGATGGTCGATGAAATAGTCTCCTCCAGCGACCGACCGCCGGTCATCGTGATTCAGGGCGACCATGGGCCACCCCTCGATAAGGAAAACCCGTTCTACTATCAGACGGAAAACTTAAACGCCCTGCTCGTCCCGAATGGCGCAGACGGCCTCTACCGGTCCATGACGCCCGTTAACTCTTTCAGGGTAATACTAAACAGCATCTTCGGTATGGAATTCAGCCTTCTCCAGGACAGGACCTACGTGTCCACACTGGATGCTCCTTATGTTTTTGACGAAATGAGAAGCATGCCATACGTCAAATAGAGCCTCCTGGGCGTGGCGGCGAGCCGCTCTCACTTGCGGCAGACATGCATTATCTCGGAGCAGTCCAGGCCGTAGCGCTCAATCTCCCTGGTGCTGAACTCCTTCACGAAGTCCACCACTTCCACGTCGAAGCCAGCCGCCTCCAGCTTCTCTTCGAAATCCATGCCGTATGAGCGCAGGTGGCAGTCGTACTTTAGTAGGTCATCCGCCTCCTCGTCGCTGAGCTCCCCGCGCTCGATGGTCCTCTCGGTGAAGATGGGGACCTGGATTATCGCCCACCCTCCCGGCTTGAGCACGCGGTACAGCTCGCCCAACGCCCCGGCGTCGTCGTCGATGTGCTCCAGGACGTGATAGCAGACCAGGAAATCGAACAGCTCGTCCCTGAAGTCGAGCGACCGTATGTCCATGTGCTGCATCGCCATTGGCGACTCGATGTCGATGGAGACGTACTCGACGTTCTCGAAGGAGCGGCAGAACTCCTGGAAGCACCATATGGGGGCGATGTCCAGCATCCTCGTCTTCTTCGCGCCGAAGTCGGTCCGGTCCCGCAGGTAGCGGCAGAGCAGCCGGTAACGCTCGAAGGACAGGCAGTAGGGGCACAGGGCGGCCATGAACGGGCTGTACAGGAAGAGCTTGTACGTGCGACCGCAGCACGAGCACTCGTAGCGGTCGCCGCGGTATACTCGGTCGCGGACCTTCGCCAGCGCCTCCTTGACGGGATAGCGCGGCGGCCCGTCCCCGTTCTCAATCCTTATGGGCCTCTTGAGCCTTATCGTGGTCACCGGTCACGGTCCCCTTTCCAGCGTACGCCCGCAAGATGTTACCACAACTTAACGTTCTTTTTACACGCCGGCAACGCCACGTTAACGGCCCTGGACGACGTACCCGGTAAGAGAGGACAACTGGAGGTGAGGAGGATGTTCAGGAGGAAGGAAGCAGCCGGGCAGGCGGCCCTGGTCGAACCGGTCTGCAACCTCGTCAACAGCTCGCAGGCTGTCCGGGAGATCGGGCAGATGTGGGTGGAAAGGCTGTGGCCCGACACGGCGGAGGTCCGTCTGGCGTCGGCCCTGCCCCCACTCAGCTACCCTCCCGCCGATTTCTGGCGCCTCATGGAGGCGCTCATAGGAGCGGCGCTCTCGGCGTGTCCGCGGGGCGAGAGCCCGATGGCCGTCGTGGGGTGCAACGGGGACCCGCGAGTCCCCCTCTTCTCCGTCAGCTCCTCGGACGGCGCGGCTTTCGCGGGTGTGTGGTCAGAGGAGCTCGACGTCGCCAGGGCAATAGTGGAGCGCAACGGTGGGCGCTTCTGGACGGACAGTCGCTATGGTCCGGGCTGTACCGCTTTCTTCACCGTCCCCTCGGCCCACCGGACGTCCGCCGCCAGGCCTCCACTCTCCTAGAATCCGCTACGGGCCGCCGCAGGAATGACCGCCCGTCCGGAGAAGGTTATGTCCCCGGTCCCGCAACACGGGGTCAGGTCGTTTGTTGCGTTTGAGCGGCTATACACCGGGCGCGACGGCGGTCGTCAGGCAGTGTCCGCATGCCGACCTCCGGTTCGTAGAAAGTGTCCGGACCGCAAGTAAAGGATGTCGTCATGGACGGAAACCCCCAGAACCGCCCGCACTCGGGCCCGATGAACGTGGCTGTCGTCGGCAACTACGTCCCGAGGCAGTGCGGACTGGCCACTTTCACAACGGACGTCGCCACGTGGGTCGCACGGGCTCTCGGGCCCGAATCCGACGTGTTCGTGGTGGCCATGAACGACCGCAAAGAGGGGTACGACTACCCCGCGATGGTGCGCTTCGAGGTGCTCGCCGGAAATCCGCGGGACTATCCCCGGGCCGCCGATTACATAAACCTGTCCGGGGTTGACGTGGTCAGTCTACAGCACGAGTTCGGGATTTTCGGGGGCCCCCGGGGCATCTACATCACGGACATGTTGAGCGACCTGCGCAAGCCGGTCGTCACCACAGCGCACACCGTCCTCCCCGACCCGGAGCCGGACCGGCTGGCCGCGATGGTCCAGACGTGCGCGCTTTCGGACGCGGTGGTCGTGATGAGCCGCAAGTCCATCGACTTCCTGGAGGAGTACTACGGGGTGCCCCGGGAGAAGGTGCACCTCATCCATCACGGCGTGCCGGACATGCCGCTCGAGGACTCCACGGGATACAAGCGGAGGTGGGGGCTCGTTGGGAGGACGGTCCTGCTGACCTTCGGCCTCCTCCATACCCGGAAGGGCATCGAGCACATGATCGAGGCGATGCCCGCTATCGTGGAGAGGTTCCCGGACGCCGTCTACGTTGTGCTGGGCGCGACGCACCCCCCCCTGAAGCTCAAAGAGGGCGAAAAGTACCGGTTCTTCCTCAAGAGACGGGCGCGCGAGCTGGGGGTTGAAGACAACGTCCTCTTCTATGACCGGTTTGTGTCGCTCGAAGAGCTCACTTCGTTCCTGGCCGCCTGCGACATATACGTCACCCCCTACCTGGACCTGAACCAGATAGTCTCCGGCACCCTGGCGTACGCGGTAGGACTCGGCAAGCCGGTCATCTCGACACCTTATTTCTACGCGGTGGAACTGCTGGAGGACGACCGGGGCGTGCTGGTCCCGCCGGGGGACACTCGGGCGATGTCCGAGGCTGCGCTCGAGCTGCTTTCGGACCCGGAGCGGATGGCCGGGATGCGCGAACGCGCGTACGCGTTCGGCAGGCAGATGACCTGGACGGAGGTGGCCGGGGAATACGCGGGCCTGTTCGCGAGGGTGCTCGCGGGCCGGAAGGTCGCCCCCGCACCCGCGCCGAAGCGTCAGCCGGTCCAGCTGCGTGACCTGCCGAGGCCGAGGCTCGACTACCTGGAGCGGTTGACCGACAGGACCGGGATAGTGCACCTGTCTCACTTCGACATCCCCGACCGGGCGAGCGGCTATACGACCGAGGACAACGCACTCGCGCTTGCCGCCGCCGTGCTGGCCCACCTGCAGGCCGACGATCCGGTGAGCCTGGAGCTCGCGCGCACGTACATAGGGTTCCTGCGGTACATGCAGCGCCCCGAGGGGCCGTTCCACAACGTCCTCAACTACGATAAGACGTTCGGCGACAAGCTGGGCAGCGAGGAGTGCCAGGGCAAGGCCCTGGAGGGCCTGGGGATCACAGTCGCCCTTGAGTCGGACGAGGGCCTGGCGTCATTCGCGAAGTCGATGTTCGACGACGCGGCGGGCGCCGTAGAGCTCACATCCCTCCGCGCGATGGCGTATACGGTCAGCGGGTGCTACCACTACCTGACGCGGCTCCCCGGGGCGAGCATAATAATCTCCGTCCTGGAACGTGAGGCGGGCAAGCTGCTGGAGGCTTACCGCGGCACCACGGCCCCCGGCTGGGAGTGGTTCGAGGACGGGTTGTATTACGCGAACGGCATAATGCCGCGGGCGCTCCTGCTGGCCTACAGGGAGACCGGCATCGAAGCGTACAGGGCCGCCGGCCTGGAGAGCCTGGAATTCCTCGTGCGGGTGAGCTACGGGGAGGGGACATTCGACCTTGTCGGGGACCAGGGGTGGTACCGCCGTGGGGCCGAGCGGGCCAAGTTCGCGCAGCTGCCCATCGAGGCGGCGTCGATGACCTCGGCCTGTGTGGACGCCTACCTGATAGAGAGGGAGGAGAGGTACCTCGAGCTGGCGCGCGCCGCGTTCGAGTGGTTCCTCGGGAGGAACGTGCTGAACATGCCCCTCTACGACTTCGCATCCTTCAGCTGCTCGGACGGCCTGCTGTTCAACGAGGTGGACCCGAACAGGAGCGCCGAGGCCATCGTCCACTGGATGCTGGCGCTCCTGCGCATCCAGACCGCGCTGCACCTCGAGCCCGCCGGAACCGGTGAAGGTGCGCTCGCGGGCAGGTGAACCTCCCCGGGAGGGCAAAGAAAGATAAAAGCGCAACAGTGGGGTCAGGTCACTTTGTTGCATTACACGGGCGGACCTGCAAAAAACGCAACAAAGTGACCTGACCCCGATGTGCACGGGAGGGTGAGGCGGCTTGGCCCCGGAAGACAGGAGAAAGAAGAGCGGGTATTTCAGCGAGGACGGGCTCGAGTACATAATCACGGACCCGAAGCTCCGGTACCCTTACATAAACTACCTCACCAACGGTCGATACTGTTCCTTCATCACGCACACTGGCGGGGGGTACTCGTTCTGGAAGCAGGCGCCGGCGTACGGCATCAACCTGTGGGCCCCGGCGCTCGACAACGGGCCCGGCCGTTTCGTGTACGTGAAGGAGGGCGACGAGATATGGACGCCCAACTGGCTTCCGACCAGGACCGAGCTCGACTCCTGGCTTTGCAGGGTGGGCCTCGGGTACCAGAGGCTCGAGGCACGGAAGGACGGCCTCTGCGCGTGGCTCTCCTTCCTGGTGCCGCTCGACGCCGACATCGAGTACTGGATCGTCCACTTCATCAACGAGTCCGACCGCGCCCGCAAGTTCGAGGCGTACCCGTTCGTCGAGCTCCTGCTGGGCCAGCACATGCCGAACATAATCTCCTACTACTCGAACATACTCTTCAACCGCGTTTATGAGTCCGACGGCATGCTGGTGGCCGAGAAGACCTACTGGAACCGCGAGGCGTACGCACCGAACCGCCCGTGGCCGCTGAAAGTCTTCTTCGCGGGCACCCGCGAGCCGGACTCCTACGAGACCCTGCGCGACGAGTTCATCGGGGCGGGGCAGGGCACCGCCAGGCCGAGGGCGGTGGTGGAGGGGACGCTCAGCAGCAGGGAGAACGACGGGAGGCCGGCGGTTTTCGCGCACAAGTACTCGATCGAGCTCGAGCCGGGCGCGGAGGAACGGATAATCATCGCAATGGGTATCACCCAGCGCGACGAGGATTTCGACATGGTCTCCTACCACATACGGCCCGAGGTCTACGAGCAGCGCTTCCAGGCGTGCAACGACTACTGGCTCGACATCGCCTACGGCGACACGGTGGTCACCCCGGACCACCGGATCAACCATTTCGCCAACATCTGGAACAAGTACCAGTCCCGTGTCTGCTTCTGGTGGTACCGCTCTGACGGCTCGTACTTCATCTGCAGCGGCAACGAGAACTGGGGCTTCAGGGACTCCGCCCAGTGCATTCTCGGGGCACTCCCCAGGTTCGCCGAAGACGCCTGGGAGCGCATCCTCATGCACATACGCCTCGTGCATTCGGACGGCAGTGTCGACCAGGGTTACATACGCGACCTCGGCCTCCCATCGGGCATCCCGGGTAACATCGACGTCGCGCTGTGGCTGCCCATCTCGATCTTCTTCTTCCTCAAGGAGACAGGCAAGCTCGACCTTCTGGACGACATGGTAACGACGTACGAAGGCGTCGAGATGATGCTCGCCGAGCTCGTCTACCGCATTATCGAGAACGTCTGGCGGCGCCGGAGCAGGCGCAACCTGGTACTGATGGAGAAGGGCGACTGGAACGACGCCATCAACTACGCGGGCAGGGAGGGGCGTGGGGAGTCGGTGATGGCGAGCCAGCAGCTGCTGTACACCTGCAAGGAGTACCTGGAGCTGGCCTCGAAGGTCAAGGGCATGCCGGGCGTGAAAGCGGTGGGCAACGTGGCCAGGTCTCTGCGCAAGGCCCTCGAGGAGCACGCGTGGGACGGCGAGTGGTACATGCGCGGGACCAACGACGAGGGAGAGGTACTCGGCGGCAGGGGCAGCCCGGTGGCGGAGATATTCGTGAACTCACAGAGCTGGGCGGTCATCGCGGGACTCGACCGCGAGAGGACGGAGAAGGCGATGGGGGCCGCGGCCGAGAGGCTTCTCACGGACAAGGGCTGTGCCCTCTTCCTTCCCGGCTGGCGCGAGCCCGACCCCGACATCGGCATCATCACACGCTTCGCGGTCGGCACCAAGGAGAACGCGGCGATATTCCTGCACGCCACGGCCTGGGCGACGATGGCGTGGGCCCTGCTCGGGGACGGGGACAACGCGCTGAAATCATACCGGTCGGTCCTGCCGAACGTGCGCTGGCACGAGGACGGCGACCTGTACATGTCGGAGCCTTACGTCTACGCGGAATACATAATAGGGCCGGAGTCCGAGTACTTCGGCGAGGGCTCGCACTCATGGTTCACGGGCGGTGCCGCGTGGCAGTGGCACGTGTTCTGGGGTTACATCCTGGGCATAAGGCCCACGTATGAGGGCCTGCTCCTGGACCCGTGCCTGCCTTCCGAGTGGGAAGCGATAACCGTCCGCCGGTCCTACCAGGACGCGGTGTACGAGATCGAGATCGACAAGCCCAGGGGCAAGTGCACCGGCGTCAGCAGGGTCGTGGTGGACGGCGAGCCCATCGAGGGCAACATCGTCAAGCCCCATGGCGACGGCCGGGTGCACCGCGTGCGCGTCGAGATGTGACGATTGGGGTCAGACCATTTTCGTTGCATACGCCACGCTGATTAACATGTTGAACATGTTGCAGTTGCAACGAAAATGGTCTGACCCCAATCGTTAACTTTTCTGGGGAATTGCTGTAACCTGTCCCCTAAAGTCGGAGCGAGAGGAGCGAGGAGTACCATATGCCGGACGGCGATGACGACCTCACCGAGGAACAGAAGCAGCTGTACCGCAAGACCAGGGTGCCCCACAAGTTCTGCCCCAACTGCGGCACCAGGAACCAGCCGGACGCAGACGTCTGCTCGACATGCAACAAGGACATCTCGTGGATGCGCGTGCCGGAGCCCATCCCGTACGACGAGGGTCCCAAGCAGCCCCCGCGGAGCCTGCCGGAGCAGCAGAAGGTCTTCACCCTGAAGACCGTGATAGTCATGGCCCTCATACTGGGATTGATATTCGCTTTCATCCTCGTGCTGCTGCTGGTCACGAGGGGAAAGACCGCTGAGTTGGCTCCCGCCGCCCTGGCCGCGGCGGCATTCCTCTGCAGTGTCGAGGGCAGCCTGGGCCTCAAAGGGAGCAGGTCGCGAGGCCTATCCGCTCTATCCCGAACCTCCAGCCGCTGCGCGCGTTGTAGTAAAGCCACATCTCATCACCGACGCGCTTGACATCCAGCTGGTAGACGAGGGCCTTCTTCCAGCCTTCACCGCCCGGGCTTATTATCGGGTCGGGGTATACACGCTCCCAGACGAGCCCGTCGGGCGAGGACAGCAGGAGGATGGCTGAACTTGTGCGCCCTTCCGACCCGCGGTATATGCCGTTGTTGAACCCGTAGAAGAGGCCGCGGCCCTCGTCGAATATCACCTTGATAGCCCCGGCGCCCCTGTTGAGGTACGGGTCGTCGTCCGACGGGGAGATAATGGGCTCGGACTCCTTGACGTACGGTCCCGTCACCCTGTCCGCGTGTGCCACGCCGATATGACGCGGCTCGCAGAACCCGAGGTCCCGCAGGAACACCACCCCGGCGCTGAAGTACAGCCGGTACCGCCCGTCCACCTTCAACACGCACGGGTTGCCGGTATTGTGGTTGAAGCGGCCCTCCCACGGGAGGCTGGGCTCCACCAGGCGCACGGGTTCGCTCCAGTCCCAGAGGTCGTCCGACTCCCGCAGCTCTATGTGGGACCTGATCTGGGGGATGGTGAACTGCTCGGAGAACATGTAGAAGCGGCCGTCCTCCTTGAACACGAAGGCGCGCCATCCCGGCCCCACCTTGCCGCTGTGTATCCACCTGGTGCCGTTTGCCGAGGTGAAGTGGTGGATGCCGAGCATGGTGTTAGCGAACAGGTGCCAGCGCCCGTCCGGCGCGTCCGCCGGCAGCACCACGGCGGGGTCTCCCAGCAGTATCTCCAGCCCGGGCGGCTCGATGAGCGGATTGTCCGGGTGGTCTGTCCAGTGCCGCAAGTAATCGTCGGTGTCGCTCATATCGACTCCTTCTCGAGGGAGTTGCCGGTCAGGGGCCGTCCCGGAGTGAACGGCCCCCGCCTAGATTTTAATTCAAGGAACATGCGCTCTTCACTATTTCTTCACATGGCGGATTTAGCATTTGAAGAACGGACTGGAGGATTGAACCCGTCATAGTTGAAGGAAGGATCGAGAGGAGGACGATTCGATGGAGGAAAACCAGGTGGAGATGGAAGAGGCCCAGAAGCCGGACCGGAGGCGTGACTGGCGTACTTACGTGCTCATTGCCGTGTCATGCGTCGCGATCCTGGCGATAGCGGCAGGCATCGCGCTGGCCGTCACGGGGGTCGGCAGGGATGATAACGCAGCGCCCGTCCCGGCCGGGAAGGCAGCGATAGGAGCCTGTGGCGGTGCCGGCGCCGGCCAGGGGAACTGCGGAATGCGCGGGCAGGGCCGCGGTACCTGCGACGGCGACTGCACCCCGGGCGGGACCTGCGTAGAGGGCGGCGCCTGCGATGGCGACTGCGCTTCCGGCGGGACCGGCGGCTGCACCGATGGGACCTGCCCGATGGCGGGGCAGAGCGCTCCCGGCACCGGCCAGGGGCAGGGCGGCTGCTGCCCGGGCAGGTAAACCGCCCGGCAGGCGTTCGAGGAGTTCAGCGAGGGCAGCGGGCATTCCCGCTGCCTTACCGCTGCAGGAGGCGGTGGAGAAGGTGATAGAAGGCGGCAGGATACTGGTCGTCGACGACGAGAAGAAGCTCGTCGGGCTGGTGAAGGCCTACCTCGAGAGGGAGGGCTTCGAGGTCCTGACCGCCTACGACGGTGAGACCGCGCTCGACCTCTTCCGGGACAGATCACCCGACCTCGTCGTGCTGGACATAATGCTCCCCGGCCTCGACGGCCTGGAGTTCTGCAGGCAGGTGCGTAGAGATTCCCGGGCTCCCATCATCATGCTCTCCGCGCGGGCTGACGAGGTCGACCGCGTCGTCGGCCTCGAGGTGGGGGCGGACGACTACGTGACCAAGCCGTTCAGCCCCCGCGAGCTCGTCGCGAGAGTACGGGCGGTCCTGAGGCGCAGCAGGCTCGAGGAGCAGGGCGCCTCGCCTCCCGTCCAGCGGGGCCCGCTTCTTATCGACAGGGGCAGGCACGCGGTGGAGGCCTCCGGGGAGGAGGTGCCCCTGACCGCGACCGAGTTCAGCATGCTCGCGGGGATGGCGGAGCGACCAGGCCAGGTCTTCAGCAGGAGCCAGCTGCTGGCGATGTCGCAGGGTGACTACTTCGAAGGCTACGAGCGCACGGTCGACACTCATGTCAAGAACATCAGGAAGAAGCTGAAGGAAAAAGCCGGTGACTGGGATTTCATCGAAACGGTCCACGGGGTCGGTTACAGGTTCAACGCCAGGGAGAAGAAAGCCTAGCCTCAGGTTGATACTGACGCTGGCGCTCGTTGCCGTGGCGCTGGTCTGCATTGTTGCCGGAGCGCTGACCGCGAACCTCATAGCGCAGTCAAGGGTCAAGAGCTATTTCAGGCAGTGCCAGGGCGGACACATGGGCGGAGGCGGGGGCGGGGGCCCCACGAGCCAGGGCACTCTCAATGCCATCAACCAGGGCTTCCTCATCGCCACCCTGCTGGCGCTCGTGCTCGGTCTGGCGATGAGCTACTTCATCGCGAGGAGCCTCTCACGCCCGCTTCTTCAGCTCACTTCGGCTGCTGAGGGCATCGAGGGCGGGGACTATTCCAGGCGGGTCGAGGTGCGGGGCGGTGCGGAGATCGACGAGCTTACGCACGCCTTCAACTCACTCGCGGAGAGCCTGCAGACGAACGAGCAGCTGAGGCGAAACATGGTGGCTGACATCGCGCACGAGCTCCGCAACCCGCTCGCTTCGATAAAGGCCCAGCTCGAGGCGGTACAGGACGGGGTCATAGGCGCCGACAGTGACACGGTCGCTTCACTCGCCGAGGACGTGGAAGTCCTGGCAAGGCTGGTCGATGACCTTCACCAGCTGTCGATGGTCGAATCCGGGCAGATGGAGCTGGAACGCATTCCGGTGGAGGCGGCGGAAGCAGTGGCCGGTGCGGGGGTCAAGTTCGCCCGCGAGCTGGAGGCTGCGGATATCGAGTTCAGGACCGAGGTGGATGCAGGCCTCCCCCCGGTGGACGCCGACCCGGTCAGGCTGTCGCAGGTGCTGGGCAACCTGGTAAAGAACGCCATCACGCACACCCCGCCGGGCGGGACTATAAAGGCGGGGGCGAGCCTCGCCGGCTCGATGGTGGAGTTCAGCATCTCAGACACGGGAACGGGGATAGCCCCGGAAGACCTTCAGTTCATCTTTGAGCGCTTTTACCGGGCCGAGCGAGCGCGGGAGCGCGCCACCGGCGGTGCCGGGATAGGTCTCACCGTCGCCCGGAGCCTCGTCGAGGCGCACGGGGGGTCGGTCCGCGCCGAGAGCGAGCCGGGCCGCGGGACCACCATCTACTTCACGATACCCGCACGTTCGTAAGTCGGGGTCACGTCTCATCCTATTCATTTATCGTCGGGCGACTGAACGGTAAGATCAGGTAATAGAATGAGACGCGACCCCAACTTATGACAAAACGGATACAAAGAATTGACCGGCCAGTTCTGATAAGTTATAGTTTATCGCCGCAGAGGTCTACAGCGGGGCGACGGCCGCAGTCCCCGCCGGAAGGGGGTAGTTGAGTTGTCACTAATGAGGACCCTGGGCCGGCTCAGCGGTAAGCTGGGCAGCAATAAAGAGCTCATCTCCGGAATGATAGAGGGCATGGACCCCCGGGCGGTGGCAGAGGCCATCAACGAGAACTCGGACTTCATGGGCAAGATAATGGCGAACCTCGACCCCAAGGCGATAGCCGACTCCATGGGCGAAGGCCTCGAGTTCGCGGGCGAGGTCATGAAGTACATGGACCCGCAGAAGGTCGCCGACGTGATAAACAAGAACGAGAGGCTTCTGCCCCGTTACGTAGAGTGCATTAACCCCAACGTGTTCACCAGGAGCGCCGGCGCCGCGGTCACCAAGCTGCGCTTCGCCACATACAGGCCTCCGATGTTCGGCGGCTCCAGCGAGGGGGAATCGCTCGAGTAGAGGTCCGACCCTGAGCAGGACAGGCGTATAATCAATCAACAGGGGCCCTCCCATGAGGGCTTCTTTGTTTGGAAAGAACGCTATGAGCTCGAGAAGAAGGTCAAGAACGGCTGCATTCCTGGCAGCCTGCGCCCTCTCCGTACTGCTCGTCGCTTCGCTCCCGGCCGCCTCAGGCGGGCATGCGCGCGCGGCGGAACAGGGACCTCCTCCCGGCTCAGGCATTACCGGAACGGGCGTTACCGCCGTCCCCGAGACCGTAACGGTACTGATGCCGGACGGCTCGGTCCGCACGATGTACATGGATGACTACCTCAAGGGGGTCGTTCCCGCGGAGGTCTCCGCGTCATGGCCGTACGACTCGCTCTGTGCGCAGGCGGTGGCCGCCAGGTGCTACGCGGCGACCGCGGACCGGCACCCGGCCCAGGGGGCCGATGTCTGCACCACTACCCACTGCCAGGTATGGAAGGAAGCCCGCGACCCGAGGACGGACCTCGCCGTCGATTCCACCCACAAGGTGGCCGCGCTCTACGGGGGCCAGGTGATATCGGCCTTCTTCTTCGGCCACTGTGACGGGCACACACGGAACTCCGAGGACGTCTGGGGCTCGTACCTGCCGTACTGCCGCAGCGTCTCCTGCCCGTGCGGGAACACGACCCTGTGGGGTCACGGCGTGGGCATGTGCCAGGAGGGCGCGAGGACGCTCGCACAGGCCGGCTGGGACTACAGGGACATCCTGAAGCACTATTACACCGGGACGGAGGTCAGGAGCACTGAGCCGGCGGCTCTCAACTGGTACTTCGCGGAGGGCACCACCCACGCGGGATTCGTGACCTACTTCTGCATCGGCAACCCTTCGGAGTCGCCGGCCCAGGTCAACGTTCGCTACATCGTGGACGGTGGAGGCAACAGGGACGTCTCCTACGCCGTGCAGCCTCACTCCAGACTGACTGTTGACGCGGCTTCGGACATAGGCGCCGGGAAGGACTTCTCCTGCGAGGTGCTCTCGACAAACGGCGTCCCGGTCGTCACCGAGAGGCCGGTGTACTTCAACTACAAGGGTTCGCTGACAGGGGGCCACGACACGCTGGGTAGCGCGTACCTCAGGCCTACGTGGTACTTCGCGGAGGGGACGACGAGGCAGGGCTTCGATACCTACCTCTGCATCGGGAACCCCTCCGACACTGAGGCGCAGGTCATAGTGACCTACTTCATCGAAGGGGGCGGGACGGCCGACGCCGAGCACCGGGTCGGGCCGAGGACGCGCCGGACAGTGAACGTCGCCGCGGACATCGGGGCCGGGAAGGACTTCTCCTGCCGGGTGCACTGCCCGGGCGGCGTGGGCCTGGTGGTGGAGAGGCCGATGTATTTCAAGTACGGCACGTGGACGGGCGGGCACGATACGCTCGGCTCCCTCTCGGCCAGGCCCGCCTGGTACTTCGCGGAGGGCAGCACCCGCCCGGGGTTCCATACGTACCTCTGCATCTCCAACCCGACCGAGCAGGCCGCGGAGCTCCGCGTCAGCTACCTGGTCGCGGGCACGGGAGACGTCGAGGCGAGCTACACGGTCGAGCCGCTTTCGAGGAAGACCATACTCGCGTCGGACGACATCGGGGGCGGCAGGGACTTCTCGGTCCGGGTCAACTCGACGAACGGGGTGGGCGTCATCGCCGAGAGGCCCATGTACTTCCTCTACGGCGGTGCTCTCGATGGGGGCAGCGACACTATGGGCACCAGCTTCCCGAGACCGTCCTGGTACTTTGCCGAGGGGACGTCGCGGCCTGGTTTCACCACTTACCTCTGCGTGTCGAACCCGACGGAGAAGGGCGCCCAGCTCAAGATCACCTATCTCAGGGGGGACGGGGCCGTTACCGAGCAAGGAGCATTCGTCGAACCGCTTTCTCGAACGACCGTAAGCCCCGCCGACGTTCTGGGCAGAGCCCCGGACAGCGCCCACGACTTCGCCGTCAAGGTGGAGTCGACCAACGGGGTGGGGGTGGTGGCCGAGCGTCCCATGTACTTCGATTTCAGGGGGTGGACCGGGGGGCACGTGTCGATGGGCTACTGATGCACAACGGGGTCAGGTCCCCTGTTGCATCTGAGCTCTGCGAACGCTCCTGTACCCACACCGACCGCTCGAATCACGCGGAAGCATCCCCATTGCGGCCGCATCCCTAACGTTCGTGGGCGGACCTGCCGAAACAAAGGTGTCAGTTCAAGCCGTCAAGAAATTATTCGCGGACGGCTCAACCGCTCAAGGAGGTCACCATGAGAGGCAGGAGATGGACAGCAGCCGTGGCGCTCTGCGTCCTCGCGGTTCTGGCGCTCGCCCTGGCGCCTGGCTGCGGCAAGAGCGAAAACGCTCCCGAACTATCCATGCTCGATCCAAACCAGGGACCAGTGGGCTCAATCGTGAGCGTGATAGGGGCCAACCTCGGCACCGCGCAGGGGACATCAGTGATACACGTCGGCTCGGAGGTCGCAGAGGTGCTTGCCTGGTCCGACACGCTCGTCACCATCCGGATACCCTCCGGGCTTGCCAACGCGCCGCAGGGAGTCACGGCCCTCACCCCTGAGGGCGAGAGCAACGAGGTCGATTTCGAGGTCACCTCCGAGAGCAAGCCGAACCCCCCGGCGCCAAGCCCGGGTGAGGTCGAGCACCCGACTCCTGTCTCCGCGATGCTCGACTTCATGAAGAAGAACAACATCAACACCACCGGCTGGACCTTCAGCGTCGTTAAGACCAGTGCGACCGACCCGACCTGGAAGATAGACGAGGCCGTGAAGTCGGGACAGAAGACGCTCTACTTCCTGCTGCACCAGGTCAAGAACAGCTGGAACGTGGTCGACTACGGCACGTCGATGACCCCGGACCAGATAAAGGGCAAGGGCGCGCCGGCGGACCTGCAGATAACGCTGCCGCCCCCGGCACCGCCGACGCCCCCGACTCCCAAGACCCAGCAGCAGGTCATCATGGATTACATGACCTCCAAGGGCATCGACACCACGGGCGCGAGCATAAACATGTACAAGCAGAGCCAGACCGACCCGACCTGGGAGGTCTTCTACGTGGACTTCCCGGTGGAGAAGCAGCAGGCCGACCTGACTTTCATCCTGCACCAGGAGAGCGGCCAGTGGGTAGTGAAGAGCTACGGCTCGGGCCCCGACGTGTACAACGTCCAGGGGCTGCCCGCGGACCTCAAGCCGGCGCAGTAGAAGCCAGGGCCAGGCGCCAGAACAGAAAGGGCGGGCCATCGCGGCCCGCTCTTTTCGCGTCGACTCAAGATGTCAAGATGGGGTCAGGTCTTGTCGACCCAGGTGGGGCCGGCCCATCCCAGGTTGCCGTCCGCCTGGGTGACGCGGAGGTAGTAGAAGGAGTCTTCCCTGAACGACCTGTCCGTGAAATCGATGAACGCTTCGGTTCCCCCGCCTGAGACCCAGGGGGTGGTGTATCCGTGGGAGTCGTACTTGACAAGCTCGACAGACTCGAGCTCACCGTCGCCCAGGACGTGGCCGGTTATCCTGGGGGCGGAACTGCACGTGACCTCGACCCCGTGCGGCACGCCGTCCACCCTGAACTCCATCAGAATCCTCGCGCCGGTGGTCCCGCATACCCTGCGGGCCTTGAGCGCTTCCCAGACCGCCTCCCGGGTCCGGGAGGGGGCGAATACCCCCGTCAGGCCGCCCCCGTATCTGTACCTGGGAGCGCGGCGCGGGTCCACGCCCACGAGGTGCTCGTCGCTTCCGGCGATGAGGCCCATCCTGTGGCCCGCCGCCAGCGCGTCGCGCACGTAGCTCCCCGAGCGCGGCCCAGCACGGCGCGCACGACACGGCCTCTCGTTCCCTCCATCTTCCCGACGTGCGACATCGGCCTTGGGCACCCGTAGAACTCGGAGTTACCGTGCCGGGAGTACACCTCGGCAAGGCGCTGGAAGCCGTTGTCGGGGCTGCCGAAATCGAAGCGCATCTCCCCGGCGTGGGTCTTCCAGGCGGGGTGGTGGGGCACCACCAGCACGTCGCGCCCCTGGAGCGCATCGAAGAGCAGCTCCGGTGTGGAATAGCGGTCGTCGTCGTGCGGCAGGAACACCGGCTCCGCGGCCGGCCCGAACAGGACCGTTCTGTGCCCCAGTACGTGGTGTGTCCACTCGAAGCTGCGGAGCGTCACGAACCCGCCGGGACTGTAGTGCCTGTCGGCCTCCCTCATCATGAAGCCGAACTCGAGCGGGGACCTGTCCCGCTCCTCTCCGAGGCTCCACGTGTCGTGGTCGCTGACAGCGGTGAAGTCCCATCCCATGAGGTCGCGCGCGCGGTGGTACAGGAACCAAGGCTCCTGGGTGCCGTCCGAGACGAGTGAGTGCGTGTGCATGTCGCCCCAGAGCAAAAGGAAAGGGCTCTTCATGCATGCCACGGGATTGCTGAGGCCCTCCAGCAGGCCGCCCCCGTCCCGGACCGCGAGGCGCGCGGTCCCGGGGCCGGAAACCCGCGCCATGAACCAGGCGGTCCCGTCGTTGCCCTCCGGCATGACCACGGTCGGAGGCACTTCCAGGGCCCGGTCCGCGGAGACCAGCAGCCTTCCGGAGAACCCGGGCGCGAGCAGCCCGCGCTCGTCCAGGCAGCGCACGAGTACCTTTACCCGGCCTCCTGGGACCGCGATCGTCGGCGCGACCACCTCGAACCGGGCGGGCTCCCCCCCCGTCGCGCTGAGGGACGGGACGGCCTCCTCGAGCAGGAACTCCCCGTTCCCCTCCCTGTCGATCTCGAGTGCGATATCCGTCTGCATGGAGCTGTGAGGTGGGGTGAGACCGCCGCCCCTGCCGAGTGTGAACTCTATCGTGTCGCCCTCTGACAGGGCCTCACCGTCTACGGCGACCGTCACCTTCTCGTTCTCCAGGAAGCCGTCCCTGGGGTCGATGGGATCCAGTTTGACCCCCAGCTTCTGAAGGAGCTTGCGCTTGAACCACATCAGCTGGGTGCGGTCGGAGGCGCGCTCCATGAGCGAGACCCGGAGCTCGACGCCCCCGCGCGAGGTCGTGACGTCCAGGAAGTCGGGCCTGCCGGGGTGCCTGCGCTGCAGGTGTCCCCAGCCGTTCGCCCACTGCATGCAGAGCCTCCAGCCTTCGTCGCCGAAACGCATGACTTTGCCCGGGCGGAGCCGCACACCTCCACCCCGGGCGATGCCTCCCGGGCCTACCGTATAAGTGACAGTCACCGGGACGGGGCTTCCTCCGGCGGTCACGGAGGCCGGTGAGACATCCACTCCTCCCGAGCGGAGGGGCTGTGCGACCGGCTGCGGGGGCGCTTCCCGCAGGGTACGCACAAGCAGCATGAAGGCCGCAAAGAGGGCCGCGGGGCCGAGCAGCATTAACCCGAGGAGCCATGGGATAAGCCTGGCGGCCTTCCGTGAACAACGCATGCCGTGCCTTCCTGTGTTCGAGGATGTCCGTCGCGCGGAGGGAACCGCGATCCCCGATATTATGTCATTCGGCTCACGGGCCGGGCAAACGCGGCAGTAAGGAATAGCGCCCCCGTCTCGTGAATATATAAGTATGGAACCCGGGTGATGCGGCCTGCCCGCACCCAGCGAGGAGACGTCGAGTGCGCGAGCGCGGAGAGGGAAAGCATAGATCCAGGAAGAAGCGGAGACCTGAGCCCGACGAGGGGATACCGGTAGTAGGCAGTTCCCCCGAGGAAGTGGGTCGCCAGGTATACCCTCCCGCGCCCGGGCAGCCACCGCCCGAACAGGGATGGCCGCCGCCAACGGCCGACGCCGCATCCGAGCCGCCCGGAATGGAGGTGTCTCGACCGGCCGAGGGGCCGCCAGCCCCTCCGGCCCCGCCCCCTCCCGAAGAGTTGAAGACCGCACCCCCGGCCCCTGCTCCCCCTGAGCTTCACGAGCCGCCTACGGTGGTCCCGCCGCAACCACCACCCGGGCAGCCTCCCGCCGCCCTGGAGCAGGAGGTCGTACCGCCGGAGGTGCCTCAGGAGGCCGAGGCCCCGGAAAGGCGGGAGCCGGAGCCCGGGGTCGCCGCGTGGCCGCAGCAGGCTCAGCCGGCGGCGCCACCGCCTCCGATGCAGCCTCCGGGGTTCCTTTACCCGCCGCCGCCGTGGTATCCGATGCCTTACGTGCCCCCCGGTATGGGCATGCCGTACCAGCCTGCCGGACCGTACCCCGCGATGCCTGCGCCGGGGATGCCGCCGGACCAGACGGGACAACTTCCGATGATGGCCCCGCCGGGCGTGCCGCCGGTGCAGCCCGCCGCCGGTATGCCCCCGCCGGTCCCCGGCTATCCGCCGGCCCAGTTCCCGCCCGCTCAACTGCAGTCACTCGAGGGTGGGGAGTTCGCCGAGCTCTCGAGACCGGAGCCGAGCCACTGGCGGGGAGACCTCAAGTGGATATTCGGCATATTGACCACCCTGATGCTCTTCCTGACGCTCGCCGCCGCCGGCGCGTACAGGGCTACGAACCCCGGCGCGGCGAAGGACGTCCTGGCCCCTCTCATCGAGAACGCGACCGAGGTAGAGCAGGCAGTGAAGGACAACTACCAGCAGCTGAGGTCCAGGGCCCGGAGGATCAAGAACGGCAGCGTGGTCATACCCGACATAGACGTGTCGGTCTCGGTCAAGGCCTCTCAGGTAAACAGCATGAGCTCGGAGGAGCTGGCCGACGTGGTCGTGCTCGAGGTCGAGCGCCAGGTCTACTCGGATGGATACTCCGGGCTGCCGATGGAAGCGGCCCGCGGCACCGGGGAAGAGAGGGCAAAAGCTGTTTCCGCCACTCTCATCGCTGAGATCAACAAGCAGAACCACGAGAGCCTGCTGTGGGTGCTCATAATCGCCGGCGTGCTCACGCTCGCCTTCGCCGTCCTGTTCGTGGTCTTCTGCAGGGGCTGGGGAAGGGTCGTGGGCCTCGCGGTCGTGGTCATCTCGGCGTCACTGCCCGCTTCCCTGGCTATACGGTTCGGGGGCGAGTTCATCTGGAAGACGGGCACCGGCGGACTTTACAAGAGCGCGGCCTACCAGGCGTTCAGGAGCATGGGCTCACTCGGGGTGGTCTTCTTCGACGCGGCCCTGGCCCTGGGAGCGCTGCTGCTGCTCGTCGGCGTCATAGGCGGCATAATCTCAAGGAGGTCGAGACAGAGGGTCCCGCCGTTCGTCGACCTCCAGCAGCCGGAGGAGGCAGTGGCCGGCGGCCAGGGGCTCGGGGTGGGTCAAGAGGAGTCGGGAGAGGTCAGGCGCGACGACGAGGTCGCCCTCGAGGCCTTCAGGGACCTGGCGCCCCCGCCCGAGTAGAAAGGAAAACCCGTGGCGTCGCCGCCACGGGTTCTGTCTGTTCGTTGAAGTCCCGGTGCTAGGCTTTCTTTGCGGCCTTCTTTGCGGCGGGCTTCTTCGCAGCCTTCTTCTTCGCCGCCTTCTTGGCGGGCGCGGCGGAAAGCTTCTTCTCCAGCGCGTCGAGCCTCTTCTCGACCGCCTTGATGTCGGACTTGGTCACGACGCCCAGCGAGTCCAGCGTCTCCTTGACCACCTTGCCGACGGCGTCCACGAGCTCTGCACTCTCCTGCTTTCCTTTCTTGACGAGCTCCCTGACCGTCGCGTCCAGCTTCTTGTCCTGGACCGACGACTTGGCCTTGGACTTGGTGCCCTCGGCGAGGTCCTTGCCCCTGGCTATCATGTCGTCGACGGTCTTGATCTTGTCATCTCTCACCGAGGCGAGCGCCCCGAGCAGGAGAAAAGGCATGTCGTTGAGTTCCATCAGACACCTCGTTTCTTCGCGCGGGCCGGGGCCCGCCGGAAGCCGTAATCCTACTTGACCTTCTTCTCGATGTTGGCGAGCTTCTTCTCGAGCGCCCTGATGTCGTTCTTGGTGATAGCACCCATGTTGTCGAGAATCCTTGTGACTTCCTTGCCGATCGCGCTGAGGAGGTCTTCCCGTTCCTTCCTGCCCTTGTCGACCAGGTCACGGACCGTCTTGTCAGCCTGGGTAATACCCTTGGCACCCTTTCCTGAGCCGGACTTGCCTTTTTCGACCAGCTCCTCGACGGTCTTCTTCATCTCCTCCCTGACGGTGCTCATCGCGCCGAGGAGAAGATAAGGGACGTCCTTTGGCTCCACGGTTCCACCCCCTTCCCGCTCATCCGAGTGCGGCGCTTCCCGAAAGGTGGGTCCGGGAAGCAAATGCAATTATATTTCGGCAGGAGTTCCAGTCAAGTTAAGAGGGAACGAGCTTGTAATGCCGAATAGGTTGCGACGACAGGTAAGCAACCAACTAGAAAAAAGCGTCGAGCAGTGCAATAATTAGCGAGGCGGACAACTTCAATCGGCACCATGTTTGAGCCGGTTGCCGCCTTGACGAAGTTTGGGGGGCGATTGCTGTGGCGAAGGCGAAGATGACCAGAGCCGAGGCCGGCCGCAAAGGTGGGCAGACCACCAAGAAGAAGTACGGCTCCGACTTCTACTCGAAGATCGGCAGCGTCGGGGGCAAGAAGGGCGGCCAGACCACCAAGAAGAGGTACGGGACCGAGTTCTACCAGAAGATCGGCCGCAAGGGCGGTATGAAATAGCCTTCCCGGCTGCGCCCTGACATAAAGACCGACATCTCACCCGCTTCCGCGGGGCCGAAAGTACTGCTATGTATTCAAGCCTCAACGTCCATAACCGCCTGCAGGAACTCGACGTGCCGCACGAGCTGTTCAAGCTGTCGGGCCAGGCGGGCAGCCTGGAGAGCGCCGCCGCCGGCCTGGGCCTCGAGCCCGGGCAGACGGCGAAGGTGGAGCTCTTCAGGCTGGACTCCGAGCTGGTGATGGTGATACTGCCGGGCGACCGGGAGGTCGACGAGTCGAAGCTGATGGCTGTCTCGGGGGCTGACAGCTTCTCCAGGGTGCCGAACGAGGAGATACCGTCACTCACCGGGTACCTCGCCGGTTCGCTGCCGCCGGTCGCGCACAAGGTGGAGATGCAGGCCTACATCGACTATTACACGCTCAAGGAGGATGTGGTATATACTTGCAGCGGTGAGCCGACCGCGATCCTCAAGATAAGGTCTTACGACCTTGTTCGGGCCACCGGCGGGGAGACCGTTGACCTGGTCCTCTCCGCGGAAGGGGCCAAAGACAGTTAAAATAGTATAGGGCGTTTTCCGTTACGGGAGGCGCGCAGTCCGGCGGGCGAGTGGTGGAATTGGTAGACACGCAGGGTTCAGGGTCCTGTGCTCGCAAGGGCATGAGGGTTCGAGTCCCTCCTCGCCCACCATTTTTTTATGACGACCTGAGATAGCGTATGGCGAGACTCTCGCAACCCAGACAACCCCGCTACTCTACGGGGAAGCGGAGGCGGACTTCGGCCAGGAGGCGGACCGGGCCGGTCGGCCCCACCCCGGCGAGGCGCAGGGGCCCCGCGCCAATCCTCATAATCGCGGCGGTTATTGTCGCGCTCATCTTCTGCTGGATATTCGGCCGCGGCTGCGGGGGAAACCAGGAAGCCCAGGAGAACGAGAAGCTCAGGCAGTACACCTCTGACGTGAACAAGCTCATCACCCGCTCCGCCGCCGTGGGGTCACAGTTCGAGACCCTGCGCAACGGCGTTCAGGACCTCTCACGCGATGACGTGGCGGGCAAGCTCGACCAGATGATAGTGACGAACAAGGAGATCGCAGCGGACGCCTCCAAGGTCCAGGTCCCGTCCAAGGGGGAGGAGCTGCAGCCTCTTCTCCAGCTCTCCATGGACCTGCGCACGACCGGGGTGGACAAGTACCGCGCAGCGGTTCTTGACGTCCTCGACAACAAGAACGTGGACAGTGCCACGGCCACCATGTCCCAGGGTTACATGGACCTGGTGGTGAGCGACGCGGTGCTTCAGCGCTTCAGGGGCAACCTCGATACAAAGCTGAAGCAGGCGAAGCTGAGCTTCGAGAAGGTGGCCGACTCGGTCTACATGCCCAAGACGGAGCAGGCTCTCGAGTCCGCGGTGAGCGAGTACGTCGGGGAGCTGACGGGCGAGGAGACCGGCGACGAGCTCCACGGCGTGGCGGTGGTGGGCCTCTCGGTGTCACCGGCGCGGGTCGACCAGACCGAGTCCGGCGAGGCCATTCTGCCGAACTCCAAGACCTTTACCGTGAAGGTCAGCGTGCAGAACCAGGGGAACCAGACCGAGGACGACGTCCCGGTGGTTGTGACGCTGGAGAGCGACTCGGGCGGGAGCCCTCAGAAGAAGACCCAGAAGATAACCAGGATGAAGGCCGGTGAGACCTCGACGCTGGTCTTCGAGGGGCTGACGCCGGCCACGGGCTCCGACACGGTCAACACGCTCACTGTGAACGCAGGTCCCGTTCCCAACGAGAAGATGACCGACAACAACGAGATGCAGATGGAATTCATCATGCGCGCCGAGGGGGCCTAGCGCAACATCGGGGTCAGGTCACTTTGTTGCATTTATGGCGCGCTATTTCTAAAACCATCGAAAATGCAACAAAGTGACCTGACCCCGATGTTGCGCTTACTCGAGCTTGTCGCGGGCGAGCGCCTGCGCCCGCATGAAAACTTCCTTGATGGGGATCCCGAACTCGCCGGCTATCCTCGCGCAGTCGCTGAACTCCGGAGAGATGCTCGTCACGTGGTTGCTCTCACGCCCTACCTTGACGCTGACCGAGCCCCATGGTGTCTCGACCTCGATGAGCTCCCGCTCGATCGCCTTCTTCATGACGTTCATCGTCCTGAGGCCGAAAGTGCTCGTCTCCTCGAGCAGGACCCGCTTGAGCGCGCCGGCGTCCTTCGGGGAGCACAGAACGTTGACGATGGTCCCGGGCCTGGTCTTCTTCATCTGTATGGGCGTGAGCCAGACGTCCTGCGCCCCGACAGCGAAGAGCCTCTCCATCACGTAGTCGTAGAACTCGGGGTTCATGTCGTCGATGTTCGTAGATATGATGCACGCGAGCTCCTCTGCCTCGGCGGGGAAGTCGAGGGCCTCGCCCAGTATCACGCGCAGGAGGTTCGGTACGCCGATGTCCTTTGTGCCCGCGCCGTAACCGGTCTTCTCGATCCGCATCGCGGGCGCGTTACCGAAGCCGGTGGCAAGCGTCTTGAGAACGGCAGCGCCTGTCGGGGTGACTATCTCCGTGGGGATCCCGCGCCCGTAGGTCGGCGTGTCTTCCAGGATCTCGAGCACCGCCGGGGCGGGAACCGGGAGGGAGCCGTGCGCGGTCTTTATCATCCCGTGGCCCATCGGCAGGGGGGAGGAGAACACCTCGGAGATGCCGAGAGCATGGACACCGTACGCCGCCCCGACGATGTCCACTATGGAGTCGACGGCCCCCACCTCGTGAAAGTGGACCTGGTCGACCGGTTTGCTGTGGATGACCGCCTCGGCCTTCGCCAGGCGCATGAATATCTCGAGGCTCATAGCCTTTACCGGTTCGGGGAGACCGCTCGACCCGATGAGGTCACGGATGTTCGCGAACGTGCGCACCAGGACGCTGTCGGGCACTACCACGTCGACCTTGGTCGCCCGCAGGCCGTAGCTCTGCACCTCGCTGGCTTCAATCCGGAAAGGCTCGAGGTCGAGCGTCGATAGCTCCCTCGACAGCTCCTCGATGCCGAGCCCCAGGTCGACCAGCGCGCCTAGCACCATGTCGCCGCTAATGCCGCTGAAGCAGTCGAAGTAGGCGTAGCTCATCGGTTAGCCATCCTGTTTATAAGGCCGGCCATGTACCCGGCGCCGAAACCGTTGTCGATGTTCACCACCGCCACCCCGGCGGCGCAGGAGTTCATCATCGCGAGGAGGGCCGCAAGCCCGCCGAAGCTGGCCCCGTACCCCACACTCGTCGGCACCGCGATTACGGGGCACGAGACCATCCCCCCCACGAGGCTCGCCAGCGCTCCTTCCATGCCGGCGACGACGACGATGGCGCTCGAGCGCTCGAGCGTCTCCCTGTAAGCGAAGAGGCGGTGCGCGCCCGCCACTCCGACGTCGTAGAAGTGCTCGACCCTGCTTCCCATGACCTGGGCGGTGACCCGCGCTTCCTCCGCGACGGGCTGGTCCGACGTCCCGGCGGAGACCACGCAGACTTGGCCCAGCGGTTCGGCCTCCTCGCGGATGATGGTTATCGTCCGCGCCGCGGGATGGTAGGCGGCGCGCTCGTCCAGGTCACGCACCGCGTCGTAGAACTCCGGGCCCGCGCGGGTGAGCAGGACGTTCCCGGTGTTCCTTTCGAGAAGAGCGCGGGTTATCTCGCGTGCCTGGTCGGGTGTCTTGCTTTCGCAGAGGACGACCTCTGAGAGCCCCTGCCTGAGCTCCCTGTGGTGGTCGACCCTCGCGAAGCCCAGGTCCGAGAAAGGGAGGGAGCGGAGGCTCTCGAGCGCCGCGGCGGGGCTGACCTCGCCGGAGCGCACCCCGGAGAGCAGCTTCAGTAACTCGTCCTCGTATGACATCCGTGCTCCAGTCGCCAGGGCCGCTCTCAGGCGCCGGGCAGCGCCTCGTTCAGGGCGCCGGTGCGGTAACCGGCCAGGTCTGCCGACACGTAGATGAAGCCCAGCTCCTTCATCCTGGCTACGACCCTTTCGCGTATGCCGTCCGAGGCGAGCAGCGGAACGGAAGCCTGGCTTACCTCTATCCGCGCCGTCCTTTCCTCGATGTACCGGACCCGCACCTGCCCCAGGCCCAGGCCCACCAGGTACTGCTCCGCCTCATCGATCACCGACAGCTTGTCGCGGGTCACCTTCTCACCGTACGGTATCCGCGTGGCGAGGCAGGAGCTTGCCCGCATGTTCCAGGTGGAGAGTCCGAGCTCGCGCGAGAGCGCGCGGACCTCGTACTTGTAGAAACCCACATCGACCAGGGGGCTGCTCACCGACAGCTCGCGGGCGGCTTCAGCGCCCGGGCGGTAGTCGGAGGCGTCGTCCAGCTGGGAGCCCTCGATGACCTCCGCGGTGCCCTCCCTCGCAGCAAGCTCCACGAGCTTGCCGAACCGCTCGCGTTTGCACAGGTAACAGCGCTCCGGGGGGTTCGAGACGAAATCACCGCTGGCGAGCTCGTCGTTCTCAATGATGACGTGGTTCACCCTGAGCCTCGCCGCCATGCGCCCGGCGTTCTCCAGGAGAGACCTCGGGTGCAGCGGGGAGCTCACGGTCACGGCCACGATGTCGTCGCCGAGGGCTTCCCTGCCCACGGCCAGCAGCAGCGTGCTGTCCACGCCCCCGGAGTACGCGACCAGGGCGGTGCCCAGCCCCTCGAGGTGCTTTCTGAGCTTGTAGTACTTCTCATCGAGAACAGGGTCCATCTTGTTTCATATCTTACCTTTTATGTGGAACCCAGTTAAAGGCAGGGGCCGGCGCACCCGCCGGGGCTCGATACGCGGACCCGGGGCTTTGATCCAGGCCCGACCCCAGTTTAGGCGTGAATGGTATAATCTCAACCTGCGCGCCGGTGGGGCGCGCGTACGGATAGTGGGAAAAGGCTTCATACATGGTCGAGACCAACATAACGCCGATAGTCATCGTGATCTCCGTGCTGCTGGCAGCGGCCATCGCGCTCATCGTCTACCTCTACTGGCGGACCAGGCGCATAGAGAGCGACTACGAGCTGCTCATCCGCGACACCGAGGGCCACAACTTCGTCCAGATTGTCAGTGACAACATTGAGCAGGTGGACGTCCTGCTGCACGAGGTCGGCCGGCTCAGCGAGCAGTACGCCCAGGTCCTGAGGAGGGTCGCAGGGGCCGTACAGCACGTCGGAGTAGTGCGCTTCGACGCCTTCCGCGACCTCGGGGGCCTACTCAGTTTCGCCGTTGCGCTGCTCGACGACAGGGGCAACGGGCTCGTGTTCAGCTCCATCTACGGCAGGTCGGAGTCGAGGACTTACGCCAAGCCGGTCGTCGAGAGGAGCTCCTCTTACGAGCTTTCCCCGGAGGAGAGGGAGGCCATCCGGCTCGCAATGCAGAGCAAAGAGCTCGGCGCCCTGCCCGTCGAGGCCAGGGACCGCGAGCATGAAGAGAGGATGGCGAACCTCCGCCTGTTCCACGACCGGGAGTACCTCCAGCGCTCCAACAACGTGGAGGGCAGGGCCGACGTCGGACGCAGGCCTCCCCCCGAGGAGGAGCGCCGGCCCCCGAGGCGGCCACCCGAGAGCCAGGAGGCGCGACGCGAGGAGCAGCCCGCCGAGCCGGCGCCGCGCCAGGTCCGCGTGAGGGATCAGCAGAAGCGGCCTCCCGGCGCGAAGAGGAGCACTGGAAGGGTAAGACACGTCGGGCCGCCAGATGAGAGGCCTCCCCGGCAGCCGACCCCGGAGCAGCAGCAGGAGCGCGAACCGGAGCCGGCCGAGGAGAAGAGCGGCCGCCCGGTCGACCTCGTGGCCGAGCTCGAGATAGACAAGGTGCCGCCCGCGCGGACCGAGCCCGCCCGGGGCGAGCGGTCCCAGCGCGAGCGTCAGGCCGCGGGCGGGAAACCGGAGGGCCAGGGACCGGAGCGCCCGGCGCCGTCTCGGCCCCGCGGGCTCAACACGCCTGTCGAGAGGCTGAGGGGCAGGGAGCCCAAGAGGGAGCCGGGGGGAGAGTAAAGTGCCTACCATCGGGTATCTCGGCCCACGCGGGACCTTCACCCAGGAGGCGCTCGAGGCAGCGCTGGCGGACCAGTTCGATTCACAGGTCCCTTACGGCACGGTCCCCGAGGTGCTGCTCGCGGTGCAGTCGGGGGAGGTGGACAGCGGAATAGTCCCCATCGAAAACTCCATCGAGGGCGCGGTCAGCGTGACGCTGGATACCCTTGCCTTCGAGACCGACCTTGTCATCCAGAGCGAGGTCGTACACCCTGTCAGCCACCGCCTGCTCGCCAGGCCCGGCGTGAAGCGGGAGGAGATAAGTGAGATAGTCTCCCACCCGCAGGCGGCGGCCCAGTGCCGGGGTTACCTGGCTCGCTGGTTCGGCTACGTGCCGGTGAGGGCCGCGAACAGCACCGCCGAGGCGGCGCTCGCGGTCTCGCAGTCGGAAGAGCCGGCCGGCGCAATCGCCACCGAACTCGCCGCGGGGATCTACGGCCTGGAGGTGCTCGACCGTGACCTCGAGGACCACGCCCAGAATGCAACCCGCTTTGTGGTGGTCGGCAAGCAGAAGGCGGGCCGGACCGGCAGGGACAAGACCTCAATAGCGTGCTTCATAAGGGAGAACCGTCCCGGGAGCCTTCTCGAGATCCTGCAGGAGTTCGCCTCTAGAGGGATAAACCTCACCAAGATAGAATCGCGTCCCACGAAGAAGGTGTTGGGCGAGTACTACTTCTTCATTGACATACAGGGTCACGTCGACGACCCCGAGGTGGGAGCTGCGATAGGCTCGCTTGTGGGCAAGCTGCGCGAGCTGAAGCTGCTCGGCTCCTACCCCTCCGCCTGAACGCAACACGGGGTCAGGTCATTTGGTTGCATTAACAGGCGGTTCCCCGAATAGCAAAAAAATGCAACAAAATGACCTGACCCCGGTGTGCAGTTAAACGGGACTCGTTGACGAAGTAATAGTGAGACGCGCGACGTGGGGGTGCAGGGGGCGACATGCTCGACATCAAGGTTATAAGGGACGACCCCGGCGGGGTGAAGCAGGCGATACTCGACCGGGGCATGAGCGCTGAGGTCGCCGACGTCGACGGCGTGCTGGAGGCGGACGGGCGGAGGCGGGCCCTACTGGTCGAGGTCGAGGAGCTCAAGCACCGGCGAAACAGGGCGTCAGAGGAGATCGTCGCGCTCAAGAAGGAGGGCGGCGACTCGTCCGCCATTGTGGCGGAGATGAAGGTCATCTCGGAGCGCATCAAGGAGATGGACTCCGAGGTGCGCGAGGTTGACGCCGCCATCCGCGAGCTGATGCTCGACATCCCGAACATGCCGCATGGGTCCGTGCCGGTCGGGCCGGACGAGACAGCGAACGTCGAGGTGCGGCGCTGGAGTGAGAAGCCTGACTTCACCTTCAAGCCGAAGCCGCACTGGGACCTGGGCGAGCCGCTGGACATCCTCGACTTCGAGCGCGGCGCCAAGATAGCCGAATCCCGGTTCACCCTGCTCAAGGGGGCCGGGGCGCTCCTGGAGCGCGCGCTCATCAACTTCATGCTGGACCTGCATACGCGCGAACACGGCTACACCGAGGTGTTCCCGCCCATACTCGCGAACCGCGACTCCTTCACCAGCACCGGCCAGCTCCCCAAGTTCGAAGAGGACATGTACTGGTGCCGCGCGGACGACCTGGGCCTGGCCCCGACCGCGGAGGTGCCGGTGACCAACATACACCGCGACGAGGTGCTCGCCGAGGACGACCTGCCCGTCAAGTATGCCGCCTACACGCCGTGCTTCCGCCGCGAGGCGGGCTCCTACGGCAAGGACGTCAGGGGAATAATCCGGCAGCACCAGTTCAACAAGGTGGAGCTGGTCAAGTTCGCGCACCCGGACACGAGCTTCGACGAGCTGGAGTCGCTGACCCGTGACGCGGAGGCGGTCCTGCAGAACCTGGGCATCCACTACCGCGTGGTCACGCTGTCGACCGGCGACCTCGGGTTCTCCTCGGCCAAGACGTACGACCTCGAGGTGTGGCTTCCGGGCGCGGGCGAATACAAGGAGATATCCTCGTGCTCCTGCTTTACCGACTTCCAGGCCCGCAGGGCTAACATCCGGTTCAAGGCGCAGGGCGGCAAACCCAGGTTCGCCCATACGCTGAACGGCTCGGGGCTCGCCATAGGGAGGACGATGGCGGCCGTTCTCGAAAACTACCAACTGGACGACGGCCGCGTGGTAGTCCCGCCGGCGCTGCAGCCTTACATGGGCGGCATGACATTGATCGAGTAAGGGGTATAGAGATGGAGAACGACCAGCCTCCGGTTCCGCCTCAACCACCGGTTCAACCGACACCACCCGGGAAGCCGCAGGGTCGCACGCCGCCCCTTCCACCCCCACCGCCCCCCGTTCCTCCCAGGCGGGAGGTGCCGCCTCCGCCCCTGCCGCCCGGATACAAGTCGTCCGCGTCGGAGGAGGAGCCGCCTGAGGGCGCAGCACCAGCACCCCCACCGCCCGCGCCGGGCACGAGGCCCAGGACGAGCGGCTGGGCGGTCGCTTCGCTGATAATGGGGATACTGGGCTTCACCTGCTTGTTCCTGCTTGGCTCAATCCTTGCGGTCATCTTCGGATTCGTCGGTATCCACGAGATCTCGCAGAGCAAGGGCGCCAAGACCGGCAAGGGACTTGCCGCGGCGGGCATAGCGATGGGTATCGTGATGCTCGTGCTGGTGGTGATGGTGGCGGCGGTCATCGTCCCGCTCGCGGTGAATTCAGTCGGCCCCGACCGTACGGTCACCAGGACGGTCGACGGGGCGGGAGCGTCGGAGGTGAACGCGTCGATCGAGATGATGAACGGAGACCTGAAGGTCAGAGGCGGGGGCGCCTTGTTGATGAACGGTACTTTCGAATACAACGTCAAGGACTGGCGCCCGGTCATCAGGTACACGCCGCCCGGCGCCCGGGGAACGGGCGAGCTGAGGGTCTGGCAGGCGTCGTCGAACTGGTGGCGATTCTGGCAGTGGCTGTTCGGGAACAACGACTGGGACATACAGCTGGGCGGGAACGCGCCGATAGACCTGACGGTGAGCGAGAGCTGGGGAGACGCGGAGCTGGAGCTTGCGGGCACCCCGCTCTCAGCGCTCGACGCTTCATCGAGCGCGGGCAGGCTGAGCGCCGAGCTCTCCGGGCCTATGCCGCTCCTCAAGAGGGTGAAAGAAGACCAGAGCGCAGGTAAGGCCACGCTTATCATGGACGGAGAGTATCCCGTGATGGAGGACGTCGACGTGAGGAACAGCGCGGGCGCGATCGAGGTGGACCTCACCGGCCGGTGGTTCCGGGACGTGACGGTCACGGTCGAGAACTCCGCCGGTTCAATCGTCATTCGCCTGCCGCGGGACGTCGGTGTCTACGCGGTGGCTTCCAGCACAGCCGGCGACCTGTCGACCGGGGAGCTGGAGGAGGGGCCGGGCGGCGCTTACGTCAACGATCTCTACGGGAATTCGCCGGTGACGATAAGGCTGACCGTCAGAAACTCGGCCGGCAACATCACATTCGAATAGCGCAACACCGGGGTCAGGTCATTTTGTTGCATTAACAGGCGTTCCCCGAATAGCAAAGAGAAACGCAACAAAATGACCTGACCCCGGTGTCCAGCTACTGCATGAGCTCGATGAACTCGTCGAGCTTGCCGCGCTTGCGCAGGACGTCGATGGCTAGCTCGGGCATTGTGGCGGGCGTCTCGGGCATCTCCTCACGGCGTTTCATGTCCATCGCGCCGGTGTCGCAGCCGGTGACGCAGAGCGCGCAGCCTATGCAGCGGTCCATGTCTATCACCGCGAGGTCGTCGACTATCTCGATCGCGTCCATAGGGCAGCGCTCCTCGCAGACGGCGCAGCCGGTGCAAAGGTCGGGATCGAGCCGCGCCATGAAGCCTGACGTGGCCAGGAAGTGCGGCGCCCGTATCTCTTTCGTCACCCTCAGGAAACCACAGCAGCAGGGGCAGCAGTTGCAGATGAACTGGAGCTTGTCCTGGGAGTTGTTGACGTTGTGCACCAGCCCCATCTCGTCAAACTCGCGGAGCTTCCTCTTCATCTCCTCCTTGGTGATGTAGCGGGCGTAGCCGCGGTCCACCAGGTATGTGCATGTGTCGTCGAAGAGCATGCACGCCTCGAGAGGCCCGTCGCAGTGCGCGAACGCGGTGCGGCACGCGCAGTGCGAGAGCCCCACCACCTTCGCCTCGTCTATGAGCTTGTCCACCATCTCGTAGGTGAGCACCCGCGGGTCGTTCTCGACCTCTTCCTGGATCGGCACGACGCGCGCGAAGGGCGTGCCTCCGTCTATCATGTCTCTCGCGTGTCTGACCAGGTATGACTCCCAGAGCTCCGCCAGGTGGGTGAGCGTCTCATCGCGGACGCCCTTCATGTAGGGGAACTCGAAGATGCCGGGCATTATGGGCAGGAGCGAGTAGCCCCACTCGCCGTTCTTCTCGCGGGCGTATACCATGCCTTTGTCCGCAAGGCTCTCAAGGCAGGCTTTCGCCTCCTCGGGGGACACCCCGGCCTTCTCGGCGATGAACCCGGCCGACTTCGGCCTGAAGGGGGTTCCGCAGGCGACCTTCGCCTCCTCCTGGGTGAAGAAGGTCGAGAGTATCTCGTGTATCTCGGGGCCCTCGGGCGCCCCGCTGGGGTGCTTGTCCAGGTGCTGCCGCAGCTCCTCGTAGACGTCCATTCGCTCCTCCGTTCAATTGCTCGGTCGTTTTATCGCGTTAAGGATAGCACTAGACGCTCGGCTCGGCCTTGATTCCCTCCGGCTCCATCTTGTTATCATTGACGCAGTGCCTCAAGGGAGCCATAATCAAATTGGCTGACTAACCGGGATTGGATGGCGGTTTTGGCTCCAGGGGACTGGAGCCATTTCCTCTTTTATGACTTCTTCTTGATGGCGCCCCAGCGCACCAGGGCGGCCGCCGCGGCGACCCACTGGGCGACGTCGGGCAGCACCGGCACGCCGATGGCCTCGAGCGCGTCTGACATCCTCTTCGTGTAGGGGCCGCCCGCCGCGCATCCCACGACCGGCTTCTTCGCTCCGCGCAGCAGCTTCTCGAGCCTCTCCACTATGCCCTCGTCGAGAGGCGTGTCCTGGAAGACGAAGTAGGGCATGATGATGTCGACCCGGTCGTCCTCGAGCAGCGTCCTTATCACGAACTCGTAGTCCTCGGAGGATGCCGACCCTGTGACGTCCACGGGGTTCTCCACCAGGTAGAAGAAGCTGAAGTGGTCTCGCATGGAGCGTACCGAGCCGCGCTTCAGTTTGACGAGCTCCAGCCCCTTCGACGGGAAGAGGTCGAGCGCGTTCACCATCGGACCGGCCCCGTTGGAGAGCATCGCGGCGCGCGGCCCGTGCGCCGCTGGCTGCAGGGCCAGCGCCTTGCACGCCGCTATCTGCTCGTGGAACGTGTCCACCGTTATAATCCCCGACTGGCGGAGCACCCCCTCGTAGACGCGGTAGCTCCCACCATACGCGCCCGTGTGCGAGACGGCGGCTTTTGCCGAGCGTTCGGTGCGCCCGGTCTTGAAGACGACCACCGGCTTACCGGCCTTCACGGCCTCCCGCGCCGCCGCCAGGAACTTGCGCCCGTCCGAAAGCCCTTCCACGTAGCTCCCGATCACGGCGGTCTCGGGATCGTCCGCCAGGTAGGAGATGAGGTCCCCCTCGTCAACGTCCACCCGGTTGCCGTAGCTCACCATTTTGCTGACGCCTGCGACCTCCGCGGCCTCCAGGAACCCGCAGCCCCAGGTCCCGCTCTGGGTGATGAAGCCCATTCTTCCCGCGGGCGGCCTGAGCAGGCGGTCGTGGTGGTGGAAGAAGGAATCGAAGCGGGTCCGCCCGTCGAACGCGCCAATGCAGTTCGGGCCCACCACCCGGATGTCGAGCTCTCGGGCGAGCCGCGCCATCTCGAGCTCGACCTCCTCACGCCTGCCCCCTAGCTCTTTGCCCCCGCCCGACACGATGAGCATGTTGTGGACCCCCATGGCGGCGAGCTCGCGCATGAGTCCCGGACCGTCCGCGAGGTCTATCACCATCACTGCCAGCTCCGGCGCCTCGGGGAGCTCCGAGAGCGACGGGTAGCACCTGACCTCCATGATCTCCTCGCGGTTGGGATTGACCGGGTAAACGCGCCCCTTGAACTCGTAGTTCACCAGCGAATCGACTATGACGTTGCCTATCTTGCCGGGGCTCGCGGAAGCGCCGACCACCGCGACGCTGGCGGGGTCAAAGAAACCGGCCAGGTGATGCACCCTGGGCTTCTCGAAACCGAACGGCCGCGGCCGCTCCTCGTCCGCCAGCATGACCTTTGCGTCCACCACGCACGCGCCGTCGGGAAGGGCCAGGACCGGGTTGAAGTCAGCCGAGTCGAAGAAAGGAGCGATCTCGGAGGCGAATCGCGCGATGCCGTAAATCACGTCCGCAAGCGCCTTAACGTCGGCCGGGGCGGAACCACGGAAGCCCTCGAGCAGCGGCCTGCCCTTGAGCTCGGAGAGCATCTCCACGACGTCGCGTTTCTTCACCGGGAGCATCCGGAACGAGACGTCGGACAGGAGGTCCGTGAAGATGCCCCCCGTTCCGACCATCAGGACAGGTCCGAAGTGCGGGTCGTTGTCGAGGCCTACGATTATCTCAGGCGCCGCCGGGAGCTGCTCCTCCACGAGGATGCCCAGGAAGCCCGGATCCCGCGCCAGCCTCGCCGCTTCGGTCATATCGTCGAACGCCTCGTAGAGCGCGGTCTCGGATTCGATGCCCGTGAGTACCCCGCCTACCTCGGTCTTGTGCAGCAGGCGGTCTGAGACCATTTTGAGTACGACCGGGTAGAAACGATGGTTGGCGAACCTCACGGCTTCACTCGCCGTTTCGACGAGCCTGCCGTCGGGCACCGGGACCCCGCGCTCGCGGAGCCACTCCTTCACGACAGGCTCCGGTATGACCGTGCCCCCCTCGGCCTTCACCCTCCTGCACGACTCCGCGATGCTCAGGTCTCTAGCCATCGGCCCCCTCCGATGCCTGGGCCATCATCTTCTCGATGTAGTCGGCGGGAGCCGGTGGGATGAAGACGCAGACTAGCTCCAGGGGAATTCCGCCCTCGTTCAGCGTCCTGTGCTCTACGCCTGGAGGCGCGTAGAGAGCCGCTCCCGGTTTCAGGATGTGTTCCTCGCCGGCGAGCCAGGCCTTCCCCCGGCCCGAGACCACCACCATGAGCTCCCCCGAGCCCTCGTGAGAGTGCGTATCGGTTCCGCCTCCGGCGGGGGCGAGCGTCGAGAACAGCAGGGTGAAGCCCTCCACGTCCGGGTGCGTCTCGGGGGACATCACGACCTTGAGCTCGCGCTCGAACGGCCTGGGCACGTTTGCGGCGGGAAGGCCGCCGGCGTCGACGTAAGGCATGGCGCCTCCTAGCAGTATTCGATCTCTATGTCCATGAGCTCGCAGAGCATCTCGAGCCTGCCCATGTCGCGGGCGAGGTCCTCCGTCGGGAGGAAGGTGTAGTGGTTGCCGACTGTCCCGCGGGCGAGGAACGCCTCCGGGTCGTCGAGCTTCACTTTCAGGCAGAGCCTCCCGGGGATGGTCTTCGTGTCGGAGCCCAGGAACTCTCCGGTGGAGACCACCATGCTGTCGAGCCACCGCCCCTTGAGGCGAGCAACTATGGCGTCGGCCTTCCCTATCTTCGGGAAGCACACCCCCAGAACACCGACCTTGTACAGGCTCATCAGTGTTCCCGCCTCTATCGCGACGGCCTCGGGCCCGGGGGCGAGCCCGGCCGGACCGCCGCACGTTCCTGCCAGCAGCACGCCCTTGTCCACCATCCAGGGGTCGGCCATGCAGGGGACGGCCCCCAGCAGGTGGCGGAACATCATCTGCTGTGCGGTCTGCACCACGTCGCTCTCGCAGCCTATGACTACCGAGCCCAGGGCGTGCCCCTTGAGGCAGCCGCTGGCTCCGCAGCACCCCAGCACCCCCGTGTAGCCCTCAGGGTCAGGCCCGCCGTAGCAGTTCATGGCGACCCCGGTGAGGGCGAACCTCTCCTGCAGGTGCTCCACCGCGAGGGCAACCCGCGCCGACTGCTTCACCACGTCCAGGGAAGCCTCGTCGTCGGGGAGCTTCATGGCTGCGTTCGTCAGGCGGCGCACGAGGCCGGTTATCTCGGCGCCGCTCACGTTATCGAGCTCGCGCACGAGAAGCGACATGTCGATCTCGGTGTATGAGGGGCCGAGCCGACTGGTGAGGGTGTCAGGGTGCCAGTTGCTCGCCGGCATCACCTCGTAATAGGAGCCGCCGATTAGCCCTATCTTCTCGCGGCGCATCGCGAAGACTGTGTGGGCAGCGCGAGCGAACCGCTCGAGGCGCTCGAGAGCGGCCGGGTCCTCAGGGTCGCCCCATACAGCGGCGACGCTCATGGCCGGGTCTTCGTCGGCCTCGTCGCGCAGGTAGCCCAGCCCCGAGGCCGCGGAGGCCATGCTCCACCACTCGGTCTCCGGGAAGAACCAGACGGCCACCGGGCCGCGGAACGCCCCGATGGCCGCGGTCTGCCTTGCAGAGGTACCGGTGAATGTGACCCCGAGGAACCCGGCGTACGGCCCGGTGCAGGAGCGCGCGTTGGCCGCGATTGCGTCGGCGTCTATCTCCGGCTCGAACTCGGTGAGCTCGAAGCCGAGCGAGCGCACCGCTTTCTTCGTGCGGCCCAACAGGCCCCGCAGTCCCTGGACGGTCTTCAGCTTCTCGGTGTCCAGTATGTACTGGACCGCGAGCTTCGGCTTTGACGAGACGACCGGGAGCTTTGCCATCGGACTCCTCCTCTTGACGTCCGGGGTCAGGCACCAGGGCTCAAGCCCCAGCTTGACTCCTGGTGCCTGACCCCAGGATTAAAGCGCCGGACCGGTTTTCTAGTACAGCCTCTCCTCGGCGCGCGCCTTCTCGTATTCCGCACGCCGGTCCTTGAGATACGCCGGGACGGGCACGTCCCACCAGCCCACCGCGGGGCTCCCCGAGTACGGGTAATCCCGGTGCACTACGACCTCGACGAGCGCGGGCTTCCGCGCCGCCAGCGCCTTCTTCACGGCGGGGGCTATCCCTGCGCGCGTCGTGACCTTCTGCGAGTGAAGGCCGAACGCCTTTGCCGCCGCCGCGATGTCCGGCGAGTAGAGCTTCCCGGCAGGCGTGGTGAAATCGACCGCCACCCCACGCTGCCTGCCGTAGGCGTCCATCTGCAGGTCCTTGATGGCCAGCCACCCCTGGTTGTTTGCGACAACTATGACCACCGGGGTCCCGAGCTGCGCAGCCGTCGCCATCTCCTGCATCGTCATAAGGAAGTCCCCGTCTCCCATCAGGCCAACAACCTGTCGCTTCGGCTCGGCGAGCTTGACGCCGATGGCCGCAGGGAGCGTGAACCCCATCGTCGAGAATCCCCCGGTCGTGATGTAAGTGCCGGGGACGTAGAACGGGAATTCCTGCATGGCCTGCGCCTGCGTGTTGCCCGATGAGGTCACCAGGAACGCGTCCCGCCTCATGGCCACGCGCAGCTCGTGAAGCAGCTGGGAGATGGTGGGGAGCTTCTTCTTGACCGCCACGAGCCTGTCGACCTGTCGCGCCCACTTCTTCTGCTCGCGGGCGAGTTCGCGCAGGAAGGCCGGGTTCTGGATGTCCTTCTTCGCGGCGATGGACTCGAGCTCAGCGACCAGTGCTTCGAGCACGGAGGAGGCGTCACCCACGATGCCGACCTCCACGGGGTAGTTCTTTCCTATCTCGTAGGGGTCTATGTCGATATGGATGAGCTTCGTCGGCGGGATGCTGAAAGCGACCCCGGGCCTGTACGAGCACGCCGTTTCGTCCGCGAACCTGCAGCCCACCGCCAGCAGGACGTCGGCGGTGGAAGTCATTTCAAGGCCGACCGTAGTGCCCTTCGAGCCCGTGTGCCATGCATAGAACGGATGGTCCTCAGGGAAGCACGACTTGCCCGCCATGGTCGTGACGACCGCGGCGCCCTTGAGCTCGGCGAGCCTGCGCAGGGCGTCCTGCGCTCCCGCGGCCATCACGCCGCCGCCTGCCAGTATGACCGGCCTCTTCGCGCCGGCGAATAGCCTTGCCGCGCGGGTTATCTCGTAAGGGTCGCCCAGCACCTTCCCGGAGGGCGCGGACTTCGCCGGCTTCGGGATGCGCACATCGGCAGCCGCGCTCTGCACGTCCATCGGGAGCACCACGTTAACCGGCCCCCGCCTGCCGGTCATCATCACGTTGAAGGCGCGCTTCATTATTGAAGGGAGCTGGTCGACGGTATCCACCCGCATCGAGCGCTTGACGACCGGCTCGAGCACCCGCTCGAAGCTGTCGTCGCGGGTGCGCTCTATCTCCTGCAGGAGGCCCTTGCCCCGCATGTGAGTGTGGGCTGAGCCAGTGATAACCAGTACGGGGGTCGAGTCCACGAAGGCGGTCGCCGCGCCGATTGCGGTGTTGATCGCCCCCGGCCCGATGCTTGTGAAGACTGCGAGCGGCCTGCGCGAGGCGCGGTAGTAGCCGTCGGCCAGGTGCACGCCGGCCATCTCCTGCATCACCTGGATGACCCGGATGCGGTCCTCGCGCCCGAGGAACGCGTCCGCCAGCCCAAGGCAACCGTGCCCCGGAATACCCATCGCACAAGGCACCCCGTGCGCGATGAGCGATTCGACGACGATCTCCCCGCCGGTAAGCCTCATGACGAACCCCCTGCCGTCTCGCGGATCACAGATCCCGGCTCTCGCGCAGCACCACGACTAATAGGATATCAGGAAGGCCGGGATTGGTGTCATCGCCGAGGCGGATACGCCTTATTCCCCGGACCCGGAGCCCACTACCGAGTTGAATTCCTGCTCGTACGGGACCTCGCTCGCCCCGTCGTACGGCTCACCGTCCGCGGTCATGGGGTACGGCTGCTCGTCGACGCCGGCCATGTGCAGGCAGCCGTTGAAGTATCCGAGTATGCGGGCGTTTTCAACACCGTGCGAATCATCCGACGTGAAGAACGCGACCTGGTCGGAGCCCATCAGCTTCTTAGAGATGCCATCGACAAGGCTGTCGAGCTCCTCGGAGTCCCTGTCCCTGAGGGCTGTCATCGCCGTCTGCAGCAGCACTCCCGAGCTATCGGAATCGCGCAGGTAGTAGAGCATCTCTCCGGGGTTGTCCTCGATGGCTAACAGGAGACCACGACCCGACTCGTAGCTGTCGTTCGAGGCTCCCACAAGCATGACTGTCAGCATCGCTACAGCTGCGAGCGCCAGCGCGAGCAAGACAAGCGATACCAGAAAGAGAGTCCTCTTACCTCCGGCGTGTTCCTGCGAGGCGCCGGGCTCCTCGTGACTTTCCATTCTCCCACCACCAGGGATTCCATGGCCGTTTGAGGCAATCCTACCAGAGCGAACCGCGCTACCCAAGAAAGCCGGTTACGTGGAACGAGTCCGCTCGAAACCCTATGGTATCTCGAAGACCGCCCCGAGGGCGCCGTGGAGGTGGACGTTCGTGAGCAGGTCCTCGCTGAGCCGGGTGAGGCAGCCGGAGAACCTGCCCGAGAGGATGAACGGGTCGATGTCCTCGTAGAGCTCGCGTTGCGCGCCATCATCCGCCGCCACCGGGTAGGAGTCACGACCGAGCTCGATGCGTTTCTGTACGATGTAGTCCTCCTCGAGCGCGGACTCGAGAGCGCTCTCCCACTTGCCGTCTGTGCACTGCGACCCGAGCACCACGCCGTGGCCCCCGAAGTCGTGGGCCGGCTTGAGGACCATGTCGTCCCTGTGCTCGAGGACCCAGGGGACGAGCTCCACACGCGAGCCTGAGTCGTCAGTGCAGAAATCGTCACTCACGACTTTCGTCCAGGGGATGCACTCGTTCACCGACCTCAGCTCCTCCCGGGAGAGAACGCCGTCGAAAGACCCGTCCTGGAGCAGGGCGAACATCATCTTGTTGCCGGACAGCTCACTCCGGAACGAGTTGACCATCAGCACGGCGCCGTTCTTTTCCGCCTCGACCAGGGTCTTCATGTCATCCGCCCTCTCCAGGGTCTCCGCGGTCGAGATGACGCGATAGGCGAGGTCGATGCCCTCGCCCTGGAAGGTGAGAGAGTTCCCGTCGAACTCGAGCTCGCGAGGGTCGGCGACGACCGCTTCAAAACGCCGGGAAGCGAAGTGGTCCCTGTTCAGCTCCATATCGTGCCTGCGGACCGGCTCCTCGTCCCAGGTGATGAAGCCGATGCGGGGTCGGTCCGTGCGCCCTGAGGCCTTCCACTCGGTGAGCAGCGCGTCGAGAAACGCGTCCTGGACCAGCACTGGCTTGGCGGCGAACTCGGAGCGGAACTCCTCGAAGAAGGGCATGTCCGAAAGGAACCTCGAGAACGAGTCGCAGAGACCTATCCCCTGGGGCATATCCGCGTTGAGCTCGATGAACTCGGGCCTCCCACCGCTGAATGACCCGTCCAGCCTCAGGCAGGTGCCGTGCACCGGCCCGGGCCGGTCCAGCTCCAGGACGCGCTCGGTCCACTCTAGGAAGCTCCCGAAGTGCCGGTCCTTGAGTTTGCTGTCGGAGAGTACGGCCTCGAGGACCTTCCTGTGTGCGTTCACTATGGCCTCGGAATGCCTCCTGAACAGGAGCATCTCGTCGCCTGTCATGAAGAGCGGCCTGAGTACTACGAACTTGGCGAGACCCGGGATGAGGAAGCCTGCCTCGAAGTCGCCGATTAGGAGCTCGCTGAGTACGGCCTGTGCCTCCGAGCTCGATTCCAGCAACTCGTCCCACCGCCTGCCGGCCTGCTCGGCCTTGGATGCGTCTGCGCTCATCGTCACCCCTGTGCAAGATGTTGTTCCAGCGGTCGTTCCGGCGGTAATAGAATATCAGCTGGAAACCGGCGGGGCGGAGAGCAAGGCAAGAGGTAACAGATGATCCGAATCCTGGATTCGGCAGATGAACTCGAGAAGAGCGTGTCGGTGATAAGGGAGTCCTTTGCCGGCGTCGCGCTTGAGTTCGGTCTCACCGGGGACAACTGCCCAACTCACCCGTCGTTTCAGACACTGGATAGACTGCGGCTCATGAAGGACAGGGGAGTCGAGCTCTACGGGCTGTTTGAAAATGCTGAACAGGTCGGTTTTGTCGCGGTGGAGGAGGCCGACGATGACCTCTACTACCTGGAAAGGCTCGCCGTGCTCCCCGGGCACCGGCACCGCGGCCGAGGCCGGGCCATGGTCGAGTTCGTCGAGCAGCGGGTAAGGCATCTCGGCGGCAAACGCATCTCAGTCGGCATCATCGCTGAAGGGCGCGTGTTGAAAGATTGGTATGAGAGCCTGGGGTTCCGGGAGACGGAGACCAAGCATTTTGAAACCTTACCCTTTGAGGTCTGTTTCATGGACAAGGACGTCGCCCCGGGGCCGACTCCAGGAAATATCCTGTAGAATATTTCCCGGAGGGATGGCAGAGTGGACGATTGCGGCGGTCTTGAAAACCGTTGAGCATCGAAAGGTGCTCCGTGGGTTCGAATCCCACTCCCTCCGCCAGCGGTATTTCCTCTTAAGGGTTCTCTAAGATTGAACGCGGCTGCTACCCACCGCTCGAGAGCATTTGAGACGGATGTCCGATTCTATTCCCTGGGAATCACACCATTCCATGCTTTCCCAGCGCCTTGAGCAGGGGCTCGTCCCAGCCCTTCTTGTTCAGGAAAGCAAACACGCTGTAGAAGAGCGCGGGTGACATCCTTTTGTCGATCCAGGTTATCTTGGCAAAGATCTGGGGGAAGACGTACAGCTTGTTCTTATCCACCGCTTTGACCGTTGCCTCGGCAAGGCTGTCCGCTGTGACCGTCGCGCCTTCCATGCAGATGTCAGCGACATCGAGTATCCACGTATCAGTCGACGAACTGGTGTTCAGGAGATTCGTACGCAGGAAAGAAGGGCAGACGACGGTGACGCCGATATTGAAAGGCGCAAGCTCGGGCTTCAGGGTCTCTGAAAGGGCGATTATCCCCGCTTTTGCAACATTGTACGGTCCCATCGACCTGAGAGTGATCAGACCGGCCGAGGACGCCGTGTTCACGATGTGGCCTGCACGCTGTTCCTTCATCCTGGGGATAAAAGAGTGGCACCCGTAGATGTACCCCCAGAGGTTGGTAGCGATCTGCCTCTCCCAATCCTCTATGGGGACATCCCCGACCATCCCCACGTCAGCCACACCCGCGTTGTTCACCAGCAGACTTATCTTGCCCCACTTCTCGAAGAAGTGATCCGCCATCTGCTGCACTTCTTCCAGTTTCCTCACATCACAGCGGTATACCTCTCCGCTGCCGCCCGCCCGCTCCACCTGCTTGAGAGTCTGTTCCGCGCCCTCCATGTCGATGTCTGCTATCCCGACCTTGAAGCGTCTTTTCGCCCAGGCGAGAGCATATGCTCTTCCTATCCCCGAAGCCGCCCCGGTGATAACTGCAGTCTTCTCAAAATCTACCCGACCCATTGAAGCCTCCTTATCCCGGACCATCAGTCCAATTGCTCATCTCAGCAAACTTCTCCCGGAGTACACCCCTCAGATCAAGTGACATCTACTGCGCCACTGATCCGTGATATGGCCTCTTCTATGAAAGAGGGATCCTCGATCTTGATGCTTATTGCCTTATTGGGGCAGGCCAGGGCACAGAAACCACAGCCCTTGCACTCATCGCTGAAGAACGGCTTGCCGTCTGTCAGTGAAATATGCCCGAACAGGCACGCTTCTTCGCACTCGCCGCAACCGACGCATACATCCCTGTCCACTCTCACAGCCAAGCCATGGAGCCTGCGGATCAACCCCTTGAACTCCGGTTTGCCGTTATGCATGACCCTGACCATGCAACAACAGGAGCAACAACTGCACACAGTCATGAATCTCTTGTGTTCATTCCCCACCCCCATAACCAGGGCGTCCGGCTTGAACTTGCCTATCACCGTGATCAGTCCGGCGTCCCTGGCTATATGCATATGTTCGATCGCTTCGTCCACGCTCGCGAGTCTGCCTATCTCGGGAGGCAGATCGAAGTCGGCAGTTGCCCCACCGACCCATATACAACCGATATCATGCGGATGGTTAACGCAGTCGTTGGCATTTCTGCAGGGGCAGTACGCCATTATGAACCTGTGGCTCGAAGCCCGGATGAAATGCTCGATGATGCTTACCGGGGCGACCATGCCTTCCGGAAGCTCCAGGTTTTCCTGGATCGGAATATAGCTGACGTTGGACCCTTTTGTGTCCAGAACAACATCGCCGAACAGTCTCCCGATGACCGGGAGCCTGGTCAGCCAGGCGAATCTGAACCCCAGTCTGTACACGGGGGGATAGAGCGCCAGGAGAAGACGGGGGATATACTTCCTTATCTGCATTCCCAAAACACCGCCCTGCTATGTCTCGCCTCTGTGCTGTCTTGACCGTGACACCACTGTACGCATCCACTTGTCGCCGGCTGGACAACCGCTCAGCTCACCTTTTGCGTCGGGAGCTGCTCACTCCTAATACATCGCTCGCGTAGTTGAATAAGTACCGGCGGAAATAAGCTAGCCAGCCTGTGGGAGGTTCATCGTATCCGGGCACCCCCTGCAAGCTCCGAGCTCTACTGGGACAGGCGCGCAAACAGAGGGCGCAGCCGATACAGTGTGTCTGCTTGAATACAAGCCGCTTGTCCTTCCCATCTTCGATAAGGGAGACCGCTTTCACCGGGCAGGCCTCGACACACTTGCCGCAAAGCGTACATTTCACCGGATCAACCTTTGGAATGAAGTGTGGTGGTGCCACCATACCGGGCACATTGAACTGCGATATCGTGCGCATGATGCCGCAGCAGCAACTGCAGCAGGAGCAGGCAACGTTTCCGAACTTGCCACCCTCCTGGTTTTTGAACCAGGTGACCATCCCGTTGCTCTCCGCCTCAGCCTTGATCTCTATGACGTCCTTCATGCTTATCGACCGAAAGCGCCCCTGCTTTATGAACATCTCGGCAAGGCCACCCATCACGACGCACGTCTCCAATTCTTTTTTGCACGTGCCGCCCGCGAGGCGCTTGGCCTGGCGGCAGCAGCAAGTGGCCAGTCCGAACACCTCGAACCTATCAAGGGCGACCTCCAGGCGGTCGGAAGGAAGCGCGATCTGGGTGTTCTCGATCTCCTCTCCGATAGGAAGGACGCGGACGGCATCTATGGGCTTATTGCCCACGTACTCGTTCAGGAATCCCGTATAGAATAGGCTCTCATAGAGCTCCGCGCAGCGCCGGTGCCAGTCGGTCATCTCCCTGGGCTCTGCTCCGATAAAGATCAGGTCAAATGTGCCTGGGTGGATTGGCAGTATCAAGTAGAGGTCCCTGCTGCCCACATTGAAGGTGATCAGGGTGCATTTCTCATATGCTAGACGGTGCAGAATTTTCTCAACCTCTTCAAGCGGCCTGCCGCACTGCTTCGCGAGCCCCTGCGCCGACCTTGCCCTGTAAGGTTTGATATGCTGCATTATTTCGGCTTCTTCCTCGCTGTACATCTGCTCTATCAGAGCCACCAGCTCACCGCACACGGGTGGACCGAGCACTACGGGATTGGCGTAGTTGGCGACTACGGCCATATGCGCTCTGGATACGCCGGTGAGGGCTCCGGCTGAGCCGCATGGAAATTCGCTGTCCGTCGCCAATGCATTCACCTTTCGCTAATATCTGCGAGGTGGCGTCAGGTCCCCATGGTCTAATCTCTTGTAGTAGAAGGTGGATTCTATTGGAGCGACTGCCGCGATTGCGTCTTTCCCGCAGATAGCGGCGCAGTCATTGCACGCAATGCAGTTGTGATATCCCTCTATCATGCGGGGCTTCTTCTCCTTGCCCGTTCCCACCAGGCGCAGCGCGCTGGACGGGCAGATCTTCACGCAGATACCGCAGCCGTCGCAGGTTTCGTCGTCTACACTCACCTCAGACCACGACATCTCTGCCTCTCTGTCATAGACCGGGATCTTGAACCTCTCGCGCAGACTCAGGTATGCCATCGTTGCCCCCTCTCTTCAGGGTATCTGTGGATCCGAGATCGGTCGTGTCGTCCTCGATTTCCTCAACTAGTAGAGGAGCTTCTCTCGGCCGTCTTCGTGCCAGTAGATCGCCTGGGTCTCCCTTTCCACAAGACCGTCGGGTTCGCCCACCGGGTATCCGATGGCGATGGCCTCGCACATCTTGTAGGGGTATTGGACGCCGAGCTTCTTCATCCACTTCCGGCTGTATTTCAAGAGCTCGATGAACCCTATCCAGCACGTGCCGAGGCCCATGCTGTGGGCGGCGAGGACTATGTTCTGCCCGGCGATACCTACGTCCACCTGGGGCTTTCCCACTCCACGACGGTCGCTCATTATGAATATGACGGTCGGCGCATTATGGAAGAGCTTGAGCTTACCTGTCGCCAGCAGGTCGACCGCACCGAACGGAACGGGGGCCAGGATGTTCGGCTGAAGGCGGATCATCAGCTGCGAGTCGAGCATGGCCAGCTTCTTCCCGATCGGGCTGGTCCTCCAGTTGAGAAGGAAATTGAAGATCTTGGCCATCTTCTGGGCGAAGTCGTTCATCTCGTCGATCATCTGCCTGTCCCTGATGACGACGAACTTCCAGGGCTGAGAGTTGCCCGCTGACGGGGCGAACCTTCCCATCTCGATAAGCCTGAGTATCACGTTCTCCGGCACCTGCTTGTCCTGGTAGTTGCGGACGCTCCTCCTGCGAAGGATCACCCCTTCGACCTCATTCCAATCGTCGCCCTGCGGGTAGACCAACTCGTCTTGCCCGGTTTTTGTCAGCAGTCTCTCTGATTCAGTCATCTGCAACCCCCCCGCAATCCGGCTCTTATGCTTTCTGTTCCTCGTAGAGCTTCTCGAAGACCTTGCCCTTGTAAGTGGAGCGCTCCAGCTCGCCGGCCTCCGCCCAGATGATCTCCGGGGTGCACTTGGTCTTGTTGTGGAATGTCTCTTTCATCTCCTTTTCGAGCTGCGGGAGTTTGTCTTCAGGGAAGTCCTCGGCGCACTCGATCTTCACTTTGAGAGGCGGTATCACGCGCGGCGGCTTCTCGGTGAGCACTATGCGGAACTGGCCGGTGACCCTGGGGACGAAGGAGCCGACCACTCCTTCCACCATGGTGGGATAGACGATGGCCCCCTTCACCTTGAGCATGTCGTCCGTCCGGCCGACCACCTTGTATCGGATGCCCGTCTTTCCGCACGGACACGGGGAGGTGAAGACCTGCTGTATGTCGCCCAGACTGGTGCGCACCCAGGCCATGCCGTCCCCGTCGATTATGGTAAACAGAGCCTCCCCTTCGGCCCCGTCCTCGAGCGGAATGGGCTCTTTCGTGTCCGGGTCGACCAGCTCGTAGTAGGCGAGGTCGTCGGCGGTCCAGTGCATACCCTGGTACTCCTCGTGGTCGCAGGAGTACCCGAACCCGGCGCCCGCGTCGAACAGGCGCGCTCCGTAGGCCGACTCGAGCCTCTCTCGTACCTCGGGGATGCCCGCACCGGGTTCCCCGCCGCACATCAGGATGCGAAGACCGAGATCCTTCGGGTCCTTGCCCTGGGACTTTACCTTCTCGGCCAGGTAATCGGCCATGGAAGGGGTTCCCGAGTAAACGGTTCCCTTGAACAGGCTCTGCATCAGGAGCACTCTGTCTGTGCCAGCCTCCGCACCCACCGGGATAGCCATGCAGCCCAGCTTGTGCATGCCCATCATTGTCGGGATGCCGGCGATGACCATCGAGAGCGCGAAACAGAAGAGTATCCGGTCCTTGGAACGGATACCCGCCCGCCAGGCGCCCCGCACCATAGCCTCGCCCCACAGGTCCACCATGTCGTGCCATGTCATGGGGTAAGGCGTGGGGATGCCGGTGGTACCCGTGGTGGTCGCCATGATGGTCAGGTCGTCCACAGATACCGGCATTATCTGGTCCAGGACGGCCAGGAGGTCTCCCCCGAACTCCACGACCATGGCCCGCAGGCCCTCCTTGTCGAATACGGGGACGCGCTTGCCGAACTCCTCAAAGCTGCTTATCTTGTCCGGGTCGACCCCGAGCTCTTTGAACTGTTTTGAATAGAAGGGTGCATTGTTGTCGAGCCTTCTCAACATGACCCTCAGCTTGTCCAGCTGGAGCTCCCGCATCTCCGGGGTGTTGAGCTTTGTCTCGACTTCCATGTTCCAGTAAGGCCGGTTGTCGTCCATCTCTTGTCCCGCCTCCTTTCCGTAAGAACGCAGCTAGACTCTCTCCAGGACGTGTACGCACATGGCCGCCTCCGCCGACTCGATGAAGCCGCCGCCGTTCTCTGCCAGTGCTATCCGGGCGCCCTCCACCTGGCGGGGACCGGCGTCGCCCCGCAGCTGCATCACGAGCTCGTGCATCTGAGCGATGCCGGAGGCGCCGATCGGGTGGCCCCGGCATTCCAGCCCCCCGCTGGTATTGACGGGAAGTCTGCCCCCCAGCGCGGTCGCCCCGGATTCGGCGAACGGCCCTCCTTCACCCTCGGGACAGAAACCCATGTTCTCGTACTGCCAGAGCTCGCCGAAGGCCGTGGCGTCGTGGACCTCGGCAACGTCAATGTCCTCCGGACCGAGGCCTGCCCGCTCGTAAGCCAGCCTGCCCGCACGCACCCCGACAGGGTCGAAACCGCTGTCCCGGGTGGAACCTGCTGTGAGGATAGAGGCCCTGATCTTTACAGGGCGCGCGTCCGGGAACCTCTTCAAGCCCTTTTCTGAGCAGATGATCGCCGCCGTGCCTCCGTCCCCGATGGGCGCGCACATGGACCTCGTGATGGGATAGGCGACTACGCGGTCCTCCAGGACCTCCTCGACGGTCATGTCCTTCCGGTACTGGGCCAGGGGGTTCATCGCCCCATGGTGGTGGTTCTTGGATGAGATGACGGCGAGCTGGCGCTGGGTGGTGCCGTAGCGGTCCATGTGATCGCGCGCCATCATGCCGTAGATGTCCATGAACGCCGAATGGCCGCCCTGTTTCTCCTTGCCTTCCGCTCCGGATTCCTTTGCCTTCTTCCGGGCCTCGGCCTGCATCTCGGCGATCATCGCTTCTACCTGCTCCATGTCCACCCCTGACATGAACGCCTTGAACATCTTGACAGGGTCGTCAGGCAGGAAGAGCTTCTCGGCGCCCATGGCGAGCACCACGTCGTAGAGCCCGGCCTTCACGCTCATCCAGGCATGATGCACCGCGGTCGAGGCGCCCGCACAGGCGTTCTCGACGTTGGTTACCGGGATGGCCTGGATACCGAGGGGCGTGAGAGCCACCTGGCCCCTGATGGTCTCCTGGCCGAAGAAGTAGCCCCACACGGAATTGCTGAACCAGGCCGCCTCCATGTCCTTCTTCTCCACGGGCAGGTCCTTCATGAGGGCATCGAGAGCATCAGCCGCAAGCTGCTTGACGCTTTTCTCCGGGTACTTGGCGAAGCGGGTCATCCCGATGCCCGCGATGTAGACGTCATCACTCATCTTTCCCCCATCCATTCTATTCTCAAGCCGGATAGCGGAGCGCTTGCGAAACAGCGCGCGGCCGTCTCGAGACTTGAGAGCGTATGACTCCGAAGCATGTGTGGTGCTCAAGGTACCTGCTTTAGGTCGTACTATAGTATGTGTTTGTACTTTAGTACAATAGGGGACCATGGTACAATCAATCAGCGTTTACGGTCAATGATTGTCGAGAACTTTCTTCCAGGGAGGCGAAGATGGCTCAGGCTACCAGGTTGACGCGCCGGGAACAGTTTTCGCTGGAGACCCGCCGGATCATATTTGAGGTTGCCATGGAGCTCTTTCGAGATCGAGGTTACGATAGCGTGACCGTCGATGAAATATGTGAAGAGGCCGGAGTTGCCAAGAGCACTTTCTACAACCTCTTTAAATCCAAGAACCAGATAGTATTGGAGGAGTTCCTAACAATTGATGATTTCTACAAAGAATCGCTCAAGAAGATTCAGAAGAAGAAGAAGAGTAACACCGACAAGCTGCACGAATTTCTCAGTCTCGCCTTGGAATACATAAACGACCAGGGAATCGATGTCATTAAGGTGGCATATCACAGTCAGATAGGGCCAAGCATTACCGGGTCGCCGGTCGCCTCACCAAAGCGAGCGCTGTATGGGATAACGGAGGGACTGGTCAAGGATGCCCAGGATACCGGGGAAATCCGTAAGGACATGACTGAGATGGAAATCTCGGAGATACTCATACAAGGCATAAGAGGAGTTGTTTACGACTGGTGCCTTCAAAACGGATCATTCGACCTGTTGAAAGCTGGAGAGCGATATCTCCACGTGGTACTCCGCGGACTGCAGCCTTAGTATAGAAATCAAGAACCGTTGAGCTGCGCGTAAGGGGGTGGGTCACCGCTCGCCGCCATCTGGTTACCTCGTTGGATCCACTTAGAACACGAGGGGATGGAATGGCGCGCTCCGACATGGTCATTGAGCTTTCTGGTTTGCAGGGATTGCCCCTATGGAAAGATGCAGCTATTAGATGATTTTGAATATGGCATGTAGAATATGGGGAATGACCGCAGATCATCCGGCTCAGTTCGAAGGGAAGTGACTGCTGTGCCAAGTGATTCGAGAGGCATCCAGCGCTCGGTCCTGCCGATCCCAGACCAACCCAGCTGGGGTCTTATCACTTATGATGCGAAAGACCCCGACACTAAGTTCCCTCCTATCGAACCAGTCATGCCGCCGGAAGGTGCGCCAAACGTCCTGGTGATCCTGCTGGACGACGCCGGCTTCGGTGCAGCGAGCGCATTTGGCGGACCATGCGAAACTCCTGCGGCTGAGAAGCTCGCTGGAGGCGGCCTCAAATACACGCGCTTCCACACCACCGCACTGTGCGCACCGACCCGAAAGGCATTGCTGACGGGCCGTAACCACCACTCCGTCGCCATGGGCAACATAACGGAAACCGCGACGTCGGCGCCGGGGCAGACCTCCCTCACGCCCAACACCAAGGCGCCGCTGGCCCTGACACTGAAGTACAACGGGTACTCGACAGCACAGTTCGGGAAGTGCCACGAAGTGCCGGTCTGGCAGTCATCACCGATGGGGCCGTTCGACATGTGGCCCTCGGGCGGCGGAGGGTTCGAGTACTTCTACGGCTTCATCGGGGGCGAGAACAACCAGTGGTACCCCGCGCTGTACGAGGGGACCAACCCGGTCGAGCCGGAGAAGACCCCCGAGGAGGGATACCACCTCACCGAAGATCTTGCCGACCGCGCCATCGACTGGATCCGGTCGCAGAAGGCGCTCATGCCGGACAAGCCGTTCTTCGTCTACTTCGCGCCCGGCGCGACCCACGCCCCGCACCACGTGCCACCCGAGTGGGCCGACAAGTACAAAGGCAAGTTCGCGCACGGTTGGGACAGGCAGCGCGAGATAACCATCAAGAAGCAGAAGGAACTGGGCGTCATCCCCGAGGACGCGGAACTGACGAAGAGGCCCGATGTTATACCCGCCTGGGACGACATGCCTGACGAACTGAAACCGGTCCTGGAGCGCGAGATGGAGGTGTACGCCGGTTTCATGGAGCACACCGACTACCACGTAGGCCGGGTCATCGACGCCATCGAGCAACTCGAAATACTGGACGATACCCTCATCTACTACATCATCGGGGACAACGGGGCCTCCGCGGAGGGAACCCTCAACGGTGCTTTCAACGAGATGGCGAACTTCAACGGGGCGGCACACCTGGAAACCCCCGAGTACATGATCTCCGTGATGGATAAGCTGGGTACACCCGAGGCGTACAATCACTATGCCGTGGGCTGGGCGTGGGCCATGGACACCCCTTACCAGTGGACCAAGCAGGTGGCCTCGCACTGGGGCGGGACGCGCAACGGCACGATAGTCCACTGGCCGAAAGGCATCGAAGAGAAGGGCGGCATGCGCAACCAGTTCACGCACTGCATCGACGTGGCTCCGACCATCCTGGAAACCGCGGGGATTCCCGAGCCTACCTTCGTCCAAGGAGTGCAGCAGTCCCCCATGGAAGGGACGAGCATGCTCTACAGCTTCAACGACGCCGAAGAGCCGGAGCGCCACGACCTGCAGTACTTCGAGATGTTTTGCAACCGCGGCATCTACTTCAAGGGCTGGAGCGCGGTCACAAAGCACCGCACGCCCTGGGAGCTCATGGGAGGGCCGAAGCTGCCTGAGTTCGACGACGACGCATGGGAGCTGTACGACGGCAACAAGGACTGGAGCCAGGCGCGGGACCTTTCCAAGGAGATGCCCGAGAAACTCCACGAACTTCAGCGCCTGTTCCTCATCGAAGCTGTGAGGTATAACGTACTGCCGCTGGACGACCGCGGCGTCGAGCGCATAGATCCTGATATGGCCGGGCGCCCACAGTTGGTCCAAGGCACCTCGCAGCTCTTCTTCCCAGGCATGAAGCGCCTGTCCGAGAACAGCGTCATCAACATCAAGAACAGGTCCTGGTCGGTCACCGCCCAGATCGTGGCTCCCGAGGAGCCCTGCCAGGGGGTGATCATCGCCCAGGGAGGCCACTTCGGAGGCTGGGTCTTCTACGCGCTGGAAGGCAAGCTGAAATTCACCTATAACGTGCTCGGCCTGCATGAGTTCCCGGTCGAGGCTGCCGAACAGATACCTCCAGGAAGTCACCAGGTCCGCATGGAGTTCGCCTATGAAGGCGGCGGCCTGGGCAAAGGAGGAGACGTGACGCTTTACTGCGACGGTAAGAAGGTCGGAGAGGGCAAGATCCCGGCAACGCACCCGATCATCTTCTCCGCCGACGAGACCACGGATATCGGCGAGGACTTCGGAATGCCTGTCAGCACCGATTACAGCGGAGAGTCGAGCAGGTTCAACGGCAAGATCGAGCTCGTGCAGATAAATGCGGGCGAAGACGACGAGAGCCATAAGATCGACCCGCAGGAACTGATACGCGTTGCCATGTCACGGCAGTGATGTTGTGAGTCATCGGAAATAAAGACCTTATTGCGGTCTCCACTTGAGGTGACGGGATGAACGCCTACTGGTTTGCCGTCCTGGCAGTGCTGATCTTCATCTACGCGGTTTTCTCCGGCCGACTGAGCAGGACGTTCCTGACCGGTCCCATCATCTTCACCGCCCTGGGCCTGATAATCGGGCCCAAGTGTCTTGACATGGTCAAGCTCTCGGCCGACCCGGAGGTCGTCAAGACTCTGCTGGAAGCCACCCTGGTGCTTGTCCTGTTCACGGATGCCATGAGCGTCAACGCCAAGTCATGGCGAAAGCAGGCTTACATACCGGAGCGGCTGCTCGGAATAGGCCTTCCCTTGACCATAGTCCTGGGATTCATCGCGGCGCTGGTGCTCTTCGGCAAGCTGGATGTCTGGGAGGCTGCCTTGGTCGGGGCGATACTTGCCCCCACCGATGCCGCCCTGGGGCTGGCGGTCATCTCCAATCCCCGCGTACCACTGAGCATCCGCCAGGGCTTGAACGTGGAGAGCGGGCTGAATGACGGAATAGTGTTCCCGATAGTCATGCTGCTGATCGCCGGGACCGAGGTCGCCACGCACGGCCAGACCGGCGGGCAGGCTATCTGGTTTATCGTGAAAACGATTGTCTTGTCCGGACTCATCGGTATCGCGGTGGGCTGGCTGGGAGGAAAGCTCGCTGCCGTCGCTCAACTGAAGAAATGGGCTGATTCCGTCTGGTTGCAGGTAGGGGTCGCGGCACTGGCCGCACTTGCATACGCGCTGGCCGTCCCGTTCGAAGGGAGTGGTTTTATCTCCGCCTGGGTCGCAGGCTTCGTCTTCGGGCTTGTTGTGCGCGAGCAGGTTACTGACTTGAAAGAATTCCCGGACGCGCTCGGCCAGATACTGGTAGTGCTAAGTTTCTTCGTCTTCGGAAACGCCATCCTCAGCTCAGCCATCGGCGGGCTCACCTGGCAGATCGTCCTCTACGCGGCCTTGAGTCTTACAATAGTGCGGATGGTCCCGGTTGCGCTGGCGATGGTCCGTTCGAATACCCGTTGGCCGTCGTTGCTGTACATGGGCTGGTTCGGCCCTCGCGGCCTGGCGTCCATAGTCTTTGCCGGCATCATAATAGAGGAGGCGAAGCTCCCCGGCACGGAACTGATAGTCACGATAATGGCGGTTACCGTGGGCTTGAGCATCCTTCTGCATGGTCTTACCGCCTGGTGGGGGTCTAACAGGTATGCCAGCTGGTACGAAGGTCAAGCAGACTTGCATGGAGAGATGTCGGAGGGCAGGGCGGTCAACACGTTCGTGCCGAGAAGGCATCTCAAGCACGGTTGAAACCAAGAGATGATGATGACAGATGAAGTCAGAATAGTTAAGAGACTGAGGACGCCCCGCAGTGCTGCTATCGCAGGTATACTTTTCGCAATACTCCTTGCGATAAGCATCTTACTCATCAGATTCTCGATAGCCAGGAACCCCGCCGATGCAGGAGTCTGGCTCGCCCAGGGTGGTCGCAGGACTTTGGCTGTTATCGCTATCAACCTCATCCCCTTCGCGGGAATCGCCTTTATCTGGTTCATAGGCGTAATACGTGACCGCATGGGCGAGCGCGAAGACAAGTTCTTCGCCACTGTATTCCTGGGTAGCGGGTTGCTATTCGTAGCGATGCTGTTCGCTGCTGCGGCGGTCGCAATAGGCCTGATCGCCATGTTCAAAGCAGCGCCAACCAAGACCACCCAGAGTGATGTGTGGAGTCTCGGCTATCACATGACCTTCGCCTTGCTGAACACATTCGCCATAAGAATGGCAGCGGTCTTCATGATATCAACCTCCGCTATAGTGCTGCGCACCTCGTTCATCAACCGCTGGCTGGCTTTTTTGGGTCTTTCGATAGCACTGGTCTTACTTGTTTCATCTGACATCTTGCCTTATGTCAACCTGCTCATGCCCTTCTGGGCGTTGCTGGTCAGCGTGAATGTGCTTTTAAAGAGCCGAAGCGAGGGACGCGAGCTAATGGATACTACTCAGGCTAGGTAGGGTTTTTGACCCTTTCTCTGGTGAAGCAATTTGTCGGCTGTAGTCCGTTACCGCAGGTAACCAAATGCAGCTGTGAGGAGGATGAGCGCAGTTACCGGAAGCCGAAAGAAGAAACGTATCTTCGGGCGACTCTCGGTTCAGGTCACGCAGGCCCTCCCTTTTGCCCGCCAGCTTGGAAGCGAGGGGTGGTCTCTTCTTCGGACGGACCTCGTGGCTGGCATTACTGTCGGAGCAGTGACTGTTCCCAGCGCCATGGCGTACGCACAGGTGGCCGGATTGTCACCCGTCATAGGATTATATGCTGCCATGGGTGCAATGGTGGCTTTCGCGTTTTTCAGCGATTCCCGGCAGGTGATACTCGGGCCAGAGGTGGCCGTTGCGACCATCACGGGAGCAACGGTTGCCAACCTGTCGGGTGGCGATCCGCAGCGGGCTCTGCAACTCGCGATAGCGCTGTCACTTATGCTGGGCGTCTTTTGCATTCTTGGAGGGCTCATTCGCCTCGGCTTCATAGCGGAGTTCCTGTCAAGGCCCATCCTTCTGGGCTATCTCATGGGCGTGTCTCTTGTAATCATCGTGGCCCAGCTACCCAAGATGTTAGGGTTCAGTATTCCACGCGGCGATTTCTTCATAAGCGCGTGGCGCTTCCTTACAAGCCTGGGGCAGACACACGTCTGGGTGATGGTGTTCAGTATAGGTTTGCTCGCGCTGGGGCTTGTCATCGACATGTACTTCGAGAAGGTGCCCGGCACGCTCGTGCTGCTGGTGCTAGCTGTGCTACTGTCATACTTCCTGGACCTGAGCTCCCATGGCTTTGCGGTAGTCGGCAGCATGCCCAAAGGCCTTCCGTCCCCGACCCTTCCTCACGTGGGGTGGAAGGATATCACCGCGCTGCTCCCTACGGCACTCGCCATGTCCGTGATAGCTTTTGCAGACACTATTGCACCGGAACGAGCCTACGCCGCTAAGAATGGGGAGACCATATCAGCGAACCGCGCGTTTTTCTCGCTGGGCGCTGGTAACCTGGCGTCCGGAGTTCTAGGCGGCATGCCTGTCTCTGTGAGCGGCTCGCGTACGGCCCTTAACTACTCCCTACGTGCCAAAACGCAGGTGTCGCAGTTTGTCGGCGCGGCTACGATAGCCCTCATTCTGTTGTTCCTCACGCCGATTCTCAAATACCTGCCCATTGCAGCGCTGGGGGTGATACTGGTCCTGGCTGCCGTAAAGCTGTTCGACTTCAAAGAGCTTGTCTCAATCTGGAGCGCATGGAGGTTCGAGGCGGTCCTCGTGATCATCACGACCGTGGGTGTTGCAGCCGCTGGAGTACTGTACGGGCTTGGGCTTGCTATCGTCCTTGCCATCCTTGACCTTCTATACAGAAGTGCCTACCCGCACGATGCGGTCCTGGGCCGATTGGCCGACGAGTCCGGATATCGCGATATGGCACTTTGGCCGGAGGCGAAGAAGGTTCCGGGGCTAGTCATCTATAGGTTCGACGCCCCGCTGTATTTCGCCAACGCCAACCACTTCCGCGAAAGAGTCAAGGAACTCATAACGACTTCGAGTGATCCTGTGGATTGGGTCATTATAGATGCTGAACAGATATTCTATGTCGACTCCACCGGTTCTGCAGCTTTCGGTGCCCTTCTCGACGACCTGGAAACGAAGGGTTTGCAGTTAGCTTTCGCACGCCTAAAGGGGCCTGTGCGGGCTACTTTCGCCCGCAGTGATATCGCGAATAGAATAGAAGGACTGTCACTGTTCCCGACTGTGGATGACGGGGTAAAAGCGTTTGAAGCATGGCGTAAGCACGGTGAAGGTAGCGGCAGATCATGATTGGTGCAGTCGGTGCCATGAAGGTGCAGGTCCCAAAGCGTTATATCGGGCTCGGACATAGTAGAATCAATCAGCTTGGAAGCCGTTAATGTCTATGTGCGGTGATACGAAGGGAGACGGGCGATGTGCTCGGTGTTGCCATAGCAACCCAGCGCTCCCGCCCCCTGTCTGTCGACTATTATGATCAACACGTTTGTCTTGTTCTTTTTTAACGCCAAGCGGACCTCCCTGTAGCGATGTCCAGTCTTCGGCTCGTTACTTTTTAGATGATATTTATTGAAGAACGAAGGCTTCCCTGCGGGCAGTGGAGGCAGCATCAGACCAGCCCCTCGATGCCTTTCACGATCACCTGGACTCCCAGCAGGTGGATGACGGTTGTGACCGTCCCGGCCCCTTCTGCCCCGAGATGGACTTGCTGCAGAACAGAGCAGCGCGACGACGCTCGTAGCGATGATGGCGAAAAGCCATCCGACGTCGAACAGAACGGCGTTGAGCAGAGCGTCTTTCGAAGACAGCATCAGTATGACCGCGATGATCGGGACAGGGCTGATCGCCACACCGATTGCATGCGGTATGCGATTGCTCATCAACGAATCCACTCCGGCTCCTTTCCATTCGGGCCCCGTTCTATAAGAATGGTCAGGAGCCTTTCAAACGACTGCCGGCCTTTGCGAGTAGAAGCCGAGGCTTGCGTCAACAGGATGGGTATAGACAGATGTCCGACCAGAGATCGTGCGCCTACCACGTCATGGCAAAGCCAGCGGGTTCCGCCTGCAACCTCTCGTGCAGGTACTGCTTCTACCTTCAAAAGGAACGACTGTACGCGGGTTCCCGGGCTCGCATGGACGACCGGGTGCTGGAGGCTTTCATACGCCAGTACATAGGATCGCAGATTTCAGATGAGGTGGTCATAAGCTGGCAGGGAGGAGAGCCTTGCCTGATGGGCCTCGACTTCTTCGCCCGCTCTGTCGAGATAGCGGAGTCATGCGCGGGTGGCAGGCAGGTCTCCTATACGATCCAGACCAATGGGACGCTTATCGACGACGATTGGTGCTCTTTCTTCAGGAAGCACCGCTTTCTCCTAGGGCTGTCTCTGGATGGTCCGCGCGAGATGCACGACGCATACCGGGTCGACCGCCAGGGTAGGCCCACGTACGGCAAGGTAGAAAGGGCCGCGCGGATGCTGCAGGACAAGGGGGTCGATTTCAACATCCTCTGCTCGGTGCACCCGGCTAACGCCGGCCACCCGCGCGATGTCTATCGTTTTTTCACGAATGAGCTTCAAGCTGACTGGATACAGTTCATACCCATAGTCGAGCGCATCAACGAAGACGGCACGACCCTCCTGCAGCAGGGTGATTCGGTGACAGACAGGTCTGTAGAGCCGGAACAATGGGGCGACTTCCTTCTCGGCGTCTTCTCAGAGTGGATCGAGCGAGATGTGGGAAAGGTGCACGTCAACTTCTTCGAGTCGGCGTTCGCCTCATGGGTCGGCGAGCCGGCCTTGATGTGCATCTTCCAGGAGACATGCGGCAATGCCCTTGCCCTCGAGCACAACGGCGATCTCTACTCATGCGACCATTTCGTCGAGCCCGACTACCTCCTCGGCAATATCGTGAGCGAGCCGATGGGCAGTCTCGTGAGCTCGGGCAAGCAGAGGTCGTTCGGCGAGGCGAAGCGCGATTCCTTGCCGGCTTTCTGTAAGGAGTGTGATTTCCTGTTCGCGTGCAGGGGTGAATGCCCCAAGAACCGGTTCAAGACTGCTCCAGACGCGGAGCCGGGGCTGAGCTACCTGTGCGAAGGTTATCGAAAGTTCTTCAGCCGGGTCGGCGAGCCGATGAAGCTGATGGCCCACCTCTACGAGTCTGGCCACTCCCCAGCCGGGATAATGGAGCTCCTGGATCCAGGAGGCAGAGGTTCCGGCGACGCTTCTATTCGTGTGGGCCGCAACGACCCGTGCCCGTGCGGCTCAGGAAAGAAGTTCAAGGTGTGCCACGGAAGATGAGGGCCCGCGAGGGCGCAGACTGCAGGAGGCCATCGGACGATCAGAAGGCAAAGTTCATAAGGCGATGGAAAAGGCTCGGATGTGGCAGGAGATCTCCGATCACAACCTCAATGAACGACAGAAAAAAGTGATCAACAAACTGTTTGAAGCAGATGATGAGTTCGAAGGCGGGCTTACGACGAGTAAGTACATAGGGATGACCAAGACAACCCGAGAGACTGCCAAGCGCGACATTGCCGACCTGCCAAAAAAAGGTGTGCTTGCGCGAAACCCGGCCAGGGGGCGTGGCTCGAGCTATTATCTGACTCGGCGGAAAGATGAGACGTAGTCTTGTGTTGTCTCTTGGTAATGATTTTAGACGAGTTGTGGATAAAACTCCCCGGCACAGCACAGCAGCAGCCGTACCCCTTCTAAGCCTGCCTGAGGGGTGGTATCTTTTTTCATGGCTTGTGGCTACCCTTAACAAGCGAAACAAGGTTCGGTTTGCCGGTGGCCTGGCAAGCGGTTGAAACCATCCAGGTCAATAAGTCCATCAACTCGAGGCATTATGGATGAGCTGAAGGTGGTCAAGAGCTCTTGTCGGATGTGTCACGGCGGCTGTGGCGCGCTTGTCCACGTCAAGGATGGAGACGTGGTGAAGGTGACGGGCGACCCGGATTCGCCTATGAACAAGGGACGCCTCTGCCCCAAGGGCGCCGCGAGCATCGAGCTTCTACATCACCCCGACCGGCTCAAGTACCCGATGAGGCGCCTTGGCGCGCGAGGCGAGGGCAGGTGGGAGCGCATTTCCTGGGACGAAGCCCTCGATTCCATTGTCGTCAAGCTCAAGGAGATAATCGAGGACCTTGGTGCTGAGTCGATAGGCATTGGACAGGGGACAGGCCGGCGGCACTTCGACTACGTCGTGAGGTTCGCCAACGCCCTTGGCACTCCCAACTGGTGCGAGCCTGGCTGCGCGCAGTGCTTTATCCCGCGCTTGAACGCCAACATGCTCACCCTCGGGATGCCCTTCGTGCCCGACTACTTCGGAGAGGTTCACCCACAGTATGTCCTGGCGTGGGGCCACAACCCCCTGGTGACGGGGCCCGACGGGGAGATCCAGTTCACCCTCAGGGACAGCATAGAGAGAGGTTCCAAGCTCATTGTTGTAGACCCACGCCTTTCGGAGACGGCGCAGAAGGCTGAAATCTGGCTACAATTGCGGCCTGGCACGGACGACGCGCTTGCCCTGAGCATGCTGAACGTCATGATCACGGAGGAACTTTACGACCGTGAGTTCGTGGAGGAATGGACCAGCGGGTTCGACCAACTATCCGAACGAGTGGAGAGGTATACCCCGGAGTGGGCGGAGGAGATAACCTGGGTCCCGGCCGACCAGATACGGCTGGCCGCGCGCACCTTCGCCCAGGCGAAACCCGCCACGCTTGACTGGGGTGTCGCCTTCGAGCACACCCCTAACTGCTTTCAGACGGCCCGCGCCATTGCCATGCTCCCGGTCCTGACCGGAAATATCGATGTGCCGGGCGGTCTGATAACAGGCATGCTCCCGATGGGCATCTTCCCTTATCTAGCCGAACGCTTATCTGAAGATGCCCGGGCTAAAAGGCTTGGTGCCGACGAGTTCAAGGTGCTGGGCGCGAATGGCGTGTCGCTGCCGATGCCGGCAGCTCACATACCGGCAATGCTCAAGGCCATGCGAACAGGCGAACCATACCCGGTAAAGGCTTTTCTCATATTCGGGAGCAATCCGCTCGTCACCTATGCAAACCCTCGGGAGGTCTTGGAATCACTGGCAGCGCTCGATCTGCTTGTCGTCATGGACATCTTCATGACTCCCACCGCTGAAATGGCTGACATCGTATTGCCCGCCGCAACCTGGCTCGAGGCCGATGGCGTTCAAGGTTATCCGATAGCGGTTGATGTTCATGTATTCGCACAGCAGAGAGTCGTAAGGCTGTGGGAATCCAGGCAGGACGAGGAGGTAATGATCGAGCTCGCTCGGAGGTTGGGGCTCGAGGCGGGTACGGAGCCACTCGAAGAGATACTGGACAGGAGGCTGAAGGGGCTGGGGCTCTCATTCGAGCAGTTGAAAGACAGGGGCTCCGTCTCGGTGCCACTCGCGTACCGTAAGTACGAGCAGATGAAGATGTTCCTTACGCCATCCGGTAAGGTTGAGCTCTATTCAAGTGTTCTGGAAGGTCTAGGTTACGACCCCCTTCCTTATTACGAGGAGCCGCCTGAAAGCCCGTTGAGCACCCCGGAACTGCTGGAAGACTACCCGCTCATCCTGATAACCGGCGGGAGGGTTCCTTATTTCTTCCATTCGGAGCACCGCCAGGTCCCGAAGCTTCGCAGGAGGCACCCGGACCCCATTGTGCAGGTACATCCGGAGACTGCGGGGCGACTGGGTATAACCGAGGGGGACTGGATCTGGATCGAGACACGCAGGGGCAAGATACGACAGAAGGCGAGTCTGACCGAGGGTATAGATCCCCGAGTGGTGCACGTGGAGCACGGCTGGTGGTTCCCGGAGGAGGAAAGCCCTGAGCACGGTGTATGGACGTCGAACGCCAATCTGCTCACGGACAACGGACCGCCTTACGATCCCGCCATGGGCACATACCAGCTGAGGGCACTTCTCTGCAGAGTGTATAAGACCTGAACCGAAATAAGAATCCCTCTCCCTCCGCAACCATGGATTTCATCTTCAGACTGGCCGGGAGGCCTGTTCTTGCCGATATAATCTTGGGCGGGCCGCCGGTGAGGGCGGCCCTCGGGCAAGACGGCACCTGCGGTTTCGTAGGCCGGCGCTACATGAAGGGACTAAAGAAAATGAGGAATGTTCCACCTGGGTCTCGAGGACGTCATGCAGGGCGAAGGATGGCAAGGCACCTCGTCCTGGCAGTCCTGCCTCTCCTGCTTCTCCTGGTGCTGTCGAGCGTCGCGTGGGCCGCCTGGCCGAATCCCACCCTGGTAGGCGCCGCGACAGTGACGGCGGGAGAACCACATTCAGTATACGTCCAGGGAGATTACGCTTACGTTGCCACCTATAACCCCAATGCGCTGCAGGCATTCGACATCTCCAATCCCGCCGCGCCGGTCCCGGTCGGTCCCGCCGCTCCGACAATCGGCTCGCCCCGAGCGGTGTGCGTACAGGGCGACTACGCCTACGTGGCCAACGACGGAGCCGACGTGCTGCAGGTCTTCAACGTCTCCAACCCCGCCTCGATGACCCTCGTCGGCGCTGTCACAACGGATTCCGGCCCCAATTCGGTGTTTGTACAGGGCGATTACGCTTATGTCACCAACGGCGGCACCGCGTCACTGGAGATCTACGATGTCTCCAATCCCGCTTTGCCATACCAGGTCGGCGGACTTATTACTGGCCCAGTACCACTCACTGTCTTCGTCCAGGGCGATTACGCTTACGTGGGGGGCACTGCGTTGCGTGTCTACGATGTGTCCGACCCGACCACGATCATCTCGGTCGGCAGCGCCCCCACGGGAGGCATCTCCGCATCTGTATTCGTCCAGGGCGATTACGCATACGTGGCCAACGCTACAGTCGATACGCTGGGGGTGTTTGACGTCTCCGCCCACGGAAATCCTGTCCCGGTCGGCTCAGTCGGTACAGGAGACGAACCCCGGTCGGTCTCCGTTCATGGCGTCTACGCATACGTGGTCGACTTTGCCGGCAATGCGCTGGAGGTGTTTGACGTCTCCGACCCTGCTTCGCCGGTCTCGATCGGCTCTGCCGAAACGGGAACAGGTCCCTGGACGGTCTTTACCCAGGGCGGTTACGCCTACCTGGCCTGCCAGCAGGGCCTGCTGCAGGTCTTCAGCATTTCCGGGCTCGCCACCTACTACCTCGCGGAGGGCTCGACCGCCTGGGGCTTCTCCACCTACATAGCCATCGAGAACCCGAACGCGAGCGATGTTACCGCCCGCCTCACTTATATGGACACCGCGGCGGGCAACACCGGAAAGGGCGCCATAAAGACCCTCAACCTCACCCTGCCCGCCTCGAGCCAGACAGTGGTGAACGCTTTAGACGACCTTGGGCATGCCACCGACTTCTCCACAAAGGTGGAGTCCCTGGAAGGAAAGCCCATCGCAGTGGACCGCACCATGACCTTCCCCTGCTCAACCGCAGACGGGGCGCGTTTCGGGGCCCACAACTCCATAGGGGCGACCTCGGCTTCCACTATCTGGTACCTGCCGGAAGGCTCGGGCGCCTGGGGGTTCTCCACCTGGACCTGTGTTGAGAACCCGGGAGGCAGGGACGCGAGCGTGAAGCTCACCTACATGACCGAGGCCGGGCCGGCCTCCTTCGACAAGACGGTGCCGGCGAACTCGCGGGGCACCTTCAGCATGGCGGACGACATAGGGACGCAGGATGCCTCCATCGAGGTGAGCTCAAGCGTGCCGGTGGTGGCCGAGCGCACGATGTACGCGAGTGGGGAGGGCGGACTCTCCAGGGAGGGCCACTGCTCGGTTGGGGCAACCGCTCCCTCAACCGACTTCTTCCTGGCTGAGGGGACCACCGCCTGGGGCTTCGAGACCTACGTGCTTGTGCAGAACCCCAACTCTTCCGAGGCCGCGGTGAGCCTCACCTACATGACCCCCGACGGCCCCATTACACAGCCGGCCTTCAAGCTCCCGGCCGGGAGCCGGAAGACCATCAGGGCCAACGACGAGATGCCATACCAGGCCGACATCTCCACCATGGTCCACTCAGATAAGCCGGTCGTGGCCGAGCGGGCCATGTACTGGGGTGTCTCGGGCATGCCGGGCAAGGGGATGACCGACTCCATCGGGGTGGACTCCCCCCATATCGCCTGGCTGCTTCCCTCTGGAGGCCAGATTGGCGTCAGCGGCGCCGAGACCTACACCTGCGTCCAGAATCCCAACCCGGGGGCGGTGACCGTCCGGGTCACCTACATGACCCCGGACGGCACAGGGAACGTGTCCTTCACCGACGAGATAGGCGCCAACTCCCGCAAGACCTATACAATGTCAGACCGCCTCGAGGGGCTGGGGCTGGCCTCCGTTATGGTGGTCTCGCAGGACGGGGCACGCCCCATCATCGTGGAGCGCTCCATGTACTCCGAGGGGCGCGTATCCGGTACTGACACCATAGGAGCGTTCTCGGACTAGGTCTGCTTCATACTGATTTAGCGGCGCGCCATACGCAGGGCTCGCGGCGCCCCTCCGGAGGGTGCACGCGCAGCCAGTCCACCCCGGCCTCCCGCACGAACGAGGTGCAGATGCAGCAGTAGTACGGCATCCCCTCGCGGCCCTTTACCTGGATTCTGTCACTCGCACTTATGGCTGATCCGAAGGAATCGACGCAGCGCTCTCGAAACCGACCGGTGGCAACGGATGCGAGCGAGTGAGCGTCACTTTCTCACGGCCAGGGAAAGGGGACAGGAAAATGGCGAAGACAGAGTCCGAACAGGAATTCGAGGTGCCCATGCCGGAGCCGCAGGAAGAGCATATGTGGCTCCAGAAGCTCATCGGCGAGTGGGAGTTCGAGGGAGAGATGATGATGGCCCCGGGCCATCCGAGCCAGAAGTACACGGGGAAGGAGACCGTCAAGCCGCTAGGCGATCTCTGGATACTCGCCGAGGGCCGTGATATCTCACCGGGTGAGGGGGCATCGGGCACATCGCTCACTGTGCTGGGCTACGACACGGACGCGAAGCGCTTCATCGGGATCTTCGTCGTATCCATAATGACCCACATGTGGATCTACCACGGTGAGCTGGACTCCGCGGGGAAGAAGCTCACGCTCGATACCGAGGGTCCAGGTGGGAAAGGTCCGGACGCAAAGGCGAAGTTCAAGGATGCCATCGAGGTCGTGAGCGACGACCACAGGATCCTCACCTCCCGCATGCAGAGCGAGGACGGGCAGTGGCACCAGTTGGTAGAGACGCACTACCACCGGGTAAAGTGATGGAGGGAGGGCTGCAAGGCCCTCCTGTCATCGACAGCTGGCGACTGCGCCAACCGGACCTGGCTCCCACTGCCGTATTCCCTCTTGACAGAATTCGGGGCGCCATATATAATTCGATAATCTTCGAAGTATCGAAGGAGTTGGAGTGGAGTACGACCCGGTGGAAATCTTCAAAGCGCTTTCGAACCCGAGCAGGCTCGAGATACTGAAGTTCATCTACTCTTCGGGGATGTCGGGGATGATCGAGGGCAAGTGCTGCGAGAAATGCAGCTGCATGGGCGACATCGTCAAGAAGTTCGACCTGGCCCCCTCGACCATATCGCACCACACGAGGGAGCTCGTGCGGGCGGGCCTGGTGAAGGTGGAGAGGGATGGGCAGTTCATCCGCCTCGTCCCCAACCCCAAGGCGCTGGAAGCGGTCGGGTCGTTTGCCAGCGACGTGGTCCAGAGCGCTAAGAATGCGTAATTTTTTTTCACCTGACATTTCGAATCTTTTCGAAATGTAGAACACGAACAGGAGGCGGTAGAGGTGAGCAAGGGCAAGGAAGAGATACGCGAGGGAGTCAGGGAGTTCTACAAGCAGAGGATCGGCAGGGCCCCGGCGGCCGGTCGCTCCTGCTGCACTCCCGGCAAAGCAGCGGATGCGGGCATCGCGACGCTGGTCGGCTACAGCGACGAGGAGCTCGAGAGCATTCCCGGGGACGCCGCCGGGGCGTCCTTCGGGTGCGGCAACCCTCTTGCCTTCTCAGAGGTGAAAGAGGGCCAGACCGTTCTCGACCTCGGCTCGGGGGCGGGGATAGACTGCTTCCTGGCGGCGAACAGGGTCGGTGAATCGGGCAGGGTGATAGGGCTCGACATGACGCAGGAGATGATCGACAGGGCTGAGAAGGCCGCCGATCAGGGCGGCTACGGCAACGTGGAGTTCGTGCTGGGGGAGATTGAGGAGATGCCGGTCAAGAGCTCGAGTGTGGACTGGATCATCTCGAACTGCGTCATCAACCTCTCCCCCGAAAAGGACAGGGTGTTCAGCGAAGCGTACCGGGTGCTGAAGCCGGGGGGGCGCCTCCTCATCTCCGACCTGGTCGTGGAGAACCTCCCCGACAGGATGAGGGAGGATATGACAGTGTGGGCGGGCTGCATAGCGGGGGCGACAAGCGAGGAGGATTACCTGGGAATGATAACGGGCGCGGGATTCGAGGACGTCTCGGTCGTGGACCGCGTCGACCACAAGAGCGGGACCGCCGCCGACCCGATGAAGGTGTCGAGCATCCGGGTCTCCGCGCTCAAGAGAGAAGGGGGTCGGAGGATGAAGCAGATCTCGAACGTGCTGGACGTTGAGACGCAGCTGCTGATATCGATAGGGTCGGCCGTCGCGTCCGGCTGCGTCCCGTGCCTGGAGAACCTAGTGGAGAAGGCGCGCGCCGAAGGCATCGACGAGAAGAAGCTGAGGGCGGCGGCGAGGACGGGGCAGTTCGTGAAAGACCAGCCCGCGTCCCACATGAGGGCGTTGGCCGATGAGCTCCTCGGGACCCACCTGCTGGGCGCCTCCGCACCAGCGGGAGGCTGCTGCCCGATGGAGCCGGATGACGAAGAGGCAGGAGGGGGCTCCACTGCCGGGGCATGCGGATGCTCCTGAAGTCGGTACGATATGTCAGGGTTGGATGGTTGTTCTGAAAGGGGTTGGAAGGCATGAAAGCTCTTATCGTTTATCACAGCAAGACGGGGCACACCAGGCAGGCGGCGGAGGATATCGCGAAGGGCCTCGAGTCCACGGGCGTCGAGTGCGTCGTCAGGGACGCGGCTCAGGCGGCGTCCGAGCCGGTCGGGCTGTTCGACATCGTGCTGGTGGGAAGCCCTACCTACGGGAACAGGGGGTATCACAAGCCGGCGCGCCCCGTGGAACGCTTCATGGACACGCTGTCACCGAAAGGCCTCGAAGGCAAGGTGTGCGCGGCTTTCACCGTGCACGCGGCGATGGGCGGCGCGTCGGTCCTCAGTGGGATGGAAGAGATGCTCGCCGAAAGGGGCGGCAGGGTCGTGAGCGGCGGCCCGGTAGTGAAGGCGGGCGCTCCGCTGAGCCTCTGGAAGGGGCCCGACGCCTCCCAGGCGGACGTGCAGACATGCGAGGAGTTCGGCAGGAGGATCGCCGCACAGGCGTCATGACAGGTCGGATTACGGATGAGGGGCGGTCTCAACGGCCGCCCCCCTGATGCATTCTGAAGCCGCGAGCACGTTCTAGCCGTGTTCCTTCAGGAGGTTCCTCGCGATGACCAGTCTCTGTATCTCAGACGTGCCCTCGTAGATCGTCGTGGCCCGGGCATCACGGTAGAGCCTCTCTACCTTGAAGTCCTTGAGGTAGCCGTACCCGCCGTGGATCTGCAGGGCGAGGTAGGCGCTCTTGTTGGCGAGCTCCGAGGCAAAGAGTTTGGCCATGGAAGCTTCCTTGGTGAAGGGAAGGCCCTGGTCTTTCAGCCAGGCAGCCGATAGGACCAGCCAGTTTGCCGCCTCGATGCCGGTGGCCATGTCGGCCAGCATCCACTGTATGGCCTCGAAAGAGCTGATGCTCTTTCCGAACTGCTTACGGCCCCTGGCGTACTTGATGCTTTCGTCGAGGCAGGCGCGGGTTATCCCGAGGGCCTGCGACGCTATGCCGATGCGCCCGCTGTCCAGGGCTATCATGGCTATCTTGAAGCCGGCGCCGGGCTTTCCAACGAGGTTCTCCTTCGGGACCCGGCAGTCATTGAAGAGCAGTTCCACCGTGTTTGAAGCCCTCAAGCCGAGCTTGTCCTCCCTCGTGCCTACGGAGAATCCCGGGGTGTCCTTCTCCACGATGAAGGCCGAAAGTCCCCTGCTGCCCTTCTCCGGGCCCGTCCTCGCGATGAGGTTCACGACGTCGGCATACTGCCCGTGCGTGATGAACACCTTGGTGCCGTTCAGCAGGTAATGGTCCCCTTTGTCCTCGGCGCTCATGGAGAGGCTCCCCGGGTCTGACCCGGCCCCCGGTTCCGTGAGAGCGAAACAGCCCAGCAGTTCTCCCTGGGCCAGCCTGGCGAGGTACCTGGTCCTCTGTGATTCATCCCCGAACTTGAGCAGGGGCTCGGTGGAGAGATTGGCTACGGACATGGTCACGGCGGTGGACGCGCACGCGTAGGCGATCTCCTGGAGTGCCAGGCAGTAGCTGACGGCCCCGGCGCCCGCTCCGCCGAACTCGTCCGGCACCATCATCCCAAGCAGGCCGAGCTCACCCATCTTCTTCACCACGTCCATGGGGAATATCTCCTGCTGGTCCCTCTCGGCGGCCACCGGTTCCAGTTCCTTCGCGGCGAAATCTCTGGCCATCAGCCTTACCATCTTCTGTTCCTCGGTCAGTTGAAAAGACATGCGCCCTCCTTACGGGACGTAGATTACAACCAGGAGCTCTGCCTTTTCCCCTGTAGGGTTGCTCAGCTTGTGAGATATCGATGAGTCGAAGCTGATATACCCGCCCGTCTTGATGTTGGAGACGTTCTTGCCGACCTGTATCTTCAGGCCTCCTTCCAGGACGTAGATGAACTCCTCACCCTCGTGGTGATACTCGACACCCTTGTGTTCGCTTTCAGGGTCCACGGTCACCCGGTAAGCCCTCAGGTGCTTCTTCTCTCCAGGCTTTGTCAGCGGCTTGTAGGCATACGAGGCGACCCTCTTCTTGTGGCTCGTTGTCCTTTTCCGGGCAGCCTGCTTGCCGCCCGTACCCTCCAGCTGTTCCACGTCGACGTTGAAGAAGCGGCTTAGTTGGAGGACCACCGCAACGGGTGGTGCTATCTGGCCGTTCTCAACGTCTTCCAGGAAGTCCTCCGGGTAGCCGGTCTCGTGTGAGAACGCCTCCATGCTGATCCCGTTCGCTTCTCGCAGCCTCCGGATCCTCTCTCCAAAGGATTCCTCTGTCTTCTTCGTCATGCGCCTCTCCTTGTTCTCTCCGGCTGAAGCTACACGCAATCCGATGCCAATACTCTAACACGGCTGCACAGCGCCACTGGCGAGCCGCACGGGATGATAGAATCCATTAGGAAGTCAACCTCAACGGGGAGGGGGATGGCCATGGAGAAGAACCGCGCTGAAAAAGACACCACTTCCGATTCCAGACCGCCGTTCTCAGTGAGGTGGGGCACGTGGATAGCCCTGCACCGCTGGTGGGTGCTGGGCGCCTGGCTCTTACTCCTGGTAGCGGCCGTCATCTCCTACCCTCACCTCATGAACAACCTGTCGGCCCCCGACTACAGCGTGACCGGCTCTGATTCCCAGGAAGTAGTGAAGATAATCGGCAGCGATTTCACTGCTGCGGGCGCGGAGCAGGACGTTATAGTGTTCGACTCCGACAAGCTGCTGGTCACCGACCCTCAATACCAGGAAGCCGTCAACAACGTGCTGAACGCGGTAAAGGACCAACCAGGAGTCGTGGCCCTGGTGAGTCCCTATGACCCGCTCGCTCAGGGCCAGATATCAGAGGACCAGCACGCCGCATTCGCGACCCTGGGTCTGAACGGTACGGACAGGCAGCGGGCGACCCGGTCCGCGGACATGGAGGAGAAGGTCGAGGACGCAGTCGGTTCTGCGCCGGTAGAGGCCTACCTGACCGGGTACTCGCAGTCGGCGAACGACCTGACCGAGGTAGAGAACGCCGACGTCGAGCGCGCCGAGTCGATAGGCATCCCCGTCGCCCTCATCGTCCTCATCCTGGCACTCGGGGCGGTCATCGCGGGAATCATCCCGCTGGTCACCGCGCTGGTCAACCTGACCTTCGTGTTCGGACTGCTCTCCCTACTGGTCTTTGCGCGGCCCATCGACTCGTTCCTGCTCTCCATCGTCACGATGCTTGGCGTCGGCATTTCGATAGACTACTCCCTGTTCATCCTGACCCGGTTCCGCGAGGAGCTCGCCCGGGCCCAGGAGGAGAGAAGGCCCGACCCGGTGCCCCATGCCGTCGGCATCGCAATGAAGACCAGCGGGAAGACCATCGTCTTCTCGGGCACTATCGTCATGATCTCGTTCTTCTCCCTCTTCGTCGTGAGGTCTCCGCTCTTCATCGGGATGGCCATCGGGGCCGTGATCGTGGTCGTGTCCACGCTGTTCACCGCGTGGACTATGCTGCCCGCCTTCCTGGCCGCCCTGGGGCCCCGCGTGAACAAGGTGCGGGTGCTCCCCGAGCGGCTGCAGCCGAGCTACGACGTCGAGGCTGCCAAGGTGAGCGGCTGGGCCAGGTGGGCCCGCACCGTCATCAGGCATCCCTGGATCGCGCTCCCCGGCCTGGTGCTCCTTATCCTGTTCGCCCTGCCCACGTTCGGCATGAAACTGGGTATCGACCTGGGCCTCGCGGCCATTTCCGACACCCCGACGGGCAAAGCTGAGATAATCCTTACCGAGAAGTTCACCCCCGGGCTGCTTTCGCCGGTGCAGGTCCTCGTTTCCCACGAGGGCTCCGGGGAGCTGAGCGCTGAAGACCTCACCGCGATCCAGAACCTGACGAACGCTCTTGCTGCCGACGACCGCGTGGCGGCCGCCGTCTCCATCTCAACCGTGCTGGAGGAACTCACCGGCACGGTCTCGCCGGACGCGCTGAACACCCTGGAACAGATACCCGAGGTCGAGTCGGTGCTCGCCCAGATGGTAAACGTCGATAACGGGTCCAACAGGACGATAATGACGGTCGTGACCAAGGCGCCCATCGATTCCATGGACGCGACGAACCTGGTGCGCGATATCCGTGATGACATGGTCCCCAAATACGCTCCTTCCGGCAGCCCGCAGATACTCGTCGGCGGGGCGACCGCCCAGTTCGAGGACCTGGGCGTCGAGACGATAAACAAGCTGCCGCTCGTCATGGCCATAGTGCTGACCGTGTCGTTCCTGTACCTGTTGCTCATCTTCCGGAGCATACTCATTCCGGTCAAAGCCGTACTCATGAACCTGCTGGCCACGCTCGCCGCGTTCGGGTTGACGACCTGGGTTTTCGTCAACGGCCACCTCGAGGGCCTTTTCGGCTTCACGAGCGTCGGCTTCGTCCAGACCTTCCTGCCGGTCATGGTCTTCGCGGCCCTGTTCGGCCTGTCCATGGACTACGAGGTGTTCCTTGTCGGCCGCATGCAGGAGGAATGGCTCAAGACCGGGGACAACGACGAGGCCGTCGTGACCGGCGTAGCTCACACCGCGCGGACCATCACAGCGGCCGCCGCAATCATGGCCGCGGTGTTCGGCTGCTTCATCGTCGCCGACGTGCTCGAGCTCAAGGAGTTCGGGTTTGCGCTGGCGATCGCGGTCATACTGGACGCGACCGTGGTCCGGCTGCTGCTCGTCCCGGCGATAATGAAGCTGGCGGGTGGAAAGGCCAACTGGTGGCTGCCGGGATGGCTGGAGAAGGTCCTTCCCAAGGTCAAGGTGGAATGACCCCGACCACTACGCGGGGCGGGCCTGGAAGCGCCGTCCGTCCCTCTTGCAGACGGCCCTTATAGCCTGCTTCCCGGACTGGGCGTTCTGGAAGAGCGACCCCGCCGCGGCGGCGAAGGTCCCCACCATGTAGAAGGAGTCCAGGCCCGGAAGGGTCATGAAACCTCTGCCGAGGAGCGTGTCGGTGAGGCCGAGCTTTCCGGCGGGCATCATCCCCAGGCCCCACGTGATGCCGGTGAACCTCTCCCAGGTCATGAGAGTGGGCACGTCGACGACCTCGACCTGTGAGCGGATGCCCGGGAAGTGCGTGTTCTCCAGCAGGTTTATCACGGTGTCGGCGACTCTCTGCTTCTCCTCGTCGTACCGCGGCCTGTCAGAGTAGAGCTCTTTCCAGTAGGAGTAACGAGAGAAGAGCTCCACCTTGATGACGCCCTTTCCCTCAGGTGCCATCGTGGGGTCATGCGGGAACATCTGCATCTCGATGCTGCTCGCCCTGTGCCCGGCGATCTCAACCGGCTCGGGGAGCAGCTGCACCAGCGCGGAGGGCTCGCCTGAGAGGTCGCGGTCGACGCCCAGGAAGACGTGCACGGCCCAGTTCATCTCGTCCTCGGGAGGCCTGCACATCCGCCGTATCTTCTCGTCCGTGAAACGCCCCCCGAGCATCTCCATGATGGTCTTGCGGCCGTCAGCGTCCGAGATGACGATGTCAGACCGGTGCTCGCTGCCGTCCTCGAGCTTAATACCGACGGCGCGGCCTCCAGAGGTCAGTATCTCAGTGACCCGCTGGCGGTAGTGCGCCTCACCTCCGAGGTCCCTGTACGTCTTCTCGATGGAGCGCGCGAACTCGATCGATGCCCCGACCGGCCAGGCGATGTCACCCGTCATTCCGAGGCCGTGCTTGGCCATGTGTATCATGATGGGGACGTCCGGTATTGAGTAAGAGAGAAGCGGGAAAGCCTTCCTGAGGAAACCGTCCTTGAAGCGGAGCGCGAAATCCTGCATCGTGGGTCTCAACCATCGCCGCAACGCGAACAGGCGTGGCGACATCCTCAAGAGGCTGGAGTAGTCCCTGGTTACCAGGGCGCCCAGGAAGTCCGCCCGGGCGAAATCCCTGATCGCCCCCGCGTACTCCCCGGCGAGGGCGCCGTCCGGGGGCGAGAGTTCCTTCAGGTTCTCCTCAAGCCGCGCCGGGTCCCAGTAGTCGTAATACATCCTGCCGTCCGGGGAACAGGCTGCGACGGCCTCTCTGGTCGGGGCCAGCGGCCGGGGCATCGCCCCGAGCTCTTCCCAGAGGTCGTGAAGGTGCGAGCCGGGCCGGGTGCCGAACAGGTGGTGGATGCAGCCGTCGAAAGTGTAGCCTTTTCGTTTCCAGGAAGCGCACTGGCCGCCCGGGAGCGCGTGCTGCTCGAATATGGTGGTCTCGTACCCGTTGCGCAGGCCATAGATGCCGGCGGCGAGGCCGCCCATCCCCGCGCCGATTATGATCATGGACTTCTTCATAGCGCCTCCTGAAAAATCCGCGCAGCGATTAATACTAGCACGGTGCCGGTGCCGCACTACCGTTTTCATGCGAATGGACACGGGGGATAGTGCTCGGGTCTCCCGGTCGTCACCCACCTGTTGACAGACCAGGGGGTTTGATTATATTTTGTTTGAGCGTACAAACAATAAATCCCTCTCCAGGCGGGGATTTCAGGTTGTGGGATACAGCGGGCGTCACTCGATATGTTGGAGGAAAGAGCAACCGGGAGGTGCGGTCATGGCGAACGTAACGGGTGCGGAAGTACTGGTGAAATGCCTCATGAAGGAACGAATAGAAAGGATTTTCGGCATCACTGACGCCGGCTATCATCCGGTGATGGCCTCAGCGGTGGCAAACGGGATAAGGTGGGTGAGCCCGCGGCACGAGTCGGCGGCCGCGCACATGGCGGAGGGCGCGTACAAGAGTGCCGGCGGGATTCCCGTTGCGATGGCGGGATACGGGCCCGGCACCGCGAACATCGTCCCGGGCCTCATCTGCGCACACGAGGAGGGAGTGCCGGTCGTAGCCATCAGTTCACAGGTGCCGACCACACTCGGCTACCCGTTCAGGTCCGGGGTATACCAGGCGATCAACCAGTACGAGATCATGAGACCTGTGTGCAAGTGGAACGAGGTCGTCCATCAATGGAAGCGCATTCCGGAGATCGTCCAGGCGGCGTTCAGGGAAGCCACGGCCGGACGACCGGGCCCGGTACACATAGATATCCCTTATGACATCCTGTACGAGGAGGGCGACGACGCGGACCTGCAGTACCTGGAGCCCCACCAGTACCGTGTCACGGTACTCGAGCCGCCCGCGGCGCAGATCGAGCAGGTAGCCGGGCTGTTGGCTGAAGCCGGGAACCCGCTGGTGATAGCGGGAACGGGAGTGCTCAACGCCGGAGGCTGGGAGGAGCTCCATGAGCTCGTGGAGATGCTGAACTGTCCCGTAACAACCACCATGGCCGCCAGGTCCGCGTTCGACAACCGGCACTCCAACTACCTCTTCGGCCTGGCGCAGGGGGCGCTCACCGCGAGGCGGGAGGCGGACGTGATCCTGGCAGTCGGCACCCGCCTGGGAAGCATGGACCTGCCTTACTCGCGGTATTTCGGCGAGCCGGGTTCGCAGAAGCTCATCCAGGTGGACGTTGACCCCAGGAACGTTGGGGTCAACCGGCCGGTCGATGTTGCCATAGTGGCTGACGCCAGAGCTACTACCAGCGCGCTTGTGGACAGGTTGAAGCAGATGGACGTCAAGCCCGCAGGCGGGGAGATGGTGCAGAAATACAAGGACCTCGAGAATCCCGAGTTTGCAGCCCTCGAGCAAGCCCCCAGGGATTACGCGGGCGACCAGATACATCCGGCGGTCTCGGTACAGGCAGCGGCGGCGGTATTCGGTCCTGACGCCATCAACGTTGGCGACGGCGGCAACACCAGCCTGTTCAACGGTGTGTACATGGAATTCACGAACCCCAGGACGGCGCTGGGCATCTTCGAGTTCGGACATCTTGGAACAGGCATTCCGTACGCACTGGGAGCGAAGCTGGCCAACCCGGAGAAGGATGTCTACGTAATCACGGGAGACGGGGCTGCGGGCTTCAACTTCATGGAGATGGAAACCGCGGCGCGTGAGAACGTGAAGATCACGGTAATCGTTCATTCCGAGGAATACTGGTGCATGGAGGAGATAGCCCAGATGGCGTACTTCGAAGGTGATGCCTCGAAGGTCATTGCCTGCCGGCAGAACCCGGTCCGCTGGGACAGGATGGCGGAGGCAATGGGGTGTTACGGCGCGTTCGTTGACAAGCCGGGGGACCTGCAAGAGGAATTCGAGAAGGCCAGGGACCACGAGTTGCCCGCCGTGGTTTGCGTGAAGACGGATCATTTCGCCAACCTCATCCCTCCCATGGTCGAGAGGTTCATGGAGGTCTATGAAGGTGACTTCGAGCTGACGCTGACGGAATAGGAGATTCGATGTGCCCTCAAGAGTCTTATAATTGGGAGGCCGCCGGCGGGGATCCGCCCCTGGGATCCGAGGGTCTGGAGGGACTTGAATGGGCAGGAAGAGCTTGGCCGAAGAGAGGCGTCCGCAGATACTGGAGGCGTTCTACCGGTGCCTGACCGAGAAAGGCATAGAGGGCTGCACGCTGGCGAGCATCGCCAGGGAAGCGAACATGACGACCAGCCTCATCAGCCACTACTTCGCGAACAAGGAGCAGTTGTCGCTTGAACTGATCCACTGGATCCTCGAGATGCACGAGGAGTTCTTCTTCAAGCCGATAGAAGCGATAGAGGACCCGGACGAGCGCCTCGAGAGACTCCTTGCCATATATTTCAGCGACGAGCTTCCCTCGGAAGACTACACCAGGGCCTACATAGCGATGGTTTACTGGTCCGGCATCAACGAAGATGTGCATGAAGCGATGCGAAAGGCAAATGAGCGCTACTACGCCGCCTTGAGTAACGTTCTCATGGAAGCAGACCGGAGCGGCAGGCTGACTCCTGAAGAAGCGGAGACGATAGCGGTTTCCATCAGTGCGCTGACCGATGGTCTTTGGGCGCACTGGTTCATGGTCCCGGAGAAAGCCCACCCGAGCACGGGCATGAACATGGTCCGGACTTACCTCGATGTGGTGCTCGGAAGGGGGGAGTAGGGCCGATCAGCCGGGCGCCGGAGCATGCACAGGCCCGCCATCCGGGCATCTGGAGGTAGCCCGGAGCCTTTCGGGGTACCTGGCCCACGCGGGGCTATTGTTCCAGACACCTCTCGATGTGGTCACGGCAGGCTTTCAGTACCTCGTCGGAAAGCGGTGTCCCCTTGAGGGCGCGCGCCAGGGTCATGCCACCCATCATGAGCGCCAGGGCCGCGAGAGCCTCCCCGCGTGGATGCTGGAATCCCGCCTCTTCGGCGTGGACGGAGATATCGTTCACCAGGGTGTCGACATCGGAGGCGAAGGCGCGCCGTACCTGCTCCGAAGCGTTGGCGAGCTCACCCGCGGCCGCGGGCAGGGGGCAACCGGCGGAAGGATTGTCCCTGTGGGCCCTGGACAGGTAGCTCCTTGAAACGGCCCTGAGCCATTCGGTCCCGGACCTGTCTCCAGCGGCCGCCTTCAGCGTGTCCGTCGACTGGCAGAGGGCGCTGGACATGCTCTCGGTCACCAGCTCGTCCTTTGACGGGAAGTGGGCGTAGAAACCGCCCACGGTCATCCCCGCCCCGTCCATCACGTCCGAGACCGTGGTGGCGGTGATGCCCTTCTCCTTTATGAGCGCGCCGGCGGACTGGAGGATCTTCTCCCTGCTCTGTTCCTTCTTCTGTGCCTTGCCGCTCGTTGCTCTCCCCTTTCGCTACTTGGCCATTCGGGCCGCGGCGAACGTCTGGAAGTCGGGCGGAGGCTGCACCTCCTCGCGCACGACCAGGCGGATGGCATCGTCGCCTCCGCAGGTCGGCGTGCAGACACCGCACCCTATACACTTCTCGGCGTCCACCACGGCGACCTCGTCCACGGTGATGGCGCCGACGGGGCAGCGCTCCTCGCAGACGGCGCATGCCGTGCAGCTGTCGGCATCGACGGTCGCGACGTAGTTGGACCTGATGTATGTCTTCACGCCAAGTGCCTTGTTGGCCCTGAAGAAGCCGCAGCAGCACGGGCAGCAGTTGCAGATGGTCCTGATGCTGCCTTCGACGTTGTCGCAGACGTGGACCAGGCCCTCATCGGTCGCTTTGCCCAGTATCTGGAGCGCCTCGTCCATGTCTATCTGCCTCGCCATGCCCATCTCGACGAAGTAACGGCCCAGGCCGCCGAAATGCATGCACCTCTCGGTGGGCCTGTCGCAGCCTTCCCCGGTCATGGTGCCGATCTGGCGGCAAGGGCAGTGGCCGACCGCCATGAAGGAGGCCTCGGCGAGCTTGTCCTTTATGGCGTCGAACGGCAGGACCTGGCTCTCGTCCTCGAGGGATTCGCTGACGGGGATGACCCTGATGAGAGGCATGCCCCTGGCCATCTCTTCTCCGAAACCTTCGACGATGTATCTCTTCCAGAGCGGGGCGAGCATCTTCGCGTCTTCCCTGTCCCCGGACAGGAACGGCGCTTCCACGTACCCCACCACGCTCGGGAGCAGGCGGTAGATGCGCTCCTGGCCCGGCTTCTGCGCCGTGAACACCGTTCCGCGGTGCGCCATCGAGTCGAGCAGCTCTGCGAGCCTTCCCGCCTTCTCGGGCATCCTCTCCTCGCACTGGGCCAGCGTCACGTTCTCGTAGAAGCCGAGCTTGCACGCCACTTCGGCTTCTTCGCCGGGGTAGAGGATGTCCAGTATCTCGAGAAGGGTATCCGACATTGGCGCGCCCGCGTAGGCCTCGTCCAGGTGTTTCGCCAGTTCCAGGTATACATCCTCAGCCATCTCAACCTCCAGTCTAGGCACATATGATGTTCATAATATTATGGTTGTAATATAGCTTGTGTCAAGCCCGGCACTTAAGAACGGGGTCAGGCCCGGGCACAAGGTCAGGCCTGGGGTTACGGCCCCAGGGATTCGATGAACTCCAGAACAGCCCGGCTGACCTCTTCCGGCTTCTCCATGGGCGAGAGGTGTCCCGCATCCTCGATGTTGACTATCGTGGCTTCCCTGATGTGGTCGGCCAGGTACCTGCCGTACTTCACGGGCGTCATCCTGTCGTCCGAGGCAGTCAGCACCAGCACCGGGACGTCGATCTCCGGGAGCCGCTCCATTACGTCGAAGGAATCGCAGGCCCTGAAGTCGCCAAGAGCCACCTGCGGGCGGCACCCGGCCATGCATTCGATAAGCGGCTCGATGCTTGACGGGTCGGTCTTCTCCGAGATCCCACCGGTATACGTGGCGTTGACGAACCCCTCGTAGTCCTTCTCGATGACCTCGAAGATGAGCGGAAGGACCCTGAGTCTCGCCCCCGAGTTCACCAGGATGCCGGCCTCGTACTTGCCACGGTTCTCGAGCAGCAGCTGCAGCGCGATACCGCCCCCAATGCTCAGGCCGCACGGTATCGGCCTGGGCGCTTCTATCGACTCGATGAAGTCCGCGACTCTGGCGGCGTACTCCTCGATGCTGCCGAGCCCCTCACCGCCGCTCCTGCCGCGCCCGGGAAGGTCAAGCGCGACGGTATTCATTCTTTCCGCCAGCGCTTCCACCTGGGCCTTCCAGAGCACGCCCGTCCCGCCGGAGCCGTGGATGAACACTACCGTGGGCAGGCCTTCGTCCAGAGGCCACCGCGCCGCCGTGAATCCGATGCCGCAGGATTTGAGTTCTTCCATCTCAACGGGCATATTACCACGAGAACCTGCGTGCACGAGTTGAGACCCCGGCTAGTATTGCTTTTAGAGCCTATTGGTGAAATATTGCATGTGCGGGCTAGGAGGCGAGGAGGCGACATGTCTATCTATCCAAGGGTAAGGGGGCACCTGGTGCGGCCGACCCCAGGCATGCTCAAGGCGGCGGCGGGCCTTTTCGCGGTCCGGGGCAAGGCCATGCACCTGCTTCCGCTGGAAAGGGTCCTCGCCACCGTGTTCCACAAAGAGCCGGACCGCGTCCCGGTCGTGCATTTCCTCCTGGGAGGGGCGAGGCGCCTGACCGGCGCAAGCTACGAGGACCTCTCGCGCAAGCCTGAGGTCACCGCGGAGGCCTACATCGCGGCGACTGAGCTAATAGGGGGAGACGCGCTCTACAACGTGATCGACCTCTCGGTCGAGGCGGCGGACTTTGGGCAGGAGATGGTGTACCCGGAACACAGCACGGCTCATCCGAACTACCTGAACCCCAGGGTAAAGACGCCTGATGACTACAGCCGACTCGAGAAGGTGGACCCGCTCAAGACGCCTCGCATGAGCGCATGCATAGAGCTCGGGCGCATCCTTTCGAAGAAAGCCGGTATCCGGTACCCGGTGCTGGGGTTCTGCTTCGGCCCGCTCGGGGTGCTCGCGATGATGAGGGGCGCACAGAAGCTCTTCGTCGATTGCCTGAGGTGCCCCGAGAAGGTGAAGGTCGCGCTCGAGGTAATAACCGACGTGCTCGTCGATTACGTACGCCTCCAGTGCGACGTCGGCGTGGACGGGGTGATGCTCGACACGCTTTTCGCTTCTCAATCGGCGCTATCGAGGGAACTCTGGGACGAGATGGAGGGGCCGTACTCGAAGCGGATTGCCGACGAGGTAAGGCGCTGGGGCGCCCTCGTCATGCTGCACAACTGCGGGGTCGGACCTTACTTCGACCTCCAGATCGAGTATATGGAACCCGATGGCATCTCTTTCGCCTACCTGCCGGACGACTGTTCCTCTATGAGCGAGCTCAAGGAGAAGTATGGCAGAAGGACCGCACTGGTCGGATTCGTTCCTACCGAGGCGATCTACAGGGAGCCGCCCGCGAAGATAATGGAGATCGCGCGAGAGCAGATAAGGTGCCTTGCGCCGGGTGGCGGATACATGCTTGCACCCGGGTGCGAATATCCGCCCAACAACGAGATCGCCGGAGCCCTGGCCCTCATCAGGGCGGCTGAGACCTACGGCAAGTATCCCATCAAGTAGGGGAGCGGAGATGGATTACAGAGGCTTGCTGGACGCCATCGCGGAAGCGGTGAAGGAAGGCTCAGAGGAAGCGGCCTCCCTGTGCCTGAAGGCGCTCGATGCCGGCATCGCGCCCGGCATCATAGTGCAGGACGGCCTCTCCAGGGGCATTAACGAGGTCGGCAGGCTCTTTGAGTCGGGCGACTGCTATGTCCCCGAGCTCCTTGTCGCTGCTTCAGCAATGGAGGCCGGCATATCCGCTCTCGCCCCGTCGATCACCGGCGGGGGGGAAGCGAGTGAAAAGGATACCGTGGTCATCGGGGTGGTCGAAGGGGACGTGCACGAGATCGGCAAGAACCTCGTCAAGGTCATGCTCGAGGCCGATGGGTACCGGGTCGTCGACCTCGGGTTCAACGTGGCTCCGGCTGCTTTCCTGGACCGGGTCAGGGACACGAGCGCACGTGTCCTGGCTCTGTCCACGATGATGACCACGACGCTCCCGAACATGCACAGGACCGTGGAGCTCGCCCTCGATATGGAACCCAGACCCGTCGTGCTGGTGGGAGGAGCGCCGGTGTCCGCGGAGCTCGCTTCGGAGCTTGGAGCGGACGGCTTCGCGTCGAACGCCGCGCAGGCGCCTAGCCTTCTCAGCGCTCTTCTCGGGCGGGGCCACGGCGATTAGACGCAGTTCCCCGGAGCCTGCCTTACCCTATTATCATGCCTTCTCCAGGTATCCGTTCCCGGCGAACCAGTCGATCGTCTTCTCGACTGTCGTCTCGAGAGGGGTGAGCGGGAGGCCCAACTCGGTCACAGCCTTCGAGTTGTCGAAGTGCTCGCCCATCTTCCCTATACGCACCTGGGACAGCGAGACGACAGGGGGCTTCTTCGTCAGGCGGGCCTGGGCATGGAAGCCGTACGCCAGCAGCAGGGCGACAGGGTAGGGAAGCTTGAGCCTGGGCGGCTTTACGCCGCCGGTTTCCGCGACCAGCCGGAAGAAATCGCCCACGGTCACATTCTCGTTGCCGAGGATGTATGTCTCCCCGACCTTTCCCTTCCGGGCGGCGAGGACGTGCCCGCGCGCCACGTCCTTGACGTCTATGATGTTGGTCGCTCCGTCGATGTAGCCCGGCATGTCCCTGTTCACGATGTCGACTATCAGCTTGCCGGAGGGAGTCGGCTTTATGTCTCTCACGCCTATCACCAGGGTGGGGTTGACTATCACGACCGGGAGGCCGCGCCCGCAGAACCTCTTGACCGCTATCTCCGCGAAGTACTTCGAGATGGCGTAGTGGTCGCCCGTCTTCCACTGGTTGAACTCCCCGTGCTCGTCGGTCAGGTTGCCGGCCCCGTGGGCGCCCACGGTATTGGCGGTGCTCGTGTAGACGACCTTCTCGAGTCCCTGCGCGAGGGCTTCCTCCATGAGGTTGCCGGTGCCCCGGACATTGACCTCGTAGAACAGGTCCCTGTCGAGCGACCAGTGGGCGAAGTAGGCGGCGACGTGGTAGAGGGTGTCGCAGCCCCTGAGCGCGTCCTTCAATGACTCCCTGTCCCGCGTATCGCCGGGGACTCTCTCGACGTCAAGGCCGTCGATGTTCCTGGTATCGCTGTCCCTCCTGACCGTTACACGGACGTCGACACCTTCCTTCAACAGCTCTCTGACCACCGTCGAGCCTATGAAACCCGTTGCGCCTGTCACGAGGGTCTTCATCCTGCCGCCTTTAACGTTTCAGGGCCCCTTCTATCGCCGCCGCGATCTGCTCGGGGCTGAACGGCTTGAGAATGAACTCCGTTATCCCTGCTTCCCTTGCCTGCTGCCTGAACTCCGCCCTGTCAAAAGCCGTGACGATGATGATCGGGATGTGGCTGACCAGCTTGGACTGTCTTATCTTCTCTATTACCGCGATGCCGTTGAGCCCGGGCATCGCGATATCCATCAGTATGACGTCAGGCTTCATCCGGTGCGTGATCATCAAGGCCTGCTCCCCGTCCAGGGCCGCTATGGCCTTGTAACCCCTGAACCTCAGGTCAGTGGAGAGGAGCCTTACGATGCTCTCGTCGTCGTCGACTATCAGCACGGTCCGCTCCGCGCCGGCCGTCCTGGAGGCCTGCGAGGCGCCTGCCTTTCCTGAGGGGCTCGTCGGCCCGGCCCTCCTGCCGCAGTATGGACAGAAGGCGAAGCTGTCGGCGTACTCGCCGCCGCATTCGGGACACCTCATGGCGCTCCCACCCTCCCCCTAGCGCCGCGCCACCGAGTACACGATACCCACGGTTGCGTGCAACCCGTCATCGTGGAACAGGGGGCGCAGCCTCTTGAAGTATTCTTCTTTGAAGCGCGAACGTGTCTCGTCGTCCATTTCGAGGATCGTCGCGCCGGGCCCGGTGGTCAGCTGGAACGCCCACCATTCTTCCTCGGTCGGGTAGACGATCTTGCTCGTCTCGCTCACGGACTCTACTGAGCTGAAGCCGCACCGGCCCAGCAGGTCCTCCAACTCGTCCGGCGCATAGACCACCGGGTTAGGCATCATGACCAACGCCCCGTACTCGACAAACTGCTGGAAGAGGAGCGGCAGGCCGGGCTCGAAGGGAAGCGGCGTCTTGTCGAATACTGATATTCCGATGCAGCCCCCGGGCCTGCACACGCGGTGCATCTCACGCAGCGCGGCCTCCATGTCCGGAAAGAGGAAGAGCGACAGGGCGCAGAGGACAGCGTCGAAGGTCTCATCGGCGAACTCCAGGTCCTCGGCGTCCATCTTGAGCAGGTCGACATTGGCCAGGCCGGCTTCAGCGGCGGTTCTCGCGGCCTCCCTGACGATCTCCCCCGAAAGGTCGGTGCCCGTGACGTGCCCGCCCGGCCTTACCCTCCGGGCGGCGGGGAGGAGTGCGGCGCCGGCGCCTGTGGCGACATCGAGCACGCGGAAGCCGGGCTCGAGCGGAACCAGCTCGACCAGGCGCTCGCCGAACATCGTGAAGATGCTGGGCCCGGTATGGTCGTATGACTTCGCGGCCCCGTCGAACAGCTGCTCCAGCGTCTCCTTGGAGGCGACCTTCGGCTCATGCATTCTGGTGACCCGCTCCCTGGCAGTCCCTGGAATACCGCCTGCACAATTATATCCACGTAGCATGCCATTAGGGCTAGAATCAGGGCAGGACCCGATGACAGCACTCGTGCCGGGAGGTCGCCATGAGAGGGATAATCGTGTACAGGAGCTGGTGGGGGAGCTGCAGGAGGATAGCCGAAGCGATAGGCAGGGGTCTCGGTGAGTCAGGGCACCAGGTGGACGTCGTCTCTATCGACGATGCCGGAAAGCCCGACCCTTCACTCGACTTCGTGATCATCGGCGCGGCGACGCGCTGGCCCGGGGCGTGGCCGAAGATAAAGCATTACGCGAAGGACACGCTCAAGGCGGGCCCGCCGGGCAAGCCGTTCGCGGCGTTCAGCACGGGCGGCACCCTTTACACCGACAAGCCGAACACTCAGTCCGCCGACGTCATCTTTGACATCCTCGAGAAAGGGGGATTCGTCCCCCTGGCGCCGGCCCTCAGAATATCCATAGAGGGATACCGCCCGCCCGGGCGGACGGAGGAGCAGAGGGGCACCCTTGCCGAGAGCGAGGTCGAGCGCGCTGTGGAGTTCGGGCGCGAACTCGGGGCAAAGCTCAGAGCACTGTGATCATTGGGCAGTAAGAGCCGGCGCACTGTTGTCAGGACGTGCTCTTCTCACCCCCGACCGACCAGATGGCGGTCATGACGGTCACCAGCATGGCGATCGAACCCGCGGCCTCGAACGCCTCGTACCACCACCTGAAGGCCACGGAGGCGGCATTGAGTATCAAGGCCACGGAAAAGAACGCGATGGCTGCTGCTCCGGCGACCCAGGCCGCTGTCGCGAGCTGAGGCCTTATCACCTCGCGGCCGGTCAGCAGGTAGAGCACCAGGAAACCTGCGACGAAGAAAATCCATCCCAGCTGCTGGAATGACTCGGTCCAGCGGTGAGACCCCTCCATTATCATCCCTATGATAGTGACGATCCAGCATGCCCCCGTCACCGCCAGGAGCCCGAACCCGAGCTTCTTGTAGTCCATGTCCTCCTCCATGTATCGGTTGTCGACAACAGGATATCACCTGGCGCAATGGATTGACGTTCAATCATCAGGGCGCAGCCAGGTGGTCAGTTCGAAAGGTGCCAGTCCGCGAACCTGGACAGGGCCTTGAACGCCGAGCCGATCGCGAGGAACGCGGGAACGCCCCCGCGGTGGAGGTCCACGGAGTACGGGCCCATGCTGAGGCCAGGAAGGAGTATCACGATCAACGGTTTGCGCAGGCTTTCCTTCGCCTCGAGTATCTCCCTGGTGAAGTACCCGAACATCAGTGTGTCGTCTTCCTGCGATGAAGGGGCTCCCCCGAGCGCGACAATCATGTCGATGGAGGGGTCCTCGTCCAGGATCCTCAAGGCCTTCCTGTAGACGCCTGGCATGAGCGCCCCGAATCCCAGGTCCACCGGGTTTGCGGTGCTGATGCCGTGGGTGGGCAGGATCTCGTCGAGCCGCTCCGAGGTAGTGTCAGAAAGAAGGGGGATATCGAGGCCGTGTTTCTCCGCCTGGTCCGCGGCGATCACCGCCAGTCCGCCCGGCGAGCTGAGAACAGCGGTGTTCCTCCCCGCCGGCGCGGGGAGGTGGGTGAAGAGAGCGGCGAGGTCGATGAGCTCGTCCAGGTCTTCAGCGATCACGAGGTTGGACTGCGACGCGGCGCCCTTCCATATGTTCGCGGAGCCTCCCAGGGACCCGGTATGGCTCATCGCGGCCCTCCCGCCGGATTCCGTCAGGCCTGACTTGCAGGCTACGATGGGCTTAAGGCCCCTGGCCCCGGCGGCCAGGCTCAGGAACCTCTGCGGCTCCCGCAGCTCCTCCAGGTAAGCGAGGACAACGGAGGTGTTCGGGTCCTCGACGAAGAACTCGAGCCAGTCGGAGCAGTTCAGGTCCAGCTCGTTGCCGCTGCTCACTATTGTCGAGAAATCGATGCTCCTTTCCTCTCCCAGGTAATACGAGAAGACTGAGACCGAGCCGCTCTGCGATATCATGCTTACCCCACCGCCGCCGGGCCTCATGTTGTCGAAGAACGCGACTCTCCCCTGTGAAGAGTAGAACCCAAGGCAGTTGGGCCCGATTATCCTCGTTGAGGAGCCCTGGAACGACCTCAGTATCTCCTCCTCCAGGCTCGAGCCCTCTGACTCCCCGGTCTCGGAGAACCCGGCGCTGTTTATCACGCATCCTTTGACTCCCAGGACGACGCATTCCCTGACGAGGGAGGGAACGACGCGCGCGGGCACCGCGAGAAACGCCAGGTCGACCGTCTCAGGGATCTCGCTGATAGAACGGAGGCACTGCACGCCGTTCAGGGTGGGGCCCCTCCTGTTCACCGGGTAGACCGGACCCTCGAAGCCCATCCCCTTGATGGCACGATATATCAGCGACCCGGGGCTCTTCCCGTTCTCCGACACCCCGACGACCGCGATGGACGATGGGTGGAGTATCTTTTCGAGCTCGCTTCTCCGTATCCGCTCGAGGGCCGCCGGCTCCATCGCTCCTGCCTTCAGGAGTTGAAAGTCCGGGGCATCGCGAGCTCTCCTCGCATCACCTGCTTGTAACGGTACTTGTAGTCAGCCGAGGAGACGGCTTTGATGGCGCCCTGCTCGCAGATCGCCATGCAGTCGTTACACGCTACGCAGTAGCAGTTCACGTCTCCGGTCTCGCAACCTCCAGTGGGACGGTTGCGGTTCACCTGGAGCTTCCTGTCTTTTCCTTTGCCCTCGAAGTAGAGAATACTCGGCAAGCATGCTTTCACGCACAGGCCGCAGCAGTTGCATTTCTCATGGTCGATGCTCACCCTGGCCATCTTGCAGTGTTCGGAATTGTCGTAGGATGGAATGCGCATTTTTTCCCCGAAGCTCATGAGAGCCATCTCACCCTCCTCGTCAGGTCAGGACCTTCATGGTGCCGTTCTCGAACCATTTGACGTGGTGTATCTCCCTGGGCACCATCCCGTCCGGTTTTCCCACGGGGTAGCCGAGCGCGATGCCCTCGCAGATCTCGTACGGATACTCTATTCCCAGGCGCTTCTTCCAGATGGGGTTCTGCCGGAGCAGCTCCACGAAACCCACCCAGCAGGTGCCGAGCCCGTGGCTGTGGGCCGCGAGTACTATGTTCTCACCGCAGCATCCTATGTCCACCTCAGGCTTGCCCGGGCCGCGTTTGTCCTTGAGCAGCAGGATCAAGGTAGGCGCGCCGTGAAAGACCCCGACTTTGCCGTCCGCCATCGCGGGGATTGCTCCATAGGGCTCGTGATGCAGCTTGTTGGGCAGCAGCCAGGTGAGCGTCTTCGCCACGGGCTTCGCGACGGGGCCCAGCGGGCTCGTCTCCCATGCCAGTACGGGCTTGAGCATCCTGCACATCATGCGGACGTCCTTCTCCATCGCATCGATCATGCCCCGGTCCCTGATGACGATGCAGCGCCACGCCTGGTAGTTGCCGGCGGATGGAGCGAACCGGCCCGCCTCCAGTATCCTGCGCACGAGGTTCTCGGGGACCTGCCTGTCCCGGTAATAGCGCACGCTCCTCCGCTCGAGAATCACCCTTTCCACCGGGTTCCAGTCATCGTCTACGGAGGGTTCGGTACCCTGTTCGAGTTCTTTCTTTTCCATCGCGCTCAACACCTCACATTCTTTCGCTCCAGGCGCTCCCCGAAGCGCTAATACTTCCCGGCCTCCAGGACCATGTTGAGGTAAGCGAGCTTACGCAACGGGAGCATGCCGAGCAGGGACTGCACTGTCTGGGCGTCACGGAAACGCTTCTCCTGGCCGTACTCGTGCATGTACCCGTTTCCGCCCAGCAGCTGTATCCCCTCATTCGCCACATCGCAGGCGATGGGGCAGACGTGGAGCGCGGCCGCTCTCGAGGCCTGTTGCCACCCGCTTTCGGCTTCATCGACCGACGTGCCGGCGGTATCCACTATGAGGTCCGCGCACTTCATCTTGATGGCGATGTCGGCGAGCGACATGCGCATCTTGGACCATTCCAGTATGAGTCGGCCGCCCTGGGTGCGCCCTCGGGCATAATCGAGGGCGGTGAGGAACGAGCCGAGCATTATCCCCGATGACATGGCCGCGCAGGCTACGCTCAGGCGGTCCGCCGCCTGGCTGAGATACAGCCCTCCCTCACCCGCTTCTCCGATGAGTGTCGCCCGAGCCCCACGGAACCGGATGTCGACGGCGGGGCAGGCGTGGAGCCCGAGGCTTATGACCGGCTCGCTAACGCGGACTTCAGGCAGGCCGACATCTGTCAGGAAGAAAGAGATGCCTTCCTGTCCTTCCATGGTGGCGGCGACCAGTGCCCGCTCGGCCAGCCCGCCGAGCATCACGTACTCCACATCCCCGTCAAGGAAGTGCTCACCGTCCACGGCCTTCGCACGCGCCCTGTTTTCCGTCTCCACGGGATTGTCGAACGGCGCGAAGGCGAGAAGGGCTTTTCGCGGATTTCCTCCAGCCTCTTCGGGGCTCGGTATCATGTCCGAAGCGCCGGCGTTTATCATCACTTCCTGCGCCAGCGCGTTGGTGAAGATGACTCCGCCGAGGCTGGCGTCCGCCCTGCACGTCTCGTAAAGGACTGTGCAGAGGGCTTTCATGCTGCGGTTCGCCCCGCCCATGTCCTCCGGGAGCATCAGGCTGAAGAAGCCCACCTCGTTTGCCTTCTTGAGAGCCCCGTCGAAGAGGGGACTGAAAGGAAAATCGTCGAACTCCTCACGCCCGGGAACGAGCTCGCTCTCTGCGAATTCCTTCGCCATGGAGTCCAGCATCTGCAGTTCCTGATTCACTGAAGCGCACATATGTCCTCACCTCCCGGCTATTCGTCGAACATGCACGTATTAGGCACCAGGTTGGAGATCATGCTCTTGAAGACGATGAGCTTGTTTATCTCGTTGGGGCCCTCATATATCTGGAGGAGCTTGGAGTCTCTCAGGTGCTTCTCGGCCTTGCCGTCGTGGCGGAGTCCCGCCTGGCCCATCAACTGCAGGGCCAGCTGGCAGTTCTTCAGGCCCAGGTCCGTAGCCCCTATCTTGGCGATGGAGGTGTAGCCGTCCACGATGCACTGGTGCTCCTTCTTCCAGAGGTCGAAGTTGAGCGTCCGGAACATCCAGGTCGAGAGCGGCATGTTCAGTATCGGTGACATGAAGAGATCGAGCACCGGCTTGGGGGTGTATTTCGTCGCGTAGAAGATGGGCTTTGCCTGGAGCAACTTGAACATCCCGTAGAGGCCGTTCGCGTAGTTGCCCTCCTGGTAGGTGAGCCGGGCCATGACCACGTTCGTGTACATGTCCGCCAGCAGCATCTGCGCCCATTCGTGGTCGATGAGCGGCTTTCCGGCCACTTCGGTGTCCCTGGCGAACTCGAGCGCCACCTCATACGCGCCGCGCGCGACACCTGTCGCGAACGAGGCGACCCCTGGGCGTGACGCCGTGCTCAGGTAATCGACAAGCTGCTGGTTGCTCTCTATGATGGGACGTCGCAGTCTGGAGGCCTGGTCGGGACTGTAGCAGACATAGTCGTCGGGGACGAAGCAGTCGTCGAAGAGCAATTCGCTCGCGGGGCACGCCTTCTGCCCCATCTTCCGCTCCTGCCTGCCGAGCGAGAAGCCTTTTGTCCCGGACTTTATGGCCAGGATGACCACACTCTCGGCGGGTCTTTCGAGGTCCTCGTACCCGAAGACGATCTGCCACTTCGAGAAGTGGCCGTTCGATATGAAATGCTTCATGCCGTTCACAAGGTAGCCGCCGTCGACCCTGTCTATGCGGAACGCCGCATCGGACTTGTTCAGCAGTTTCATCTCGCATACGTCCGTGCCGACGGCCGGCTCGGTGATTGCCATGGACATGATCCTCGGCTCACCGAGGCGCTCACCCTCAGCCGCGTCCCTCATGAGCTCGTTCATTAGTCGAACGTTCCAGGTCGCTACCAGGGTAGCGACCCCGAGGTAGTGCACCGCCACCACGTTGGCGATACCGACGCATTTGGAAGCGAGCTCTTCGCAGAAGTACGACATCGCCGGGAGGTTTACCCCTTTGCCCCCGAATATCTTCGGCTCGAAGTAGGTGAAGAAGCCCCGCCGGTTGGCTTCCTCAACGAGGTCCCAGGGGAGGTAATCGGGATCCTCCATCTTCTTGAGGTCCAGTTCCAGGGCCCGGGGTTCGACCACCTCCTCGTTGAATTTCCTGGCCGCGGCTATGGCCTGCTTGGTCTCCCTGATCACGGCGTTCGGCAGTTTCTTGCCCGCGATCAGGCTGCACAGGGTCACCCCGGGCTTCGGGTCCTGTTTGAGAAAGTCTTTCGCTGTCTTGACGGCCGTCGCGCTCATAACCGATGCACCCCCCTGCTCATCCTTCCAGAATATGGATACACATCGCCGCTTCCTCCAGGCCTATGAAACCCCCGCCGTTTTCCGAGAGCGCGATCCGGGCTCCCTCCACCTGGCGGGCGCCGGCCTCGCCCCTGAGCTGCGTCACCAGCTCGTGTATCTGGGCAAGGCCGGAAGCGCCGATGGGATGGCCCCGGCATTCCAGCCCCCCGCTGGTGTTTATGGGCAGCCTGCCGCCGAGCGTCGTGGCTCCTGATTCGGCCAGGAGACCGCCTTCGCCCTCTGAACAGAAACCGAGCTCCTCGCACTGCAGCAGCTCGCCGAATGCGGTCGCATCATGCACCTCGGCGACATCGATGTCCTCCGGGCCCAACCCGGCCTGCTCGTATGCCCTGTCGCTCAACCTCTTCGCTATGTTCTCGAGGCCGCTGTCCGGCAGGGCCCCGGAGGCCAGCACGGAAGCGAGTATGCGCACGGGCCTGGCATCCGGAAACCTCTCGAGCATCTTCGCCGAGCACAGTATCGCCGCGGCCGCGCCGTCCCCGACGGGCGCGCACATCGACCTGGTCAGCGGATAAGACACCGGGCTGTCCTCGAGGACCTCCTCGACGCTCATGTTCTTCTGGTACTGGGCAAGGGGGTTGAGCGAGCCGTGGTAGTGGTTCTTGGACGAGATCACCGCGAGCTGCCTCTGGGTGCTTCCGTAGCGCTCCATGTGAAGGCGGGCCCCCATCCCGTACACGTCCATGAACGGGGAGTGTGAGCCCCCCTTTCCGCCGCCTCCCTTACTCGAGCTCTTTTCGGCGTCCGCCTCCGCCTGCGCGCGGAACGCGGCGACGACGGAGCGGCCGAACTCCACGTCCATGCCGGACATGAACCAGCTGTACATCCTGGCTTTGTCCTCCGGGAACCACACCTTCTCCACGCCTATGGCCAGGGCCAGGTCGTAGACCCCGGCCTTTATGCCCATCCAGGCGCCGTGCAGGGCGCTGGTGGCGCCGGCGCAGCCGTTCTCCACGTTCATTATGGGGATCCCGGGCATGCCCAGGGGGGCCATTGCGACCTGGCCCTTGATCGAGTTCTGTCCCTCGGCCTGTCCCCACAGGGAGTTGCTGTACCAGGCCGCCTCGATGTCTTTTCTTCCGACCCGGGGAGCGTCACTGAAAACCGAGTCCAGGGCTTCGGCAGTCAGCTCCTTCACTGACTTCTCCGGGTACTTCCCGAAGCGGATCATGCCGACCCCCAGGACGAACACTTCTTCACTCATGCATCCTCCCAAACGGACAGTCGTAGGCCTTACTACAGGAGGCCCCTGCGGACCAGCCACGTGAAAACGCTGCGCCAGATGCCGGTGCTGGTCAGGAACGCGAGCGTCCTGTGATAGAGACCCGGGTTGAGCCGCTTTATCCTCCAGAGCATCCTGCCGGAGGGCTGGGGGATGACGTAGAGCTTCCGCCTCTCCACGCCCCTGAGGGCCGCCTCCGCCACCCCGTCCGCCGACATCCGGGCGTTCTCGAAGGCGGTGTACGTGGCTTCCGACCAGTACTCGTCACTGCACCGCAGGTCTTCCAGGAAGTTGGTCTTGGTGAACGTGGGGCAGACTACGGTCACCCCGATACTGGACGAGGACAGTTCCATGCGCAGGGTCTCGCTCAGGGATATGACCGCAGCCTTGGCGGTGTTGTACGTGGCCATGTCCCACAGGCCCATCAGCCCGAGCGCCGAAGCCATGTTTACGATGTACCCGCCCCCACGCTCCTTGAACCGGGGCACGAACGTGTGGCAGCCGAATATCACGCCCCACAGGTTGATGCCGTAAAGCCACTCCCAATCCTCGACTGGGGCATCCCCCACGCTGCCAACCACGGTTACACCGGCGTTGTTGACCAGTACGTCAACGCCGCCCCAGCTGGAGAAGAAGTGGTCGGCCATTGTCCCCCAGTCTTCCAGCCGGCTGACGTCGAGCCGGTAGACCTCCCCGGTTCCGCCCGCCTGTTCGACCATCCGCAGTGTCTCCCCGGCGCCCTCCATGTTGACGTCCACGACTCCGACGCGGCACCCCTTCCGGGCCATCGCGAGCGCGAGCGCCCTCCCCAGGCCGGAGGCCGCCCCGGTGATGACCACGTTCTTCCCGTCCAGCTTGTTCATGCGCGCCCTTCTACTCCTCGTAGAGCTTCTCGAAAGTCTGCCCCTTGTACGTGGAGCGCTCCAGCTCTCCCGCTTCGAGCCAGATTATCTCGGGGGTGAGCTTGGCCTTGGCCTTGAAGGCGGCCTTCATCTCGCCCTCGAGTTCAGGCAGCCCGTCGGGCGGGAAATCGTCCGCGCGCTCGATCTTTATCTTCAGGGGAGGGACTACGCGCGGGGGCTTCTCGGTCAGCACTATGCGGAACTGGCCGGTGACCTTCGGGACGAAGCCGCCCACGACCCCCTCTACCATGTTGGGGTAGATTATGACCCCCTTGACCTTGAGCATGTCGTCGGTGCGGCCTACGACCTTGTACCGGAAGCCGGTCTGTCCGCACGGGCAGGGCTCCGTGAAGACCTGCTGGATATCGCCCATGCTCGTGCGCAGCCAGGACATGCCGTCTCCCGCGAAAACCGAGATGACGGCCTCGCCCTCGGCGCCGTCCTCGAACGGTACGGGCTCCTTCGTGTCGGGGTCGACGAGCTCCAGGAAGGCCAGGTCCTCGCCGGTCCAGTGCATGCCCTGGTACTCCTCGTGGTCGCAGGATACGCCGAACCCCGCGCCGGCATCGAAGATGCGCGCCCCGAAGGCGGACTCGAGCCTTTCGCGCACCTCGGGTATCCCGGCGCCCGGCTCCCCGCCGCAGAAAAGCGTGCGCAGGCCCAGGTCTTTGGGGTCCCTCCCCTGTTCCTTGCATTTCTCCACCAGGTAGTCGGCAAGGGACGGGGTGCCGCAGTAGACGGTCCCGCGGAAGAGTGTCTGCATGAGCATTATGCGGTCAGTGCCCGCTTCCGCGCCTACCGGGATGGCCATGGCCCCGAGGCGGCGGCCTCCCATCATGGTCGGTATCCCGGCGATGACCATGGACAGGGCGAAGCAGAAGAGGATGCGGTCGTGCTTCCTCACTCCCGCCCTCCACATGCCGCGCACGATGGACTCGCCCCACACGTCCTCCATGTCGTGCCAGCTCATGGGGTAAGGGGTGGGGATGCCGGTGGTGCCGGTCGTGGTCGCCATGATGTTGAGGTCGTCCACTCCGACCGGCATTATCTGGTCCAGGACCTTGAGGATGTCCCCGCCGAACTCCATCACCATGGCCCTCAAGCCTTCCTTGTCGAACAGGGGCACGGAGCTCGAGAACTCTTCCAGGCTCTTTATCTTCTCCGGCACCACCCCCAGCTCGTCGAACTTCCTCGTGTAGAAAGGCGCGTTGTCGTAGAGACGCCGCAGAAAGACCTTCAGTCCGTTGAGCTGTATCTCCCGCATCTCCGGGGTGTTGAGGATGGGCTCGATCTCCATGTTCCAGTAGGGACGTTCCTCGTCCATGGATGATTCCCCCTTTCGAGCGTACCGCCGCGATCGACAGAATACATAATGCATTCGGCGAATTGGTTATGTTAATATATATCCCTGAAATCCGGGTAGTCAAGAGTGAATATCCGCAATGTGCGGGAACCGGCAGAAGGCCGATCGTCTGGGGGAAGAGCATGGCAAAAGACACCGTGACGACCAGGAAGGAGCAGGCGGCGAAGACCCGCCAGGAGATCTTCGATACCGCCATTGAACTCTTCGACAGCAAGGGCTACGAGAACGTCTCGATAATCGAGATCTGCGAGAAAGCCGGGGTCTCGACCGGTGCCTTCTACCACCACTTCAAGGCCAAGGACCAGATACTCATGGAGGAGTTCCTCAAGGCGGACGACTTCTACCAGCGGCTGCTCGAAGACCTGGCGATCAGGGGAGACTACCGCGATAAGCTGCGCGCCTTCACGGCGGCGACCATGAGGTTCATGGCCGACATGGGCATCAAGAGGACCAAGGTCACGTACCACACGCAGATCGGCCCGGACAAGAGAGCGTCATACCTGGGAAACGAGAAGAGGGCCCTCTACTCAGTAGTCGAGGCGCTGTACCGCGAAGGCCAGGAGAAGGGCGAGATCCGCGCGGACATCAGCGCCGGGGACCTCGCCAGGCTGACCATCCACTGCTACAGGGGGATCGTCTACGACTGGTGCCTGGCGGACGGGGCGTTCGACCTCGTCAGGACCGGCGAAGAGATGGTCGACATGCTCGCCGACGGCGTGTTCTCCACCGGTTGATCCGACCGGCCTGGAGTCCGCGTGCTTTCATTGACCTCTCCTGCTTAATTTCTACGATTGCCCTGCCGATTCCCTATTGAACGAACTCAAGTTGACTGAAGACCAGTTCAAATGCTCTTTGAAACCGCGGAAGGCGTGCCCGCTCTCAGTTGGAGGACATCATGAGGAAGCTGTTGTCCGCTGCCCTTGTATTCGCAATCGCTTTCGGGATGCTGTCCGGCGTCATGGTGCTGGCTCCTGCCGCCGCGCGTGCAGCCGTCCCGATAAACCGTGACCGGATCAAGCAGGTCATCTACCCGACACTCGGCTATCCCGCGATCGAGAAGTGTGGTGAAGCTCTTACGCTGGAGTTCGATCCTAGAAACCAGGACTGGAGCAAGGGGCTGCCGCACATTACCGGATTCGAGGTGACGGTGACCACTACAAACGCCGCATATCCGGTCACCAGGACGTTGCCGGTGGACAGTTTCACTATCGGTTTCAGCACCCATTGGCCCGAGTACTCGCGGGTCAACAACCCGCGTGCGCTCATCTACCTGGTGACCGTCGACATCCCGGAGAGCGTGCCCCTGCACCTCTTCGACCTTACGGTTGCGGCGCACCTCGAAGACGGCACATTGCTGGCCGACTCGCAGCCTCACGCGCTTCAGACGGTCGAGCAGTACAAGGACAACTTCACCGTGGGCCAGATGACGGACATCCACGTGTGGGGGCCCGAGGCCGAGTTCCCGACGTCGACCGTCCTGGAGAGGAAGTACCGGACAGAGACGTTCAGCGAGACCGACGGCTACGGCGCGACCTTCTACCACAAGACGATAGGCGAGATGAACCGCGCCAGGCCGGACTTCCTTGTCTACACGGGGGACTACGACCTCTCGCAGAAGTGGCTCTACCAGGAGAACTACGCCGACTTCAGCGCCTACAGGAACTCCCCGTGGAACGGAAAGTACTACGAGCCGTGGTTCGAGATGGACTGGTTCTACGAAGAGACCCTGAAGCTGGACGTCCCGGTGTTCATGTCGGTCGGCAACCACGATGGCTACGCGCGGTATAACCTGTGGAACACGAAACTCGAGGAGGACTACATGGCCTCCTGGAGGGATCTTTTCGGCCCGCAGTATTTCTCCTTCGATTACGGGTCGGATTACCATTTCACGTCGGCGAACACCATGGACTGGAGCGTCGCGGACAGGAACCTCCACTGGGGCATCCCCAACGAGATTCTGCTGCCGGGCAAGTGGCAGGGGCAGGTCTCATCGGGCGGCGACCCGTGGCAGTCCGGGTGGTCCCAAGCGCGCGAGGACGCGGTGAATGAGAACAACTTCACGGGCCAGCTGCTCTGGCTCAAGAACGACCTGGAGGCGCATACCTCCGCGAAGATGCGAACCGTGCTCATGCACCACGACCCGTGGAAACTGAACGGGTACGGCACCATGTTCGACGACGCGTCCCTCTTCGGGCTTCTGAAGATGGGCGGGAAGGGGGCGGGACGGCTTGCCCTCATCAAGCTGCTCCGCGAGAACAACGTGGCGCTGGTCCTCTCGGGCCACGACCACTCCGACTCCTACGGGTCGATAGGCTGGGAGCTGGGCGGCGGCGAGGTCAAGTTCGTGAACACAACCTGCACCCAGTTCCCGGAGAGCGACGGAGGCGACATCTCCGCCCTCTGGAGGTATCCCGGGTACAGGTTCGTGGAAGTGGACAACGGCAACGTCGTAAACTTCTACTACAAGCTCGCAAACGACCAGGGTGGGAACCCCCTTCAGTACTCGTGGCCGTCGTACGCGGGGACCAACGTCGGGGGCCCGACCAACCTCAACAACCTCACGACCCCATCGGTGCAGACGGCCTGGAACCCGGTCCCCGGCAGCGCCGAGACCGTGGATTGCACCGTGACCAACCACTTCACCGGGCGTGAGATAACCCCCGGCGGCGACTGGAGCGGTGATCTCAAGAACACCTGCATGGAGTTCCCGATGCCATACCTGACCGGCGGCTACTACTACGAGGTCGCAAACGGTGCGTTCGGTGACGTCTTCGACAACGCCGGGCCCGACCACCGCACCTACGAGGTGACCACCAGGGTGGACCATGCTTCCTCTGAAACGACGCCGACCAACAAGACGGTCACGGTCTCGAAGAGTGCTGCGGCCGACCTGGTCCCTCCGGCCTGCACAGCATTCCAGATAAACGGAGGGGCGCCTTCGACGGTCGATACGCGCGTGACCCTGACAAACGACGCAACGGACACACTCTCAGGGATGCTCGACATGATGATAAGCAACGACGACCCGGCGTTTACGGGTTGCTCCTGGCAGCGCTGGGAACCGAACACATCCTGGGAGCTCGAGCACCAGGCGGGCCTGCGGACGGTCTACGTGAAGTTCCGTGACAGGGCGATGCCGGGCAACATGTCTGACGTCTACAGCTCGAGCATAGCGCTCGTCGGCGCGACGCCGACGATAGGCTCTGTGACGCCTGGTGTGGCCTGCGTGGGTGAACAGGTGGTCATTGACGGCGCGAACTTCGGCGCCCCGCGCACCGCGGAGGACAGGGTGCTGTTCAATGGCATCGCCGCCGACGTGGTCTCATGGGGCGACACGCAGATCACCTGCACGGTGCCCCACGGCGCTTGCACCGGGATCCTCACCGTCTTCACCGACGCCGGCAGTGTGAGCACCGACTTCCACGTCAAGCCGCTCATCGACGTGCTCTACCCGGGTTACGGGTACAACACCGGGCCGGTGCACATTGATAACCTGGAGGGCACCGGCTTCTACTCCAGCGGGACGTTCCCGGACGTGAAGCTCACCAACGGAACGGTTGATATCGATGCCACCAACGTCGAGGTCGTCTCCCCGCAGAGCATCTCCTGCGATTTTGATATCACGGGCGCGGCGGTCGGTTACTACAGCGTGGTCATACAGAATGAGGACGGGTACGGAGACACGCTCGAGGGCGGCTTCAAGGTCGACTACCCACCCCCCGACGTGGCCTTGATCACACCAGGCAGTGGGATAAACACCGGGCCGGTTCATATCACCGACCTGGCGGGGACCGAGTTCCGCGCCGGGATGCGGGCGTGGCTCGTCCGGGACGCCGCCGAGGTCGAGGCCACTAACGTCGTGGTGGACTCCGGCACACACGCAAGGTGCGACTTCGACCTGACCGGCCTGGAGGCAGGCAAGTGGGACGTGTTCGTGCAGAACGATGACGGTGAAGGGGACACCCTTGCCGAGGGCTTCACGGTCGAGTACCCCGCGCCGACCGTTGCGGGCGTCACGCCGCCTTCCGGGTTCACCGGCGACATCGTCGATGTCACCGACCTCGCAGGCACCGGCTTCAGGGCCGGGGCGACGGTCGCCCTCAAGAAGGCGGGCCAGGCGGACATAACCGCGACAGATGTGAACGTTGCATCCGAGACCCAGGTTACATGCACATTCGACCTGGCCGGCGCCCAGCCGGGCGCCTGGGACGTGGTCGTTACCAACGACGATGCGAAGAGCGCGACGCTCGCCGGCGGGTTTCAGGTCAGGTGGTCCACCGCGCACATCGACTCTCTCTCGAAGAGCGTGGGAAAGCCCGGCGACATGGTGACCATAACCGGCAGCAACTTCGGCTCGCCGCGGGGCGCCTCATACGTGTCATTCGGCGACGCGCGGGTGACGGGGTACGCTCAGTGGGCAGGCGGGCAGATCCAGGTAGCGGTGCCTCCGGGTGTTGGGGGCGACTGCCAGGTGACGGTCCATTCGACGGCGTGGGGCGTGTCCAACCCGGTAGCTTTTCGTGTCGCGCAGCCGGCGTGGTACCTCGCGGAGGGCTCCACGGCCTGGGGCTTCGACACGTATATAAGCGTCGAGAACCCCAACGACCAGGGCATCGATGTCCGGGTGACCTACATGACGGAGGGGGGCCCGGTCAATGGCGGTACGTTCCCGCTCAAGTCCGAGAGCCAACTCCGCCTGAATCCTGCCGAGGTCGTGCCCTCCACAGATTTTTCCACCTTCGTGTACTGCGTGGAGGGACTCGACATCGCCGTCGATCGTACCATGTCGTGGAACGGGGGCATCGAGGGGCACAACTCGATCGGAGTGAACAGCCCCCAGAAGGCCTGGTATTTCCCCGAGGGTTGCAGTGATTACGGTTTCGAGACCTGGCTGTGCGTACAGAACCCGAACGGAAGCGATGCCACCTGCGACATCACCTACATGATCGAGGGGGCGGCGCCCGTCACGGTCAAGAAGGTCGTGCGAGCGGGCTCCCGCGCCTCTTTCAGCATGGCGGCCGATATCGGGGCCCGGAACGCGTCCATCGAGCTGACAAGCGACCTGCCGGTCATCCCGGAGCGCTCGATGTACAGGAACGACCGCCGCGAGGGGCACGACTCCATCGGGGCGACGGGGGCCGCGCCCGGTTTCTACCTTGCCGAGGGCACAACCGCCTGGGGGTTCACCACGTACGTGCTCGTCCAGAATCCCAACTCGAGCGCGGTGGACGTCAACATAACCTACATGACGCCGGATGGGCCGAAGGCGCACCCGGAGAACCCGGTCTCGATGCCGCCGGACTCCAGGAAGACGATAAGGGTGAACGACTACCTTCCCGGGACCGATTTCTCTACGCGCGTGACCGGCTCACTTCCCATCATCGCCGAGCGCTCCATGTACTGGGTGTCCGGCACCGGCGAGGCGTGCCACGACTCGATCGGGCTCGAAACTCCTCACGGGAGGTTCTTCCTGCCCGACGGGCAGACCTCCGGAGGGAGAGAGACGTGGACCACGGTGCAGAATCCGGGCTCCTCCGAAGTGGCGGTAGTGGTTACCTACATGACATCGGACGGTGCGAGGAACGTCACAAGGACGGAGAAGATACCGGCGAATTCCCGAAGGACGTTCAATATGGCTGAGCACTCCGGCATCGATGGACGGGCTTCGGTAATGGTCAGGTCACTCACAACCGGCGGCAAGGTGATTGTGGAAAGAGCGATGTACTGGGATAACCGCGGAGCCGGAACTGATTCAATCGGAGGGTTCGCGGACTGAAAAGAGCATGAACTCAGCCGAAAAGGGCTGCTGTCCCTCCGTCATGGTCCTCCAGCGGTAGCTCAGGCAGCCTCGCGTCCCTGTTTGTACCTGAAGTCGCACCTGCTGCCGCCCGTCGCCAGGGTGGTGGTGCGCCGGAGGCCGGTCCCCTGGACCTCGCTCGCCACGAAGTCGAGTTTGCAGAGCTGCGGGACGAGGGAGAGCAAGCCGTTCGGCTTGTAGAGCTTGACGATGCCGCACTCGGTGAAGTCCCAACCCCAGTCGAACTCTCCGGGCACGCCTTCCACGAAGCTGTAAACCCAGTCACCCGGGTAGTGCTTTTCCTGGGATTTTGCGGAGAGCATCTTTTGCATGTCGTACCACTGCTGTGTGAACTGGTAGGCGCCGACCGCCTGCATCTCGGCCGCTGGAGCAGACCGTATGGAGGCGGCGCCCGCGTCGTAGATGACCTTTTCGGCCTCGTCTTCAGAGGCGCCCGCGGACCGGAGGGCCCTGTAGAAGGAAAGGGCGGCGGCGCTCTGGACCAGGGTTTCCGGCAGCGGGTACTTTACATCACCGATGTAGGGAACCGCGTACATGGTCTTCCTGTAGTCCTCGGTGGCATCGCGTACGACACCCTTCGCCTTGTCGGCTCCCATGGACTTCTCTACCGTCTGACGGTAGAACGGCAGCATCTTTTCGAACTCTTCGACCAGCGTTTTCCTGTCGTAAGAGGCCGGCTCCCCGGCCGGGTTCTTCACCGCCGGCTCGGTGAGCTCAGTCACCCCGCAACCGACCAGCCCCGCGATGCCTCCCAGGCAGATTATCCCGCCGGCGACCTTCGCCAGGTCCGCTAGGAACTCCCTGCGCTCGACCAGCCACGGCCGGGCCCTGTTGAATCCATGGAAATCCGTGCTGCTCATGACGCTCCTTCTCCCGTGATGGCAATAGCCGGACCGGCGGTTCGGTGGATGACCCGCGACGTCCAACCAGTACATCGGCACAACGGGGCTGTCATTTGAGCGGAGGGTGTCTTGAACCTAGAGGTAGCGCGTTTTCAGGATGTCGGCCATCTGCTTGACCGAGCCGAACGCGCGCTCGACAGTGCGCTCCTTGTCGGGGTTTATCAGGCAGCAGGTGGCCGGCGATATCATGCTGCGGGATATCATGAGCTCCCTGTCGATGCCTTTTGACCAGAGCGTCTCCCAGACTTCCTCCAGTCGTGCGATGAGGGAAGGCAGTTCCTCCTGTGAGAACGCCTCGAAGCTCGTGGGAACGATGCCCCACACAATGCGACCGCCACGTTCCAGGTACCTCTTTACGGAGGGGGCATACGATGCGAGTATTTCCCCGTTCGTGTAAACGTCGAGGGACAGGACGTCCAGGTCGAGGTCGAGCAGGAAATCCCAGTCCGGGTTCCCGCAGAGGTGGACGCCCCTTGGGCGCTCCACGGCGGCGAAGAACCGCTCCATGTCACCTCTGGCCTGCAGGTCGCTATAGCCGGACATGGCCGAGAAGAGGTACTGCAGGCCCGGCTCATCCACGAACATGAAAGCGTTGGGATTGAGCTCCTTCAGCCGGGCCGACTGGGCGTTTACCCGCCTCGCCATGAAATCCAGCATGAAATCCCGCACGGTGTCGTCGAACAGGATGGGCCTGCCGTCCTGGTCGAGGATGTTATATCCGAAGCTAATGGGGCCCTCGAGCTGCCCACGGATGGCCGGACGGTCGGAGAGATCCAGTTCGAGGAACCGGTGGTACACGACCGAGTAGGTCTCGCTGACATCGAGGAACGCCGGGTCCTCCATCTTGAGAAGTGCATCCTCCAGCTCCTCGGCGAACTTCTCTATCGAGAACCGGAGCATCCGCTCCTCGAGGTCGAGGATGATGCCCGGAAAGTGCTCTGCCGCCTGGACGTACATGTCCTCGTAGTAGCTGAAGTTCGGGAGCTGCGGCCAGAAGGGCACGTCCAGCGAGAGGGCCATCTCGAGGGCCCGGTCGACGTCCGTATGTGGCATCACCGCCATGGCCGTGGTGAGGAGGTTCCCTGGAATACCGCTCGCGTTCGACACCCCCTTCCGTACAGTCACAATCGGGGTAAGGCACCGTGAATGACTTTCAGGTGTTCCATTCTACTTGAAAGGAGGTTACCTTTTTTTAACAGGTCCCGGCATACCTGTCAGTGCTAGAATCATTGAAACGGCATCGGGGGTTCAGATGGCTGACTTCGTTCTGGTGCACGGCGGACAAAGGGACGGGAGCATCTGGGACGGTGTCGTGCCTCTGCTCCAGGCTGAGGGACACAAGACCTTCGCCCCTTCCCTGTCCAGGCCAGACCGGTCGACGCTCGACGGACACATCTCTCAGGTCTGCTCCCTCTTCGAGGAGCACGAGCTGAGCGGCGTCATGCTGGTCGGCCACAGCTATGCGTCGTTCGTGATAACCGGCGTGGCGGACAGGATGCCCGAAAGGTTGAGGCACCTGGTCTACGTAGACTCCTCTGTGCCGCGCGACGGCGACTCGCTGTACGGTATCTTCGAGGACATGGGGTTCAGCTCGAAGGATTACTACCTGCCGCAGGACCCGCCGTTCCTCGAGACCCTTCACTTCGACGAGGAGAAGATGCGGCGGATACCCAAGACCTACATACACTGCACGCGGAGCGAGTTTGTCGCGCTCGGCCGCCCGACATACGAGGCTGTTAAAAGAAACGCGGCAAGGGACAACTGGGATTACTTCGAAATAGAGTCCGACCACTCTGTGATGTCGAGTCACCCGAAAGAACTGGCGGCGATACTCCTCGGAGAGCTGGGCCCACGAGGCCCGGGGCAGTCTGTCGATCATGCCGGGAGGTCCTGAGATGTCCGATAAGCGAGAGGTGACGGTGGTGGGGGCGGGGCTGGCCGGCCTGACGGCTGCGATAAACCTCGCGAGGGAAGGTTTCGAGGTGACGGTGCTGGAGAAGGAGACGCGTCACGGGGGGCGCCCGGAGTTCCGCCCGGACGGGGCGGCGAGCCCCTTCGACCTCGCGGCGCTCGAGGCCTACACGGGGATAGACATCACACCGGTGTGCCGCACCCTCGACAAGATCGCTTACCGCGTCTTCGGGAACAAGGTGGATGTCGGGCACAGCGAGGAATCCCAGATGTACCTGGTCGAGCGGAGCAGCCGGGAGACCAGCCTTGACACGCTGCTCTACAGGGCGGCCCTCGACGCGGGGGTGCGGTTCTACTTTGACACGAAGATAAAGAGCCCGGCTGACGTTGCGGAGCTACCGGAGGGGTCGATCGTCGCAACCGGGCTCGAGGTCTACGGGTTCGAGGCAATGGGAATCCCGTACGTACCGCTGTGGGGCTGGTTCGCCAAGGGAATGGTGGAAGACGAGCGGACCCGCGCGTGGGCGTACATCGACGACTTCACCGTGGACTACGCGTTCACGACCCAGGTCAACGGGACAGCGTTCGCGCTCCTGTTCCAGCGCACGATTCCGCTGCTGACGCGCGGCAAGGAGAAGTTCATGCGGTACGTCGTCGAGGACGGCCTCGAGCTCAAGGGATGGCGTGACCTCTACGGCGGGGCGGCGCCTCACGCGACCTCATCCAACCCGGTGCTCTTCAAGAACAACATGATAGTCGCGGGCACCCTCGGCGGCGTGATGGAGCCGATGCTGAACTTCGGGATGCTCGGCGCCATGATCAGCGGAAAGATAGCGGCTACTGCCGTGACTGACCGGGGCGCGGCGTACGAGGAGTTCCTGCGGCTGACCAGGTTCTACAAGTGGAGCTTCCGTATGAAGCGCCTGCACGACCGCTCCCCGGTCGCCCTGCGCAGGCTGCTCTGGGGCGTCATGTGGCGTGGGATGAGCAACTCGACACCCGAGATGCAGAGGCGCGTCTATCACTTCGTCCCGGGATACGGGGACTTCTAGGAAGAGACCCGTCACCGGACCGATGCTTCGAACACGCAGGTGCCGGTTCCATCCTGCGCTGCCCGGGCACCTGTTTCATGGTATATTTCGGTCGTCTTAAAATCATGGGAGTCGGAGGGATGCCTTTGCCTCACGGACACACGCACGTACACCTCCCGCACGAGGAGGAAGAAGGCGGACACGATTGGCTGGCGATCGCCGCCGCCGTCCTGCTGGCGATCGCTACTGTGGCCTCCGCTTGGGGGGCTTACCAGTCGGCGCGCTGGGGCGGGTACGAGGCGAAGCAGTTCGCGGCGGCAACCGCTGACAGGATAAAGTCATCCAAGGCCGCGGACCTCGCCGACCAGGAGATGTCGCTCGACAGGGAGATATGGGCTGACTGGGTGAACGCGTACGGGTTGGGCCAGACGGAGCTGGCGGCCTACTATGAGAGTAAAATCTTCTCAGAGGAGCTGAAGAAGGCTTTCGACGCCTGGAAGGGCACGGACCCGCAGAACAATCCCGCCGCCCCCGACTCGCCTTTCGAGACGATGGCCTACTCGAACGCGAACATGGACACGAGCATCAAGCTGGAGGAGAAGGCTCAGGAGGAGACGCTCGAAGCGCGCGAAGCCGTGGAGCGCTCCGACAGGTACGTCCTCTTCACGGTCCTCTTCGCCTCAGTTCTCTTCTTCGCGGGCATCTCGACCAAGTTCGGCGCCCGCAACGTAAGGCTGGCAGTGCTCATCATGGGCGCGGTGCTGTTCGTGGGTTCGCTCGTCGCCATGGTGACACAACCCATCCGCTGAGACCATCGGTGCCCTTGGTCAGGTGTCTCCCGAGGGCCCTTCTAGAATGGTGATGGCCCTGAACGACAGGATGACCAGCGCCACCGACCTGAACGAAGCCAGCAGCAGCGTGTAGGTGAGGGCGGTGTAGAGGTCGAGCTCGAACGCCGCCAGCGTACTTTTGGTGAAAGGGAGCCACACCAGCAGCTCGAAGGCCGCGAAGACGGCGACGATGAGCGGGTCCTGGACGGCGATGACGCCCCGGAACCCGGACGGGTTCATCTTTCTCATGGAGTGAAGGAACCGGGTCTCCAGGACGTGGGTGACGAGCAGAGCCGCCGAGAACACTGCCAGTATGGCCGCGACGACGGGCTTGTCTATCTCGTTCTCCATCATCCTGAACGAGAGCAGCAGGCACACACCGAAGTACAGGAAGCAGCTGAAGCCCGAGGTCCAGATCCACTTCGAGAGCTCCTTGAAGTCCGATATCCTATCGAGGCGGGTGAACGTGCTCCTGAAGGCGAAGACAACTGCGACCAGCACCAGGCCCAGGAGCGTCGCCGACGATGTCGCGAGGGCCGAGAATCCGGTTGCCATTCAATCACCGTCCTGTGTCCTGAAGGCGGCTGCGGGTTTCACCTTGCCGGAGGAAAGCATCATCGAAAGCGCCCAGAACCCGGAGCCCACCAGGGCCACCGCCCGCACCGAGGCCGCGAAAAGTATCCAGCTCACGGCGATGTAGACCCCGTGGTCCACCGTCGCGTTGGTGCTCCTGCTCAAAGCGGTCCAGATGGCCGCCTCGGAGAGAGCGAAGAGCGCGAGGATGAGAGCCGCCTGGACGAGGCCCAGGTTCCTGCACTCGCCGAAGCGGGCGCACAGGCGCCTTAACATCGCGAGCTCCACTCCGTGAGCAGCGAAGATGAAAGCGGTGAAGACCGCTGCCAGGATCACGAGCTCCGGCCTGGAGGTCTCGTCCTCCAGCAGCCTGAAGGCGGCGAGGAAGCAGAACCCGAAGTAGAGGAATATCGCGACGCCGGCGGCCGATACCCAGTCGGCGTACTCGCGGAAGTCCGCCGGCTCCTCGAGCGTGCTGAGCGCGCTCCTTAGAGCGAAGACCAGCGCCACCAGGACGACTCCGAACAGCGAGGCCGAGGCCTTGGCCAGGGCGGTAAAAGAGTTCTGCATGTTACCTCGTATCATCAGGATGACTCAAGAAGAATCCCAAGTCACGAATCGGTAGGTTTAGGCGTCATCTTGAGGCACACGGCGGGACCCTCGGGCGCCCGACCCGAAAGCCGGACCGTCAGGCCGCCTCCTGCCTGCTCCCAGTCGAGTGGGGCGCCGCCGCCGAGGAGCTCTACCCGCATCCCGTCCGGGGCTTTCAGTGACTCTATGGTGACTTCGTTCCCCCGGGGGGATTCGAGCAGTATCGCGAAGAGGGAGTCGGGCTTACTGGTGAAACGCACCTCTGCGCCATCGTTGGTCCGTCCCTCGGCCCTGGTCCACGGTCGGGTGCCGTAGATGGCATCTCCGTTTGTCGAGAGCCAGGCGCCGACACCTTTTATCCTGTCGACCTGCACTTCCGGTATCTCGCCGCCGGGCTTCGGGCCGACGTTCAAGAGCAGGTTCCCGTTCTTGCTCACGATGTCGACGAGCATGCGCACCAGGTCCGGCACGCTCATGTAATCGTCCGGCTCCTCGAGCCTGTTGTAGCCGAAAGACTTGCCGATGCCCCTAACGCACTCCCACTTCTCCTCGCTCACCGCCGAAAAGGTCGTGTATTCGGGCGTGGTGAAGTCATAGTGCACTCCGGGAGGGCTCGTCTTTCCCTGCAGCCAGAGCTTCTTCGCGTACCAGTTGACGAACTGCCTCAGCCCGGGCATGAGTATCATGTACTTGGTGAGCCTCGCGGTCTGACCCCACCGCTCGTTCACCACCCCGTCAGGCGTCCTGTTGTAGAAGTAAGCGAACAGCTCGTTGATGTTCACGCCGTCCGGGTACCCTATGTCGCTCCAGAGGACGGACGGGTCGTACCTGTCGATGAGCTCGCGCCAGTGAGCGTTCGCATAATCCCTGTACAGGTCCGAGCCCGGGACGCGGGCTAGGCTCACCGCCAGGTCGGTTATGGGCTTCTCGGTGAACGTCCAGTCGTAGGGGCTCGAGTAATAGAAGCCCATTCGCATCCCACGGGCCTTGACCTCCCCTGTCAGCTCCCCGACGACGTTCCTCGATGCGTGGAGGTCCGGCTTCATCGGGTTGGGGTGCTCGCTCGGCCAGAGCAGGAAACCGTCGTGGTGCTTGGTGACCAGCACCACGTACCGCGCCCCCACCTCCTTGAATAGGCCGGCCCATGCAGCCGGGTCCCAGGACTCGAGCGCCGCGTTATAATCCTTCGCGAACTCGTAATAATCGAAGTCCGGCCCATAGGTCTTCCGGTGGTGCTCCCATACAGGGCTTCCCTTTATGCGCAGCGAGTTCAGGTACCACTCGGAGTAAGGCTGGTTCGCGAACAGGGCCCGGCTGCCACCGCTCCTGAGTATCTCCATTATGTCGCCCTTGTCGGTCGGCGCGAACGCCGGGACGCAGGAAAGCGACCAGTGGATGAATATCCCGAATTTGGCGTCGTGGTACCACTCCGGCACGGGATGCCTGTCGACGGATTCCTTCGTAGGCTGATACTCCATGCTCACCTCCTTGTGAAGGCTGTTCTAAGGATATCACCTCCGCAGGCGGTTGCCCCGGGTAGGGTAATGGAGTCCTTCCTAGAACTAGACCCCGTGCGAGTCCAATGAACAAGGTCGGTTATATGGATGATAGGCAGTGGGACCGGGAGGGGACGGACGCGCAGGGTGACTGGCGGGCGCGGTGCCGGGCCGTGGTGAAGAGGGTCAGCTGGTGGCAGGTCGTCGTGACCGCGCTGCTAAGCGCGCTCGTGGTGCTCCTCGCGTTCCCCGCACTGTTCGGGGTGAACCCGCTCGACATAGTCCGCGGCAGGGTCAGGACCGGAACGTCCGGTGGCGGGACCACCACGATAGTGAGCCCTTCACCGAGCTCGGCGGACGTGGCGACCGTGGCCGAAGAGGTCACGGGTTCGATCGTGAATATCGACATCCGCAGCGCGCCCCCGGGGAACGTCACCACCGCGACACCTACCGTCGGGAGCGGCTCCGGCGTCATCTACCGCCAGGACGGATTCATCATCACTAACAATCACCTCGTGGGCGGGGCGGACACCATAACGGTCACGCTCGAGGACGGGAGCAGGTACGACGCGGCGCTCGTGGGAACCGACCCCGCGGCCGACATCGCCGTGGTCAAGATAGACGCATCCGGGCTGAAGCCGGTGACGGTCGGCGACTCCGACTCACTGGTGGTCGGGCAGCTGGTCGTGGCCGTCGGCAGCCCGCTCGGCTTCCAGCAGACCGTCACTTCGGGGATAGTGAGCGCGCTCGACCGGAGCGTCCAGGCCACCGACCCGAGCGGGGTGACCTTGACGATGGACGGGCTGATACAGACGGACGCCCCGATAAACCCTGGGAACTCGGGAGGGGCCCTCTGTGATTCGCAGGCACGGCTCATCGGCATAAACGCCGTCATCGCGACCGAGACGGGGGGCAATCAGGGGATAGCCTTCGCGATACCCTCCAACACCGCCGCGAGGGCGGCTGATGCCATCATCGCTGGAAGGACGCTCTCTCTGACGGCTCCCTCAACGGCCATTGATTAGCAGGGAAGCACCGGCGGGTGTAGAATTGGAATTCACACTTGCGCTGAGGGCGTGCGGCATAGCTTCGGGCGCCGAGAACTTGGGGAAGGGATGGGCTATGGCCATTGAGACGCCCGGAGGCGACCAGGGAATCACGAAATCTCCTACCGGGATAACAGGCCTTGACCAGGTGACGGGCGGCGGGCTGCCGGCAGGTCGAATAACGCTCCTCGTCGGCGGACCCGGGTGCGGCAAGACGTTGCTCGCGATGGAGTTCCTGGTCAGGGGAGTAACGGACTACGGTGAGCCCGGGGTCTTCATAGCCTTCGAGGAGACGGAGCAGGAGCTCAGGGAGAACGTAGCCACACTGGGATTCGACCTCGACCACCTCATCGAAGAAGGTGGGATGCACATCGACCACGTTTCCATTGACCGCTCCGAGTTCGAGGAAACCGGCGAGTTCGACCTCGAGGGGCTCTTTATCCGCCTCGGATACGCGATAGACAAGGTCAGCGCGAGGCGGGTCGCGATAGATACGATAGAAACGCTGTTCGCCGGCCTTCCCAACGAGGCCATCGTCCGCTCCGAAATAAGGCGGCTCTTCAGGTGGCTGAGGGACAGGGGTGTCACCTGCGTCGTCACCGGGGAACGCGGATCCACGACCATCACGCGCTACGGCCTCGAGGAGTACGTCTCCGACTGCGTCATCGCGCTCGACCACAGGGTCACCGAGCAGGTGAGCACCAGGCGCATGCGCATAGTCAAATACCGGGGCACGGGCCATGGTACGAATGAATACCCCTTCATCATCGGCGGGAGGGGCATCTCCGTGCTTCCCATAACTTCCATGAAGCTCGAGCATGAAGCGTTGACGGAGCGCGTTTCAACGGGTGTCGGCCAACTCGACACCATGCTCGGCGGGGAGGGTTACTTCAGGGGCAGCACGGTGCTCGTGTCGGGTACGGCGGGAACCGGCAAGACCAGCCTCGCGGCGGCGTTCGTGAACGCCGCCTGCGCCCGGGCGGAACGTGCCCTGTTCTTCGCTTTCGAAGAGTCGCCGGCGCAGTTGCTGAGGAACATGTTGTCGATCGGCATCGACCTCCAGCAGTGGGTGGACAGCGGCCAGTTGAGGGTAATCGCCAACAGGCCTCAAACGTACGGGATCGAGACACACCTCGTGGATATGCACCGGGAGATCGATGATTTCCAGCCCAGGGTAATCGCGATAGACCCGGCGACCAGTTTCACTTCGCTCGGGGATTTTTTTCAGGTGACGGCCATGGTCTCCCGGCTCATCGACTATTTCAAGAGCAAGGGAATCACCGCGCTGTTCACCAATCTCACGCCCGGCGCAGCTGCGGTGGAGACGACCGAGGCGGGAGTATCCTCATTGATGGATACCTGGGTGTTGACCGCCGTGGAAGAGAGCAACGGTGAGAGGAAACGGAAAATCTCAATCGTAAAGTCCCGCGGAATGGAACATTCCAACCGCATTCACGATTTCCTGATGAGCGAACGGGGCATCTTGATTTCGGAAAGGGCGCCGTCCGGGGAGGAGACGAGATGAGTGCCGGGCCCGGGAAGATATCCGGTGGGGCCGGCGAGAGCTGGATCCTTCGTCTCTACGTGGCGGGCCAGACCAAGAAGTCCCTCCTGGCGCTCTCCAACCTGAAGAAGATATGCGAAGAGCACCTTTCCGGTCGTTACACGATAGAGGTGATAGACCTGTCTAAGAACCCCCAGCTGGCGCAGGGTCACCAGATAATCGCCGTGCCCACCCTTGTCAGGGAGCTCCCCCCTCCGATAAGAAAGATAATCGGGGATCTCTCGGATGAGGACCGCGTGCTGGTCGGACTGGACGTGAAGTCCGGGGAGGAGCTGAGCGAATGAGCGACGACGACGGAATCGAGTCGGTGGAGGAGTTTGAGGCTGTTGTGTCTGAAGTCGGAGCCGGCGAGGGCATGTATGTCCTCAGGCTTTACATGGCAGGGCTGACCCCTAATTCCAGGCGCGCGCTCGAGAACATCAAAGAGATCTGCGAGAAGTACCTGGCGGGAAGGTACGAGCTCGAGGTCATCGACATTTACCAGGAGCCGGTGTTGAGCCGGGGCGAGCAGATAATTGCGGCGCCCACGCTGGTCAAGCAGCTTCCACCCCCACTCCGCAAGTTCATAGGGGACCTGTCGGATACGGAGCGCGTGCTGGTCGGCCTAGACCTGAAAGCCAGGTAGGTGCCGATGTCCGATGGTAATCCCGACACGGAGGGGCTGCTCGAAGAGATAGAGTCACTCCGGTCGAGGTTGAACGAATCGGAGGAGACCCTGCGCGCCATCAGCAGGGGTGAGGTGGACGCATTCGTCATAACCGGCGAATCGGGCACCAGGGTGTACACTCTCGAGGGAGCAGACAAGGCGTACCGGACGATAATCGAGACGATGAACGAGGGCGCTGTCACTCTGTCACCAGACGGAACGATCCTGTACGCGAACAGCCTCTTCGCCCGGATGCTCGGTCAGCCGCTTGAACTGATTATCGGTTCCATGCTCGACCGCTTCCTGGTTCCTGACCAGAAGGTCGCGCTCGATGACCTGATGGGGGGGCCGCAACTCAACGACGGTGTCCGGGGCGAGGTAATGTTCGTCACCTCGGAGGGAGAGGTGCTGCCTGCCTATGTCGCGATTAGCCCGCTGGACCTCGAGGGCGCAGGCGCGCTCTGCCTGGTCGTCACCGACCTGAGCGAGCAGAAGCGGCTTGACAGGCAGCGCGCTGAAGAGCTGGAGAGCACGGTCCGTGAGCGCACAAGGGACCTCGCGATGTTCAAGCGTCTTGCCGACAGCTCCGGTGAGGGAATAGCAATCTCAGACAACGACCTTCGGATCACATATGCGAACGAGGCCTACGAGAAGCTCTACGGGTACGGCAGGGGTGAGGCGCTGGGAAAGCGCATCAGGGATTTCGTCTTGCCTCAGGACGTGCGGGACGACATTCTACCCGAAATCGACCGTTCCTACAGGGAAGAAGGGGCGTGGTCTGGCGAGCTCGAGGTTCTGCGGAAGGACGGTAAGCGTCTCGCGGTGCTGGTGTCCGCGAGCGTGCTCTTCGATGATGAATGCAACAGGCTCGGGGTGGTAGGAATAGTCCGTGACATAAGCGATATCAAGCGGTTCGAAGATGAAATCCTCAAGGCGAACAGGGAGCTCGACGCTTACGCGCATACGGTCTCGCACGACCTGCGGAGCCCACTGTCGGCGATCGTCCTCGCAAACGAGGCGCTGCGCGACGTCCTGGATGACGACCTCGAGACACTGCGGGCGGAGGTGGCCGAGGCGACGGCCGTCACCGGGAGGAACGTCGGCAAGGCGTTCCAGCTGGTGAACGACCTTCTGAGCCTCGCCGTCTCCGGCCAGAAGCCGGCGAAGGTGGAAGACGTCGAAGTCTCCGAGGTTGTTCGGAAGATTGTCCAGGAGCATGCGCACACGATCGCGGAACGTGGAGTGAGTATGGAGATCTCCCCCGACCTCGGGACGGTTCGCGGCAGCGAGGTGCAGGTGTACCAGATCTTCGCCAACCTGGTCTCTAACGCCATCAGCCATAACGACAGCCAGCAGCCCGCCGTCTCGGTCGTCCTCACGGGCGCCGGACCGGGAAGTCACACATACCAGGTGCGGGATAACGGCTCAGGAATTCCGTCCGAGATGATGGACAAGCTCTTCCTGCCCCTGGCCAAGTCAGACAGGAGCGGTAGGCTGGGCATCGGGCTCCCCATAGTCAAGAGGGTCCTAGACGTCTACGGGGGAGAGATAACGGTGCGCAACGAGGGCGGCGCCTGCTTCGAGTTCACACTGAACGATATCCAATCGTGAGCGGGTCGTCGCGCTACTGGCGGAGGCCGGCAATGCCTGGATTTCCGACTCGCTTTGATCATTGACTACCTGCTGAAGGCGTGGCAACCTGTTGGCCATGAACCTCTATTTCTACGAGACCGACATCGGGACGGTAGGCATAGCGGAGGAGAACGGCGCGGTCACGAACGTCTGCTTCGGGCGCGACCGCGCTCCGGGCGACGCTCAGGTCCGCGAGACCGGGACGACCAGGGAGGCCGCCCGGCAGCTCGAGGCCTACCTCGCCGGCGAGCTGACCGAGTTCACAATACCGCTCGACCCCCGGGGCACGGAGTTCCAGAGAGCCGTGTGGGGAAGGCTGCTCGAGATACCGTACGGCCGGACGGCGAGCTACGGGGACATCGCCAGGGCCGTTGGAAACCCTAAGGCTTGCCGAGCGGTAGGCCAGGCGAACAACAGGAATCCCATCGCCGTGTTCATCCCGTGCCACCGGGTGATCGGCACTGACGGGAGCCTGGTGGGCTACGGCGGAAGGCTCGACCTCAAGCAGAAGCTGCTAGACCTGGAAAAGGATGGCCTCGAGAACCTCTGAGCAGTCCGACGCCGGGGATCAATCCACCGGCGAAAGTCCCACCGACAGGCTGCCGTCGTCCGACAGCTCCCAGTCGACGGTGGTCTCGACCCCGTGCTCCATCTCGTAGAGGCCCTGCAGCGTCCCGGCCAGCATCAGGGGCAGCACGGCATTGTCGAGCATCAGGCTCAGCCCCTTACGCGATGACTCGAAGTCCCGGAGGTTGCCAAGCCCCCTGTAGGTGAGCTGCAGCCGAAGGTTCTCCTCGCTCAGCTCCCCGATGTCGAAGAAGCCGGTCTTCGTAAAACGCCTCTGCGCCTCAACGACGGTCCTGGGGATGGTTTCCCCGAGCTCGTCGGCGAGCTCCTGGAAGACCGCATCGAGCTCCCGCGGGGCCATGAGGACCATCCGGTGGCCGGTCGATTCGTTCAGGATGACGCCCCGGTCCGGGTGCCAGCGGTACATGGAAACGGGCTTCGGGGCCCCGCACGCCGGGCACTTCTCGAGCTCGTTCCCGCCGTCGCTGTGGGCATAGTCCACGGGCGCCATCCTGCCCTCGAGACCTTCCGGCTCTTTCGATGGGAACACCGTCATCAGGTAGACGTCCTCCGCCACCTCCTCACAGGTGACATTGTGGTCGTAGCGGAGGATTGCCTCGAGGTTGGCGATGCGGGCGCCGCAGCACAGCGGGACCGAGAACGGCTCGGTCATCCTGAACGTGCAGAAGTCGTCCTCGTCCTGCTCGTACCGGAGGTCTACGACCTCCAGCCGGCCCCTACCCATGATCTCCGAGATCATGGCGAACGTGTCCAGGATGCCCCTGTAGTCCGTCTCTTTCCTCAATATCCGCTGCCGCTCCTCGTTGGGGACGAAAAGGGCCAGGGGCTCGCGGATGTTCCTCGCTACGCAAGTGATGACGATGTGCTCGATGGATACCCCGACGAGGTTCTTGATACCTTCGAGGAGCGAATCTATGTTGTCGCTCTCGATGAAAGCGACCCGATCGCTCCTGTCGCGGCTGTGAACGATGTCCCCGTTGTCCAGCCACAGGTGCTCGCGCCCTACGTAATCAGGGACTCCGCATTCCGGACATGAACTGACAGCAGGCATCTCGCACTCCCCGGGTCATCGGCTTCGTTACTCTATTGTCTCGGCAGGTGTTCGCCCGGACATAAAACCGGTTTCGGTGTCGAAGGGTGGCTCAAGCCATGCGCGCCAGGCCCTCTGCCGCATCGATGATGCGGCGAACGTTTGGCAGCGCGCGCTCCTCCAGGTGTCGGGCGAACGGGATGACGTCCTCGGTGCATACGCGCGCGAACCCGGCGCTGACCCCGGATTCGGCCAGGACGGCCGCCACCTCACCGGAGAGCCCGAAGCCGACGTAGTCCTCGTCAACCACGAGCACCTTCCCGGTCTTCCGCGCGGATTCGGTCACGGTCTGCCTGTCCATGGGCGCAACCGTCCGCAGGTCTATGACCTCAGCCTGGATACCCCGCGCGGCGAGCGTTTCGCAAGCCTCCAGTGCGCGGTGCAGCCCGACTCCGAGGCTGACGATGGTGATGTCGCCGCCCCGGCGAGCGACCGAAGCTGCGCCCATCGGGACCTCCCGCAGGGGCTGGGGAACCTCGCCCTCGGCACCGGCGGCCGGCACGTCGAAGCTCACCCCGTCTCGGCTCGCTCCTCCAAGGTAATCGAGCCAGTAGTCGGCGAGGAACTTGTGCTCGAGGAAGACGACCGGGTCGTCGCTGTTAATCGCCGAGAGCATGAGCCCCGCGGCATCCGCCGGGTTGGAGGGCACCACCACGGAGACGCCGGGCATCCCGGCGAGGATGCCCCAGAGGGACTGCTCGTGCTGGCCGCCGTCGCCGTACCAGCCCCCGCAGCCTGCCCTTATCACCATGGGCGCGTTCCACTTCCCGCCCGAGAACGCCTTGAGCTTGCTGGCAGCGTTCAGCAGGCCGTCGAAAGCCACCGCTATGAAATCTATCATCATTATCTCGACGACCGGGCGCATTCCGGCCATGGCCGCGCCTACTCCGGCGTAGAGGAAAGCCGCCTCGCTTATGGGGGTCTGCCGCACTCGGCCCGGCCCGAAGCGCACAAAGAGGTTGCGGCGCAGCATGGTTACGTCCTCGCCGAACGTTATGACCCGCTCGTCCTCGGCCATCGCTTTCTCGAGTGCCGCTTCAACCGCGGCTGCGAAGCTCATCCTAGGCATGCTGCTCCCTCCTCTCCAACGCGTCCTCGAGCGCCCGCTCGACCTCACCCCTGGCCTGGTCCTCCAGGCGCCTGCTCGCCTCATCGCCCACGAGCCTGGCCGCCCTGGCCAGCGGGTCGGGGTCCGTTATGTACACCTGGCCGCCGACCCTGCTGATGACCATGCCGATGCGTCCGAGGTACCCGCACCTCGAAACGAGCGCCCCCAGCGGCCGGGACATCATGGCCCGGACGATCGGCGGCGTTATCTCCACCACCTGTTTGACCGGCTCCCTGAACATCCGTAACAGCGGGTCGCCCAGGAAGTGTCCCTCCGGCCGGCAGCATCGGGCGAGCAGGAAGCTCGGGCCTCTGCCGGCCCGGGCCCTGGCCACCGCCCTGGCGGCGGCCCGCCAGACCGCCTCGACCCGCGTTCCGTCCACGGCTGCCGCTGGCATGCCGAACGAAGCGGCCCTCTTTCGCAGGCAGCCGCCTGTCACAGAGCGGGAACGAGTGGTTATCGCCCAGTGGTTGTCCTTACACACGAAGACGACCGGAAGTTTCCACGTAGCGGCCAGGTTGAAGCTCTCGAGCAGCATCCCCTGGTTGGCGGCCCCGTCGCCGAAGAAGGCGAAAGCCACCTTGCCTGGCGACATCAGCTGGGCGGCCAGGCCGAACCCCGCGGCCAGCGGCGCGGACGACCCGACTATGCCCGAGGAGCCGGCCAGGTGCTCCGGCGAGAACAGGTGCATGTGGCCGCCCTGCCCCCCACAGAGTCCCGCCTCATCACCGATACACTCGAGGATCATGGAGGACATGTCGACCCCCCTTGCCACGAGGGGCGGGGTTGAGCGGTGGTCCAGTGAGAGGGCGTCCCCGTGCTGGAGGTGTGCCAGGACCCCGGCGACGACCGCCTCCTCGCCGACCCCGAGATGCATCTCGCCGGGCGCGAGGCCGCGGTGCCACAGGCCGGCAAGAGCCTCCTCGAAGTACCGCATCCTCGCCATCTGCAGGTAGAGCTGCTCGAAATTGGGTTTCATGACCGCCTCCGTTCCCGAGAAAGCGTGAGTCGTCCGGCAGACCTCGTCATTATCATAGTACTGGAGAGGCATCCCGTGGAACCTCACAGGCAGGCCCCCGCTCTGGACACCGGCCGGACGCGCTGGATCGCGACACGCGCATCATCACGGGAGGAATGCCTGATTGCAGTGCACAGCCGGACGCAAGTAGGGTAATCCCCTATTTTGCCCTGGGGTATGAAGCCTGCCCATGGAGGCTCCGATTTTACAGGTACAGAGGCCTTCAGACAAGGCAAGCGTACCTCCGGCGGACCTCCGCCGGCCGGCGCTGGAGGTGGACCATGGCACCGACGGCAAGAACCGCTACTGCAGTAGTCCTGATCCTACTGGTGTTTCTCGCGCTGAGCACCGCAGGTGCGGTGTCCGGAACGAGGTGGGCCGCACCGATCACCCTCTGCGGCCAGAACTCCTACTGGGTGAAGACCGTCCCGGATGGCTCGGGAGGCTTCTACGCGGTGTGGCACGACATCCGTACCGGCTTCCTCAACCTCTACGCGACCAGGATCGACAGGAACGGGGACAGGTGCAGCGGGTGGAACGCCGACGGCAACGTGGTCACCGACGCGGCGAACGCGCAGCAGTACCCGGAGCTCTGCTACGACGCGGCGACCGGGGGCATCATTGTGGCCTGGGAAGAGGCTGCCATGGACATCTACGCTCAGAGGCTTGGGCCGGACGGTACCCGGGCCTGGCAGAATCCCGATGTTCCGCCCGGCGATTACAACGGCGTTCCGCTGTGCAAGGCATCGTCGATTCAGAGGTTTCCGCGCGTCGTGACCGACGGCGCGGGCGGGGCGATCGTATCGTGGGAAGACTACCGCAGCGGCAGCAACTATGACATCTACGCGCAGAGGATCCAGAGCAACGGCACGGTCGCGTGGACCGCTGACGGAGTGGCGGTCTGCGATGCCGCGAGCTCCCAGGACGAGAGCAGGATAATAGCCGACGGCGCGGGCGGGGCGATAATCACGTGGCAGGATTTCCGCTCCAACGACAACCTCGACATCTACGCGTCCAGGTTGAACTCGAGCGGCGCGAGGCCTGTGGGCTGGGCTGAGGACGGCAATGCGATATGCACGGACCAGTCCGCGAGCCAGGGGCTTCCCAACCTCGTATCGGACAACGCTCAGGGGGCGATGGTCGTCTGGCAGAGTGAGATGGGACCATGGAGCCTGTGGGCGACCAGGATACTCCAGAGTGGCGTCATCGAGGGGCACTGGCCCGCGGACGGGCTGGAGATAGTGGACACCATGGGCGGCCAGATGGACGACGCCGCGGAGGTCCTGGGAGGTACCGGCGCGGGGGGCGCGAGCATCACGCTCGCCTTCCGCCGGGGTTCCATCGGCAGTTACGATGTCCGCGCCCAGAGGATAAACGCGGATGCCACCTTCCCGACCGGGTGGGGCGCGTCAGGCGGTGTGGTGATAACCGACGCTTCGAACAACCAGGAGTTCCCGCGACTGGCGACAGACGGCGCTGACGGGGCCTTCGTGGCGTGGCAGGACTCGAGGTCCGGGATGGCCGTCTACGCGACGAGGATAGGGCCGGACGCCGCTTTTCCCGCCGGGTGGGCAAAGGACGGCATCCCGGTTTCGACCGGCGCAGACAACCAGGGGGGGCCGGACATCGTCACCGATGCCGCCGCCGGAGCCTACGTCGCGTGGGCGGACTACACGCTCTGGGACGTGATGGCCCAGCGGATATCAAACCCGGCGCCAACCGTGGCCTCTATCACCCCGCAATCCGGCACCCAGGGAACTACCGTGAACGTCACCGACCTCGCGGGCACCGGTTTTCAGGCTGGTGCGGCGGTCGAGCTCCAGAAGGCAGGGCAGGCCGACCTGGCCGCCACCGGCGTGAACATGCTCTCCTCTACACAGATCGCCTGCAGCTTCAACATACCCGCCGGGGCGGCGACTGGAAGCTGGGACGTACATGTCGAAAACGCCGACGGCCAGGGAGCGACCCTGGACGACGGCTTCACGGTCAACGCGGCCCCGCCCGAGGTCACCTACCCGACCTGGTACCTCGCGGAGGGTACCACCGCCTGGGGTTTCTCGACCTACATCTCGGTCGTAAACCCCAACCCGAGCCAGGTGACCGTGGACCTGACCTACATGCCTTCGGGCGAAGTGAACCGGGTGCAGACCGTGTTGATGCCCGCACGCAGCCGGGCCACGGTCTTCCCTGCGGACCTCCTGGGTGCGAAGGACTTCTCGACGAAGGTGAGCTGCAGGGAGGGGAAGACGATCTCCGCCGACCGGACCATGATGTGGACCGGCGCGGGCTCATCCACACCGGGAACGCACAGCTCGATTGGGGTGAACGCCCCCGCCGCCACGTGGTACCTGCCGGAGGGCTCGAGTAAGTGGGGATTCGAGTGCTGGCTCCTCATCCAGAATCCCAACGCTGCGGCCGCGACGTGCAATGTCACCTACATGATCGAGGGCGAGGGACCGGTGACGGTGCCGCATACAGTGGGTCCCAACTCCAGGGCTACATTCAACATGAAGAACGATATCGGGGAGAAGGACGCCTCCATAAAGGTAGAGAGCAACCGCGGTGTCATACCGGAGCGGTCGATGTACAGGAACGGAAGGAGGGAGGGCCACGACTCCATCGGGACTACGAGCCCGGCGACCGACTACTACCTGGCGGAAGGCACTACTGCCTGGGGGTTCACCACTTACGTGCTGGTGCAGAATCCGAGCGGAAGCACGTCACAGGTAAACGTGACCTACATGACTCCGGAGGGGCCGGTGGCTCATCCGGGGAATCCCATCACCATGCCGGCCAACTCGCGGAAGACTATCAGGGTCAACGACTTCCTGCCGAACAGGGACTTCTCCACCAGGGTGACGGGATCGACCGGTATCATCGCCGAGCGGGCGATGTACTGGGACAACGGGACCGGGGAAGCGTGCCACGATTCGATAGGCATGGCAAGCCCGCATTCCCGGTTCTACCTGCCCGACGGCGAGTCGGGTTCGGGCGTCGAGACCTGGACGGTCGTACAGAACCCCGGCGGAGCGCAGGTCACGGTGACGCTGACCTACCTTTCGTCGGACGGCTCGGCTCCTGTCACAGTGACCGACTCCGTCCCGGCAAACTCCAGGGAATCCTACAGCATGGCGTCCGTCGGCCTTTCGGGCCGGCGAGGGATAATGGTGAGCGCCACCGGGAACGTCATGGTGGAGCGGGCGATGTACTGGAGCAACCGCGGAGCCGGTGCGAACACCATAGGCGGCTTCGAGTAGGGAGCCGAGGCGCCGACATCTCACACCAGGCCGCGCTCGGCGGCTATCTTCATCTGCATCTCGACGAAGTTCGAGGGCGGCTCCTTGGCCCCGGGCTTCGCGACGAGGGTGACGGCCTCCTCCGGGCAGGTCGGGACGCACAGGCCGCAGCCGATGCACCTGGCCAGGTCTACCTCCATGAAATCGTCGCGCTCGATGACAGCCTCTATCTGACAGCGCTCGAGGCAGGTGCCGCAGGCCGAGCAGGCATCGGCGTCAATCGAGGCCTGGTACGTGGAGTGGGCGTGGTCGGCCGGGCGCTCGAAGGTCTTCATACCCCTGAGCATGTTGCAGGAGTCCCCGCAGCAGGTGCAGATGTTCAATATCGTCCGGGAGTTGCTGGGGGCGAGCACCATCGCGTGCTCCTCGGCCTGGTTGAGTATCTTCAGGCACTCGTCCACCGAGATCGCGCGGCCCAGCTCGTTCTCGATGTAGTAGCGGGCGGCAAGGCCGAACGTGAGACAGCTCTCCATGGGGTGGTCGCACGGCTGGTCGAGCAGCTGCTTCTCCTTGCGGCAGATACAGTCGGCGACGGCGATCGCGTCCTGCGCCCTGACCATCTCGCGGACGTCGTCGTAGGTGGCCACGGAGGTCATTGTGTCTATCGAGTCGCCCACTGGCACGACCCTCATCTGCGTGTTCTCTAGCGTGCCCCAGAACTTGGTGAGGTGCGGCAGGTATTCGTCAAGCAGTTCGGCAAGCTCACGGTCCATGGCTTTCAGGTGGAACTCGTAAATGCCGACGAGGAACTGCATTGCCATGTAATAGGGCACGTCGTTCATGCGGATCCGGTAGATGCTTCCCTGGCGGGCCATCGACTCGAGCCGCTCCGCAAGTTCGGCCTCGTCCTCGCCGAGCCTCTCTGCGATGGCGGCGGCCGTCTCGGGTATGGTCTGAAGCTTCATGGCGAGCTCGGCTCTCGGGGGTGAAGTACCTCTCGAGAAGCTTTATCTCCACGCCGCTGTCGGTGGCGGGAAATCCGCCCGGCAGGCCGTCCAGGAACTCGCGCAACCTGTTGTAGACGTCATCCGCCATTGCTACCTCCCTGCTTGTGCGGTCCCGGGACCGGAGCCCTTGCTCAATCATACCCCCCCGGCGGGCGGAGGGACCCCTGGCCCCGGCCCGGGCACTTGATTCTAATATATCTTTTAAGTAATATATATTACATAGGAGGTACTAGAATGTCTACGAAGGACCTCGTACTGGGCTGGATAATCAAGTGCCCCGTGCACGGCTATGGCCTCAAGAAGCACTACCAAGAGTTCATAAACCCCGACGAGCGGCTCAACGACGCGAAGCTCTATCCCATGCTGCGCGAGATGGAAGAGGAGGGGCTCATAACCAGGGAGACCGAGGACCGGGAGACCGGGCCCTCGAGGAAGGTGCTCAGGGCTACGAAGAAAGGCCGTGAGGCGTTCACCCGGTGGCTCGAGAGCGACGAGTCCGAGGGCCTTTCATCCCGCCCGCGATACGACTTCTTCAGTGCATTCCCGTTCCTGTCCAAGTTCTCATTCTTCTACGTGCTGGACGATGCCGCGGTGCTGGCCAAGCTCGAGCGCCAGGGCGGGTTGCACCGCGCCAAACTGGAAGACTTCGAGAAGGCACGGGGGAAGATGATCGAGAAAGGCCTCGAGGACAGCAAGATACGCGTGATCGACTTCGGCATCATGCTCGAGAACACGATCCTGGAGTGGATCGACGACACATCGAAGGAGTACCGCCGGCCGGCGAAGGCCGCAGGCGGCAAGGCTGGGAAGGCAAAACGCAACAAAGTGACCTGACCCCTTTTTTGCGGATTGGAGGGTGAGATGGACGAGAAGAAGATGTACGAGCTCGTTGACCTGTTCCTGGGCGCGTGGAACAAGCAGGACGTCGACCTGGTTGCTGACACCTACACTGAGGACGTCTTCTACCGGGACCCAAACACCCGCGGCCCCATCCAGGGCAGGGACGACTTCAAACGCTATCTGGCGAAGCTGTTCGACGCCTGGGACATGACCTGGTCGCTCCGGGAGGCGTTCATCTTCGAGGGCGGGGGAGGGTGCGCGGCCCTGTGGCACGCCTCCATAAAGAAGGCGGGTGGCGAGAAGACCGCGGAGATAGACGGGATGGACCTCGTGCTCGTGAGCGGCGACCGCATCTCGCGCAACGAGGTCTACTTCGACCGCGCGGCCCTGCTGCCGCTCATGGAAGACGCAGGCTGAGCTCGGAACCGACAACTCATGGAGGATGAAGTGGATTTTGAACTGGACGAGCGGCGGACCGCGCTCAGTGACCGCGTCCGTGACTTCTGCGGTACTGAGCTGACCCCCGGCCTCGAAGCCGAGCTCGACCGGACCGGTGAGTTCCCTCACGACCTGTACCGCAGGATGGCCGATTACGGCCTTTTCGGCATACCTTTCCCCGAGGAGTACGGGGGAATCGGTGGGGACATCCTGGACGTAGTTCTCGCGGCGGAGCAGGTGTCGAGGTACAGCAACACCGCGGTGAACATGTTCCTGGTGCCCGTGGTGTTCGGCGGGATGATGGTCTACCAGTGCGGCGACGAGGCCCAGAAGTCCGACCTTCTGCCGCGCCTGGTGAAAGGTGAGGTCAGGTTCGCATTCGCGCTGACCGAGCCCGGGGCCGGCTCCGACCCCCGGTCCATAACCACCGCCGCCGACCGGGACGGCGACGGCTTCGTGATAACCGGCACCAAGTACTGGACCACCGGGGCGACCGTGGCAGACTACATTATCGTGGTCGCCCTCACCGACCGGGACGTTGACCCCGGGATGGGCATGACGGTCTTCCTCGTGCCGAGGGAGTCGCAGGGCCTGACCGTGACGCCCATACCGAAGCTCGCCGGCGGGGCTTACCCCTCCTGCGAGGTGGTCCTCGACAAGGTGCGGGTGTCCGAGGGTGACGTCGTGGGCGGCCCGGGGTGCGTCAACGGTGGCTGGATGCAGCTCCTGACCACGGCGGACCTCGAGCGCATCTGCGTCGCGGCGTCGTGCGTCGGCGGCGCCCAGGCGGTGCTCGATATGAGCGTCGCCTTCGCCAAGGAGCGCGAGCAGTTCGGCAGGCCGGTCTTCAAGTTCCAGGCGATGCAGCACCGCCTGGCCGACATGGCGACCCGCGTGGACGCGATGCGCTGGATGACCGTGCACGCCGCGTGGATGAAGGCCGCCGGCAAGGACTGCTTCAAGGAGATATGCATGGCCAAGCTCTTCTGCTCGGAGTCGCTGGGCGACGTGGTGCGCTCCGGGATGCAGGCTATGGGCGGACGGGGCTACGCGATGGAGTACGACATGCAGCGCTTCCTGAGGGAGAGCTACCTTGCCTTCTATGCCGGCGGCACCGCCGAGATACAGCGGAGCGTAATCGCCCGCTTCCTGTAAGTCGCGCCGCCTGACCGATCCTACGTGGGCACCCTCCTGCGCAGGAAATATAGCGGTTCGCCCCTGATGTACCAACGCCAGATGAGCCCCTTCTCACTCATTGCGTCAAGTATGCCGCCGACGGCTCTTTCGGGCTTCCCGCAGCGCTCGGCTATCATGCGGGCCGGCTCCGGGAGCCGGTACATATGGACCTCCACTTCGGCCTCCCGGGGATTGAAAAGTCTCTCCAGGCAACCGTTGTCGACCGCCACCTGCCACCCGGGGAACTCCTTCAGGAACTCCCTGAGCCCGGCATACGCTGTGTTCTCGGCTGTGGCAATACTCATGTTGGGCCTCCTTGCCTGTCGACGTTCTACGCTATCCGCGGGACGGCGATTGGTTCCGGCTTGCTGTTGCGCAGGGCATGGAGAACGCCCGTGAACGGAGCAACGAGCGCCGCTTTCACGGTGGAGCCGTAGCCGACCACACCGGTTATCAGGCCGAACATCAGGATGACCGGGGCCAGCACCACGGCCAGCACCATTCCCATGATCATCAGCGGAAGCATTACCACCAGCATCGGGACGAACATCTTGCACACCTCCCTTTCTCGAGGGGCCGCGCCCTTTGCGCGGCTCCGAAAACGCCTAGAGAATAGGAGAGTGGGGCAAATCAGGAGCCAAGAAGGAACAAATCGAGAGCAATACTTCGGTTATTCGACACGGAGCCTGTTGTATAGCTCGAGCGTGTCGCGGGAGGGCTCTACCTGGAAGTTGTCCTGCAGGTAGTCACGGCAGCACCTGAAGGAGCGCTCGACGCCGGCCCGGTCGCCGAGCCTGCCGAATATCTCCATCTGCGTTCGGCATAGCGATTCGCTGCCTGGGTTACGCTTGACGCCTTTCTCGCAGTATCCGAGAGCTGCCTGCGGATCGCCTTTCCTCAGAAACTCGCCTGAAATCTCAATGAGCAGCTTCATATACTGCTCGCTCAGACCATCGCGCGCGGGACGGCACCAGTCTTCGTACGGGTCTTCGGCGAGAAAATCACCGTCGTACAAACGCTCGGCCTCGAGCATGCGATCCAGGAACAGGTCGTGCTTCCTTGAGTTCTTGTGGGCTGCCGCCTCTGCGAGGGCGTCCTCGAACAGCCTGAAGTCGACACTGCCGCCGTTGCCGAGCTCCAGGCGCAGGGAGTCCCCGCTGGCGACGAGGTAGGACGATTCGCCGCGCGCCGCGTCCGGCTCCAGTGTCTTTCGGAGTGAGGAGAGGGCTACATTGAGGTTCTTCGCGGCAGAGCCAGGGTCAGTATCTGGCCAGAGCAGGTCCATCAACATGTCCCGGGGCACAAGCCTGTTCTGCTCCTGGGCGGCGAGATACTTGAACACGGACAGCGCCCTGCGGCTCTTCCAGTCCTCGGCGCGCAACATTGAATCGCCCTTGTGAATCTCGAATGGGCCGAGCATCCTGACGACCAGCGGCTCCGCAGTCTTCCTTCGGATACCCTCGATGATTTCCTTCGCGCCCTCGCGCACGCCCGCGTCCTTGCTCTTGTCCAGCGAGCGGAGATAAGGAATGGAAGCGGGCCCGACATAACCGAACACCCGGCGCAGGGTCTCCATGTGCTCCCCGCGTGAGAACATCTCTGTGAGGAGCGGCAGAGCCAGCTCTCCGAACTCCTGAGTGCAATGGTACCTCCAATACCCAACCCCTCCCAGCTCTTCTGTTACCTCCGCTGCGGTTCGCAGCGCCTCGAGGGCTTCTTCACGACGGCCAGCGAGGAGTTCTAAAAAAGCGACGACGAGGTACCCCGAGGGGGTCGGATTGCCGGAGACCCCTGCCCTGGAGTATGCGTCTATAGTCTCCCGCACTTCGCCGATGAGCTCATCTATGTCTCTGTCGAGATACGATGACCACAGAAGCCCCAGCCCGGTGATGTAGGTCGAGGCGAAGTACTCGAGCTCGCGGCCTCCCCTGTTCGCTATCTCGAAGTGCTTCCTGGCACGGGATATCTCGCCGAAACGCATGAGGGCGAGCCCGAGAGTATATTCCGCGAGCAACACATCAAGCCCGACATCATATTTCCCGGACAGCGAAGCCGCGAACTCCAGCTCTTCACGGGCGCCTTCGTCATTCATGTTCAGCAGGGCCATCGCCAGCCCCGCGTGGAAAAGGAATTTCGTGGGCGTCTCAAAATCAAGGCTCTCGACAAGCTTGATGTTCGACCGCGCCAGCTCCAGCGCTTCTCCGAACATGCCTTCGCAGGTGAGACACGCCACCAGCATCCCGTAGCAGTTCATCGTGTTAAGGGTCAGGTTGTTGCGCTCAGCGAGCTCGGCAGCCCGGGGCAGGATATCGATAGCCTGCCTGTAGTTGTACCGCGCGAAACTGGTGAACCCGCACCAGAAAAGGGCGTTAGCCTTGGTCAGCTCGTCGGCGACTTCGTCGATGTGTTCGAGGGTCTCGGCGAGGAACTCGTCCGCGAGCTCGTAATCACCCGTTATGTAGGCCACCGCGCTCATCTCGCTCGCGACCCCGTACCAGAGCGGGGACCCGATAGGCACGAGCTGCCGGAGCTTCTCCATCAACCGGGCGGCGTCGTCAAATCTCTGCAGGTACGTATAGTTCATGAGACGGGCTTTGCTGAGCGCCCTCGCCTGGCTCTCGACGTCGCCCGAGGCCCCGAAAAGCGTGACCGCTCTCTCGTAGTGCTCGAGCGCCGTCTCATACTTCGCCTGTATGAAGGCGATTTCGCCCAGGTGAAAAAGAAGACTTGGGCGCTCTCCGAGGACCTTGTCGGGAAGCATCCCGAGCTGATCTTTCAGGAACGAGATGCGGCTCCCCTCCATCAGGCCTGGCGCGATCTGCTCGAGCACGTCGGCGGCCCTGTCCAACTCACCGGCTTCCATATAGTGAGCGAGCGCCTGTTCCGGGTCGCACCGCTCTTCCCAGAGCAATGCCGCATCGCGGTTCAGCCGAGCGATCTCCAGGGCCTCGAGGCGCTCCTCCAACGTCTCGAGCAGCAGCGACCTCAGCAGGTGGTGATACCGGTACCACTCCCCGGCATCGTCGAGAGGATTGGTGAACATCCTGGAGTCCGTGAGGTGCTCCAGTATCCCCTTCGAGTTATTGATGTGGAGCAACTCGTCGCAGAAGGCCGGGTTCAGCCGCGAGAGGATGCTCGTCTTCATCAGGAACTCTTTCGTCTCCTCGTCCTGGCGCTGCCAGATGGCCCTGGTCAGGTAGTCATAGACCTTCGCAGGATGCGAGCCGAAGCTCCTGATGGTTTCTTCCATGCCCACCCTGGACTTCCCCTTGATCGCCAGGTACACGAGCACCAGGCCGGACACCCAGCCCTCGGTGAGCTCGTGTAGGTCGAGCAGCTCGTCGTCGCTCAATGGCAGGTCGAACACCTCGTAGAAAAGGGTCCTTGCCTCGGGCCCGGTGAAACACAGGTCCCGCTCTTCCACCTCGTGGAGTTCCCTGCGCGCGGCCAGGCCGGAGAGGTCGAGACCTGTCCTCCTCCTGGATAGCAGGATGAAGTGAAGACCGGGAGGGGAATGAGAGATGAGGAACTGTAGCGTCGCCTCTATCGAAGCGCTTCCCTCCATGCTGTGGAAATCATCGAGTGCGATGAAGAGCTCGCCCTCCAGCCACTCGTCTATCTCCGACAGCAGGACGGCGCATATCTCCTGGTATTCGGTGGTCACGTTCGCCGCTGAGCGCAGGCGCTCCAGCGTCCTGGAGCCGAACTCGCTGTCTTTCATGCGGATGCCATGGACCAGGTAAGTCAGGAAGGTGGATAGATCAGCGTCTGTCTCCTCGAGCTGATACCAGACGAACGGGGCCTTGGACTCCGCAAGAAACTCGGCGGCTAGCGTGCTCTTGCCGTACCCGGCACCGGCTATTATGGTTATAAGCCTGGAAGAACTCGCCTTCCGAAGCCCCTCGATGACCTCACGCCTGGGGACGATTGAGGGCAGCCTCGGTGGATAGAGCTTGGTCCTGAGTATCTCGGCATCTGAAACACCCGCGTCCATCGGCAGGTCCCCGGTTCGAGCGGCCGCATCGCCGCGCTACACGTATGTTAGCACGAAGTCATTGACAGCCCTACTCGATTCCGGAGTGCCGCTAAGGGTCGTAGCCGTGGACCCTGCCCGAGACCTCCTCGAGGTCTATCCTTATGACCGCCACGGCGTCCAGCATCTCGTCGGCGTAGTCGTGGGGCGCCGAGCTGGAGTAGTGGTCCATGATAATGTCGAGCGCCTCGGCCTTCTCCCCGGGGTCGTCTACGAGCGCCGCCCGCCCGAAGCCGATGACGCTCCTGAACCGCATGCCCCAGAGGCAGGCGTACTCGGATTCCTCGAGGGCGTGGTCGATGTCCACCTCGAAGCAGACGCTGGGGTTCTGCTTGAGAATGTCTATCTTCCTGCCGATGGCGGATGAGTGCAGGTACACGCGGCCATCGCGGTAGCCGAAGTTCATCGGGACCACGTATGGCTTGTCGTCGAGGCTGAAGCCCACCCTGCATACCTGCGCTCTCTCTATTATCGGCTCGAGAGCTCCCAGGTCGCGGATGACCGGTTCGTCTGACACGGCGCTGCTCCTGCCCGCCGCTGCTAGCGGCGGACCTTGTCCACCGGGCGCTTGAGGATGTAATCGGTGAGGCCCGGAAGAATCCCCGCCATGCGGTAGAAGAGCTTCCCGGTGAAGCCGCAGGGGGCCATGAACCTGCCCTTCCTGAACGCCTTGATGAAGCACTCCGCGACATCGGCCGTCGACATGGTGCCTCCCGAGCCAGAGACCGCGTCGCACTCGGCGGGCCTGACCCTTTTCTCTTCGACGTACCCCGGGGTGTCGGTGTCCATCGGGAGGAGGACCATGACCTGGACGCCCTTGTACCGCAGCTCCGCCCGGAGCACCTCCGCGAAGCCAATGAGCGCGGACTTCGTCGGGCTGTAGGTGGAGTACCCGAAAGTACCCATGACCCCCGCGGCGGACGATGTGAACGTTATGGCGCTCTCGTCGTGCTCCAGCAGGTGGGGGAGGGCGGCCTTTGTCGCGTAGACAGCCCCCAGGTAGTTGGTCTTCACAACCGTCTCGAAATCGTCGCAGGCCAGCTCCTCGAAGTACCCCGGAATCACTATGCCCGCGTTGTTCACGAGCATGTCGATGCCCCCCTGTTCCGATGCAATGCTGTCTATGACGGCCGCGATGCCGTCGCGGTCAGTCACGTCGCCGGGGTAGCCCTTGACCTTCCGGCCCGGCCCGGCCGAAGGCGCCAGCTCCTCCACAGCCGCGTCCAGCTTCTCCCTGTTCCGGGCAACGGGAAAGACGTTCGCCCCCTCTGCGAGGAGCGCCTTCACCAGGTCCTTACCTATGCCGTAGGAGCCCCCCGTCACCACCACGTTCTTTCCGTCGAGGTTCTTCATCGCGCCTCTTTTCACCCGCCCAGGGTCCCGGCCAGCAGGCCGCTGACTATCATGAACGCCTGGTTCCTGTCCTCCATCTTGTTCGCGTCCTCGAGGGACCCCATTCCGAGCATCGTGTTCAAGGCCTCCTTGGTCATCCTCAGTCCCATCTTCGACTTGGACACCATGACCTGCGCCAGGGCCTTTGCCTGGTCCATCAGGTCCGCGCGCTCGTAGAGGTGATTGGCGAGCCCGATGCGGTAGGCCTCCTCGCCTGAGACCCTGCTACCGGTGAGGCACATCTCCGCCGCGTGGCCCCATCCCACCGTGCGCCACAGGAAGTAGCTCGACCCCAGGTCGGCCCCGCCCAGGCCGATGTTTATGTACATGGCACAGAACACGGCGTCAGGGGTCGCGAGCCGGACGTCGGAGGCCAGGGCCATGGACAGGCCGATCCCCATGGCGTAGCCGTGGACCGCGGCGATGACCGGCTGAGGGCAGGACCGCATCAGCCGGAGTATCGCGGAGAACCGCGTCTGGTTGTTGTAGGCGTTCTCGCCGGTGAGCGTTCCTCCCTGGGCGTACCCCTCGGCGCTCACCGCGTCCGCCATGTCGAGCCCGGAGGAGAAGCCCTTCTCGCCGGCCCCGGACACCACGATGACCCGCGTGTCGAAGTCCCTCTGTCTTGCAAGCCAGAAGGCTTCCAGCTCCTCCATCATCCTGAAGTTCGCGGCGTTGATCTTCTCAGGGCGGTTCAGGGTCAGGAACCCTACCTCCCCCTCGGTCTCGTAGAGCAGGGTCTCGTACTCCATGACGCCTCCTTTTCCGGCGGTGCCGGCGCGTTACTTGACGTTGACCGTGAAGGTCGCCGTGTTCGCGGGCGCGGCGTCCTTCTCCCACGGCCTTACGTAGTTGAAGAGAAGCTTCACGGTACCCGCGGCGGCGCCGTCGAAGCGCCAGTACTCCTTGCCGCCCGCACCCAGCCGTGGGCCTTCCTCGGGGGTGTAGCTCGTATGCTCGAGCACCAGCTTGCCCTCCAGCGGGCTCGCGATGACCCATGAGTAGCCGGTGGTCGGGTTCGCCTCGAGCTCTATCACGAACTCCTGTCCGACCGACACGTCTATCGGCACGCTTGGATCGGAGTACTGCTTGACCTCGCCCGTGTCCCTGCCCGCAATGGCGACGGTCGCGGTGAACGTCTTGGACGGCGGGGCCGACTCCCACGGCCTCTTGTACTCCAACTCTATCGTCGTGGTGCCCTCGCCCACCGCCTCGAACCAGAAAGCCTGCCTGCCCATCTGGCCGGGCTGGCCCCCGCCGTGGTACCTGGAGGCGGTCATCTTCACAAGCTTCTCGTCCACGGGCTTGGAGAGCTGCCACACGTAGCCGGTCGACGGGTTCGAGTCCAACCCGAAGGAGAAGTGGTCACCGACCTCTGTCTTGATGGTCTTGGTCTGGCTGGTCTGGGTCTCGGTCTCGGTCTTCTCATCCGAGCCGCCGCATCCCCCGGCGAGCAGCCCTGCGACCAGGACGAGGAGTGCGATGGAAAGAAGCCACCTGGATCTCATGTGCAGCACCTCCCGGTTGTGAACCGCCGGCGCGCGCCGGCCTGTGGGGACAATTATAGGATAGGAGGAGCCGTTATTCCCAAGCGGGTCACGGGCGAGCGGGCAGGCGGGGCTACCCGCAGCAGGTCGCTTCCTTCCTGCGGGTCAGCGCCGCCATTATCATTGCGCTCGCGCAGCCGACGTCGCTGTCGACCTTGATGGCGCCCGGCTCGCAGTTCAACGCGCAGGCGCCGCACTCCATGCAGGAATCGGGATCTATCAGCCTGGCGGCCGCGCCGTTTCCAGAAGCGAAGACGCGGTGCGGGCAGACGATCGAGCACATTCCGCAGCGGGTGCACAGCTCCGGGTCGTATTCGAGAGTGTTCAGATTGCTCGCGGAAGCCATCACTCCTCAGCCCCTTTTCCTTCCGAACAGGTGCCGCGCACCGTTCACGAGAATGCCCGAGGCGGCCATGGCGGCCATCACGGGTATGTACCTGTTCATCTCTCTCTTGACCCCGGTGGGCGAGGTGAACGTCGTCGAGCCGGTGAAGTTGAGAGCTATGAACGACGTTATCGCCGGCAGGGCAAGCACGTACGAGACCGCCCTGGCGGCTCTCTGCCCGGCGCTCCCATCCCCGGAGAGGAGCGCCGCCCCCGCCGCGGCGAGCCCCACGGCGCCTCCAAGCAGGAATCCCTTGGTGCTGAAATCCTCCGTCGGTATCCATGGCATCAGCAAGGGGAATCCGGCGAAGCCAGCGACGCCGGCCGCGCCTACACCTGCAGCGGCCACGGGTCCGTCAGCGAGGTATGCACCCAGCGTCAACCCGGCCAGGATGGGGGATGCTATCTTGCCCTCGACCGGTATCAGCACCGCGCGGTCCTTGAGGTTGAACGTGACCCTGCGCATGTCCTCGGTAGCTTCGCCGGCCTCGAGGAAGGCCGGGATGTCCACGGCCCGGACCGGGCCGAAGCGCACCTTGAACCCGGTGCGCCTGAGGACCTCGCGGGCGCATACCCCGGTGGCCCCGAGCTGCGGAACTATGACCGTTCGCGTGCTCACCTCGTCTGCCAGCCGCGTCTGCTCGATCCTCGACACCAGCTCGTCGGTCCCGAAGCTGCCTTTTCCGGCGGCGCACCATACGTTGATGCCGAACGTGTCCAGGACCAGGATGTATGAGTCGATGCCCTGGAGCGCGCCCCGGAGGGCGTCGAAAGAAAGCGTGTAGTTCGCGCTCACGAACACCGGAGACTCGGGGCCGGGTTCCCCCAGCCTGTACAGGCCGGGGCGGATGCGCCAGCCGCTCCTCCTGACGCCCAGACGCGCCAGTACGTGGTCGAGCCTGTCCCGCGCCGTCACGGTCGATGTGGTCGTTCCTGTCTCTTTCAGTGCCTCCGGACCCGGAGTGTCAGGCGGGCCTCAGCACGGGGCCGCGTCGGCGCGCGCGGGCTGCTCGGTGGAGCAGGCGCACGAGGCGGCGGTCTCTTCCAGCTCGTTCAGTTCGGGCATGTCAACCTCTCAATCCCTGATGATGTCCCGCATCACGGGACCCAGCACTCCCCTGACCATGTCGTCAAGCGACTCGGTCTTGATGAGGGATATGCAGCAGACCTCTCCGTCTTTCTCGTGGCTGATGACAGCCAACCTGTCGCCCGGCTTGATCCCAGCCCGTGTACGGAGGTCCTTCGGGAGCACCAGCTGGCCCCTCTCGTCAACGCTTGCGACGGACTCGACCCTGCTGGCCGACTCGGGACAGCACTCCTCGGCTTTCTTTGCCACGCAGACCACACTCCAATCCTACGCTGCGGCGACAGTCTCTTCACAGCTTTCTGAATAATCAGAAACTACTGATAAATCTGATTATGCGGGAATAACTGCCTGGTGTCAATGGGAATGCTGGGCTTCAGCCGATGCCGTGAGAGGTCCTCTCGATTATCTCGTCCTTGACCGCCGGCTGGAGGTCGTTGAAGTAGACGCAGTAACCCGCGACCCTTACCACGAGGTCAGGGTAGAGCGTGGGGTCGTCCCGCGCGGCGCGCAGCTGCTCGGCGTCCAGTATGTTGGCCTGTACCTGCATGCCGCCCATCTCGAAGTAAGCGTTGAAAAGCCCCGTGAGCACCTCGCGCCCCTTCTCGCCCTGGACGACGGGCTTGTCGAACTTCATGTTCAGGGCGTGACAGTTGCCCCACTTGTGGCTGTCCAGGGAGGCCGCCGACCTTAGCACCGCCGTCGGGCCGCCGAGCTCCGTGCCGTCCACCGGGGCCAGGCCGTTGGAGAGCCGCTCGCCGTAGCGGCGTCCGTCCGGCAGTGCGCCTGTCACCCGGCCGAATCCCAGGTGGCACGTCATCGAGTAGAAGCCCGGGATATACATCCCACCGCGGGTGTTCCGTGTCGCAAGCACGGCGTCTGAGAACGCGTCGGCCGCCACCTGGGTCATGGCGTCGGCTTCCGCGTCTCCGTTCCCGTACTTGCCGAACTTGCGGCTTACCTCGGTACGGAGCGCCTCGTGCCCGTGCCAGTCGGCCTTGAGTATCTCAACGAGCTCGGGAAGCGTCATCCGCTTCTCGTCGAAGACCAGCCTCTTTATGGCGTAGAGCGAGTTGCCCGAGCTTGCGAGCCCGGCCGCCTGGATGCTCGTAAAGTCGTACATCCCGCCGCCCCAGGTAACGTCCTTCCCGCTTTCGAGGCAGCCCTGGGTCATTATCGAGTTGACCGGCGTCGGTCGGTGGACGCGGTAGGTCTCCTCCAGCCAGCTCATCACCGTGGCCATCTCACCGACCCCGTCCCGCACCTGGGCGCGGAACGCCTCCACCACGTCGTCGAACGTGTTCATCCTGCTCACCGGTGGGGTGGGAGCTCCCATCCGCGAGCGGCGCTCGCTGCCTCCCGGCCTCGGGAAGCGGCGCCCCTCGTTCAGGGCGAGCTCGAGGCAGAGCGGAAGGTTGAAGAGAGCGGCGTCCGAGGAGTTGTACGTGCGGCCCTGGCTGCACATCTCGACGCAGCCGATGACTGCGTAGTCGCGCGCGTGCTCCCGGCTGATACCCGCCGACTCCAGCGCTTCGACCACGGCCGTATCGCCGAACAGGGACGGCCTGCTGGTACCCAGCTGGAGCACCTCCACCGCTTTCTCCATTAGCCACGGCGGGGAGCCCGGGTGAATGCGCACGTGCAGGGCCGGCTCCCGGGTAAGTATCTGGGCGTACGAATCGAGTATCACCCCGGAGAGCTCGTTAGTGACGTCGTTGCCGTCGGCGTCGGTCCCGCCCACGGTGATGGCTTGCGCCACCCCGTTCCCGCTGAAGAACTGGTCGACCCGCTCTGAGTAGATGGGCATGGTCTCGCAGGTCTTGAGGCCGAAGCTCGCCAGCAGCTCGGCGGCGAGCCGGGGGGTCAGCCTCCCCGCCTCGATATCGGCGAGGTACAGCGGGTACAGTATCTGGTCGAGCCTTCCGAAGGACATGCCCTGCTCGAAGTCCTCGAGCAGGAACGTCACGTGCACGAGCCATATTGACTGCAGCGCTTCGGCGAAAGTGCGCGCCGGCTCGAAGGGGACGTGCCTGCAGGCCTCCGCGGCGGCGAGCAGCTCGCCCCTGCGCTGCTTTGTCGTTCCCGGCAGGCCCGCCTGTCTTTCCGCCTCTTCGGCCAGGTTGGCGGCCATGGTCCTGATGCCGTCGATGGTTATCCTGACCGATTCGAAGAAAGCCCTCTGGTCTTCGTCGAGCGGGGTGCCGTCGGCCAGCGTTCCCTCCTCGAGCCGGAGCCGGGCCTCCTCGTCGGCGGACTTGAGGCCCTGGTGGACGACCATCCTGTAGTCGCCGCACTGGTGCCCGATGCCGGCCTCCTCGGTGATGTAATAGCGCTTGGCCATGAAGAAGGCCAGGAAATGCCTGAAGCGGCCGGGCCGCAGCAGCGCCCTTCCCGCGATGCTCTTGAACAGGTTCTGGAGGCCGATGCCTACCAGGCTCACCCGCTCGCGCGGGTCCATCTCGATGACGGTGGCCTTCTTCTCGAAGCGGAGGACGTCTTCGAGGATATTCACCGACCCGCCCTCGTAGTAGTAGTTGGAAGCTATCCGCTTGGAGGTCATGTTCCCGATGATGAGCTCGTCGGGATAAACCCTGGGCTTGCGGTGGGACATCATGTACCGGAGCAGCCGTGCCCTGCGGACCAGGGGGTGCTCGTCCCGGGCGGCGCGCCCCTCGCAGGTCTTCATGAACTCGCGCATCAGGCGGGGACGCTCGAGGCAGATCGAATATCTCGTGCCGAGGAGTTTTTTTCTTATGGACGCGATGCGCTCTGTCGGCTGCTTCAGGTCGCCCGCGGTTTCAAGCGTCGCCAGTGACATCCTGCCCCCCAGGTCAGCCGTGTCACCATCAGACCAAAGACCGTTCGGATGAATAGAGGAAACTGACAGTTATTCTATCCGCTTGCAGGATAGATTGTATGAGATTTATCAAGAATTGGCTATGTTTGGAAGTACGTCTCGACGGCCGTCTCGAACTTGTGCTTCTGGAACCTCTCGGCGAGCCCCATGTCCCCCTCGAACATTATGGCCCTGAATCCCGCGCCGAACTCCCGACAGAGCGCTTCGGCTATCTGCCCCTGCAGGCGCGAGTAACTGTGGCAGCTGCGGTTGTAGTGGAAGAGGACGCCGTCAGCGCTGTACTCCCGTACCATCTCCTTCCAGCGCAGTATCCTGTCCTCGATGGTCAGGTTCGTGTACATCTCGCAGTAAGCGGCGGCCATGCTGTCGAGGAGGCTGTCGAAGCTCGAGTCGTCGAGCTGTTTCGTCCATATGTCGAGGTACGTCGAGCCGACCACCGCTATGCCCCTCTGGGCCATGTACCGCTTCAGGTCACCGAAGTTGAACCAGGTCGCCAGGTTGTCCCAGAGCAGGCGGTACCTCTCGGGAGAGACGGCCCCCTCGCCGGCCGCCGCCGACCGCGAGGTCTCCTCGACCAGCTTCGAATAGTAATCGACGGCCTCGGGGGTGCCCCTCTCGGAGACGATCAGGGCCATGTGGAAGAAACCGTCGAAGGCGGTAATGGGTGAAGGCACGAGCCTGCCGAAAGCCAGGTACTCCCTCCAGAGCCGGACCGCCTCGTTCGAGAGCCCCGCCACCTCCAGCAGGCGGTCCTCGTCGAGCGGGGCCCCGGTGACCTCCTCGAGGAGCCTTATCACGTCCAGCAGCTGCTCCCTGACGTATTCGATCCTGAGGCGGCCGACGGCGCCGTCGTACCGGTTCCCGGCGTTGACCACCCGGAACGGCCGGCCCCCGAGAAGGCGCGACAGGTTCTGGTACCACTCGGCGACGACTTCGCACTGGTTGTTGCATGCCAGCAGGACGTCGGGGGCGGGGAGGAACGGCACACCCTCGGACCCGGCGGGGTCCGCGCCGCTCTCGAGCAGCTCCAGCAGGTACCCGGTGTTGGCGAGCTCGTACGAGCAGCCCATCCTGTCCAGCGAGCACTCTCCGATCGCTTTCTCCGCGAACCTCTCGGCCAGGCCTTTCACGATAAGGGATACCGCGTGGTTCTCAGGGTATACGGCCACGCACGCCGGCTCGAACGCCTTGACGAGCTCGACCGGGAACATCGCTGTCACGTAGATGACGGGCACTCCCCGCCCGGAGGCCTCGGCCACCCTGGCGTAGTGTGCCGCCATCAGCTCCTTCTGCATCCTGCTGACGCCGCTTACACCCATCACCAGTCCTCGAAGATGTCGTCCCGCCTGGTAAAGGCGGTCAGCCGGTCGCGGTTTGTCGGGTCCCGGAACCTCTGTATCTCTTCATCGTAGTCTATCGTGGTGAACTCCCGCGCGGTCCCGCCGTCGCATTCGTAGAGGACGTCGTCCTCCGCGGCGTCGAGCGCGGGCGTCCGGCAGATGAAGTCATTGCGGAGCTTCGGCTTCACCACCTTCATGGTGTCGGTCATCGGCAGCGAGCTCACCAGCCTGATGAACCGGGGCCGCATATAGTGCGGCAGGCTCTCGGAGCAGTACCCGAGCAGGTCCTCGACATCGAACGATGCGAGGTCCACGGGCTCGATGACCAACATCGGGTCGTCCTCCTTGCCAACCGCCTGGGGGATCCCGATGATACCGACGTTCCTCACGCCCGGGTGCTTCATCACTATCCTCTCCGCGTCCACCGGTGACCAGTTCTCGCCCTTGAACCTTATCCAGTCCCCGGTGCGCCCCAGGAAGACCAGGTACTTCTCGCCGCCCCGGTGAAGCACGGCCCCGAGGTCTCCCATCCTGAAAAACTCCCTGCCCTCGAGCTCCACGATTCGCTCCGAGCTCTCGTCGGGGAGCCTGTAGTAACCGGTGAACGCCGAGCCGCCCAGAGATTCCTGGTCGACCACGACCTCGCCGGCCGCCTCCTCGAGGTTTGCAATCCGGCCGTTCCCGTCGAGGACAGCGGGCCGGGCCTCTGTGGCGCCGCCGCCTTCGAGTATCACGCGGACGTCCTTGATGAGCCTGCCGACGCTGACCTCGGGGCTGCCCTCGTCGACGGCCGTCACCGCCCCGGCTTCGGTCGAACCGTATATCTCCGTGAATATGTCGAGCCCGAATATCTCTGTGAACCTCCGCCGGTCGACGGAGTTGGCCCCGGTGCTGATGACCGTCCTCAGGGGCAGGTGAGAGAAATCGGGGTCGGGCAGTTTCTGTTCGAGGTGGTTGAGCACGTAGTGCACCGGGTCGCCCACGGAGTTCCAGACCGTCGCCCCCGACTCCTCGAGGTCCTTGATGAACCCGCTCGAGCTGAACCTCCGTCGGAGCATTATCCTTGCCGCGTTCATGAGCGCGGGCATCACGTTCAGGTACAGCGAGTTGGAATGGTTGAGCGGCATGCAGACATAGCCGACGTCGTCCTCCGTATAGCCGAGTATTGCGGTCCCGGTGACGCCGACGTCGATGAGCTTCTCCCACGTCACCTCAATGCCCTTCGGCGCGCCGGTGGTGCCGGAGGTAAAGATGATCACTGCGGGCTGTCCGGCCTCGAGAGGCTGGACGGAGAACTCCTCGAGGGAGTCGGAGCACCTGTCGAGAAGCGAGGCCGCCGTCTCCACGTCCTCCCCGGTCTCTCCAAGGGAGAACACCGAGCCCGCCTCGAGGCTCCTGAAGCCGTGCTTCCTCCCCGCCTCCAGTACAGAGCCGGTGAAGGTGGTCGGCGTCCCGGGCTGCGCGGCGTCGTCCGCGAACAGCATGTCGACGTCGATGTTGTTGATGTCGAACGCGAGCTTCTCTCCGACCTGGGCGTTGTTGATGCCGACCAGCACTGAGTTTGTGAACGCGCACCCTCCGAGGATGAAGAAGAACTCCGGCCGGTTCTGAGTGAACACCCCGACGTGGAAGCGGCTCGCCCCGGCCTTGCCCTTAGAGGCCCGTGTCCTGTCGATGGCGTTACCGTACTCGAGCGAGCCCCGGTAGAGGTCGCCGTACGTGTACTCCTGGAGCGTCCCGTTGTCCTCCCGGTTGACCATGAAGACACGGTCACGCGTCGCCGGATCCGTCCCCCGGCGGATGACGAGCTCTGAGAAGTCGATCGATGAGTCCAGGGTGCCTCCCACAGACCGTTTCCTCCGTTAGCGGGCGCTGGGCGGGTTGGGCCCGCGCCGCGGCAGAACGACTCAGTGGGAATTATATAGAACAGGCGCCGGACGGTGCCGCCGAGCCGATTCCCCGACAGTCTCGCGCTACCCGCACTCCGGGAACGTTGTGCCGTTGTCGACGCACTTCCGGAGATGGGAAAGCTGTGTTACCTTGTTCTTGCGGAAACAGCTCAAATAAGCTCGCTCATCTCTGTCGGGGTTTCACGGCAACCCGGGTTTGTCCAGGGACTGCGGGCAAGATCCAGGGGGGACCTTGATCCAGTGTCCGAATTGCGGCATCGAAAACCTTGATGGTTCAAGGATCTGCAGTCTGTGCCAGGGGCCCCTGACGGCACCGGCGTCCGCGCCCTGCGAGTGGGCTCCGGGAGTGAAGCCCATGGACAATTCCATGCCCCGAGGCCGGATGAAGAGAAGAGCAGTTCAAGGTCGGGCGGTCGTCCTGGCGGGGGCGATACTCGCCGTGGGTATACTCGGGATCGTCCTCTACATGGTCCTCTTCGGGAATTCCGGCGCGTCACCCGAGAGGTATGTCACGTACACCAGCTCGACCTCGGGCCTGACATTCAAGTATCCCGCGACATGGGAGAAAAAGGATTCATCGTTTCTAGACCAGTTCTACCGGGGAAGCGCCGACCCGTCACTGGGAAACGAAATAGTGATCATCAGGAGGGGGGACGCCATCTTCAAGAACCTCTGCATCGCTTCCAGCAGTAAGGCCGGTCCCGACACGGAATGGGACGACATCAAGGAATCGATCCAGGGCGCCTACAGCGAAGCCCTGCGAGAAATGGGTGGAGAGGCGAGGTTCACCGACCTCGTGTTCCAGAGCGGCGAGGCCAGGGGCTTCAGGGTGGACTACACGCTCGAGCAGCAGTTCGGCTCGCCGAGCTTGCACCTGGAAGCCGTGATGCTCAGAGAGGAGACCCTGTACAGGCTCGTCCTCGAGACACCGCTGAGCGACGATGACACGAGCGAGCTCGAGGCACGCCGGTCCTTCTCCAGGATACTGGAGAGCGTCTCCCTCAGGTAACGCGCCGCCCTCAGCCCTTCACGAGCTCTCCGGCCTTTGTTCCCCTGACCCCCGTCGCCGACTCCGCTTCGGAGAGGGCGAGGTCCTGGTAGGCGTGGAAGAAGCTGGCGCAGAAGTCGTCGAAGCGCTCACATATCTCGAGGGTCCTCTCGTTCATCTCGAAGAGATGAGGTATCGAGAGGAGCTCGGCGAGCTCGCGCGAGAACTCCTGCACTATGGCCGGCTCCGCTCCGGCGAGGACGCTTTCCACGAACTCGGCCGGCGGGTACCAGTCCGCCACCCTCAGGAAGTCGCGGTGCATCTGCGTGAGCAGCACGTTGCGCGGGCCCTCCCAGAGCTCGTTCACGAGCCCGTCCCGGAGCATCCGGGGGAAGCTCGAGAAGTCCTCCATCACGCCGTGTCCGCCGAACACGCTTATGCCCAGGCGGGACATGTCGTTCGCGTCCGACGCCACGGTTATCTTCTGCAGCATGATGAGCTGCCTGATGTTGAAGCGGCGCCTCTTGAGCTCGAGCGGTTCCTCGGCCGTAAGGCCGGGGGCGAGGCCGCCAGGCAGCTCGATGAAGTCGGCGTAGAGCTTGAAGCTCCCGGCGATGCTCCTCTTCGTGAAATGCTCCATTCTCGCGACCTGGCCGGCGGCCATCGGGAAGTATATGAGCGGCAGCCCGAAAGCGGTGCGGAACTCCGCGTACTTCTTTCCCTCGCGGAGGCCCCTCGCCATCCCCCCGCTCATGCCCATGCCGACCACCAGGCGGGAAAGAGTGAGCACTATGCCGACAACGTTCGCCACCCCCCGGTCCAGCGGCCCGACGGGGTAGGCGAGCGCCCCGTCGTAGGTTATCTCGGCTGTGGGCAGCTCGACCGTGCCCATCTTCCACTTGAGTCGGTCGATGGTGTAACCGTTGCGGACCTCCCTCTCCTTGTCTCCCGGAAGCCACATGGGGACCACGAAGAGGCCCGCGCGCTCCGAGCCGGTGGGCTTGGCTGTAACGACGGCATAGTCCGCGTGCGCCGCCGAGCAGAAGAACTTGTTGCCGTACAGGCGCCAGGTCCCACCGTCCTCCACGGCCTCGAGGAGGTTGGCCGGGACGTCCGAGCCTCCCTGTATCTCGGAGACGAACTGCGAACCGATGGCGAACTCGCCGTCTATGCCCTCCTTCACGTGCTGGAGGATGCCGCGGGTCTCCGGCGAGTCGGCGTATGTCTCGAGGAGGGCTACCATTCCCCAGGTGCAGGCGATGGGGCACAGCACCCCCGCTTCCGAGTTCTGGCTCAGGAGGGATATCTTGACGAAGCGCTCCCACGGGGAGGTCTTGTCGGAGAATATGCCCTCGGAGAAGACCTCTTTCTCCATAACCTCCACCTCGTAGGGCCGCACTATGCGGTCGATGCGGTTCTTGTGGCCGTCGTAATGCATCATGTACGGCCGGTTCTCCGGCGTGGATATCCTCTCAGCGAAGTCCCGCCACCTGAAGGAGACTTTCTTCGAGAACTCGCGCGCCTCGGCGTCCAGGCGTTCGGCCTCGGGCCCGGCGTACACGCGGATCATCTCCTGGAGGAAAGGGTCGTCGGCATAGTAGTCGACGTTCTTCCTCCACTCGAGGTACTCGTTGAAGCTGTACGGGTTGTTCCTGTCAGGAAGAGACATCGCGCTACCTCCTTGCGCCTTCCATCCGTCCTATTATCTCCGTGGCGGCGGAGATGTACTCTTTCATCTCGCGCGTCTCGGCTCCGTCGGCGTTCTTGAGTATCTCGAGGAAGCTCCTTGCGAACTCGAGCATCTCCTCCCTTATCTCCTCGAGCTCTTCGATGCGCTCGTCTATCTCCTGGATGTGGCCGAGGCCGTACTCGAGGGTGCGCATTATCTGCTTGCCCTGGGTGGGATCCGCGTCGTAGAGCTTGATGACGTCGCCGATCTCGGTCAGCGAGTAGCCGAACCGCTTGCCGCGAAGTATCAGCTTGAGCCTGGCCCGGTCGCGTTCGTCGTAGAGGCGCTGGCTGGATGGCGTCTTGCGCTGTGGGGAGAGGAGGCCGCACTCCTCGTAGTAGCGGATGGCGCGCGGCGTGATGCCGAACTCGTCCGCGAGCTGTGAGATAGTAGTGCTGGCCTGCTTCTCCGGGACCGGTTCCGGTTCGCCCAAGATTGTCGCTCCCCTGCCATAACGTTAACGTTAACGTCAATTGTATATGGTGCCGCGCCCCTGTCAAGTGCAAAGTCGGGGTCAGGTCACTTTGTTGCATTTCGCGGAGGGGAGCGCGGGAGTCCGGGGGCATGGTACTGTATGGGCACCGCGCAAGCCGGACAGAAAGGCCGAGCCATGACCACCCAGGCAGCAAGGAAGAAGCAGGAGAAAAAGAGGGCTCAGAAGAAGAAGCACGCGCACGTGACCGAGGAGATGGCGGAGCGTCACGCAAAGGAGAAACGGGCGCACACCGAAGGGATGATCGCCGTGATCACCCTCCTGGCCATCGTCCCGATCCTTGTCCTGGGTGTGCTCTGGTGGCCCTCCGACTCGGGCAGGAGCGAGCATGGCGACCTCGCCATCCCGGACGGTACCTATGAGGCGACCTACGTGGAAAGCCAGCCCGCGGCCGGGACCGAGTCCGGGGCGGCGCTGCTCCAGGTCGATGGACAGAGCGTGCTGGTGACAGGCAGCGACCTTTCCGGGCGGGCCGCCGACTCCACCCAGTCTTTCTTCGAAGGACGGCCGGGTGAAGACCTAGAAATAACGGTCGAGGACGGCTACATCACCAGTTGGAGGCAACCGGCTTCACCATGAGTTGAGCCGGGGAAGGGGGCGGTCCGGATGGAAGAGAAGGGCTCAGGGTGGATAACGTTCGCTTCGATAATGATGGTGGTCGCGGGGATAGGCAACTTCATATGGGGCATAACCGCGCTCGCCAAGGATGACCTGCTAATAAACAAGCTCCTCTTCGCCAACCTCACCTTCTGGGGAATAGTCTTCATAATCGTGGGTGTGCTACTCGCCATCGCCGGGTTCGCGGTGCTCTACAAGGCGCAGTGGGCCCGGGTGTTCGGGATAATCTTCGCAGCGCTCAGCATAATCTTCTACCTGATGGTCATCTGGGCGTTTCCCGTCTGGTCGGTCACAGTGATGGCGATCGACGTGCTGGTGATCTACGGGCTGGCGGAGTACGGCGGAAGAGAAGAGGCCGCCTGAGCGGCTGACAGCAAGGCTACCTGGAGAGAGTCGCCCTTACTATGAGCCTGCTCGCGTCCGAGCCGACCGGGTGACAGGTGATAAGGGTAATAGATGGCTCGGGGGTCGGGTCGAGCACCCAGACGTCCGATGGGCTTACCACCCAGGTCGCGCTTACCCTGAAGCTGAACCTCGCGCCTGTGCGCTCGAGGATGACTATCTCGTCGCCGGCGGCAAGTGACCCCAGTTCGCGGAAAGGCTGGGAACAAGTGCTCCGATGGCCCGCTATGCCGCTGTTGCCTTCCCGGCCCGGGAGGGCGGTGCCCCCTATGTGACAGGGGCCCCTGTCGAGGTTCGCCTGGTCGTCGCAGTTCGCCATCTCTCCGAGCGGCAGGTCCAGCGAGATCTTCGGGATGATGATGCTTCCGACCGTCTCGCCCGGCGCATAGCCTGACGCTGGTACCGGTGGTGTCGAGACGCGCACCAGGAGGGGCATGGCCGTCCAGAGCCTCCCCTGCCCGGCCGCGGTTCCCGCGAGAGACTGACCGAGGGCGAGGGTCGCCACCCCAACCAGCAGCGTCAGGATGACCAATGCCCGGAGAACGTGCCTTTTCCTTGAGAAAGCGCTCATTCCAGATCCCTTCTTCTAAGGGATGTATCGGAATGGGCGCCGCCGCTATTGAGCTATTTCACGTGCAGGAGGTGCCACACCAGCGGCGTGTATCGCTCGGGATTGTTCGACACCGTAACGTCGAGCCCGGTGCTGGTCGGCTTCGTGCTCCCGATCCCCATGTAGAACTCGAGCGTGGTGGACGTGGACGCGCCGCCGCCCGAGCGCACCTTGGCGAGGTAGTACCTGGCGTCTGATGCGGTTGAGAACTCGAGGCCCTTTACGCTCCCGACCTCGTCCGCCGACGGGGTGTAGCTGTCGATCACTGTTTCCCTGCCGCCACCGGTCGGCCGGAAGCAGGCATAGACCGACTGCTGGGGGTTGTCGTTCACGTCCCTGTAGAGCGCGTGCTTGTAGTAGGAGACATCGGCGCCGTCCCTCGAGAACCCCGTCAGCTGGTAAGCGAGGACGTCGAACCCCGGGGCGTCCGTCTCCATCGGCATGTACTCGGTCTCCGAGACCGGCGGTCCCACCTCGAGCTTGTGCGGCACAGAGGAGGGGTAGTCGGAGCCGAAAAGGTTGAAGTAGATGTCTCCGCCCGCCGGGTCCACGAAGAGCCCCACTATCGACTGCTCCTGCAGGCCCTCGTAAGAGGCCAGGTCGTCGACCTTGTTCGCGGAGATGACATACCGCTCGAACTCCACCGCGTGCGGCCTGCCCGCTTCCATGTCGGCCATGCCTTCCGGCGTTATCCGGGTGAAATAGATGTACTTCGAGTCGGGGTCGAAAACGGGGTTGTCCGCCCAGCCTTTCTCGGGAAGGGTGACCTGTGATTCATCGCTCCCGTCGGCGCCCATCTTGAAGATCACGCTCTGGTCGTCGCTTCCGACCACAAACGCCATGCGCGAGGCGTCGGGCGCTACCGCGAAGTCCACGATGTCGCCCCGGTCGGTTATCCTGCGCCTCCCGGTACCGTCGAGGTCGATGGTATAGATGTCACCGGAGTCGAGGTACGCGAGCTTCTCGGAGGCCTTCGTCTCACCGTTGTCCCCGGGTGGAGGCGGCGGATTGTCGCCGTCAGAGCCACCCCTCACCGCGAAGAAGATGCCGATGCCGGCACCGGCAGCCACCAGGACGACCACCAGGCTTATGATGACCGCCTTCGCGGCGGTGCTCATGCCTTTCCCGCCGCCGCCGGGCGGCTGCTCCGCCCCGCACGAGGTGCAGAACCTCATCCCCTGCTGCACTTCGCTCCCGCACTGCCTGCAGAACATCTCCGACCTCCATCAACTGTTTCCCTTGGAGTTATTGTACTATCCCGGCCCCCCGACAGGCATTTCGATGTAATATGAGGCATTCGGCAAGCGGAGGTGACCGGCTCGTCAACGGGGAGACCTGATATGGACAGGGTTGAGTGCGTTGTGGTGGGAGCGGGCCCGACGGGCTCGGCGTGCGCGATCGGGCTCGCGCGGAAGGGCATCGAGACGGTCCTGGTGGAAAGGGGTAGCCAGGCGGGCGAAAAGAACGTGGCTTCGTTCGTGCTGTTCGCCAACGTGCTCAAGACCATCATCCCCGGGTTCGCGGACGAGGCCCCTCTCGAGAGGATAGGCTCGGACACGGGCTTTCTCTGCCTTCGCAAGGACGACATGATGGAGTTCCGCGCCAAGGCCGGGGTCTATTACGAGAACCCCATGATCTATACCGCATACAGGAGCAGGTTCGACAGGTGGTTCGCCTCGAAAGCCGAGGAGGAGGGCGTCGAGGTGGTCAGGGGTATGCTGGTAACCGACGTCCTGACTGAGGGCGGCCGAGTTGTAGGTATAAAGGTCGGCGAAGACGAGCTGCTCGCGGACGTGGTGGTCGCGGCCGACGGCATCCATTCTATTGTGGCCAGGCAGTCGGGCCTCTACGAGGACGACACCTCCAGGTACATGCTGGGGGTCAAGGAAGTGCTGGACCTGCCGCCCGATGTCATCGAGGACAGGTTCGGCCTACGGCCGGGCGAGGCGGCCGTCAAGGACGGGTGGGGATACCCGATGAGCGACGTCGGGGGCCTCTTCACCATCTACACGAACAACGACAGCGTCTCGATATGCCTCTTCGCACCGGTGGATGCCCTGAAGGCAAAGGGGGTGAGCCTGCGGGACCGCCTGGAGGACTTCAAGGCCCACCCGTACGTCAGCTCGCTGATAAAGGAATCGCGGCTCAGGGAGTACGAGGCGCACATCCTCGCGGACGGCGGCCGTATAAAGACCGACAGGCTTTACTCCGGGGGCGTGCTGCTGTGTGGCGAAGCCGGCGGCTTCAACAGCACCATGTGGATAGGGGTGCCCTCCGGGATGCTGTCGGGCCTCAAGGCGGCCGACGCGGTCGCCGCCGCGAAACGGCTGGGCCGGTACGACGCGGACGCGCTCTCGTGTTACGTGGACTACCTCTACGAGACCGGACTTCCCCGCATGCTCTACAACGCCAGGACCTTCAGCGACTTCATGGTCAAATCGGCGCGCAGGCATATGGAGACGTTCACCGACAACCTCTTCGACTTCATGACGGAGTCGATACTGGAGGAGGTGAACTTCTTCGAGCCCGAGCCGTACCCGTCGCTCGAGAAGGCGTACGGCATGTTCTCCGATTACGTGCCTCGATGGCTCGAGCCGCCGCTGCGGCTCCTTGTAAGGGGGGTTTCGAAGCTCGGGTCCTGGTACAAGAAGCGCAAGATAAGGAGGACGGTCTGATGGCCGACAGGAAGCCCCGGATAGACGAGAAGCTCGCCAGGGTCGCCTTCAACATAGACAGGGAGGCGCATATCACCGTCGCGAAGGAATCCTGTCCCGGGTGCCCTGGAAGGCCGTGCCTGTCGGCATGCCCCGCCGAGAACTACACCTGGAACGACGAGAACGACGCGCTCGTGTTCAACTACGAGGGCTGCATGGAGTGCGGCACATGCCGCTTCATCTGCCCGCTGGACGCCATCAGCTGGTCTTATCCTCGTGGCGGATTCGGGGTGGCCTACCGCTGGGGTTGATTCCTAAAAGGGGGCTGGGTCATGGGGAAGACTGTTGTGGTGGGCGGAGGGACGGCCGGTCTCGCCGCGGCGTTCGTCCTCGAACAGGCGGGGGCGGAGTGCGAGGTCATCGAGAAGAGAGACTTCGCCGGCGGCAGGATAGCCACAGCGTTCCGGGACGGTTTCACCCTGGACCTCGGGGCCCAGTTCTTCTTCTCGCGCTACCCCGCCATGTTCGACCTCATGGAGAGGCTCGGCGCGTCGGACGAGCTCGTGGTGTTCAGGCCGTGGCTTGCGGTCCCCCGGGCCGGGAAGCTCCACGAGCTGAGCATGGACGCCGGCGACAACCTGCGGAATCCCCTCGCCGCGTGGCGGGCCGGGAAGCTCGTCTCGGTTGCCGGCAGGTTGAAGATGGCGAAGCTGGCCGCCAGGCTCGCTTCGCTAAAGGGAAAGCTGGATTTCGACGACCCGTACAGGGCTCCCGAGCTCGACGCCATCTCTTTCGCCGACTACTTCCGCGAGCATTTCGGCGAGGAGCTGCTCGAATACTTCGCCCAGCCCATCGCGAGCACGCTCACGCTCGGGATGCCCGAGGAGATATCCGCGGCCCACGGCCTTGCGCTCGCCTTGTACATGCCGCCGGGCCTGTTCACGTTCAAGAAGGGGACGGGCTTCCTGGCCGATACCATCTCGCGCCGACTGCGGGCCCTGAGGCTCCAGACCGAGGCCAGGCGTATAGTTGTCGAGGGTGGAAAGGTACGCGGTGTCGAGGTGTCGAGCGGCGGAAGCACCGAGACCATCGACGCGGACCACGTGATATGCGCAACGCCCGCGAACCTGGCCGCGGAGCTCCTGCGCGATCTACCTGGCCTGGCGGGGGCCCTCGGTGGCGTGCGCTACAGCTCGTGCGCTCACGTCATGTTCGGCCTCGAGCGCCGGCCCTTCGGCAAGATATTCGCGATTGCGACTCCCAGGCGCGAGGGGTTCTGCTTCTCCGGCCTCACCGAGAACTCGCTCAAGTGGGAGGGGTACGCTCCCCCGGGCAAGGGAATAGTCCATGTGTATACCTATGACAAATACGCGCGGGAGATGCTCGAGATGCCCGAGAAAGAAGTTGTGGGCGCTGTGACCCGAGAGCTCAGGAAGATCGAGCCCTCGTTCCCAGGCGGCGCATTGTTCGTCCGGGTCTTCAACTGGCCGGAGGCGCTCTGCCTCGCCGGCCCGGGTCATTTCGCTGCGATGGGCGGCCTCAGGGAGCGCGTCGGGGAGTCACACGGCCTGCACCTCGCCGGCGAGTACCTCGGCGTGCCTTCTGCCGAGGCGGCGGTCTACACAGGGATGAAGGCCGCCGAGCGTGTCCTTGCAAGCTGATAATGCACGATGGGGTCAGGTCGTTTGTTGCATTGGTATCCTCGACACAAGAAAACAGAAGAAATGCAACAAACGACCTGACCCCATGTTGCGGTTCTAAGCAAATTCTCAGGAACCGGGGGTAGATAGTCCCAGAGAGGTGCTGCGCCGCCCATCCGTCCGCTATGACCTATCATATGGGAAGAAGGCCGGCCGGACCCCCTTGAGCAAGGGACGGACATGAGGATCCTGGTAATCGAAGACGACGCGAAGATAGCGAGGGCTGTGAAGAAAGGCCTCGAGCAGGAGGCGTTCGCCGTGGATGTCGCGTTCGACTACGATGAGGGCCAGGGCCTCGCGCTCACGCAGGACTACGACCTGCTCATCGTGGACCGGATGCTGCCGGGACACCTCGACGGCGTCGACATAGTGAGAGAGGTAAGAGACGCCGGCATGGAGGTACCGGTGCTCATGCTCACGGCGAAGGACAAGGTGCCGGACAGGGTCGAGGGCCTCAACTCGGGGGCGGACGACTACCTGGTCAAGCCGTTCGCGTTCGAGGAGCTGCTCGCCCGCGTGAGGGCGCTCATGCGGAGGCCGCGAGAGAACCTCGGCGAGGTACTGAAGGTCGCCGACCTGGTGATGGATACCGGGAAGCTCCAGGTGAAGCGGGCGGGGGTGAAGATTCCCCTGTCGAAGAAGGAGTACTCCCTGCTGGAATACCTGATGCGAAACCAGGACCTGGTGGTCACGAAGGAGAACATAATCGCCCACGTCTGGGACTATGACGCCGACGTGCTGCCTAACACCGTCGAGGTCTACATCGGGTACCTGCGCAACAAGGTGGATAAGCCTTTCAGGGGCAAGAAGCTCATTCACACCGTCAGGGGCTTCGGTTACAGGCTGGGAGGCAAGTCGTGAACCTCAGGCCGACCCTCATCAAGCTGACGCTCTGGTACCTGCTGCTCATCATGCTGGTGAGCGGCGTCCTGAGCGTCATCGTCTACACGGGAGGTTCGCAGCCGCTCAACCGCAGGGTCGAGATCGGCGACAGGATATTCATCGAGGAGGACATCCCACCGGGGTTCCCTCCCGAGCAGATGAGGCCCAGGCTCAACCCGTTCGTTGCCAACGAGGTGAAGCACAACCTGGCATTGTTCCTCATCTACTTCAACGTCGGTGTGTTCTGCATCGCCGGGGTGGTCAGCTACACGCTTGCCAGGCGCGAGCTGCAGCCGGTCCAGGAGGCGATGGAGCTCCAGAACAGGTTCACCTCTGACGCAGCCCACGAGCTGCGCACGCCTCTGACCGCGATGAAGGCCGAGATAGAGGTGGCGCTGAGGGCCGGGGAACTGACGGAGGCCGAGACCAGGGAACTCCTCGAGAGCAACCTCGAGGAGATAGGGAAGCTCGACGCTCTCTCCAGCAGCCTGCTCAAGCTCGCCCAGTACGAGGAAGGCGCCGCCGCGCTCGAGGTAGGGGTCGTCGACGTCAGGGCGGTCCTGGAGGAGGCGGTCGGTAAGGTCTCGCACGCTGCGAACTCCCGCGGGATAACGATGTCTCTCGACATCGAAGACTCTTCAGTGACGGCCGACAGGGCCGGCCTGGTCGAGATGCTGGTCATTCTGCTCGACAACAGCATCAGGTACAGCGAGGACGGCACGGCCATATCGGTATCGTGCAGGCGCGAGAAACGGCACGTACGCATAACCGTCGCGGACCGGGGTTTCGGCATCGACTCCGCCGACATGGCTCACGTGTTCGAACGCTTCTACAGGGGCAAGGTCCCCGCTTCGAGAGGCCAGGTGGAAGGTCACGGCCTTGGCCTCTCCATCGCCCGCAGGATTGCGGAGAAGAACCGCGGCTCGGTGGACCTCGAGAGCGAGCCGGGCAAAGGCACCACCGCCACCATCAGGCTCCCACTCGCTTAATAGCGCAACAAGCGACCTGACCCCTTGTTGCGTTTCTAAGCGGATTCTCAGGATACCCCGGTAGAAAAGACCCCGGAAAGGCACTGGATTGCGGCCGCGCGCGGCCGCCGAATGGAAGGAAGCTGCCGATGAGCAAGAAGAGACGAAAGCTCAGGATGGCAGCCGCGGCGCTGATCGCCGCCGCGGCGCTCGCGGTCCTGACGGTGAGCCTGGCATCCTGCGGCGGCAGCGGCTCGTCCGGGACCAGCGGCACCACTACGAAGCTGCCGCCGGGAGTCGATGAGGGCACAGTCGCGGAGAACCCCTCGCCGACCGCGACCTCGGCCGGCTCTCAGCCCGCTGAGGGCTCCGGAGAGCAAACAGGCGAGGACCAGGAACAGGCTGCGGCGTCCACATCTTCGCCGAACAGGACAGCCGACCTGGCGGGGGCGCGCTTCACGGTGGTCGGCGCTTCCAGGCCGGACAGCAACAAGAGCGTCGTCTCCTCCGGAGGGCGCGAGGTTGCCGGTGACTACCTCGAGGTCGAGCTGACCGTTCAGAACGTGGGGACCGACCTCATCGACCTCTCCGACTACTCGTTCCGGCTCACGAGCCCCGGGATAGCGGCCGACACTTACCCTGACTACTACGGGGAGACCGGGACTTACGGCGCCTACATCGACGAGAACGAGATATCCGCGTCCCTGCTGAGCTACTCGGACCTCGCGGCCGTCACCTACGTGATGAAGATCGGAGAGAGCGTCGACGAGGTGTTCCTGTTCTTCGACCTCAATCCCGAGAACGTGGCAAGGAACAGCGCCGTCACCAAGGACAACTCGACCCTGGTGATACGCAAGGTGAGCGGCAGCGACTACGGCGACGAGGTCACCGTCCCGCTCGCCGGCTACGCGGACTGATAAGGCGGGATCATGAGAACACTTCACAGAGGGTTCAGGAGTTTCAGGCGCAACTACACCCGCAACCTTATCCTTGTGGTCCTCCTCTTCATATGCCTGACGTTCTCGATGAGCATGCTCTCGGTAAAGCTCGCCGCTGACAGCCAGGTCGCAGCCGTGAAGGAGACGGTGGGCAACTACGGTGAGATAAAGATCGACTCCGACTACCTCATGGCGGAGTTCGAGGCGCGTCGTGAACAGACCGAGGCGGAGCGGCAGGCCGAGGCCCGCAGCATGACCGCCGAGGAGGAGCTCGAGAACAGGGTTTCCATGCTGGTGCCGGAGGAACTCACCGACGAGTTCTCCACCGACGACTACATCAAGACTTACGACAAGGTGCTCGAAGCCCGCGTCTCGCTTCCGGATGTCGAGAGCAGCGACGTCCAGCAGGCGTTCCAGATGCGTGACGAGATGGGGAGCGGACCGGGTGGCTCGAGCGGTGGCCAGAACAGCTTCACGTTCTCCGGAAACACCGACGGCGCCTCCGCGTCCGATTTCACGACCGGCGCGAAAAAGCTCGTCGAGGGCGAGCTCTTCGCATACGAGGACTACCAGAACGCGAATCCCGTGGTGGTCATCGAGAAGAACCTCGCCGAGGAGAACGAGCTCGGCGTTGGTGACTCCATCGAGGCGGAGATAAGCGGCGCGACCGGTCGTGATTCCACGATGGAGCTGACGGTCGTCGGCATCTACGAGACAGTGGAGGCCGAGGACCAGGGCGGGGGCTCCGGTGACCAGCAGGCTTTCAACCCCGCGGGCAGCACGTTCTATGCCCCCGTCTCGGTGGTGCAGGAGCTGAACGGCACCGAGGGATACCTCTCACTCGGTTCTTACTATTTCGATTCCGTGGACGACACCGCGGCTCTCAAGGCGGCCTTCAAGAAGGACGCGGGAAGCGACGCCGACAAGTACCAGTTCGCCACCGACCTCTCCGACTACCAGGGGATAGCCGACCCGCTGCTCAAAGCCAGGAACACATCGGTCATCGGCCTGCTCGGGGCGCTGGGCGCCTGCGCGCTTATCATCCTGCTGGCGATGTTCATCATCGTGGGAGGGCGGACCCGCGAGCTGGGCATACTCAAAGCCATCGGCTCGACGGACCGGCAGGTCATCTCGCAGTTCGCGGTGGAGGTCCTCTGTATCTGCCTGGTGGCGATCATCCTCGCGATGGGCGCGACGGCCCTCATAGGACAGACGATGGGCAACTGGCTGCTGCCGGAGACGAAGGCCACCACCGCGCAATCGCAGAGCTCGGGCCCCGGCCCGCAGGGCATGGGGATGGGACCCGGCTCCAACCGACTCTACAAGGAAGGCTCCAGGTTCAGCATAAACGGTTCGAACCAGGCCGAAGGAGCCGCGAGGCTCAACGTAGTGTACAGGGGCTCCATGTTCGCCTACGGGGTTCTGATACTCGTGTGCCTGAGCCTGGTCGGCATGGCGATACCGGTCCTGTGGATAGTAAGGCTGCGGCCCGCCAGGGTCCTTAGCATGGAGTGAGGTGCCGAGATGTCGGACAAGGAGATACTCAAGGTCATGGACGTCAGCAAGACGTTCCAGGTGGACGCGGGTGAGGTTACCGCGATGGACAACGTGAGCTTCACGGCTGAAAAGGGCCACGTCACGACCATCGTCGGGCCGTCCGGCTCGGGGAAGACCACACTTCTGTACGTGGTGGGGTCGCTCGAGAAACCGGAGTCCGGGGAGATCGAAGTAGCCGGAAGTGACATCCTCGACCCGGGGGCCGACCTCGTGCGCTACCGCAGGGAGAGCGTAGGATTCGTCTTTCAGTTCTTCAACCTGGTCCCGACCCTGACAGCCCTCGAGAACGTGATGCTACCCATGGACCTCGCGGGCATGCAACCCGCCGAACAGCACAGGCGCGCGGCCGAGCTGCTCGAACGGATGGGCGTAAGCGGAAGGCTCCTGAAGGCCAGGCCGGGCAAGATGAGCGGCGGCGAGAACCAGCGCGTGGCGATAGCGAGGGCGCTCGCCAACGACCCGGACGTGATACTTGCGGACGAGCCGACCGGGAACCTGGACACCGCCACCGGCCAGACTGTCATCGACATCCTGTCCGGGCTGGCGCGCGAGGAAAACAAGTGCGTCCTCATGGTTACACACGACGAGAGCATCCTCGAGGTCTCGGACAAAGCGTTCCAAATGTCCGACGGGCGCCTGAGCGAGTTGACGGCCTGAGGGGAAATCGGAGCGCTTGAGCCGGGGCTCTCAGCCCCGGAACGAAAGGAGAAGGAAACGCCACAATGAGAAAAGTCATCGGAGTGTCAATGGCGCTCATGCTGCTCCTCGGGGCGGCGCTCACACTCGTCGCCGGATGTAGCGGCGGTAAGCAGAGCGGCTCCGGGACGCAGGGAAGCACAAGCAGCATCAGCCAATCAGAGCTCGAGGCGCTGGTCTACCCCGGCGCGGAAGAGGAAGACCTCGGGCCTGGCGGTGGCATGAGGCCGCCGGACGGGTCCAGCGCTCCCGCGGAACGGCCCGAGGGCATGCCCGAGGGCTCCGCTCCACCGATGTCGTCTGATCCCGGCAGCCGGGGCGGGCCGGGAGGCCCGGGGACGATGTCCGCGTACTGGACGGGCGACTCCGTCGACAAAGTGTCCGCCTGGTACGCAGCGGAGCTATCGGAGGAGACGGGGTACGAGGAGATGACGGTGCCGGCCCGCGGCGGCTCCGGTGATTCCGGGCAGGACGCTTCGATGAAGGCGTACTCCTGCGAGGTCGGGGGCGTTACAGTGATGGTGATGCTCCGCACCGACACCCAGGAACGGGGCGGCACTGTCATTACAATCGGCGAAGCCCCCGAGGGAATGCCTTCGGCGCCACCTGACGGGCAGAGCCAGTAGGAGGCGGCAGGGAAGATGTACAGGAATGGCGGAGCACATACACCGCCGGGGTACGGGCACCCTGGCAGCCCGGGTCACCCCGAGCAGCAGGGCGCGCATCAGCATCGATACGCGCCGGAGAATCGCAGGGCTCCCCGGCGGGCCGCGAGACCCAAAGGCCGCGGAAGGCTCGCGCTCACCGCGCTGACTGCGGGGATCGTGGGGGCGATGTTGGTGCTGATGGCGATGCCGGCTCTTTTCGGCGTCAATCCCCTGGACATAGTCAGGGGCAGACTCGGCAGGGCCGTGGTCAGGGAAAGCACCGGCGGGAGCAAGACCGTCACTGTCACCAGCCCCTCGGACGGGTCGATGAGCGTCACCGAGATATCAGGGGCGGTCATCCCGTCCATCGTGAACATAGACATCAGGACAGCCCCTCAGCGGACCCCCTTCTTCACGCTCGAGGGCCAGGAAGGTACCGGGTCCGGGGTCATCTACAGGCAGGACGGTTACATCATCACAAACAACCACGTGGTGGAGGGCGCGCAGGAGATAACGGTCACCCTGGCGAGCGGAGAGGAGCTCGAGGGCAGCGTCGTGGGGACCGATCCCGGCAGCGACATAGCCGTGGTCAAGGTCAACAGGACCGGCCTGCCGGCCGTGACCCTCGGGGACTCCGACAACCTGGCCGTCGGACAGCTCGTGGTTGCGATCGGGAGCCCGTTCGGCTTCGAGCAGACGGTGACCTCGGGAATCGTGAGCGCCCTGGACCGCAGCGTGTCGGCGGGGAGCTCTCAGGGTGGAAAGGTCGCGTCACTCGGCGGCCTCATCCAGACTGATGCCGCGATAAACCCGGGCAATTCGGGAGGGGCGCTCTGCGACGGGAGAGCGGAGCTCATAGGCATCAACGCGGTGATAGCTACCTCGTCCGGCGGCTCGGAGGGCATCGGCTTCGCCATCCCGGTAAACAGGGTCAAGGCCGTAGCCGACAGCCTGATAGCGGGGCAGCCCCTCCAGGGCTGAGCCGGGGGTCTCAGGTTTTTCTCAGGTGGTCCCCGTAGACTCGGTCATGGAGCAACAGACCGTGTAAGGATGAGAGGAGAGTGGTAGTCGATGGATCCGACCGAGACCCCGGCCACCGGTCCCGGGGAGACTCCCGGAGTAGAATCGCCCGGGGAGAAAGACGTAGGGGCCACTGCGCCGATGGAAGCGGCATCGCAGCAGGCGGTGGAAGCCCAGCCCGCACCCGCGGAGAAGGTTACGAAGAAAGACAGGAACTGGACCCTCATAGCGCTCATCGCCGTATCGGTCATCGCGGTCCTACTTCTCGCAGCGACCATCTGCCTGGCCGTAAACGGTGATTTCGGCCACGACGGGCGCTTCGAGAGGTTCGGCCGGCCGCCCGGCCCTGGCCCGATGATGCGGCAGTGGGACGGCCAGGGGCAGTGGCGAGAAGGCCCGCCGCCCTGGCGCCAGCAGCAGCAGGGGCAGGAAGACACCGGGGGCCAGGACCAGCCCCAGCAGTCCGCGCCGACCCCCCCACAGGGCGGGCAGACCCAGTAGGACCATCAAGCATCCGACATCGAAGCCGGGCTCCTCTCGAGGGCCCGGCTTTCTCTTGCCGGAATGCACATCGGGACCTGACCCCGATGTGCGCTTAGGGAGCGAAGCCCATCGCTCCGTTTCCCCAGGTGCGCCCGCTCGAGTACATCGCTCTTTCGACCACCACGTCGCGGTCGGACGTGACGACCGTCGAGACCTCCCACGTCTCCGGCACGCTGTCCGCCACGAAGAAGGCGTGACGCGAGCACGGCGGGACCACCACTGTCGGGCCTTTCCTGGTTCCCTGCGGCGTCATGAAAGAGAGCTTCACGGTGGCGGGAAGGGCGCCCGGGTTCTGCACGAGAACCCATGTCTCCATCCCGCCGCCGGTGGAACCTTCAGCCAGGTACCACGTCCTGGCGGGGAGGATCGCGGCGGATGAGCTGTGGCCCCATGCCCTGCTGTTGCCGTACATGGCCCTCTCGACCACCACCGGGTTTCCGCTGGTGACCACTGCGGCCGCTCCACCGCCCCTGATGGTACCCGAGACGTCGATGGTGGCCCGCGAGCTCGACGGAACGAGCACCGAAGGCCCGGAGACAATGCCGGCCTCGGTCATGTAATCGACGTGGACGGCGGTCTCTGGGTAAGTCGGGTTCTGCACCACGATCCACGATTCGATCCCCGAGCCGACGTACCCCTCAGCCAGGTACCAGGTGGTGGCGGGCAGGTTCACCCCCGTGGAACACTGCCCCCACGTCCTGTCCGCCCCGTAGGTCGCGCGCTCAACGACGATGGGGAGGTCCGAGGCGACCTTCGCGGAGACACCCCAGATGCCGGGGACGCTGTCGGACGCGTTGAACGTGCGCCTGGAGGACGCCGGGACGCGGACGGCGGGCCCGGACCTCGGGCCTTTGCTCGTCATGTAGGAGAGGGTGACGTTCGCGGTTGTCCTGTTCGGGTTCTGCACCACTATCCATGTCTCCATCCCCGGGCCCGTGGAGCCCTCGGCGACGTACCACGTCCGGCGGGCGGAAGTCACCCCCCTCGAGGAGTGCGACCAGGCGCGGTTGCCGCCGTAGACGGAGCGCTCGACCACTATGTCCCGGTCGCTGGACACCATGGTCGAGACCTCCCATGTGTCAGGTACGGTGTCCGCGATGTTGAATGTGTGCCTGGAGCGCGGCGGGAGAAGAGCGGTGGGGCCGGCCGCCGCGCCGTCCGGTGTCAGGTACCTGAGCGTGACCTTCGCGCGTTCGTCCCCGGGGTTCTGCACGGTTATCCAGGTCTCCATCCCGGGGCCGGTAGTGCCCTCCGCGAGGTACCAGGTCCTTGCGGTGGGCGGCGGTGGCGGTGGGGGTTCCGCCCCGGTGAGCACCGTGGCATGGTGGTCCGCGGTGCGCCTGAACATGGGCCAGGGGAACAGGGTCTCCTCATCGGATTGAGCCGCAGCGCCCAGCTCGAAGACGTAGAACCACCCGCCCTGGTACGAACCCGAAGGAGCGTCGCCGGTTGCGCATGCCACCTCGACGCGCCCATCGGAATCGAAGTCTCCCACCGCCGGGTTGGTGACGACGAAGTTGCCGAGCATTCGGCTGAAGAGCCTGCTGCCTTTAGAGTCGCGCACCGCGAACTCCTGGCCGGACCCGAGCACGATGTCCGGGACGCCGTCGCTGTTCACGTCCCCGAGGGCGGGCGAGGCCATGGTAGGTCCTCCCAGCCCGGTTATCACTCTCTCGATGCTGCCGTCCTGCGCCAGCACCGTTATGGTGTCCTGTCCGCGCCCGTTGACCGGGATGGTCCCTATCACGATCTCACGGGCCCCGTCACCGTCGATGTCCCCGATTGCCGGGGAAGAGAACGTCGCGCCGGCCACCGCCGCGGGCCACCCGGCGACCGCCGTCCCGTCGTGGTTGTAGGCGTACACCTTGAACCCCTGCGTGGTGAGCCGCCCGGTCGCCGCGTAATAGTGGCCCGTGCCCACCACTATCTCGTAGCGCCCGTCGGCGTCGATGTCCGCGATAGCCGGGGACGACCAGGTGACCTCCGGCGTATGCACGGGGAAACCGGGAAGCAAGGAGCCGTCCTCGTCGAAGACGTACAGCAGGCCACCCGGAGGGTAGGGCCAGTTCACCCCGCCGGTCGAATCGGCGCCGATGACCACCTCGAGAACGCCGTCGAAGTCGACGTCCGCCAGGGCAGGGGAGGACCATACCGTGTCCTCGTTGTTGTAAGGCCAGCCGGGCAGCATCCTGCCGTTGTAAGTCCAGGCGTACACCCTCTGGCCGTAGGTCCCGACCACGATTTCCGCGAGCCCGTCCGCGTTGATGTCCCCCACCGCGGGAGAGGAGAAGACCCCCTCGATTCCGCCGACTTCGTGCGTCTGCTTCGGCCAGCCCCAACCCGACAGCAGCCTGCCGGAGCTGTCGAGCCCCCACACCCTGCCGGACATGTCTCCGAACCAGACCTCCTGCTTTCCGTCGCCGTCAACGTCACAGCACGCCGGAGTCCCCTGGATGGCCGCCCCCGCGTTGAAGAGCCAAAGGGGCTTCGCGTTCGGGCCGAAGCAGTAGAGGTACCCGTTCTGGTTGCCGACCAGGAGCTCGTCACGGCCGTCCGCGTTTATGTCGCTCGCGGTGATGCCGGCCTGGTAGAAGCTGGACGCGGCGTTGTAGTCTCCCTGGAGGTTCGGATCGTCGGCCGCCAGCGCGACCGTCCCTGGCGAGAGAACGAGAGCCGAAGCGGCCAGCACCAGGGCCGCCGCCAGCGCCGCCGCCGGGTACCGCCGGCCCGGTTTGAACGACATTCTGAGCCGTAGTCCGAAATACGTACGCACCCCGCTAGTGTCCTTCGCCCGATCAGCCCGGTCAAGGAAGGCAAGGCGCAAAATCGGGCTCAGGTCGTTTTGTTGCATTCTACGCGGGGTGGAACTCAGTGCGGTAGAAACGTGCTGCTGCGGGGGGATTCCGCCGATAACAGTCATGGAACTAATTTTTCGGGAGGTCGCATTGAGAGAGCTCAATAGCAAACGGGTCCTTGTGACCGGCGCCGCCGACGGCATCGGGCGAGGCGCCGCTCGGGCCTTCGCCCGCGAAGGGGCGGTACTGGCGCTGGCGGACATCGACGGCAGCAAGCTGGCCGCCGTCGCTGACGAGATGAGGCAGATGGGCGTCGAGTGCGAGCCATACTTCTGCGACGTGGCCGACCCGCGGAGCGTGAATGAACTGGTCGACGCTGTCGAGGAACGTTTCGGCGGTGTCGACGTGCTGGTCAATGTGGCGGGTGTCTGCGTCGTCTCGGAGACCGTGGATATGACCCTGGATGACTGGGAGTGGATAGTGGGGGTCAACCTCTCCGGACCGTTCCATCTGATACGCAGGTTCGTCCCGGCGATGTCGGAGCGCCGGTGCGGACACGTGGTCAACGTGGCGTCGGTTGGGGGGCTGTATCACTTCGGCCTCATCGGAGCGTACTGCGCCACGAAGGCCGGCCTGGTGGCGCTGTCCGAGGCCCTCGCCCAGGAGGTCTTCGACTCCGGCGTCCGGGTCACGGCTTTCTGCCCGGGGCTCATTGGCACCAATATCGTCGACAGGATGCGGTTCCGCGGCTATTCGAGCGAGAAGTTCCGTGGTGCGGCGGGTTTCATTCAGAAACACGTGATGAGCGCCGAGAGGGCGGGCGAGCTCATCGTGGAATCGGTAAAACGGGAGAAGCCGCTCGTCGTAATTACCTTGCTGGGCAGGTTCCTGGTCCAGCTCAACCGGTTCGCTCCCTGGCTCGCGAGGTTTATCATGCGGCGGGGGAAGAGACTGCCCGATCGTGCGTACGGCGTGAAGGAGTGAACAGGGGCGGCCCCGTGACCGCCCCCGTTCGTGTGTGTCGCGCCTGGGGGGGGAAGCGCAGGGGGCGACCGGTTCAACCGGTCGCTGAAACGTTGATGCTCGCGGGATTCGTGGGGCAGGCGAACCTGCACTTGCCGCACCCGGTGCACCTGGAGCTGTCGACGGCGGGGCGCCCGTCCTGCGAGTAGATGGCGTTCTCACGGCACGCGCTCATGCACATCAGGCACCGCTGACCATTATAGGCCCGGCAGGTCGACGTGTTTACGGAGGCCACGTTCCGGCTCGCCGCGGCGGGCGCCTGGGGGGAAGCGGCCTGCGGCGTGACCGTGGTCGTTCCGGCCGCTGGGGCCGTTGTCACCCCGGTGCCGCACGAGGCCGCAAATGCTGCAAGCGAGGATGCCGCCGCCGCCGCCCCGGCGAGCTTCACCCCCCGGATGAGAAACTCCCGGCGGTCGACGCGGGCTGCGTTCTCATGCCCCTGGTCTATCACTGCGCCTCTCGGCTTCATGGTCCCGTCCTCCAACAGGATTGTTGGGGACCATTAAAGCCTGCAAACCTGAGAGAACGCTTAGAAAAGAACGGGCTTCAGGCCCAGTGGCAGGCGCGCTCGACGGCCTTCTTCCAGCCCGAGTACAGCTCTTCACGCTTTTCAGGTGACATGGCTGGCTTGAACTCGCGCTCGACCTTGTGGATGCGGAGGATGTCGTCGGGGTATTTCCACATCCCGGCCGCGATGCCGGCGAAATAAGCGGCTCCCAGGGCGGTGGCCTCGAGGATCTCCGGGCGGTCCACCTCCACGTCCAGGATGTCGGCAAGGAACTGCAGCAGGAAGTCGTTGGCCGAAGCCCCGCCGTCCGACTTTACCCTCTTCACCTCTATCCCGGTGTCCTCCTCCATCGCCTTGACGACGTCTTTGCACTGGTAGGCAATCGACTCGAGGGTCGCGCGCACAACGTTGTCCTTCGTCGTCGCGCGTGTGAGCCCGATGACCGTGCCGCGGGCGTAAGGGTCCCAGTACGGCGCGGTGAGGCCGGTGAACGCCGGCACCACGTAGACCCCGGCGGTGTCCTCGGCGCGGAACGCGCACGCCTCAGAGTCGGAAGCCTTCTCGATTATGCCCAGGTTGTCGCGCAGGAACTGGATGGAGGAGCCGGCGCTCGATATCATGCCCTCGAGCATGTAGGTGATCTTGCCATCCATCTTCCACGCGATGAGCGGCGTCATGTTATGAATCGAGGCTATCGCTTCCTCACCGGTGTTCATGTCGACGAAGGTACCGGTGCCGTTCGTGCACTTCACGTTCCCGACCTCGAAGCAGGCGTCGCCGAAGAGGGCCGCCTGCTGGTCGGCGACCACGCTCTTTATGGGGATCGGGTCGCCGAAGAGCTCCGTGGAGCCGAAGTCGCCGCTCGTCTCCTTCACCTCGGGCAGCACCAGGCCCCCGGGAAGGCCGAAGGGCTTCAGGAGGTTGCTGCTCCACTTCATCTGGAACGGGTCCCACATGCCCGTGGCGCTGATGTTCGAGAAGTCGGTGGCATGCGTCCTGCCGCCGGTGTACTTCCACACGAGCCAGGTGTCCACCGTTCCGAACAGGAGGTCGCCCGCCGCGGCCTTTTCCGCCGCGCCGTCGACGTTGTCGAGCACCCACCTGGCGTGCGCGGTGGACATCGCGGGAGTGATGTTGAAGTGAGCGGCGGCTATGAGCATCTTTCCCACGGCGTTCTTCTTGAGCGCGTTGCTGAGAGGCGCTATCTTCCCGTAGGCGCCGCCGACGACGTGGAGCGTCCTGAAGAGCCCCGACCTGTTGATGCGCTCGCACTCGTCGGACATCCTGGTGTCCTGCCAGGTGATGAAGTTGTACACCGGCTCGCCCGTGTTGCGGTCCCAGAGGACACTGGTCGCTCTCTGGGTGGCGATCCCCAGCGCCGCCACCTGGGAGGCCTTGACCCCGGCCTTCGCCAGGGCCTTCTGGGTCACATCGACGCACCTCTCGTAGATGACCACGGGGTCCTGCTCGGTCCAGCCCGGCTTCGGGAACACCTGGGGCAGCTCGGTATATTCCTCGATGACCACGTTCGTCTCGTGGTCGTAGATCACCGCGCGCGTGCCGGTCGTGCCGACGTCGTTCACCAGGATGTATTGCTCGCTCATCTCATCACCCCGCTGTCGTGATGGAACAGGCCCGCGACCGGGAGGCGCGTCGCAGGAACACTATAGCATTCAGAAGGTCGGGCGCGCCCAGGGGCTCAGTCCGCCTGGTCGGAGAAGCCGACCCGGTGATGGCTGCCGTCGCAGAACGGCTTGTTGCGCGAGGAGCCGCAGCGGCAGCAGGTGCAGTGCTCCCGGGACACTTCTTCCCCGCGAGGCTCTTCGCCGGCGACCTCGATGCCGCCTACGACACAGTAGGGCCCGTCCCTGGAGACCGTTATCCCTGGTTCCCGGTCGAGGTCCCTGTGCTCCACGCCGTCCACCGAGTAGCTCAGGGCCCCGGAGGGGCATTTCTCGATGACCTCGATGATGCGCTCGGGCTCCGCAGCGTCCGGGTCTATCCAGGGCCTCCGGACGGGATTGAAGACCTCGGGCAGCTCGTCCACGCAGAAATGAGCGTGGGAGCAGACGCAGCGGTTGTCGTGGATCGTTATCCGCCGACCGACATAGTCACGGCGCCGGTCGTTGCTCCTGTCGGTCTCCCTCCTGCCGCTGAATCCCACCTCGGTGTGCGAGCCGTCACAGAACGGCATCTCCTTCGACGCGCCGCAGCGGCACAGCTCCGCTTCCGGACCGCACACGATCTCGTCGCCTCGCCAGTCATACATACGGCCGCTCTCGGGATAACCCTCTCTCTTGTAGAGGAGCGGCCCGTCCGGCTCCGCTTCGAGCGTCGGTTTCTTCAGCGCCCGGTCGTCCTGGACTCCCACGGATACCCCCTCAATCCCTAACAGTCGTTCCGGCGCTGTTCGCGGCGAAGAACATCACGGCCAGGGCTGCAATCGCCACAAGGAAGAAAGCCGCCCCGACTATCAGGCCGAAACCCGCTTTTTCGTTCCCCGTGAGAGCCCCGGCGAAGCCCACGGCGTCAGCAGCGGCGCTCGAGACGAGCGCGACTCCCCCGATATTCTCCACAGCGCCCCGCCCGAGGAGCGGCAGGCCCAGCACCACAGAGGGTATGCCCACCAGGGCGTACGCCCCGGCGTTCATCCTGCTGGCGAGCGAGCCCCTGTGATTGTGGACGAACGGGGCGAGCCGCAGCGCCTCACCGCGCATGCTGAGCGAAGGCAGTGCCAACTGGGAGCCGTATACGAAGACGTTCATCGCGCAGTAAGCCCACACGAGCGCGAGCCAGAAGGACGAGATTCCGGGGCGCTCACTCCTGAGGTATCTGAACAAGCCGCCCAGAGAGGCGGCGGCGGTCAGCGTGATCACCACGGCGTTTGCGTAAGTCAGGTAGTGAAGGGCCCCCGCATCCTCAACCTGTCCAACGGCTTCCTCGGGCCCCTCAGCGGGCCGTGGGCCCCGCGGGAGAAGGACCAGGAACACCGCGGTGGACAGCAGGCAGACAGAGGCGAAGTGACCGTACTTCCCCAGGCCGCTTGCAGGTCCGCGCTGTGGCCTGCTCACGAGGACTTCGCCCGCCATGTTCTCCCCCTGAAGCTCGACTGATCCGACGTCCGTATTCTACACCTGACGGGGCGCTCCCCCCGGCCCGCGCCCCTGAAGGTTTCCCGCGTGGAGGAAAGAAATGCTTCTCGGGTAAGATGGAACCTGTTGCACCGCACTGGAAAGGGCAGGCAGAGGAAGGAGCCTTCGTTGGGCGCCATAAAGCGTATCGGGATACTCACGGGCGGCGGCGACTGCCCGGGCCTCAACGCCGTGATAAGGGCCGTCACTAGGTCCGCTCACGGCGCGGGGATGGAGGTCGTTGGGATCATGGAGGGCTTCGGGGGCCTGGTGAACGGGCTCTGGCGCCTTCTCGACGAGAAGGACGTCACCGGGATACTGCCCCGGGGCGGGACTATCCTCGGGACAAGCAACCGGGACAACCCGTTCAACTACTGTGTCAGGTACGAGGGGGACCAGCCCATATTCGAGGACTGCTCCGAGGTGGCGCTCGAGAACCTCGAAAAGATGGGAGTGGAGGCACTGGTCGTCGTTGGAGGGGATGGGAGCCTGCATATCGCTCTCGGACTGAGCGACAGGGGTGCCCGGGTAGTCGGAGTGCCCAAGACGATAGACAACGACGTGGGCGGCACGGACGTCACCTTCGGGTTCGACTCGGCGGTCATAACCGCGACCGAGGCCATCGACAAACTCCATACGACCGCGGAGTCTCACCACAGGGTGATGGTGCTGGAGGTCATGGGGCGCAACAGCGGCTGGATAGCGTTGATGGCCGGCATGGCCGGCGGAGGTGACGTCATCCTGATACCGGAGATACCGTTCACATTCGTTGGCATCGCGGCGAGCATCTCCGAGAGGCGGGAGCGCGGAAAGAGATTCAGCATCATCGTGGTAGCAGAGGGCGCGGTCCTCCCGGGCGGGGAGCCCGTCAGCCGGGTGAGCGCGGCGGGGACGACTATCCTGGGCGGGGTCGGAGAGGTGGTGGCGCGCGAGGTGGAGGCGAGGGCCTCCCTGGAGACGAGGGTCACAGTGCTGGGGCACCTCCAGCGCGGCGGCTCACCCTCCCCGTTCGACCGCAACCTGGCTACGCGCTTCGGTGTCAAGGCGGTTGAGCTCATCCTGGACGGAAAGTTCGGTATGATGACCTCCTTGCGGACACCGGATATCGGCCACGTGCCGATAGCTGAGGCGGTGGCCGCGCGGAAGACGGTGCCGCCGGACGGTGACCTTGTCAGCACCGCCAGGGCTGTCGGCACGTCGTTCGGCGACTGAGTGCAGAGCCCGGCCCGAGCTTACCGCAGGCTCAGGCGAACGGCTGCAGAAGCAGAACTACGAGAGAACCCGCGAACAGCAGCCCGCCCGCGACGAGCAGTGAGTACTTTATCCAGAGAGTGCTGAACTTCGTAGAAATACCGGCGAAGAAGAGGACCGTGGCGAAGAGGACCGTAAGCATTATGTACCGGTCGGCGTGGTCGATGGCCTCCCTGGCCCTGTCCACCTGTTCCTGGGCCTTGCGCTCTAGCTTCAGCGCTCTCTCCCCGCTGGGATTCTTATACTCATCCATCTCGAACGGTGTTCGTGGGGCATTGGGATTGGCCAGCGGGTCCGTGACCTTCCACGCATCGACAGCGGCCTGCATCTCCGGGCTGAACAGGTGGGTCTCGTAGAAAGTGAGCAGTGGTATGGCCCCCTCGGAGTATGCGTATGCGTAGTCCGAGAATATCGCCGCGTCTATCGCTATCTGCTGGTTGGCTTTGTCCTGAGCCTCGGCCGAGTAGATCCTGGTCGTGTTCGAATCCGAGAAGCTCCTGGCCTCCACGCCGTGCCAACGGGTCGCCTGGTAGGCGCTCCACGCGGAAGCGATGGTGGCCAGGGCAAGGAGTATCGCCGAGATTATCTCTATCCAGTTGTGGTGGCGGCGTATCTTCTCATCACTTACGTCACTGCCGGCGATCATCAACATGACCTCCCTACGACGGCTCTTCTCGCTGCGGACCCGGGCTGTCTTACAGTCGCTTCGAATATCAGTATCAGCAACAGGTCGGTTCCGCAAGATGATGAGCATAAAATCCGGCCGTCCTACAAGGGGAAAGCATCGTCCGGCAAAGAACTATTGTTCAAAGGAGAAGGTCGAGTGAGGCCGGGAAGGCACCGGCTCGAAAGGAGCGGGGATGGACGAGGTCTACATCGGGGTAAAGAACTGGTGGTCGTTCCTTATAACAGGGGTGCTGATGATCGCCTTCGGCATTGTGCTCCTGGTCTGGCCGGCCTCGACGATCAAGGTGCTCGCTTACCTGGTCGGGATACTGGCGCTCGTCATCGGCGTCATCGAGACCGTTGTCGCGTTCGTGCTCCTTGCCAGGAAAGAGAAGATGGCCTTCATGCTGGTCAGGGGACTCGTGAGCATCCTGATCGGTATCCTGCTGCTCGCCAAGACGGGCTTCACGCTGACATTCGTCATAGTGTTGATAGCCGTCTGGTCGATAATCGCCGGAACGATCGAGCTGGTGGGGGGCATCGAGATGCCGGCGAAGTCCGGCAGGGGCTGGGTCGCGGCCGCCGGGGTCATCAACATCATCCTGGGCATCCTGCTGCTGGCCCTGCCGCTCGAGACCGTCTACGCCATCATCGTAATCCTGAGCATCTTCCTGTTCGTAGGCGGCATCCTGCGGTTCGTGATGGCGTTCTCGGCGCGGAAGCTCGAGAAAGAACTGACGGCATAGGACCGGTGCGCCGGCGCCCGGCGCGCACAGGGACTATCTTTATGTATCCGCCGGCGGACGGCGCTATCGCTATTGTCCCAGTATGGCGGCCTTCTGCTGCTGGAACTCTTCCTCGGTGAGGATTCCCTGCGCCTTGAGCTGTCCCAACCGCTCGAGCTGTTCCAGCTTGTCGTCAGTGCCACCACCCGCGGGAGGAGCAGCCATCTGGGGGGCCTGCTCCGCGTACACCTGCTGGCCCGCCTGATCGTAGGCGCGCACGTTCTTCTCGGCCTGCCTCCGGTTGACGGCGTTAGATGTAGCAGTGGCGGTACCCGCTATTACGGCGGTCCTCGCCATACCCCTGAGAAGTCCTGGCATTTCTATCTCTCCTTCCTATGCACCAAGATCCGCCAGCGCCTCGTCTATGACGGGGCCGGGAATCCGGAAGAACATCGCGACCTCTCCGCCAGCTCCTTCGAGCGCTTTCCTGAGGCCGACGGCCCAGGCGTGCTCGACGGCGATCGCCATTACGGCGGAGCCCGGCACGATGCCCTCTTTGAGCAGGTCGGCGTCTTCTGAGTCGAACATGCCCCTGGTACCGGTCTCGACGAAGCCGAGAGCCGCCTTGACTTCTTCGGGCTGGTCCTCCAGGTCGAGCGTGATGACGCTCCCGTCCTCGTTCTTCATCACCAGCATCACGTCGAGAACGCGAATGATGCCCTGCCCCGCGAGCTTCTCCAGCTCGCTGACTACACTGCCGTCGAACTTGGGCTCGCCGAACGCGAGCAGGAATACATCCACCGGACCGTGTTCCATTGCCGCACCTCCCGTTAATCCCTTTTCCATTCGGGCCTCATTATATCCGGGTCTATCTCCAGGGTCTCGATGCTCTCGTCCGCGACGAAGATACCCGGGGCGACTGTGGCCTTCCTGAAGCTCCAGAGCATTATGCCGAGGGCGATGGCCAGTATGTTCGGGTCTATCCTCATGAGCATCTCTCCCGTTCGCTTATAATCAAGCGCGTTTACCATTTCCGCGACCCTGTGCAGGTCGAGAAGCCCCACGTCCTTGATGATGATGTCCAGCGCCTCTCCGATGATGCCCTGCAGGACTTCAGGGTCAATCGCACTCAGGAGCGCCGGAATGTCGATCCTCGATACCACTTCCACCAGGAAATCAGTGTTCCTGTTGATTATCTCCGCCAGGAGGGCGGGATCGATACCCTCGAGCACACCCTCTATGAGCTCCTCGTCGCCTCCGACCCTCGCACCGAACCTGCCGAGCGACCGCTTGAAAGACATTGCTATCACCTCCTGGGGGTCAATTAGTCATCTGTCATGTAAATCCTACACAGCGCTTCGCATACTCGCACCGCAGCAGCTCTGATGATAGGGTATGTTCCCAGCGGCCTTTAGGCAATAGCCCCATGTGGGCGAGGACTGCTATTGAAAACGACTGCCGGGTTTGAGAATCTTGTCGAGACTCGTTCAGACAGGTGAAATAAACCGCCGGGCGAATACTACGTTCAGCCCGGGAAAAATTACGCCTTTGAGGGCGCGGGAGAAAGGAGATGGCCATGGCTGGCGACGGGATGTTCCTATTGCTGACGGTCTACGATTCGAAGGAGGAGGCCAAGGAAGACCTGGACGCCGTGCACGACCTTTACAAGGCAGAGGCCTTGAAGACGTACGATGCCGCCATCGTGGTCAAGGATGAGAAAGGCAAGATCAACATAGACAAGTACGAGAAGCCCACCCAGGCCGGTGCCCTTGCCGGGGCGTCGGTAGGGGCGGTGCTGAGCATCCTCTTCCCTCCCAGCCTGCTGGCCTTCGGCGCCGTGGGGGCGGCAACAGGCGGCCTCATCGGCCATTTCTGGAAGGGGATGTCGCGGGGCGATGTGAAGGAGCTCGGCGAGTTCCTCGACGATGGGGAAGTGGCTCTCATAGTGGTGGCGGAGACAAACATAGAGGAGGCCACAAAAAAGGCCATCCGCAAAGGCACCAAGCAGCTGGCCAAGGAGATCAAGGCGGAGTCCAAGGAGTTCGCGAAGGACCTCGAAGCCGCCGAGAAGGAGTGGGAGACGCAGTTCTAGACGCCCCGGCGGGGCATGGAGGTGATTCTGGATGGATAACTTCTGGGAGGGATTCTTTCTGATTCTGATATTCCTTCCCCTGGCGTACTTCTGGGGATTCGCGTGCGTGGACCTGTTCACCCGCAAGGACCTGTCGGGATGGTGGAAAGCGCTCTGGCTGTTCGTGATAATCTTCCTGCCGATCTTCGGCGTCCTCATCTACTTCATCCTTAGGCCGGTGACGGAGAGGGACGTCGAGGCGGCGGAGGCCTATGCCGAGCAGCGCGACTTCAACAAGGCGGCGCAGGCCACCGACAGGCTTCACAAGCTCTCCGAGCTGCGCGACAAGGGAGACATAACCCAGGAAGAGTTCGACAAGCAGAAGGCGAAGCTGCTCAAGGAGTAGCCGGGATGGCGGAACCTGAGTTAGACCTGGACGGCGTGGAGGTCAATCCCGTCGATGACCTCCTGACGGGCATCCTGATAAATTACCAGGTGGTCCACAACGTCACCTACGCGATAGCGAACAACTACGAGTGCAAGCTCGACCTGTGGCTGCCCCTGGAAGCGGGAGGGCCGGTGCCGACCCTCATCTATATCCACGGGGGTGGGTGGGTGAGCGGCAAGAGGGAGCAGTACGCGCTCATGTTCCTCCCGTTCATCGAGATGGGCTTCGCGGTGGCGAACGTCCAGTACAGGATGGCGCACGTATCCCCCGCGCCGGGGGCGGTGCAGGACTGCAGGGCGGCGCTGCGCTGGGTCATCTACAACGCGGGCAGATACGGCTTCGATACCGACAAGCTGGTCCTCTTCGGGCACTCGGCCGGGGCACACCTCGCGCTGATGACAGGGATGCTCCAGAGCTCGGCGGGATTCGACTGGATAATCCCGGGCGGAAGTGACACGGAGCGGGAAGAAGCCATGTGGCGCTTCTACGCGGACCGCAGGGAAGGCATCGAGGAGATGGAAGTCGCGGCCGTCATCGAGTGGTCGGGCATCACCGACGTGAACGACCTGCTCTCGGGCCCGAACAGGAGAGGGTACGCCCAGGCCTGGATGGGGACCGTGCCGTACATCGAGGAGCTTGCAAGGACGGTCTCCCCACTGACGCACGTCCGGCCGGGCCTTCCCCCGATGCTACTCATACACGGCGACGCCGACCCCATAGTCCCCTACAGCCACGCCGTAAGACTCCACGAGGCGCTGGACTCGGCAAGGGTCAGGAACGGGCTCGTGACGATATCCGGGGGGGGCCACGTGAGGTTCGAGCGCGACCAGATCTCGAAGGTCTACGCCCTCATCCGCGAGCTGCTGACGAAGAACGGCCTCATCCCGGCGAAGTGATACTCAGGTAAACAGCGTCATACAGATGAAGAAGACGATCACCACTTCGTTGACTATCCACGCGTGCGTGTCCAGCCACTCCTGAATCCTCGGCATCACCTTCTCGGCCCGCTTCTTGAACAGCAGGAAGGAGAGCAGAGGCAGGGCCGCGATGAGGAGCGTCAGCGCGAGGAACGGAAACGCGGAGTAGAAGTTCATGTCGTGCGAGGCGAGGTACTGGCCCACCGTCACGTTGCAGATGAAGTCGGTCGGGAAGAAGGAGTAAAGCCCCAGCCCCAGGATGAATATCCTCCTGGTGTCCGCCTCCTGGAGAGTGGACAGCCACTTCGGCTTGGTGTTTTTCTTGCGGTTGAGGAAGACGTAAACGGCGAGAAAGACCAGCAGGCCGACGATCACGTAATCGAGGGCCTCGTTGCCGGAAGACTGCGACGGCGTCGTCGACTTCGTCTGAAAAGCCTGGAAGATGAAGAATGCCGCGAGTGTCACCGATGTCGAGGCGATGAAGATCGCGAGCAGGTACATCAGCGACTTCTTCACCGGCTTCTCCGCGGTGATGAGTGTGATGGCCGTTATTATCTGCGGCCCCAGGTTCATGGTCAGGGCCAGCGGGAGGACGGCCAGTATAGTCGTCATTTCGGCATGCTCCTCTCAGGCGAACACCTTGGCTGAGCGTCGCGCAGGACTGATGATAACCAGAGCCTTCGTTCAGTGCAATGCAAGGCCAAAGCCCCGTGCGCACGGCCGCGTCAGCGGAGCAGCTCTATCACCGCCATGTACACCAGCAGGACGATCACCGTCAGAAGCACCGCCAGGGCGGAGACGTGCGGCAGCAGGACCAGGAAGAGCACCCCGACAGCCAGGCCGCCTATCCTGAACCACCACGCGTACTTGTCCATGAACGCCATGAACGGGGTCTTGCCCTTCTTGCCCTCGCGGCGCTCGCGCCAGTGAGCGAAGAAGTCGCCCACGTGCTCCCGGGTCCAGACTGCCCATCCGTAAGGCCCGGCGACAGCGGCTCCGATTGCGACTACGATACCGAGAGTGAGCAGCCCGAAGAGGGCAGACTTCAACCCGCTGAGGACTGTCGCCCAGATGACGTCGGCCGCGGCCAGGTTCGTCGGGTTCTTTATCATCCCGAAGAGTTCATTGCGCGCGACCCTGAACACCACCAGGACCACGAGCATCGCGATGGCCAGGCCTATGCCCTCCCACATGAGCACCTTTCGCCTGTCCTTTGCAATCACCACCGCGAGGATGAAGAAGATGAAAGCCAGCACCGGGAAGAGCCAGGCCAGGACCTCCAGCAGGTGGACCAGGCCCTTGGCCACGCCCAGCTGCTTCGAGGTGAACAGTTCGACCTGGCCGAAATCCTCGGGAACCTGGACTTTGTCGAGGAATCCGAGCCCGGCATCTGTCAGCCTCGTCTTCACCCTGTCAATCAGCGGCGCCAGGTTGAGCACCACGGTGTCTCCCTGGCTGGTGAGCACCTTGTCCTCGTTACCGGTGAGGATGTTGACCGCCGCGGTGTGAGAAAGGCGCAGGGACTCGGACCACACCTTGAAGAAGGCGTCGCTGGTGAGTATTCTCTGGGACGCGGATTTCGCGAAGTCCTCCAGGCCGCTGGTGATCGGTCCGGCAATGACGGAGAGGTCTATAGGCAACTCCGGCAAGCCGGGTGCCGCCTGCCTGATGGTGTCAGAAAGCTGGTTCAGGCCCGATTCGAGCTGGCCTTCGACATCATACTGGGTGAACAACTGCTTGACGGCCGCGTCGCTCACAGCCTTGGCCACCGCGTCGTCCTGTACCAGCGGGGCCACGGTACTCACGAACGTATCCGTGTCGAGCGTGGTGGTCTTGAGCCAGACGCTGATTGCCCCGAGCACCGAGAAGATGACGGCGAGGACCACCATCAACCAGACTGCGAAACCCCGCCAGAACCCGCCGCGCTTGCCGCCCTTACCCGATTTCTCCACCTCGGCTTTCAGGGCCTGGTTCTCGGCCTTGAGCCGAGCTATCTCTGCCTCGTTGCCCCTGTCCTCTTCTTCCGCTGACATCAGGTCTCCTCTCGGGTCAACTGCCGATTCCCTCGCGGCCTCCGTAGACCGAAAGCCCGTAAATGACCAGCAGGTCCAGGGCTATGACGAGCAGGGTCCAGCCCGGTGCAGCCCAGACATAGAAGAAAGCAATTATCGCACTGATCGAAGCCATGGTTATGCCGAACCAGCGGGCCGCCTGGTTCCTCGTGAGAACGCCGAAGCCCGCTATCACCTCGATGACCCCCACAATGAGCCATACCCATCCCCAGAAAGTGAGGTTGCCGAAGAGGAATCTGACCACGTACAGGTCGTCTTTCGCGAGAGCCCCGATGCCCCAAATGAAGTTGTAGACCCCCGCGATGACCAGCATTATCGACGCGAAGACCAACCACCCGGTCCCTTTTTCCTTCTCATCCATGACCCTGCCCCCCCTTTGCTCGGAATCACCGCTGCACCTTATCCCCGACAAGACATGAACAGATGGTCGCCCGGTGAGATTCTAACAAACCTGCGCCCATGGATAGAAGCGGGGCGTCACGCCCTGGTCGATGCCCTTGGTATTCTGGCCTGCCCTCACAATACCTCCCCATTTGACGCACATCGGATGTCCCGCGATAAGATACACTTGGAGAATCGCGGTAGGTGAAAGACCGTCGCGTGGCCGTGCGGGCCCACTCTCGTGGGATTAGCACAGACGAGGAGGGGCAATGGATAAATCCGAAGCTGAAGTGCAGGCGGCCGCATCGAAGCTTGGCGGCTGGTACTGGGTGTGGCTGGTGACGGGGGTTCTATGGGTCGTCGTGTCTCTGGTCATACTGCAGTTCAACACGACCTCCCTGGTCACGGTGGGCATCATCATCGGGGCGATGGTGCTCTTCGCCGGGTTTCAGCAGTTCGCGATGGCGGCGCTCGCCGAGGGCTGGAAATGGGTGTACATAATCTTCGGCGTCCTCTTCACGATAGCCGGGATCGTTGCACTGGCTTACCCCAAGAACACCTTCACCGCGGTGGCGGATATGCTGGGATTCGTCTTCCTTCTCGTAGCCGTGTTCTGGATAGTAGAGGCGTTCGCGATCAGGGGCTCGTATCCGCTGTGGTGGCTCAACCTGGTGGCAGGCATCCTGATGCTCGGGATAGCCTTCTGGACGGCCGGGCAGTTCCTCTCGACCAAGGCCTACACCCTCATCGCATTCGCCGGGGTCTGGGCGATGTTCCACGGGCTGACCGACATAGTGAGGGCTTTCGAGATAAGGAAGCTGGACTCGGCGGCCTGAGGCATTACCGGTCTCGTCAGGACACAAAGGAGCCGCGATCAGTACTCTGGCAGCCGCGATGTGGGGAGGCGTGGGAGCGGCGGCCCTGCTCATAGGGGCCGCGCTGGTCTTCATCCGCAAGCCTTCCGAGCGCGTCACCGGGATGGTGATGGGCTTCGGCAGCGGCACCCTGATAAGCGCCATCGCCTACGAGCTCGTCCCGGAATCGACACTCGGCAAGGGCCTCGGACTGCTGGCCGCCTTCCTGATAGGGGCGCTCACCTTCTTCGTGGGGGACCTTCTCATCGACCGGATGGGCGGCGGTAGCCGCAAGGACCTCACCGGCGGTGAGGGGGGCGGCTCGGGGATGGCCATCTTCCTCGGCACGCTGCTCGACGGCATCCCCGAGTCGATGATACTGGGAATCGGCCTCGGCATGGGCGGCTCTGTGAGCATCGCGTTCCTGTTCGCCGTCTTCGTCTCCAACCTCCCCGAGGGCGTAGCTGGCACGGTCAGCATGCAGGCTGAGGGCCGTCCGGCGAGGAGGATCGCGCTGATGTGGTCTCTGCTGGTGATAGCCTCCGCGCTGGCGGCGGGCCTCGGCTATTTCTTCACCGAGACATTAGGGGTGATCGACGGAGTATACCTGCAGGCCTTCGCCGCAGGCGCGATGCTGACGATGCTCGCCGACACCATGATGCCCGAGGCGTTCAAGCACGGCGGCAGGATCGTGGGCCTGCTGACGGTCCTGGGGTTCCTGGCGGCGGGCATACTCTCGGTCCTGGAGTAAGGCAGGCAGTCCGCGCGAGGCCGGCACGGCCCTCGAGCCCGGGGCGGTCGACTAAGCGCCGGTGGGTGGGCCGTTGACCTCGATGGCGCCGTCCGGGCACGCGGTGACGCACTCCAGGCAACCGTCGCAGAACCAGGAGAAACGCGGCGTGATGCGGTAGTCTGGCTCCACGCTGTGGTCGGTGTACTTCTTCTTCGGGGCGGCAAGGAATACGCCGGCCGGGCACAGTTCCTGGCAGCGGTAGCCGCACGCGGCGGGGTCGCAGGGCTTGACGGAGACCTTGTAGCCGGGCATTCCTACCAGCTCCTCGCGGCCGCGGGGGCCTCGAGTCGGGGCGCGACCCCCAGGGCGCCCGGCTCGCAGGCGGCGCGGCACAGGCCGCACCCGAAGCATCCGGCCAGGTCAAGGGAGACCTTCCCCATGCGCTCGTCGTAGGCAAGAGCCCCGAACCCGCAGCGCTCGACGCACGGGGCCTCCCCCCCGCAGCCGTCGCAGAGGTCGTCCTGCAGCGCGACTACCTCGTGGCCCTTGAACACCGCCTCAGGGATGCCGTACGGGAACCGCTGCTTGAACGAGGTGCACCAGCGCAGGTCGCAGTTGCAGACGCAGACGGGCATGGGGACCTTCGCGTAGAGGACCTGGTGTATGCGCCCCTCGGCGTCCTTCTGCCGCAGGAACGCCTGGGCCTCGGCCAGCGTGACCTCCTCCATAGGCCCGTCCGGGAGTGCGGCCTTCTGCATGTCGCGGACCGGCCCGAAGTTGAGGCAGCACATCTCGTCGCCGTGGGACACGAGCTTCTTGCAGGCGCAGGGGAGGAGCACGAAGTTACTGGCCATCGAGACTATGTCGAGTGAATCCTCCAGGGTCACCACCTGGCCGCCGTGCTGGTTGGGGGCCATACGCTTCACGGCCATCTTGATGAGGCTTCCCAGCACGGGCCACTTCGCGAGGTTGGTGACCCTGGAGGTGAAGTCCACGTAATAGTCGATGCCGTGCCCGGTGACTTCGTCGATGAGCTTTACCCGGGACGGGTCCTCCATCATCTCCTCGGAGTAGTTGTCCGGGTTGAGATACCACCGGTTGCCCTGCCCGTGCTTCTCACAGAATTCGCACATCGGCCGCCTCGCGGCTTCACCAGGCGGGAGGGTCCGCCTGGCATACGGTACGTTCAAGCACAATTAAACGGTCTGGCGGGGGCATGTTGTCCATCGTCAGCGCCGACGGCGGGTGCTCAGCCTTCGCCGAGCTTGCTCTCCAGCTTGGCGAGCTTGGGGGCTATCACGACCTGGCAGTAACCCTGGTTGGGATTCTTGGAGTAGTAGTTGCGGTGGTACTCCTCCGCCGGGTAGAAGGCATCGAGCGGCTTGACCTCGGTCACGACGGGCCGGTCGTACTCGGGCCCGATACGGGCGAGGAACTCCTCTACCCGGGCACCCTGCTCCTCCGAGTTGTAGAGCACTATGGAGCGGTATTGGGAGCCGACGTCGTTGCCCTGCCTGTCCACGGTGGTCGGGTCGTGGGTGGAGAAGAAGACCTCCAGCAGTTTCTCGAGAGACACGGTCCCGGGGTCGTACTCGACCTGGATGACCTCCGCGTGCCCGGTGCCGCCGCGGCATACCTCGCGGTACGTCGGGTCGTCGGACGTCCCGCCGGCGTAACCCGGGGTGACGTCGACCACGCCGTCCACGTACTGGAACACGGCCTCGGTACACCAGAAGCAGCCGCCGCCGAGCACTATCTTCTCCGTCTCAGCCGGCATCTTCGTCTCCCTTGAACATGAGCGAGATGCTGTTGACGCAGTGGCGCTCGTTCTTCGGCGTGAAACCCTCGCCCTCGAACACGTGGCCGAGGTGGCCGCCGCACGCCGCGCATGTTATCTCGGTGCGCATCCCGTCGGCGTCGGTGGTCCGCTGGACCGCTCCCTCTATCTCGTCGTCGAACGCGGGCCACCCGCATCCCGACCGGAACTTGTCCGTCGAGCGGTACAGCGGAGCGCCGCACCTCCTGCAGGTGTAAGTCCCCGGCTCGAAGTGTTCCTCGTACTCCCCGGTAAAGGGCATCTCGGTGCCCTTGTGGACAATCACCCTCTCCTCTTCGGGCGTGAGCTCATTGAGCTTCATCTGACAGCTTCCTTTCACTTGGCAAGTCTTATTCTCAATATAGCGGCCGCTCCCTGCCTGGTGAATGAGGCCCGTCAACTTAAGAGCCGGGGTCAGGCCCGAGAATTAAAGCGTGTTGCCTGATAGCCGCGTTCCGACTTAAATTCCCGGGCCTGACCCCGGCTTCAAAGGAGTTTGAGGGTGTATGAGGTGGCCTTCGGCCCAAGCTCCCAGGAGACGGTCACGGGCCGGCCCTCCAGGGCCTCCACCATCCCGGCGATCTGGCCGGAGGTGACCTGGGGGACGAGCGAGTTGGCCATGGATATCCTTATGACGTCATCTTCCGCGAGGTCCAGCTTGCCGTCTCCGAATCCCATGCAGGCGAGGTGATGCAGGAGGAGCCTGTACTGTCCGAACCTGTCCGCCTCTATGAAGGCGAGCTTCTCCTCGGGGGTGAATCCGACTCCGCCGGAGAGGATGCTGTCCCTCTCGTAGTCCTTCACGGTCTGGAAGATTAGCTCGCCCGCGGTGCCTCCGAGCTGCTCCTCCAGTGCGCCGAGCAGCCTCTCGAGCGCATAGCACGGCCACAGTATTATCCGCTTGCCGGTCTCTTTGTGCGCTATTATTCCCGACCGGGCGTCCCACCAGAACTGGGATATCTTGCCCGGCACCCCGCACCTCGGACACCTGAGGAATGTGTACGGGTCGGTGACGCGCGTCACCGGCGGGGTTTCGAGCCGGTACTCCCTGAAGGCCCCGGGCGTGCGCTCGGACTCCGCTTTCCCCGCGTACATGTATATGCCCTCGGCCTCCGAGACCGGGTCGGTCCTGATGGTTATCTCCCTGTCCCTGGCCAGCATGTAGGCGGCCTCGACGTCCGCCTGGAACAGCGACCTGACGTAAGGGTGCCTCATGAACACGACGCCGTTGGGGAGCTCCTTGTCCACCATGTCCGCCGCCCCGTAACCCAGGAAAGAGACGTTCAGCTCGAGCAGGTAGTCGAGGATGAAGGAGTACCGAATGAGGTAGGATATCGGCTTCATCCACCACTGCTCGGCCGCCAGCACCATCGACAGGTACCCGGTGGCCGAGCCGCGCTCGGTGCTCCGCGCGATCTCGAATACGCGCTCCTCCCCGAACTGCTCGACCAGGAAGTCCATCACGCTTCTCAGCATGTCGTTCTCGAGGAAGGCGAACCTGAAATCCGGGTTCAGGAGCCGCAGGGTGATGACTCCGTCATGCCACCTGAAGAGCCACTTGAGCAGGAGAGGACTGTAGCATTCGCTGCAACGGATAATGCGCCGTACGTGCTCCTTCGAGGCCTTCCTGAGCACGCGCTTTTCGTATTCCTGCAATGTATGCCGCCTCTGCCGCAACCGTACAACGGTGATTCTATCGTATTTTACGCGGCCTGATAGGCCGGTGAGTCACCTGTCAGGTGTTATTGAGGAGTCGAAGAAGGCAGGCCGGCCGGCTAGGTCTCCACGGCTGCGATAGCTTCGATCTCCACGACGGCGCCCGGGGGTCCCAGCCCGGAGACGGTCAGGACCGTGATGGCCGTCGGGTGCATGCCCCATACCTTCTGCGACGCGGCGAACCCCATCCCCGGGTCCTGGCCCTCGACGATGTAGATGCCGAGCCGAACGACGTCCTTCTGCGATGCGCCTGCAGCCTTCAGGGCCTCCAGCACGTTCTCGAGCGCCTGCTCGGTCTGGGAGCCGAGGTCCTCACCCGCGAGCCTGCCGTCGGCTCTCACGCCGTTCTGCCCGCCTACGAAGACGAGCCTGCCCGCGCCCTCGACACTGACCGCCTGCGAGAACGCCGGGTTGCTTATTAACGTATCCGGGTTGTGGTGGGTGATCTCCATGGCCGGTCCCCCTTGCTTGTCGATACATTTCCGGCTTTTCGCCGCCCTCTGCGCCAATCCTGCACCAGAAGGCCGTTGGCGGCGCCCCGGTCCGCGGGGAATCAGGGATAGAATATATGGTGGCCCCGGTCACACATGAGGAGAAGAGATGGAAGACACCACCGACGCCCTCGGGACCTTCAGAAAGAGGTTTCCGGAGAAATTCGTGCCCGAGGATAAGGTGTTCGAGTGCATTCGCAAGGGCGACCGTCTTTTTGTGGCGACGGCCTGCGGGCAGCCCCAGCACCTCCTGGCCGCGCTCACCGATTTCGTCGAGGCCAACCCGAAAGCGTTCTTCGACGCGGAGGTCCTGCATGTCTGGACGCTGGGGGTGGCCCCGTACGCGGAGAAGCAGTTCCTGAGCAACTTCAGGTACAACTCCTTCTTCATCGGCGAGAACACCCGCCAGGCGGTGAACGAAGGCCTCGCAGACTACACGCCCATATTCCTCTCGCAGGTGCCCGGGCTCTTCTCGAGGCGTTTCATCCCGATAGACGTGGCCCTGATACAGGCGTCGCCGCCCGACAGGAACGGCTACATGAGCCTCGGCGTGAGCGTCGACATAACCAAGGCAGCCACTGAGGCGGCGTCGAGGGTCGTGTGCCAGGTCAACGCGAACATGCCCAGGGTCCACGGCGACGCCTTTGTGAACATAGAGGACATCGATTTCGTGATACCGTTCGACGAGCCGCTGCTCGAGTTCGTGGACACGATCCCCGACGAGCTGGCGCAGCGGATCGGCGGGTACGTGGCCCGCATCGTGGAGGACGGGGACACGATGCAGGTGGGTTACGGGAGCATTCCCAACGCGATAATCGCCAACCTGACCGAGAAGCGGGGGCTCGGGGTGCACACCGAGCTCATGAGCGATGGCATCGCCGAGCTGATGAGGAAGGGCGTCATAGACAACTCCCGCAAGGCCCTCAACAGGGGCAAGACGGTGGCCTCTTTCTGCATGGGTACCGCCGAGACATACCGCTTCATAGGAGACAACCCCAGCATCGAGTTCAGGCCCATCGACTACACGAACAACCCGCTTGTCATAGCTGAGAACAACAACATGGTGGCGATAAACAGCGCGCTGGCAATCGACCTCACCGGGCAGGCCACAGCCGAATCCATAGGCCGCGTGTTCTACAGCGGGATCGGGGGGCAGGCTGACTTCATGAGGGGCGCGGTCCTGTCTCCCGGGGGCAAGACCGTGCTGGTCCTTCCGTCGACCGCCGGGGACGAGGATACGTCGAGGATAGTGCCGCTGCTGGCCGAAGGGACAGGCGTGACACTGACCAGGGGCGACGTCCATTATGTCGTCACCGAGTACGGCATCGCCTACCTGCACGGCAAGAACATCAGGGAGCGCGCGATGGAGCTCATCGCCATCGCGCACCCGAAGTTCAGGGAGTGGCTGATAGACGAGGCCAAGAAGCTCAACTTCATATACCCCGACCAGGCTTTCGTGCCCGGGAAGGAGGGCGAGTACCCCGAGGAGCTCGAGAGGTACCGCACCACCAGGGACGGCCTCGAAATACTGCTGCGGCCGGCGAAGATAAGCGACGAACCGCTGATGAAGGACTTCTGGTATTCGCTCTCGGACAAGAGCAACTACCGCAGGTTCATCATGCTGCGGCGCCGCCTTCCCCACGAGGTCCTCCAGAAGTTCGTCGCCATCGACTACACCAGGGAGATGGTCATACTCGCGGTCATCAGGGAGGGGGAGAAGGAGACCGTTGTCGGTGTCGGCCAGTACGTGATGGATGATGACCACTACGCGGAGATAGCCCTGGCGGTGAGGGACGAATACCAGGGTCGGGGCATAGGAACAGAGCTGCTGGGCTACCTCATACTAATCGGGAAGAGGCAGGGGTTGCTGGGCTTCACCGCCGACATACTCGGCGAGAACCTGCCGGTCATGAAGCTGCTCGAGAAATCCGGGCTCGATTTCAGCAAGCAGATGAGCGAGGGCGTCTGTCGCATGAGGGCCAACTTCAAGGACTGAGGGCTCTCAAAGGTTCTTGCCCCCGGCTATCGTAGAAACTAATATATGTCTTCCACGTCGAATACAGAGTCGGGGTTGAGGCGGGACAAAGGGAAGAGATGAGCGCATTCGCCAGGCTGGCTGAACTGATAAAGAAACACCCCTGGTCCGTCATCATCGTCTGCTTCCTTCTCACAGTCGGCCTCGGCTGCGGGCTGTTCTTCCTGAAGGGTCACGTCACCTACCAGAGCCTCCTGCCGCGCGACTTCCCGAGCGTCGAGGCGCTCTCCGCCCTGCGCGAGAACTTCGGCGGCATATCCTACGAGTACGTGCTCATACGCGCGCCCGACGTCACGGACAACGAGATAGTCCAGTTCCTGGTCGGCCTCGAGGACGCCCTCAAGGAGGAGCCCCAGTTCAACAAGGGGCAGCTCGCGACGCGGGTCAACGCCCTGGGCGAAGAGGTGCCGGTAATCCAGGACTACGTGACCCCGTTCGCCGCAGTCATGCAGCAGGAGATAGCCAAGCGCGGCATACAGCTCTCGCTGGGGGCCATCACCAACAACGCCGTCAAGATATTCACCGGCAAGGATTTCAAGGCGCTCATCACGGAGGACTACCTGTCCAACCCGCTCGCGGCGAGCCAGGTGGTCGGGCGCTTCATAACCCCCGACAGGAAGGCCGCCCTGGTCATGCTCAAGGACGGCCCGGACCTGACGGAGAGGCAGCAGGTCCAGCTGGGCGCCGACATCGAGAAGTTCTTCAAAGGAAAGCTGAGCCTGATGGAGGGCGTGCAGGTCAGCGTCTCCGGCGACGCGATACTGGCGAGGGACTTCAACGAGCATATCAAGAACAAGACTATCCTGCTCCTCCTCATCGCCCTGGCGTTCGTCGTCCTGACGCTCTTCATCGCTTTCAGACGCTTCACGGACACCGTGCTGCCCGTGTCAGTAATGCTGCTGGCGGCTGTCTGGACGTTCGGTTTCACCGGCTGGGTCGGCATCGACTACTCGGTGGCGGTCATAGCCGTCATGCCGCTGATACTGGGAACGGCCCTCACCTTCGTGGTGCCGTTCGTCGCGCGCTACTACGAGGAGGCCGAGACCAGCCACAAGGCGGTCCAGGCCATAGGCATCGCTCTCATGGCGGTCGGTGTCGGTGTCTTCCTGGCGGCGATCACGAACGTCTTCGGCTTCCTGGTGTTCGAGTTCAGCGTCCTGCCCGCGCTTCGCGATTTCGGCCTGACCTGCGCGATCGGCACCGGCTTCGTCTTCCTCCTGTCGGTGGTGCTGCTCCCGGCGGTCCTGGTGGTTAGAGACAGGGTGTTCGACAGGAGGGCCGAGGAGGGCAAGAGCAGGCGCAGGGACAAGTTCGACGGCCTCTCCATGTCGAGGCGGCGCGGTATCGTCACCCGCGGGATAGACCGCATCCTCGTTTTCTTCGCGAACGTCTCCATACACCGCTCGACCATAGTCATAGTGGTGTTCGCGGTTCTGATCCTGGTCGGGCTCATACAGCTCAGGGGCCTCAAGACCGACTCGGACCTTCGGAAACTCGTCCCCAGGGACCTCCCCGGGATAAAGGCCGACTTCGAGCTCGAGAAGTACTTCGGCGGGCAGCAGCAGGACGTGATAATGGTCACCGGCGACGTGATGTCGCCGGAATCGTTGCGGGCCATGGCTGACCTCGAGTCTTCGATAGCGGGCAGGGGAGGAGACGGCCTCTATACGAGGCAGGGGGTGACCGGCCTGCCGGACGCCCTCGCCGCCGCCAACAACGGGAAACTGCCCGAGACCCGCGAGGAGGCCCAGCAGGCCCTTGACGCCGCAGAGGCGAGCGGCGGCTACGTCATCGGCGGGCTGTTGAGCGAAGACGGCAAGTCGGCTCTCGTCACGCTCAACGCTTCCGGCGCGCAGACCACCGACGTGGTGAACCGGAAGATAAACGTGATGAAGAAGAACTCAGACCGCTTCCTCGACCCGGTCGGCCTGGAGTACCGGCTCGGGGGCATCACACCCCTCACAAAGGACATGACAAAGAACCTCATCCCCACCGAGACCTGGTCGTCGGCCCTGTCCCTCCTGCTTTGCGCTCTCGTGCTGGTCATCATCTTCCGCTCGCTCGCCTACGGACTGATAACCCTGACCGTGGCGATAGCAGGGATAGCCGCCGAGATAGGTTTCCTGAACATAGTCAACTGGCCTCTCGACATAGTGACGTCGCTCGTCTCCGCGCTGGTCATAGGCGTCGGTGTCAACTTCGGCATATTGTTCACCCACCGTTACATCCAGGAGAAGGAGCAGGGGGGGAGCTCCGCGGGCGACGCAATAAGAAACACCATGTCCAACCTCGGAAGGGCGAACGTCATCGCCGCGATAGCGACGGTCGCGGCGTTCGTCATCGTGATGTTCTCGGGCATCGTCCCGTTGAGGCGCTTCGGCGGTGTTACCGCGGTCGCCATCAGCGTCTGTCTCGTGACCTCGCTGACGCTGATGCCCGCGCTCCTGTTAAAGCTGTCGGGGCACAGGGAGCTGCATCACGCGAAGGAGCTGGGCGAGCCGGAGCCCGAGACCATATAGGGTCAGACCACTTTCGTTACGTTAGCAACATAAACCACTTCAGCCACAACGCACCTCCTGCCGTGATGCGTGAGTAAACTGATGTTGCTAACGTAACGAAAGTGGTCTGACCCCTACTGGAACGAAAGTGGTCTGACCCCTACTGGAATGCGCCGTCGCCGACCTTGCCGGTGAAAATAGGCTCGTAGAACAGCCTCCTGGCCTCGGGGTAGTTGTCGAAGGTCATCCCTATCTGCTCGTTGAGCCTCATCCCGTGGTTCCTGTACACGAGCCAGGGCGGAAGGCCGTCACGCAGCGCCAGGGCCTTTATGAGGAGCTGGCCGAGCGTGAGGGTCACGTCTCCGCCGACCATGCGCTTGAAGCCGGCCTCCTCCTCGTAGGCGTCCCAGGCGTCCTCCGAGAAGGCCGGGATCACGCCGCCGTCCCGGGCTTTCTCGATGTCCATCGCCATTATCATCCGCTCTATCTCGAAGACGTTCTCTATCGCCCCGAGCGGGAGGCCGACCAGCCCCAGCCTCTCCACTATCTCCCTGACGATCGGGATGCCCTCCTCCGGGCCTACCAGCCTGGTCTCGTTCTCTCCTCTCGAGAGCCCGCCCGGAATGGGCGAGATTATCTCCAGGCCGTTCGAGAGCCTCATCGAGGACATAAGGCCGTACTTGCCGGCCCCCAGCGTGGAGGGGAACGCCTCGATGGACGAGATGGTGACGTCCGGACCGACACCGGGGGTTATAGAGACTCCCGTGCGCCAGTCCTCGGCCGACTTCTGCATCTGGTAGTAGAGCCCGGCCCTGTTGGCCAGGAACACGCCGCCGAGCTTGGCCAGCACCACTCGCCCCTTCGGCCTGTAGGAGGCCGCCAGCGTCGCGGTGACCTCCAGGGGGTCCGGGACCGTGTCCGGCTGCGTCGAGCGGTGGGATATCACGGTGTCTTTTCCGGCGCTGTGGAAGACCTCCATGTACATCCACGCCTGGGAGAACGTCCCCACCTGGTTGAGCTTCACCAGCCCGGCGTTGCAGACGCCGTCCTTGAGAGCGTCGTAAGCGATGGACGGGTTGGTGACCAGGCTGTCGTCCCCGATGATTATCATCCGGTCGCCGAGGGTGTCGGTCAGCTTCTGCCAGAACTTCCACTGGCTCCGGGGCGCGGCGAACGGGTCCTCGAAGGCGAGCTGGTTCTCCCACTTGTAGAAAAGGTCGACGTAGCGGTCCACCAGCTCGTCGCCGCTCATCTTCTGCCCCTGCCATGTATAGAGGTGCGACTCGGGGTCGAACATGTCGTCCGAATCCGCAGCGTTGTCTATCCCCAGGAACATGTTCTCCCCGTACCGGTAGTCGTGCTCGACCCCGGCCTTGGCGGCCGCCTCCATGAGGAGCTTGATGGCCGCCTCGTCCCCGCCGCCGTACCCGTTGAACGAGACGCCGCCCTCGTTCTCGCGGCCGCCGCCTGACACTCCCTCCCTGGAGAGTATCTCGGCGATCACCTGGTTCTGGAGGTGGGGCAGCACCCGCAGGGTCCCGAAGAAGCCGCGCTCGGCTACGTCCTCGGTCTCCTTCGGGAAGAGGATTATCCACTTCTCCTGTGCCACAAGGTCGGGCGAGGTGTTGCCCTTGTTTCCCTCGGCGTCCACGTACTCGGTGTGCTTTCCGCCCTGTATCGCGTTGTGGGCGCCCTCCGGGAGGTAGACCGCCACGTCCTTAAAGCGCGGGTCGTCACCGCCGTAGACCGCGGAGTTCCTGACCTCTCCCACGAGCCTCTCGTACCTGGCCTTTGCCAGCGAGTCGATCTCCTGGCGCCCGGCTTCCACGACCACGGTACCCGCGGCGATCTGGGCCGCGAGCTTCGCCTCGGTCTTCCTCTTCTCCCTGTACCTGTAAAGTGCGTTCGAGTCCTGGTGCCTGCCGAGGAAAGCTATCACGCCGATGGCCAGGATCTTCGGGGTGAGCAGTGCCATGGCCTCGGGGGTGTGAATGTCCGCGGCGCGGAACCATATGGATATGCCGAAGAGAACAAGGCCGCTTATTCCGAAGATGTAGGCCATTATCAGGTCGAAACGGGGCCCGGCGGCCGAGACGTTGAGGGCCGGGGTGCCGTTCAGCCTGTAGTTGAGTCCTTCCCTGATGATGGCGGGATACTTGCCGGTCGGCCCGACGAAGAAGCTCTTCAGGACCTCTTTCCAGAACGCGAAGGTGCCTGTCCGGAATCTCACGGTGCCGTCCGGCATCTTCTCGACCAGCCTCGCGCCGATGGTCTCCTGCACGGTCCGCTCGAGGTTGAAAGTCTTGGCGGCTTCGAGCACGTGCAGCGTGTGGTGCCCGCCCAGCATGATGTAGGCGAACGCGGCGGCGAGCAGGGTGGAGGACCCGAACTCGATGAAGAACCCCACGAGAGAGCCGGAGATCCTCTCGGCGAACGTGGGGTAGAAGATGCCGATCAGGACCTGCACGTGCAGGGCGACGGCGAAGTAGCCCCACTTCACGAACTCGGAGGTCGACCACGCCCCGTAGAAGATGCCCTCCCGCCAGCTCCTGGGCATGACGGCCGATATCATGCGGTCGCACACCGGGTTCAGACCATCTACCCGCCCCGGCGCGCCCGCGCCTCCCTTTGGCAAACCTCTCATCGCGCTACCAACCCCTTCACACATTGATATGCACACCGGGGTCAGGTCCCGTTGTGCACTGCTATCGGGCCCGGGCCGGGCCCCTCAGCCATCCGACGCGTGACATGACTTCTTCTTGCCCGGCCGCGACATACCTCCGGGACGAGTGCGGCCACGCCGGCAATATAATGTGTAAATAAACCATTCCGCAGGTCATTATTCAACCGTCGAGCCGCCCGACCGGGTCACTCGACGCGGGTCAGGCGGTAGGAGCGTGCGCCCAGACCTATCTCCTCCGCGTACGCGAGCCCGGCCTTCCAGTCGGTGTTGGGGCTCACGCTCGTGAACTTGTCGTCCCCCGGGGAGAGGCCGCGGCCTTCGAGGAGACTGCCCGGCACCACCGGCGCCTGGTTGACGAGGTCGGCGCACGCCTGGTCGAGTGCCACGGGGTCTCGCGAGGCGGCGATGCCTATGTCCGCTACTATCGCCTGGTCGTTGAATCCCCAGCAGTCGCAGAGGGGGGATACGTTGGTTATGAAGCTCACGTGCAGGCTCTGCCTGTCCTTCAGCACGGCGTAGGCATACTCCGCGACCTTCTCGGCGGCGTTCTGCGCGGACTCGTCGAGCACGGCTGTGACCGCGCTGTACTGGCACATCGCGATGCACTGCCCGCAGCCGACGCACTTGTCGAAATCTATAAGGGCCTTGTGGTCGGGGGTCAGGCTTATCGCCTCCTGCGGACAGGACTTAACGCACAGTGCGCACCCGGTGCAGTTCTCGGAGACCATCTTGGGTTTTGACGCCGAATGCATGAAGAGTTTGCCGCCCCGGGAGCCGCATCCCATCCCCAGGTTCTTTATCGCTCCGCCTATCCCGGTCAGCTCGTGTCCCTTGAAGTGGGTCAGGGTGATTATCGCGTCGCAGTCGGCGATGACAGTGCCTATCTTCGCGGCGGAGGTGTGCTTGAGGCCGACCTCGATCTCCCGGTGGTCACTGCCCTTGAGACCGTCGGCGATTATGACCTCGCACCCGACCGTGAGCGGGGTGAACCCGTTGGAGGCGGCCGCCGCCAGGTGGTCCACGGCGTTCGAGCGCCTGCCTGTGTAGAGGGTGTTGGTGTCGGTCAGGAACGGCCTGCCGCCGGCCTTCTTCACCATGCCGGCGATCCGCGAGGCGTAGTTCGGCCTGATGAACGCGAGGTTCCCCGGCTCGCCGAAGTGCAGCTTGATGGCGACAAATTTCGCCTCGAGGTCGAGCTCATCGAAGCCGGCCTGCTTGACCAGGGACCCGAGCTTGCGCAGGAGGTTCCGTCCGGGCTTCGCCCTCAGGTCTGTAAGGAATACTTCTGATTCCGCCATTGCCATCTCCCCTTTGATATTCCGCTCAGGACCGAACGCCCTGGCCCCGGTCGAAAATGCAACAAAGTGACCTGACCCCGATTTTGCGTTAGAACGGGCGGCACTCGTCTTTCCGCCAGTTGTCCATCGGCCTGTCGAGGCCGAACAGGTGGAGAGAGAAATCAGTGAGCTTGGGCATGCAGATGCCGCGGAGGAACGCCGCCAGGCGCACCGGCCCGCTGGGCGCGCACACCTCTGCCCTGTTCTTCTTGACGCCTTTCAATATCTTCTCGGCTACCTGCTCCGGAGTCTGCCAGGGGGAGATCAACGAGCGTGCTCCGCCCTCGAACATCCCGGTGGACACGAAGCTCGGGTTGACGATGGTAAAGTTCACGCCGCTCTTGCGGAGCTCGATGCGGATTGCGTCGGTCAGGGCCAGCATGGCGGCCTTCGTGGCGCAGTAGCCGCCCATGTTCGCGGCTCCGACCTTGCCGGCGACCGAGCACATGTCGACCACGTGACCCGAACCGCGCTTCACCATGTCCGGCACGAAAGCCTGGAGCATCCAGACCTGGCCCATGTAGTTGACCTCCATCATGCGGCGCACGGAGTCCTCCGCGAGGTCGAGCACCTCGCTGCAGTCGGTTATCCCGGCGTTGTTGATGAGCACGTCGACCGTCCCCACCTCGGCCTTGACCTTCTCCGCGAGCGCGAAGCACGCGGCACGGTCGGAGACATCGAGCGCGTACGGGTAGACCTCGTGGCCCCTGGCCTTGAGCTCGCCGGCCACCTTGTTCAGCTCAGCCTCGTCCACGTCCGTTATGACCACGACGGAGCCCTCCCGGCAGAAGAGCTCCGCGTCGAATCTCCCCATGCCGCGGGCCGCACCGGTCACCAGCACTATCTTCTGCCTAAGGTCTTCCATTGCCCCCAGTCCTTTCTCCTGTCGCCGGCCTTGTCCTCCGCGGCTGCCGCGCGCGGGCGGGCCCTAGCGCCTTACCATGCTTGCCGCCCCGTGCGGGCAGACCCTCACGCACTGCCCGCAGCCCTGGCAGTCGAGCACACGCGATTTTCCCGCTATCACCACCCGCTCGATGAAGGCGCAGGCCTCGACGCAGGCGCCGTCTCCCTTGCAGAGTCCCGTGTCGGTGACCGAGCGGTACTCCGACGGGATGTAGTGGTAACCGTCGTGTTTGAAGATCCTGTAGCCGATGATGGGCAGGCACGAGCAGCCGCAGCAGTTGCATATGACAAAGTAGTTTGTGGTCCCGCCGAAGTACATGTGCCGGTCCAGCATCGGCACCAGGCCTATCTCATAACCCTTCCGCACTATGTCTTTCGCCTCATCCTTGCCGATGACGCGGTAGTCCTTCGGGAAGAGGTCGAGCCATATCGGCGTTCCGGTCATGATGACGATGTCGGTTTCGAGTGGGTGGTCACAGGCACGCGTCGCGAGGCGGCACCTGCATGGGCCGACCGCTATCTCGCTCTCGGCGGGCAGGCTTTCAATGAACTCCTCCATCTCGGCGAGCGTCATCACCTTGCTCGCGATCGCCCTCTCGGCCATGAACTTGGCCAGACCGTAGTACATTGCCTTGCGCATCCATCGGTTGCTCATGAACGGCAGGTTGAGCAGCCAGTAGAAAAGCGCGAGCAGCTGTACCTCGACCCTGGCGTAGCGCTTGAGCATGAACTTGCGCAGCGCGCTGTCCTCGGCGATGAGCGGGTCCGCGAGGTGAGAAGGGCTCGTGAGCCACATCACCGCGGCGGTGAGGACGCCTGCTTTCAGCACCTGGAGCCGCCTCGTGGTCGGTGCCATCAGATTCATTGCCGAACACCCTCCTCGTCGCGAGCCGGCCCGCCGCCGGCGACTTCTTTGATCCAGGCAGATATTAACGGATATACCTCCGAGGCGACATTGCGGCCCATCAACATGTCGATGTGGCCGTAACCGGGCAGCCGCACGAACTCCTTCTTGACGCTCGAGACAATCTCGTACGCGAAGCTCTCTACCATCCTGGGATTGTAATCCCGGTCTCCGGTGATGAACATCACGGGCAGGGTGATTAGGTGCATGTTCCGCGTGTAGTTGAACGCGTCAACCCGCCTGTCGACAGGGCGGTGCTGGACCAGGTCGCCGCCCAGCACGCTCTCGAGGCGCTGGAGCCACATGGCCGCCGAGACGTCGTCCCTCCCGTTGTAGACGAGCGCGGTCGTGGCGTCCCTGTCGGTGTTGGCGCGGTTGTATACGTTGACGGCAAGCGGGGTCCGCACCAGGGCTGACGTTATGCGCGGATGGGACCGCAGGAATCCATTGCGGCTGCCCCTCCTGTGGATGCGCGGTGACGAGCTCTCTTTTTCGCGCATCACCCTGATGTAGTGCTCGACGTAACGCCGGTTGACCGCACGGTTGACACCTTTGCGCTCCGGGTCGTCGGCCGGCCAGCTGAACGCCCCGGGCGCACCGAGCGTCACGGCGCCGGCGAGCTTGCCGTGGCGCTCTGCGACCAGCCCGGGGTCCGAGACTACGGTGTCACCACCCGCGAACCGGGCTCCCTGAAGGTACATGTAGAGGACGAACCCTCCCATGCTGTGCCCGACCCAGAACACGGGCTTTCCGGTCACCGATAAGATGCCTTCGACGAGGGCCGAAGCGTCGTAGATGGCCAGATGGTCCATGGAATGGCGCCAGTCGCCCTCGTCGCTGCGGTACGGCTCCCGCCCGCACCCCCTGAACGACGAGACCCAGACGTCGAAGCCGTCCCGCGCCAGGTGGACGGCCATGTTGCGGCCTTCGCGGGGCAGGTCGAATGTGTTTCCGTTTCCGCCGAACCCGTGGCAGAGCAGGACCGGGACCCCGCCGGGGTTGGCGTAGCGCTTCGGGCGCAGTGTGAGCCCGTCTGTGGTTACGAACTCGCGCCTTTCGACTTCCAGGCCGGTCGCAACGTCCTGGGTCTCCCCCGGCATGGGCGTCTTGAGCCCGAGGTAGATGTAGGCGGCGTAAGACCCGACGGCGGCACCCAGGGCGGGACCGGTGCGCGTCACTCTGTCCGGTCCTTTTCCGCAAGCTCGAGCGCTTTTTTCGCGAGCGCGTCCGAGTACTTCTCCCACTCCGATTTCTCCTCCGCTGTCGCCTTCCAGAGCACGAACCGGCACGTCGGCGCGCCCGCGGGTATGGTTTGCGTGAAACGCACCTGCCAGTCGCCCATGAGGCCCGTCTCCTTCGCGGCGTCCAGCATCCCCTGGACGAAGTAGCGCTGCACGCGGCAGTCGAACGCGCCGTAGTAGTCCTGGTGCGGGCACCAGAGGATGTCGAAGCTCACCTCGTCGGGCGAGTCGATGCGCGGGTCCTCGAGCGAGGCGTAGGCGATGCGGTTCACCACGGTGGCGAAGAAGCTCGCGCCCTCCGCCTCGGAGAGGTCCTCCGGCCAGCTGGCGCCCGCGAACACCTGACGGCCGACGTCGAGGCCGACCTTTCTTATAGCTTCGCCCACGACCTGCTGGCCCTTCTCCCCGAACGCTCTCTCGCACTCCTTGAGTATCTGGATGACCGCCATGGCCTGCATCGTTCCCCATTGCCAGAGCACCGCCGGGTCGAAGTCGGTCTTTTCCAGCACCTCTTCCCTGAGCCGCCTCAGGCCGTTGGCGTACGGTTGGCCGAACCGGAACTCCTTCCAGGAAGCCTCGTCGCGGTTCTCCCAGTGTGCCATGGCTCCTCCTCGCGCCGGGGACGGGTGCCATAACAGTGTAATATACAGGCATGCTGGAGACATCAGAGTTCGAGGAAGTAACCAGTATAAGGATGAGCATCGAGGCCGATGGAAAGCCGGTCTACTGGGTGGCCTCGTACCTGGTGGACGGGCTGCTGGTCGACACCGGCTGCCCGCACACGGCGCGCGAGCTCGCCGATTTCCTCGAGGGACGGACACTCGACGTTGTGGTCAACACGCATTACCACGAGGACCATGTCGGCGCGAACCGCATCATCCAGGAGCGGTTCGGCGTGCCGATACTGGCCCACGCGGATTCGGTGCCCCGCATCGCGGAGGTGCCAGAGCTCAGACCGTACCAGGAGTACGTGTGGGGAGTCCCGGAGCCGAGCGACGTCGGCGTCCTGGGGCCGGCGGTCGAGACGCCGCGGTTCCGGTTTGACGTAGTCGAGACGGGTGGTCACAGCGAGGGCCACGTGGCCCTGGTCGAGATGGAGCGCGGCTGGTGTTTCTCGGCGGACATCTACATCACCGAGCGGCCGAAGGTGATAAGGGTGGACGAGGATGCCCGGAGCCTCATCCGCTCGATGAGGCAGATGGCTGCCTTGCCCACCGAGCGGCTCGTGCTCTTCACGTCGATGGGGGAGATAGTCCCCGATGGGCGCCGCGCGCTCGAGTCCTGCGCGGATTACTTCGAAGACATCGGTGACAAGGCTAACGCACTCGCTCGAGAGGGCCTCGCCACCACGGAGATACGTGAGCGCCTCTTCGGCGCCGGCAGCTCGCTCGCCGCGCTCACCGGCGGTCACTTCTCATCGGACAACCTCATCGCCTCACTGCTGGATTAGAATAGACCTGACCCCGTGACATGAGGAGGTCGGCATGAAGAGGCAACACCAGGCACTCGCCGCATGTTTCGTCATAGTTCTCGTTCTCGCGTTTGCGCCCGCGTGCCTCGCGCAGGGACAGTGGGCATCCGGAGGAGTCAAGGTGGCGGACCGCCCCAATCCAAGGGGGCCCATGCTGGCGCCGGACGGCTCGGGAGGGGCTATCATCGCCTGGAGCGACTGGGAGAGCGAGACGGGAAACATCTTCGCCCAGAGGATAGACTCCCTGGGCAGGCTCCGCTGGGGAATAAACGGCATCGTGGTCTGCAACGCAACGGAAAGGCAGTCGGAGCCAGTTATCGTCTCGGACGGCGCCGGTGGGGCGATCGTCGCCTGGGTCGACGGGCGCTCGGGGACCAACATGAACGTGTACGCTCAGCGGCTCGACCCCGGAGGCGCACGGAAGTGGGCCCCCAACGGGGTGCCGGTGTGCACGGAAACACACAATCAGGGCATGCTCGACATATGTACCGACGGCGCGCACGGGGCCATCATCAGCTGGCAGGACCAACGCATCCCGACATTGGCCGTCTTCGCCCAGAGGATCGACGCGGGCGGGGCCGTGAAGTGGGCTCCGGCGGACGGGGTCGGGGTGAAGCTCACGCCGGTGGCGGAACACAACGCCCACATCGTTGAGGACGGCTCGGGCGGTGCGGTACTCTGCTGGTGGGATGAGAGCTCGGGCAACGACGATATCTTCGCACAGAGGTTCAACGCCTCTGGAGCGAGGCAGTGGTCGGACAGCGCCAAACAAGTATGCACCGATCCGACCAACCAGGCGTTCCCCGACCTTGCGCCCAGTGGGGCGGGCGGCTGCGTTGTAGTCTGGCAGGATATCCGTAGCGCCCAGAGCGATGTGTACGCTCAACGCCTGGATTCGAGTGGGACGGCCAAATGGACGGCTGACGGGAAGAGAATATCCCCATCTTCAGGAGAAGATAGCGACGTGGAGATAGCTCCGGACGGCGAGGATGGGGCGGTCATCTCCTGGCGAGACAGGCGCACCGGGGAAGAGGACCTCTACGCGCAGAGGGTGAGGGCGGCAGACGGTGCCGGGATGTGGGCGACCGGCGGCGTAGCCGTGTGCACGGCCGCGGACGACCAGGGGGAGGAGCACGTACTGGTCGGGGACGGGGAAGGAGGCGCCGTTCTGGCCTGGATGGACGGCAGGCCGGCTGCCCGGGGTGTCTACGCTCAGAGGCTGAGCCCGACCGGAAGGGCGCGGTGGGAGGCAAACGGAACGATGCTCCGCGGCGTGGGAACCTCCGAGAGTGCCGGCTGGTTCGGGGCCGTCCCCGACGGCTCCGGCGGGGCTTTCCTCTCATGGGTCTCCGGCCCCAGCGAGGACAGGGAGCTGTTCGCCCAGAAACTCTCCGACCTGCACCCGGCGTGGTACCTCGCCGAGGGCACTACCGCCTGGGGATTCGAGACGTACATCACGATACAGAACCCGAACTCGACCGCCGTCACGGCGGATATCACCTACATGCTGACCGGGGGAGCGACAAGAACGGAGAGCGTCGCCCTGCCGGCGTCGAGCCAGACCACACTCACGAACGAGCATCTCGAGACTGTGCTCGGCGAGATCGATTTCTCCACCAGGGTGGCCTGCCGCGAGGGTGAGACTATCGCCGTGGACCGCACGATCTCGTGGACCGGCGCCGGAGCTTCCTCGCCCGAGGCGCACAGCTCCGTGGGCGTCACCGCCCCGTCCTGTGAGTGGTTCCTCCCCGAGGGCTCGAGCAACTGGGGATTCGAGACCTGGCTGTGCATCCAGAACCCCAACGCGGCCGCCGCCAGCTGCCGGGTGACCTACATGACGGAGGACGAGCAGCCGCGAGAGTTCACCAAGACGGTGCCCGGGAACTCGCGCCAGAGCTTCAACATGGCCGACGACGTCGGGGGAAAGGACGCGAGCATCAAGGTCGACGCCGACGCACCGGTCATCGCCGAGCGCTCGATGTACCGGAACGGCAGGCGGGAGGGGCACAACTCGACAGGGGCCGTGATGCCCGTGCTGGACAGCTACCTGGCGGAGGGCACAACGGCCTGGGGTTTCACCACCTACGTGCTCATACAGAACCCCAACGCCGAGGAGGCGACCGTTGACATCACCTACATGACCCCGTCCGGCCCCGAGCCCCAGGCGCAGTTCCTGATGGGGCCGGACTCCAGGAAGACCATAAGGGTCAACGCCGTCCTGCCCGGCACCGACTTCTCGACGGGCATCCACGGTTCGCTTCCCATAGTCGCCGAGCGCGCGATGTACTGGGACGCCGGACAGGGGGAGGCATGCCACGACTCGATAGGGATCCAGGCCGCTCATACGAGGTTCTACCTGCCGGACGGGCAGACCACCGACGGCAGGGAGACCTGGACCCTCGTCCAGAACCCCAACCCGAGTGACGTGGTCGTCGAGGTGACCTACATGACCCCGTCCGGGGCCGGGAACGTCACGTTCACCGAAACCGTGCCCGCGGGGAGCCGACGGACCTACTCGATGGCCGAGCCCACGCGGGGCTTGCAGGGGCGCGCGTCTACAATGGTGACCTGCAAGACCACGGGTAAGAAGGTGATCGTCGAACGGGCGATGTACTGGAGCAACCGGGGCGCCGGCACGGACACCGTCGGTGGCTGTTCGGACTAGGAGGAACTGATGGCCGGAAACGAGGACAAGGTGCTGCAGGCTATGAAGAAAGCCGGCGAGCCGGTGAGGCCCGGCGACCTGGTCGGTGCCACGGGCCTGACAAAGGACGAGGTCACCAAGGCGATAAACATGCTCAAGAAGAGCGGGAAGATCACGTCGCCCAAGAGATGCTTCTGGGCCCCTGCCGACTAGGCTCAGGGTGAGAGGACCTCCGTAAGGCTCACCAGGCGGTACCCGGCAGCCCGGAGGTCCTCGATAACCCCGGGTAACGCCGCTGCCTCCTGCGCCGAGCCGCAGTGCATGAGGACGATGGCGCCAGGGCACGCGAGCCTCGATACGCGGGCGCGTATCTCATCCGCGCTCGTCCCCTCGAGCGAGTCGAGGCTGTCGAAAGTCCATGACACGCTCAGGTAACCCATGCCGTTGACCTGCCGGATGAGCGCGTCGCTCTTCCACCCGTACGGGAAGCGGAAGTACGGCTTCGTCGAAAGGCCGGTGACCTCCCTGACCAGGGACTCCGTCCTCGACACCTGGGACGCCGCTTCCCCGGGTGCTATGCCGTTGAAGTGAGGGTGCGACCAGGAGTGGTTTCCGAGCTCGTGCCCTTCGAACGCCATCCTCTTCACCAGCTCCGGATTCGACTGCGCGAACTCGCCGGTCAGGAAGAAAGTACAGTGGAGCCCGCTGGCTTTGAGTGTGTCCAGTATCGCGGGCGTAGGCCCGGCCCCGGAGCCTGCGTCAAACGTGAGGGCGATGCGCGGGGGGCTCCCGGTGCTTCCCCTGGTGACGTCCCACCAGCCGAGGCTCGCGGCCAGCGCGCTCTTATCCGCGCAGCGCCGGGCGGGGTCAGAAAGCAGTTCGATCCCCGGGAACGGCGGGCTGCTCCACAAGCGGACGGGCTTCCCGGCGGTCTCGACCTCGCCGCACCCGACTGAGGTGACGGCGAGCGCCGCGAGCAGGAGCAGTATCCAGGCGAGCCCGCCCTCCCGCCTGAAAACGCAACAAGATGACCTGACCCCGATGTTGCGGTTCAGGAGTTCCTCCTGGTGGTTGCCAGGCCGGCGAGCGCCTGCTCCGCTTCGGCGACGTCAGAGGTGTCGAGCGAAAGGATGGACACATCGTTGGCGTCCAGCACGGCAAACGCGCCCGCGTCAAGCTCGGGCTCGCGGTGCAGCACAGCCTGGACACCCCTGCGGGCGAGGAACACCGCCGCGCGGGCCCCGGGGCCGGCCGCCCCGGGAGCCACGGGGCTCTCCACCCTGTCACGCGTAGCCACCTCTCCGGTCGAGGAGTCCACCTCAAGGAGCTCGAAGGACGGCGCCCCCCGGAGGCTCCCGGAGACCTTTTCGCCTCCGGCTTCGAGCGGTATCGCGCACAGCAGCACCTCGGCGTGCTCGACAGAGAAGTCGAAGAGCACCTCGTCGACGTTGGCTATCTCCGAACAGATGGACGCCCTGACGTCGGTGCCTATTTTCCCGGCGTCCCGCAGGTCGTATTCCACAGGCACCAGCGACAGCTCCAGGAACCGGAAGCTCCCGGAGTTCCTGCCCTCGACGTCGAGCACGCGCCTCACGAGGGGGTGTGCTTCGGCCAGGGAACGTGCCTGGGCGAGGACCTCTTTCTCTATGGAGGCGTCGAGGAGCACCCTGACGCCCCCGACGAGCACCTGTACCCCCGACCAGGCGAGGAACCCCACTACGACGAGCGCGGCGATCGAGTCCATGTTCTCTATGCCGGCGATCTCGAGCCCGATGCCCAGGATTATCGCCATGGATGCTATCGTGTCGGTCCAGGAATGCCTGGCGTCGGCCCTGAGGCTGGGCGAGTTCTCCTCCCTGCCCACCTTTCCCTTGTACCAGGCTATGGCGCCGGTGAGGACGACGACCACCGCCATGACGGCTATCACGAGCCACGGGTCCTCGAGCTTGCTCTCCCCGGAGACGAGCCTCTCGATGGACTCTCGCGCGAGCTCGTAGGCGCTTATCAGGATGAGTATCCCTATCCCGGTGGCGATGAGGTTCTCGAGCTTGTACAGGCCGGATGGGAACACCCTGGTCTTGCGCATCGAGAGCCGGAGGCCCGCCAGGACAGCGATGGAGGCCACGACGTCTATCACGGTGTCGGTCCCCTCGGCGAGGATGGAGATGCTGTGTGTCATCATCGCCACGGTTATCATCCCCGCGGCCATGAGCGCGGAGAGAATTACGGCGATGAGTTCGGCCTTCTCGGTGCGCCTCATGACGGCTCACCCCCGGCCGGTCCCGCGGCTTCATCCCGGAGAGTGACCGCGTAGGCAAGGATGTCCGCTTCGGCACCGCCCATCGTCAGGGCGTCCGGCCGGTCAAGCACCTCGATGTCGTACGCCTCCAGTGCGCCCTGGGCGTCCCCGTCCTCCAGAGCACCGCGTGTGAGAAGGGTGTCGACGCCGCGGCGCGCCAGCGCGACAGCGAGCCTGGCCCCGCGCCCGGACGCCTCCGGCGGCACGGGATTGCCGAACCGCTCGGTCGAGACCACGGAGGCCCTGTCGATATCTATCTCGAAGAGCTCGAGCGAGTGCGCATCCGAAAAACCGGGGTTGACCTCGCCTCCTGATTCCCCCGCGGGAACGGCGCAGAGCAACGTGTCCCTGGGTTTCACGTCGAACTCGACCCGGACCGTGTCGATGTTGTGCACCGCGCTCCGCACCTGCTGCTCGATGTCCCGCGCCACCCTCGATGCCTGGCGCAGGTCGGTGGTGACGACGAGGATCGAGAGGTTTATGAAGCGGTAGCCTCCCGAGCTCCTTCCGCTGACGTCGACGACTGTCTCGACGAGGGGATGGCCCGCCGCGATGCGTCCGACTTCGCGCAGGATCTTCCTGTCCACGGAGGCGTCGAGCAGGACCTTGAGGCCGTCGAGGACGACCCTGCCGCCGACGTAGACGAGGTACACTCCAACGATCAGGGTGATTACGGTGTGGATATGCCGTACCCCGAGCATCTCGAGGACCAGGCTAATCGCCACGCCGGCGAAGGCCAGGAAATCCGCGAACGAATTGCGAGCGTCCGCCACCAGCGCCGGGCAGCTCTCCTGCCTGCCGACCCTCTCCTTGTACCAGGCGAAGAACGCGGCCACCGCGACAGAGAGCAGCAGGCTGGAGAACGCGAGCAGGCCCCCGTGCGGCGCCCCGTGCCCGGCGTACAGCTTCCAGATGTTGCCCTTCATCAACTCGTAGGCGATAAGGATGATGAACCCTCCGAAGAGGACCGCCAGCAGGTTCTGCAGCTTGTAAAGGCCCAGCGGGAAGGAGGAGGAATGGCGCTCTGAGAGTCTCAGGCCGGCGAGCAGCATCACCGATGTCAGGAGGCGTATCCCGACCAGCGCGGCGCCGGCCCAGACGCCGCGCGTTTGCGTCAGGGCGGCTACCACGACGAGGTATCCCACCAGGACGCCATAGGCCGCTATTGCAATGAGGACTGTCTTCTCGGTCCTTTTCAATACGGCTCCGATGCTGCTCTTTGAATACTCCGAGTATCGGCCGGGCGTATTAATTCTGTACCAGTGGCCTACTCTACGGCTACAGTATACGCATGCAGAGAACGGGACAGCTCTTTTTCGGGGGCGACATACACACCGTCGAGGACGCCGCGCCCGCCGCCGGGGCCGTTGCCGTTCGCGGTGGAATGATAGCGGCCGTGGGCTCGCGAGACGAATGCGAGTCGGCGCTCGGCGGAGAGTTCGAGGCGTTCGACCTCGCCGGCCGGACCATGCTCCCCGGTTTCATAGACACCCATATTCATCCGCTGGTGCTGGTCTACTACGACATGAACCTCGACCTGCGCGGCACGGCTTCCATCGCCGAGTTGCAGGAGCGGGTGCGCTCGGCCGCCTCGGGCGCGAAGGACGACGCCTGGGTGGTAGGTCTCCAGTTCGAGGAGCAGGACCTCGCCGAGGCCCGGCTGCCGACCAGGGTCGAGCTGGACTCGGCGTGCGGGGACCTGCCGGTGGTCCTCATCAAGCACGACGGCCATACGGCGATAGGCAATACGAGGGCGATAGAGGCGGCGGGGGTGGACGCTTCGACCCGGGACCCGGAGGGGGGCACCATCGACCGCGAGCCTGGCGGATACCCGGCCGGCGCTTTCCGGGAGGAGGCCTCCTCCCTGCTCAAGAGCATGATACCGATCCCGGACCCGGGGGAGTTCATGGCCGGCGCGGCGTCTACCTTCGGGAGGCTGGCCGCCCACGGCGTGACCTCCGTAGGAGCTGTCATGCAGACGGAAGCGGAGGGGCCGGCGGGCGCGGACGGCGCTTTCGAGGTACCGCTCATCGGGATGCTGCTCCCACAGATACCGCAGAGCACGTATGCCATCCTCCAGGCCTCGGATATCGAGAAGGTGAAGGCCGCGTTCGACACCGGGCTCGCCGACGAGGCGGCCGGGCGGAGGGTCGGCGGCGTGAAGATGTTCTCCGACGGTACTTTCGGCTCGTGCACGGCGTTCATGGAGGAGCCGTACAGCGACCACCCGGAGACCCGCGGCTACATGACCCTGGGCGGCGAGGAGTTATACAGGCGCATGGTCATGGCGCACACGGAAGGCCTGCAGGTGGCGGTCCACGCGATAGGAGACGCGGCCAACCGCGCCTGCGTGGACCTCTTCGACAGGCTCCTGACCGAGCACCCCCGCTCGGACCACAGGCACCGCCTGGAGCACGCCTCGCAGCTGAGCCCGACCCTGGTGGAAGACATCGCCCGCCTCGGGCTCGTGGTGTCGACCCAGCCGATGTACATCCATTCCGAGCGGGGATGGCTGGACGCGCGCCTTGGCGAGGAGCGCACGGCATGGACTTACCCGTTGCGCTCGCTCGTCGGCGCCGGCGTGAGGGTGGCTGGAGCCTCCGACGCCCCGGTGGAATCGACCGACGTCGTTCACGCTCTCGACTGCTGTGTGACGCGCGAAGGGTTCCAGCCCGGCCAGGCCATCTCGGGTGAGCAGGCGGTCCGGATGTTCACCATTGACGCCGCCTACGCGCAGTTCGAGGAATCGATAAAAGGGAGCATCGCCCCCGGCAAGCGCGCAGACCTCGTCGTGCTGAGCGACAACCCGGCGCGCGTGGAGCCGGGCCGGCTGCGCCGCATCACCGTCGAGAGGACGATTATCGGCGGCATCACCGTATACGACGCAAAATCGGGGTCAGGTCATTTTGTTGCGTCCTGAGGCGCACATTTGGGGTCAGGTCCCACGTGACGTTTGACCCGGTGATTGTCAGGCGCTGCCCGCTTCCTTCCGACTGAAGAGCCCCCGCAGCTTTTTCGCCCACCCGTAGGGCCCCGCGAGGACCGCCACCAGGAACGCCACCGCCCCGGCAATCAAAAGGCCTACGTTGAGCCAGATGAGGCCGGAGAAGAGGCTGTCCCATATGACGTTCGCCGCCGCGCGGACGCCGGCATCCGATATCTCCCCGAGCAGTTGGGACTTTGACACCGCCAGGAGCACGAGCTCGAGCGCCATGGTCAGGGCGAGAGCCGCCCCCGCCCCCATGACGATAGCCCTGCGGTCCCATGCAATGAGTATCGCGCCCGCGAAGAAGACCAGCGCGAGCACGGGCAGGACCCACGCCAGGAGCTCCAGGATGTCGACGGCCGTCTTCGCGGCTCCCAGCTCGTCGGAGGTGAAGAGGACCACGCTCGCGTCCTCCTCGTCTATCCTGACGTCCTCGAGCTCTTCGACCCCTTCAGAGACCAGGCGGTCCTTGAGCTCGTTGACGAGGTCGTTCAGGTCGAGGACCACCTCTCCCTGTCGGGTCACCTTCACCTCTCCATCGCCGGTGAGCACCGCGACCGCCGTGGCGTGCGCCTGCCGCAGGGTCTCCCGCCACACGGCCTGGAACGCGCCGCTCTTCAGTATCTCCTCGGCCACCTTCTCGAGCACCGCCTCAACACCGCCAGTCGCGGGCTCCGCCAGGAACTGGAGCTCCGAGGGAAGCACGCCCTCGATTTTCCCCTGCACGTCCTCCTGCTCGAGGAGTATCTGCACCGCCTCGGCGCTTACCGCCTTCGCCACCGCGTCGTTCTGGATGAGCGGGGCCACCGTCCCGACGAACGTGTCGGTATCAAGGGCTGTCACCTTCATCCACAGGGCGGCGGTCCCGCTGATGGCGCAGAGGCAGCCCAGCACGATGAGCAGCCAGGCGACGAAGCTTCGCCCGGGATGACTTTCTTTTCCGCGTCCGGCAGGACGAGGCGGCTTCATGTCTGGAGGGGTACCTTCCGTGGCTGGACCAGCCGTCTCCATGGTCGCGGTCTTTGAGCCTGTATCCTCGTCACCCATGGCGCTACCTCCGGATTTCCCGCGTGACCGGTCGAGTCAGATAATCATGTCACAGCCCGCGGGGGCGCGGCAATCCGGCCGCTGCACGGGGGAGTTCGCTGTGATTAACGGTATACTGGGGTGTCTTTAGCGCGGCTCACCGGAGGCAAGCATGAAAGATCTCAACGGCAGGGTGGTGGTCGTGACCGGGGCGGCGAGCGGGATCGGCCGTGAGACGGCCCTCGCTTACGGCAGGCGCGGAGCGGACCTGGTCGTCTGCGACATAGACGCGCAGGGCCTGGCCGGTGTCGCGGCGGAGCTATCCTCGCGCGGGTGCGAGGTCATGGCTGAGACCGTCGACGTCTCCGACCCCTCCCAGGTGGAGGCGCTCTGCGAGCTCGCGTTCCGTGCCGCCGGCAGGGTGGACGTCCTGGTCAATAACGCGGGCGTGGGCGTAGCAGGGATGCTCGAGGACATGAGCCTCGCAGACTGGGAGTGGATAGTCGGCATCAACTTCTGGGGGGTCATCCACGGGTGCCGCTCGTTCTACCCGAGGATGGCGGCCCAGGGGGGCGGGCATATCGTGAACATCTCCTCGGGCGCGGCGCTTGCGCCGCTGCCCACCATGACAGCTTACTGCTCCACAAAATACGCGGTGCTCGGGTTCTCCGAGGCATTCCGCGCGGAAGCCGCTCTCAACAACGTCGGCGTCACGGCCATATGTCCCGGCATCGTCGCCACCAATATATCGAAGACCACCCGGATGCGGTCCTGCACGCGGCGCTCGGAGCCGGCAGAACTCCTGTCGCGCATCGACAGGTTCTACGTCCGCAGGAACTACCACCCCTCGAAGGTAGCCGACGCCATCCTCAAGGCGGTCGAGAGGAACACAGGCGTGGTGGCCGTCGGCCCGGAGACAAAGGTGATGGACTGGGTCCACAGGTTCAGCAGAGGCCTGTGGGGAATTAACATCAGGGGGTCGCTCCGGTTCCTGCTCAGGTGGCTGTGAAAGAAAGGGGCAGCAATGCTTAGGAGGCTCGCTGCAGCGGCTGTAGCCGCCGCTCTCACGGTGTCGCTCGCCGCCATGCTCGCCGGCTGCGGGTCAGACGCCGGGCAGGCCCAGGGGATGATGGAGGCGGCCGACGGGAAGATGATGGCGAACTGGAAGGCTGTCGGCCAGGTGAGTTCCAGCACGGACGAACTCAGCGCGTGGCTCACCGGGGCCCTCTCCTCCGGCAGCGGCATCGACCAGGGCGGCTTCGACGAGTCCGTCGATGAGCTCCGGGGGCAGGTGAGTGATATCCAGTCGGAGTACGGCGTGGCGGCCCAGGATTACCAGGACATCCTCGACATGGAGGCTCCGCAGGGGTACCACGCCTATGCCAGGCTGAAGATACGCGAGATAGCAGTGTCCGACGCCCTGTTGAACGAGCTCGACGGTTTTCTCATCAGGACCTCCGAACGCATGTCAAAGACTGGCCTCGAGCCTGCCTGGTTCGCCTCAGAGGTCGCCGCCTACCGCGCGAAATACGACGAGCTCTACCGGAAAGCCGTCGACCTGGGATTGAGAGCCAGGGCGGTCCAGGAGCAGAGCGCCTTCGGAAAGCAGGGCCCGCTGCCCGACTCCTCACCAGTGAGCCCGTGATTCTGCGGTGATTGCCTTCCATCAATTACACGGGTCCATCTTCCGTGTTTGAATCCCCCTGACTGGAGAAGCCTCCTCCAGCGAAGGAGTGAACATATGAAGAAGGTCCTTGTCCTGGTCTGCCTGGCGATAGCCCTCGCGGCCTTGCTCCTGTCCGCCGGATGCTGGAGCACGTGAGGTGATGCCGAAGAGCCCGCTCGTGGAGTGGGAGAATCCCTGAAGACGACCGGCGGCTCCCCGGGCGCCTCCGGCGCCATCGGGCAGGAGCGGTCCGTTACTCTCCCGTCCTCAGGATGAGGCATCGACAGCGGCCCGTGAGGCCTGCTCGTCGACCCGGCGGACATAGGCGTCCACGTCGAACTTCCGCCGGCAGCCTTCGAGGCTCATGTACCTGATGGTCCCGAAGATCTTACGCTCTCTCCATCCGCGGTCGTGCACGCCCCCGATGGACCATGCCACCCCCACGTAGCCGTTCGGGTCGCGCCCGTCGAGCTCGTAGCGGTCGTTCAGTTTGATGGCGTACTTCACCGCGTCTTCCGGGGACCTGGTCCATTCCAGTATCTTTTTGGCCCAGTATATCCTGAGGTAATTGTGCATCTTGCCCGTCGCGACCATCTGCAGCTGGGCGGCGTTCCAGAGCTCATCATGCGTACGCCCGGCCTCGAGCTGCCTGAAGCCGTAGATGTACTCGCGGGGGTCGTCCCGGTGCGCGTCGAGCGTCCTCCTTGCCCAGTCGGGGAAACCCGCGAAGCTGTCGTAACGGCTGTTGTACAGGCAGAAATTGTCGCTTAGTTCCCGCCGCACGATCAGCTGTTCGAGGAACGCTTCCTTCGCCGCCGCAGGGGCATCCGCCCCCATCACCTCGAGGGCCGCGCGCTGCGCGGAGAGTTGCCCGAAATGCAGGTACGGAGACAGTCCGGACTCTGCCTCGCTGTTTGGGTCGCTGGAGTTCTCCGCGTATCCCTTCAGCCGACCGTCGACGAAATCCCGCAGCGCGTCAAGGCCGGCGCTCTCGCCTGGAGCCGTGGCGGGAGCGGCGCCTCCGGAGTATCTCTCTGTGAGCGCCTCCCATTCGGTCCGCCCGACATCGCCCGCGGCCACGCGCGGTCCTGCGAGCACCGGGAACTCGCGCAGGAAACCCGGCAGCGCGCTGTGGAGCTTCGGCCTGAGCGTGAAGGCGGCGTATTCCTGCTTCTGCGAGACGTAGCGGCACGGAACGATGTTGTGCGCGTCCACTTCGAAGAGCACCACGTCGAGCCCCCGCGCGGCGGCGGCCCTCCAGCGCCTCTTGATCCTCAGTGGGTCGAAGTCACAGACGACCGCGCCGGCGCGCAGCCTCCGGGCCAGCGAGGCTACCTCCCCGGCCGGTTCGCCCTCCAGCACCTGGAACCCGATGCCGCGGGACTCGAGGTCCCGCTCGACGCGGGCGAGCCCGCCTAGCATGAAGGAGTAGTGGATCGCCGAGGCGCCCAGGAATCGGCGGGAGAGGCAGAACGCGACCTCCAGGGGGGCGTTCCGCTCGGCTGCGAGCTCGGCGGCGAAGAGCAGCGCCCAGTTGTCGCGCACTCGCTGGTCCCGGCTCATCCAGTAGAGCACGGGCCCCGGCCCCGCCGGCCGGGAGTTGAGCTGTGTGACTCTCAGGGGGTCCAGGTACATGCCTCCATCGACTGGTAGATGGCGAGATGCCTATCGTGGATTATAGCACCGGGGAAACGCTTTCCCCGCACCCCGCATTCATCACCCATTCGGGTGATAAAGACGCTCCCGGCGCGAGAAAACTTGAACAGTCGCGATGCATCTAAATATACTCAGGGTGCACTCAGGCGGTCCTCAATATCATAAGCTGGGCAGACTAGGTCAACTGCACGGGTAGGCGGTTACGATGAAAATCGACCTGGGTAAAGGGCTCTCGTCCGGTTCCTCTTCACGCGGAGGTGTCTCCCCCATGAAAAGAAATGCTCTGCTGGCTGTCGTGCTGTGCGTGGTTGCCTTCTTCTGGATATGGCTGTCCGGCTATATCGGCGCGCCGGCGTACTGGGTCGCGCTGGTAGCCTTCGCGGTGTGCCTGGCGTCGGGCCCGGCCGTCTCATCGCTACCGGGCCTGACCGGCGCCGGAGTGCTCGGGGTGGCGCTGGGGGTGGTGACCTTCGCCGTGTCGATGCTGGTGCTCCCGCTCTACTACACTCTCTCCTGGGCGATAGCCGGCGCGCTCATCATCCTCGTTGCGGGACTGATAAGCATCCCCGGCATGAGGACCATTCTGCCGATGGTCCTGGTGGGATGGGGGTGCTTCCTGGGGGCGGTGGCGCGCTTCGACTACCTTCTCCTCGAGAAACCGGTTGAGGCCATGCCCAGGGTCCTGACCACCGCCGCCGGGGTCCTTGTCTCGGTCCTGGTCGGGATACTGCTCGCGGCGGGGCTCAACGCTTTCATACTCTCCCCGGCGAAGCGCAAGGCGGCCCTCGAAGAGGAGCGGGCCGCGGCGCCGACAGTGGTCGAGCGATAGGGGGTGGTGAAGATGATGCGGCGGAAGAAAGCGCTGGTAGCGGCCCTGGTCGCGGTCATCGTCATCGCAGCCCCGGTAGTCTTCATGGTCGCCTCGAGCGGCGAGAACGACGAGAGCTCTCCCGTGGAGACCAGGGCGAGCGAAGCGGTCGACCTCACCGTCGACCCTTCCGGCAAGGTGGAGACGGCGAGGGTCATAGAGTTCATGGAGTTCGAGGGCGAGGGCACGGTCGACGTGCGCCAGGACAACACTTTCGGGGAGGGGGTCAAGTGGCAGGGAGTGCACGGTTTCACCAACCCGAAGGTGGAGGGCGACACGCTCGTGTGGGAGAACGTGCAGGTCGACGGTGAGAGGAACGTCATATCGAGCGCGCAGATTCCCGAAGACCAGATGAAAGAATTATCGATGCGCATTCCGCTCGATATCAGGTACAGGTACTGGCTGGACGGCGTAGAAGTGAAGGACCCGGCGACCATCGCCGGCAAAGACGGCCACTTCAAGGTGTCGTGCAAGCTGACCAACACCAGCAAGGAGACGACCGAGGTCGAGTACGAGGACCCCGACACCGGGCAGATGGTCACGAAGGATGTCGAGACCTACCTGCCGCTCGTCATCCTGCCGTACGACTGGTACTGGGACAGCGAGGTGTTCCACAACCTCAAGACCGACCCCACAGGCGTTACGGTTCGGTTCCCCGAGTTCTACACCACCGGCTGGTCTATCCCGCTGTTCCCTCCCGCCAGCGAGGAGAGCCATACCATCTGGGTCGAGGCCGACGTGAAGGACTTCGCCATGCCGCCCCTGGTGCTCTCGGCGAACTTCGTCTTCCCCGAGACCAACCAGACCGACCCCATCCCCGAGTTCCAGGCGAGCCTCGAGCAGCTGTATGACGGCGTCAAGCAGCTGGATGCGGGGCTCGACGAAGCGGTGGCCGGGCTCGGCAGCGCCGCAACGCCGGACACACTGTTGTATGGCACCGGCCAGATACTGGACGGCCTGAAGCAGATGGCGGGCGGGTTGCCCGAGGCGCAGGACGCCATCGTGACCAAGATGATACCGGGGGTCGACGAGGCGGTGGCCGGCATTGGCTCGCCGGCGACTCCGGACACGCTCCTGTACGCTATAGACCAGACTACCGCGGGGCTCAACGAGATGCAGCAGGGCATCGGGGACCCGACGAACCCCAACAGCGCCATGAACGCGATGTACGCGATGAGTAACGGGCTCGAGGAGATGAAGGCCGGCATCGGCTCCCCGGATACGCCCGATACGCTCATGTACGCCGGCGACCAGGTGGTCGGCGGCCTGCAGCAGATGAAGGAGGGAATCGGCGCAGAGGCGATGCAGGACACCCTCCTCTACGCGGTTGCCCAGATGCAGGACGGGCTCAACCAGATGAAGGCGGGCATCGGAGCCGAGGGGACGAGCGATACGCTGCTTTACGCGGTCTCGCAGGTCCAGGGCGGCCTCGACCAGATGAAGGCCGGCATCGGTTCGGCCGAGACCGGCGACACGCTCCTCTACGCGGTGGCGCAGGTGAGCGCCGGCCTCGAGCAGATGAAAGCGGGCCTCGGCGACGCCGCAGCGCCGGACACCCTGTTGAACGGCATGGCGCAGATGACCGCGGGCCTGCAGCAGATAAGCGGCGGCTGCACGCCGCTCGATTTCATCCTGAAGTACTCCATGCACTCCACCGGCGTGCTGAGGGACATGATATCCAGGTACATGCCCGAGCCTCAGAGGTCGCAGGCGCTGGCCTACATAGATGACGAGCCGCTGGGCCTGGCGCCCGCCCTCAAGCAGGCCGACGACGGCGTGCTAGAGATATGGCAGGGGGTGGGCGCCCCCTCGTCACCGGATACGCTGCTGTACGCGGCAGACCAGATAAGCGCGGGGCTGAGCGAGATGAAGTCCGGCATCGGCGCATCAGGCTCTCCGGATACGCTCCTGTTCGCCATGGAGGCGATGCGCGGGGGGCTGGAGCAGTCAAAAGCGGGCATCGGCTCGGCTCAGACCCCCGACACGCTGCTCTACGCGATGAGCGCCATGCAGCAGGGGTTGAACGAGATGAAATCCGGGATCGGCGACCCGGCACAGGGCGACTCGCTCCTCTACGCGCTTTCGCAGATGCAGGCGGGGCTGAACGAGATGAAGGCGGGGATCGGCTCAAATAAGTCGCAGGACACCCTGCTCTACGCCATGACGGCTATGAACGGGGGCCTTGCCCAGATGGAGAAGGGAATAGGCTCGCCGGAAGCGACCAACTCGCTGCTGTACGGCCTGGCGCAGGTCAGCGCGGGCCTCGAGCTCATGAAGCTCGGCATCGGGGACTCAGGGGCGCCCAACACTCTCCTGTTCGCCATGGCCGCCGTCAACAACGGGCTCAACCAGATGCAGGCCGGCATGGCAACCGGGGACCCGAACAACCCGGGGCTCAGGGAGGGGCTGGTGCAGGTCGCCAGCGGGCTCGGAGAGGCGATCACCGGCCTGGGGAGCGCGTCCAACCCGGACTCTTTGGTGGGGGGGATGACACAGATAGACAGCGGCGCGCAGGAGATGCAGGCCGGGATGGTGCAGGCCACCACTGAGGGCACGCAGGTGATGAGCGTCGGGCTGGCCGAAGGGCTTGCCGAGCTGAACCTCACGACCGGCGAGCTCGAGGCCATCGAGAAGCGCGGCGAGAAGTTCGACTACCTGCTGGGGCGGGCCGAGGATGCGGAGAACGTCGTCTCGTTCGTCTACGAGAATAAGTCAGCTGCGTCCTACCTTGAGGGTTCGAGCTCGACGGTCGCCCTGGTGATATCCATTGTCCTCGCGGTGCTGCTCGTCGGCGCGGGCATTATCTGGAGAGTCCGCGCGTAATAAAGTGGGGTCACGTCTGATTCTATTACCGGCGGACTCCGCTAAGAGCGAGTGAGATACCGTGTAATAGAATCAGACGTGACCCCACTTTATTACTGGAGCAAGGCGTTGCCCTGGTTGATCAGTTTCTGGATGTCCTGAAACGTAGCGAACGCCTCGTTGATCTGGCCTTTGCCTATCTGGTCCAGCGCTGTGACGTACTCCAGCATCGCCCTCTCGTAACTGTCACTCGCCTTGACGAGGTTTGCCCTGACCGCCTTGACCTCGGGGGCCGCTTCAACGGCCTGTAGCTCTTCGCGGATTGCTTTGATTCGCTTGTAGTAGCCCTGGAACGCCGCCACGTACTTCCTGGCTATCTCCTTGCCGAGGGGTGTGAACTCCTCGGCAGTGGGTGCCTTGCGCGAGGCGTTCTGTATCTCGACGGACAGGCTGGTGCTGGACGAGCCCGCTTCTTCGACGACTTTCCTTAGCTCAGTGGCCTTCTCGGAGAGAGTCTCGCTCGGACTCTTGCCGCCCTTCAGGAGGAGCACGACCACCACCGCGGCCCCTGCGAGGAGGGCGAGGGCGACGCATACAGTCACTGCCTTACGGTGCCGCCGGAGCCAACCCAGCTCCCGCCGGCCTGCCTCCTCCGTGCCCTCTCCGACCTCATCGTCATCCGGCGCAGTCTCGACGGCCGGGACCAGGTCTTTCTCCCTCAGCTGGTACAGGCTGCCCAGCAGACGCGACCGGACAACGTACCTGTAATCGGGCTTTGCCGGATTGGGATCGACCTTCTCGACGGTCACCGTCTCGCCCTCCTCGAAAGCGAGCTCCCCGCCGATGGTGATGTCCCTGGTCACGGTGCAGGGCGTACCCGCCGCAATCTCTTCTGAAAGCCCGGATTCATCCGGCACGGCACCGCCTCCCACTTGGTTCTCGAGGTCCGCCCGGCACGATTATAATCACAGTTACAGTTCCATGGACAGGAGGGGGGGAGCGATATGCGGACGCTGGAGAACGACGAGCTGAGGGAACTCCTGGTCAAGTGCTGGATGACGCATGACGGGACGTGGTTCTACAGCTGTGCCCGGGAAATGGGGATGGACGCGGCCAACCGGCTCAACAAACAGGCGATACGCCTGCTCGCGCCGAAAGAGTTCGGCCGGGTGACCAGGGCGCTCGGCATAGATACATCGGGCCCCTGGAGCTTCGAGGACCTGCGCGTGGCGATAGACGGGATGTTCTCGGTGATAGCGGGGGAGTTCATGGGCTTCGTATATGACTTTCCTGAAGAGAACGTGATGCACTGGAAGATGCACAGGTGCTTCGCCCTGGAGGGCATGAAGAAGATCGGGGTGAGCGACGCCTACGAGTGCGGCGTGCTCTACCGGGTGATGTGCTGGATGGACCAGCTTGATATCGAGTACACCGTCGAGCCGGAGATAGCCGGGTGCCTGATGAGGGACACCGGAGCGTGCGAGGGCATCGTGAGGTTCAACCTCTAGTCGGCGGCCTGGCGGCCCGTCATTCCTTCCAGGGGACCACCTCGACCTCGAGCAGGCGGCGTTCGTCAAGCTGCCATTCGGCCCTGCTCTCCACCCCGTACGCGAGCTCGAACAGTCCCTGGACGAGCCCCACCAGCATCGTGCAGAGGGTCGCGTTCGCGAGCCGCAGGCTCATTCTCGAGGGGCTCATCTTCATCTCATCGATGTAACCCAGCCCCCGCCGGGCGAACTGCTCTCGCAGCCATTTCTCGCCGCCCTGGATCTCAGAATACGAGTAGAGGCCGTTCCGCACGAACCTGCGCTGCGCCTCTACGACCACCTCGGGTATCGTCTCGCCGAGTTCCGCCTCGAGCTCTTCGAAGACCGCGTCTATCATGGGCGGCCCGACAAGCGCCATGCGCCTGCCGGTGCTCTTGCTCCTTATGACGCCGCGCCCGGTATCCCATTCGTATCTGGCGAGGACCGTCGGTCCGCCGCACGTGTCGCAGCGTTCGAGCTCCACGTCTCCGTGTCCCGGGCTGTAAGGCCTCAGCCAGAGCCTGTCCTTGAGCTCTTCGCGGTAGTGTGACTGGCGTACCGTTACGTCTATCGTCCCGCTGACCGGCTCGACGTACGTCACGCCGCAGGCGCGCCCGTCATATGCCTCCACGGTGCCCGCGATCGTACCGGCGATCAGGGGGGACGAACAGGGATTGACGTAGCGGACGACCAGGTAGTCGTCGTTCGCATGCTCGTAACTGACGTCGACCAGGGAGGGGTTTCCATACCCCATTATCCGGGCCACCTCGAACATGGTCTCGAAGACCAGTTCGAGGTCGACGGCGCCGGACCGCACGGCTTCTGCCGCTTCCGGTGAGACGAGCTTGCTCATGTAGCCGTAAGTCGACCTGCGGGAGGCGTCCGTGAGTATGTGCTCGATGGGCACCCCGATGAGCTCGCCGATGCCGGTGTAGAGCGGGTCGAAGTTCTCGGTCTCGATAAATGCCACCCGGTTCCCCGGGTCGCTCGCCTGCACTATGGAGCCGTCCGGCATCCAACGGTGCTCGCCTGTGATGTATCTCGGGACCCCGCATTCGGGGCACAGCTGTACCTTGAACATGTGTTCCCTCAAGAGTCCCAGGCCGCTTGCGCGGCCCGTCCGCTCCTACAGCATATAACGAAGCTGCAGGCTGAGTCATTATCAACGCGGGTAAAGATCGGTTTGAGAACGGGGCGTCAGACTGCGGGCGTGGATCGCCCGGGGTCGGGCTCAGTCCCAGGGGGTCACCGCTACCTTCAGGGTGCCGTCGCCGGCGAGCTCCCACTCGACCATGCTCTCCCTGCCGTAGGCGAGCTCGTAGAGCCCCTGCGCGAGTCCGGCCACGACCAGATGCATCGCGGCGTTCTCGAGCAGGAGTGCTACGCCGTTTCGCCCCATCTGGAGCTGCTTGAGGTCTCCGAGGCCCCGGAGCGCGAGCACCTCTCGCATCTCGTCCTCGCTGCGTATCTCGGATACGGAGAAGAACCCGTTCCTGACGAACCGGCGCTCGGCCTCGACCACTATCGCCGGCACCTCCGAGCCCAGCTCGGCCTCCAGCTCCTGGAACACTGGGTCCGTCATGGCGGGCCCGAGCATCGCCATGCGCCTTCCGGTGGTCCTGCTCCTGATGATCCCCCACTCGGTGTCCCAGGTGTTGTCCGCCAGGGCCGCAGGCGCCCCGCAGGTGCGGCAGCGGCGCAGCTCTATGTCCCCCTCGGCCGGCTCGTAAGGCGCCAGCGTCAGCCTCTTCTTCGCCTCCGCGTGGTGTTCGGTGACCGTGAGGCTCACCTCGTGCGTGGTGGCCGTGAGCTGCTTGTGCTCGATGGCGTTCTCCATCTCGGTGAAAGCCTCGACGGTGCCTGCGATATTGCCGTCCATCAGGGGCACGAGTAAGGCTCTGTGTAGCGGACGACCATGAAGTCATCCGCGTCTCTCTTGTAGCGGAAGGTGTAGGAGATGGGACTGCCGTACCCCATGAAGTGCATTATCGGGAGGATGGTGTCCATGATGGCTTCGACCGCGACCTCGCCGTCCCGTACCAGCTCGCGGGCGGACCTGGGGATGAGGCGCCTCATGTACGAGCGCGTCGCTCTCTTAGAGGCCTGAGCCACGAGGGGCTCTACGGGAACTCCTATGAGCTCACTGATGCCCCTGAAGAGCGGGTCGAAGTTCTCGGTCTCCACGAACGCCATCCGAGTAGCGGGGTCTATCGCGAGCACTATCGACCCGTCGCTCAACCATGAGTGCGCGAGGGATATCATCTGCGGGACGCCGCACTCCGGGCAGTACGGGCGCTCCCCGGGCTCATTCTTCTCTTTCATCGTCATTCACCATATACGGGATATCACGAGTCAAGAGAAAAATCCATTCCCCGTTAGACTGAACGAGCCGCCGCTGTTAGGCCCGCGTCTTCATGCTGTCCAGCGGGTTTGCCGGGCCGAACCGCGTCAATCTCAGCCGGACTGCAGGCGCTCGCGGCCGCTGTAACCGCCGCCGCCGTAGGAGCAAAGGTCGAGCAGGACCCCGATGACGACGAAGAACCAGCCCCAGCCGGTGACCCCGACGCCGGGCTGGTAGGCGAAGGTGTATATGAGCGTGGTGAAGGGCAGGAATATGAGGCCCAGGAACGGCCAGATGAACCCGCCGTGGAAGGCTATCTTGACGTAGTCCGTGAACACCCAGACCAGGAACAGCGCCAGGCGCGGGGTGAACGCGGCCAGGATGACGAACAGGCAACTGCACATAATGTCTCCTTTCCCTTACGCCTCCACCGCGTTCGGCTTCCGGGTCACCAGGTAGATGACAGAGCCCACCCACGCCAGGAGGGCCAGGAGCACAGCTATGGCCCACTGGGCGCCGGTCAGCCTCAGGTAGCTGCCGAACCACGCCGTCGCGTAGATGAACAGCACTATCGCCGCGATCCCGAGGGTCACGGTCCAGGCGCCGGGCAGGTCCACGAACACCAGCAGCGGAGTGCTCGAACTGAACACCGCCGCCAGGACGACCAGGACCGAGTAAGTCAGGAGCTTCTTACGGTACACTTCGTCATCCATGCATACCACCCGTGAGTGTCTATGGGGCGCCGGCCCTGACACGCGCACCTCAACAAAAGGAGTTCAACCCGGCCGCCCTGTTTCCTACCTGGAGCCGCCCGGACATTAGTAATAGCCGCAGGCGGCTGTTAGGTCGTATTATTTCCTATAAGAGTCACGCTGGCGAGTCCTGGAAGGGAGAGGCTGCCGATGAATCCGAGAGAGAGGTTCCTGGCTACCGCCGCGTTCGAGTCCCCGGACAGGCCGTTCCGATGGGAGACTCTCGGGTTCTGGGACGAGACCCTCGAGCGCTGGCACGGTGAGGGCCTTCCGCCTGAGATAAATGAGCTGGTGAGCGCGTACCTGTACTTCGAGGAAGACACCCAGCTGCCCATGATAATCGGCGATGCCGACCAGCCCGGGTTCTGGCCTCTCTTCGAAGAAGAGGTGATCGAGCAGACGGACGAGTACGTCATCAAGCGCGACAGCGCCGGCTCGACGGTGAAGGTGCTCGCAAGCGGCGCCAGCACGATACCTGCCTGGCTCTCCTCGCCGGTGACAGGCCCAGAGAGCTGGGAGGAGGTTCGGCAGCGGCTCGACCCGGCGACCCCCGGCCGGCTCGATGCGGTGCTCTGGCTGCTGGACCTGCCCGGCGCCGACGAGTGGCCCCTGATGGTGTATACAACCGGCCTGTTCGGGACCCACCGGATGCTGCTGGGCTTCAACGCGCTGGTGCTGGCGTACCGGCGCCAGCCGGACCTGCTTCACGAGATGGCTCGCCACTGGGTGGATTTCTGGAAAGGCGTCATCTCGTCTATCGCACAGAGACGGGTCCCGGACGGCGTGTACCTGTGGGAGGACATGTGCTACAGGAACGGGCCGATGATAAGCCCGAGGGCGTTCGAGACCTTCATGTCGCCGTACTACGAGGAGCTGGTCGGGTACCTCAGGAACGAGCTCGGTGTGAAGGTCGTCTGCGTTGATACGGACGGAGACTGCACGCTGCTGGTCCCGCTGTTCGTCAAGGCCGGGGTCAACATGATCCTGCCCTGGGAGGTACAGGCCGGCATGGACGTCCTGGAGATAAGGCGCCGCTGGCCGCGCGATTTCCTCATCTGCGGGGGCATCGACAAGCGCGCGCTCTATACCGACCGCCGGGCCATCGACGAGGAGGTGACGAGGGTGGTCCCGACAATGCTACGGCAGGGCGGCTATATCCCCGCGATAGACCACCTCGTGCCCCCGGAGGTATCGCTCGACAACTGGAGATACTTCCTCGAGCTCGTGAGGGGTATGCGATAGCAGCCACCAGGGCGGCGATGTGGTTCGCCCGCGATTCCAGGAGGCGGAAAGATGCCTTTGAGTGACGAGCTGGCTTTCAAGGACGCTACCGAGCAGTCGGAGCTCGTGAGGAGCGGGCAGCTCACCTCGTCGGAGCTCGTCGATGCTGCGATTAACCGCGCCCAGAGCGTCAATCCATCCTTGAACGCAGTGGTGACGCCCATGTACGACATCGCGCGCCGGGCCGCTGGGGGTCCCCTGCCGGAAGGCCCGTTCACCGGCGTGCCCTTCCTTCTGAAGGACCTGCTGGCCTCATACGAGGGCGTGAGGATGACGTGGGGCTCGAGGTTTCTCGCGGACTACATCGCCACCCATGACAGCGAGCTGGTCACGCGCCAGAAGCGCGCGGGTCTAATCACCGTGGGGAAGACGAACACCCCGGAGTTCGGCATACTCTGCACCACCGAGCCCGAGCTGTTCGGCCCCTGCCGGAACCCGTGGGACACACAGAGGAGCACCGGGGGCTCCAGCGGGGGCTCGGCGGCGGCGGTCGCGGCGGGCATAGTGCCAATGGCTCATGCCAACGACGCCGGCGGCTCCATACGGATCCCGGCATCCTGCTGCGGGGTCTTCGGGATGAAACCGACAAGGGCGCGAAACCCGATGGGCCCCGATGTCGGGGACGTGTTCGGCGGCTTCGTGGTGGAGCATGCCGTTACTCGGTCGGTAAGGGACAGCGCGGCCCTTCTTGACGCCACCTCCGGCCCATGCCTCGGCGATCCATACTGCGCGCCCGCTCCCGTCCGGCCGTTCCTCAGCGAGGTGGGCGCTAAGGTGGACAGGCTGCGGATCGCCTTCATCACGGAGGCACCCACTGGAGTGCCCGTGCACCCGGACTGCGTGGCGGCTGTCCGCGAGGCTGCCTCGCTCTGCGAGGAGTTGGGGCACGAGGTGGTCGACGGCGTCCCGCTGGACTACGACATAAACACGATCGTCCAGTCATTCATGACCATCTATGCCGCCGGCAACGCGTGGGGGGTCGACGCCAACGCCCTGGTCGCGGGCAAGGAACCGGCGCCGGACCAGTTCGAGCCGTTGACCTGGGCGCTGTACGAGATGGGACGGCAGGTGAGCGCTCCCTCATACCTGATGGCGATGACCGCCCTGCAGCTCACGTCGCGCCTGATAGCGGACACGTTCGAGCCGTATGACGCGGTGCTCACGCCGACCATCCCGGAGCCTCCTCCACCCCTGGGGACGTTCGACTCACCCCCCGATAACCCGCTCGCGGGGCTGATGCGCGCGGCGCTGGTGGTGCCGTTCACGACGATAGCCAACTTCACCGGGCTCCCGGCCATGTCAGTGCCCCTCTACTGGAGCGCCGAGGGGCTCCCTATCGGGACGATGTTCTACGGCCGGTTCGGTGACGAGGGAACGCTCTTCAGGCTCGCCGCACAGCTCGAGGAGGCGCGTCCCTGGGCGGGCCGCAGGCCGGGTGTATCCGCCTGAGGATTTACCGCCAGGCGTCACCTGTCGAATGAAAACGCAACAAAATGACCTGACCCCATTGTTGCGAATCACCCAAATGCGTGAAAATGAGCACGAATTGGTCGTTTTCCGTTGCCGAGCGCCCGGAGTCGTAATAGACTCAGGTATCACTGGACGCGGGTAGGCGTCTCCAACACTGAAGGTTTCGTTTTTCGTGCGAAGATTTGAGGTCCGATGATGAGCGGTAGTGGCCCCGCCCACGGGAGAAGGTACCGGCCTTTGTCCCAGCGGCAGGCGGCGCGGTTGATAGCAAATTACGCGGAACCCCCACAGGGTTTTTCCCGCGCCATGATAATCGGCGTCGAACTGGAGACCCTGGCCCGTGAAGGCGACGGGGCCGGACGTCTCGCCCACCCCCTGGTCGGGGTAACACCCGTCGTGGAGAGCGCGCGCATCCTCCACATAGAGCTCGACCGCCCCGGCGAGGTCCGGGTCCACATCGTCTAGAGTCCCACGACTACCTGCCGGGGCCTCCACGGTCTATTATATTGGCGTATTCCATACGCCCTGATTCCATGTACCGGGGAGAAACGATGCCGGGAACACGAGCCACAGCCGGGGCGAGGATCTCTTACAGGAGAGAGTCGCTGCGCCAGTCGCTGAGCATGAGGACCGTCGGGTTCCTGGTCATCATCAACCTCGTGCTCGTCATAATGCTCGGCTCTCTGGTGATGCTGGGTTTCGAGCGCAAGGTCAATCCAGGAATACACACGTACGGCGACGCCCTGTGGGTCACCGTGATAACGGTAGCGACGGTCGGTTACGGCGACGCCGTTCCCACCACCACGGGTGGAAAGCTGACGGTTGTGATAGAGATACTCATCGGGGTCAGCCTCCTGACGGCGTTCTTCGGGATAAGGTCGGCCAACAAGCAGAGAACAGCGCAGAGGAGGGCGACGAACATGGACACCAACGTGAAGGTAGGCGGCCACTACCTCGTGTGCGGCTGGAACCAGAGGGCGCCCTTTGTCATAGAGCGGCTGAAGGCCGAACTGGAGCCGTCCAGGACGCCGGTGGTCATACTCTGCGACCAGGAGGTCAATCCCTGCGACGACGACTACCCTTTCTTCATCAGGGGAAACGCAGTGAGCGAAAGAGACCTGAAGAGGGCCAATGTCGAGAAGGCGGAGGCGGCGGTGCTGCTGGCGGACGAGTCGAAGAGCGGCGACAGCTCGGACCAGGACGCGAGGACTGTCCTGGCCGCACTGACCATAAGGTCGATGAATGCCGCAATAAAGATGACGGCCGAGATACTGCAGCCTGAGAACACGCACCACCTGCAGCTCGCGGGGGTAGGCGAGATCTACGACGCCAACATGCTCTCAGGGAATCTCCTCGCCCAGTCGGCCGTGCACTACGGGACGATAGGGATGGTCACTCAGCTTGTGACCAGGAAGCCCTCGACGAGGATATTCAGGCTGCCCGTGAGTGGGAAGATGGTCGGCATGAGCACCGACGAGCTCGCCGGATACCTCGACAGCGAGATGGGGGCGAGCCTGCTGGCGGTCAGCCACGAAGGCCGGATGACGCTCCCCCCCGATGACATACGCTTCGCGGAGGGCGACATGCTGGCGGTGATTGCGGAAAATGAGCCGCCGGGCGCCACCTGAACGGGACACCTCCATGCCCCACGGAAATCGCTTCAGCGACCTCAAGGACAGAGTCGAGCGAGCTGTCCTGCGCGGCCTGCGAGCGGTCGAGTCGATTTACAGGGTCTTCATCACCGACCGCCGCTGGTTCGCGGTCCTCTCGGCGGCCGCCGAGGACTTCTGGACCAAGAAGATGTACTACTACACCGGGACCTTCACCTACAACGCCTTCCTGGCCATAGTGGCGCTGCTCGTGGCCCTCTCCGCGCTCATCGGGCTCCTGGCGGGCTCGAAGAACCTGAGTGATGATTTCGTCAAGACCCTCAAGAGCGTGGTGCCCATCTTCGGGACGACGCCCCAGCAGACCCTGGATGTCATGAAGACATACAAGAGCGTGGCGGGCATCATCGGCATCCTGGCCCTGATATGGACGGGCACCAAGATATTCGGCGCCCTGGAGTGGGGCTTCTGCGAGATATACGGGAGCAAGAGACGCAGCTACGCAAGGAAGAAGGTGTTCGGGCTTCTGTTGATATCCGTGATAGGACTGCTCTTTCTCGCCGCTTTCCTGGTGCAGTTCGGCTTCACCGCGTTCTGGAGCTGGGCGGTCGGCGACAGCGGTGCGGTCTACGACCTGGGCGCTTTCGTGGCGAAGCCTCTCATCGGGTTCACGGTCAACTTCGCCCTGTTCCTTGCCATCTACAAGATAGTGCCGACCGTCAGGCAGTCGATAAGAGAAATCGCCCTGGGAGCCGCCGTCGCAGCGGCCCTGTTCCTGGGCATCCAGTACCTGCTCTCCTTCTACTTCGGCTCGATATCGAAGGTCCCGTCAGTCTACGGCGGCCTCTCGACCGTCATCATCCTGCTGGTGTGGCTCCACGTGACCGGGATGATAACGTTCTTCGGGGCGGAGATGATCTACGTCACGCACAACGAGGCACTGGTGGAACAGCACCGCGAGAGGGCGAGCAAGTGGAGCTTCATCCCGAGGTCGCTGAGCGAGCGGGCCGCAGCGCCGGGGCCCGGCGTCTCGCCTCGAAAGCGCAACAAAGTGACCTGACCCCGATGTTGCGTTAGGTGGGTTGGTCGACGGAGAGGTGCCGCATCTCGAACCCGATGATGACATAGAGCACCCCGAAGACGACGCCGTAGACTCCTATGAGCCAGGTGATCGCGGTCGCGCCGCCGCTCGGCTTCGCTATCAGGATGATGCCGAAAAGGAGCGACACCGCCCCCGCCAGTGCGAACAGGACCGCCGGGGCACCCCTGCCCCTTACCGTATAGGCCGTATAGAGCTGGACGACACCCGACACGATCGCCCATATCGCCAGCAGGTACAGGACCACCCGGGATGTCATCCCCGGCCAGGAGAGCACCACGATGCCGGCGATAATCGCGATGACGCCGAGGGCGAGCTGCCCGGAGTACTTCTCTTCCCTGCGCGCAGCGGAGCTCGCGCTGAAGCAGGCGAACACGCCGTAAGCCAGCAGGAACAGCCCGGCCACCAGTTCTATCGCCGCGACGGTAGGCTCGTTCCATGCCAGAAGGATTATCCCGAAGGCAAGGGCTCCCAGCCCGGCCAGGACCCAGGTCCACCAGCTCTTTCCCAGTATCGCGCCACCCATGTTCCCTCCCGGTAGGTCGCTCAGTCGGACATGCCAAGTGTTTCAGCGAGCCAGTTGAATATCCTTTCGCCGGACAGGAAACCCGCCCCTATCTGGCAGTGCTCCTCGGCGCCCTCTTCGGCGGTGAACCGTATCCAGGTCTTGTCGCCCTTGAGCGCGTCGAAGAGCTTCCTGGCTTCGCCGGGAAACGACTTGTCGCCTTCGCTGTCGACAACGAGGATCGGGCAGGTTATCTTGCCCGTCAGGCCTTTCATGGTGTAGTCGGCGCACTTCAGCCACCACTCCCCCGGCGAGTCTGCCCCGAAGGTGAACATGCCGTTCTGCATGCCCCAGCGCATCTCGCTGTTCTTCTCCGCCATCTTCCATACGCCCTTGTTGAAATCGTCCGGGTCGCTGCGTATGAACTCGAGCATCTGCTCCATGGTCATGCCGTCGGGGACCTTGCTCTCGATGAAGCTGAAAACGCCTCCGTTCGCTATCACCGCTGCCAGCCTGTGCTCGAACGCCGCCGCCCTCGGGGCCAGGTAGCCCCCGAAGCTTATCCCCATCAGGGCCGTACGCTCCCGGTCGACCTCCGGGAGAGTGAACGCGAAGTCGACCACGGGCGTCACCACCTTCTCCCAGTCAGGCCGGAACACGAGGCCCTGGTCCCTGATGACGCTCCCCTGGCCGGGGCCCTCGAACGTGAGGCAGTTCAAGCCCCGCCCCACGGCGCCCATGGCTATCGCGTAGAGCTCCTCGATGGTGCCGTCGAAGCCGGTCTGCGCGATAAGAGTGGGCCTGGCCTTCCCTGAGCCGTCGACGCGGTAGAGATGGCCCGGGAGAGTGGTGCGCTCGTACGGTATCTTCACCTCTTCGAGCAGCACGTCGCCGAGCTCGATGAACTTCTTGAAGCACTCGGAGCTTTTATTCGAGAGCTTCCTTATGCGGGGGTCTCCGGGGTCTCCATGCAGGTAGAACTCGGCCAGGCGGTAATAGTTCGAGGCGCGGTTGAACGCCTCGCGCGCGCTGACATCATGCCCCGCCTTCAAGAATTCCCCTGCCAGCCTGTGGATGCGCTCGGCGGTCCGGTTCCACTCGTCATGCCAGCTTTCGAAGTCCCCCTCCTTGATGCGGTAGGCCGTGGACAGGCACTCCCCGATGTCGGACGCCCCGTAGACGGCTCCGGAGAGTGCCCGGAGCATCTGGAACGAGAACTGGGGGTCGTCGAAGACGGCTTTCATGTCAGGCCTCCTTGACGGGTTCAGCAGCTGTCAATAACAACTGTCGCCCCGGTGGCGTGATTATCCAGGGCGTCCAGGTCGAGCTCGACACCCCAGCCTGCGCCTTCCGGGACCGAAGCGGTTCCTCCGCTGTAGTCGATCGGCTCGACTATCAGGTCGTCGCTCAACATCACGTGCCCGAACAGCTCGATGTCGTGGCCGAGCGAGCCGAACCGGGCCGCGGCCAGGTGGACCTGCCAGGCGGAGGCGATTCCGAGGGGCTGGTTGTGGAGGACTACCCCCATCCCGTTCCGCTCCGCGAAATCCACCGCCCTCAGGGCGTACGTCATGCCGCCCGGCCTGTCGGAGTTGATCCCGACCACCCCGATGGCGCCGAGGGCATGAAGGGTCTCCACGTCGGCGAGGCTGAAGCATCCCTCGTGGGCCATGAGCGGCGTCGATACCGAGCGCTGGACCTCGGCCATGCCGGTGAAGTCGAACGCGCCCACAGGCTGCTCCGCGACGTCAATGCCCAGGGGCTCGATGGCCCTGATCGCCCGGATGGCCTCGGGGACCGTGTAGGCCTGGTTGTAATCGACGCGCAGCCTGGACCCCGCGCCTGACGCATCCCGGACGGCTTCCATTATGCGGACGTCCTCTTCGGCACCGGCCCCCAGCTTGCACCGGAACGTCCCCCAGCCGTCCGCGCCGAACCACCGGGCCACGACCGACATCGCTTCCGGGGACATGAGCGGGATGAGCGCCGCCAGGGGGACCTCCTCGAGCTGCCTTCCCCCGATGAGCTCGCAGACCGGCTGCCCGGACAGGCGCCCCATCAGGTCGTAGCAGGCCATGTCGATGAGGCCCTTGGCCACCTCGTTCCGGGTGGCGTTCACCTCCATGTGGTGGAGGATGCTCTCGAAGTCGAAGGGGCTGCGACCCAGCGCGTACGCTCCCAGGGAGTGCTCGATGATGGCTATGACCTGCTCGGGTATGGCCCCCGTCTCGGGCAGCCACAGGAACGCCTCTCCGACACCGGTGGTGCCGTCCTCTGCAACGAGGCGGCAGATGACGAAATCGCCCCCGAGCCAGGGCTCCTCTGCAGGGATGGCCATCCCCAGGCCGCCCGCCTGGCTCATCGCATCGACGACGAACTCCTGGAATGGAACGAAGACAGGCGTGAGCTCTATGCGGGCTATCAGCGGACCGGCGCCGCGGCGGTACTCATCGGGGCTTCTCATGGCACGCCCTCGAGTCGAGTGGGGGCTTACAGTCTCTTCTTGTCCTCTTCGATGCCCTGGTTGATCTCTTCCCTGAGTTTCTTTCGCGCCGCCTTGAAGTCAGTCCGGGGGATGTCGGTGATGGTCTCGGCCGCGCCGGGCAGCTCACCGCAGGCGGGACACGGGTCCTCGGGAAGCTTCATCTCGACGCCGCACTTCTTGCACTTGTGCATCTCTTGTCCTCCAGTCCTCTGACCCTGATGCCACTATATTCAAAGACATCGGGCCGGGGTCTTGAAAACCTTTAGAGCCCGTACGCTTCCTCCATCAGTTCCACCAGCCGCGAGATGAACCGTGCCGCCGGGGCACCGTCCACGACCTCGTGGTCGAACTGCAGGGTGATATTGAGGTAGTCACGGATCTCGATGGCGTCTCCGACCACACCAGGTTTCCTGGTGGTCGAACCGATTGCGACGGACAGTGGCAGGGTTCCGACGGGTAGGGCCCAGCCCCTGGCCCGCCCGAACATACCGAGCGAGGTCACTACCACGGTACCCCCCATCTTCTTCATGAGGAACGGCCGCCTGCCCGCCACTCGCAGTATCCACCGCCGGGCGAACGCAGGCAGGAAGAGCAGGTACCTGCCCGCGCCCGCGGCGCCCCTCCTCTTGCCGAGGACCAGCTCGTCGGTGGTCTCGGTCTTTAATGTCTCTATCTCCTCGCCTATCTCCTCGAGGCTCTTCTCGTTCGTCTTCCTTATGACGTATGGCCGGGGCACCTTCTTGCCCCGCCGCTCGGACTCGATTACTACCGTGACGTCGACGTCGTCAAAGACGATCAGCTTCCGGCCTCTTCTGGCGCTGTGCACCTCGGGGTGTTCCGAGGCCGCCTGGCTTATGCATTTGATCGCCCACGTCGTGAAGGACGGTTGTCTCGTGCCCGGGGCCTTGGAAGCGAGGGCGCGGCTTGCAAGAGTGACGTCGATCTCGATGAGGCCGGCCACCCATAACTTCCGCCCCGTGACCTGCAGCATGTCGTTGCCCAGGAGCCTCGTATCGGGGACCCTCGTCTCGCTGTAGTTTCCCACAGTCTCGTCTCCAGGCATGCGATCACGCTCGCTTCGCGCTCAGGACCTTGAGGCCGAACTCAACCGGCTCGACCCCGGTCACCCGTGTTCCCTCGAAACCCGCCTCCGCCAGGTGGTCGAGCCACTCTCCGGCGGTCACCACGTACTCGCCGTTCTCCTTGAGGTCGTTCGGTATCGACTCCAGCACCATCATCATCTTGCGGGTCGCACCATGGTCGAGAAGGTATAGAGCCCAGCCGACCAGCTTCTGGAGCATGTCCCTGGCCCGGCCGGGGTCCCCCGGGGGCCCGTCCACGTCGCAGAACCGGTCCGCGTACACGAGCCTGCCGCCCGGCTTGAGCACCCGTGCGAGCTCGCGGGCGCAGCCGGCCTTGCGCTCGCGGGGCACGTGGTGGAGGGTCAGGCTGCTCATGACCACGTCGAAAGTGCCGTCACCGGCAGGGATGGAGTTGCCGTCCCCCTCCTCGACGGTCACGCCGGCCTCGTCCTTGAAACGCTCGGCGCTGAGCTCCCGCATCCTCAGGGAGGGGTCGACCGCGAGGACCTCGGCTCCCGGGGATGCCCGCAGCAGCTGGAACGTGGCGTTCCCTGTGCCGCACCCCAGGTCGAGGACGCTGCCGGAGGCCGCATCCCCCACCTCTCTTATCATCTCCTCGAGCAGGTTCAGATACACGGGGTCTTCCAGGAAGACCGCGTCATACTCCCTTGCGAAATCATCCCAATCGAGCCAGCCCATGTTCCTCCAGATGCACGGGGTCATCGGGCGCCCCCCGGGTCCGGCGCCGCTTCGTCTCCTACGACATTGAACCACTTAATACCCGTGCTGGTAACCCCTGCGGGTTCCGGTACGCGCAGGGTTTCGACGCGTTCCGCCTAATACGTCGTGACAGGCCCTCACGGGCCACGCTCCGCGGCCGCCGGCGGAGCGACCTGTAGAGATAGGACATCCGCTCGGGAGGGAGGAGACATGGACGCCGGAGTGGTGGGCGGAAAGCTGCTCGCGGGTCCCACCGGGACCCTGCTGCTCGATACGGTCGCGACCCTCCTCCACAAGGGGTGGTTCCGCGAGCCGGCCCTCCGGCTTGCCGACAGTATGGTCGAGCCGTCCTTGAGACTGGCCGGTGGGGGAAACGGGGACCGGGGCCGTCTCCAGGATGAGCGGGTACTCTTCGCGCGGGCGGTCCTGTCGACGCTCGAGCGCCTCGTTGCCGCGGGGGCGCTCAGCCCGCACCTGACAAGGGTCATCACCAGGCTGTGGGCACGTGCGCTCCTGGTGCCCGTGAGGGCCACTCCCCAGGGCAGGGAGTTCCGTTCCGAGCGCGGCTGCGACCCCCCGTGGTTCATAGCCGTGAGCCCGGGGCATGCGTGCAACCTCTCCTGTCCCGGTTGCTATGCGAGCTCCACCGACGGCAGCGCGAAGCTGGACTGGCGGGTCTTCGACCGGGTCATCACTGATGCGAAGAGACTCTGGGACGTGAGGCTCGTCGTCATCTCCGGGGGCGAACCGATGGCGTACAGCTCCGGGGGCGTTGACGTGCTGGACATCGTCGAAAGACACCCCGACTGCCTGTTCCTCATGTTCACCAACGGCACGCTCGTGACCAGGGCCGCGGCCGAGCGCATGGAACGGCTGGGGAACCTCACCCCGGCGCTCTCGGTCGAGGGGATGCGGGGGAGCACTGACTCGAGGCGCGGCGCGGGGGTGTTCGACCGAGTCCTCGAGTCGATGTCCACCCTCCGGGAGGCGGGCGTCCCGGTCGGCATCTCGGCCACGGTGACGCGCGAGAACTGCCGGGAGCTGATGTCGGACCGCTTCCTCGACTTCTTTTTCGAAGAGAACAAGGCGTTCTACGGCTTCTTCTTCCACTACATGCCGACAGGCAGGGACGCGGACCCGGGCGCGATGCCGACACCCGAACAGAGGCTCGAGTTCTGGCGCCGCTCCTGGGAGGCCGTCTCGGAGAAGAAGGTATTCCTGTTCGACTTCTGGAACCACGGGACCCTCGTGAACGGCTGCGTCGGCGCCGGCCGCGAGCGGGGCTACATCTACGTGGACTGGGACGGGAAGGTCATGCCGTGCGTCTTCGCGCCTTACTCCGTCGGCAACGTGAACGAGCTGTTCGCCCGGGGCTCGGACCTGAACGAACTCTGGGAGGCCCCGTTCTTCGAGGCGCTCCGAGGCTGGCAGAGGGCTTACGGCTTCGGCAACGGAGGGCCCTCGCGTGAAGGCAACCTGCTGGTCCCCTGCCCGGTCCGGGACCACTACCGCGACTTCAGGGACATGCTCCAGGCCCACGCGCCCGAGCCGGAGGACGAGGCGGCGAGGTTCGCCGCCGCTGACGAAGAATACTATCTTGGGCTGACCTCCTACGGGGAGGAATCGGCCCGCCTGAGCCAGGGCGTCTGGGAAGCCGAATACCTGTAGGGAGCGAGTATGTCCTGCTATTTCCGTCACATGGAAGACATCTTCGCGGAGGCGGGTATCGTAGTCGACAAGGACAACAGGAAAGCGGTCGACCGCAGGATACACGAGATCGCGGGGATCGAATACAAGGATTGCCCGCAGGCCTGGCGCAGGGTCAAGGAGATGACGGGCGACGATGCGGGCCGGCGGGCGTTCGTCGAGAAGCTCAAGGCCGCGGAGTAGGAGCCTGACAGGTGGCGGAGGCCATTGCTTATTGCGGCCTGGATTGTGACAGCTGCCCGGCTTACCTGGCCACGCAGCGCGGGGACACGGACGCCCTCGAGGAGGTGGCCGCGCGCTGGGGCGCCGAAACCGGCATGAAGATTGCGGTCGACTCGATCCGCTGTGACGGCTGCAGGTCCGGAAGCGGGCGCATCAACGCGTTCTGCGCGGTCTGCGAGATCAGGGACTGCGCTTCGGGCAGGGGGTTCGGCACGTGCGGTGAATGCGGGGAATACCCCTGTGGCAGGCTGAGCGGTTTTGCGCCGTTCGAGGCTGAGGGCAGAGCGAACCTGGACAGGCTTAGGGGAGAGGCTCCCTGAAGCCTGCCGGGCGACAGTGATTTGACGGAGGCGATAGATGGCTGTCGAAGACGCCAGGGGAGAGTTCCTCGCCGAGCTTATAGGGAGGTACGTAAGACCTGAAGCCGGCATCCTGGAAGTGGGATGCAAGGGCGGCAGGAACCTCGACCCGCTCTACAGGGCCGGAATGACGGAACTGACCGGCATCGAGGAGGACCCGGAGAGGATCGGGCAGGTGGAGCGGCGCTTCCCCGAGGTCTGGCGGCGCATCCGCGTGATAGAGGGGCCGCTCACCGGCTCGATGCGCCGGTTCGCCGACGGGGAGTTCGAGCTGGTCTTCTCGGTCGGCTATTTCGAGGGCGCTGGCGACTACGACTGGCTCTTTGACCAGATGGTCAGAGTCGCGTCCTCCTATGTGGTGGTCATAGAGGACGAGCGCCCCCGGTCGGACGGCACCGCCCGGGATTTCAGGGAGGTCTTCGAGGAGAGGGGGCTGGAGCAGGTCGAGGAGATAGACGTCGCGAGCCTTCCGGGGCTCCAGAGCGTATTCTTCTGCAGGGTCTTCAGCACGGGTTGACGCGAAAAGGAGATGCTCGGATGACTGCTTTGAAAAGGCGCGGCGGGCGAACCGTACGCCTGCTGCTCACGGTGGCCGCGCTCATGCTCCTTGCGGCGGCGCTTCTTGTCCCTGCCGTCTCGGCGGCTCTCCGCCAGGTCGCCCAGGTCAAGACGTGGGAGTTCGAGCGGTTCGACGTGGACATCCAGGTGAACACGGACGGGTCGCTCTCGGTAAGGGAGACCCAGGTCATAAACTTCACGGGGAGCTTCTCCTTCCTCAACCGCGACCTCACCGCAGGCAAAGCGGGTTTCGACGAGGGCCGGTCTTACGGGGCCGTCCGGTTCAAGGACATAAAGGTCACCGACCTCGCCGGGCGTGAGGTGAGCGACGTCAAGGTCGAGGGGATCACCGACGGCAAAAGGGTGCGGATAGGGTTCAACGCCTTCAACGAGCAGAAGGGATGGGTGATCGAGTACCGCATGACCGGGGCGCTCATCTACGCTCCCGAATACGACCGGCTCTACTACAACACTGTCTCATACGACCGCTCCGTCCCCATCAAGGCCTCGCGTACGACCGTCACCCTCCCGGAGGGAACGGACATGAGCGAGGTGAAGTGGACACAGTACCCGAACGAGAACCTGCCGCCGTCCAGCCTTAACTCCGGCGTTGAGGGAAGGACCATCTGGTGGGAGGCGACCGACCTCGCGCCGTACACCACCCTCACCATCGACGTCGCGTTCCCGAAGGGGCTTGTGTCCGTTCCCCTGACGTACCGCTCGTGGTTCGGGGCGGTGATGATAGCGCTTGCGGCGCTGCTCGGCTTCGGGGCGCTGCTGGGAATGATAATCCTCTGGTACCGCAAGGGCCGCGATATCGGGGCGCCGGAGCTCGACGTGGTCCGATATGAGCCACCTCCCGACCTTCGTCCCGCGGAGGTGGGGGTGCTGGTGAACGAGTCGCCGACCATCAGCGACATCACCGCGACGATCGTCGACCTCGCGATACGGCGCAAGCTGGTGATAAACGAGCAGGAGAAGACCGGCATCAAGGGGCTCCTCGATGCCAGGGAGTTCAGCTTCCAGCGGTGGGACAAGGACCTCACCGACCTGGCTCCTTTTGAGAAGCAGCTGATGGACGGGCTGTTCGAGAGCGGCGACACGGTCACCGAGGACGACCTGGAGAACAAGTTCTATACACACATACCGGAGATCGACGGCGACCTGAAGGACCAGGTGCTGGACAAGGGCTTTTTCGACGGCGACCCCTCGAAGGTCAAGCACCGGTACACCATGATAGGCCTGCTCCTGCTGCTGCTCATCATCCCGGTCTTCCTCGTGCGCGCCTGGATAGACCTCGGGTACCTGTACGCGTTCGTGCCGGCGCTCGCCATCGCTGGCGTTTCCATCTTCATAGTCGGGCGCTTCATGTCGAGGCGTACAGCGAAGGGGTCCGAGGCGCTTTCATACGTGAAGGGGTTCAAGGAGTACATGGCGACCGCGGAGCAGGAGGAGATGAAGTTCATGACCCCCGAGAACTTCCAGGCCAACATGCCGTACGCCATGGTGCTCGGCGTTGCGACCGCGTGGGCGGAGAAGTTCAAGGACATTTACACAGAGCCGCCTGACTGGTACCGCGGGTATTACCCTGGTGCTTTCAGCACGGTCTACCTCGCAGACTCGCTGTCCAGGATGGAGACAAGCGTAGGGAGCACGCTGAGCTCTTCACCCTCGTCCAGCGGCGGCGGCGGGGGAGGGGGCTTCGGCGGCGGGTCCTCCGGGGGAGGGTTCGGCGGCGGCGGCTCGTCTGCGGGATAACCCGGGTCTCAGGTCGCGGAGGGGACTTCGCGGTCAGCAGGGTCGGTTATCTCGAAGTAGTCCCTGTCCGGGAAGCTGCCCCGGAACAGGCGCGCAACCATATTACCCGGGAACCCCTGCCTGGCGTTGTCGTAGTACATAACAGCGCCGTTGTAATACTTCCTGGCGCCGGCTATCCGGTTCTCGGTCGTGGCGAGCTCCTTCTGGAACTTGATGAAGTCCTGGTTGGCCTTGAGGTCGGGGTAGTTCTCGCCGAGAGCGATGAGGCTGCCGATTGCAGCTGTCAGACCATCTTCCGCCGGTCCCTGCTCGCCGACGCTCGCGGCGCTCATGGCGCGCCCCCGGGCAGCGGCGGTGAGCTCGAGGGTCTCCCGCTCGTGTAGCGCGTATCCCTCGACAACGGCTGCGAGCTCGGGCACCAGGTCGTAACGTCTCTTCAGCTGGACGTCTATCTGGTGCCAGGCGTTGTCGGTCTTGTTGCGCAGGCGTATGAGCCTGTTGTAGAGGAGCAGAAGGACGGCCGCGAGGGCCGCCAGTATGGAGGCTGCTACTATCAGGGCTACTAGCATGCGGTCCCCTTCAGTCCGGCGCCCGGTCGGCTCATGAGTGAACGACCGCGACGCGCGTGAGGTCTTCCGGGTCGTATTTGACATGTATCAGGTTGCCGGGCTGGAACTTGTCGAGGGAAGCCTCGGCTACAACGCAAGTGGCCTGTGCCTGGAACGGCGGCCTGTCGGCGGGACGGACCTCCAGCAGCAGCTGCATCGCGGGGTTCGGGCCGTTGACGTTCACACCAAGCTCCCAGGCCTTCAGGACGGCTGCCTCCGCGGGAAGCCCCCTCTCCCTGATGGCGTTGTTCACCGCCTCCCAGCCGTCCACCATTTCGCCGGCCTCGCGCGCCTTGTCCTGCGCCGCGCCGGCCAGGGCGCTCTCGCCCTGCGGCCCGCCGATGGCTACGTTGGCCGGGTTCTGAGGGTCGATCATGACCGGTACGACCGCGCCGGGCGTGAGAGCCTGCAGCTGGCCCCTGTCTACCAGCATGGGGCCGTCGAGCTGGTACGGCTCACCGGAGGAGGGTCGCACCTCGAGCGACATCGTGACCCGCTGGACCAGGCTTGTCCCGGTCAACGCCCCGGCGTCAATCTTCAATATCCTGGCCTCGCCGGGCTGCCCGGAGGCCAGCACTTTTTCCCGCAGGATGCCGGGGCGGACCAGCACCCAGTACACGACGACCTGCCCTGCCGCCAGTGCGGCCGCCGAGACCAGCCCCACGAGCGGGTTGACCAGGGCTATCAGCAGGCCTACCACCAGCAGGTCCACCCCGACGCTGGCGTAGAATATCAGCTTGATCCGCTTGTCGTAGATGCTCATGACGAGAGTTCCTTTCCCCGTTCACCGACTGACTATATTATGAATGACGTGGAGGTGTCCAAATGAGTGTCGGGTGACAAGCAGAGCGCAGCGGGCGAAAAACGACACTCGACTGGACGGGGCTGAGATTATAGGATTACGTAAGGGAATCCTGTGACCGAAGCGGACAAGGCCCTGATCCAACGGCAGGACGGGATATTCTGCCTCTACACGACCGGCCCATTGTTGCGCCCGGGCGGACCGCCCGGGGTGAGTGCGGGGGGTGAGTGCCATTCCTGAGGAATCCGAGTACAAGGTCTATGGTTACCGATGGGTCGTGACCGCCGTTTTCGGCCTGGTGCTGCTGGTGCAGGCTTTCCTGTGGTTGAGCTTCGCGCCTATTGAGACCGCCGTTGAGACGGCGCTGGGCGTAAGCACGACCCAGGTGCGCCTGCTCGCCCTTGTCGGCCCGTTCATGTTCATCCTGGTGTCCTCTTACGCTGGTTCACTCGGGGACAACAAGGGCTGGAAGTTCTCGGCCGGGATCGGCACGGTCATGCTGGTCATTGCCGGAATCGTCAAGGCTGTGACCCCGCACGTCATCGACAGCGGCACAGCCCAATGGTGGGTATATCTCTTCATGCAGGTCCTCGGAGGCATGGGCGCCGCATTCGCCCTGGCAAACCTCTCCAAGATGCCCATCAAGTGGTACCCGGAGAAACAGAGGGCGCTGGGCAACGGCCTCACTACCATGTCCATGTACCTTGGCACGGCCATCGGCCTGCCGCTCGTGACGGCGATTGCGGGGATACCCGAAGGAGCAAGCCAGCAAGTCGCCCAGAACGGCCTCAACAACGTCCTGCTGGTCATGGGGATAATAATGGCAGTCACCGGCGTGCTGTTCTTCGTATTTGCCAAGGAGTCGCCGCCTACCCCCGCCGGGCCGATGGAGGAGCTCGCAAACGTCCCGCTGCGGGAGGCGTTCGGCACGCTCTTCCGCTCCAATACTTTCAGAGCGCTGTGCATCGTGTCCCTGGCGGGGTACGGCGTCTACATCGGCATGACGGTCACGATGGAGAAGATAATGCAGTACCACGGCTTCACGACGAGCTTCGCCTCGCTGGTCGCCGCGGGCATCACCGTGGGAGGGATAATCGGCGCGGGCCTGATACCTCCCTACTCCGAGAAGGTCGGAGTGCGCAAGCCGTTCCTGATCCTGGCTGGCTCCGTAGCCGTGCCCGCGCTGCTAATTATCGCTTTCGTGGGCAACAAGCCCCTCGACGTGGGCTTCGGAATACTCATGGGATTCTTCCTCCTGCCGGCACTTCCAGTGACGTTCACAATAGTGGGCGAGATGGAGGAGATCGGGCCGAGGCTCGCCGCCACCGGCGTCGGCACCCTGCTCGCCGTTGGGAGCATCGGGTCTGCGGGTATTCCGCTGCTCATGGAGGTCTTCGCCAGGAAGGTCGACGGGCTCACAGACTACCGCTGGGCGATACTGTTCCTGGCCGCCCTGGCGATAATCGCCGTAGTCGGCGTCGTGTTCTTTGTGCGGGAGACCGGGCCGAAGCGCAAGGAGGCGCAGAAGGCGGCCTGAGCGCTGGCCACGCCGTCACGAGTATTGAGCCGGGCCATCGCGGGCCCGGCTCAACCCTTACAGGTCGAGCTTCTCGGCTATCATGAGGGTGCAGAACTCGACGAACTTCGTGCACTGCTCGGCGAAGACACCTTCCTTCCCGGCCTTTGCCTGCTGCTCCGGGTCCGCGAGGTCGACGTCAATCAGCATCCTGCAGCTCGTCGTCCCGAAGCGTTCCACGAAACCGTCCATGAGAGAGGAGACGGTGGAGTAGAGGTCGTCCAGCCCCTCTCCCGCGCGCTCCCTTCCCCGGGCCCAGCCCGCGGCTATTACCGCTCCAGTGATGGCGCCGCAGACCTGGCAGGTCCGGCCGATGCCGCCGCCGAAACCGGAAGCCACCCTGGGCGCCCACTCGGCCTCGCCCCCCATCAGCTCCAGGGTGGACAGCAGGACGGACTCGGCGCAGTTGTATCCCGAAAGGAAAAGGTCTTTCGCCTTTTCCGCCGCGCGCTCGTGCTCAGGCTTCGCCAAGTTGATCCCCTCCCCGTGTGTAGTGCGCCGCCTTACAATATCTCCTCGAGGTGCTCCTGCCAGGCCGGGTCGACGATGCAGAGGAACACAAGGTCATCTGACCCCGTGTTGGTTATCTTCTGGACGGAGCCCGGCGGGATATATACCGTGCAGCCGGCCGATACCTCCTCCTCATCGCCGTCGATGTGCATCAGGCCTTTGCCCGACAGCAGGTAGTAGACCTCCGAGGCCGCGAGCCTGTGCTCCGCCGTGGAGAGCCCCGGCTCGACGATCGCGTGCGCGAGGCTGTACCGCAGGTCGAGGACGGCCTTGTCCGGGTGCAGCATCTCCCGGAGCCTCGCCCCGTCGCGCGACACGAACTCCTCGCAGTCCTCGAGCTTGATCACGTGCATCTTTTCCCTTCCCGGCCGTGTCGGCCTCTTCAACGCTTCCCTGGGTGGGACTCGAAGAAATCCCACATCAGGTCGTTAGCCGATATCTGCTGGTTCGGCCCCGGCCCGCCGGGACGAAGCTTGGTACCTCCAGGCCACGAGTGCGTACCGTCCACTATCGTATACAGCACCACCGCGGATCCCTCGGCGCCTCCGCCGTAAGCCTGCATGATTATGTTGCCGCCGCCGGTGACCTCCTCGGCGGGCTGAGGCGCGCAGCCGTCGTACCCCACCCACAGCGCGATCGTCTCGGGAACGGATAGGTAGACTACCTTGGAGAGCCCGCGGCCCTTCCCCCCCTCGTAGGGTACCATCTCGTCCGCCTTGCCGTTGAACGCCATGACGGAGACGGGACGTGAGGGCGCCTGGAAGACAACGAGCGGGGCGCCATAATCCTCCCTTCCCCCGGCGACTCCGGCCACGGGAGCGACGGCCGCGAAGACGTCGGCGGCTTCCGACGCGAGGCGGTAGGCCAGCATGGCCCCGTTCGATATCCCGGTGGCGTAGACGCGGTCCGGATCGACGGCAAGCTCCCCCGACAGCTTCTCGACCAGTGCCCGTATGAAACCGACGTCGTCGACCTGGTTACGGAGCGCGTAGCCGTACCCGAAGCCGACGTTCCAGGTGGGCACCCTTCCCGTCCCGTTCGGATAGACGGCGATGAACCCCTCGCGGTCAGCGGTGGCATCCATCCCGGTGAGCTTGACGGTCTGCTCCGCGTTGCTCGTGCCGCCGTGGAGCACCACTACCAGGGGATACCTGCGAGAGCTGTCGTATGAAGGAGGCAGGTGGACGATGTAGGTCCTCTCGCGGCCCTGGAAGGTCATGGAATCTTCTCCGGCGCCCTGACCCCCGAAGCGGCGGCACCCGGCGGCGGCCGGAAGAACTGCCGCGAGAAGAAGGACGGCGAGCAGCGCCGCGGCTGCCGGCACCTTCCCACCGGGCTGCATTCTCGACAAGGGAACCCACCACCTCACCCGCGTCACCTCGGGCACGGGCCCGGTTGACCGGCCGCTGCACGTTACACTAACTTGAAGATACCATTCTTGGAGGTATATCCAAAGGCGGCGCACGCCGCCCGGCTCCAGGCCGGCGTCACAAGCAGGGAGGACGACATGAAGAAAGAGCTCGGCGTGAAGAACTGCCTGTATCCCATGCCGGTGACCCTGATAGGCGCGAACGTTGAGGGCAAGCCCAACTTCATTACGATAGCGCACGTGGGGATAATGGACTTCGCCCACGTCTGCTTGAGCATGGGCAAGATACACTACACGAACGGCGGCATCAGGGAGAACGAGACCTTCAGCGTCAACATCCCCTCGGCGGACATGGTCAGGGAGACAGATTACTGCGGGCTCGTCTCCGGCCGCAAGTTCGACAAGGGCTCCGCGTTCGAGACGTTCTACGGCCGGCTGGGGACCGCGCCGATGATAAAGAAGTGCCCGGTGAACATGGAGTGCAGGCTCGCGATGACAGTGGACATGCCCAACCACGACGTCTTCGTCGGGGAGATAGTCGAGGCCTACTGCGAGGAGGAGCTCGTCACCGACGGTGAGACCGTGGACTTCGCGAAGGCCGACCCCATTCTTTTCGCGATGTACGACAAAAGCTACTTCAGGCTGGGCGAACGCTTCGCGGACGCGTGGAGCATAGGCAAAGACCTGATAAAGTAAACGCAACAGCGGGGTCAGGTCACATTGTTGCATTTTCACCCGGCGACCCCGCCGAGCCTAAGGGGGCGCACTGGCAGGAAGCGTTGAAGTCGCTGAAACGACGGGCCTTTCCACCGCCGAGGTCGCCGAGCGGATAGCGCTCGGGCAGACCAACGACGTGAAAGAGGCCACCAGCCGCAGCTATTGGCACATCTTCCGGGCCAACGTCTTCACCCGCTTCAACGCGCTCCTGGGAGGGCTCTTCATCGTTATCCTCATCTTCGGCTCGGTCCGGGACGGCCTTTTCGGGCTGGTGCTGCTCGCCAACACGTTCATCGGGATAGTCCAGGAGGTCAGGGCCAAGTGGACCCTCGACCGGCTCTCCGTCCTGAGCGCGCCGAAGGCGACCGTCGTCCGTGACGGCGCGGCCGCCGAGGTGTCGCTCGGGGACGTCGTGCTCGACGACGTGCTCGAGCTTCACACCGGCGACCAGCTCGTGGTCGACGGCGAGGTGCTGACCAGCCAGAGCCTCGAGGTGGACGAGTCGCTCCTCACAGGGGAATCAGTGCCGGTGGTCAAGCACCCGGGCGACAACGTTTTCTCCGGCAGCTTCGTGGTCGCCGGTTCGGGAAGGTTCAGGGCCACCGCCGTCGGCCAGGACTCCTACGCGCGCAGGCTCGCGGCCGAGGCGCGCAGGTTCCAGGTGGTGCCTAGCGAGCTCCGCGACGGGATAAACCTGATACTGCGCTACATCACCTGGATCATGATCCCGGCCGGCGCGCTGCTCCTGGCCAGCCAGATGAAGGTGTTCGGAACGTTCGGCAGGGCCGTCCCCGGCACGGTGGCCGGCCTGGTGGGCATGGTCCCTGAGGGGCTGGTGCTCCTGACGAGCGTCGCGTTCGCCGTGAGCGTGGTGACCCTCGGGCGGCGCAAGGTGCTGGTCCAGGAGTTGCCCGCGGTGGAAGGCCTCGCCCGCGTGGACGTGGTCTGCCTCGACAAGACGGGAACACTCACCGAGGGCCAGCTGGCGTTCAGCAGTATCGAGCCGCTGGAGGGCTTCTCCGCCGCCAATCGGGACGTCTCCCTTGACGAGGTCCTGGGGGCTTTCGGGGCGAGTACCGCCTCCGAGAGCTCCACACTGAGCGCTGTCAGGGCGGCCTTCCCCGAGTCACCGGGATGGGAGAGGACGGGAGGGGTGCCGTTCTCGTCCGCGCGGAAGTGGAGCGCGGAGACTTTCGGCGGCTCCGGTACGTGGGTTCTCGGGGCGCCGGAGGTCCTGTTCGAGAGCTCGAGAGCGCCCGCCTCCCTGCGCGACGAGGTGACCGGGCTCGCGTCGTCCGGCCAGCGGGTCTTACTGCTCGCCAGGGCCCCGGCGCCGCTCGCATCCGAAAGCCTCCCTGAGCGGCTGGACCCCGCCGCGCTGCTCCTCTTCGAGGAGAGGGTGAGACCCGACGCGAGCGACACGCTGCGGTATTTCACTGACCAGGGGGTCACGATAAAGGTCATCTCGGGGGACAACCCGGTGACCGTCGCCGCGGTCGCCCGGCGCGCGGGGGTCCCGGACGTCGGCGAGCCGGTGGACGCAAGGAGCATGCCGGAGGACCCCGAGGAGCTGGCCGGGGTCCTGGAGGAGCACTCGGTGTTCGGGCGGGTGACCCCTGACCAGAAAGAAGGAATGGTTACGGCGCTCCAGTCGAGGGGCCACGTCGTGGCCATGACCGGCGACGGCGTGAACGACGTGCTTGCGTTGAAGAAGGCGGATATAGGCATCGCAATGGGGTCGGGCTCGGCGGCGTCCAAGGCCGTGGCCGAGCTGGTTCTTCTCGACGGCAAGTTCGCTACCATGCCCGGGGTGGTCGCCGAGGGAAGGCGGGTGATCGGCAACATCGAGCGGGTGGCCAACATGTTCCTGACCAAGACCATCTACGCGACCCTGCTCTCGATAATCATCGGGCTCGCGGGCTGGGCATTCATCTTCCTCCCGAGGCACATGACGCTGGTGAGCAGCCTTACGATCGGTGCCCCCGCGCTGGTGCTCTCGTTCGCTCCCAACAAGCAGCTGTACAGGCCGGGATTTGTCAGGAGAGTACTGCGGTTCGCCGTGCCAGCCGGCCTGATAGCCGCCCTGGCCGCCCTGGCCGCCGGCTCCATTTCGCACACCCACCACAACGTCACCCTGGCCGAGTCCAGGACCATGGCCACCCTCGTGCTCGCCATAGCGGGGCTCTGGGTCCTCGGAGAGCTGGCCCGGCCGTTCAACTGGTGGAAGACGCTCCTGGTCGGAGCGATGGTGGTGGGACTGGTTGGGGCGTTCACGATACCGTGGACCAGGGATTTCTTTGCTCTCTACCTGCCTTCATGGCCCTACGTGCTCGAGGCCCTGGGAATCGCCGCGGCCGCGGTGCTTCTCCTGGAGCTCACCTGGCGGCTGGCGGGATGGCTGGAGCATGCGCGCCACAACAGCCCTGCGCCGTCCGAAGGGTGAATGTAATAGAAAGGGCGGGCCTTTAAGCCCGCCCTTCACCGCGTGGCAACCCTGGTTGCCCGCAAAAAACATAGGCTATATCACCCTCACGGTGTCGGAGCCCTGGAACGTGACGCCGTCGAAGAACATGCCTGAGACCGTGAACGTCACGGCGTCTCCCAGGGGCACGTCGACCAGGTCTTTCCTCTCGAACTTCACTACAACCTTGTTGTCCGCGGCGACGTTGAACTCTGTAGGACCCGCCTGGAAGCACGATATCGAGTCCGGGTCTATGTCGGAGACCGAGTAGTTGGGTGACATCGCGACCTCGATGAAGATGGTGAAGTCCCCGTTGTTGAGGTTCAGGACCTCCGGCTCGACGGACACATTGAGGACCGCCGCCACGGGCGGTGGAGGATCCTCGCCCGGGGGAGTGGTGTCGCCCGGAGGCGTCGTGTCTCCCGGGGGAGTGGTGTCGCCCGGAGGCGTCGTGTCTCCCGGGGGAGTGGTGTCGCCCGGAGGCGTAGTGTCACCGGGAGGAGTGGTGTCGTCATCGGGCGGCTCGTCGCCCTCCTTCCATCCATCACCGGGATTCCCGCTTCCGTTGTCCCACTCGAACTTGCCGTAATCGACAACCGCGCCCTGCCTCATGGTCAGGTAGTGCGCTATCCCGCTGCGCTCGAGGGTTATCAGGGTTACGTAGAACCTGTCGGTATTGTCCTTCCAGCCGCCGTCCCAGTAGTACTTGTTGCCGACCACGCATATCTTTCCGGGGAGCAGGCTCCAGTCCTCGGCGAAGTCCACGCCGAGGTCGAGCGCCTTCCCGTTCCTGTAAGCGCCCTTGATCTGGAAACCGTAATCGGAGGCGAGCTCATAAGCGATGGTGTCGGCAGAGGCCACCGGGGGAGAAGTCCCTCCGACCTCAAGGTCAGCCCACTTTATCCTGGTCTCATAGAAGCTCATGTACCGCGCGTCGAACGGGACGTAGCCGCTGCTCAGGAACTCCTCGCATTCCTTGAGCTCCTCCGGGGGGAGGAAGTCCCTGTAGGAATCGACGCCGTCCGGGCTGTTCGAGCCCCTGTCCAGTGCCTGGAACCACAGCCGGTCCATGCATGAGCCCCCGAGCCTCAGGTTGTATTCCGCCGTAGCCCTGTCGGCCTTGTTCCGGCTATTGAGGAAGACCGGAACGGCTATCCCCACCAGGATGGCTATTACTATGAGCGCTACGCAAACCTCGACGAGGGTCAGACCATCCTCGCGACCGATACTCGCCAGGAACCTCGTCGCCGTTCCTCTCGTATCGCGATGCATCACAATACCTCCAGAGACGAAGGTGGCTCTTTCAATAATTGGAATCGGCGGGTTATTACTCTGAACAATAGTGAACGTACTCGGGATTTTGGGCTCACCCGGGTCACGCGCAGGTCACCTGCCCGTATGCCTGCTTGGCTTACCCTATCTACGCCCCGAAGGCACCCACATGGTTTACCCGCCCGAAGGGGATACGACCGGGGAGAGCGTTAACCAAGCGCCCGACTGTGCGTTCGAGGCCTGCTCAACAATCGGAAGTGAACTCGCCTGTCGGCTCCGTTCAGGTTCCCCTCAAGGCGGCCGCCGCGCGCCGCCGCCGCTTGAAGATGTAGTCCAGGAGCCTGCTGCTGACAAGGATGAGCAGCCAGAAATACTTCGCCGCGTCTGTGTTGATAAAGGCAATCCCCACGGACACCAGGAAGATAAAAGCCACGTTGAGGTACTGCAGAATGAGGTGCCTGCCCATCTCCCGCTCGAAGGAATCCGACACCAGCCTGTCCTCCCTCACGGCGTACCACACCATGAATGCGAGCACCAGGGCGGCGGCGGCGATGCTCACGGCGTAGAGCACCGTCCCGGTCACCGTTTCGCCGTACTCGCTTATGACGCTCGTCGGGAACGGGATGAAGACTATGAGCATGAGGAACAGCAAATTGAGCCAGACGAACCCTCCGTCGTGGCGCTCCACCTGTGAGAAGAACATGTGGTGGCTGACCCAGAAACCTCCGATGATCACGAAGCTCAGGACGTAGGCGAAGAAATAGGGCCACTGGTCCTGGATGTACTGCCAGAGTTGGGCATCCGCAATGTGTCTTGCCGGGAGGCGCAGCGACAGCACGAGAAGAGTGATCGCCACCGCGAAGACGGCGTCGCTGAACGACTCAATCCGCGCCGGGCTGAATACGGGCTCGGTGCTGTTGCGACTGTTGATCGGGCCCTCCCTGGGTTCGGCGCCTAAATCATGTTTCTTCCGGGCGGCCCGGCTGTCCTTCCGGGCCTCCCGGGGCGGTACCCGGGCCCCTCAACGCAAACCGGAAATACCTTCTGGAATTTCTTGGGGTATCTCCGGCCAGTTGTATGCGAACCCTTTACCCGGCTCGCTCAGGAGAGTGGCGGCTGCACCCCTCTACTGTCGTCGATTTCGAGAACGGCGTCAGGTTGTCCTTGCGCCAGGCGCTTCAACACCCAGCGGCTCTGCACGTCGACCCTGCTCCCGTCACTCGCGAACTTGATCAGCCTGCCCTCCCAGGAGCCGGTCTCCAGCAGCTCGAAGCCGATGTCACCTACGGGTACCGGGAACTCGGTCCGCAGCATCTCGTGGCAACTCTTCCCGACGACTTCGTTGGAGGACCAGCCGTACATCTTCTCCGCGCCCGCGCTCCAGTGCAGCACCTCGTCGTTCATGTCGCGCAGGATCACCGCGCACGGCATGAGGTCCAGCAGTTGGGCCCGTTCCTCGAGGACCCCCATGTGACTCTCCAGCTCCTCCCGCAGCCTGTCTTCGCTGGTGATGTCCCGCAGGGTCGCGACGACGGTGTTCGCCTTGTTGTCGAGGCCCATTATCGGGCTCAGGACGTACTCGAAGTCTCTTTCTCCCCCCGGAGTCGGCAGCACCATCCTCCCTACCCTCTGCTCCCCGGAGGCGAGCACCGCCTCCCGTTGTATATCCAGGGATTTCATGGGCTCCTCGGGAAGGCCCAGGTCCCACCAGTACTTTCCTTCCATCTCCGCGTGGTCGAGCCCCAGCACGCCGGCGGCGGTGGAGTTCGCATAGATGAACTTCCCCTTGCGGTCGAAGAGGAAGAAGTGGTCCGGGGAAGAGGAGAGGATCTGGTCCAGCATCCGGGCCTGTCCGTGTACCTGCGCCGAGAGTGTCTTCAGGGACTCCTCAACCCGCATCCGCATGGTTATCTCATCGCGCAGCTCCCTGTTGGTCGCCAGCAGCTCCGCGGTGCGCTGCTGCACCATGGCCTCCAGTTCGTCGCGGGCCTCCTCCATGACGGCTTCGGCGCGTTTCTGGCTGGTCACGTCGCGGGCCGTGTAGGCGACGCGTTCGATGTCCCCGGACTCGCCCAGCACAGGGAAGACCGCGTTCGAGTAGTCCCGCCCCTCCCGGACGTCATTGAAATGAAGGGTCTGGCCGGTGCGGAAGACGGAGTCGATGTGCCTCTTGCGCTCGACGCGAAGGCCCTCCGGGAGGAGCTGGTAGAAGTTCCGTCCCCTGGCTTCGTCGCCACCCAGGCCGAACCGCTCCGCCCCGGTCCTGTTGGCCTGGAGTATGGTCCCTGAAGGGTCCAGAAGGAACAGCGATTCGGGCGCGGCGTTCAGCAGGGCGCGCTCGGTCTCTTCGCTGTACCTTATCCGCTCCTCCGCCCGGCGCAGCGCTATCTCGCTGAGAGCGCCGCTGACCGCCTCGGGGAGCGCCGCCGGGAGGCGCCTGTCCTTCACCACGTAGCCCGACGCCCTCAATCGAAGCGCCTCGGACGCGATAGACTCGTCCCCCTGCCCGGTGACCATGATCACCGGGGGGTGGTCACCCGAGCAGGAAAGCTCCTCGAGCAGGTCGAGGCCCGTCCCGTCAGGCAGGTTGTAGTCGAGTATCAGGATATCGAAAGTCTCCGCCTTGAGCCTGTCCCTGGCGGTGGACACCGTGGCCGCCACTTCGACGACCGACCTGAACTTCTTCGACAGGAGTCGCCTGACGCTTGCCGCCGTATCGGGATCGTCATCTACGATCAGCATCCTGACGACGTCGTTCTTGGCTTGTTTCGTCATTCTGGTTCTGAACCCCAAAGTTTGTGTTCCTGGGGAAATTATTTCAACGCATGAGCCGGGTACCCTGCCACAGGAACGCGGCGGTTTTTCCCACAAGGGGTATCTGCGGCCGGGAGCTAGCAGGTATCGCCCTCGAGATCGCCCAGGGAGAACTCGAAGCAGGCGCCACCCTCGTTGTAGGCCCTGATATAACCGCCGTACGCCAGGACTATCCGTTGTACAGTGCTCAGCCCTATTCCGGTGCCACCCCCCGGGCCCTTGAAGAAGGGGTCGAAGACATGGTCGATCAGCTCCTCGGGGATGCCGGTTCCGTTGTCGCGCACGAGGAACCTACTCGCTCCCGGCTCGGGGTCCCGGAGCCGGGAGACAGTTACGGTCAGGCCCTTCGACGTGTTGTGTGCGAGCGAATTGCCGATTAGATTCGAGAAGAGCTGGTATATCTGCGTCGGGCAGGCCCGCATCGTGCCCAGCTCGTTGGCGGTATCGACCCGGGCTTCCCTCTCCTGGAGCTCCGCCGACCGCTCCTCTGCTATTCCACGGACGACGGCTGCGATGTCGACTTCCATGACCTGCTCGTCAGCATGGCCGGCCCGCGCCAGGGCCAGCAGGTCGTCGACCAGCGCGAACGATTTTTCCACGCTGCTCGAGATGGTTCTGACGTTCTCCCGTATCTCGAGCCTGTCCTCTTCCTCCAGCCCGGGCCTTTCGATAAGTTCGTCCACCATCCCCACGGCGAGCTTTATCGAGGCGAGCGGGCCCCTGATGTCGTGGGACACCATCCTGGCGTAACCGTCCAGCTCGTCGTTGAGGTCCTGTAGTTCCCGCTCCCGTCCCTTCAGGTCCCTGAAGAGAAGGTCCACCGGCCTCGTGAGCCCCGTGACGATGATGGCCCTGTATATCAGGTAGAAAGACACCAGCTTGAACAGGTGACCTATGAAATTCGCGAGGCCGTAAGGGTGCGTGTAGAGCGTGAAGGCGAGCTCGGATGCGATAGTGAGAGCGATGGAGGCCTCCAGGAGCCAGAGGACGTCCCGGTCGAAAGAACCCCGCCTGTGGAACAGGAGGGCCGCGGCGGCGACCAGCAGGACGGAGATGACGTACTCGCTGATGTTCTTGAACGGGGTGAGCCCCTTTCCCTCCACGAAGCAGGTCGGGAAGATCTTCCAGTAGAAGATGGACAGCGTCACAAGGGTGGTCAGCATCGCGTAGGCGCCCGCCACGAGCCATATCCGCAGGCGGCGTCCCAGGAAGAGCGGCGCGATGAGAAGGGACAGTGCCTGCATGTAGCGAGCCGCAATCCACAACTGGGTCGCCAGGTCCGCCCCGTAACCAGTGAAGACGCCCATCCCGCTGTATGCCAGTGTGTGCAGGCCGTCCAGGAATGCCACGAAGAGGTAGGCTATGCCGACGAAGAGCAGGTAGTTGTTGTCCAGTATCTTGCGCGAGTTCCAGGCCATCACGAAGATGCCCGCCGCTATCACGACAGTGAATATCTCGACCAGGCTGTGAAACAGGAGGTAGTCGCCGAGCCTGACAACGTACAGGCCCGCGAGAACCGCCAGCGCCAGGGACGCGAGGGCCGCGTACCTGATCCTTCTGTCTTCGTACATGTCCTTCGTGACAGCACCCCTTGTCAGGCGTTCTTTCGGCCGGAGGCGTTGCTGGCGAAGCTCTGTGCAGATTCTACCACTGCCCAGGGAGCTCAGGCTTGATAAGGGAATTATCGAATACTATAGTGAACGCGATTGTTCGCCGGCCGATTGCCGGTGGGCGCGACTGAACCGTGAGATAAGCATGCTTGTTGATTTGCACGTTCACACCAACGTCTCCTCGAGGTGCTCCTCAGTCCAGCCTGAGGAACTCGTCGAGCGCGCGCGGGAGCTCGGGCTCGACGCGGTGTGTGTCACCGAGCACTCGACCTACAGGGGGGCGCAGGTCAACTACGAGTACGCGCTCGAGCGCGGGTTCAAGGTCTTCAGGGGAATGGAGGTCTACACCGAGTTGGGCGACATGCTCGTTTTCGGCTGGGAGGAGCACATCAGGTATTACCTCTTCCCGTTCGCTGACCTCAAACGCGAGGTGGAGAAGAGGAAAGGCGTGATAATCCCGGCCCACCCGTGCAGGGGGGTCGCCGACGCGCGCCACCGGCACCGCCACGGGATACCGGACGGCCTGCTCGAGAGCATCTTCGCGCTCGAGACGCACAACGGTGCCATGACCCGCAAGAGCAACGACGAGGCCGAGAGGATACGGCAGGAATACGGCCTGTTCGGTGTGGGGGGGAGCGACGCACACCACGTGAGCCATATCGGAAGGTGCGTCACCGTCTTCGATGACGAGCCTTCCAATGAAGAAGAGCTGATGGAGGCGCTCCGCACCGGGCGCTACAGGGCCGCTTACATGGAGGAAATCCGTGGCTTCGGAGGCGGCTCCGGCCAGGATTAATAAGCTGATTATTAAGCGCCGATATCCGCTCCTTCCCACAAATAAAACTCCTCGGTAACCGTGATTGACTATACGTTCAAAACCTATAGAATAGTCTCGCTTTGTAATCAGGAGCCCGAGAGACGACGGTGATAGGGCTTGCTAAGACCGTTTTCAGACACGTCAAAGCCTTGTACGCTGCCCAGTCGCAAGAGACCGCGGCCGTTCTGCATTACCACACACCATTGCATCCCAAGGGGTACCCTTAGACCTTTACATACGTGACCAGGTACAGGTTCAGCGAAAAGAGGTGAGGCAGTTGGCTGGTTGGAAAGACGAGGTGGAGGAGATTGTCTTCCCGGGGAAGATATGCGTTCCCTACTCGTGGACCGTCGGCAGTACCCTCAGCAAGTGGTACGTTCAGCTGAGAGATGACGGGGAGATCTGGGCGAACCGCTGTCCGTCCTGCGGAAGGGTGTACGTTCCTCCCAAGATCAAGTGCATAGAGTGCTATAAGGACATGAACGAGTGGGTGAAGCTGCCCGGGACGGGTACGGTCGAGACATACACGGTCGTCAACTACCACGAGCCCTCGCTTCACCCCAAGAAGCCGCCGTTTGTGTACGGCGTCATAAAGATGGACGGAGCGGACACGGGCCTCGTCCACCTCATCGACGGGGTCGCCCCGGAGAAGGTCAAGGTGGGGATGAGGGTGAAGGCGGTGCTCGCCAAGGAGCGCGACGGGCACATCACGGACATCAAGCACTTCAAGCCCATTGCTTGAGGCCAGCGGGAAACAGGAACGGTGGTGAGAAATTTGGAAAGAGTAGCTGTCATAGGAGTAGGACAGACGAAGTATCAGCAGGGCAAGCGGGAGACGTTCCACGAGCTGGTCTATGAAGCTGCGAGCAAGGCGCTCAAGGACACGGACATCACCGTCGAGGATATCGACAACGTCGTCTCGGTCTCGAGCGACTTCTGGGATGGCAGGACCATCTCCAGCATGGCCATATCGGATGCCTCCGGCGCTTTCAACAAGGACATATCGACCGTCGAGGGCGACGGCACCTTCGGGGTCCTCTACGGGATGATGCGCATCCTCTCCGGTAGCTTCGGCACCACGATGGTGGTGGCGCATCACAAGGGCACCGAGAGCAACATGAACGGCATCACCAATACCTCCTTCGATCCGCTGGTCGAGAGGAGGCTCGGCCTCGACGCGCTGTCGTCGGCGGCCCTGCAGGCGCGCAGGTACATGCACACCTCGGGCGCGACCGAGGAGCAGTTCGCGATGGTCTCGGTGAAGAACCATGTCAACGCGACTCGCAACCCGTTCGCGACCGTGCCGATGGAGATCACGGTCGAGGACGTGATGAACTCGGCCATGCTGGCGTCGCCGCTGAAGAAGCTCGACTGCTCCCCGGTGTGCGACGGGGCGGCCGCGGTGGTGCTGGCGGCGGAGCGCAACGCCAAGAAGCTCTCGACGAACAAGAAGAGGGTATGGCTGAACGGCGTCGGGCACTGCGCGGACGCTTACAGGCTGGGCGACAGGGACCTGGCGGACACCAGGGCACTCAAGAAGGCCGCGAAGAAGGCCTACGAGATGGCCGGGGTGACCCCCGACGACATCGACGTCGCGGAGGTCTACGACGCTTTCTCCTACATGGAGCCGCTCTGGCTGGAAGGCCTGGGCTTCTGCGAGGACGGCACCGGGCCCGAGTTCGAAGAGCGAGGAGCCTTCGACTTCGGCGGAAAGCTCCCGGTGAACCCATCCGGCGGCCGCATGTCCGCGAACCCGGTGCAGGTCGCCGGGCTGGCCGCGGTAATCGAGTGCGTCCTGCAGCTCCGCGGCGAGGCCGGCAGGCGCCAGGTAAGAGGCGCCGAGAAAGCGCTGGCACACGGGATCAACGGCATGTGCGGGCAGTCCCACTGCGTCTGGATACTGGGTAAGTAAAGGGGGTATGCCATATGGGAAAGCGAGTAGGAGTTGTAGGGGTCGGACAGACCCATCACGCGGCCCACAGGCTGGATGCCTCCGGTGTCGAGCTAATTGCTGAGGCCGTTACGAGGGCGCTCGACGATGCCCAGGTCACCCTGGACGATATCGACGCCATAGTCATTGGCAACATGGACCACTTCGAGAACATCAACTACGTCGACATGTGGGCCACCGACGGGCTTGGCTCCTGCATGAAGCCGGTCTTCAAGGTGACGACGGGCGGCACCACGGGGACGACAGTGGGCGCGGCGGCTTACTACACCGCCGCCTCGGGGATGTTCGACGTGGTCATGGGGGTCGGCTGGGAGAAGAACTCAGAGTCCGATACCCAGGCGGCCATCGCCACCTGCGCCAACCCGGTGCTGGAGCGCGACCCCTTCGCGGGTGCCATCGGGCCGCTGGCCACCGAGTACTCGATGTACATGAAGGCGTACGGGGCCACGGAGGAGGACGCCGCGATAGCGGCGGCCCGCGACCGCAACAACGCGCTGAACAACCCGTACGCGCACAACCGCATGCACGTGACCGTCGAGGACGTCATGAACTCCCCGATGCTCTCGTACCCGGTCAAGTTCCTCGACATGTGCCCGCGCTCGGACGGCTCTTGCGCGGTCATATTCGCGACCGAGGAGAAGGCGAAGAAGCTCGCTCCTCAGCCGGCCTGGATACACGCCTCGGTGGTGCGCCACGACTATACGCACTTCGGGGACCTCGAGTGGCAGTGGATGCCCACGCTGGAGCGCGCGACCCTTCAGGCGTACAAGCTGGCCGGCATCACCAATCCACTGAAAGAGCTCGACGTGGCCGAGCTCTACCTGCCGTGCTCGACCTGCGCCGTAAAGTGGATGGACTCCTTCTGGTTCTGCGACAGGGGCCAGGCCCCCAAGCTCATCAGGAGCGGCGCCACTCACATGGACGGCATACTTCCGATAAACCCGTCGGGCGGGGTCGTCGCGACGAACCCGATCGGCGCGACGGCGCTCATCCGCGTGGGCGAGGCCGCCTGGCAGATTATGGGCAGGGCCGGAGACAGGCAGGTGCCCGGAGTAAAGAAGGCGATCGCCACCGGATTCGGCGGCTGCAGCTGGTCGGACGTATTCATCCTGGGCGCGGATCTGCCATAAGTCGAGGGAGGTAACAACACATGGGAATTTACACTGACAAGAGGAAGACCCGCACCACCCCGGACGGTTACGAGCTGCTCATGCACGAGTCGGGCCACATCGAGTACGATTTCGGCTGGCACATGGGACCGTACTGGAGCAAGTACCTGGCCGAGATGAGGGACAACGCCCGAATCATGGCCGTGAAATGCCCCAGCTGCGGGATGGTCTACGTGCCGCCGAGGGCGGTCTGTGCCAGGTGCTACGTGGAGATGAACGAGTGGGTCGAGGTGGGGCCGGACGGGCTCCTCAAGGGCTTCACCGTGGTGCGCTTCCCTTACATCGATCCCAACACAGGGAGCCTGATGCAGGTGCCGTTCACGGCCGTCTGGATAAACCTCGACGGCTCGGACACGCGGATGATGCACTTCTGCAACGAGCTCGACGAGCACAAGCTCGAGGTCGGCATGAGGATGAAGGCGGTGTGGGCCAAGAAGCCAAGGCCCACGTCCATTCATGCCCTCGACCACTTCGAGGTCGTCAAGGGCGAGCCCGTCGTCAAGGAGGAACTGCCTCCCAGGATGAAGGGCCCCATCAAGATGGAGCTGCCCACCAAGAAGACCGCGAAGCGCAAGGGCGCGACAAAGAAGAAGGCGGCGGCGAAAGCCCCCGCGAAGAAAGCGGCGGCGAAGAAGGCTCCCGCTAAGAAAAAGGCGGCTGCGAAGAAGAAGAAGTAGCTGCGGCTGTCAGCTGGACTACTTGAGCCGGGGCTCTCCTGAGCCCCGGCTCTTTGATGGAATTTACATCGGCGTCAGGTCATTTCATTGGATTTCGACGGGTGTCAGTCAACTAAGGGACCATCCAACAAAATGACCTGACCCGAGTTTAGAAGGCGCGGCCCTTCTTGCGTTTCCTCTCCAGCACCCGCAGTATCGCGGGAAGGAGCGTGACGGATATTATCACCGCGGAGCCGATGCCCAGGACCGCGGCGAGCCCCAGCGACGAAAGGCCCTGGTACCGCGCCAGCATCAGGGCCGCGAACGCGGACAGGACCGTGATCCCCGAGACGATTATCGCTTTGCCGGTGTGGGCAAGGGTGGAGGTGACAGCCTCGCCTCCGGCCTCGTGCTCCTCCTCATACCGGTGAAGGACATAGACGCCGAAGTCGACGCCGATACCGAGTATCATCGGGGTGACCGCGATGTTAACGATGTTGAACTTCATGCCTAAGAGGTTGAACGCGCCGACCATCCAGACCATCGCGAACAGGAGGGGCAGCACGGCAAGCAGGGTGGGCAGCAGCTTCTGGAAATCGATGACCACCATCAGCAGCACTACCACCGCCGACAGGAGCGTCGTGTCGCTCAGGCCCTTCCGTGTGGATTCCAGGATGTCCTGGACTATCACCGGGAATCCGATGGCGTCCGTCGAGACCGACCTAACCTGGTCCAGGAACTCGGTTACGTTCTTCTCCTCGGCCATGTTCTTCTTCGGGTACACGTAGGTGGCATAGGTGCCGTCGGAGGACACGTATTTCTCGAGCGCGTCCCGGGGGAGCTTGTCGACGGTCAGGGTATCTGAGCCGATGTCCGTGAGGATGCCCAGCATGTTGGCGGGCACGAAGGTGAGCCACTGGGGGTTTATCCCCTCGATCTTCGTCTTGATGCGCGACATAAGCACCAGCTTGCTGAGCTGGTCGGAGGGGATTATCGTCGCCAGTGACTCCACCGCGCGCACGCTCGAGAGCTCCGAGAGTTTCTCGGTGTCTTCCCTCATGGCCGCCTCGTTGCTGGAGAGCACCATCACAAAATCAGTACCTATGCCGAACTTGTCGAGCAGCCTTTCCTCGGCCTCTGTGACCTTCATTCCGCGGGGCTGCACCTTCTTGATGTTGCTCTCGTACTTGATGAAGACGGCGCTCACCCCGAGGCCCAGGGTGAGCGCCATCGCCGCCCCTATCACCCACCACGGACGCCTGGCCACAAGCCTGCCTTCCCTGCGCATGACGCCCGACTCTTCGTCGAGCGACCTCGGCTTGTACGGCAGGAGGCGCTCCTTCATCGTGACGAGCGCCGGCATCACGAAGAACGTCGAGAGCAGCACGCAGAGGACGCCTGTCCCGAGCACCAGCCCCATGTCCTGCATGGCCTTGAACTCGGAGAATACGATGGCGTAGAAGGCGCCCGCCGTGGTCAGCGCACCCGTGATTATGCCCTTGCCGGTGTTAGCCAGGGAGTTTACGAACGCCTCCTCGATGCCGCGTCCCCGTTCCCGCTCCTCCTGGTAGCGGGAGAGCAGGGCGATGCCGTACTCGATGCCAATGCCCATCAGCACCGCGGCGAAGACCGACGAAACCGTGTTGAGTGACTTGACCGTGAGGCGCGTAAAAGCGAGTGTCCAGGCAACGCCCACCCCCAGCGACGCTACGGCTATAAACGGCGTAGTGGCGCTCCTGAACGCTACACCTAGCACGATGATGATGACCAGCAGCGCGATGAGGCCGACCAGCAGTACGTCGCGATTGACGACGATTTTCTGCTCGTACTGGAAGGTGTAGTTCCCGGAGAGCCGGATCCTCGTGCCCGGGTTCTTCTTCTCGATGGAGGCCGCGAGCTCGTCCATCTTCTTCCCGAAGGGGGACAGCTTCTTCGCGTCGTCGGCGCTGAAGTCCGGGCGCGCTATTATCAGGGCTGACCTGCCGTCCTCGCTCGTGAAGTAGCCCTGCTCGTCCAGGCTGATTCCGCCGCCGAAAGTCTGCGAGAGCTCCTCGCGCAGCTTCATGAAGGACTGGGCGAGTTTGTACAGCTCATCGTAGTTCCTCTCGGAGAGGAGGACGTCCATCTGATTGAGGGTCTCCTTGTCGAGGAAGAGCAGCCCGTAGCGCTCGAACTGGGGAAGGTCGGCCCTGTACTGGAGGTACCTGAAGTCGCCGGTCTCCTCGAGCTTCTTCGCGACCTCGTCGGCGGTGGACCGCGCCTGCTCGGCGTCTTTCGCGTCGATCATCACGGTCAAGTAGTCAGTGCCCCCGAACTTCTCCAGCGCCTTGAAGTAGTTCTTGACCGCGTCGTGGTCCTGGGGGAGGAGGTCGACATAGCGGGTGGTGATCTGGAGCGTGCTGATGGCGAAGATACAGCCCACGAGCGAGAGCAGCACCAGAAGCAGCACCAGCTTCCAGTGCCGCGTGCCGACCTTGCCTGTCCAGCTCAGGACCCTGGTCCTGAGGTCAGGGCCCTTCCTCTTCACCCGCCTCAGCTCCATCATCGAAAATGACCGTCTCCACCGCCGAGCGGTGCTCTTTCCTTCGAACGACGAATCCGCCCACGAAGAATGCGGCGCCCAGCAGCAGCATCATCGTCATCAGGTAGCTGGTCACGAAACGCATCGGCGCGACCCTGGGGCCGGCGTAGTCCGTCGCGTTTCGCACCGCCCGGGTCGTCCAGCGGTATTCGACCCGGTACAGCTCTTTGGGCTCCGTGAGCTTCTGCTGGTCGACCTGGCTGAGGTACTGCAGCACCGCCGGGTCCTCAGAGCGGTTCGCCAGTATCTCGAACAGGGGCAGGAACGTCTGCACGTCGGTATTGACGTAGATGTGCGTAACGCTGTTCCTCAAGTTCACTATAGTCCCGGTCACCGGCTCGACTTCCGCTTCCCATTCCGTTTTGGCGCTGTAGTTCAAGGACACCGTTCTCGAGTCGGGGAACTGTTCGAACGCCGCCCTCTCCTCGGCGGTGAGCCCCGGAGAGGCGTTCCTCACCAGCTCGTCTACGGGCAGGCCCATCGCCAGGAGCTCGGCTTTCAACTCCCCGTAGGTCGTCTGCGGGGGCAGCCCCATCGATTCAGCGACATAGCCCAGGAGCGGGCGGAACCCGTGTGAGCCTCTGAACAGGTAGGTGGCGACGCCGTCAGCGCTGGACGGCCTCACGTAATGGACCGAGAACGAGGAGCCAACGCAGTTATCGAAGATGTTGCGGCTCTCCTTCTTCGCGCCGAACGGGAAGTTGATGGACCAGCTGCCCGAGCGGTCGACCACCTCCCCGGCAGTGGTCGACATGCTGCTCTCCACGTTCTCGCAGGAGCGGCGGTTCATCACGTAGACGTTCTGCTGCGACAGGTCGAGGCCGAAGGGCGCGGGGCCTTCCGCCTTGATGGTCTCCTGCACGACCGCGATGTCCGACCGGTAGTCGCCGTCCATCGAGGAAAGGGACCTGCCGAGTCCGAATTCCTCTTTCTGGCCCGGGGACAGCATCAACATCCCGTGCTTTGCCGCGAGCCTGGTCACGGTGCCCTCGCTGGGGGTCTCGAGGTCGAACCCTGAGGGGAAAACGGCGATCCGCCGCACGGCGACGCCCCACCAGAGGAGCGCGAAGAGAACCATGCCTACGCCTGCCAGCACCAGGATATTCCCGACCGCGTTTCTCGCCTTCGCCATCTTTGCCCGCTTTTTCCGTGAAACCAGATTATAATTCAGGTGAAAGACGATGGCACCGGCTACTGGAGGAGGACTGATGAGACGGTTTCTGATCGTGGCGCTTGCCATAGCGCTTGTGGCCGGCACGGCCGCGCTTTCCGGGTGCGGCAACGGGAAAGTGTCTGTCGAGACCGGCGAGGGGAAGGTCGAGGTCGACACGGAGAAGGGGAGCCTCAGCATCGATACCGAGACCCCCACCGAGGAGGAGATCGGTATCCCCGTGTACCCCGGCTCCACCTCCGAGGGGCGGATCAACCTCTCCGAGTCGGGAGGGACCACTTCGGCGGCCGTCCTCTGGAGCGACGATGGCGCCGACGAGGTCATCGCCTGGTACAAGGAGGAACTGTCCGGCAAGCCGGAGTACAACGAGATATCCATGTCCGAGGGCGAGAACCCGGCCGTGATGATAACTTACCGGGACGGCTCGACGATAAAGATGGTCACGATCGGGGTGGACCAGTACGACCACCCCGGAAAGACAAAGATCGCTCTCGGCGGCGGCACCGTCCCTCAGCAGTAGGTGACTAAGCTTCGAGCAGGACCTTTCGGATGTACTGGTAGCGCTCTGCCGTCTGCTCGATTATCTCGGGCGGAAGCTCGGGCGGCGGCGGCCTCTTGTCCCAGTCGAGCGTCTCCAGCCAGTCCCTGAGGACCTGCTTGTCAAGGTTGACCTGGTCATGTCCCGGCTCCCATGAGTCCCTGGGCCAGAACCTCGATGAGTCCGGCGTGAGTATCTCGTCTATCAGCAGGAGCCCGCCGCTTCGATCGCCGAACTCGAATTTCGTATCCGCCAGGATAACGTGGCGCGATTCGGCGACCTCGCTGCCGCGCGAGTAAAGCTCCAGGCTGAGCTCTTTGAGACGCTCCCCCATCCCTTCGCCGAGCTGCCGGGCGACCTCGTCGAAAGGTATGTTCTCGTCGTGGTCCCCCAGCTCCGCCTTCGTCGCAGGCGTGAATATCGGCTCCGGGAGCCGGTCGGCCTGCTTCATCCCTTCAGGGAGGTCGATGCCGCATATCGCGCCGGTCGACATGTAGTCCTTCCAACCGCTCCCCGCAAGGTATCCCCTTACCACGCACTCGACGGGCAGCGGCTCGGCGCGGCGAACCAGCATCGAGCGGTCCCTCAGCAGTTCCGCGTGCCTTCGGAACTCCGCCGGCAGCTCGTCCACGTCCGTCGTTATCATGTGGTTATCCACGATGTCCGCGGTCCGGTTGAACCAGAACTCCGCCAGGCGGTTGAGCACAGCGCCCTTGCCCGGGATCCCCTGCTCCATGATGACGTCGAACGCCGAGATGCGGTCGGTGCTGATGATAAGGAGGTCGTCACCCACCTCGTAGATGTCGCGGACTTTCCCCTGCCTGAACAGAGGCATCCCCAGGAACCCGGTTTCGGTTATGACTTCCATTCCGCCCCCTTGAAGATTTACCCGGGACAGCGCGCTGCCCCGGGTAATTACGCCCGGCTGTCGAATGAGCTTTTCTGCGTTGCCCGGATCAGCCCTTCTTCCTGTCAGCTGCGGCGAAACCAGCCTTCAACCAGACCGGGTAGGTCAGGAACATGAACGCCGCGATCGCGTGTCCCTTGGCGCTGACGTTCTCGTGGTCGAAGTTGAACACGCCGCTGTTTATCATCCAGTCGCGGCCGGATTCGGCTCCGCACATCTCCCATATCCAGCGGGTCCACTCCAGGTTGAAGTAGAGCGATACGCTGGTGATGTAGAAGATGGCGATCGTCGCCACGCTGAGGAGCAGCTTGGCCTTCTTGTTCTGGTCCTCGTCCGAGGCGACCTTGTTGACTATCTTGCCCAGTATCCACCCGATGCTGAGCAGCCATGGTCCGTCGATGAGGAAACTGTCGTACGGGAGCAACTGCACCACCCCTTCTTCTCTCGGTTTACTGACCGGTGGCCTACTGAATTATATATGAACGCGGGCTTCACGGCCTCCTGCAATCGCATGAATCCTTCCGGGGCCGCGGCGGAATTGAATACGATGCCCTGCCCTGTATCCATTACGGCCCTCCCGGCGGTACCCCGCGCCCATGCCGTTCTGAGCGTGCCGGTCGTCTGCTATAATCAACTCCCCCAAAACGCAACATCGGGGTCAGGTCACCTTGTTGCGTTCTGCGGCGCGGCGGGCCCGAGCGGCCGATGGGGGCACCTGCTGAGCGTTTTGCCAGGTGAACCGATGTACTGAATTCCTGAATGGAGCGGTCTCTTGGACGACGGGTGGAGATTCGTCCCGGCCGACGCGCTTGAGTGGGGCTGGGACAAGGCGACGGACCATTTCGGCTTCTTCTTCAAGGCATTGCTGCTGGCCGGCATCGTCCAGACCATACCGCTGGCCCTAGCCTACTTCGGGATCAAGTACCTTCCGCTTGGAATCGTCCTCATCGTCATGTATATCTTCACCGGCGGTCTCTTCGCCCTGGGTTTCACAAACGTCATCCTTAAAGTCGGCAGGGGAGAGAAGCCACGTCTCCTGGACCTCGTCTCGATGATCCGCATCTATCCCAAGTACCTCCTGTCATCGTTCGTGGTAGGCATCTTCATATTCCTGGGTTACCTCCTGTTCATCGCTCCCGGTGTAATCCTCTCGATACGCTTCTTGTTCTACGGCTTTGTGATGGTGGAGACGGACGCCGGGCCGATCGAGTGCATCAAGGAGAGCTGGAGAATAACACGGTATGCTTTCTGGCATCTCCTCATGCTGGGGATAGGCTGCGCGTTTACGTGCGCGATAGGATTCCTCTTCTGCGGGGTTGGGCTGTTCCTCGCCCTTCCTTGCGCGTTGATGGCAGTCGTCTACGCTTTCCAGCACCTGATGTACGGGGAAACCGAAAGCGAGGGCTAAATACCCGGGACGCGTTATAATTACAGTGCGGAGGGGTGCCCGAGTGGCCGTAAGGGAGACGCCTGCTAAGCGTTTTGCCGGGTGAACTGGCACGTGGGTTCGAATCCCACCCCCTCCGCCAGCCAAACGAACCGAGGCTGGCAGCGACAGGTTCGAATCCCACCCCCTCCGCCAAAATCCGAACAATCCCCTTAACAAGAACGAAATTGCTTGTTATGCTTACCAATGCTTGGCTTCCTTAGGTCTGATATGGAGGAGAGGAACCGGGAGATGGCAAGGACTGCTCGAGGCGCGCTGATTCCGGGTGTATTCCACGTTGCCTCACACGGCGTAGGCGACGGAGGTATTTTTCTCGATGAATACGACAGGGTCTGCTTCCTCAGACAACTCGGTTCCGTCGTATACCGGTTCAGGTGGATATGCTGCTCCTACTGCCTCATGACCAATCACTTTCACCTGATAGTCGATACGAGCGCAAAGGATCTGACAGGCGGCATGCATGTCCTGAACAGCGTGTACTCGCGGAGGTTCAATGCGCGCCACAGGCGTAGCGGCCGACTTGTCCGCGAGCACTTCATGTCTGAGCACATCGAAGATGACTACAGGTTTCTGAACGCACTAAAATACATTGCCAGGAATCCGGTGGAAGCGGGGATCTGTAACCACCCGGGGGAATGGAAGTGGAGCAGTTACAACGCGATTGCCGGAATGATACCCGCTCCAACCTTCCTGAGTGTAAAGCCCGTTCTCAATCTGATTTCGCAGGATGAGCGAAGGGCCCGCAATACTTATGTGGACTTCGTGAGCGGATGCTCCCTCGAGGTGGAGCGTGAGGTGAAGTCCAGATACTATGCAGGCAGGGCGGTGACAACCTGCAAGGTTAGAGAGCGGTTGCGACCTACGCTCGCCGAGCTGTTCGACGGGTGCGATTCGATCGAAGCCCGAAATCGCGCGATTGGCAATGCCTTTATGGTCTTCGGGTATACGCTCAAGGAGATCGGCGAGCACGTAGGATTGAGTCAATCGACGATATCACGTGTCGGACGTTTGCATAACAAAATCAACAGGAGTTGATCCTGCAACTAATAGACCACAGAAATTGCTTGGATGCCGTTTGTGAGGTCTCGATGAGCGTTATTAGAGATGCTAGTGTTACATATTTAATCGTGAGATTACCATTGTGATGCAAATGTCCGACACTAGAGGATTCTCACTCAACTACAAGGACGATGCACTCGATGATCTCGTGGCAAAGACCGATCACGTAGTACTTGCCGCCTGGGCTGTCGACTGTGTGGAGCGCGTCCTTCCGTTTTTCGAGGAGAAGTACCCGGCGGACGAGAGACCCCGAAAAGCCCTGGAGGTACTCCGGTCGTGGATTGATACCGGGGTGTTCAAGATGGAGGAGATACGAAAAGCCTCGCTCGATGCTCACGCCGCAGCGCGCGACGTCGGGGGAGATACGCCGGCTCGCTCCGCCGCGCGCGCCGCCGGTCAGGCGGTCGCGACCGCTCACGTGCCCACCCATTCCATCGCCGCCGCAAATTACGCGCTGCAGGCCGTACACAGAGCGGCGAATCCATCTGATGCCGATGTAGCCGTCGCCGCGGAACGGGCTTGGCAGTACCGTAACCTGTCAGGGCTGAGATAGGACAATCCCCAGGAAAAGGATACGGGGGAAAGGTCCCGGCTGGTTTTTGCCACCCGTCAACGCATTTGCTACACTCAAATCCGTTCTAAAGCGCCCGTAGCTCAATTGGATAGAGCGTCCGGCTACGGACCGGGAGGTTCGGGGTTCGAGTCCCTGCGGGCGTGCCACCCTTCCCGGTTGCAGTCGAGGACTCTTCCGGAACGCACTGGAGGACGGCGATGGAGCTCAAAGACACACCCCGAAAGATGGTCGAGAACCAGAGTGTCGTCGAGTTCGGCGCGTTCAAGTCGCCGTTCAGGGATGTGAACATATCCGACGCACGCATCGCCGTCGCAGGCAGGCGGATGCCGGGCTTCTACTCCAGGTTCAGGCTCAAGGAGTGGCAGCACATCGGGGTGATAGCGGATGAGTTCTACTTCGGCTTCGCGATAGTCAACGCCAAGTTCCTGGCCAACTCCTTCTGCTACTTCCTTGACCGCTCGGCCGGCACGATGGTGGAGTACGACAGGCTGGCGCCTCCGTGGGTGGCGAAGGTGGCTCGGAATATCTGGGACGGCGAGTGCGGCTTCAGTTTCAGCGGGTACGACATCACGATTGAGAACCGGCTCAACTATAGCCTCCACAGGGGACGGGTGGAGATCGCCGAGTCCAAGAGCAAGCCTGCCTTGAAAGCGGAGATAGAGGTCATCGAGGACCTCGACCGGGTTCAGCCGCTTGAGTACATCGGTCTCCTGAGGGGAGAGCGCCCTGCCTACACCCACAAGGTCGCCTGTCCCGCACGCGGAGAAGTGACCGTCGGGGGGAAGACGTACTCGTTCGCCGAGGACAGGGGCATCGCGCTTATCGACGTACAGAAGACGTTCTTCCCCTACACGAGCTTCTGGAACTGGGCGACCTGCGGCGGCCACGACGACAAAGGCCGCATGGTCGCGCTGAACTTGAGCAAGGGCATAAACCTCCGTGAGGAGGAGCTGAACGACAACGCTCTCTGGGTCGATGGAGACCTGAGATTCCTTGGGACGGCGACCTTCATGCTCAACGAGAACGCAGTTCTCGAGCCGTGGCACATCGAGACGGCGGGCGGCGCCTGCTCGCTCGATTTCACCCCGGCGGGGGAACGGTGGGGCAAGGTCAACGTAGGGGTGGTCATGTCGGATTTCCACCAGCCGTACGGCACCTTCCGGGGCTTCGCGGTCGGCTCCGGTGGGGAGAAGCACGAGATAGCTGACTACTTCGGTGTCGTAGAGCACCATCTCGCCAGGTACTAAGTACCGGCGCCGGCGTTCCCGCAGCGGCTCCCGAGAATGAATTGTGCGCAACACCCGTATTCCCTGGTGTCTGGACATGCACGCTGTTTAGAAGAACTCCAAAGGGGGCTTGCGGGCAATGGGGGACAAGAGCTCCGTCCCGGGCACCGGCCCGGATGCCCTCATCATCAACAAGCAGATAGTCCTTGATTCGTACAAGGCCGCCTGCCTCATAGCGAGCTGGGCGCGGTCCGTGCACAGGCGGTTCTGCCGGGGCGAACGTGGGGTGATCTACGACGAGGACCTCGACCAGGACCTCGCGCAGTGGACAATCCTCGAGGCGCTCTCCGCGGACGATATCCGGACGTATGACCAGCTGGAAGACCACCGCCAGCTCCTGGCGGTGATGTCCGGCCTCTCCCTCACGATGCTCCTTTCATCAGACAAGGCGGAGGCCTATCGCATCAGGAGGGAATGGATAAAGATAAGGACCCTCCTGAAGGAGCGGTACCAGCTCGACCTCGCGCTTCCCGGCAACACGTTCCTCGACCTCGCCAGGGAAGGGCTGTCCATGCCGGCGGAGGGCGTGTACCTGGTGGTGGAGCACATGCCCGAGCTCAAGCAGGGCTGGGACGACGGCGGGGCCGATGGTGTAAGGGATTACCTGACCGTGTTATCCCTGGGAATGAGGGACAGGAGGCGCCTCGAATGAGCGGCGGGCGGGCCCGGGAAAAGGCCCTGCGAGGGCTCTCCTTCTCCATGCGGATGTTCCGGTGGCTGCTGACGGGAATCCTGGCCGCAGCCATGGTAGCGGGCGCGGTCTGGTTCGCCTCGCAGGTCCTGGAGGGGCGCCGCACGGGCAGAGACCTGGACCGCAAATGGGAGATGCGGCCCGTGACGACCGCTGTTCCCCTGGAGGTGCAGCCCGGTGAGTTGGCCGGCAGGATAATCGTCCCCGAACTCCAACTCGACTCGGCCCTCATAGAGATGGCAAACGTCGATGACAAGACCAACCTCGATAAGGGGCCTTCGCATATCAAGGGCACGGCGATGCCCGGCACCCGCGGGAACTGTGTCATCGCCGGCCACCGCACGACGCATTCCAGGCCGTTCTGGAGCCTTGACGTACTGGGTCCCGGAGACGAAATCATCCTTGTGGACCTGGCGGGTGGTCGGCACACGTACACCGTAGACCAGGTGCTGATCGTGGACCCTGACGACACGAGCGTGATGGACCCGACCCCGGAGCCGGGGGTCACTCTCATTGCATGCCACCCCCGCTTCTCCGCCCGTTCCCGGCTTGTCGTCAAGGGGACCGTCCGGGGACCGGACGAGGTCTCAGAGCGGTAGAAGGCGGTTTTATCACCCGAATGGGCCATTTTGGGCACCCCCCATGAGATTGACCACATGCGGGATTGTGCTTTCCGGCGGTTTTCTGGTATGAAAGAGGAGACGCTGGGCACGTCGCATAAAGGTTTGTCGCACAGGGAGGATTCGAGTGAACGTCCGAGGCAGCACGGACGGCGGGCCTGGCGCGCCATCCATCGAGACGATCTACGAGCAGTACCGCATGCAGGTGCTGCGCTTTTTTATGAGCAAAGGCCTGCAGCGTGACGCCGCTGAGGACCTGGCCCAGGAGGTGTTCTTCCGCCTCCTGCGCAGCGGAAAGCCCCTGGCCGACGAGGATTACACGCACAACCTGATATTCCGCATCGCACAGAACCTGGCTATAGACCATTTCCGCAAGAACAACGGGCCCATTCAGGAGCGGGCGGGCGCCGACGATGACATCGCCGAGAAGTCCCACCCGATGCTCGTCTGCCCGACCTCCCCCGAGGACGTTTTCATCTCCTCGGAGACCAGCACCGACGTTTTGACTGTGCTCTCGAAGCTCCCCGACCGCCACGCGCAGGCCATCGTACTGCGCGAGCTGCAGGGTATGTCCTACCGGGAGATGGCCGAGACGATGGGCATATCGGAGAAGGCGGCGGAGAGCCTTCTGCACCGGGCCAGGATGCAACTCAAGTGCGGCCTGGCGGAAGCGGGTGAGAGGCGGGGCGGCTGGTGGTCGGCGTTCCCGATGCTGCCTACTGCACTTGCCAGGAGCTTCGCACGCAGGATATCGGCGCTTTCCAGGGCCGCGCTCAAGAGAGCGGCCGGGTTCGCCACGGGGGCTGGGAGCGTCGGCTTCGGCGGCACCGCTCTCAACATCGCCGTGGTGCTGCTGCTCGTCGGGTCGCTCGTCTGCGTGGGAGTGGTGAGCGCAGGTACGGCAAGGCAGCCCTCGCGCGGGGCTGAGCGCGTATCCGGCGCTGCCACCGTCAGGCAGGAGGCTGTGACCGAGGCGGTGAACGCCACCGGCGAGGAGGAGTCGCCGGGGGCGAAGCCGGTGGCGGATGTGACCGGGCAGCTTCCATCGGACAAGGAGATGGGACCCGTGTGGGGCCTTCTTGCCCAGCCGGGTGACACGGCCCGCGGGCTGCTCACTACCACCGGGCAGCTGCTGGACTCCTCCATCGCTCAGCTCGGGGGCATCCTGACCACGCTAACGGACCCTGTGTTCATGATTCTTTCTCCCATCGGGCTCCCGCCCGGCATGGTGAGCGCGCTCCAGGGCGTCTGCAGCCTGGGTGCTGCGCGCCAGCTGGCAGCGGTCATCGTGGACTCGGGGGTGAGCAGCACCTATATCGTCGACGGCGTGGTCAATACCCTGGTGGCTCCCGTTCTCACCGCCGGGGCCCCGCCGGACGTGCCTGCCGAACAGGGTCAACCCGTCGCCCAGGAAAGCGCCGCGGCGTCCGATGCGGGCGTCAGCGAGGACGTGCCTGGCGAGCAGGAAACGCCGCCCGCGCAGGCCCCGGCGGCCCAGACGCAGCCGAGCGCGCCGGCCGAACCGGCGGAGCAGCAGGGCAACATCGTGGGAGACCTGGTGGAGTTCCTGCAGGAAACCCTCCTGCCGTTCTAGAGAACGCAACACCGGGGTCAGGTCACTTTGTTGCGTTGGATGCAACAAAGTGACCTGCCCCCGGTGTGCAAAGGAAGGTGACGGAGGAGCAGCGGGGTCGGTAACGCTGGGCAGACTCACCACCCCTCCGTCGTGGAAGCTTTACTTCTTATATCCTGCTCTTCTTGAATCCGGTCCTCTTCACGGAGCCCTCAACCTTGTGCATGAGCAGCACGCTCGCGAGCAGGCACATAATCAGGAAGAGCACACCCGTAAAATCGGCGCCCGTGTATGGGAGGTGGTCGAACGACTCGCCCGCCGGGCTCTCGGCCGCCGCTACCGCCGCGGGGACGTTCGCTGAAGGCACGGTCGGCGCTTCAGGTGTCTCGGGCGTCGGTGTCGGTGTCGGGTTCACCGGCCGCAGTATGACCAGCAGCTTCTCCACCAGCTCTATGATGGGCTTCAGAATAGGTATCTCGGCGAGCTTGTCGAGGATTGAATCGATTATCGGGAGGATGGTGCTGATCACCGGGAGCTCGTCCAGCCCGGGCAGGTTCGCGGGATCCAGGATGTTTAGCAGAGTGCTGATGATCGGCAGGTCTCCCAGAGTCGGGAACGCGGGAAGCGGGAGCTGAGACGGGTCCAGCAGGTCCGTCAGCGCGTCGGGCGACGGCAGGTTCGACGGGTCCAGCAGGGACGGGTCCAGCAGGTTCAGCGAGTCGGCGCCGGCTGGGACGCTGCTCAAGGCATCACCGGATACCGGAACCGGCAGGCTGTTCAGGCCGGGTAGCTGGCCGGTGATGTCGTCGACGGGCAGGACCTCGAGCGCGCCCGTCACTTCGTTGACGAGCCCCTCCACAGCCTCGGTCCCCGGCAGCGGTAGCTCGGGTACCGGGATGGAGTCGGTCACGTTCTCGACGACCTGCGTCACGCCGGGCGGCAGCACGTCCGGCAGCTGAATCTCGGTGCCGGGGATGGTGATGCCTTCGGCGATGGCGATGCCCGACATCGCCAGCACCAGCGTGCCCACAACCGCCAGGCTGACGCACAGCCTCGACCTGTTGCGCAACTTCGACATTTTCGCCCTCCTTCTGTGTCCGGGACCCGGGCCTTGCCTCGAATCCCCTCGAGTGACATATCCGCCTTACGGAAGATGCATACGGACGAGCGCCGGCAATCATTCGTCCGGAACCCCCGCATGAAAAAACCGGGTCGCCCGTATTGATGGCCGGAAACGGAAAAGCCTCGCGGTCAACGGAGGTACGGCAACGATGAAAGTGACCACCGTAAAAAGAGCAATCGCGGCGCTCACGCTGCTGGCCGCCGCGCTCGGCGCGGTCCTGCTCGGGGGTTGCTCGCAACCCGAGAGCGTCGTCAAGATGAACCTCACCGGCCAGCTCAAGAACATCAACAAGCAGGTCACGGACCTCAACGAGAAGACCGAGAACCTGGTGGATGTCATCGAGGCGCTGGATAAGAAAGAGGAGCAGCTGGCCGGTTCGGTTGTCCTTCTCAAGCAGGTCAACGAGGGGGCCGGCAAGCAGATGGCGACGACCAAGGAGCTTGCGGGCATCGTCGAGACGCAGAAGGGCAAGGTCGCCGGGGTCCTCGGCATAGCCCAGCAGGTCCTCGCCGTCGAGGGAGGCCTCAAGTCTGACACGGAGACGCAGCTCGGCATGACCGGGCAGACCCTCGACCTGGTCCGGGCGCTGTTCGCCAATCTGAACGCGTTCAAGTCGGTCAACCAGACAATAAACAACAAGATGGACCGGGCGCTCGAGATAATGAGCAACATGTAGAGGTGTGTGACATGAAGCAGAAGCTCATCAAGTACGGAAAGATAGCCGGGGTAGTTGCGCTCGTCGCCTTCATGTTCAACACGCTGATGATGCTCGGGGAGCTGAAGAAGCTGGACTCGCAGCTTTCGCAGAACAGCAAGCTCCTCGGCAAGGCCATCGCGTACGAGAACGCCATGGGCCAGAAGAGCGAGAGCATCGAGGACATGGTCACCGAGTTCGACGCGATCATGGCCAAGATGAAGTCCGTCCACGGCACCGCCGGAGAGATAGTGGGGAACGCCGACCAGATCAAGGCGATGAACGACTCCCTGCTCTCTGTCAACCAGGCCATCGACGCCGTCATCGTGGCGAACATCGAGATGGCGGGCGCGATGACTGCCAGGATGGGGGACGTCGTGAGCATCATGGGCAACGCGGGGGGCCTCCTCGCTGAGATAGGCGCCGCCGCCAAGGAGCAGCTTGGCAAAGTCGCACAGATGAGGGACCTGGCCGCCGCAAACAACAACTCCGTGCCGGCGCTTCCATAAGGAGTATGAGGATGAAGGCTTTCATGAAAAAGGTCCTGGGCACGGGAGTGCTCGCCACGGCTGCCGCGGTTGCGCTCATAACCGCCATCGGGACCGTCGCGACGCTCGGCGTGGCGAAGAACGTGGACAGGAAGATAGTGAAGGTCGACAGTCAGATCGCCGAGTCGACCGGGCTCAACAAGGGGATGAAGGGAGCCCTCAAACCCACCGAGGAGCTCAACGACAAGGCGGGGACTGTCGGCAATTACATAAGCGAGATCCTCGAGGGTATGAGCGGGATGCGCGACGGCCTTGCCGCGATGGTGGCGACCATCGGCGAGACGAACGGCGTGCTCCTGTCCGTGAGGTCTGACACCGATGAGCTCACCGCATCCCTGAACGAGCTCATACCCTATATCAACCAGCTTGCCAGCGCGGTGGAGAGCAGCAACCTGGCCTCCGAGGCCTCGCTGGGGACCCTGGACGAGATAAACCGGCTGAACGGCGCCATAGCCGCCGAGATGGCACAGATGAGGAGCAAGCTGGCCAACTCTGCGACGTACCGCGTGCTGTTCACTTTCGCGCTGCCGGTCCTTCCCTGAGGAGAGGTGAGGAGAAGATGAGGAAATACTCGATGGGCAAGAAGTTCTCACTGGTTGTCGCGATGGGCGTGGTGCTCGCAGGGGTCTTCGTCATCGCTCACGGCCTGGCCACCAGCGGGGCCGTCGGCAAACTCAACAAGAAGTACAACATCTTCAACATGGTTGACGAAAGCCTGGGCACCATGAAGGACATGAACGACATAATGGGAGAGGTCGGGTCAAACGTCTCGGTCCTCGACAAGAAGCTCGACCTGCTTGCCGAGACGAACGGGCTGCTCGAGGAGCAGCTCGTGGTGGTCGACCGGCTGAACGAGTTGATGGGCGGGCAGAAGCCGCTGCTGACGCAGACCAACCAGTCCATCTCTGTCCTGAACGGCAAGCTGCTCACGACCCTGTCCGGCGTGCAGGGACTCGACCCTGTCATGGGAGAGCTGCTCGCTTCGATGGGCTCCGCGCTCGACCTCACCGGTGCCGTCGTGGCGGGGACGTCCGACATGGTCGGGATCGCGTCGAACATCTCGGGGCTGTTCGACTCGACGCTGGGGTACCTGGCGGCGATACAGCCTTACAGCCTCAAGGCCAAGGCGTACATGAAGGGCGACATACTCTCCCGCCTGGGAGACTTCATGCCGAAACCGGCCGCCGCGGCGGTTGCCGCGTCCTCCACGCAGGGCGCGCGCAAGAGCACGCCGTCGGCGCCCGGACCCGTCCAGACCCTGACGCAGGAGCTGGTGACAGGGGTCGACCAGGTGCTCGATGGGACTGTCGACACGGTCAACGGGTTGACGAACAACATACTCTCGCCGCTGCTCGACCCGCTCAAGAACCTGTTGAAGTGAGGTGTAAGCGATGAAGGCCGTCAAGCTGTTCCTGTACCTGGTGATAGCGGGAAGCCTCGTGGTAACGGGATTGTCGCTGGTCAAGGTCATTGAGGTCCAGGGAAAGATGGGTAAGAAGCAGGCCGCGCTCCTCGAGGGAGTCGAGGAACAGAACAGCTCCATTGAGGACATAACCGGCGCCTTCACGCCAACCGAGGAGATGACCGGCAAGACGCGCAAGATGCTGGAGGACCTGAAGTCCCTGGTGACCGTAGTCGAGCAGATGAACGTGCTGGTGGATAACGCGAACGCGCTTCAGGGCATAACGGCCGAATACCTGGACCGGAGCAACGCGGGTATCACCGGCCTCAAGGGTGCGGTCGCCGATGCCAAGGGCCCGCTGTCCGTCGTGGCGGAGCGCACGTCCGTCACCCTCAGCTTCATAAACCGCACTGTAGGCGCCCTCGGGGCCATGGCCGGCGGTCTGGCAAGTACGAACGGGGCGGCGGCCGACATAGCCAATATGATGCAGGGAAGGTACTAGGGGGCGATGAGATGTTCTTCATGACGCTTTCGCTGGCCGCGGCTGTGGTGACAGTCGGGCTGGGGGCGTGGCTGGTCAAGGCCATCGCGTCGCGCAAGCCCGGGCTCGAGAGGAAGCTCGTGATCGCCATAACCGGGCTCTATGCAGTGATGGCGCTCGCCGCCCTCGCGTTCTCGTTTGCCAACCTGTGAGGACTCGATAAATGCAACAGGTGACCTGACCCCGCGTTGCGCGGAGGACATATTCAGGAGAGATATCCCCTCCCCTTGAACCCCACATGAGCCGGGCCTATACGGGCCCGGCTCTCCCCTTTGCGTCGTTGTCGCGCGGCGACGCCACAAGGGGTATCATCTGTAGCGCCGGCCTCCGGCCGGCTCTTTTTTCGGGGGTTCGGTTGGCCTCACATGCCGACTACATGAGAATAGCGCTCGACGAGGCGGAAAAGGCTCGGGACCTGGGCGAGGTGCCGGTCGGAGCGGTCGTTGTCCAGGACGGGCTGGTGCTCTCGCGCGACCACAACCGGCGCGAGACCACGGCCGACCCCAGCGGCCACGCCGAGATCCTGGCCCTCCGCGCCGCCTGCGCGAAGCTGGGTGACTGGCGTCTGCCCGGCGCCACCCTCTACGTGACCCTCGAGCCCTGCGCCATGTGCGCGGGCGCGGTCGTACTGGCGCGCGTGGGGGCCGTGGTGTTCGGCGCGAGCGACCCGGCCGCCGGGGCGGGCGGGTCCGTCTACGACATCCTCGAGGACGGGAGGCTGGGACACGCCGCGTCAGTCATAGCCGGCGTGCTCGAGGAGGAATGCTCGGCTCTCCTCAGGGATTTCTTTACTGACCGTCGGTAAGCAGAATCCCCACTTGCATAGCTCCCCCAAAGGAATAAGATAGTCCCGGCACTGTCCTTAACTGCCGCCAAGCAGCGGTATTCCGGATGAAAGGGGCGACCAAATGGGCAAGAGAGTGCTACGGACCAGTCTCTGCGACATGCTCGACATCGAGTACCCGATAATGAGCGCCGGGATGGGGCCCAACCTGCTGGGCGAGGAGACCGGCGCCCCGGTCGACCTCGTGGTAGCCGTCTCGGAGGCGGGCGGCATGGGCGTGCTGGGTGGAAGCGGCTACTCCATCGACGAGCTGCGGGACGCCATCCGCGAGATCAAGTCCAGAACCAACCGGCCCTACGGAGTGGACCTGCTCCTACCCAAGAACCTGGCGGGCGCAGACGAGCTGGCGGCGGGCCCGAGCGAGATACCGCTCGGCGACATCATCAAGACCCTGCCGCAGGAGTACCAGGACTGGATAGACAAGATGCGCAGCGACCTGGGGGTCACAGAGGTCGAGATAGTGGTGCAGAGCAACACCACAACCATGCGTCCGCAGGAGGCAGTGCAGGTCTGCATCGATGAGAAGATACCGCTCTTCTGCGCCGGCCTGGGAAACCCCGGCTGGATGGTGGACGACGCGCACGCCGCGGGCGTGAAGGTGCTCGCCATCACCGGCAACACGAAGAATGCCAAGCGAATGGCTGACTCGGGCATTGACCTCCTGGTCGCCCAGGGCCACGAGGCCGGCGGGCACACGGGGAGGATAGGCACCATGGCGCTCGTCCCCCCCTGCATCGACGCGGCCTACCCGGTTCCCGTGTTGGCAGCGGGTGGCATAGCGGACGGCCGGGGCCTCGCGGGGGCGCTCGCGATGGGGTGCGTCGGCGTCTGGGTGGGGACGCGTTTCCTCGCCACCACGGAGGGCGGTGCCCCGGACATCATCAAGCAGCACATAGTGGAGGCCAACGACGAGGACACCCGCGTGAGCACCATGTTCACCGGCAAGACCCTGCGCTCCATCTACTCGCGGTTCCACGACGCCTGGGACGCGTCCGGGCTGACGCCGCTGCCCTTCCCGATGCAGATAATGATATCGAGCGCCCTGCTCCGCGCGTTCATCGACCAGAACGTCGAGGACTACATAGGGGGCTTTGCAGGGCAGGCATCGGGCATGATCAACGAGATAAAGCCCGCTGGAGAGGTGCTGGGCGACATGGTGGAGCAGGCGGCCGACATCCTGACGAAGAAGCTCCCCGATAGCGTCAAGGCGAAGTAAGGCTGGACAGACTGGATTCGAGGGCGGCCTCTACCGGCCGCCCTCTCTGCTGAGTGCTCAGCCGGCGCCTATCTCGCCGAAGTCGTCGAGCACGTTCATGTCAAAGACGATCTCGACCATCTCGGCCATGGCCTCCATCTGGAACGGCTTGTTCAGGAAGCACTCAATGCCAAGAGCGCGCGCCTTCTCCACGGTCTCTTCGTTCCCGTAAGCCGAGATGATTATCACGGGTATCTGCGAGACCTTGCGGAGCTCTTCGAGCATCTCGAGCCCACCCATCACCGGCATCATGATGTCGAGGAGTATGAGGCCCGGCTCGTTCGCGAGGGCGGACTCGAGGCCTTCCTTGCCGTTGTAGGCGCACTGGACCTCGTAGCCGCGCGCTTCCAGCTCGATAGTAATGATCTTGACAATCAGCTTGTCGTCATCGACGACGAGTACCTTCTTCAACGACCTCACCGTTCCTGAGAAAAGGCTTCCCTTCAATGTCTGATTCGACTGAATCCACGCCTCCCTGAAGCCGGACTCCGCTTTTAGGGCATATTCCTACCCCGAACGGCGCACACGGGCGGTGAATCGGATAATATATTCGGCGGAGAGGTGTCCGAGTGGCCGAAGGAAGCGGTCTCGAAAACCGTTGTGGGCGTTAGTCCACCGTGGGTTCGAATCCCACCCTCTCCGCCACACAATACTCACGAAACATCTCCTCCTGTAGCCCATTCAATTGGAGGGTGGGATTCGAACACACAGGGGGGTCTTCTTTTGCGGGGGGAGCATCCCCCCGCAATCCAACATCAGGGGGGAGCTCCGAGGGGGGACTCAGAGTCCCCCTTCGGGGAGCGAGGGAGCCGCCACCCCAATCCAGCGCCTGTACCGACGGCCGTCTCCCGAGCGACGGGTTCGAATCCCACCCGTGCCTTGTGAAGGGTTAAAGGGTGAGGCGTGGAAGCGCAACAGACATGATGTGTTCTGACTCGGACTGGCTGAAGACCTGAGAGATGATGGATGTCAGCTACGTAGGTGATTTCCGGATAGGATTCGAACGCAGGGGCGCGGGTCCGCCCCTGGTGCTGCTTCACGGCGCCATGAGCGACAGCCGTTCGTGGCGCAGGCAGTTGGAGGGGCTGTCAGACGCGTTCACCGTCGTGGCCTGGGATGCCCCCGGTTGCGGCGCATCATCGGACCCACCAGAGAATTTCCGGCTGTCCGACTTTGCGGACTGCCTGGCGGAGTTCATCAGGAAGGTCGGCATCGAGCGACCCCACCTTCTGGGCCATTCGTTCGGAAGCGGCCTCGCTCTGGAGTTCTACCGCAGGTACCCCACAGTCCCAAGGACGCTCCTGCTCGCTTCGGCGTACGCCGGTTGGGCAGGCTCACTTCCCCCCGAAGAGGTCGAGGCTCGCGTCGAAAATGCGCGACGGCAATCTCATATGCCCCCGCAGGAAGTAGTTGCCGAATGGCTCCCGACGCTGTTCTCGGGCGCCGTGCCACAAGAGGTGGTCGACGAGACCGTGGCGATGATATCGGAGTTTCACCCGGCGGGCATGCGTGCGATGCTGAACGCTTTCGCCGAGGCCGACCTCCGCGACGTACTGCCGACCATCGAAGTGCCGACCCTGCTGCTCTACGGCGAGCTCGACCGGCGCTCTCCCCCGAAAGTGGCCAGGGAGCTGGATTCGAAGATCCGGACGTCGAAGCTGGTGGTAATCCCGGGCGCGGGCCATGAGTGCAACATTGAAGCACCTGAAGCGTTCAACGCTGAAGTGCGTAGGTTTCTTTCACAATACCTGGACTGACCGGTTTCGGTTGCAGCCTTCGACCAGAAAGCAACAAAGTGACCTGACCCCGATTTTGCGCTTGGTCAGGGTGTGGAGGAGGCTTCGGTGACCTCGAACGGCAGGGCTCCGCTGGTCGCGTCCCCGGTGACCACGGTAACGTCGTATGTGCCGGGTTTCATATCGGCGGGGACGGTCGCGACTATGTCGGTATCGGACCACGTCTTGATGCCGATGGCGTTTCCGTCGAACTCGACCTTGTTCATGCCTCCGCCCTCTCCGAACCCGCTCCCGTAGATGAGTATCTGGGTCATAGGGGGGCCGCTTGCCGGCGATATCGAGTTGATGGTGGGCTTTCCCCCACCACCGCAGCCCGCGAGGACGCTCACGGCCAGGACCAGGCACAGCAGCACCACAGACGCGCAGGTTCTCCTCGACATGACTACCTCCGTTTCACCTCACCGGCCGCGCTCTTCCACCATCGGACGGGCTTTACCCGTATTATACCGGCCCACACGGGCTCGGGGCCGCGCCGCGGGGGTCAAGCAGGCCCGCCTTCAGGCCGATGCAGAAGATGAGGTACAATGGGCGGCACGGCAACTCCTATCAGCACGTGTCTCTCTAAGATAAGAGGGAAAACGGAAAGAACGCCATGCGTGAAGAGTTCCTGGTATTCGGAAGCCCTCACATCGAGCAGGCGGAGATCGACGAGGTCGTAGATACCCTGCGGTCGGGCTGGATCGGCACCGGCCCGAAGGTGCGCCGTTTCGAGGACGCGTTTCGCCTTTACAAGGGCTGCGGGCACGCGCTGGCGGTCAGTTCGTGCACAGCCGCCCTTCACCTCGCGATGATCGTCGTCGGTGTCCAGGAGGGGGACGAAGTGATACTCCCTACGCTGACCTGGACAGCCACGGCCAACGCGGTCATCAAGGCGGGGGGACGCCCGGTCTTCGCGGACTGCCAGAGGGAATCCATGAACGTTGACCCGCGTGACATCGAGAGGAAGCTCTCCCCCAGGACCAAAGCGATAATCCCGGTGCACTTCGCGGGCCGCAGCTGCGACATGGATGCAATCGGGGAGATAGCGGCGGAGAGGAACATCAGCATCGTTGAGGACTGCGCTCACGCGATCGAGACCGAATACCACGGGAAGAAGGCAGGGATGATGGGTGCCCTCGGGTGCTTCAGCTTCTACGCCACCAAGAACGTGATAACCGGTGAGGGCGGGATGCTCGTAACCGAAGACGGGTCCTACGCCGAGAAGTCGAGGCTTCTTGCCATGCAGGGCTTGAGCCAGGGCGCCTGGAACCGTTTCTCCAGCAAGGGGAACCCGCGCGCCCAGGTCATATCCTGCGGGTACAAGTACAACATGACCGATATCCAGGCATCACTCGGGATACACCAGCTGGCAAGGGTCGAGACCAATGCGCTGACGCGTAAGAGGATATGGGAGATGTACGATGACGGCTTCAAGGGGCTGCCGGTCTTCACGCCCTCCCCGGAGGAGCCCGATACGAGGCATGCCCGCCACCTTTATACCCTGCTGCTCGACATCGACAGGCTCTCCATCACCAGGGACCGCTTCGTGAACTCGATGAAGGAGAAGAACATCGGGGTAGGGATACACTATATCCCGCTTCACCTTCACCCCTTCTACCAGGGGCGGTACGGGTATAAGCGCGGCGATTTCCCCGTCGCTGAATGGATATCGGAGCGCACGGCGAGCGTGCCGTTCTCATCGAAGCTCACCGACCGTGACGTCGCCGATGTCCTCGAAGCGGCAACGGATGTCCTGAGCCGTTCTGCGAGAAAGACGAACCGGAAAGCGCGCGCGGTCTTCAGCCGGGCCGGCTCTCAGTCGCGGAGAAAGGACTGAAGAAGGCGTCCCGCAGTCGTACTACCCCGTCCCGCCGGTGGTCCCACGCCCGAGAGCGCCAAGCAGCGTCTGCTCGGTTGCGCGGGCGCATTCGGCCAGGGTGAAGTGCTCCTCGAAGCGCGCATGGGCGGCTTTGCCGAGCCTCTCGCGGCAACCGCGGTCGGACATTATCTCCACCATCGCCCGGGCCATGGCTTCCACGTCTTTCGAGGGTACCAGTACCCCGGTGACGCCGTCGATGACCATCTCCGGGACGCCTCCCGCGGCGGGGGCTACGACCGGGCACGAAGCCGCCATGGCCTCGATCAGGACTGTCGGCAGCGCGTCGGGCAGTATCGACGCGTGCACCAGTACGTCGAGCGCACCGATGATCCTCGCGGTATCGTCCCTGAACCCGGTGAACACGACGCGACGTTCGAGGCCTGAAGAGCCCACCAGCCTCTTGAGCTCTTCGACATAACCCTCCTCTCCGAAGACCGGGTCGCCGACCAGGATGAACATCGAGTCGGGTATCCGCTCCGCGACCTTCGCGGCGGCCTTGATGAAGTAGTCCGGGCCCTTCCAGGCCACGAGCCGCCCCACGAAGCCCGCGACAGGCACTCCTTTTTCGATGCCGAACTCCGTGCGCACAGATTCCCTGTCGCCCGGCCCCCCGGCATCCTCCGTGTCCATCCCGTTGTATATGGTGACCAGCTTACTCCGGGGGACCCCCAGTGAAGCCATCGCCTCTTCGGCAGCGCGCGAGTCGGTGATCACCGTATGGGCGAGATGCCGTGCGCTCGCCTTCAAGAGCATGATGTTCAACCAGCTGAACATCTCGGGGTCCACAATGTCGTTCAGCTTCCACACGACGGGACGCCCGGCCAGCCTGGCGGCAAGGCTGCCGTAGATGTCCGCTTTCGCGCTGTTCGTGAGCACGAGGTCGAAACCACCCCCCCGTATCAGCCGCGCGAGCCTTGCAACGGATACGGCCATGTCGTACGGGTAGAGCGGGACCTGGAGAGGGTCATCCCCGAGCGACCTCTGCCTTATGCTGAGCAGCCGGCGTGAAGGGTGGCCGAGGAAGACCGGTATCGACCTGCGCCGGGCCTCACCGGTGAGCGGCCCGTCGAAAGGGCAGGCAAGGGAGAAATCGAACAGGCCCGGGTCGAGGGCGTCGAACAGCCTGAGCAGCACGTGCTCCGCCCCGCCTATCTCAACGGCGTGGTTTACGACGAGCAAGCGCAACGCTGCCAACACCTACCCTTTCATGTCCGCATCGAGCACGGGTCTGTCCTACCGTTATTATCGAAATCGGCCCGGTTATCTTGAGGCGACCCGGCACTGCGGTGACGTCCGCGCGCGGGGACTCGTCCTCAGGCGCCGGAATCTGACCACCGGTGGTGACAGCCCTCTCTAGAGGTTTTCCCTGACGAACTCTATCAGCGGCCTGATGACCCCGTTCTCCCGGCGGGCAGGGGTGTTCGCCGAGGCGGTGAGCACGTCCAGGTGGTTGTAACCCTCGAGGAGCAGCCTCAGGGTGTTGGGGGGCGGCTCCTCTTCGCCGAACGCATCGCCCATCACGCCCTGCCCGGCCACGAACTCTATCTTGGGCAGGGTCTCCAGCATGTCGCCGTGCATGTAGTTCAGGCCGTAATCCCTCCCGTAGGGGGCGAGCGCGGCTATCAGGTCCACCATCAGGCGGGTCGAGAAGTACCACTCCGTCAGGTTCATCGGTCCCCTGTATATCACGCGGGCGACGTCCTGGATGTCCGCCACCTCGTTCGTGGCGGTGGTGTAGGTCACCGTACCCCTGGTGTCCTTGAAGTCAGGGTCGGCCGCGTCCCCGACCTCGTCGAAGTTGACCCAGTGATAGAGCGGGCCTTTGCCGAGCTGGAGGACCGATGGCCCGGCGTCGTTCGGGATGAAATAGGGCCCGGTGCCGAGGAAGCCTCCCAGCGTGTCACCCAGGACCGGGATGCTCTTCAGGGATTCAGACAGCGGGAAGTCCTTACTGACCACGTTTCCGCCGCCCAGGAACCCCATGCTGTTCTGGATCATGCCGACCGGCGCGAAGGAGTCGTCGAATATCAACCCGAGCATGGCCTCGTTTGTGACCCGGAAGTCCTTGAGCTGGGGCGTCCCGTCGTTGAACGTCATGAGGTCCCTCGAGAAGAGGAAACGCAGGAGGATGTGCACACTGCCCGAGAACGGGACCTCCCTCAGGACCGTGCACTCGGCGTCGGGCTCCGCGCGAGCCAGCATCGCCAGCATCTCGAGGAGTCCCATCGATTCGGCGTTTATCATCGGGAACGGAAGGATGCGGTTCGAATTCGGGTCAGTGCGAAGGCTGTTCAAGAGAGTGGTGTAGGCGTCCCGCGGTATCACGTCATCGGGTATCAATCCCCGCAGGCTTTCAGGGAGTGAGCCGAGGAACAGCTCGGTGAAGCCCCTCACGGAGGACACCGTGGTGTCAAAGCCGAAGAGCCCTGCGCAGTTGTTGTATCCGGCGTCGTCGAGGGTCTCGGGGTCCCCGTCGAGGTCCCAGCCCGCGAACATCGTGGTCATGAACCCGCCCAGGGAGTGGCCCCCCACGAAGACCTTCTGCTTGCGAACGGCGCCGTCGGGCACCATGGTGTTTATCACCGTGAAGACGTCTTCCGTGTCCAGCTCGAGGCCGAACTCTGACAGGCAGGGAAGGTCGGGGTCGGTATACCAGCCGTCGAACGTGCGCCCGTTGAGCTCCTTGCCGAGGTAGTAATAGTCGATCGCCTTCTGCGCGGCCTCCTGCCCCGTCAGCCTGCCCGCCGCGAGCTCACCTTCAAGGTAGTTTGCTGCGGACACGTCCTCGAGGCGGTTGTTGCGGCGCTCGACCGCCCATATCTCGATGTTCATGTCGTCCTGCGTCTTCGCCATGTACACCATCTGTCTGCCGGTGTACTCGAACCCGTTGGCGCCTTCCAGTATCCCGGGCAGCATGACCAGCATCGCGTCGGTGTTCGCCGCATCGACCCCGAGCGGGTCGCCGGGGTCCAGCGTGGAACCGTCGGCGGGCCTGAAGCGCAGGAAATGGATCTCGTCGCACACGTCCGGCGCTCCCCATGCGTCCGGCAGTGGAGCGCTTATGACCCGCTCCTCCATGACGACGGCCTGGTCGACCTGGGCCTCAGTCCAGGCGCGCGCGACAGGTGGGTGAGCCGCCTCGGGGACGGGCCCGCCCGGCTGGTAGCACCCCGAGACCAGGACCATTGAAGCAAGGCCGAGAACCGCGATAATCCCAAGAGTTTTCCGCATGCCTGCCCATCCCCTTTCCGCCACGGACAGCGGGGGAGATGCGGCGACGCGCCACGCAAGATTCCCCCGTCAGACCCCATAGATGGACCATATTATGTCAATGAACGAGGTGTCGTTCAACGCCCCGGGTCCGGGCCCCCGTCAAGCCTGGCCCGGAATGCCCCGATAACACCAGTAGCCTTGACTGCGCGAAACGGGATTCTCATGCAAATCAAGGGAAATCCCTTCTGATACCTGCAGTTGAGCGGTTATAATAAGCCGTCAGCGGTTCGCACCCGCGATGTAAGGCTTACAAGGGGTGATGTGAATGTTCTGCGACAAGTGCGGCGCATCAGTAACCGGAACCACCAAGTTCTGCCCCAGCTGCGGCAACCCCCTTCCCGTTGCCGTCGACCCGGCGTACCTGCCCCCGGTCAACGCCCAGGCCCAGCAGCAGGAATCCGGGAAGAAGAAGGGCGGGGGCTTCTGGTCCTCGGGCGCGGGGATAGCCCTGGTGGTGATATTAGGGCTGGCGGTGATCGCGGGCATTACGCTCGGGGTCATCTTCCTCGTCAAGATGGGAGGGAACAACAGCGTCGACGCGGCCACCGTGGACGTCTGGGACGAGTACGAGCAGATACTCGAGGATGACGGCACCGACCTGGCCCAGATAAACATGGACCCCAACGCGCTCACCAAGGACCAGGAGGAGCTCAAGAAGACACAGGAGCGCGTGGCCGCCCTCGAGAAGGTCCTCGCGAAGAGCGGCGGGACGGAGCAGAGGCGCCAGAACCCAAATGCCAATCCAGCCAATACACGGGACATAAAGGCCGAGCAGATGGCGGCCGCCCTTGCAGCGTATCAGGAGTACGTCAAGATGGTGGATACGTTCATAGGTGTCCTGGTAGGCGCCATCACCGGCAACCAGCTCTTCAACCCCGCCGTGGTCAACAACCTGAACGGCATACTCGCCGAGCTGCAGAAGCTCGCCAAGAGCGTTAAGGACCTCTCAGACAAGTTCCTGAAGGACAACGGGAAGATAATAGTCGATGACTTCAATCCCCCGGTCCTGATGTTCGCGAAGGAGATCACTCCCCAGGTGGAACAGAAGGTGGCCGAGGCGCAGGCGGCCGAGGCCGCAAGGATACAGGCCGAGCAGGCGGCGGCGGCTGCCGCGGCGGCCGAGGCACAGAGGCAGGCGGAGGCTGCGGCAGCTGCGGCTGCGGCCGCTGCGGAGGAGGAAGCAGAAGAGGCCCCGTGGACCTGCGGTGACCCGAACTGCCCGATATGATATCCCCAGTAACCAGCAGTTGCTGGTAAGCGAAAGAGAGCCGGGGCTCGCGGGCCCCGGCTCTTGCTTTGAGGTATTGAGATGAGGAGCTTCACGCCCGAACCCCGCTTTGCGGAAGGCATCACAAGGTGCATAGTCTTCACAGCGGCAAAGACCCGGGGGTGCGCGCAGTGGAAGATTACACGGTCAGTGACTTCAAGATGAAAGCGTTGAAGTTCCAGTACTGGCATACGGCGTTGGTCACCATTCCGCTTGGTCTGGCAATAATCCTCTTCCCGAAGCAGTTCACGAAGGCTATGAAGGTCAAGGAACAGGACCAGACGGTCTTCGGGATTTGCGGAGCCGTGTGGCTGGCCATCGGCCTGCTCGCGACGCGCGGGATGCAAGACCCGCTCAGATGGTCCCCATTACTCTTGCTCCAATTCATGTACAAGGTGATCTGGTTCACCATGGTGCTCGGCCTCATGCCTGCGCGCGGCGAGTTCGACCTGGACAACGCGAAGGGCTTCATGCTCGGCTTCGCGCCGTTCGTAGCCGCCGACCTTGTTGCCGTGCCCTGGAAGTACCTGCTGGGGCGCGGCGAGAAGTAATCGCACAACCGGCTCGACCGGTTCGTTCAGGACATGAAGATCCTGGAGACCCTTGCCTGGAACGCTATCGGCAAGAGGCGGCCTGACGTGATGAGGGCCTTGTTGTGCGCGCCCGGAACCACGTGTCGCTTGTTTTTCATCAACGCCTTGTAGGCGATTTCGGCCACCTTTCGCGCGCTCATCGTGCCGAACTGGTTTCCGAGGACACCCTCGACCTTGCCTCGCGAGGCGAACTGTGTCCTTGTGGCCCCCGGGCAGACCGCGGTCACTGAGACGTTGCTCCCCCTCAGCTCCTCTGCCAGGGCGTGTGAGAACGACAGGACGTAAGCCTTGGCGGCGCAGTACGCTGCGGTCAGAGGTCCGGGGGCGAAGGAGCCGATAGAGCCCATGTTGAGTATCTTCCCGCCGCGGCCTTTCAGCATGTCATCGAGGAACAGGCCGGTCAGGTGAGTGGGCGCCGTGACGAGGACCTGCAGCATATCGAGCTCGTCCGAGACGTCGTTCTCCGCGAAAGGCCCGTACACGACGTACCCCGCGTTGTTGACCAGCGCCGTTATGCCCACGCCGTCTCCGCTCAACGCCGAGTAGATCTCCTCCGGGGCTTCCGGTTTGGACAGGTCCTTCGCGATGACCCGGGCGTCGATGCCGTGGGCGCGCGACAGGTCGTCAGCGATCTCGTTGAGCTTCGCCTCGTTCCTTGCTACCAGCACCAGGTCGTAGCCGTCACGCGCGAACAGCCTGGTGAGCTCGTAACCGATGCCCTCGGAAGCGCCGGTGATGAGCGCTGTCCCTTTCACTGACATGTGAGCCCCCTTCCCGAGAAAGCCGGAAAAAACCTGCTGGAGTTCCGCTCGTGTCTGCCGCGTCTGGGGACAGTATCGACCCGTTCTTTCCGTGCGTCAAGGCGAAAGGGGCGTATGATTTCCCTGCCGGCGGCGCTACTCCGGGGGCCCCAGCTCGGTCCAGGTCAGGTCCTCGACGAGCTTCTGCAGTCTCTCCACCCTTTCCGGTGGCACGTTTGTGAAATCGAACTCGGCCTCGTCGGTGTAGAAACCCTTGTCGGAGGTCTGGTCGGGGTCGAGCGCCTCCGACAGCTTCCGCTGCCACCGGTTGAAGTTGCTGGTCAGCGGACTCAGCACCTTGCGGGCGGAAGGCACTACCCCGAACATCGGCTCCATGCAGCTCTCGATAGCGTTTATTATGAAATCCATGTTTATGGCACTGCTCCCCGCGAGGTGCTTCTCGCTCCTGTGGTCGTACGGGTACACGACCTCACAGTGAGCCCAGGTGTTGTTCTCGTATGGTACGAAGTATGGATTGTCCCCCATGTCGTCGATTATCATCTCTTTCTTCGCATAGCCCCTCTTTATCTCGGCTATCGCTTCGCCCCAGGCCAACTGCGTGTCCAGTGAGTCGTTCCTTCCGAGCGCCGTGGAGAAGGACCCGCCGATGCGGAAAACGAGTGCGGGCATCGTCGCCCTGATGAAGTTCATCGCCAGGTTGGAGCCGAGTGTTGGGATGTTCTTCGCATCGAGGACGAATCCCAGGTGCTCGTCCACTATGGCCTTGAGGACATCTACCTGGTGGTCGAGGTCCTCCCTCGAGATGCCTGCCAGGATTATCAGGAACATCTGCCCCAGAGTACCGCCCAGCAGACGTCTCAGGTTCTCCGTCCCCTTGAGCTTCTTGAAGAGGTGTGGAGCCAGGATCATCATGAAAGCGGGGGTCGCGACTTTGAGGCAGTTATACCCGATCTCCGCCTCGCCGATGTCGTAGTAGGCATCGGCAAGCCGGTCCTTGTCCGGAAAGAAACACCCGAAAATTCTCAGGCAATCGGGGACCTCCGACATCACGTCCACGACTGTTCCGGTGCTCTCGATCTCCGGCGGCCCCGGCCAGTTATACAGCTTCAGGGCCACGCGCGTGAACACCCCCATTCCGCCCAGCGCCCCGGTGTACCCGCGCATGGTGCCTCGTAGGGAAGGCCCGGGGCCGTCGCCGCAGAACCAGCCCTTTCCCGAGCCGGGCGCTCCCAGCCTCGTCACCTCACCGGTGGGCATCACCCACTCCAGCCCGAGCACGTTCCGAGCGCTGTAGCTCATGTAGATGCTGTCATGGCCTACACCGTGCATCGACGTCGCACTGGCAAGCGGCGAGCAGTTAGGCCCCGCGCCGATGATGTGCGTGTTGAGCCCGACCTTCATCGCCTCGGCCTGGAGCTGCGCGCCGCATACGTAGGGCTCTATGACCGCGAACATGTTCTTCTCGTCGATCTCAACGATGCGGTTCATGCGCCGCAGGTCTATCTGTACTACGTCGTCGGTCGTCGGCCCGCACCACAGTCCCCATCCGGTCGAAAATGCCTTGTGCTTCAAGTTGTGCCTGTTGCAGGCCTTTATGACCTCGGACACCTCCTGGGTGGTTGAGGGCAGGGCAACTGCCACCGGCCTCGGGCACCACGGCATCGACTCGTGGTTCTCGAACGGTTGAAACGCATAGGAGTCGAGGACCGCGGGGTGCCTCGACACGTTGTCAACGCCGACGGCCTCTTCCAGCTCTTTGTATGCTTCGTCGCTTATCACGCGAATCACCCCTTATACAGACGCCGGCTGCGCGACGCCAGCGGAAATCAGGGCCAGGTCGGCCAGGTCATATACCTCGAGGTCGGCGGAGGTCTGATCTACTGCGTCCTTGAAGACGCGCAGGCACCACGGGCATGCGGTGACAAGCGCTTCCGCGCCCGTAGCCAGGGCCTCCTCGATGCGCTCAACCGTGGTCGATGCGGAGAAATCCGGGAAAGCTTCCAGGACGCCTCCTCCTGCGCCGCAGCACCAGGCGTACTCGCGTATGCGCTCCATCTCGACGAGCTCCACCCCGGGCATCGCGTACAGGAGGTTCCTGGGCGCGTCGTATATGCCCTTGCGACCGGACCTCTTGAGGCTCATGGGCCGGTCGAGCTTGTCCCCGGTCCAGACGCCGGTGAATGGTTCGCCCTTCCTCCCCAGATGGCATGGGTCGTGGTAGGTTACCGATAGCGGCAGCTCATGCTTAAAATCCAATCGGCCATTGTCGATGAGTCTATCCATAACCTGCGATACGTGCAGCACCTCGACCGGCAGTTCCTTGCCTATCTTCGGGTAGATATACTGGAAGTGCGAGTAGCAGTCCGAGCACGCCGTCACTAGTGTGCCAGCTCCGGATGATTTCACCCTATTCAGGACGTCGTCGGCGTAGTTGGACGCTTCCCCCCGGTAGCCGAGCTCGTAGGCGCGCCCGCCGCAGCAGGCCTCCTCCACACCGGCCACGCCGATGTCCAGGCCGGCCGACCTCAGCAGTTGTATGTCCCCTCTCACGGTCTCCCTCGCGTCCGGGTCATAGGAGTAGCGGCAACCGGCGTGGAACAGGACGTCGCACGTTTCGGAGTTTACGTCCTTGACGTCGAGCCCCCTGGCCCAGTCGCCGCGCGCAGTTTTTAACTCGCCCAGCGAATTCCCCTCGCGCTTCAGGGAGTCGATTACGGCCATATGTTCCACGAGCAGTTCACCGGACTCGACGCAGTAAGAGCGGAGCTCGAGCAGCACCTCACTTATGTCTATGTCGTCCCTGTAGGTCTTGCAGGCGCTGTCGCAAGCCCCGCATAGCTGGCAGCGGAAGATCATCTCGGCGACCGTCTCGTCGAGCTCGGCCCGTCCCTCCATCAGCGAGAGCCCGATGACCATCCGGCCCGACCCCGAATATGTGTGGAAGTTGTGCCTATAGATGGAGGGGCAGTTCTTGGAGAACCTCCAGCTTTTGATCTGGTTGTAGGGTACCCACTTGCACGACGAGCAGCGCGAGCACCCTTCTATGTCCCGCCTGTAGTCCTCGAGGCTCACTTATACCACCTCCTCTCCGAAGCAGAGCTTGCCCCGGTTCAGAACATTGTCAGGGTCCATCACCTGTTTCACCTTGCGGAGCGCCTCCACCGAGTCGGGGCAGTTGCGGAAGGCGATCCTGGAAAGGCTGCCGTAGGGGCGCGAGAAAAAGGCTCCGGCCTCGTCGAGCTCCCATGAAGCGGCCTCGACAAGCTCACAGGCCCTCGCGCGGTCTGCCTCGTCAGCCGGGTCGTAGTAGACGGTGAACTCCACGTGAGCCGTCCTTCCCTGCTGGATGGGCTGTATGTAGATGCCGAGCTCCGAGGGAGGGTACCCGTGCGCATCACAGGCGGTTGACATCACCTCGACCATGGCGCCTGCCTTATCCAGAGTGGTCAGGAATGCGACATCGGCGAACGCGCCCCTGGGCACCGTCTTGTAGTATGGGTAGGGTGACGGCCCCGCCAAAATCTCCTCCATTTTCTTCGCCGGGCAGCTCGGTACCTCAGGTACCGGCCGCACGCCAACCGCCTGGGCTATTCTTGCGAGCTCGTTCTCCTGGACGGCGAGCCTCTCCTCGGGATAGTACCTGTATCCCGATACCCCGTAGACGAGCGTCCAAGGGGCCTGCCGGCGCGCCAGTTCGTCTATTGACCCCGGCGATTCGGCGATGATGGTGGCGAGAGAGCGCGCTCCCAGTATCAGCCATTCATCACCGAGCCTGGGGCGGAGGGCCCTGTACGTAAAGGCCACCAGCCTCTCCAGCCTGTCGTCGCAGGCGAAGTAGATCTTGTGGACCGTGGGTTTTGCCTCCAATTTGATGGTCGCCCAGGTGACGCCTGCCAGCGTGCCCTGGGAGCCCTGGACTATCCTGAGGAAATCGGTGGCCCCCGGGCCGAGCGGGTTTTTATGCGCGAGCCCCGCCTTTAGCTGGCGGTCGATGCCGCCGGGGCTTCCAGCTGTGCCGGTCCTGAAAAGGTCACCCGAACCGAACACCATCTCAGTGCAGAGCAGCGGATCGGTCATATCCCAGTGGTACTTCGGTATGATGATGGGCTCGCGCTCGAGGAAGCATGCCAGTACCGACTTACTCTTCCTGGGAAGCAGCGGCATCAGGACCTTAAGGCCCGCTTCGTCCGCGCGCTCGATAAGGTTGTTGAAAGTGACGCCCGGCTCGATGTAGGCGACCTTGTTGCGCCTGTCTATCCGAAGGATCCTATCCATCCCGGAGAGGTCGACGATTATGCCCTCTCCTGCGGGCACGGTGTCTCCCCGAAAGCGCGGAGGAGCAGAGGAAGTAAACACCAGGTTTGTCGCGGTCTCACGTGCGAGGAGGATTACTTCTCTGAGCTGCGCCGTGCCCTGCGGCCTAACGACGGCCGCCGGTTCACCCCGCGAAGACAGCCCGGCTGTACGGAAGTGCTCGAGTTCGGACTCTTCCGTTGAGACGTTCTCAGGCCCAACTGCCCGCCTGAACACCTTTGGGTCGGTCGACTTCGTCTGCATCAGTGACCTCCTCTCGCGCCTAAGCGCCGGCCTCCGTCGTCATCGACGCGAGCATGGACTTTTTCATGTTTCTCAGGAGTTGACGACGAACAAATGGCACATCGAGCAAACGCGCGATGAGCCTCATGAGCCTGTCATCGGCCAGATACCTGAACGCCGGTCCCATCATGCCGAGCATCCGGTCTATCTTGGCGACCGACTGCTCACTCGCGTTGTCCAGGTTGTTTGACATGTCCCCCATGTTCAAGCCCGCCTCCGCCATCACCTCGGCCATCACCTGACCCTGGATAGCGGAGAACCTGTCCAGCAATCCGCTGCGGTACATGCACCGCATGAACTCGAACGCGTCATCGGGATCGAACGCCATCTTCAACCTCCTCAAGTTTCCGTCGGTTACCTCTTTCGTATGCCCTCGGTCAGCACTGCAAGCGCCGATTCGAACAACCGGTCATAGTAATCCGGCCCCTGGTCAGGGAGTGCATCCTCTACCGCCAGGCTCAACAGGCCGAGGAGCGACCTCCAGACGATGATGGAAATGATCAGTGGGTCACCCTCCGAGAAGGCACCCTCGTCCATCCCCTGCCTTACCACACCGGCAGCGTATCCCAGCAGGTCGGCGATATCCGTGTTTATCCTCTCCGAGAGCTCGCCGGAAACCCTTTTCCGCCCTGTCTCTGAAAGGACGAACTCCGTGATCCTGCTTACCTGCTTATGTTCGATGTTGAAATCGATGAAGGCCCGATAGAGCGACCGCACTTTGTCCTCGGCGCCCGCTTCGGACTCGACTACTAGCTTGAACAACTCTTTGAGGGCTTCGAATCCATCGAGGGCTATCGATGCATACAGGTCGTCTTTGTTCTTGAAATAGAGGTAGAGCGTGGGCTTGCTGAGCTCGGCTTTGTCGGCGATCTCGTCCATGGTCGCCTCGTAGCCCTTTTCCCAGAAGAGGTCCTCGGCGGCCTGGAGTATGGCGTTTCGGCGGTCGAGCTTCTCCCTCTCTCTGCGGTCTTTGATACCCATGCGCCCCACCCGTGCGTTAGCTTGCCTGAGCGGCCTTGATTGAATATTACCGTCGGTAATAATATTACTGTCAGTTAAACATGACAAGTTCCAATGTCCGCACATACTTTCCGAGGATGCGTGTGGGATAGAGCTCAGGACCGGCTTTGCCATATAATCGCAAAGGCTTAGACCGGCCGGTTCAAGAAAGGACCGATATGAAGATAGTATCGTTCAACTGCAGCCCGAGGATGGGCAGCAGTAACACCGACAGGATCATAAAGCCGCTACTGGAGGGGGCCCGGGAGGCCGGGGCCGAGGTCGAGGAATTCTATGCGAGGAAGCTAAAGATAGCGCCGTGTACCGGCTGCATGACCTGCTGGCTCAAGACGCCGGGCGTGTGCCTGCAGGATGACGACGCCGTGTTGGTCCGAGAGAAGATGATGGAAGCGGACCTCATTGTGCTGGCTACGCCCGTCTATTTCTTCAACATGACCTCCTACATGAAGAACCTAATGGAGCGGGCGATAATGCCTACCGCTCTGCCGTTCCTGACCCAGGCTAACGGCGTGTTCGGTCACCCGACCAGGTTCCCCGACAAGACGCTGGACATCCTGCTCGTGGCCAACGCGGGCTTCTGGGGGGAGGACGTGTTCTCGCCGCTCCTGCATACCCTGGAGAGGTGCCGCCAGGCGGGGGTCGACGAAGAGGGTCACGAGCATATGCGTTTCGTGGGAAACATACTCGTCGGGTTCGGAGAGATAATGCAGACGGAGCCTTTCCTGCACTTCTTCGAGCCGTTCTTCGAGCAACTGCGGGGCGCGGGCCGCGAGCTGGTGGAGACAGGTGGGCTGTCACCTGCCACCAGCGAGAAGCTGGCCGAGCCGCTTTTCACCTACATGAACCTGGATGAAGAATCGGCGATCAAGATGGCCAACACTTACTTCGAGACCGTCCTCGCCGACCTGGAATAAAGTGGGGTCACGTCTGATTCTATGACCGGTAACACGAATGCAGCCAGTAGCCGCATCGCGTCATAGAATCAGACGTGACCCCACTTTATTACTCGGGGATGGGTGCGCTGAGGTCGGAGAGGGCGCCGAGCTCGAAGACTATGTCGACCATCTCGGCGAGGGTCTCCGCCTGGAAAGGTTTGTTCAGGAAGCACTCTATGCCCAGCGCGCGCGCTTTCTCCACGTTCTCGGCGTCGCCGTAGGCCGAGATGATGATGACGGGCGTCCGTGAGTGGGTCCTCAGTTCGGCGAGCATCTCCAGCCCGTTCATGACGGGAGTCAGGATGTCCAGGATGATGAGGTCGGGCTGGTTGAGGGTCGCTGACTCGAGGCCTTCCCTGCCGTCGTAAGCCTCGAGGACCTCATACTGCCGCGCCTCGAGCTCGGCCGCCATCATCTTGACCACCAGCCTGTCGTCATCGACCAGCAGTATCTTCTTGGCCGTTTTCACGATCCAGCCCCCGTACTTGCTGTAGCATTGTCCTGTTGATTGAAACGTTCCGGCGGCTCGTTCTGTTACCGACGGGAGGGACCGATGGAGAGAAGGCAGTGCCTGTGTTAATGAGGCAACCCGCCGCAAGGCGCCGTACCCTGTGCGCGACGCTCATGCTCATCCTGGCTTTCGCGTTGACAGGGCCTCCAGCGGGCTGCGGCGGCGCGCAGGAGGGTCTCCCGAAGAGCAGCGCGGAGCTGGAGGGCGCGAGGACGAGTGCCGAGGCGTACCTGACCGGGTCGGGGACCGAGCTCGCGGCGGGAAAGACCGACGGGGCGAGCGTGTACTCCGTGGATGTGACACTGGACGTCGCGGGAAAGACCGTGAGGGGCAAGGAGCGCGTCCTCTTCACCAACAGGACCACCGGCTCCCTCGGGGAGGTGGTCTTCAGGGTCTACGCGAACGACACAGGCGCGGGCCCGGCCGCCATCAGCCGGGCCGAGGTGGATGGGCGCCCCGCCGACTCACGGCTGGACGGCGACATCCTCACAGTCAGCGCCAGTGGCGGTATCGACCCTGGTGAGAGAGCGCTCGTCTCGTTCGAGTTCGTCGAGCCCGTGCCCCCCTCCGGGCGTGACAACACCGGGGGTATCTACGCGTATGAAGACGGCACCTTCGACCTGGGGAACTTTCTCCCGACGGTAGCCAGGTGCGACGGCGGGACCTGGGACACCAGGCCCAGCCCCGAGAACGGGGACATGAGCTACTTCGACTGCTCGTATTACCTCGTATCGTTCAGGGCCCCAGGAGGATACGTGGTGGCGGCGACCGGCGTTGACCTCGGCACGCGGGACGGGGCGAGGCGTTTCGCTGCGGGACCGGTGAGGGACTTCGAGGTGCAGGCGAGCAGGCGCTACGGCTCCGTCGAGCGCCGGGTGGGCGCCACGAAGGTGACCTCCTTCTATCTCGAGGGGGACTCTGAGGGGGGCGCCGAGGCGCTCGACGCGGGATGCAGGGCGCTCAGCCTGTACTCCGAGCACTTCGGCCCCTACCCGTACAGGCGTCTCAACATCTGCGAGGCCCCCCTGGAGGAGTACGGGATGGAATACCCCGGCCAGGTGCTCATTGCTTCGTTCGTGTACGACGACCCGGAGTACGCGGAGGACCTCGAGCTCACCGTCGCGCACGAAGTCTGCCACCAGTGGTGGGCGCTGGGCGTTGGCAGCGACTCAGTGGGCATGCCGTGGCTCGACGAGTCGCTTACGAGCTACTGCGAGTACCTTTATTCGCTGTGGCAGAACGGCGAGGAGAGCGCCCAGGAGACCCTCGAGGAACTGACCGACCTTTATGTCTCGGCCCGGGAAGAGGACGTACCCGACGCTGTGGTGGAGCAGGCCGACGCGGCGTTCGAGGACGGCGACCAGTACACTGCGGTGGTCTATGGAAAAGGCGCCCTCTTCTACGACGAGTTGAGGGACCTCCTGGGTGAGGCGGCGTTCGACGAGAGCCTGGGCGAGTACTACCGGAAGAACGTGTTCGGGAACGCGACCGCGGCCGAGGTCCTCTCGGCTTTCAGAGACAACAGCCAGGCCCCCGCGGGCGTCGACGCGCTGTATACCCGGTGGATAAGAGAGGTCCACGGCGACGAGGACGTCCCTTACCCCTACGAATAGACGGGCTCAGTCCTCGAAGTCGCCGAGGCCGCCAATCGTGTCAGTCCCTCCACCCCTGTTGTTCCAGTACATCGCCCGCTCGGCCATGATGTAACGCCCGCCGGTCATGCACATGACGGCTATACCGGCGCTGCCGCTTATCCCGCTGTCGGCCATGTTGAACGACTGGCGAGAGTTCGCGGACATCGCGACGTCCTCCCAGACCGGCTGGTTCGGATAATCCTCCCGGAAATAGACGATACGGACGTCCACGGGTACGTCGTTGGGGTTCTGCACCACCGTCCAGGTCTCGACACCGCTCGCTGCCCTTCCGTCCGGAAGGAAGACTCCGATGAGTGGCGAGCTCATTCCGATGGAGTCGTGCATGGCCTCCCCGGTCCCGTTGTTCCAGTACATCGAGCGCTCGGCGATTATCGGCCGGGTGCCCGTCACCCGGGTGGAGAAGTCGCTGCTCGGCAGGAAATCGTTGACCCTTATCGTCTCGCGCGACCGGGGGGGCATGGGGATGGGATTCTCCGGGTGCGGGATCGGGCCCGATGGGGTCATGTAGGTCACGGTGACGTCGGTTGCGCTGGACTGCGGGTTCTGTATGGTCAGGTATGTCGTGAAGCCCCAGTTGGTCGTACCCTCCGCCAGGTAGTAGTTGAGCGAAGGCGTGGTGGTGCCTATCGAGTCATGTCCTTCCCGCCTGCTGTTGCGGTACATCGTCCTCTCAGGGATAACGTTGACGTCCGACTCGACAAGTATGCTCGCGTCCTTCTGGCCGATGTCGTTCTCCATGTTGAATGTCGAGCGCGTGTTGGCCGGCACCTCATGAGGCACCGTCACCGGCCCTTCGCCTTCGATCATGTAGGTCAGGTCGACGTGTGCAACCTGGTCGTTGGGGTTCTGTATCGGGATCCAGCACTCGAAGCCCCACATGGACGACCCCTCCGGGAGGTACCAGTCGGTCGCTGCCCCTGTAACCCCGACGGACGCGTGGTGTCCGTAGGGGCCCCACGCCATGGTGCGGTCCGCCGCCACGGTCCAGCCCTGGACGCAGTGCACGTAGGTCGAGAAGTCGGTGGTGCCTATCTCGTCCTTCGGATGGATGGTGGCGCGCGAGTTTGCGGGCATCACCACGTCGCTGCCGCTCACCGGGCCGTTCCTGGTCATGTAGGTGATCTCGACGGTGACCTGCGCGTCGTTCACGTTCAGGAGCGCGATCCAGGTATCGAAGCCCCAGTCGGTGCTCCCCTCGGCGAGGTACCAGTCCGGTTCGAACGCCGAGGCCTCTCGCTCAGCAGCCGGCGCCGCTGCCGCCAGGGCGCACAGGGCGAGCGTAAGCACGGTGACAAGGAACAGTGAAGCGCTTCTTCTGAGCATGACGACCCCTCCTCCTGCAGGCCGATGCACCCGGGCACCGGGCACATGTTTCTGCCTTGCTCATCGGCGCTTCCGCCGCGGAACATTAACACGGCACACGTCGGGCCTGCGCTCAAAAATCAGGCCTGACCCCGGTTGTTAAGTGGGACGGCCGTCAGGGGCCGATTGTGAAAGAATAGTCGGGAACCGAAGACCGAGAGGCACGATGCACATGAGGCAGTTGAAGACGCTCGTACTGCCGTTCTCGACCCTGGTGGTGGTGCCGACCATCATCCTCGCCGCAACCTGGTCGACGCCGTTCGGTGTCAACATGTTCCTGCCGGCGGTGCAGATAGCCATCGGGGCGCTCCTGTGCGCGGCGGGGCTCTCGCTGATGGCGGTAACGATAAGGATGTTCGCGATAATAGGCAGGGGGACGCTCGCGCCGTGGGACCCGACCCGGCGTCTCGTCACCGGGGGCATCTACGGGCACGTCAGGAACCCGATGATATCTGGTGTCCTCGTGGTGATGCTGGGGATATCCATGTTGTTCGGCTCGCCCGGCATACTCATCTGGGCCGCAGTCTTCTTCACGGGCAATACGCTCTACTTCCACTTTGTGGAAGAGCCGGGCCTGGAAAAGAGATTCGGCTCCGAATACGCGGAGTACAAGAGGAACGTCCCGATGTGGCTTCCAAGGTTCAAGCCCTGGCGGGAGCCTGGCTCAAGGGCGTAGCGGCCGAAAGCGGTACCGCCGGTACGAAGAGGAGGGGCGGTCATGAACGAGGTGCTGCTGTATATCGCGGGAGGGCTGTCAGTGGCGTGGGGCATATCGCACCTGGCGGCGACGATGCCGGTGGTGAACGGCTTCGGGGACATCTCGCGGGACAACAGGCTGTATATTCTCCAGGAATGGATAGCTGAGGGGGTGGCGATCTGCTTCGCGGGCATACTCGTGGTCCTGGTCACGGCCCTTGCCGGGTGGAGCAGCAATGCTTCCCTTGTCGTCTACAAGACGACGGCGGGGTTCCTGCTGGTGGTGGCTGTGCTGACGGCGCTCACGGGTGCGCGGACGCCGGTCGTACCGTTCAAGATATGCCCGTTCCTGCTCACGACCGTCGCGGTGCTCCTCCTCCTGGGGGCGCTGCTCTGAAGGCCGGCTGGGACCTGCCCGGATAGCCACTAGACACCAGTGTCTGATAGACTCATCGGGGCCGGGCCAAGCGCCCTGCCGTGAAGCGGAATCTCGAATAGACCTGCGGGTGAAAGCGAGGGGCAACATGCGGAATGTGAACGTAATCGGTGTGGGAATGACCAGGTTCTCGTCACCGAAAGAGCTCAGGCCTTACACGGACATGGGGCAGGAGGCCGCGCGCGACGCCTTGAAGGACGCCGGTGTCGACTACTCAGAGATCGAACACGCGTACGTCGGGTGGGTGTTCGCGGACAGCTGTGCCGGCCAGAAGGTCCTCTACGACCTCGGCATGACCGGCATCCCCATGTTCAATGTGAACAACAACTGCTCGACCGGCTCCAACGCGCTCTACCTGGCGAGGCAGGCCGTGGAGTACGGCGTGGTCGAATGCGCGCTCGCGCTGGGGTTCGAGCAGATGACCCCGGGCGCGCTCAACGTGGTCTTCACCGACCGCCCGATACCTATGTACACGTTCTTCGAGAAGCTCTACGAGTTCGCACCCCCGGTGCCCGGCGCCGCGCCGGCCGGGCAGCTGTTCGCGGGGGCCGGCCTCGAGCACCAGCAGAAGTACGGCACGAAGGACGAGACTTTCGCCAAGATCTCTGTCAAGGCCAGGAAGCACGCACAGCACAACGAACGCGCAATCTTCAGGGACCAGGTCACAGTGGAGGAGGTCCTTGCTTCCCCGCCGCAGGCCCCGCCGCTGACCCGCCTGCAGTGCTGCCCGCCGACCTGCGGCGCGGCGGCAGCGGTGGTGTGCTCCGACGAGTTCGCCGAGAAGCATAACGTCGGCAAGCCGATACGCATCCTGGCGCAGTCGATGCGGACCGATTTCTCCAGCACCTTCGAGGGGCAGAGCCCGATGCGGATAGTCGGGTACGACATTACCGCCGCCGCCGCTAAGGAGGTCTACGAGAAGGCCGGCATCGGCCCCGAGGACGTCGACGTGGTCGAGCTCCACGACTGCTTCACGGCCAACGAGCTCATCACCTACGAGGGCCTCGGGCTCACGCCCGAAGGCACCGCGGAGAAGTTCATCGAGGACGGCGACAACACCTACGGCGGCAAGTACGTCACGAACCCTTCGGGCGGCCTGCTCTCCAAGGGTCACCCGCTGGGGGCCACGGGCCTCGCTCAGTGCGCCGAGCTCACATGGCAGCTCAGGGGCGAGGCGGGCGTGCGCCAGGTCGAGGGCGCGAGGATAGCGCTCCAGCACAACATAGGCCTCGGGGGCTGTGTCGTGGTCGGCATGTACAGCAACGCCTGAAGGATGAAGCGCGCACTGGCAGGCCGGCGCTAGCCGCCGGCCTGTTCGAACCGCTCCCTGCAGAACCTGCCTATCTTCTCTATGGCAGCCCTGCTTTCCGGTACGGTCGGTGAGAAGAACTGCCAGACGTGCCACATGCCGTCCCATACCTCGAGCTCGACCGGCACCCCGTCCCGCCTCGTGGCGGCAGCCAGGCGCTCGGCGTCGTCCAGCAGGACCTCACGGGTCCCGACCTGGATGAGCATCGGGGGGAGCCCCTGGAGGTCCGCGTATATGGGTGAGGCGAGCGGCGCCCTCGCGTCTGCGCCCCCGAGGTACATCTCGGCCCATTTCTTGAGGTCGCGCACCCTGAGCATCGGGTCGGTGCCCGCCCTGCTCATCGAGCTTGTGCCGGTGACCCCGAGGTCGGTCCAGGGAGAGATGAGCACGCCGGCGGCGGGCATTGGGTCACCGGAGTCGCGCAGTGAGACAAGGGTCGAAGCTGTCAGCCCGCCCCCGGCCGAGTCGCCGGCTATTATGATGTTTTCGGGCCCGTACCCTCGCGACAGCAGCCACCTGTACGTGTCCGCCGCGTCCTCCACCGCCGCCGGGAACTCGCACTCCGGCGCCAGGCTGTACTCTGCCATGAGGACAGGGCAGCCGGCGGCATCGGCTATCTGCGCCACCATCTTGCGGTGGCTCTTTATGGAGCCGATGACGTAACCGCCGCCGTGAAGGTATAGGATGGCGTTCTCGCCAGAGGCGTCTGAGGGCCGCAGCCACGCGGCTTTCACGCAGCAGTCCTCATCCATGCTCCGGCTGCACGTCGACACGTCGCTTGCGAAAAGCGGCGCCACCTCCGAGAGCATGAACCTCTGGTATGCCACCGGGTAGTACGCGGACCCGAGTAGATGGTCCAGGTGTGCGACTAGGACCGCGAAACGGGCCTGAAGACTCGGCATGAGACCGCTCCTTTCGGGGGAATGCTGCCGTGCATGGAGATTGTACAACGATAAGCGCGATAACTTAACACTTGATTCAGGCCGACCAGCGCAGAGCAATAAGTATTGTTTCGCCGTCGATAAGTGGGATAGTATTACCGTTGGTCACTGGAGAAGGGTACTTTCTCACCACCGATCGAGGCACTTCGCGCTGTGCGCGGTTGCGATATACGGGAATTCACGGGTGAGGTACGGCGGCCAGCAGAGACTGACAGTCGGCGGCGACCGGGAAAGGAGACCTACCATGAGCGATGTCTATTCGGAGAAACCGTGGTTGAAGAACTACGACCCGAACGTCCCCGCTAATCTCGAGTACGAGGACAAGACATTCACGGAGAAGTTCCGCGAGATCGTGGGTAAATACCCGAACAAGACCGCCCTGCACTACATGGGCAAGGCGATATCTTACCGCGACCTGGACCTCGCGTCGAACCAGCTCGCGGCGTTCCTCATCAAGAGCGGTCTCAAGCCCGGAGACGTCGTGGGAATTCACCTGCCCAACGTCCCCGCGCACTACATATCTGTTATCGGCGTGCAGAAGGCCGGCTGCGTGTCCACCGGCCTCAGCCCTCTCCTCACTCCCGTGGAGATGGAGCACCAGATAAGGGACTCCCAGGCCAAGATGATAATCTCCATCGACATCCTTTTCGAGAAGATAGCCGAGGTCGCCGACAAGGTCGATTTCTCGACAGTGCTGGTGACCGAGATCGCCGACTACCTGCCGGGGATAAAGCGCGTCCTCGGGAAGCTGCTCAAGAAGATCCCGACCGCGGAGGTGACCGCGCTCAAGGGTAAGACCGTCATGAAGTTCACGGACGCCCTGAAGGGCATGCCCGAGGCTCTCGTCAACGTCCCGCGGACGATGGATGACACGATATTCCTGATGTACACCGGTGGGACCACCGGCCCGGCGAAGGGTGCCATACTCACCCACCGCAGCTACATGAGCAACCGGAACCAGACCCTCACGTACCTCGACCTCAAGGCTGATATCGTGGCCCTTTCCGCCTTCCCGATGTTCCACATCGCGGGCCTCGCGTTCGGCGGGTTCTGCATGACGAACGGCGCCACCCAGATCTGCGTTCCCAACCCGAGGGACACCCACTTCATAATCGAGGCCCTGGAGAAGTACAAGCCGAACATCGTGGTGAACGTGCCGACGGTCTTCTTCGAGCTCATGAAGACGCCGGATTTCAAGGCGCTCGACAAGAGCAACCTCGACTTCTGCCTCTCGGCCGCGGCGCCGTTCCCGCCCGAGAACATCGCAGAGCTCGAGAGTGTCATAGGTCCGAATTTCATCGAGCTCTACGGAATGACCGAGACCTCTCCGGTAACGGTCTGCAACCCGCGCTACGGAAAGCACAAGCCGGCTTCCATTGGGATGCCGCTGCCTGACACCGAATTGAAGCTGGTCGACCCGGCCACGGGGGAACTTGTCCCCATCGGGGAGCCTGGAGAGATGGCCATACGCGGGCCCCAGGTTATGAAGGGCTACTTCGGCCAGCCGGAGGAGACCGCCAATGCTGTCCGGGACGGCTGGATGTTCACCGGCGACGTGGCGAAGATGGACGAGGACGGGTACCTCTATATCGTTGACCGCGTCAAGGACATGGTCATCGTCTCCGGGTTCAAGGTTTTCACCCGAGAGCTCGACGACGTGCTGGTCCAGCACCCGGACGTCGACCTCGCGGCGACTATCGGTTATCCGGACCCGGAGCGGCCCGGCTCTGAGCGCGTGGCCGCGGCGATAGTACTGAAGCCGGGAGTTGAGAAGAGCGACGCCGAGAAGCAGAAGATACTCGAATACCTGAAGGAGCAGGTCGCTCCCTACAAGGTGCCCAAGACCATCGAGTTCATGGACGAGCTGCCCACCAGCGGCGTCGGCAAGATACTGAAGAAAGACCTCCGCGAGATGATGAAGGGCGGCCCCGCGTAGAGTCCGCCGGGACGCTCATGATACCTGAGACCGGCCCCGTGTGGGCCGGTCTCTTCACGTCCGGAGCCCTGCGGCGCGGCTCGATACGGCGGTTCAGGCCCTGTCGCTGTCCAGGCGCTCGAGCATCTCGATGACAGTCTGCAGGCAGACCGTGAGCGACTCGGGCCTGATGTGCTCGATGGTGTCGTACCGTGTGTGGTAGTGGGGCACCAGCCTGGTCGCGTCCCACAGGCACATGCTGACCGACGGGATGCCCTCCTGCGCGAACGCCGTGGCGTCCGTCGCCCCGAGCGGCAGGGGCGCGGACTTCACCTTGAACCCGCTGTCCCCGGCAGCCTTCACCGCCAGCTCTACCAGCCCGGGGTCCATCTTCCCGCCCGGCCAGACCTCCTTGCGGAACACGGTGAAGTACTCCTCGTCGTAGATGCCGTCCAGGAATATGGCGGAGGTCGGCAGAGCCCCGGCCTCTTCGCGGTGCGCCGCCGCGTACCTCTTGGCGCCCCTCAGGCCCGCCTCCTCGCTCGAGAGCCCGAGCAGGACGACCTCTGTCGATTCCGGGTAGAACTCGCCATGCTCCTCTGCCTCCGCCAGGTATTTCGCAAGGCCGGCGACCACCGCGATGCCGGCCATGTCGTCCATCGCGCCGGGGACCACGTCCTTTGTGTGGAAGAACACGAAGATGGCGATTACCGGGGAAAGGGCCGCCAGTATTATCCCCAGGACCCAGAACGCGGTCGAGCCGGGCGTCCCGACCGGCTCGACGATGGTCCGCGCCAGGCCGAAGCCGAAGAGCAGGACCACGGAGAGAAAGCCGATCCCCATCAGCACAGTCGAGAAACCTTTGAACCAGTACCATATCTTGAACTCGTAAGCCGAGTCGAAGTGGGCGGAGACATAGACTCTCCTCTTCACCTCGCCGCTCGGGCGAACGAAACCGGCGACGTTCTCGCCCTCCCTTTTCGGGTAGACGGGGTCTATCAGCTCCTTGTAGCGCACTACCTCGAAGAAGAGGACCGCGCCGCCCAGGGCGGCGAGCGCCACGGAGGCCGCCGGCAGGAAGAAGTACAGGACGACCCCGGCGAGGTAGAGGAGCACCAGGTAAGGGAAGAACCCGAGGAAAGCGGTCGGGCTGCAGGTGAAGGGCTCGGTCTCGACCTTCTCGCACGCCGGCCCTATCTCGGCGGCGTACAGCCTGCCCAGCTCCTTCTCCTCGTCACCGCACGACTCCCTCGGCCCTATCTCTTTCATGACCCGGTCGATGAGGCCGTACATGTAATCGGTGTAGCGTTCAGCAATCATATTCAGCCTCCCGAATCGGATAACATCCTACCGGAGCGCGTCGATGACTGTATTATTACACCAGGCAATGCGGGCTGGCGAGACGACCCTACCGGAGGAGGCGCCGTGATCGAGAACCTGAGCATGGAGCAGCTGGACGCGATACTCGACTCTCTCCCGATGAACTTCATCTTCGTCGACGAGAACGAGAGGCTCGTCTACAGGAACAGGGCGGAGGCCCGGCGGGTGGAAGGCGCGCCGGACATGGCCGGCAAAGACATCCGGGATTGTCACGTGGAATCCAGCATGCCTCGCCTCGAGCAGATGGTCTCCGACTTCAAGAGCGGGGCGAAGGACGAGGACGAGTTCTGGCTGATGATACCCGACCGGCCCCTCCTTAACAGGTTCCTTGCAGTGCGCGACAAAACCGGCAGGTACCTGGGCATGATCGAGTTCCTGGTGGACTTCAAGGGATACGAGGAACTTGCCGAGGCCAAGAAGGATTCCTATAGGCGATACCCCGCGGAGCCTGCCGCCGGCGAGGAATCGCAGGAGCCGGGAGACGTCGACTCGGAACACTGAGTGTCATGAGTGCTCTACGGCAACCCTGGTGAGATCATCTGGATCGAACTTGACGTAGATGGTCTGGCCGGGCTGGTACTTTGAGACTGACGCTTCTGCGACAAACGCAGTCGCCTCCGCTTTGAATGACGGGCGGTCACCGGGAAGCACTTCCAGCAGGAACTTCATCGCCGGGTTTTCGCCGTTCACGAGTATCCCGAGAGGGGTCGCCGCGAGTATGGTCGCAGCCGACCCGACCCCCCGGGCGATCAACTCCTGGTTGGCGTCGTCGAGCTTCTTGAGCCACTCCCCGGTCTCGCGCTCCTGCTCGGGGCTGAGCGATACCTGCGCTGCCGCGGCGGGCCCCGCCCCGATGGCGACCTCGCTCGGGTCATCCCTGTTGACGGTCACCCCGATCACCGACCCCGGCTGTATCTGTGGGACGTCGAGCCTGCTGACCATGAACCGCGACTTGACCCGGTACGGTTGCTGTCCAGTGCGCCGCACCTCGAGCTCGAGGTCGACCATCGGGTATATCCTGTTCACCGTGAAACCGGTCTCGGCGAGGCTGATGACGGTCGCCTCGGCCGGCTCCCCGTTTGCGAGCAGGTTCCGCCTGGCCACTTCCGGCCCGAGGAACGAGCGGAAGACGAAGAAGATAAAGACCGGTATCCCGATGAAAAATCCCAGTGTGACAACGGCCAGAAGGGCCACGACGAACGCGGGCGCCCCGGCGACAACGGCGCCCATTATCACCGCTATGGAGCCGACCAGCATCCCGAGAACGCCTGCGACCAGTCCGACATAGATGAGAGTCCTCCAGGGCTTCTTGAAGAGCCCCACCATCTCTCCGACCTGAGTCCTTGCCATCCGCACTCCTCCGTTGCCGGTGAAACGCCCCGGTCCTACTTGTTGCTCTCCTTCATGACATAGCGGAAGACGCACTCTCCCGACCCGGTCTCCTGGCGGGTGCCGAGCACCAGCTTGATGTCCGGATTGTATCCACGGAGGATGGCGAAGTCGGCGTGCTCGCAGTAGATGCGGGCATACTCGCCCAGCCCCCATTCCTCGGCGGCGTTGAAGAAAGTGCAGTCCGATACCCTCGCCACGAGGTCGCCCCCGTCGATGTCCGGTACGTTCTGGAAGTTCGCGTTCGTGTCGATGTCGGTGTGGATGAGCCAGTTCTTGAACGTGAGGGGCCTACCTTCGGCCTTTACCCTCTCGGCTATACGCCTGCCTCTCTGCTCACCGAAATAGTCCACGGCCTCCCTCAACAGGGCCGCGCCTTCCTCGGGACCCAGCCTTTCCATAACGGACTTCGCCACGCTGGCGAACAGCTGCGCCGCCAGGCCGAAGCCCGGCGTCTGGTACCTGTCTCCCGCCTCCTGCTTTGCCTGGGGCACGTCTCCGAGGTATTCCCAGGAGAAACCCTCAGCCTTTTCCATCTCGATGTCATCCACCGCCGAAGCACCTCCCGGTTTCAATGGCGCCACGCGTCACCAGACGCCTGGCGCTGATTCTATACCCTGCTTCGAGCGCGGGCCCAGGGTAGGCGCCGGTATTTGGGGAAGGGGTGGTGCGCCGGTCCGGTTCAACCGGCCCGGGCCGGAGTCGCGGCCCGCGCCATTATCTCGTAGCTCTCCATCGCCGGGGTTTCGGCCAGGATTCCCGTGAACTTGCCGATGACCTGCTGGACGAACCCGCTCTGCTCGGTGGCCCTGGCGTCCTCCTTGCTCTCCCAGATGCTGATGGCCAGGCCTCTGCCGGTCGAGCGGTCCCCGAGGAGCATCGCCTCGACGAAACCTTTCTGTTGCTGGGCCGCGGGTATGTAGCCGTCCTCGTAGATCTCGATCCCCTCATCGATCCTGTCGGTGTCAGCCGTTATCCTGAAGATGCGCGCGTACATTCCGCCTCACCTCCCGTGGCGGACCGACGGATAATTGCACCACCCCCGGTGTGAGAAAAAGTCGCCTGATTAGATTCTGCTCCGCGGGCGTGGGGAGGGTCAAGCAGGACTGGCGGACGGCAGCGCGCCTTCATATACTGGAGCATTGGGCTTAGGGAGGCCGCTGTGGAAACCTTCAGGGCACGCATAGGCAAGGTAGGTTTCAACCCGTATGTTGATGTGCCCTCACGAGTGAGCGAGACATTCGGCATCCGGGGCAACGTGCCCGTTCGCGGCACGTTGGACGGCGTCGATTTCCATTCGACGCTGGTCCCGACCGGGGGGATGCGCCACCGTCTGTATGTCAACGGGGAGATGCGCGCGAGCGCCGGTGTCGACGTGGGGGACGAGGTCCGGTTCGCGCTCGAGTACGATGATGAGCCGCGCCGGGTCCCGGTCCCTCCGGCACTCGCAGCAGCTCTGGATGCGGATGACCGGGCAAGTGCAGCTTTCGACGGGCTCCTGCCCTCGAGGCGGAAAGAGATACTCCGTTACCTGAACTCTCTCAAGACCCCCGAATCGCTCGAACGGAATATCGCAAAGGTGATCCGGAACCTGAAGAAACGAAGCTGAGCGGCGTCAGGGGCCAAGCTGCTGCCACCGCGAGCCGACGGGGCAGGCCTTCATGCACTCAATGCAGTAGTCCACGTCTGTGATGAAGTTCTGCCCGACCTCGATGAGCAGGGACCGGGTCTTCAGGTTCCTGCGGATCATTGCGAGATAGGGGACGACCTCGCCGGGTTTGCGCGGCGCCAGGTGCTCCAGGCCGAGAGACCAGAAGTTGAAGCAGGGGTCGACGTCGTACCGGCCGCCTGAAAGGGCGCCCACGGGGCACGCGTCCTCGCACCTCGTGCAGCCGGCCACGCAGAGCTCGAGCTCCACGCGCTCGTCGGGTTCAAGCGGCGCCTCGGTGACAAGACCTCCCAGACGCTGGTGGGGCCCGAATTCCGGGGTCAGCAGCAGGTTCGACCTGCCCATCTGGCCCAGTCCGGCGGTTACGGCGGCATGCTTAAGAGAGAGGTGGCCGCAGACCCTCGGGAACCTGAAGCGCCGCCCAGAATCGGGGTCACGCTTGAATATCTCGACCGGCTTGTCCGCTGAAACAGGCAGTGAGAGGAACCCGCGGCTCTCCAGCAAGCGCGCGACCTTCTCCGCGGTCTGGTCGAGCAGCCTCGAGGACTGCATCTTGTTGCGGGTCCAGAGCTTTATGTCGGGCGCGCGCGCCGCGCCCAGGAGGTGCGGCACCGCCATCACCACGACGCTCTTCGCCGTTGGAAGGATGGCGGTCGCGGGCCTGGGCGGGTAGGAGAGGATGAGCGCCCCGGCGTCGGCTATCCCCACGAGTTCGACGCCCTCCCGCCTGACCATCTCCTTGACTTCGGCCGCGCTTGTGATGCCTTTGCCTTTCTGTTCGCACAGGTGGTAATCGCCTGTGGATTCCGGCTGGTAGGACATTCTCCAACACAACCACCTTTATTTCAAATGGGGCCGGTTTCTGACCGCGGATCCATCGGGCCGTTGCCGTTCCGGTGCCGCCTGGAAGTTGCCTCCCGGCCTGCTCTGTGAGATAAAACTCCTGAAGCGGACCACGTACCGGAAGAAGGCTGTGGACATGGCTTTTCAGATGCCGCGTTACCGTGCCCCCGAGCTTGACAGGGAACCTTACTCATCATGCCCCGACGCTGCCCTCGCCCCGGTGGTGAAGAGCGGCGTCGCTCCGGAGGGCTTCCACGCCACAACCATATACCCGGAGTACGTAAAGACAGGGGGCGAGTGGGCGCTGCTCGAGGAGAGCCGCATGGACTCGGTCGTGGTGGTCAGCAGCGGAAAGCCCGAGGTCAAGGAGTTCAGGAGGCTCGAGCCCGGGGACCGCGTGGTAATGGGGAGGACCGAGGACGGAAGCGAGGGCGTGCTGGTCCACTCGGGAGGATTCGAGGTTCCCGACGGCCCCGACGAGCCGTTCGTGTTCAGAACCGGACGGACCAGGGAGACCTCGTACTCGATGGACTACGACAGGCTCTACGACCTGCTCGAGTACGAGAGGGTCAACGGCTACGTGGTCTGGGTCCTGGGACCCGCGGTGGTCTTCGACTTCGACTCACGCGAGGCCATGGTCGGGCTCGTGAACAACGGTTTCGTCCATGCCGTACTGGCTGGCAACGCACTGGCCGCGCACGACATGGAGGCATCGGTCTTCCGGACGGCGCTCGGCCAGGACATCTACTCACAGGAGTGCGCCCCCAACGGGCACTACAACCACCTCGAGGTCATCAACAGGGCCAGGGCCGCCGGCTCCATAGAGGCGCTGATAGAGAGCGGGCAGGTGAGCGACGGGATAGTGCACGCCTGCGTCAAGCAGGGGGTGCCGCTGGTCATAGCCGGCTCCATCAGGGACGACGGACCTGTCCCGTCGGCGGTGGCCGACGCATACGCCGCCCAGGACGTGATGCGGCGCCATGCCAGGCAGGCGACCACCGTCATCGGGCTGGCGACCCAGCTCCACTCCATTGCCGCAGGGAATATGACCCCCTGCTACCAGGTCGAGGACGGGGAGGTACGGCCCGTCTTCATCTACATAGTGGACGTCTCCGAGTTCGCGGTGAACAAACTCCGGGACAGGGGGACCCTGGAGGTCATCTCCATAGTCACGAACGTGCAGGACTTCCTCGTCAACCTGGGAAGGAAACTGCTTTGAGAGACGACCCGTTCGCCGGCCTGCGCGAGTTCCTGGACAGGTTCCCGATCGGATTTCCCGCTACGGAGTCGGGGGTCGAGCTCCGTATACTGAGGCGCCTGTTCACTGAGGAGGAGGCCCGGGCGGCGATGCACCTCACCCCGGTGCCTGAGGAGGCCCACGCCGTCGCCGCGCGCGCGGGCGTTCCCGAGCCGCGGATGGAGGCAATACTCAGATCTATGTCAGAGAAAGGCCTGGTGTTCCGCGTGCGCCGCGAGGGGAAGACGCTCTACAACTCCGCGCCGTTCATGATAGGTCTGTACGAGTACTCGGTCGGGACGATAGACGAGGACCTGGCCGCGCTCTACAGCGAGTACTACGATGCCGCGTACCTCGAAGAGATCGGGGCGAGCGACGTCCCGGGTTTCAAGGTACTCCCGATAAACGAGCACGTGGAGGCAGACATGGTCCTCTACCCGTTTCTGGACCTCGTCGAACAGGTCAGGGCGGCCAGGAAGATATCCGTCGCCGAGTGCATATGCCGCAAGGAGTCGCGCCTGCTCGGAAAGGGCTGCGACCACCCGATGGAGACCTGCATGAGCTTCGGGGCTGCCGCCGAGTACTACATCGAGAACGGCATCGGCAGGGAGGTCACTGCCGATGAGGCCGTCGAGATACTCCGCGAGGCGGACCGCTCGGGGCTGGTCCACGCCGGGACCAACACGATGCACCTCTCCAACCTCTGTAACTGCTGCCCGTGCTGCTGCGCGTCGATGAAGGGCATCACCCAGAGAGGGCTCGACAAGCACGGGTACCTGAACTCCCTGTTCGAGGCGGTGGTGGACGGGGATGCCTGCACGGGCTGCGGGGAGTGCGCGGACCGCTGCCCGGTAGGGGCCATCGAGCTCGAGGCGGCGGCCCGGGTCGACCGGGGCGAGTGCCTCGGGTGCGGGTTATGCGCCGGGGCATGCGCCGAGGAGGCGATCAGCATAATGCCGCGCGGCGACATGGAGGAGCCGTTCGACAGGGTGATGACCATGGGGCTGGCGATACTCGAGGGAAAGCACAGAAGGCGACAGGGGTGTGACCCCGGGGGAGGGTAGGATGTCCAGGGTCCTGGTGCTCGACGCGACCTATGAAGAGGTGCCTGCCGCGCTGGACAGGGTATTCGCGGCGTTCCCGCTGGACCTGGACGGCAGGCGGGTGCTGCTCAAGCCCAACATCCTGGGTCCGTACCCTCCCGAGCGGCACGTTAACACCGCTCCCGAGGTCGTCCGCGCCCTGGTCGAGCGCCTGAGGGCGATGGGAGCAACGGTGACGGTGGGGGACAACCCCGGGGCGCGGGGCTACGGCATGGTGGAGAAGAGCGCGGAGGTATCGGGCATACTGGAGGCGTCGATGGGCGCCTACAGGAATATCTCCACCGACTCGGTCGAGAAGACGCTTCCCGGCTCAGGGATAAAGGTGAGCGTATCGCGGGAGGTGCTGGAGACCGAGGTGCTCATCTCGGCCCCCAAGTTCAAGACGCACGTGCTCACCCGGATTACAGGCGCCATAAAGAACAGCTTCGGTTTCGTGGTAGGGGGCCAGAAGACAGGGCTGCACCGCCACCTGCCTGACAGCAGGGCGTTCTCCGAGATGCTCGTCGACCTGTACCGCCTGCGTCTTCCCGACCTGGTCATCATGGACGGTATAACGGGGATGGAAGGGAACGGCCCCTCCGGGACGAGCCTCTACCCGGTAGGCAAGGTGCTGGCCTCATACGACGGAGTCGCGCTCGACACCGTGATGGCCGCGATGATGGGCATGGAGCCAGGCAGGGTCGACATGCTCGAATACGCTGCCTCCCTCGAGCTCGGAGAGACAGACCTCTCGAGGATAGAGGTCGTCGGTGAAGCCGGACCTCTCGAGAAGTTCCGGCGGCCGAGCTCGGGCATCCCACAGAGGGTGCCGCACTGGGTGATGGAGACCTTCTACCCGCACGTCGACCGTCCTCGCTTCGATGTCGATAACGACGCCTGCAGCGGCTGCGGCCAGTGCGGCGAGATTTGCCCGGGGACCGCGATAACTATGAAGGACGGCCACCCGGCGTACGACTATTCCAGCTGTCTTTCCTGCTACTGCTGCATGGAGCTCTGCTCCGAGCAGGCGATAGAGCTCCACGATTCGCTCCTTACGCGCTTCTACCGCAGAATCGGAATAATCTGATTCGCGCCAGCGGCGACCTGCCGTGACAATCAGTATTGACATAATGACATTAGTGGTGTATCTTCACTAATATCATAACGCAAGTAGTGACACAGGGAGGAAGGAAAATGCATTCACACCATCACAGCGGACATGCAGGCCCGTGCGGGGGGCCCGGCCAGTGGGGCGCCTTCTTCGAGGGCGGCATGGGAGGCGGTATCACCAGGAGGTTTCTGCGCCCGGTGGTGCTGTTGCTATTGGCCGAGAGCCCGATACACGGCTACGAGCTGATGGGAAAGCTCAAGGAGTTCGGAATCGACCACACGAACATGGACCCTTCCGTGCTATACAGGCTGCTCCGCAACATAGAGCGGGAGGGCCTGGCCGAAAGCTCGCTCAACGACAGCGGCTCCGGGCCTGCCAGGAAGGTCTACACCCTGACCCCCGAGGGCCGCGAGGTGCTCGACATCTGGGCCGCCAGCATCGAGGGCATTACCACGTTCCTCGGCGAGTTCAAGGAGCGTTACGGGAAACTCCCCGGCTAGGCCGGCGTCCTCGGCGAGGCGACCCCTCCGATGGCGGCCACGACGCCGATGATGCCGGCGACCAGGCACAGTATGAGGCCTATGCCCACGGACACCCCGACTCCTCCCGAGACGTCGATCGTGTCCCAGGCCGCTATGGCAGTCGCGAGTAAGCTCATCGCGAGAGCCACCGCAAAAGGCCACCTCGCCTTGCCTGCGATACCGACGGCGAAGAACGCCAGGCCGAGGAAACCGAGGACTATCGTTATCACCCCGTCTCCGCTGAGGCCGTTCTTACTGACGGAGACTATCTCGAAGTCGGCCGTGACCCACGGCAGCGCCGAGCCTATCGCCACAACGATCATTGCCAGGGCCCCGACCGCGCCGAAGACCATCGCACCCGTGCTCTGCACTTTCGCCTTCACCGCCCTGGCGGGCGCAGCGGGCGGAGGCATCCCGGGGCCGGGCTGGATGGGCGCCCCTGGCGGAGGGGGCGGAGCGGCCTGCTGGTAGGCGGCTGGGGGAGGCGGGACGGGAGGGGCAGCCTGGGTGGGCTGCGGGGCCTGCGGGCCCGGCGCCTGCGCCGCCGGCGCGCCGCAGTTGGGACAGAACTTCGCTTCCTTCATGTCTTTCCCGCAGTTCGCACAGAACGCCAATCCAATCACCCCACGTTTCGAAGTTGTCGTCGTGACCGGGCTTCCGGTGCCCGGCCGCCGCTTAAGAGTCTCCCCTCAGCGCCGATTCTATCATTACGGGAAGAACGGTGAAGATACGAGGTTCCTTTGCGGGCGGCCACGCCCGGCCGCCGGCACTACATGGAGGTTCAGGATGAAGGGCTGTAGCTTGGACCGCAGCGCGGTCGTAACGGGGGCGGCCTCGGGCATAGGGAGGGCGCTCTGCCTGGAGCTGGCCCGGAGGGGGTGGAAGGTCGGCGCCCTGGACGTCAACACGGCCGCCGCCGACGAGACGGCGGATATGGTCAGGCTCGAGGGAGGCACGTGCGAGGCGTTCCGGTGCGACGTGAGGGACCTCGAGGAAGTGCAGGCCGCGGCCGACCGCTTCTTCGGGCTGTGGGGCAGGGTCGGCCTGCTCGTGAACAACGCCGGAGTCGGCACCGGGGGCAAGGTCGGCGAGGTGACCGTCGAGGAGTGGAAGAGGGTGGTGGACACCGACCTGTGGGGCGTGATCTACGGTTGCCACTGCTTCATCCCTCGCATGAAGGCCCAGGGCGCCGGCTGGATAATGAACGTCGCATCGACGGGCGCTTTCCTGACGATCCCGGAGACCGCTCCTTACGCGGTCTCCAAAGCGGGGGTGGTGGCCCTGACCGAGACGATGGCCCCCGAGCTCGCGCCTTTCAACGTCGGTGTCACGGTGGTCTACCCCTCATTCGTCAGGACCAACATCGAGGAAACGATGGGGTGCACCGAGGAGTGGCACAGGGAGATACTCAGGACCGCACTCGAGTATTCGGGCGACAGCCCGGAAGCGGTCGCAGCGAGGGCGGTGGAGGGCATGATGAGAGGGAAGCTGTACGTGCTCCCGCAGGTGACCGGTCGTGCCTCCTGGGCGCTCAAGCGGCTGGCCCCCCGCGCTTACACCAGGGCCCTGTCATCGGCGAACCGCCGCGGGTGGCTCAGGCCGGCCATGATGAGGATAGTGAGGATGGGCGTGTAGCCGTGCTACCAGACCTTCAACGCGGACCTTGCACTGCCCGTCAGTCCTGGCGTGGCGGGCCGCCACCCTCGAGGTCGTACAGTGTGAACTCGAAGCAGGCGCCGCCGTCGTTGTAGACCCGGATGGTGCCCCTGTAGACCTTCACTATCTTGTCGACGGTCGCCAGGCCCACGCCTGTCTCGCCGGTCGTGCCCTTGAAGAACGGGATGAACAGCCTGTCCATGTCCTCGTGCCGTATGCCCGGGCCGTTGTCGCGGACCAGGTAGCGGTGGGCGCCGTCCTCGTCGTCGCCGAGATATGAAACCTCGACCCGGGGGTCGGGGTTCGTGTTGTGCTTGACGGCGTTCCCCACCAGGTTCGAGAAGAGCTGGTAGACCTGGGTCGGATTTGCCCTGACTCGCCCCAGGTCGGGGTCGGTGACAACTGCGACGCCCTTCGTTTCGAGCACCCTGGACCGTTCCTCGAGAATCCTTTCCATCACCTGAGAGACCTCTACGACTGAGACGTCGGCCGGGACCTGGCCGGCCTCGGCGAGCGCCAGCAGGTCGTCAATGAGGTCGAAGGACTTCTCAGTATTCTTCAGCACCACCTCGATCGATTCGACCAGCTCCGGGTGTTTAGAGCCCACCTCGCAGGCCTGGATATGGTCGTGGAGCATCGCCGCGGCCAGGTTCACCGCCGTTAGCGGTCCTTTTATGTCGTGTGACACGGTATGGGCATACCCCTCCAGCTCGGCGTTCGCGAGCTCGAGTTCGGCGGTCCTCTCCTCGACCTTCCTCTCCAGGTCCGCCCTCGCTTCCACCAGGTCGTCCGTCATCCGGTTGAAGGCGGACGCAAGGGCGCCTATCTCGTCCGAAGTGGAGACCTCGGCCCTTCTGGACAGGTCTCCCGCCGACACCGAGAGGGCCGCGTCGGTGAGTACGGCTATCGGCCGGGTGATGGCCCGGCTTATCATCAGCGAAGATGCAACGACGAGAAGAACCACCAGAACGAGGAGCACCAGCAGGAACACCCCGAGGTTGTTGACCGGGCTGAACGCCTCGGACGCGTCCAACTTGACCACCAGCCCCCAACCGGGGTCCTCGACGTACCTGGTGGCCGCCAGTACCGGAACCCCGCGGTAGTCCTCCGCCTCTGTCATAAGCTGTTCCCGGCCGGCAAGCGCGTTGTTAATGGGCACGTTCTGCCTCTCGCGCGGGACGATGAGCTCGAGCGCGGCATCCCTGTTGAAGCGGAGGGGGGTCAGGTAGAGCGCGTCGCCCTGTGGAGTGGTCTTTGCAAGGACCGTTTCGCCGGTCCTGCCGAGCCCGGTGTAATCACCCGCGAGGGCGACCAGGTCGCCAGCGTCGGACTCCACGACGAGGACTCCCATCGCCTGGTTGTCGATGCTCAGAGGACCGGAGAGGTAGTGCATGAGGCCGCCGTCCTCGTCCTTGAAGAAGATGTCAACTGAGTCGCCCGACTTGCCCTCCTCGAAGAAATCCTTGCCGGCCTGGCTGGTCCCGACCATTGTGGGTTCGGTCGAAGCGATGACGGTCCCGTCCATGCCCAGCAGGTGAATCTTCTTGAAGGAGGCGGAAGAGGCGCGGGCATCGACCAGTATCTGTTCCAGCGACGCCCGGAGCGCCGGGTCAGGTGACTGAACGAACGCCCGCAGGCTACTGCGGAGCGCGGTCCGGCTCTGGAGCAGGGCGAGCCTCTCCCGGTCCTGTGCCATCAGGCTCTCGAGCCTGCTCTTCTGGATGGATGCCAGCGATTCAAGCTGGTTGAGCTCCTGCTTTTTCAGTGAACTCCGGGCGACGAGGTAGGAAGCTACGCTGGCCCCCAGCAGGGGGACCAGCGCTATCACCAGTAGTGCCAGCGTGAGCTTGGTTTTGATTTTCATGTGCAGAGTACCGGATAATCTCGTTGCTGTACCTATTCAACCAACAGTATGAGAACCCTTGGAAAAATGCGCAAGGACGAGATAAGAGGAAGGTCGCTCTTCCACGGCGGCGCGCTCTCCGCGCTCGGCAGGCGCGACTACCGCGTACTCTGGTCGGGTGCGTTCGTCTCGAACATAGGGACCTGGGTCCACACCGCGGTCCTGCTCTGGCTGGTGAAGGAGATGACGGGGTCGAACGCCTGGGTGGGAGCGGTCAACATGGCGAGCTACCTGCCCGTCCTGTTCTTCGTGCTCCCGGCGGGCTCGCTGGCCGACTACCTGGACCGCAAGAAGCTCATCCTCTGGGGCCAGGTGGTGATGATGCTCGGCGCGCTCCTGCTGGGTGTGCTCTCCACACTCGGGCTCACCTCCCTCCCGTCGATCATGGTCATCACGGGGGTCATGGGCGTCGCTTTCGCGATGAACTTCCCGGCGTGGCAGTCCGTCCTCCCCGACCTTGTGCCGAGGGAGGACCTGCTGAACGCAATCGCCCTGAGTGCCGCGCAGTTCAACCTGGCGCGCTTCATCGGCCCCGCCGTCGGCGGCATCGTCGTCATGTGGTCAGTCGCCGCCGCGTTCTACTTCAATGCCCTGAGCTTCCTCTTCGTGATCGGGGCGCTGCTCCTTATCCGAACGGAGACCCCCGGGTACCCGCGGCCCGCGGAGGGGATGGGTCCGCACATAAAGGAGGGGCTGCTCTTCGCCGGCAGGCGGAGGTGGATGGTCACCCTGCTCGTCGCCATCGCGATCATCTCTTTCTTCGGCTTCTCGCTCATAGTGCTGGTGCCTTCGCTGGCCCGCGACGTACTGGGCCGGGGCTCGGGTGGGTACGGCCTCCTGCTGGGCATCCTGGGGCTCGGCGCGTTCGCGAGCGCGCCCCTTGTGACTACCCTTGGAGAGAGGTTCGGGGAGAGGGCGGTCGTGAAAGCCTCCACTCTCGCCCTCGGGCTCTGCCTGGCGGCGCTGGCCTTTTCGAGGACCTACTGGCTGTCCTGTCTCATCCTTTTCGGCGTGGGCATGAGCTTTCTCATGACGACCTCGACCATCAACACCCTCCTGCAGGGAGATGTCGAACGGGAGTTGCGGGGAAGGGTCATGAGCCTGTACATAATGATGTTCGTCGGGGTGTTCCCGATCGGCGGGCAGGTGCTTGGCTTTGTCTCCGACCTCACCTCCACTCCGACGGCATTGCTTATTGACGGTATCGCATGCACAGCGCTCGCGCTGTTCCTGCTCGTCTTTCCGGGCCTGACGGAACAGACGGGGTCAGACCATTTTCGTTGCATAAGGAACATCAGCAACACCTGCAACACGAAAGGATGAGGATGCCGATGGAAACCCAGCTCAAGGCCGCGAGAGTGGTGTGCGCGTGGCTGTTCGCGCTCGATGTCGCTCTCGGTGTGGGGGCGCTCTTCGCTCCTAAGACCTTAATGCGGCTTTTCGCTCCCGAAAGGGAGACCGAGGACCTCGCACTGGTCAGGAGGACCGGAGCGCTGTGGCTGTTCTTCGCCCCGGTCCAGGCATGGGCGGCACTGCGGGCCGATGACCCCCGGGCGCTAAGGGCCGTGGCGGTCCTCAGGCTGCAGGAAGTGACCGCCGACTCTGTATGGCTGTCCGCCGGTAGGGGGTTCGGGTGGTTCGGCAAGGCCGGGATCGCGACAGCGCCGCTCTTCAACCTCGGTTCCGGGGCATTCCTGCTGCACCTGGCCAGGCGCCTGGACGCCTCCCGGGACAAGGCTGAGTGAAGGCAGAGGTTTGAAGCCCGCCCGGGCGAAATGAACACCCGGGAAACGCGCTCCCTGAAAGGCGGCGTTCGACGAGCCGCGCAGAGTGCTCCGGTGGAAAGGCTGGGTCAGATGAAGCAGTTCACAACGGTCGACGAGTACCTCGAGGGAGTCCCAGAGAAGGACCGGGCGGCGCTCGAGAAGCTTCGCAGGCAGATAAGGTCGGCCGCGCCCGGGGCCGAGGAGGTCATCAGCTACCAGATGCCCATGTTCAAGCTCAACGGGATGCTTGCGGGTTATGCCGCGTTCAAGGACCACCTCAGCCTGTTCATGAGCCCGGCCGTGATAGCGGCCCACCAGGACGAGCTCGCAGCCTACAAGAACTCGAAAGGGACCATCCAGTTCAAGGCGGAAAGGCCGCTGCCCGCCGCCCTCGTCAAGAAGCTGGTGAAGGAGGGTGTTGAGGAGAACAGGCGGTCCCGCGAGAAGCTCGCTTACGGCCGCTCTACCAGGAGGCCCAGGCACCCGGTGCCCGACTACATCGAGCGTGAGCTCGAGAGCAGAGGGCTGATGGAGGCGTACCGTGAACGCCCCCCTTACCAGCAGAACGACTATATCGGCTGGATAACCCAGGCGAAGCAGGAGGCCACGCGCCTGAGGCGGCTGGAGCAGATGCTCGAGGAGCTCGAGCGCGGCAACGTCTACATGAAAATGGCCTGGAAACCGGGGAAAGGCGGGAATGCCCCGTCATAAGCGAAGAACAAAGAGGGCCAGGCACTGGCAAGAGCGCCTGGCCCAGCTGTCACTCTATTAGTAGCCGAGCAGGCGCAGCCCGTTCAGCACTATCGCCTGGTTGACCTTGGCCCACATGTTCGAGTTATCGTGTATCTCGGTGTAGTTCCTCGCATATATCTGAAGCGTGAACTTGTAATTGTGCCCTGAGACCATGTGATAGGGAACGTAGTACCCGTCAGACACATCGCTCCTGGACGTGTAGCCCAGGTGGTCTTCGTCGTCGTACTTGGTCAGCTCGTCCTGCGCCTTGATGCTGTCCGAGGCTATCACCGTCTTGGTGTTGCCTCCCGTGACGTCCGTTATGGACAGCTCGAAGCTGGCTGCTGCTATGTAATGACACGGTAATATCGTCAGGTTGCCCTGCGCGAACCCCTGGGAAGCCCCGCCCGTATCGGTCTTGCACCGGGTCGGTGTCAGGGCGTAATGCGGGTAGATGTCGAGGTCCTCTCCCGCGGTTATCGTCCGCGTCAGGGTGTTGGTCTGCTCCATGTTGAAAGTCGTGGCGTGGCTGCCGCCGTTGCTGTACATCCAGAGGCCTGTATTGAGGTTGGCGGTGTCCTGCGTCGAGTGGTAGTACGACGGGTCCGACATGTTCCGGAGCGCACCCGATTTGCTCGGAGCAGGCGCGGACCACTGCGAGGAGTTGAGCAGGATGGCCGGCCCGCCGCGGGTCTGCAGGATGGGACCGAACGAGCCGAACGTCAGCTCATAGGTGTCGGCCGGGCTGGTCGGATTGGTTTCCTGCTGCGTGGAGACCGTCGCCTCCGTCAGCACGTTGTTGCCCGGATCGAGTATCTCGTACGTCCCGTCCGGCAGGTTGTCGAACCTGTACCTCACAAGGCTCCACTCATCGTCGAGCGTGAGGGTGTTGTAAGGCGCCGCGCCCGTCCAGCAGTCGTACTTCCACAGCTCCTTCTTGTCGTTCAACCACGGCAGGTTCACGTACTGGGTCTTGCCGGCCGCGGTCACGTTCGAGGTCCCTTTCAGACGCGCCCGCAGCGCGACCGGCGTACCCCCGGCCGGCAGGATGTCACTGCTCGCTATGATGCGCCCGTTCAGGCCGAGGTTCGCTTTCGTGTAGGTCCCGTCGGCGTTCTTCTCGCTCGCCCCCTCGCCCAGCGCTATCTGGGCGAGCGAGTCGGCCGACGCGAGGACCTCTTTGCCTCCGGCAGGAAGGTTGAATATGCCTGCCTGGCTCTTGTCGGTCTTGCTGGTATCGACCTGGCTCATCACGAGCTGCTCCGTGCAGGCGAGGAACATATCGACCTCGTCCTTCATGTACCGGGCGTAATACTTGTTCCTGTACTCGTCGCTGGTGCCGTACTTTGTCGGGTTGGAGTCGCGCGCGAACACGATGGACTGCGAACCCATTAGCTGCTGTACGTAGCAGTTCGCGAACAGCGTCTCCATAGTCTGCTGGTAGACGTACTGGAGGGACGGCGCCTCGACGGTCTCCCCGCAGCCTATCGTCTTCCTGCTGCGCGGGGCCACGGTGAGGTTCTCGACCTGCTGCAGCCCATTGCCCTTGTTGAAGGTGAGCCGGACTTCGGCCGCGCGGTCGCCGGGGTTCTGTATGCAGATGTAGGTCTGGAAGTTGGGTCGCCTGGTGCCCTCGGCGAAGTAGAACTTGCTCCCGGCCGAAGAGATGGCTGCCTCGTCGTGACCTCCGCTCCAGCCGCTCCGGTTCTGGAAATAGGTCGGGCGCTCGGCCAGTATGCCGGGCCCGCTCTCCACTCCGATGAACGCCGAGAAGTCGCTGGCATCGCTGTCCACCTGCCCGAGGACGTCGCTGACCCGGACGGTCCTCCTGGTCCTCGGCGGTATCGTCAGCGCCTGGTCCTTGTTGGACCCGTCGCCCCTCATGTACCTGATAAGGAGGTTCGAGTCGGAATCCCCGGGGTTCTGGAGGCTGAGGAAACTGTCGAACCCGGGCCTGGTGGTCCCTTCCGCGAAGAACTGCTTCGCCTCGGGCTGCTCAGTCCCGTTCTGCACGTGGCCGCCGTTCCACTTACCCTCGTAGTTGAAGTAAACGGGGCGCTCAGCGATGAGCCCCACGCCGTTCATGGACTCGACCACAGCTGAGAAGTCGCAAGCGTCGCTGTCCACCTGCCCCAGCACGTCGCTGACCCTGACGGTCGAGCGGGTCATGGGAGGTACCGTCAACCTCTGCTGGTTGTTCGTGCCGTCGCCCCTCAGATACGTGATGAGGACGTCAGCCGGGGTCTCGGACGGGTTCTGCAGGCTCATGAAACTGTCGAAGCCCGGTCGCGTCGTTCCCTCGGCGAAGTACTGCTTCACGAGCGGCTTCGTCATTCCGGCGTTGACGTGCCCGCCGGTCCAATGTCCGTTGTAGATGAAGAACATCGGTCGCTCGGCGACGATGTTCACCCCGTTCGTCGTCTCGACGAGGGCGGAGAAGTCTCCGCCCGGCCCGTCGATGACGCCGAGGAAGTCGTGGACATTGACAGTCGACCGGGACCTGGCCGGGACCCGCAGCTCCTGGACCTCCGTGGAGCCATCGCCCTTCATGTAAGTGATCTTCACAGACGAACTGGTCGAACTGGGATTCTGAATGCAGAGGAATGACCTGAAGTACGGCCTGACCGTTCCCTCGGCGAAGTAGTATCGGGGCGCCGGACCGGGGATGCCAGCCTGGCATGACCCGCCGTCCCACGCCCCCTCGAAGTCGAAGTACATCGGACGCTCGGCCACGATGTTGACGCCGTTCGTCGACTCGACCGTGGTCGAGAAGTCGCTGTCGGCGGTGGCGCCGGCCAGCATGTCAAGCCCGATGTCCCTCTCCTGCTCGAGCGCGCAGTTCGGCGAGCCCGGGGGATGGACTACCAGGGCCTGGTAGAACGCCTCCACGCACCTCTCGATGGAGTTGATAGGCTTCATGACCCGGTCGGCGAAGTTAGCCATCATCGCCGGCGTCACGTTGCCGTAACCCAACGATGCCATCTGCTGCAGCTCTGCGTACCGCTCGTTTATGTGAGTTATGCCGTCGTTCGCCGTCTGAAGCAGGGCGTTCTGGGTGAGCTTGTCGGTGATGAGCTGGATGTCCTGCTGGATAGCAGCTTCCTGGTCGATTATCGCCTCCAGCTCCTCCATCTGGTCCTCGAGGAGCTCGAGGGCCTCCGCTGAGGGGTTGGGCCCCAGGAAGTACTTCGCCAGCGAGAAGAGGTCGCCGACCAGCTTCATGGCGCCGAGCGTTATCTGTATCGCGAGGATCACCTCTCCGAACTGGGCCTTTGCCGGCTTCACCGCGCCCGGCATTGCCCCGATCACGCACAGCCCGGCGAGCAGGCAGACGATTACCGCCGTGCAGACGATCCTCTTCGGTGTCATCATCGATGCGAGCATCTCGCTGCTCCCTTGTGCCCGTAGGCTATCCATTCCAGAGTCCTTCCTCATGGCCCCATCACCCCCAGCCCGGCGATAACGGCCTTCTGGTTGACCTCGGCATCGCCTCCGCCTCCGCCTACCGCGCCACCCTCATCGCCCAGGATCCAGCCGTCCAGCTTGAAGAGCAGGTGGTACTTGTGGTTGGCCTTGAGCGTGACCGAGATCGTGTTGCTCTTGCTCGAGTGCCCGAAGTTGGAGCTCATGTTGTAGTTGCCCGACGTGGTGTTAACGGAGATGGTCTCCTCCAGGACCGTGTTCTGGATCGTGTTGGCCGTCATGTCCTTGAGGTAGACCTGGTAGTGGGTTTTAGCCTGCGCGTCGTCCGTGTACCAGTCGATGTCACCGTAGACATAGCCGTAACTGGACTTCTGCTGCCCGCTGGACGATGCGGTCCCCATGTTCACCTGGGCCCCGACCCTGCAGGTGAGGTCCACCGGCGAGCTGAAGTTGTTGCTCTCGAAATAGAGCGCCTTTGTGTACTGGTCGCCGTTTGCGTTGCTGATCTTCATGAAGATGCCCTGGATGCCGCTCGACAGTGTCTGGGTGAATGACATCGTCGGGTCCGGGTTGCAGGAATCGGTGACGGTGCTCGAGGTCGTCCACTGCGCCGGGTCACACGGCAGTCTGTTGTTCCGGAGCTGCGACAGGAAGCTACCGTAGGAGAGGTATAACAACTTGGTGTTGTCCCTCGGGTCCGGGAACTCGGTCTTCGATACGGTGGCGGTCCCTATCGTTGCCCCGCTCGAATTGACCACCGTGTAGTTACCGTCAGCGAACGCCGACGACAGGCGGAAGTCGAACCTGGGGGTGGACCAGTGGTCGCTTATGGAGACCGTCTTATCGGTCCCCGCCGCAGCCGCCCAGCAGTCATACTTCTGAACGCCCTTAGTGGTGTTGATCCACTGGGTGTTGCCCTTCTCGCTCCAGGTGGGAGACCACTCGGAGGCGCCCGACTTCAGCTTGATCGCCGGCACCGTGTTGGCCGGCACCGCGTCCTGCGCGGCTATCATGTGCCCGCAGATACCCCCGTTCACCGTCGTCCCTGTGTCGGGCAGCTTTATCTGCCCGAAGGCTGTCTTCCGCAGGAGGTCGGCCCTGGAGAAGATATCAGCCACTTCCCCGGACGCCCCCGGCAGCTTGAGATAGTCTTTCGAAGTGCTCCAGGAGGATTGGGTCGCATCGGCCTGCGACATGACCAGCTGCTCGACGCACTGCCAGAACAGGTCCGTCTCTTCCTGCATGTACACGGCGAGGTACCTGTTGTTCAGCCAGTTCGTGCTGTTGGCCAGGGGGTCGTCCGGGTAGAGGTAATCGAGCGCGTTGCTCTGGGTTATCGCGCCGATCACCTGGTAGTAGAGGCACTCCTCGAAGAAGCGCTCCAGGTAGCGCTCATACGCGTCGGTGAGCGTCGAGCCCTCGTAGGAGTCTCCTACGCCCAGCGTGTACCTGGCCTTCGGCGGCACGTAGATTTCCTTGACCTGCTGGTCCCCGTTGCCCTTCATGAAGGTCACGCGGACGTTCGCTCCCCGCTCCTCGGGGTTCTGGATGGACAGGTAGGTTTCGAAACCCGGCCTGACGGTCCCCTCGGCGAAGTAGAACTTTCCGGCCGGAGACGCCATTCCCGCCTCGTTGTGACCGCCGTTCCACTTACCTCCGTAGTCGAAGTACATCGGCCGCTCCGCGATTATCCCGGCGCCGTTGGTGGTCGCTACCTTCGCCGAGAAGTCGCACGCGTCACTGTCCGCCTGGCCGAGAGTATCGCTCACCTTGACCGTCGACCTCGTCTTGCCGGGCACCGTAACGTCCTGTGTCCTGTTCGAGCCGTCGCCCAGCATGTAGGTGATCTGCACCGGTGCTGGAGCGTCCTCGGGGTTCTGGATGGAGATGTAGGGCTCGAAGTTGGGCCGGGTGGTGCCTTCGGCGAAGTATTGCTCAGCGGATGAAGAGTTTGCGCCTCCCTGGCAGTGGCCGCCGGTCCAGGCGCCGTTGTACGCGAAGTACATCGGCCGCTCGACCACTATGCCGACGCCGTTGGTCGACTCCACTTTCGCGGAGAAGTCGCACCCCAGGCTGTCCACCTGCCCGATGGCGTCGCTCGCGCGCACGGTCGCCCTTGAATGAGCGCCCACCATGAGGTCCTGGCGATGGTTGGTTCCGTCGCCCTTCATGTAGGTGATGCTTACGGCGGCGTCCCGTGAGTCAGGGTTCTGTATGGTGAAGAACGAGTCGAACCCCGGCCGGGTCGTGCCCTCGGCGAAGTAGCTCGCCGTCGTCGGCTGAAGGACTCCGGCATTCACATGGCCGCCCGTCCACTGGCCGTTGTAGTTGAAGTACATCGGGCGCTCAGCGACGATCGGCGTCCCACCGGTCGACTCGACCTTCGCAGAGAAGTCGGCCTGGGGACCGTCGGCGGCGCCGAAGAAATCGTTCACGTTAGCCGTCGCCCTGGCGGTGGCCGGGATTATTATGTCCTGCTCTGCGGTCGTCCCGTCACCCTTCATGTAAGTGATTTTGACGGGCGTGGCATTGGCCGAGGGGTTCTGGACGCAGATATAGCTGTGAAACCCGGGCCGGATCGTTCCCTCGGCGAAGTAGAAAGTCCTCGCGGGGGATGTCAGGCCGCTCTGGTCCGAGCCGCCGTCCCACATGTCGGCGTAATTGAAGTACATCGGGCGCTCGGCGACGATGCCTACGCCGTTCGTCGACTCGACGGTCGTCGAGAAGTCGCTGCCCACACCGACTCCCGCGAGCTCCTGGAGCGCGAGGTCCCGCATCTGAATGAGGACCGGCGTCTGGCTCGACTCGGTCCCGCCCTTCACAAGAGCCGTGTAGAACTGGGCGACCGCGTCGCCGATGTTGTTCCCGTCGACGACGTCGTGCGCCCACTCGTCCATCAGGTCCTTGGACAGCGTTCCGGGTGGAGCCTCAGCTATCTCGAGGTTGAGCTTGTTGTAGTAGGTCTGGATGTTAGGGATCTGGTTCCAGGCGCTGGCCATCGAGTCGTAGAGGTTGAGCTGCTCATACATCCCGGCCAGCTGCTGCTGTATCTGGTCCAGGCCCTCCTGGACCTCGTCTATCAGGACGCCCTGTTTCTCGATCTCCTCGAGAACCTCCTCGGCGGGGTCCGGGACGAGGGCCTCTTTGGCCGTCTCGCCGCCGAAAGCGCACAGCTCGTATATCACGAACCCCAGGTGGACTATCTCGAGGACGGTCTTAACCTTTGCGGCTTCCGCCTCCTGCCTGCGCGTGATGGCGGGCGCAAGCGCCATGAAGGATGCCAGCATCAGGACCACCAGGCACAGGCAGAGTGCCCGCAGCGCGGAAGGCATGCCTGTCCTGGTTCCGGGCGCCGGACTATCTTTTGGCAAGAAATGGATTGACATCCCTGTTCTCCTTTAAAGGACGGTCAAGAATAAGCTCATGGCCGGCTCAGTCTATCATCAGGCATACTGCTGCTCAATCACCCACTTGCCGCGGGCCCGGGCTCACCCGGGGAGGGTAAGGATGATGGCATTTGTCCAGTCAGCGAGACACGAGACAACCGGTGAAGAAATGGCTCAGGGAAGCGATGTAGGCAACCGCCGGGCCCTTGGTATAAACTCTTTCCCGGAGAGATGGCCGAGTGGACGAAGGCGCACGCCTGGAGAGCGTGTGGGCCCCAAAAGGGTCTCGTGGGTTCGAATCCCACTCTCTCCGCCAGCCAGATCGAACCTGCCCGGAAGCCGGAAGCCGGCGAATCTTCGGACCGGAGGTGTGGATGACGAGAAAGGTTGTCCTTGCCATCATGGTAATGGCGGTCGTATCCATGTCGTTCGGCTGCGGTAGCGGAGTACAGATAAGCGTTGCAGGAAAGAGCTACCTCAACAGCCAGGAGGCGGCTGACAGCAGGACAATCGAGTTCAGGCAGGACGGCACCTTTGTCTACAGCGTGGTGACCGCCGACAGGACCTGGTATCACTCCGGGACCTACAGCATTGGTGACGGCATGGTTGTGCTCGAGTTCTTACCGACCGGAGAGCTGGGCGAGTTCGCGGGGAAGACCTTAGAGCTCAAGGCCGACGGCCAGATGCTGGTTGACCCGGACGGTTCGCGCTGGTCGGAACTCTGATTCCGGCTTTCTCCAGCGACCACACCGGCTGTAGAATATGATGGCAAACCCGCGACCTGGAGAGTTGATTGATATGGCTAAGATAATAGTCCGAGGCGCCAGGCACGAAGACGTGCCGATAATCGCGGAGATAGTGAGGAATCTCGGCTGGTTCCCTCACGTAGAGAAGGAGTCGGAGCAGGCGGGAGAGAGACGCGTGGCTCAGCAGCTCGAGCTCCTGGACGCCGATGACAGCCACACAGTGCTGGTCGCGGAGGATGAAGACGAGGGTACGGTTGCCGGTTACATCTCGGTTCACTGGTTACCCTACATGATACTCGACGGTCCCGAGGGGTATATCTCCGAACTGTTCGTGCGCGAGGAAGCGCGAGGGAAGGGCGTCGGTAAAGCGCTCCTGAACGACATCCGCGAGCTGGCGGACGCCAAGAACTGCTCACGCCTGATGCTCATAAGCAGCCGGGAACGCGAGGCGGCCGAAATGGAGTTCTACGCGAAGTTCGGCTTCGTGGAGCGCCCCGAGATGGCGAACTGGGTCTTTACACTCAAGGAGCAGTGAGTTCTCCGCGACGCGGGTTCTAAGGCCGCGTGCGTTCTTCCATATCCGAGATGAGCCTCATCGCCTCTTCCCTGGAGTCGCCGCACGTCTCGGGTGAAGGCTTGAACCTCGCGCAGACGTCCGGTCTCCCGGGGCTACCGAACAGTCCGCAGAGGTTGTCCGGGGTCAGGTGAACGCAGGGTACGCCGGCGTGCTTGCCACCCGGCATCCCCGGTATGGGACTGCTTATCGATATGGCGACGCAGCACGCGCCGCACTTCCTGCACGCGGTTTCCGGCATGAGTTCCTCCATTCCTGTTCCATGATATCCTAACCCTTGAGCGACCTTGAAAACGGGGCCCCGCGGCGCGTGGGGGCACGATCGAGAGGCGGCGATACCCATGAAGATCACTGATGCCGAAGCGTACCTCTGTCACTTCCCGCTCCCGGAACCGTTCTATCCCTCCTGGATACCCGGCATCCCATCGATGAACAACAGCCTGCTGCTGGTGCGGCTGATGACGGATGAGGGAATAGACGGCTATGCCGCCGCGGTCGCGTTCCTGGGGGAACTCAAGGGGGTGCCGGAGCTTCTCAAGGTGTTCCTTATCGAACGCGACCCTTTCAAGGTCGAGGACTTCATCAAGGTATTCCGCTCCGCCCGGGCGGTGGGGGTGAGGGCCTGGTTCATGGAGGTCGCGCTCTGGGACATCATCGGAAAGGCGACCGGGCAGCCCGTGTACAGGTTGCTGGGAGCCTGCTCGGACAGGATAAAGGCGTACGCGTCGACCGGCGAACTCCGTGAGCCGGCCCGCCGGGTCGAGGACGCGCTTGCCATCAAGGAACTAGGATTCAAGGCCATGAAGCTCAGGATAAGGTACCCCACGATGGAAGAGGACCTGGCGGTGGTGGAGGCTGTGAGGGACGCGGTGGGGCCGGAGATGGAGCTCATGGTCGACGCCAACCAGGCGTGGCCTATCCATGGATTCGCCGACTACCCGACCTGGACGTTCAAGCGCGCCCTGCAGACCGCGATGGAGCTGGCGGACCTGGACGTGTACTGGCTCGAGGAGCCCCTGGCCATGTACGACTACGATGGGCTCTCGAGTCTCACCGCATCTGTGCCCATCAACACCAGCGGCGGCGAGATGAACGCCGACATCTACGACTTCAGGGAGCTCATCAACAGGCGCTGCTATGACATCATCCAGCCGGACGTGACGCTGTCGTGCGGCATCCTGAACGGCAAGAAGATAGCCGGCATGGCGGAGGCGGCGGGAATACAGCTCAACCCGCATACCTGGACGAACGGGATAGGTTTCGCGGCCAACCTGCAGCTGATGGGGGCGATAAACAACTGCACGCACTGCGAGTTCCCCTACGAGCCGCCCGGTTGGGTCCCGGGAGCGCGGGACGCGATGCTCTCCGAACCATTCGACATAGACGATGAGGGCTACGTTAGGCTGCCTGAGCGGCCGGGGCTCGGCATCGAAGTGGACATGGAGAAGGTCAAGGCGCACGGCGAGAAGGTCCTCTGAGGGCCGACGACCGACAGGAGCGGCGAAGAGCCTCATCATAAGCTGAGATCCGGCAGCGCCGGCCATCGGCGTGCGAGGAGCTTGGTTTGTTTGCGCATTCGAGCATCCATGATATAATGGTTGTTAATGATTGAACGAAGGCCCTAAGGGCCTCTTTTTTATGCCCGATTCCGGACATTGTTCCGCTCCGTCGGATCCTCTGCCCGCCGCCTGGAAAAAAACCATCGAAGAAGCTCCAGGGCTTCCTGCTTCAACATGTTGCGTTGGGACCGCCGGGCGGGTGTCTTGGTCATACTTCATCTTGTGCCTTTCACGAACGGAGGCAATTTGCTTGATCTGTTTGACCGCGGGAGCTCTCGTGATAAGATGTTGCAAGCGGGCGAGAAATCGCCTGCTTTTTTTAATTTCGGATTGCTTGAGAAGGCATGCGCTCTCTCTTGCCCCTGCGGGGAGACCGCCGGCTCCGGCCGGCGGTCTTCACGTTTCCCTCCAGTTCAGAACCTCAGGCGGTCATCCCCCATCTGCCGTGCTGATTATGGTCCCTACGGGGGATACAGCCATTACCCGTTAGAACCGAAGAATTACTACGAGGTCCTGGTAATGCATGTTTGATAATCAATGATGGCGACGGAAGCAAAGCCATCTAATATGTTCGCCCTCAGGTGGGGTGGGAGGGAGTGCACCTGCGTCAGACCTCAAGCAAACCGCCTACCCACCTTCTGCCCCACCTGCCCTCCCTAACCGGGGGGCTTTTTTTCACATTGGGGTCAGGTCACTTGTTGCGTTCACGGAGCATTCCTCAGCGGAAGATTCAAACGCAACAAGTGACCTGACCCCAGGTTGCGTTCTAGATGGGGTGGTCTTTGAGGTCGGCGCAGTAGTGAGTGGTGTGGTTGCGCGCCTGCTTCAGCACCTCGAGCGCCACGTTCTTGACCTGGAGTGGGTCGCCGAACTGCCGTTTCTCGTTCGTGACCACGGCAACCGCTATCTTTATCGCGGTGTCAGCGCCCGCGTCGGTATCCCCCACGACGTCGGGACAGATCTCGAACAGGGCGCTGTCGAACCGGGTTGCCAGGCTGTTGAATATCTGAGGGACCCGCAGCGGTACTGAGATGACCACGAAGTCGTCCTCCCCCATGTAGCCCAGGAACTCCTCCTCCGGCTTCACGATGCCTCTCAGGATGTCGGCCACGCTGCGGATCACGTCATCGCCGCGCTCGACGCCGTACCGGTAGTTGATGAGGCGCAGGTTGCTGATGTCGACGTACATGAAGGCGAAGAACCGGCCGCGCTGCTCGAGGCGGCTCCGCGTCTCTTCGTAGATCTGGTGCTTCCCGGGCAGGTTGGTAAGCGGGTCGATGGTCATGCTCTTGCCGGCCTTGTGCAGGACGGCCTTGATGCGCGCGAAGAGCTCTGGGTTGTCGAAAGGCTTCGCCAGGTAGTCGTCGGCGCCGCATTCGAATCCCTTGACGACGTGCTTGGTCTCGTCCAGGGCTGTAAGGATGATTATCGGGATGTACTTGGTCCGCGGGTCGGTCTTGAGCCGCTGGCATATCTCGTAGCCGTCCACCCCGGGCATCATTATGTCCAGGATCACGACGTCCGGCTGGTCGACGACCGCCGATACCAGGCCGGTCTCTCCGCTCATCTCGGTCACGACCTCGTAGCCCTCTATCTCGAGGTTCGTCTTCATCACCTCGAGCAGGGTGACCTCGTCGTCGATGAGGAGGACCTTTCTCTTTTTGAGCTCGACCATTATCCCGCCCGGAAATACTCGTGAACAGTAAGGAGATTCTATACCACGGGGCTACGGGGTGCTACTCAGACCAGGCCGTGCCGCTCGAGCAGTGTCCCGTCCGCGAAAACGGTCTCGGGGCGGCCGTCCGCCACTATCCTGCCGCCGTCCATCACCACCACCCGGGTGCACACCTCGCGGGCCATCTGGAGGTCGTGCGTCACGACCACCTTGGTGGCCTCCAGTATGTTGATGAGCTCGAGGAATCCCCTGCGCCCCCGCGGGTCCAGGTTGGCGGCGGGCTCATCGAGCACCAGTATCTCCGGGTCCATCGCGAGCACGGTGGCCAGGGAGACGCGCTTCTTCTCGCCGAAGCTCATGTGGTGGGGCGAGCGCTCCCCGGAGCCTTCCATGCCCACCCAGGTGAGGGCCCTCGAGACGGCATGCTCCACCTGGTCCGGCTCGAGGCGCTGGTTGAGCGGGCCGAAGGCCACGTCCTCGCGCACCGTCGGCGAGAAGAGCTGATCGTCGGGGTCCTGGAAGACCAGGCCCACCAGGTCGCGCACCCGGCGCATGTTCTTCCTGTTGACCTCGATGCCCATTATCTCGACCCTGCCTTGCCCGGTCAGGATGCCGTTCAGGTGGAGGGCGAGGGTGGATTTGCCGGCGCCGTTCGGCCCCATCAGGGCGACGCTCTCCCCCTGCTTGACCAGGAGGTCGACACCCTTCAGGGCTTCCGTGCCGTCCGGGTAACTGTAGCTGAGGCCTTCGATCAGAATGGCCGTCTCTCCGGCCAGCGGAATCACGTCCATATGACTACCAGCCTCCCCGCTACCGCCGTCAGCGACACGATTATCATGAAGACGTAATCGGCGGCCCGCATCCTGGGCTCGGTCCACCGCGGGAAGGTCCCGTCGAACCCCCGCGCGGTCATCGCCTGGTAAACGCGCTCCGCGCGCTCCTGGCTGCGCAGGAACAGGGAAGCGACCATGTAGCCGACGACCCTGGCGTGCCATATCCAGCGCCCGCGGAAGTTGCGCGAATCGCGCGCCCGCTTCATGCGCTCCGCCTCGTCCACGATGACGAACAGGTACCGGTACATGAACGAGGCGACCGTGGTGAAGAACCTGGGCACGTGCAGGCGCTCGAAGCCGTGCATGAGGTCACCGAACTGGGTGGTGGACGACAGCAGTATCAGGCACGACACGGAAATGAGCGCCTTTATTGTCACGTTCCACAGGATGAGCAGGCCGTCACGGGAGACCGAGAAGAGGCCCAGGTCGTAGGAGGGTCCCCCCTTGTGCATGAAAGGGACGAAGACAGCCACGACCAGCACGAACGGCAGCACCATGAGCAGGCGCGTGACCATATATTTGACCGGGAGCCGGGAAGCATTGGCGATGATGACCACGAGAGCCGCGTATATCGCGAACGGCCACCACTCGGTGGGCGGCGTCAGTACGCATGCGACTATGAGGACGAACAGCGCGATTATCTTCGCCCTGGGATCGAGCGCGTGGACCGGGCTCTCCAGCCTCGAGTACCTGTCGATGAAGTCATGTTTCAATGGGCTGCTCTCGCGTCTCCCCGCCCGCTTTCTTCCTGGTATGTATCCGGTTCAGCACGAAAGCCAGCAGGCCCAGGCCGACCGCCGCCGCGACCGTCACCGCTACCCCGATGAGTCCCGAAAGACCGGTGGCGACCCGCTCATTCTCCACGCCTCTGACAGCGTAGTCCGGCACCGGGGACCCGCTCCACGCCGGCTCGGCGTCCTCCGCGGCGCCGGAGAAGCCTTTTTCTTCGGCGACTTTCTCCAGGCCGTCCGGGCTCGATGAAGCCCATGGGGAGACGAAAACGGCGAGTCCCACCGTCACCGCCAGGGCGACGCCCAGGAATATCCACAGGCCGAGGCTCTTCCGGCTGAACAGCTTCTTCCTGAGCCCGTCCATCACGCCGCCTCCTCTCCGCCGGCCGGAACGGGCAGCACGCCTGCTCCCCTGTAGGCGTCCACGAGGTCGGGCCTCGCCTGCAGCACGACAGCTACCACGACCGTCGTGATGACCGCCTCACCTATGCCGATGACAGAGTGCACCCCGACCATGGCCGGCAGGACCGTCGATAGAGGGACCGTCCCTGATATCGCGAGCTCGAAGGAGCAGGCGGCCGAGGCAAGAACGACCGAGAGCCAGGAGAAGAACGCGGTGGTCACCAGGAGCGAAGATTTGTCACCGAGCGGCCTGGAAAGGGTCTTCCGGGCCAGCACCATGAGGAAATAGCTCAGCAGCCCGGCGACAACGGCCATGTTGAAGACGTTGGCCCCGAGTGCGGTTAGACCGCCGTCGGCGAAAAAGAGGCACTGCACAACCAGGACCACCACCATGACCAGGAATCCGGGCCAGGCGCCAAGGAGAACGCATGCCAGCATCGCTCCCAGGAAATGGCCGCTTGTGCCTCCGGCTACCGGGAAGTTGAGCATCTGGGCGGCGAAGATGAACGCGGCCGTGATGCCGAGCATCGGGATGATCTTCTCATCCATCTTCTCGCGCACCTTGTAGAGGGCGTACCCCGTTGTGCCTGCCGATGCGGCGGTAAGGGCTCCCCAGGTCTTCGGGTCGAGGAACCCGTCGGGGATATGCAATCCGACCACCTCTTTCCGGTGGCGAAAAAAAAGCCACCTCGAACCGGTTTCCTACCGGAATCCGGCCTTCGTGGCCTTCGGTCAAGAATTCTGCTTACTTCTGAGCGGGCCTACTTGGCCCGTCTCGCCTCACCACTTATAGCAGAACGTGCGGCCCCGCGCAACGTCCTACGTCGTAAGGATTATCTCGTGGCCGGTGAGGTCGACCTTCTCTATGCGCGCCGCAATCAGCTTCTGCTCCCCGAACAGGTCGGTTAACAGCAGCTTATCCCCCTCCGGGTGGACGGTCACGACGTTTTCCATGACCTGCTGTCTCTCGCCATCCTTCACGACGAACACTACTGCCTCACACATCGGTATCCTCCTCAGGCCCGGCGGGCATGCCGAGCTGCTCGCGCACAAGGTAGACGGCGTCCTTGATGAGCTGCTGGAGCGGTTTCCTGGAGATGCCCAGTATCTCGAGCGGCGGGTTCGATATGGGAAGGAGTATCTTGCGACCCCCGGCGGAGGCGACCGCGGTGGCTATGCGGGGGGTCACCTCACCCATCATCGAGTTCGGCACCATGATGGACAGCGATCCCATTATGATGTCCGCCTCGCTGATGGAGAAAGCGATGGCGTTCTCGCCGGTCGCCCCGCGCGTGGCCTTGGCCCTCATCATGCTGCCCGTTGCTATCGCGTTGGTCCCCAGCGCGATTATCTCCGTCTCGTCCGGCAGGGCCCCGCGGAGCCCGAGCACTATCTGGGTACCGATGCTCCCGCCCATGCCGTCCACGACCGCGATCACCATCAGTGGCCTCCCTCGTAGGCCTTGCGCGCCCCGATGGTCTCGAGGTAACGCTGGGCCGACATTGCAGCAAGAGCCCCCTCGGCGGCGGCGAGTATGACCTGCTTGAAGTGGTTCGCCCTGACGTCGCCCGATGCGAAGATGCCGGGCACGCTGGATTCCAGGCGGTCGTCCGTGACCACATACCCGCCCTCGTTGAGCTCTACGATGTCCCGGAGGAACCTGGTGTTGGGCTCGTTTCCCACGTAGAAGAAGACGCCTGAGACCGGGACCTCGGCGGTCTCGCCGGTCACGTTGTTGTAGACGGATGCCGACTGGACCGTCTGCTCACCCTTAATCTCCCTCAGCTCCGAGTTCCACATGAACTCGACCCTGGGCTCGGAGAGGATGCGCTCCTGCAGGTACGAGGACGCGCGGAGCTCGTCCCTGCGGTGTACCAGGATGACCTTGCTCGCGAAACGCGCAAGGTGCAGAGCCTCTTCCACTGCGGCGTCACCCCCGCCGACCACGAGGACGACCTTCTCCTTGAACAGAGGAGCATCACACGTGGCGCAGTACGATATCCCCCTGCCGGCGTACTCCTCCTCGCCGGGGATGCCTATCTTTCGGGGGCTGCGTCCCGTGGCGATTATTACCGCGTAAGCGTCGAGCCCGCCGCCTTCATACCTGAGCCTCTTCACGTTGCCGTCGAGCACGAACTCCTGTACCGGGGCGAAGGTCTTTATCTCCAGCTCGAACCTGTCGACCTGCTGCTTCATGAGGTCGACGAGGTCGGCGCCGGGGATGCCCTCCGGGAACCCTGGGAAGTTCTCGATGAGCGGCGAGTAGACAGCCTGGCCTCCGGGAAGTTGCTGTTCGAGCATCACAGCGTCAATCCGAGCGCGGCGCAGGTACAGCCCGGCGGTAAGGCCCGACGGGCCTCCCCCGAGTATCGCTACGTCCCTGACAGGTTCTGCCATCTCTTCCTCCCATGATGACCGGCCCATGCCCCGCATCCGCCGGGCGGCACGCCGGGTATCCCGGTCGAGTTTACCGCTAATTGTAGCATTTTGACGTGAGCCGGCACCGTCCTGTCGCCCACGCCGCACGTTTTGCAGGAGCGGCGATGTTAAGTTAGAAGGCTACTAGTGCTACCTTATCTGTTGCGAGGTCACAGCAAGGAGGAGTCCGATGCCGAACGTGTATATCGACGGCCCCCCGGCGGACGTGGAGGTCAAGCGGAAGATGGTGAAGGGAGTCACTGAATCGGTGTCGCAGGCCTACGGGCTGCCGCCAGAGGCTATCATCGTGGTGATCAGGGAGAATTCGGCCGAGAACGTCGCGCACGGGGGTTGCCTGCTGTGCGACGCCAGGGCCCAGATGAAGGAATAGATGCTCGACAGGTACTCAAGCACAGGGCGGAAGGAGCGGTTCGCCCTGCACTGGCTCGCCCGCTCGATACCATGTCACGCTGACCTGTCGGCTGCCACCGACGAAGAGCTCCGGGAAGCAGGGCAGGCGGGCAACGAACAGGTGCTTGCGCTCCGGGACGCGCCGGCCGACGCAGCCCTGGAGCCGGCCCAGGTCAACCTGCTTGACCTCAAGGTCGAGCTCTCGCGGCGCGTGCTCGCCAGGTGCCGCTTCTGCGAGAGGCGGTGTGAGATCGACCGGCTGTCCGGCGCGACCGGTTACTGCGGGGTAGGGGCCGAGTCACGCTACAGTTCGGATTTCCTGCACATGGGCGAGGAGCCGGAGCTGGTCCCGAGCCACACCATTTTCTTCTCCGGGTGCACTTTCCACTGCGTCTACTGCCAGAACTGGGACATAGCCATGCATCCGCGTTCCGGGTTTCCCGCGGAGCCGGCGATGCTCGCCGCCGTGCTCCAGGAGGGGCTCTCGCAGGGGTCGCGTAACGCCAACTTCGTCGGGGGGAACCCGGACCCCGACCTCCACACTATCCTCGAGACGGTGAAACTGGTCGGTGCGGAGGGCAGGTTCCTCCCAATGGTGTGGAACTCGAACATGTACACCTCGAGCGAGGCGATGGAGCTCCTGACCGGTGTTATCGACGTGTACCTGGGCGACTTCAGGTATGGCAACGACGCATGCGCGAAGGAACTCTCTGACGTCGAGGGCTACGGCGAGGTTGTGAGGCGCAATTTCGCCATCGCCTGGGAGACCTCGGAGGTCATGGTGAGGCATCTCGTGCTCCCCGGGCACCTGGAGTGCTGCACGAGGCCCGTGATGGAGTGGGTCGCGGGAAACATGCCCGGCGCTTACTTCAATCTCATGTTCCAGTACCGCCCGGAGTACAGGGCTGGTCTGCATCCCGCGATCGACAGGAGGCTGACGCAGCAGGAGCGCGAGAAGGCGCTTTCGATGGCGGCCGAATACGACCTTTAACGCTGGGGTCAGGCCTGAATTATTAGCCGGTGTTAGACAGGCCATGTCCTACTCAAAAATTCAGGCCTGACCCCAGCGTTAAGTCATTCGCCGGGGATCCTGGTGAGGTCAGGGTTTATCTCCGCTTTGGCCCGCTTGGCCCCCATGTCTTTGAGGATCTCGACCAGGTCGTCCTCTTTCGTGAGGGGATTGACCTTACGTTTCTTGAGCTCCTCCTTGGGGATCCGCACGCCGACGTACACGTAGTCGGCGTTCTTGACCGCGGTCTCCAGGCGGTTGCTCATCCTGTAGCCTGGCAGGTACTGGACCAGCATCGCGATGAATATGACGAGGGCCACCACCAGCAGGCTGATTATGTAGACACCGAGGCTCACCCGTATCGGGCCCTTCCCGTACGTGCCCTCCGGGGCGGCGGCCTGGCCTTCCATCTCGGTGTCGTAGTCACGCTTGCTCATGGTCGAACCCCTTTCGAGCCCAGTGTCGTCTAACGTCTGCGAAGCCTGCTCCGCCGAGGTCTGGGACGAGAATTGTAGAATGTATTAGCGGCTTCATAGTTCATTCGAGTATATGAGAATGCATTTTCCATAACAAGGAGGCCACAGGCATGGACCAGAACCAGGGAGGCCCTCCAGCGGGAGGCCAGCAGGGCCAGGATGGAGGTCCGAGGCCGGGCGATTACAGCGCCCCGGGCCTGACCCCACCGCCGACCGGCGGGGAGCCGCCGCCTGCTCAGACTCCGCCTGCTCCGCCCGGCCCGCAGGCAGGCCCACCGGCAGCGGGAGCCGCGCAGGCGCCGCCGCACGGAGGTCAGGGAACGGGGATACCCCCCAGTGGGGAACTGCCGCCCCTGCGGCGAGCCGACCTCAAGCCCGACAAGAAGGGCAGGGGCATAGGAAGCGTCATCTTCGCAGCCATCGTGGCCGGCCTCATCGGCGCACTCCTGGTCCTGCTCTTGATGCCGTGGGCGTTCGGGGTCAATCCGTACGACATCATGAGGGGAAAGCTCCGCAAGGTCACGGTTCAGACCGAGAAGAGCGACAACGAGCCCGTGAACGTCGTCAGTCCCTCCGAGGCGGGCGGCATGAACGTCGCGGCCATCGCGCGGAAGGTCGTTCCCTCGATCGTCAACATCGATATCCGGACCGCGCCGCAGCAGACGCCTTTCTTCACGACCGAGGGGGAGGAAGGCACGGGGTCCGGCGTCATCTACACGCCCGACGGTTACATAATCACCAACAACCACGTGGTCGAGGAGGCGCAGGACATCACCGTGACGCTGGCGAGCGGGGAGGAGCTCAAAGGGAAGAAGGTGGGCGCGGACCCGGAGAACGACATCGCCGTGGTCAAGATAGAAAAGACCGGCCTGCCGGTCCTCGACCTGGGAGATTCAGACGACCTGGTGGTGGGCCAGCTGTGCGTAGCGGTCGGGAGCCCGTTCGGTTTCGAGCAAACCGTGACCTCCGGGATAATCAGCGCTCTCCATCGGAGCGTTGCCGCCGGTTCCCAGCAGGGGGGCCAGACCACTGTGCTCACCGACCTGATCCAGACCGACGCGGCGATAAACCCGGGGAATTCGGGCGGCGCGCTGTGTGACGGCAACGCGAAGCTCATCGGCATCAACGCGGTCATAGCCACCGCGTCGGGTGGGTCGGAGGGCATCGGGTTCGCGATCCCGATAAACACGGCCAGGAAGGTGGCCGACGACATAATAAGCGGCCGGCCGATATCCCATCCCTATATCGGGGTGCTGGGCCAGACGGTCACCCCCAGCGTAGCCACGCGGTACAGCCTGCCCGTCGAGAGCGGTGCGTATGTCACCAGGGTGGTGCCTGGAGGCCCCGCCGACAAGGCGGGCATCAAGACCGGCGACATCATCGTCTCTATCGACAGCCAGCCCGTGAAGTCCATGGACGACGTGGTCAGCGAGGTCCGCAAGAGCAGCGTGGGGGAGAAGGTCTCGGTGACCTTCTACTCCGGGAACGACAAGAAGACGGCGGACGTGACCCTCGAGGAGAAGCCGGCCAACGTCCAGTAGCCGCACATTGGGGTCAGGTCGTTTGTTGCGTTATCCATCGTTTGCCAGCAATGGGCTGAAAATGCAACAAACGACCTGACCCCTTTGTGCATCCGATATAATGCAACAAACGACCTGACCCCTTTTCTTACATTGATATGTCCAAGGAACAGATAACCGACATCATAGAAAGAGCGCTCCAGCGGGCGGTCGCTGAAGAAACGCTCCCCGAGGTCGAACACGAGCGCATCGAGCTCAACCGCCCGAAGCGCAGGGAGCACGGCGACTGGGCGACCAACCTCGCGCTGGCGGTGGCCGCGAAACTGGATATGAACCCCCGAGAGGTCGCGGAGATCATCGTCGGTTCCGTCGAGGAGGCCCCCGACATTATCTCCGGCGTCGAGGTGGCGGGCCCCGGGTTCATCAACTTCCACCTGCAGCCTTCGTTCGTCAAGAGCGTCCTGTTCGAGATCGCGGAGAAAGGCGGCGCCTTCGGGGAGAGTTCCGTCGGGGCGGGGCGGAAAGTCCAGGTCGAGTTCGTGAGCGCGAACCCGGTGGGGCCGCTGCATGTCGGACACGGCCGCTGGGCGGCGCTGGGCGACGCGCTGGCGAGCGTGATGAGTCACGCCGGGTACGAGATCGAACGCGAGTATTACGTGAACGACTACGGGACCCAGATGCAGAACTTCGGCCGGTCCATCTCGGCCAGGTACATGGAGCTCGTCGGCGCCGAGACCGAGTTCCCGGAGGGCGGGTACGCCGGCGGCTACATCGTCGACATCGCGCGGAGGATACACGACGAGCACGGCGCCCGGTTCGCGGAGCTGTCCGAAGAGGAGCGAAGCGAGCGGTTCATCGAGATGGAGTACCCGCGCATGCTCGAGTCCATCAAGGTCACGCTCGGGAGGATGGGCGTGGTCTTCGACGTGTGGTTCAGCGAGCGTGAGCTGTACCGGAGCGGCGAGGTCTCCGAGACCCTCGCCTGGCTCGAGAAGGAGGGCAAGGCTTACCACGCGGGCGGGGCCTTGTGGCTCAAGACCAGGGACTACGGGGACGAGAAGGACAGGGTGCTGGTCCGCTCCAGCGGGGAGCCCACCTACTTCGCTTCGGATATCACCTACCACAGCGACAAGATGCGCCGCGGCTTCGACACCATCATCAACATATGGGGGGCGGACCACCACGGGTACGTGGCCCGTATGATGGCTTCCATGGACGCCATGGGGTACGGGAGGGAGCACCTGGAGGTCATCCTGGGCCAGCTGGTCAAGCTCTTCCGCGCCGGCGAGCCGGTGACCATGTCAAAGCGGACGGGCGAGATAATCCTGCTCGACGAGCTGCTCGACGAGGTCGGGCCGGACGCCGCGCGTTACTTTTTCCTCCAGCGCTCGAGCGACTCCCCCCTCGAGTTCGATATCGAGCTCGCCAAGCGCGAGTCGCCGGAGAACCCCGTCTACTACGTGCAGTACGCCCACGCGCGCATCTGCAGCATACTGAGGTACGCGGCGGATGAGGGCGCGGACCTCTCCGACCCGGCGCCCGAGGACCTCTCGCTCCTCGAGGCTGAAGCCGAGATGGACCTCCTGAGGAAGCTCGCCGAGCTGGAGGAGGTCGTCGAGTTCTGCGCCGAGCGCAGGGCGCCGCACCGGCTGACCGGCTACGCGGAGGACCTTGCCGCGCTGTTCCACGCGTTTTACAGGGACTGCCGCGTGGTAACGGAGGACGAGAGGCTCACAAGGGCGAGGCTGTTCGTGGCCAGGGCGGCGAGGCAGGTGCTCGAGATAGTGCTGGGCCTCCTGGGAGTGTCGGCGCCCGAAAAGATGTAGCGGGGGGTGGCGCCGTTGAGGTTCGGCTATCACGTCAGCGTCTCCGGGAACCCCGTCTCGGCGATAGTCGAGGGCGTGGACGCGGGATGTGACACCATCCAGTTCTTCCCCGGAAGCCCCCAGCAGTGGGGCACCACACCGGTCTCAGAGGAGGAGACCGCCGAGTTCGCCGAGGCGAAGTCGAACTCCGGCATAGACCCCGTAGTCATCCATTCTATCTACCTGGTGAACATGGCCGCCCCCTCAGACGGAATATTCAAGCGCTCGGTGGCCTCGCTCGCGAGCTCGCTGGCGAAGGCCGAAAAGCTGGGCGCCCTGGGCGTCATCACGCACGTGGGGAACCATAAGGGGGAGGGGGAGGATTTCGGGTTGAGGAGGATAGCGGACGCGGTGCACGCGTGCCTGGACAAGTCGCCGGGGGACGCCATGCTGCTGCTGGAGACGACCGCCGGCGCGGGCACTTCGATAGGAAACTCCTTCGAGCAGTTCGGGGCGGTCTTTGACATGGCGGGGCGGCCCGAGCGTCTCGGCTTCTGCCTGGACACCTGCCACGTCTTCGCCGCGGGATATGACATAAGCACGACCGGCGGGGTCGACTCGGCGCTGGAGGAGCTCGACAGGTTCGTGGGCCTGGACCGCCTCAGGGCTCTTCACATGAACGACTCGCAGGGTGAGTGCGGGTCTCACAGGGACCGCCACGAGCACATCGGGCGTGGGATGATAGGGCTCGATTCCTTCGCCTACATGGTGAACCACGAGGCCCTGCAGGGCCTGCCAGCCATCATCGAGCTACCGCACGAGGATATCGGCTCCCCGGACGACCTGGGCCTCCTCCGCTCCCTCCAGGCTTAGGTTTCGTCGTGCTGGCGCTCCTGCGCGTCGAACAGCAGCTCGGCGGCCGCCTCGGCCTGGGCCGTAGCGTCCTCCAGCGATGCCGCCGCGCTGTCGAGCCTCTCGGCCACGTCCTCCACACCCCGGTTCCTGGACAGGGCGGCCCAGTGCCCCGCGGCGGTGGCCTCGTTCTCCAGCCGGGCCGCCAGGTGGCGGACAGCCGTCTTGATGGCGACAAGGTCAGGGTGGGTCGTATGCATGAATCCCCCTCTCCCGGCATCCCCGGGCGGCGCCTCGACCGGCTGGCGGTCGTTCAAGGACAACAGGTCATGATACAAGTATAATATGGGTGCGCTGGCGTTGCTCGCTGGACCACCTGCGCCTCCGGAGTGGTGTTATTGAACGATTTTACCTACAAGAACGGTGCGCTCTACTGTGAAGAGCTGCGCGTCGCCGACATAGCTGAAAAGGTCGGGACCCCGTTCTATCTCTACAGCCGGAACACGTTCTCCAGTCACTACAAGGCTATTGACGAGGCGTTCGGCGATATCCCGCACCTGGTCTGCTACTCGGTCAAGACCAACAGCAATGTCGCGATAGTGAGCCTGATGGCGTCCCAGGGGGCTGGAGCGGACGTGGTATCGGGCGGCGAGCTGTACCGGGCCCTACAGGCGGGCGTGGACCCGAAGAAGATAGTATTCGCGGGCCTGGGCAAGACCGAGGCGGAGATCGAGTACGCCCTCAAGGAGGGCATACTCATGTTCAACGTGGAGTCGAGCCAGGAGCTCATGCTCATAAACGAGGTGGCCACACGCACGGGCACCGAGGCCCCCATCGCCGTGCGAGTCAACCCGGACATCGACCCCCGGACCCACCCGTACATCGCCACCGGCCTGAAGCAGAGCAAGTTCGGCATCCCCCTGGCCCAGGCCATGGCGGAGTACGAGGTGGCGCAGAGGCTGCCGGGCTTGAACCCGATAGGCATCCACCAGCACATAGGGTCCCAGATACTGGATTCGGCGCCGTTCGAGAACAGCCTCACGAAGATCACCAACCTGGCGAAGAGCCTCAGGGTCCTGGGAATGGACATACGCTACGTCAATATCGGGGGCGGGTTCGGCATACAGTACACGGACGAGGAAGCCCCGGCCCCGGAGCAGTTCGCGAGCGCGCTGGTGCCGCTCCTGAACGAGACGGGGTGCACCGTGATAATGGAGGTCGGCCGGATGATCGCCGGGAACGCCGGGATACTGGTCACCTCCGTGCTCTACAACAAGCAGGGCGAAGAGAAGAAGTTCGTGGTGGTGGACGCCGCCATGAACGACCTCATCCGCCCGAGCCTCTACCAGGCCGCGCACCAGATAGCGCCGGTCGTGCAGAAGGACGGGGCCCCCGAGGTCAAGGTCGACGTTGTAGGGCCCGTTTGCGAGTCCGGCGATTTCCTGGCGCAGGACCGGGAGCTGCCGGAGGTCCAGTCCGGCGACCTCCTGGCCGTCTTCACCGCGGGCGCCTACGGGTTCGCAATGTCGTCCAACTACAACTCGCGCACCCGCGTGCCGGAGATTCTCGTGTCCGGGCGCAAGGCCTACGTGATAAGGCGCAGGGAGACCTACGAGGACCTGATAAGAGGCGAGGCCATACCAGAGGACCTGTAGGTCCCGACCCGGCCGTTAACCTTCGGTCAAACGCGGCAACCCTCTCGGGGCGGGGCGCCGCGCCGCCCGGCAGCCCCGGGGAGGTGGCAATGTCCGCGGGATCCACCAGCAGCGCCAGGGTATCCATCACTGACATCAAGAGAGACCTCGACGGCGCGGTGAAGCGCGTCATGGACGAAAACGGGGTGTCCGGGATAATCAAGGCCAAGCCCCGTGAGGTCTTCGTCAAGGTCAACGCGATAGACTCCAAGCAGTATTGCTATACGAGCGTCGACGTCACCGGCGCCGTGCTCGATTACTGCAGGGACGCCGGGGCCCAGAAGCTCTACCTCATGGAGAACGCCACCCAGGGCAACTTCACCAGGCTCGTCTTCCACGGGGTGGGTTTCAAGGAGGCCGCCAGGCGCAGGGGCGCCCGGTGCCTCTACCTCGACGAGGGAAAACAGTCTCGCGTCACGCTGCCGCACATGGGTTATGAGATAAGCGTGTCGGAGCACGTAAAACGCATTATTGACGACCGCGACGAGGTGACCTACATCAACGTCCCCAAGCTCAAGCTGCACTCGATGGCCGTGCTGACCTGCGGCATCAAGAACCAGTACGGCCTCATAATGCACAAGGACAGGGCTTCCGACCACAACTGGAACCTGCACCGCAAGCTCGCCGACATCTACAGCGTCATCAAGCCGGACTTCACGCTCGTGGACGGCACGGTCGGCACCGTCTACGGCCACTACCCTCCCGTGGCGCTCCAGAAGCAGTCCCTGGTGCCGTTCAACATACTGGTGGGAGGCACCGACACCCTGGCGGTTGACACCGTATGCGCGAGGATCTTCGGGTACTCGGTCGACGAGGTGGCCCACCTGGCGGAGGCGCGCGAGATGGGGCTGGGGTGCGCGGACCTTGACCGGATAGAGATAGTCGGCGAGTCCCTGGACCGCTTCAAGGAGAAGTACCCGTACCAGCTCTACGACGCGTTCCCGCCGGACGTCGAGGTCATCCGCGGGACGGACCGCAACTGCCTGGAGGGCTGCGACGCCAACACAATGGCCGGCCTGCAGAACTTCTACCTCGACTACGAAGGCAAGGGCGGCTTTACCATCGTGATGGGCAAGGGCTTCGCCCCCGGGCAGATCGAAGGCATAACCGGCAGGGTCTATGTCGCGGGCCCCTGCGCCTACGAGGAGACCTACCAGACGCTGGTGTCGAGGCTGGGCAGGAAGAACGTCCAGTACACTACCGAGTGCAACGACCTCGCCGGGAGCATAGGAGGCCTGGCGAGGCTCATGAAGGTCAGCACGCTCAAGCTGGCCCCGCTGGACCCGTTCACTTCAATAAGGCTCCTCGCCGCGGCGAAGCTCCACCGCTCCACCGCCCGGGTCGCCCCGATAAAGTTCTGAGAGAGCCGTGCCGTCGGTGAACCAGGACCTGGCCGCAAGGAAGCAGAAAGCGCAGGAGGTCGACCGCCGCCTGGTAAAGGCGTTCGGGCTCACCGTTCCCGGGAACGACCGGGACATGACCCATGAGCTCATCCACGCGGTGCTCTCCCAGAACACGCACAGGCGCAACTACAACCTGGCATACCGGCGCCTCACGGACGAGTTCCCCACTGCGGATGACATCGGGAAAGCGCCGCTCGCAGAGATAGAGCGCGCAATCAGGCCCGGCGGTCTCTCGAAGCAGAAGTCAAGGGCGATTAAGGAAATACTGAACTCACTCGAGGCCCAGCGTGGAGACACATCGCTCGAGTTCCTGCGACGGATGCCGGTTCCGGAGGCGCGCGGGTTCCTGACGTCGCTGCCCGGAGTGGGCCCGAAGACGGCCTCGGTGGTCCTGATGTTCGCGGACGGACGGAAGGTGCTTCCCGTTGACACCCACGTGCTCAGGACATCGAGGAGGCTCGGGCTCATCGACGAGCGGACGGACGCGGTGAAGGCCGAGCACGAGCTCGAGGAGCTCGTTCCTCCCGCGAAGCGCCCGAGGATGCACCTGAACCTGGTGCACCTGGGCCGGGAGATCTGTCACGCGCGCGGGCCGAGGCACGAGATCTGCCCGCTGAACGCCGTCTGCGACCTCTACCAGTCGACGCGGTGAAAGCGTTGGAGTCACCACTGGTGAGGACCCGTTTCAACAGCCGCAGCGTTGGGTGGTTCTGCGCCTACACCCCGCTCGAGCTCATCGCGGCGGCCGGGCTGGAGCCCGTCAGGCTGTTCGGGGCGGCGGGAGCCACACCGACGGCTGACTCCATCCTGGGTACGAGCATGTGTCCTTACGTGCGGGCCTGCCTGGAGCAGGGGCTCGCGGGCCCAGCTCCGAGGGCGGTGGTCGTGGCCGGCTGCTGCGACAACCTGCGGCGCCTGTACGACGCCTGGGAACACTACTGCGGCCCGGATTTCACCTACATGTTCGATGTACCCCACGAGCGCACGGCTCCAGCGCTTGAGCATTACCTGCGCGCGATCCGCGGACTGGCAGGCGCGCTGGAGGAGTACACCGGGCAGCCTGTTACCGCCGGGGCGCTTCTCGAGGCCATCGAGGAGCGGCGCAGGGTCGAGGCCCGCCTCGGCGCGGCGGCCCTCGAGCAGTCGCGACCGGAGGACAGGCTCGGTTCGGAGGAGTACATGGGCCTGTTCATCGCAGAGCAGGCCGCTTCAGCCGATCCGCCGGGCGGGGCCGCTGCCGCGCGCCGCGCCGGCTCCCCCGGCAAGCCGGTGGTGGTCACCGGCAACATCATAAGGCCGGGCAGGCTCCTCGGGGTGGTCGACTCGTGCGGCGGGGCCGTCGTGGCGCTGGACCTCTGCTCGGCGGACAGGTCCATCACCTGGGGCCCGGACCACTCCCCCCCGGACGCGCAGGCCGGCCTCGAGCCGCTTCTGGCCCACCTCGCCGAGACGTACCTCGAAAGGAACCCGTGCCCGCGGATGTTCGAAAGCATGGAGAGGCACCAGCGCCTCATCGAGGACTGCAGGAGGCTCGGCGCCCGCGGGGTCATCATAGTGCCCCTGATGTTCTGCGACCCGTTCCTCTACGACCTGCCCGCGCTCGAGAGGAGCCTCGACGGGGCGGGCATCCCCTCCCTGGTCGTGAACAGCGATTACATCGACGATAACCTGGGGCAGGTGCTGACCCGCGTGGAAGCCTTCATGGAGATGATATAGGTGCCGCTGGTGGAAACGCTCGGCGAGAGGTTCAGGACGAGCCTTTCACCGGAGATGCTGCGGTCGCGAGCCTTCTGGAAGGTGGTCAGGGGGGTCGCCAGGTCCCCTCTCGGCCGGCCCGGCAGCCCGGCAGAGGCCGCCGGCCTTCAGTACGCGCTCCGCAGCACCAGCGACGCATTCCTGGCCCGCCGGCCGGTCGCCTGGGCGAGCCTTCTCTTCCCCAGCGAGATAGTCCATGGAAGCGGGGCGGTGTCGTTCTACCCGGAGATAGCGGCGGCTGTCCTTACCACTGCTGGCATGGGCGAGAGGTTCCTCGAGCGCGCAGCCGCCGAGGGCTTCTCGGCCGACCTGTGCTCGTTCCACAGGATAGCCATCGGCGCGGCGCTCGAGGGGTTCCTCCCCGCGCCGGACATAATCCTTTCCACGTCGTGCCTCTGCGACTCGGCGCCTCTCTCGTTCGCCGGGCTCTCACGGCTCTACGGGGTGGAGCACGTGTCGATAGAGGTGCCCGCCTGGGGCCCGCCGGCGGGGGAGCTCGACGCGATGGCGGGGCGCCTCGAGCACGCGGCGCGCCTGCTCGCGGGAGTGTCCGGCTCATCGAGGCGTGAGGCGGACTCAGGCATCGCCGGCGCCATCGAGCTGTCCAACGAGGCCCGGGCCCACGGGCTGCGCGTCGAGCAGCAGCGCCAGGGAGAACCGTGCCCGCTGGACGGATGGCAGGCCCTAGGGCACATGGCGGCCCTCGCCGCGATGCCCGGCACCAGGGACTGCGTGGAGTTCTACCGGAAGCTCGCGTCGGAGCTGGAAAAGGGCGGCGGCTCCATGGCGCCGGCCGGGCAGAAGCACAGGCTCCTGTGGATGCACCTGAAGCCTTACTTCCCGACCGGGCTCCCGGAACTCCTCCGGGAGAAGGGGGCGGTCATAGTGTGCGAGGAGTACAACCGCATGTTCTGGCCGCTCATGGACCCGTCCCGCCCCTACCACTCGCTCGCCGAGAAGGTACTCAGCCACCCGTCGGTCGGCCCGGCGAGCCGGAGGGCTGACAGGATGGTCGAGCTCGCCCGCAGCTACGGTGTGGATGGAGCGGTGCATTTCAGCCACCGGGGGTGCAGGCAGTCGAGCGGGTGTGCGAGGCAGGTGCGGGACGGGCTGAGCCGCGCCGGAATACGGACGCTGGTCCTGGAAGGAGAGTGCCTTGACAGGCGCGAGCACAGCGAGGGGCAGCTCCGGACTCGCCTGGAGGCGTTCATAGAGTCCCTCTGAGCGACCGCCGGTCGGTGCACGGGCGTCCGAAATGATAGAATCTCAGTGCGCACTCACCTGGCCTGCTTGGCCGCGGACAGGGATTAAACTGTGAAGTGGATAGCTGAAGCCATACTCGAACACGAAGCGGACATCCTGAAGGAGCTCGACCGCCTGCTCGCCGAGGGCCCGTCGGCGGTGGTCACGCCCGAGGAGGTCATGAAGCAGGCGCAGCTTACCCTCGAGCTGCTGGTCGAAGCCCTCAACACCAGGCAGAGCGCCGCGCTCTTCACTCGGTGGGAAGCGATAGGCAAGCAGTATTCCGAGAGAGACCTGCCCATGTCGGACATCCCCCGCACCTCCGACATCCTGAAGAGGGCGACATGGACCGTCATGGAAGAGCTGGTGGAATCGGGCGGGGTCAAGCTGTCCGACCTCGTCGACGCCATGATGGTGGTCGAGTCGGTCCTCAACGACTGCTGGTTCATGATGGTGCACAGCTACCTGGGCTCGCGTGACATCAAGGTGGCAGCCAGCACCGAGCGCATGGAGGCCCTCTACGCCCTTACCGAGGTGCTCTCGGGCGAGAGCGACGAGTTCCAGATGTACCGGGGGATAGTGGACCAGGTGGTCAGTATCACCGGGCTGCCGCGGTGCGCGCTCCTCCTCTTCGACGATGACGGGAAGCTGCAGCCGGTGGCGGCGAACTACTCGGACGCGCTGAAGCGCCTGCTGGAGCGCACTCCCGACGAGCTCGCGGCGCTCGGCGCCGTTATCTCGCTGGGCGGGCCGGTCATCCTGGAGGAAGGGAACAACCCCAGCGAACTGGAGGCGGTACTGGCGAACTACGACACGCCGATCGCCCTTCTTGTCCCGCTGCGCTCGGCGGAAAGGGAGATAGGCGTCCTGATGCTGGACGCGGCAAAGGCCGGGCAGTTCACCCAGGAGCAGATCGACATGGCCATCGCACTGGCGAGCCAGGCTGCCCTGGCTATAGAGAAGAGCGGGCTGATGGCCGAGATGGAGACCCGGCTCAAGCACATGGCCGCGATAGGCATCGTCGCGCGCTCCATGACCTCGTTCATCGATCCGAAAGAACAGCGGCAGAGCCTTCTCGAGATGGGCTGTGCACTGGTCAGGGCTGATAGCGGCCTGATGATGGTCCTGGAAGAGATGTTCAACGAGCTGGAGGTGGAGGCCTCGATCGGCGATCCTTCGTGGGCGAGCGGAGATGCTTTTAACGGGGCGGTTCAATGGGTCACCGAGATGCAGGAGACGGTCCTGTGGCGCAAAGGGGCCAGGGATGTACCGGTCCCCGGGCTCTTCCTCGAGGTCGAAGCCGCCATCCTGGCCCCGATGCTTGTGCGCGACAAGGTGGTGGGGGTCCTGGCCGTGGGCTCCTCCAGGCCGGGCGAGAACTACAGCAAGGACGAGCTGGAGATGTTCAAGAACTTCGCGGCCCAGGCCGCGGTGTCGATAGAGAACACCCAGCTCTACGACAGGCTGCAGACCACCTACCTGGGCGCCATCGGTGCCCTCGCCGCCGCGATCGAGGCGCGTGACCCTTATACGGTGGGCCACTCGGCCAGGGTGACGCAGTACGCCGTCGCCATAGCCGAGTCGATGGGCATGTCGATCGAGGAGGTAGAGGAGATACGCCTGGCCGGTCTGCTGCACGACCTCGGGAAGATCGGCGTGCCGGACAGTATTCTCAACAAGCCCGGGAGGCTCAGCGACGAGGAATACACGGCGATAAAGATGCACCCCGCCCTGAGCATGCGCATCATCGAGCCGCTGCCACACCTGGGAAACATCATCCCGATAATCTACCACCACCACGAGCGCTTCGACGGGCACGGCTACATGGACGGAAAGGCCGGCGAGAAGATACCCATCGGGGCGCGCATCATCGCGGTAGCCGATTCTTACGAGGCCATGACCTCCGATCGCCCCTACAGGTCCGCGCTGAGCCGTGAGGAAGCGGTCGCCGAGCTGCGCATGAACGCCGGCTCCCAGTTCGACCCCGAGGTCGTGCGCCACTTCCTGGACCTCCTCGACCAATCCGCCTGACCCCGTGTCGCATTTCGGTTATCATGGTGCCTGCCGCAGTGCTCACTACAGATGATCTCCGGAGGTGCATAGATGAAGCTAGCCATAAGCGGAAAGGGCGGTGTCGGCAAGAGCACGATCGCCGCCGGGCTGGCCAGGAGCTTCGCGTCCGAGGGCCGGAAGGTGCTGGCCATCGACGCCGACCCGGATGCCAACCTTGCAGTCTCTATCGGAATCTCTCCGGAGACTGCGATGGACATCGTGCCTCTCGCGGAGATGAAGGACGTCGTCGAAGAGCGGACAGGGGCCAAGCTCGGCACTTTCGGCCAGATGTTCAAGATGAACCCGAAGGTCGACGACCTTCCTGACCAGATATGCCTGACGCACGAAGGCGTCAGGGTGCTGGCCATGGGCACGGTCAAGGAAGGCGGCGGCGGCTGCGTCTGCCCCGAGGCGGTCCTGCTGAAGGCGCTCATGCGCCATATACTCCTCGACCGGGATGACGTGGTGGTGATGGACATGGAGGCGGGCATCGAGCACCTGGGCCGCGGCACCTCTGAGAGCGTGGACGCCATCCTCATAGTGGCCGAGCCCGGCCTGCGCAGCGTGCAGACGGCGCGCGTCACGGCGAAGCTCGCTCGCCAGATAGGGGTCCAGCGGCTCTTCGTCGTGTTCAACAAGGTGGTCGACGACCACGAGGTCGAGGTCCTGCGCGAGGACCTCGAGGACATAGAGTACATCGGAGCGGTCCACTTCAGCGAGGAAGTCAGGAAGGCCGACCTCGAGGGGAGCTCCGCCTACGACATCGCTCCCGGGTTCGTAGCCGAGATCGAGGGCATCAAGAGGAGGCTCGAGGAGGAACTGGAAGGAGAGCCGGTTGGCGCATGACAGGTTCGAGATAACGGCGAAGGAGCAGTACGCGCCGGACGTCTACCGCATGGAGATACGTGCCCCGCGGATACCCCCAGCTGCCCGAGCGGGCCAGTTCGTCATAGTGAGGGCCGACGAGAAGGGCGAGAGGGTCCCGCTGACGCTCTTGGATTACTCCGAGGAGAGCGGGACCATTGAGATAGTCTTCCAGGCGGTCGGCACCACCACCGACAAGCTCGCCCGGCTCGAGCCCGGTGAGTGCATACAGGACGTGGTCGGACCGCTCGGCCGCCCCACCGAGGTCGAGAAGGTCGGAAAGGTCGCCTGTGTCGGGGGCGGCGTCGGCATCGCTGCGCTCTACCCTATCGCGCGCGCTTTCGTGCAGGCGGGCAACGACGTGAAGATCCTGCTCGGCTCACGGGACCGGGAGCACCTGATACTCGCCGACAGGATGGAGGCGCTGGGCGCCGCCCTCGAGATCGCGACCGACGACGGCTCGGTCGGCGAGAAAGGTTTCGTCACCGCGCTCCTGCTGAGGGCCATCAACGAATGGGGGCCTGACCGCGTTATAGCGGTCGGACCGGTCCCGATGATGCGCGCCGTCTCGATGCTCACCAGGGAGCACGGCGTACCGACGGTGGTCAGCCTCAACGCTATAATGCTCGACGGCACCGGGATGTGCGGCACGTGCCGGTGCGAGGTGGGCGGAGAGACTAAGTTCTCGTGCGTGGACGGGCCGGAGTTCGACGGGCACGAGGTGGACTTCGAGATGCTCACGATGCGGCTCGGCGCATACAAGGGCGAGGAGGCTGAGTCGCGCACTCTCTTCGCCGAGGTCGCGGACTCCTACCACCACCCGTGCGGGGAGGGGGCATGAGCCCGGCAGAGGGTCCGCTCGCGAACCCGAGGGTGAGGTTCGCCCCCAGCCCCACCGGCAAGCTGCACCTGGGCTCGGCCAGGACGGCGCTGTTCAACTGGCTCGTGGCACGGGGCTCGGGCGGGTCGCTGGTCCTGAGGCTCGAGGACACCGACCCCGAGCGCTCGAGCGAAGAGTTCGAGCGCGACATAATCGATTCCCTTCACTGGATGGGCCTCGAATGGGACGAGGGCCCCGACGTAGGCGGCGCCCACGGGCCTTACCGGCAGAGCGAGCGCAGTGACATCTACCGCGAGAACGCCGAACGCCTCCTTGCGGAGGGCAAGGCGTACCGCTGTTACTGCACCCCCGGGGAACTGGAGGCGCGCAGGAAGTCCGTGGTATCGTCCGGGCGGGCATGGCGCTACGACCGGAGGTGCCTCGGACTGGAGGCCGCCGAACGCGAGCGGCTCGAATCGGAGGGCGCACCCTCCACGGTCCGCTTCCTGGTGCCGGAGGGGTCCGTCACCGTGGAAGACATGCTCCGCGGCGAGGTGGTCGTGGACGCCGGCGAGATCGACGACTTCATCATCGTGCGCTCCGACGGCAGCGCAGGTTTCCACCTGGCCGTGGTGGTCGACGACATCACCATGGAGATAACGCACGTCATCCGGGGCGACGACCACCTCACCAACGCGGTCCGCCACGTCCTCCTCTTCGGAGCGCTCGGGGCGACCGCGCCGAAGTTCCTGCACCATTCGCTCCTCATGGGGCCCGACGGCGCCAAGCTCTCGAAGAGGCACGGCTCCACTTCCGTATCGGACTACCGGGAGAAAGGGTACCTTCCGGTCGCTCTCACCAACTACCTGGCCCTGCTCTCCTGGTCGCCCGGCGACGACCGCGAGATATTCACGCTCGGAGAGCTGGTGAGTGAGTTCGGCATCGCGGGAGTGTCCGCGAGCAAGGCGATATTCGACTTCGACAAGCTGAACTGGCTCAACCGGCAGCACATGAAGAAGCTCTCGAGCGGAGAGCTCACCGACATGGTGGCGCCGTTCCTCGAGCGCGAGGGGCGAGCCGAGTTGCTGGCCCTGCCCCGGGAGAAGCTCGAGCTAGCGGTCGAGTCGGTGCGCAACGGCATGGAGACACTCACCGACGCGGTCGGCCCTACGGACATCTATGTCCGCCCCGCCGGCTCAATCGACGATAAGGCCGGGGCCGAGCTCGATAAGTCAGACGTCCTGGACGAAGCGCTCGGGCTCTGCATAGAGGCCCTCCGCTCCGCAGGGGGCTCCGACCGGGAGGCTGCTGAAGGCATCGTCGAGTCGCTGCGCGCCGCTGCGAAGGAGAGGGGCTGGGGGGCCAAGAAGGTGCTCTGGCCGTTCAGACTGGCCGTGACCGGGCTCACCGTCGGCCCCGACCTTGTGTACCTTATAATGTTCTGGGGGGCCGACGGGTGCGCCGAGCGCATTGAGGCGACCCGCCGCACACTGGAGGCGCGAGATGGCTAACCTGCTTCAGAGGGCTTTCCAGGTCCTGGGCGAGGACGTGGAGGCGGTCAAGGACCGCGACCCGGCGGCCACCAGCACGCTCGAGATAATGCTCACCTACCCTGGCCTTCACGCGCTGTGGATGCACCGAATCGCCAACTACCTCCACAGGATGGGAGTCCCCGGCGTCCCGCGGGCGCTGTCCATGCTCGCGCGGCTCGTCACGGGCATAGAGATACACCAGGGCGCAACCATCGGCAGGGGGTTCTTCATAGACCACGGCATGGGGGTGGTCATCGGGGAGACCACCGAGATAGGCGACAACGTGACGCTCTTCCAGGGGGTGACCCTCGGCGGCACCGGCAAGGAGAAGGGCAAGCGCCACCCGACCATCGAGGACAACGTGGTCATAGCCGCCGGGGCGAGCGTCCTCGGCGCGATAACCGTGGGGAAGAACGCGCGTGTCGGCGCCGGGGCGGTCGTCATCCAGGACGTGCCCGAGAACTGCACCGTGGTCGGGGTCCCCGGGCGTGTCACTGTCTGCTCGGGCGAACGCATAAGCCCCATCGACCTCCACCACGAGAACCTGCCGGACCCGGTCCTGGACATGTTCAACGTCATCGAGCGGAGGCTTGACAGGCTCGAGCAGCGCCTGAGCGGGCAGAAGGACGATTGATGAGCATCAGGGTCTACAACACCATGAGCAGGGCCAAGGAGGACCTGGTCCCCAGGGACGAGGGCAGGATATCCATGTATGTCTGCGGCCCTACGGTATACAACTACATCCACATCGGAAACGCCCGCACGTTCCTCAACTTCGACATGGTGCGCCGCTACCTCGAGTTCTCGGGATACGACGTGACCTTCGTGCAGAACATAACCGACGTGGACGACAAGATAATAATCCGCGCCAACGAGGAAGGCTCCACCGCGGAAGAGGTCGCCACCAGGTACCGTGAGGCGTTCGAGGAGGACATGGCCTCGCTCGGGGTGAAGCCGCCCGACATTGCTCCGCGCGCCACCGAGCACATCGCCGAGATGGTCGAGGTCATACAGGAGCTGCTCGAGAAGGGCTACGCGTACGTCTCGTACGGCGACGTCTACTTCGACGTATCGAGCTTCGAGGGGTACGCGAAGCTCTCCGGGCGCGAGCTCGACGAGCAGCAGGTCACGGTCCAGTTCAGCGCGGAGGTCGACCGCAAGGACGACCCGTGGGACTTCGCCCTGTGGAAGGAGGCCAAGCCCGGGGAGCCCTCCTGGGACAGCCCCTGGGGCCCGGGTCGCCCCGGGTGGCACATCGAGTGCTCGACAATGTCCATGAAGTACCTCGGACCCGGGTTCGACGTGCACGGCGGCGGCCTCGACCTGGTGTTCCCTCACCACGAGAACGAGATCGCCCAGGCGGAGGCGCACTCGGAGAGCAGGTTCGTGCGCTACTGGATGCACTCCGGCATGCTCAACATCGACCAGGAGAAGATGTCCAAGTCGCTCGGCAACATCAAGACGCTCCGGGAAGTGCTCGCCGACTTTGACGCGGACACCATCCGCATGCTCATGCTCGGGACCCACTACCGCAGCCCCCTTAGCTTTTCCGACGACAGCCTGTCCGAAGCCCACGCTTCTCTCGAGCGCGTGAGGAACTGCCTGTTCAACCTTGACGACCTTGCGGGCCGCCTGTGCGGGGGCGACGACGACGCCGTGCCGGGCAAGCGCGACGACGCCCTGGTACAGTTCCTCAAGGAGGCGGACCTAGAGTTCCGCGAGAGCATGGACGACGACTTCAATTCGGCGGCCGCGCTGGGAGTGCTCTTCGGGGCGGTGAGGGAGATAAACACCTACGTGGACCGGGTCGCTGCGACGGAGGTGCCTTCGGCCGCCGCCGCGGACGTGCTGGCAACAGCGCGCCGCTTCCTGGAAGAGCACTGCGGGGCACTGGGCCTGTTCCAGGCACCTGCGTCCTCAGGTGCGGCGGAAGGCGCAGCCGGGGCCCCGGACGTGGGCGGGCTCGTCGACCTGCTCGAGCGCTCCGGCGTCGAGGTCACCGCGCCGGGGGAGAAGACCGCCGACGAGCTGGTAGAGCTGCTGCTCGAGGCGAGGCAGGCTGCACGGGCCGCAAAGGACTTCGCCCTGGCGGACGGCATACGGGACGGGCTGGCGGACCTCGGCGTCAAGGTAGAGGATGTGAAGGGCGGATTCCGCTGGCGCTTCGAGCGTTAGCGGCTTCCCCGGCGGGGCGAGAGACATGCCTTCCGACAAGACTCCCCAGCAAGAACAGGTAGAGGGGCGCAATCCCGTCCTCGAGGCTCTGAAGGGGCCGCGCCGGGTGTTCCGCGTGTACGTCGCACGCGGCATCGAGCCCGCCGGCGCGGTCGAGCGGATACTGTCGCTCTGCTCGAAGGGCGGAGTGCCGGTGAGCGAGGTCTCCCGCCAGAGGATAAGCGAGCTTGCCGAGACCGCCTCCCCTCAGGGCGTGGTCGCCGAGGTCGCACCGTACCGCTACTACGAGCTGCGGGAGATACAGCCGGCCGGGGACGGGCGCGCGCCGCTCATCCTCGCGCTGGACGGGGTGGAGGACCCCCAGAACCTGGGCTCGCTCATCCGCGTTGCCGACGCGGTGGGGGTGGATTTCGTTCTCCTCCCGAGGCGCCGCTCCGCCCACGTCACCGCCGCCGTCGCAAAGGCTTCGGCCGGGGCCGTCGAGCACGTGAGCATCGCCATGGTGCCGAATATCGCCGCCGCACTCTCACGCCTCAAGGAGCTCGGCTTCTGGGTGGCAGGCGCTGAATCCGGGATTGGCGTCCCTTACTGGCAGCTGGACCTCGCGGGACCGCTCGTGCTTGTGCTCGGAGGAGAGGACGGCGGGCTCGGACGGCTGGTCCGCGAGCGGTGCGACTTCCTGGCGAGCCTCCCGATGCGGGGGAAGGTCTCGTCTCTCAACGTGGCCAACGCGGGAGCCGTGCTGCTCTACGAGGCCCTGCGCCAGAGGATGGCGGGTGAGACGGGTGCCTGAGAGGCTCATCATCGACGGGTATAACGTGATATACGCGAGCGAGGAGCTCGAGGCACTGATGCGGGAGGACCTGGAGGCCGCCCGGGAGATGCTGCTCTCCCAGGTCGAAGAGTACTGCGCCCGAGAGGGCCGCTCCGCGATAGTTGTGTTCGACGCGGGCGGGCGCCCCGGGCCGGCGACAAAGGAGGACCGCACCGGTTTCCTCCAGGTCGCTTACACCGCGGAAGGGCAGTCGGCCGACTCCTACATCGAGAAGCTCGCCTACCGCGGAGGCGAAGCAGGCTCTGCAATGCTGGTGACCGGCGACTATGACCAGCAGAAGGTTGCCGCGAGCGCCGGGCTCATGCGGATGTCCTCGCGTGAGTTCCTCCTGGTGATGCGCGAGTCGAGCGACGAGGCGCTCGCCGGGGCCGGCGGCAGGCAGGCAGGGAGCCCCAGGGTGAGCGTGGCGGAGCGCCTGCCGGAGGAGACCAGGGACGCGCTCGAGCGGTTCAAGCGCCAACAGTAGTTAACAAGAGCAACATTCTTCGGAAACCTGGCATTTTTTTCTACATTTCCCTTGACATCTCCGGATTCACCCAATAGTATTGGCTCGAAATGAGCCTTGAACGGTCGAAATCACCGGACAAACGGTCGGAAAAAGACTCTAGGCGGAGGCGGAGGTCAACGTGGAAAACGTAACCCAGATAACGGACAAGCTCGGTTCCCAGTATGCGAAGAAGAGTGACCCCGAGCTGGTCGCGCTCGCGCAGGACGAGGACACCAAGGCGCTGGTGGTGATGCTCGAGAGGTACGAGGAGTTCGTGAAGCTGAAGGCGCGTTCCTACTTCCTCATCGGCGCGGACAGGGAGGACATCATCCAGGAAGGCATGATAGGACTCTACAAGTCCATTCGCGACTACCGCGAAGACCGCGACACCTCTTTCAAGGCGTTCGCGGAGATATGCATCACCCGCCAGATAATAACCGCCATCAAGACGGCGACGCGCCAGAAGCACGCGCCCCTCAACACCTACGTCTCGCTCAACAATCCCATAAGCGAGTCGGATGACCCCGACAGGCTCTACATCGACTTTCTCTCCGACAAGACGCTCGACCCCGGGGAGGTCGTCATAAGTGTCGAAGAGGCCGAGAGCATACGCGAGAACTTCCGCCAGATGCTCTCAGACCTCGAGACGAAAGTCCTCAGGCTCTACATAGAAGGACGCTCCTACCAGGAGATAGCCGAGGCGCTTGACCGGCATGTCAAATCGATTGATAATGCGCTCCAGAGGATCAAGCGCAAGGTCGAGCAGCACCTCGAGTACCGCGAGATGCTCGCCCGCGGCATCGACCCCAAGTCCAGCCGGGCTCGCTCGATCGCAGGCTGAGCCGGCGTAGCTCAACTGGTAGAGCAGCGCACTTGTAATGCGCAGGTTGGGGGTTCAAGTCCTCTCGCCGGCTCCACCTATTCCCCTTTGCCAAAGACTTGGACCCCCAACCAGGGGGGCCTGTCTTTGCGGGGGGAGCATCCCCCCGCAATCCAACATCAGGGGGGAGCTCCGAGGGGGGACTCCGAGTCCCCCTTCGGGGAGCGAGGGAGCCACCACTGCAATCCAGCGCCTGTACTGACAGCGACCTCCCGAGCGACGGTTGGGGGTTCAAGTCCTCTCGCCGGCTCCACCATTCTAATGCGGAAAACAGCAATACAGGCAAAGTCAGCTTGCTAAGCTATTTCTACCTATCTTCTACCGCCTCAATCCCGGGCTGGTATGATTTCCATGTCAGGAAGGACATTTGGGGAGACCTGGGATTACGATCCTCCTGGCGGCATCCAAGCGTTTCAAGGAGAGAGTAATGGCATTTGGGGGTCCATGCTATTCAGTGTCTGCAATACTTCTCTCCGCCTATGTCAGGAGCCCAGGCCGAATATTCTTCGACAGCTACCCCTACGATCCTCAATCTATGTGGAGCCCCACCGTCTTGTGGACGTTTCTAATAAACCTTGCATGTTTTGCCGCATTTGCCGCATTGGTCTTTATCTTTATGAGGGAATTTGGGGCATTCGCGAAGTGGAAAAGAACAATCCCCTACTGCCTCATTACCGTCGCCTTAGGAATTCCCATCGACCTGTTCTTTCTGTTTCTGGCCGAAAAGTTACTAGGTTCTCATCAAGGCAGCCTCACAGGTCTTTTCGAATCCCTCAGGCATGGTTACGCGGTTACAAAGAATCCCAGTTTCTTGATAGTCCCATCCCTGGTTACCCTTCTTCTCCTGTTCTTTTTCCAGGTAATCCTGATCCGCCTCTTCTATAAAGAGATCAGCCCTCGCAAGACACTAATCATGTCAGCTTTGATTGCGTTTCTAACGCTCCCCACTTGGGCAACCTTGTTTCTGCTTGCCGTGTTACCCAAGATCTTGTAAGAGCACCTCATCGCCGGTTCTGGTGGTGGTTCTGGTGGGGAAATCTAAAACATTCTTTGAGAAGATTAGCGCGTCCAGGCGCGGGGGAGTATCCCCGCAGCATTCGTGCATTGACATGATGCAATAAATGCATTATATTAATGCTATAATTGCATTGTTGGGAGGGTCACTTAGTGGAAAAACGAGACATTGGTGTCTATCTGAAGGCACTTGGAGACATACTTGATTCTGAAGGCGCTGAGCCGGTTCAGCTCTTTATCTGCGGGTCCGTAGCGCTGATGCTGCAAGAACTGATAGCAAGAGACCGGACGCGTGACGTGGATTGTGCCGGGCTAGTAGAGTCGGCTGAAGGTTCGCTCAGGATAGAGAAGCCGATAATCGACGATCCGTTGAGGGACGCTATCCACAGAGTCGCACGGGCATACTCACTTCCGGACCACTGGCTGAGCTTCCAGTCCAGGATGCTTTTGGAGAACGGACTGCCGGAGGGGCTGGAAGAACGGCTGGAGGTCATGAGGTTTGGGGACAAGCTGACGGTTATGCTTGCCTCCAGGCTGGACATGGTGATGTTCAAGGTGAAAGCAGCAATAAGCCGAGAGAAAGACATCCCTGACCTGATTGAAATGGCGCCAACAGATGAGGAGTTGGACCAAGCTGTGAGGTGGTGCAGAGAGCAAGGGGCCACCGATGAAGATATTCATAGTGTCATGGAGAGGATAGGCCGTGAGTGAGACTTCTGAGTACATAACCAGGGGGGCGCTCGATCTACTGTGGCGACAATGGTCGACATTGGGTGCCTATCTGACTGCGGAGGAGACTACCAGCGTGGTAATGGATCCGGAAGCTGCGTTGGTGGCGACGTGCGGTCTCGGTCGCACGGACCCAAGGTTGTTCGACGAGGTCCTGGACTGGCTCGCGCTGAACCACAGGCTTATCAGGCCGGACCGGGTTCGAAGCCTCCTGAAGGACAGGGCCGAAAGGTCAGCGCGAGTCTTGGCCGCCTTGGCCGCCTTCACCAGGGAAGCTGTCGGCGAGGTCTTTCTTCCAGGACTTATCAAGGAGGAGAGGGCGAAGCTCGCCGGACTCGAGGACCGTGAGGTCGAGGATTTGTTCACCAATGGTAGATTGACACCCGGGTCGTCCGGAAGAGAGCTGGACCGCACGTTCCTCGAGTGGGGGTTCAGAAGGAGCGAGGTGGCCCTGAGGCGGCTCTCGAGATCGCCGAATCCTAACAATCCTGCGAATATCATGCTACTGATGCGTGCACACTACGGGAAGTCAGCACGTGCGGAGATACTGACCTATCTGCTGACCGGGCAGCCGGGAAGTTCCTATCAGATAGCCCGGATGATCGGGTACAACCAGTCTACGGTCATACGTGCTCTCGAAGCGATGTCCAGGGGCGGTCCCGTTATCACCGAAGGGGAGGGGAAGGCGAAGCGGTTCATGGTCGACAGGAATAGCCTCGCACAAGCCCTTTGGTTCCCGGGCCCCGAATCCATGCCCGTCTTTCTGAACTGGGGTTACATCTTCAGGGCGTTCGAGGACTCCGTAACAGTCTGCAGAGATATTGAGACCGGGGAGTTCGCCGAGGTTCTCAAGGTTGAAGTACTTCTAGACCTCTCCGAGAGAATGACGCATCTGTTTAGGAACGCCGGCGAACCCCTTCAAGGATTGGCTGCGCCGGACCCAGAGAGGCTGAGGCAGCCCGGTGGAGAGGGTGAGATCGGAGCTTTCGCGGGAAGGGTGCAAGGCGTCATTCTGAAAGCTCTTTCCGGCAACCATCTGACCTGACCTGGTCGCAGAATCTGGCAAGACCCCTGCAGGGTTCCATAGCGACCTATAATAGGTACAGGGGGGAAGCGTGCAATCTCGGTACTCTAATGCCGCGAGGCTCGGTATCTGCATATGCGTCTCGGTTCTTGTGCTGGTGACGGCATTTGCCTGCGATAGCAGGAGCCCTCAGGAACGCGCAGGAATCATTACGCCGGAGGAGTTCACAACGCTGCAGGGTGTCCGGGCACAGCTGGGCCCGGTGATCGAAGACCTCTCCAAGGCTATCGATCCCGCCGTGCCACAAGCCGAGAGGCGTGCGAGGGTGGCGGCCGTCGTGAAGAAGTACGAGAAAGAGATGCCTAGGCCCTCAATTGGCCCAACGGCTATGCCCGAGAATCCCGATGAGATCACCGACCGGCTCGAGGACCGGCTCAGGGGAACGTTGACCGGCGACCTGGCGCAGATGGACAAGAGCGTGTCCTGGAAAGTGGATGGAGGTATCGCCACTGACGCAGTTTCGGCCTGGTACGTGGCAAACAGCTACCTGCGAGTAATCGATTCGATGTACGGCCTCGATGAGCTCGAGGAATATGTGCTTCAACACACACTCGATGAGGGAACGCGCATCAATCCCTCGGATCCACCAGACAACATGTCGGGCAATCAGAGCATGGGATTTGGAGGGAGCGGTTTCACGGGCGGCGGCGGTTCGGTGAGCGTGAACATCATGTACGGATCGGATGGGAAGATAAGTTACGCGGTCGGCCTTCGTGAGCTCGGCGGTGAGTATCGGGCTGCAACCGTGGCCGATATCGAAGCACGTTTCGTCCTGAACGCGGCGGAAGCCTTGCGGGAAGGCGACAGCCTGCTACTGGAGCGGACAAGACTCTGAGCCAATCAGAGTCCGACTGAGGTCAGATTGCTCCTGAGGTCTTTCGCAGAGGACGTGAAATCGCCGCTCTCTTTCTCGTTCAGGGGCATCTCGAGGACGCGTGCTACTCCAGTCCGGTCGACTATGGACGGCAGGCTCATGCAGACGTCTGCCACCCCGTACTGCCCGCCCATGAGCGACGAGACTGTCAGGATAACGCTCTCGTCCCGGAGGATTGCCTGCACGATGCGGCGCACCGCGAGTCCTATCGCGTAGAAAGTGGCGCCCTTCTTCTCGATTATCTCGTAAGCCGCGTTTCGTACGCTCTGGAAAATCGCGTCCTTGTCGGCGAACGTGCAACCGCAGGGGCAGCCCCGGCAGAACAGCTCGAACGGCATTCCCGCGACATTAGTGGCGCTCCAGGCGGCGACCTCGGAGTCCGTCAAGGTGAAGGAGTTCAAGAATAAGACATCGGAGTTCCTTCGGAAGGTGAAGGATGAAGGGCCGGTAGTCAACAACCTTCCACCCACGACGCGGAGTTGAGCCAGGCTGGCGACCTCCGGTCAGCTCTCCTGCCCGGGCTTCGCCTCAGAGTCGCGCTTTCGGAAGTCTTCGCACGTCATTGCGGCCTCGAGGTCCTCGGGCGAAAGGCCTTCGACCTCCAGTTCTATCTGCTCGTGGCAGTCTCTCGCGGTCATGCCGAGTTCGGCTACCCTCTTCAGGAACCAGTCTCTTGTCTCCCAGACCTGGGCCGGGTATGTGTTGATGGGGTAGACGCCCACGTGGAAAAGGCGGAAGTCGTTGCTGTCCGGCGGCTCGGTCGTGACCTCGAGATGGTATATCCAGTTCTTGGGTTCGAAGTCCTTGTGCTCACAATCGGCCATGTCGCCGCGCAGGTACGGCAATGCCGAGAAGAAGAAAGAATACAGGACCTCGGTCTTCCCGTCTGCGCTTGCGTCAAGGAGGTACTTCTCGATCTCCGACATAGTCTGCTCGAGTGATATCACGTCCCGCCCCCTTGCTGTTCTCCCGACCGGTGCAGGTCTTGTCGATCACCGTACCTGTTCTAGGAATCCCGGCTTAATCCTGTCGCGGGGATTCCGTCCTCCCGGTCTGCATTCAACCCACGCGGCGACCGCCCGCTAGCCTCTATCCGGGATGAATTTCGTCGGCTCCGCCGCGAACTCGTCACGATCCTCCGGCGAACAGAAGTAGTAGGTCTGGCCCTCGTACTGGTAATGCGGGGTCTCCGGCTTTCGCTCGACGGCCATCCCGCATACCGGGTCGACCGCCATCTCGTTGATCTCCCTGAACTCACCGTCCTCCAGCCAGAGCACGCGGTCCGCGATGTCCTTCAAGCGCGTGTCGTGGCTCACTATGACGACGCTGCGGCCTTCCTCCGTGGCCGCGTTCCGCAGCAGCCGGGCGATCTCATGGCCTATCTTCGAGTCCAGGTTGGCAGTGGGCTCGTCAGCGAGGATAACGGACGGCTCGTTCGCAAGCGCCCGGCTGATGGCGACGCGCTGCTTCTCTCCACCAGAGAGCTTCTCGGGCCGGAAGCTGAGCCTGTGCCCGAGGCCGAATCCTCGCAGAAGCGCCTCCGCGCGCTCCCGGCTCTTCCGCCCGGTCGTCCCCGCGAGGTTGAGCGCGAACTGGACGTTCTCGAGCGCGGACAGGGAAGAGAGCAGGTTGAAGTCCTGGAAGACGAACCCGAAGCGCGTGGCCCGGAAGTCCGGCAGCCGCGACTCGGGTAGCCTGGCGAGGTCCACCCCGTCCAGCTCCACCTTTCCCGAGGTGGGCCGCAGCATCGCTCCGAGCATCGACAGCAGCGTCGTCTTGCCGCTGCCCGATGGGCCCATTATCAGCGCGACCTGCCCCCTGACCACCTCCAGGTCTATGCCGCGCACAGCGCGCACCTGCACGTCCCCTTCTCCGAAGACCTTCTCGAGCCTCTCGGCCCTTATCGCGACATCATCCATCACTGCCTCCTGAACACCGTCGCCGGGTCCACCCTTGCCACCCTGGCCAGGGGGGCTACCGCTCCGATCGCCGCCACTACGCCGGCCCCGATCGCCACGCGCGCAATCGATACCGCGGTCACTTCTATCGAGATGTTCGAGGCCGCCCTGCTCATCACGGCTGCGAGTGCGAACGCGAGGACGATGGACAGGGCCATGGCGGCTCCTGCCATCCAGGCCGCCTGCGAGAGCACTATGAGAGCGAGCCTGCGCGTCCGGGTGCCCAGAGCCTTCATCACCCCGACCTCCCGCAGCCGGGCGAGCGTGTCGGCGTAGAGCGTGAGCCCGATGACCGCGAGCGCGATGAGCAGGGCGGCGATGGTCATGATCTGCATTATCTGCGTGCTCATGTCGCGGACGAGCTTCGCCTCCTCGCGTGAGAACTCAGGCCTCGGAAGGGCCGTGAGGCCGGTCTCCTTCTCGATCTCGCGCGCCACGGCGCCGGCGGGGCTTTCCGCACCCACGAGTATGTAACTTGCCGTCCCGGTTGTTCCCCTTGCCGCCGCGTAGTCATCGAACCTCACGAACGCGGTCGTGTTGACGATGTTCGTCAGCCCCCCGGTGAACCCGGAGACCTTCCAGGAGCGGCCCAGCGTGCTCACGTCGCTCCCGATCGAGACACCGAGCTTCGAGGCGGCACTCTCGTCCAGGACGATCTCGCCGGGGCCCGGCGGCCTGCCTTTGGTTATGGTGACCGGCCCGCCGCGCCCGCCGGGCACGTACCCGATCACGTAGGACAGGGCGCGGGCCTTTGGACTCTTGAGAGAGTTGGTCTCGAACAGGATGGGGTCTGCCCGGGAGACGCCCTTCATCCGCCTTATATCCTCGACGGCGGACAGCGGCAGCGAGGAGGACGTCATGTGCATCCCTTTCACTCCTCGCTGTGAGACGATTATGTCGGCTGGAGAGGTGTCGATGTAGGCAGTGACCCGCTTCATGGCGCCGGCGAAGATGCCGTCCAGCGCCAGGACCATCAGCAGCGCGACGCCGACGCCGGCGACCCCCAGGAGCGCCCGCCGGCGCTCCGCGAACAGGTTCCTTCTCCCGACCGGTACGCGCTTCACTTCCTCATCCCCTGTAGACTGAAGCCGGGTCCAGCCTGGATACCCTGCGTGCGGGCACGAAGGCGGCGATGAACCCCATCAGGCCGGCCGCCAGGGCAACGCCCGCGACGACCGCGGGCGAAACGTGTGACCAGAACTGCGGCAGCGCGTAAGTGATGAGCGCAGAGGCGGCAAGGTAGAACCCGAATCCGACCACGAACCCGAGCGCCGCGAGCGCCGTCGTCTGGCCGAGCATTATCCGGAAGATGCGGCCGCGCCTCGCCCCCATCGCTTTGACGATCCCGTACTCACGCAGCCGTTCGACCGTCATCGAGTAGACCGCGAGCGCAATGATGAGAGTCCCCGCCGCGAAAGCGATGATGACCATCAGGTTCAGCGGGCCTCCGAAGATGCCGGCGAAGAGGCGACGGTCGTTTTCAGCGACCGTGTCCGGGGACAGCGGCTGGAGGCCCAGCTCTTCTCTCACCGCCCTTGCGGTGGCGGCCGGGTCCTCGCTGTCCACCAGGATGAAGCTCGCGGTCCCCGGGGAGCGCAGGAGGCCGGCAGAGGCGTCGTGCGAGACGAACATGTAGCCGAGCATCCACGCCCTGGTGCCGCTGGAAAGGCCCACCACCCGGAACCTGCGCCCCAGGATCTCGAACGTCTCACCGAGCCCGACACCGTGCTGCCGCGCCAGCGCGCGGTCTATTACCACCTCGTCATCAGCCTCGACCGGCCGTCCCTCGGCTATCTTCCAGGGGCCGCCCATGCCGCCCGGTACGGAGCCGACCAGGACCGCGGCCTGCTTGCGGTCGTGGAAGTCGAGCACGATGAAGCGGGTGTTGACCGGCCAGGCGGCCTTCACCTCGGGACGCCGCCTCAGCTCGTCGACCGCGGAGGAGTCGAACGCGGAGACCTCGCCCAGGAAGTTGCGCACGCCTTTCTCGCCGACGAACAGGTTGGCCCCCACGTTCTCCTCGTACGAGGAGACCTGGACCCGAAGGCCTCCCCAGAGGCCCTCGAGCAGCAGGATGAGTCCGATGGAGACCGCGACCCCCAGCACGCTGATGACGAGCCTCCGCCTGTCGGTGAGTATGTTTCTCCTCGAGAGCGGTACGGTCCCGGCCAAACCCGACTCCTGTCATCCCGCCCATGCCTGCTCAGCGCACGGCGTCCTCGACTGTTCTGTCCCGCTGCGCGATTATCTTCTTGAGGATCTTCGGACCCCTGCTCTCGACCGAGACGACCCGGAGGCCCGCCTTCTCGATGTTTTCCACCGTCCTGCGGTTGATGTTCGGGCCGAAGAGCGCCCGCGCGATCGGATTGAACCAGTCCATGAGCTTCCCCAGTACCCTGTTGTCGCTCCTCACGTGTTCGAGCAGCAGTATCGCGCCGTCGTCCTTGACCACCCTGCCCAGCTCTCGAAGGCCTTTCACGGGATCCGTCGTAGAGCAGAAGACAAACGTGACGACGATAAAGTCGAACGTGCCGTCGCCAAACCGCAGGTCCTCGACGTCCATCACCCTGAGGTCCGCCTCGATGCCCAGGGCTTCAGCCCGACGCTTCGCCTTCTCGAGCATCTTCGGGCTGATGTCGATGCCTGTCAGGTCGACGCCCTTCGGGTAGTAAGGAAGGTTCTTCCCGGTTCCCACCCCGATCTCGAGGACCCTGCCGCTGACGTCCGCGAGAAGCTGTCCACGGAGTTTCGCGAACGCCATCATCTCCATCGGAGATTCGAGGATATCGTACCGCCAGGCCAGCCTGTCGTATCTTCTGGCCTCCGCCTTGTCCCCCGGCGTTCTCTCTTGTCGGGATCTCGCGCTCATTGGAGGCCGACCCTGGCCAGGTTCGCCTTGAGCGCGGCCGCGGACTCCGCGAAGCGGCCGGCCTCCTCCTCGCCCAGGGGCATCTCCAGGATGCGCGAGACCCCGCCCGCGTTCACCACCGACGGCAGGCTCACACACACGTCGGAGACCCCGTACTGCCCGTCCATGAGCGAGGACACCGTCAGGATCAGGCTCTCGTTCCGCAGGATCGCCTGGACCATGCGCCTGACAGCCAGCCCGATGGCGTAGAACGTGGCGCCCTTCTTCTCGATGATCTCGTATGCCGCGTTCCTGACCTCCTGGAATATCGCGTCTTTCTCCTCGAATGAGCAGTCCCGCGGGCAGCCGGCGCAGAACCTCTCGAACGGCATGCCTGCCACATTGGTAGCGCTCCATGCGGCGACCTCTGAGTCCCCGTGCTCGCCGATGATATAGGCGTGCACGTTCTGCGCCGCCACCTTGCAGTGCTCGCTGAGCAGGTAGCGGAAGCGCGAAGTATCAAGCAGGGTCCCGGAGCCGACCACGCGCCCGGGCGGGAAGCCCGACCTCTTCAGCGCAGCGTAGGTAAGGGCGTCCACGGGATTGCTCACCATGATGATGATGCAGTCCGGGTTTCCCGCGGCGATACGGGGGGCGACGTCGTCGACGACCTCGAGGTTCCTCTCCAGCAGGTCGAGCCGGCTCTCGCCGGGATTCTGGCGGACCCCCGCGGTGACGATGACGACGCGAGTGCCGGACAGGTCATCGTAATCGCCCGCGCGGATACGGACGGGGGGCACGAAGCTGACCCCGTGGTTGAGGTCCATCGCTTCTCCGGCAACCTTGTCAACGTCCTGGCCTATGAGGATGAGCTCGGACGCGGCCCCGGCGTTCATCAGGGCGTAAGCCGTTGTGGCGCCGACCGCGCCTACGCCTACTATGGCGACCGAGTCGTGCTCCACGGTCATGCCCATGTCGAGTCACCACCTCGCTGTCAGCCGCCTGCCGGCCAGGGGCCGGTTCTGGTCGGCCGTTCTGTCCTCCGGCGGGCCTCTGCCGGGCTGCGCTTTGCCTTATTACCTATTCTGTCCGGGTCGGGCGATTCCTGTGGCGGAGGATTGACGGGGCCGGCCTCGAATGTGTTCCGACGGCACGAGTGTCAATCGATCGATATGCCGGAGGTCGCAGATGCGGGTGCGGGACGTGATGCACGGTGACGTCACGACCGCAACCTGCCTTTGCCCGCCGCTCCGGTGGGGGACCGCTCACCTGCGGGATTCGGGTGTGACCGCCGCGGTGACTACAGCCACACGCTCGAGCAGGGAATCGACGATCTCCTCCACGGCCGCGGATCTGTACTCCCCGAGCCTCCCCTCGTCGGCGAGCCGCGAGATCTCGGGATCCAGCGGAAGAGTGCCGAGTAGCTGGATACCCATGGAATCGGCCGCTTCCGCGCTGTGGCTCTCCCCGAACGGCTCTAACCGCTCCCCGCAGTGAGGGCAGGATACGTATGACATGTTCTCTACAAGCCCCAGCACCGGGACACCGAGCGAGGCCGCCATCTTCCTCGCCTTGCCCACGACCATCCCCGCGAGCTCCTGTGGCGAGATGACGAGGACTATCCCGTCGAGGTGAATGGACTGCATCACCGTGAGAGGGACGTCCGCGGTCCCGGGAGGAAGGTCCACGAGCAGGAAATCCAGGTCTCCCCACTGGAAATCCTCGTAGAACTGGCTCACGGTGCGCCCGATGAGGGGCCCCCGCCATATGACTGCTTCACCGGCGTCTGAAAGGAGGAGGTTCATGGAGACGACCTTGATCCCGCCTTCGCTCTCCGCCGGCCTCGGCCCCGCCTCGTCGCCAGTTATGGGCCCTTCGAGGCCCAGTCCCATGGGAACGCTCGGGCCCGTGATGTCCGCGTCGAGGATGCCGACGTCCATACCCCTGCGGCGGAGAGAGGCGGCAAGCAGGATCGTCAGCGCCGATTTGCCGACACCCCCCTTGCCGCTCATCACCGCTATCACGCGCTTGATCCGCGCACCCTCCGAGGTTTCGCCTGTCCCCGCCGCGTCCCGGCCCGGTGGGACGTCCATCGGCGACTCCTTTCACTCACCGGTAACGTCGTTTGGTTGCCTCACGCATTCGGTGCGCGGCGCCTCAATCCTCCGTTGACGATGCAGCGGCGGGAGTGCATCGACTGTGGCGGTATTCGACCGGAACGGTTAATATCTTGGTGAAGAAGCGGCCGGGAGACCGGCCTTGTTTTATGAGAGGAAGGAATCACGTGATGAGAGAGATCGTATTTCTATCGGGCGCGAGGACTGCCATCGGCAGGTTCGGCGGCATCTTCCGCGATCTGCTGGCCAACGAGCTCGCGGTCCCGGTGGCCGAAGAGGTCATCGCGAGGGCCGGCGTGGACAAGGCAGACCTCGGTGACGTCATCCTCGGCAACTGCATACAGCGCAGCGACGAGCCCAACCTGGCCCGCATCGTGGGGCTCAGGGCCGACATCCCCTTTGAGACCCCTGCGTTCACGCTCACGAGGCAGTGCGCCTCGGGCATGCAGGCCATCGCCTCGGCGGCCATGGGCGTCATGTGCGGGCAGTACGACGTCGCGCTTGCCGGCGGAGCCGAGAGCATGAGCAACGGGCCGTATGTCCTCAAGACCGCCCGCTGGGGGCAGCGCCTCCAGCACGGTCAGATGACCGACGCGGTCTGGGAGACCCTGTTCGACCCGGTCCCCGGGATGATAATGGGAGAGACCGCCGAGGTACTCGCTGAGGAGTTCGGCATCACCCGTGAGCAGCAGGACGAGCTGGCACTTATCTCCAACCAGAGGGCGAGCGCCGCCCGTGAGGACGGGACGTTCGCCTCCGAGATAGTCCCGATATCGGTTCCCCAGAAGAAGGGCGACCCGAAGGTACTCGACCGCGACGAGCACCCGAGGGCCGACGCGAGCATGGAGAGCCTCGGGAAGCTGCCTCCCATCTTCAAGAAGGGCGGGACGGTGACGGCCGGTAACGCCTCCGGTATGAATGACGGCGCGGCGATGCTCGTGGTCGCCGGCGCCGACTGGGCGGAGAAGAAGGGTCTCGAGCCCATAGCCCGCCTGGTCGACTGGACGGTGGCCGGCGTCGAGCCGCACCGGATGGGCTTCGGGCCGGTTCCGGCCATCAAGAAGCTCCTGGAGAGGAACAGCCTCAAGATCGAGGACATCGACCTCTTCGAGCTCAACGAGGCTTTCGCCGCCCAGTACATCGCCTGCGAGCGAGCCCTCGGGCTCGACCGCGAGATAACGAACGTCCACGGCTCGGGCGTGGCGCTCGGGCACCCGGTGGGAGCCACCGGGGCGCGCATCACCGTGACGCTCATAAACGAGATGCACCGCCGTAAGGTAAAGCGCGGCGTGGCTTCCCTCTGCGTCGGCGGCGGGATGGGCATAGCCTCTCTGATAGAGACCGTATAGGGCGCCGCGGACCGCCCGGGGCAATCCCCCAGACGGGCCGGCGAGCACCCCCAATCAGGATGAAAAACCGCTTTGGGCGGGGACTTATTGACATGCGTCAATGTTCCCGCCCTTTCTACAGCGCATTAATAGGCTTCATCAGCGGCCGTCACGGGAGGATGTTGACGGGCCAGCGGTGGAGGTATCGCACGGTCGCACGGCTCTTCGCCAGGGGCTCGCGATCGGAGGTACCTCATGCTCACGAGAAGGCGCACGGTCCTACTTGCACTAATCGCACTCGCCGTCGCGGCGCTGGTGGCGGCCGGCTGCGGCGGGGCGACGTCCGGGAGGAAGACGTCCGCGGAGAAAGAGAAGGCCGGGACTCCCGCGTCTCAGCCCTCTGGGGAGCAGCCGGCACAGGCGGCGCCGGCGGCTGAGCAGTCCGCCTCTCCGGCGGGGTCACGAACCGTTACCGGAGCCTCCGAATCGCAGCAGGGAAACACGCCCGTCCAGACACAGGTGACTGCGCCCTCCGCCGAGCCGGCACCCGCCCCGACCCCATCACCCGCTCCCGCACCGGCTCCCGAGCCGGAGCCGGAACCGGAGCCCGCTCCCGCGCCCGAGCCCGCTCCCGCGCCTGAACCCCCGCCGCCGGACACGAACACGGGCCCGACTCACAAGTAGGATGGATCACTCGGCCACAATGATGCTGCCCACCATCTTCTGGGGGTAGTGCAGGGAGCAGTGGTAGTCATACTGACCGGGTGTCTCGAGCTTCACCGAGAACGTCTGCCCCTGCGCGAGCTCCGTCGAGTTCATCGGCGGGTAGTACGTGTGCTCGGGGTGGGTCTCCGTGTTCACGAAATGCGGCGCGCCCTCCTGGTTGGTCCACGTGATGGTGGTGCCCGGCGAGACGATGGCGTCCTTCGGCTCGAACGCCAGGTGATTCATCGAGATGGTCACCGCATCCTCGCCGCGCAGGTCCTCGTAGTCCGACTGGAGGTCCGTGTCGATGCTGAAGGAGAACCTGCCGTCACCGGAGGTCCCGCTGGCCAGCGCGGCCGTGTAGGAGACCGTATACATGCCGTCGGGCATCCCCGGGGCGAGTTCGCGCTTCATGGCGGTATTCTGGTCCTCGATCACGACCGGCCCTCGCGCCCACTCCTTGCCGTCAGAGCCCTCGACACTCAGCGAACTGCCCTCGGCCTCGACGTCCACGCTGAAGTTGAGTGTGACGTTGATGGGCTGAGCGGCGTATTGCGCTCCGGCGGGCGGCGTCGAGTCGTTGAACCGCGGGGCTTTTACTACAGCGGCAGATTGCTCGCCGCAGCCGGACAGCGAGACTGCCAGAGACACGGCGCACAGCAACGCTGTCAGAAGCGCTTTCTTCATCAGCCTGCCCTGACTTTCATGGCAGCTGAACCGAGAAGCCGAAAGAACCGAAATGGTACGACCCGTCCGGCCACGACGCCTGGTAGTCGACCTTGTAGTTCCCGGTAGTCCCGGCGCTCACCGGTTGGCTCATCGAGAGCTTGTCCGGAGCCACCGCGAGCGCTCCAGAGTTTACGTCTGCCCCGTCCCTGGTCACCTTTATGTAGTTGTTCGTGCCGAGGTTGAAATTGAAGAATATCGTCACCTGGGCAGGCGGGCTTGTCAGCAGCGCGTTGTTAGCAGGGTCCGATGAAACGTAGTGAGCGGATTTAACATTCTCGAAAGTCTGCTGCTGGAAAGGCGGCGCTGGCGGGGCGGTGGAGACCGGCTCGCTCTTCGGAGAGGTCTTCTTGGTCTCGGGCTCCTCGCTCTCGCCGCAGCCGGCGGCCGCGATCGACAGGCAGACCAGTGCGACGATGATCAGTACTGCGAGCTTTCTCATGCGGTCTCCCCCCTCGGGACTGTGCTTGTTTCCCCGGGCGCTTACTGTCTATTCGGCGGTCTCGTCCGTCTTCCAGAAGCCGAACGGGTTGCCCGCCGGGTCGATGCAGACGGCGAAGTACCCCATGCCCTTGACCGCCATCTTCTCCATGGCGACCTGGCCTCCGTTCTCCTTCACCATTGAGACGGACGCCTCGATGTCCTCGGAGTTGTAGTAGTTGAGGTTGCCCTGCTGAGGCATGGTTCTCTTGTACAAGCCCCCGCCGACCGCGTTCTCGTTGTCGCTCGTCTTGATGCCCCTGTAGCCGCCGAACTCCTCCATCGGCTCATCGAGCATCCAGCCCAGGGCCTTTGTGTAGAACTCGGCCAGCTTGTCGGCGTCGTCGCCGACGATCTCGAAGTGAACCAGGTCCGCTCCCATGACTACCCCCTTGCCGCGGCGGCCTCGTGCCGCCTCCTGTCGAGTCGATTCATGCGAGTGGTCGAATTCGATAGCGGGTGCGCGATTCCCCCTTCAGGGTCGCAGAACGTGCGTCAGAAGATCCAGCCGAGCAGGTCCAGGGTCCAGTCGAACACGTGGACCACCCCGGTCTTGAGCGCGAGATAGACGACCTTGGGCCCCCGGGAGGTACGCCTTTCGTAGTGCCCCCCGAACGACACCACGTGCTGCGAAGAAGCGATCTCCCACGGGTACACTCCCCAGAAGTCGGGAGAGTGCTCGAGGTTCACCCGCCCCCCGCTGCCCTCGAGGTAGGCGGCCCAGACGAGCTCGCTGCAGTACCAGCTGTCGCCGTGCGCCTGTTTGGAGTAGAACCTCACGTCGTACGGGGCGCACCTGCGCGCCTCGACCCTGGCGAACTCGACCGCTGCCAGGCGCTCGGGGGTTTCGGCGGAGACGACCCGGAGGTAGGCGACCCAGGTCTTGTCCGGGAAGGACCAGTCCTCGACGATGCGCTCTTCCACGCAGCCGTCTTCCGCGGGCGCCTCCAGGATGTCCCCGTCTCCCGCGTACATGGCGACGTGGCTCCATTTCCCGGGGACCAGGCTGTCGTCTATGGTGCCCAGCAGTATGTCCCCCGGGATAAGCGCGCTCTCGATGGAAGTGCCTACCGCACGGGGGTCGCTCTCGAAGGTCATGTTGCCGACCGGCGCGAGTGTTTCTCCGGAGAGGTAACATACGGTCCACAGGTTGCCCGGCTGCCCGGCCGGCACCGCGAACGTCTGCCGGACCGAGCCCCCGGAGTAGACGCTCACATGGGCCCCGGACCGCGAGAGGGAGTCGCCGCGCACCGCCCCGCGGGCGGAGAATGAGTGGACGTACACCTGGTAGATACCCGGGCCCCTCTCCGGAATCGAGACGGTCTCCGCGGCCGGGCCCGTCTTCGAGTCGCCTTCGAGACGCACCGCCCCTTTCAGCCGGGGCTCCCAGGCGAACACGTGGAAGCCGCCGCCTTCGACCGGCCCGGTGATATGCAGGTCCAGGTCCTCAGGCGTATCCCACCTCAGCACGATGCGGTCTCCGCGTTCGCCCGCAGAAGCACTCCGGAGCATGCCTGGGAGAGCCGCGCCCGCTATCACAGAGACTATTATCAAAACACGAATGCCGCACCGCACCGCTATTCCCCTCAGCCGCTCGAATCCACGCAGTATTCGGATTAGAGGCGGGTGCGACTTATCCTGCAGATGAAACCGGTTCGCCTGGGGAGGTAGGGTGGCCTGAGGGGGTCGACGGATCAGTCTCTTGACGGAGACCCGACTATCTTCTCCAGGATCCTCGCGAGCATCGCCACAGCCCGGAAGATCGCAGGTCTCGGGAGCAGAAGCAGCCATCCCAGGCGTCGGTTGCGCTTGCCGGGGATGAACACTATCCTGCCGTGCCGGCCTTCCTCCAGGGCCTGCAGGGATTCCTCAACGACTTCATCCGCGCTCATCCACATCCCCTCCGGGACCTGCGACACGTCCACCCCCATTGTCGCGTGGAAAGAGGTGTGAGTGAGACCCGGGCAGAGCGCCTGCACCCGCACGCCCGTGCGCCAGAGCTCCAGCGCGAGGGACTGGGCGAAGGAGACTAGGAAGGCTTTGCTGGCGTTGTAGGTCACGTTGGCGGGGAAAGGGAAGAGCCCTCCCATTGATGACACGAAGATGAGCGCGCCGGCGCCCCGCGCGATCAACTGCGGCAGCGCCGCCCGTGCCAGGCGCATGCCGGCAAGGTCGTGCAACCTGACCACGTCCATCTGCCGTTCGATATCAGTGTCAACAAAGAAGCCCTCGACCGCGCAGCCCGCGTTGTTGACGAGAATCACGAGGCGGTCTGCCTGTTCGATGCGCAGCGCCACGCGCTCCAGTTCCTCTTCAGATGTCAGGTCGGCCGCAAACGCCTCAGCCTCGATCCCGTGGCGCGACCGCAGCTCCGCCGCGAGGTTCTCCAGCAGGTCCAGGCGTCTCGCAACCAGGATGAGGTCGTAACCCCGCGCTGCGAGGGCTCGGCTGTAGGCCTCACCCAGGCCCGCGGATGCTCCGGTGATCAGTGCCGTGCCCCGTGCGCCCATGACCGTCACTATCCTTGAGGAAGCTGGCGGTAGCCGGGGATTGACTTGTTGAGGTTGTTCATCGACTCGGCTAAGCGGTCGATGTGGCTCTGCACGTAGGCAAGCGCCGGTCCCAGGAGCGCCTTCCTGACCGCTACGGGCGTTGCGTCGAACACCCGCCTTACGGTAAGGCTGCGGTTGTAGTACCTGTTGAAGAGCTTGAAGAGCCTGAATGCTTCAGCCTTGTCGCTGTGCGCCATCGCGGCTATCTTGCCGGATGCGAGCGAGCCGTGCACTCCGAACAGTGCGAACGGGTCCATCATCCCCGAGACTGTGCCCGCCAGTATCTTGTCCCCGGCGAACAGCCTGGGGGTGTTGTATGCACCGGTGGCGACGAGCCCCTCGTAGTAATCCCAGCGCTGGCACTCCATCCCTTCCTGCCCGAGGAGCTGCTCGGAGCAGAACCGGTCGAACTCGTCCACATTGACCGGCTCCCTCGCGAAGTACAGGCAGAAGACAGCGCCGTTGCACGCGCCGTAGTATGCGTAGTCCAGGGTGTAGTCGTGGAACCATGCCGCGCAGCACGGGTAGTCCCTGCTGGACCGCCCCTTGCCCAGGTAACCGAACACCTTCTGGTAGGGGATGTTGAACGCCTCGAACGCCTCGAAGTACAGGCCGGTTGCGACGATGGAATCGATGGGAAGGGAGGCGAAGTCACCCTGGCTCACGAACGGCATGCCGAACTCGAAAGTCACGCCGGCTTCGATGCACAGCTCGTAGAGGTGGTAGTCGAGCGCGGTCTTGCGGTGGCCCCTCTCGACGCAGTAGGTGTTCGACGCGTCCGCGTCCATGGGTATCTTCCGGCCGTACGCGTATGTCGTGAACTCGCGGCACTTCCAGACGTAGGGCTCGGCGAGCTCCACCCCGATGAACTTCCCGAGAGGGCCCGGGTCCATGGGAGTCACGTCGACCGCCGGGTGGGCGAGGGGGATGCCCCCGGGCCTGTCGTACTTCTCGAGGACCCGCACTTCCTTTCCGTCTCGGGCGAGGTTGAGCGCCGCGGTGAGACCCGCGAGCCCCGCCCCGACGATGGTGACCTCCCTGGAGCCGTAACCTCCGCTCATAGGACTACCCCCGGAGTCATCGCCGACCAGGAGGTCGGCGCTACGAATCGGCGCTGCAGGCCGGCGCGGTTCAGAACATTATGAACTTCTTGGCGCAGCTGTCCTCGTACTCCCAGCGCCGGCACGCCACATTGTTCGGGTCGAGCTCCATCTTTATCTTCTTGTAGGCCCGCACGAGCTGGACCAGGTTGGGCATCGTGGCCTCGACCGCCATCTCGACCATCGGGTGGATGCCCGTGATCATCGCGGACATCCCGGCGGCGAACAGCATGCCCTCACCCATGCCTTTGAAGGTGGACTTGAAGTACGCCAGCAGCATCCGGATGAGGTCGTCCTTGTCCGCCTGGTTGGTGTAGAGGTCGTACTCCATGTAGGCCGAGCGCCCCATGTGGTAAGGCTGCAGGTAGGTGGAGGCGTCGTCTGGCCGCAGCGCGTCGTCGTTGGTGCCGACCTGGTCCGTGCAGACGGCGCGCATCATCTTCTCGATGCCGACCATGTTGCATAGCTTGTCGATCAACCCGCCTATCATGAACGAGCCGCGCACCCGCTGGACCCTGACCGTTACGTTGAAGAACTTGAGCCACTTCTCCCAGTCGACGAACTCGTACTCTTCGGTCATGTCGTCGATGGCCTCCTTCGGGAGGTAATCGAACATCGGGTAGTTCTCCTCTAGCATCCTCCTTGTCAAGGTCGCCTTGAGGTCCGCTTCCTCCTCCGTCTCGCCGCCGAAGACGGTCAGGAGGTTGTGCCGGGGCATGAGTTCCGTGACCTTGCTCGCCTCGGCGTTGTTGTCGCCTATGAAGATGCCGTAGAACGAGTTCATGAGGTGCGCGAGCTCGAGCGACAGGTTGTCCTGCGCGACCATCTGGAGCGCCTCGGCGAGGACCTCCAGCCTGTCCTCCTCGTACGATGGGAACAGGTAGGAGTGGACCGGGGCCTCGGGGTAGAGGCGGACGGTCATCCTGGTCACGGTCCCGAGCGACCCGAAGGCATACCTGAACATGGGTGACATGTCCGGGCCGGGGCCGGCAACCGCCCCCTTGACCGCGCCGTACGATGACGGGCCGCAGCGGAACACGTCACCGGTCGGCAGGACCACCTCGACGTCTATGATGTTGTCCATCCCGAAACCGTACTTGGACGCCATCGTGTTGATGTTGCAGAAGAGGTGGTTGCTGAGGACTCCCGCGGTCGCCGCCGTTGACGGGTTGAGTAGCCTGCATCCGGCCCGCTGGGCCGCGGCCTGCAGCTCGAGGAAGTTGACACCGGGCTCGATGGTGGCGAACATGTTCTCGCCGTCGAGCTCCACTATCCTGTCCATCCGGCGCAGGTCGGCGATTATGCCCCCCAGCGGAGGTATGGTCATGCCCCCCGTCGAGAGCCCGGTGCCGTACGGGAGCACGTCCACCAGGTACTCGTTCGCGACGCGGTACACGGACTGGACGTCTTCCGTGCTCGCGGGCATGCATACTATGTGGGGGTAGCTGGCGGGGGTGAAGCTCTGGTCCCGGGCGTAGCCGCACATGATAGAGGGGGAATCCGTGGCCCACTCGTCACCGAGCGCGTCCTTGAGGGCCGAGAGCGCCTCCGCGAGGTTCTCGGCCCGGTTGTGGACCGGGTCCTTCTCGAAGACCTGGGGCCTCTGGACCACCCTTCGTTCCCGCGCCCCCTCCCTGATCCGGCTCTTTGTTGCCATAAAAAGCCTCCACTGCTCGGCACCGCGGTCCGCACGCCTGTATGGTTTCAGAGACAGAGCCGTTACGCAACTGCGTTAATAAGTCGGGGTCACGTCTGATTTATGACTGGACCTGAGACGGTGGAACAAGCGCATGACACGGGATCATTCGCAGTGGTGTCATAAAATCAGACGTGACCCCGACTTATGACTAGGTCTCGTCGTTGGTGACGGGCGGGCGGCCGAGCAGTGTGAGACTGCAGGAGCGCCAGCCTTGAAGCGGATTATGCTGCGGGGTCGCGGGTGTGACCTGGCCGGTCAGGCTGTCGTGGTAGAAGCGGAACGGGTTCTGCTTTTCGGAATACTGCTTGCGCCTGTGCGCGGCAAGCCACCCGGTGCTCTCGAACAGCCATCTGCTCGAACCGTGTTCCAGTCCCAAAGCTCCTCCCGCCTTACAGCAATCCTGGCATTTGCCGTTTAGTTCTCCTTCACCGTAGGGTTTTCCTTCAGGTCGACTTCCGTCCCTGCAGCCGGGTCCTTCGCGGCACTCCTGCTATACTTTCCTGTGTGGCGCGCTCCCGGCGCCGCATTCGACCTGAGGTCTGGATAGCCCTCGAGGGGGAAAGGACCGGCATGAGACGAACACTGTTCATCGTATCCCTGCTCCTACTGCTGGTCGTGGTCGCCGCGGCGACCGTGGGATGCGGCGGCTCGAGCGAAAAGAAAGAGGAAGGAGAGAGCGCGATGTCATCAGCACCTTCATCAACGCCTTCCGGGGGCCAGCAGTTGGGGCCCGACGGCAAGCCGGTCAAGACCTTGGCTGATTTCCCCGACGCACAGGACGGGGCGGACGTCGAGGCCGTCCTCAAGACTGCAAAGGGCGACATAGTGCTGGAATTCTTCCCTGACAAGGCCCCGGTCACCGTGGCGAGCTTCATACACCTTGCCCGCACCGGGTTCTACAACGGCGTGAGGTTCCACAGGGTCGAGCCGGGTTTCGTCATCCAGGGCGGCGACCCGAAGAGCAAGGACCCGAACGCTACCGACGCCGGCACGGGGGGCCCCGGCTATTACCTTCCGGCGGAGTTCAACGACCTGCCGCACCAGGACGGGACCCTCTCCATGGCGCGCGCCCAGCACCCGAACTCCGGCGGCAGCCAGTTCTACATATGCCTGGGCCCCCAGTCGTTCCTGGACGGGCAGTACACGGTGTTCGGCCAGACCGTTTCAGGGATGGACGTGGTCAACAGCATCGCCGTGGGCGATGTCATCAACGAGGTAATCATCAGGCCCAAGAGCGGTTCCTAGCCGGGCTCCGGGGGGGGGGGTAAGCTTGCGCTGCTCTGGACGTCGCGCCGGCTGCCGGCCGGCAACCAAGGCACTCACCGCCGCGTTTCTCTTTACAGCGGCCCTGGCGGTCGTGCTCGTGTCGGGCTGCGGCCAGCCTTCGCCGTCAGGGCGGATGAAGGTCGCCGTGACCACGGTCCCTCTGGCGGACTTCGCGCGCGAGGTGGGAGGGGACCTGGTCGAGGTGGAGACCCTGATTCCGCCGGGTGCGAGTCCCCACAACTTCGAGCCCACCGCCGGGCAGTTCGCCTTCCTGTCCGAGGCCGGGGTCTTCGTGATGAACGGGCTCGAGCTTGAATCCTGGGCTTCGGACGTGGTCGGTAAAGTGGGCAATGAAGACCTGGTCGAGGTCAAGGCCGCAGACGCCGTGCCGCACGACCGCCTGATAAGAGCGGGGGATTACGGGGGCGACACGGACCTCACCGGCCCATACGACCCGCACGTCTGGCTCGACCCGACGCTCGCGTCATACCAGGTGGATGCCATCGCGGACGGTTTCGCCAGGGCGGACCCGGGCAACCGCGCCACGTATAAGGCCAACGCGGCCGCCTACAAGGAGAAGCTCGCCGCGCTCGACGCCGAGCTCGCGTCCCGGACCTCCGCCTTCTCGAGCAGGAGCTTCGTCGCCCTGCACCCTGCCTGGACCTACTTAGCCAGGCGGTACGGCCTGGACCAGGCCGGGGTCGTAGAGGAGCTTCCGGGGAAGGAGCCCTCGGGCAAACAGGTAAGAGAGCTCGTGGACGAGATAAAAGGGCGGGGCATAAAGGTCGTGTTCGCCGAGCCGCAGTTCAGCCCGCGCGCCGCGGAAGCGATCGCCGAGGAGTCCGGCGCCCGGGTGCTCACGCTGGACCCGCTGGGCGACCCGGAATCGCCCGAGGTCAGCACCTATGTAAAGATGATGCAGCACGACGCCTCGGTGATGGAGGAGGCCATGAGATGAGCCGGGCCTGCAGGGTTGCGGACTTCTTCAGCGGCGCGGGAGGGCCTCGGACCCTCATCGAGCTCTCCGACGTCTGGGTCAGCCTGGGCGGCCAGACGGTCCTCGAGGACATCACGTTCTCCCTGGACGAGAGCATGTTCGTCGGCGTCATCGGCCCGAACGGCGCCGGGAAGACGACGCTCCTCAGGGTGATACTGGGGCTCGTAAAACCGGACCGCGGCACCGTGTGCGTGATGGGGATGAGCCCCGGAGAGCTCAAGCACGAGCTGCACCACATCGGCTACGTGCCCCAGAACGTGCTGTTCGACCCCATCTTCCCGGTGTCGGTCTACGACGTGGTGATGATGGGCCGGATATGCTGCATCGGGACCTTCCGTTTCGCCAGGAAAAAAGACAGGGAGGCCGTGCTCGACAGCATCAGGATGGTCGGGCTCGAGGGCCTCGAGCAGCGCCTCATCGGCGAGCTCTCGGGCGGGCAGCAGAAGCGCGCGTTCCTTGCGCGGGCCCTGTGCATGGAGACCAGGATCCTGCTGCTGGACGAGCCGACCTCGGGGCTCGACCTGCCGGCGCAGGACCAGTTCATGGAGCTCCTCACGGAGCTCAAGGGGAGCCTCGGGCTCTCGGTGATATTCGTCTCTCACGACGTCAACGTCCTGGCGCGCTTCGCGGACGAGCTGATATGCATCAACCGCAGCATGCACCTCCACGGCAAGCCGCAGGAGGTGCTGGGCTCGGAGCGCCTGAAGGACGCCTACCGCTGCGAGTTCGACTTCCTTGTCGGGTCGGGGGCGCACCATCCCGGTCGGGAAGGGGGCGGGGGCTGATGCTCGCGTACGAGTTCGGGCAGAGGGCGCTCATCGGGGGCCTGCTCATCGCGGCCACCTGCTCCATCCTTTCGTTCTTCGTCATCGTCCGGAGGCTGGCATTCGCCGGCATGGGCATTTCACACGCCGCCTTCGGCGGTGTTGCGATTGGCATCGCCGCCGGTGTGAACCCGATAGTGACGGCCGGCGGGTTCTGCGTGCTTGTAGCCACGGGCATCGGCTGGTTCTCACGCAAGGGAAGGCTCCACGAGGACGCGGTCATCGGGATACTGTTCTCCGCGTCCATGGCACTCGGCGTCCTTCTCATAAGGCTCGCCAACGCGTACAACCAGGACCTCCTGAGCTACCTGTTCGGCAGCATCCTTGCGATGAGCTGGACGGACGTCGTGATACTCGCGGCGATGACGCTCTTCGCCGTCGCGTTCCTCGTCCTGTTCTTCAAGGAGCTGCTGTTCTTCTCGTTCGACGAGGAGACCGCGACCGCGAGCGGCGTCCCGGTGAGGTTCGTGTACTACGGGCTCCTCATCACCATGGCGCTCACCATCGTGGTCGCCATCAAGCTGGTCGGCATCATCCTGGTGTCGGCGCTCATAGTCATACCGGGCGCCACCGGGCTGCAGCTCTCGCGTAACTACCGCGGCGTGCTGCTGGTCTCGCTGTTCGTCGGCCTCGCCTCCATAGCGGGCGGCCTGTTCCTGTCTTTCGGGTTCGACGTCGCAAGCGGGGCGATGATAGTGATGGTGATGTTCGCGTTCTTCCTGGCCGGCGTCGCGCTCTCACCGAGGCGCGCCTACATGCAGAGGCTGCTCGGCAGGAGGACGGCGGCCGGGGACAGGGATGGATAAGCCCCTCCCCCCGTACCTCGAGGGCCGCCTCATCGACATGCATACCCACTTCTTCCCCGAGCGCATGTTCGACTCCATCTGGAAGTGGTTCACCGACAGGAGCTGGCTTATAAAGTACAGGGCTCCGATCGAAGGCCTGGCCGCGACACTAACGGGCTTCGGCGTCGAGCGTTTCGCTGTCTACAACTACGCGCACCGCGCCGGGATCGCCGCGGGGCTGAACCGGTGGACCGCCGGGTTCGCCCGGGCCTGCCCGGCGGCCCTGCCGTTCGCGACGGTGTTCCCGGAGGACGAGGGCAACGTGGAGATGCTGGAGGAGCTGTTCGACCGTCACGGCTTCCTGGGCATCAAGATACAGCCTCTGGTGAGCGACTTCTACCCGGCGGACGAGCGCATGTTCCCGGTCTACCGGCTGCTTGTCGAGCGGGGGAAGATACTCGCCGCGCACGCCGGGACCGCGCCGGTCGCCAACAAGTACGTGGGGGCCGACAACTTCGAGCCGGTGATGAGGATGTTCCCGGAGATGAAGGTGGTGGTGGCCCACATGGGAGCGTTCGAGTTCGACCGGTTCTTCGCCATGGCGCGGGAGTACCCCAACCTCTACCTGGATACTTCGGTCAACTTCATCGACCCGGGCCTGATGGACCGGCTCATCGCCAGGGGGGATTTCCCCCCGATAGAGCTCCCTTACCGCTACGACCTGGAGGCCGTCCTCGAGATATCCGACAGGATACTCTTCGGGAGCGACTACCCCAACATCCCGTACGAGTACGGGGCATGCGTGGAGGGCGTGCTGTCCCTGGACCTCGGCGAGGAGTTCAACCGGGCGGTCTTCTTCGAGAACGCGAGGCGGCTGGTCAGTATAGTAGACTAGGTACGGCCGACATCTCGTGGAGGACGCTTGCGGATACTCATCTGCCACGGGTACCTGCTCAGGGGGACCGGCAGCAACCAGTACGTGCAATCGATGGCGCGGGCGCTCTGCGCCCAGGGGCACCACGTCGTGGTGATGTGCCAGGACGATGATCCCAGGCTCGACTTCGTGACCACCTTCCTGCGCGAGGAGGACGGGGCGGTCACCCCTCACCTGCTCTGGGAGACCGAAACCGGCTACCCGGGCAACTGTATGGTGTTCAAGCCCGACATCGGGGGCCTCCTGCCCGTTTACGTCATGGACAGCTACCCGGGCTTCACGGTCAAGGAGTTCACGGCGCTGGACTCCTCGGAGCTGGATTCCTACATCGACAGCAACCGGCGCGCCCTCCGCAGGCTCGTAAGGCAGTTCGTCCCGGAGGTCATACACGCAAACCATGCCGTTATGCTCCCGTACATCGTGCGCCCTGTGGCAGAGGAAGCCGGCGTCCCATACGTGGTGAGTGTCCACGGCTCGGCAATAGAGTTCACCGTGAAGAAGGACCCGCGGTACCTCCCGTACGGCTCGGAGGGGCTCGCGGGGGCGGAGGCGGTCCTGGTTCCGAGCGAGCACACCGCGGCCCAGGTGAAAGAGGTCTTCGGGGAGCACGTCGAGGGCCTCGATGAGAGGGTCCAACTCTTCCCGCCGGGCGTGGACACGGACCTTTTCGACATGACGGACGAGAGCCTGGGGGAGTCGGTGGAGCTGATGCTCTCCGCCGTCACGGAGAGGACCACGGGCGTTACGGTGGGGGATTTCATCGGGCGGGCGTCCGACCTCCCCTTGAGACAGCTCAACCGGCAGCAGATCGAGCACGAGGTCAACAGGATAAACGGCCTGCACCCGGAGTGGATGCCCGATCCCGATCTCGACGTGAGCGCGAGGAGCCTGGCGGAGTCCGGCTCCCCGTTCGTGATGTACCTCGGCAAACTGCTCGAGACCAAGGGGGTGCAGTGCATCTTCCCGGCGCTCCCGCTCATCCTCAGGGACCACCCCGGGGCAAGGCTGGTAGTGGTGGGCTTCGGCGAGTTCCGCGGGATGCTCGAGCTCATGCTCGATGCCCTGGATGCAGGGGACATACAGGCGTTCAAGCAGCTCTGCGAGTACGGCGATTCCGCATACTGCGCGAGAATCGAGAGGCCCTTCGCCCACGCGATGTCTTTCCTGGAGGAGCTGGCCGCGGAAGGCATGTTGGACGATTACATCGGGCTCTGCGCCTCGCTTGACCTGCGCGGCGCGGTGGTCTTCACCGGCTACCTGACTCCCGAGGAGCACCGCTATCTGCTGCCGCACGCCAGGGCCTTGCTGATACCGTCAATTGCGCAGGAGGCGTTCGGGCTGGTGGCGACGGAGGCCATGGCCTCGGGCGTCGTGCCAGTCGCGTCGTTCCACAGCGGGCTCGAGACCGCGCTGGACCCCGTGAAGGCGATCTGGGGGAAAGAGTCCGAGAAGTTTCTCCTTGGGACACCCGAGAAGATGGTGTTCCGCATCGCCGCGGCCTGCCGGGACGTGCTCGAGATGCCCCAGGCGGTCCTGAAGACCAGGGGAGCCGAGATGCGCGGCGTGGTGCAGCAGCGCTTCAGCTGGGATGCTTTCGCGCGCCGCCTCGTAAAACTGTACGAAAAGGCCTGAGATCTGGAGGTATGCATGTTCGGCGAGTTCGAAGACGTCGTGGAGAGGCAGGTAGCCATTTCGGAGGCGGCCCTGACCGCCGACAAGGTGATGCCGCTCGGGGAAGCGGTGGAGAGGTTCGTTCGCCCCGGCATGCGCCTGCACCTCGGCCACAGCTTCGCCAGGCCGTGCGCCGCCTACCGCGAGCTGGCCAGGCGCTTCTGGGGCACAGACCCGGGCTTCACCATGAGCGCGCTGGGTTTCACGGGCGACATGAGCTCGATGTTCTGTGCCGGGATACTGACCAGGGCTATCGCGACGTTCTTCGGTGACTCCTACCCGATGCCGGGGCCCAACCCCGTGTTCCAGCAGGCCTACCGGGACGGCACGGTCCGGATGGAGAACTGGACCATCCTCTCGTTCTCGCTGCGGCTGCTGGCCGGGGCGCTCGCCTTCGAGTGGATTCCGGCGCCGTCCGTGATGGGGACGAGCATGCAGGAGGAGAACGCGGAAGACTACGTCGTGATGGACACGCCGGACGGCGGCCGCCTGGGCATGGTCCGCGCGCTCAGGCCGGACATCTCGTTCCTTCACGGCTGGGCGGCGGACCCCGCCGGCAACGTGGTCTGCTCGCCACCTTACGCCGAGACCGCGAGCTCGGCGCGCGCCTCGAAAGAAGGCGTGATCGTGACCGTCGAGAGGGTGGTCGACCACGAGTTCATCAAGCGTTACAGCCACCTCGTCAAGGTCCCGTCATACCTGGTCAGGGCAGTCTGCCCGACGCAGTTCGGCTCGCATCCTGCCAGCATGTCGAACTACGGCCTCGAGCGCGAGTTCACCGGCTACGAAGTAGACCGGGAGTTCTGCATGGACCTGCGCTCGAAGTCGAAGGACCCGGAGACGCTGCAGGGGTGGATGGACGAGTGGATACGGGGCTGTCCCGACCATGACGCCTATGTCGCGAAGCTCGGGCACGAACGCCTGTGGTTCCTCCAGGGAAAATCCGCGCAGGAGTCGTGGCGCGCGGAGCTGGCTGACGCCGTCCCGGGCATGAACCCCGGTCCCGGGTACAACCCGGTAGAGATGATGGTGAGCGTCGGCGCCCGGGTCATAAAACGGAAGGCCCTCGACTCCGGGTACCGCACCATCCTGGCAGGGGTCGGGGCGTCCAACCTCGCCGCCTGGCTCGCCTGCTACGACCTGCGCGAGCAGGGCCACGACGCCGACCTCATGGCCGAGGTCGGGTTCTACGGATACAGTCCGCAGCCGGCCGACCCGTACATCTTCAACATGAGGAACCTCCCTCACTGCCGCATGCTCACCGACATCAACGACGTGCTGGGCTCACTGGTGGGGGCTGAGAGCAACCTCTGCATCGGGGCGCTCGGCGCCGGGCAGGTTGACCGCCTTGGCAACATCAACTCCACGTGCATCCCGGAGCTCGACCTCTTCCTGGTGGGCTCGGGCGGGGCCGCGGACGTGGCCGCCGGCGCAAGGGAGGTCGTCATTCTGATAGACCACCTGCCGTTCAGGCTCGTGGAGAAAGTGCCCTACGTCACGTGCCCGGGTTCGCGCATCACCGCGGTGGTCACAACAAGGGGAGTGCTCGAGAAGCGCGGGGAAGAGCTCGTGCTCACCGGCTACTTCCCGAACGAGGGAGGCCGACAGGCCGCGCTCGAGGCCATACGGGAGAACTGCGGGTGGGACCTCACAGTCGCAGACGACCTTGCCGAGCTGGAGCCGCCCACCCTCGACGAGCTGAGGAGCGCCAGGGTGTTCGACCCGCATTCGTTCTTCCTCGGCAAGGATTGAAAAGACGACCGCAACCTGACTTGACACGCGTTGCTTGGTCTGCTATCCTCACATAGCTTGCACTGCTTCTGAGGCAGGCATTGAAAACGGGAGAGGCGTCGCGCCGGGGCCCCCTTGGCCAAGGCGCGGCGTTTCATTCGGATAGCGAAACCGCTCGTAATGTATTACAATATACGATGGTATTACAATGACGGATAGTATTACATTGGAGCGGAAATGGGTCGAAGAGCCGAACGCGTGAAGCTGACCAGCAAGTCGCAGGTAACCCTGCCAAAAGAGATAAGGGATTTTCTGGGGATCGGTCCCGGTGACCAGGTGAGCTTCAGGGTCACCGGGGGCGAGGTCGTCGTCGTGCCGCTCCCCTCTTCGCTCGAGGCGAACTACGGTTCCGTACCGCCCCGCTCCCGTCCGGAGGACTTCCGCAAGGCGCGGAAAGCGTTCGAGGCAGGCGTGGCCGACGAGACCGCCGGGGAGAGCTGAGAACGTGCGCTTCATTGACACCAACGTGTTCCTGCGCTACCTCACCGCCGACGACGAGAGGAAAGCCCGGCGAGCCCTCGCCCTTTTAAAGAGGGTCGAGGGCAACGATGAACGCGTCGCAACGAGCTCCCTCGTGATATTCGAGATCGTGTTCACTCTTGAAAGCTACTACTCGATGCCGAGGGAAAGAGTGTCGTCCCTGGTCCTGCCCCTGGTCGAGCTTCGCGGTCTTCAGCTCGACAACAAGGACGTCTTCCGCGAGGCGCTCGGACTATACGCTTCAGGCAGGCTGTCGTTCGCCGATGCCTACAACGCGAGCCTGATGAGGAAGAAAGGGTTGGGCGAGATATACAGTTACGACCGCGACTTCGACCGCCTCGAAGGGATACGGCGCGTCCAGCCCTGACCTCACCGGCACTGCTTGAAGCGGTCGAAGCTCCTGTCGTACGTGCGCTCCACCTCGGGCGGGAAAGCGCAGGCTGGCAGTTCGCGGTTCTTCAGGTGGTACTGGATGCACTCGCAGCACTTCCCCTTCCTGCTGCACGGCTCGTAGGTGCAGGTGCAGGACTCCATGTTCCTGCCCAGGTTCGGGCACTCCATTTCGTTCTCCTTCATTCGACTGCCACCGCCTCGAGCAGTTCGGCGCCGGAGCGCGCGAGCCTGTAGAGCTTCACGTCTCCATCCAGCTCCACCCAGGTACGGGTGGGTACTTCGTCGTCTTCCACGTGCGTCCAGGAGCCGGTGTTGGCTATCACAACGCCGCTGTCCGGGAGGCTGCCGACCCCGGGCCGGTGGGTATGCCCGTAGATGAAGCACGCCGGCCGCGGGTGGCCTAGCTGGGGCAGCAGCTGGGATATCTCCTCGTAGTTCTCCCTTATGAGCGAGTCGCGCAGGGGCGACACCTGCAGGCTCTCCGAGCGGAACAGCTTCGAGAAGAAGCTTATTATCCGGTAGTAGCGAAGCCCCTCGTTGACCAGCTCGGGGACCCAGGGGGCCATGGACATCGCCCCGCAGAAGGGGATGTTAGCCATCTCGATATCGTGAAGCGTGGCTTTCCGGCGCCGCTTCTTTATGATGTGGCGGCCGAGCCAGAACGTTCGTGCCCACCCGTGTGACGTCGCGTAGAAATCGAGGTGGTGGCCGTGAGCGAAGACCACTTCGCTGCCGCCGACGCTGCGCACAAGGAAAGGGTACGTCATCGAGAAGCGCGGCCGCGCACCCGGGTCGGCGAGCCCGCTGATGACAGTCTCGCCGTAATGCCGCGCCGGCATGAACTTCGGGGCTGTGAGGTCTCCCTGCATGAGGCGCACGTCCTGCTCCAGGCGGAACGCATCCAGGAACATCTGGTGGTCGTGGTTGCCGGGGACGTAGATTATCTTCTCCACGTTCTCCAGGCGCGAGAGTGCTTCGATCAAATGATGGGCCTTCCGGAGTGCCGGGACCGGGGTCTTCACCCAAAGGTCCAGGATGTCACCCAGCAGGATGAGCTCTGATATCTCCCCCCGCTCGGAGAGGACCGCCGTGAACCGGTCGACCAGCTCCGCGTCGTCAAGCAGCATCGACCTGTCCCCGAAATGGGTATCCGATATGGCTACTATCTTTGCCGGCGCCGCCGCGCCCGCCTCTCTCATGCGCCCTCCAGGAGGTCCGGCTCGAATGGGGACATTCTATTGTGACATATGCACCCGGGTAAAAACGCAACAAAGTGACCTGACCCCAATGTTGCGTTTTCCTACTGAATTGATAGTTATCAATGCGATTACACGACCCCGGGCGTATCCTGAAACCACGAAAGCGAAAGTCGCGTCGAAGCGATAGGGGAAGAAGGAGATGGGCAAGAGCAAGTCTTTGAAAAGTTCGACCGGCCAGGGTCTCTGCTGCCCGCACTGCGCGGACTCGAAGTTTCCCTGTGTGAATATGGAGAAGTCCATGAGGAGCGAGAGCGGCGGGGCCAGGCCGGAGTTGAAAGAGAAAAAAGAATCATGAAGGCCCCTCCTCCCGGGTGCTGCCTGACGGGGCGCAAGCCCCGGTCAGATCGAGCCACGAGCAGCCCCCAGTGCCATCTCCTGCTGCCGGGCACTCGGGAGGAGTACCTTTCCCCGGCGGGGCCGCATAGTGCGCCCCGCCGGACGCATATCGGGAACGGTTGCAGATGAGCGACATGGATGCCGCGCACAGCGGTGAGGAAGAGTTCAGGTTCAGCCCGAGGCCCAACAGGGCGGGGGACATACAGTGGCGCGTCTGGGGCGCCGGGGCCTTCGAAGAGGCTGAGCGCGAGGGCAAGCTCGTGCTCCTCTCCATATCGGCCGTCTGGTGCCACTGGTGCCACGTCATGGACGAGACCTCGTACTCCGAGCCCGAAGTCATCGAGAGGGTCAACCGCGATTACATACCCGTGAGGGTCGACAGCGACAGGCGGCCCGACATCAACAGGCGCTACAACCAGGGCGGCTGGCCCACGACCGCTTTCCTCCTGCCGTCCGGGCGCGCGGTGGCCGGGCTCACCTACGCCCCGCCCGAGCAGATGAAGAGCCTCCTCGAGAGGCTCGCGACCGTGTATCGGGACCGCCGTGACGAGATCGAGGTCGAGGCGGCCGCGGCGGCCGTCCAGGAGCGCGAGCTCGTGGAGAGCGCGGCAGTGGACGGGGAAGTCGACCCGGCGACGGCTGCGAACGTCGAGGCGGCGATACTGGAATCCTGGGACAGGGGTTGCGGGGGAGTGGGGGAGGCCCCGAAGTTCCCGCCCGTGGGCCCGCTCGAGTTCGCGATGGCCCGGTACCTGGGGGCCGGCAGCCAGGCGCTGAGATCTTTCGTGGTCTCGACGCTGGACGCGATGAACATGGGCGAGCTCTATGACCGTGTCGAAGGCGGGTTCTTCAGGTACGCGACCGCGCGTGACTGGAGCGCCCCGCACTACGAGAAGATGCTCTCCGACAACGCCGCCCTCATCTACCTTTACCTTGCAGCTTCACAGCTCTTCGGCCGGCCCGATTACTCCGAGACGGCCCGTGGAGCGCTGGACTACGTCCTGGGCCGCCTGCTCGACGACGAGCAGAGGGGCTTCTTCGGAAGCCAGGACGCCGACGAGAAGTATTACCACCGCGACGAGGCGGGCAGGGAAGCCCTGGAGCCGCCCGCAGTCGACCGCACTATCTATACCGATTCCACGTCGCAGATGATATCGGCCCTCGCGCTGGCCTCGACGGTCCTCGATGACCCGGGGCTGCTGGGGATAGCGGAGCGCTCGGCTGATTTCATATGGCGGGAGGGGTTCAGGCACGGCGCCGGGGTGTGCCACTACTTCGAGCTCCCGGATGGCTCACCGGCGCTCTGGGGCCAGCCCGCCGACCAGGTGAACTACCTGAGGGCGATGATAGACCTGTACCAGGCCACCACGGACGGCCGCTTCCTCGAAAGGGCGGTAGAGATGGGCAGGCTGGTGCTGGAGCGCTACCTGGCGGGCCCGGGCTGGATCCGGGAGGCCCCGCCGGAGGCCGGCGGAGACGACGTGCCGGGCGTGCTGGGCGATATCCCGACCGACCTCCCCGACGTCGTGGTCAACGGCAGCTGCGCGCGCTGCCTGCTGGCGCTGGAGTCCCTGTCCCCGGGGCACGGGTTCGAGGATGCGGCAAGGAGAATGCTCGCGTCGCTTTCGGACAAGTACCGCTCGTACACTTACTTTGCCGCCGAGTACGCGCTGGCCGTCGAGCTGCTCCTGGAGGGGCTGGTCGAAGTCCGCGTGGCGCCGGAAGGCTCGAACGAACTGAAGAAAGAGATAACAGCCGCGGCTGCCGCCGCGTTCAATCCCCGCAAGCTTGTAAGGCTCGAGACCGTGGAGGATTTCCTGCCGATCGACACTGATACCACCCCACCTCCCGCGGTCGTGTGCTCTCCCGGGCGATGCCAGCCCGTATTTTCCGCCGGCGAGCTGACTGAAGCGCTCGCCTCGCTGGCTGGCGCCCCGGGGAGCGGCGGGGAATGACGTGCCCGGCAGGCGCGGCTCAAAGTGTTGATTGGGGGAGTGAGGCAAATTGAATATAGCGCGGTCAAGGGCTCCTGGCGACGCCTCCTCCCCCATTTCAACATAAGGTCGGCCCGGTCATCATCTCCTGAGCTGGTGCTGGGCACCACTGGCTTCGAGAAACGGACCTGACCCCGGTCTATGACAGCGGCCTCGAGGTCAGCCAGTCCTGGATGCGGGCGCAGACCTCTGAGCCCGACATGTGATCCTCGAGTTCGCCCGCGGTTTCGAATGTGCGGCCGGTTATCTCGCGGCACTCCATGGAGCCGAACTCTTTCCTGAATCCCCTGGCGAGCGGGCCTCCTAACGACCACAGCTCCGGACGGTCCAGGCGCCTGTACATGTTCACGTGTCCCTTGAGGGTGGGGACGAGCGTGCCGCGGAAAAGGGATTCCCTGGGGTCGGCGCCGTAGCGCCCCCCTATGAGCATCAGCGCTCCCGCGAGGGCGCCGCAGAGGCCTCCGCTCAGGCCGATGCCGCCGTCGAGCGCCACGGACACCCGCTCCAGCAGGCCGGCGTCATCCCCCTCGCCGCTGAGGCGCCGTATCACGGGCGCCGCGCAGTATCCGCCTTTCGCCTCAGTGCCCGCACCCTCCAGGGGCCGCGAGCACATCTCGACAACATGCTCTACCGCGGGGCCCACGTGGGCCACGCAGCGGGTCAGGAACTTCCCGGTGAAGAGGTAGTCGACCAGCCCGGGCAGACGGTTGAATTCGACCCCGGAGCGCTCCCTGCAGATGGTGCTGCCGAATTCGGTCTCGAACCACCGCGTGTACGTGCGCATCCGGTCGTAGAGCACGGCCGCCTTCTCCGGGTCGCGTGAAGCGACCTCGTCATCGAAATGCAGCGCGAGAGCGAGGCAGCCCCCGGAGACCACGCCGCACGTCGAGCCCATGCTGACAGCCCCGCCCTCCAGAGGGCAGGCAGGCCTCATCAGGCCACGGTCGCTTTCCCCCGTACCGTCCACGACGGTACCGAAGCTCGCCTGGCTTCAGTTGACGTAGCGGACCAGCCTCCAGCGGGCCGTCGCAGAGAGCTTCTTAACGTCGCCCGTACTCATTCCCCCTCCTCGCCGCACAAATGGGGTCAGGTCACTTTGTTGCGTTTTTCTGACGCAACCGGATTTCCCGGCATATTATACAGCCGTCCCGGGATTTGGACCCGGCGGACTCCAACTGGAGCTCGCTCTGTAGTAGGCTTGAGCCTGAAAAGCGCGCTCCTCGGAGGGAGGTTCGGAGCATGAGCTCACTCAAGGTCGGAATAGTCGGCCTCCCCAACGCCGGCAAGACCACGCTGTTCAACGCGCTCTCAAGGTGCGGCGCGCTCGTGGCGGATTACCCCTTTACCACCGTGGAGCCTAACGTAGGCGTCGTCCCCGTCCCGGACCCCCGCCTGGACAGGGTGGCGGACCTCGCCGGCTGCGACCGCCGGGTCCCCGCGACGGTGAGCTTCGTGGACATCGCGGGGCTCGTGGAGGGCGCGAGCAAGGGCGAAGGCCTGGGCAACAAGTTCCTCGCCAACATACGCGAGGTCGACGCCCTGGTTCACGTGGTGCGGGCGTTCGAGGCCGGGGGTGTAGCCCACGTAACGGGCGGCATAGACCCGGTGCGGGACGCGGAGCTCATCGAGACAGAGCTCCTGCTCGCGGACCTGGAGATACTGGGCCGCGAGATATCGAAGGCAAGGCAGGCGGCCAAGAGCGGAGCACGCGACAAGACGGCGCGGGCCGAGGCGCTGGCGGGCCTCGAGGAGCTCATCGGCGGCGAGTGCCTGATCGACCGCGACAGGGCGCTCAAGCTCCAGGCGAACTGCACCCTGGAGACGGGCCTGCTGAGCCTGAAGCCCACTATGGTGGTCCTGAACGTCGGAGAGTCGCCCGGCGGCGCCGCGAAGCATGAGGCCGGCATCCGGGAGTGGGCCGCCGAGCGTGGCTTCCCCGTCCTGGTCGCCAACGCGGAGACCGAAGCCGAGCTCGCCGAGCTCGAGCCCGAGGAAGCGGCGGAGTTCGAGGCCGAGATGGGCATCGAGGAGGAGAGCCTGGCGCGGATAGCGCGGGCCGGCTTCGAGCTGCTCGGCCTCATAACGTTCTTCTCCATCGACTCCAACGAGTGCAGGTCGTGGCCCATACCCGAGGGCTCCAGCGCGGCGTCTGCGGCCGGCCGGATACACACGGACTTCGAGAAGGGATTCGTGAAAGCCGAGGTGGTCCACCAGGACGACTTCGTGAGGTGCGGCAGTTTCCACGCGGCGCGTGACGGTGGGGCGCTGCGGGTGGAAGGCCGCGAGTACGTGGTCCACGACGGCGACGTCATCCATTTCAAGTTCGCGACGTGAGGAGGTAGACGTGAGCGAGCAGTACATGTTCGGCTACGACGTCGGCACGGGAGGGTGCAAGGCCGTGCTGGCGACCCCCGAGGGAAACATAGTGGCGACCGAGTTCGAGCCCTACGAGGTGATGTTCCCGCGGGACCACTGCGCAGAGCAGGAGCCCGAGACCTGGTGGGACGCCGTCGTGGGCACCACCCGGCGCCTCGTGGAGCGTACCGGAATAGACCCCTCCGACGTCCTCGGCCTCTCGTTCGCCTCCCAGATGCTGGGAGTGCTCCCGGTGACCGGCGACGGCGAGCCGCTGTGCAACTGCATGATATGGATGGACTCCCGGGCCCAGGCACAGGCTGACCGCGTGGTGAGGCGCCTGGGCGGCAGGCGCGTGCTGATGGCCGCCGTCGGGGTAGTCCCCTCGGGCAAGGACGTCATGTGCAAGTACAAGTGGGTTGAGGAGGAGGCTCCCGAGATATTCGAGCGCACGCACGTCTTCCTGGACGTGAAGGGATACATTGTCTACAGGGCCACCGGCGCGTTCAACTCCGACCAGACCGCCGCGTCGGTCACGGGATACATGGACAAGAAGACCCGCGGCTGGTCGAGCCTCATGATAAAAGTGCTGGGCGGCGACGCCGGTAAGCTGCCACCGGTCACGAAGTCCGCCGAGGTCGCGGGCGGGCTCACGGAAGCGGCCGCCAAGCAGATGGGCCTCGCGCCCGGGACCCCCGTGGTGAGCGGGATGGGAGACGCGCCCGCCGCAATGATAGGCGGCGGCGCGATGGAGCACGGCGAGTGCGTAATAAGCATCGGCACATCGGGCCTGCTCCTCATCCATTCCGAGAAATCGGTCAACCTGGGCAAGTTCGGGATGGCCTCTATCGCGGCGGCCGACCCGTCAATGTGGCTTCTCACCGCGGAGCTCATCACCGCCGGAGGCTGCCTGAAGTGGGCCACCGAACAGCTCATCACTGAGGAGGAGCGCAGGCGGGCGGAACCCTTGGGCGGCATCTACGCCGAGCTGGACAGGGTGATAAGCGGCGTGCCCCCCGGCTCTCGCCGGCTCATATTCACGCCGTGGATGTTCGGCGAGAGGGCCCCGGTGACCGACAACTCCCTCCGGGGAGGATTCGTGAACCTCAACCTGGACCACAAGCGCGAGGACATGCTGCGCTCGGTGTACGAGGGCGTTGCGATGAACTTCCGCTGGTGCTTCGAGGCGGCGGCGACCAAGGGACTTCCCTGCCCCACGGTGCGTGCCATAGGCGGCGGCGCGCAGTCCGACGCCTGGATGCAGATCTTCGCCGACGTCACGGGAAGGCGGATAGAGCCCGTCGTGGGCGCGCAGGACGCGGGCGCGCTTGGAGCGGCCCTGGTGGTCCCGCTCGCCCTGGGCATGTTCAAGGACTACCGCGCCGTCGAGGAAGTGGTCAAGGTGAGGAAGTCCTTCGAACCCGAGCCCTCCAGCAAGGTCGTCTACGACGAGCTGTTCGCGAGCTTCAAGCGCCTCTACGCGGGCCTGGCCCCGGTATACCGCGAGCTCAACACCTGAGCCGCCCGTATCGAGACTGGACCTTTTTACTGTCCGACTCCTGTGCTACAATCCATTTGCTTGTATTGCTAGTTCGAGTGAGGCCGGCTCCGGGTCGGCGTTACGGGGGTCTACTTGGGAAACAGCGAGAACACGGCAAACCGCGGCAGGCTGGCAGCCGGAGGAGCCGGCTCTCTCACCGACGTCCAGCTCCTTTCTCTCGTCATCTCGGGCGGCTCGTGCGCCGAGGCCCTCTCCCGGGCGGTCATCGACTCGGCGGGCGGCGCGCGGGGCCTTGCCGAGGTCTCGTTCGAGGAGCTGCGGCGGCTCCCGGGCATCGGGCCGGCCAGGGCGGCGTCGGTGGTGGCCGCGGTAGAGCTCGGCCGCAGGGCCCTGTCGGGGGTCGTGCCCGGCGCGCGCATGTCCTCGAGCTGTGACGTCTACAACGCGTTCTGGCCCTGGATGGTCTCCGAGAGGATAGAGGTCTTCAGCTGCGCCATGGTCGACGCCAAGCTCCGGCTCATCCGCACAGAGGTAATATCGCGGGGCACGCTCACGGCCAGCATAGTCCACCCCCGCGAGGCGTTCCGTCCGGCCGTGCGCAGCGCCGCTTCGGGGGTTATCTTCGCGCACAACCACCCCAGCGGCGACCCGGTCCCCTCCGACGAGGACCGCCGCATAACCGGCCGCCTCGAGGAGGTCGGCCGCATCCTCGGCATCCCGCTGCTCGACCACGTGATAATCGGGGCCGACAGCGCCTACTACAGCTTCGCCGACGCGGGTGACCTCGAGCCGCAGTCAGCGGGCTACCGTGGTATGGTATTGCGATAGAGACGGTGTACCCCGGCCCCGGGCCGGAGAACCAGGGGGAAGATTGGGCAGTTTATCGCACATGGCGCGCGCCGTGCCGTTCGCGCTCAGTAACCCGAGGGTCCTGTTCTGCCCGTGGTACCTCCGCCGCAAGGGCGTCGAGCTGGGCGAGGCGGCCTGGATATCCGGCTGGGTCGACCTGGCGCTCGCCGGGCGCTCCTCGTGCTCGATAGGGAAGGGGGTCTTCATCCCGCGCCCCATCGAGATCCGCGGCATCGACGACGGGCGGCTCGAGGTCGGCGACAACGTCACCATCGACACCGGGGCCCGCCTGCACGCCGCCAACAAGGCCACCCTGAGGGTGGGCGACAGGGTCGGCATCGGTCCCTACAACATCTTCAACGCTTTCGACGACCTGACCATAGGCGACGACACCATGTTCGGGCCGTTCATCAACATCAACTGCGCCGACCACGGCATGGAGCTCGGCACGCCCATGCGCGAGCAGTACGGCGAGTACGGCCCGGTCTCCATCGGGAAGGACTGCTGGCTGGGTTCGATGGTGGTGGTCACAAGGGGCGTCACCATCGGGGACGGGGCGGTCATCGGCGCAGGCTCCGTGGTGACGCGCGACATCCCGCCGTACACCATCGCCGCCGGCGCTCCATGCTGCGCCCTCAAAGAGCGCACGTGACACCCGCGGGGCGCATCCGCAACGTGACTCGCGCCACCGAGCTCGCCAGCTGTGCCATGCGGGCTGTGACGAACCGCGAACGCCGCCGCGGTCTCCTCGGGCGCGCAGCGCTCGCCCCCGGTGAGGCGCTCATAATCACCAGGTGCCGTCAGGTCCACACTTTCGGCATGAGGTTCCCCATAGACGCCGTTTTCGTCGACAGTGGGGGGACAGTTCGGAAAGCGCTCAGCCTTTCACCCCACCGCATGTCCCCATTCGTCCTGCGGGCCCGTGACGTGATAGAGCTCCCGGAGGGCACCATCGCGCGGACCGGGACGAGCAGTGGCGACCGCCTCGACTGTGGTATACTCCTGATGCGTGATACAATGTATGACAGGCGGGGCCGGTGAGACTGAGAAACCTTCACCTTGATGCCAGGGTCAGGAGAAAGATCGCCACCAAGCACGGATTGACACCGGACGAGGTCGAGCGCGCGTTCCGTGAACCGGACAGGCAGGTGATCCGGCGGGACAGGTTGCTCGTAAGAGGAAGGGACGACGTCTCGGGCAAGTACGTGATGATAATCGGCGATGACAGGAACGGCGTGCTGTACGCGGCGACCTGCCGGCTGATGACCGACAGGGAAAGGGCTTCCTACAGGAAGGCCTGTGACAGAAGGCGAGGTTGACCGTTGGCTAAGAAGAAGATCCCCACATTCAAGACCTGGGAGGAGGAAGCCGAATTCTGGGACTCCCACGATACCACCGACTATTTCGACGACGAGGATGAAACGGACGTCCTTATCCTCGGAGGGCCGAAATCCGAAGTACTGAACCTCCGCATCGAGCCCCAGGTCAAGGCGCAGCTGGAGAGGTACGCCCGGTTGGACGGTGTTGAGATGTCCGACATGCTGCGGGATTGGATCTACCGCGGCATCGAGGAGCTGATAGACAAGCACTCCGGTACTCCGAAGAGCGGCGGGAGTTCTGAAGACCGCCTGATTTCACGGATAGGGGACATTGTGGAGCACAGAGTGGGAGAGGTCCTGTCGCGCTATGAGGTGCGCTCGAAGAAGCAGCAGTCCTGACTGAGGCAGCGCGAGTTTCGCGCAGGATAGTCATGCATGGGGTCTGACTCCGACTGTGACTACCAGACGAGGTTCTCCGGGTCCTCCGGCTCCTCGTTGACGTCGATGGCCGATATCTCGCCTGAGTGGAGGTGCACCACCTTGTCCGCGATCTTGGCGATGGCCGAGTTGTGGGTGACCATCAGGAAGTTGCACTGCTCCTGGCGTGAGATGTCGCGCATCAGCCGCAGGATCATTATCCCGGTATCGTAGTCGAGCTCGCCGGTGGGCTCGTCGCAGAGCACGACCGGGGGCCGTTTCGCCAGCGCGCGCGCTATGGCCACCCGCTGCTGCTCGCCGCCCGAGAGCTGGCTCGGGAAGTGGTCCGCCCTCTCGCCGAGACCGACCTGCTCGAGCACCTCGAGCGCCGACCCCCTTTTCTCCTTGGGGACCAGGTCGAGGGCGAACTCCACGTTCTCTTTTGCGGTCAGCGTCGGTATCAGGTTGAAGAACTGGAAGATAAAGCCCACGGTCTCCCGCCGGAAGCCGGTGAGCTCCTTCTCGCTGAGCGTCGAGATATCGTGGCCTCCGACGACGATCTTCCCGCTGGTGGGCGAGTCTATGCCCCCGATGAGGTTGAGCATGGTCGTCTTGCCGGAGCCGCTGGGCCCCAGCGCCACCAGGAACTCTCCCTTGGTGACGGTCAGGTCGACGTCCTTCAGGGCTTTCACCTCGACCTCGCCCATCTGGTAGGTCTTGGACACGTTCTCCAGCAGCACCGTCGTATTCTCGTCCAAGGCTTCCTCTCCCATGTCATAAGCCGGCGGTCAGCGCCGGCCCTGGTGTCCTATGCTACTTTCGACGTTTCGAGCGGTCAAGTTGAGGCCGCCCCACCGGCGAGGATGCGCCAGCTCATTGTCGGTCCCCCCGGCCTTCCCTATAATATTGCCAGAAACTGACTACAGGCTCCTGTGGTGGGCGGGCCTGCTCGAGGGAGGTGCTAGGGAAGGGGAAATAGTTGTCGGATAAGAGGTTTGGCGCTCCGATAAAGGTCGCCGTCGTGGACGACGACCCGGAGATGGTCAAGGCCGTGAAGATGATGCTCAAACTGGCCGGCGCCGAGGTGTTCGAGGCGATAAGCGGCGTTACCGGCTACCTTCTCGTGAAGCGCGAGCTCCCGGACGCGGTGCTGCTGGACATCATGATGCCGGACATAGACGGTTTCGAGGTCTGCAGGAAGCTCAAGCTCAATCCCGCCACAAAGGACATCCCTGTCATCTTCGTGACCGCGCGCACCGGCCAGGAGCACATAGACCGCGGTCTCTCGCTCGGCGCGCAGGGGTATATCACAAAGCCTTTCGGCCCGGACGACCTCATCGACAAGATATGCGAGGTGACCGGGGCCGTCGCCTGACCGCCTCCACGGTTCACAGCCCCTCATTGGAGAACAGGCCCCTCTGTTGTATATTCACCGGGTAAACCGCGCAGCGATCGGAGGTCGCTTGGACGAAGAAGACGCCCCGTTCCTGAAGGAGTTCGGGATAACCAGGTACCACGAGTCCGAAGGGTACCCGGTCGACGACGTGGTCGCCCGCGAGGAGCCGCTGGAGGTGCGGGTCAACGGACAGACCCTCGTCTACCTGATGAGGCTCCCGGGGGACGACAAGCTGCTGGCGGCCGGTTTCTGCCTCAGCGAAGGCCTCGTCACCGACCGAGGCCAGATCGAGCTCATCAGGCACTGCACCGACGGCGCCGGGCCTGGCGGGGAGGGAGAAGCCGGCCCCGGGAACCTCGTCGAGCTCTCAGTGAAGCTGGCGCAGGGCGCCGGGCGCTTTGACGCGGCAAGGGTCATAAGGACCGGCTGCGGGGGGGCCGACCTCGCCAGGGAGGTCGACCTCGAGGGCATACGCGTGGAGAGCGGCGCCAGGTTTTCGCCCGGGGCGATAACCCGGGTACCGGACCAGCTCCTGGAGGGCCAGGAGGTCTTCCGCCTCAGCGGCGGCACACACGGAGCGGGGCTTTTCGACCGCGATGGAAACGTGCTGGTCGTCAAGGAAGACGTCGGCCGCCACAACGCGGTGGACAAGGTCCTGGGCTACATGCTCCTGGCCGGCGAGGCGCCGGAGGAGAGGGGCCTGATGCTCTCGGGGCGCCTGAGCTACGAGATGGTGCTGAAGGCGGCAAGGGCCGGCATCCCGCTCGTCTGCTCGGTATCGGCCCCGACCGCCCTGGGCGTCGAGTTGGCGGAGCGGACCGGGCTCACCATAGTGGGCTTCCTCAGGGGGGGCAGCTTCAACGTCTACACGCATCCAGAGCGGATAGGCGGCGGATGATGGCGACCGGCATCATCCTGGCGGGCGGCCAGAGCACCCGGATGCCGGGTGACAAGGCGTTCATGGAAGTGGCCGGCCGCAGGGTGCTGGACATACAGCTCGAGGCACTCGATGGCCTTTTCGACGAGATCATCCTGGTAGTGAACGCCGGCCGGGTCTCGCAGCTCGCGCCGTACGAATCCGGTAATGTACGGGTGGCCGAGGAGCCGGTCGCCGGGAAAGGCCCGCTAGGGGCCATCCTGAGCGGGCTCAGGCTCTCCCATACGGATGAGAATTTCGTGCTCGCCTGCGACATGCCGTTCGTCAACCGGGAGGCCGCGGCCTACGTCGTGGAGTGCCTGGAGGGGTACCAGGTCGCCGTGCCGCGCACGCCGAAGGGCCTGGAGCCCCTGCACGCCGCGTACCGCCGGTCTTGCGAGCCCGTCATCGCCCGGCAGCTCGGTGAGGGCAACCTCAAGGTCACCGACTTCTTCGGCCAGGTGGCCACCAGGGAGATACCCTGGGAGGAGATGAAGCGGTTCGACCCCACCGGCAGGCTCCTCCTCAACATAAACTCCCCGGAGGACATGAAGCGCGCCGCCGGAATTGCAACATCGGGGTCAGGTCACTTTGTTGCATTTTCGGGTGCGGTCATGGTCGACGGGACCGCGGGAAGGACCAGGCTTGCCGAGCACATGAGCTCAGCCGGGGGCCTGCCCCCAGGAGCGGTTGCCCTCGCGGGCCCGGGCGGGGGCCCTCCAGGCGGCGCGGGTGCCGAAGCCGGCGGGCCCGGACTGACCGTCCTCCTGCTCGAGGAGCCTCTCGAGCGGCTTGTGCCGCCCGCAAGGAAGGCTGACATCGTGCTGGTTGAGCTCGGCCCAGCCTTCGAGGGCGTGAGCGAGCTGGGGCTCGAGGCGGACCTCAAGGCGGCCACAGGGGCGGCCAAGGTCCTCATATACAGTGACGACGCCGGGCGGCTCCGCGCGTTCGAAAAGGTGTACGACATGGCTCTATCGAGAACCGGGGGTGGGCAGATGCCCGAAGACATCTCACAGGAAGTGCTGGACGCTGTAAAAGAGGCGGCCGTCGAGGGGAAGATAGCGTGCGAGCGGGCCCAGGAGCTCGCGGGCGAGCTGGGGGTCCCGATACCCGAGGTCGGGCGCGCCCTCGACCTGCTCCAGATAAAGATAGTCCACTGCCAGCTCGGCTGCTTCTAGGCTTAGAAACCGGGGTCAGGCCTGATCTTTAAGTTGGAAATCCGCCCGGACGGCCGCCGGCTTAAAATTCAGGCCTGACCCCGGTATTTAAGCGCGGCTTACTGATATAATCACCGCGGAGATAGTGTAAGGAGCCGGTTGTTGCCGACTGTAAAATTCTTTGCCACGCTCAGGCAGATCACGAAGACCCGCGAAGCCGAGGTCCCCGGAGCCACAGTCAAAGAAATCCTCGATACCCTTGCCGGCATGTACGAAGGGAAACTCCAGCGTTACGTGAAGGTAAGCACGGTGCTGGTCAACAACAAGAACATCAGGTACCTGAAGGGCGAGAACACCAGGCTCAAGCCGGACGACATAGTTTCCATATACCCGCCCCTCGGCGGCGGATGAGCAGGGAGTGATACAGGTTGCCGGAGCTTTTCGAGGAACTCGGACTGAAGCGGGACGAGTACGACAGCATCTGCGAGATACTGGGCCGCGAGCCGAACAAGGTGGAGCTCGGCATGTACTCGGTCATGTGGTCCGAGCACTGCAGCTACAAGAGCTCCAAGGAGCAGCTCCGCAAGCTCCCCACTGAGGGGCCGAGGATCCTTATGGGCCCGGGGGAGAACGCGGGCGTCGTCGATATCGGCGACGGCTTCGCCGTGGTCTTCAAGCTCGAGTCCCACAACCACCCCAGCGCCGTCGAGCCGTTCCAGGGCGCGGCGACGGGCGTGGGCGGCATCGTCCGCGACATTTTCACGATGGGAGCGAGGCCCATAGCGAGCCTCGACCCGCTGAGGTTCGGCTCGCTCGAGAGCCCCCGCACGCGCTACCTCTTCGACGGCGTTGTGGCGGGCATCGCCTCGTACGGTAACTGCCTCGGGATACCCACGGTGGCGGGCGACCTGTACTTCGAGGAGGCTTACGAGGAGAACCCGCTCATCAACGTGATGTGCCTGGGGATAATGCCCAGGGAGAGGCTCATACTGGGTCGGGCTTCCGAGCCCGGCAGCATCGGGGTGCTCATCGGCTCGAGCACCGGGCGCGACGGCATAGGCGGCGTGAGCGTTCTCGCGTCCCAGGAGTTCGACGAGACGTCCGCCGCGAAGCGCCCGAGCGTCCAGGTCGGCGACCCGTTCACCGAGAAGCTCGAGATAGAGGCGTGCCTGGAGATGCTAGACAAGGGACTCCTTCTCGGCCTGCAGGACCTGGGCGGCGCCGGGCTCACCTGCGCAACCTGCGAGACCGCTGAGCGCGGCGGCTGCGGCATGGACGTCGACGTTGGAAAAGTGCCTCTCCGCGAGCCCGGGATGGAGCCAATAGAGATCATGATGTCAGAGTCCCAGGAGCGGATGTGGGCGCTGACGAGCCCCGACAACCTCGACGAGGTACTCGGCATCTGCGAGAAGTGGGGGCTCGACGCCACCCCTCTGGCGACCGTCACTGAAGGCGACAGGCTGAGACTGTTCCTGGACGGCGTGGTAATCGCGGACGTCCCGGCAAGCTCGCTCGCTCAGGGCCCCGAGTACCACCGGCCCGCTGAGAAGCCGGCCTACATCGACAAGGTCCAGTCCGCGGACCCGGGCGCCCTGCCCGCCCCGGATGACCTGGGGGCCGCCCTCATGGACCTCCTGGGCTCACCCAACATCTGCAGCCGCCGCTGGGTCTGGGAGCAGTACGACCACATGGTGCGGCTGAACACGGTCCTCCTGCCCGGGGGCGACGCGGGAGTGCTCCGGGTGATGGGCAGCAGCAAGGGCATAGCGCTCTCCTGCGACTGCAACGGGCGCTTCTGCTACCTCGACCCGAACCTCGGCACGCAGATCGCGGTCGCCGAGAGCGGCCGAAACGTCGCCTGCACCGGCGCGACCCCGGTCGCGCTCACCAACTGCCTGAACTTCGGCAACCCGGAGAAGCCCACCATCTTCTGGCAGTTCGTGCAGTCGGTGGAGGGGCTCGCCGAGGCGTGCCGGCAGCTTGACACGCCCGTGGTGGGCGGAAACGTGAGCTTCTACAACGAGTCTTTCGGCGAGGCGATATATCCGACCCCGGTCATAGGGATGCTGGGAATCCTGGAGGACGTCCGGGCCCGCGTGGGCTCCGCCTTCTCCCGGGAGGGCGACCACGTTGTCCTGCTCGGGGACACCGCCGCGGAGTTCGGCGGCAGCGAGTACCTGAAGGTGCTCCACGGCAAGGTAGAAGGGAAGCCCCCCGCTCTCGACTGGGAGGCTGAAAAGGCCCTGCAGAAGTGCCTGGTGCGCGCCGCGGGGGCCGGCGCACTCGCATCGGCCCACGACCTCTCCGAGGGAGGGCTCGCGGTGGCCCTGGCCGAGTGCTGCGTCCAGGGCGGTACAGGCGCCCACCTGGAGCTCCCCGGAACACTCCCCGCGCCCGCGGCGCTCTTCAGCGAGTCTCAGTCGCGCGCCGTGGTGAGCGTCCCGGCACAGCGCCTGGCGGACCTCGAGGACATCGCGGCGGAGCTGGACGTGCCGCTCCACATCCTCGGGACCACCGGCGGCACCTCGCTCGAGATAAAGGGAATGCTCGAGCTCGGCGTAGACGAGATGTCCGAGGTGTACGACACCTCCCTCGAGAAGCTGATAGCCGGCGCGACCAGATAGGGTCAGACCATTTTCGTTCCATTAGCAACATATGCAACATCAGCAACACGGGGCCGGGGCGCCCGAACTTCCGGGCCGGAGCATTGCGGGATATCAAGACGGCGGGCGCGAGGTTGATGGATAATAGGTACGTGAAGCACAACCGACGGGCGGAAGCATGAGCGACTCACCCGAGGAAGCCTGCGGGGTATTCGGCGTATACGCCCCGGGCGAGGAGGTGGCCAGGGTCACCTACTTCGGGCTGTACGCGCTGCAGCACCGCGGGCAGGAGAGCGCCGGGATAGCCGTCACGTCCGGCGACGGCATACTGGTCGTCAAGGACATGGGACTCGTCTCGCAGGTGTTCGACGAGGCGAGCTTCGTCACCCTGCAGGGAGACTGCGCCATCGGCCATGTCCGTTACTCCACCACCGGCTCGACCCACTGGGAGAACGCCCAGCCCGTCTACGAGATAACCCCGAGGGGCCCCCTGGCCGTTGCCCATAACGGCAACCTAGTCAATACCGACGAGCTCAGGGAGGACCTGACCGCCCGCGGGGCGACGTTCGCCTCCAGCACCGACACCGAGGTCATCGCCGTACTGCTCAACCGCTCCAGCGCCCCCACCACGGCCGACGCCATCGCCGAGGCGTTCCCCAAGATGAAGGGGGCCTACTCCGTGGTGCTCCTCACCGAGGAGGGCCTGTTCGGGGCCAGGGACCCGCACGGCATACGCCCGCTGTGCATCGGGCGAAAGGACAATGCCTGGTTCATCGCGAGCGAGACCGCGGCGCTCGACGTGGTGGGCGCCCGGTTCGTGCGGGAGGTCGAGCCGGGAGAGCTCGTGCACGTAGACTCGGAGGGTCTGCACGCCCGCAGGTTCGCCGAGCCGGACCCGGCCCTCTGCATCTTCGAGTACATATACTTCGCGCGCCCCGACTCGCTCATCAACGGCCGAGTGCTCTACGACGCCCGCAAGGAGATGGGCAAGCACCTCGCGGAAGAGGCGCCGGTCGAGGCCGACATCGTGGTTCCGGTCCCGGACTCCGGCGTGCCCGCCGCCATCGGTTTCGCCGAGAGGTCCGGCATCCCGTTCGGCGAGGGCCTCATCAAGAACCGCTATATCGGGCGCACGTTCATACAGCCGACGCAGTCGATCCGGCAGCTGGGGGTAAGGCTCAAGCTCAATCCCCTGACGGCGGCCATCGAAGGCAAGAGGCTCGTCGTCGTCGACGACTCCATCGTGAGGGGCACCACCAGCCGGAAGATAGTGGAGATACTAAAGGAAGCGGGGGCGGCGGAGGTGCACATGAGGGTCAGCTCGCCTCCCATCAAGTGCCCGTGCTTCTACGGCATCGACACCGCGGTGCGCAGCGAGCTCATCGCGTCGCGCCTGTCGGTCCCGGAGATACAGGAGTTCCTGGGGGCGGACTCACTCCACTACCTGACAATGGAGAACCTGCTCGAGTCGTGCATGGCCCCCAAGGACATCTTCTGCACCGCCTGCTTCGACGGCGCCTACCGCATCGCGGTCCCCGACGACGTGAAGATGTCGAAGTTCCGGCTCGAGGAGAAGAGCCGCGCCTGAACGCGGCGGGTGAAAGGAGCGGGCGCCATGCCCGAGGACAGCGACCGGCCCGAGGCAAGGGACTACAAGTGGGCCGGGGTGGACATCGAGGCCGCCGACCGCGCGGTCGAGATGATCAAGGAGAAGGTCGCGTCGACCCTGCGCCCCGAGGTGCTGGGGGGCATAGGCGGGTTCGGCGCGCTCTTCGAGCTCGACCTGTCGAGGTATAAGAACCCGGTCCTGGTCTCGGGCACCGACGGCGTCGGGACAAAGCTCAAGCTCGCCCGGATGATGGACAGGCATGACACGGTGGGCATCGACCTCGTGGCCATGTGCGCGGACGACGTCGTCACGTGCGGGGCCGAGCCGCTTTTCTTCCAGGATTACATCGCCTGCGGGAAGGTCGTCCCCGAGAGGATAGCCGATATCGTCGGCGGAGTGGCCGAAGGCTGCAGGAAGGCCGGCTGCGCGCTCATAGGCGGCGAGGTAGCGGAGCACCCCGGCGTCATGGACCCCGACGACTACGACCTCGCGGGTTTCTGCGTCGGGGTGGTCGAGAAGGACAGCATAATCGACGGCTCCAGGATGAAGGTCGAGGACAGGGTGATAGGCATAGTGTCCTCCGGCCTCCACTCAAACGGTTACTCGCTGGCGCGCAAGCTTCTCTTCGATTCGGGGGACTTCAACCTCGACGACCAGACCAAGGAGATAGCGAACCCCCTCGGGCGCGAGCTCCTCACCCCATCCATCATCTACGCCCCCGGGGTTCTCAAGGTAGCGGCGGAGTGCGACGTCAAGGCGGCGGCGCACATCACCGGCGGCGGGATAACGGACAACCTGGCCCGGGTGCTTCCCGACGGGTTCAACGCGGTGATAAGCACGGGGACCTGGCCGGTGAAGAACATATTCAGCTTCCTCCAGAAGGTGGGGAACATCGACCTCTTCGAGATGCTCAAGACGTTCAACATGGGCATCGGCATGATCCTGGTCGTGGCCGCCGGCGACGCGCGGAAGGCGCTGCAGGTCCTCGACATGAACCTCTACCACGCGTACGAGATCGGAGAGATAGCCCCCGGCCGGGGCGTTGTGATGTACGGATAGGCAGTCCGGCGCCGCGTCCTCGCGGCGCCTTTGAGCGCAGGGCGGTCGGAGCCGCCGGGCGGCACTGGGAGATGGCAGTTTGTCCCGAGCTGAAAGCAAGATAGACATCGCCGTGCTCGCGTCAGGCTCGGGGACGAACCTCGAGGCAATCGCAGCCGCGATAGAGGACGGCGAGGTGCCCGCCCGCATCGCCCTGGTCCTGAGCGACAATCCCTATGCCTTCGCGCTCGACCGGGCCCGCCGCCGGGGAATCCCCACGGCCGTGGTGGAGCTCAAGGATTACCCCGACAGGCCCGCGTACGACAGGGCCGTGCTCGAGCAGCTGCAGGGCGCCGGCGTCGACCTGGTGGTGCTCGCCGGCTACATGAAGCTCGTCGGCCCTGAGATCGTCGAGGCGTTCCGCGGGCGGATAATGAACATCCACCCGGCGCTCCTGCCGTCTTTCCCGGGAGAGCACGGGGTGCGCGACGCCCTCGAGCACGGGGTCAAGGTGAGCGGCGTGACGGTACACTTCGTGGATGAAGGGCTCGACACCGGTCCCATCATCGTCCAGCGGGCGGTGCCGGTGGAGGAGGGCGACAGCGAGGAGACCCTGCACAACCGCATCCATGAAGTGGAATACGAGGCGTACCCGCTCGTGATAAGGCTTTTCGCGGAGGGCCGCCTGGAGCGGGAGGGGCGCGTCGTCCGCGTCCTCCCCGAGCGGACCTGAGCGGGGGGCCTCCCGGGGCCCGCCGCGTATAAGGACACGACGAAAGGAGAAGCCGGATGCCCAGGGTGAAGAGGGCGCTCATCAGCGTTTCGGACAAGACCGACGTCGTATGGCTGGCCCAGGAGCTCGAGACCATGGGGATCGAGCTCATCTCCACGGGCGGCACCTACAAGCTCCTCAGCCAGGAGGGCGTGAGCGTAACGCCGGTGGCGGAGGTCACGGGCTTCCCGGAGATGCTGGACGGCAGGGTCAAGACGCTCCACCCGAAGATACACGGGGGCATCCTGGCGGACCGCAGCAAGCCGGAGCACCTGAGGCAGCTGGACTTCCAGAAGATAGGGGCCATCGACCTGGTCGTGGTCAACCTCTACCCCTTCGCGCAGACGGTAGCCAAGCCTGGCGTCACCCGCGAGGAAGCCATTGAGAACATAGACATCGGCGGCCCCACCATGGTGAGGGCCGCGGCCAAGAACCACGCCCACGTGGCGATAGTGGTGAACCCGGCGCGCTACAGGGAGCTCGTCGACGAGCTCCGGGCGAACAGCGCGGTGCTCAGCGACGAGACCTGCCAGGCCCTGGCCCGGGAGGCGTTCGCGCACACCGCCGAGTATGACTCGATGATAAGCGCTTACCTGGCAGCCGAGGCTGAAGGTGGGACCGACGCCCTGCCCGGCGCTCTCGCCCTGTCGTTCGACAGGGTGACCCCACTGCGCTACGGCGAGAACCCGCACCAGACCGCCGCCCTCTACTCCGAGAAGGGTTACTCCGGCCAGTCGCTCGCCACGGCGCCCCAGATAGCCGGCCCCGCGCTCTCGTTCAATAACATCCTCGACGGGGAGGCCGCCTGGCAGTGTGTGCTCGAGTTCGAGGAGCCCGCATGCGTCATCATCAAGCACAACAATCCGTGCGGCGCCGCGACCGCCGACCACCGGTCCATCGCTTACCAGAAGGCGTTCGACTGCGACCCCGTCTCAGCGTACGGCTCGGTCATAGCGTTCAACGGCAAGGTCTGCTCCAGGTGCGCAGAGGCGATGAAGGGCAACTTCATAGAGCTCCTGCTCGCAGAGGAGTTCGATGACGACGCGCTGGATATCCTCTCGGCCAAGAAGGACCTGCGCATAATCGGCATGGGAGCCCTGGACAGGTCACACCCGGGCAGGGACTTCAGGCGCTTACACGGGGGGCTCCTGGTCCAGGACTACGATACCGACCCGTTCGACACTTCGGCATGGGAGGTCAAGACCAGCAAGGCGCCGACCGACGAGCAGTGGGCAGACCTGCTCTTCGCCTGGAAGATCACCAAGCACGTCAAGTCGAACGCGATAGTGCTTGTGAAGGGCGGAGCCACGGTCGGCGTGGGCGCCGGCCAGATGAGCCGGGTGGACTCGGCGATGATAGCCGTGGAGAAGGCGGGCGGGAAGGCGGCCGGCTGCGCGGTAGGCTCGGACGCGTTCTTCCCGTTCCCGGACGCCGTCGAGAAGGTCATCGGCGCGGGCGCGGCCGCAATCGTGCAGCCCGGGGGCTCCAAGCGCGACGAGGACGCGCTGGCCGTATGCGAGCGGCACGGTGTCGCGATGGTCTTCACCGGGCGCCGGCATTTCAGGCATTAGTTACAAAGTCGTAACAACCTCGAGATACGCTGTTGTATCATTTCGGTCAGTTATCCTGTTACCGGAAAACCGTAAATGGACAGCGACATATTTCAAACCGGCGAGCAGGACGTCTTCGGACTGCTCGAGACATCACCTGAAGGCCTCAGGCCCGACGAGGCCGGGCACAGGCTCACCCGTTACGGCCCGAACGTACTCGAGAAGAAGGCCGGCGTGCCGCTCTGGAGGCGGCTGCTGGCGCAGTTCACGCACCTGCTCGCTATCCTGCTGTGGGTAGCGGGCATACTCGCCATAGTAAGCGACAGCGTCCCCCTCGGCATCGCCTGCTTCGCCGTCATCGTCATTAACGCCGCGTTCTCGTTCTGGCAGGAGTTCAGGGCCGAGAAGGCGGTGGAGAGCCTCGCGAAGATACTGCCGGTCAAGGCCAGGGTCCTGCGCGACGGCGCCGAGGAGGAGATAGACGCCGAGACGCTGGTCCCGGGCGACGTGATGCTCCTGGAAGCCGGCAACAGCATCAGCGCGGACGCGCGCCTGGTAAGGGTCATGGAGATGACCGTCGACAACTCCGCCCTTACCGGCGAGTCGGAGCCCCAGGTGAGGCGCTCGGAGGGGCTGGACGTCGAGACCGCGGCGCTCGCCGACCTGCCCAACCTGCTCTTCGCGGGGACGAGCGTAGCCAACGGCAGCGGGATGGCGGTGGTGTACGCGACCGGCATGTCGACGGAGATAGGCAAGATAGCCGACCTCACCCAGGGCGTCAAAGAGGAGCCGAGCCCCCTGCAGAAGGAGCTCAGCACCGTCTCCAAGATAATCGCCGCGATAGCCGTCGCGGTCGGCCTCGTGTTCTTCTTCCTCGGGTTCTTCGTGGTCAAGCTGCCAGGGACCGACGCGTTCATCTTCGCCATCGGGCTCATCATCGCCAACGTCCCGGAAGGGCTCCTGCCGACGGTTTCCCTCGCCCTGGCCATGGGAACTCAGCGCATGGCCAGAAGGCACGCTCTCATAAAGAAGCTCTCCTCGGTCGAGACCCTGGGCTCGACCACCGTCATATGTACGGACAAGACCGGCACTCTCACCACCAACGAGATGACGGTCAGGGAGCTCTGGACGGCTGGGAGGGCCGTCGCGGTAGGCGGCAACGGCTACGAGCCGGAAGGGGAGCTCTCGGTCGCGGGGAGCGCGCTCTCGGACGACGACCGCGCCGCCGTGAGGGAGCTCCTGCTCGCGGCCGCCCTCTGCAACAACTCCCGGCTCCTGCCGCCGGACGCTGAGAAGGAGAGGTGGACCGTCCTGGGCGATCCCACAGAGGCGGCCCTGCTGGTGGTCGCGAAAAAATCGGGGCTCGATTACGAGGAGGAGCTGCGCCGCACCCCCAGGAGATACGAGCTGCCGTTCGACTCCCGGCGCAAGATGATGACCACCATCCACAGGGTGGACGGCGGTGCCCGGGCCATGGTCAAGGGCGCTCCCGTGGAGGTGCTCGAGCTCTGCACGAAGATATGGGAGCCGGGGGGCGCGCCCCATCACCGACGCCGACCGCGAGACCCTTAGAAAGCAGAACGACGATTACGCACAGCAGGCCCTCCGCGTGCTCGGCTTCGCCTACCGCGACATTGGGCAGGAGTCCAGGCACTACGAGACGCAGGAGACGGAGCGCGACCTGGTGTTCCTGGGGCTCGCCGCGATGATGGACCCGCCGCGCCCGGAGGTCGCGGACGCGCTCGACAGGTGCCACGACGCCGGCATCAGGGTCATCATGATAACCGGCGACTACGGTGTCACCGCCGAATCCATCGCCAGGCGCATCCGGCTGGTGAGGGGCGGGGACGTACGCGTGATAACGGGTGTGGAGATAGACGGGATGGACGCCCGGCAGCTGGAGGAGGCGCTCGCGAATCCCGACATTCTTTTCGCCAGGGTCTCCCCGGAGCACAAGATGAGGGTGGCGCTCGCGCTCAAGGAGATGGGCGAGGTCGTGGCCATGACCGGGGACGGCGTCAACGATGCGCCGGCCCTGAAGGCCGCCGACATCGGCGTCGCGATGGGCATCACCGGCACGGACGTGGCGCGGGAAGCGGCGGACATGATACTGACCGACGACAACTTCGCCTCGATAGTGAGCGCCGTGGAGGAGGGACGGGCCGTATACGACAACATCAGGCGCTTCCTGACCTACATCCTGACCCACAACATCGCCGAGGGGATACCTTACCTGCTGTTCGTCGTACTCCGGATACCGCTGCCCATCCTGGTGATGCAGATACTGGCGATAGACCTCGGCTCGGACATGCTCCCGGCGCTGGCGCTCGGGACCGAAGCCCCTGAGCCCGACGTCATGGACCGCCCGCCCAGAAAGTCCTCTGACCGCCTGCTGGACAGGAAGGTCGTGGCGCGGGTGTACGGCTGGCTCGGTCTTATCGAGGCCGCGGCGGCGATGTCGGCTTACCTGCTCGTCTACTACCTGGACGGGTGGAGGTTCTCGCAGGGAGTCACCGCGATGGCCGATTCGGGGCACGTGTACGTCATGGCGACCTCCGCGTGCTTCGCGGCGATCGTCATAACGCAGATGGGAAACGGCTTATCGTGCCGCAGCACCACCGAATCCATCTTCAAGATAGGGGTTTTCACCAACCGGCTGTATCTGTGGGGAGTGGCGGTCGCCCTCGGCGTGGTCCTCGCGCTCTTCTACATCCCGCCTTTGCAGACCCTGTTCGGCACGGCGCCGGTGAGCGGCTACGTCTGGGCGTTCATGTTCGCCTGGCCGTTCGTGATACTGTTCGCCGAGGAGGGCAGGAAGGCCGTGGTCCGCCGCCTCAAGAGACGCGAACAGCCGCGCGACGCCGCGGTCGCCGCCTGACGCCGCGGGCGGTGCCCCGCGACGTGATGGCGCGCCGAATCACCTCGTTGAATGGTTAAGTTCCAGCAGTCCTGGTCTCTATGCTTCCTTGCCCATGTACTTGAAGGAGACCTTGACCCTGGCCCGGAAGGCGACCGCCTTGCCGTCCTCGATCTTGAGGTCGAGCTGCGAGACCTCGGCTATGCGGAGCTCCTGCAGGCTCTTGCCCGCCATGTCTACGGCGTTCTTTGCCGCCTCTTCCCAGGAGTTCTCGCTCGTACCCACGAGCTCGATGACCTTGTAGACACTCTCCATGGCAGTTCCTCCTTGTGCCGCTTGCCGCTGTGGGGTCTCATTCTACCACCGGTAAGGGCCGGTGCGTAGCGCCGACCTCCGGTCGGCTCTTTTGGGGAATTATGGATGGGAGTAAGGATTCCTGCCAAAGAGAAGCGGGCGCCCTCGCGGGCGCCCGCTGTCACGTTCTAAAGCCCGGGCCTTCAGGCCTCTTTCTTGCGCAGGAACAGGGCGAGCCCGATGCCGAGGATGATGAGGCCGATTATCAGCAGCCCCAGCGGGATGTATATAGCCACCGCGTCGAGCAACGCGTAAGCCTCGGTCCCCTCATCGGTCGATGTCTTTATGCTGGCCGGGGTCTGCCCGTACTCGAGTGTCGCTATCTTTATCTCTCCCAGGCCGGCCTCAGTGGCATCGATGAAGTACTCTTCCTTGTACTCCGGCACCGACAGGAACTGTCCGACCTTGATGCCGGTGATGACCGTCGCCTCAGTCGACTTGATGTACTGTATCGGGTACATCTGGGTGTCGACGAACGGCAGGGCCGGATTGTTGAGCAGGGACTTTATCTGGGCGCCGGAGACCTCCCCGGGAAGGCCCAGGACCGGGCCTACGGTCGGCTCCTTGCCTGCGCCCCTCCACACGATGGCGGGCACGTCCTTGGACGTGAAGCCGTTGAGCGTGGTCTCCTCGACGAACTCGAGGTCGCCGGTCTTCCGGGTGTCATCGTCCCAGATCGGATACGTGCCGTCCTTGTCGACGTAGAATCCGAGGAGGATGGAGTAACCGGTGCGGTCCTCTACTGGAGAAGCCTCGGTGCTGGTGACGTTCTCGGCCGTCTTGCGGTCGAGCGCGTAGTACAAGGTCTCATCCACGAAGGCCTGGCCGCCCGGGCCCTTCGCGAGCTGGGTCTCCTTGATGACGGCGACATCGCCGGAGCTCCTCTCAGGTGCGCTCTTGTCAGTTCTGGTGATGGCAAGCGGTATTTTCACCGCCATCTCCTCGGGGAGAGGCGACAGGGAGCCTGGGTCTACATAGAGCGTCAGCACGCCCTCGTAGTAGGAGACAGTGTCGATGGTGTCGGGAATCTTCAGGAGCATGGGCCCCAAACCCCACTTCCAGATTGGCGCCAGCGCGATCACCAGAGCCCCGATAATGATCAACACCAGGCCCACTTTAGAACGTTTCACTGTAACCTCCTATGGCCGTGCCAACCTGTTCCCACACAGATACTATATCAACGACAGGTAGACTGTCGTCAATAATTGATTCGCTAAGGCTGGAAACCTACCTCTACTAGACACCGCTGTCGTTAAGCTCGCCACCCGGCGCACTCACCCCTCGGGTCGGTTCTGGAGGCTGAAGTACCGGTCACATTATAGCATGACAGGAGGCGCAGGCATGACGGATACCGACACGAATAAATACCTCCTCCGGGCGTGGTTTCTCATTGCAGACGGAGCCTAGTGACACACACATTTGCTAAAATCCAATCGGAGTCCTCTATAGCACGGGTACGCTGGAAGGCACCTCGATGATCCTGCACAAGCTGGTCTATAGATACCTGAAGTACGGGGACGACCCCGGCTTCTACATGCTCCAGGCCCTGGATACGGTCCGATGGCTTGAGAGAAGCAGCATCGAGCTGGGCGATGGGACCTCGGTCCTCGACCTGGGTTGCGGCCACGGAATGATTGGTGGGGAGCTAGCCAGGAAGGGATGCCGGGTCGTCTTCGCCGATGTGGAGAACAGCCTGCTGCCGGAGTATCGGGGCTACGATTACCGGGAGTTCGACGTCGAGAGCGGTGACTACGGGGAGCTTGGTGAATACGACCTGGTCGTATGCTCAAACCTGCTGGAGCACATCCGGAGGCCGGAGCACCTGATCACGAACGTCCACCGCCTGCTGAAATCGGGCGGGTTGTTGTACTTGAGTTGGGTGAACTGGCTGTCTCCCTGGGGTGGGCACGAGTTCACGCCGTTCCACTACCTCGGGCCCCGGTACGGTCATCTGGTCTTCGACAAGCTGGTCCGTCACCCTAGGACCCATACTCCGTACGTGACACTGTTCCCGACGAGCATCGGTGGGATACTGAGGATGGTACAAGCTAACCAATGCCTTGAAATACTCAGGGTGCTGCCTCGATATACCCCTGAGGTGCCGTTCATAGCCAGGGTACCGATTATCCGGGAGTTCCTTACCATGAACTGCCTTATACTGGCTGAAAGAGACCGCTGAGGAGGCGAGATGTCTTCCGCCGCAGAGACGGGTGGATTCACCCGATGGAAGAAGAAAGCAGCCATCTGGATATTGAGGCTCGGGGTCAAGCCGTACAAGGCACTGAATGCCTGGGGAAATAAGACACTCGGTTACGAAGTTGGAGAGTATACGTACGGCGCGCCCCTTGTGGTATTCCCCCACGGCAAGCTCAAGATAGGGAAGTTCTGCTCAATCGCATGGAACGTGACCGTCTACCTGGGTGGGAATCACAGGGTCGACTGGATCGCGCTCTATCCGTTCAGCTCGGACGATCCGCGCTGGCCCGAGGCGGAGGGCGTCGAGGAGTTCCTGACCTCGGGTGGTGACGTCAATGTCGGCAACGATGTCTGGATAGGCAGCGACGTCCTGATAATGTCCGGGGTGACCATCGGCGACGGCGCCGTAGTGGCGGCTGGTTCGGTCGTGACGAACGATGTCGAGCCGTTCGCGATCGTAGGGGGCAATCCAGCGCGCGTGATCAAGAAGCGCTTCAGCGACGAGGTCATAGGCAGGCTTCTCGAAATAAGGTGGTGGGACTGGCCCGAGGAGAAGATTCGCAGGAACATTGCTGTCCTGTGCAGTCCCGACATCGAAAAGCTGGAAGAACTGGCGGACTAGACCTCTCCGCGGCCCAGTTCGATTTCTGCGCCCGATGCTTCCACGCTCTTCTCGACCCCCCGCTTTCCCTTCACAAGGTAGTCTACCAGCATCAGTATCACGCCGATGCTCAGGAAGAAGTAGGACCACTCCGAAAGTGCTCCGGCGCTTGTGTTCTGCTTCATCGCAAGAAGGAAAGCGGCTATGAGCAGGAGCACGAATGATGCTGCCAGGGGAACACCCCTGTCCACGTCAAGTATCAGGAACGCGAAAAACAGTGCAAAGACGACAGCGGATGTCAGGCTGACCAGCACAGCCAGCAGGATGAATCCCAGGCCGACCGCAGCCCACATGACAACCGACTTCCTGGAGGAGAGAAACTCCGATGCTTTCATCGCAATCCCAGCCTTCCCGTCAAAGCTTCCTTCGCGGAGGCGCCTCTATCGCTTCCCTTATCCGGGCTACGAGCTTCGTCAAGCCCGACTTGGACCCGGGCGCCCTACTCCTATCATGCTCCCCTTCATACCGCCGCGACTTGCGGGGTGTTTCAGCAGGCCGGCGCTCAAGCCTCGGCTCTTCCTCGGCTTGTGGCCCGTACTCCCGGGAGCGGACCGCCGGCGGTGGAGCGGCGCCCTCACGCCAGGCCACCTTGAGTCTTCTGGCGCCGTCACCGACTGATCTTGCAAGCGCCCCGTAATCCGCTTTGCGTCCCCAGGCGAGATAAACGACGCACAGAAGAAGGGTCAACATGGACACCACGAACCCGATGTGGAACCAGTTCTCCGGCGGGTACTCGATGATGAGCTCGAATGTGCCCTTCCGGTTGATGGGAAATCCGCAAGTGGTCCCGTAGAGCGGGACGGCCTGGACCTTTTCTCCGCCGGGCAGCTTCGCGACCCACGGATCGTGTGCCTCCCCGAAGACCAGGACGAAGGGCCCGGCCTTATTCCTCACCTTGACCGAGTACTTAGTGGGGCTGAGCTTCCGGTACGTGACCTTGATATCTTCCGGGTCTCTCCTGTTCCGTACCGCCGTGAAGAACATCTCGTCCACCCTGGTCAGACGAAAATCGTCGAACCAGGTGACGGCCGGACCTTTGTCCGCATCGAAGCTCCACCCCGCCCCGGCAAGGACGCGCAGCCTGGTTATCGTCTGCGGTAGATAGAAAGAGATGTAATACCTGCGCCAGTCTGCGGTCCTGGACCTGATGCTGGGACTTTGTGCGAGGAGAACCCACTTCCCGGTCCTCTGGTTGAAGCCCTCAATAGAGACGTTGGACCAGTTCGAGTTCCTGTATTTTATCTTGCTCGAAAATGTGTAGACGCTGTCTCCCACAGCGGGGATTTCGTCGCTCAAAATCCACCCAGTCTCGTAGGTCTTGGTAGACTTGTTCACCACTTTGAGGCTCTGGGCTCCAGAGGCCTTCACCTTCTTGTCCGGCGAGATGTCGTATGGGATTCCAGTCCTGGGTTGGCTCCAGTGAAGGAAGGGTATGAGCCCGTATCCGTCCTCGAACCCGGGATTCTGGATGAGGTTGTCGCTCTCGAAATCACGCATGTTCAACTGGCCGTACTCTTTGCCGACCGAGCCCCGACCATCGATGAACGTCACTCCTTTCATCGAATCCCCATAGAACTTCTGCATTATCGCGAGATTGTCCCAGTAGTCGTGTACCTTGAGCGTCTGAACGGCCGGCCAGACGTTGTCAACGGGAGCCGATATCTCGTAGACCTGCAACTTCCCGCTCTTGAAGACGGGCTTCAGGCTCTTGTCAAAGGCCAGGAGCCCGTCGTAGTCATAATTTGGGACCGACGAGTCCACGATAACGTAGCGTGCAGAGAACGGGACGAGGAGCCGGGAAGCCAGGTCCGGTTTGTACATTATCTCTTCGCTCTTGAGTGTCACATCCGGGAAGTATGGGCGCCAGATCTTTTCGAGCCAGTTGATGTACGAGTTCGGATTGAACGAGTCGTGAATATTGCCCAGGGATGGGTTTGAGGACAGGGAATTGAACGGACCGATTCTTTTCTCCGGAGCCCACGCGTACTTGAATCCCTGCCTGTACGGAGGCAGCCAGAAGACCTTTGTCCCTTCTACGCCGTTTTCCCTGACGAAGTCGTTTACCCGGTCGTAGTCCTTCGGGATCCTGGTCGGATTGAACACGGTCTGGGCATACGACAGGGCAAGTGGGTAGGCCGACACGAGCAGGAGTATCACGATAAGGGCGGCCAGGAACACGGAGATTCTGTACCTCGCCCCGGCAACGATTGCTTCCAGCCGGGTGAGGCTTCGCCTCAGAGAGGTATTTGCCTCCAGCAGTCTCTTATTGGTCTCTTCCAGTTCTTGCAGCCGTCGTTCGTCGGTCATGATGCCGCCGTTTCCAAGTCGCCGTCAGAGTCCTCGCTGAGGGTCGACCGCGGCCTCTTGCGTAACAGCATTGCGCAGAGCGCTCCAATGATGAGCGCGTACAACATGGGCACGTAAACAAGCCACCTGTCGGGCACCCTGATAAGCCAACCGAGCGACTGTGCGCTGGGCATCTCGAGAGTGACGTATGTGTAGAGCCTCCTGGCGAAGAAGGAGGTGCCCGTCGCGAGAGTGATGGCGACCAGGGACAATGCCGCGAGGTAAATAACCGTCCCGTTCTCCTTGATCTTACCGCGCATGAGTATTAGGCCGAGTATCGTCAGAAGTGGAAGCGTCATTGTGAGGAAGAGCGCGAGGGTGTTGTCCGGATTGACCTTAACGGGGTAGGCCCAACCGGCGACCAGACGCAAGTTGTTGAGGATGGTATTGTTCATAGAGAGACCGCCGAGCATGCTCTGGTCAACCGTATAGCTGGGAATGGGGGCGTTGCCTGAGAACCTTGTCCACATGTATGGAAATATCCAGTAAGCTTCAATCAATACATAGAGAAGAAGGGACCCCCCGGCGACCTTAAGGGCACGCAACAGGCTCTCTTTTCGGAATCTCTCCTGCAGGAGCCTGAACAGTACATAGCCAAGCACCAGCAGCCAGAGCCATATTACATTGATCGGTGCGTTAGTCGCCAGAGCAAGTAGAAACGCAAGCAGTATGACGTACCCAGGCCTCGGAGACCTGTAAGCCCTGACCAGGACGATCAGCACCAGCGGCATCAAAGCGTAAGCAGGGTACATGTAGTAGGGCCAGAGATGCCCGAGCGACCAAGGATTATAGATGTAGATCAAACCCGCTACCACAGACCCGAGGAACGGCGCATATCTCCAGGTGTCAGTGAAGTCGAAAGAGGAAATAGTCGTGTAGGCGAACGCGTACATCGAGATCCCGGCCAGGCTTACGGTGCTGACGAACATTATGAGCAGGTACGAGGAAGTCGACAGATGGAGCAGTTGGGCCAGGAGAAGAAGCGGATATTCCCACAGCATTGCCATCAAGTAGAATGTACCGACCCCGCTCCCGTACTGCAGCCAGGTGTGCCTGTATATCTCGTTTATCCGGTCCAGCGACGTAGCCCACGTCATATCGACATGCATGAGGATGCCGCGCTTGGTGAAGTTCTGATAAAAAAGGAGGCAAGACGCGGCGATTATTACCGCGCAGGCCAGCATATGTAACAGGGGCCTGTATTCCCGGGCGACCACACCGCACCAGATCCTCGCCGGTGCGGACGCGATTCTTGAAGTCAGGCTACCGGTGTTATTCCCGTCGTCGGCACCTGGTGTGCTTGTGCTCATTTCTCACCGTGCCTGACGACCGTCTCATGTGTCATTTGCAGCTTCTTTGCGGAATACCATGGTCATATGATGAGCGAACCGCCGCATGGGGGTTCGAAGAAGAAGTGAGTCCAATCGTGTTATCAATGGCGCCGCAAGGTTGTAATACCTCATCCCGCGAGGCGGAAACGCGGGGAACATGTCCGATACGCATTCGTATTCCAGAGAAAATCCTTCCGCGGTCATCAAGCTCATCAGCTCGGATTCATTATAGAGTATTTGGTGCGCGTACTTCCTAAGGGGTGGAAGCCTGAACAGCTTCTCCAGGTACGCGCCTTTTCTGGGGGTCCTGAACACGAGCAGCAAACCCCCGACAGTGAGAACCCGCTTGATCTCTTGAATCACCCTCGGTAGTACATCGGGTTTCACGTGCTCGAGGACAGCATGCGCCATTACCGCCTCGAATGAGCCGTCCGGAAAGGGGATTGTAGTGCCGTCAAAGCTCTGAAAGGAGACATGATACCGGTCCATGGACCGCCGCCAGCAGTCGCCCATAAATCCGGGATTAGCCCGCTCCAGCTGACGCGTGCCCCACGGGGCGGAAAAAGCGCTCTCAACTGCCTCTGGCTGCTGGCCAACATCAAGGTCGATTCCCGCGACTCGGTAACCCATCTCGGCTAGTAGAACGGCTAGGAAGCCGACGCCGCATCCGTAGTCTAGAACCCTCGCGCCGCCTGGGACCACCGAGCCTGTAATCTCCAAGCACCTGCGGGAGCCCTCGAGCCACACATCGGACAGCCAATCCGCCGATTTCCACCCGATGGATTGTGCGACGCTATCCATCAGACGTCTATACTCTCCAACAGATGACTTGAACCTGGCTTTCTCCACGTGCGTATTCCGGTCTTTTGAGCGGTTTTCTGGAGTTAATCACATATGCATGCAGCTATCAATGACTGAAGCGGCTGGCTCTAAGGATTCATACTGCAGGTGTTGGTCGTATAACAGTTTCCCAAGGATCGTTGTCAGTGCTGGGAACTGATGGACTAAACTATAAGACGTGCACGGTCCTTCGTGCGCTTCATTGGAAGGAGCGGTTGCGTATCTCTGAGGTGAAAGATCCCGAGAAAGACGAAGTTCGAGATGATAGACAGCTGGCGCGTTACATGTTCGCCTGCAGGTACGTGCGTGGTAAGCGCGTCCTCGATTTGGCAACGGGCATCGGGTACGGAGCAGAGATGCTGTCCCGGCTCGGTGAGGCCTCGTCGGTGACCGGGGTGGACTGCTCCGAAGAAGCGATTGCTTTCGCTTCAGGTCATTACTCGCGGCCGGGACTTGCTTTCATGGTAGGTGACGCCCTGAGACTTGGATTCACCGACGCCGGCTTCGATGTCGTAGTATCACTCGAAACGATCGAGCATATCGCCGACTACAGTTGTTTCCTGGACGAGGTCTCAAGGGTCCTGGGGAAAGATGGCGTGCTCGTGATTTCCACCCCGAACCTGAGGTACGATTCGAGGAATCCTCTTCACGTCTCTGCTTTCACTATTGAGGAGTTCTCAGCCGCGCTCTTGCCGCGCTTCGAACACGTGGATATGTTCGGCCAGGAAGAGATGTCCACGTCCGCGAGGCTCATAGCGAGGGTGAACAGGCTCGGAGGACTTTTTCTTCCAGGGTTGGTGCTCCGGGCCCTTTCGAGGACGAAGAACAAGCTGGTCACTGACGACAGCCCCGAGATTTTGCACACAGTGAACCTGTACAGGTGCAGAAACCTTCTCGCGGTGTGTGAGGGCGTGAAGCACGGAGATGACGATGACCGTTAGAGGCGATGATCGGTCGCGGACGCCGTGCATCAGCGTCGCAATACCGGTATACAACGGTGAGCGCTACCTCGATCAGGCGATTTCGAGCATACTCAGTCAAACGTTCCAGGACTTCGAGTTGATCGTCGTAAATGATGGCTCAGTTGACCGCAGCGATGAGATCATCCGGAGCTACGCGGACGACCCGAGACTGGTTTACGTTGCGAACGATTCCAGGATGGGTGTCAGCTTCAGCATGAATCGGGCGATAGGATTGGCGAAGGCAGACGTAGTGGCGAGGATGGACGCGGATGACATATCCGTGCCCGAAAGGCTGGAGATCCAGTACCGTTTCTTGGAGGAACACCCCGACATCGCGCTGGTCGGCAGCAGTGTAGAGTTCATCGACGAGCGTGGAAGGTCGCATGGCGTAAGGAGTGTTGTCACGGGGCCGGAGAGCATAAGGAAGGTTTATTTCTTTTACGGGCCCCACAGGCATCCCACAATAATGTTCCGGAAGCAGGCTGTCGAGAGCATCGGGGGATACCGCGACTATGATGTGTGCCAGGACGTCGACCTGTATTTTCGATTGATTCTCTCCGGGTTCGTGACCGATAACATCCAACTGCCGCTGGTGAAGTACAGGGTTCACCCCGAGAGCTCGGACAAGCGTTTCAAGGAAAAGGGCGCAACGAGCTTTCGGATAAAGAAAAGCGTGATCGAGGAGTTCGGCGTCAGGCTGAGCGCCGTCGAACGAGCCTCGATGTACATGCACTACATGCTTGACAGCTTGCTTTCCGCGAGAAGAAAGCACCAGGTTGAAACGTTCGCGAAAGTGCTCGTGGACAAGGCCTGGCAGATCAAAGACCTAAAGAACTCACTTAAGATCGACGATCGCGCCGGACTTCTTCGCGCGCCCCAGGTGCCCGACCCGATCAAGAAATTGGTCGGGGGCTTTGGCGCTGCTTTCTATCGAGTTCTACTGCCGTGGAGGCGGTTCAGTTTCATGGGAACCGAATACCGTTACCTTAACAGAGGATACAAGCTGACCTGGCTGACCGAGAGAGGCGTCGAGATTCCGATTGTCCTCGGGTATTTAGAGGCGCACCGGGGCGAGAGGATACTTGAGGTCGGCAACGTTCTGAACCACTATTCCAAGTTGGAGCACGAAGTCCTGGACAAGTACGAAGTCGCACCGGGTGTTCTGAACCAGGACCTGGTTGAGTTCGATCCCGGGAAGAAGTACGACCTAATTGTAAGCGTCTCGACGGTAGAGCACATCGGCTTCGATGAGGATATCGCAGAGCCAGGGAAGATCAGTAAGGCAATGAACCGGCTGGTCGATCTCTTGGCGCCGTGGGGTGAAGCGGTTATCACCGTCCCGCTGGGCTACAATCCGGAGATCGACTCCCTGCTTGCTGAGGGTTGGCCGGAGATGGCCGATGTTCAATATCTTGTAAAGGTCTCCAACTGGAACACGTGGCGGGAGGCTGACGCCCAGTCCGCGTTTCTAGCCGCAAGAAAAGGGCGGTATTTCTGGCTGAACGCGGTGGCCATTATCTTGATTGACAAGAGCCGGGTCTCTGGCTAGGTCTCTGAGCCCCCGGGAATGGTCGCATCACTGGCTGTCCGCAGTATCAAGGCACTGCCTGCAAATATCCGTTGTTGGTCGTCCCCGACGAGCTTCCCTGCGGATTCTTGCGAATTCCCGCTTCTTCCAGATCGAGACCACAGTCTCGTCAGTTACGTTTCCGAACTTATGCGAATGGAAGTAGTCGTTGCAGCAGAGCAAGACGTCGCCCCGGTAATCGATGATGACCTTTCCGGAGTAGAAGCATCTCTTCATCTTCTTTCCACCTGGGATATTGATCGCACCGCCCCGATCCGAAAGATACTTCGACTGGTAATTCGACTTGACTCTCAAGTGCGACGGGTACTTCTCGATTATCGGCTGCAGCTTTCTCATCATCTTCTCGGGCTCCAAATCGTGGATTGTTACAGCTACTTCCTGCAGGCCTGCTTCGATCAAGTCCCGCATGACGTCCATTGTCAGCGCATCGCCGTTGCTCAATACTTTCAGGTAGGTTGATTTCGGTAACTGAGCCCTCGTGTATCTAACGAAATCGACCAAGCGCTTGTCCAAGAGCGGTTCCCCATAGAACTCGTACGCTACGCTGCCCGAGTAATTGATACGCTTAAGGTCTTCGATGACTTTCTTGAATACCTTTTCATCCATGAACTCGCGCGGCGTCCCGTAGATGGAATTCGGGCAGTAGGAGCACCGCCTGTTGCAGAAAGTAGATATCTCGATGTTTACACCCCAGAAGAAATCGGCATAACGGTACTTGAGTAAGCTATAAACCCGGTAGGCAGTGTGGACCAACCTGGATGCGTAGACGTAAGCCGTCTCGTTGAACAGGCGCTCGGATACTTTCATTGCCCCTGAATAGAGGGTTTCGTTCTTCATCAGCGCGCTGCGTATGTTCATGCTCTCACACTCTTACTTCCCCCTCTGGACCTGCTGCCGAAATGGATTTGACTGCAGTATATATAAAGAATATCGCAACAGATCGTGAATGACCCAGAGTCGCTTGCGGATGCCCGACGAACCTCTTTCGGCCGGCCCTGCACATTCTGTGGTGCTATTACATAAAATAGAAAGGTGCTCGAAAAACCCAGGTGGCGGGCGGAAGGGCAGTGATGCGCTTGCAGACCGGTGACCACAAGACTCTTCTCGAAAAGCTTCTAGGGGCGACATCCCGCAGCGGCAGGCTACAATCCCGCCTGTTCGTTCAGCTTAAGCGCGTTTCGGAGAGGCTGGGAATACGTGTCATACCAATCTCGGAATCGATGTTCGATATGGAGGAGGAGTTCAACAGTCTATATAAGTCCTGCAGGGCCTACACCGAATCCACTCCGGAGCGGATGTATGCCCTGTACAAGGCGGTGGAGCACGTTGTCCATTCAGGAATTGGGGGGGACCTTGTCGAATGTGGCGTTTGGAGGGGTGGAAGCTGCATGCTGATGGCGATGACGCTGATGCTCCATAGAGACACCAGCAGGCGCATATATCTATATGATACATTCACCGGCATGACGAGCCCCACCGAAAAGGACTTCTTTCTCAAGGACGGGCGCAAGGCGTTGGACATGTGGAAGGGCTCCGGCGATGCCGTGCAGAGCCGATGGCTCGCCGTCCCCATGGAGGAAGTGCGTGAGAACATCCTGTCAACCGGCTTCCCGGAGGAGAGGCTGGTGTTCGTCAAGGGCAGGGTGGAAGATACGATTCCCGGAGTCGTTCCACGTGGCGTTTCCGTACTCAGGCTCGACACTGACTGGTATGCCTCGACGATACACGAGTTGACGCACCTCTATCCTCTTCTCGCTGATGGTGGTGTACTGCTCGTGGATGATTATGGCGTCTGGGCCGGGGCACGCGAGGCAGTAGATGAGTATTTTGCCAGACAGGGGATCAGGATGCTGCTGAACAGGATTGACTACACCGGAAGAATAGGAGTGAAGCCCTGCCGTGGCGAACCGCGGGACGGCTCTGCTGACGTTCCGGATTGATGGCGAGGAGGGAAAGATTTGCCGCATGGAGCGTGCATTCTGTTCGTTGCTAGGAGCCTGTTGCGCGGGCTCCCGGCAGGTGAACAGCTGAGGGCGCTTGAGGTCGGAGCCTGGGATCCGAACGGCGGCTTTCGTAGTCTCACCGAACTCCACGGTGGCTTTTCAGAGTATGTCGGTGTTGATATCAGAGAGGGGCCCGGGATCGACAGGGTCTGCGACGCGGAGAACCTCGCAGACGAGTTCGGCGAAGGGTCATTCGATCTTGTGCTAGCCGCAGAACTGCTCGAACATGTCCGCGACTGGCGGGAAGTGATATCGAACATCAAGAAAGTCTGTAAGCCCAACGGCATGATGATATTCACCACCCGGTCCAGGGGGTATCGCTACCATGCGGCACCTTATGATTTCTGGAGGTTCGAGACCGAAGATGTGGAGGCGATATTCGCCGATTGCGAACTGCTCGCCCTGGAGCGCGATCCCGAGGAACCGGGGGTGTTCGCAAGCGTCCGTAAGCCGCTCGATTTTCAGGAGAGGGACCTGTCTGGAATATCGCTATTCTGTATGGTCACAAACCTCCGTGAGGTGAGCCTGGACCTCGACGGCACTCGCAAGGCCAAGTTGTTTGCAAAGATAGCAGTGGCAAAGCTCAGGCAGTTGGGCGCTCTTGTCTTCTCGCCCTCGAGACAGAATCTCCCGGCGGCATTGAGGCTGCAGGCCAACGAACTGGCCAACCTCTTTTCGCTTTTCAAGGGAAGACGCCCCACCAGGTTCTGAACGCCGCCCTCAGCCCGAGGCCCGGCGCCAGAGCGAGCTAGCCTTTCCCATCAGAAAGCCGGCTCCCCACGACGAGAACTCGCAGGCTTTCATGAAGAGCACCCCGATACCAAGCAGCGGGTCTTCGAACAGCATGCGGGGATTCGAGAAGAACAGCCTGTATCGCTTGAATATGTTGTACTGCTTCTGAAAGTTCTCCCGGTTGGCCTCGACAGACCTGTAGGCGTCAAGCCCGTGACCGTAGTAATAATTGGTCCTGCACGCGCCAAGAAGACTGCGCCGTTGTTCGTCGTGCATGACCAGCTCGGTGGTCCTGGCCACCGATCCCTGCCCGTGACTTGCCTTGATTCGCTGGGGCAGGTCGAAGTCCTCCGTGCCCGTGTTCTGGAGGTCGTAGCCGCCCATGTCCATGAAGGTGGCGCGCTTGAAGAAACGGGCTGCCTCCAGCCAATCGATGCCCTTATAGAATAGCCTCTCGAGCCTCCTGCACCTGGACCAGAATCCTACGCCAAACGATTCCTCGGGTACCACGACGGCAAGAACCGAGGAGTCCCGCTCTGCAAGCTCTACGCAACTCGAAACAACTCTCGGCGTCAGGACCATGTCGCTGTCGGGGAACAGGATGTATTCCCCACTGGCCCGCTCGGCGCCGAAGTTCCTCTGGGCTGATCGTTCCGGCCCGGCCGAGAAGACATTGTCCGTGTAGCGGCGGGCGATAGATACGGTGCTGTCGTCGGAATGATTGTCGACCACGATTATCTCGATACTCGGGTAATCCTGCTCCTTGATTGAGGCCAGGCAGGTATCCACTGTATTCTCCGAATTCCGTGTCGGTATCACCACTGAAACAAGAGGTTCCGTCACACTTCTCGCCTTCTTCTGAACGCGACAACCAGACAATAGATTATACACAGGACGAGGACCACGCTGGAGACGACCAACCCCACCCAGAAAGGCGCCTGCGGGATGTACTCGATGACCAGGTCCGTGTCCCCGGCCTCCATCGGGAATCCCGTGATGACAGAGTACTGCCTGACCGGGTCTATCTTTCTCCCGTCTGAGGTCGTGGCGAGCCACAGTGGGTCGAATGCTTCTCCGAATACGAGGATGAAAGGCTCGGAGGCGCCGCGCACCTTTACCCTGTACCTCTGGGCGCTCACCTGCTCCCAGGTCACCTCGGGTGACGCGCCGTCTCCCGCCGTGAGCTCGGCATATAGCCGATCGCTCAAGCGCGCAAGCTTTATGTCGTCGAACCAGCTCTCTCCGGGGCCCCTTCGCAGGTTGGCGCTCCAGCCGGCGGAGAGCACCAGCCTTATCATCGAGAACCCGGCCGGCATGTAGAAGGAGCAGGTGTGCCGCTTCCAGCCCTCGGTCCTCCCCAGTGAGACAGGGGGGCAGTTGACGATGGTCACCCATTCGCCGCTCTTCGTATCCAGGCCCTCGACCGAGGCGTTCGTCCACTCGGCGTTCCTGTACCTTATGCTCGTCTCCATGGAGTAGACCTCGCCCTCGGCCACCCCGACCTCCCTGCCTACTAGACGCGCGGTCGTGTAGTCCTGGGACGAGGCATTGCGCACGTAGAGGCTCCGCTGACCGCTCCTCTTCGAGCCGGAGTCCGTCGAGACCTCGAACCTGGGGTCCGCCTTCTGAAGCGCCCAGCCCTGCGGCGCACCGCCAGGGCCTGCCCCTCCCTCGAAATCCCCGTCTATGTCGTACGGCTCCTTGAAGTCGCGGATGTCGAGCACCCCGTATCCGGGCTCCATGTCAGACTTGGGGTTCCTGTCCATGAACGATATCCGGGCCAGCTGTTCCGGCGTGAGCCGCTGGGCGACAGCGAGCTCGTCGTAGTGGTTGTCTATCCTGAGCGTCCTGGGCGCCGGCCTCAGGTGAGCCGCGGTCGCGTCGAACTCGAAGACCTCCAGGAGCGAGGTCTTCTTGACCGATTTCAGGCTCGGGTCCATGTTGAAGTTGTTCGCGAACTGGTAACCCGGGACTGAGGTGTCCAGCACCAGGTACTTCGCGGAGAACGGCACGAACAGCCTCGAGGCCAGGTCCTTCCGCAGCATGACGCGCCGGTCCATAACCTTGAAAGGCCCCGCCGCCACCTGGGAGTAGAGGGACTCAAGCCAGAAGTAGAAGTTGTCCTCGGCGAAGAGGTCCTGGAGGTTGTTGAGGTTCGGGTTGGACGATATGACGTTGAACGGGGCGATGCGCTTCTCCGGGGCCCAGTAGTACTGGAAGCCGCTCCTGGCGAACGGCAGCCACACCGGCCGAGCGCCGGGTGTGCTCTCGTCGACGAACTCATCCACCTGCGCGTAATCGTCCGGTATCTTCGTCGGGTTATAGACGGTGTTCGCGTAATCCCTGGCTATGGGCCAGAACGATATGAGCACGACCAGGATGACCAGCGCCGCCGCCAGCCCCTGCGCCGCCCTGCGGGAGGAGAGCAGGCGCGCGACCAGAAGGGCAAGCATCAGGGCGAAGAAGACCGGCGCGTAGTAGAGCCACCTGTCGAATGCCCGGAGTATCCAACCGAAAGAAGACGAGCCGGGCCCGCGCAGGATGAAGTAGTAGTAGGGCTTCCGCAGGATGAAGACGGTACCGGTCGCCAGTAAAACCGAGACGGCGAACATGAGCGCCCAGTAGATGATGGTGCCGTTGCGGCGCAGGCGCCTGTATAGCACGACCAGCGCCAGGATCGACAGGGCAGGCAGGGCGAAGCTGAGCAGCACCCAGAACCACCCCGTTACCTGCGGCTCCACGGGCATTCCCCACCCGGAAGCAAGGCGCATGTTGTTCATGACGGAGTTGGTCGCCGAGAACATGTCGAGCATGCGCTCGGACATCTCCGGGAGGTACGAGGGAGAGAACGGCTTGCCCGACAGGCGCGACCAGGCGTACGGCAGGACCCACGCCGCCGACAGCAGGGCGTAGAGGACCCCCAGCGGCACGACCACCTTTACCGCCGCGAGCAGGCTCTGCCTGCTGAACCGCTTCACCACCAGGTGGAATAGCAGGTAGGTCAGTATCAGGAACCAGAACCAAACGATGCAGATAGGCCCGGTGCTGGCGACGGCGATGACGACCGCCAGCGGCACGATGTACCTCGCCCTCGGCGAGGCGACGGCTTTCACCAGCAGCAGGAACACCAGGGGCTGGAGCGCGTATCCAGGGTAACCGAAGTACGGCCAGAAGTGGCTGAGTGACCACGGGTTGTACATGTAGACTACCGCGGCGAAGACCGCCCCCGCGTAGGGGGCAAGGCGGCTTCCGACCCCGAGCCTCGTTGACTTGATGACGGAGAAGGCGAGGGCGTACATGGTGACTCCCGCCAGGAAGAACGTCCCGATGTACATCACCAGAAGGTAGCTACTCACGCTCAGGCCCAGGACCTTCGAGACCAGCAGCAGGGGATAAGACCAGAACACACGCTGGAGGTTCCAGATGTTGGTGACGCTCCCGTACTGCCACCAGGAGTTGAAGTAGAGCGCGATGTTGCGGTCTATCGAGGTCGGGTAGGTCATGTCGACGTGGATGAGGGTGCCGCTCGTGTAGAAGTGTTTGTAGAAGAGAACGCATGATATGAGGAGTATCGCGGCGACAGCGAGCGAGTGCCACAGTATCAACCGTTTCCTGTTGCCACTGTCTTTCAACGCTGTCCTACCGTTCTTTCTTCTCCACGATGCCCACGATTATCGCGTCGGCCCTGAATTTACTGTCCCGGTACCTGGCGCCCCGCACCGAGCTCGGGTCTGCCTCCACCCACCTGTTGCCCGGCCCGGCCCGCCGCATGGCGTACAGCTCGTCAAACCGTATCTCCCCGGCGCTCACCAGATCGTCGAACGCCGGGTTGAGCCCGACCGGGGCTGTCGCAAGCAGCCGGCCCCCCGGCTTCAGGAGCCTGACCAGGTTGGCGACCGCGGCGGCCGCCCGGCCCGGGTTCGGCGGCTCCTCGTAGGTGCCGATGTGCTCGAGCGTCGAGACGCTCACTATCGCGCCGTACTCCCTGCCCGGGTCGAAATCGGCGGCGTCCTCGTTAACCACGCCCTCGGCCTCCTCGTAGAGGTCGATGACGTCATGCCGGACGTCCACGTAGTGCGAGAGGACGTTTCCGACCTCCAGGACGTCTCCGGCGCTGCGCTCCCGCAGGAAGTGGGAGGCTATCGGTATCTCCACCGTTCGCTCGTTCCGCCAGGCCAGGTTGTACGTGTCGAAGCAGTAGCGGTATTCGCGCCCCTGGAAGGTGAACGTCGAAGTCCTGGTCACCCGGGACAGGCCGGCGGCCGCCCGCTTTGCCGCCTCGCGCACGGCCCCGGGCGGCGAGTCCAGTATCCTTTTGACCGTCTTCGCTTCCATCTATCGCCTTCGCACCGACCGGGAGCGGCGCCCTGCGCCCAGCAGTATCTCAAACTCCCGGGACGCTACATCTTCCCAGCTGAAGCCGCCGACGCATGCGGGGCCGCTGAGCCGGTAGTCAAGGTATCGGCCTCCACTCAGGAGTTCCACAGCCCTGTCCGCGGCGCCCGACCTGTCTCCGACCGGGACCGCCATCACCGCGTCGCAGCCGGCGATGTTCTCCTGGTAGACAGGCAGGTCGTAGACCACCGCGGGGAGGCCGCACGCGAGCGCCTCCTGCGGCACCAGGCCCCATTCCTCCACATAGCTGGGGAACAGGCATATCTTGCTCTGTTTTATGAGTGAGTACTTCTCGTCGTCGCTCACGGTCCCCATCATCCGGACGTTGTCCTCGAGCCCGTGCTCCGCGAGGAGGGACGCCAGCCTGGCCCTGTTTCCCGGGTTGCAGCTGCCCACCATCACCAGGAGAGCCCCCGGAATCCTTTTTGAGACCTCGCTCCATATCTCGATGAGGTCGAAGACCCCCTTCTCCGGGTCGTGGCGGCCGACGAACACCGCGTCGTAGACCTTCCCTTGAGGACCGGGGTCCGGGATGCCGGCCATGCAGCTTGTGTCGAGACCCACAGTATTCACGACCATCGGCGCGCGGACCCCGTACGCCTCGAGCTCTTCGGACAGGTGCCTCGATATCGGTATCACCGTGTCGGCGGCGTTGTGCATCATGGCTATCGGCCTCCTGGCGGCGGGGGGGAAGATGTCAATGTTGAGGTTGCAGGCCACCAGCGGCGTCCCGAAGAGGAACTTCGCCAGGATGCCCGCGACAAGGGCCGGCAGCTGCTCGGAGCTCGGGACGAAGACGACGTCGAACCTCTCGCCGCGCGCCCTCATGGAAACGCACCGGAAGCACATCACGAGGGTCGCCAGGAGCCACTCGATGACGCGCTCGAGCCAGAAGTGCCGCTCCTCGAGGCGCCTCACCACCGCCGGTATACGGTACTCGCGCACCTCGACGTTGGGCCTCCGGAGGTCGCGCATGAACGTGGGACTGTCGTCGAGGGCCACTATCCGGACGCTGTCCGGGGCCCTCGCGAATATCTCGTACGTCCGCCTGAAGCCACCGGCTGCAATGACCTGGTGGGGCGCGTGCCAGAGCAGCGCCAGTATCCGGCGGTATCGGTTTGTGGACTCGGGCTCGCTCACTGGGCTGGTTCCTTCTGACCGTCTTCGTCGCGCCTCGACCTGAACGCGTCGAGCGCAAGGAGCACTACACATAATAGCAGTCCGGCGGCGCTCGCGACGTAACACGCGACAACCAGGGAGTCGTCGTAGGCAATGCGCACCGTCTCGCCGCCGACGTCGTCCAGCGGGAACGCGCACGTCACCCCGGCCTGGACCGCGGGCGTCGAGCCGTCGAGCTTCCAGCCCGGGTCGTAAGTCTCGCTCAAGAGCAGTGTCGATGGAACGTCGTCTTCGCCCGGGAGCTCGGCCTCGACCCTAGTCCCGGCGCGGGAGTCCTCGTGGGCGACAGGCTCGCCCTCCGCCTCCGGTATCTCCGTCCGGCTGCCCCTGGGCAGGTAGGACCCCAGCAGGTCTCCACCGCGGACCAGCTTCCCGAGCTGCGCGAGTGAGCGCCATGAGCCCTCGGCGCTCGCGAGCCCCAGGTGGCTGGTGCGCACCCGGTTCTTGAGCAGGACCAGGTCGCTCCAGCGCCGCACTACCTTTAGGTCTTCCTGCTGCTCCACGAACGCGTAGCTGGTACTTGCGTCGATGAGGGGCATCACGACGTACCTGACGTTGAGCGGCGCGAGCATCGCCCCGAGGTTGCCGTTCTGCCTGGCGGAGTCGAGGGCCGCCTGCACGTAGCGGTCTATGCGTTGACTGTCTATCTGGACGGGGCCGACCTGCAGCGTGTTCAGCTGTACGTACCGGTTGGTGAAATAGAACGGCATGGGCGATGTGATGGTCTGCTGGTGGCCCGTGAAGTCGAACCGCATGAACCAGTAAGGAGGCAGGTAAAGGGCGCGCCAGTCCCCGGCGTCACGCTCGAGCATCTCCTGCGCCTTCTCCCATGACTTCGGGTAGGATACGGCCCGCGCCTGGCCCCAGAGCCCCCCGAACATCATGAACGAGTAGAAGCAGACCAGTGCTATGAGGAGCGCGGGCACCACCCGCAAAATCGGGGTCAGGTCATTTTGTTGCGTTTCACTTGCGCGCCCCCCCGAGAGGCGGTCGACAGCGAGACCGCCCAGCACGGTATAGGGGAGGGCGAGCAGGGCGACGAACTTCTGCGGTTCGCGGAACAGCCTGAAGAGACCGACGTGGTCATAGAGGAACGTGAACAAGGGTCCCGTGACGGGCGCCCTCGAGCCCAGGGACAGGAAGAAGCCCAGCACTCCGAGCACCAGCATCGCCCGGACAAGCGGGCGGAGCTCCGGGTCCTTCCGGAAGCTCCAGAACCCGTAGAGCGCGAGCAGTATGAACCCGATTGCGAGCGCGGGCCAGGCCGGCACGTAGCCCCTTGGCATCAACGAGTCTATCTGCGCTTTCCAGTACCCGTACATGCCGAGGACCGAGAGCCAGGTGCCCGCCCGCGAGGTTGAGGAGGTCCTGAAGACCTCCAGGTCGGTCCTGTCTATCGACGCCGTGGTCTCGCTCCCGCGCAGGGCGGGGACGAGCCAGAACGCTGAGATGAGCGCAAAGATGAGGAAGACGGCGGCGAGCGCGACGACCGCCCGGCCCGCGGGGCGCCTGGAGACCATCTCGAAGAGCGCCGCCACCAGGCACGCGAGCAGAGCGATGGCTCCCATGTGCAGGCTCAGTACGCATATGAGCGAAAGCCAGAGCGCGGTCTTCGCGCACCGGCCCGCCCCCGGCTCGCGGACCGTCTTCAACGTAGAAGCCACGGCCACGGGGAGGAGCGCGTACGCGAGCAGGAGGCCCCACTGGCCCATGAGCATGCGGGTGTAGACGAAGGGGTTCACCTGGTAGACGGTGCCGGCGAAAAGCCTTGCCGCCCTGCCGCGGCAGGGCACGAAACGGTACATCAGGTAGCCGGGCAGGAAACCCATGCCCAGGAGCACGAGCTTCTGGAGCAGGACCGCCCCCGTCACCCGCGATAACAGCCACGCCGCGTTGTAGACCAGGGTCACGTTGACGGTCCCCGACACAGGCCCGAGAAGGGACGCCGGGGGGTGCATCGCCGGGGTGAAGACCATGTCGCCGAGCAGGACGAACCCGTTTGCGAAGAGCGCCGGGCCCCAGGTCGCCGCGGCCACCGCGGCGAAGAACAACGGCCCCAGGAGATCGAGTGGTTTATCTCTCTGCGTCTTTGCCAACCGCCTCTTCCAGGATTTTAAGGGTCATGCCGGCCGTAGAGTCCCAGTCGAAGCTATTTGACCATTCAACGGCGCCCGCCGCAAGCCCGGCGCGCAGGCCCTCGTCGGAGAGTATGTCGGCGAGGCACCTCGCGAATTCCGTGTCGTCCGAGGCGAGCATCCCGGTCCTGCCGTCCACTATCGACTCGTTCAGGCCCGGGACGTCGAACGCCACCGCCGGGGTGCCGCAGGCGTTAGCCTCGATCACCGTCAGCCCCCAGCCCTCGATCATGGAGGCGGTCGCGGTGACCCAGGCGCGCCGGTACAGGTCGACCTTCTCCTCGTCGCTGACATCCCAGAGGAACCGCACGTAATCCTCGGCCCCTATCTCTTTGACCTCGGCCTCCGCCTCCAGTATCGCCTCGCCAGCGCCCGCTATGAGCAGCTCGGCGTCCGGTACGCGCTCGCGTACCGTGGGCATCATGCGGATGAGCCTCGGCAGCTGCTTGTACGGCTTGAGCCGGCCCAGGTAGAGCACCGTAGGTTTCTCGAACTTCTCGCAGAGGCCTGTGCAGTAGGTCGAGCAGTCGATGCCGTTGAAGACGACCCTGGTGTCGAGGAGTTTCCCCCTGAACAGCATGCCGCGTACGCCTCGCGCCGTCGATTCCGAGACGCATATCAACGGGCGCCTCCTGTAGACGAGTGGGACGAGGTACCGCTCGATAGCCCTTCCCAGCCTGCCCAGGAACGGGCCGAGCTCCGGGACGAACATGTCGCGGTGGACGTGGTGCACCAGGGCCACCACCGGCTTCCTGGAGTACAGCGGGGTGGCGAAAGGTATCCCGTTGATGATGTCCAGTATCACGTCCGCCTTGCGGCGCAGGAACAGCGCGTAGTAGATGGGCGCCAGCAGGAAAGCGGCGATGCGCCTCCCGGCGCGGAACACCTCGACACCTTCGATGTTGTCGTGCCGCCTGGAGCCGGCCGGACGTGAGGTGAACAGCGTGACCTGGTGGCCGGCGGCGAGCCAGCGCTCAGCCTGCTCGTGCATGTTCACCTCTGAGCCGCCGGCCCAGGGGTGGCGGAGGTCTTTCCAGCTGAATATCAGTATCTTCAAGGTATCCCTCGGTATGTCGCAACGCGGATTCTACTACAGGAGGAACCTCGCGGCGCCCCGGAAATGAACAGCGACCGGCTTGCGCCGGTCGCTGAGTATACCTCTATGTATGGCTCGTGCTTAGTAAGAGAACGGCGCGGGAAGCACCAGCTGGCTCGCGAAAGCGAGCTGCCCCCTGGCGGTGAACCCGGTGAGCATCACCCAGTCGCCCACGTTTATGTCCTCGACCTGCTCCGGCGTGCAGTAGATGGTTATGATGTCACCGGGCTTGAAGCCGAGCTTGAGGACGGCTTCGCTCCCGGAGGATAGCCACACCGTGATGGAGCCGTCGCTCTTGGAGAGCGCGTACCCGGTGAGGGCCCAGGGGAACGCGTTGGCGAACTCGCCTGTCGCGCCGTCGCCGCCGCCTCCCGTTGAACTGAGCAGTACCACGCCGAACGTGAACGTCGGCCCTTCGACGCCCGGGATGCCTGTGTCGGTGTCGCCCGCCAGGGCGGCTCCACCGACGGACAACAGGCAGGTGGTCAGGAGAAGAGCGACCACCGCTGCTACCATCTTGTTCTTCATCCAGAACTTCATTCTTGCTCCCCCTTTGACCTCCGGGCTGTCCGGCCGGTGGGTTCGAGTCCTATTACTGCAGGCCCGCTGCGGTACCTACCACTATCTTCGTCTTTCCGGGGTCTCCACTCAAGCCCGGCGTTACGATGACCGACTTCACTTCGCTGCCGGTGCCTACGGAGAAGAGGCCGACCTGCTGGCCGTCCAGCGTGGTCGAAGTGTCGGAGAACCCCGTCATGCCGCCCATCTCGGTCTTGTACCAGGCGATGACGCTGTCGAGCGCCTCGTCGGTGAAGAACGTCGCGCCGGACCATTTCTCGTTGGGCGTGCCCTCTGCCTCTATTACCGCTATGGAGCCCTTGACCAACTCGGCGTTGTCGGGGACCGGGACTCCCAGCGCGCTCTCGCTCAGGGAATCAACCGTCCACGTGGTCTCGTCACCTTCCTCGCCGGTGACGACTATCTTGCCTTCCTTGTACTCGATCTCGCCCTCAGGTGTTACGATGACGCCTTCCTTGGTGGCGCCGCATCCTGCAAGGGCCACGAGCCCGGCGAGCAGCGTGACCAACACGAGCAACCCAACGTACTTCCTCATGCCAAGACCTCCTTGCAGGACACGCGGCAGGCTCCAAACCGGTAGCCTGCGGCCATTGCCTGAACCGAGCATCTCCTTCGTCTGATTTTACATCTGTATATTAGACCCATTCAGACCCGCATTGCAATCAGTCAAGGTCGTGAAAGGAACTAATATATTCGTATGCCTTTCTATCATGTTTCGCCCGCCGGCGCCACGTTCCTCTAGACTCATCTGTCACACACCGGGCCTCGTTGCCGCTTTTGAACAGCGGTCAGGTCTTTTCTGAAGTGGGCTGTCGCTCCTCGGACGCTCGCCCTTACTGTGTGAACGAGTATTGCTCGAGCGGGAGGACCCGGGCGATACCGATGAAGTGCCTGTCCCTGTGCAGCAGAGAGATGCCATGCGAGATAGCCGCGGTTGCAATGACGGTATCCACCACCGGGGCATTGACACCGCCTCGTCCCAGCATGAAGGAATTCCGGGCGGCTTCCCACCACGCGCTTTCATCGAGCGAGACGGCGTTCAGCGCGGAGAAGATATCGGCCCATGAGTCGAGCTCTTCCTCGTTTCGCGCCCCCCGGGCCAGCTCGACAAGGATTATCTGCGTGACGACCGCGCGGTCGCTCTCAATAAGCGCTCGCACCTCGTCACCTACGGCCGACCGCCCCGGTGCGTGTCGTGAGAACTCTATCCATGCCGAGGTATCTATGAGGACCTGTTCATTCATCTTCGCGAAGCTTCTCCAGCTGTCTGTGTGTCAGCCCGGTGAGCCCTGTGCCCTGCAAACCGGCGATCTCGTTCAACTTTTTCCGGCGCGCCAGGAGGCGCAGGCCTTCGTTAACGGCCTGCTTGGTGGTCCTGGCGCCGGTGGCCGCTTTGGCCTCTGCCAGGAGCTTCTCGTCGATATCTACTGTTGTCTTCGCCATGGGAGCCTCCCAGGGTATGTATGAGTTCTTCTGATAGTATATCTAATGCTATCGATATTGTATATATGAATACTCTCTTGAGTATATCCCAGTCTGAGACCATATGTGCTCGGACCTCAAGCAGAGCAATCAGCAGGGTCAGTCTACCGCGTTGCAGTGACATCCGCAGGGAGCGTCTTCGGATACAATTAGGCAGCGCAGATGAAACGGCATCCTTAACGGGGGGCGCGGCAGATGAAGCGGTTCGAAGGCATATTCACTGTCATGTTGACTGCGTACGACGATTCCGGGGGCATCGACCGGAAGGCGATGCGCGCAATGACCAGGCGCCTGGTCGACGCCGGGGTGCACGGGCTGGTCGTCCTTGGCAGCAACGGCGAATGCCCCTACCTGGAGCGCGGCCTCCAGCAGGCGGCCGTCGAGTCGGTTGCTGAGGAGTGCGCGGGGGCGGTGCCGGTCATCGTGGGCATCAACGAGCGCGGCACCGAGGCGGCGGTGGCCATGGCGCGCTTCGCGAAAAGCGCGGGAGCGGACGGGGTGCTGCTCGCGCTCCACGTCTTCTACCCGCTCGACGAGGACGCGGTCTTCGCGCACTACGAGTCGGTGTGCCGCGAGGTGGACATCCCAATCCTCTTCTACAACTTCCCGACCCATTCGCACCTTGCGTTCAACGCCGAACAGATAGCCCGCGTCGCGCAGCTCGACAACGTGGTCGGCGCCAAAGAGACCATCTTCGACGTGGGTGAGGTCGAGGCGCTGGTGAGCGCCGCCGGCCCGGACTTCAGCGTGTTTACAGGCATGTGCCTTAACCTGACGGAGACGATGGGCGTCGGCGCGTGCGGGGCGATCTGCCCTCTCCCGAACGTCGTTCCCGAGAAGGCGGTTGCTCTTTATACTGCATTGAAGGCTGGCCAGGCGGAGGAGGCGGCCGTGCTCCAGGCCGAGTTCTATATGCTTGCGCCTCTCCTGGCGTCCACACCTACACCCCACGCCTTGATGAAAGCCGCCCTACGCCTCCTGGGTCAGGAGATGAGCGTCACGGTCAAACCACCCCTGCCGCAGCTGACCGGCGCACAGGAGGAGCTTGCCAGGAGCACGCTCGCAGCGGCGGGCCTGATATAGCGTGAGCGGCAGTGCCCGGCGAGGCCCGGGCCCGGTCGGAGAGGAGAGTCCCATGAGGGAGCTCTGGTCCAGGTTCAGTACGCCGGCCAAGGTTGGCGCCTTCGGCGCGCTCGTCGGTTACACAATCGGGATGGTGGCGGTCTTCGTCGTGTCGCCCGTAGCCGGCGTCGTCATCACGATATTATCGGCCCTGCTCATCGCGTTCTGCCTGTGGTTCTTCTTCGGCAAGGAGGTCAGGCGCTACCGCATACAGAGGACGGGCGTTCCGGCCAGGGCCACCATCCTCGAAGTCAGGAGCACCGGGATAAAGGTCAACGTGTTCTACCCGCAGATCGAGCTGCTGCTGGAGGTCCAGCCCGAGAACGGTGAGCCCTACCGGGTCAAGACTAGGTGCCTGATAGACCAGGTGGACATCCCCGTGTACCAGCCCGGGAATGTCATCGACGTGACCGTTGACCCGAAGAACCCTAAGAGGGTCGCAGTCGCCTGAATGGGGTCAGACCACTTTCGTTCCATTAGCAACATTAACAACATAGCGAACACGTCATCGATGTTAGCGTTGCGGATGTTACTGGTGTTGCTAATGGAACGAAAGTGGTCTGACCCCATGTGTGATAGATTCATCATGGAAAACACCGCGTGCCCGCCTCGAGCAAAGGAGCGACCATGAGACCACCTGCGCCGGGTGACCACAGAACCGTCCCATCTCGAATCAGCAGGACGCTCTCCGCGGGAGCAGTGCTCCTGTGCGCGTTGATGCTCACGGCCGCCCTGGCGTGCGCGGTGCACGCGGCTCCGAGGGAGCCGGACGCGGTGAGCGCGGGACTGGTCGTGTACAAGTACGCCCCGGAGGAGGTCCCCAGCGGCGCCGCCTTCAGCTACTTCATAACCATTTACAATCCCAACCAGGTCCCGGAAGGGGACATAACCTTCATGGACCCGCTCCCGGAGCACACGTCGATAATCCCTGGCAGTGTCTACTGTTCCGACGAAGCAGCTACCGTGGTCTCGGAGGACCCGGTCCAGATCGACGGCATCACCGTGCCGGCCGGGGACATGGTCACCATCATGTTCGCCGTGACCATCGACCCCGCGACGCCCCAGGGCACGGTCATCAACAACTCCGGCCTGGCCACGGACGGCGTGGACATCTACTACTCTACGAGCAACCCCGAGGTCCCGGACGAGCCCAACAGTGTGGTGGTCGGAGCCGGCATCGGGGCCACGGACTGGTACATAGCCGAGGGCACGACCGGCGGCGGCTTCGACACCTGGATAACCCTGCAGAACCCGGGATTGGAGGCCGATGCGCGGGTCACTTTCTCGACAGAGGAAGGTCCGCTCGACCCGGTGAACGTGACCCTGCCGCAGCAGAGCAGGACCTCCATCAGGGTCGCCGATTACGTCCCGGACCAGTGGGGGGTCTCGACCATCGTCCACTCCGAGACGAACGTCGTGGCCGAGCGCAGCACCTACTGGGATAGGAACGTGATGGGCAACGGCTCCACCCCGGGCAGCCCGCAGCCGTTCGAGATGAAGGGCGGGCACTCCAACCTCGGCGTCCCGAGCTTCCCTGTCATCGGGAAGGGCGCGGGCGAGGTCGGCGGGAGGACCACTTTCTTCCCGGAGGGGGCCACCGCCGGCGGCTTCGACACCTGGGTGCAGCTCCTGAATCCGGGTGACCAGGAAGCGAACGCAAAGGTCACGCTGATGACCAAGGACGGTCCGGTGGTCGAGAAGGACATCGTCGTGCCGGCTCTCACTCGCAGGACGGTGCACCTCGACGAGTATCTCCCGGACGCTTTCGAGGTCGCGACCGAGGTGGTCTCCGACGTCCCGCTCATCGCGGACCGCTCGATGTACTGGGACCCCGATGAGGCCGGAACGGAGGCCTGGGAGATGATAGGGGGCAACTCCGACGCCGGCTCCCCTGTCGCCGATTTCCAGTGGCTGCTCGCCGAAGGCGCCACGGGTGGCGGGTTCGAGACTTACGTGATGCTCCAGAACCCCCAGGAAGGCGAGGCCCAGGTGACCCTGTCGTTCTCGAACGGGGGCGGAGTGGTGGCGCAGGATACCGCCACGATGCCCGCGCGCTCGCGGGCCACCTTCCGCGTTGGGCAGTACGTGCCGGATGACTTCAACGTGTCCACCGAGGTCACCTCGGATGTCCCCATCGTGGCCGAGCGCAGCACCTACTGGGACAACAGGCAGGCCGAACAGCCATACGAGATGATGGAAGGTCACGCGACAATCGGCGCCAACATGCCGAGCACCATCTGGATGATGCCCGAGGGCTCGACCGGAGTAGGGTTCGAGACGTTTTTGACCATCTTCAACCCGATGGAGGTGCAGGCGGACGTCTTCGTCCTGTTCATGACCCAGGAGGGGCCCAGGGCCCCCGTTGCCCTGGCGGTGCCCGCCATGGCGCGCCGCACAGTCCGGGTGTCCGACTACGCGCCGAACGAGTTCCAGGTGTCGGCTATGGTATACATGCTTGGCGGGGGCGTAGCGTTCGGAGCCGGCCGGGACGCCGGCCAGGTGCCGGTCGACGGCATAGTGGTCGAGCGCTCAATGTACTGGGACCGCCGCGGGACCTCGCCGTTCGGCCCGTGGGACATCAGGCCGTACGAGATGATGGGCGGCAGCGCCTCGAGCGGCATGGGCCAGTGGATGTTCCGCTAGACTGAATGGGGTCAGACCATTTTCGTTCCATTAGCAACATTAACAACATAGCGAACACGTCATCGATGATCAGCGTTGCGGATGTTACTGTTGTTGCTAATGGAACGAAAGTGGTCTGACCCTAATCGAGCTTCGGGCGCATGTCGATGACGCGGTAGGCCTTAAGTGCCACGGTCGGGTCGTATATCTCCTCCATTGCGACGAACTCGACCTTCGCCCGCATCTCGACCGCGGAGACCATCTTCGACTGCACCTCTTCCTCGATCTTCGCCCGGTCGAAGCCGTCTTCGGGGGCTATCTTCACTATGAGGTCGTCGAGCGAGTAGGGGTCGTCCTTGTCCTTCTTGTCGAAGATTATCTGGTACTCCTGCACACCCGGGGTCTTCGCAAGGCCGTCCCGGAGAATCTCCGGGTTTATGAGTGTCCCCTTGAGCTTTACCAGCTCCGCGGTCCGCGTAGCGTAAGTGCTGCCGACCGCGACGACGGCCCGCTCGCTGGTCCTCCCGCAGTGGGGGCAGGTCTCGTGCGTCAGCGCCCCCAGGTCGCCTATCACGTAGCGCAGGAGCACCGTCCCCCGCCTGTTCAGGTGGGTGATGCAGAAGAGCCCCCGCTCGCCGTCCGGCACCCGCTTTCCGGTCTCCTCGTCCACCACCTCGAAGAAGTAGAGGTTAGGCGCCGGGTTGTGGCAGCCGCTGAAGTCGGTGCACTCCGGCAGGGCGCCCTGCATCTCGGTGAAGCCGTAGGAGTTGCTGATGAACGGGTCCTCCGCGCCCATGTTCTGCAGGCGCTTTTTCATGTCGTCCCTCATCGCCTGCGGGCACGCCTCGCCGAGCGCCTGGATGTGCTTTGTCTCCGAGAAGTCCCTGCCCTCGAGCTCCGCCTTCATGATGAGGCGCCGCATGAAGCTCGCGATACCCAGCCAGACCTCGGCCTTGCCTCCCTCGATTAGGTCCATCGCGTAGTCCATCGAGCGGTGGACCGGGAACTCCGGGTGCGGCATCCCGGTGCAGCCGTACATGTTGAGCGAGCCGATTCCCAGCATCCCGATGTCCCGGGCCCGGAAGAACCCGATGTGCGGGACCGGGCCAAGCGGGAACAGGTTTATGCCGCGCGCGTAGGGCGGGAACCCTCCGAGCTTTATCCCCCTGAACAGCATCTGCCAGATACCGTGGGCGTCGTGGATGGTGTTCCAGAACGGCGTGGGCATTCCCGTCGTGGACCCGGTGGTGTAAGTCACCTCGAATATCCAGTCGTAGAGGGTGGGCTCGGCAGGCTTCAGCTTGAAGGAATCCGCGTCGGCCATGTAATCCTTCTTGTAGGTGAGCGGGAGCTTCTCGAGGTCGTCGAGGCCTTTGATGTCGCCGCGCTCGATGCCGCCGTCCTTGAAAGTCCTCTTGTAGTAGTCGTGCCCCTCGAAGACCCAGTCGAGCTCCCGGTTGAGCATCTCGTCCTGCATCTCGCGCACCCGGTCCGCGGGCCAGAAGAGCGGGTCGTCGTCCTCGGCGTAGAGAGGGATGCTCTCTATGTAACTCCGGGTGTTCTCCGGCGTGACCGGGACTTTCTCGTGGGAGCCGTCGGGCTGGCGGATGTAAAGGACGCTCATGATGACCCCTCCCTGGATACCGCTGATGTCCCAATAGTATACACCGGTATGGTTGTATACTTAGAGCATGCTGGTGATAATCGGGATCATCTTACTTCTGGTCGGCGTAGGGCTCGTGGTTTCGTTCTGGAGGCCCACTCACAGGCTGTACTTCGTCAGGAGGAGCAGCCGCTCGACGATAGGCGGCGCGCTCGAGAAAGTGCGCGCCTCGGGGAGGGCGCGGGTCCAGCTGCACGGTACCGCAGAAGCGCCCGAGCCCCTGAGGGCCCCGGGGACTCTCCTTCCGTGCCTCTACTTCCGGCACAAGATAGAGGAGAGGGTCGACGTGACCCTCACCGTGGACGGCGTGCTGTACAAGGGCGAGTCCTGGGCGGAAGTCGCCGACGAGAGCATGCGCGTCCCGTTCGCGCTCCGCGACGACACCGGCTCCATAGATGTGGACCCTTCCGGCGCGAGGTTCATCCCGAAGCTCGCGCTCGACGGGGTCGAGGGGGCGCCTGGGTACAGGCCGGAGGAGCGCGGCGCTGACGCGGCCGCCGATTCGGTGATAAGGGCGATGGCAAACGCACGGGGCAAGGGCGTGTACAGGACGTTCGAGTGGTTGATACCACTGGGCCAGGAGGCTTACGTACTGGGCACCGCGCGGAAGACCGAAGGAGACGCGCTCATAAGGAGGCGCGGCGGCGGGCCACTCATCATCGGCTGGGAGCCCGAGGAGTGGCTCGTGGACGACCTGAGGGCAAAGGCGCTGGTCTGGGCGCTTGGGTGCCTTATGACCGCCGCGGGCGTCGCGGTCGGCATACTGGGAATCCTCTGACCGGCCGCTATCTATTGCGGCCCATGAGGCGCCTGAAGTATCCGGAGACGGAGCTCTCGGCGGACGACGCCTCCAGCGCAAGCGACAGCCTGGCAACCTCGGCGTCGAGCCTTGCTACTTCCGCATCGCGCTCTGAAAGCGCCGCATCGACCCTGGCGACATGCTCAGAGGCAGCCGCAAGCTCGTCCTTCAACGCGAGGTTGTCGGCATACAGGCAGCCGCTCCCGCGGCGAAGCTCGTATATCTCCCTGTACGCTCCACCCGCGACAACACGCCTGAGCTTCACGAGCGGAGCTTCGAACGCGAGGGCCAGGCGGCCTCCCACGTACTGCCACGGCGTGAGGAGGTCGTTGCCCCAGCGGATGTCGTAAGATTCAGCTCCCGAACGGTAGTAACCGGGGCTCCGGGCTCCGGCCCTGTGCCAGGCCAGGGGCCTGTCGACGCGGTGGAACCTCATCCCCGCCAGGTGCAATCGAAGCATCAGGTCGTAATCGGCGAGAAGCCTGTACTTGGTGTTGAACCGGTAATCGTCATATACGGCGCTCCTGACGAAGCACGTGGCAAGGTTCACCTGGGACCTGTGCTCGATGCCTTGCTCGCTTCCTTCCCACACGCACTCGAGCACGCCCTCTTCATCGGTCACGTAGAGCGGGCCGAAGAAAACACGCGCCTCAGGGTCCTCACTACTTGCCTCGACGGCTGCCTCGGCCGTGTACGGGAAGTACCAGTCGCCGCCGTCGATTATGCCCACGAGCCCTCCGGTCGCCAGCGATATCCCCTTGTTCATGGCGCCGTACGGGCCGTCGTCCTGCTCGCTGACCCAGTAAGAGATGTCCTTGTCGTATTTCCTGAGTATGTCGAGTGTGCCGTCCGAGGAGCCCCTGTCCACGACAATGCACTCGATGTCGCCGTAGGTCTGGCCGAGGACGCTCTCGATGGTCTGCTCCAGGTGTTTCTCGTCGTTCTGGCAGACGGTGACCACACTGACCAACGGCCTCTCAGGCTCCGGGCCCCGGGCGAAGCCCTCCCTGACCCAGAGCCCGCCTTCTATCTTTTCCGTTTCAACAGAGTTCTTTTTCATAGTCATCGCTGCCCTTCGACGCTGGCCCGCGCCTTTCCTTGTGCCCGGCATGGCACGCCTCGTGTCTGGGGTCCGCGGGAGGGGCGGCCATGACTCTGCGCTCAGAAGGTGATAGAGTAGGTCTGAGTAAGAGTCCTTTTTGTGGAGGAAGTGCCTGCCCCGGAGAGCGATTCTCTGGGCTTTTTCTTCTGTGCTCGGGCCGGGCCGGCGCGAGCGTCCGAGTGGACGGAGCCTTTAAATACCTATGCTGCACATGTTGAGCGAGCTTGTCCTCGAGGACCTCCTCGATCTCGCGTCCAGGGGGAAGGAATGCGGATTCCTCACGGCTGAGGACGTCTTCGAGAGCCTGAAGGGGGCGGAACTATCCTCCGACCAGGTCGAGACCGTGTTCGTCTACCTTTCCTCCCAGGGCATTGAGATCGTCGAGGAAGCTGACGCCGACATCGAGGAGGAGCCCGTAAAGATGCCTCGCGGGCGGCCGCGGGCAGGGACCGTTGGTCCGTTGCCCACGCGCTCCGGCTCACTGGAGGACCCGGTCCGCATGTACATCTGTGAGATCGGCAGGGTCCCGCTGCTGACGGCCTCGGAGGAGATCTCGCTGGCAAAGAGGATAGAGAGGGGATGCAATGCGGCTGACGCCCTCTCCGGCCGCGAAGACCTCAAGGCCGACAAGGAGTCTGAGCTCAAGATCCAGGAATCGGATGGGCTGAGAGCCAAGCGCGCGCTTACCGAGGCCAACCTTAGGCTGGTCGTGAGCATCGCGAAGCGTTACGTAGGCCGCGGCATGCTGTTCCTCGACCTTATACAGGAGGGCAATCTCGGCCTAATCCGCGGAGTGGAGAAGTACGATTACAGGAAGGGCTTCAAGTTCAGCACATACGCGACCTGGTGGATACGCCAGGCTATAACCAGGGCCATCGCCGACCAGGGGAGGACCATACGGGTGCCCGTGCACATGGTAGAGAACATCAACAAGCTGTCCCGGGCCCAGCTCAGCCTGACCCAGGAGCTCGGACACGAACCCGAGGCCGAGGAGCTGGCTGAGGTGATGGGCCTCACCGCCGAGAGAGTGAGCGAGATACGGAGGATAAGCCAGCAGCCGGTGTCCCTGGAGACCCCTGTAGGAACGGAGGACGAGACGCCCTTGAGCGACTTCATCGAAGATACGGGCGCGGTCGTCCCCATGGACGCCGCCTCGTTCACGATGCTCCAGGAACACCTGGACGACCTGCTGGACGACCTCACCCTCAGGGAGAAGCGGATTGTGCAGCTGCGCTTCGGCCTGCTCGACGGACGACCCAGGACGCTCGAGGAAGTGGGCAATGTGTTCGGCGTCACCCGCGAGAGGATACGCCAGATAGAGGCCAAGACACTGGACAAGCTGAGGCACCCCTCACGCAGCGGATGCCTCCGTGATTACCTGGAGGGTTGACCGTAATCAAGCGTTCGCCCTCCAAAAGTGCTATAATACGCGCGAGTGAGAGTTCTTAGGTAGGTTGTACGTGTCCCGAGGATCGCAAACTCGGGGCACTTTTTTATTTAGACAGGGGAGGTGGAAGATAGTGAAGATATACGCAGGTAACCTGAGTTACTCCGTCAGCTCGGAGGACTTGAGGGCGGCTTTCAGCCAGTTCGGTACCGTGGATTCGGCGGACGTCATAGTCGACCGCAGCACCGGCAGGTCGAAGGGTTTCGGCTTCGTCGAGATGAGCGACGCGGCTGAGGCGAAGGCCGCGATCGAAGGCCTCAACGGCAAAGACCTTGACGGCCGTAACATGAACGTGAACGAGGCAAGGCCCCGCGAGGACAGGCCGCAGCGTTCCAACTACAGGTACTAGGTACCGGCATTGAGGATGTCGCGCCGGCATCCTGCCGGCATATCGAGAGTATGCCGGCCAGAGGCCGGCGCTACGTCTGTCTGGAGGCCGGCCAGGGGCCGGCGCTATGGAAATCCGGGCCACGTGTCGATAGGACTCACATGAAGTTGCACCTGGTCGCCCCGACCAAGAACGGGGAGACGTATCTTTTCAACAAGGGCCTCCTGGCTCCCCTCGGACTGATGTACCTTGCGGCGCACACCCCTGAGGACATCCAGACGCGCATAATCGATGAGAGCGTTGAAGACATCGACTTCAACGACGTCCCCGACCTGGTCGGTATCACCACAATGACGGCGACGGCGCCGCGGGCGTACGACATCGCTGACACCTACAAGGCCAGGGGCGCGAAGGTCGTACTCGGCGGCGTGCACGCGTCGATGCTTCCTGACGAGGCGCTGAGGCACGCGGATTCGGTGGTGGTCGGTGAGGCCGAGGAGATATGGCCTCGGGTGGTCTCGGACGCCGCGGCAGGGCGCATGGAGCGCCTGTACCGGCAGGAGCAGTTCGAGGACTTCACCGACCCGCTCCTTCCCCGTAGGGACCTCATCAAGCCAAACCGGTACTGGAGCGCGAACAGCGTTCAGACCTCCCGCGGGTGCCCGCACGGGTGCAACTTCTGTTCTGTCACCGCCTTCAACGGCCGGAAGATACGGGTGCGCGACACCGAGAGCGTCCTCGCCGAGGTGGATTCGCTCCCCAGGAACAACAGGGTCAGGAAGCGCGTCGTCCCGTTCATAGACGACAACATCGCCGCGCACCCGTCGCGGGCGAAGGAGCTCTTCGAAGCATTGATCCCGAAGAAGATACTCTGGGGGTCGCAGGCGTCCATCACCATAGCCAGGGACCCCGAGCTGGTGAGGCTCGCGGCGAAGAGCGGGTGCGGCTTCCTGTTCATAGGCCTGGAGACGCTCTCGCCGGACAGCCTGCACGAGATGGGAAAGCACCAGAACAAGGTCGAGGAGTACGCCGAGGCGCTGGCGCTGCTGGAAGACAGCGGAATACACGTCATGGGCGCGTTCGTGTTCGGCTTCGACACGGACCGGCCGTCGGTGTTCTCGGACACGGTGAGGTTCGCGATCGACAACAGGCTCCAGGTCGCGCAGTTCGCCAACCTGACGCCTTACCCCGGCACCCGGATCTACGAGCAGCTGCTCGCTGAGAACCGGGTCGAACCCGAGTTCTGGCTCGATCCATCCTGGGACAGCCACGTGGTCTTCAGTCCGGGCAACATGACCCCACAGGGGCTGTTCGAGAGCACGCGGCAGGTGCACCTCGACTTTTACTCCTACCGCTCCATCATCAAGCGCCTGAGGTTCAGGCGGCACTGGAGCTACTGGCTCGCGTTCAACCTGCTCTACCGGCAGACGGTCGTGGCCGCGCGCACCCAGAGCCTGGGCATCCCCGAAACAGTCCCGGACGCCACCTAGCTTAAGTTGGGGTCAACCCTCAATTTAAGTCGGCGATTGCATGAAGGGGCTCCAAGCTTAAATTGAGGCCTGACCCCAACTTAAGCTAGCGCTCGGCGGCGTCGAAGACCTCGGCCACCTCTTCCGCCGCCGCGGTCCTCAAGCGCAGCAGGAGCACGCCGGCCGCGATTATGAGCGCCGCTCCCACGAAGTCCAGCCAGGTGGGGACCTCTCCCAGCAGTAACAGCCCCAGCACCATCGCGCTCACGGGTTCGATATATGCGAGCAAGGCCGCGTCCTGCGCCTTCACGCGGCGGACCGCGTAGAGGTAGATGAGCCCGGCCCCACCGATGACGACGACGCCGAAGACCGCGACCGAAGCCCAGCCTTTCGGCTCGAGGCTGCCGGTCGCGGGGACGGCGAACGGCAGGTAGACAAGCCCGCAGACACCGTGCGTCCAGAGCCCGATGGTCAGGGGCGAGTGGGTGTCGCGGAGCTTCTTCCAGATGAGCATCATGACCGCCCACAGCACGGCGCCCGCGAGGGCGAGCAGCGCCCCCGCCCACCAGGAGCTGCCGCCTTCGCCCTTCTGCCCGAGGGACATGAGGGCGGTCCCGGCGAGGGCTATGGCCAGGCACAGTACCGTCGAGCGCTCGAGCTTCTCCTGGAGCGCGAGGGGCGCCAGGAGCGCGACGAAAACGGGGGCCAGGTAGATTATGAACGTCGCGGTGCCGATGGATATCATGTTGTAAGCCTTGAACGCGCAAAGCGTATAGGCGGCGGTGGAGAGCCCGCTGGCCACGAGCAGCAGGACTCCGGAACCGGGGCGGAGGAGCCTGCGCTCCCTGATGATGAGTGCGAAGAGGGCGTAGAAGGCGAACGCGAAGACCGACCGCCAGAAGATCAGCACGTACTCCTTGCCGGGGAGGGCCGCCCACCGCACGAGCACCCCGCTCAGGCCCCAGACGACCGGGGCGGCGCACAGCAGCAGGTATGGCAGCAGCAGGCTCTGTTCCGCGCGCTCGCGCAGTGAGCGCTTTCCTTCCATGTGGAATCCTTATTATCCGATGAGGACCATGCCCGCCATCCAGCCGAGGGCCTCACCGCCGGCTTCCCGGGCATCACTCATCTGCCAGCCCAGGTCCCTGTTCAACCTGTTGAAGTTCACCCCCAGGCCGGACATGGAGGTCCGCGCCTTATCAGGGTTGCGGCATTCACCACCACCGGAGAGGACGTTGCACCTCTCGTAGGCGCCGCAGAACAGCCGCTTGCAGCAGGCTCCCGCGAGCGCCCTGGAGCTGACGAAGCCGGCCTCGATGGCGAACCTCTCGAGCCTGGCGGCGGTCTCCTGGATGAGCCGCCCGACGTGGTCACGCTCGTCTGAGAGCAGGAGCTCCATCGGCGCCTCGATCTTGAAGACCAGGGCGCTCTCGTAGCCCTCGAGGACCTTCCTGAACTCCGCCGGGCTCATGACGTGGGGCGGGCAGTTCGCGCACATGTCGTAGCCGTCGCACTGCGGCGGCAGGCAGAGCTCTACGATGTCGTCGTCGACCTGGATCATCTCGACCGGTATGAGGCGGGGGTCTGAGGCCCCTAGCTCCAGGGCTTTTTCCAGTAACTCCTCCATGGCTACATACACTATCAAAAAGGAAGCCCGGGGGTAGCCGGGCTTCCCAAAGCGAACCTCCTGCCTCCATGATGAAATTGTGAGCAGGTCGTTCGTCACCTCAGATTCTCCCCGATTGTCAGCCTTCCAGGAATAGCGCACTGGTATCAACTATCGCTGTCTGAAAGTAGGAGAAAAGCCGGTCGAAACGGTTGACTCTCAGCCGTGCCATGCGCCTCAGCCAGGGCGTCCTGTATACTGTCTCCATGTCGTGGTCCCTTACTGTGCGGCTGCTGGTGATAGGAATGGGTGCCGCGGTGAGCCCCGTGGCGGTGATGGTGCTCATCTCCCTCATGCTGCGGAAGCACCCGCTCAAGAACGCCCTGTTCTTCCTACTCGGTTTCACACCCACACTGGTGGCGCTGGGCATAGTGGCGGTGACGCTGATGCACGCAGGGGGGAGCGGCAAGAAGAGCGCGGTCGACGCTTACATAGACCTGGCGCTGGGGGCGCTGTGCCTGCTCGCCATTATCCCGGTTATTAGGAAGAAGCCAAAAGAGAGCGAGCCCGAGCCCGAGGACCTCAAGGCTTCGAGGTCGCTCGCGATCGGATGCCTCACTATGCTGGTCAACTACTCGACGCTCGTCATCTACGCCTCGGGGATTCACTACATCAGCTCGGCAAGGCTCAGCCTGCCGGAGAACGTGTTCTACATGGCTCTTCTGACCGTGGTGACGCTCTCGACGCTTCTGCTCCCGGTTGCCGTCTATATCGCGGTCCCGGGCAGGGCGGAAAGGTGGCTGGCGGCCCTCAAGGAATGGCTTGGAGAACACAACAAGCAGATAGGCGTCGCAATCCTTCTTATTTTCGCGGTGCTCCTCTTCGTCAAGGGCGCGCGGCTCCTCTGAGGGTCAGACCATTTTCTTGCACCGGCAACATGTTAAGCATGTTTACTAGAGTGGCCAATGCAACGAAAATGGTCTGACCCCAGTTGTGCTATGTCAATGTCGGTCTTGGCCGGGAGGGTATCCTGTAAGGACCAGCAGGAGCCCGGGTGGCGGCGCCCGGAGCGGAGCTTGTATTACTACCGGGACTGTAGGAAATATTCGTGTTACTTGCAGGAGAGCAGCGGAGAGACCCGAAATGAGACCTCGTGTCGTGTTGTCGTGTCATGTCGTAGTACGGGATGCATGGGAGGCGCATCATGAAAGGACGTAGGACCACCGGCATTATCTGCCTTTTGGCGATATTGGTCCTGATACTGGGAGTAAGCCCGGTTCTGGGACGGGGCTCGGGTGGTGACGGCGCCTCCGGTGATGGGATAGCGGTCGCGCAGGCGGCCGCACCTTCGCAGGAGATAAACCCCAACGCGGGCAAGCAGCGGGTGACCCAGGCCGACAGGACGGCCGCTGCGGCGAACGCCATCGCGGAGGGCCGCGATGTCACCGCGGGAAACCCTCTGGGAATCGGGCCGGGCGACCAGCCTGACTACTTCGGGATGCCAAACTACGCCAACAGCCCTCTTCCCGAGGTCATCACGACCGCCGCCTCGCCGATTTTCTACTTCGCCGAGGGTACGTGCCGCCCGAACTTCGACGCGTACTTCACCATCCAGAACCCCGGGAACCTGGACGCCGACGTCGCAATCACCTACATGACGGGTGACGGCAGGAACGTCGCAGACTCCCTGACGGTCAAGAAGAACGCCAGGGCGACGGTCATCCCCAGGAACAAGCTGGGGACCGGCGACGATGACGCTCACGACTTCAGCGCCAAGATACAGTGCATCAACGGGCAGTCCATCCTGGTCGAGAGGCCCACGTACTTCAACTTCAAGGGCATGTGGAACGGCGGGCACAACGTGGTCGGGGCAACCGCTCTCGACAACGTCTATTACTTCTCCGAGGGGACCACCCGCCCCAACTTCGAGACCTATTACACCATCCTGAACGGTGCGGGAGCCGGCGCCAACGTCAAGCTGACCTACTACAGGGGCGACGGTACCACCAAGGAGCAGACCCTCCAGATACCGGCTCGCACGCGCGCCACGGTGCACCCCGCCGACACGATCGGCGCGGGCGACGGCGTCCAGTACGACTTCAGCACCAAGGTGGAGTGCACCAACGGAGAGAAGATAGTCGCCGAGCGGCCCATGTACTTCAACTACAACAACGCCTGGAACGGCGGGCATAACGTTATGGGCACGACCGCTCCCGACCAGGTCTTCTACTTCGCGGAAGGCACAAACCGACCCAACTACGACCCGTTCTTCTCGATAGTGAACCTCGGCGGCTCCGCGGCCAAGGTCAAGCTCACGTACATGAAGGACGACGGCACCATAAAGACCCAGAACATCCAGATCGCCAAGAACGCGCGCGGCACCGTCCGACCGGCGGACGTGCTCGGCTCCGCCGACATCGCGCACGACTTCAGCACAAAGGTGGAAAGCCTCAACGGCCAGGGCATTGTGGCCGAGAGGTCCATATACTTCAACTACAACAACGCCTGGACCGACGGGCACGTGGTGGTCGGCTCGACACTGCCCGGCCCCGACTATTACTTCGCCGAGGGTACGTGCCGCCCGAACTTCGACCCGTACATAACCATACAGAACCCGGGCGCCACCGACGCGGACGTCACCATCACCTACATGAAGGGCAACGCGACCACCGCGACGCAGGCGGTGAAGGTGCTGGCCAACTCAAGGAGCACCGTGTCACCGAGGGACATCCTGGGGACGGGCGACGACGCGGCGCACGACTTCAGCGCCTCGGTGGCCTGCACGAACGGCCAGGACATAGTGGTCGAGCGTCCGATGTACTTCGACTACATGCCGAGCGGCTCCGGCGTTCCGCTGTGGACCGGCGGGCATAACGCCATGGGGGCCACCATCGTCGGTCCCAAGTCTGAGGTGGTCCCTGGCACCGGCATCAGGAAGTTCGTGAACGGGCTGCCGGGGCTCGGCGCGGCCAGCGCCAACGACCTGGGACAGTTCATACCGGTGGCCGAGGCCGACACGACGATGTATCCCGGCGAGGACTACTACGAGATAGAGCTCGGCGAGTACACGGAGCAGATGCACTCCGACCTGCCGGCGACAACGCTCCGGGGCTACAGGCAGACTAACGCCACCGACCCCGCGGTGAACACGTTCCACTACCTCGGCCCGACCATCGTGGCCCAGAAGGACAAGCCCGTCCGTGTCAAGTTCACCAACTCGCTGCCGACCGGCGCGGGGGGAGACCTGTTCCTGCCGACCGACACCACGTTGATGGGGGCCGGGATGGGGCCGATCCCTGGTGAGAACTACACCCAGAACAGGGCGGCGGTGCACCTCCACGGCGGCAACACCCCATGGATAAGCGACGGCACGCCGCACCAGTGGACGGTGCCTGACGGTGAGGCGACGGTGTACCCCAAGGGCGTCAGCATCCAGAACGTACCCGACATGTGGTTCAGGGCGGACGGGAGCATCATACCCAACACCACCGGACAGACGACACCGCCCGAGCCCGGCGCGACGAACGACCCGGGCGACGGCTCGATAACGTTCTACTTCACCAACCAGCAGAGCTCCAGGCTCCTCTTCTACCACGACCACGCGTATGGCATAACGCGCCTCAACGTCTACGCAGGCGAAGCGGCGCCGTACATCATCCGCGACGATACCGAGCAGGCACTGATAGACGGCGGGGTCATCCCCACCGACGAGATACCCCTGGTCATCCAGGACAGGACGTTCGTGCCGGACGACGCGCAGCTGAACGTCCAGGACCCGACCTGGGACAAGGCCAAGTGGGGCGGCAAGGGCAATTTCTGGCTGCCTCACGTCTACATGCCCAACCAGAACCCGGCCGACCCCGGCGGCATGAACGCGTTCGCCAGGTGGCACTACGGCCCGTGGTTCTGGCCCCCGACGACCAACATAACGTTCCCTCCGATACCGAACGCGTACGCGGCCCAGCCGGGGCAGAACCCAACAATCCCGGCGACGCCCAACCCGTCCTCGGTCATGGAGTCCTTCATGGACACCTCGGTGGTAAACGGCACCGCTTATCCGGTGCTCGAGGTCGATCCCAAGTCGTACAGGCTCCGCATCCTGAACGCCGCGGACGACAGGTTCTACAACCTGCAGCTCTACACCGCGAAGTCCCAGGCACAGATGTGGAAGCCCGACGGCACACTGAACAACGCCAGCGCCGGTGAGGTCAAGATGGTGCCGGCGGCACTGACCCCGGGTTACCCGGAGCTGTGGCCGACCGACGGCCGCGACGGCGGGGTGCCGGACCCCGCGACGATGGGACCGGACTGGATACAGATAGGGAACGAGGGGGGCTTCCTCCCGGCGCCCGCTGTGATGTCACAGCAGCCCATCACATGGAACCTGGACCCGACGACGTTCAACTTCGGGGTCCTGAAGGACCATACCGTCCTGCTGGGACCGGCCGAGCGAGCGGACGTTGTAATCGACTTCTCACAGTACGCGGGCAAGACGCTGATACTCTACAACGACTGCCCGGCCCCGGTGCCGGCGCTCGACCCGAGGTACGACTACTACACGTACAACCCCGACCTGACCGCGACGGGCGGCGCACCGCCCACGCAGCCCGGTTACGGGCCCAACACCAGGACCATCATGCAGATAAAGGTCGCGGCGAAGACGCCGGCGCCCGCGTTCAACCTGGCGCAACTGCAGGCGGCGTTCGCATCAACGGCGACAACGCAGGGTGTGTTCGAGGAGTCTCAGGACCCGATAATCTTCCCGACCGCAGAGTACGACTCCGCGTACAACAAGTCGTTCCCGGTGGACCCCTACTTCGGGATCGACGCGACCCAGGCCACGTTCAACACGGTATACAGCGGAACCGCCCTCACCATCCCGTTCGAGCCGAAGGCCATACAGGACGAGATGGGGGAGGCTTACGACAACGAGTACGGGCGGATGAGCGGGTTCCTCGGGCTCGAGGTGCCTACCACCTCTTCGGCCAACCAGAACTTCGTCCAGTATCCGCTGGCGTCTCCGCCGGTGGACTTACTGATGGAGTCGGTAACGCCGGGCGTAGAGCCGGCCGCGGGTGACGGCACCCAGATATGGAAGATAGTCCATAACGGGGTGGACACGCACCCCATACACTTCCACAAGTACGACGTGCAGGTTATAAACCGCGTCGGCTGGGACAACGCCGTCCTGCAGGTGGACCCGAACGAACTGGGCTGGAAGGAGACCGTGCGCGTGAACCCGTTGGAGGCCATCTACGTGGCGATGCGGCCCGTGGTGCCGTCGCTTCCGTTCCCGGTGCCCAACAGCGTCAGGATGATAGACCCGACCAAACCGGTGGGTGACCCGTTAAGCGCCCCGCCGCCGACCCAGCAGTGGTTCGATCCGAACGGGACCATAACGGCCGGGCCGGCCGGGCCGGGTGTGCTCACCAACGAGGTGGTGAACTACGGCTGGGAGTTCGTGGTCCACTGCCACATCCTGTCGCACGAAGAGATGGACATGATGCACGGCATGCCTATCGTGCTGAAGCCGCCTGCCCCGAGCGGCCTGGTCGACGCGGGCGGTACTCCGAACCTGATTCTGAACTGGACGGACAACTCGATAAACGAGACCAACTTCGTGCTCGAGTGGGCCCTGGACCCGGTGCTGGGACCCTGGACCGAGGTCCTGGTGCCGATGGGTACCGGTATCGGTTCGACCATCGTCTACAACGACAACAGCGGCTGGGCCGGGACCAGGTACTACCGGGTGAAGGCGAGGAACATGGTCGGCAACGACCAGGTCAACTTCCCGAACTTCCCGTTCGTGAACGCCGACTCGCTGTACACAGACCCGCCGCTGGCGGTGACCAGGCCGTAAGCACGGGCCGGAGTTGGAAGAGAAGCGCCCGCTCATTCCGAGCGGGCGCTTCTTCTTTTCTGGTGATGTGAACGCTCGCGCTACAGGGAGAGGCCGAGCGCCTCGGCGGCGGTGCTGATGTCAGGGGTATCGCCGATTATCTCGATTGCGATGTTCTGCTTGTGGCCGATGTAGTTCGTGCCTCCTACCGCTGCCTCCAACATCGCCTCGGCCCGCCTGCCCGCGTCGGTATCCTCCATCTGTACGTAGTTAACCTGGAGCCTCGCGCCGCTCTTCTCGAACACCTGGTTGAGTATGGCCTCGGCGCCTTCGTCATAGAGCTGGGGCACGATGCTCCCTTCGGCGGCGTTCTGGGGTGTGGCTTTGAGCTCATCCATGAGCGTCCAGCCCGGCAGGTCTTCCTCTGAGAGCTTTATCTCGTTGATGGTCAGCTTCTCCTCCGCCGGCTCACCGCAGCCGGCGGCGAGCGAAAGCGCAAGGGCGACGACGACCAGGGACAGGGTGAGAACGGTCATTCCCTTGAATACGGCGCTTTTCCTGGACATCCACCAACCTCCCCCATAATAGCGGACACGTTTCTGCCGGGTGATGCCTCGGGCGGCAGGGTTCTATGATAGCGCGAAAGGCTCAGGCCTGCTCGTCCGCGCCCGCCGGGCGCGGGCCTCGGGCGGCCAGGATGACGACGCCTGCCGCGAGCGAAGCTATGGAGACCCCGAGCATGACCCAGAGACCGTATCCCGGGCTCATGCCCGCGTAACCGCGGGACGCGTCCGCCCCCAGCCGCGCGTAGACCATCAGCAGGTTGGTGACGGCCAGAACGGCGCCAAGGGCTCCGGTGAGAATCGATATCCAGCCGCTCGTCCGGCGTCGCCTGAACAGGTAAAGAGCGCCGGCAGCGATGAGCAGCAGGCCGAGCACAAAGGGCCATATCCCGGTGAACACCGAGGCGGGGCTGCCGAAGAAGACCCTGGTGAGCTCGTTGCCCTTGCGGAGCGTCACAGTGAAGAACCCGTCGCTCATGAGCCCGAAGCCGCTGCGCTCCGATAGGAACGGCATGAAGGCCGTGGCGCACATCACCACGCCGAGCAGCCCCAGGCCGCCCGAGACGGCGGGGGAGCCCCACTTCCTCCTGGTTATGGTCTGCGGCATGTACTCGGGGACGGCCGGTGCCTCCGGCTCAGGCTGGGCCTCGACCTCTGGCGCGGCGGCCGCCTCGGGCTCGGAGGCGCGTTCGACCTGGAGCGGCGCGGCCGGACGGGCCGGGACCGGCCTCAGTTCCTCCTGCTCGGTTATCTTCCCGTCCCGCAGCTTGATGCCGCGCGTCGCGCTGGCCGCCAGCTCGAGGTTATGCGTCACGACCACGATGGTGAGGCCGGCGTCGTTGAGCTCCCTGAATATCCGCGCTATCTCGTCGGCGCTGACTGTGTCCAGGTTCCCGGTCGGCTCGTCGGCGAGCAGTATCTCGGGCTCGTTGATGAGCGCCCTGGCGAGCGCCACGCGCTGCATCTCGCCCCCCGAGAGCTCCCTGGGGAGGTGGTCGGCACGCGCCGCGAGCCCCACTGTGTCCAGGAGTTTCTTCGCCCTGGCCTCCAGGTCGCGGTCCCGGTCGCGTTTGGCGTAGAAGCGCCCTGGGACCATGACGTTCTCTTTGGCGGTCAGGGTCGGCATCAGCAGGAAATGCTGGAAGACGAAACCCATCGTGGTCGAGCGGATCGTCGCAAGCGCCCGGTCTGTCAGGTCTTCCGTCTGCATTCCGTGCACCGTCACGGTGCCGCTGGTCGGCCTGTCTACACACCCGATGAGGTTCAGAAGAGTGGTCTTACCCGACCCTGAGGGCCCGACCACGGCAAGGAAGTCACCCTGCTCCACCGCCAGGTCGACCCCGTCGAGAGCACGGACCTCCTCTGCTCCACGCTGGAATGTCCTGACGGCGCCCGCGACGTCCACTATCTCATTCATCGCGCACCGCCCCTATGGGCGAGACCCTCGATGCCCTGTACCCGGGGTAGAGACCGGCCAGAGCTCCCATCACCAGCACGACGCCGATTGTTATCAGGACCCCGAAGATATCAGGCCGCAGCAGCTTGCCGGCGGGGGCGTACGACAGCAATCCCCTTATCCAACCGTCGATGATGAACGTGAGTACGTAGCCCCCCAGCAGACCTACGGCGACGCCGGCCAGGCATAACAGCATGGTCTCGAGCGTTATCAGCTCGAAAATATGGGTTTTCTGCGCGCCTACACAGCGGAGGTATCCGAACTCCTCCGTGCGCTCGAACGTCGCCATCGTTATGGTGTTGAAGATGCCCAGCCCGGTGACAAGAAGAACAACCCCTACGATCAGAAGCAGTATCGACTTCGTGCTTCCCACGAGGTCGGTGATGAGGTCTGTGATGTCCGAGGCGGGCACCACGTAGGCGCCGATGCGCTCGAGGTCGGTCTTCACCTTCTGGAGCTGGGACGGGTCCCTGAGCTGGATACCGATGGCGGTGAGCTGTCTCGGTCGCCTGAATATCTCCTGCGCCGTCTCCATCGGGAGGAAGTAGAAACCGTCGTCCTCGTTCCCGGTCTTCTGCAGGACGCCCGACACGGTGAACTCCCTGTCCAGGCTCTTGATGAGTATCTTGTCTCCAGGCGCTTTTCCCTCGTCCCGGGCCACGTCGTACCCGAGGATAACCGTGTCAGGCCCCGTGAACCATTCTCCATCGAGCTTCCAGGTCGGCTTCAGGTCTTTCATCTCGTCGGTAACCCCATAGAAGAGGTCCGCCCGACCGCCGTCGATAACGGTCGAGATGAGCATCCCTCCGGCGGTCCGCACCTCCTGCCTGGCCTGCACGTACTCGAGCATCTGCTGCTCGAGGTATGTCGGTATCTCGCCGCCGTGGAGGATTAGTGAGGCCGCCTGCATGGGGCAGCCCTCCATGGAGATGTACATGTGCACGCCGGAGGCCTTCATCTCCTCGTCGAGAGCCCGGTCGTAGCCGCTGTTAAAGGCGAGTATGACGAAGAGAGTCATCGCGGAGACCGCGATGCCGAGCACTGTCAGGACAGAGCGTATCCTGTGCCTCTTGAGGTTCCTCCATGCAAGGGATACCAGCTTCATCCAGGTCCTTCTCGCCGGGAGCAGCCCGGACGGCCGACGCGCGCCGCTACAGGTATTCTATACTCGTCGCGACTATGTTGGGCGAGCCGTTGGCGACGTATATCTTGCCGGTGATCCGCATGCGCGCGTTGAGCTTCGACTCGGGCGGCAGCGGGGCGGTGTCCGAGACCTCGACCCTTACAGCCGAGACGCCGTCCTTGAGCAGGAAACACGCGGAGCAGTAACCGACCGCGTAGTTGCCTTCAGTGGCGACCGTCTTGTTGTCGAACTCCATCGGCGAAGTCGCGATAGCCTCGACCTTGACGTCCATCGCCTCGGGCTCCGACTGCCCGGCCTGGGTCTTCACGGCCGACCCGCCGGACGCGCCGCTCCCGCCGCAGCCGGCGGTCAGCGCGCCTGCCGCGATGACGACGAGCACTATCGCGGGGATCAGGGCTTTTCTAATGATCAAACTGCACTCCTTGTTCAGCGGTTGGACGGTTCCGGTGACGCTCCGGTTTCTCTCAGATGGTGACCGTCTCGCCGGGCTGCGCGCACGGGTGGAACAGCGTCACGCCGTACTTCTTGTAGGAGCCGATCTCGGCCTGGCCCGTCCTGCTGGTCAGGAACGTGACGAACTCCCTGGCGTCACCCTCGGTCTCGGCGTCGCCGTCGCTGTTCTTGGGATTTACCACTATCGCGCTGTACCGGTTCATGAGCATCGTGCATCCCTTGACGATGGGCTCAATGGCCAGCTCGTCCTGCATCTTGAGGTAGGTCGCCATGTCCGTCAGCACGTACCCCTGCTTCTCGTCTGCTATCCTGAGCGTTTCTTCCATGCCCTTGCCGGTCTTGATGTACCAGGCCTGCCCGGTGGGGTCGCCGTACCCGTTCTTCTGCCAGTAGCCCAGCTCCTTCTTGTAGGTATCGGAGCCATCGCTCCGGCTCACGTAGGTGATGCCCATCGTGGCTATCTTCTTGGAGGATTTCGCCGGGCAGTCAAACGTCTTTACGCCCGCCGGGTCGGAGACCGGGCCGACGATGACGAAGTCACTGAACATCACGTCTTTCTCCTCGACGCCGGCGCCCTTCTTCATGAACTCAGCCTCGGCCATCTCGTTGTGTGTCAGGGCCACGTCCGCCACTCCCGACGCAGCCTTCTCGAGCGCCGCGTCGCAGGTCGGAGCCGACACCACGTTGACCTTTATGCCGTAGGCTTCCTCGAACGTCGGTATCATTGACGCCAGCAGGCCGGAGTCAACGGTGCTCTTGGTGGTGACCAGAGTGATTGTCGGCGTCGTCCCGCACCCCGCCGCCAGCACGACCGACAGCGCGAGGACCCCCATCAACGCCGCGACCGCGGTCTTCCGGAACAGTCCTGACTCAGACATGATACCCCCTTGTCTCCTGCACCCAGTCCGCCCCCGGGTGCCCTGCCGCCGCCCACCTCACTACGGTCTCCTGAACGGCCGCTACGGGTCTCCACGAGGGCGGCCCGTAACGGTTTGCGCCGACTTCTTCTGTGCAACCGGGCGCAATCCTGCCGCTGTAAACACCGTAATTTCAATAGGGAATAGGGGACTTTCCCGGGGCCGCCGGAGAAGGACCTTACTTCGAGATGGAGACGACCTTGTATCTCTTCGTCCCCCTCGGGGTCTCGACGGAGACGACATCGCCCAGCTTCGATTCCATCAGCGACTTTCCTATCGGGCACTGGTGGGATATCTTGCCGCTCCCCGGGTCGGACTCGGTCGGGCCGACCAGCCTGAACTCCTGGGTGACGCCGCCGTTCTCAATGTCTTCCACCTCAACGAGCGAGCCGACGCCTACGACCTCGGTGCTTATGTCGTGGTCCTCGACCACCGTCGCCCTCGCGATGAGGGAGGCGGTCTCGCTTATCTCTTTTTCCAGCTTCATGTAGGCCGCCCTCGCCTCATCGTACTCGGCGTTCTCCGAGAGGTCCCCGTGGTCGACGGCCTTCTTCATCTGCTCGGAGACCTCGCGCCTCCTGGTGGTCTCGAGGTATTCGAGCTTCTCCCTGAGCGTCTTCATGCCTTCAGAGGTTAGTACCGGTTCCTGCTCCATTTGCTCTCCCGTTTGTCGCTGCCGGTCCGCCCCGGCTCGTTGGCCGCTACCTCGTCTATCGGCGTGTGCAGCGGTTCAATTAAAAGAGAATGGTGGTGAGGGGCGGATTTGAACCGCCGACACCAGGATTTTCAGTCCTGTGCTCTACCAACTGAGCTACCTCACCACGGCCCGCGCGCTATGCTCCTCCCCGGCGCGGTCGCACGCCGCGCGTGGGGGGATGGATGGCGGGAGCGACGGGATTTGAACCCGCGATCTCCGGCTTGACAGGCCGGTGTGTTAAACCAGACTACACCACGCCCCCGCGGCTCACTACAGGCAACGTATTATACATTATGACCATGCTGATACAAACCGGTCCGGCTGGCAACCCGACGCCCGCTCAAGACCTGTAGAGCGAGGCTATGGCCGGCACCTTGTCGAAGAGCATAACCCCTAGCGGCATGGTGACCAGGAAGGCGCAGAGCAGCCATGCCAGCAGGATCGCGATAAGGCTGAACACCAGGCCGAACGGGTACCAGAGGACCCTTATCCACCACTTCCTCTGCCCCTTCTTCACCTGGGTGACAGTGTAGGCGTCCCCGTCGCGGAACACCTTGATATCCTTCGCTCGCGCTTTGAGTGATATCGCTCCGGGGACGGCGTTCAGCACCTTGATTCCGAGCGGCGCGCCGATGACTGTGGCGTAGAGGAACCAGCCGAGGAGCGCCACAAAGAGCCCGAACCACCACCCCACCAGGAGGAAGTAGAGCGCCCTGACTATGATGTTGTGCTCCTTGACCTTGACCGTCACCTCGGGCGCCCCCGGCCCGGTCGGCACGTGCACCTCTTTGCTCATCTGGTTGATCCTCTCATCGACGCCTTCAAGCTGCCCATAAACCAATGGTACATGAATTGCCGCGTCACCGCGTCCGCAGGTAGAATCGAGGAGGCAACAACAGGCCGGTTTCCCCATGCGGCAGGAGGTACGCTTATGAAAGCCAAAGGTGTGGCGATTATCACGAGAACGCTTCGAGAAGGAAAGACATTCGATGACTATCGAAAGGCCTGGTACCACACCAGGGGCTTCGGTGTGCCGACACGGATGCTGACGGTGGTCAACCTCATGAACCCGCGCGAGATAATCTCCATCGGCATCATGGAGATAGAGGAAATCGAGAAGCTTCCCTCCATTCTGCAGATCGATATCGAGGAGAGGCTCGCGAATCCGCTGGATGACGTGGTCGAGGACAACATCGTCCGCCAGTTCGGGATAATCGCCTCGGAAGACGATTTCTCGATGGCCGGGGACATCCCGGTCAAGCCGCCGACGGTAGACGGCGAGGAAGTCCGCTACTCCGACCTGGAAGAGGCCATGGGAATGGCCGCGAATATGTTCAAGAAGGCCGGCGAGGAGCGCGACAGGCGGAGGCGGGAGAGAGACAGCTGAACAAGCCTGATTCCCGGCGCGGTGCATGAATGGTGGTGCCCCCAACGGGATTCGAACCCGTGTCGCCGCCTTGAAAGGGCGATATCCTAGGCCTCTAGACGATGGGGGCCCATGGTGGGCCGTGAAGGGATCGAACCTTCGACACCCGGATTAAAAGTTCATCTTCGGTACTTTTCTGTACTTTTCACTGCTTCTTCTTGGTACCCTGTAAAACCCCGTTAATTCCCAGTTTCATACGGAATACTATATCCCGTGCTTTCTCTTGGCTGCTGGTAGTTCGCGGCACATTCCGGCAAATCCTTTTGAACATGTTTAGATTTCGCAAACAACCTCAGATTCGAGGGGTGCCGCTTGGGGGGCTTATCTGCTATGGCTCACACCGCGAAGATTAGCAGATATCCATATCTGTGGCAACAGGTTTTGCTCTGACATTATAGCCGCTTGAGGAGGGATAGATGTTTGACGAGAGCGGGCAGTTCCAAGGGTTCGACCAGCCCAACTACACAGGCCTGCCAAACGAGATATTCGACTACTGGCAGGGAGCGCTACCTGGTCCCGCTTTCAACGTTCTTGTCTACATCGGACGCTGGACCTGCGGCTTCCATCGCCTGGAAGCGGCGATCTCGAAAGAGGAGATGCTGAACGGGCACTGTACGAAAGAGGGCCGGCGCCTAGACAACGGCGCTGGCGTTTCAAGGAGATCCCTGTACGGATCCGATAACGTGCTTGCCCTCCTGGAATCCCTGAATTGCATCGAGAAGGCTGAGCACTTTGGCCCCGGCAAGAAAGCTAGAGCCACTTGCTACCGACTCAAGGTGATTCCTCAGAGCCCGCTCGCGGAGGTCTTCAAGTTTGATATTCCCCTCGTGGATGACTCCAGCCGACCACAAGATATAGCCCTTAACAAATGTGAAGAGCTGCCCTCTGACATGGAGTTAGCCCTTAACAAATGTGAAGAGCTCAGCCCTTCACAAAAGGGGAGAGCCTATAAAAAGGAAATAAATACAAATAAACCACCAGAACCACCATCCCTTTCTCAGCCGAGCCTTCTTGAACCCGAACTCATTGACGAGCTGTCTGGTGTCGGTGGGGTTTTTTTCAGAATCAAGTCCTACCTCGTTGAGGATTGCCTAATTGACCCGGAAGGCGCCTACCCCCTGGAGTTCAAGGAAGAGCAGGCAAAGAAGGTCGAGCAGGATATTGATCTTGGCACTTTCCAGAATTTCCAACGAAAGGGATCGGTCATCAAGTACTTCAGGACAAGACTCGAACGCCACTTCGAGGCGTTCCAGGGCGCGCAGAACCCTGGGATGAAGAACGTGAAGTTAACAGCCAGGTGGCTCTCAGAGGGTTATCGAAAAGAAGGCAATCTGAAGGACGCCATCCGGTTCGCCTCCGCGGTGCTGAAGGAGGCCGAAGATAAGGTCCTATCCGTTGTCCCTCAGGCAATAGCCTACACCGAAAAACTGGAGTCGGAAGGACGCATCCAGACCGGCACGGCAGAGCGCATGAGAAAGGAAGCCGCCTGATGCAAGAAAAGAGCATTCCCTCTAACCGCAGTCCAAGACCCCATCCGTTCTGGAGTACCGATGTTCGCAAGAAGCCGGCGAGCAAGCAGGGGATTCGGACAAGGGCTGGCGTTCAAAGCGTCGGCCCCGACAGCGCGCACAAGCAGTCGGCAAAGAAGAAGGCCTTATGAGCCCTAGTTTCTTTGATGAGGAAACGATCTACTGCTGCGTCAAGGCACGCCTCGACCTTGGGGAGGACCCCGGGGCTATCTTCGAGGAGCTCCGGGGCTGTTCGGTGGTAGATATTTCCTCTCTGAGGCTTGTTATGAACAGGCTCGCCCCAGACCGATTGACTGAGAGCCCTTCTCATGGGCGCAAGACGGGAAACGTGTACGAATACATGCCCCGCAAGACAAAGCGCAACCAGGAGCGCTAGATGCTCGGATATACACACTTCGCGATAGCAGCTACAACTACCGGCGCCGCAGTTCTTGCCGGCGGGGGAGGCCCAAAGTCACTTTCCCTGGCGTTCGTCGCTGGGCTGGGGGCTCTGCTGCCCGACATCGACGAGCCCGAGAGCCTGGCCGGCAGACGCTCTTATGGCTTGAGCCGAATCTTCAAGGGTCTCTTCGGGCACCGCGGAGTAACGCATAGCGTCTTTGGGGTGCTTGGTTTCACCGCCATCGTCCTCTCTGTGGGGCTTGCCTTCTGGGGCTCCAGAGCGATGCCTTTCTGCTTTGCGGCCCTATGGGGATATGCAAGCCATATCTACCTGGGCGACATCTTTACCAGGACGGGAGTCCCCATTTTCGGAAAGAGCCACATGGTCGGCTTACCAAAGAAGGCGGAAAGCCGCATCAAGGTAGGCTCGCCTGCGGAGCATACGATATTTCTCACTGTCACTGCCGTTGGAGCCCTCGAGTGCATTGCGATCTACTGGGGCAATCGAATCCATCTCCCGCGTATCCACGTTCCCCTTCCGCATCTTGACCTGCCAACCTGGTTCTATGTGCCTCCCTGGGCGGTACTGGCCGCCCTCTTCCTTTCAATAGCCGTGGTTCTCTTCTACTGGTCACGCATCCACTGGCGATACAAGTACGCTTCAAAGATTGTCACCTTCAAGGTTTCCTTCAGTCACCACAGTGAGGATCTTCCCTTGAGAAGCGAGCAGCTCGGAAACCTCCTTCACGAGCTCCTGCTCCCTCGTTACATCCGAATATTCACCGGTCAGCCCCACGTCACCGTGGCCTTCATCTCCCGCGGGGAGAAGGCCTTGCTCATAAGCGTTCCAGACATCAGATATTTTGTTGAGCACGTCAAGAACGCTCTTCTGGACAAACTGCGCGGCTGCCGCTTGGATATCGTCCCTTTCGAGCTGCCTCAAGCTTCCACCTCGCGGCGCTACGGACGTATCACGGTCCTCCGCAAGTCCCCGGCTTACTCCTTACGGACCCTCAAGGGCTTCGAGATGGACGACCCCCTCGAGGTTCTCTTGAACTCGATGGACGTGGGCCCGGATTCATCATCCTATGTCCAGCTGCTTCTCAAACCGAGCTCGGGGTTTTGGAAAAGAAGCGCTCGCGGCGTCAGAGAGAAGATCAGGTGCTCCGATGACGGCGACATGGACAGGGCCCTCAAGAACTCAAGCCTCCACCGCGTTCTGGCATCGCTCTTCAGGACCACACTGGCTCTCTTCGTGTCCCTCTTCGAATCCCTGACACTCCACCCCTCCAATGACGCCAGCCTGGTTGCAGGCGCCATGAACCCCAATGCCGGTTTCAAGGACCACCGCCGGGAACTCTCCGAAGAGGCAAAGGACATCGTCAAGTCGATCGACGACAAGCTGAACTGCCGCAGCTCGTTCGCCTTCGAGATCCGCGTGATCGTGGAAAAGGAAGGGGCGAATCATCACGACGTTGACCGGCTCTCAACCGCTTTCCGCCAATACGACAAGCATCAAGGCCTGGTGGGCAAGCGCATCTACTGGCCGGCGTCTCGGTTGGTAGACTTTCTAGCTCGCCGCAACTTATGGCCGCTCTACAAATACGCAGGCATTCTCTCGTCCGACGAACTAGCCGGCATTCTCCATAATCCCTACAAGAACACCGTGCTGGTCAAAGTCGATATGAATACCAGCAGGAGCGCGCCAGCGGCCTTGCCGCTTACAACCACAGACGGCGGCCGCGTTTATCTGGGCACCAATGACCACCGCGGCGAGGATGACCCCGTGAGCGTTCCCTGGCACGACTTCAGTCACCACGCTCTCGTTATCGGCACGACCGGGTCCGGGAAGTCGACGCTCCTCAAAAGCATCCTCCATCAGTGGATCGACAGCGGAGACGACGACCACCCCAGGGGGGCTCTCTTCATAGAACCTCACGGTGACGCCTGCCAGGAGCTTCTCCACTCCATACCCAGGAAACACATCGAGCGTGTTTACTATATAGATCCGGCCAGTACGGATTACCCCCTGGCCTTCAACCCCCTCGCGTACGCGGACGTGTTCTCGGCGGACCGTACCAAGGACGCAATAATCGCCGCGTTTCACGCCATCTGGAGCCTGGACCCGAGCATGGCGAATCTAATGCTATATCTCCCAAGAGTCACCGACGTTCTGGCCAGAAGCAGGGGCGCCCACTTCGGTTGGATACGCCCGTTCATCATAAACAAGGACTTCCGAGACCAGGTCCTTCGCGAGCTCGACGACCCGGACGCTGACCAGTTCTGGGACCACTTCTCGAGCAAGCGTCAAGACCGCCGCGAGGAGGAGGTCAGGAGCCTCTTGAACCGCGTCGACCAGTTCGTCCTCGACCGCCGGCTCCGTTTCATCTTCTGCCAGAGCGAAGCCAAAGTTGATTTCAAGAGCATCATCGACGAGGGAAAGATCCTAATCTGCCACTTCGGAGACAAGAATTGCGGCCCGATTGGCAAGAGGCTGCTTGGCAACCTCTTCTGCAGCTACATACACCAGGCGGCCCAGAGCCGTGCAGAGGAGCGCCGACCGTTCTTTGTCTGCATGGACGAGTGCTCTGAGTACCTCACTCCGACGATAGCCTCAATCCTCGCCCAGGACCGCAAGTTCAATGTCGTCTTCCTCGCTGCCTTTCAGTATCTCGCCCAGACCGAGGAGCTGCTCGCAGGGCTCAAGGGAAATACCAACACCAGAGTCTGCTTCAACGTCGGGGAAGAAGACGCAGTCGCCCTGGCCCCGCTTTTCGCCAGCTCGAGTGATCCCGACGAGGTTCGCCGGCGGGCGGACGACCTCATGAACCTTCACCGTTACCAGGGGTTCTTAAAGTCCACCGTGAATGGACGACCGCTTCCGCCGACAACCTTCAACCTTCCCAAGCCTTATGATCTGTTGCTTCCAGAGAACTGCCACACCGTGATGAAACTGACAATTGAGGACCTCTGCAGGCCCAAGGCAGGTGTTCTGGCGGAGCAGCGGAACTTTGCGGCTCGGACAGAGCTAGTCGTATCCATAAGCGATTCCGCATCAGAAGACAAACAAGCCAATGGTCCTGCGCGGGAGGGTTTTGATGAAGTTGAAGGAGCGGCTGAATAATGGCAAGAATCGTCATCACAGACCGCGACATAGAGATTCTCAAAATGGTTTCTCGCGTCGGTTTTCTCACAGAAACGCAGATATGCACTCTCTTCTTCTCCAAGAATGACGGTTTCACCCTTGACCTCACCAGGGCTCGCAACGCTCTTGCCCAGAGAATCTCTCGCCTAGTCTGCAATAAGTACCTTGAAAAAACAGCAATACCTTCTTCCGGTTGGAGAAACAGGGTCGCTTACTTACTCGGGCTTGAAGGTGCGGAAGTTCTCAAGAACACACGGGAAATCGAGTCGAAGCAAGACTACCGTTGGCTTTCCCGAAAGGCCAACCACCTTCTCATAAGATCCCGCCATGACCTCGTTACCACAAACTTCTTGGTGAACCTCATAATGCTCGCCAGACTTCTTTCCAACTTCCACCTGGTAGAGTGGATACCGGACCGCGATTGCCGCTTCTATATTCCACGAGGTGACAAGAAGCTTGTCGTGAACCCCGACCTCTACTTCAACGTCCAGAGCGGCTCTCCAGGGGGGCGACATATCTTCCTTGAGGTCGACAACGACACACTCGATAAGAAGGCTCTGCGTATTAAGCTCACGCGATTCTTCCAGTATTATGCTTCACGAAAATACAAGCGGGACTTAGAATGCGCCCTTTTCCCTCGCATCTGCATATTGACCCCTTCTGATGCGAGGCTTGAAGTCATGAAGACAGCAATCATCGACGCCAAGAAGCACCATGCAGACGCCGTTACCGTTGACGTTTCGCGCATGCCTTTCTGCCTTGCAACCTTTGAGAATGTTGAAGTGAACTCAATAGACAACGGGTTCGTCACCAAGAAGCCGCTAGAGCCTGTCTGGGTCAACGAGAACGGTCTGCTGTTGAAGTCACCGCTTATTAGTTAGCGAAGAATGGAGCACTTCTCATAGTTCTAGCCGAAAGTTCCCACCATTTTTCCGGATAGGACTCGTGGCAAGAAGACCATCTTCTTGAAAAGAAGATGCATGATATACGTGTAAGCTAGAAACGCCTCAACTGCATCCTCTCTGCTGACGGCTTTACCCTCGTGTACAATTTTGTTTCGCAGTATGTAGGCCTCAACAAAGGCTCCAATTCCATCGTCAATCTTCTGATAGTCACCACCGACATATCTTTTCCATTGACGGTAGTTGTCCCATTCCAATTTAAGAGCCGTCCATTCCTTGGTCTTCTTCTTGTGAGCAAGAGGATAGATGAACTTTTTCCCTAAGCCTTCGGTCTGAGAAGTTGACAGTCCCACTGCTTTCATTTCCTTAGACAACTCATATTCAAGTTGAATCTGCAATAGGACTATTGCTGTCTGGTAATCGCCTTGAAAGAATGCAGCGTTCGCGTCAATGATGAACCTGTTGTCGTCTAATAGAGTCTCCTCTCCCTTCGCCACGATGTCAGTGACCTGCTGGTAATCACTATCCTCGACCTTGATATAGGTGTCGGAATATCCGCTTATGGACCAGACTTCTTTCACGTCTCCTGTTCTATGAAATACATAAAGAGGTCTTCCGTTTACGGAGCTCGTCACCTCAAATTGTGAATAATCCTCGTTGATTAGGGGAAGGTCGAAGTAACTTGTGACAACTCGTATTGCAGAAAGCAGCCTGTTAATAGCGGAAGCTCCGATGTGGAAGACTGCCGCCAATTCGGCATAGTCGACACGTTCTTCAAATTCACCACACTTGATTCCGGTTTGCATTGCTATTCGACTGAAGCATACAGACCTGTTGCCAGTCTGAATTATACTGTCAGTCAAAGGCACAATCGTATCTGCGAAATAGGCCTTCAGGCATTCGAGGTTTATTACACTGACTTCACCTTGAAGGTGGACACCTTTGGATACTCCCCCAAACGTAACCACTACAGTTGTATTTGCTTCATCGACATATTGCTGGTTCTTGGTTTGCCGCTTATGTGCTTGAGGGTCTACCACCAGTGACACTTGCATCACGCCATACGGAGTCTTCACGGCATAGTCATCATCTTGAAACGGCACATGAAAGGGAAGAACAAGTTTTAGGCCAACAGGAAATGCCTCTCTCTCTTTTTCCGGCTCAGGGGAATCAACCAATTATCCCTAAGTCCTTTCGACTGTGAACCGTTTCGTCAACAATGTAACCTCACCCTCAGCAGTAATGCTGGTCTGGTCAAAAGGAAAACTAACCTTATAGTCGGTATTCACAGGGGGCTTGTGTTCGAAGATTAGGGCCGCCTGGGCTCTCAGCCTGTCAGGTTTAGATATAGCGGCGAAGGAACAGCATAGTTGGCTTCCCCCGCTGCAATAGTCGTGACACTTAGGCCATTTCTCATGATTCTTCAGGCGGTCCCTTACATCGTCGGCTTCCCCTATGTATAAAATGCGCTTCAATGAGACTTTCTTCTTCTCGGAATTATAGGTACATTCGTAGAGGACATAGACTCCCGATTCTGCCGGAACGCCGCCTACCTTCGGCTCGCGCCAGTAGCCATCGAATTCCAAAGATATCGTTCTGGCTGCCACTTTCATTCCCCCTTGCCTTTGAGTACCGATGGGTATTATATCGCGAACGGGTTGGAGGCGAGGTTCTGGAAGGCCGGAAGGTGTTCCCACTTGGCCGTCGTGCCGCAAGTCTCGGTGGTGTTTCCGGCTGTGTCAGCCGTCAGCCATCTTCTGCGCGTTCCCTTTTGATCAAAGCGGTCAACTCAATCATGTCGAAAACGCAATCTAGCCAAAGAATGTGCCGAAGCGTAATGTCTTGACGGCGACAATATGCCGTACTGCTGCCGTGAAGAATCTTGTGCCTACTTATATCTTGAGATATAGGATTCTTGTTTGGGTTCTTCTCATCCTTGAAACCGAAGAATCCGTGTTGCTGGACGAACTCGAACAAAACCTCAGTTTGGCTTGCCTCAGGATAATAATCTACACCTGCTTCATCCTTGAGTCTGTCCATCTGTTCCTCATAATGTTTCTCCGAAATCAGGACTTCCTCGCCAATTATTTGTTCACAGTATAATCCCTCAATCTGTGGAAGCAGTGCTGGTGAGGCAAGCGAGTAATTCATGTCTTTGTATGCCTCGAATGCTGACTCTATTATTACCAACCTTTCCGTGTCCTTGAGATAAGGCTTCTTTTGCCAACCCCAAAATAGCTCGTCGAGTCTTTGTCCTTGGAAGTACTCCATCACTTCTCCGTCAACGAACTCTTGTCTTAGCTGGTCGTCATCAATCTGCAGTGCCTCCTTCAGCAGGTAGGCAGTAAACTCATCAGGTGCCTTGAGTGGAGGCCATCCAAACTCAGCGGCGATTATGGTCATGGGGTCAGCTAAAACCAGACCCTCGAGTTCTTGAACAGACAACCTTGCTGCTTCCGCCACTTGTTTGCCAAGCTGTTCCAGATACTTCTGAAAACCATCCCCCAATGAAAGTTGTATTGTCTTTGCAAGCTTCGCCTGTTGCGAAGCAAGACGACCCACAGCCTCCGTCAAAGAGGCTTGCTTTGCACTAGCCTGTATTACTTCCTGAATAGGATTGACCTGGATCCTTGAAAGGATTTCACCGGCTTGATTCATGGTGGTTTTCAATGCGGCGGACACATCAAACGTTCTCAAAATAGGGGATGGATTAACAACAATAGCAGGAATCTTGGGAATGGCAAACTTCGGCATGTTCGGTCGAAAGTTTTTCTCCACTATTGCTTCACCTGTCTTGCTGCTGGTTTCTTAGCATCTCCCTGATACCTCCTCACTCTCGCTTGACATCATCCTAGGTTGTGGTTGCAGGGTCCAAGAACTCCGGTTCGGGAACCTTATATTTATCCAGTTGCCAACTGCTTGCCTTGACTATTATAACTGCCGGCTACGACACGTTCGTGACCGGTGCTCGTTACGAGAAACTGATGTCACTCGCGGATGATACAATTCCTTCCAGCGGTTGCCAGAATATTCCCAGGTAGGTGAGGAATGAGCAAAACCAACAGCAGAAAGAGGGCTCTCGAGTGGCCTTATCCCCGTTACAAAAAATATCAGAGAGAGCTGCGTAAAGTGGCTACTGAATGGTTCAGAGAAAAAGACTACCCAGTAAGCAACAAATACTCCTTCCTCCTCGCTAATCGTGAGCGGGATTGGCGATGTAATATCATTCTCGACGAAGTTGTCAATTACATAGAAGCTGAAATCGCCAAAGCTGCACTGGATAAGCGAGCCTATCCGCTACATCAACATATTCACAATGGCATGAGCAGCCAGGCTATGCTCTTCAACCTCATAGGCCCGCTCATCGTGCGAGATGACTATTCCCCGCTGAAAGCCGCTGTATCCAAAAGCGGAATTTCTTGGCCTGATGGTCCGATCACTGCAGATTTCGAGGTTAGTGGCAGCGCTATTTTCAAGGAAGAGGTTGCTCAGCCAACTTCGATTGACCTGGTTATTAAAGGCGGTGAGGCCAACGATTCGCTCTTCATCGAAGCGAAATTGTCTGAGAATGAGTTCGGAGGCTGCAAGATCTTCGAGGATGGCGACTGTAATGGGGCAAATCCCAGTCCACCGTTCGACATGTGCTATCTACAGTGGATATATCGTACATACTGGGACCAGATGCAGGAGCGCGGTCTTCTGGATGGACTATTGGGTTCAAGCCCTTTTTGCCCATTCGCAAGTCACTATCAGTTCTTTCGTGAGCTTCTATTTGCTTTGCATGAGGGTGGCAGTTACGTGCTCCTATACGACCCTCGAAACCCAACCTTCTTGTCCAATGGTCCCTTCGGCGAGCGCGGATTGTTCCTATTCCTCGTTTCGTTTCTGCCAGATGACCTCAAGAGCCGAGTGAGTAGCCTAAGCATTGATCAGGTTTTTAAAGAAATCGTAGAATCTGATCTTCATGATGATTGGACTGGTGAGTTCACGGCCAAGTACTACGGCGTTGATCGCGATGTGTAGAGCACCGGCAGTCAATTGTCTCGAGGAGAGCATGTTTTATGATCAGGCTGAAAAACCGATGAAGGCAGTCGCGGCACGCCGTCTACCTGTTATTGGCGCTACTTTGCTGGGGAATGAACAGGAACAGTAGCCCGTCATCGGCGAGGAAGGGGGTTCTTCGGTGAGTATCAATACTTACGCTTTGCTCAGCATTTGGTCTGATTTCTTGAACGAGAGAAGGGTTCAGTTGGCCAACAATGTGTCTTCCGCAGTTGGATTTGATGCCGAAAACCCACCGTTGCCCTCCGATGAGAAGGACGCATATTTCACAGCGATTAACAACGACGGAGCGACCTTAATCCGCAACGGCCAAGTGCATCTTGCAGACAAATACTATGGCGACCTGCTCGTCCTGCTGGATGCTCTGATTAACGAAAGACAGAAGATCGAGCCTTCATTTACCCTTAATAAGGGGCAGGTTTATGTGAACTACGGAATCGCCCAGCTTCTTTCCGGAAAGACGGATGAAGGGATTGCTCACATACTCACAGCTTTCAAGGAAGACGAGCCATATCATCAAGAAGACGAACAAGAACGAGCGATTGTTGATAGCCCGCTGTACGCTCAGTTCGAGCGGAATTCCTACAGTTGGCTATTTGGGCATATCACTAGATATCATGCCAATCTCCAGCAGGTGACAGTGAACACGACTGCTGCCGATTTTGTTCGCCTGATGAGAGCAGCCTGGAGTGGAGTTCCGGGAACCCATGCGTTTGAACATAGACTCGTATTGCTAGGAACGCTGCACGATTTGCAGACAACCGATGCACTGCTAATGGAGTGTCCGCTCGGCTACACAAAGGGTCGATTGTCTCTGGGGCTCCGTGAGATTTGCACCTTTGTCGAGTCCGTGCTAAGAGACAAAGCAATCGCCTCACCAAACCCGTGCTGGGCAAGTGTCACGGAAAGCGAACCTCTATTGGCTGGACTTCTCGAGAACATGCCAAACGCATTGGTCCGCCAGTACGTGTCCAGCGGCCTTGGCAGTACGCGCAACAGTCCTTTCAGCGACCGAATAAGCGACATCCTGGGTAAACCTGAAACGACAACAGACGAAGTTATCGCCAAGGCTCTGACAATGACTCTGCTCGTCAGGAATTATTCGTCTCATAACTACTACGTAGGAGATGACAGGCTGTTCGTGAATCGCCATCGTGTAATGCCGCTGCTTCTATATGCTGCTGTCTTTATAGTGATGGATTTCTGACGAACTCCACCGAGAAGTCACAGAACGCAGGAAACTGAAAAGACCGATATCTTTACTGAACACGGAACTGCAAAATCCAAGGAAGTTGATGCACAAAAGGTACACCCCGGCCTCTGTGGCAGTCTAACTCCGTGTGTTGCAAGTCCAATCATGGTTGAGCCACTGACGATTTGTGGCTTTGAAGAAGCTGTATTGCGTCAGACAACCTCGAGAGAACAAGAGTGCCTATCTAACCGAGGCACCGATAGGGGACTCCCCGGTCTGCATTCGTTTTCCGTGGCATGAGTCAGCACTTGGGGCCTGTCTACTATTCCCGTTACTTGTTGGACTCCGCCTACTTTCGTGCACCATGTGTACGCAACCTGATGTTGCCCCGTTTCCCTTGACACCTTAACCTGCAACGTCTCATTTCCGATTGTGTCAACGAAAGCGGGTCAACTCCAACCGGTGTCTAATTGGTTGGAACTCTCTTATGGTCAAGGACAGACTGCTTCGTAGTAAAATGTGTCAGTCGGAAGCGGTATATTGGGCGTATCTCAATGACGGCAGCAAAGGGCTGGGAATCCGATGGAATTTGATGTTGATCTGATGCCTCGAAACGTCCAGGAATTGAACAATCCCGATGGTATCGCTGCCTTCTTCTCTAATCTTGGTTACAACACAGATGAAAGAACAATACAAACCCCGGAGAACCTGGGCATCTCAGCAGAGAGTACTATACGTCCAATACGTCATATTGAGCTTATTGCAAGCCAAGAAGGACTCCTCCAGATATATCTGTTTGAGCTTACGAGTGTCACGGTAAGCCAGACACGAGCTCTGGCCAGGGCATTTCGCAACAGGGCAGGAAACTACCTCTTGGTATTGACCAGCGATTACGAGCGGATTGATTTCGTGCTCATTGAGAGGTATTCGCCTCCAGCCACTGCTGAATCCACAGGTATTGGCCAGAGGCAGGTTGGGGTGAGGCCTCGAGCTCTTACAATTGACCGTAGGAAACCATCAACTGTTCATATCCGAGTGCTCAAGCGGTTTTCATATACGGAATCAGACCCATTTGCCCAGTACGACAAGCTCCTCGCCGCCTATTCCATCGCCGAATGGTCTGAGGAGTTCTTCAACAATCGGGCTCTCTTTTCTGACTACTACCTGATGAATAGGATGCCACAACTTGAAGAGTGGTCGGAGGACCCCAAGCCAACGTTCCTGAGGCTTTGCGAGCTCTACAGCCAAGCAACTGCAAGGTATGCAGGTAAAGGGGAGGAGCTTCTTAGGAAGCAGCTTCTTGAACCCGCGTTCGAAGTATTGGGATTTCGTGTTGAAGTCGGAAAAAAGGCTAACAGTGAAAAAAAGGAGGCAGACTATCGACTTTTCTCACCTGAAAATGGAGAAGTGCCAGTAGCCAATTGCCTCGTGTACTCCTGGGGCAGGTTCTTGGATGGCAAAGACAATGTCCGAGACGACAAGACTCCAGAAGAGAATCCCGGAGCCTGGGTCGTGAGTCTTTTGGAGCAAGAGGAGGCGCCCTGGGCCATAGTAACGAACGGGAAACTATGGCGCTTGTACTCTCGCCGCGCCCGTTCACGCTCAACCAACTACTACGAGATTGACCTGGAGGAGACGCTTGCACAATCCCTTCCCCAAGCCCAGGACATAGCTGTTGCTTTCCGTTATTTCTGGTTACTGTTTCGCAGCGATGCCTTCCTCCCCACATCGCGGGAAGCAGAAGATGGTGAAGTGGGGACCACTTATCTCGACCGCCTGCTGGACGGTAGCGATGAATACGCGCGCGAATTGGGCGAAAGGTTGAAGGAGCGGGTCTTCGAGGATGTATTTCCTCATATTGCTGAAGGATTTATCACTTATATACGGTCAGGAGATGCAGCTACCACGGAGTTTACTCAGGAGATTCTAGATAGTGTTTTCCAGGGAACTCTCACTTTTCTATATCGCATTCTCTTTCTACTCTATGCAGAAGCAAGGGACTTGCTGCCTGTCCGCGAGGTTCGAGGATATTTCGGGGTCAGCCTAAAGAAGATAAAGGAAGAAATAGCCGAGACAGCCGGAGCGCTTTCTCATGAGGCAGCCGTTCGCATCAAGAAGACATACTCGAACGATAACTGCGAATTCTATGAGAGGTTGGAACAACTATTTCGGATTGTTGACCGGGGAGAACCAGCTCTAAATATTCCGCCATACAATGGGGGCTTGTTCTTATCCGAGCCTGACGAGAACGACACAAGCCCTGAAGCAATAAATGCCCGATTCTTGGGATCGACCATGCTGCCCAACAGGCACCTTGCCTTGGCGCTCGACCTTCTTTCGCGCGATGCCGACTCAAAACGTGGTGATCTAGTTTTCATCGATTACAAATCTTTGGGAGTCCGGCAGCTTGGTTCCATCTACGAAGGACTACTGGAGTTCAAGTTACGTATGGCTCCAGAGAAGATGGCGGTAGTAAAGGGGAAAAAGACGGAAGAGGTTCTGCTATACCGAGAAGCAGTCAAGAAGGGTCTGAAGCCACTCAAGGAAGGAAAAGGAAAAAGCGCTAGTGAGAAGGTTATCCGCAAAGGTCAAATGTACCTGGAGAACGACAGGAGAGAGCGCAAGGCTACTGGTTCATACTACACGCCAGATTTTATAGTCGAATATATCGTCCAGAATGTCGTTGGGCCAGTACTGGACGATAAGTTCGACCAAATACGTCCGATGTTGCGAAAAGCACAACAGGACCGACGAGCCTTTTTCAAGAAACAGGAGGCTCTTCGCGACAAGGGGATTAGACCCGAGCCAGATTCGAAGGCTGAACCTATTGGCAGCGCCATTGTTGAGGAGTTCTTCAATATAAAAGTATTGGACCCGGCTATGGGTTCGGGCCATTTCCTCGTCGAAGCAGTTGACTACATCACAGACCGTTCCCTGGACTTTTTGAATTCATTCCCATGGAATCCAATCCTTTCGCACCTCTCTTCCATGAGGGAGACAATCTTTGCAGAGATGGACGAAAAGGGAATAGCTATAGACCGAAATAGGCTGACGGATATCAACTTGTTGAAACGCCACGTTCTCAAGAAGTGTGTTTATGGTGTTGACCTGAATCCAATGGCAGTAGAACTCACCAAGGTTTCATTATGGCTCGACTGTTTTACCTTGGGAGCGCCTCTGTCGTTTCTAGACCATCACATCAAATGCGGCAACTCTCTCGTCGGAGTATCTGTCGAGGAAGTACGCAAGAAGGTTGAATCCGCGCAATCCGCTCTTTGGGGTAGTCAGTTCACCGGGCTGATGCTTGCCACGGACCTTATGCACCATATTGGCGATCTCTCAGACGCTACCAGTACGCAAGTCCAAGAATCAAGAATGGAGTATCGAAAGGCTACAGACGCTCTTGCACCTTTCAAAGAGATCCTGAATGTCTTTACAAGTAGATGGTTCGGAAATACACCCCGACAAATCAATAAGGGTAAAAAGGCAGAAGAATTCGATCCCACGGTAGATTTTCTCCAGAGTCCTGAATCTGAAACGTGGATAAAGGATTCTGGAAATGTGAAAGATCTTGGCGAAGCGAATCGAGAAGTTGCAGAAATAGCCGTGGCTACGCACGCGAGATACCGTTTGTTTCACTGGGAGTTAGAGTTTCCGGAAGTCTTCTTCGAAAAAGGGGAACGGAAAGACGATGGCGGATTTGAGGTTGTTGTCGGGAATCCACCGTATGATGTCTTGGCTTCAAAAGAACTTGGCCGTGATATCTCGGACGAGCAGGCTTTCTTCGCTCAGCACAAAGAGTATGAACCGTCATTCCATGGAAAGAATAATCTATACAAGCTATTCATATGTCGGTGTCTGAGCCTCTTAAGCCCACATTCTGCGATGTCATTCATTGTCCCTATGGCCCTATTAGGTGACACTCAAGCTACAGGAGTAAGGAAAGTCCTTCTGCAAGATAAGGGGCTGATTCGAATAGAAGCGTTTCCGCAAAAGGATGATCCTAACAACAGAGTTTTCCCCGAAGCAAAACTAGCAACAACGATATTCGTAACCTCAGCAAATCCGAGTGAATCTTCTTTTTGCGTAAGAACACATCCCGGACGTTACGTGGTTCCGACTTCTCCTTGTCTGGCAATGAACAGTGACGAGGTCCTCAGATTTGACCCAGAAGATGCTTCAATTCCCTCCTGCCCTCAGCGGGATTGGGATATCGCCATGCGGATTATGAGTACTGAATCAGTCATGGCACTACGTAAAGTCCCAGTGAAATCGTACCAGGGCGAAGTTAACGAGACCAATGAGCGTGAACGAGATGCAATCACTTGTTGTGATAGCGACCCCTTAGTTCTTCATGGCTCCAACATAACTATGTATGCAGTCAGGTCTGCATCGCAGGGGGAAGATATACATCTTAATATTGGCAAGTTCCTTGCTGGTAAGGGTAAAGATTCGAAGGCTTATGCTTTTAGGAGCGAACGAGTGGGATTTCAGCGAAGTTCTCCCCAGAATAACTTCCGAAGAATAATCGCAGCAAGAATCCCAAGAAATAGCTTTTGCCTCGATACAGTAAGTTACATAACAGAGGAATCCTCGGCAATCGACCTGGATTTGCTTCTAGCTTTCCTCAATTCGAAGATTCTCGATTGGTTCTTTAGATTGAGAAGCACAAATTCAAAAGTTAACGAATACCAGTTCAATGCGCTCCCCATGCCAACAACCATTGAGAATGGTGATGTTGTCCAATGGGAGAATCTTTTTGAACAACGGCAATGGGACGCACTCAGCCGAGCGCTCTGTGATGCAATTGTAAATCCTGGCGAAATGAATTCAAGCGTCACCCGCGCGCTGTCTGGACTCTGCCGCTATATCCAAGACGTGGAGGGGAGGCGGATTATGCGGTCAAGATCAGAAAGAGCTTTCTTAACCCAAGACAGTCAAGATGTACAAGACGTAATTGATGCCGTTCTCTGCAGATGCTACGGGTTGGATGAGAACGAAGCTACCTACATATATACGCGCTTACGGGAGATGCTTTAGATCATGAAAGTTCCATTCGTAATTGATAATAGAGAACATGTGCTCGCAGACGCATTGAATAGCTTGCTTCTTCAGAACGCTGGCAGGTCAATGGATATTGCCACCGCATACTTCACCATTGGCGGATTTGGCCTTGTAAAGGATGGCCTTCTCGGCCTTGGGAGTTTTCGACTTCTCTTGGGTGTGGAGCCTACCTCCGCAGATAGATTGGGTGTTCGTCCTACAGGTGACCAGGTAAATGGTGTAATTACCCAGGATCTCGCAGCTCTTCCGTTTGATGAAGCAACATTGCGGCTGGTAGAGGACCTTATCGGCTACTTGAATAGGGATATCGTTGCCGTCCGTCTATATGAGGGCGGTTTCCTACACGCGAAATGCTACCTGTTCTATGGAGACCAGCCCAGTTCTGGCTGGGACAGACTCCAGCCATTGGTGGGAATAGTTGGTTCGAGCAATTTCACGATTCCAGGACTTACGTCTAACAGGGAACTGAACCTCTCCCATAAGACATTGATGTCGGAGGAGGAATCCGCAGAAGGCCTTTCTACATTACCCTGGACCGCGAGCGAAGCACCTGATTCGCTAGGGAAACAATATGATCTGGATGTGATGCAACAGGTTATGTCGAGTGTAGGGGCGCGGGCTATTGCCGAGCTGGACAGGTGGTTTGAACAACTCTGGGGGGAGTCCAGAGATTTCAAAAACGAGTTGATTGGAATACTGAACGCTTCGAAGTTCGGGTCAAAGGAATACACGCCGTACCAAGTTTATATGAAGGCGCTCTACGAGTATTTCAAGGAAGATCTTGATACAGAGGAATCGGTGGAGGTTCGCTCCGCAATAGAACTCGCGGAGTTTCAAGAAGATGCTGTTAAGAAGGCACGAAAGATACTCGCTCGGTACGACGGGGTGATGGTTGCAGACTCCGTTGGTCTTGGTAAGACTTGGATAGGCAAGAAGCTCCTTGAGGATTACGCATATCATCTGCGGCAGAAGGCGTTGATTATTTGTCCGGCGAGCCTTCGTGAAATGTGGACCGGAGAACTTGCCGACGTGGCGATTGCGGCGAAGATTCTTTCACAGGAGGAGCTTGGCCGTGAGGAGTTTGACCCCGAGCCATGGGGCGATGCCGATGTTATCTTGGTTGATGAGTCCCATAACTTCCGAAACAGAAGTGCCCAACGATACGCAGCAATAGAGCAGATACTCGGCGCTTATGGTGGGAGAGGGAGAAGCGGGGAGAGAAAGAAGGTCATACTACTCACTGCAACACCTATTAACAACGACCTCTTCGATCTATACCAACAGCTGTCCCTGGTAACAATGGGGGATCGAGGTTACTTCGCAGCCAGCGGTATCGGAGACCTACACAAGTATTTCCTGAGAGCCAGGCGAGAATCACATGCCGGTGCAGAAGCTCTTGCGCTATTCAACCTTCTCGAGGAGATCGTTATCCGCAGAAGTCGGGCCTTTATTCGTTCTGCTTATCCTGACGCGACTATCAATGGTGAGCGAATCTCTTTTCCCGAGCGCAAGCTGAAGACAATCAATTACAACTTGGAAGCAACATATTCCGGTATCTACGAACATGTCGTCTCTGGCGTCGAAAGTCTGACGTTGGCCCCATACAACCTGGAGGCCTATAAGAAATCGGATGTTGAAGTGGATGAGTTCGAAGCAGGACGCGAGCAGGCATTGGTAGGAATCTTCAAGAGCCGGTATCTCAAGCGCTTCGAATCAAGCATAGCTGCTTTCCAGATTAGCATCAGGAGAGCGCTGTCTTTCTTGAAGACTTTCGAAAGCTTCATCCTGGATGGGAGACTACTACGCAGTTCGGATTTCCAGAATGCCATCCGTTATATCTCCACCGAAGATGAAGACGATGATGCTACACCTGCGTCTCTTGCCGAAAGAATGGACGATAGTGAGGATGTGCAGCATATTCTCGAGGGCATGGATACGGTTGACCCCGCAGACTATGACTTGAGAAAGCTGCACGATGCTGTACAGCACGATGTCGATGTACTGACAGGCATTTGGCAACGGGTCAAAGACATCGGACCCGAGAACGATGCCAAACTGCAGCGCCTTAAGGACCTATTGTCCACAGAACTTAAAGGACAGAAGGTCCTTGTTTTCTCCTACTATAAGGATACCGCTCGGTACCTGTATCGCCAGCTCGGAGATCCTGAGTCTCCAACTGCGAAGGAGTTTTCAGAGGGGCTCGGGGTTGCAGTGAGAAGGATGGATAGTGGCTCAAGCCCCAAAGACCGCGTGCAGACAATCCAGAAGTTTGCCCCTGTTGCGAACAAAAAGCCGGAGTGGGCAGGTACAGATCGAGAAATCGACATCCTCTTTTCTACTGATGTCCTCTCTGAAGGACAAAACCTCCAGGATTGCGGTTACCTCGTGAATTACGACCTTCACTGGAACCCGACTCGGATGGTACAGCGCGCAGGCAGGATTGACAGAATAGGCACACTTTTCGACACCCTATGGGTATTCAACATGTTCCCAGATATAGGACTGGAACGCCTATTGGGCCTTGTCGAGAGTCTGAACAGAAAGATCGCCGATATCGACCGCGCAGGCTTTCTTGATGCAAGCGTACTCGGGGAGGCGGTTCACCCCAGGAACTTCAACACCCTGCGGAGGATTCAAGAGGAAGACGGCTCCGTCATCGAAGAAGAAGAGCAATTTGCTGAACTCGCCAGTAGTGAGTTTCTAAAACAGCAACTACGAGAGTTCCTGAACGCAGGTGGCTCGGAATACATAGAGCTGCTGCCAGATGGAATTCACTCTGGCCTGATAAAGGAAGGTGCGAGGGGAGTCTTCTTCTACTTCCAAGCTCTCGATGAGTCAGGTCAGAAGACCCATTTCTGGAAGTATTACGATTCAGCGAGAGATTCCGTTAAGGACAACCGTTTCGTAATTGCAAATCTGATCGCTTGTGACAGGGATACTGTGCGTGTCGTGGATCCAGGTATGTTTGAATCGGTTTTCGAATCCCAGGAGAAGATAATCGACGATATCAAAAGGACTGTTCGCGAAAGACATGCTCTTGAGAGGGCTCCGAGAACTCTGGATCCGATTCAACAACCGATATCAGTTGTACTGCAGGAGCATATAAATGACCCCGACCTTAAGAGATCTCGGGTAATTGCCGCCATCCGCTTTCTGGCACAGCCCATGCTAACAGTGCAGACGAAACGACTGAGACGCGAGCATGCGAATTTCCAGAATTCGGGGGATGCTGGAGCGCTATTGGGTTCTATAGAAGAGATGATGCAATACTACGGCGCCGAGGCAGCTTCGGAGAACACTGGTTTTCAGACTGCACAACAGACAATTGACCGCTCAAACCTACGGCTAATCTGCTTTGATTTTTTATCATGATAGTAGCGCCCATTCTCTAAATCGTACCCTGCCTATCTCCCACCAGAGGTCCACCACAGCTCCCACCATATGTGGTGGAACCCCGTGCGCCATTTTCCCCATTCTGAAGCGATTCGCGCAGTCCGCCCGCGCTCAAGTAACCCTCCCTCGACCTTGGTGTAATGGAGTAAGGCTAAGGTTACTCTCGGTAGGGTTACTTGAGCGCGGGCGGTGAGGGTTCGGGAGTGGGGGGAAATAGCGCACATGGTATGAATAAGAATAGCCTCTAAAGCGACAACTCGACAAAAGACATTGGGGGTTTGGTATTGGTCGAGTCGGCGGGCGTGGTGAGGCGTTCGGAGCTGAGGGTGTTGTCGTGCGTCCGGGTTCTTCTGAACACGTCTTTTATCTCGTTAGGCACGACGTCATTTTGTCAACTGTCGTTTTCGGGAACCTCCGGGCAACTCCACGCCTGCCGGCGGCTCCCGGTTCAGCGCCTGGCGGCACTACCCTTTCTTTCCAGGCTGTCGCCATGATACGGCTTTCTGCCGTTTTAGGAGGTTTTCCGGCTATCGCCGAAACGCTGCCGCGCATGGATCGCCGGCATCCTCACCCCCAGTCTCGGCGGTCCCGCCATCTGGTCAAGGCCGCTCGAGATTATTACGCTACGCCTGCCTTCGGCGGTGACGGCGTCGCGGTCGAGGTTAATGGTCGTCTTCGAGGAGAGGGCAACCGCTTTTCCGGCCTTGCCCTCGCCGCGGGGTAGCCGGGGATGGCTCGCCGGGGCCGAATCCTCGAGGCGCTCTCGAGCTCGAGCTGCCTGACGCTCGGGATCTTCGCACACGCCGCCGGACCTCGGGGAGCGCGGCGGCTTCAGCTTCGCTTCAGCCCTTGCGCTTGCGCTGACGCTGCCCCTCGGGACCTGGCGACGCGCGCTCGAACCTCGCGTGCAGCACGGTCTCGCTACCTCTCCCTTCGTCCCATACGGCTCACCTGGCCCCGACTGCGGCTTCGGGGTCCCGGAGCCCGCGGGCCCCTCTATACCTCTCAAACTTCCTCATGAACCTTGCGACCCGCCGGGAGTCACCACGGCTCCGCTTGGCTGCGCCAAATAATCTCCACGCTTCCCCCTTGACCATCTGGCTTGCCGGCCCGCCGGCCTCGGGGGTGAGGATGCCGGAAAGACAACAAGGAGGTGAGACGGAATGGACGAGGCCAATGGCAACGGGGACGGTTTCTCCAAGACCGAGCTTTTCGCGGTCGCGAAGAAGGAGGGCGTGAGCATAGTCGTCACTCTCCTGGAGAAGGACGGCAAGCACTACGTCGACCTCCGGGAGCGAGTGGACAGCCCCAAGGAAGGCTGGGACGGCTGGACCAGAAGGGGACTGACCGTGCCGAGTGACGTGTTCGCCGAGATCGTCGCCAAGGCGGCGGTCGCGCTCGCGCCGGTCGGGAAGGCCGGCAAGTAGACCCCACGGGGGCGGACCAATCCTCTGAGTTGCCGCCAGGGGACCGCCCCCTTCCCCTCCCTTGAGGGGAGCGAGTGAGAGGAAGATGCAGTTGAAAGAGACGACGAGAATCGTCAGGGCAATGGGGCCGGGGAAGGCCACCCGCCAGGTCGGCAGGAAGGCCCGGCTGAGCAGGGCCAGGAGGGACGCCGCGAGGACGGCCGACCGGTTCACCGATGAGAACGCGACCGCGATAGGCCTGGTCAAGGACCTCTACAGCGAGCGCATCCAGCACGTCTTAAGCATCCACCTGGACATAGAGCGGCAGCGTTTCGCGGGGCGGCACTCAGAGCTAGAGTCGGGCGCATTGATGAGGATATGGTTCGACACCTGCGAGAAGCACGTCGGAACCGGATGGGTCATGGCGGACCTGGAGTACGAGAAGGACAGGCGCGAGGGGCGCATCCACCACTGGAAGCGCTACGGCTGGTCCGGCGACGTGCTGCCCGTCACAGGTCCCCAGCTTTCGCTCGAAGACGTCGGGCGGGCAGTGTAGAGGCTGTGAACAGGACTTCAAACTATACGGAGAGGAGAACTCTATGAACTACGAGTTGGCGCTCACATGGGGCCGGACGGACGCGGAGGCGACCCGCGAGCTCGGCACGGCGGTACAGGTGTACTGCGTCCGGGTAATCATGAGCTACGAGGAAGGGAGGACCCAATGAGCATAACGGACCTGGGGAGCACGACATCGCAGAGCGGGGAGGTCACCTCGGTGTGGCGCTACGACGAGGCGGACACCTACGTCGTGCAGAGCGGGCGGGTGCACCTGTCGTTCTTCGAGGACGAATTCAAGGATTTCGCGCGCACGGTCTACGAGGCGCTAATGACCCTGGAGCGGGGAGAGGAACCCATCGTTAGGGCCCTGCACCGGGTTTCGGCAAAGGGGGAGTGATGTACGTAAACAACGTAGTTATCGTCGGCAACATGACGGGCGACCCTCGCAGCAACGTCGAGGGCGAGGCGCGCACCGTTGGCTTCAGGATCGAGGTGAACCGCTGGCGCGCGCCCGGAGCGCAAGGCGACGAAGGGAAAGCGGCGCGCTCCGAGTTCATTGACGTCGAGGTCTGGGGGTCCCAGGCTGAGAACGTGCTCGCCTCCCTGGGCCGTGGCGACCGTGTGATCGTCGCCGGGCAGCTCAGATATGACCGGTGGGAAGAGGGTGGTGAGCTCAAAGCCCGACTGAAGGTGAGGGCCCTGGCGGTCGGCCCGTCGCTTGAGTTCGGGAGCGTTTCGTAACACCTATCGGGGGAGGTGAAACTCTCATCCCACCCCGCCGGGCTCCGGTCCGGCGGGGTCCTCCCGACCCTGACCGCCGCCCAGGCCATGAGTGACCGCCTCGGCGAGGACGGCTGGCCGCTCAATCGGCCTCTCCGCGCCGGGAAGCTCGTTTCCCTCGTGCCTCGGGACACTCGCTGCCCTTAACGGCTCGCTTGCTCGACGGGACCCCTTGCGCCGGGTGGGTGCCTGTGGCCTCACGGTAGGGCTCCCCTGCGTATCCCTCGGGACCTCACCGGACCTCGGGACGCCGGGGGCCTCCCGCTCGGCTGACGGCACGTTCCCCCCGACGAGGGGTCCTGCGTCTCGCTTCTCTCGCCGGGCGCGGAGGGCCTCACTCGCATGAGCGCCCTTCCGCCTCGGCGGAAACCTAGCATTCCCCCTCGCTCCCTACGGGGAGCCCTACACCGGGGCTCCGTCTCCGGGAACTCGGCCCCTCGCGCGACGAGATACGCCCGCTACCGCTGTCCGCGGGCCTGAACGCCGCGCTCTCCCACGGCGGCGCTCGCCTGCTCGCGCCGCCTCCCACTGAGGGTTCTTGCGCTGGAGGATCCATGCTCTTACCCACTTCCCTTCTTCTGGACCGGTAGTGGCCCACCGGGGGCCGGGGACCCTTCGGGCCCTGCCTGTAAAGGCACGCTGCGCTCTAAAGGCCTTGACAGCCGGCGCCCCGGCGGGCGGCTCGGCGGGCTATCGATGAAATGACAGGCATTTCCTCAAGGGAAAGGGGGAGCGGAATGGATTATTCAGACGCTATCGAGGGTTACAGGGTGGAGGTCGTCTTGAAGGTGCACGATCACCTCAGGCCTTATATCAGGCTGGGGTCATCGGGAGATGTCGCGGGCGCCTTCGGCTACATGAGGGAGCTTGATCGCGAGCATTTCGTCCTGGCCTGCGTGGACGCGAAGCTGAGGGTAACGGCCGTGCATACCGTGTCGGTCGGGACGCTGACCGCGAGCGTGGTGCACCCCAGGGAGGTTTTCAAGACGGCGATCCTCGCCAATGCATCGGGGGTAGTGCTCCTGCACAACCATCCCTCCGGCGACCCGGCGCCCTCCGATGAGGACCGGCGGATTACCGAGCGACTCGAGGAGGCGGGGAGGCTGCTCGGGATACCCGTGGTAGACCACCTGGTCATCGGCCACGACGACGGGTTCTACTCGTTCGCGGACGACGGCGCTCTAGAGCCGTCGCTGACAAGCTATCGCGGCATGGTTCTGCGGGAGAAGTGTTAAGTCGCTTTTCAGGGAAGGAGGATAAAGATCCCGCCCCGTCGGGCTCCGGCCCGGTGGGGTCCTCCCGACCCTGACCGCCGCCCAGGCCATGAGTGACCGCCTCGGCGAGGACGGCTGGCCGCTCAATCGGCCTCTCCGCGCCGGGAAGCTCGTTTCCCTCGTGCCTCGGGACACTCGCTGCCCTTAACGGCTCGCTTGCTCGACGGGACCCCTTGCGCCGGGTGGGTGCCTGTGGCCTCACGGTAGGGCTCCCCTGCGTATCCCTCGGGACCTCACCGGACCTCGGGACGCCGGGGGCCTCCCGCTCGGCTGACGGCACGTTCCCCCCGACGAGGGGTCCGGCGTCTCGCTTCTCTCGCCGGGCGCGGCGGGCCTCACTCGCATGAGCGCCCTTCCGCCTCGGCGGAAACCTAGCAGTCCCCCTCGCTCCCTATGGGGAGCCCTAGGAAAAGGTGGACTCTCCACTCAGTACACCTCCAGGGCATTCCAGAAAGCCCTCAGCGAAAACGGCTTCACCCACTCGATGTCACGAAAAGGAAATCCGTATTGCAATGCCGTTTTAGAATCGTTCTTCAGGACGATGAAGAGAGAGCTGGTCAAGGGGGCCGCAAAATGGTCATCAACCGGGTCATTCTTTTCTTCAAGCAATTGCAGGTTGTCTTTGATAGCTGGAATATGGTTGTCACAACCCCATGCTACACTTCGAAACAGGGCTGTTATAAGGGATGTAAGGAAGCCGAGATGGATTCTACATTCGAAGTGAAGTGGCTCGACAAGTAAAAACGCAACCTCGATAGACTGGTCAAGAGTCCCCAGCGACTCTTCGTCGGCGAGACCAGAAACAAACCGCACGAGGTGACCTGCGAATTCTGCGAGAAAACATATGTGGCGACTCTCCCTCTGAAGATTGAGCGGGTTGAAGGAGCTCCGGGCCGTGGTTCTGTGTTGAAATCACCGCTGCGTGTCCCGAATGTGAAAAGAAGATGAGTGCGCTTGGAGGGATACGGTTGTTGATATCACGGTGACTAAGCAGAAGGCAGACAACGAGGGTCAGTTGATTCAAGATTAGGGAGAAGAATATGAACAGCCCGAGGTACTTCTGGTTCGCTGAGTTCGAAGTGGTTGAAAGGAGCGGAGAAGGAAGCGACAGGACAATCGGGTTTATTACACTGAATAAGTTCAATAGGTTGATCCCAATTGTCTTGGGAGAAGGATTGTCAGAGTTAGAGAAGCATAGGCAAAAGCTATTGTTGAGCAGGCTAATCTCCATGATTACGGATAGTCAGAAGATACCGTCCCTTTCCGACAATCCAACTGAAGAACAATTCGAAGAATGGCGACGGGACAAGCGAACAAAAGCAGATATTCATATCTCGACGATTGGCCCTAATGGTAGAGGGGTCCATGAACGATGGATTGGTGTTAAGGGGGTTGTTTCAATCACGAGGTTCCATCCCGAATGATGAATGGTCGTTATCACGTTTCTCTAGCCTGTCTGGGGGGACACTTCATCGATAACAGGATTGATGAGAATCCCGAGAAGAAGACTAGATTCTGTCCCACCTGCGGAGAACGAACAATCTGCAAGTGCCAGAATTGCCACGCGTTCATCCGTGGGGAGTATGAGTCATTTGGCTTCAACCCCAACTATTGGGGAGAGGAAGAAGCGTCTGTCCCGTATTACTGTCACGAGTGTGGGAAACAATACCCCTGGACGACTAGGTGTAAAGAAGCCTTAAAGAAAATGGCCGACGGACTTCCCCATCTGCGGCGCAAAGAGAAAACGGAGCTAAAACAGAGTATAGACGACATCATTGATAACCCGACCGAAGCACAGTTAGCTGCCGTGACTCTTAACAGGTTGACGGCAAAAGCTCAGAAGAGAGGCATAGAGCTAAGGGAGCTCGTAATCACGGTCGTAGGGGGCATTCTTGGGGAAGCCGCCAAGAGAGTAATGTTCCCGTGACATCGGGAGATTGACAGGACGCATGACCAACGAAGGGGATAGACCGATGGAGAGGCAAGAGTATCTGGACGAGAGGCGAGTCCTTCTTGAGTGCCGCAATAATGCGGTAAGGAGTCTCGAAAAGACTCTTGTGACCCTCTCCGCGGGTGCCTTGGCGTTGTCGATAACGTTCCTTCACGACATGGCCCCAAACCCCGTACATGATTCGTGGTTGTATGCCTCGTGGGGTCTGCTTTTTACGTCGCTTGGCTTTATGCTGATTGTGTTCATTCTGGGGGTTCACGTCTTTGAGAAGGATATCGAAGTATTGGGCGAGGAGTATCAAAAGCAAGAAGGAAAGAGGCCAAAACGACTAATATCTGGGCTCAAGTGGCTCGAATGGATTTCGTTTGCGTCCTTCATCGGTGGAGGTGTATGCCTCGCCGTCTTTGCTTTCATTAACTTACCTAAATAGGAGGTCAAGATGGGTAATGGAGAGAAGAAGCCAGCTCCGCCACCGAAGCCACAAGCTCCGCAACCCGGACCTGTGGAGAAACGAGACTGGCCGGTTTCCCGTCCCGTTGCGCCGGTGAAGCCGCCTCCGCCGAAGAAGTAGGCAAAGGGAACAATAGAAGCGTGAGAGAGGTGCTATAGGTGAGGGATGCTTGGTATCATACGTCGTTAATCTGTCTGAATGGACACGTCTTGACCGACCGAATCGATGACAGTCCGATGAAGGAATCACCGTACTGTCCTCGATGTAGCGAACCAACAATATCGACCTGTCCGAACTGCGGAAGTGATATTCGTGGCTACTACGAGGTGGCAGGCATTAGTCATATTGGTAGGTCAATGTCACCAGCTCCCAACTACTGCTTTCAGTGTGGTGACCCGTTTCCTTGGACAGACAAGAACCTGAAGGTAGCAAAGGAGATGGCGGCGGAACTCGAAGATCTAACTGACGAAGAGAAGAGACTCCTCCAACAGAGTATCGACGAGCTTATGACCGACAGTCCAGGGGTTCAGCTAGCCGCAACCCGGTTCAACAGGATGATGAACAAGGTCAAGCACGCGGGTCAGCCACTACGGGAAATGATGATTGAGCTTGTTGCTGAAACGACGAAGAGAATGTTGTCCCCGTAACCCACGCTGTCGACCAGGCAGTAGCTGACTTGGAGCTACACCGAATCGTGATAAAATATCGGCGAAGGCAACAGAGGCGGCGATGACATGACATTCGTGATCACTACTTACGTGCCTGAGGGTATCGTTCAGGCTTCAGATAGCCGACAGTTCATCACTGCCAAAGGAACAGGTCCCGATGGTAAACCGTTGAAAGTCGAGACTATCAATTCTGATAATGTCTTCAAGACCGCGCTTCTGAAAAGGGCAGGCGACAATGGCAAACCACTCTTCGAAGTTGGTGTAAACACCTTCGGCGAGGACCTGCTGAAGAAAGTACCAATTGCAAGCCACCTTAGGAAGTTCGCTGAAGAGGAGCTTGCTGATGATGATGACGTTTCTACGATTCCAAGAAAAATGGTGGACTATTTCAGACGGGATTTCCCAAACGCTGACACCGGATTTCACATTGCTGGATATAAGAAAGAGGAAAGAGTCAGCGTCCCACACGTCTACTATTGTCATGTAAGGAACAATGAAATTACACGGACAAACACTGCACCAAATGGTGAGCTCACTTACGGCGCATCGTGGGCGGGTCAACCGGATATAATCTCGAGCATTTTGAACGAGTCATTAGTGATGGGACCCAACAATCAGCCCGTACCAGTACCGAAACCTCCCATTCTCTGGGATGCAATGGCTCTTCAAGACGCTATTGATTTTTCCATCTATGCTGTTCGCACTACGATTGACACGATGCGATTTCAGGCGCGCCAGAAGAACGTTGGTGGGCCTATTGACGTTCTGCTGATTACACCTGACAGCGCAAACTGGATACAACGAAAGACGATGCGAGGGGAATAGCACCTTGCATCACGGAACGCCCGGAAGGATGTGAGAACAATGGCAAAGAATCCCGGAATTCATGTTGTTCCGAACCCCGACGGAGGTTGGAGCAGCAAGCGGGAAGGTGCTTCAAGAGCTTCAGGGCATTTTGACACCCAGAAAGAAGCAATTGAAGCCGCGCGTGAGACCGCTCGCCGAGACAAGACCGAGCTGTCAATTCACGGGAAGGACGGTCGGATCAGGGAGAAGGATAGCTACGGAAACGATCCTAATCCTCCGAAAGACAAGAGGTAGCGGAAACTTCTGCCGAACCATGCGGTCTGCGAACGAGAGAGGCCTTCTTACTTGGGCCGGCGGGTGCGCCGACCTTTGGTCTTGGGTGGTTCGTTCCAGAAAGCGCCCACATCCACTCCGTAAAGCTTAGCCAGGGCACCAAACCACTCAGGTCGTGGGACCTTTAGCCCCTGCTCCCAATGGGCGACTGTCTGGACACTCGAGCCGATCCTGCGGGCCACCTCTTGCTGGGTCAGCCCGAAGAGCTCGCGGTACATCTTCAGGTTCTTTGCGATCGTCACCTCGAGCTCGGTGAGCTCGTCCCTGCTGAAATTGGAAGGAGCGGGTTTCGGCTTTCTTGCCATTTCTGCCGGTCCCATCTTGACACCCCTTTCCCCAACTATTACTATACGGTATATACAGGATATATGCCATACATATAATAGTGCATATTGGGGAGGAGCGCAAGATGCAGGAGCAGGACCTGATCGTAAGGAGCCTGACCGTCAAAGACTTCGACAAACGCAGGGCCGAGGTCTTCGACAGGGTCATGCAGGGCGGTGAGGCCTTTATCCTCAATCGATATAACCGACCCGTGGCGATGCTCGTCCCCGTCCCAGAGGCGCTAAAGCGGAAGCTCCACCCCGAAGAAGCTCCCGGCACGGATATCGGCGAGCCGGTAGACATCTCTGATGAAGAGAACGGATTGCAAGAGCATCGGGCAATCGATGCATGAAAAGGAGGAGAAGCTTTGAACATCAACAACGTCACAATGGTCGGAAACCTCACCGACGACCCGGCGGCTGGGACTTTGAGCAACGGGACCGCGGCCAACATGCGGGTCGCCACTCACGTGGAGTACACCGAAGCAGGCTCCGGCGAGAAGGTGAAGCGGAGCGACTTCTTCGACGTGGAGGCGTACGGCAAGCTCGCCGAGAACTGCCTGGTCGAGCTCAAGAAAGGCGACCGTGTTGTCGTATCGGGCTCGCTTCGCTATGATGAGTGGTCTGACGGTGCGGGGAATAGGCGGTCAAAGGCAAAGATCCGGGCTGGGGTCATCGGCAGAAGCCTGGAGTTCTGATCTTGGTCCAATGTGATCCATCTCCTGATTTACCGACGCTAATTATGGATTGAGTGACCCTTGCCGGAGAGCAGCACGATGAAGCAAGACAACAAGTTCAGCGTGTTTCTACACAGCAGCACGAGCCTTTCCAGGATAGAGAAGCACGTCCGCAAGAACGCCACCCTTTACAAGTCCACCGATTGGAGAGAGGCCAACAGCCTCCTTGGAATGGAATACAACATCTATATCCTGCACAAGGAGACAAAGGACTCAGACACCCTCGGCAAGCTCATCCGGCAGAGGCACCCGGGGGCGCTCGTCGTGCTCGTCACCGGCGATCCGGCCGTCAGCCAGGACTCCCTCGACAAGTACTACGCCGACTACTCGCTTTCCGAGAACCCCACCCGCGTGGAGCTGTTTTCCATGATTCCCAGCTGCAGGAAACTGCGCGAGGTGCGAGGTGAGCAAGATCAGGGGCAGATCGCTGATGTCATTCAAATGCACGTGGAATCCCCGGACACAGTGTGGGAAGAGGCGAACGGCTCGGCTGTAGCCCTTGAGCAGGAGTTAGGGACAGAGGACCCCGCGACCGAGGAGTTCCTCAGGGACTCTGCTGCAGATCAATACCAGAGATCTGCGGCCGCGGAAGAGCCCAACAGGCGCAGATCACTTCGGTCGGCGCTGGCCGCTTTCTTCACAGGATTGAAGCAGTCCGCCGGAGAGAAGAAAGGCGCCTCGGGTAACGCGTCAGGGAACGATGACATGGCGGCGGCTACCTCCGGTTCCAGGAACTACCTTGTCGCGTCGGCCTCTATCTTTGTCGTGATACTGCTGGCCTTGGGTGTCGGCGTCTTCGCTCAGGGATCTCATAAACAAGAGAAGAAAGCGGAGGTCCGCAAAGCGGCGAGCGCTTCGAAGACGAAGACCAAGACGAAAAGCTCGGCGCCTGCCGAGACGCCCAGTGAGACATCCAAGGACACGTCGCCCGAAGCGACCCTTGAGTCTGCAACCGTCGCGCCTGTTAGTGAAGCTGCGGGCTCGAACACAATTACGCCCGCGCCAGCGCCGACGCAGCCGCCCGCAAATGTGAACCACGCCCCGAGCGTCAGCATAAGCGGGCCCACCCTGGTCACGGTGGGCCAGACGGTGACTTACCACGCTAACGCCTCGGACCCCGACGGGGATTCCCTCTCCTACAGCTGGGGAAGCTCGAGCAAGAGCACCGCTTTCCAGAACACGGGCACATTCCCCGTTTCGGTGACGGTGTCGGACTCCGGGGGACTCTCGGCGTCGTCCACGATCATGGTCACGGTGAGACAGTGATGAGGAAGCTTTCCGCCGTGACAGCCTTGGCAGCAGTATTGATGCTAGCTCTGGCGGGCGCCACTTTCGCCTACCCCGCGGGCTGGACCTCCGACAAGACGGTCACGGCCGGAACCGGGTCGGTCGATATCGCCGTCAAAGGCGCAAACGTTCACCTGGTCTATGAGAACAACGGCGTCTACTACCGCCGCTCGACGGATTCCGGGCTGACATGGAGTTCAGCTGTAAGGCTGGACGCGGGAACGGGGTCCCGCCCCCGGGTGACGACTGGAGCAGGCAACACTGTGTACGCCACGTACGTAGGCCAGGACAGGCCCGGGGCCCTGCAGAGCGAGGTCCTCGTCAGGCGTTCGACGAACTCCGGTCAGACATGGGAATCGGGCTACTTCGCTTATGTGGGGTCTTCCACCGATACTGTCGAGGCTGTGGAAATCACGCACGGCTCCGACAACGTATCACTGTGCTGGAAGATGAACATCGCCAATCATATCTACATCTACTGGTCGCCGCTGGGTGGGGGCGGCGACTTGTCAGCGGGCAAGCGGCAGGTGTGGGACGCCTCCACGGACTATATGGACAAGCCGCGAATCGCTAGCGACGGCGCCAACGTGTTCGTCGCCTACATGGGTCAGGACGTCGTCTTTCACCATTGGAATATCTACTGCATGAGATACAACGGCTCTGCAACCTCGAACGACGTCATCGCGAACGAGGGCACACATACGCTGCTCGACCCAGACGTCTCCTGCCAGGGAGCCGGTCTTATCAACGTTGTCTGGACCGACTTCTACAACAGCTCCCACTATGTGTGTCGCAAGGTTTGGAACGGTTCGACGTGGGGAGGGCGCACGGAGCTCTACGACGCTGGCACGCAGCAACCTTCAGCCCGAGCTATTCAATATTCAGCTGACAACTCGATCGTTTGCATGGACAGCACAGGCGCCTTCCTAGAGTGGGCAATGTTTGGTTCCAATGCGGACATTATGAAGGGCTCCGCTCCTTCGAGCTGGGCCGCGGACCGCGCGCCTGGTGGTGAGGCCCTCGTCGCAGCCAGGTGCGCGGACGGCAATGTCCGGGTCAAGAGGACGGATGCCGTCGCGCCTTCCTCAAGCGGCGTCGCAATCGAGGGAAACCAGGTGGGAGGGTCCGTCTACGCCAAAGCCAACTTCGGGATTTCTTTTAGCAACGTCGTTGACGACTGGAACACTACCGGGACAGATCCCAACGGCGATTCCTTCACCAACGGCGTTACGTCAATACAGGTTAAGGTATCTGAAAATCCCGGGGGTCCTTGGGGCGACCTTCCGACAGACAAGGGTTCAACTCTAAACAATGCTCCATGGTCTGCCGTGGTAAACACTAACAGCATTGGCGACGGCACCTATTTCATCAAGGGGATACTCACTGATACTGCGGGTAACACTAAGGAAGTGGCTTCAAGCACTATTGTGCTAGATAAGACAGCGCCTACCTGTAACATTTCGACCGACCCTCCGCATGACCCCAGCTCCTGGAGGACCTCTCCGACCACAGTGACCATTGCGGCGAGCGACGCGAACCTCGACCAGGTCCAGTACAAGGTACAGCCCCCCGGGGGAGCGGGAGCCTCCTGGGTGCTATACAGTTCTCCTTTCAACGCCCCCGAGGGTCGCAACACGATCTTCTACAGGGCCACCGACAAGGCGGGCAACTCGAGTGATTCCAACGCCTCCCTCGCGGTATGGGTCGACACCGAAGCCCCCGACTGCGCGGTGGTCTTCCCGAAGACGGAGGCCTACCCGCCAGTGGACAATACGGTGGTGATCGTCAAGGGCAGCGTCGACGACGGGGCGGGGGAGGTCGCAACGGCAAGCATCTGGATAGACGGCAAGCGGATCTATCAGGTGGATAACCCCGAGAGCACGACGATTGCCTCCCCGTGGAACACCGAGAGCAAGGCTCTGGGACCGCACAGTATTGAGATAAAGGGGACGGACGCCGCGGGACACAGCAGCAGTTCCAGCCCGAGGACGTTCCAGCTCGTCAGGAGCCCGGCGGTCAACTGGTATTTCGCCGAGGGAAACACGCTTGAGGGCTTCGATGAGTACATCTGCGTTTTGGACGCCGGTGATAAGGACGCATCGCTTACGTTCGACCTGATGCTTGAGACGGGTGAGGTGATCACCAGGACCGCCACCATCGCCAAGAAGAGCAGGGCCACTTTCAACGTCCGCGACATGGTAGAAGGCGAGCACGACGTCTCCGTCCATCTTCACACGGACGGCCAGCCGGTCATCGCCGAGCGCCCCATGTACTTCAACTACCAGGGCACATGGACCGGCGGGCACACCACCTTAGGGGCAAACAAGCTCGAGAAGCAGTACTTCTTCGCCGAGGGGACCACGAGGCAGGCCGGCAACGGTGGCCCGTTCGAGGAATGGATCTGCCTGCAGAACCCCGGCGACAGGGCCGCCAAGGTGAGCGTGACCTATATGCTCGCCACGGGGCAGAACATCGTGAAGTCGTGTGAAATAGGGCCGCACAGCCGGTATACGGTGGACGTCAATAGCGACGTCGGCCCGGACCAGGACGTCTCCGCTTTCGTGGAGTCGAACGAGCCCATCGCCGCGGAGCGCCCCATGTACTTCAACTATAGAGAAGCGATCGACGGGGGCCATCTGGTTGCGGGGGCCTCCGCGACGAGCAGGACCTGGTACTTCGCCGAGGGGGCGACACGCCCGGGGTTCGACGAGTACATCACCGTCCAGAATCCCAACGACACTCCAGCGTCCCTCAAGATGGCGTTCTACCTCGAGGACTTCTCCGAGAAGCAGGTCTCCGTCTCGATACCCAAGCGCACCAGAGCCACCTATAACGTCGCGGATCTGGTGGGCGTCGGCCACGACGTATCGACGAAGATAACATCGGACCAGCCGGTGGTGGCCGAGCGGCCCATGTACTTCAACTACCAGGACAGGTGGACGGGGGGCCACGACACGCTCGGGGCGACCGAACTCGGGAGGACCTTCTACCTGGCCGAGGGGACGACCCGCGCCGGGTTCGAAGAGTGGGTGACGGTGTTCTCGCCTTCTGAGGGCGCGGTGGCCTACGTCACGCTTATCTATCCGGACGGCACCCGCTCGGACCCCATCGCCTACCCCGTGGGGCGGGCGCACAGGACGACCATAGACATAGACAAGGCCGTCGGGGCTGAGCGAGACGTCTCCGTCCAGATAGTCGGCGACAACGACATAGCGGTCGAGAGACCGATGTACTTCAACTACGGGGGGAAATGGAGCGGCGGGCATACGTCCCGCGGCTACAAATCTTACTGATCCCCGCTTCAGGGAGGGAAGGGAGATGGTGATGGGGGAGAAGCGGTCTATTCTTGCGGCAATCCTAATGGCCTCTTTTGTGGTGGCGTTGGCGGGAGGGATATTCAGCGGCCCCGCTCTCGCATATCCTGCGGGTTGGACCTCGGATATCTACGTCGGTAGCACCGCCTATCAGTCGTTAGACATAGCCACTTGGGGCGACACGGTCCTCTTGGTCTGGAAGGACAGAGCCGGCCACGTCATGTGCAAGCGTTCCACTAACGGTGGGCTCACATGGGCTTATCCCGCGTACCCCTCCAAGCTCTCGACTGGACGAATGGACAGGAGCTCGAGCGAGTGCCTCGACCCCCAGGTGGCCATGAACGGAAACATCGCCTATATCGCCTACAAGACCCGTAACGAGCCCCACGACGCATGGGCCGGGTTCCCCGCGGACAGGGATTACGTAGTTGTGAAACGCTCGGACGACGGCGGGGCGACATTCAACAACCTAGATCCGGGCACTCATCAGACCCGCGGGACCTGGTACGGGATCACCCCGGCGAGCCGCAGCGTAGACAACTTCGATCTCGACCGTTGCTCGGTAACAGAGCCGTTCCTGCTCGCCTACCAGGAGTCAAACGGCGGAAGCCAGGTAAAGAACGGTTTCCTCCACAACGTGGGGGTCATGGCCTCCGACGGCTCGGATCAGGGGTTACAGATCCCCACGCAGGCCGCGGGACGCGCCGTCATATGCCCGGCGGTATCCGGCGCCGGCGCGAACGAGTACTATGTCTCTTTCATCGAGCGGAACTGGGAGTCCTCGCCAGGGGAGCTCGTGGCGGCCGCCCGGTACCTGGAAGGCCAGGGATGGTCCGACTGGTACACTCTGCCTTCCGGGCAGAAGGCCGTTTCCCTCGACGGGTACAAGGCCCACGGCGCGTTGAGGGACATCGACGTCTCCTGCATCTCCGGCGCCCAGATGCGGGTGGTGTGGGATGACACTTCCTCCGGGAAGCACGAGGTGAAATTGCGGGTCCTGGACACTAACCAGACCCAGGGCCTTTCCTCCATGCGCAGCGTAGATTACGCCCCCTTCCCGAAGACATGCCGGGGGCGCGAGCTCCGCGTCTACAGGGGCCAAAATTCCGGAGACGGAAGGAGATACCTGAAGGACGCCGCGACCGATAGCACTCTACTCGACCTGGGCGGCGCCTCCCAGGAGAACTCCAACACCTTCAACCTCGACCAGGACGGGAGGGCCGGAAGCAGGGCTTATCTCGTTGGAACGAGGCTGAGCGACGGGAAGATCTATATCAAGCGGACGGACGTGACGGCCCCGGCGAGCGACCCCGTCAAGGTCAACGGGCAGCCGCCCTCCACGTCTCCCACCTATTTCAAGGCATCGTTCCCGCTGTCGCTCACCAACGTCAAGGACCTGGACTGGAACGTGACCGGGACCGATATCAAGAGCAAGTTCAACAACGGGGTTACATCTGTTGCGTTCAAGTACGCTCCGAAGAGCTCCCCCAACAGCTGGACCACCCTGAAGACTATAAACGCGACCGGCGCGACTGGGCTCTCCTGGGCCACGAGCGTTTCCGTACCTGGGCTTGCCAACGGCAGGTATTACTTCAAGGGGACGATTACCGACACGGCCGGCAACAGCTCAGATTCGACGCGCTCGGGCGAGATCGTCATCGATACCAGCCCCCCGGACACTAACCTCGTGTCTGAGGGAACGCCCGGTGAGGACGGTTGGTTCACCTCAGACGTGACTGTAAAGCTGAACCCTGTGGATTCTTACGGCGTGGAGCATACGAAGTGCCGGATCAAGAACAACCTGGACGGCTCCTGCGGCGAATGGAACAACTACGGCGGCCCCTTCGTAATAACGGAAGGCCAGTGGACGGTCGAATATTACTCGGTCGACAAAGCCGGAAACACCGAGGCGACCAAGGCCTCAGGTCTCAAGGTGGATAAGACCGCCCCCAGCGCCGCCATCTTGACCCCGGAGAAGGACGCGATCCAGACCGGCTTCGAACCGAGCCAGGCGGTGCTGGTCTCAGGTGTCGGGAGCGACTCGGGAAGCGGTCTCGCCTCCGAGACGCTCCTCAAGGACGACGTGCGGATGGGCGCCGCCAAGACCGGCGGGTTCGACGACCCAATATATGTCATCTGGGACGTCTCGAAAGAGAAGGCTGGGGTCTACGAGATTGAGCTCTCGGCGAAAGACAACGCAGGCAACATCGGGACCGCCACAAGACGCGTCAACCTCGACTCCTTTTCAAAGGACTGGTACCTGGCTGAAGGCAACACACTTCCTGAGTTCACAGAGTACCTTTGCGTCATCAACCCCGGGGACCAGCCCGCCCGCGTGCAGCTTGACTTCATGCTCGAGGACGGCAGCGTGGTGCATCCCGACGTCCACATGGTCGCCCCGCGCACCAGGGCCACCCTCAGGGTCAAGGACTACGTGCCCGAGGGCCACTCCGGGGTGAGCGCCAAGGTGCACTGCGACAACCAGGCGATCGTGGTGGAGCGGCCCATGTACTTCCACTACAAGGCCGCCGATCCGGACCGCAACTGGAAGGGAGGCCATATCGCCAGGGGCATCAACACCCTCCAGAAGCAATACTACTTCGCCGAAGGGACCACCAGGCAGGCGGGCAACGGTGGCCCATTCGACGAGTGGCTGACCCTGCAGAACCCCGGGGAAACCCCCGCCAACGTCAACATCACATATATGCTGGGCGACGGCGCCAGCATCGAAAAGGCGTACCAAGTCGCGTCCCATAGCAGGATCACGGTTAGCGTGAACAACGATGTGGGGCTCGACAAAGACGTCTCCGCCAAAGTCACCTCCGACGTACCCCTGGTCGCGGAGCGCCCTCAGTACCAGAACTACCGCGGTTACGCGGTCGACGGCCACAACGTGGTCGGCGCCTCGTCTCCAATGCGAAAATGGCACTTCGCCGAAGGCACCACCAAGAATGGGTTCGAGGAGTGGATCACCATCCAGAACCCGGGTGACGTTGAAGCCAATGTCACGATGACTTACATGAACGGTGAGGGCAAAGTCACGACGGCCAAGAAGACGGTGCCGCCGCGTTCCCGCGGGACCGTGAAAGTCCTCGAGGACGTTGGAGACGGCCAGGACGTATCGGCCGACGTCGAGTCCGATCAGCCAATCGTCGCCGAACGCCCGATGTACTTCGACTACAAGATGAAGTGGGACGGTGCCTCTGTCGCCATGGGCGAGACCTCCTCTTCTAAAACGTTCTACATCGCCGAAGGCTGCACGCTTTCAGACTTCGAGACCTATTACTGCATCCAGAATGCGAACAAGGCCGACGCCACCGTGACCGTGACCTACATGCTCGGAGACGGAACGCTGGTAGTGCGCAAATACTCGGTCAAAGCCCAGTCGCGTTTGACGGTCAACGTTTGCGACGAAGACACAGGGGTCGGTCCGGGAAAGAATGTCTCTGCCAAGATCGCCTCAGACGTTCCGGTGATGATCGAGCGGCCGATGTACTTCAACTGCGGCGGTTGTGTAGGCGGACACGTGGGCTCTGCCTACGGCATCGATTAGAAATTCATTCTAACTGGGCATCACAAGAGGTTAGAGCAATGCGATTCAGAGCAATTGCGGCTGCGCCCAGAAGAATAGCCAAAAGCGAAGAGGGTCTAAAGAAACAACGCCCGCCTGCTTGGTTGTCCGATAGCCGCAACTGGTGTTTTCTATTGTGGAATAAGTGACGTAGTCGCACCGAATGCGTACGATAAGAGACATTATCAGCCACATTTGGTTCTTCGCCAAACTCCGGATTAGCTTGTAGGTTCAAAGAAGTGTTTGCGATATGCAGCTAGAATCCATACGGATTAGATGTCGCCGTGCGATTCCTCTCCAACAATTGCTTTGATTATCAAGTCTCTTGAAACCGCAGTCGTAACTTCTTCTGGTCCTAATCCCAAATCCTTTAAAAGTAGAGCAAGGATAAGACCCCTAAGCTTCTCGGTGGCTGAACTAAGGCGGTGGCTTGTCAAGGCAGCAGCCTCGAGATCAGTTGAGTAATGCGTAAGATAATTCCTTGTATCAACTATTTGTCTAATGAAGGTGCCAATACTAATTCCTAGATACGTGAAGAGATCTTCTGGAAGTTCGTTGAATATCTCTCTGATTCGTTTTCGCAGGGCATATTCATTTCCGTATCTCAGACGTTGGTTAAGACTATCTTCCAGGTCTTTTGACTCCTTAGGAAGAATATCAGAAACGCTTTTCTGGATTTTAGCAGAGTATTCAGAAAACTCTTCTGGATCTAGATAGAGACCTTTGAAGTTTATTCGATGATATATCTCAAGACAGTAAATATAGCTAAGAAACTGGAACTCGCGGAACGTTCTGCTAAAGATATTGCTAATGTATAGATCCACCAAAGGAGATAATCCCTCATCCCTGCCCAACCAAGAATTAAGTATTTCGGGTAATCGATTATTAATTTCACTAAATGCAACTGGCATCTCAATTGGACTAATAGACTCCTTCATGTGTCTATCTGGCTGGACAAGATAAAGATGAAGAAACTCGGGTCTGTTTGGACCCTGTTCTGATTCGCCGATATCTCTTAACATCAAGATCTCTTCAAAATATATTGGGCGACCGATTAACAGGGTTAGAAGGTGCCTAATTCTATAAGACAGGTCTAAATACCACTCCAAGTCATGAGCGTCGTCTGGGCTCAGCATTATGGATGCTGATGTGATCAATTCTAAAGATTTGAATCTACGAAGTCGCTCTCCCAGTTCGTAACTAATACTAAAGACAGTCTCAATGCACGGAATATTTCCTTCGATAGGCTCCGGTCGAATAAATGAGGCGCGCGTTTCGTTATCTTCTCTTCGCGTTGAAAGTACGCTGTTATTACCCAACCATTCCAACAAATGAGTGAATTTTAACCATATGGCTATTGCTCCTATATCAGTCAACGACTGGAATTGCTTCCCAAAAATCATATATCTGCAGCGGAATATAGATGTTTCAAGACCTGACGAACTATACCCTGAGGGCCATTGTAGAGGATGAACTAATGTAACAGGCCGATCTGCAGAAACGTCGATTCTACCTACTAGGATTTCTGTTTCAACGTGACCTCCTGAATGTGATGCTAGCGTTCCTTCGAGGGTCAAAATGATGTCATCTGAACTATCAAAAGAGATCTCACCACGACAGCGAACATCTGGATTTGCAGGATTCCACCATTCCCCTCGATATCTAAAATCCTCAAGCATTGTCTCCATTAAGTGCTCCACATTGTCCCGACTTGTATTGCAGAATCGTTTGAGTCTTCATAGTTGAAACGACTGATTTTGAGATCTGCGGAAGTTCACTCTTTGAACCTCATTGATCGCCTTGCTCCACTATATTACCCATCTTTTAACCTGAGAGCGGGTCTCTCATGATGTGGAGCTCAAAGAATACCCGTGGCAATCCGGAAGCTATCGCAGCTACAGAAGACCAGGTTGTTGCAGTAAGACCCACTGATGACAAATTAACTTCCCCTCTGCCGTGTCAGTTGCCGCAGTAAGTCTATGGTACTTGAGGGAAGGGGAGCAAGTGGGAACTCGCTCCGCAAGTTTCCCGCATTCCCGCACGCGACAAGCGGAATTCTCTAATTCGTTGAGCACGATAAGATGGATTACCGTGCTCTTCGGCGGATCTTGGAGCATATATAGAAAGCAGATTTCGCTCTGGATTGTGTGATTGGTACCCCTTCATTAATTCCTTCGCCGTGCCACTCACGTGTAGATATAAATATAATACTATTATCAGTCCGTGGACACGGGGGGTATTATGGCGGATCTAAAGCTATTCCAAATCTCCAAGGGCAAATCTATCGAGATTGTGGGAAAATCCATGGAGGTTGAGAAATCCCTTCAGCTCCTAATCGAGAAGAATCTTGAGACATTCCTGGGAATCAGATTTCTGGCGTCGGAGTATCCAACAGGAAAGAAGCATGGTGGCAGAATCGATACGCTTGGCATCGATGAGAATGGATGCCCAGTCATTATTGAATACAAGCGCTCGATAAACGAAAACGTAATCAATCAGGGGCTCTTTTACCTTGATTGGCTTATGGATCACAAAGCCGAGTTCGAAATGCTAGTCATGGGCAAAGAAGGAGAAGGCCAAGTGGTAACCGTGGAGTGGTCGAGCCCTCGACTCCTATGTATTGCTGGTGATTATACGAAATACGACGAATATGCTGTTCAGCAGATCGATCGAAACATTGAACTAATTAGGTACAAGAGTTACGGGCCCAGTCTTCTGCTTCTTGAGTTGGCGAATGTGACAACTGCATCACCTGGTCCTGGGGGAAAGAAGCACTACACAAATTTTGAGACACTTATAAAGAAAGCATCAAAGGAACAACTGGACCTTTTTGAATCGCTCAAGGCATTTCTCATGGCTTTGGGCGACGATGTTCAGATGAAGACTCTAACCTATTACGTGGTCTTCAAGCGTATGAAGAACTTCGCATCAATAGAGGTGCATCCGAAATCAGGTAAAATTGTAGCTTTCTTGAAGGTTGCCCCAGATTCGATAAAGCTCGAGAAAGGCTTCACAAGAGATGTTCAGAAAATCGGACATTATGGAACGGGCGATCTCGAAGTGACAATCGTTTCTGATGACGATCTTGAGAAGGCGAAGCCTCTGTTCATCAAGAGCTACGAGTCAAGTTAGCTGTAGACGCTATGCGCTCGATAATCGGTGTTATCAAGCGCACCGCTCAATAGTATGCCAGCACAATGAGAACCTCTGGGACAGCTGACGCCCATTACTACCGCTCAGAAGTGCCACATGCCAAAGGAATCACGTCATATCTCGGTCTGTCAAAAGCAGACTTCCGAATAATTCGTCGCGACAGGCCCGGCAGGTCAGGTTGTCTCGTTATCGATTCTTCTGGCCGAGCTAGCCGCTCCGAGTATCATCTCTCTCCGGAGTCCATCTTCGAGACTCCCGGCCCGTTCTTCTGCGGACTCCGCAAGTGCAGGGAAAGCATTTAAGAAATTGGCAAGAGCTTCCCAGTTGCGTTTGAAAATGTCTGCGGGAATGACTGCTGTGTATTCAGATACATCTATCAAACATTCGAGTATCGACGCGAGTGTTTTCTCACTGGGTTCATCGTGAACGCTCTCACTATGGGCATTCGCGATGGAAACAGCGCCAATGAAGAGAAAGAGGTCGTACCAGAACATGTCGTCTTCGTACATCGCAGAGGGAACTTTCTGGCTCAAGAAGTAATCCCGGTGTCCGCTGACTCGATCAAGCCCTTCCCTGGCTAATCCTTCAATATCCGTCCACAGGCCCGGCCATACTTCGGCATCCCTCGGCGCTCCGAAATGAAGGTTCAACTCCTTGGGGTTAAATCGTCTCTCCAGATCATTCAGATTATCATGAAGCTCCAAGAACTCGTCTCTATGGTCTTCACGCTTGCCCAGTGGCTTTTCATCTCCCATGGAAGTACCCCCTAGATCCAGCCTATTACATGGGGAACAAGCTGAAACCCCTCGCTACTCTGATACTCAACTCGGAATTCGCGGCGATATCCGATCGCCACCACGCAGAAGAAGCGAGGTCGATTCCCAACGATATACTTCGCTTTACGAAGAGGGTCGTTTCCGCCATCGACGGCGTGGTAATCAATACCTTTCTCATACTGCTTGATGCCGGCGATCAAGCCTTCCGCTTGGTTCTTGTCCACCTTGACCTCGCAGCAAACGACCAATTCGTCACCGTCATGCAAGCAGATGTCCATCAGCTTGTCCTCGAAGGTCAGCTGGAGCCCACGCTTGGCTGCTATCGGGAAGAGTCGAATGTATTCTGCGACCTGGACAAAGTATTCCCAATTGGGTTGAGGCGTTAGTTTTTGCTGATTTTGTGAGAACCAGTTATAGGGTCCTTTGCCGGGTTGCAGACCCTTCAGAGTGAAGGATCGGCCTTCTGGAATCAGAATCCTGGTTTCGAGCCCCGAACTTAATAAATCCTGGACGTGCCGGCCGAGCTTCGTGCAGATTGAATTGTAGAGCTCTTCCGGCGGGTTGGGGTAACCCCAGTCCTCGCATGCACTTCTCGCCCAATTACTGAGATTGCTTTTGAAATCAAGTCTCATTACCGCACGCTCCCGGGATTTCTCTTCATGGATTATATCAAGCAGTCCGTACACATTCGGGCACCGAGTTCTTGTCACAGGCGCGATCTCGCTGTTGTGGATACAAATAGGAGAGTAGCGGCAAAAGAGTGTTGCCACAAATTAGCTTTTGGTTTATCGCTCGATAAGACTTGTTATGGAGCTAACTGCGAAGGTGAAGACGGTGGACTTACCTTGCACTCTTTGGCGACTTCACCTTTCGTCAGCGAGCCCCTGATGCTACCCTCCCACCAGAATGTGCCGGCGACTTTGCCGAAAAGCGGCCTTTCCTCGGTGTACGTCTTGAAGTGACCCCGGCAGATGTGGAGAGCCCTCTGCAGCCCTACCGCCGACTGCCTCCCCTCCTCGGCGAGGACGCGCCTCATCGGCTCGATGTTGAGGACGCGGCAGTCTAGCACCGGCGTACCGCGCCTCTCCGCCTGCCGCCGCGCCTGGCGGGAAACAGCCTGAGGGTCCAGGGAGACGTTCCTGCAGTGCATGAAGCCGAATGACCAGAAGAACGGGAGCGCCAGTGTGAAGACGCTCGCCTTGAGGTCCTCCCACCGCTTGCTGCCCTCCAGCGTCTCCTCAAGTTTCGGGCTCGCCACGAGCGTGGCGGTCTCGGCGAGCACATCCCCCTGGCGGTCGCGCAGGAGCTGCCCCTCCTCGTCAAGGTAGAACAACCAGATCGCTGGGTACGTCCTGAGCACCCCTTTGTTGTCGTACACCAGGGCCATCTCTATCGTCCACTTGACCTTGTCAGCCGGGATCTCGCTCGACTCGATACCTCCAGCACCGTCCAGCCGGGAGAAGTAGGCGCCCCAGCCCCGGACGTCCGGGTCCTCGAAGCGCCCGGGGCTGGCCGTTTCCAGGAACACGCCCTTGAACGGCGGGGTGACCACAGGCACATCCCCCAGGTCCCATTTGGCGTTCGACCTTATAGCCTCGTCCCCGTAGAGGTAGTCGGTGACGTTACCAGCTAGGACGATTGGTGTCTGGGGCAGGACCGAGGAGAGGAAGTCGGTCGCCCGCCTGGAGAGGTCGACGTACTCCTGCGTGAGCTCGGGGTTGGATCGTACCGCCTCCCCGAACTCGAGAGAGGGTGGCTGTATGGCGATCTTTTCTTTATCCTCGACAATTCTTTGTGAGATATAAGCCACGATTGTACTTTCGAGAAGCGCAAAGTGATTCAGAGATTCTATCAAAGATTAGCGATCTTCTCCTAACAATATTGCCTCTCCAATCACCTTGACACCTATGCCGATTCGGTATATATTACCGCTATGATGTAAAGGCATATACGGTATATACAGAAAGGAGCTGCTTTGAAACGCTTCATCGCCATCACGGTCATCTGGCTGGTCGCCTTCTCAATCCTGGCCGTAGCTATCGCCCCGAGCGCTCTTGCGGCCGGAGAGCAGGCTGTCAAGCCGTTCAGCGATTTCATAGAGAACCTCATCAAGATAGCGCAGGGGATCGCGGGCACCTTGGCCGTCCTGATGCTCGTCTTCGGAGCCATCAAGCTCAAGACCAGCCAGGGCAACCCGCAGTCACAACAGCAGGCGAAGGTCACAATCGCCGGCTCTATAGCCGGTCTCCTGCTTGTTGTTTTCGCCAAGGACATAATCGGGCTCATCCTCAATGCCAAGGGCTAGCAAATCCTGCTACCACACAGCTTCGGGAGGCTCTATATGCTACAAAGGAAGCTACATAAGACGGGCGCTTTGCTCTTTCTCATATCGATGTTGCTTTTGGTTGTCGTGCACCTCGTTGTAGAGCCTCAGTCTTTCGCCATGCCATCACCCAGCTACCGCGTCTCCGTCACGAACGCGATTGGCGCTTTCCACGTCGCAGACTCTCTCCTTGGCAGGAGCGGGGGAGCCGATAAAGCCGGAGCGAGCGATAACAGCGACACCGACGAGATGACCGACTACCCGCCTGGCATGGAATACCCCGAGGAGCCTCGGACCCAGGACACCAAGAACCCGTTCAACCCGTTTGATATGTCCAAGTCCAAAGAGGGACCCGACGAGAACGCCGACGGCGATTCCGGCTGGTCCATCTGGCCCTGGAACTGGGGCAAGAACGTCGCCACAAACATGAGCAAGTGGGTCTGGAGCACCATCAACAACTTCCTGTTGAAGATGGTGCGCGGAGCCTACAAGAGCGTCATGGAGTTCCTCTCAAAGTACATCTTCCAGGACCTGAGCCTCAATTCGGACTCCCGCATCTTAAGCATATATACCGGGTTCGCATGGATGGTCGGCTGCGTGTTCCTGGTCCTTATAATCGTGGTGGGCATAAAGAGCATCCTGGGGGTCTCGTTCGGTTACGCGGACTACCGCCTGAAGGCCGCGCTCCCAAGGATCGTACTGGCCGGCTTCTGCGCGATATTCGCTCTTCCCCTCTGCCAGTTCTTCATCAATATGACGCATTCGGCGTCGGTCTCGACTCTAAGCCTCTTCGATCCGGAGAGCGCCCAGATTCCCTTCAACGTCCTCTGGGACCACCTCGTGGGGATTGCTCCATCGTCAATGTCACCGTTCATATTCATCCTGATTCTGTTCCTGCTCATCGGGTTCATCGGCCTGGGGTGCTTCTACGTGATCAGGCGCGCCGCCCTCATGGTCCTCATAATACTGGCCCCGCTTGCGCTCGCTCTCTGGGTTGACGACTCCACGAGCGATTACACCACGCTGTGGGCGAGAGCCTTCTTCGCGCTGGTCTTCGTCGAGTTCTTGCACGCGCTCATTATCCTTCTATTCTTCCAGACACTCTTCGCTGGCGCCGGCACGGACGTTCTCGCCAACGTCCTGTTCTGCTTCGCGCTGCTTTACCTCATGTACAAGATCCCGAGCTACATCTTCCAGAGCACGGTTGTCAACTGGGGCAGGCCCCAGGCATTAAAGAGCATCGGCACCGCGGGGGGAGTGGCGCACGTGGCGAAAATGGCCGGCACCGCCGGAGGTTAACAGATGGAGACACACAAGGTTCCCCAGCAGATACAGTATCGGGATGAAATATTCGCGGGCATGACCGTCCGGCAGGTCCTCATCATCGGCCTCTTCGGTATCCCCGCCTACGCGGTGTTCAAGGCCTCCATCCCGTTCCCGATCCGTGTATTTCTCGCGGTGCCGGTCCTGCTCGCGGGATTGCTCGTCGCCTTCTACAAGCACGAGGGGCGGTTCCTCGAGGTGTGGCTGGTGAACTGGTTCACCTATAAGGTCTCGCCCCACTACTTCAAACCGCTTCGCGAGCAAAGACCGCGCACCGTTGCTTCCGTGCTCAAGAGGCTCTCTCGCAACTCCAGTGAGGATCCTGTCTCGGTCACCTCCCAGATCCCCATAGAGGGCATCGCCAACGGGATGATAAAGACGAACAACGGCTACGTGATGATACTCGCCTGTAACGCGGTCAACTTCCACCTCATGTCCGATGAGGCCAAACTGAAGCTCTGGAGCTGTTACCGCTCTTTCCTGAACGTTCTCTCGCTAGGATTTCCCATACAGTTCCACATACAGGTCAGGAAGCAGACCATCGACGACATACGGACGCACTTCGAAGAGGTGGTGGAGGCCCAGCCGTCCGAGAGGCGGCGCGAGCTGGCCGAGATCCAGCGTGATTTCGTGATAAGCACCGTGAAGGAGTCGGCGGTGGTCTCGCGCGCCTTCTATATCGCCATCCCCTACCTGCCAAACTACACCGCGGACCTTGAGACCATAAGCGTCTTCCGCCAGGCGTTCACCCGCAAGAAGAAGCGGAGCGAAGAGACGACCTTTGAGGTCGCCTCAAAGCAGCTTGCCACAAGGCGGGACCAGGTCGTAACCCAGCTGAAGAAACTGGGCATAGAGGCGCGGCAGCTCAGCGACCAGGAGACCTTTGAGCTCGTCTTCAACAGCTTCAACCCCTCGACCGCGGCCGGCGGTATGATGAAGCACGACCTCGAAGGGCTCTACGAGATGGTGGGAAAGGACCGCATGGTCGAGTTCCTCTCGCCTTCCTACCTCCGCGTGGGACCTGACTACGCCGATGTCGCTGGTGTCAGGGTACGCACCCTGTTCGCCTTGGACTACCCAGGCAACGTCTACAACGGATGGCTCCAGCCGCTCGTGGACCTGGACCAGGATCTGGACATTTCCGTTCATATCAACCCGCTCAACAGCCCTGGGCTCATAAATATCCTGAACAAGAACCTCTCCAAAATGATCTCCACGCGGCGGTACCGCGCCCACAAGGGCAAGATGGAGGACTACCACATGGAGGCTAAGGCCGAGGACTCCGTCTACCTACTGGAGCGCCTCATCCGCAACGAGACCAGGATGTTCAACATGGGGCTCTACGTTAACGTGCGCTCCCTCGAGGCGGACGAGCTTGACGAGAAGACCGACTCGGTCATGGCGACTCTCGAGAGCATGCAGGTGGCGCCGGCTGTCGCCAAATACCAGATGGCCAGCGCCATCACCACGGTGCTGCCGCTCGCACAGGACCGCCTCTGTTACCTGAGGAACCTCGAGTCCGACGGGCTGGCCGACGGCATGCCCCTCACAAGCGCGGACCTCTCGAGCTCTGGCCATATGCTCTACGGCATAAACACAGACAACCACTCCCTGGTGATGTACGATCGGTTCAGCGCGAGAAACTCCAATTCGGTGGTCCTCGGGTCCTCGGGATCGGGCAAGAGCTGGCACACCAAGCAGGAGAGCCTTCTGGCGCTCCTGCAGGGAACCAACGCCAGCGGCAAGCGCCAGCCGGTGAGCGTCGTCATCATAGACCCGGAGCGCGAATACGAGGCAATATGCGAGGCGGTGGGGGGGCAGTACGTCACCATCTCGCGCAACCCCACCCAGCACATAAACCCATTCGACCCGTACATCGACAACGTCGAGGGCATGCGCGGCATCGACCGCCAGGTGGCAGACGCCCAGGTCCTAATAAGGCTCATGGCGCAGGAGTTGGACATCGGCAAGGCCCAGCTGGAGGAGCTGCTCTACGCCATGTTCAAAGAGAAGAGCGCCCCCCTGATAGGCGACCTCTACAGGCTTTCAAAAGAGCGTGGCATGGAGGACCTCGCCGAAGCCCTCTACCCTTGGCACCAGGGCTCATACCGTCACATATTCTCCTATCCCACAGACGTGGACCTCTCGAGCGACTATCTCGTCTTCGACATAAGCGAGATGGACGAGGACTTGAGGCCCATCGCTATGCAGGTCATATTGAGTTGGTTGTGGCGCAACATATTCTCCAATCCCAAGCCCCGGCTCATCTACGTGGACGAGGCCTGGTGTCTGTTGAAGAGCGCTGGAGACTGGTTCGCCGCGGCCTACAAACGCGCCCGCAAGCACTGGGCGGGCTTCTCCTTGAACGACCATGAGGTCGAGACCCTGCTCAACAGCGATGTCATGAAGACAGTTCTCACCAACTCGGCGACCAAACTCCTGTTCTCGCAGGAGCCGAGCGCCATCGACGCGCTGTCCCGGGCCTTCGACCTCACCGACGGCGAGCAGATGGCGATCCTTGGCGGCTCTCCCGGAGAGGGCTTGCTATACGCCGAGAACTCGCACGTCAGCCTGCGCGTGATCTCGCCCCCCGAGTTCGAGAGCTTCCTCTCGACCTCTCCGGCCCTCATCCACTCAAGGGGCTCGACCGATGGCTAAACTGGTCGTTATCGCGCTAGCTTTCACGGTCGCCGCGCTCATAGGTTTCATGACCATTCTCGCGGGACTGAACTTCGCGACGAAAGCTCGCGAGGGAATGGACGAGAACGCGATGACCGCCGAGATGTTTGACCCCGACGCTCCACTCGACCCTTCACTCATGGGCAATGCCGTGGTGATGGATTTTGTAGTGACCACCTACTTCCCAAACTCTAAAGAGGACCCGCTCGGAGGCAACGACACCTGCGCGGACGGCACCCGCTACTGGCGCGACCCCAACGTGCCGCCCGAGCGAAACCTGTTCGCCAAGACCCCGGACGGACGTGTCATACAGGGGGTGGTGGCAACAGTGCAGGACCAGCACAACCCGGTCCTGCCCTGGTCCATGAAGGACCAGATCAAGCTCATGATACCGGCCTATGACAGCCAGGCTGAGATCCACGACCATTTCGCAACATGCGTTACAGACCCGAGGCGTCTGGACCTCGCCATGAGCGGAAGCGCCCAGGCCGCCAAGTTCTTCTCCGAGCTTAAAACAGTGTGCCCCCAGGCCAAGGCCTATAGAGATCCGGGCGGGAGCCCCTGGAACTCAGGGACGTTGATGCCCATCACCGTCATCTACCCCGATGAGGGCATGTCCTTCACCGACGACGGTCACTGCTTTCCTATCAGACAGAAGGTTTTCCATTACTCAAACGACTGGGGAGACCCGCGGTCCGGTGGCAGGACCCACCAGGGATGCGACATATTCGCGCCCATGGGTACGCCCGCCATCGCCTGTTACAGCGGTTTCCTGACGACATCCGAGGACCGTCTCGGCGGGCACATAATAAACATCCGCACGAACGACCAGAACAAAGCGACCTACAAATACATGCACATGAGCGGCTACGCCGTCGCGAGCGGCGCCTGGGTGAACGCGGGGCAGGTGATCGGTTACGTTGGCGATACCGGCAACGCAAGGGGGGGAGCACCCCACACACATTTTCAGGTCCACCCGAACGGTGGATCCCCTGTGAACCCTTATCCGATCTTGAAGCAATGGGAGGCCCAATCCGTCCAGGGCGACCCCGCCGAGCGCGCCACCAACTTCATGCGGCGCTACAACTTCGACCAGGGACTCGTCTCTTTAGCCTCCTTCAACGTGGAGTGCGCCAACCGCTATGGCATGGACTGGCGCATGGCCTTAGTGGCCGCGTTCGTGGAGTCTTCGGGAGGCAGGGCCAACTTCCATCCGTTCAACCCGTTCGGCCTCGGCCAGTACACCTTCGGCAGTTATCAGGAGGCGGTAGAGCGTTACTACCAGACGATTGCGAGCTACGGATTCGGGCGCAACGCCTTCGCCATATTCAGCAAGTACAACCCGAATCCCGTCTACGCCCCCAACTGCATCGGGGTCCTGAACAGCATATAGGAGAGGGCATGAGCCGGTTCGCAAAAGACAAGAGGGTCATCGTGATAAGCGTAGCCGTTCTCTACGTTGCTGGACTCCTTGGCTATCTCTACTTTCACTACAGGAGCTTCGTGAGCCTAGTGATCGAGACGGACCGGCCGGGAAAGGCCGTCATCGGGAGAGTCTCTGGCGACGTCCCCGGCAGGTTCGCCATCTCCCCGAAGAAGGCTGTGGTCAGGGTCTTCGCCCCCGGTCGTGTGGAATCCGTTGTGAGCGTCCGCTTCCCAGGTAGAGGCAACTGCCTGCTCTCCTTCAAACTCGCGCCAACCCCTGCACCCAAGACCATACCGGAAGGTTCCTACTGCGCCTTTCCCGCCTACGACACCGAGCGCGACTCACTCTACTACCTCGGACACCGGGGGGCCTCCTTCGTGGCCCTCGAATCCGGGTCGCGCTCGGTCCCCCTCAACGACGACAAGCTCGCCCAGATACAGACCGTGAAGTGGTCTCCGGACGCCAGGCACGCAATACTCCGTGTGGAGCCAGCGGGCGATGGACTGGCCTCGATGGGCTCGCCCATCTCATGCTCGGCGCCATCCTCGTTCATCTACAACACGGCGGACAACAGCTTCCACCCCGCGGACGTGCCGTGCGCCGAGGGGTCCTCGTTCGACAATAGCGAGAGACTCTACTTCGGCACAATGGAGGGGAACGACTCCATGGTCTGTGCGTCTGAGGCCGGGCAGCTGGATCCTGACGGCAGGGTCATCACTGATAATGCAGTTCGCTACAACCTGCGCTCCGATATCCTCGTCCCGTACTGCTACCCTAGCCCAGACGGCCGACATGTCGCTGTGACTCCCACTCCGGGAAGCGACATGAGCGATAGCGACCTGGGGCTCCTTGACACCGGCAAGAACGTCCTCATGCCGGTCGATCAGTCAGGCTACATATACTCGGCGACCTGGTCGCCGGACTCCCGGTATCTGCTCTTCGAGAAGCGAGATCCCGTGACCCAGGTCCCCACCGTTCACGCATACGATACCGAGGCTTCAAGGTTCATGCCTTTTGCCGCCAACACTTACCTTGCCAAACTCACGTTCTTCTCAAACACGACCGTCATATATGGGAAGCCCCGGAACATCGAGAGAGCCCTCTCCGGACAGGTCAAGACCGCTCCGGATTCCCTCGTCTATTCGTCCGTTCTCACCGGGAACGAGGGAACGATATTTTCGGCAAGCGCCAAGGACCCCCAGCACTTCACCTACCCGATCGTATCGGGCGACAGGAAGACTCTCTATTACAGCGACGCGCTCTTCCTGCGCTATCTGGATATGAGGAACGTCCTTCCCGTAATCGACCGCTTTGAGGAAAGCCAGAAGTCCCCCGTTGCAGCAGTGCGGCCCGATGGAGGAGGAGGCCGATGAACTACGAGATACTGGTCGGCATACTCGCCTTCTATAGTAAGAAGATGCTCTGCAGGCGCTACGCTCCGATCTTCGATGGCCTCTACGAGCAGCTCTTCCTCTACAACTACTCTTGGATCGAGATAGACGAGTCCCGTGACCTAAGCCTGCGAAGGCCTAGATACGACTACCCGCCTGGGCACACTGAGCTCTGGCGCCACCGAGTTTTCCCGCGCGCGGCTTGAAAGGAGGAGTAACCGATGCTACCCGAAGCGACCGAAGACACAAACGCCAACAGGCGTCATGTGCTTGAGACTTGGATTGGTCCGGACTGCCAGAGCTTCTACTGCCCGTTTGGTGATCGCTATTGCAGGTCCTGTTACCCCGACTTGGATGCCGCCTCGAAGAAAGCGGCGTACTGTCCCAAGTGCATGGGGAACAGAGAACACACCTGCTTGGCCAAGCGTTCTTGCATGTCTCGGGCGGGAAGGCGGGCGGCTTGATGACCGGGTTTCTGTTTCCAGGTGAGCACTGGAAATACGCGCAGAAGACCTGCTTGAGAATAAGGCGAGAAGCGACAAAAGGAGGGCACGAGGATGGGACAGGTGATCAGAATCGACCTCAAGGGACAGCAGGGCCTTCGCTCCTACGTCTGCGAGGGCAGCGTCAGCGAGGCCTACATTCGCGGACTGGCACTGAGGCGCAGTATCGAGGGGGAGAAAGGCAACGTCAGATGCATAAGGCGCAGTTCCGACGGCCGTTCTTGTGCAGGCAAGCACGACTACGACCCGGCAGCCTAGAAGGGCTATAGCGCGAGGTCTCGCATGTCAGAGTTGCTTGGTATGCTATAGGTGAAGTTATTTACTGTTTTAGTTGACGGGAGTGAGAGGCTGATAGATCTGAAACCTTTTGCTCAAGAAGCCATGGTAGGTGCAAAACAGACGGGCATGAAATCGAGATAGGGGGTTGGGAATGGATCGGCTTATAGACGCAGCGAGACTCTCACAGATTCTGGATGTTCCGGTCACCCGAATCTGGAAAGCCGCTCGCGAGGGGCACCTCCCTTGCTTCAAGATAGGCAATAAGTATCGGTTCGATGAGGAAGCAGTTCTCAAGCATCTTTCTTTTGGCAAAGAAGATCCGCTTACTGCTGAGACTAGGGTTGCCTAGAGACGAAAGGCGGAGCGCATAACAATGGGTAGCATACAGCACAAACACGCGAAGGATGGCTCAAAACTCTACTACGCCGTTTACAAAATCCCCGATGGGATATGGCGTTGGGAGAGAGGAGGGAAGCTCAAGAAGAATGCGGATGCTCTTCTGAAGAGGAGGGAGAGCGAGATAGCGGAAGGGACATACGGCATAGAGATAATGACCTTTAAGGAATTCAGCGATAAATGGCTGTCAGACTATGCGAGTTTGAAGGTCAAACCGCAGACTCGTGACGATTACGAAGCAGTGGTAAGAAGGCACCTAAGACCTTTTTTCGGCGATGCGTTTCTTAAGAGCATCACCCCGGTTATGGTCCAGGAGTATGTCGCAAATATGACTGACTCGGGACTGTCGCCTCGAACTATCAACAAGACGATTACCGTCTTGAAACTAATGTTTAAACATGCAGAGATTTGGGGCTACTTAAGAACGAATCCCGCGAAGCATGTTGATAGGCCAAGGGAAATAAGAAAGGAAATGGATTATTTAAGACCGGAGGAGGCACGCAGACTGCTACGGGCTTGCTCGCCAAAGTTCTTCCCGATTTGCGCGATCGCCCTGCTGTCTGGAGCGAGGCAAGGTGAGATACTCGCACTTAAATGGAGCGATGTGGACCTTGAACAAGGAATCATCTATATACGAAGGAGCTACCGTCCCGAGTATGGCTTTGTTGAACCAAAAAGTGCTCGCAGTTTCAGGGCTCTATATATATCACCTGAGCTTGTGAAGATACTCTTGATGCAGAAGACGAAGACAAGCGGAACCGGTGATGGCTTGGTCTTCCCCAACAGCGTTGGGAGACCTATCCTGCACCAGAACTTGGTGAGGCGCGAATTCGAACCTGCACTCGAGAAGGCGGGGCTTCGCCGAATCAGGTTCCACGATCTGAGGCACAGCTACGCAGCCCTAATGATTTCGCTCGGGGAGAACATCAAGTTCATTCAAGCACAGATGGGCCACTCGTCTATTTCAACAACCCTGGATCGCTATGGGCATTTGCTGCCAGAGGCTTCGGAGGGGGTAGGACGGCGTCTAGACGCCCTGGTTTTCTCCGATGAAGTTATCCCATTTCCCGAAGAAAAGGGGGACAAGCAGTGAATTACAGGCCAATCCTTTTGAATATCTTTAGAACAAGGATGGGTTAGCTATGCAAGCACAATTGGACAGATTTCTGATAAACGGCTGTTCTAAGCGGAATACCGATGGTGGGCCGTGTAGGGATCGAACCTACGACACCCGGATTAAAAGTCC
>DYIU01000004.1:321884-335304 GCA_020723485.1 Acidimicrobium ferrooxidans | reverse complement strand
CCTGTTCTAACCGCAGGTTTGAATCACAACAGTTATCAGGATATAACAATCTTTATATCCAGTATCATTATTAACAGCCAGAGCCTCAAATTCCCAACAAGGCTGTGGGTGGTGATTAATAGTTGATATTACTGAATATTACTGTTAACTGTTGTGATTTAAACCTGCGGGATGCTCTGACACTACCTGAGGCACCCCAGCTGGGAAAGAGACGCCCCGGTACTCTAGAGGAAAGAGAAGAGCGCGGCGAGCTCCGAGAGTTCGAGGCCGGCGCCGACGACGTCGCCTGTCAACCCGCCGACCTTCCATCGCGCGTAGAGCGCGAGGAGGAGCGCGACCGCAAGGCCGGAAGCCGCGTAGAGCGCGTGCCACCTGAACAGCGCTCCCAGCGGAACGAGTCCGATGGCGGTCGCGATCGCGAGCTCCCTCGCCCCCGAGCTGGAGATGACAAGGCTGCCGAGGCCCTCTTCCTTGGCGGGGCGGAAGAGGCAGCACAGCAGGGTGAGTGAGTAGCGGCCCATGACCGCGGCGCAGACAAGTGCTCCGCGCCCGTCATCGAAACCGAGGCTCGCGAGTATGGAGAACTTGCCGAGCAGTGTGAGGGCTATGGCGGCGACCCCGAAGGCTCCTGTCGCCGAATCGCTCATGATGCCCAGGACCCGCTCCCTGTCACCGCCGGCGACGAACGCGTCCGCGGTATCGGCGAGGGCGTCGACGTGCAGGCCCCTGGACAGCAGCTCCCATGCCGCGGTGGCTATGAAAGCCTGGACGAGCACCGGCAGGCCCCTGCTCGCCGTCCAGACCAGGTACAGGACCCCCCCGACCAGCCATCCCGCCAGGGGATAGTAGGCGCTCGAGCCCTCGAGGACCTTCCGGCCTGGCACGGGCAGCACGGTGAGGAAACTCAAGGCTGCGCCTATTCTGCCGAGCTCCCTCGTCACCGCTTTCACCGGAATCCCGCCAGTCCATCCATCAGGTCCATGTCGAGCTCGCTCTCAATGAGGTCCGCGAGAGCGTCCAGGCATTCGACCGGCCCGTCCCCGCCCGCGGCGAGGGGCCTGTCGAGGAAACGCCCGGCCGCCTCGAGGACCGGCCTGTTGTCGAAAAGGCCGTGAAGGTGGGTCCCGAATACGAGTCCATCGTCGGAGACGGCGCCGTCGGTCGACCCGTCTTCGAGCTCGAGGAACGGCCTGCCACCGTTCCTCACCCTCCCTGTGTGTATCTCGTAACCGCTCACCTGCGTTCCCTCGCAGCCGGGCAGCGCGGCCGGTCTCGCAAGGATGCGGCCGGTCGAACGCCGGGTGATCTTGGGGGAGCGGTACTCGGTCTCGAGGTCCAGGAGCCCGAGGCCATCGCGGGTCCCTCCGGCCTCGATGCCCTCGGGGTCCCTCAGGACGCGGCCGAGCATCTGGTACCCGCCGCACAGGCCCACGACCGCAGCGCCCTCCTCCCTGGCTTCCACTACGGCGCGGTCGAGACCGCTGGAGGCGAGCCAGTCCAGGTCGGCGAACGTGTTGCGCGAGCCGGGCAGGATGATGAGGCGAGCGCCCCGCACATCCCCGGGCCTCCTGGCCCAGCGGAAACCAGGCGCTTCGAGCGGGCGCACGTCCGTGAAGTTCGACATGTAGGGGAGAGCCACCACGGCCGCGGGCGCCCCGGCCTCCCCCTGGTAGGAGGGAGTGTCCTCCTCGTCGAGCGCCGAGAAGTCGACATGGGGTAGCACCCCCATGACCGGCTTTCCGGTCTTTCTCTCGATGTAGGACAATCCCGGCTCGAGGAGCGAGAGGTCGCCCCTGAACTTGTTGACGATGACACCCTTCACCATCTCGCGCTCATCCGGCCGCAGCACCTCCATGGTCCCTACCACCGAGGCTATGGCGCCGCCCCTGTCGATATCGGCAACGAGAAGCACGGGGGCGTCCGCCATCCTGGCGACTTTCATGTTGCAGATGTCGTACCTGCGCAGGTTCACCTCCGCCGGGCTCCCGGCGCCCTCAATGACCACAAGGTCGCAGTCAGCCCTCAGCCGCTGGAGGGCCCCCGCCGCCACTTCCAGGGCTTCCCGGGAGACCTGCTTTGTGTATTCCCCGGCCCAGCAGTCGCGCACGTGCTCGCCCAGGAATATGACCTCGCACTTGTGACCTTCCCTGGGCTTGAGCAGGACCGGGTTCATCAGCACCGACGGCTCCACGCCCGCCGCCCTCGCCTGCAGCTCCTGGGCCCTGGCTATCTCACCGCCCTCGAGGGCGACCACCGAGTTCAGGCTCATGTTCTGGGACTTGAACGGGGCCACCTTGAGGCCGCGCCTCGCGTAAAGCCTGCAGAGCCCGGCGGCCACAACGGTCTTGCCGACGTGCGAGCCCGTGCCCTGGACCATCAGGCATGAAGCCCTCATTTCACCCTCACCGGGATCCCCGAGACCATCAGCACCACCCGGTCGGCGGCCCGGGCCACTTCCTGGTTCGCAAGGCCGAGCTCCTCGGTGAACGTGCGCCCGAGCTCGTTGTCCGGCACAAGGCCCGAGCCCACCTCGTTGCTCACGAAGATGGACAGGGAGAACCTGGCCGCGGCGACCCTGGCCGCCTCGAGGACCTCCGCCGCCGCGAGTCCGCCGCCGGCCCCCTCCATGATCCTCCTGGAGACGTAGAGGCCCAGGCAGTCAACGAGCAGCGTCTGCTCCCCGTCCGCCTCGAGCGCGTCCGCGAGCTTCCCGGTGAGCGCTTCGACCGTCCTCCAGGAGCCGGGCCGCTCCTCCCTGTGCCGGCCTATCCTGTCGACCATCTCACCGTCACTCGCGAGAGCCGTCGCCACGAACAGGACCCCGTCTCCGCTTTCCGAGGCCAGCTCCAGCGCCCGCCGGCTCTTGCCGCTCCTGACACCGCCGGTTATGAAGACGAGGCTGCCCATTGCTCCTCCAGTACAGTCATTATCTCCTCATCCGAGGAAACCCGGCGGATGCCTGTCACACCCTCGAGCTCGGCGGCCGCCCTGCCCGTGAAATCCCTCTCCTCGATGCCGCCCGCCACCAGGACCCGCTTGCCTGATTCAGCCGCGCGGCGTGCCGCCGTGACGTTCGGGAGGTTGCCGGCGCCTACCGGGACCGCCGTGAGCACCACGACGTCGCAGTCCGCGATGAGGGCCTCGTTCTCGCGCTGCGCCTCATCGCTGAAGGTGCTGAACGGCGCTTCCACCGCGGTCGGGAGCCCGAGCTCCCTGGCCGTGACCTCGTCCGTGTCGAGGGTGTTGACCACTCCGGCGGAGACGTGATAGCCCGCGTCGACCAGGCGGCGCATGAGGCCCGCACCCGACCCGCCCCCGCAGATGAGGTGGACCTTGAGCTTGCGCGCGGGCCGCCTCCTGGGGGAGAAGGTGAGGAAAGTCCTTCCCGCGTGCCGGTGCATGAAGGCCTGGACCCCGTAGACCGAGGCGATGGACTCCGGGGAGAGCACCTCGTCTGCCGGCCCCCTCGCGAACAGCCTGCCCTCGTCGAGCATGGCGGCCTCCCTGAAGTAGAGGAGGGCCAGGTTCAGGTCGTGCAGGACACAGGCGACGGTAAGCCCCTCCGAGTTGAGCCGGACCAGCATGTCGAACAGAGCCAGCTGGTGCGAGACGTCCAGGTGGCTGGCCGGTTCGTCCAGGAGCAGGACCTCGGGCTCCTGCGCCAGGGCCTGCGCCAGCACGAACATCTGCTGCTCTCCCCCGGAGAGCTCGTTGAACGGCCTGTCCGCCAGCCCGGCGACGCCGAGGCGGTCGAGGATGCCCTCGACCTGCCGCGACCCGGGTTCGCCCTTCCTGCAGTACCTGCCCATCTCGACCACCTCCCGCGCCGTGAAATCAAAATCGAGCGAGTACGACTGCGGGACTATCGCGAGCTTCCTGGCGAGCTCCCTGCGCCTGTACTCCGAGGCCGGCCTGCCGGCGACAAGAACGCTCCCCCCGCCGGGAACCAGCAGGCCGTCCATCAGCTTGAGCAGGGTGCTCTTTCCGCTCCCGTTGGGGCCGACGATGCACAGGAAATCCCCTTCCGCGACAGCGAGCGAGACCGCGTCGACCGCCGGGGCGGCGTCGTAGGCGAAGGAGGCTTCCTCGAGCTCGATGATCGCCATCAGCCGGGCCTCCTTCGCAGCAGGTAGAGGAAGAAAGGCGCCCCGAAGAACACGGTGACCACGCCAACCGGTATCTCCGAGGGGGCGAACGCGGTGCGCGCCACGAGGTCGGAGAGGACCATCACGGTCGAGCCGAAAAGAATGGAAAGCGCCAGCATCCGCCTGTGCCCCGGGCCGAGGACCAGCCGGGCCAGGTGCGGCACCACCAGCCCGACGAACCCGATTATCCCCGAGACCGATACTGAGACGGCGGTCAGGAGCGCCGCGACCACGAACAGCACTCTCTTGACGCGCTCCACCTCGACCCCGAGCTCGAGTGCCCTGTCCTCGCCCTGCAGCAGTATGTCCAGCTCGTCGGCGAAGAAGAACGGGACTACGAGCAGGGGCACGATGAACAGTGCTATCTTGACCTCGTTCCAGCCCCTGCCGTTGAAGCTGCCCAGGAGCCAGTATATGACGCGGTGTACGTCGTTCCCGCTCCTTATGAGCAACACGGCCTGGACGGCGAAGAAGAGGTAGGACAGGGTCACGCCGGCGAGGAGCAGCCTGTATATGTTCATCTTTCCGTGCCGGGTGGCTATGCCGTAGACGGCGAACAGTGTCAGCAGCCCGCCGCACATCGCGAACACCATAAGCCACGGTATGTCCGGCAGCCGGGCGAAGATGGCGATCGTAGCCCCGAGGGCCGCCCCGGAGGAGACGCCGGTGACGTAAGGGTCGGCCAGGGGGTTCAGCAGCAGCCCCTGCAGGCACGCCCCGGCGAGCGCCAGGGCGGCTCCGACCAGCAGGGCGAGCGCCACCCTGGGAACCCTGATCGTCCAGAACACGACTGACACGGGGTCTCCGGCCGTCCTCCCGGTGAACAGGTAATCGAGCACTTTTCCGGGCGTCACCCGGGCCGGCCCGACGGCCAGGGCGGCGAACGTGGAGGCCAGCAGCAGCAGGACCGTGCCGGCGAACACAAAGGCCGTGTACTTTTCCCTATTCGTCGTTATCCCTTGAAACACCGGCTTCCTCGAATGTAGCCATCTCCGCGAGCAGCCGCGCGGAGGCTTCCAGCAGCATCATGGCGAGAGCGCTCCCGGTACCCTCACCCAGGCGCATGCCCAGGTCCATGAAAGGTTCCAGACCCAGTGCCTCCAGCGCCAGGCGGTGACCCGGCTCCGCCGAGAGGTGGGACGCGAACATGACCCCGACGGCTCCCGGGCACAACCTCTCAGCCAGCAGGGCGGCGGAGGTGGATATGAAGCCGTCTATCACCACGGGCACGCCCTCCACCGCGCAGGCGAGCATCACCCCGGCCATCGCGCCTATCTCCAGGCCGCCGACGCCGGCCAGGACACCAAGGGGGTCGTCGGGATCGGGAGGGTTTGCCTCCAGCGCCCTTGTCACAACCCCCACCTTGCGCTCAACACCCGCGTCGTCTAGCCCTGTGCCCCGTCCGACGACGGAAGAAGGCGGGAGCCCGGTAAACGCCGCGGTGAGGGCTGACGCCGCCGTCGTGTTGCCTATGCCCATCTCTCCGGCCGCCAGCATCCCCGCCCCAGCGCTTATCGCGGCACGGGCGGTCTCCAAGCCGGCCGCCACGCATGCCTCGGCCTCGCCGCGGCTCATCGCCGGTCCGCATGCCATGTTGGCGGTGCCGTCCCTCACACGCCTGTCGAGCACCGCCTGGTGCTCCACGGGGGTACGGGTGCCGACGTTGAGGAGCACCACCTCCGCTCCGGCGAGCCGGGCAAGGACGTTGATGGCCGCGCCTCCCCCGGCGAAATTGAGGAGCATCTGTACGGTTACGTCGGACGGGTACGGACTCACGCCCTCCTCGGTGACGCCGTGGTCCGCGGCGCACACGATGACTACCTTTTTCCCGGGCCGCGGAGGGCAGGTCCCGGTTATCTCGCAGAGGCGCACGGAGACATCTTCAAGGCGGCCCAGGCTTCCCGGGGGCTTGGTGAGGTCGTTCTGCCTTCTGCGCGCCGCCCGGCCCGCATCCCGGTCCGGCTCCCGGGGCGTGAGCTCCATCTCTGCGATTCTCAATTCTCACCGCCTTCATACTCCCCGAAGACCTCGGGATGGACGATCATGGCCAGGGCCTCGAGTCCGTCCACGATCCTCGGGCCGGACCTAACGAAGATGTTGTCGTCGACAACATACACGCGGCCGTCCTTGACGGCGGTCAGCCTGTCGTATCCTGGCCGGCTCGAAACATCCTGGGGGTCCTGCATCGAGCCCTTGATGGCGACGTATGCGTACGGGTCGTCGTTGAACAGCTGCTCCACCGAGAACTGCGGGAAGCCGCCGCCCGCGGCGGCCCCGGTATTCAGTGCGCCGGCGTCTCCGACCATGGAATCTATGAGCGTGTCCTTGCCGGCCGTCGTGAGCGGTTGGTTGTATACCTCGAAGAAGAGCTTCCTCTCGTCGAGGCCTTCAGCTTTCTCGCGCACGTCGTCCGCCCGCTTCTTCAGGTCGTCCAGCTTGCCCGAGGCCTCGTCCTCGATTCCCAGCACCCGGGCTGTCCTGCGGATGTCCTCGAGGACCCCTTCAACGGTGGTGGGGTCGAAAGCGATGACGTTGATACCTAGCCCCTCGAGGCTCTTCACGACGCTGTCCTGAAGGCCCCCGGTGGCCAGCACTACCTGCGGGTCCGCCTCCGATATCTTCTCGATGTTGGGCGTGGCGAAGTCGCCTATCTTCGGCTTCTTCTTCGCGGCGGCCGGGTAGTCGCAGAAATCCGTCACCCCGACGAGCTTGTCCTCGGCACCCAGCCAGAAGACTATCTCGGTGTTGGACGGGGCGAGCGAGACGACCCTGTCGACGGGCCCGGCCAGGACTATCTTCCTCCCGGAATCGTCAGTGAACGTGATCTTCGCACTCGAGTCCTCTCCGTTGCCCCCGCAGCCGGCGGCGGCCGACAGCGCGACGGCGGCCGCGAGGACTATCGTTATCAGTACCAGTACCTTCTTCAACACTTTCAAACCTCCGTTCATCGCATACCTGCTCCGGTCCGAATAACGGTCGCCCCGATTGGCCTCCTTTCCGGCCGGACGCGAAAAAACCGCCCCTCGTCTCAAAGGGCGGCTCGTGATTCACTCCTGGCCCAGAACCTTCCCGCTCGCGAGGACGTCTTGGGAATCCGCTCAGGCAGGTCTCCTGGCTTGGTTCAACGCTTCCCGCCCTTCCCGGCTCTCGCCAGTGGTGTCTGCGGGTCGCTCCCCATCACAGTGGCGCGTCCGCGCCGGATTCTCACCGGCTTCCCTATCAAGGCCGAATGCCACCTGTGCGGCGTGTTATGCGGTTGTCGCTCTAGATTGTAGGCCCGGGCCTACCGGTGAGTCAAACGCCTCGCGGGTGGCCTTCGCCCGGTGAGGTCCTGAGCCTCAGAAAGATCCCGGCGGCCAGGAGAGCGAGGCCCAGCAACAGGAACGCCAGCGGAACGGCCTGGAGGTCGCCGCGGATGAGCCTCGCGTACCTTATGGTGTCCGAGATGTCCCCGGCGGCGCTCGCGGGGTCCTTCTGATAGGAGACCCGCGCCAGCTTCTTGAACGTCTCAGAGCTCCCCATCGGGTTCTTCACGTAGTAGGTATACGTGTGGCTCGGCGAGTGGACGGTTGTGCCGGTCGACGGCTCGACGTAGAGGACGGCGTCGGTCCTCTTGTAGTACTCGGGTCTTATGACGAGGTTGTCCGCGACGGGGAGATTCTGGTTGCCGGTCATCGCCTTCGCCTGCTTCCCCGTCACTGTCTCCGGGGCTCCGGGAGGCGGCTTTGACATCCTCTCGACGCTGCCGCCCGCCTCGTACACGTAGACACGAAGGCCACGGAACCCGTCGCCGTCAAGCCGCGCCTCCCGCACGTACCTGCAGGGGATGCTCGCCCCCAGCTCGTCGTCCCAGAGCGCGTAGACCTTCTTCTCTGCGCGCATCGGCAGCTTCACGGTGTAACCCCTGCGGTCTATTCCTTCGATGACGCCGGGCACGTTCTCGCAGGTCCTCCGGTCCAGGACGTACGTCGTCTCCGGCCGGAGGCCCTCCAGCTCTTCACCGGTCGAAGCGTCGCTCACCGACACTTCCTCTTTCAGGACCAGCACGTCATCGTCGCTCAGCTCCGGCACGGCGAAGTCGCGGCTCTCTATGCGGAGTGAGGTGGTGACCTCCCGGCCGGGGGAGTAATAACTTGAGGTGCTCTGGTCAGCGAACACCGTCATCTCGCCTGTATACGTCCCCAGCACCTCGAGGTCGTCGGGAAGCCTTATCAGGAGGGGCCCGATGCCGAACCTCCAGGCGGGCACGAGCGCCAGGGCGATACATCCCAGTACCATCAGCGCAAGGGCGGCTCTTGAACGTCTCAAGGATGCCTCGATTCCTCTATTACCGCGACGCGTCTGCGACCGGTCGGTCGGCGGGCGGCCCGCCCTTCATGTCCACTAGTATCGGTCGGCTCAGCCGGTTTCATGATTAGACGGCCCCCGCCGGGCATGGTTCGCTTCTTACTTATATACTGTATCGAGCGTCGCCGTGAATCGCGCGCCGCGGAAAGGGCCTGGATGCCGGTACTGAGAGTGCTCCCCCGTGGAGCTGACATCACGTTCGACGAGGCCGGGCAACCGGACCTGCTCGAGGTGCTCACCGCCGGAGGCATACCCGTCGAGAGTGAGTGCGGCGGGGAGGGCACGTGCGGGAAATGCCAGGTCGAGCTCCTCAGCGGCAGGCTGCTGGACCGCTCGGGCGGCGAGGCGGTCCCCGAGCGGGGAGGCCTGTACCTCGCGTGCCGGAGCGTGCCGGCGGGTGATTGCGTCGTCAGGGTGCCGGAGGCTGCTTCCGTCCGCGGGCTGGTCGAGCGCCTGGTCGCCGGCTCCATGGGGCCACTGGGCGGCCGTCCCGCCGAGACCGAGAGGCTCGGCGCGGCGGTCGATATCGGCACTACAACTGTAGTGGCCCTGCTCGTAGACATGGAATCCGGCGAGCCGCTGGCCCTCGAGAGCGACACCAATCCCCAGCGCGCGTACGGGGCCGACGTCATTTCCCGCATCTCGTTCTCCTGCGACAGGAAAGGCGGCCGGGACGGCACCGCCGCCCTCCAGGAAGCGGTGGTCGGCTGCATCAACAGCCTGCTCGCCCGGCTGTGCGAATCGGCGGGGCAGCCGGGCGATAATATCGAGTCCGTCGTGTGCGCGGGCAACACCGCCATGCAGCATTTCCTTCTCGGGGTGACCCCGTCGCACCTGGGGACCGCCCCGTACGAGGCGGAGTTCAAGGAGGCCGAGCCCAGGCCCGCCTCGAGCGTGGGTCTCGAGCTACCGGCCAGCGCCACCCTGGAGGTCCTGCCCAACGTGCGGTCCTTCGTAGGCGCCGATACCGTGGCGTGCCTGCTGTCCATCGAGGAGAAGGCGGGAAAAGGGCCGTACTTCATGGTCGACATGGGCACCAACACCGAGATGGTGCTTGGCCTCGGGTCGGAGCGCGCCGCGTGCTCGGCTGCGGCGGGGCCGGCGTTCGAGGGCGCGCACATAGAGCACGGGATGCGGGCCGTGCCGGGCGCCGTCGACAGCGTCCGCCTCGAGGAGGGGGAGATTGCGGTTACGACCATAGGGGACCTGCCGCCGGTTGGGATCTGCGGGTCCGGGATAGTGGACGCCGTCGCCGCGCTGCGCCGCGTGGGGGCCGTCGAACCGAGCGGAAGGATGCCCGGCAGGCAGGAGTACGTCCTTGTGCCGGCCGCCCGCTCCGGCACCGGCCGGGACATCACGGTAACAAGGAAGGACATACGCGAGATCCAGCTGGTGAAGGCGTCCATCGCGACGGGGATGATGTTCCTTCTGGAGCGCTTCGGCCTCGACTGCGGGTGCCTCGCAAGGCTCTTCATCGCGGGGGCCTTCGGGAATTACATGGACATCGGGAACGCCAGGTACATAGGCCTCCTGCCGGACCTGCCCGCCGAGAGGTTCGAGCCCATCGGGGACGGCGCGCTGAGCGGCGCTTACATCTGCCTGGTCGGGGGCTCCGCGGCCCGCGAGCGTGCGCGGTCCATGGCATTCGGGACGGAGCACCTTGTGCTGGCGACGCGCCCCGACTTCCAGGGGCGCTTCCTCGACAACCTGGACCTGGACAGCTACGGGGGGGAGGGCGTCTGTTGAGCTTCTCGATAAGGCCCGCCGGCGCCGCGGACGCTCCCCGGATAGCTTTCCTCTGTTACCTCGCCGGCCAGGGTCATGTCGAGACATCGGTCTACGACCTCATCGTCCCCGGGCCGTGTGGACCGACCGCCGCGCGCCTCGCCGAGATGGAGAAGATGCTGACGACGGCGAGGCGTTCATGGTTCCACCACTCGATGTACAGGGTGGCCGACATCGGCGGCAGGACCGCCGCGTCGCTATGCGCTTTCAACAAGGAGGAGGGCCGGAACCGGCCTCTTCTCGAGGCGTTCAGGGAGATAGGGTGGTCCGATGAAGACCTGGCTGCGATAGGGGAGAGGCTCGGGCCCTTCATCCGCGCCGAGCCGAACGTCCCGGACGATGCCTGGGTCATAGAGAACGTCGCCTGCTACGAGGAGCACCGCAGGCGGGGACTCGTGGGGGCCTTGCTGGAGCACGCAATGCAGGAGGGTCGGATTCGCGGCCACAAGCACATGCAGATAAGCGTGTTCATCGGGAACGAGCCGGCCATAAAAGCCTACGGGAGCGCGGGCTTCGAGATCACCGAGGAGAAGCGCGCGCCGGAATTCGCCCGCATCTTTGGGTGCCCCGGCATGTACAGGATGACCTACCGCGAATGATGCAACATCGGGGTCAGGTCACTTTGTTGCATTCCAGGTGTTCAACATGGCATCTGGTGAGAATGCAACAAAGTGACCTGACCCCGATGTTGCGCGCTAGAGCCTGGGCCAGTCGTTGACCAGGAGGCTGGAGGTCGCGATGCCCGAGATCATGACGAGCGGCACGCCGCCCCCGGGGTTGGTGCACTGTCCCGCCAGGTACAGGCCTTTGACCGCTCTCGAGCGATAATTAGGCCTGAAGGGGCCCATGTTTCCACCACTCATCTCGAGCCCGAAGAACGCCCCCTCGGGAAGCCGCAGCCGCCTCTCCAGCTCGACGGGCGTGACCGAGTCTAGCCACTCGACCTTCGAGCGCAGGCCGGGGAACGCCCTCTTGTCCATCGAGTCGACGCATTCCCAGGCCCACTCATCCGCGATGTCGTCCCACTGGTGGTACTTGAGCTTGTAGGGGGCGATGTAGATAGCGGAAAGGACCTGCTTGCCCGGAGGGGCAAGGTCCGGGTCTGAGTGCGACACGCAGCTTATGAGAAATGCTCCGTCGTCCGGCCTGTAGAGCAGGCCCTTGTCATAGAACTCCACCCAGACGTCGTCGAACTGGCGCCTGTCCGTAAGTATCACCGACATGTGCGAACGGACGGAATCGAGCGGCTCGCTCAACCCCATGTACAGCGTCGGCGCGGGGATGGAGCACGGCTGGTTCCGGACCGCTCGCTTCACGGCGTAGGGCAGGTGCTCCACACCGACCAGGTCCTCGTACGTGTAACGCGAGTGAACGTTGGAGATCACGGCCTTCGCCGAGATCTCGCTCCCATCCTCGAGCCTGACGCCCTGAGCCCTTCCGTTCTTTACAAGTATCCTGTCGACCGGGCTCGAGAACCTCACTTCGCCCCCGAACATCTCGGCGATCTTCCCTAGCGCCTTCGGAATCGCTATCATCCCGCCCCTGGGGTAGTAGTTGCCGATCCTTCCCATGTACGTGATGTTCGCATAGAGGGCCGAGCAGCGGTGCGCGGGAAGCGCGGCGTAGAGGTTCTCCCATCCGAATATCAGGCGGATGCGGTCGTCCTTGAAGTAATGGTTGACCGCCTTGTCGAGCATCCGTGTCCCCAGGAACAGCCCGGGCCTTATGGCAGGCAGGACCTCCTTCTTCAAGCCCATCTTCATGAGGTTGGTTATCTTCGATACTTCGCGCAGGCCCGGCAGAGGATCCGAGATCGCGGCCTGCGTCAGCTTGAACAGCTTGTCCATGTCCGCGCTGTACTCGTAGTAGCCCTTGACGTCCTGCGGGGAGATCTGGTTTACGACCTCGGCCATCTCGTCCACGCCCTGGGGCAGGGTGACCCGGGTGCCGTCGTGGAGTATCGTGTCGTAGACCGGGTCGAGGATGCGGAAGTCCAGGTAATCCTCGAGGCGCAGGTCCAGCAGCTCGAACAGCTTGTAGTAGAGCTCGTGAGCGATGACGAAGATTGCGCCGACGTCCGGCTGGAACCCCTCGTGGTCGTAGTTCGAGCAGCACCCCCCTATCCGGTGGCTCTGCTCGAGCACCAGCACCTTCAGCCCCTCCTTGGAGAGGAGCGACGCGCAGGTGAGCCCTCCGACACCGGAGCCGATGATGACGACGTCGTAGTCGTACTGTGACATGTGAGACCTCCTGTCGGCGACGGCCCGCGGTGCGGGCCGGTGTGTCCGGCTGTCAGACGAAGAGACGGAACGGCATCTCGCGCGCCTCGAACATCAGCTTTTTGACGCGATGCTTTCTTTCCTCGGACAGGTTCAGCCCCAGGTAGAAGCCCAGGGCGGCGGCGCCGACCAGGAAGAGCATCCGGAACGTCGACCGGCCTCGCTTCGCGGTTCGTGCACCCTCCACGCGTCTTGACCTCAGGCTCATCAGCGGTACCCCTTGCCTAGCTGTACAGGGACGCACATATTCTAACCGACAGGAGTCTCTGTTTGGCAAGTACTTTGTACTGACCGGTACTTAATGACTTGCCACGCGCCGCGACTCAAGGTCAGGCGGCGGTGATGCAAGAATAAAGGGAGAGCCGGATTGGATGAAGGGTATAAGAGATGACAGCCGGAAGACGTCTTCGCTCGGTAGCGGCGGTGGGAGTGATTCTGGTCGTGGCGGCGTCGCTTCCCGCCTTTGCGGTGCCGGCGTCGGCCTCCGGCGGGAGCGACTCCCTCGGCGCCACCGGGCTCTCCACCACGTGGCACTTCGCGGAGGGCACCACCCGCTCGGACTTCACCACGTACGTGGCGGTGGTGAACCCGGGCGATGTCACCGCCAACGTCACCTTCACCTACATGCTGGGCTCAGGCGAGCCTCTCCAGCGCGTCCACCCGGTGGAGCCCAGGAGCCGCTTCACCCTCGACATCTCCAGCGACGTAGGCCCGGAACAGGACGTGGCCACCACCCTTTCGAGCGACCGCCCGGTGGTCGCCGAGAGGCCCATGTATTTCAAGTACCTGGGCAGGTACGACGGAGGCCACGACTCCCTCGGCGCCACCGGGCTCTCCACCACGTGGCACTTCGCGGAGGGCACC
>DYIU01000004.1:172447-321784 GCA_020723485.1 Acidimicrobium ferrooxidans | reverse complement strand
GGCCACCACCCTTTCGAGCGACCGCCCGGTGGTCGCCGAGAGGCCCATGTATTTCGGCATCCCGGAGTCGGCCGTTGTGTGCCTGGACCCCGGACACTCGGGGTACACAGGCAGCGAGATAGACCCAGCGACGGGGCTGAACGTCGGGGACAACACCGGCGCTCCCGGTGAGCTCGAGTCGAACTGGGACCTCGCCCTGAGGACGAGAGCGAAGCTGGAGGAGATGGGCTACGAGGTGGTCCTCGCGAAAGACAGCGCATATGACTACGAGTCCCTGCGTGCGCGGGCCGACAGGGCAAATTCCTGCGACATCTGGGTGCGCCTCCATTTCGACGACGGCGGGTTCACCGGCGTCATGCGCCCGCCCCCCGACGCCGCCAGGTGCCCGGTGGCGGACCCCTCGCGGATCACCGTGGTCGACCCGACCGTGGCGGCGGGGAGCGACGCGTTGGCCCGGGCGGTCGCGCCGTTCCTGGGGCTGGCGGTCCGGGACGATACCGGGGGTACGAGCCAGGGAAACACGACCCCACCCGGGCACCCGACTTGCCTCATAGGGAGCGTGCTCTCGAGGGTGCCGGTGATATGCATAGAGAACAGGGCGGACCTGGTACGTGACAACCCGTCCGGGCGCGAGTTGGTAGCCTCTCAGCTCACCCAGGCCATCGACGCATACTTCGAGAGCAGGTAGCTACCCGCCGCTTCTGCGGCGGCTTCCTCCGCTGCCTCCTTGCGGCCACGACGGAGTCTCCCCGGTCCTGAAGATCGCTATACTCGTCGGCTCGGTTGGGCAGGTCTGCTCGCAAGCTCCGCAGCCCGTGCATTTGTCCTCGACGACGACCGGCTTCAGGCCGTTGTTCTCGATGGCGTTGAAGCGGCAGCGCTCCTGGCATACCAGGCACGGCTTGCCCTTCCATCCCAGGCAGGTCTGCTTGCTGACGTGCGCCAGGCCTATCTTCACGTCTTCGGGCTTCTGGCGCTCGATGGCGTTTACCGGGCAGACCCTCGCGCATGCCTGGTCGCACTGCTCATAGATGCAGCCCGCGGTGCGCGGCTCGAAGCGGGGGGTCCAGAGCTTGCCCAGTCCGTCCTCTAGCCCCATCGGCCTTAGGCACTCTACCGGGCAGGCGCGCATGCACTCTGCGCACCTGTTGCACTCGGCGAGGAAGCTCGCCTCGTCCTGGGCTCCAGGCATCCTGAGAACCGGGCCGGACACCTCCCTCACCCCGAGGCCGTACCCCGCCAGCAGGACCGCGCCGAGGCCCAGCGAGCCAATGAACTCGCCGCGCGAGACCGTCAACTTCGAGTCGGGGTCGCCTTCGCCGGAGCCGGGGATCGAAGCCGCCGGGTGGCTCTTCTCGTACGCGGGATGCCGCCGCGCCCCCTTGGACGTGAGTATGGAAACGCCGATGCTCTCCAGCGCCAACGCGTCCGCTGAAGGGCAGGCCGCCACGCATTCAGCGCACGCCGTGCAGTCGGCGGAGCGCAGCCGCCCGGCGTCCTGTTTCAGGTACGGCTCGGGCACGCCGAAATCGCAAGCCCGGTAGCAGGCACCGCACTCGATGCAGGCGCCGGGGTCCTTGACCACGGACAGGGGGCTCGCCGAGGCGCCCAGCCGCTTTCCGGCCATGGATACCAGGCTCATCAGCGCGCCCATGGGGCAGAGGTCGTCGCACCAGAACCGCGGTCTGTAGACGAACGCGAGCAGCAGCAGTATCAACAGGAGCACTGGGACCTGCGGCAGGAACAGAAGGTACAGGCTGCGGTTCATAATCACCAGCGGGCTGGCGAAATACAGCAGGTTTACGCCCACCAGTCCCAGGGCGAGGACGGCGGCCAGTATGAAGTACTTGATCCTGACCCGCCGCGGTGTCACGCCGCTCTTCTCGCGGGCCAGGAGGGCCTTCATCGCCTTCCCCTTCGGCTGGTAGTACTTGAGCACGCGCGGCTTGATGGAGCCCGCGATGTCGAAGCACGTCCCGAGCGGGCATATCCAGCCGCAGAAGAACCTGCTCGACACCAGGGTAAGCCCCAGCAGTATCCACGCGGGCCAGAAGGCTCCAAGGGTGTCCAGGCTCCGGGAGGCGATCATCGAGTAGATGCCGGCCAGGGGGTCGAATCTGAGCATCAGGTTGGCGGACGGCGTCTCCAGCGGAGGGTAGGCGGCCCTGAACACCAGGAGCACGAAGAAGGCCAGGAATCCCAGCCGCACAGCCCACCTCACGGATCTGAACAACCTCCTCCCGCGCCTCGATCCCCCGCTCTTCAAATCACACCCTCGCTATCCTCAGCTTGTTCAGGTCCATCTCGCCTAGCCCGGCCCTGTTGCCCAGGGAGACGTACTCGATCTCCTGAGGCAACCTGCCGAACAGGCCGCAGGTGTAGGAGTCGGCTGCCACGACATCGCCGCTGGCTATTATCGTGTTCGCGGCGTGTGTCGTTCCCGGCCCGCCCGGGCCGTTGTCCAGGAGGATGACCGATGCGTCAACAACCGACAGCGCCGGTCTTACTAGCGAGTTGAGGTCCGCTATCCCCTGGTGGAGCCCGAAGTTGTGGATGGACGACATGTCGGTCATCACGCCGATGAAGTTCTTCATCCCCAGAGACAACCCTGCGCTCCCGTGGTGCTTCGCCCGGGGAACCGTTATGACGACGTCGGCCTGCAGTACCTCGGGATAGACACTTACGGTCTTCAGCGCGACACCGCTCCTCACCGCCGCCTGGACACCGTTCCCGCGGTTCCCAGCGTCGAAGGCGAGCATCTCGCCTCCCGCCCGCGTGACAGCCTCGCCGATTCCGTTTCCCGACAGGCAGGCGTCCGCGGAGCCCCTCAGGCAATGCTCCAGGACCACAACCCTGGAGGCGCCGGCCTCCCGGCACATCGTCACGACCTGGCTCACGACCGCGGGGTTGGTGCTGGTGGCGGCCTCGGGCCCGTCCATGAAGGAAGCGTTGGGCTTTACCACCACCATGTCACCCGCCTTCACGAACCTTCCCATCCCGCCGAGCGCGTCGACAGCCCTCCGCGCCGTCTCGCCGGGGTCCGCGCCGGTGGCGGCCGCCAGGTCCGGCGCCCCCGCAACCGGAGCGGGAGAGGAGGAGGGCCCGCTGGTCCGGACCAGCGGGGCTTTCGGCTCGGTGCAGCCCGCGAGAGCCGCCAGCGCCCCACCCATCAGTATGCCCCCGGTCCAGATGCCCGCTTTTTTCAGGAAGTCCCTGCGCTCGAGCGCGCCTGGCGACCCGCAGCGCGACTCAACGGCCCGGCCCTCGAACTCCTGTCTGTGCAAATCCTCTTTCATAGCGTCTCCAGATAGCCCGGCTCGCTCCGCCGTAAGACTACCCCCGGGCTGTTCCAGCCTCCATGATAATGGACAATCGACTGCGGAAGAACGTGGGCAACCGAACGCTCACAACCGTTAATCGAAACCACATATTCCCCTGCGGGAGGCGCGGTCGCGCTGCCCCGTCCGCCGGCAGGTAATCCATTGCACGCGCAGAAACTAACACTCGAAGAACAACGTGCGCGAAAGGGGTGGTAGTGGTGGACGTAGAGGAGCATGTCTGCCAGTCCTGCGGGGTCCCGATGAATCCAGAGGACTACGCGGAGGGAAGCGAGAAAGGAGACTTCTGCAGCTTCTGCATGGTCCACAGCGAGTTTGTCGCGGACAGGGACGCCGTGAAGGCCAGGATAGCGGAGAGGATACAGGAGATGACCGGCAAGTCCCGCGACGAAGCAGAAGCTGAAGCCGAGGACACCATGAACGGGCTCAACCGCTGGGCCGTCGGGTGATAAGGGGGAACGTGATTCAAGCCGCGCTGCATGTCCCGCTTCAGTCGGAGGACTTCTCCTTGTCGAGCGCCGATTCGCTGTAGGTGCAGTCGGGGTCCCACAGCAGCCACTGCTTGACGCCGAGCTTTTCGCAGGCGTCTATCTGGCGCCGCACCATGTCGGGCGTGTATGCGACCCTGAGTGAGAAGTCCTGGAGCCAGGGGCGCAGAGCAGACGGCTTGCCGGCCATGACCTTCTTGAACTCCTTGATGGAGGCCGTGACGATGTCACCCGGATTGCTCTCGGGATTCCTGATGCCGTACTCCCCTGTATTGTAGTGGGACGGGTAGACCATGGGCGAGATATAGTCGACACGCCTGGCGACCGACTCGACATCCTGCCCTATCCCCATGTCTCCCTGCTTGCTCGCCGTCAGCCCGAAGACGTCGGCCGAGACGAACACGTTGTAGGGGGCGAGCTTCTCCCTCGCGTAGGCGAGGAAATCGTCTATGACCTCGACGGGCTTCCGGGAGTCCTGGTTGGGATACAGGCACGCGTCTGTGTTGCCGTCGGAGGGGAACCTCACGTAGTCGAACTGTACCTCCTGGAAGCCGGCCTTCGCCGCGGCTTCCGCAACGGCCAGGTTGTAGTCCCATGCTTCCTTCGAGTACGGGTCGAGCCACTGCCCTTTGCCCCACAGCCCACCGGCCTTGTCCTGGACAGCCACGCCGGTCTTGCCCTTGGCGAGCTTCGGGTCCTTGAAGCACACTATCCGGCATATGGTGTATATGTCGCGGTACCGCATCGAATCGACCAGCGAGTCGAGCTTGACGTAGTCGTTCAGGCTGTTCACCTGCTTGGCCAGGTCGTTGTCGAGCAGGAAAGCTATCTGGCCCGCTTCGTCCTTGAGGTCTATCTCGAGCGCGTTGAGCTCGGTCCTGTCCACCAGGTCCATCATCTTCGCCATGTCCGAGTCGCTCGAGGCCAGGTAGACCGACACGTGCGCGCCCTTGGCGAGCGGGGGCTTCTGGGTCACCACGTATGCAGACGACTCGTTGCCCGCCTGGTCGGTTGCTTTGACCTCGAAGCTCCGCGCGCGTGAGGCGGTGGCATTGCCCCTGAAGGTGCCGCTGGAGCTCACCGGCAGGACCTCCTTGCCGGCGCTGACCCTGGCCCCCTTGTCCGTCTTTCCCTTGAAGGTCACCTCGACCTCGCCGGAGCCCTCGATCTCTTTCACGGTTTTGTCCGTTATGCTCAATTCAGGAGGCGTGGTGTCCACGATGAAAGTCCAGTTCGCGGTCCGCTTTCCCATCAAGCCGCCGCCGTCCACCTCCACGAACGCCTTGTGCTCGCCGTCGGGGAGGTTGACCTTGCATGACAGGGCCCTGGCGTCGACGGTCGTCTTCATGGTCGTGTCCTTGCCGTCGACCTTTACCGTGAGCTGAGAAGGGCTCACCGCTCGGCGGAACGCCGCCTTCACCTCGACCGTGGGGGTCCTGACGTAGGAACCGCTGGACGGGGTCAACCCCCCTATGGGTGAGGGAAGCATGAAGAAGAGGAAGTAGATGCCGAACGCCAGGAGTCCGGCGAGGGCGAAGCCCACCGCGACGTGAACGCCGGTTATGCGCGAGCCCCTGGCCTTGCTGTCGGGCCTGAACGCCCTGGAAGGGGTTGAGTCTTCGCGTGTCTTCCGTAACGGGGCTTTTCGCGGCCGGACCTGGCGCTCGACCTCGTCGAAAGACAGGGTCCTGCGCCCGCTGCCCACGAAGGCCTCGCGCCTCCGCCTGTCAGAGAATATCTTCTTCCTCGCCATTCATCGACTCCGTGTGGTCGTCAATATCCAACAAAGGAGACGCCGCCGGGAAGCTCGTCGGCGAGCAGCCTGGTCTCCATGTATGCGGGCGCGCAGATGGTGCTCGGGTCGCCGTCGCTGATGAACCGGAGTTCGGGGTGCCGGTCGAAGTACCTCAGCCAGTAGTCGGACCCGCTTGCCCCGGAACCGTCCTCCGGGTCGTAGTCCATCACCTGGATACGGGGCACGAGCTTTCCGGGGTTCCGGTAATGGTATGCGGGATAGAAAGGATTCGACCCCACCAGCAGCGCCCACCGGTTCTTGTAAGCGGTGCCCTCGTATGTCCCCTCGTACATGAGGTTCTGGTTCTGTGGGACAGAACCGTGCGGCAGGCACAGTATGTCCACCTTGACCCTGGGGTCTATCTCTTTCATGTCTTTCACCGGAACGGCGATCTCTTCAACCACCTCGGCATCGCTTATCCGGCCGAGCGAAGGGTGCGATACTGTGTGGTTCCCGAACTCGAAACCGTGGTTCCAGAGGTAATCGACCTTCTGCTCGATGTATTTCTCCTGCTCGAACATCGCCGGCAGGTAATTGAACAGGGCCGTGTACCCAAAATCCTTGTGTTTCTTGTAAAAGGCCTCCATCATGCCCACCGCGCAGTCGGGGTCTATTGCGAGCTTGCTGCCATCCTTGATGTACCTGAACTGGCCTTCTGTCGTATCGTCGAAGCTGAAGACAACGGGCGTGGTGCCCGCCGGGACGTCGATCTTCCCAGCCATCATGTCGTGGAAGGTCACCAGGCGGTAGCCTTTCTTGTACAGGGTCTCGAGATCCTTTTTGAAGTTCTCGATGCTGCGGGTGTAGTCGCTTTCCTTCTCCTGGATGCGGTGGTACTCGAGGACCATGACCATGCCCATCTCGTTGGGCTTTATGTCGCTGGCGAGCACCTTGTCGAGGTTCTCGCGGGCGGACGGCTCCCCCGAGCCGCCGCATCCGGCAGCGAACACGGCCGGGGCCGCGGCCGCGACCATCACTAAGGCGCAAATCGCTTTTATGGTCCTGGACATGGGGCGCATTTTACTCATGACCTAAGATGAAACACACGCGGCAAGCTGCGACTGACCTGACATGGACACCTATTATCTATGTTGTACGGACAAATGGCAATCATTACTGGTAAATATTGGCATCTACGGGTCCCGTCTACGTCCGGTTTGACGCCGAGCGCACCAAACACGTTCCAATCTGCTATAAATAGCAGGTGTGAATCGAGTATTCATTGCAGGGGGAGCCTGATGAAGACTGAAACCGTTGACGAGAAGAGAGAGCGGATTCTGAAGACCGCCATACAGCTGTTCGGCCGCGACGGCTACTACGGTACGCGCATGTCGGAGGTCGCCCGCAAAGCCAGGGTGTCGCCCAAGACCCTCTACAAGTTCTTCAGCGGGAAGAAGGAGCTGTTCATATCGGCCCGCCAGTATGCCTACAACAGGCTCGTGCGCGATACCATCGCCACTGTGCCGCCGGAGCTCGTCGGCCTCGACTCCTTCACCACGGTCAAGAGCGTGCTGAAGTCGTACAGCGCTTTCATCCGGCAGAACCGCGGGCTCGCCCGCATACTGGCGGAGGCGATAGCGGTAGTCGACGATGACATCAGGCGCGACCAGGAGGAGAGCTTCGTCCGCGCCGTTTCGGCCATGACGACGGTCTTCAGTAAAGACGTCCAGCAGGGAAAGGTGAAGCTAGCCGCCGATCCTGACAAGGTGGCCTGGCTGTTCCTGTCGCTCGCGTTCCTGATAGCCTACGCGGTGCTCCTCGACCTGGACCGGGAAGCCATCGGCGGCTTCGAGCCGGAGTACGCCCTCGAGCACTTCTTCACGGCGATGGGGGAGCCCGTCTACGCCTGAGCCCGGCCCGGCTCGATCTGGTCGACAAGGCGGTTCAGGAAGATCAGGGCCGTCTCTTCCGGCAGTTCCGGTTTCATGACCATGAGCGACACGTATGCCGCCGACTGCAGCGCCATGGTGTAGGTCCAGGCGAACTGCTCGAAGTCTATGTCGCGCCTGACCAGGCCCACCTTCTGGCCGTCGACCAGTATCTCCTTGACCACCTCGTGGATCTGGAGGAAGAAATCCTGCGTGCTCTTCTTGATGTCAGGGTCGTCGATCGCGGTGATGGCCTGGATGGTCACCCTTGCCTTGTCGTGGTTCCTGCGCACCTCGCGGAGGAACTCACGGCCGAGTCCCCTTAGCACTGCGGGGGCGCCCGCCCCCAGGGGAAGGTTCGGCAGCATGTCCCTCAGCATGCTCGAGTGGATCGCCCCCCGGACCTCCAGGTAGAGGGTCTTCTTGTCACCGAAGAGGTCGAAGATGGTCTTCTCGCTGACGTTGGCCTCTGTGGCTATCTCAGCCGTGGTCGCGCCCAGAAAGCTCTTCTCGCTGAACTTCTTCATGGCCGCCGCCAGGACCTGGTCGCGCGTGCCCTCGCTGTGGCCTCTTCCTCTCGTACTCAAACGCTACCTCCCGGGAAGTACAAGCTATATTGTATTTATGCGGTGGGTTATCCGCCAGAGTCAACACCACGTTTGCCGGATATTTTTTTCTCGCGGGGGCGCCCACGCGCATCCCATCCGGTGGCCGCGCCGGGCGGCCGCGCTTGCGATTCAAGACATCTCCTGAATGTGATATTCTTTTGGGCGGCGAAGACGGACAAATGCTGGGGAGGACACATGGTTGAGATACGGAAGGCTTCGCTGGCGGACGAAGAAGACGTGGCTGTCCTGATCCGAGAGCTCGGTCAGGCGGTCGGCGTCACGGGTGACGTCAACCCGGTCTCATGGTACAGCACCCTGCGCAAGATGATAGCTTCGCCCGAGTGGACTTTTCTCCTGGCCGAGGAGGGCCAGACCAAGCACGGGCTGCTCATACTCCTCATCCTTCCCTCGCTCTACCACGGCGGTAACTACGCGGCGATAACCGAGCTCATCGTGTCCAAGGAAGCACAGGGCAAGGGCATCGGCCAGGTGCTCGTGGAGGAGGCGAAGAGGGTAGCGCGCACGATGGGCTGCGAAGAGATAGACGTGAGCGTCGAGGTGGACAACGAAAAGGCCAAGGGCTTCTACGAGAAGCTGGGTTTCAAGAAGAAGCACGCCGATTACGGCATGGAGCTCTAAGCCTCATCAGGTGACCTCGTCACAGGGATGTGGCTGACTTGCAGCCCGGCTCCTCCCTTAGAAACGCAACAAAGTGACCTGACCCCTTGCTTGCGTTTGTCACTCTTGCTGCTGCGCTCCGGTGACCTGCTCGGCCCAGTCTGCTTCATCGTACTCAGCAAGCTGGATCAGGACGCCGAAGGCGTCCCTGGGGCTGATGTAGGCTTCCTTCCAGGTGGGGTTCTCGGTGTTGACGTCTACCACGCGGATCCCCTTCGACTCCAGGTACTCGACGGCCTCCAGCAGGTCTTCGACCTGCAGGGTGACGTGGTGCAGCCCTTCTCCCCTCTTGTCGATGAAGCGGTTGACGAAGTTGTCCGGGTCCGAGGAGCTGATGAGTTCTATCATGCCCTGCTGACCTATCAGGAAGTATGCCCAGTTGAACTCCTGGCCGCCATAGACCCAGGACTCGTCGATGACCTTCATACCGCCGAGTATCTCAGTAAGGAAGCGCTCGGCGTATCCCTTGTCCCGTACAGCTATTCCCACGTGGTCCACTTTCTTGACTCTCAAGGTGTCCCCTCTCTCTCGTCGCGCCGAGGTAAGCAGGCCGGGTCGCGCGCGTCGCCATCAGGAGCGCGACCGTTACCGATGTTATAACTGCGGGTGCCCTTTGTCATCGCCCCTGCCGTCCTCGCCTGACCCGATGGAGAGGCTTGAAGGAGAATGCCCCCTTCGGGAGAAGGAAAGAAAAAGAGGAGAGGAGGTCTGCGCTGTCGTGGTGAGGCTCTTCTGGTACTGGCTTCGGTACCACCGCCTGGTCTGGTAGCCGGCGACCAGAATATCGAGAGCAGTCCGGCGGGCGCTGCGTGAGGCCCGCTTCTTCGGCCCCGGAAAGAGGGGCCTTTGTTGACTGACCCCGGCACGGTCGGGGTAGTGAGGGTGCGGCTCTGGAAGCCGCGGCGACTTGGAGGTGCTCGACGTGGCCAGGTTGTTCGAGGACGTTACACAGACCGTGGGCAACACCCCGCTGGTGAGGCTCAGGAGGGTGACCGAGGGAGCGGCGGCGGACGTCTACGGGAAGCTCGAATCGTTCAATCCACTGTCAAGCGTCAAGGAACGCATCGCGAGCAGCATGATCGAGGATGGTGAGAAGTCCGGGGCCGTCACCGGCGGCACCACGGTCATCGAGCCGACCAGCGGGAACACCGGCATAGGGCTAGCGATGGTTTGCGCCGCAAGGGGATACAAGCTCATCCTCACCATGCCGGATACCATGAGCGTTGAGCGCCGGCAGCTCCTCGCGGTTCTTGGCGCGGAGGTCGTGCTGACACCGGGCGGCGAGGGGATGAGGGGCGCCGTCCGCAAGGCGGAAGAGCTCGCCGAACAGATACCCGACAGCTTCATGCCGCAGCAGTTCAGGAACCAGGCCAACCCGCGGGCACACAGGGAGACCACCGCGCAGGAGATATGGCGGGACACCGGCGGGGCCGTTGACGTGGTCGTCTGCGGGGTCGGGACTGGCGGCACCATCACCGGCGTCGCGGAGGTGTTGAAGGACCTCAAGCCCTCGGTGCTCGCCGTCGCGGTCGAGCCTGCCGGGTCCCCCGTCCTCTCGGGGGGCGAGCCCGGTCCGCACAAGATACAGGGCATCGGGGCCGGGTTCGTCCCCGAGGTGTTGAGGACGGAGCTGATAGACGAGGTCATCGCGGTGACCGACGACGACGCGGGTCTTACCACGAAGATGCTGGCCCGGCGGGAGGGAATACTCGCCGGCATATCGTCGGGCGCCGCCGCCTGGGCGGCCGTCCAGGTGGCGAGGCGGCCGGAGAGCGAGGGGAAGATGATCGTTGTGGTCCTTCCGGACACCGGCGAGCGGTACCTCTCGACCTGGCTGTTCACCGACGCCTACGAGGGCCTCCGCCAGTAGGTTATTTCGCGGCAGGCCGCCGCTTTGCCCTGGGGCTCTTGGACGACGCGGGGCCCTTCCCGGTGGCAAGGGCGTGGTAGACGAGCTCCCTGGTCTCGGCGGCCTTCTCCTCCAGGGGGAGGCTCTCGCCGCTCATCCCTCCTATCTCACTCACCCTCTCGACGAGGCCCATGACCGCGTAGGCTGCAAGGTCGGGGTTCACCTTCCTTATGACCCCGGCGGCGACGCCCCGCTTAATGGCGTACCTGGTGCCGGAGTGGACCACCCGGTAGATGTTCTTGTACTTGTCCTGGATGGTACGGTCGGTCGAGCCTATCTCCAGGAAATACATGAGATAGATGGGGCCGTGCTTGTCCAGGAGGCGCAGGGCCGGTTCGATGCAGTTGAGCACCGCCTCGAGACCGTTGGAGGCGTCCTGCAGGATGCCTCCGAAGGTGTCGGCGATCTCCCGCGAGATGTCGTCGAGGATGGCTATCATTATCGAGCGCTTGTTGTTGAAGTACCAGTAGATGGTCCCTTTCGCGATGCCCGCGGCGGACGCTATATCCGAGATGGTCGTCGCGTAGTACCCTTTCTCTGCGAACACCCTGGAGGCCACCGCCATTATGTGCTTCCTCCTGTCCAGGGCGCGCTTCGTCCCCGAGGTGGTCCCGGTAGCCCCGTCGAAGTCCTCGGGCGGGAGGCCGGTGGTCCACCGGAACTCACCGCGGTCGAGGAGCTCCTTGATCTCTGTCAGGGACAGGCCCTTCTCGCGCTGGAGGACCTTGATGGAGTTCACCATGTCCACGTAGCTGGGGTCGTAGTAGGCCATGTTGGGAGCGGTCTTGAGGGGAGGCGGAAGGAGGCCTTCACGGACGTAGTAGTTGATGGCCGACGTCGAGATGCCCGTGCGCCTGGAGAGCTCGCCGACCCTGAGGAGTTTCTGGGTACCTGTATTAACCATAGTGATGCACCTCGTCCGGAGTATAAAGTAGAAAGCTGGTGCGGTCAAACCGGTCGATATGCTTCGGCCGGGCACATCGACGGGGGCACTACGGTACCCGCAATGAGGACTTGCCGCCCGTCGCGGCAAATAATATGAAAGAATACTGGCGGCACAACCGGGCGGAAAAGGGCCGGAGAACGGCAAGGTAGCAGATCGACATGTTTTCACGGGGACTGAGGGAGAAGCTCGAGCAGACGACCCGGGCGCTGGAGGCGGCGAACGAGCGGCTCGAGGTCCTGGAAGAGCTGAAGAGCGAGTTCGTCTGCATGGCATCACACGAGCTGCGCTCGCCGCTGTCGTCCATGAAGATGGGCATCGCCACAGTAGCCAAAGAGATGGTCGGCCCGCTCAACGACGAGCAGAAGATGATGCTCGAGATAGCCGAACGTAACATCGACCGGCTGACCAAGCTGACCACTGACCTCCTGGACCTGACCAAGATCGAAGCGGGCCAGCTTGACCTGGAGCTGGACGAGCAGGACATCCGGGAGCTTGCCGAGGAGGTCGTTGAGTCCGACAGCGAATCCGCCGGGGATAAGGGGCTGTTGCTGGAAATAGCTTCCGGCAGCGCCCCGGTGGTCGCTCGATGCGACCGGGAGAGGCTCGGGCAGGTGCTTCACAACCTCGTCGCGAACGCGGTCAACTTCACCGAAGAGGGCGCGGTAAGCGTAACAGTGGACCAGGCCGGGGACCGGGCGGTCGTTGAAGTATCAGATACCGGTTCGGGCATCGATCCCACCGCGCTCGAGAGCATCTTCGACAAGTGGTCGAAGGCGCACTCCGAGACGCCTTCCGAGAGGAGGGGGACCGGGTTGGGTCTTGCAATCTGCAAGGGTATAGTAGAAGCTCACGGTGGCGATATATCCGTCGAGAGCGAACAGGGCGCAGGCAGTACCTTCAGGTTCGAAGTGCCGGTGCGGGGGCCCGATGGCTGATTCCAAGAAGATCCTGATAGTCGACGACAACGAGGACGTGGTCACGACCTACCGGGTGGTCCTGGAGAGGATGGGCTACGAGGTCGGCGTGGCGCGTGACGGCAAAGAGTGCCTGGAGAAGATCGAGAGCGACCGCCCGGACATGGTCCTTCTCGATGTTCTGCTCCCCGGCCTCTCGGGAAACGAGGTCTGCAGGCTGATCAAGGAGACGGCGCGGACCAGCGACATACCGGTCGTGGCCATCACCGCGAGCGTCGCGGCGGACACCCGCGAGAAGATGTCCGAGGTCGGAGCCGACGCCTTCCTCCTGAAGCCCATCGAGGTCTCGGACCTCAACCGCGTGGTAAAGAAATTCCTGGGCTCCTGAACCGGCCGTGCATCACCGGGTCGGGCGCCGTTAAGTGAATCCTGCGTTTTGCAGAAAGGAGTCGCCGCATGGACGAACAGATTCAGCAGGCTCCCCCGACGGAGGAGGAGGAGCTCCGGGATCGGGCCGAGAAGCGCGTCCAGGACCGCATCCACCTGTTCCAGCACATCGGCAGCTACGTGATTGTGAACGGCTTTCTCGTCGTGGTGTGGGCGCTCACCGGCGCGGGATACCCGTGGTTCATCTGGGTGATGGCGGGATGGGGCATCGGCCTCGCCAGCCACATCGTGGCCTACCTTTCGGGCGGTCGAAACCTGGCCAGGCGCGAGCGCATGGTCGAGAAAGAGATTAAGAAGATGAAGGAGGGCCAGTAGGACCTCCGACCGCGGGGCCTGTTTTGAAGAGGAGAGTGAGAGACGTCATGCCGAAGTCAAACGAAATAGAGACGCGCTGGTGGGGCTGGGGAGACACGGGCAAGACTTACCCGGTCGAGCAACGGCCGACCTACATACCGTTCCTGGAGGAGAAGCTCGACATAAAGGTTGAGAAGGTGCGGGAGCCCGACCCCGACCTGGAATCGGTCAAGCTGCGCAAGACGCGTCTTAAGGCCAAGTCCCTGGAGGCCCTCTCGAAGATAGTCGGCGAGGACAACGTCTCCACCTCCAGGAAGGACCGCATCTACCACAGCGTGGGCAAGAGCTACCGCGACTGCGTCAAAGCCCGGATGGGAGAGGTGGCGAACCCTACCGACGCCGTGGTCTATCCCGGGTCTGAGGACGAGGTCGTCCAGATACTGAAGCTCGCCGAGGCCGAATCCCTGGCGGTCGTGCCGTTCTGCGGCGGCTCAAGCGTCGTGGGGGGCATCGAGCCCCTCGCGGCGGAAGGTCTCGCCGGCGCTGTGACCGTCGACCTGCGTCGCATGGACAGGCTCCTGCGCGCCGACCCCGAGAGCAGGACCGCGCGGTTCGAGGCGGGCATCTGGGGCCCCGAGCTCGAGCAGGAGCTCGCGAAGCGGGGTCTCTACATGGGGCATGCCCCCGAGTCGTTCCTGTTCAGCGGGCTGGGAGGCTGGATAGCCAGCCGCGGCGCCGGGCGCCAGTCGACCGGGTACGGCAAGATAGAGGAGATGGTCGAGTCGGTCCGCATGGTGACTCCACGCGGGGTGATCGAGACGCGGACGGTGCCGGCTGAGGCCACCGGCCCCGACCTGGACCGCATCATCTGCGGCTCGGAGGGCACCCTGGGCATCATCACCGAGGCTACCATGAAGGTGCGGCCGCTCCCCGAGGTCTACGACTACCGCGGCCTGCTGTTCAAGGAGTTCGAGGGTGGCGTCCAGTCCGTGCGCGAGATGCTCCAGAAGGGCCACGTCCCCGAGACCATACGCATCTCCGATGCAGAGGAGAGCGCGTTCGCCATGCAGGTGCGCAAGCCGTCGAGCAACCCGAACAAGGAGAAGGCCATCCAGGGAGCGCTCGGCCTGCTGGAGAAGCTGGGGTACTCGTTCTACACCGGCGCATTCGCGGTGCTGGGCTGTGAGGGGAAGAAGGTCGAGGCCGCCGGACGCATGAAGCGGATACAGTCGATCTGCCGGAGGAACGGCGCCATGCCGCTGGGCAAGAGCACGGGGCTCGAGTGGTATCACGGGCGTTACGACCACCCGTACCTGCGTGACATCATGTTCGGCTGGGGCGTCATGACAGACACGCTGGAGACCTCCACCACCTGGAGCAACATAATGCCGCTCTACCGCGAGACCAAGAAGGCCATCCGGGAGGCGCTCGCCGATTACGACTCGAAGTCGGTAGTCACCTGCCACCTGTCGCACTCCTACGAGACGGGCTCGAGCCTCTACTTCATCTTCCTGGGCAAGATAGCGGAGGGCCGTGAGATCGAGCAGTGGGAGCACCTCAAGAAGAAGGCGGGCGACACCATCCTCGCGAACGGAGGCACCATTACTCACCACCACGGCGTGGGCTACGAGCACGCACCCTGGTTCGAACAGGAATACGGGCCTCAGGGCATGGAGCTGCTGCGCGGGATTAAGAAGGCGCTCGACCCGGCAGGCATAATGAACCCGGGCAAGCTCGGCCTCTGATGCAAAATCGGGGTCAGGTCGTTTTGTTGCATTTTGCCCTCACGCCCCGGCGGCCTCGCCCCGCAACAAAACGACCTGACCCCGGCAGAGAACCGGCATGGCATCAGGTGACATAGTCTTCATAGACGGGGACAACCGCGCTCGGTTCCCGGACTCCCACTGCCTGTTCGTCGATGACGAACTCCCGGCGGTAATCGATCCTGCGACGAAGCGCGACGAGCTCGAGGGCCTGCACCGGGAAAAAGGCATCGGGATCGTGGTTAACTCCCACTACCATATCGACCACACCCGGTACGACTCCCTGTTCAATGGCGCCGAACTGCTGGCGAGCGCCGTCGACGCCCCGGCGATAGAGGACCTGGACGAGCTGGCGCGGGCGACGGGCGTTGATGACGCGCCGTGGTTTGATATATGGAAGAGCACGGTCCGGGAGCGCTGGAACTGGACCGAGAGGCACGTCGCGCTCAGGGTGGAAGACCGTGACGAGCTCTGCCTGGGCATGAACACCCTCCGGTTCATACATGCTCCAGGCCATACAGCCGGCCACATGTGCGTTCATTTCGTCGAGAAGGGGGCCGTGTTCCTGGCCGACATAGAGCTGGGCAGCTTCGGACCGTGGTACGCGAACAGGGGCTCGGACGTGGACGCGTTCCTGGACTCCATCGAGAAGCTGAAGGCCCTGGAGGCCGACACCTGGTACACATCACACGGGAAGGGGGTGCTCCAGGGAGATATCCGGGACCGGCTGGATGCGTTCGCCGGAGTGATATACGAGCGTGACGAGCGGCTGCTCGAGTTCCTCTCGCGGCCGAGGACCCGCGAGGAGATAGTATCGGAGGCGCTCATCTACCGGAGGCGCTGGGAACCGCCGCAGCTCTTCGAGCTGTTCGAGTGGAACATGGCTTCCAAGCACCTCGCGCGCCTGGAGCGGCTCGGGCTGGCCGCCCGCGACGGCGACCGCTGGCTCCGCACCTGATCCCGGAGTCCCACCCGCGCGGGGATGGGGGACTTAGGGCGGGCGTCAGGAGCTCTCCAAGACCTCCGCGGCCGTGAACCTCCGGTTCATCACCGGCTCGTAGTATGCGCAGTCCGGCAGCAGGCGCGCCACTTCCGACCTGAACGGCTCGATGTCCACCGCGCGGCTTATGGGAGGGGAGAAGTCGTCGTGGTGCTGGGGGACGACCGCTCGAGGATTGACGGCGGCCGTGAGGGCGGCCGCCCGGCTGCAGATGTCGGTGTGGCCCTGGAGGGGCGGCATCAGGATGTCTGGTCTCGGCTCAGTCAGGCCGAGACCTGCGACCTCTTCCGGCTTCGTCCCCAGGCTCCCCATGTGAGTGACCTTCATCCCTCCGAAGTCGAACGAGTGAATTAGCACCGGGCCGGCGGGCCAACCTCTGAGTTCACGCATGATGCCGACATCCTTCAGTATCCCGGGCAGGGTCGTCAGGACGAGCCTGGCGTCGAAACGGACGTGCCTGCTCGCCGCGACCGCCACCGAGAAGGTTCCGAAATCAAAAGTATCGCCGCCGGTCACCTGCCTGATGGCTGAACTCGGTACGCCATGCTTCAGGAGGGTCGAAGCCGAGACCTGCGAGCAGAAGACCTGCGCCCCCGAGGCCTCGACTATCGCCGGGACGTCCGCCAGGTGGTCGAAGTGCCCGTGGGACACGAAGATGAGCTCGGCGTCGGCGAGATCGGCAGGGCGCAGTTCCTGTGTGGGACGGGCATTCGGGGTCCTGCTGAGGAATGGGTCGATGAGGAGCACCTTGTCCTCGTGCTCAATCCTGAACCCCGCCGTACCGAGCCACTGGAACACCACGTCGGTCATGTGGGACCTCCCTCGAGTGGTTCGCTCTCTCGAACGAGTTAAAAACGCAACAAAATGACCTGACCCCGATGTTGCATTCTACAACGAACCGGGGCATCGTGTCCGGTCGGGGCTCCGTTGACATTTGTCATTTTTCTATCTTTACGGTAGGGTTAATATCTGTCTTGAAGAAGTTGACCACAGACTCGTGCTGCTGGCAGGAGAAAGGGGTTCGTTAGATGACAAAGGAAGAGGTACAGGGCGTCCTTGACAAGGTCAGGCCCATGCTTCAGCGCGACGGCGGCGATGTGGAACTGCTCGAGGTCGACGACGGTATCGTCAAGGTCAGGCTTACGGGTGCCTGTGGCGGCTGCCCGATGGCGACGATGACCCTGAAGCGTGGCATCGAGGCCAAGCTCAAGGAAGAGATCCCGGATATAAAGGAAGTTGTTTCGGTCTAAACCGGTCGAGCCGACCTGGAGGGGTGGCGCGTGCGCGTGCCGCCCCTTTTTTGTGCGCGCCCGCCGGGCCGCTTCCGATATAATTCACCGGGAAAGCTCGATGACGAGAGGAGAAACATGCCCGTTGCCGGGGTTGACATAGGGTCGCTCACCGCTAAGGCGGTCGTGCTCGAGGACGGCGCGCTGCTGGGCACCAGCCTGGTCCTCACCGGGCACAACAGCCGGGCGTCGGGAAGGCGGGCGCTCGAGATGGCGCTCGAGGAGGCAGGCGTTTCCGAGGGGGGCCTGGGACTGATAGTGGCTACGGGTTACGGTCGGCTCGCCGCCGATTTCACCGAGGAGAAGGTCACCGAGATAACCTGCCACGCCAGGGGAGCCCATTTCACGACTCCCGAGGCGCACACCGTCATCGACCTGGGAGGGCAGGACTCGAAAGCCATAGCGATCGACGACAGGGGAAAGGTCCTCGACTTCGTGATGAACGACAAGTGCTCGGCGGGGACCGGCAGGTTCCTCGAGGTCATGGCGCACGCCCTGGAGATTGAGCTGGACGACCTGGGGGAGCTTTCCCTCGAGTCCGAGGCCCCCGCGGCGATAAGCAGCGTCTGCACGGTGTTCGCAGAGAGCGAAGTGGTGTCGCGGGTCGCCGAAGGCGTGAGCAAGAAGGACATCGTGGCGGGTATCCACCAGGCGATAGCCTCCCGCATCTACTCCATGGCTGTCAGGATACCGGTCGAGCAGAAGATTGTCATGACGGGCGGGGTCGCCCGCAACCGGGGCGTGGTGAGCGCTCTCGAGAAGCGGTTCGACTCGGCGATACTGGTGCCGGAGATGCCCCAGCATACAGGGGCCCTGGGGGCGGCGATAATCGCGGCCGAGCGCCTGGGCGGGAGCGCTTGAGCCATGGTTGAACCGGGCCCGTTCTCCAGGCCGAGGCGCTGGCTCGACTCCTACGACCAGAGGGTCCCCCATTCGATAGATTATCCGGATGTGCCGGTCTACAGGCCAGTGCTGGACCGCGCGGCGGCAGACCCGGGCCTCACCGCTCTCAGGTGCGGCGAACAGGAGAGCACGTTCGGCGAGCTGGCCGGCCGCGTCGAGCGGCTGGCCTCCGCGCTGGCTGGCCTCGGCGTGGGCAGTGGTTCCAGCGTGGGGATATTCCTTCCCAACGTCCCGGAGATCGTGGTCAGCTACTACGCTGTCTTGAGGACCGGAGCCCGGGCCGTGATGCTCAGCCCGGCCCTGGTGGAGAGGGAGCTCGCGCACACTGTCGAGGACTCCGGCTTCAGTGTCCTCATCTGCGCGGGCGGGACCCTGGGCGCCGCGCTGGGCCTTGCGGACGGTTCCGGGCTGGAGACGCTCATCGTGGCCGGAGGGGGAGGCCGGGCCGGGGACGGGGCTCGAGGCGCCGCCGTCCTGAGCTTCGAAGACCTCCTGTCGGCCGGTGGGCCCGGCTGCGTCGAGCCGGAGATCGACCCCGGGGAAGACGTCGCGGTGCTCATCTATACGGGAGGCACGACGGGCCTTCCCAAGGCGGTCATGCTGACCCACTACGCGGTGGTCGCCAACGCCATGCAGCTCGGCGCGTGGGTCGAATACGGCCCGGGCGACGCCGTGCTTGCGGCGCTCCCGCTCTTCCACAGCTTTGGCATGAGCGCGGGCATGAACGCCCCGCTCTTCAAGGGGGCCTCCTCCGTGCTCGTGCGCGGGGAAGGGCCCGAAGAGCTGGTGGCAGGCATAGCCTCGGGGCGGCCGAAGGTGCTCGTCGGTGTTCCTTCGACCATAGCTTCGCTGGTCGAACAACCCGGCGTCACAGGCACGGAGCTTTCCTCGCTCGAGTACTGCTTCGTGGGCTCGGCGCCCCTGCCGCAGGATGTCAGGAGCCGCTTCGAGGAGCTGTCCGGGGCCGCGCTCCTCGAGGGATACGGGCTCACCGAGGCCGTCACCGCGCAGTCGGCGAACCCGGCCGGCGGGGTGAACAAGCCGGGGTCCATCGGCATCCCGTTCCCCGACGTCGACTTCATGGTCGTCGACCTCGAGACAGGGACCAGGGAGGTGCTCTGCGAAAAGGCCGGCGAGCTTGTCATCAAGAGCCCCTGCCTAATGAAGGGGTATCACAACAGGCCCGAGGACACCGCCCGGGCGCTCCGGGACGGCTGGCTTCATACCGGCGACATCGCGTGGATGGACTACGACGGGTACTTCTATGTCATCGACCGCATGAAAGACCTCGTCATCGCTGGGGCGTTCAAGGCCTACCCGGCCGAGGTGGAAGGAGTGCTGCGCACCCACCCGGACATAAGGGAGGCGGCGGTGACAGGACTCTTCGACGACTTCCGCGGCCACAGCCTCAAGGCCTTCGTGGTGCTCCGCCCGGGCGCCGAGCTCTCGGAGGAGGAGGTGCTCGCCTTCCTGCGCGAGAACCTGTCCGAGCACAAGGTGCCGCGGGTCGTGGAGTTCAGGGACGAGTTGCCGAAAAGCGACCTGGGTAAGATACTACGTAGGGACCTGGAATGACCCGGACCCGAGAGGAGAGCTGATGGGCTCGGACGCGTTGAAGCAGCTGCTGGACATGAGGGATGACCCGTACGCGCGGGCACGGGACTGGAAAGAGCGGACCGGCGGCAGGGTCATCGGGTTCTTCTGCTGCCTGGCGCCGGAGGAGATGCTCCACGCGGCCGGCGCGCTCCCGGTCAGGATAACGGGCGAGAACCGCCCGATAACGAAGAGCGGGGCGCACCTGCAGAGCTACTGCTGCTCCCTTGCCCGCACCGGGCTCGACATGGCGCTGGAGGGAGAGCTCTCGTTCATGGACGGCACGGTCTTCGTCCACACCTGCGACACCATGATGAGGCTCTCGGACATATGGCGGCTGAACGCCGGCTTCGCGGTGCATGGCGACGTCGTCCTGCCCGTGAGGTTCGAGGGAGACCTCGCCCGCGAGTACGCGTACAACGAGCTGTCCCACTTCCGCCGGAAGATGGAAGAGCAGCTCGGCCCCATTGACGACGCGGCGCTGAACGAGAGCATCAGGGTCTACAATCGCAACCGGGCGCTCCTCTCCGAGCTCTACGACCTGCGCCGAGAGAACCCGTCGATCCTCCCCGGAGACCATGCGCTCTGGCTGGTCAACTCGAGCGCCCTCATGGAGAAGGTCGAGCACAACGCGCTCCTGGAGGAGGTCCTCGAGGACCTGAGGTCGTCCAACGCTCAGGCCGACGGGAAGGTACGGCTGTTCGGAGTCGGCTCCGCCATGGACCAGTGGGATTTCATGCAGATGGTGGAGGAGGTGGGGGCTACCCTGGTGGACGACGATTTCTGCAACGGCCGGCGGTACTTCGACACCCCCGCGCCCGAGGGTGACGACCCGGTCGAGAGCATAGCCGCCAGGCTGTGGGACCGGCAGTCCTGCGCCTGCAAGCACCACCCGGAGAGGGACAGGGCGGCCTGTCTCACCGACAGGGCGAAAGAGGCGGGAGCCGGCGGCGCGATATTCTGGCAGTTCAAGTTCTGCGAGCCTCACGCGTTCGATTACCCGCACCTCAAGAAGGCGTTCGACCAGGCGGGTCTTCCATCGATCCAGCTCGAGATAGAGCAGGGCTCCGTGTCAATCGAGCAGCTGCGAACGCGCGTGGAGGCTCTCGTCGAGACGATAAAGGGGGCAGGCAATTGAGCGCAGAGGGAGGAGACCCTTTCGGCACCTCGATAAAAGCCACCGACCAGATGAAGCAGCTGATGGTCGAGTACTACATCGAGGCGAAGACGACGCAGGAAAAGCCGATATGCTGGATAACCAGCGGCGGCCCGGTCGAGTTCCTCATCGCGATGGACGTGATCCCGGTCTACCCGGAGAACCACGGGGCGATGTGCGGCGCGTCCAAGATAGCCCCGGGCCTGGCCGAGGTGTCGGAGGAGATGGGATTCTCCCGCGACCTCTGCTCGTACGCGCGCCTCGACATCGGTGGGGCCGTCAAGCAGGAGGGGGCTATCCCCGGCGGCCTGCCGAAACCTGACTTCCTGCTCTGCTGCAACAACATATGCGGGACGGTGGTCAAGTGGTACGAGGAGCTCGCCCGTTACCTCGACGTGCCGATGTTCCTCTTCGACACGCCGTTCATCCACACGGAGAAGACCGAGCACGCCACCGAGTACGTCCGGCAGCAGTGCCTGGAGCTGGTGAAGTTCCTCGAGCGGCAGACCGCGAAGGAGTTCACGCTGGAGAAGTTCGCGGAAACCGCCATGCTTTCGGTGCAGGCGGTTGAGCTCTGGAAAGGGGTCCTCAAGACCGCCGAGAACAGGCCGTCCCCGTTCACCTGCTTCGACGCCTTCATCCACATGGCGCCCATCGTGACCCTGCGAGGGACGCAGACGGTGGTGGACTACTACACCCTCCTGAAGCAGGAGATGGAGGAGCGCGTCGAGCAGGGCATCGGCGCTGTCACCGACGAGAGGTTCAGGCTCATCTGGGACAACATCCCCATATGGTACGCGATGCGGAGCCTCGGCGACCTGTTCGCGGGCAACCACGCCTGCCTCGTGGCGGATACCTACACCACGGCGTGGGCCATCGACATCCAGATAGACGACCCGCTGACAAGCATGGCCGACGCCTACACTAAGATATACCTGAACATCGCCATCGACATGATGCTGGAGCAGCTCGTGGGCCTCATCGAGAGGTACCAGGCCGACGGCCTGGTGATGCACTCCAACCGTTCCTGCAAGCCTTACTCGCTCGGTCAGTACGACCTCGCGAGGGCGGTCACAGAGCGGACCGGCAAGCCGGCGCTCATCATCGAGGCCGACATGACCGACTCGAGGGTGTACTCGGAGGCGCAGGTCCGCGAGCGTGTCGAAGCGTTCATCGAGAGCCTTTAGGGTCAGACCACTTTCGTTCCGTCAGCAACATCAGTTGACTCACGCAACAAGCAGACGATCGTCGTTGTGGTTGAAGTGCTTTTTGTTGCTAACGGGACGAAAGTGGTCTGACCCCTTTCATGATCCTGAAGCCGACTTCATGAGGCGGGACGCTCACGACCTCGAGGCCTGTGAAGCCGGCGGCCTCGAACTCGGCTTTCCAGGTTTCCTCGGTCGTCAGGTATTCCCCGTCCTGCTTCAGGGTCCTCGGAAGGGTGCCCATCATTATCATCATCATCTCGTAGGCATCGTGCTCGAGGCAGTGCAGCGCGGCCGCGTAATGCTTCTCGATGACGTCCCTGCACCAGGCGGGGTCCTCCAGGGAACCTTCGACGTCGGTGAACAGGTCCGCGTAGACGAGTGTACCGCCGGGCTTCAGGACCCTGGCGAGCTGGCGGGCGCACCTCCAGCGGTCATCGGGCAGGACGTGGTGCAGGGCTAGGCTCGAGAGGACAACGTCGAACAGCTCGTCGTCCACCGGCAGCTTGAGAGCGTTCCCGGTGACGAAGTTCACCCGGCGCTCCTGGCAGAACCGCCCGGTATAGATGTCTTTCATGCCGTCGGAGGGGTCGACGCCCAGCACTCGGGCGCCGGGGAACCTCTCGAGGACCCTGGCGGTCAGGTTGCCCGTACCGCACCCCACGTCGATGATATCGACCTCGCCGTCCGGGCCGATCAGGTCCAGCATCATCTCGATGCTGTCCAGGTACTGCCTGTACTCGAGGAATATCCTGTCGTAGTCTCTTGAGAAACTGTCCCAGTCGGCCATGCCAGTCCCTTCATCGCTCGATACGATTATAACCCTGCTCCCCCGCGCCCATGCGATTGTCCGTACGCGGCCCGCTGGTCTATCATCACATGACCATGGAACGTACCGGGACTGTGCAGGTGACCGCGGCGGTGATAATCGAGGAAGGACGCGTGCTCGTGACGCAGCGTCCTCCCGGAGGGCGCCATCCCGGGGCGTGGGAGTTCCCTGGAGGGAAGGTGGAGGCCGGGGAGACGCCGCAGGAATGCCTCGCGCGGGAACTGGCGGAGGAGCTCAGTATAGCAGTCGAGGTAGGGGACATGCTCGCGGTGGTCGGGCACGAGTATCCGGACCTTGCAATCGACCTTATCGCCTTCCGGTGCCGGATTACAGGAGGTGTACCGGCCGACGTGGGCTGCTCTTCTCACGAGTGGGTGACCACCGACGAGCTGGATGGTTATGACCTGCTTCCCCCGGACCGGGAGCTTGCGAGGCTCCTCGACCGGCTGCAGGCTTGAGGCGCAGCCCGGGTCACTGTTCAGAACAGCGATTTCTCGGAGAGCTCGATGGCGTGGTCGATCTGCTCCTTTAGCACGGGGGGGAGGCCCTCGATATCCACGTGCATGAAGCCGCGCACGATCGTGGCCACAGCCTCGTCCTCGGTCAGCCCGCGGGCCATGAGGTACTCGACCTCCTCCTGCGCTATCTTGCCGACCGCCGCCTCGTGCGACATGTCCACGCCTTCGACCTGGCCGTCGAGTTCAGGGATCGCGTAGATCCTCCCGCCGCCCTTGAGGATCATCCCGCGGCACTCGAGGTGGGCCTTCACCCCGGGGACCTCACCCACCAGCAGGCCTCGGTTTATGACCTCGCCACCGGTGGTGATCGCCCGCGCGATTATCTCGCAGCGGGTCTCCGGGGCCGAGAGCACGGCCCTAGAGCCGACGTCCATGTGCGAGCCCTCGGGCGCCATCAGGACCGAGTTGAAGCGCGCGGTCGCGCCCTCACCCACGAGGAACGCGCTCGGGTAGAGCTGTAGAGACTCGACCGGGTGGAGGCAGATGTAGTTGTTGAGGAAGACTCCGCCCTCCTCGATGCGGATGGCGCTGCGCGGGCGCACCGCTACGTTCTCTGCCCAGTTGTGGATCATCGAGAATGTTATCTTCGCGTTCTTCTTGACGTAGAACTCGCTGATGCCCACGTGCAGGCCGCGCGACTCCGGAGAATCGGTGGCGCAGCCGGTGATGATGTGGAGCTCGGAGCCTTCCTCGGCGATTATGATGTTGTGGACGTTCTGGCTTATATCCTCCGACTTCAGGTACAGGCAGGCCTGGACCGGGAAGACGGTGCTCGCCCCGGGCATCGCCCTCACGAAATACCCGTCCTGGAAGTTGAGCTCGGCGCTCGCGGTGTACTTGTCCGCGTCCACCTGCACCAGCTGCCACAGGTACTCCTCCAGCCAGTCGTACTTCTCCAGGGCCTCCCTGGTCGAGGTGACCTCTATACCCTCCTGGGTGGGAGCGGCATGGATGACCGTGCGGTCGACCTGTATGAACGACCCGGAGCGCTCTTTGCCGGAGATGTCGACGCCGGCGTTCAAGAGCCTCTCCCTGTCGACCACGTCGATGTCCTCGAGCTTTTTCTCCTGGTACTCGGGCGCCTCCAGGGTGTACTCGTCGAGCTTGATATCCGGCCCGAACTTCGCTGGCTTGTCCCTGGCCGCCTGCGCCTTCTTCGTTATCTCTGACAAGTCAGACACCCCTCGTATCCGTGCTCGCGTATGCCGTTCAGTATCTCGTGAGGATTACCGGTGCACCAGATCGTCTCGTTGACGAGTACGCACCCTTTGTCCGCCTCTACGTAGTCGAGGATGTAGCCGGAGTGGGTGATTATGAGCCCTGCTTTCCTGCGGTTCCTGTGGACGTCCTTCTGCAGGAGCCTGCGGATTGCGTTCCCGATGACGCTGATGTTCACAAGGTCGACCCCGGATTCCGGCTCATCGAGCAGGACCAGGTCCGGGTCCTGGGCGAGGAGCTGGAGCAGCTCGGCCCGCTTGATCTCGCCTCCGGAGAAGCCCAGGTTGAGGTCGCGGTGGAGGAACTCGGTGAAGTTGAGCTCGGCGGCGAGCTCCTCCGGGTCGAGCCCCTGGGCCTTGATTAGCTCGAGCATGTCCTCGACCTTCAGGCCCCGGATGGTCGGCGGGCGCTGGAACATTATGCCGATTCCGCGCTTCGCCCGCTCGTCCGTCGTGAGTCGCGTTATGTCCTCGCCCTTGAACAGTATCCTGCCGCTGTCCACCCTGTACTTCCCAAGGCCCATTATGGCCATCAGCAGCGAGGTCTTGCCTGAGCCGTTCTCGCCGAACAGCATCCGGGTCTCGCCCTCCTCGATATGGAGGCTTATGTCCTTGAGGAGGGTCTTTCCCTCGATCGACACCGAGAGGTTCTCGATTTCCAGCATCGGCACACCGCCTTGTTCAGCCTGAAGGTCGAGCTATTATAGCAAGCATTTCATCGCCTGTGATTGATGTCGGACAGAGGTCATGTCAGCTCGCCGGCGTCTGGAAGAGCCTCTCCGCCGGACACCCGAGCTCGCGCTGAGCGCAGTGCCTGCAGGCCAGCGAGCTGCGCACGGCGGCGTTTCCGAGGGTCGCCAGCAGCACCAGGCACACGACCGCTGCAAGCACGGCCCAGGAGAAGTCCAGAACGAGCAGGACGATGCCGGTCACGACCGGCACCAGGGCGACCAGCATGTCGGGCACCATGTCCCACCAGCTCATGCTCTTACGGTTGAAGCGCTCCGGTTCGCCGCGCTTGAAGAAGACCTCGCTGAGCCGGCCCTTGCCGAACGCGCAGGCCCGGCCGTAGTAGTAGCAGTCGACGCAGTGACCCCGCAGGAGCCGTACCTCGAGGACCAGAACGAAGGCGAGGTAGGCGACAGTGAATATCCAGCTCACGCCGTATACGATGTAGGCCCCCAGGCCGTAGACGGCCAGCGAAACGAGGTTGCATACGACCACAATCCACCACGGGTAGCTCTCGAAGCAGCGGTCTTCCTGCATTTCCCCCTCTTCAATCCTGTCTTTCACATGAACTTCCCAGACCTCTTGTAGACTTCCTCCCAGTGGCGCACTGCTTCCCTGCCTCCGAATCGCGCCTTGTTGCAGTCGGCGTAGTCTTCTTCCTTTTTCGTGTCTTCGTCGCTCACAGGCAGCCTGACCGTGTGGTCGCAGTAAGGATCCCCGACACCGATCGCGCACGTCCTGCTGAAGATGACCTCGGGCACCAGGCAGTCCATTACGACGTGGTCTGTCATGCATATGTTCTCAGCGTAGGCATGCATACCATATGCCTTGAGTATCATCACCGGCGCGCACTTCGTGAAGCGCATACGGTATTCGGTGTCATCCTCTGATACCCATTCCTTGAACTCCCAGGCTCCGCTCCCCCAGGCGTCGGCCGTGCACTGTCTCCACTGGTCGATGTCAGCGGGGTCATCGGGTATCCACCCGAACTGCGGATAGAGAGCCAGCTGCAGGGGGAAAGCCATGTTCGCGGTTATCTCGTCTGCCAGGTATCCTCCGAAGTGCTTCTTGAGGTCGTTGTAGAGGACGATCGTCGGGGCAAGTATGTCGAATAACTCCTTGAACGCGCTTTCTTCCCGCCGGTTACTGAACTCGAAATGCTCAGGGTGCCATTTGGGCTTGTCGAAAAGCATGCCGACTGTATTCGACCTGAGCAGGACCTCGGACCCCCTCAGGATCCCGATCTCTCGAAATAGCGACCTGGTCAGGGCCTTCAAGACCGGCCAGCTCGTTGACAATGTCAGATCTCGGCTTGGCGTGAGCATCTCGACCTCTTTCATTTTGCAGCCGGATCTTGCACTGTCCATTTCGATCCCCCCTTGACCGAACGCCGCACCCAGCGTTGTCCTGCTAAACATTGCCGCACCGATGTACGACAATTATATCGACTCATATCGTGTTTCGAGCTACGAGGAGGAGTAATGAGAGGCAGGCTGGCGATTTCAATCCTTCTTATCCTGGGACTTGTCCTGTTCCTTCCAGCGGCGGCGAGCGCCGCCTACGCCTGGGAGCCCACGGGCGGCCCCCCGGTAAGCGGCAATCCCGTGACGTGCCTGACCCTGGATGAGGCGCACGGCATCCTCTACGCGGGAGCGGACACCGGTGAGGTATACAGGTACCAGGCGGGGGCATGGAGCTCAACCGGCGGGCCCTCGGCGCAGACAAGGATAAACGACATAGAGTACGACCCGGTGAGTAACACCCTCGTTGCCGCCCTTTACGTAGACAGCAGCTTCCAGGTCTGGACCTATCAGGAGGGGGGCGCCTGGTCTTTGACCAACGGCACGGTCGGAAACGACAACCCCGGCTCGGTCGCGTCGGACGGCGCGCAGAAGAAGCTCTACGCCGCCACCTACGGCGGGGCGACCTGGGTTTACGATTACCAGTCCGCGCCCGGACCATGGGCAAGCATCGGCGATCCGCTGGATGGCATTCAGTGCCTGAAGATGGATACCGAACGGCACGTCCTGTATGCGGGCGGCTCCCTGGGCACCGCTTGGCCCCCAGATGCGGCGGTCTCGAGGTACGACGGCGTGAGCTGGACGTCCTTCGGCAGCGACTTCGGCACCTACGCCAAATCCGTTCGTTCCATGACGCTGGACTCGACCAGGAATATCCTGTACGCCGGGATATACGTCGGTGACCAGACCGGCGAGGTGAACGTCTTCAGGAGGAACGTCGGCGCCGGCGGCGACTGGGTGGGGATAGGCACGCTCTGCGGCGGTCCCGAGATATACTCCCTTGCCGTGGACGAGGTCAACGACACACTGTACGCGCTCGCATGGGACGGCCACGTCTACAAGAACTGCAACGCGTCCACCGGAAGCACCTGGATAGATATCGGCCTCGTTAGTGAGAACACCCAGTACAATCTGGGCCTCCAGTACGATCCCGGTGACGCGACGCTCTACTGCGGGTCTAATGACGGACAGGTATACAGCCAGGGCATCCCGGCCGTCACGTCGCTGGCCCCGTCCTCAGGAGGGCAGGGGCAGACCCTGGACGTGGAGATCTCCGCGACAGGCGCCCCCTTTACCGCGGCCAGCGAGGCCGTATTCTCGGGAGACGGCGTCAACGTAAACTCGACCACGCTCATGAGTGCGGGCAGAGTAAGGGCGAACGTCACGATCGAACCTGACACGTATCTCGGCCCGAGGAATGTATGGGTGAAGACCGGCAGCGATAAGACGAACAGGCTCGTCGACGGTTTCACCGTGACCGAGCGGTCCACTTTGTCCACCTGGTACCTCGCTGAAGGTACCAACGCCTGGGGCTTTAATACCTACATCACACTCGAGAACCCGAACAACCAGCAGCTGACGGCGAAGCTCACGTACATGAACCCGAACCCTCCCGCCACGGGGAACGGAATAGTGGCCACGCGCACAGTGACCCTGCCCCCTCTTTCGCAGACGTCCGTCTCATCGGAGCCGGACATCGGGAGCGTCGATTTCTCCACGAAGGTGGAGTGTCTCCAGGGCAAGCCCATAGCGGTGGACCGCACCATGTTCTGGACTGGCGAGGGCGCCGCGGTTCCGGGCTACCATTCTTCGATCGGAGCAATCGCGCCGTCACGGACCTGGTACCTGCCGGAGGGGTCAAGCGCCTGGGGATTCGAGACCTGGACCCTGGTCTTGAACCCCAACCCGGAGCAGGCCAACGTCACCATCACGTACATGACAGAAGACATGGGCCCGGTGATCTCGAACAAGGTCGTACCTGCGAATTCGCGCGCTACGTTCTCCATGTCGACGGACGCGGGGGCGAGCGACGCGTCCATCAAGGTAGAGAGTGACCGGGCGGTGGTGGCCGAGCGCTCCATGTACAGGAACGGCCGCAGGGAGGGTTCCTGCTCCGTCGGGTCCTCGCTTCCGGCGGCGGATTACTTCCTGGCGGAGGGGGCAACGGGATACGCGGCGGGCTTTACAACCTACGTGCTTGTGCAGAACCCTCAGGACGCCGCAAACGACGTGGCGCTTACCTACCAGACGCAGTCAGGGGAGGTTGCCGGACCCACTTTCACCATGGCCCCGAATTCCCGGAAGACGGTAAGGCTCAACGACCAGCTTCCTCCCGATACCAATGTGTCCACCCATGTTCGCGGCACGAAGCCCCTGGTGGCGGAGCGCGCCATGTACTGGGACAACGGAACCGGGGAGGCATTCCACGCGTCTGTGGGACTTTCCGCTCCCCATATGTCATTCTTGCTCCCTGACGGTCAGTCGTCTAACGGCTGCGAGACCTGGACAACGGTGGCCAACCCCAACCCGGGTTCGGTCACTGTCCGTGTGACCTGTCTTCCCCAGGGGGGCGGTGAGTCGATCACCTTTACCGACGAGATACCGCAGGGCATCCGACGGACCTACAACATGGCCGACAGGCTCCCGGCAGGCCGTGCCTCTATACTGGTACAGTCGCTCGACGGCGCGCGCCCCGTCATCGTTGAGCGCGCCATGTACTGGAACTCCCAGGCCGGCGGCAGCAGCACTATCGGGGGGTACTCCGACTTCAATTAGGGAGGATGTCCATTGATGAGGGGGTGCAACATGAGAGGGAGGGTTATTCATGTCTTGCTTTCCGCATTTCTACTTTTATGCGCGCTGCTGCTGCCGATCTCTTGCGGCACGGCGAAGGCTCCTTCAGCCGGTGATTTAAAAGATGCCCTCGAGGAAGCCGGGTTTTCCGTTCAGGAAGGGAAATTCGGACCGGTCGACATATTCGCCCTGGTACAGGCGGGGGTATTCGCGAACTGCAACTACCAGAACGCCGGCGCCGCCTACATGACCCCCAAGCTACCCCCGGCGCCCGGCCAGACCGCTCCCGGCACATTCAGTGACGCTGTGATCGAGCCTGCGGACCAGGGCCTGTTCATCGACTACCGGATACAGCCGGACGAGGCAATCGTACTGGCGGGTAAGACTCCCCCCAAGTGCGCCTATTTCGGTTATGACGCGAATATCGTGACCAGGTGGAACGAGCTCACCGGGAAGCCCACGGTTCTGTTCGGCAACTACGGTGACGCCATCAATCCCCTGGTCATCAGGACCGACGGGCCCGAGGACGATCCGTATGAACGTAACACGATGATAGTCATGACCGCGGACAAGGGTGTCTACTCAAGGATCACAGAGGCTTCAGGCGGCGCGGGGTACTCGGAAGACATGATCAACGAGTACCCGATTCCCTCCCAACTGCTCAGGCTGGGGCTCGACCAGGAATCCGATACCCTGACCGTTCTGCACAGGTTCGCCTATCCGGCCGACACGAAAGCAGGCGACGACTACACCGCCAACCCTACCATGAGCGTATTCCGTGTCACCCCGAAGACCCCTCCGAAACCGGATCTGTATGAGATGCCCACGGGCCGCGTGCGGGGGACCGGAAACTACGACGAACTCGCCCTGAGCCCCAAGGTCGATGAACTGAGGAAGTCGATTCTGAAGAAGTACGGGAACCTGGTATCCCAGGAGTGCACTACCAGCCCCTTCGGTCCGGACGGGCTCGATGGTATCCAGGAGATGCAGGATGTATACGGCCCCGGACGGGATGCCCAGTACCTGGAGACCACCCAGTTTACACTTGCCAACGATCCTGACGAGTTCGCAGTCGTATACGGTGTCAACCATGCCGCATTCGGCAAGGCAACGTATTCCAGCCTGGTGGTCTACGGAGACCTGCAGAAAAACGGTGTGGCGAGCGCCTGGAATGGGGACTATACCGGCACCGCCGAGGAATATCTCCCCGGCGATCCCGACGCGAAATACCTCTACGTCTGGAAGATCGCCAGGAGTTCAGGCGGCGATGCTCATACTACCGAAGTACCTTTCAACAAGGGAGTCTACGGCGTCGACCTCGATCAACCGATATTCGTCGGTTTTCGCACGTATCTCGAGAAAGAGACCAGGACGGGACCCGTGGCCACCGAGCTGTACTTCGACAGAGCGATAAAGTTCAGCAAGAAACCGTAGCAGCGGCGCATGGCGGATCTAGTGCGGTTGAGCGGTTCTTATTGATGTAGCGATTCCCGAAGGGTTGAAGGGCCCCTCCCCGGGGAGGGGCCCTTCGGCTATGGCAGCGTGCGGCGGGGATGCCGACTTGGGGGGCTTGGTTGAAACTCAGCTGCCCGGGTCGCCAGGGAGCGCCCCGGGCTCGCCCGCGGAGCCCTCGCGCAGGACCACCGGGTGGATGTGCCTGATGGGGCTCTCGGAGCTCTCGACCTGCCTGAGGGCGACCATGAGCGTGTCTACGAACTCGCGGAAATCCTCCTTGTAGAAAGACAGGTGCATGAAGTCGTGCTGCACGACGTAGGTGTCGGCCTCGTCGTACCTCCAGACGGCCGTTGTGACTCCCTGCTTGGATGTGAATGAAGAGAGATCGGTTATCGGCATCTTTCCTCCTTCGGAAGGGCGGGCTGCGCCGCAGGGGAATACCTCAGGCGCCCACGGCCTGGAACTCGAGCGAGTGGCCCACCGCCAGGGCCTTTATCCGGAGGCGGCTGTGGTTGTCCCCGTTCTCGTCCGTCCACTGGTCGAGCTTGAGCTGGCCCGCCACTATCGCCCTGTCGCCGCGCTTAAGAGAAGAGGCAACGTTCTCGGCCTGCGAGCCCCAGCACTCGACGTCGATGAACTCGGTACGCTCCTTGACCTCCTCCTCCGGGTCCTGGCCGGGCCGCCGCCAGCGGTTTACCGCCAGGCGGAAGTTGACCACCTTGCCGTCGGCCTCTCCCATGCGGGGGTCCGACGTCAGGTTACCCACGACCATGACGCTGTTGACGTACACCGCTCCTCCCTTCTCCCGGGGCGCGCCCCGGTTGTTGAACACCGATATTGACTTCTCGTAGTAACTATTGGTATCATTATGAAGCTTTATGTGATATCCCTTATGGGACAAGAATGTTGTCTATTTAAGCACAAAGGTTCGGAGGTGTCAACCGCCTTGAAACAGAGTGAGAGCAAGATAGACGTACCGGACGAAGAGGTAAAGAAATACGACAGAGCCTTTGCCTCGAGGATGAAGTCTCTGCGGGACGACAGGGGCCTCAAGCGCGACTGGGTGGCAAAACGGCTTGGCGTTCACTACAACACGTTGAAGAACTGGGAGCTCGGAAAAGCCCACCCCGGCACTCGCGAGCTACTCGCCCTGTCAAAGATCTACCACGTCGAGCCCGAGGACTTCTTCAGCGGAATCTGAAGGGCGCCTCAGACCTTGAGCCTGGTCCTCTTTATGATCTCCGCCTTGGACTCGTCCGGCAGGTCGTCGAAGCAGGCGCAGTACCCGGCGACCCGCACCACGAGCTCCGGGTACTTCCCGGGGTTGGCGCGCGCGTCCTCCAGCATCTCCGGGTCCAGCACGTTCAGCTGTATCTCCATTCCCCCGCGCTCGAAGAAGCCCCTGGTGAGCCCGACCAGGATGTCCAGGCCTTTCTCGCCCTCGATGTCCGCGGGATCGAACCGAAGGTTGAGCGCGTTGCCGTTCGCCATTCGGCTCGAGTCGAGCGACGAGACCGAGTTGAGCAGTGCGGTGGGGCCGCCCCTGTCCGCTCCACACGCGGCCCCCACGCCCGAGGCGAACGGCTCTCTTGCCCTGCGCCCGGAGGGGAGTGCCCCCGTGAGCGCGCCGAACGCCACGTGGCAGGTCACTGAGTAGTAGCCCGGCACGTAGGCGCCGCCGCGCAGGCTCCTGTGCCTGGCCAGCGAGTCGTGCCAGATAAGGACGGCCAGGTCCGCGTAGCCGTCCGGCAGGGGAAGGTCGTTTCCGTACTTGGGCGCCCGCTCGAGGGCCTTCCGCACCGCCTCGTGTCCGGCGAAGTCCGAGCGGAGAGCCTCCACGACCTGGGGCATTGAGAGCTTGTTCTCCCTGAACACAAGGGTGTCAAGAGCCGCAAGGGAGTCGGCAACGTCAGCGACCCCCACCCCCTGTATGCCGCTCGAGTTGTAGACCGCTCCGCCCTGCGTCAGGTCCATGCCGGACTCCATGCAGCCCTCCACCAGCATGCTTGACAGCGGGGTGGGGTGGTAATCCATGTTGCCCTTCTCGACCATGTGGAAGTCATCTATCATGCGGTCCACCCGGTGGTCGACCTGGGCGCGGAACGCCTCGATCACATCGTCGATGCTCTTGAAGGAGGCCGGGTCCGGGGTGCGGGCTCCGACCCTGACCTTTCCATTCCAGCGCCGGCCGCGGTTAAGGGCAAGCTCCAGGCAGATGGGGAGGTTGAATAGCCCCGCGTCCGTGGAGAGGAAGCTCTTCCCGGGGATCGAAGGCTCGACGCAGCCGACGATGCCATAGCCGCGGGCGTCGGCTAGCGGGATGCCGTGGGCTACCAGCGCCGGGACCACCGCCTCGTCGTTGAAAAGCGCCGGGGAGCCGCCTCCCTCCCTCGCGACCTGCAGTGCGCGCCTCAGGTACTCGGGCGGAGAGCCGGCGTGGACGCGCGCCTGGTAGTTCGGGTCCCTCATGCGGTGGCGCTCCATAACGTCGAGCATCGTGTAGGTGAGCTCGTTCGTCACGTCATTCCCGTCCGCGTCCTCTCCTCCCACTATCGCCGCCTGTACCACGAGATACCCGCCGTGGTACTGGGTTATCGCCTGGCTGAGGAGCAGGACGTGCTCGGTCGCCTTGGCGCTGAACAGCAGCAGTAGCTCGATGGCTTCTTCTCGCGTCAAGCGGCCCTCGTCGATGTCTCTCTGGTAGTAGGGGTGGAGGTACTGGTCGATCCTCCCGAAAGAGACCGCCGAGTTGAGGCTCTCCAGCATGACCGCCATGTGGGTCAGCCAGAGCGATTGGAGGGCCTCGTGGAAGCTGTCCGCCGGCTCGCGAGGCACCTTGCGGCAGATGCGGGCTATCTCCTCGAGCTCGGACCTCCGCTCCTCGTCCCGCTCTCCAGCGGCCATGACCGCCGCCCTGTCGGCGAGCCTGTCAGCCCAGGTCTCGAGCGCTTTGCAGACGATGAGGCCGGCCTCCCGGAGCGGGCCGGAACCCTGCTCGAGCTCCTTCCGGTACCCGCTGGTGCCTATGCGTATCATCTTCTCGTAGTCCGGGAGGAAGTGGCCTATCCCGCCGGCCTCGTTTATCAGGTAGTAGGCCGGCTTGAGCTGGTGCATCATGTAGGCAGCCTGCCTGGCGAGGCTCGGGAACATCCGCGCCGGCATGCTCTTGCGCAGCCAGTAGGGCAGCACGCGGGTCACCAGCTTGAGGCGGTCTCGCCACGAAATCTGGAACGGATTGTTCTTCCGCCTGTCCATCCACAGTATCTCCTGCGACATGAAGGCGCTCGCGAGCTCCGGCTGCATCAGGCAGACCTTCCTGCGCGTCCCCGCGTTGCCCACTATCCGCTCGCCGTCGAAGATAGCTACCTCCTTGTTGGCGAGCATGTACTCGAGCGCCCTGGCTTTCCGCACCGGCAGGGGCTCCGTCGGGTCGTCGTGCTCGCGGAAGAACTCGGTGATGAGGTACGCCCGCTCGGGGCAGAGGTGGATCTGGGTGCCGATGAGGTCCTGCCTGATGGTCTCGATGCGGTCCATTCGCCCTCCCATCAACGGTCGAAGCCGGCCCCGCCTTTCCGCCCTCCAGCCGGACGGCGCAGCCTGGGTATAGGGTATCCCAGAGCGGCGGATTTGCAAATGACACGCGCGGGAATGACAGGGTTTACGGGGCCCGGGTCGTATAAAAGATGACGAAGGACTGATGCCAACCCGAGTCCAGCGTCTGGAAGGGCGTGGAAAAGAGGGGATGAAGGAGGAATGGACGTGGACCGAAGGCCGGAAATGGACCGCCGCGAGGTCGCTCTCGAGCTGGTGAAGCTCGGCGCCAACACCGGTTTTCTTCTGCCGGGCGACAAGCCGGATTTCACCGTGCTCCTGAAGTCGTATTCGCAGGCGTTCGAAGCAGTCATAGAGAGCGAACGCACCCCGATGCTCAAGAAGTAAGACCGGCGTTTTCGTCGCGACATATCATCACCTTGTTAGACATGGGCCTTTCGCCTAACATAATCCTGCGCGCCTTGCTCCAAGGCGGCTTTGAGGGCGTTTAGCTCAGCGGGAGAGCGCCAGTCTTACAAACTGGAGGTCACTGGTTCAAATCCAGTAACGCCCACCAATCACTCGGCCCCAGCGAACTGGAAGGAAGCCGGTAGGGGGTTTTCGGAATGCCAGGACTTCTGAGGGGGATGGCCAGGACCGCCGTGGTAGCTGGCACGGCGACGGCGACAGCAAACGCGGTCAACCGACGGCAGGCGCAGAGGAACGTCGCGGCCTACGAGCAGGCGGGGCAGCAGGTCTACGCGCAGCAGCCCCCTCCCGGGCGCATGGTCGTGCCACAGCAGATACCGCCAGGTACTCCCAACATCGGCATGGTCGTTCCGCCACCGCCTCAAGCCCGAGCGCCGCAAGAGAATGCAATCGACGATAAGCTGGCTCAACTGGAGCGGCTCGGACAACTGAAGGCCCAGGGAATCCTCACTGAGGAGGAGTTCTCAGCGCAGAAGGCGGTGATACTCGGCTGACCTTCTCACCAGTCAGAAGGTCCGAGTGTACGGGTTTGACCAGGTGACTCTCACTTAATGCTTTTTCTAACACTGTTTGAAACTTCCCCGAGCGGTGCTATCCTTGATGAGAGGAATCTGGCGAGGTGGTCCCTGCCGATATCCCGTGGTCAGGGATAAGAGGGTGAAGGGAGACTGACTGGCGATGAGGGCGAAGTTCCGGCTCTGGCCGAGTTCCAGGAGATCGTCCGGCGAAGACGACGCGGCTGCGGGGGCGCCGACCGACGAAGCGGGGCGTTCCCACGGCATCAGGCAGCGCTTCCTCGCCTGGCTCCTCAGGCCCATTGCCCCGGCCCTCGTGGGCGAGTCGGGGGGACTACCCGAGGTCGACTCCAGGGCCGCGGCCGACGGCGCATCCGAGATGATATGCGGCGGCCCTCTCGAAGCGTTCCTCACGGTCGTATCAGGCATCATCACCCTGAACCTGCTTGCCGTCCTTACTAAGGGGAGGCTGCTCAAATCACTCGATCCCGACTCCCAGGCGAAAGTGCTGTCGCGGGCCTTCAACAGCCGGTTGTTCCTGCTCCGCGGCGCAGGCGTCATAGTGGGGTTGCCCTTGAAGGTCGCTTACTACAACACCGACGATGTTTGCCGGGAGCTCGGTTATGACAGGTGCCTGCTCATAGAGGACGCATTGAAACACCAGGTGACACGTGGTCTATAGACAGCGCGATAATCGTAAGAGAGGCGGGTAGATGCTGCATACCTGGGAGAGTCTCGGGCTCCTCGCAAAGTCAGGAGAAGTAGAGCTCGAGTCTGACGTCGTGGTGGTTGGCTCGGGCGCCGGCGGCGCGCCGCTCGCCTACGAGCTGAGCGCCGAGGGGTATTCGGTCACGGTCCTCGAGGAGGGTGGGTACTTCCCGACGGAATCATTCCGATTCAACTGCCGCGAGGCCGTCCTCAAGATGTACAGGGACGGGGGCCTCACGTTCGCCCTCGGCATGCCCATCACGCTATGCCCCGTCGGAAAGACAATAGGGGGCACCACCACCATCAACCAGGGGACGGCTCTCCGGATGCCGCCCCACGTGCTCGCCGAGTGGCGGACAGGCTACGGCCTTCGCGACCTCTCCCGCGACGAGCTCAACCTCTACTACAGCGCCGTCGAGGAGTTCCTGTACGTCTCCAAGCCCGACCCCGAGGTAGCCGGGCTCAACGCAGCCAAGTTCCTGGAGGGTTCGAAGCGTCTGGGATTCAAGGGCGAGTACCTGCCGCGGAACGCGAAGGACTGCGAGGGCTACGGGGTCTGCTGTTTCGGCTGTCCCACGGGCGCCAAGCAGAGCACCAACGTCTCCTATATACCCGAGGCCGTGAAGAAAGGGGCCGAGGTCTTCGCGGACTGCGCCGTCGAGAGGGTCCTGGTGGACGACGGGCGAGCGACCGGCGTGACGGGCAGGTTCGTGAAACACGACACGGGGGAGAAGGGCCCGCGCGTCACGGTGCGCGCTAAGGCAGTCGTGTTGGCCTGCGGGACGCTCGGGACGCCCCTGGTGCTCGCGCGCAGCCGGCTGGCGAACTCGAGCGGACAGGTCGGCAGGAACTACCGCGTGCACCCGTGTACGCAGGTGGTGCCGGTCTTCGAGGAGAGGATAGATCCCCACAGGGGCATCTCGCAGAGCGCGTGGGTACACGATTTCCTCAACCAGGGCATAAGCCTCGAGACCACCGTCCTCCCACCGGACATGCTCTCGATGTCCATCCCGCACGCCTCCAGGGAGCACGCGGCGATAATGTCACAGTACCCGTATACCGGCCTGTTCGGCATCATGATCAAGGACTCGTCGAGCGGCCGCATAATCCCGCGTCCCGGGAGGCGCAGCGCGCTCATGTACCAGATAGGCGGGGAGGACCTGAAGCGCATGACGCTCGGCAACGTCGTCGCGGCCGAGATAGCGTTCGCCGCGGGGGCGAAGAGCGTCTACACGATGATCGCGGGCCACAGCAGGATCTCGAGCGCCAGGGACCTGAACCGGCTGAAGAACGCCCGCATTAATGCTAGGCAGTACTTCGCGATGACCGGCTGGCACCCGATGGGCACCTGCCGCATGGGCGGCGACCCGGAGTGGTCCGTGGCGAAACACACCGGGGAGACCTGGGACGTGAGGAACCTCTTCATCTGCGACGGGAGCATCTTCCCGACCTCGCTCGGGGTGAACCCGCAGCTCACCATCATGGCGCTCTCGGTGCGCTGCGCGGGCTTCGTCGACGAGAGGTTGAGCGGGGACGGGGAGCGCGACTCGGTTCCCGAGGACGACGAGCAGGCCGGCTCCGGCACGGCCGCGGCCTGAGGCGCCCGGCTAAGCCTGGGTCACCGCCAGGCGTTCCTGTGCTATCTCGCGGAGCTCGTTCTTCTTTATCTTGAACACCTCGGTCACGGGCATCTCGTCCAGGAATATCACCGCGCGCGGGACGGCGTACTTCGCGACCTTGTTCCTGATGAACTCCACGTAGTCGTCCTCCGTCACCTTGCCGAGGGAATCCTCCGTCAGCTGGATGAAGACGACCACCTGCTCGCTCCCGGGCTTCGACGGGTCCGGGATGCCGATAGTCGCGGCCATCTCGGTGGCGGGGTGCTCGTGGAGCATGTCGTCTATCTCACGCGTGTAGACCTTGAAGCCGGACACGATGACCATGTCCTTGGTCCGGTCGACTACGGAGAAGTACCCGCTCGCGTCCATCTTCACCACGTCCCCGGTGTGGACGAAGCCCTCCTCGTCGAGCCCCTTGCCCGCGTCGGGCCAGTATCCCAGCATGGTCTGCGGGCCGCGGATTATGAGCTCCCCGGACAGGTCGTCCCTTGCGAGCTTCTCGAGCTCGACAGGCTCACCGGTCTTTACGTCGAGGACGCGCACCTCGGTATCGGGAAGAGGTATGCCGATTGTCGCGCGCCTCTCCTCACTCTTCACCCCGGCCAGCCGCCTGGTCACCTTCGAGAAGACGTCCACGATGCCCATGAAGAGCTGGCCGAACCGCTTCGGGCCGATGACCTTCGCGAACGTCCTCTGGACCGGTGTCCCGAGCTTTCCGAATATCGTGGCGTTCAGTAGCCTCAGCATCTTGCGCCCGCCCATCAGGCGGATGAGCGCCGAGACGTTGAAATGGGAGACGGCCGTGAGCTCGGAGAGGCCGTAGCCTTCGGTGACGACCCCCGCGCCCTGCTCCTCGAAGGATTCCTGGGTGTTCGGCCGCAGGGGCGCCGACCCGGAGACGCCGATCACACGCGCTTTCTTCGTGTCCTCGTCCAGGAGGTTCATGAACTGCGTGGGCACGCCTACCTGCAGGACAGGGTGATACTCACGGACCATCGAGAGCATCATCTTGTAGTCCCTGGGGTCCGGCAGGAGCAGCAGGTTGAAGCACATCTGCGACATGGTGTGGAACATCGAGTGACCGTAGGAGTGGAAGAACGGGTTGCCCATCATCACGGACATGTTGCCCCTGAAGGTGTTGCCGGCCGGGCCGAAAACCACCGGGTTCTGGACGGCGTTGGCCACAACGTTGCGGTGTGTGAGCATGCACCCCTTGGCGACCCCGGTGGTGCCCCCGGTGAAGAGCAGTGTCTCCAGGTCGCGCGCCGGCTCGAAGCTCACCACAGGCGCGCTCGGGCCTGCCTGTTCTATGAGGTCGACCATCTGGGCTGCACCCTCGAGGCGATTTCTGCGAGGCGGCCTTGAGGAGAAGTCGTAGAGGTTGCTCGCGATTATGTTCCCGCTCTCCATGTGCTCCATGAGCTGGCCGGCGACGCCCAGATGCTCGTCCAGGCATATGATGGCCCCCGGGGTGCTCTCGGCGAACTTGCGGGCCAGGTTCTCGACCGATTCGAGGAAGCTGCACGGCACGTGCACGGCGCCCGCCTTTGATATCGCAGTATCCGCGAGCACGAACTGGATGGAGGTGGGCAGGAGCGTAGCAACGCGGTCCCCCTTGCGTATCCCCATCCCGGCCAGCGCGTTCGCGAGCCTGTCAGCCAGCTCCTTGATCTCCCGGTAGGAGAGGTCCAGCCCCAGCTGGACGCATCCCATCTTCGGGAACTCCCGTGCCGCGCGGTCTACGAACCAGTGTGAGGGCTCGTCGGGATACGGCTCCATCGAGAACGGGATTCCGCATGTCTTGTATACGCCGAACCACGGGTACTCCATACGACACCCTCCGGTGCTAGTAAGCGACGTCATATGGCGACTATACGGACGTTCTCAGAAAAGCATGCTGGAGAGCGACATCAGGAACATCATGTCGCCGTCCATCTTTATCTTGCCCTCGATGAAGGTCTGAGGCCCGTTGAGCTCGCCCGTCATCACCCTGGTGAGAGTCTCGGCGTCTCCCCTTATCGTCGCCTTCGGCTCCGCTGCCCCGTTGAAGGTGATGTTCAACGGCATCACCCAGTCTCCCGGCATCGACATCTCTATGTCAAGGGAGCCCTTGGCGCCGCTCGCCCCGTCGTACATCTTCCGGCCGGTAAAGGCCGAGACCTGCCTGGTGATGTTGCGCATCAGGTCCTCGGGGATCGTCACGGACACCATCGGGTTCTCGACGCCGCCGGGGTGCAACTTGATCTTGCACGCGTCCTCGATGGTGATGCCGAACACGAGCGACTTATCGCCCTTGACGGTCACCTCGACGGTGAAGACGGTGCCCTCCATGCCCGGTACGGGCTTCTCCGCCAGGTAGCCGCCCACCAGCTCCGGGACGTATGTCTCGAGGTACTCCTGGATCTCCATCGTGGCTTCGGGCATTGCCAACCTCCTTGTGTCTGGTTCCCCTCAAGCAATAGACCGACATGTCGGTCTATTGTAGGATGGTACTGACAATGATGTCAATAATAGCCCGGATACGGTTCAGGGGAAAGGGCATTCGGGTGCCGGGGCGCAAAGCAGGCGGGGCGCGGTTATAATTATAGGCGGCTCGATGAACACGGTGGTGATGGATTGGCTCGGAAGAGAAGGGTCCTGCCTCCCGACGAGAGGAAGCGGGAGATACTGACCGCGGCGACAGAGGTCTTTTCCGCGAAGGGCTACAGGGTAGCGTCGGTGAATGACATCCTGGAGGCGGCGGGCATTGCGCGCGGCACGTTCTACCACTACTTCGACTCGAAAAAGGAAGCTTTTCTCGAGCTCATCGAGTTCTACTTCTCGGAGTTCGAGCTGGTGCTCGAGGACTGCCACGACAGGCTCGTCGCGGCCCTGGACGAGGGCGCGAACGTGTTCGACGCCTGGAAGGACTACGCGCTCGGCGTGTTCCGTTTTCACAGTGAGAATCCCAAGCTGACGCTGCTCATTTACAGGGAGGCGATGAGCCTCGACGAGCATTTCTCCTTCAGGGTGGACGAGCTGGCCGACCTGGGGACCACGTGGATAGCCAGGGACCTGGACGAGATGGTTGGCAGGGGGCTCATCAAGACGTGTGACACCAGCCTCATCGCGACCATCATAACAGGCGCGACGGTCTTCCTTACGCTTGAGTACATCGTGCGAAGGGGCACCGACGACCTCGAGACCCTGGCCACGGAGCTCGCAATGAACCAGGTGAAAGCGCTCGCTCCGATCGAGCTGTTCCTGCAGCCGGAGGGGGGCGTCTGAGCCGGGTGCCGGGTGTGCGGGGTCTCGTTTCCAGTCCAGGTTGAGCGGAGGTACAAATGGAGCTCGACGAGAGCGTGAGGGAGAACTTCCGGAACATCCTGAACAGCTCGCCGATGTACCAGCACATGCAGATGCGGGTTGTCGACGCGGGCGAAGGCCGCTCGAGGCTCGAGATGGTGGCGTGCTCGGATCTGCACAGCCTCTACGGCATGCTCCACGGGGGAGCGGCGGCCACGATAGTCGATTCCGCCTGCGGCATAGCGGTGGGCACTATGCTCGAGCCGGGCGAGATGTGCGTGACGGTCGATCTGCGGATCAACTACATCTCCAACTTGAAGGAGGGCACCCTCATCGCGGAGGGGCGAGTGATCCACAAGGGCAAGCAGACCGGTGTCGCCGAGGCCGAGGTCCGGGACGCGGACGGAAACCTCATCGCCGTCGGCATGTCCACTCAGCTCATATGCGCTCCCGGCGACGTCCGCATGGCCGACTACCCCGACCTCGACAAGTAGCCGAGCGCAACATCGGGGTCAGGTCACTTTGTTGCATTTCTACCGATAATCTGGAAAGCCTGAACGAAACGCAACAAAGTGACCTGACCCCGATGTTGCGTTTTAACAGGCATTTAACGCGCGGTTAATTCCACATATACCTGCCCCCCCGATAATACGGTCGAGATTCCAGGCCGGACGGCCTGTTCCGCTCAGACGGCAGGCAGGGACAGCTACGGGCTTCTCGCCCGCGGCGGACCGAAGGGGGGATGAAGTTGAGGAAGCCAATGACAAGAGGGGCGGCGTTGCTGCTTGTGGTCGCGCTCGTCCTTACCGGATTCGCAGGCATCGCTTTCGCGTCAGAGGAGTCGGGCAACGGCATGCCCGTCCCGAGAGACCCGAGCTTCCACCGGGAGTTCGGCATCTTCTACGACGAGGCGTCCGGTGACGTGTACGTCTCCGACTCGAGGTACAACCGCATAGTGAGGACCCACATGGACGGGAGCGGCTGGGCTACGCTCGGGACACTCGGTAAGGGGGAAGGCCAGTTCAACGACCCGCGCGGCATCTACTACGACAGCGCCACCGGGTACGTGTTCGTCACCGACACCGGAAACCACCGGATAGTCAGGACGAAGATGGACGGGTCGGACTGGCAGACGCTCGGGTCCCAGGGCGAAGGCGTAGGGGAGTTCTACTACCCGCGGGGCATCTGGTACGATCCCGCTACCGAGCTGGTCTACGTCCCGGACACGTCGAACCACCGCATCGTCAGGACCCGCATGGACGGCGGCGGCTGGGAGGTGCTCGGGAGCGAGGGCCGCGGCCCGGGCCAGTTCCTGACCCCGAGGGGAGTGCAGTACGACGCGGACTCCGGCCTGCTGTACGTTGCCGACACCGGCAACAGCAGGATAGTGCGCTGCGCGTGGGATGGTAGCGACTGGACCGCGCTGGGCTCCTACGGCGCGGGAGAGAAGGAGTTCAAGTGGCCGCGGGGGCTCCACTACGACGCGGACTCCGACACCGTCTACGTGGCGGACCAGAGCAACAACAGGATAGTCTCGTCGAAGATGGACGGAAGCGGCTGGACCTCCTACGGGTCGTTCGGCGGCGGAGTGGGCGAGTTCTTCTATCCCCGAGGCATCTCACTAGACCCGGCTGCGGGCACGGTGTACGTTGCCGACACCTTCAACGACCGCATTGTCGCCACCGGCATGGACGGCTCGGGGTGGCAGAGCCTCGGCATCAAGTGGAAGCCGTACGTCTGGTTCTTCGCCGAGGGCACCACGCGCTCCGAGTTCAAGATGTACCTTACCATCTGCAACCCGGGCGATGTTGACGCGCTGGTAAACGTCCGCTACCTGATGAGCGACGGCAGCCAGCAGGACCAGAAGGTCGAGGTGATAGCCCACTCCCGGTACACCATCAACGTCAACGAGGAGGTGGGCGAGGGCAGAGACCTCTCCATAAGGGTATGGTCCGAGCAGCCAGTGATCGTGGAAAGGCCCATGTACTTCCGCTACGGCAAGCGCTGGCCGGGAGGCCACGTCGTGATGGGGAAACCGGAGCTCGACCTCGAGTTCTTCTTCGCCGAGGGCACCACGCGCAAGGGGTTTGAGACATACCTCTGCATGCAGAACCCCAACGGCGACGAGGCCCACGTGACGGTGACCTACCTGTTCTCGGACAGCACCACCCAGGAGCAGCAGGTGGTCATAGGCCCGCACTCGCGGCAGACCATACACGTCAACGAGGTGGTGGGCCCGGACAGGGACCTGTCCATGGTGGTGAAGAGCGACATACCGATAGTCGCCGAGCGGCCGATGTACTTCAAGACCGATGGCAAGAAGACAGGGGGCCACGTGGTAATCGGGGCCACCGAGCCTGACACCCACTTCTACCTGGCCGAGGGGACCACGCGAGGCGGCTTCACTACGTACGTCTGCCTGCTCAACCCCGGCGAGTCGCCGGCGACCGTCACGCTCCGGTACATGCTCACCGACGGCACCATCATAGAGAAGACTGTCACTGTGGACGCTACTTCCCGCTACACCGTGAACGTCAACGAGGACGTCGGGCCTGAGAAGGACGTCGCCCTCGAGATAATCTCAGACGAGCCTATCGTGGTAGAGAGGCCGATGTACTTCGTCTACAGGGGCCTCATCTTCGGGGGCCACAACGTGATAGCCACAACGGACCCGGGGACCACGTTCTACTTCGCGGAGGGGACCACCCGGCCCGGCTTCGAGGAGTGGATATGCGTACTGAACCCCGGTGACGAGGCCGCCGCGGTGAACATAACCTACATGTTCTCCGACGGGACCACGATGGAGCAGCCGGTGACGGTCGGCGCCCACTGCAGGTCGACCATCTCTGTGAACGCGTACGTGCCGGCCGGTCTCGATGTGTCGCTGGCCATCGAGTCGTCGCAGCCGGTCGTCATAGAGAGGCCCATCTACTTCAAGTTCGGCGACACCGCCGGCAGCAGCAACACCATGGGCTTCAGCGAATAGCGGAAACGGTCGGACGGACCGAAGGGGCGCGGCATGCCGCGCCCCTTCTGCGTAAACAAGGGACGCGGCTCAGCAGAAGCGGGGGTATCCGATGGTCTGGAGCACGAGCTCCATCGGCATCGATGTGCGGCTCGCAATGTCATCGGGCTCGTAACCCTGGGCGAAAAGCCTCGATATCACCTGAGTCATGGGCTCGGCTACCTCTATTATGTGGCCGTCGGGATCCCAGCACCGGAACGTGCGCTGGCCCCACGGCTCCTCGTGGATGTGGTGGATGAGACGGACTCCCGCCCGGTCGAACGCCTCGAACTCCGCGTCCAGGTCGTCGCTTTCGAAGTAGAGCTCCAGGTTGTCGGCGCCCCACTGCTTCCTGCTCCTCTTCCTGCCGAACACTATGGCGCTGGCGCGCTCGGCCTGCCAGAGTGAGAGGCCACCGACGTAGACCACGTTCTCGCCGTGGTCCGCCATCAGGGTCCTGCCCAGCACACCCTCGTAAAACTCCCTCGAGGCCGCCATGTCGGCCACGAAGACAACCGATGCCTCGAATGTGAGCGACATCCCGTGTCCTTTCCCTATACTGCGTCCGCCGGGAGGTTGCCCGGCGGCGTCCCCATGTATATGTTCTTACATGAAGACAGGACGCGCCACAACGAGGGGGAGGTGCGTGGTGGCAGATTACTCCTATCACAGCGTATGCAGGTGGACTTTTCATTCCGGCAAGGGCGGGTTCGTCCCACCGGACATGATCCCCGAGTGGTCCGCGGAGAACCTCGACACGGTTGGGATGGTCGAGCTGGTGCGCGACGAGGTCGCTCCGCGACTGCCGGAGAACATCCGCCTTGGCATCGAGCTCCACTTCGACTACGAGGTGAACGAGGACAATGCCGCGGAGGTGGCAGACGCGCTGGCGTCGAGCGGCATGTCCCTCGCGCTCGTCACGCCCGGGGCGCACCGGCACTTCGCGTACGGGGGTATCGCATCACTCGATCCCGGAGAGCGGAAGGCGGCGGAGGAGTTCAGCGGCCGGGCCCTGGCGCTCGCCTACGGGCCGCTCAGGGAAGCGTGGCATGAGGACGAGAGCCTCTACCCGTCGTTCGTGATATGGAACGGGTCTTTCGGTTACGACCTCGCCACCGTCGGCGTGGCCCGCATGTACGAGAACCTCCAGGAGAGCGTGGCGGGGCTCTGCCGCGCCGAAGCGCAGAGCGGGGGAGAGCTGTTCGTGGCGATTGAGCCAAAGCCCAACGAGGGTCACCCGGCTATGCTCCTGCCCACGGTCGCGAGCGCTATCGTGTTCTGGAACAGGCTGGAGAAGGCGCACGGCGTCTCCCTCGAGAGAAAGGGAATCAACAAGGAGTTCGGGCACTCGGAGATGATCGGCCTCGACCATGTGTATGACACGGTCGAGGAGGCGGCCTGCGGCATGCTCGTCCATATGCACCTGAACAGCCAGGGCTACAACGACGGACTCATCCTGGGCGGCCCGGGCCGCTTCGACATCGACCACGGCGTGCGCGTCAACGGCATGAACGTCGCCATTGCGGGTCTTGTACGGCAAGCCGGTTACCGCCGCTGGAAAGGCCATGACATACAGGTCCGCCCCTACGACAGCGCCCCCCAGGGTATCGACCGTGTGGTCAGGAGCATCCTGAGCTGGGAGGCCTGCGAGCGTGCGGAGCGTGAGGTGGACTACGAGGAGCTCTTCGCCCTGCTCGAGGCGCGCCGGACCGCGAAGGCCGAAGACATCATGCGCTCCGCTGTCGCGAGCGCGATTGCGCACTTCGACGAACTTAAATCGGGGTCAGGCCTGGATTAAAGCCCGCGAAGGTACGGGATTGCTCCCGCTTGATCCAGGCCTGACCCCGATTCAAGTCATTCGACGGTGATGCGGACCTTCTGAAGAGCGTACTCGTCGATGCTCACCGTGCCCGGGGTACCCCTCATGCCCTGGTGCAGGGCGAGCATCTGCCCGGCGAGCAGGTGGACGCTGTACGGGTTCTCGATGCTGACCGAGATGGAGCCCTCGGAGTAGTCACGGGCGACCGGGTTGCCCTGTCCGTATACAGGCATCAGGTCGAGGAAGACGTTGAAGGCATCTTCCGGCCCCGTCGCCGAGGACATGAACTCGGTCTCTTCCATCATGCGCTGCGTGTGCTCGCGCGAGGCTTCGACGATCACGGGGACGATATCCTCTCCCAGCTCCGCGATGAGCTCACGGAACACAGTCGAGAAGGCGTATCCGTCGATAAAGCTCATCCGCACACCCCGCCTGGTGTCGGTGATGACTGCGTTCGGGAGGTCCCAGCTCAGGTGGCTCAGTGCCGCGGGTATGTTGCACCTGGGGCACCTCTCAAGCCTGAGGTTCCCGGGCAGGGGCGGGATGACCTCCGGGACCATCCGCCCGGCGATGTCCGGCTTTTTCTCGGCGGGCATGATTATCAGGTAGAGCTTGCCACCGACCTCCGCCCAGTCGTAGTCGTGGGGCAGGCCCTCCGCGCTTTCGAAAGCGCCGACCACCATAGCCGCGAAGATGTCGCGGTTCATCGGGTTCTCAACGCTCGCCATCGAGCCGCGGAAGACATGGTAGAAGATGGTGTGAGCGTTCGCCAGTCCCGCGAAGCGCGCCAGGTGCTGGAGGCCCTTGCTCCCCGGGTGCATCACTATTCTGTTGCGCACCAGCGGCCAGAGCGGCCCCGGTACCAGCGCGTCTATTGTCGCCTTCGCCGCTGCGCGCTCGGCCTCAAAGACTATGTGCCTTATCGAAGTACCCACGAGGGCTTCTATCCGCTGGTATGTTTCCTCCAGCAGGTCTGACTCGACAAGGACAACCCTGTGCAGGGGGCTCGGGCCGAGGCCGATGGTGCCGTTGTCGTTCCACTTCACCAGTAATCTGAAATACTTCGGAAGCCTGCAGCTGCCGCAGTCATCGCGCGCCATCGCTACCTCCGGGAATCGTTTCGACCAAGAGCGTGACACATAGAGTATCGGTAAATCCGCGGCTTGAAAAGAGTGCCGCCGAACGGCGCACTGTCGAGGGACTGCCGAGTTCTTGTGCACTTGACCGGCCCGCCCGGGGACACCATAGTGGTCTCAACCTCGTGTAGTCAGGGGGATGCAAATGGATGAGACGAGCGTCGTTCGATCGGCCTGCCGCATGTGCCACGGGGTCTGCCAGGTGCTGGTGCATGTGCGCGACGGCAGGGTGGTCAAGGTGACCGGCGACCCGGATAGCCCGACGAGCAGGGGGTACCTGTGCCCCAAGGGCGCCGCCTCACCGGACCTTCTCTATCACCCGGAACGGCTTCTCTACCCGCTGCGGCGGGCGGGGGCCCGGGGGGAGAACCGCTGGGAGCGCGTGTCCTGGGACGACGCGCTCTCCGAGATGGCCGAGCGGCTCGACGCGGTCAGGCGCCAGAACGGCCCGGAATACTTCGGGATGATGCAGGGGACCGGGCGCCCGTACACAGGATTCACCAGCCGATTCGGAAACGCCTTCGGCACGCCCAACTTCACCGGTGTCGCTCACCTGTGCTATTTCCCGCGCTGGATAGCCAGCCTCTATACCCTCGGCCAGCTCCCGATATGCGACGTGTACGGTTTCGGCGGCAGGACGCCCGCCTGCGTGGTGATCTGGGGCTGCAACGTGACCGGCACCGGGGCGTCGGACGGTATGTGCGGAGGCATGGTCCAGTCGGCGCTGGACGCGGCCGAGAAGGTCATCGTAGTAGACCCGCGGCGCATCAGGCCCGCCGAGCGCGCCGACCACTGGCTCCAGCTGAGACCTGGTACTGACGGGGCCCTCGCCCTCGCGATGATAAACGTCATCGTAGAGGAAGGCCTGGTGGACCGCGAGTTCGTGGACGGATACACCGTCGGCTACGAGGAGCTGGCGGAACACGTGAGGAGCTGCACACCCGAATGGGCCTCCGACGTCACGGGGCTCGCGGCGGATGACATCCGCGCGGCCGCCCGGACTTACGCCACCACCAGGCCGGGCTGCATCCAGTGGGGAAACGCGGTGGACATGAGCTCGTGCAACTACCAGACGGCGCGTTCGCTCCTCATACTCAGGGCTCTCACGGGGAACCTGGACGTCCCGGGGGGCGACGTCCTGTGGGTCGCCCCCGAGGGGGTTCGCCAGCGTTCGCTCTTCATGAACCTGGAGGTGCCCGGCCTCCATCTCAGGCCCGGCGGCACAGCGGATGCCGTCGACGGCGGCAGGTTCCCACTGTGCACTTCGACGCACCCTCCCGCGTTCTGGCGTTCGATCGTCACCGGGGATCCGTACCGCATGAAGGCCATGTGGATAATGGGCTCGAACCCGCTAGTCACCATGACACACTCCCTCGAGATCGAGCAGGCCCTCCGCCTGCTCGAGTTCACGGTCGTCTCGGACTTCTTCATGACCCCGACCGCCCAGCTCGCCGACCTGGTCCTGCCGGCGGCGACCTGGCTGGAGCAGGACGACGTGGTCAACCTCCACAAGATATGGTGCGTGCTGGCCAGGAAGAAGGTGGCGCAGGTCGGAGAGGCAAGGGACGACAGGGAGGTCATCTTCGAGATGGCGCACCGGCTGGGCCTGGACGAGGCTTATCCCTGGAGCGACTACCGTGAGTATCTCGACTGGGTGCTCGAGGACGCGGGGATGGACTTCGAGCAGTTCTGCGAGGTTGGGATACTGACCGGCAAGATGAGGTACCGGAAGTACGTGACCGAGGGGTTCGGCACCCCTTCCGGCAAGTTCGAGATACTCTCAGGGCTGTCGAGCCAGATGGGGGTAGAGCCCCTCCCTGTGTACCGGGAGCCTCCCATGACGCCCGCTTCCGCTCCCGGGCTGGCGGCTGAGTATCCGCTCATACTGACCACGGGCGCGAAGATCCGGGGCTTCTTCCACAGCGAGGGCAGGCAGGTGGAGAGGCTGCGCCGGGCGAATCCCGACCCGCTTGTCGAGGTCCACCCCGATACCGCCGCGGCGCTCGGCATCGCGGACGGGGACTGGGTGCGCATCGAGACCCCGCAGGCCGCCGTCACCATGAAGGCCAGGCTCTTTGACGGAGTGGCGCCGCAGGTCGTCAGCGCGCAGCACGCGTGGTGGTACCCGGAGGAGGGGCCCCCGGAATACGGCTGGAAGAAGTCCAGCGTGAACCTGCTGTTCGGGGACACTGAATACGACCCCGACACCGGTTCCGAGCCGCTGCGCAGCTCACTCTGCCGCCTCGCCCGTTTGTAGCTCCCGCGCGCCGGACCCGACCTCGACTTTGCCATACCCATTCAGTATTATTGCTCCATTGTCCGAGGGATGGCACGGCCCACTTTCGAGAGGATTTCCCGGAGGAGCAGGAATGATTCAGCTGTATGCCCTGAACTGGGCAGGCTGGTTCTCGCACATGAACCGATACCTGGCGACGATGCTGCTCGCCATGATCCCGCTCGCGGAGCTCAGGGGCGCCATCCCCATCGCCAGCCAGGCGTTCCACATGCCTCTCTGGCAGGCTTTCATCTGCGCCGTCATCGGCAACATGATCCCGATACCGTTCATACTCCTGCTCCTGGGGCCGGCCTCCGAATGGCTCATGAAGCATTCGAAGGTGATGGAGCGCTTCTTCAACTGGCTGTTCGCGCGGACGCGACGCAAGCTGGAGAAGCAGTACGAGCTCTATGCCGAGATAGCTCTCGCGGTCTTCGTGGCGATACCGCTGCCGCTCACCGGCGCGTGGTCCGGGGCGGTCGCCGCGTTCCTTTTTGATATACCATTCAAGAAAGCGCTCTTCTGGATATTCGTGGGAGTGCTCGGAGCGGCGGTGGCCGTGACCGCCGTCGTGGCCTTCGTGGGCCAGGACAGCTTCATCTGGAAGCTGTTCGTGGGAGGCTGATGGGACCGGCCGGGCGAGACGGTCGCGGGCCGGACCTCGAAAACACATAGACAAGCATCGAGCCGGGGGTGAGCCCGATAGAGCCCGAGGAAACAGCCAGGACGCTGAAAGACGTGCAGGAGTTTGACACGAGGATCCTCGCGCTCAAGCGCGGGATAGAGGGCCTGGCCGACACCCACCACCTGCCGGAGCTCCGGGAGGAGCTCGAGAAGGCGAAGGCATCCCGGGAAGGGCTCGAGGCCGACCTGGACGAGATAAAGCACAAGCAGCTCAAGCTCGACGGGGAGGTCGACCTTCTCTCCCAGAAGATAGAGAAGGAAGAGGCCCGCATGATGTCGGGCACCATCATGAATCCCAAGGAGCTCCAGTCGATACAGCAGGAGATTTTCTCGCTCCGCAAGAAGCGCGACGAGATGGAGACCGAGGACCTCGAGGAGATGGAGGCCATCGACGACCTGAGGGCGGCCCTGGAGGCGGCCGGGAAGGCCGTGGAGGAGGTCACCACTGAGGAGAGCGAGGCCGTGCGCGCATACGAGGCCGAGCTGGCCGAGAAGGAGGCCGAGGTCGCGCGGCTGGAGGCCGAGAGGGACGAGCTCAAGAAAGGGCTCGACGAGGATACCGTCGAGGCGTACGAGAAGCTCCTTTCCACGAAAGACGGGCTCGCGGTGGTGCAGATCGTGCAGGGCAGGAGCTGTGGCGGCTGCCATATCGAGTTCAGCCGGACCCAGATAGACAGGTTCCAGCACGAGGAAGGCGTGTTCCGCTGCGAATACTGCCGCAGGATGCTGGTGAAGTGAACGGACCGGATGACAGCGGCCCCGGGGCTCTCCCCGAGGGCTGCCTGCAAGTTTACAGCGACGGGGCGGCGCGCGGTAACCCCGGACCCGCCGGAATAGGCGGCCAGGCCCGCGGGCCGGACGGGGAGCTGCTGCTGGAGCTCCACGAGTACCTCGGAGAGGCCACCAACAACGTAGCCGAGTACCGGGCCCTCATCAGGACGCTCGAGGCCGCGGCGGGCCTGGGCTACCGCTGCCTCGAGGTGCACACCGACAGCGAGCTGCTCGCCAACCAGGTGACAGGCGGCTTCAAGGTGAAGAGCGAGGCCCTGAAGCCGCTGGCGGCGCGGGTCAAAGGCCTGTTCGAGGCGTACAGGCAGGTGCAGGTGGAGCATATCCCCAGGGCGAAGAATTACGAGTGTGACCGGCTGGCCAACCGCGCCATCGACGAGGGGCTTGCCGGCATGCTGGAGCCGGTGCGCGACCCTGAAGACGATGCCCTTTTCTAGAGTGACAACCCCTTCCGCGAGCCGCGCCGGTGGGGATTCGAGGACTGAACGACGGACATGAACTGCTGCGTGATAGGAACCGGATACGTGGGGCTGGTGACCGGGGCGTGCCTGGCCGAACTCGGCCACACGGTCGTCGGCGCGGACACGGACGCCCGGAAGATAGAGATGCTCTCGGAGGGGCACGTCCCGATATACGAGGCCGAGCTCGAAAGCCTCGTGGCCGGGAACCTCGAGAGCGGCAACCTGAACTTCACCACCGATATCCACCGCGCCGTGTCGGAAAGCGAGTTCGTGTTCATCACGGTTGGCACCCCGTCGGACATCGACGGCAAGGCTGACCTCACGCAGGTGGACGAAGTGGCCCGCGAGATCGCAGCCGCGATCGAGGGCTACAAAGTCGTGATAAACAAGAGCACCGTTCCGGTGGGAAGCACCAAGAGGGTCCAGAGGGTCATCGAGGAGAGCATGGAGGAGTACCACGAGTTCGACGTGGTCTCCAATCCCGAGTTCCTCCGTGAGGGCACCGCTGTGCTCGACTTCATGAAGCCCTCACGCATAGTAATCGGCAGCGACTCGCAGAAGGCGATAATGAGGATGACCGAGCTGTACCGGGGACTCAACGCGCCGATTCTCGTGACGGACCCGGTGAGCGCTGAGATGATCAAGTACGCCTCCAACGCCTTTCTCGCCTCCAAGGTCTCTTTCATCAACGCCGTGGCCAACCTCTGCGAAGCGGTCGGCGCCGATGTCCGCGAGGTCTCCCTGGGAATGGGATACGACGACAGGATAGGTTTCGAGTTCCTGAAGGCCGGCCCGGGATACGGCGGCTCGTGCTTTCCGAAGGACTGCAGGGCGCTCCTCGCCATCGCAAGGGACCACGGGTACCATTTCGAGCTGCTCGAGGGCGTGATAAAGGTGAACCAGGAGCAGCACGAGAAGATGGTGGAAAAAGTCGAGCGCGCCGCGGGGGGCCTGGAGGGCGCCAGGATAGGCGTCCTGGGCCTCGCGTTCAAGGCGAACACGGACGACGTAAGGGAGTCTCCCGCCCTGTATGTCGTAAGGCAGTTGATAGAGAAGGGGGCGAGCGTCACCGTCTACGACCCGCAGGCGATGGACACGGCCCGCCCTGAGCTCGAGGGCGCCGGGTTCGCGGAGGATGCCTACCAGGCAGCCGCCGGGGCCCAGGTGCTGGTGCTGCTCACCGAGTGGGACGAGTTCAAGTGGCTCGACTACGCGCGCGTGATGCAGCTGATGGATTGTCCGAGCATAGTGGACACCAGGAACTGCCTGGACCCGACTGTACTGAGAAAGCTGGGCTTCACGTATGAAGGAGTAGGCAGATAGGAGCACTTGGATGAAGCTGTCCGTCATCGTCCCGGTCTACAACGAGCGCAACACCGTCCAGGAGATCTTGAGGAGGGTCCGCTCGGTGGACATCGGGGAGATAGCCAAAGAGATCATAGTAGTGGACGACGGCTCCACGGACGGCACCCCGGACATCCTCAAGCTGGAAGAGGACTCGACGGTAAAGGTGCTGCGCCACGCGGTGAACCAGGGCAAGGGCGCCGCGATAAAGACAGGGCTCCCGCACGCCACCGGCGATTTCATCATCATCCAGGACGCGGACCTGGAGTACGATCCCGACGATTACCGCACCCTGCTCGCGCCGGTACTCAAGAAGAAGGCTGAGGTCGTCTACGGCTCGCGCTTCACCGGCGAGCACCGGGACATGCTGTTCTGGCACTCGGTCGGCAACAAGTTCCTTTCCCTTGTCACGAACGTCCTCTATAACACCACGCTCTCTGACATGGAGACCTGCTACAAGCTCTTCACGCGCGGGGCGCTGGATGGGATTGAGATAAAGTCGAACAGGTTCAACTTCGAGCCGGAGATAACCGCGAAGGTGCTCAAGAAGAAGATACGGATATACGAGGTCCCGATCTCCTACGCTGGACGGGAGTTCGAGGAAGGCAAGAAGATAACCTGGAGGGACGGGTTCTCCGCCCTGTGGGCGCTGGTCAAGTACCGGTTCACCAACTGAGTTCGAGCAGCGGAGGTCGGTAGATGTCTAAGACAGTGGTAAACGTGGTCCTCCTGGTGATAAGCATCGGGCTCGCGGTCGCCGGGCAGCTCGCGATGAAAGCAGGCATGGAGAACGTGACCGACAAGGGGGAGAACCCTCTCCAGGTCGAGGACCTTAAGCATCCCTTCTCGCTCATCGGCAGGATGTTCAGGGAAGGCCCCTGGGCCATAGGGGGCATCATCCTCTACGCGATATCGGCGCTGTTCTGGCTCATCGTCCTGTCCAGGGTCCCGCTGTCGGTGGCGTACCCGATGGTGGCCGTGGGATACGTGGTGGTGGTCCTCTACTCCTACTTCGTCTTCGACGAGCCGGTGAAGTGGATAGCATGGGTCGGGCTCGCCTTCATCGTCCTGGGGGTGGCCATCACGGCTCAAGGTCTGAAGTCCAACGACAAGGATGACAGCGAGGGTTACCGCAGGCCGCCCAACCAGGCGGTGAGCCGCATCCAGGCTCCCGGCGGCGCCACCGATGAAAGATGAAACCTGTCTCGATAATCGTCATAAACTTCAACGGCCTGGCCGACCTGCCGGCATGCCTTGAGTCCCTGCGCGGCCAGGATTACCCCGAGATAGAGCTCATCCTGTTCGACAACTGTTCCGACGACGGCTCTTCCGGGTTCCTGAAGGAGTACTCGGAGGAACAGGCCAACCGCGGGAGGTTCGCCGCCGGGTCCCCGAGGCTCGTCGCCAACACCGAGAACGCGGGCTTCAGCCCCGCCCTCAACCAGGGCATACGGGAGTCGCACGGGGACTACGTGATGCCCCTCAATACGGACGTGGTCCTGGACGCTACGTTCGTCTCGGAGCTGGTGCGCTCGCTCGAGGAGGACCCGCGCGCCGGGAGCGCCTCCGGGAAGCTCCTGCGGTTCCCAGCGTTCGGGCGCGACAACCCGATCGACTCGGCGGGGCACGTGATATTCCGCAACAGGCTCGCGGAGAACCGCGGCGAGGGCCAGCCCGGGTCCTCGGCTTTCAACGAGCCCGCGGAGGTCTTCGGCACGTGCGGGGCCGCGGCGCTTTACAGGCGCCAGATGCTCGAGGACGTCGCCGTGGACGGGGAGTACTTCGACGAGGAGTTCTTCGCGTTCTGGGAGGACGTCGATATCGACTGGCGCGCGCACACCAGGGGCTGGAAATGCCTGTACAACCCGCTGGCGCTGGGGTGGCACCGCAGGGGCGGGGCCGGTTACAGGAAGTCCCTGCTGGTGGAGTACCACAACTACAAGAACCGCCTGCTCATGCTCATCAAGAACGACTCACCGCTCTTCTACCTGCTGAACCTCCCGGGGATACTCCTGACAGAGGTGCTCAAGGGCGGGGCGCTGCTCGTCCGCTGCCCGCGAGCGCTGCTGGCGCTGGCCGAGGTCGCGAGGCTTACGCCGCTCATGCTCGCCAAGCGCAGGGTCATACAGTCGCGCAGGACGGTACCCGCGGTCGAGCTCGAGCAGTGGTTCGAGCCGTTCGGTTACCGCCGGTGGATGAGGCGCCACATCCTGAACAGGGGAGAGATGATAATCGAGGGCGAGAGGGACCGCCGGTGAGACGCGCGGCCGCGATAGTGATTAACAGGAACACCAGGGAGTTCCTGCGCTCGTGCCTGGAGTCCATCGGGTCGCAGGATATCGAGGGAGGCGTCTCCGTCTGGGTCGTGGACAACGGCTCGACCGATGGGAGCCCCGGGATGGTGCTCAGCGAGTTCCCCGGCGTCAACCTGGTGGTGAACGACGGCAACGTCGGCTACGCCAGGGCGTGCAACCAGGGGGCGCGCCACGCCTCCGAGCCTTACCTCTTCTTCATGAACAGCGACACCGTGCTCGAGCCCGGAACCGTGCGTGAGCTGGTGGACTTCTTCGAGAGCGACCCGGAAACCGCGATTGCCGGCCCCAGGGTGCTCAACGCGGACGGCTCCCTGCAGTACTCGTGCAGGGAGTTCCCGTCCCTCGGCGACGCCTTCCTGCATGCGTTCGTCGGGCTCTTCAGCGCCGATAACGCCGCGAGCGCCCGGTACAAGAAGACCGGCTGGTCCCACGACGAGGTCTCGGAGGTCGACTGGGTCTCAGGGTGCTTCATGGCCATGAGGGCCGACGCGTTCCGTTCCATCGGTGGGTTCGACGAGGGTTACTACATGTACGTGGAGGACGTCGACCTCTGCTGGCGGGCGCGCGAAGCCGGTTGGAAGGTACGCTACGTGCCACGGGCCCAGGTCTACCACTACATAGGGATGAGCAGCCAGGCGGTGCCCACGAGGATGGTGTTCCACCACCACGCCAGTATGCTACGCTTCAACCGTAAGACTTACCGGGGCCGGGCGCGGGCGCTGGTGAATGCGGCGGTGACGGCGGGCATAGCGGCGAGGTTCCTGCTCATCACGGCCCTCAACACCTTCTACCGGTTCAGGGCGGCGCTGGGCGGGGTAAGAAGAGTGATAATGCCGGGGAGACAGTGATGGAGAGCGTTCTCATAACCGGGGCGGACGGGTTCATAGCGTCGCACCTGGCAGGCGAGCTCCTGCGCCGGACCGATTGGCGGGTAAGGGGCATCGGCCTCAAGCCCGGGCCCTCGTGCACGGAGGACGGCCTCGAGTACCGGGTGGCGGACCTCACGGACTACGAGCTCGTGATGGACGTCCTTGACACGTGGCGGCCGGACGCGGTCTTCCACCTGGCGGCGCAGCCGTCGGTGCACCTCTCCTGGGAGGACCCGTGGACCACCTACCGGGTGAACCTCCTGGGCCAGGTCAACCTGATGGAGGGCCTCCGCAGGCTCGGGCTCGACGCCTCGGTCCACATCGCCTGTTCCAGCGAGGAGTACGGCAAGGTGCCCCCCGATCGGATGCCCCTGGACGAGGGCGCGCCGTTCAACCCGTGCAGCCACTACGCGGTGAGCAAGGTCGCTCAGGAGACCCTCGGGCTCATGTACTTCCAGGCGTTCGGCTGGAGGGTGCTCGTCACAAGGGGCTTCAACCAGGTAGGCCCTGGTCAGTCTTCCGATTTCGTGGTCTCGTCTTTTGCGCGGCAGGTGGCCCTGATCGAGGCGGGCCGCTGCGAGCCGGTCCTGAAGGTTGGGAACCTCGAGGCACGAAGGGATTTCACCGACGTGCGGGATACGGTGCGGGCATACAGGATGGTCATGGAGAAGGGGAGCGCCGGCGGCACATACAACGTCTGCAGCGGGACGGCGTACCCGGTCTCCGAGGTACTTGAGATACTGCTGTCGCTCTCGGAGGCCGCCATCGGCGTCGAGCGCGACCCTGAGCGCCAGAGGCCGAGCGACATCCCGGTCATGGTAGGCGATAACACGAGGCTTCGCGAGGAGACGGGCTGGGAACCGCTCATCTCGCTAGAGCAGACACTCAGGGACACCCTCGATCACTGGCGGAGAGAGGTCTCAGGCGAAGTGGAGGTGGAGAATTGAAGGGCGCCATGCTCGTGGGAGGCTTCGGCACAAGGCTGCGGCCGCTTACGCTCACAACCCCCAAGCCGATGCTCCCGCTCGTCAACACGCCTTTCCTGGAGATCGAACTGCTGCACCTCAGGCAGTACGGGGTTGACGAGGTCGTGCTCTCGACCGGGTACCTGCCGGCCGTCTTCGACCAGTACTTCGGCGACGGGTCTCGCCTGGGGATGAAGCTCATCCACGTGACTGAGGACGAGCCGCTCGGCACCTGCGGCGCCATAAAGAACGTCGCGGAGCACCTGGGCACCGACCCGGTGATAGTCTGCAACGGTGACATCCTGACCGACCTCGACATCGGCGCCCTGGTCTCCTACCACCGCGAGAAGGGCGCAGCGGTTACCATCACGCTGACGCCCGTGGAGGACCCCACGGCCTACGGCCTGGTGCCGCTCGACGAGGACGGGCGCATCAAGGAGTTCCTGGAGAAACCCTCCTGGGACCAGGTCGTGACCGACCTCATCAACGCCGGCACTTACGTGCTCGACCCACGCGTGCTCGAGCAGGTCCCCCCCGGTGAGAACTACTCGTTCGAGCGGCAGTTGTTCCCCGACCTGCTCGAGCAGGGCGAACCGCTCTACGGCTTTCCCTCCGATTCTTACTGGCTCGACCTTGGCACGCCCGAGAAGTACCTGTCCGCCCACCACGATATCCTCGACGGCGAGATAGATGTCCCCATCAGGGGCAACGACCGGGGCGACCGGGTATTCATCGGCGAGGGTGTCGAGGTCGACGAGACCGCGCACGTATACGGCCCCGTGCTCATCGGGGACGGGGTCCGCATAGGCCCGGGGGCCCGGGTCGGAGGACAGACGTGCCTCGGGGCGGGGGTCGTCATAGGGGCCGAATCGCACGTCGACGGCTCAGTCATCCTCGACGAGGCGGAAATCGGGGAGGCGTGCTCGATAGAGCACAGCATAATCGGAAAAGGCACCGTGCTGGGACGCGGCGTCCGCGTTGCGGAGCGCTCGGTGTTGGGCGATAATATCCGGGCAGGCGGCGAGAACGAGTTCTGTAAAGGGATTCGTATCTGGCCTTCTGCTGTTATTGAGGAAGAAACTATCAGGTTTTAGCGCCTGCCCGAAGGGCAGAAGCGCATTGCGGAGGTGCAAGTTGCGAGTACTTATCACCGGGATAACCGGGTTCGCGGGCAGCCACCTGGCCGAGTACTGCCTGGACAGGGGTGACGTCGAGGTCTTTGGGACCGCCCGGTGGCGCTCACGGATGGACAACGTCTCCGGCATCGTTGACGATATCACCCTCCTGGACTGTGACCTCAAGGACGCGGTCGCGGTGCGTCACTGCCTGCTCGAGGTAAAGCCCGAGTACATCTTCCACCTCGCCGCGCAGAGCTTCGTACCGACTTCGTGGAAGGCGCCCATCGAGACGATGGTCACGAACGTGGTCGGCCAGCTCAACATCTTCGAGGGGATACGCGAGCTCAAGCTCGATTCCCGCATACAGCTGGCCTGCTCCAGCGAGGAGTACGGCATGGTCTACGAGGACGAGATACCCATAAGCGAGTCGAACCCGCTCAGGCCCCTCTCCCCGTACGGGGTGAGCAAGGTCGCGCAGGACCTGCTGGGATACCAGTACCACCAGAGCTACGGGCTCTTCGCGGTCCGCACCAGGGGCTTCAACCATACCGGGCCCCGGCGCGGCGACGTCTTCGTCTCGAGCAACTTCTCCAAGCAGATAGCCATGATAGAGAAGGGCAGGCAGGAGCCGGTGCTCAAAGTCGGCAACCTCGAGGCCAGGCGCGACTTCACGGACGTGCGCGACATGATAAAAGGGTACTGGCTGGCCCTCGAGAAGGGCGAGCCCGGCGAGGTCTACAACATAGGAAGCGGCAAGGACGTCACCATCCGCGAGATGCTCGACATCCTCCTCGGGTTCAGCACGCTCGAAATCGAGGTCAGGCAGGACCCGGAGAGGATGAGGCCCTCGGACGTCGAGGTCCTGCGCGCGGACAACACCAAGTTCTGCGGGCTCACCGGCTGGAAGCCCGAGATACCCCTCGAGAAGACGCTCGAGGACCTCCTGAACTACTGGCGCGAGCGCGTATAACGCAACATCGGGGTCAGGTCACTTTGTTGCGTTTTCCAGGGGGCTCGATAAGAGTACGAGAATGAACGCAACAAAGTGACCTGACCCCGATGTTGCGCCGAGGAGACGGCAATGATCAAGTTCGGGACCGACGGCTGGCGCGGCGTCATAGCCGACGATTTTACCTTCGACCGGCTCTGGCTCGTCGCCTGCGCGATAGCGCGGTACGTTGCCGACTGTGCCCGGGGAAAAGAGCCCCTGCTGCTCATCGGTTACGACACCAGGTTCAACTCCGACCGCTTCGCGCAGCTGTGCGCGGTGGCGGCCTCGACGATGGGCCTGAAGGTCAAGATAGCCGGGAAGTTCGTCCCTACGCCATCCATCTCCTATGCCACCGTCGACCTCGAGGCCGACGGCGCGATAATGATAACCGCGAGCCACAACCCGGCCCGCTACGACGGCATCAAGTTCAAAGCCCCTTACGGCGGCTCGGCGTCCACCACGATAACGGCGGACATAGAGCGCGAGCTGCGGAAGGTCGAGGCGGACCCGCCACCCAGGCCCGACGTGCTGTTCGAGGACGCGGCGGCGGCAGGCGGCATCGAGAGTTTTGACCCGGTCCCGCGCTACCTGGAGAAGGTGCTGTCGCTTGTTGACCGGAGCGTGTTCCCCGCCACCGGCATCAAGGTCATGTACGACCCCCTGTACGGCGCCGGCCAGGGCCTGTTCGCCCGGGTCCTCGCCGAGCTCGGAATGGAGTGCGGCGAGATACACGGGGTGCACAACCCGCTCTTCCCGGGCTTGATGCCCGAGCCCATCGGGAGCAACCTCGACGAGCTTCGCGAGGCGGTGACCGCCGGGGGATACCACGTGGGCGTCGCCGTGGACGGTGACGCGGACCGCGTCACCGCCATAGACGCCACCGGGAGGTTCATAAACTCTCACATGGTCTTCGCGCTGCTGCTCAGGCACCTGGTCGAGGTGCGCGGCTGGAGCGGCGACGTGGTGAAGACCGTCTCCACCACCACCATGATAGACAGGCTGTGCGACAGGTACGGGCGCAAGCTCTACATAGTCCCGGTCGGGTTCAAGTACATTGCCGACCTGATGCTCGAGGAGGACATCCTTATCGGCGGGGAGGAGAGCGGCGGCACGGGCATAAAGAACCACATACCCGAGCGGGACGGAGTACTCATCGGGCTTCTGCTCGTCGAGATAATGGCCACGCACGGCAAGACGCTGGGGCAGCTTATTGACGAGCTTATGGACGAGCTCGGCCAGCGTTTCGTCTACCTGAGGCGCGACATAGAGCTCACCCAGGCGCACAAGCAGGCGCTGCTCGACAACCTGGGAGAGCTCAAGCCCGCGGAGATCGGCGGGCTCAAGGTGGTGCAGGTCGAGACCATCGACGGGCTCAAGTTCCACCGGGAGGACGGCTCCTGGGTGATGCTCAGGGTTTCCGGTACCGAGGCGGTGGTGAGGGTCTACGCCGAGGCCACCAGCGAGCAGGCGGTCGACGAGCTGGTCGACCGGGGGGTGGACCTCATCAACACCGTGGCGCCGGCAGGATGACGGGAGAGAGTCATGGAGCTTAAACTCGACCTGGAGGACCCGGCCGGTTTCGCCGCGGTCGATCCCTCGGACATGCTCGGTGCCGTCGAGAGGTTCGGCGACCAGGTGCGCGAGGCGCTCTCCATAGGGCGCTCCGTAGCGGACCTGCCGCCTGCGGAAGGCCTCCACGCGGTGGTCGTGCTCGGCATGGGCGGCTCGGGCATCTCCGGAGACGTCGTTTCGGTGCTGGCCCCGCCGGCGGGGCTCAGGGCGCCGGTCGTGACCGTCAAAGGCTACTCGCTTCCTTCCTGGGTTGATTCCAGCACCCTGGTGTTCGCGGTGAGTTACTCAGGCAACACCGAAGAGACCCTCGACTGCTTTGACCAGGCGGCAGAGGCCGGGGCCAGACTGGTCGCAGTGACGAGCGGCGGGAGGCTGGCGGAGCTCGCCGGCGAAAGCGGCATCACCACCTTCAGGATACCGGGCGGGATGCAGCCGCGCGCGTCGCTCGGATACCTGTTCGTCCCGATACTGTGCTGCCTGGAGGGCATGGGAATCGTCGAGGGGACCACCGCCGCGCTCGCGGGCGCCGCCGGGATGCTCGACGAGCGCAGCAGCGAGTTCGGACGAGACTCGGGGCTCGACTCCAACCCGACCAAGAGGCTCGCAAAGGACCTGGCCGGCTACGTGCCCGTGATCTACGGCTCCGAAGGCCCGCTGTCGGTGGCGGCCCTGCGGTGGAAGGCGCAGCTCAACGAGAACGCGAAAGTGCCCGCCTTTCACAACTCGTTCCCCGAGCTCAACCACAACGAGACGGTCGGCTGGCAGAACCTCGAGGAGTTCGGCTCGTCCTGCCACCTTGTGGTGCTCCGCGAGCGCGGCGAGCATCCCAGGGTGGAAAAGAGGATAGACATAACCCTGGACCTCCTGAGCGGGAGCATCGGGCACACGGCCCAGGTCTGCGCCCGGGGAGAGAACCCTGTCGAGAGGCTGCTCGACCTCATGTACTTCGGCGACTTCACGAGCGTCTATCTCGCGCTCGCACTCGGGCAGGACCCTACCCCGGTGAGGCGCATCGAGGAGCTCAAGAAGAGGCTCGCCGGGTAGCGCGGACTGGAGTGACACTGATGATATCCCCCTACGATGTATCCGAAACAGCGGCACGGGCCGCCGATCTACTGCGCGAACGACTAGGAGCGGCGCCCGCGGTCGCGGTTGTCCTTGGGTCCGGCTGGGACGCCCTTGCCGGCGGCCTGGAGGGCGGCGAGCCGCTGGGGTTCGACTCCATCCCCGGCTTCGCCGTCCCGGGTGTCGACGGTCACGGCGGTACTGTCAGAGCGGCCAGGGCGGGAGGCGTAGACCTCCTGCTCCAGGAGGGGCGCCTGCACTGCTACGAGGGAGTCACCGCACTCGAGGCGTGCTTTCCCGTCTGGGCTTACGCCGAACTCGGGGTCAGGGTCCTGGTCCAGCTCAGTGCCGCCGGCGGCCTCAACCCGGCGTTCCTGCCCGGCGACCTCATGATAGTCTCCGACCACATCATGCTGTTCGGGGAGAACCCGCTCGTCGGGCTCCCCGTGTCCGAGGGCCGCAACCGCTTCGTGCCTGGGCAGGGCATCTACTCCGCCGCCTGGCAGGACGCCCTGAAGCTCTGCCTGCCGCCTGAGGCGAGGTGCGAGCGCGGCGTGTATGCTTACGTGACCGGCCCGAGCTACGAGAGCGGCGCTGAGGCCACGCTGCTCCGCGTCGCCGGGGCCGACGCGGTGGGTATGTCCACAGCCCCCGAGGCCCTCACCGCGCGGTATCTAGGGCTCGAGACCGCAGCCCTGGTCTGCATCTCGAACTCCCTCATACCGCCGCCGGGCGTGCCGCCGTCGCACCGTGACGTGCTGGAAACCGTGCGCAGGACCGCCGGGGGGCTCACGGGCTTTCTCGAAAACCTCGCTGCCAGGGCGGATATGGTAAGGTAGTTGGACTCACGATGAAGAAACCGAAAGGAGCACCCGTTAAATGGATTACGACGTGAAAGACCTCTCGCTCGCGCCCGAGGGCAAAGCGCGCATAGAGTGGGCGGGGCTGGAGATGAAGGTGCTGGAGAGCATCCGCCAGCGTTTCGAGGCGGAGAAGCCCCTCGAGGGGGTGACGATCGGCGCGTGCCTTCACGTGACCACCGAGACGGCGAACCTGATGCTCACACTGAAGGCCGGCGGGGCCGACGCCTACCTCTGCGCCAGCAATCCCCTCTCGACGCAGGACGATGTCGCCGCGTCGCTGGTCCAGGACTACGGCATAAGCGTCTTCGCCATAAACGGTGAGGACAACGACACCTACTACAAGCATATCGACAGCGTCCTGGCGAAGGAGCCACGCATCACGATGGATGACGGCGCCGACCTGGTGACGACTCTCCACACCAAGCGCAAGGAACAGGCGGCAAACGTCATCGCGGGCACCGAGGAGACCACGACCGGGGTCATTCGCCTCAAGAGCATGGAGGACAACGGTGTGCTCCTCTTCCCGGTCATCGCCGTGAACAACGCCGACACCAAGCATTTCTTCGACAACCGGTACGGTACCGGGCAGTCTACCCTGGACGGGATAATCAGGGCGACGAACCTCCTGCTCGCCGGCAAGGTGCTGGTGGTCTTCGGCTACGGGTGGTGCGGCCTGGGCATCGCCACCAGGGCGAAGGGGCACGGGGCCCACGTCATAGTCATCGAGGTCGACCCGCTGAGGGCACTGCAGGCCTTGATGGACGGGTTCACCGTGACCACCTCGATGGAGGCCGCGGCCGTCGGCGATATATTCGTGACCGCGACCGGCGACGCCGGCTGCCTTCGCGCCGAGCATTTCGCGGCCATGAAGGACAGGGCGGTAATGTGCAACAGCGGTCACTTCGACGTCGAGATAGACATCCCGGCGCTCGAGAAGATGTCGGTGAGCCGGCGGACGGTCAGGAACTCCGTCGAGGAGTTCAAGATGGAGGACGGCCGCAGGCTCTACCTGCTCGCCGAGGGGAGGCTCGTCAACCTGGCCGCCGCCGAGGGCCATCCGGCGAGCGTGATGGACATGAGCTTCGCGAACCAGGCGCTCATGGCCGAGTACGCCTACAAGCACGCGAACGAGCTCGAGAAGAAGGTCTACGACGTCCCGAAGGACATCGACGCCGAGATAGCACGCCTCAAGCTCGAGACGATGGGAATAACGATAGACAGTCTCACCGCCGAGCAGGAGGAATACCTCAGGAGCTGGACCCTGGGAACGTAATATGGCCCCGATCAGTCATACTGAACTCGAGAGGCTCAGGGCCGCCGGCAGGCGCATGTACGCGGGCGGCCTCTCCACCGGGACCATGGGCGCGATAGGAATGAGACTTGGAGACGGCACGGTCGCGGTGACGGCCGCCGGGGCCAGGCTGGGCTTCATCGACGGAGGAGACCTCATCGTCCTCGACGGCAACCGACGCCCCGTGAGCAGTAACGGCCGCGAGCCGTGCGCCGACGCCGGTGTCCTGGCCGCTGCGCTGGAGGCGCAGCCCGAGGCAGGCTCGATAGTACGCGCGTGTTCCCCTTATGCCACCGCTCTCGCTCACCGCGGCCGGCGGCTGCTCGAGGAGTCAGAGACCCTCCTCGAGGGCCTGGGCGGGGTGGCGTTCGTACCCTATTACCGCCCCGGGACGGCTGGTCTCGCCGGGGCCGTCGCGGACGCGCTCCGTGACAACCGGGTGGCGGTGGTCGAGGCGCAGGGCCCGGTCGTGTGGGGGACTGACGTCGATGACGCCGTCGACCTCGCCGAGGCCCTGGAGGCCGCGGCCAGGGTGATATTCATACTCGACGGGGGAGAGCGCTGATGCCGGAGTCCGGGCCCGAACCGATCTGCAAGCCCGGCGACTCGATATTCTTCCAGGACGGCACGCTCTTCATGCTCGACCAGACCGCCTTGCCCGCGCTCACCGTCTTCATCGAGCACACCACCCCCGAAGAGGTAATAGAGTCGATAAAACGCCTGGCAGTCCGCGGCGCGATGGCCATCGGGGTCGCCGGCGCCTACGGCGTCCTCCTCGGGGCGCTCTCAGCCCGCGGGAAAGGCGCCGAAGCTGTCGCGGATGCCGCGAGGGATGCGATCGCCTCCATCGGCGCGTCGCGGCCCACGGCACGCAACCTGTTCTGGGCGCTCGAGAGGATGGAGCAGGCGCTCGCCGAGGGCGCAGCGGGCTCCGCCGACGAGCTGGTCGGAAGGCTCCACGACCGCGCGGACGAGATAGCACTGGAGACCATCGAGACAAACCGCCTGCTGGTGGAAGCGGGCCAGGAGCTCATCGGTGAAGGAATGCGGGTCCTCACCCACTGCAATTCCGGGCCGCTCGCCGCGCTGCGCTACGGGTCGGCCCTCGGGGTCCTGATCGAGGCGCACCGCCTGGGCAAGGGCATCCACGTCTACGTCGATGAGACGCGACCCCTCCTGCAGGGCTCGAGGCTCACCGCCTGGGAGCTCAGCACCGCCGGCGTGCCCTACACCGTCATACCCGACAACGCGGCAGGCTTCGTGATGAAGCAGGGGATGATCGACGCGGTGATGACCGGGGCGGACAGGATAGCGGCGAACGGCGACGCGGCCAACAAGATAGGTACTTACGGCGTGGCGGTCCTGGCCCGCGCGCATGGCCTGCCGTTCTACATCGCCGCACCGGGTTCCACTGTCGACCTCGCCTGCCCCTCCGGCGACGAGATAGTCATCGAGGAGCGCTCGCCCGGCGAGGTGAGGTACTGCGGCGGCCAGCCCACGGCCCCCAGGAGCGCGCCCGTCTACAACCCCGCCTTCGACGTGACCCCGGCCGGATACATCGAAGCCCTGGTCACCGAGAAGGGCGTGCTCCGCCCGCCGTACGAGAAGACCCTCCAGGTCTTCAGGTAGACCGCGCGGAAAGCTGACAGCCACTCTCCCCGGCCCTCAGCCGGAACGTGTTCCCGGAGGTCAGGAGTGAGACTCGCATCGCTCAAGGAGGAACTGCTCGACCTGCTCTACCCGGCGGAGTGCCTGGGCTGCGGAGCCCCGGGCGCCTGCCTGTGCCGGGGCTGTCTCACCGCGCTTGCCGCGGATTCGGGGAACGGGGAGCGGATCCACAGACCTCGCGGCACAGGCGCCGCGTCTGTCAGCGAGGCCCGCGCGGCGGGCACCTACGATGGCGTGATGCGCGATATGGTCCTGCGCCTGAAGTCATCCGCCAGGCCGTTCGCGGCGCCGCTGGGCAGCCTGATGGCGGCCGCGGCGGGGAACCACCCCGACTATGTCGGCGCCGACGTCGTCTGCTTCGTCCCGTCAGAGCGCGCCAGGGTCGCCGAGAGGGGCTTCAACCCGGCCGGGCTCCTGGCTCAACAGGTGGCTTCGCTCGTGGGGAGGCCGCTCTGCGACCTCCTCGAGAAGACCAGGTCGACCCTGGACCAGGACAGCGTGAGCGGCAGGATGAGGTGGCTCAACGTGGAGGGTGTGTTCCGCCCGAAGAGGGGAAACATGGGCGGTGCGAAAGTGCTCCTGGTCGACGACGTGCTGACGACGGGCGCCACGGTCGAGAACTGCGCGCGCGCGCTCGTTGAGGGCGGCGCCGGATCGGTGCACGTGCTCGTCGCGGCGGCCGCGTCCCTGCGCCGGGGGCACCTCACGCAAGAGGAGCCCGCGAAATAGTACTAAAATCCCCCTAAAGTACCGGTGAGCGGCCTCCGGGCACGAAGAACACGGCTCCGGCTCACCCGAATTGACGATTTTTTTGGCAGGATTTGTGAAAAGTGTCTGCATAAGGGTGTATCCTATAGGTGCGGTTTGAGGCAGGCGGTTTCAGGTTCGTTCGCGAGCTGACGATACAAGACTCATATAGAGTGGAAAGCGCGAGAGCGAACTTTTCGCAGGTGAGTGATTATGCAGTTATCTGACCGCGAAATTCAGAATACGCTGGACCTTCTCAAGAAGAAGGAGTCCATGGGCGAGCAAGAGGTTCAGGCGCTCAGCCCGGAGGAGATCGCCGGCATCCAGCAGGTCGTCCGGCGCATCGACGAGATGCCGCCCGTTCGGCAGGACAGGGTAGAGAAGGTCCGCAAGGCGCTCGAGAGCTCGAGCTACAACGTGTCCGGCGACGACGTGGCCAAGAAGCTCATCGGCCGCATCATCTCCGACAAGCTCCACTGACGCCCCCGAGCTCGATGCCGGTGGCAGCGCCGGCGCGAGCCTCCCGCTTGCCCCCGGGCAAGCCCCCACGTTAACATCAACAAGGTACTTCTTGTTTAAGCTTTGTCCGGGTCCCGGTCTGTGGTTGAAAGTCGATGCCAGTCGCAGGCGAAACGACCCACGTAAGGCAACAAATGGTTGCTGAGCATGGTGCGGCTTAGGGGTAAGTCCTGCCTCCGAAAAGGGGAGAAGAGGGCGTGGTCCCGTTAACGGAGTTACGGGGCTGCAAACTCTCCGCAGGCGAGTGTGGGGCCAAAGACCAGGTCAGCGGGGCCCGGGCTCTTTTTCAAAGCAACCGGACGTCTGTTGAAACGCGCGCGCCGGGTGCCGTGATTTTGGCTTTAAACCCGCGATTCGGGGCTTGCCGCGGGCCCGCTCTCGGTGGACACTGACAGGCACGTATGGTACCCTACCCAAAACGGTTTTCGGACTGGGGGAGTGCTTTGGAATCAGGAGTTGTAAAGTGGTTCAACCCGGAGAAGGGGTTCGGCTTCATCGAGCGCGAGAACGGGGATGACGTCTTCGTTCACTTCTCCGACATACAGGCCGACGGATACCGCACCCTGAACGAGGGCGAAGCGGTGCAGTTCGAGGTAGCAGAGGGTGACAGGGGTCCGAAGGCGACCAACGTCACCAGGCAGAGCTAACGCGAAAAGAGCTTAATTATTGCAACCCCATTCTTGCCATAAGGTTCAAGGTGGGGTTGTACTCTTGCTCGTGAGCGCGCAGGCGGGCGCTCCGTGACGTGAGCAGTTTCCTGGAGGTAGCCAGTTGCAGGTTGTGATCAAGGGAAAGAACATCGAGGTAACAGACGCTCTGCGGGACCATGCCCGGCAGAAGGTCTCGAAGATAGAGAAGCTCGACCTCGGCTTCAAGGAGATCGAGGTCAAGCTGGTGGTCGAGAAGAACCCGAGCATTCAGGAGAACCAGATTGCCGAGCTGACCCTGTTCGGCAACCGTAACGGGCGCATCCTGAGGGCTACCGAGCGCGACCGCGACATGTACGTCGCGGTGGACAAGGCGGTCTCCAAGCTCCAGCGCCAGATAAAGAAGTACCACGGAAAGCAGATAGACAGGACACAGGCCCAGGAGAGCGCGCTGCGTGGTCCGACTCCACCGGAGGAGGCACCCGAGGGCGTGCAGGCCATTGTCAAGACAAAGTCCATCGCGCTAAAGCCCATGACCCCCGAGGAGGCCGCGCTCCAGATGGAGATGCTCGGCCACGACTTCTTCGTGTTCACAAACGCCGAGACCGACAATACCAACGTGGTATACAGGCGCAACGACGGGAACTACGGCCTGATAGACACCTCTCGCTAGGAGGCGGGCAGTGGCAGGGATACTGGACATCTCCAAAAGAGTCCTCAGGTTTATCGCGGACGTGTTTCTCGCCGGGGGTGCGGGGATAAGATGGTGAAGCGCGGCGGGCTCGAGCTGGACGACTCTCTCTTCGAGGGCAAGGAACCCCGGGAGAAGCAGCCGAGGCTGCCCAGGGGCAGGGCCGACAACGCCCTGGCCGTGGCGCTGGTCCTCACCGCGGCGATGATAGCCCTGCTGGTGCTCACCGCCAAGAAAGAGAACTGGTGGGCAGTGGCCCTGATCGGGGTGCTGTTCTTCGCCTCGGAGTTCTTCGCGCTTCCCATGAAAGCCGGGGGGCGGCTCTCGCTCGCGTTCCTGCCCGTCGTGATGGCGATGATGGTCTCCGGGCCGCTGGGCGCGGCGGTCGTAGCCCTGTTCGGCGTCCCCGTCTTCTACATGGAGCGCGGCAAACAGGGAGTGCGCAGGATACTCTTCAACACCACCATGCTCGTGCTCGCGTCCGGGACCTCGGCCTGGGTGTTCAGGCACACCGGGGGCGAGACCATCGACGCGGCGCTCAAGAACGGCGGCCAGCTGGTGATACCGTGGATACTGGCTCTGCTGGTGTTCTTCGTTATCAACACGGTGTTCGCCGCGCTGGTGCTCACACCCGAAGGCGGCAGGCTCGTGCGTTTCTGGGAGAGGCGCCTGCTCACCAAGTTCCCGGGCTACCTGCTCTACGGCGGCATCGGTTTCCTGACCGCGATAGTCTACGTCAAGCTCGAATATCCGGCGGTCATCCTGCTGTTCGCGCCGCTGCTGGCGGTCAGGGTCGTCTACACGCGCTACGGCACCATGCGCGACGTCTGTGATGACACGACGCTCGCAGTCATGGGCGCGGTGGAGAGCAGGGGGATGTTCCAGGAAGGCCACAGCACCGGCGTTGCCGACATAGCCGTCGCGATCGCCGAGGAGATGGACTTCGCGGAGGAGGACCTCCATTTCCTGAGGCAGGCCGCCCTGCTGCACGACGTAGGCAGGCTGGCGCTCGACCCGGATGTGGTCAACAAGGAGGGCCCGCTTACGCCGGAGGAATACGAGGAGATAAAGAAGCACCCGCTGATATCTGCCGAGGTGGTGGCCACCGAGCTGTCATTCGCCAGGGTGACTCCCACCATAAGGCACCACCACGAGATGACGGACGGCGCCGGGTACCCGGACGGCCTCGCCGGGGAGACCATCCCGGTGGGGGCCCGGATACTGTCGGTGGCCGACAGCTTCGACGCGATGCAGCGGCCGACGGCCTTCCGGCCGCCGCTGGACGCGCAGCAGGCCGCTTCCGAGGTGATAAAGGCCAAGGGCATCCAGTTCGACACCGAGGTGGTTGACGCCTTCATAAAGGTGGTCACGGCCCGCGGGCTCTGGACCGGAGCGCTCAGGGACAGGCTGAAGATGCCTAAGGCCAGGGTGACTGAGGAGCAGCCGAGGCTCATCCCGGAGGGGCAGCAGTCCTCGCTGACGGATGCGGCCCAGGTGCCGGCCGGGCAGGAGGCGCCCGCCGGGGCTACGCCGGCCGAGGGCATCAAATACACAGACGTAAGAGGCGAAATAGAGAAGGACATCCGCGAATGGGAGAGGTCCGATAGTGCGAGATCGAGACGAGGGGCCAGAGAGCAGAAAAGGCGGTCGTCCTCCCGCAGGAAGAAGGGCGAGGAAGACGCCGGGCCGCGAGAGGAAGACTCCTAGGCAGAAGCCGACCTTCCTCGACGCCGAGGAGGAGCTCGCCTGGGAAGATACCGTCACCGAGGCCGATACCGAGGAAGAGCTCGCCTACAAGGCCACGGTCGCGGCCGCCGAGAAGATCGAGGCAGAGGGGTCGATCTTCGAGGAGCCTGCGGAAGAGGCTCTCGAGGCCAGGGACGCCGAGTTCGAGCGCTTCGAGTCCGAGGCGCCGGCGCGGGCGAGGGCCCGCGAGCGCGCCGGGGCACCCGAGGTCGAGGCGGATTTCGAGGACGAGGAACCGGTTCCCGAAGAGGAGGACCTCGCCCTGCCCGCAAGACGCACGCGAGGCCCTTCCGGGGGGGCCAGGGCTCCCCGCGAGAGAGCGGGGCGGGGCATTCCCCTCGCGCTGCCGCTGGCCATAGCAGCGGCCCTCGCCACGCTCGTTCTGACCATACTGTTCACCAGGCTCGGGAAGATAGACTACGGCAACTTCGTCTTCTGGCTGGTGCTCTTTACGCTGGCCGCCCACCTGCAGCTCGACCTGAAGGGCGGGGGGACCGTCAACGTGGGCCTCGCTCCCTTGCTGGGGGCCCTCATCGCGCTCCCGGTCGCGCTGCCCACCATCCCGTACGACAAGATAACGGCCGCGGGCTGCGTCCAGGTCATCTGGATATTCCTGTTCGGGACCATCGTAACGCTCGTGACCAGGATGTTCGGCGAGCTCAAGAAAGAGGACGTGGTGGGTATGCTGGTGGAGTTCACCGGCGTAGGCATCACCGCTTTCCTCTTCTTCGGGCTCATGACCATCCTTCCGCAGAAGCCGGTCCTGCTCGGGCACTACACGCCCGCGCTGCTGGTCTCCGCCGGCATCTGCGCGGGCGTGCTGTACGTGTTCTACCTCGGCAGGTCGGCCTACATACAGGCCGAGCAGGGTTACTTCTCCCCGGGGCTCTACCTGCAGAGCGTCCTGCGGAAGTCATGGTTCGCGTTTCTCATGCTCGGTTTCCTGGGCGTCCTGATGGGGATGATATTCGTCGGCATCGGGATGTGGGCGACGCTGTTCGTCCTCCCGGTGCTGCCCGTCATCGCGTACGCGTATTACCGCGTAGCGGCGACCGACCAGGACCTTATCGAGACGGTCCGGGTGCTGTCCGCCATCCCCGAGAAGACCGGGCTCCTGGAGCAGGGGCACGGGGAGCGGGTGGCACGGCTGTCCGAGGGTGTGGCCCGCGAGCTGGGCCTCTCGCCCGAGGACGTCAAGCAGGTCGAGTACGCCGCGTACCTGCACGACATAGGCGCGATAACCAGGAAGGGCGCCGAGGACCAGAGGGAGCTCGCCGAGGTCGAGGGGGTCATCTCAGGCGGGGTGGACATACTCGGCCAGGTGGACTACCTTGAGGTTGCCGCCGAGATACTGCACGGCAGGGAAGGCCTGCGCGACCGCGTGGTAGACGTGGGCAAGCGCAGGGCCGTCAGCCTCGGCGCCGGGATACTTAGGGCGGTGGACGACTTCGAGTCCCTGCTGCGCGGCGGGGAGACCCGTGAGCCGCTCACCGCGAACGAGGCGCTCGTCGAGATGAACCTGGAGCGCGGCGTTCGTTACGACAGCAAGGTCCTGCGCGCGATAGCGCGCGTCTACCCCAGGTTACCGAAGGAGGCGTTGACTCCCGTTGTCGGAGGCAGTGAAGAAGAGTCAGAGTTCTGGTCAGAGCAGTGAGGTCCTGGGCCTCGAGGAGGCCCTTGCGCGCGCCAACGACTTCAAGGGATTCAAGAAAGCCCTCCACGCCGGCGAAGGCAAGAAGCTCCGCTATATCGTAGAGACAGTCGGACGCGTCAACGACCTGGAACCCGAGATCGAGAAGCTGTCGGACGAGGAACTGCGGGCGAGGACGCCTGAGCTGCGGCGGCGCTGCGATTCCGGTGAATCCCTCGATGAACTGCTCCCGGAGGCGTTCGCGCTGGTACGCGAGGCATCCCGCAGGACCCTCAAGCAGCGCCATTTCGACGTCCAGCTCGCGGGCGGCATAGTGCTCCACCAGGGCATGATAGCCGAGATGGCGACAGGCGAGGGCAAGACCCTGACCGCTACCCTACCGATCTATCTGAACCACTTCCAGGGCAAGGGTATCCACGTGGTGACGGTGAACGAGTATCTCGCCAACCGCGACTCGGAGTGGATGGGCGAGATATACCGGTTCCTGGGCATGACCGTCGGGTGCATCCGCTCCATGTACCACTCGTCGTCCGCAGAGAAGAGGGAGGCGTACCTCGCCGACGTCACTTACGGGACGAACAACGAGTTCGGCTTCGACTACCTGCGTGACAACCTGGTCACCTCCCTCGAGGAGCGCGTGCAGAGGGGCCACAACTACGCGATAGTGGACGAGGTCGACAGCATACTGATAGACGAGGCCCGCACCCCGCTCATAATCAGCGGGGAGGCCAGGAGCCGGTACAAGGAGTACCTGGAGTTCAGCCGGCTCGCGAAGCGCATGAAGCCTGAGGCTGACTACGAGGTCGACGTGAGGGACCGGCTGGTGGTGCCCACGGAGGAGGGCGTTCACAAAGCCGAGCAGCTCCTGGGCGTTGAGCACCTGTACGACGGGACCCACGGCCGCGAGCTCGAGCTGCTGAGCGTCGCCCTGCAGGCAAAGGAGCTCTTCAAGCGCGACGTCGACTACCTCGTCAAGGACGGCAAGGTGGTCATCGTCGACGAGTTCACCGGACGCCTTATGGAGGGCAGGCGGTTCTCCGGGGGCATCCACGAGGCCATCGAGGCCAAGGAAGGGGTGCTGGTCGAGAAGCAGAGCCAGACGCTCGCCACCGTCACCTTCCAGAACTATTTCCGCAACTACGAGAAAATGGCCGGCATGACCGGGACCGCCGTCGAGTCGCGCGACGAGTTCAAGCACGTCTACGACCTGGAGACGATGGTCATCCCGACCCACAGGCCGATGGTACGCGACGACCTGTCGGACGTCCTGTACAAGACCGAGAAGGCCAAGTTCGACGTGGTGGTCGACCAGATAGAGGAGTGCTACGAGCGCGGTCAGCCGGTGCTGGTGGGGACGGTATCGGTCGAGAAGTCCGAGAGGCTCTCAGGGCTTCTCAAGAAGCGCGGGATACCCCACGAGGTCCTGAACGCCAAGGAGCACTTCAGGGAAGCGGAAATAATAAAGTCGGCCGGTGAGCCCGGGCAGATCACGATTGCCACCAACATGGCGGGCCGGGGCGTCGACATCAAGCTGGGAGAAGGGGTCCCGGATGTGGGGGGCCTCATGGTGGTGGGCACGGAGCGCCACGAGTCGCGCCGCATCGACAACCAGCTGCGCGGGCGTTCGGGGCGCCAGGGCGATCCCGGCGCCTCGCGGTTCTACCTGTCGCTCGAGGACGACATAGTCCGGAGGTTCGCCCCGCAGAGCATAAGCAACATGATAGAGCGGGTGGAATGGCCTGACGACCAGCCGCTATTCGAGCACCGCATCCTCTCGCGTGCCGTCGAGCGCGCCCAGGAGTCGGTGACGCTCAACAACCTCGAGGCGAGGAAGAACCTGCTCAAGTACGACGACGTGCTGAACAGCCAGCGCAAGATAGTCTACCAGTTCCGCGACCGCCTTCTCACCGGCGACGACTTCAGCGAAGAGATCGGGCGCTGGACCGAGGAAGTGATAAATTCGGCCGTCGACACGCACACCGACGCCAGGTCGTTCCCCGAGGAATGGGACCTCGACGGTCTCTTCACGCACCTGAACATGATATACCCGGTGGGCATCGACCCCCGGGAGCTCGACCTCGCCAGCCTGGGCCAGGAGGAGCTCCGGGGGACGCTGCTGGACGACATCGAGAGGGCGTACGCCGAGCACCGCGAGGAGATGGGCGAGGAGAACCTGCGCACCCTGGAGAGGCACGTCATCCTCCAGCTCCTGGACGCTCGCTGGATAGAGATACTAGACGCGCTGGACGAGCTGCAGGAAGGCATCGGCCTGCGCGGCGTGGCTGGGCGTGACCCCCTGGTCGAGTACACCAACGAGGCGTACATGATGTTCCAGGAGATGACCGAGACCATCGGCGAGGAGTTCATGCGCTACATCTTCGGGGCCCGGCTGGTGGAGACCGAGCGCCGGTCCCCTCTGCGCATCATAGAGAGCTCCGGCGCCGACGAAGGGCCTTCCGAGCCGATGCAGCGTCAGACCGGCGACAAGGTGGGGCGCAACGACCCCTGCCCGTGTGGCTCCGGCAAAAAGTACAAGAAGTGCTGCGGAGCCGAATAGAATAGAATAATACTCAACTGGCTTAAGGAGAGAGATGGTAGTCGATTTCGAGGACGAAGTGGCGTCCGTACGCAACAGGCTAGAGAAGATAGGTGATTACCTTTGACCTGGCTACATCGCGCACCGAGCTAGAGAAGCTTCGCCGGGAGGCGAACGCTCCCGGCTTCTGGGACGACCAGGAGAGGGCCAGGAACACCATGGCCCTCCTTTCACGCCTGGAGGAGAAGGTGTCCCGGTACGACCGGGCGGCGGAGCGGGTGGCCGAGCTCGAGGAGATGAACACCATGGGCCTGGCCGAGGACGACCCCTCGTTCGAGGGTGACATCCGGGCCGGGCTCGGGCAGCTCGAGAAGGAGCTGCGGGCCATCGAGGACGAGGCGCTCCTGCAGGGCGAGCTCGATTCGAGCAACGCCATCGTCTCCCTGCACCCCGGCGCAGGCGGGCTCGAGTCGCAGGACTGGGCCGAGATGCTCATGCGCATGTACCAGAGGTGGGCGGAGAGCCGGGGCTTCGAGGTGGACCTGAACGACGTGCAGCCGGGCGACGGCGGGGGCATCAAGAGCGCGACGTTCACGGTGCGCGGCCGCAACGCCTACGGCCTCATGGCCCCCGAGAAGGGCGTGCACAGGCTGGTGCGGATATCACCGTTCGACTTCTCGAAGCGGCGCCACACTTCTTTCGTGTCGCTCGACGTGATACCGGAGATAGGCGAGGACATCGACATCGAGGTCGACCCCAGGGACCTGCGCATAGACACCTACCGCTCCTCGGGGGCCGGAGGCCAGCACGTGAACGTCACCGACTCGGCGGTGAGGATAACCCACGTCCCCACCGGCATAGTGGTGCAGTGCCAGAACGAGCGCTCCCAGATGAGCAACAGGACGATAGCCATGAAGATACTGAAGTCGCGCCTCTACGAGATAGCGCGCCAGGAGAAGATGAAGGAGATACAGGCGATACGGGGCCAGCGCAAGGACATAGGCTGGGGCTCCCAGATACGCTCGTACGTCTTCCATCCTTACCAGCTCGTCAAGGACCACAGGACCGGCGTCGAGACGGGGAACGTCCAGGCGGTCATGGACGGCGGCATCGACGAGTTCATCGAGGAGGGCCTGCGGTGGATGAAGAAGCAGGAGGCCGAGCCGGCGAAGGGGGCGGGCTGATGGCCGCCCCGCGCATAAGGACGGACCTCCACGTGCACACGGTCTCGAGCGGCCACGGCTACTCGACCATCAGGGAGGTGTGCGCAGAAGCGGCCTCCCGCGGGCTCGAGATGGTGGCCCTGACCGACCACGGACCGTCCATGCCCGGCGGCCCCCACACGTATCACTTCGCGAACCTGGTGGTCCTGCCCCGCGTGCTGAGCGGGGTGAAGGTCCTCCGCAGCGCCGAGTGCAACATCATCGACGCCGAAGGCAGGCTCGACCTGGACGAGCGCGTGCTGGGTGTGCTGGACGTGGTCCATGCCGGGATCCACCCGACGACCGGCTACGAGGGAAGATCGGTGGAGGAGAACACCAGGGCCGCCGTCGCGGCGATCGAGAGCGGGTTGGTCGATATCATGGTCCACCCGGGCAACCCCTGGTACCCTCTCGACTACGAAACCGTGGCCGCCGCGGCCGCGTCAAACAACGTGCTGATGGAGGTCAACAACTCGTCGTTCACCCATGTCCGCAAGGGCAGCCTCGAGAACTGCCGGGTCGTGGTGCGAGAAGCCATGCGACACGGGACGAGGCTGGTTGTAGGTAGCGACGCTCACGACGCGTCGCAGGTGGGGGTGTTCGACAGGGCCCTGGAGCTCATAGACGAGGCGGGCGTCCCGGAGGACGTGATAGTGAACAGGGACGCCGAATCTGTGCTTGAGTTCCTGCGCTCGAGGGGGAAGAAGGATATACCGTTCGAGTGAGCCAAATATATATAGCCCCGGCCGGGTGACGGAACGGGGCCTTTCAGGCACGCCCGCAGTCGATTGCCTGCGCGGCTCTAGTATTCAGGCCGGTGGCCTCCGGCGGAGGAAGTGGAACCTGAAGAAACAATATAATACAAAATCAACATAATTTAACTTACGCAACACAGCCAACACATTGGCTCTTGTCAAGAGTTAACACTTGAAAACTTGTGCAACATTAATTATCATCAGTAACATGAACGAGCGTATTGGAGGGAGTACTCTTGATTAAGTTCAGGAGAGTGACAAAGGTCTACCAGGGCAACATCTACGCCCTGGACGACGTGACCGTCGACATAGCCAAGAAAGAGTTCGTGTTCATCGTGGGGCCGAGCGGCTCGGGTAAGTCCACCTTCATCAAGCTCATGCTGAAGGAGGAGGAGCCCACCAACGGCCAGCTCTACATAGCGGACACGAACCTCTCGGACATCAAGAAATGGAAGATACCGTACCTGCGGCGCAAGGTGGGGTGCGTCTTCCAGGACTTCAAGCTCCTGCCGCAGAAGACGGTCTACGAGAACGTCGCCTACGCTCTCGAGGTCACCGGCCGCCCCAGGAGGGTCATCGAGACGTACGTGCCGGAGGTCCTGAGGCTGGTCGGGCTATCTCACAAGCTCGATTCCTACCCGGACGAGATGTCCGGAGGGGAGCAGCAGCGCGTGTCCATCGCCAGGGCGTTCGTCAACCGCCCGCCGATACTGCTCGCCGACGAGCCGACCGGGAACCTGGACCCGTCGATGTCCATGGGCATCGTGAAGCTCCTCGAGAGGATAAACAACACCGGCACCACCGTCATCATGGCCACCCACGACCAGGACATCGTGAACACGTTCAAGAAGAGGGTGGTCGAGCTGCGCGACGGACGGGTCATCCGTGACCAGGCGAGAGGGGTCTACGGGTATGGCAGTTAACTGGAAGTACTTCCTCAGAGAATCATCCTCGAGCATGCGCCGCAACATGGCGCTCACTGTGGCCGCCATAATGGTCACCAGCCTGTCGCTCATCATACTCGGGATAGTCAGCATGCTGGTCCACACCGGGAACGGCATCGCCGCCGACATGAAACAGCGGGTCGACGAGATACGGGTGTTCCTGAAAGAGGACGTCACGAGCGAGGAAGTCGCGAGCATGACGACCTTCATCCAGAAGATGGACGAGGTCAAGAGCGTAAAGTACATCTCCAAGGACGAAGCTCTCGAGGAGTACAAGGAGATGTTCAAGGACCAGCAGGACATGCTCCGCGAGATCGAGGGCAACCCGCTGCCGGCGTCGTTCCGGGTGCGCATGACCGACCCCAAGTACAACAACACCGTGGCCAAGCGTCTCGAGACGCGTACCGAGGTCAGCAAGGACGCTGCGGGCAAGCCCGAGATAAAGAACGAGAAGGACGTGGTCGGCAAGGTCTTGAGGGTGACCGGGCTCGTCCAGAAGATAGGCTTCGTGGTCGTCATCGCCTTCGGTATAGTGGCCATATCCCTGGTGTCGATAACCATCAGGATGGCCATCTACTCGCGCCGCAAGGAGATAGGCATCATGAAGCTGGTGGGTGCCACCAACTGGTTCATCCGCTGGCCGTTCATGATGGAGGGGGTCATCGAGGGTTTCCTGGGCGCGCTGGTCGCGATACTGGTCACCGTCCTGCTCCACTCATTCCTCATCGAGAAGTTCGGCAGCGCGGTGGGCATAGAAGACCTCGTCACCGGCGGCTATACGGCTCTCCTGGCTTTCCTGCTGGTCTTCTTCGGGATAATCATAGGAGCCGTCGGGAGCGCCTTCGCCCTGCGGAGGTACATCGAGGTCTAGTCCGGGCCCCGGCCCCGGTGGAACCGGCGGCCGGCGGCACGCGTCATACCAGTCGGCATATGCGTTATTATTGAGCCTGCGAAAAACCACGGCAGGCATGAAAGACACCTGATGGACGAACAGACAGGCAGCGGGCAGGCTCCACCCGGCCCCGGTCACCCCGCGGACCAGGCGCCCCCGCAGTACCAGTATCCACCGGCCGCTCCCGGGCAGTACGGCACGGGGGGGCCTCCCTACGACCTCCCGCCGCTCGACAACGGGGGTATGTCCCGGCGCGGCAAGATAATACTCTCGGTAGTGGTGGTATTCCTGCTCCTGGCGGGGCTCCTCATCGCGGGCCTGGTAATAGACAAAGTCCTTTTCAGCGAGGACTCGGAGAAGTTCGACCTCGAATCATCGCCGACCTACCAGGAAGCTCTCTTCAACATCAGGCAGTACTACTACAAGAAGTACTCAGAGGAAAAGATCGTGAAGGCGGCCGATGACGCCGTGGCCAAGGCCGAGAAGAAGGGCGAGGAGGACCCGGACGAGCTCCTCGATGAGGGTCTCACGGCTCTGGTGAACGCGCTTGGCGACCAGCACAGCAGCTATCTTTCGCCGACAGTCAACAGGCGGCTGGGAGAGGACCTGAGCGGCAGCTTCTACGGCGTCGGGTTCACCCTGCGAAACGACGAGGACCTGAAGAGGCCGAGGGTGGTCACCATCATCAAGGACTCCCCCAGCGAGCGAGCCGGGATAAAACCAGAAGACGTCATCATGTCCGTGGACGGAAAGGACACCAAGGGCGAGCCGCTCGACGCGGTCGTGCTGCGCATCAGGGGCAAGAAGGGGACCAAGGTCAAGATAAAGGTTCAGCGTGACGGCAAGCCCATGACGTTCACCATGACCCGGGAGAAGATAAACGTCCCCGACTTTGAATCGGAGATAGTCGACGGCAACATCGGGGTGCTCCGCCTGCTCGAGTTCAACGACGGGGTGTCCCAGAAGCTCCGCACGGCGGTCAGGGACATGCAGCAGAAGGGCGTAAAGGGGTTCATACTCGATGTGCGCAACGACCCCGGCGGGCTGCTGGACGAGGCGGTCAAGTCGGCGAGCGTCTTCATCAACGACGGGCCTATCGTCTCCTACCAGACCAAGGGTGAGAAAGAGGTGACGGAAAACGCCAGCGGAGGCGCAGAGACGAACCTCCCCCTGGTTGTCCTCACCAACGGCGGGAGCGCCAGCTCATCGGAGATACTGGCGGGCGCGCTCAAGGACCGCGGGCGAGCGGTACTGGTCGGCTCGAAGACCTACGGCAAGGGCTCGGTCCAGAAGGTGTTCGAGCTGGACAACAGCGGCGCGGCCAAACTCACCATAGCTCTTTACTACCTCCCGAACGGGGAGTCCATCGACGGCAAGGGCATCCAGCCGGACATCGAGGTAGCCGAGATAAAGGACGAGCCCGAGCAGACCCAGCAGCAGCAGTTCGACAAGGCCAAAGAGGTCCTGAACAACATCATCCAGGGCAGGCCGCCCACGGGCGAGCTGGACCTGCTGGCCGCCTGACACTTAACTTCCGGGGTCAGGCCGCAGATTCAAGTGGGCGCTGCAGGCGCCGCGGTGACTGACTCCCGTCAATCACCACATTCCCTCAATGCTATACTCTGGGCATGGCAGTTCAGAGGACCGGGATTCAGGTCAAGGCTACCAACCGCAAGGCTCTCCGCGACTACGAGGTAGAGGAGAAGCTGGAGGCGGGCATAGTACTGGTCGGGAGCGAGATAAAGTCTATACGTGAGGGAAGGGCCTCCATGCGCGACGCGTACGCGACGGTTGAGGGAGGCGAGATATGGCTCTACGAGATGAGCATATCGCCGTATGTCCAGGCATCGCACTTCGGGCACGAAGAGAGGCGACCTCGCAAGCTCTTGCTGCACAAGGACCAGATAAAGCGGCTCACCGGGAGGATAACGGAGAAGGGGTATACGCTGGTCGCGCTCAGGCTGTACCTCAAGGACGGCAGGGCAAAGGTCGAGCTGGGGCTGGCTCGGGGCAAGCGCAAGTACGATAAGCGCCGCGACATCGCGCGGAAGGACGCGGACCGCGAGATGGAGCGGGCGGTGCGCGAGAGGGGTCGCGGCGGCGGCTCCGAATAGGGTTTATACTGGAACTGGAGCCGGGGTGCCGATCCTCGGCGCGAAGAAGAACATGGGGGCGATACGGTTTCGACAGGAGTGATTAGAGGCTCTGGTGCGAGTCGAGCTCCAACATCTCGTGAAACTGTTGGAAAAAACCAAACGCCGATTCTGAATTGGCTCTGGCTGCTTAGGTAGCCACGTCCCCCGGGTGAGTGCCTGCGGCCCCGGGTAGGGCGACGTCAGCAGGATAGCCCCGGCGCCGGGGTCCCGACGGCGCGGGGGCGAAACTTTTCCGGGACTGGCGACGGCGAGGCCGCCCGCGGGCCGGACCGCCTGCGAGACTTTAAACCGCGGGACACGCTCGTAGAGACCACGGCTGAGGCTCTTCTGGACGGGGGTTCGACTCCCCCCGCCTCCACCATACTTCAGCGATCCCCTTACCGGGGGGGAGTCGAACCCCCGTCAGGGGGGGTCTTCTTTTGTGGGGGGAGTATCCCCCCCACAATCCAACATCAGGGGGGTAACAGCGAGCGATAGCGAGCGCACTAGGGGGGACGAGAGTCCCCCCTTGTGGAAGCGGAGCGACGAGCCCCTGCGAGGAGCGCAGCGACGGACGGGGGTTCGACTGTCACACTGTGGACTGTGACTTACCGAAGCACCTGTTTTACTCCGCTACAAGGCCTCCGGAAACTCCTTCTTCACCCACGCCTCGAGCTCCGCCCAGACCTCCGGCCACTGGACCCGCGTCTTCCAGCCGAGCTCCTCGCGGGCGCGGGTGGTGTCCACGTGGTTGTCCTGGCCGATGATGCTCACGGCGAAGCGCGTGAACGGGGGGCGCTTGCCGAACGGCATGAACAGGTACTCCGCCAGCCACGCAATAGCGTAAGCCTGCTTGTACGAGAGCGAGAACATGGGCTTCTTGCCCACAAGCGCTCCCACCATCGTCATGTACTCGCCCCAGGTCACCTCGAAGTCGTCCACGAAGTTGTATGCGCGGTTGACCGCTTTCTCGGAGTCGGCGGCGAGCAGCACCCCGTCCACAAGGTTCTCGAGGTAGACGAAGCTGGCGTTGGCGCTGCCTCCTTCCACCAGGGGGACCGGCCCCTTGAGGAAGCTGTCCACCACGTTGCGTATGTGGGCGCTCCTCGGGCCGATGACGTTGTCCGGCCTTATTATCGTGTACTTGAGACCGCGCTCCACCGAGTAGTATCGCACCACGCGCTCGCATGCCGCCTTCATGTCGGGGTACGGGAGCCCGGGCATCACAGGCTCGGCGTCCTCCTTCTTGCCGGCGGCGGGTGCGGGGCCGTAGTAAGCTATCGAGCTGAAGTACACGAACCGGTCCACCTTCCCCACGCATTCGCGGACCACGTTTGTGGTGCCCACCAGGTGCGATTCGCGGAACAGGCTGCGCCGTCCCCACTCCTCTACCCTCCCGGCGAGGTGGAAGGCGACGTCACAGCCCTCGGCCATCCCGTCTATGGTAGAGGGCGTGCAGATATTCCCCCTGACAATCTCGACGCCGAGTTCCGAGAGACCTCCGCGGTCCGTCTCGTCCGGCAGGAACAGCCCCCGGACCTTGTCGCCGCGCCCCAGGAGCCGCTTGCACAGCGCGGTCCCGATCATTCCTCCCGCGCCGGTGACCAGTGCCTTCATGCTGAAAACCTCCCGTGATGCCGGTGACATTGACTGTCGGGCCCCGGAGCGAGCCGAGGGCCCGGACGACTAAGAGTCTTTGCCATTCACCCGTCCCGGTCAACACCGGCCGCAGAAAAAGCTTGCAGGCCCGCGGCGGCTGCCCCTATAATGCTTCCAACCAACGGCGGGGCAATCAGCGATAACAACGGCGTTAATGCTGAAAAGGGGTTCCGCGCACCCACTTTCAATGTGGAAAGAGAGGGGAATCGATGGAGATTCAGATGAGTCCGAACAAGCTCGTCCAGTTCCTGGGCAAACCTCCCTACGAGTTCACCAAGAGGGACATAATCCGTTTCATCGAGGCGAACGAGATACGGATGGTCAACTTCCGTTACGTGGGCGGTGACGGGAGGCTCAAGCAGCTCAACTTCGTCATCAACAACAAGGCCCAGCTCGACAGCCTCCTCTCCGTCGGGGAGAGGGTGGACGGCTCGAGCCTCTTCCCCTACATAGACGCCGCTTCGAGCGACCTCTACGTCATACCTCGGTTCAAGACCGCGTACGTGAACCCGTTCTCGAACATCCCGGCGCTCGACATCCTCTGCTCGTACTACACGAACGAGGGCGAGCCCCTGCCGAGCTCCCCGGAGAGCGTGCTGCGCAAGGCGCACCAGGCGCTCAAGGAGAAGACGGGGATGAGCCTTGAGGCGATGGGCGAGCTCGAGTACTACGTCTTCTCCGACAAGCAGGAAGTTTACCCGCCCGACCCGCAGAAGGGATACCACGAGTCCTCCCCGTTCTCGAAGTGGGAGCTCCTGAGGCGCGAGGCGATGGAGACCATCGCCCAGTCCGGCGGGACCATCAAGTACGGCCACACCGAGGTGGGCTTCATCAGCGGCGAGTACCAGGACATGGAGCAGCACGAGATAGAGTTCACCCCCGTGCCGCTTGAGGACGCCGCGGACGAGATAGTCATAGCCAAGTACATCCTGCGCATGACCGGCTACAAGCACAAGGTGCCCATAAGCTTCGCGCCTAAGGTGGTGGTCGGCCACGCCGGCAGCGGCCTGCACATCCATTCCAAGCTTATGAAGGGCAAGCAGAACGTGCTGGTGGATGGCCACCGGCTGAGCGATACGGCCAGGAGGATGATCGCGGGCTACCTGAGCATGGCAAGGTCGATGACCGCGTTCGGCAACACGGTCCCGCTCTCGTACCTGCGCCTGGTCCCGCACCAGGAGGCTCCCACCAACATCTGCTGGGGCGACAGGAACCGCTCCACGCTGGTGAGGGTTCCGCTGGGCTGGCTGGGCGTGGGCGACATGGTAAAGGACGCCAACCCCCAGGAGACCGACGACCTGGAGACCGCGGTCGACAACCAGACCGTGGAGTTCCGCTCGCCGGACGGCTCGGCGAACATATACTTCCTCCTGGCGGGCCTGGCGGTGGCGGCGAAGTACGGCATGGAGATGGAGAACGCTATCGAGTATGCCAACAACCTGTACGCCGGCGTGAACATCTTCGAGGACGAGCACAGCGACGTCAGGGACAGGCTGCCGCAGCTCCCCGCTTCCTGCTGGGAGTCGGCCGAGTGCCTGCTCGCAGACAGGGCCGTGTACGAGGCGGACGGGGTTTTCTCCCCGGTACTTATAGACGGCGTCGTGGACATGCTTAAGAGTTACGACGACAAGGACCTGAGCGAGCGGCTGTACGGCAAGGACGAGGAGATCGAGAGGCTCGTAGAGGAGTACCTGCACTGCTCGTAGCGCGCCGTGCGCAGGCTGACAACGAGTGAGAGGGCGGGCCCCCGGGCCCGCCCTCTATTTCTCTCACCGCTCTTTCTGGGCGATAATAGACATTCCGTAACGTCAGAGAATCTCTAGAGAGCGGTGCGCAGATGAAGGACAGGCCGATAGGGATGTTCGACAGCGGCCTCGGTGGCCTTACCGTGATGAGGTCGGTCATCGACAGACTGCCGCGCGAGCACGTCATCTACCTGGGTGACGACGCCCGGGGGCCGTACGGGCCCAGGGACATCGACGAGGTCCGCCGGTTCGCCAGGGAGATAATCGATTACCTGCTCGGCTTCGACGTGAAGATGGTCGTCATAGCCTGTAACTCGGCGACCGCGGCCGTTCTCGAGGAGGCCCAGCGTGACTACAACATCCCGGTCGTCGGCGTGATTGCGCCCGGGGCGCGCGCGGCGCTCCGGCGGTCCAGGCGGCTCAACATCGGCGTCATAGGCACCAGGTGCACTATCGGGAGCGGGTCGTACGAACGCGCCATCGCCAGGCTCGACTCCAGGGCGAGGGTGTTCAGCCGGGCCTGCCCCGAGTTCGTCGAGTTCGTCGAGCGCGGTGAGGTCAGCGGCGACCATATCATGGAGATAGCGATGGGTCACCTGGAGCCGATGCTGGAGTCGGGAATAGATACGCTCATCATGGGCTGTACCCATTACCCGCTGCTCGAGGGCCTGCTGCACCAGGCGGTGGGCCCGGACGTGATACTCATAAGCAGCGCCGACGAGACCGCCTCGGAGGTGGAGGACATCCTGGACCGGCTGGGCTGGTTGAGGGAGGACGGGCCGGGGCGGCACGTCTTCCTCACGACCGGGGACGTCGAGAAGTCGGTAACGCTGGGGAGGCTGTTCCTGGGGCCGGAGGTGAGCGACGTCAGTCACGTGAGCCTCGATTTCGACCTGCACCCGGAACTGGACCTTGAACCGGCCCCCGAGGGGTCTATGGGGGTCGAGGGCGATGAGCTTTAAGGTCACAGTACTGGGCAGTTCCGGCGGGTATGCGGGGGCCGGCAAGGCGTGCAGCAGCTACCTGCTCGAAAGCGGGGAGCATTCGCTGGCTCTCGACCTCGGGTCGGGCGCCCTCTCCAACCTGCTCAAGTACCGGGACGCCGACACGCTCGGGGGCCTTGCCATCTCTCACCTGCATTACGACCACTACATGGACATCTACGGGCTGCTGACAGCCAGGAGGTTCTGGCCGCGGCCGCTTGAGCCCCTGCCCCTCCTCGCGCCCCCCGGTGCCGCCGAGCACATCGGGATGGTCATCTACGAGGAGAGCCGGCCGGTGTTCATGGAAACGCTCGAGATAATCAACATGGGCTCCGGCGTAGAGCTGGAATTCGCGGGCTTCGAGGTCAGGTCCCTCCCGGTCAGCCACATAGACAACTCGTTCGGCTTCCGGGTGAGCGCGGAAGGCCGCTCGGTGTGCTACTCGGGGGACACAGACCAGAGCGATGCGCTCCTGGAGCTCGCCTCCGGGGCGGACTTGTTCATCTGCGAATCCACGTTCACCAGCGAACTGCCGGTGAAGCTGCCGGGGCACCTCTCGGGCAAGGAGGCGGGCCGGATAGCGGCGGAGGCGGGGGTCGGCGCACTGGTGCTCACGCACCTGTGGCCGACTCTCGACGGCGGCAGGGCGGTGGAGGACGCCGGCGCGGAGTACGGAGGAACTGTGGACCTCGCGACCGAAGGGCTCACTCTCTACGTTGGGCCATACCCGGTCGCGACCTAGTCGAAAGGGGATGCCTTGATAAGGACGGACGGCAGGCGGCCCGACCAGATGAGAGAGGTCAGGATGACCAGGAACTACATTCCGCACGCGGAGGGTTCGGTCCTGATGGAGCTCGGTCGCACCCGCGTCGTGTGCGCGGTCACCTTCGAGGAGAACGTCCCCGCGCACTGCAAGGGCACTGGCAGCGGCTGGGTGACCGCAGAGTACTCAATGCTCCCGCGGGCCACCTCCGAGCGCAGCAAGAGGGAGGCGGTCCTGGGCCGGCAGGGGGGTCGCACCATGGAGATACAGCGCCTGATAGGGCGCTCGCTCCGGGCCGTCACTGACCTCTCCGCCTTCCCGGACAGGACTTTCTGGGTGGACTGCGACGTAATAGAGGCCGACGGCGGCACGCGTACCGCTGCCATTACCGGGGCTTACGTCGCCCTTCGCGACGCGTTCCGGACGATGATCGACGAGGGCGCCATCTCTACGGACCCGGCAACAGGCCACCTGGCCGCGGTCAGCGTCGGGGTGCTGAACGGCGTCCCGTGCCTGGACCTGTGCTTCGAGGAGGACTTCCACGCGGAGGTGGACCTCAACCTGGTAGCTAACGACTCCGGGGAGATCATCGAGATTCAGGGCACCTCCGAGAGGAAGGCTCTGAAGCGCGCGGACTTGGAAACAATGGTGGAAATGGGTCTTTCGGGCATCTCGGAGCTAATCGAATACCAGAAGACGCTCCTGGCGGACGAGGCATGAGCCGGGCCGTGCCCACCCCGCGGACAGATTCATGGAACTGATCATAGCCACGCGGAACAAGGGAAAGATCCGCGAGATAGAAGAGGCGCTCTCGATGCCCGGCCTGCGGCTGCTCAACTTCGAGGATTTCGACGAGTTCCCCGAGCCTGAGGAGACCGGCGCGACGCTCGAGGAGAACGCCCTCATCAAGGCCCGCGCCGTGGCGGAGCGTTTCGGCAGCCCCGCGCTCGCGGACGACTCCGGACTCCTGGTGGACCGTCTCGGCGGCCGGCCGGGCGTGAGCTCCTCGCGGTACGCGGGGCCCGAGGGCGACCCGGAGCGCAACATGGACAGGCTGCTCTCCGAGCTCGAAGGCGTCCCGGCGGCGGCACGGACCGCCCGGTTCGCCTGCGTCATAGCGCTGGTGATCCCCGGCGGTGAGGAGCGCCTGGCTCACGGTGAATGCGAAGGCGTTATCCTCGAGGAGAGGCGGGGGTCTGGAGGCTTTGGGTACGACCCCGTATTCCTGCCTGCAGGCTTCGAACGGTCGATGGCCGAGCTCACCCTGGAGGAGAAGAACGCGATAAGCCACCGCGGCAAGGCGCTCCGAGCGATGCGCCAGTTCCTCGAGCACGAAGGGGGACAAGTCCTGCAATGAATATTGAGGTCAAGCCTAATCTTATTACGCGTGAACTCGATTAAGGACACGAGCCGCAGGTTTGAATCTCAAAAGTTAACAGTACTCATCAAATGTTATTCAGAACAACAGGAGGAACGCCCGTTGCGGCTTTCGTGCCCCGGTTTGGGTGAATTCCGTGGTCAGGGACCACTTCTGTCAACAACTGTTGCCAGTGTGATTCAAACCTGCGGCGCGACACACTCGTGAGGACCCGATTGTCAGGTCAGGGCGAGGGCGAGGAGGCCGTTGAGCAGGAGCGTGACCTGCTCGTCCAGTAACCTCGCGCAGCGGTAGGTCTCCTCGGCGGTGCCCCCTATGGGGTCGTGTACGCCGCTCACCTGGTGGAAGCACGGTGAGAACAGGGTGAGGAGCTCCACGATGTTCAGCGGCACCCCGGCGAGCGGCCTCATCAGTACTCGCTCCGCGCTCTGCAGCGCCCCGGCCGCGCCCTTCAACTTCCTCGCGAGCTCCTCGCGGGGAAGGCCGCGCGCCTCCGCCGCCCAGTCCCGGTCTCCCTGGCTGACCCCCCTGAGCTCGAGGAGCGTCTCTATCGCCCCGTTGATCTCCATCATAGAGAAGTACTTGCGCATCTGCTCGCCGAACCTGTTCGCGAGGATGTAGGACTGCTGGCGCGTCATGGTGACCGCGAGGTCGCAGCGCCTCATGTGGTACTCGTCCGCCCGGGCCGCGGCGGTGTCGAGCATCGGCACCCCCAGGTATTCGAGAGCCATCCGCGCGTCGCCGTGCGGCGGGGCGTCCTGCTCGGCCTCGAGGCCGCAGGATTCGGACGTGATCACGCAGGCGTTGGGTCCCAGCAGCTCCGAGGCCCGCGCCAGAAGGAGGCACTCGGATATCACGCTGCGCATGATGTTGCCCGCGCAGATGAAAAGGATGTTCAGGTTGTCCCCGGTGTCCGGCATCGCGTCAGGACCTGCCGGCGCCGGTAGGCGTGATAATGTCGAGCGCCTGGTTGTCGAGGGTGATATGGAAGACTGTACCCCTCGGGTAGAAGTAGACCTCACCGTCCTCCTGGGAGTACGCGTCGTCGAGGAGCTCCATCTCGAACTCCTGGCAGTCGAAGACGTTCACCTGCTTGAACCTGTCGTGCATTCCCAGCTGGATGGACATCGCCGCGACGAAGGTCTTCGGCATGCTCATGGGCTTGGCGAGGGTCACGTAGAGCTTACCGTCGTCCGGCTGTGCCCCGGGGGCTATCCTGAAAGTGCGCGCGTACTGCGAGATGTTGGCTACCATGATCCCGATGATCGGCCCTTCGTACTCGAGCCCGCTTGCCTTCAGGCGCACGTTGTACGTGGGAACCCCCTTGAATATGAGTCCCACCGCGTGCTTGAGCGAGGCGTACCAGTAGCCGGGCACGCCGAACCTCTTGTACTTCTGCGAGCGGCGTGCCAGGTCCGCGTCCAGCCCGAAGCCGATGATGTTGCTGCAGTACCTGAGCTGGCGCGCCCGGGCGACGCCCTCGACCTCGATCTTCATTATGTCGATGGTGCGCACCTTGAAGTCGGAGAGGGCAGCGAGGCTGGTCTCGACCGAGTCCAGCTTCATCGCCCTGCAGAAGTCGTTGGCGGTCCCGGCGGGCACCGGCACCAGGATGACGTTCTTGTTGGCCTTGGAGAGCATTACGTTGTTAACGACCTGGTTTATGGCCCCGTCGCCGCCCACCACCATTATCACGCGGGAGCCGCCGAACCGCTTGGACCAGAACTCGATGGTCGAGCCGACGTCATCCGGGTGGTCCGTGGAGGTCTCGTCCAGGTCCATGCCCTCCTTGCGTACCATCCTTCGCACGCCTGCGGCCCTCTCGGCGCCCTTCTTGCTCACGGGGTTCACCACCATGAGCAGGCGTTCTTCGAGGCTCTTTATGCGGTCGACGAATCGCTGCTTTTCAGGGTTTGTCACGTCTACCTCCTCGAGAGCAATGGAAAGTATAGCACAACGTGTATTCCGCCACGCGCAACCTCCGGCGCGGCGGCCGGATGCCCGCCGGGGCCAGTCAGGTGTCCTGCATTCCTACGGGCGATTGTGTACTATCCTTCTTGTCGTGAACTGGAGGTGGGACTTGCGACTGGTAGCGCACCGCGGCGGACGCGGCTTCGGGAAGGACAACACTCTGGAGGCGATCGAGGAGGCCGTCCGCGCCGGGGTCCGGATGATAGAGACCGACGTCCGCATGACCGCTGACGGCGAGCTGGTGCTGTGCCACGACCCGACCGTCTGGGGACGCGCGGTCAGCCGGATGACCGCCGCGGAGCTGGCCAGGCACGCCCCGGAAAGGCCGCTGCTGCGCGACGTTCTCGAGAGCCTGGCCGGGTGGGTGGCTTTCGACATCGAGGTCAAGGACGCTTCGATGAGCGTCCTCGTGGAACTGCTCACTGCGTACAGGATAGAGGACGACACGCTTGTGACCTCCTTCGGGGCGAGGTTCCTGGACGGCCTGAAGGAGATGTTCCCGCGCGTGAGGACCGGATACGTCTACCGAATGCCGTTCCCCCAGGAGAAGAAGCTCGAGACCGCGATGGACATCGGGGCCGAGGTCATACTCCCGTACTTCAACGGCATCGACGAGGAGCTTGTCAGCAACGCTCACGAGTTCGGTCTCGAGGTCTACGCCTGGACGGTCAACGACGATGCGGATTTCGAGAAGCTCCGGGGCTGGGGGATAGACGGCATCATCACCGACCGATTCGTGGAACTCCGAGCGCTGCTGTGACTTACCGTTCGTAACCGTCGGGGTGGGCGCTGTGCCAGTCCCAGGCGGTCTGGACGATCTGCACCAGGTCGGCGTACTCCGGCGACCAGCCCAGCTCTGAGCGTATGCGCTCGGACGAAGCGACCAGCGCCGGTGGGTCGCCCGGCCTGCGGGGCGCTTCGACAACCTCGAACTGCCTCCCCGAGACCGTCTTGACGACCTCTATCACCTCGCGGACGGAGAAGCCGCTGCCGTTTCCGAGGTTATACACGCGGCTCCCTCCGCCGCCCGAGAGATGCTCCTGCGCGAGCAGGTGGGCCCTGGCGAGGTCCACCACGTGGATGTAATCCCGCACGCACGTGCCGTCCGTTGTGGGGTAGTTCGTGCCTAAGACCGAGACGCTCGGCAGCTTCCCGAGCGCCGCGGCGATGACGTTGGGGATGACGTGCGTCTCCGGGTCGTGGTCCTCTCCCAGGTCATGGACCGGGTCGGCGCCGGCGGCGTTGAAGTAGCGCAGAGAGGCGAACCTCAGGTCGCCCTTCCTGTCGAGCTCACCGAGTATCCGTTCGACGAAGACCTTGGACATGCCGTAGGGGTTGATCGGGGAGACCGGCTCGTCCTCGGATATCGGGACGTTGACCGGCACCCCGTAGGTCGCAGCCGAAGAAGAGAACACGACCCACCCGCAGCCGCTCTCGACCAGGCCTCGCAACAGGTTCAGGCCGCCGGTGAGGTTGTTCTCGAAGTACTCGAGGGGCTTTTCCATCGAGACGCCCACGAGGCTCCGAGACGCGAAGTGCATGCACCCCTCGGGCCTGAACCGCCTGCAGGTCTCCACTACGGCGCCCCGGTCCCTGAGGTCGACCACGGCGAGCCCGACGCCCGCGGCAGCCTGTCTGTGCCCCTCGGAGAGGTCGTCGAGGGCCAGCACTGTATGACCTGCGTCCTGCAGCATCCGGCACATCACTGAGCCGATGTACCCGGCTCCTCCTGTGACCAGGACTCTCATAGCGTACTCCTCAGAGCTTCCTGGCGCCGCCGCCGGGCGAGGTGACGACGAACTCCGCGTCGTAGTGGGTAGACTGCCAGTATAGTCCCGGGACCCTTCTCAGGTATCTTTCCACCATGTCCTTCTTGATGAGCACGATTACGCACCCTCCCCAGCCCGCACCCGTCATCCGGGCTCCGAGCACCCCCTGCTGGTCGATCGAGACCTCCTGCAGGGCGTCCAGCTCCTGGCATGAGACCTCGAACAGGTCGCGCAGGGACTCGTGCGACCGGTTCATCAGGTGTCCCAGGGTGGCGGAGTCACCCGCTTCCAGGCACCTCGCCGCTTCTTCGACCCGGACGTTCTCGTAAATGACGTGCTCGGCGCGCTTCTCCAGCAGCGGGGGCAGGGAGTACCGCGCCCTCTCGAATTCGTTGATGGTGACCTCGGCCAGGTTCTTCCTCGGCCCGAGCTTTTTCGACAGGAGGTCGAGCGCCTCCTCACACTCCGATCTGCGGCGCCTGTAGTCGGTCTCCAGCAGGTTTCGGCGAACGCCGGTGTTGCCGACCACGAGGGCGCACTCCTGCAGGGTGTAAGGCACCTGGCGGTATTCGAGGCTCCCGCTGTTGAGGAACAGGGCGTGCCCGGCTTTCGCGTAGGTGACACTGAACTGGTCCATTACGCCGCAGGGCATGCCGACGAAATCGTTCTCCGACTTCAGGGCGACCTTTACCACATCCTCCCTGGCGAGCTTACACCCGAGGCTTTCCAGCCCGAGGGCGGTCGCCACCTCGATGGATGCAGAGGAGGAGAGCCCCGCTTCCAGCGGAAGGTCCCCGAAGAACAGCGCGTCGAACGGCGGCAGGTCGCGGCAGAATTCCCGCGCGTAGAAGTACACGCCCCTGACGTAATCCGCCCAGTCTTCGGCCGGGGTCAGGTCGGCGGGGAAGATGCGGGCGTCGAGCATCACGTTCTCGGAGTAAAGCCGCGCCGGGGAGAGCTCCGACGCCCTTATCATCAGGTATGTGCCCTGCTCCACCGCTATGGGGAGCACGTACCCGCCGTTGTAGTCGGTGTGGTCGCCGATGAGGTTCACACGCCCTGGCGCGTAGTAGAGGTCAATGACCCCTCCCCGCCCGAAGCGCGCTTCGAAGTCGAGGAACCTCTGTCTTATCTCCGATTCTTCAAGCATCCAGACCCCCGTCCGCGTCTTCCGGCCCCCGGGTCCGCGCCGGAGCGCGGTTCCGGGGTTCGATTTTACCCGAGTGGAGGCGCAAACTGAAAGCCGCCGGCCCGCCGCTCACCCGTCGAGCCGTTCCAGCTGCTCAGTCACCTTCTCGCGGAGCTCGGCGGCCTTGTCCTCGGGCCTCGTGTCGTTGATGGTGGCCCAGGCCCCGGTTTCCGAGGAGGCGTTGTACTTGAGCTTGTCCCGGTCGCGCATCGGGGTGAAGAACTCGATGTGGAAGTGGTAGTGGGGGTACAGCCCGCCGTCAGTCGGGTTCTGGTACATGCACATCATGTACGGGAAAGGCACGCCGAAGAGGCTGTCGTACGCCCCGGTGATTACTTTCAGCGCCTTCGCGAGGCCGAGCTTCTCGTCCGGCGCCATCGACGAGAGAGAGCTTGTGTGGAGCTCCGGGATTATGTAGACCTGGAACGGGTACTCGGCGAACGGCGGGACGAACACGGAGTACCCGGACTCGTGGTAGACCATGCGGGAGCCGTCCTCCCGCTCGTGGCGCGCGAGCTCGCACAGGAGACAGCCCCCGCTCTTCTCGTAGTATTCCCTGCACGAGTCGAGCTCGGCCTGCACCCGGAGCGGGATGTACGGGTAGGCGTATATCTGGCCGTGGGGGTGTAGCATCGTGACGCCCACGGCCTCGCCGCGGTTCTCGAAGATGAACACGAAGTCGATGCCCTCTATCGCGCCGAGCTCGCGGTAGCGCTGTTCCCAGTGGTCGACCAGCCTGCCCACGTGGTCGAGCGGGAGCTCCGGCAGGGTCACGTCATGCTTTGGCGAGTAAAGCGTGACCTCGCACTTGCCGAACGCCGGGCGCACCCCGATGAGCTCGTCGCCCTCGATGTCTGGTTCCGGAGGGTCGAGCATCAGCGACGGGAAGTCGTTGTCGTAGGCATAGATCTCGTAGTCGTCGGGGACCTTGCCCGAGCCGGGGCAGAAGGGGCAGGCGCCGGTCTCGAGCAGTGGCCTGGCCTGCCGGTGGGCAGACATTATGACCCATGTCTTCAACAGCGGGTTCCACCTGAGCTCCGCCAATCAAGCCTCCCAAGTGATCTGGAGTCACGTCTTATTCTATTACTGGGAGGGTCGGTCGTGGAAAGAGCCGGGGGTCATTCCCAGCGGAAGAGCTTGATCGAGACGAGGAAACAGACCAGCCCCATCCCCACCAGTACCGCTATGTCCGGCCAGACGGCCATGAGGTCTTTGCCGCGTATCATGACCTCGCGAAGCGCGTCACCGAGGTAGTAGAGCGGCAGCAGCTTCGCTATGGTGGCAAGGAAGCTTGGAAGTATCGCGAGCGGGAAGAAGACGCCCGAGAGGAACATCATCGGGAACGCGATGGCGTTCGAGGCCATCTGCGCCGTCTTGAGCGCCCTGGTGAGAGAGGAGATGAGGAACCCCAGTGCGAGGAACGAGGCCGCCCCGATGATGACCAGTATCACGATGTAGACAGGGTTGCCCCGGATGTGGATCTTGAACACCAGCCAGCCTACCAGCAGAAGGATGGCCGCCTGGATGAGCGCCATCACGAGCGCGGCGGAGAGCTCACTCCCTATGAACCGGGAAAGCGGCAGGGGCGACACCTTTATCCGCCGGAGTATGCCTTTTTCGCGATAGTTGACGAACTCGAGGCTCAGGCCCATCAGGCCCGAGGTCATGAGCGTCATCGCAAGTATGCCGGGGACTATGAAGTCGACGTAGCTGAGCTCGCTGGAGACGACCGACTCGCGCTTTACCTCGACCAGGGTCGGAATGTTGGCCATCCCCTGGACTATCTTGTCGAGCACCTGGTTAACGGAGCTGTAGGTGATGTCCGCGACGGTCACGCTCGACTGGTCGACGTAGATGACCGCCTTGCCGGGCTCCCCGCTGGTCACCGAGTCGTAGAACCCCTTGTCGAGCACCAGGACCGCGTTCAGCTTCCCATCTGAGAGGTCCTGCAGCAGCTTCTCCTTGCTCCCCTTCTCTATGCTGAAGGCCTTTATCCCCTTGAGCGCGCTCTGAACCCCCATCGTGATGGGGGTCTTATCGAGGTCCACGACCCCGAGATTGATGTTGGCCTGCCCGGAGCGCCCGAATATCGCTCCCAGCAGCAGCATGAGCAGGAGCGGGTAGAGGAACATCCAGAAGAGGGCTATCTTGTCGCGGTACGTCATCTTGAGGCTCGCGCCGAAGAACTTCGTGAACCTCTTCACTGCCTTATCCTCCTGCCGGTGATCTTCAGGAAGACGTCCTCGAGCGTGGCCCTCTTCATGCTCACGTCGTCCGCGGTGGACCCGTTGTCGTAGGCCGCTTTGAAGATGCCGATGAGCGTCTCCTGCGGCACCAGTGTGGTAACCTCGTATCCGCCGTTGACGCTCCGCACGTCGCTCACCCCGGGTATCGCCGCGATGAGGTCGGCGGAGAGAAGGGGCTCCAGCCGGAAGCTGATGTTGCTCTCCGGTGAGTGGCGGTCGATGAGCTCGTCGGGGCTGCCCATGGCGATTATCCTGCCGTGGTCCATGATCGCGACCCTGTCGCAGAGGTACTCGGCCTCTTCGATGTAATGGGTCGTGATAACGACCGTGTTCTCCCTGTCCCGGAGCTGCTCCACAATCTCCCAGATGTTTCGGCGCGCCTGGGGATCGAGCCCGGTGGTCGGCTCGTCGAGGAAGACTATCCTGGGGTCGTTGACCAGCGCCAGGGCTATCGAGACCCGCTTGTGCTGTCCCCCGGAGAGCTCATCCAGCATGGAGCCCGCCTTGTCCTCGAGGCTGACGAGCTCGAGGAGCGATTCCGTACCGACCTGGTTCCTGTAGAACGAGCTGAAGAGGTCGACCGTCTCGCGCACGGTCAGGTTGTCGAAGAAGACGGTCGTCTGGAGCTGGACCCCGATGAGCTCCTTGATGGCGCGCGCGTCTTTTCTAACGTCCATGCCGCCGACGGTGATCTCTCCTGAGTCCGGTTCCCTGAGGGTCTCGATTATCTCCAGGGTGGTGGTCTTGCCCGCCCCGTTCGGCCCCAGGATTCCGAAGATCTCCCTGTCCTCGACCTCGAAGGAAACGCCATCCACGGCTTTGACCGCACCGTAGCTCTTATGAAGTTCGACCACTGAGATAGCCGGCACTCGAGCCTCCTCTTCTCACGCGCAGCTCCCGGCTGATCGATCTCGTAAATGATAGCAGTGAAAGCACCCGTCGGCGAGACGACCTCCCGTGCGGCTGGAGCGGGGCTTAAATCGCGGCCTGACCCCGGTTTAAGTCAGGATGCACCGGGGCACAGTCCAAACGGGCGTAATTCATTCCATAGAGTAAGGGCGATACTGTAGAATAGGCCCGTCGAATTTGACCAGAGGGGGGACCACAATTGAACGGATACTACGGGAAGATACTCAGGGTCGACCTCACGACGGGGACCACCGAGGATATGGAGATAGCTCCCGAGCTCTACCGCAAGTACCTCGGCGGTTCGGGGCTCGCGGCAAAGCTGTTCTTTGACATGGGGGCCTGGGACACGGACCCACTGGGGCCTGACAACCCGCTCATGATAATGCACGGCCCGCTGGCCGGGACGACCCTCCCCGGCTGCTCCCGCCTCGAGGTGTGCGCGCGCTCGCCGCTCACCGGCATCTGGGGCGAGTCCAGCATGGGGGGCCAGGTCTCTCCCCAGTTCAGGGCCACCGGATACGACGGGATAATAATCACCGGCGCCTCCGAGAAGCCCGTCTACCTCTACGTGACCGACGAAGGGGTGGAGATACGCGACGCCTCGCACCTGTGGGGCAAGGACGCATTCGAGACCGAGGAGCTGGTCACGGCCGAGACGGACAAGCGCGCCCGCGTGATGTCGATCGGCCAGGGCGGCGAGAACATGGTCAAGTTCGCCGCCATTGTGAACGACAAGGGGAGCCTGGCCGGGCGCACGGGGATGGGGGCGGTGATGGGCTCCAAGAAGCTCAAGGCCGTCGCGTTCCGCGGAAAGTCCAAGACCCCCATCGCCGACGAGGAGGCATACAAGGCGGTGCGCGAGCGCTGCATATTCGAGATAAAGACCAGCATCACCGCGGACGGGCTGCACGCCTTCGGCTCCAACGTCCACATGGAGATGGGGATGGCCATCTCGGACGTGCCGGTCAAGAACTGGCGCGAGGCGCAGTGGGAGAAGGGCATGGACGCCCTCTCCGGCGTGACCGTCGCAGAGAAGATAATGACCAAGACCCACGCCTGCTACGGGTGCCCGGTCGCCTGCAAGCGGGTCGTCAAGATAGATGCCGGGCCGTTCGCAATGGAAGAGGGCCCCGGCCTCGAGTACGAGGGCGCGGCCGGCCTGGGGACGCTGCAGCGGTGCGACAACCTCGAGGCCGTCTCCAAGGCCAACGAGCTGACCGACCGGTACGGCATCGACTGCATCTCCACCGGGAGCACCATCGCCTACGCCACCGAGGCGTACGAGCGCGGGCTCATCACGAAGGAGGACACGGGCGGCCTCGAGCTGGGCTGGAACAAGCCCGAACTCCTGGTGAAGCTGGTCGAGATGACGGCGAAGCGGGAAGGGTTCGGCGACCAGCTCGCCGAAGGGAGCAGGGCGCTCTCGAAGAAATACGGGGGCGAGGAGTACGCCATACACGTCAAGGGCCTGGAAGCCCCCATGCACGACCCGAGGGCCCTCTGGTCGATGGCCCTCACCTACGGCACGGGCATACGCGGCGCCTGCCACGTGAACGACGACAACCTGATGGCCGAGCTCGGGAACGTGAGCTTCAAGGCCGTAGGCGTGAAGGGCACCAAGCCACAGAGGCGCGAGGGCAAGGCGGCGCAGACCATCGCGGCGCAGGCCTGGGGACAGCTGGCGGGCTCGGCCGTCATCTGCCTGTACGCCTGGTGGTCGATGGACGGCATCGAGATATTCCGGGACATGGTGAACGCGGTCACCGGGGCCGGATACACCAAGGAAGAGCTCATGGATGTTGGCAACCGCGCCTGGTATACAAAGCGCGCCATCGGCAACCTCTGCGGCGCGAGGAAGGCCGACGACATGATCCCCGAGCGCATCCTGGTCCCACACCTCGAGGGCTACACCTCGAACCTCGCCAAGGTCCTCTTCCCCATGATGAGCATGACCACGCGCTTCAAGATAAGAAACCAGAAGATAGCGGACTCCAACAAGGAGATGACCCGCAAGTTCCTGCTCCCGCACCTCTTCAAGGTGCTGACGACGGTCGGCAAGCTTCTGCCCTGGATCGGCGGGACCGACCTCAAGAAAGCGTCCATCGAGGAGCTAAAGAGCAGGTTCGTCGACTACGATTATATGCTCGAGGACTATTACCGGCTCCGCGGGTTCGACGAGAGGGGCATCCCCAGGCGCGACCGGCTCGAGAGGCTCGGCCTCTCCGACGTCGCCGACGCGCTCGAGAAGCTCTAGAGCGGGCCCGCGGCCGCGCGGGCGGTCGTAAGGTTTAGCGGGACAGCCCGGACAGTGTAGACGCATTGCCGGGCTGTTTCTTACAAGGGGGTCGATGATGATGCGGTGCGAGAACTGCGGCGCCGAGAACCTCGAGGACAGCAAGTTCTGCAGGGAGTGCGCCGCCCCGCTGAAGGAGCGGGAGCTCCCCGGAGCGGGGCCTGAGGGCGAACTCGTCCGGGGAGCCGGTGAGGTGGAGGCAGCCGTCGAGGGAGAGGCCGCGGCGCAGCCCACCACGTTCGCCAGGGCGCTCTCCATCGCCTGGATGCGCAGGGGGCCCATCATCATGTCGTTCGCCATCGTGCTCATGATGGCGATGGTGTTCGCGCCGTGGGCGTTCATAAGGGTCGAGGTGCTGGGGCTGTCCCTCGTCTCGCGGAGCTTCACCGGGTGGGACATAATCGTGGCCCGGGTGCTCTTCTTCCTGAACATAATCCCGCTCGTGATATCGCTCATGATGGTCGCGGGCATCGGGACCAGGCGCAGGGTGCTCGAGACGCACCTCATCACCTTCTTCCTCGGCTTCATGTTCCTGGTGTGGGGGGCGGCGTTCGGCCTGAGCCTCCTTTTGAAGTCGCTCATGAAGAACCTCAAGGTAGTGCAGGTAGTCCCGGCGGGAGCCCAGGTTGCGACCCTCATATTCCTGCTGCTCCTGGTGCTGGGCATCATATTCACCACGTACGACCGGGGGCGGCAGCTCCTGCTCATGAGCCAGGGGGGCTGAAAGCATGGACGATTCCGGCGAAGGTACGATGGACCGGGAGGGGCAGCCGATGAGCCCCGAAGAGACAGAGAGGCCCCGGACCTGCCCGGGCTGCGGCGCCGAGGTGGAGCCCGGAGCGAAGTTCTGCACGAGCTGCGCGGCCCCCCTCGACAGGAAGGCGCGCAGGGCGGCCTACAGGGCCGAGAAGAAGAAGACCCGCGGGGAGCCGAAGAAGGTGGAGCCGTGGGCGGTCAAGGCCGGCGACGCCGTGGCGAAGGTGCCCCGGTGGGTCAAGATATGGGTGCCGCTCACGCTGCTCCTCGTGATAGCGCTCCTCATCACCCTGTTCGTCATCGCGGCGGGCCATACACCCCAGGCCGCCATAGAGCGCTACCTCGGCAGGCTCCAGCACGGGCAGTACAGTTACGCTTACGAGATGGTCTCGCAGCAGTCCGGGAGGTTCGGCACCGAGGAGTTCTTCGTCGGTTGGCAGGAGCTCCAGAGTGAGAGCCTGGGACGGCTCGAGGATTTCAGCGTCAGGAAGCGCGACCTGGAGAACAGGCTCTTCGGCCGCTACACCCAGCCCGACCCCGAGGAGGGGTCCGCCTACGTCGCCACGCTCCAGTACAAGGAGAAGACTTACGACGTCAACATCTTCGCGGTGGAGGACGGCGGGACGTGGCCCGCGACAAGCTGGAAGGTGAAGCTGTCCGAGGGCCCGACCAGGGCGATAGTGGCGCCGCTCGGGGCCAGGATATACGTAGACGGCATGCTCGCCGGGGTAGCCGAGGAGGACGAGGACCTCAAGGAGGCACTGTCTCTCAAGGACTTCCCGGACGACTTCGACGAGGCCGTCGAATACGTGCGGAAGCTCCTGCGCACGTTCGAGAACTCCGTTCTCGACCTCAAGACGTTCCTGCGCGACCTCGACATGGTAGCCGAGGACGTGAAGAACACCCTGGAGCGCCTGCAGACCGGGAACGTGTCGTGGCAGCAGATAGTGGACTCATGGGACCAGGTAGTCTCCCAGAGCAAGAGCTTCGCCGGGGACATCGCGAGGGCCGCCGTGCACCTCTACTGGATATTCGGAGGGGGAGACGACGGCTCGGTCAGGGCGCGCTACACGCGGGTGGAGAGCGGGCTCGACCTGCGCAACCTCCCCGAGGGCTGGCACGAGATAGAGGCGAAGATGCCCGGCATGGACTCGGAGACAAAGGAGTTCTACGCCCCGGAGACCGTCAGCGTCTCGCTGGACACCGGACCGGCGATGGAGAACGACCTCAAGACGTCGCTCCAGAACTACTTCGCGGTGCGCAGCGACGCCTTCTTCAACCTGAACCCGGTGGGGCTTGCGGCCGTTGCGGGCGGGAAGCAGCTCGAGCAGGACCTGGCGCAGGTAGCGGACCTTGCAACCAGGGGGCTGCACCAGGCCTCCGACCTGAGGAGCCTCAAGTACCTCGACTCCAAGGTGCTGGCCCCGCGGGTGGCGACCATCGAGACCGAGGAGACCTGGAACTACACGATCTACCAGGGCCAGACCCCTGTCAACATCGTCACCAACCAGAAGAACACCGTCACCTACACGCTCCAGCGCGATAAGACAGACAGCCCCTGGAAAGTAACCGAGTCTAAAGATTGATTGGTGTCGGACGTTTGCATCACAGAATCAACAATAGTTGACCGATGAATCATACTTCAACGGGAAGCGCATAATTGAGGCTCTCGAAGCCGCAAGGAGCGTTTCTCATGTTGCTTGTGTTGCTTGCTTGAAATAGTGGTACTTACTGTGATGCAAACGTCCGACACCATCATCAGTGGTCAGGAGCAACATAACCTGTTACCTTTGTCCTGACGGGGTGTAGCGCAGCCAGGTTAGCGCGCAGCGTTTGGGACGCTGAGGCCGGCGGTTCGAATCCGCCCACCCCGACCATTTCCTGAGGCAACGTAAGTGAACGAAACGCTTCCAGACGCGGGAAAAGATGATTTGCTGCAACCCTGGCAGGTACTGGCCGGCGCGTTCGCGATGTGTTACCGCCATCCAGGACGGTTCATCGTGCCTGCGGCTCTTGCAGCAGTTCCGGGAATGCTTCTTTCAATCCTATACATCCAGGATGTGCACGGTAGGAATGCTTCAGTTGGAGTGTTCGAGTTCGCTCTTGTTATTGTCTCAATCGTCTTAGGGACCTATCTCGAGTGTATACTTCCAGTGCTGACAGCCCACACCCTTGACGGTCGTACACTTAGCTGGACCCATGCACTTACCTGGGCAAGGAAGATGCACGTGTTTTGGGGAGTTCTAGGAGTCAGCTTGCTATATGCCTTTGCAGTTCTGTGCGGGCTTCTCCTGCTCGTAGTCCCGGGCATTATCTTCTCTGCCCTGTTCTTGTGTGCAATTCCGGCAAGGGTCTTAGGCGATTTTAGGAGCGGGAATGCGCTCTCTGAGAGTAAAAGGCTAATGAGACCTGTTTTGTGGAAGGGAGCGTTAACGCTTGCGATCATACTCCTCATACCTTTCCTCGCGAGTCTGTTGTTGGACCTCTTCAACACAGTAACACGCGGTTTCGCATCCTATAGCAGTGCTGCGATTATCCGTTCGGCAATCTGGGGCGTTTTGTCAGCGGTCCTCATCAAGCCTGTTGTCGGCGTTGCACTATCGCTTGTATACATCACAAGGACTGGTGGAGTGGAAGCCCTGCGACCGGACGTCTTTGAATCATACGTTCCCGTCGCACCTGACGAGGTAAAGAATCCTTAGCCGCTTTCCGAGTACTAAAGCGATTACATGAAACTGCCAATGCCTTAGAATACTATCCACGGGTGAGCCCGGCGGGCAGCCCGGCGAGAAGCGGACGGAGCTCGGAAGATGGAGATAGGCAGCATGCTCTTCTACGAGACCATGAGGACGTTCGTGGGGCCGCTCGTCGACTTCCACTATCGCGTCAAGTCCCAGGGCGCGGACAACGTCCCCGAGGAAGGACCGGCACTGCTGGTCTGCAACCACCGCTCGCTCCTCGACCCGGTGGTGATAGCCACGCAGGTCGAGCGGTTCATAAACTTCGCAGAGGCCTCATACGGGTTCAAGATACCGATAGTCAAGCAGCTCTCCGAGGCGGCCGGCGCGTTCCCCCTCTCCATCTACGGGGGCGAGGAGAGCGACAAGAATATCTCGAAGGCGAACCAGCTCTTCGAGAAGGGAGAACTGGTGGGGATATTCCCCGAGGGGGTCCAGTCGTTCTTCAACCCCAACCGCGTGACCAAGATAGCCAACTTCAAGACCGGGTTCGCGAAGCTGGCCCTCGACAACAGGGTCCCGGTCGTCCCCATAGCCGTAGTGCCGGAGGAGGAGAAGGAGCTGCCCAAGATACCTGGTTTCCTGGTGAACGCGTACGTCAAGGTCCCCGGCGCGAAGGACGGGCTCAGGCTCATCACCTACAAGGGCGTGACGGTGCGCATCGGCCTCCCGATAGATCTCAGCCCGTTCTACGATGAGCCGCTGACGAAGGCCCTCATTGACCGCGTCGCGGGAAGGATAAGACGGATTGTAATCAAACTATATGATGGTGAAGAGCTTGATAAGTTTCTCACCGGCGAGACGCCGTTCGACTTCGTGAAAGACGCCGTCTGAGGAGTGGTCGGACGCACGCCTCGGATTTCATTGCCTAGCAGGAGGCGCCAGCCGGACCGTATGGCGAAGAAGAAGAGCAAGAAGAAGCATCACGACCTCGAAGGTCTGGATATCGAGCGCGAGCTCGAGGACGAGATAAACCTCACCAGGAGGGCCCACCTGGAAGCCGGGCTCGAGCGCTTTCCCATCATCTACGTGCCGGGCTACGGCGCGCCGCCGTTCCACGGCCTCTACTTCCGCAACCGCCTGGAGGTGGAGGGATTCGACACATGCGAGGCCGACCTCCCGTACCTCCAGACCGGTGACGTCAAGCGCTCGGCCGCGATACTCGCCGTCGAGGTGCAGAAGGCCCGGTACCGCTTTGACGCGGAGAAGGTCAACCTTGTCGGCCACAGCCTCGGCGGTGTTATCGCCAGGTACTACCTGCAGAAGATGGGGGGGTGGAAGTACGTCCACCGGGCGGTCTACCTCGGCACCCCGCATCACGGGGTGTACTGGGCGGTCTTCGGGCTGATGACCAAGGCCGGGCGTCAGCTGATGCCCGGGGGCAAGTTCATCGAGGACCTGAACAGCGACCCGGCGCGCTGCAGGAACCGGAAGTGCCTCTCCATCATCAGCAACTTCGACGAGATGATAATCCCGCGGAGCTCCGGGATACTCGAGTGCGGCTACAACAAGACTGTCAACTGGCCGGTGGGGCACTGGGGCATGGTCTTCTCCAACAAGGCCATCGGGTGGATAGTAGACTTCTTCGACGGCATCTTCGACATCCAGGAAGGCTTCGCCAAGGTCTACGAGGACCGCGGCCTCTCGGAGGAGCCGTGCGCCAGGCTCCCGGAGAAGCTCCTGGCTGAAAAAGCCGGCTAGACCGGTCCCGGCGAAGCCCCGCCCGGGCAGCGGGCGTCAGCCCAGGAACTCCCTCACGTTTCTCACGAACTCTTCGGGCATCTGGCTCTGGAAACCGTGGCCCGCTCCCGGGAACTCGACGAGCTTGGCGCCCGGTATCCGGCCCGCGATGGTCCTCGAGTTCTCGGGCGGGATGAGCACGTCTTCGGCCCCGCACATCACGAGCGTCGGCCTGGTGATTGTCGGCAGCAGGTCGTATGTATCGAGCTTCGCTGTGCCCATGAACTGCCGTACCGTGTTGTGCGGCGTGCACGGCGCCCGCAGGTACCGCTCCTTGAACTCCTCGAAATGGGGCTCGTTAGCCTCGAGCCAGTCAGCCGGGAACATGATGGAGAGTATCCGGCGCAGGAAATCGTCCGTTGTCCCGCTCGCGTCCGCCATCTTGGCCAGGACCTCCTGGCTGGCGTACACGGTGTTTTTCCCGCCGCAGAAGGTCACGCAGAGCACGAGCCTGTCGACCTTTTCCGGGTGCCTGAGCGCGAGCTCCTGGGCTATCATCCCTCCCATGGACACGCCCAGCACGTGCGCGCGCTCGATGCCGAGAGCGTCCATCAGCCCGGCGGTGTCGTCCGCCATCTGCGCACAGGAGAACTCGCCCTCTTCAGGGGTCTCGGTGCGGCCCGCGCCGCGGTTGTCGAACATGAGGAGACGGAAGCGCTTCGAGAGCTCGTCGGCTATCCACGGGTCCCACCAGTCCATGCTCGCGGTAAGACCCATGATCATGACCAGCGGAGGCCCCTCGCCCCGGAGCTCGTAGCACATGTTGAGATCGCCGACCCGCGCATACTCCATGTCGCCCTCCTGTCGAAGTCCTCTAACGGCTCCCGTCCAGGAAGCCGAGCAGGTCCGCCAGGAACTCGTCCCTGCGCTCCCAGATGAAGCCGTGCCCGGCGCCCTCGTACTCGATGAGCTTCGCCCCGGGGATGCGCCCGGCGATGATGTGGGAGTTCTCCGGGGGGATGATTATATCATCGGTGCCGCACGCCACCAGCGTCGGCCGGGCGATGTCCGGGATCCGCCCGCAGGCGTCGAACGTGATGGTGGCCTGGAGCTGCCGGTCCGCGTTATGGTCCGTGGCGGGAGACCGGAGATAGCGCTCGCTGAACTCCGAGACCTCGTCGGAGTGGGACTCGAGCCAGTCGGCACAGAAGGTGAGCGAGCAGAAGTTCTCGACCTGGGTCTGGGGGGTGCCCGTGCGCTCCGCCAGCTTCTTCAACACCTCGCGTGTCGCGAACACGGAGCCGCTTGCCCCGCAGTTCGTGGAGCATAAGACCAGGCGATTGACTTTCTCCGGGTGCCTGAGCGCGAGCTCCTGGGCTATCATCCCTCCCATGGACAAACCCAGCACGTGCGCGCGCTCGATGCGAAGAGCGTCCATGAGCCCGGCCGTATCGTCGGCCATCTGCGCGCAGGTGATATCGCCCTCTTCCGGGGTGACCGTGCGCCCCGCCCCCCGGTTATCAAAGGTGAGCAACTTCAGGCGCCCGGCAAGTGAGGAGAGGAACAGGGGGTCCCACCACTCGAGGCTCCCGGTAAGACCCATGATGAGCACGAGGGCATCGCCCGAGCCCGTGAGCTCATAGTTGATCTCGAGGTCTCCAACGAGTGCGAAAACCAGCGTCCCTCCCGGCACAATCTCACGACACTGCAGAAAGAATAGCACAGCTCCGGCGGAGCGCGAGCAGGCTTGAGAACGGGCTGTGCCAATGCTTTAATTACTCTCAAGCGGGAGTAGCTCAGTTGGTAGAGCGGGAGCCTTCCAAGCTCCAGGTCGCGGGTTCGAGACCCGTCTCCCGCTCCATCCTTTTTCCTGGCGCGGTCCCTGGAGTTGTAGGCTCCACCGAAAACCAACCCTGCAGCGGAAGCCTTCTATTGATACTTTACGACTTTCTCATGGTGGAAGATTGGATAATCGAATCGGTCATCTTGGTCATCCTCAGACTTCTGCAGAAACAGTACGCTTGTCTTCGTGTTGGCACGACCTCGACCCGCTCGATTTCTACGACGACTGATCCTTTCAGTGCGTTGCGCAGTCGCCGGCAGCGCGTCCCGGCAGCCTCGCAGCACCGCGGTTCACCGTCCCTCGAAGCCGTCCAGGTACCTCGCTTCGAGCATAGTGTCCATCAGTTCGTCGGGGTCGATGCGCTGCTCGGGGGGGACGTCCACCTTCTCCTCCAGCAGCCTTGCGTACGCTTTCATCGCCCTGTCCGTATCGGAGCTGTCGAAGCAGCGCATGCCCTCCAGCAGCTCGATCGCGAGCCCGCGCACCAGGAACGTGTCAGTCCCGCGGTGAACGGCCCGCTTCAGCGCCTTCACCGCTAACGGAGGCCTCCTGGACATCAGGTCGGCGAACTCCTGGACCCGCTCGCGGAACCCGGCTTTCTCGAAGACGTCCGTCAGCAGCCCGATCCGCTTGGCCTCCAGCGGCTCCAGCTGGCTGCCCGACAGCATCCACTCCAACGCCTTCGCCTTGCCTATCAGCCTGGGTAGCCGCTGGCTGGAGCCGCCGCCGGGAATGATGTTGATGAGCACCTCGGGCTGACCCAGCTTGAACCCCTGGTCGCCCACCATGAACCGGAAATCGAAGCACGTGGTCAGCTCGGTGCCCCCCCCGTTGCACGGCCCGTTTATCGCGGCGATGGTCACCTTTTCCAGGCGCTCAACGGCGAGGTAGAGGCGGTGCATCTGTAACCAGAGGAAGTACGAGAACATGCGCCCGCTGTTAGCCTTCGCCATCTTGAGGTTCAACCTCTCGAGCCAGGGGAGGTGGTCCATCGCGAGCATGCTGAGCGTGATGAAGCCCTCCATCAGGAACCTGCCCGCAGCGGACCTCGAGAGACCGGTGAGCGGCGAGGTCCTGCTCTCTTCCACGATGCGGTGCAGCTCCGGTATGGAGAAGTGCAGGATGTAGACGTCCTCTATGCCGCCGGTGAGGACAAGCACCCGCACGGTGGGGTCATCCCCGACCTCGGCCAGGAGGTGATGCAGCTCTTCGAGCATCTCGACGGTCAGGAAGTTCACGTGCGGGTTGTGCAGCTCCACCCAGAGGGTCCGGCCGACCTTGCCGGTCTTCAGGAACCTGTATCCCATGCGTGCCATCCCCTTTCGGTTCAGTCCGATCGACCCGCTCACTACCGGTCAGGAAGCCGGCCCCACCATCTTCCCAGCGAACGGACCAGCCTGCTCGATATCCTGTCCATCAACCGTGTCGGGAGTATCGCGTAGCTCAGGATGAAGAACCAGGCCTCCCATCCGATGACGTAACGCGCCTTCGGCCCGGGCTCGGTCAGCGCACGCTCGATCACGCGCACTACCTTCTCCATCGGGATGCCCATCTGTGCCTGCCGCGCGGGGACCACCGCGAGGGTGTTCAGCTCGTCGGAGTACAGCGCTCTCGACGCGTGGCTGAGCCCGGAGAGGAATCTCTCGGAGGTCGCGTCTATCTTCTCCCACATCGGCGTCTTGACGGTCGCCGCTTCCACGAGCGACACGTTCACGCCCGCCGGTCTGAGCTCGACCCGAAGGGCGTTGGCCACGGCCTCGAGCGCGAACTTCGAGGCGGAGTACGGCCCCACCAGCGGGATAGTGACCCTCCCGCTCTCCGAGCTCATGAACACGATGCGTCCCCTCGCTCTGCGGATGAGCGGTAGGAAAGCCTGGGAGACGAACAGGTTGCCGAAGACGTTCACCCGGACCTGCTGCTCGAACATCTCGATGGGTACTATCTCCATGGGACCCTGTACCGAGATGCCGGCGTTGTTGAACAGCGCGTCCAGGCCCGCGACCCCCAGTGTCTCCTCGACCTCTGCCGCTCCCCTGCGTACGCTCTCGTAGTCCGCGATGTCCATAAGGACGGGTTCGATGCGCCCGGAGGAGGCTTCCCGCAGCCTCGCGGCGTCTTCCTCCTTCCTCACCGCTGCGAACACCCGCCAGCCCTTACGTGACAGCTCGAGCGATGTCGCCCAGCCGATGCCGCTCGAGGCCCCTGTCACCAGCACTGACCTCCTGCTTGGCATGTTCGCAACCCGCCGATCCTCTTCGTTCATCCGGGATCCTCCTCGTGTCGGCTTCGCCGTGGCAAAGATGATACCAGAACCAGGAACTCCTACCCAAAGAAGAGTGACGGGCCAGGAGAGAGGACATAGACCGGGACCAGCGTTACGGAATGTGATCCTTGACCAGGTCGTCTCGACATTGCAATTGTAGTCACAGATGTAGTCACCATAATCTGGAGGGACTCAGGATGGAAATAGTGAACACGAGGTCCGTAAAGGCGAAGTTGTCCGAGTACCTCAACTCACTGGAGGAAAAGGGCCCCGTTGTGATCACATCGAACGGCAAGCCAAAAGCCCTTCTGCTGTCCTTTTCTGAAGAAGACCTGATTGGCCTCGTGGTCGAGAACAGCGATGGACTTCGCGACGCCATCATGGAAGGCTTGGTGGAAGTGGAAGAGGGCAAGACGCTGTCAGTCAAAGAAGCCAGGCGGAAGTTGAACAAGCGAAATGCGGCTTGAGCTCACCGATCGCTTCTTTGAGAAGCGCCTTTCAACGATGAGCAACAATGCTGCGTTTTTGCAGGTGAAGTCGCGTTCTCCAACAGATTTGCCCCGGGCGTTCCACATGGTATGTGTGTTCTTTGAACGAGGCGCATCTCCCGCTCCATTCTCTGTTTCCACGTCCATGGCACCGAACCGGGCATCGACCGGCGACCCGGGGCCTGGGGGAGTTCTCCCCACCGAACCGGGTATCGACCAGTTTCCCCGCAGGTTTGAATCACAAAAGTGGTCAGTAATTAACAATCCTTACAGCCAGCCTCAATATTAACAGTCCGAACTGGAAAATCGTGCTGAGGCTGTGGGTGGTGATAAATATTGATATTACTATATACTATTGTTAATTATTGTGATTCAAACCTGCGGGGCGCTGGGAACCGGCCGCACATCTCCCAGGGTTGGACCATTACCACCAGATACTTCGGGGGCATTGAAGAACAGTGCGAACTCGATCCTTTATTGCGTCACTTTCGACTGCCTGATATTGTCCTGGGGATGCTCCAGACCAGAAGTCAATGGGTTCGACGCGCGGGAGACAATCATGGGAGATAAGCAGGTCGTGGTAATAGGAGCAGGTTGTGCCGGCTTGACCGCTGCCTATACCCTGAAGAAAGCCGGGGTTGACTATGTGGTCCTCGAGGCCAGTGACCGGCCCGGCGGACGCTGCTGGAACATGCGCAGGGACGGGTTTCTCCTACCCATCGGCGCCGGGTTGACCGAGAAGCAGTGGACCGTGACTCAGAAGCTGGTGAGAGAGCTCGGGATGTCAGACCAGGTGTTCACGGCGGATAACATGAGGATCGGCTTCTGGCGAAACGGAAAGATGTACACGCTCTTCATGGGCAAACCCCTGGAAATGGTGAACAGCATTCCAGAAAACCTCAGATTCAGGGGGTGGCCCATCAAGGCTTATCCGCAGATGGCTAAAGTGGGGCTCGCCATGCTGCGATACATGCGCAGGATCGACCGCAAGACCAGGGATTTCAGTCCGCTCCTTGAACTGGGGGATGTAAGCACGGCGCAGTTCGCACTCGAGCACGGCGGGCCCGAGATCCTGGACTATTTTTTCTCTCCGGTCCTTGGAACCATGGTGCTGGCACGCCCCGAAGATGTCACTATTGCGCACCTCACCGCACTTGCATACGTCGGAAGGGGCGTATGCGTCATGGAAAACGGTATGGGTTCAATCAACGAGGCGCTTTATGAAGTAGTGAAGGATGATGTCCGGCTCTCCACGCCGGTCACCAGGGTGGTCCTCGAGGACAACCGGGTCAAGGGAGTGGAGACCGGTGAGGGGTTCATGGAGGCTGACCAGGTCATCTGCACCACCGATGCCGTTCTGACGAGGCAGCTCATCCCGGACCTGCCGGATACCATCCGCAAACCCCTCGAGACCTGCGGATACAGCTCGAGCTACAACTACATCTTCGGCCTGGAAAAGAGGGTTACACCCGAATACCTGGCTGTTACGATGATCCCCAGGCGCGAGAACTCGATCCTGAGCACGATCTTCGAGCTTGCCGGAACGGGCGGAATGAAGACCGCACCGGACGGCGCTGGACTGCTGTACTGCTTTACAGGTGGATGGCACGACGAGGAACTCAGCCGACTCCCCGAGAAAGAGCGGCGCAGGCGTGTTATCAAAGAGGTCCAGAAGTTCTGGCTGAAAATGCCGGATGAGCCCATGTTTACCGAGTGCATCCGGTGGGACAGGGCGATCAACCTGGAGTCCCCCGGGCAGTTTCCGGCCATCCACGAATTCCTGGAGCACCACACCAGGGACGTGAAGGGGCTGTACCTGGCAGGCGAGCACCTGTTCCTTATCGCCTGCACGGAAGGTGCGTTCGCGACGGGAGAGAAGGCCGCCAACATGGTCATCGGGGATTCATAGGTAGCGGGGCCGGCAACTGATAGCTCCGTTGGCTGTTGGTTCCGTTGCCAGCCTGGCCCGACTGTTCTGACCCCCGGCGGTTGAGTGATAAGATTATCAGGTCTCTTTCCGGGGCTGGAATCTACTGCACCAACGAGCTAAGCGAGGTCGGGCATGAGCTTCTTCCAGGGAAAAACAGCGGTAGTCACGGGTGCGGGTTCGGGAATCGGGCGTGCCCTCGCGCACGCGCTCGCGGACGCGGGCGCAGCGACCATAGTCATAACCGATATCCTCCAGGAGCGCATCGACCAGGTCGCGGGCGAGCTCCGTGAAAAGGGTGTAGAGGTGGGCGGCTACCGCGTCGACCACTCCAAGCTCGACGACGTCAAGGCGTTCGCCGACTCGTTCTTCGAGAAGTACGGGCACGTTGACATACTCTGCCAGAACGCCGGGGTGGGGCTCGGCGGGCGGTTCCTGGAGACGACGCTCGAGGAATTCGAATGGGTTGTGGGCATCAACCTGTGGGGCGTCATCTACATGCTCAACCTCTTCGTGCCGAAGATGGCGGAGCGGCGCAAGGGGTCGGTGCTCATCACCGCGAGCGACGCGGGCCTGGCCCCGCTGCCTTTCTCGTCGGCCTACAACATGACCAAGTTCGGCGTCGAGGCCCTCGGCGAGACGATGCGCATCGAGCTTACGGAGCATAACGTGAACGTGACCCTTCTATGCCCCGGCGACATCAAGACCAACGTCATCAAGGACGGCAAGCTTCACATCTACGACCGCACCGGGAGGAGCGCAAAGCCCGAGATAGAGAAGTACTACGAGGAGAAGGGCGCGGACCCGGCCGTCGTGGCCGCCGCCGCCCTGCGCGGGCTCGAGCGCAACAGGCCCATCGTCATAGTCCCATGGAGCCACCACGGCTTCCTGTGGGACCTTCACCGGCTTTCCCCGTGGCTTTACCACAAGGCCATGGCTTTCGCCCTAAAGGCCGGCGTGTTCCACAAGATGATGGGCATCAGGCGCTAGACCCGCCCCTGGAACGTCGCGTCTTATGTCGGGGCGGGCAGCCCGAAGAGCTCCTTAGCGTTGAGGCCGAGTATCATGTCCTGCGAATCCACTGACAGGCCGAGATCTTCAGTGACTATCCTGATGTGTTCCGCCGGGCTCATCGGCAGGGGGCCGTAGTCCGTTCCCAGCAGGACGCGCTCCAATCCGAACACGTCTATAGCGTGACGGATGCCGGGCGCGTCGAAACCCATCGTATCCACCCAGATGTTCCTCTTCATGTACTCGACCGGCGCTCTCTCGTTCCGGGCCTTCTGGTAGCCGAGGAACTGCTCGTAGCCCAGCCGGTGGCCGAACTGCAGCCTCGGGAGCACCATCAGGAGGCTCCCGCCCATGTGCGGAAGCACCAGCCGCAGGTCGGCGAACTTGTCCAGGAAGCCCGTGAGTATCATCAGGGCGACGCAGAGGGCGGTCTGGTTCGGGCGCGCGACCGTCTCGTCGAGCCTGTAGCGGTCCATGAGCCCCCATCCGTATGACAGTAACGGCGGGTGCATGAAGACCGGGATGCCGGCCCCGCTCACGTACTCCCAGAAAGGATAGGTCTCGGGCTCGTGGACGAACGCGAGGTCGTTCGTGCCGTAGCTCGAGTCGATAGCCATTCCCTTGAAGCCCAGCTCCTCCACGCACCTTCTTGCTTCGTCGGCGGCGTCCCTCCCGTCGTGTGGCCTCACGGTGCCCAGCGGAAAGGCGAGGTGTGGATACTCGCTTTGGACCCTCGCGTAGGCGTCGTTCGCTTTCCTGGCCGATTCGACTGCGGGGACGCCGAGGACCTCTCGGGCGGGCGTGAGGAACATGGTCTCGCTAAGCATGACGTGCGTCAGTCCGGCCTCCTCGCAGACCCGCATGTGCAGCTCGAGGTTGACCATGTCTTCGGAGCCCGCGAGGGTGACTCCATGCCACCTGAGCACCGGCGGGTTCATGCTGACGTCGACCATCCCCGACTGAAGTTCATCGGCGATCGTCTCGGGGGGAAGGAAGTGGTTCTGTACGTCGACTATCATCCGTTTTGTCATGAGCTCACCTCCGCTGCCGGCCGCGTGCCCTATTCCAGGCCCCCGCCGGGCGTCATCTCGGTGTCCTCCATGCCTTTTATGCGGAGCGGGAACCCGCGGAAGTCCACTGTCTCGCCGCTTTCCGAAACATATGAGATGAACGATACCTGGTTGCGGTCCTGAGGGTCATATACGACCCTGTACACGCGTCCGAGCTGGAAGTTGGGGACGAGCCCGGCCGGGATGATGCGCCTGAAACGCGCCTCGAACGAGCCGCCATCAGGCGTCCGGACCTCCATCACGAAGTCGAAGTGCGGGTCCCAGCCTGAGCGGTTGCCGCTGTCCGCCGCGCCGCGCAGGACCGCGTCGGCCTCGATGCCGCCAGGCACCTTCGAGATGAACGAGATCATCCCGACCTTCCTGGCCCTCTCGAACTTCTTGTTCATGCGTTACCCCCGATCTCAGCACGTGTGTTCAACATGACGGCGCGGCGTGTCGATAACCTACACGACAGTATCACACCGGAGGAAGGCATGAAGAAGCTTTCTTGCGCGCTGCTCGCGGCGGCGCTCATCTTTACGGCTCTCGCGGGTTGCGGCGGCAGTTCGTCCACGTCTACCAAAGAAGCTTACAAGCCGGATTTCAAGGCGCCGGCGGCGCAGAACGGGCTGGTGTTCAAGAGCCCGGAGCTCCAGTTCCAGGTACTGAGGGCTCTCGGTGCCTCCGCGTACGGCGCAGCCGATATCGGGGAGTGCCTGGAAGCCGCAATGCAGGTTGACGAGTCGCAGCTCGAGCAGGGCGACTTCACGACCTGGTACAACGCGTGGAACTCCACCGCGGAGCGCCTCCGGGGGGTGGCGGACGAATCGCTCGCGCGCGGCGATGCGACCAGCGCCAGGGACGCCTACCTCCGGTGCAACACCTACTACAACATGGCCGAGTTCTACCTGCACGGCGACCCGTCGGACCCGCGCATCAGGGAGACATCACAGAAGGCGCGGCAGTGCTTCAGGAACGCGGGCAAGCTCTTCGAGCCGCCGGTCGAGGAGGTCGGCATCAAGTACGAGGATACGACTCTCCCGGGGTATTTCTACAGGGTGGACACGAGCGGGAAGAGGAGGCCGCTCCTCATCATGCAGACCGGCTTCGACGGCACCCAGGAGGAGCTGTATTCCGGCGGGGCCAGGGCCGCGCTCGAGAGGGGCTACAACGTACTGACCTTCGAGGGGCCCGGCCAGGGCCGGGTAGTGCGCGAGCAGGGCCTGCATTTCAGGCCGGACTGGGAGAAGGTGGTGTCCCCGGTCGTCGACTACGCGGTCTCGCGCAAGGACGTCGACCCGAAGAGAATAGCCCTGTGGGGAATCAGCATGGGCGGCTACCTGGCGGCGCGCGCCGCGGCCTACGAGCACCGGTTGAAGGCGCTCATCCTCGACCCCGCGATGGACATGGCACAGGTCGTCCTCAAGCAGTTCGGCCCGGCGATGGCGGAGTTCTCGGGCGACCCGGACTTCAAGGTCACGAAAGAGGCCGTGAAAGAGGTGCTCGAGAAGGCCCCGAAACAGATAGACGAAGGTTTTACTTACGCGATGAAAGGGAACGTCCAGATGACCTGGTTCGTGCAGAACGGGATGTTCGTGCTCGGCGTGGACAGCCCGAGCAAGTTCCCGCTGAAGCTGCTCGAGTACTCCCTCGACGGGGTCAGCGGGAAGATAACCGCCGACACCCTCGTCTGTGACGCGGAGCAGGATGTGGAGAAATACGGCAGCATGACCAGAGACATCTACGAGACACTGACATGCCCCAGGGAGTACGTGCTGTTCACGAACGCGGAGGGCGCGGGGGCCCACTGCCAGATAGGCGCCACACGCTTCGGCTGCCAGGTAAAGCTCGACTGGCTCAACGAAGTAGCGGGGGTCAGGCAGTAGTCGAACAGGGAGAGAAGGGGAATGCCGAGGACACCCGGATATCCCTGCAAAGTGACGCGCCCGCCGGATGACCAGCCAACCTTGCCTTGATTCCTGTAGAATCATGTCGTCATGAGAGCACCTGGAGTCGCCCGAGCCTGAATGAGGAGGCCAGGTCATGGAGGGGGAGAACCGAACGCCCGCCGAGTTTGACGAGAAGACCCTCGCAGACGCAGAGTTCTGCCGCTCGAAGTGCCCCATGTGCAGGCCGGCGCGCTTGAAGGGCATGGGGTTCCTGAGGTGGATACTGAAGAAGGTCGAAAAGGACTGCGAGAAGTGCGTCGCTTACCAGAAGGTCTACGGGGTGCACGCATGGGAGAAGTGCCCTGAGTAGCCCATCCGAGCAGGCGGGCGCCGCGCCGGGGGAGGCAACCCACAAGATAGGCCTCATCCCCTGCGTGGCCTTCTGCGTGGGGACGATGATCGGCGGGGGCGTGTTCACGCTCTCCGGCATGGCGGTGGACCAGGCCGGGCCCGCCGCGATACTCGCCTACGTCGCGGCTGGGGTGGTGATGCTCCTTTCCGCGCTATCGTTCGTCGTCGTATCCAGCCGCTCGAAGCCTGGCGACTCCGGCTACGCTCCGCTGGGTGACATACTCTCACCGGGCTGGCGGTTCATCGTCATGTGGGGCTTCTACCTGAACGCAGCCCTTCTTACCGCTTTCGTGCTGCTGTCGTTCGGCTCGTACCTCAACGAGTACTTCGTCAAGGGGCTGGATCCCGTCGCGGCCTCGCTCCTGGCCGTCCTCGGCATAGCGCTTCTGAACCTGGGCCCCGCCGACCTGGTGGGGAAGGCCGAGACGTGGCTCGTGTCGTTCAAGGTCGCTATCCTCCTGGTGTTCATCGGCTACGGGCTCGCCCACATCGGGGCTATCGACCTGACGCCGTTCTTCCCGGGAGGGGCGCAGTCGGTGTTCACCACCACGGCCATGCTCTTCACAGCCTACACCGGTTTCAACGTGGTCACGAACATGGCGGGTTCGGTGAAAGACCCCAAGAAGACCGTCCCCCGGGCGATCGTCCTCTCGATGGCCATAACCGCCACGGTCTACGTGGGTGTGATCCTGGCGATGCTGGCGAGCGGCGAGAGCAACTTCGGCTCAGCAGGCCTGGGCAAGGCCGCCACGGCGCTCATGGGCTCCTGGGGCGGACCGCTCATCGCGCTGGCGGCGTGCGTCTCGACGCTCACCGCTGCGAACGCCGACATCCTGGGCGCGAGCGAGCTCATGATAAGGCTCGCCAAGCAGGGGGACATCCCCCCGGGCGCCGGGCGCATGTCCAAGGGCGGGCACCCGGTCTTCAGCGTGCTGCTGGCGGCTTCCATCGGGGCGGTGCTCATCGCCGTAGCGCGGGGAGGCACGCTCATCGTGAACCTGTCGAACGTCACCGCCATCTACGCGATGCTGGTGGTGAACGCCGGGGCGTTCAAGCTGGCGGTGAAAAAATGGCCGGGCGACGGCGTCAAGCTCCCGGGGGGTGTCCTCATACCGGTGGTGGGATTCATCACCGCCGCGGGCCAGCTGCCTTCCCTCGGCCTCGAGGCCGTGCTCATCGGGACAGCCATGACGCTCGCGGGCTACGTCATGTTCGCGCTCCGGCACAAGACCTGGCTTTCAGGGGACATCGAGGAGCTCGAGCGCAGGATACGCGCCCTGGAGACGCCACTGGCGCGGGCCCTGCGGCGCCTGGAGCACCCGTTCAGGGAAGCCGCGTGACCTGGAGGTCCCAGGCGGTGTCGAACCCGTCGCGCACGGCGCTGTAGATGCGTCCCGGCTCACGGGCATCGCCGACAGCCCCCACCCTCGAGAACCGCGGCTTCAGCTCGCCGGCCAGGGAGTCATCGCTGCAGACACCGACCGCGAGGACCACCTGGTCGACCTGCCTGGTCGTCCGCTTTCCCGACTTCACGTGTTCGAGGATTATCTCCCCGTCCGCGATCTCGACCAGCCTGTGGGAGGAGATGAGCTCGGCCCCATCCAGGTGGTCCAGCACGTCATCCAGGCTCTGGAAGTAGACGCCGGGGCCTATCTCCCTGCACATCTCCACCACGATGATGCTGTTGCCGTCCGCGGCGAGCTTCTCCGCAGTCTCGAGGCCGGTGAGCCCGGAGCCGATGACGGCGACCCGCTTGCCCTCGAGCGTTACCCCGCCCTGGAGGACGTCGTTCACGGTGCAAACGTTCTCCCTGTCCGCCCCCGGGATGCCGGGGACCGCCGGGACTGCGCCGGTGGCGACCAGGACGGCGGAAGGGCTGAGGGCCTCGATGTCTGAGACCGACGGCTCGGAGCCGAACCGGAACTCGACCCCGCCGCGCTCGCATGCTGCCTGGAGGTCCTCCACGCACCAGTCGATCTTCTTCTTGCCCGGCGGCACGCTCGCGAGCTTCAACTGGCCTCCGGCCGAACCGCTCCGCTCGAAGACTGTGACCTGGAAGCCGCGGGCAGCCAGCACCTCGGCGGCCGACATCCCGGCAGGGCCGGCACCGATGACCACCACGTTGCGCCCTTCACCATCCTTCGGCGGCTCGGCCTTCTCTCTCTCCCTGCCGAGGCGGGGATTCACGGCGCACTCCATGCTGAGGCCTTTCTGGCCCTCGGACTCGAGCGACTCGATGCAGCGGAGGCACGAGATGCACCGCCTTATCTCGCCGGCGCGACCGCCCGCGGCTTTGGCCGCCCAGGCCGGGTCCGCGAGCATGGGCCTGCCGAGCGCCACGAAGTCCTGGGTGCCTTCGGCCAACTGCGCCTCGGCCTGCTCGGGGGAGCGGATGAGGTTCGCGGCGATGACCGGTATCGACACCGCCTCCTTGACCGCGCGCGCAAGGTTCTTGCGCCAGCCGTCCTCGAAGCGCATCGGCTCGAGCCAGTAATTGGTCGTCTCGTAGTTCGCCGAAGAAACGTCTATCGCGTCGATGCCCGCCTGCTCCAGCCTGCGCGCTAGCTCAACACCCTCATCGAGCTCCAGGCCCTGCCCCGGCTTGCCGATGCACCGGTAGAACTCGTCGACCGCCAACCTGACCGCTATCGGGAAGTCATCTCCGCACTCCCGCCTGATGCCCTCGATGATGTTCATGAGGAAGCGCAGGCGGTTCTCGAGGCTGCCGCCGTATTCGTCGGTCCTCCTGTTCGTGTAAGGGCTCAGGAACTGCTGTATGAGGTAGCCGTGGGCCCCGTGGAGCTCTACACCGTCGACGCCGGCCAGCTGCGCGCGCACGGCCGCGCGGATGAAGTCGCGCTCGAGGCCCCGCACCTCACGGGTGCGCAGGGCGCGCGTCCTCTGGTTGTAGAGCGTGCTCGGCACGTTGGACGGGGCCACCACCGCGGGCCAGCGCATGTACTTGATGAGGAGCTCCGAGACGCCGGGGAGCCTGCCGGTCATGGGCATGAGTGCCGGCAGGAGGTCGTAGAAGCCAGGCCAGACGCGCCCAATCCATTCGATCGAGGGCCCGGCCGAGCCCATAAGCGACAGCCCCTGTCGCCCGGGGTGGTGGAGCTGGCAGAATATCCTTGTGCCGTGGGCCTGTACCTTCTCCACCATTTCGGAGAACGGAGTGATGTGCCTGTCGTCTGTCAGCGCGAGCTGTCTGGGCAGGGTGCCCCCGTGGAGATAGTTCACCCTTACGATGCCAGTGATGAGCAGGCCGAGGCCGTTCTTCGCCCTCTCCTCGTAGTACGCGGTGAGCTGCTCCGAGGGGGTCCCGTCATAATTGGCCATCCCAGTGGCCATGGCAGGCATCACCACGCGGTTCCTGATTGTGACCGAGCCGATCCTGCCTTCACTGAAAAGATGCGGATATTTCAAATGAGCCTCCCTGAGTGGCTTTCACGTGGGTACCGAGAATATATTACACTGTAGAGTAACTTCTTCTGATGAACAGGGGGAACCGGCTGTGAAATGGTTGGGACGGGTTGCCGCATTCATCATATGAGTGGGGGTCGTGGCCGCACTGTGCGTGTGGCTGGCCCCTCTCTGGCTCACCATCCTGCTCGTCGCGCTTGTGGCGGTCGGGATGCCGGTCGGCTGGATAGTCGAGGACGTCAAGGCCGCTAAGGGCCAGGAGCAGCCTTCTTAGGGCGCATCCCGAACAGGAACCTCACCGGCCCCCAGCGCCTTACCAGCAGGTCGTATATACCGAGCGTTATCACGAACGACGCCGCGACCAGCAGCAGGTACTTCACCGGCCATGCGACCGCCAGCTCCACGATGCCCAGCGCCAGCAGGACTATGACCGTCTGGTGCAGGATGTAGAACGGGTAGGACCCCTCGTTCGCATACCCCAGGAATCGGTTCCTGAAGTTCAGGTGCTTTCGGCCCAGCCCGAGGAACGTCAGCAGCCACAGCCAGGTCAACAGGCCCGCGATGGAGCCCCAAAGAAGCGGGGCGCTGTCGAACTCGGGCTCCAGCACGGCCGCCGCGACCCCGAACATGGTGGTCGACACCAGAGCCAGTGCAAGCGCGTAACGCCGGTTCCTGTCGATCGCCTTCCCGAAACCCGGGTTCGAGTAGACCAGGAATCCCAGCACGAAAGGCACCACCAGGAAGAGCCTCCCTATGTTCTGATTGAACGCGAGCATGCCCACCGTGGCGAGCATGACCGGCACGGCCAGGAGATATATGCCCCAGCAGTGTTTCTCGCAGAACGCGGCGAGACTTTCGCTCGCGCCCTTCAGCCGCCCCTTCCGGATGGCCAGCAGCAGGGGAAGCGCGACCACGCAGAAGACGAACAGGTACTGGATGAACCAGAGGTGCCCGGTCTCCCACGTACGTGCCGCGATGAGGGCATCGTCAACCTTCCCTGCGATTATCACGGTGAACGGCGGCACGCTGAACTGGTACTTCCAGAAAGAGAGGTAAGAGGCGGGATTTCCCGGCTTCTGCAGGTACACGCAGAAGACCTGCGGAGGGACTATCACCAGGATTCCGAAGAAGAGCGGGACGAGGAGCCTCTTGGCCCTCTCGGCGAGGAACTGCCCCCCTGAGCGCCTGGCGAGGGCAAAGAACGCTGAGGCTCCCGCGATGGCGAAGAACAGGGGCATGAACCACAGGTCGAGGAATACGACGAACGCCTCCATGCCGAAGCTCAAAGTCGTGTTCTTTACGTAGAAGTCCCCGAAGTCGAACACCCGGGCCGAGTGGAAGAAGAACAGGAGCAACACTGCAAGTACCCGGAGCCAGTCGAGCTCATACTTTCTCTCACCCACGCCGCGCCCCTTTCCCCGGTCTATCGCCTTTCCTTCCCACGGAAGCGGGCCTGCAACTCCTTCAGCTTCTCGAGCTTCGCGGGGTCGATCCTGTCGTAATCGGGATCTTCCTCGTCAGTGTACAGCCTGGTGTCTGAGACGCCGTTCTGGTCGAACGCCGCGGATATCTTCTTCTGCCACTCGTTGAAGTCGCAGGCGAGAGGGCTCATAAGTTTGCGTGTGACAGGCTCGAAAGCGGCGAGCGGCACGTTGCACTGCTCGATGGCCGCGAGCGTGGTGTCGAATCCCAGCGGTTCGAGCGACTCCAGGTGCTCCCGGTTGCGGTGGTCGTAGAGGTATATGGTCTCGCAGTGGCCGTAGAGGTTGTTCTCGTAGTTGATCATGTACGGGTTCTCACCGCCGTCGTCTATCAGGCCTCCGGCCCTGACGTAAGCGGACTTATACCCCTCCATGGTGTGGGTCCAGGCATTCTGCGTATCCAGTGCTTCGTTCCCGTCCAGGTTCGTTGCGAACATGTTCCCGAACCTGAACACGGTGGGGAAAATGGTGCACCGCAGCAGGTTCATCCCCATCAGCCTGCGGGCCGGGCCTATCCTGCTCATGTCCATCGCAATCCCGTTGCACGACCTGATGATCTCGTGGAGCACCTTCTCCTGGTAGGCGAGCTCCCCGGGAGAATTCCCTGCGAGCAGTATGGTGAACGGCGAGGCCATGGCCTCGTTCAGGAACTCCAGTATCGCGCCGCCTTTCCGGACCAGCTTCGGGAACAGGTGCGGCATAATGAGCAGGATGAACTCTGATGTGACCATCCTCACCTGGATGCACCCTATCTCGGCCTCGCCTATACGGTACATCGCCTCGACCGAGTCTTGCTCGCCGGCGAAGCTGCAGTTGAAGAAGCTCATGCACTCAGGCAGCTCTCCCGTGGAGTCGAGGACGGTCCCCTCCGACTCGACGGTGGGAGGCCCGGGCCAGTGGTAGAGCTTCAGCGCCACCTTCGTGAAGACCCCGAACCCGCCGAAGGCCCCGGAGGTGCCCCGCATGATGCTCCGCAGCGAAGGGCCGGGCCCGTCACCGCAGAACCAGCCCGCGCCTGAGCCGGGGGAGCCGAGCCTCAGGACCTCGCCGGAGGGTAGGACCCACTCGACACCGAGCACGTTGCGCGAGCTCGTGCTCATGGAGATGCTGTCGTTCCCGCACCCGTGCATGGATGTGGCGCCCGCCAGTGGAGAAGCGTGCGGCCCGGCGCCCACGATGTGGGTGTTGAGGCCGCGCTTCCAGCACTCGGCCTGCAGCTCGCCGCCGCAGACGTACGGCTCGACTACCGCGTACATGTTCTTCTCGTCTATCTCGATTATGCGGTCCATGCGCCGCAGGTCGATGAGCACGGTATCGTCCCCGGATGCGCCCCCCTGCGCGCCCCATCCCGTGGAGAGCGCCTTGAGCTTGAGGCCGTTGCGGTTGCAGGCCCTGACGACCTCCTGGACCTCCTCTGTGGAGGCAGGGAGGACCACCGCCGCCGGCCTGGCCACCCAGAGCTCGCCGCTCATGTTGAGGAACGGCTGCCAGGAATAGCTGTCGAGCATGGCCGGCTCGCGGGTGACGTTGTCCGCGCCGATGGCTTTCTCGAGCTCGGCGTAAGCCTTCTCCGGTATCACGGGTCACCGCCCTCGCTTTCCCCGCAGGCCTCGAGCAGGAGCTCGTTCAGGTCGCGGACCGCCATCGGAGAGCCTGTTTCCCGCGCGGCGTCCAGGAAAGCGCGCTCGCACCAGGGGCAGGAGGTGACCAGCGCCTCGGCGCCGGTGCAGGCGGCCTCCTCGAGGCGCTCCGCCGCCGTCCATGCGGCGTATTCCGGGAACGCGTCGATCACGCCGCCCCCGGCCCCGCAGCACCAGGCGTACTGCTTTATCCTCTCCATCTCGACGAGCTCGAGCCCCGGGATGGAGCCGAGGACGCTCCGCGGAGGCTGGTAGACGCCATTCTTCCCGGTCCGGCTCATGCTCCTCAGGCGCAGCCTCTTGTCGCCCTCCCAGCGGCCGAGGAACGGCTCGCCCATCCTCCCCAGGTGGCATGGGTCGTGGTAGGTGACCTTGCAGGGCAGGCGGCCCGGCCTCAGGCGCCCCCCGGAGACGGCGCGCTCGAGCACCTGTGTGACGTGGAAGACCTCGACCGGGAGGTCCACCCCCTCCAGCGGGTACAGGTACTTGAACGCCGCGTAGCCGTCGGCGCACGCGGTCACCAGCATCTTCGCCCCGGACGACCTGACCCTGGCGAGCATGTCCTCGAAGAAGTTGCGCGCCTCGCCCCGGTAGCCCAGCTCGTAGGCCCGGCCGCCGCAGCACGACTCCTCCGCCCCGGCGGTCCCGACCTCGAAGCCCGCGGCCTGGAGCAGCCTCACCGACCCGCGGACACCCGGCCAGAGGTCCCTGTCGTACGAGAACCGGCACCCGGCGTGGAACATCACTTCCACCGTTTCCGTGTTGACGTCCTTCAATCCCAGCCCTCGAGCCCACTCGCCCCTGGCTGCCTTTGGCTCGCCCAGCATGTTGTTCTCGCGCTTGAGCGCGTCTATCACTGCCATGTGCTCGAGCAGCAGCTCGCCGTCCTCCACGCATTTCGCCCTGAGCTCGAGCAGGACGTCGTTGATGTCTATTACCTCGCGGTAGACCTTGCAGTGAGTGTCGCAGGCCCCGCACATCTGGCAGCTGTAGATGACCTCGCTCACCTTCTCGGTGAGCTCGCTCCTGCCCTCAAGGAGAGAGAGGCCCATGTTGACGCGTCCCGAGCCCGAGTACGAATGGAAGCCGTGCCGCGCTATCGAGGGACAGTTCTTCGCGAAGCGGGCGCTCTTCATCTGGTTGAAGGGTATCCACTTGCACGAGGAACAGCGCACACATGACATCATGTCGTCGCGGAACTCATCGAGTGCCAGGGGTCTCACCCCCCTTGAAGCAGAGCTTCCCGCGGCTCATTATGTCACCGGGATCGAAGATGCCCTTCAGCTTCCGCAGGGCGCCGACCGTGTCGGGGCACCGGGCGTACGCCACGTCGACCCACGGCTCGTACGGCCTCGAGAAGAACGCGCCTTTCCCCGCGAGGAGCCCGGCCGCCTCCCCGGCTGCATCCGAGACCCTCGCCGCGGCCCCGGCGTCGCCCGGGTCGAAAAAGATGTTGAACTCGACGTGGAAGGAGCGGCCCTGCATGACGGGCTGGATGTAGATGCCCACGTCTCTTTCGCCCAGCCCGTACCGGCCGGCGACTTCGTACATCGCATCCACGAGGCCCGGGGCGGGTTCGGCAGTCGCAAGGAAGAACACGTCAAGGCTTGCGCCCTTCATCCTCGTTTTCCAGTTCGGCCCCGCGCACGGGTGAGAGAGCATCGCCCCCAGCTCTTCCGCCCGGTCCCCATACTGGGGCCGGAGCCCGGCACGTTCAGCGATGACGGCTATGTCGCGCTCCTGGTAGGCGACCTTCTCCTCGGGGAGGTAGCCAGGCAGCCCGGACACGCAGTAGACGAGCAGGAACCGCCCCGGGCTCTCCCCCGGACCGTTCTCTCCCAGGATGCACGAAGCATTTGTGGAGTCGAGGAGCACCAGCTCGTCGCCCAGCTTCCTCCTGGCGAGCTGCGAGGCGAACTGGAGGAGCGGCGCCGTGCTGTCCGAGGTGGCGATGCCGAACCTCCTGAGGCAGGGCTCGAGCTCCAGGCGTACCGAGGCCCATGTCACGATGCCCATCGTGCCCTGCGCCCCCTGGACGAGCCTGGCCAGGTCCGTGGCCGCGGGCCCCATGGGGTTCTTCTGGGCGTTCCCGGCGGCCCACTGGTCCTCGAGGCACCCGGGGCCGGCCGCGGAACCCGTCCTGAAGACGTCACTGGTGCCGAACACCACCTCGACGCAAAGCAGGGGGTCTGTCATGTCCCAGTGGTACTTCGGGACTGTAATCGGTTCTCTCTCAAGGTAGCTTGCGAGAACGGACTTGTTCGGGCGGGGGAGAAGAGGCGTCATGGGCCTCAGCCCCTCGCGGGCGGCCTCCTCCTCCAGGGCCGGGAACGTGACCCCCGGCTCTATGACCGCCACCCTGTTGCGCCTGTCGAAGTGCAGGATGCGGTCCATCCCCGAAAGATCGACAACCACGTCTCCGGAGTGCGGCGCCGAGCCTCCTTTCACGTGTGGCGCACCCGAGGACACGGGTACGAGGCTCACCCCCGCTTCCGCCGCCGCCGCGACGACCGACCTGACCTCCTCGGAGGAGCGAGGCCTGACGGCGAGTGCCGGCGGGTCCGATGCGGTCGGTGGCCGGGAGGCCGCGTACTCCTCGAGCCTCGCCGCATCGCTGATGATGGCTTCGCCCGGGACGGCGCCCGCGAGGCTGTTCAGGAAAGCGCCCCCCCTGTCAGCCACAGGACGCTCCCGCCCCCGATGCCCGCGGCCCAGGGCCGGCGAGCTTCCTGCGCAGGAGCGCCGCGGCCGCGCGCACGGCTGCCCGTCTCACGACCGGGACCTTCAACAGCCGCGCCTGGAGCCTTGTGAGAGTCCTGTTCGCGGCCATTCTGAAGAAGAGGTTGGACCACCTGGCGAAAGTGTCATTGAGCCTCTCGATGGTACGCTCGTCGGCGCCGTCCAGCCTGTTCAGGACGTCTTCCATGTCAATCCCGAGGTCGCCCATCGCGATGTCCAGGGCGTCGCCCACCAGGGAGCCGACCTCGTCGAGGAGCCCGTACTCGTAATTCATCTGAAGGAACTCGAATGCCTTTTCGGTATCAAGGGCCATGGACTGCGCTCCCGCACTGCAACATGGGGTCAAGTCCCTTGTTGCGTTTTTCAAATTGCGCGCGGTCACGGTCCGCCGCGCGCACGCAATCCTACTATTGCTTGAAGAGCGCGGTCAACGGCTCCTGACGAAGGGCCGGCTGCGGCCTCAGTTTATCCGCTCGCGGAGGGCGAGGTCGGAAAAGGCGTTTACCCCGCAGCCCGCCATCATCTCGAGGAAGTCGGTCGCCTCGAAGCAGCCCTCCGGGCCGTATACGCCGCCCTCTTCCACGGTCAGCCTGCGCGCGGCGAGGAGCTGCGCTCCGATCGAGAGAGCGATGCCGGTCGCGTCTCGCATGGTCCCCGTCCCGCAGATCCTCACGGTGGCGGGCCTGCCGTCCTTCTCCCCATGGACGTCGACCCTCATAGCGCCCTCCGGCGGGACCTCCGGCATCGGGGGCGAGAGCTTCATGAAGGCCCGGGCCATGCGCTCAACCCTGCGGGGAGTGGCGAAGGCGCCCAGCCTCCCGAGCGCGGCGACGAGCCCGGTGCCCCGCCCCATCCCGAGCATGATGCTCACTTCCTCGAGCTCCGGGACGTGGCGAGGGACGGTCACCGGCTCGCCGTGTCCGATGTTCCAGACCTTCAGTTCGCCGAACCGCGGGAACTCGACCGTCCTCGAGATGCTCCCGGCCGGGAGCATCAGGGTAGCCCCGCCGCGGAAGACGGGCACGACGGTGCCGAAGATGAAGAGCGTGTGCTGAGTGACCGCCTCGCCCTCGCCCGAGTCCATGGGCATGTACACGAAGATCTCGGCGCGGCGCGCGAGGTCGAGCTGGTCACACAGGTAGCGGACGGCGACGTTCGACATGCCGGGGCTGACCCCGCAGCCGGTCACCACCGTCCTGCCTGCGGCCCTGGCCGGGCCGTCGAACCTGATTATCGTGTCCTGGGCAGCGGACCAGTCGTCGCAGATGCTCACATAATCGACGCCGGCCTCGATGGCCGCCTTCACGAGCCTTGTCTCGAAGAGGAAGAAAGGACCCAGCGCCGAGGCTACGACGTCGTGCTCGGACATCGCCCGTACGAGCCCCGCGTGGTCCATGGCGTCGACCTCCAGCGCGCTCACACGGGCCGCGGAGCCGGCCAGGCGCTCGGCGAGTGCGCGGGCCACGGGCGCGTTCCTGTCGCCGACGGTGACCTGTTCGACGCCCTGCGCTCCGGCCAGGTCCTCGACGGTCCTGGAACCCATGTCGCCCGCTCCACCAAGGACCAGTACCTTCATGGTCAGCCACCCCCTCTTGAACGTTCCGGCTACGGTTATTCTACATCCAGGGTCACCGCTGAATCGAAGAAACGCCCTATGTCCTCGGCTTCAGCGGAGATGCCTTTCCTGACTGCGGGCCCGAAGGAACCGAACGGGCGTACCCTTATGCGCATCTTGCGCCCGCTCCTCTCGTACCGCCAGGTCCCGGCGGCAGCTCCGTCCACCAGCATGACCGGGACCGTCTGGCCCCCGTGAAATACGTCGGACTTCCGCGCCTCGGGCACCACAAGCTCGCGGGCGGCGTACCCGAGCACGTACGTGTCGAACGCCGGGAGGAGGCGAACCACGCGCACGCCGGCCGGGCTCTCGCGCCGGCGACCGACCTTCGAGGCCGGCAGTGAGAGCTCGCGCCCATCCACCCGGACCTCGCGGATAGAGCCGTCGGCCCCGAGCGCGTCCCACGATTTCCCCGCCCTCGAGAGGTTCACACCCGACCATGCCGCAAAATCCCGCGCGTCGGCCGGGCCGTACCCCTCGAGGTAGCGCAGGGCGAGCCCCGCAAGCTCGCCTCCGTCCCCCATATCTCCCGCCGGCGCCGGGGGGTCGAGGAGTATGTAGGTGGGTTCGCCTTTCCTGTTGTCGGGACCGATGTATATGAGGCCGTTCAGGGCGACGAACCTTATGAGGTGGATCAGGGCCTGCCCCTTGCTGTCCACCCCTATGCCGCGTTCAGCGAGCGCCTCTGCGAGCTCGTAACGCGTCAGGCGGCCAGAGGCGGAGAGAATCTCCGGCACGGCCGAGAGGGCCCGCTCCCGGAGGCCGACGGTCAGCCCGAGCTGCCGGTACCTGCCTTCACTCGCCTTGATGAGAGCCGGCGCGAGGAGAGGGAGAAAGCCGCGGAGGTCATCAGGGTCCAGCAGGTGCATGGTCCCCCTGAAGGTCCACGCGCGGACGAGGGCCCCGGCTTCGACAGCTGACTCCACGTGCGCGCGCTCCAGCCCTTCGAGCCGCGCCCTCAGGGAGAGCATCATCGCGCTGCCCTGCTGAGCGTTGACCCCGCACAGCGCCCGGACAACGCCCTTCAACTCCTTAGACCCGGCGCGCTCAGTCAGCCGCTGGCGGGCGGACCTCTCCAGCAGTGCCCGCGAGAGGTTGAGTCCGGATGGGGCAGGTGCCGGCTTTCGCATGGTGACAAGTATAACCCCGGCGCCGGATGTTGATAATCGCGGCGGCAGGCTTCATATTAATCAGTGCGTACGCGGGACCGGTCCACAGGGCCTGAGGCGGCCATTCGATTGGGAGGAGAGATGGGAACCAGGATGTTCCGCTCGGTGCTCACCGCATTCCTGGCGGTTGCACTGGCGGCGGCCGTATGCGTGTTTACACCGGGATGCGGAAAGGGGCCGACGTGGGACTTCAGCAAGGCCTCCGACTACACGTTCAGCCCTGACGTTTTGAGTGTCGGCGGCGAGGAAGCCGGCGCCAGGCTCAAGCGACTGCCCAGGGACACTTACTGGACGGCATACTACAAGGACTCAAGGCCGGGCCGAGGTCCCGAATTCCACGACTGCGCCGTCACACCTGAGGGGGACGTTGTCGTGGTCGGCTCGGTGACCGACCTCGCCACGAGCGTACCTGGCCTCAAGGGAGAGCTGATAATCGCCCGATACGACCGCAACGGGGAGGCGCGTCCCGGGTGGCCGAAACTGATAAGTGACGCGCACCCCTGGAACGAGGGGCAGGACGTATTCGTCGGCGCGGACGGGAGCATAACCGTCGCGGGCTACTCGATAGACGGCGAGACCTGGTTCGCCGGCATCTGGAGGTTTGACGAAGACGGCAAGGCGCTGCCGGGCTGGCCGCAGTACACCAACGCCGGTTCGCGGGCGTGGGCGATGGGGGTGACAGTAGACTCGAAGGGGGACGTGGTCGCCTGCGGGGCCAGCGGCCCATACCAGAGGGAGAACGTGCTGGTCCTAAAGTACGGGCATGACGGCACGCCGGTGCCGGGGTGGCCCAGGACATACCGGGTGGAGGCCGCGCAGAACCTGTCATACGACCTCATCGAGGATTCAGGCGGCAACCTTGTCGTGGCGGGATACACTGGCGCGGAGCCTCTCCCCAGCATGAGCCGGGACGCGGTGCTGTACAAGCTCGACGCGGCTGGCAATCCTGTGGCCGGATGGCCCAGGCGGTGGGGTGCTTCTCCGGGGTCGGATGACGAGTACTACGCGGTTTCCCAGGCGGCCGACGGCGACTACTGCCTGGTCGGGGTGACCCAGGGCCCCGGCGACCTGGGGTACCCGGAGACGCCGGGCAGGCTGCTGGTGACCCGCTACACGAGCCAGGGTGAGCAGAAGGCCTCGTGGCCCAGGGTATACGAGCAGGAGGGCATGAGGGACTACAGCCCTCCCGACGCGTGGCGGGGCTCGGTCGATTCATCAGGGTGCATAGCGGCTTCCTGTACCACGGGGTCCGATTCACGGATCGAGACGGTGCGGTATGCGCCGGACTCGAAGATGTCCGCGGGCTTTCCGAAGACCTTCGACCGGAAGGACTACTTCGAAGCCACGCGCTCCACCGAGGTGGACGTCATCGACAACATCTACACGGTCGGTTTCTCACGACTGGACGCCGACGAGACTGTAGACTATGCGGGCCTGGTCGCGAAGTACCCGCCCGCCGCCTATTCGACCGGGCGGCCTTCGGTGACGACCAGGAGCGGGGTCGCATACGAGAAGCTCACCGGTTTCAGGGAGGTCCCGGCGTCCGGGAGCGCCGGGAAGGTCACCTACCAGCTGTCCCCCGACGGGAAGGACTGGTACTACTACGACGGTTCGACCTGGGCAAAGGCCGCGGGCCCGGACCAGTCCAACAGCGGGTCAGAGGTGGACGGCGCCGCGTCGGCGTTCGCGAAAGACATCGGGCCGGGTACCCTGAGGGTAAGGGCTTTTCTCGCGAGCGACGGCTCCGCGCGGGTCGGGCTTGAGTCGATAACGGTGACGTACTCGGACTAGACGGTTGAGATTCCCGGCTCGGGCCCGTGCTTCTCCTCGTAGAGGGGGCACGATTCCACCCCGTTCCAGATGTCGTCCGGGATGACTTCGAAGCGGGAGCACTTGCGCTCGTCGGGGATCATGAGGACCGGGCACTCACGGCAGCGCGAGCTTTTCCGGGCGAAGGCCAGGAGGTCTTTTCTCAGGAACGAGTCCTCTGGGATGAGCTCCTTGCGCCAGACGGAATCCTCGGGTATGAGCTCCTTGCGCCAGACGGAATCCTCGGGTATGAGCTCACGGCGCCATACCGAGTCGCCCCGGGGCTTCTTTTTCGAACGTTTCATCTCGAGGCCCTCCCCTCAGTCCGTATATCGGCTTCAGCGCCGGCTGTCTGAACACCGCGGCGGCCCGTGGCCGGCTGCCCGCTCCGAGGGAGACATCCGCCGCCTGCAAGTCCGGACCGATACTGATATCCTCAATGCGGAAAACGTGCCTTGAAAGTACAAGGAGGAGCGCTTTGCAGACCAGGATGACGGAGCTGTTCGGTATAAAGCACCCGATAATGTGCGGCGGCATGATGTGGCTGGCCAAGCCCGAGTTGTGCGCGGCCATCTCGAACGCCGGGGGGCTCGGCAATCTCACGGCGGGCAATTACGACTCCGGGGAGGAGTTCCGCGAGGCGGTAAAGGAGACCAGAAGCCTGACAGACAAACCGTTCTGCGTGAACATAACCCTGATGCCCTCGGTGCGTATCACCAAGGAGCTGCACCAGGAGTACTTCGACGTGTGCTGCGACGAGGCCGTTACCGCCATAGAGATATCCGGGACTCCGCTCGACCGGTACCTGGGTCCCGACGCGATGTCCAGGGCCAGGGAGGCGGGCGTCAGGCTGATACACAAGCTCGGGGCTGTGCGTCACGCTAAGCACGCGGAGTCGGCAGGCTACGACGCGGTCATCGCCGCGGGTATCGAGGAGGGCGGGCACCCGCTGGATGACGACGTGACGACAATGGTCCTTACCCCTCGCATCAGCGAGACCATCGGCATGCCGGTCATAACCGCCGGGGGGATAGCCGACGGGCGGGGGCTCGCCGCGGCGCTGGTCCTCGGGGGCTCAGGCGTGATGATGGCCTCCAGGTTCATCGCGACGAAGGAATGCCTGGCCAATGACAAGATCAAAGAGGAGCTCGTACGCAGGCAGGAGTACGAGACCACCATGATATGCAAGACGCTCAACCTGCAGATGCGCTGCCTCAAGAACGTCATAGCCCAGAAGGTGCTCGACGTCGAAGCGGGGCAGGGTACGTTCGAGGACATCCTGCCGTTCATGCTGGGGGAGAGGTCGAAGACCGCCTGGGAGGTCGGCGACGTGGACATGGCGCCCCTCGCGGTCGGCCAGTCCATCGGTCTCATCAATGACGTTCCCACCTGCGCGGAGCTCCTGGACGGCATGGTGGCCCAGGCGGAGGAGATACTGGGGCGGTTCTGAAAGAGCCGCTGCCGCTAATCGGCCAGTACCGCCGCCGCGGCGTCCTCGCCGCTGCGCAGTGCGCCTTCGACGCACGAGACCAGGTACATGTACTCTCCGGCCAGGTGGAGTCCGGCGACGTCCCTGATGTTGTTGCGCTTCAGGCAGTACATCGCGGGGAACTGCCCCGGCGGCTCGAGGCATATCGCCTCGTCCCAGCGCACCACCTCGGTCAGCACCGGCTTCGGCACGCGCCCGACGAAGCGCTCGAGCTCCTTCAGGACAGCGGCCGTGGCCTCTTCGTCGGAGAGCCCTGCCACCTTGCGTCCCCTCCGCCCGAAGGTGACGCAGTGGGACAGCCCCCGGCCCGGCGGCGCGAAATAGGGCGACTTGCCGCTGCAGTCGTTGAGCCCGGGCAGGAAGCTCTCCGCCTGCGCCGGAAGTGACAGCGCGTACAGGCCTTCAGGAAGCAGCCGCTCTTCGAACGCGACCATTACATGGACGGTGGAGCTGTACCTTATCTTCTCCAGGGGCTTTCTGATGGTGTCAGGAAGTCCCGGCATCAGCTTGAGCGCGGCGCCGGCCGTGGTCGCGCAGATGACGTGGTCGGCCTCCATGAAGCCCTCGGCGGTCTCGACCCCCCTGACCGCGCCGCCGTCGATGACTATCTCTTTGACAGGGGTGCCGAGCCTTATCGATTCGCTGCAGCGCTCGTGCAGTGCGGCGGGTAGCGACCCGATGCCCCTCTCGAGGAGCAGGAGCCCCTTGTAGAGTCCCATCAGGCCGATGAGGTGGGGTATAGACACCTCGTCGGCTTCGCCCAGGGTGAGGGAGGACACCATCGGCCCCATGGCCCATTCGAGGGCCTCCCTGCCGCCGTGCTCCAGCGTGAATTCCGCCACGCTGGTGTCGGCCAGGTCCATCAGGCACTCCGGGTTCATTGCCGCGATGTCGACGTTTACGTACCTCTTGACCATGGCCAGGGCGACCTTCGCCATCTGGGGGTATACCCTCCAGGGAAGGCCGCGGAAACGCATGAGCTCCGGGATGCCGCGTACGGCTTCCGCCGCACCACCCGTTCCGGGAAGGGAGTAGGACCTGCCGTCTCTCCAGAACGCCACCTTCAGGTTGAACGGTATTATCTCGGCCCCGATACCCATCTCCTCGCACAGCCTTATCTGGGTGAGGCAGACGTTCGCCATGAACTGGGCGCCGGTGTCGAAGATGAACCCCTCTTTCTCGAAGCACCGGGCACGGCCTCCGGGCGCGTCCCCGGCCTCGAAGGTGGTGACGTCTGCCCCGGCCTTGCGCAGGGCGTGCGTTGCCGCCAGTCCGGCCGCTCCCGCGCCTACAACGACGACTCTCATGTTCACTACCTCATCTCATTCTGTGCGACGGCCTGCATGAGGCTTAAAGCGCTGCCTGATGCCATCTCCGTCCCGATGCCGCGGGCCCCCGCGTCGGCGCCGACGAGGAACAGCCCTTCAACGGGCGTGCGGTGTCCGGGCCGGGATTCTCCGACCTGGCCGGGGACCTGTGCCAGTCCGATGCACTCGCCGGCTCTATGTGACGTGAGCTCCCGCGTATCCCCGCTGACCGTCCGGGACTGCCACAGTATCGCGCCCTCTATCCCCGGGAAGAGGTCCAGGATCCTCCCGTACACACGGTCCAGTATCGCGTTACAGAGCTCCGGCTCGGCGTCGGCCGGAACGGCCGTGCCGGCGATGACGAGTTGGGTCCCCTCCGGGGAGAGGGAGCCGTCATGATTGGTGGGAACAGGCATGAAGATGTACGGGTCATCGGGGACGGTCCTGTCCTCGAGGTGCGCGAATATCCTCTCCGGCGGCAGGTCCGGCATGTAGAAGACCACCGGGTACGGCACTACCTTTCTTTCGAGAGCGAGCTTCAAGGTCACGTAGGCGTTCGAGTCGCGGTACCTGTCAGAGCGCTCGGCGAACTCGTTTCCGACGCTGTCCCTGCCGGCGAGTTCGACAGTCCCACGGATGCCGGCATTCGAGACGACGATATCGGCGGGGTATTCTCCACGCTCTGTCTCGACTCCTGTTACGCGGCCCCCCCTGGTATGGAGGCGCCTCACCGGCTCCCCGAAGTGCACCTTTCCGCCCAGGCGCTCGAGCGACCCGAGGAACGACAGCGGGATGTTCCCGGAACCTCCGCGCGGGTAGCCGAAGCTCGCGTCGTTGAACATCCGGGAGAAAGACCATATGAACTCCCCGGCCGACGCCTCGATATATGACAATGCGAAATAGAGCTGGCACAGGCAGTTCATGAAGGTGTGTATCATGACGTCGTCTGTGAAACGGGACACGTAATCCCTGAGGGTCGTGGAGTCGTTGGCGTCCACGTCCCGCCCCGCCATGAGGCTCCTGAACAGTCGGAATGCCCCGAGGTAGTTGCGCGGACGGACCCCGAGTTTCCTGGCGACACCCACCTGTGTCGAAAGTGCCCTGATGTCGAGCGGATAGTCGAATTCCGTCTTTCCCATCACGCGGCAGGGCGGGTCCCTTGTTATCCACCGCAGGTCGCCTCCGACGAGGCGGTTTACCTCGCCGTGGGGACCGGCGTCCCCGCGGCTGAACATGTGCACGCCAAAATCGACCGTGTATCCGTCACGCTCCATCGACGCGCAGCGGCCGCCGCCGAAAGAGTGGGTCTCGAAAAGGTCGACTTCGTACCCTCGCTTTGCCAGCAGCGCTCCGGCCGCCGCTCCGCCGACCCCTGAACCGATTATCGCAGCCCTGCCGCCCATCGTGCTCACCCCCGCGCAGCGTGAAGTCTCTGAGTGCTGAGTTACTGGAAGCCGCCCCCTGGCATTCAGATTCTGTCATATAAGGGCCGGCCTGTTAAAGGGGGAGGAGGAGACTGCTCCGTTCTTGCAGGTCGCGGGCTCCGAGGGCTCTTACGTACCCAGGCTCATGGACAGGTAGTAGATCCCCGAGTCCACCGTCTTGTCCACGTCGAACATCTTCTCGAAGAGGTGCAGCATCGGCTTGTTCTCGACCAGGACCTCGGCAGTGAAGCTGAGCAGACCCTGTCTCTTCGCGAGCTGTGTGAGGTATCCGAGCAGCTCGGTGCCGATCCCCTTGTTCTGGTGTTTGTCCGTCACCACGAAAGCGACGTCCGCCGCGTATGCCCCGGTGTTGACGGTGTACTGGCCGATGCCGGCGATGTCTTCCTTGTCGCCTTCCTGCACCACCGCGAGCAGGACGGTCTCCTTTGTCCAGTCGATGGCGGTGAACTCCTGGAGACGCTCGTGGGGCATGTCCTGGCGCTGCGAGATGAACCTCCGGTACATGCTGTTGTCCGAGAGCGAGTAGAAGAAGTCCTTGAGCAGGGGCTCGTCGCTTATCTTGACCGGCCTCAAGAGCACCTCGACGCCGTCTTTCGTCGTGCGGTAAGCCTCGAGCTCCTCGGGGTACTCTCCCGCCTTCCCGGGTATGAACGCCTGGTCGGCGTATATGAGCCTCAGTTTCTTCGCCTCTTCGATCAGCCACGGCCTGAACTTCGGATGCGCGATGGAGATGAGTTCCATCGCCCGCTCCCTGACGTTCTTGCCGTGGAGGTAAGCTATGCCGTATTCCGTCACCACGTAATGGATATCGCCCCTGGTGAGTGTCACCCCCGCGCCTTCCTGGATGGAGGGGAGTATCCTCGAGATGTCACCGGCCGTTGAAGGGAGGGTGAGTATGGTCTTGCCGCCGGGCGAGAGCACGGCGCCCCGCATGAAGTCCGCCTGCCCGCCAACGCCGCTGTAGAACATCGTCCCGATGGACTCGGCTGTGGCCTGGCCGGTCAGGTCTATCTGCAGGGCGGCGTTGATCGCCGTCATCTTGGTGTTCCGCGCTATGTTCAGCGGGTTGTTGGTGTAGTCGATCGGCCTGAACTCCACGCTGGGGTTGTCGTTTATGTACTCGTAGGTGTCGGCCGTGCCCATGCAGAAGGTCGCAACCGTCTTCCCGCGTTCGAAGGACTTCATCGAGTTGTTGACGACCCCGCTCTTCATGAGCGACGCTATGCCGTCACTGAGGAGCTCGGTATGAACGCCCAGGTCGTGTTTGTCGGTGAGGTTCGCGAGGATCGCGTTGGGGATGCTGCCGTATCCGATCTGCACCGTGTCGCCGTCCTCGACTATCCGGGCGACGTATTTCCCTATCTCTCTCGCAAGCTCGTCCGACACGGTCGGCGTGTACTCCAGGAGCGGCTCGTCGTGGGGCACCAGGAAGTCGACGTCCGTGACGTGCACAAATGTGTCACCGTGTACCCGCGGCATGTGGGAGTTCACCTGGGCTATGACGACTGAGGCGTTCTCGACGCCGGCCTTTGTTATGTCGACGCTGACCCCAAGGCTCATGTACCCGTTGTTGTCGGGCGGCGAGGTCTGTATCAGGGCGACGTCGATGGGGATGAACTTCCGGTGGAACAGCTCGGGCACCTGTGAGAGGAAGATGGGAGTGTAATCCGCGAGCCCGGTGTTGACCGCGTCCCTTGTGTTCTCCCCGATGAAGAAGGAGTTGTGCCTGAAGTTCTGCCGGAACTTGTCGTCGGCATACGGGGCGACGCCCAGTGTCCAGACGTGGAAGACCTCGGTGTCGAAGAATGCCTTGGGGTTTGAGGCCACGTAGTCCGCCAGGGCGCTTATGAGGTACTGCGGCTCCCCGCACCCGGTCCCGACGAACAGGTGGTCGCCCCTGCGGATTGCGTCGAACACCCTCTCCACGGGCACGAACTTCTCGGGATATTCGCTCTTGAGCTGTTCCAGGTTCCTCCCGCAGGATTCCAGGTCCATCGTTCCTCCAGGTTCCAGACCGAGGCGGTCGAGCCGGCTTTCTTCCTATTCTAGCTTTTTGTGCGCGGGGCGCGATTCCTTCGAGCCGGCGATTGAAGCGGCGGCCCATTGTGTCTAGAATCTCTGTATGGCAAGTTCCGACAGGACGAAGAAGCGGATACTCGACGCCGCATACCAGGTGTTCAGGGACAAGGGCTACTGTGCCGCCTCTGAGGCCGACATAGCGGGAGCGGCCAAGATAAGCACCGGGACGTTCTACCGGTTCTACCGGACCAAGCTCGAGGCCTTTTCCGACATCATCGAGGAGATCATGAGCGCCTTCGACGCTACGCTGTCCGAGGAGGTGCCCGACTCATCCGAGACGCTCGAGGACTACGCGTTCCAGGTGTGGCGCATAGGCGAGAAACTCCTGCGTTTCTACCTGAACCACCCGTACGCGCAGGGAGCTATCTTCTACGAGTCGATGGGCCTCGACGACGAGGCCGCCAGGCGGGTCAGCGCCGCGTTCGACGTCATCGCGCTCTACACCGAGAGCTACCTGAGGCACGGGGTGAGGAAGGGCTTCCTCAAGGCCGACCTGAACGTGCGGCAGGCCGCCGTCCTGGTCAACGCGATAATCCTCGAGATCGCGCGCAGGCTGTACGTCGAATCGAACCCGGAGAAAGCCCTGGTCGAGTGGATGGGCACCGTGATGACGATACTGCTCGACGGGGCTCTGGCACACCCCGCTTCAGAGTCCCACTACTAGGAAGCCCCGTTCACCGCAGCCCGAGCATGGCGTACCCGGGAATGGATCCGGGGAGGTTCCGCCTCTCGACCACGCCCACCATGTGCTCCACGCGTGGCACTCCTATGAGGTTGATCGCCTTTTCCATCGCGCTCACGTGCGGCCTGATGTAGTTGAACACGTGGTTCTTGAAGTACCAGGCCGCCCGGAAGCGCTTCGTGAAACGGGCGAACTCCGAGGCCGCCGCCGCGCGGTCGCTCACCGCCATCGCCGCTATCCTGCCGGTCATTATGGCGCCCAGGATGCCGAACCACATCACCGGGTCCATCGCACCGGAGATGGTCCCGCACATGATGAGGTCGCCGCGGAACAGGCTCGGGTTATCGGGCCTTCCCAGAGGGACGGCGCCTGAGACGTACTCCCACTCGCGGTGCTCGACCCCTTCGCTGCGCCGCATCCGGTCGACGTACCGGTCGAGGGCGTCACGGCCGACAGGCCTGGTGGAGTAGAAGAAGTCGAAGTAGTAGTTGTTCACCGAGGACAGGTACCCGAACTCGGTGATGGCGGGGTCGAGGTAGATCCAGGCGTAGTTGCTGAAGCCGCACTCCCCGCGCGAGAGCCATCCGTACCACCTCAGGTAAGGGATGTCGAGCATCTCGTAGGCCGACGGGATCAGGCCGCAGGCGATTATCGTGCCGGGATCGAGCTTCGGTATGTCGTCTTTGTCGAGGGGGGCGTCGAAGTGGAACTCCACCCCGAGCTCGAGGCACATGGCGTAGAGCATGGTGTCGATGCTCCCGGGACGGCTGCCCCTCTCGACCGTGAACAGCCTTCCGGCGGGAGCCTGGGCCTTTGTCTCGTTGTAATACCAGGGGCAGGCGAGAAGGGGGTGAAACACCGGGCTGAGGTCGATGCCGACGTACTCACTCGTGCGGCCGATGTCGATCGGTGTGGTGTGGGCGGAGGGGTTGTATATCCTGGAGCCGCCGTAACCGCTCTCTCCGTCGAACGCCTCGACCTCGTACCCGTCCCGCGCCAGGTTCACTGCCGCTATCATGCCCGACATCCCGGCGCCGTATATTCTGACCTTCTTCATCCCGCCACCTCCGGTGCATTGCCGCGCCACTATTATATTCCGGGCCGGACAGGATGAGGCCCGTTCCCGGAGAAACATCTATCGGGGCCGGCCGGCAACGGGATTCGGGTGAAGGGACGGCCTCGCATCCAGTAGATCTCAGTTCAACGGTGCTGATGACACTTGGTGAAAGGAGCACGCCATGGCCGACGAGGTGCAGAAGCAGCCCATGGAGAAGCGGTTCCGGAACCTCAGGATCTGGAACGCCGCGGTCGGGTTCGCGCTGATAGTCCAGGGGATTCTGATGCTGGTGCTCAGCAGCGACTTCAAGCTGCCGGTGTCACTGCGATACCTGAGGTACAGCCAGGCGCTGGGCAGGGCGGTGCCGTACAGCGACGAGCTCTGGCAGGTGAGGATAGGCCCTCTCGTGGCGCTCTTCCTGCTGCTCAGCGGGATCGCGCTCCTGCTCATCGCGTCTCCCGGCATATTCGAATGGTACAAGGGTAACCTGCTGAAGGGAGCGAACTACGGCAGGTGGATCGAGTACTCCATAACCGCGTCACTGATGATCGTGGTCATCGCCATGCTGTCAGGGCTCGACGACCTGGTGAGCCTCATACTGATCTTTTTCATGAACGCGATGATGATACTGTTCGGGTGGATGATGGAGCTTCACAACCAGGCGACCGAGAAGACCAACTGGACCGCGTTCATCTTCGGGTGCATCGCCGGGATAATACCCTGGGTCGTCATAGCGATAGTGTTCGCGAAGGCGGCGAGCGACCCGGCGAACGAGATTCCCACTTTCGTCTATTACATCCTCGTGTCGCTGTTCATCTTTTTCAATATCTTCGCGGTCAACATGGTTCTTCAGTACAAGAAGGTGGGTCCGTGGGAGGACTACCTGTTCGGCGAAAAGGTCTATATCATCCTGAGCCTGGCCGCGAAGTCGGCGCTGGCCTGGCAGGTGTTCGGGGGCACCCTCGCGAACCGATAGGGGTCAGACCACTTTCGTTCCGTTAGCAACACTGATTGACACGAACAACATCATAGTGCTCCTGCTGTGGTTGATGTGGCCATTGTTGCTAACGGAACGAAAGTGGTCTGACCCCATTAGCCCCATAGGCTCTTGTAGCCCTTGCCGCCGGGCGGCCAGTTGAAGTCGATGGCGCCGCGCTCGCACACGAACCAGCAGGACGCGCACTCGAGGCAGCCGGCCAGGCTCCTGACCCGGGCCTTCTTCTCGGAGATCTCGAAACAGTCCGCGAGGCAGACCTTCAGACATCTCGCGCAGGCGTCGCACAGCTCGGTGTCGATCTTTATGAAATCGCCGGCACCCTCGACCCACTCTATTCCCGGGAACCTGTCGGCTTGGCTGCCCACTTTATTCCCCCCTTCCTGGAGGACTGTCGAAGATCGCGGGATCGGCGCGGGTGACGAAGCTGACCAGCTTCCTGCTCAGGGGATCGGTGACCGGCTCGAGCAGCTTCAGCGCCGCCAGGTAGAACGGCTCGACGCGCGGCAGGAGGAACCTCATGACGGGATTCGCGGCGGACGTCGCCGGCGTCATGAACGCCGCAGCCTTAGCGACGGGCGAGGAGAACCGCTGGAGGAACCTGTCCATCGAGCGCATGAAAGCGGCGAACGCCCTGTGCCCGAGCGTCTGCACTCCGCGGGGGCGTTCGCGCCCTCCCGGCGCGTCACCGTAGCGCTCGTGCGCCCAGTTGTAGTAGTAGCGCGGGAACATGCGTATCCAGCTCGAGAGGATCGACGGGTCCTCGCTTATCGAATCGAATATCATCCTCAGCAGCGGAGTGGTGATAGAGGCGAAGCCGCCAAGCCCCCAGCCGTCGTGGACCAGCTTCCGAAGCATGTCGATGTCATGGTTCTCCTGCGCGTACCTCAGGTCGTGGCGGTTCGTCGTTGAGATCGACCACTGGATTATGGGGTGCGCCTTGATACGCTCGTCGTATCTTTTCAGGAAAGAAGCCGTGGTATCGCCGGCCCGGATCGCGTCGATGGCCACGTCCGCCGCGATCTCCGCGGAGAACCATGCGGCAGGCACCCCGTCGCAGAGCTCCGTGCTCTCGAGCCCGGCCGCGTCGCCGATCAGTATCATGCCGTCGGCATGGTTGGGCATTCCCCGGAGCTCGTCGTCGAGGCCCACGAATATCTCGAAGCCGTCCCAGATCCTCGTGCGCAGGCGTATGTGAGGAGCCACTTCCTCGCTCCACCACGGCAGGCCGCTGGTGATGTTGCGGTGGTAATCGTCGAAGTCCTTGAGGCTGGGGACCTTCCCGCTGCCGGTCTTGAGGCACTGGTCCTGAATGAAATGCAGGCTCTGCCTGTAAGGCCAGACCATCAGGCCGTTGCCGTACCCGAGCGGGGGCGCGACCTTCTGCTCGTCCCAGCCCCAGCAGAAGCGCAGGGTATGGCCGAATATCCGGTCCACGTCGGCCTTCGACATCTCGTAGTCGTAGCAGTCCGCCAGGGATATGACGTCGGGCGGGTACTTCTTCCGCACCCCCGCCTTGATGGCCAGCAGGCCCTGGCACCCCTCGGCGTCTATCACGACCTTCGCGCCGAGGCGTTCTCCCCCGTCGGTGACCACACCGGCCACCGCGCCGTCCTCCCTGAGGACGTCGACCGCCACCGTGGAGGTGCGGAGCTCGACCCCGGACTCGACCGCGCGGTCCGCCTCCCACTCGCAGAACGGCTGGCAGTATGCGTTATAGCCGAAGGCGAGCACCGGCGAGAGGGGCTTGGGTATCTTCAGCGTATCGTCTATCTCGATGTCGCCCGTCTCGATGTCTTTCACGATGTAGTTGATTATCCCGTCCGCGGGGCGCTCGATGGGCGGGTTGCCGTCTCTGATAAAAGCGGGGCCGAATATGAACCCGTAGAAGGGGATGGTGAGACCGGATATCACCTTCTGGCCCACGCGCTCGCCGCGCTCCAGCATCACGGTGCGAAGGCCGGCCTCGGCGCATTTCTTCGCCGCGACCGGGCCTCCGAACCCGGCCCCGACCACGATGACGTCATATTCGCTCACTTCGGCTCCCTCTCCCAGGCCAGTCCCGCACCCTTCATGTTGAAGATGTGTTTATTGTTGCTCACGCAACGAAAGTGGTCTGACCCTAATTGAACATGTCGCGCAGCTCGCGCTTGAGAATCTTGCCGGTCGGCGTCCGGGGGAGCGCCTCGGTGAAGACTACGGACTTGGGCATCTTGAACTTGCCTATCTTGCCCTTGGTCCACTCGATCAGCTCTTCCTCGGTCAGGGTCTCACCCGGGGCGACTACCACTACCGCCCGGACCGCCTCCCCCCAGAGGTCGTCCGGGAAGCCGATCACGCCGGCGTCCTGGATCTTGGGGTGCCGCATCAGCAGGTCCTCTATCTCGGCCGGGTAGATGTTCTCGCCGCCGGAGATTATCATGTCCTTCTTCCGGTCCATTATGTAGAGGAACCCGTCGGCGTCCTTCCTGCCGATGTCGCCGGTGTGCAGCCAGCCGTCCCTTATCGTCTCGGCGGTAGCCTCCGGGTTGTTCCAGTAACCCTTCATCACGAACTCGCCCCGGATGAGCACCTCGCCGAGCTCATCCGGCCCGACCTCGTTCCCGTCATCGCCCACGAGCTTTATCTCTGAGAAGAACTCGGGGAGGCCGCAAGAGCCCGCCTTGGTCATCGAGTGCTCGCCGTCGATGACCGTGCCCATGCCGCAGGATTCGGTGAGCCCGTAGAGGTTCCGTACCTCGATGCCCGCCTCGGCGTACTCCTCGAGCAGAGCGACGGGGAGCGGGGCCGCGTACACGAACACCATCTTGACCGAGCTCCAGTCGTACTTCTCGAAGTCCGGCACCATCTTGAGCAGCTGGAGCAGCACCGGCACCGAGCCGAACACGTTGACCCCCTCCTCCTCGATGAGCTCGAGGAACCTCTTGGGGTCAAGGCTCTTCAGCATGACGGCCCTGACGCCGGCCTGGGTGCCCAGCGGGACATTGGCGAGTCCGCCGATGTGGAAGAGAGGGAGGACCAGCAGGGCGGTGTCGCCGAGGTGCCCCACCGTGGCAATGATGTTCGTGGAGCCCACGAAGTAGTTCTGGTGGGTGAGCATCGCGCCTTTCGGCCGCCCGGTCGTGCCCGACGTGTAGAGTATGGAGAGGACGTCGTCCCCACCCCCGACGAGCTCGGGTTCATCGTCGGGGACCTCTCCCGTGAGCTCGTTGTAGGAGAGCGCCCATTCGGGCTTCGAGTCGCCGAGGGCGATGAACTCCTCCATCTGGACGTCCGAGCGGAAGGAATCCACGACGTCGGCGTACTCGGGGCCGAACACCAGTATCCTGGCCCCGCTGTTCTCCAGGATGTACTGCATCTCCGGGCCGGCGATGCGGTAGTTGATGGGCACCAGGATGGCGCCGATCTTTCCCAGGCCGTAGAACATGCTCAGGTACTCGGGCTCGTTCAGGGCGAGTATCGCCACCCTGTCCTGGTGGCCTATTCCCAGCTTCTTCATGGCGTGCGCGAGCTTGTTGGCCTCGGCGTTGGCCTCCGACCAGGTGTAGCGCACGCCCTCGCAGACGATGGCCTCCTTGTCGGGGTTGAGCATCGCTCGATTGGTGAGGTAGCTGCCGATGTTGATCGTCATTGCCAACCACTCCTTTCGCACCTGAGGTACCGCCAGAGGCAGGAATATATTAATCCATCTCGCTCGGCTGGGAACAGCAAAACAGGACATCTTATATAATTCGCAGCGTTGAGGACCCGGAAGAGAATGGAGTACAACATGCTGGCTCACCTCGACCATTCCGGCAGGCGCGCACACCAGCACATCCCGTTCCCGCTGGATATCATCGGCGCGAGGTACGAGTTTCTGCTGATGAAAGTCCTTGGATGGTTGACGGACCAGGACTGGCTCTACGGACACAAGGTAACCAGGGCCGCGCTCGACTGGACTGCTTACCGCCTGGTACTCCCTGCAATTCACGGCGAAGTCCTGACACCCGCCGAGATCGAGAACCTGGTGCGGAACCTCGAAGACGAAGGCATGTTGATGGCAGTGGGCATCTGCGAGTGCCGTCACGGTGAGAACAACATCGACGGCGAGCTGGTCGAAGGCGTGGACCCGAACTACACCTGCGTGATGATCGGCGACTGGGGTAAGGGACACCTCTATAACTATCCCTCCATGTACAGGCGGGTGGGAGCCGACGAACTCATCGAGAAGGCCCGCTTCTGGCACGAGCGGGGGAGGGTTCTCAACGCGTGGGGCATGTTCGATTCCCACGGATTCGTGGTCAGCTACTGTCACTGCCTGCCGGATTACTGCGTACCGCTGCGCAACCAGCTGCGGAGGGGCACCAGCGTGTTTCTGCCCGGGACCAGCTACGCGGTGCATGACGCGGACAGGTGCCTGGGGCCGGGGGAATGCCCGGTAGACTGCACCACCCGCTGCTATTTCGGGGCCATCGAAGTGCGCGACGGGAAGGCGGTCTCCGATCCGTCGAAATGCCTCGGCTGCGGGCAGTGCTTCGTATACTGTCCCAACGGAGCGGCCTCACCCAGGAGGAAAGAAGGCTTCGAGCTCGTCTTCTGTCCGCCGGACCTCATTTCCCGCCCGCGAAATAATACGTGACCGGGCTGCCCTGTTGGTTGCGCCCGCCGGGTTATATATAATCTAGTCAAGGTTGGTTGATGGCGGGGCCATGAGGGCCCCGGCCTGTTGGGCAATGAAGCCCGACCTCCAGCTCAAAGTCGAGCGGTTTTTTTGTGCCCTGACACGGGGAGCGCGAGCGCTCTCCGGCGGTCGCCTGGGCCGGTGAATCCATGGCGGAAACCGGCGGGGCCGCAACTCGACGATGGAGGTTGAGATGACGGATGTTCAGAACCCCTTCGAAATGGCGCAGTGCCAGCTCGATGGATGCGCGACGATCCTGGAACTCGACGAAGAGATCCACGCCGTTCTGAGGTCCCCGATGAGGGAGCTCCGGGTACAGATACCCGTACGCATGGACGACGGTGCGGTCAAGGTCTTCGAGGGATACCGCATACAGTACAACTCCGCGAGGGGCCCTACCAAAGGCGGCATACGATTCCACCCGGAGGAGACCATCGATACGGTCAGGGCGCTCGCTGCCTGGATGACATGGAAATGCGCGCTGGTGGACCTGCCGCTGGGAGGCGCGAAGGGCGGCGTAGTATGCAACACCAAGAACATGTCGGCGGGCGAGCTGGAGCGCCTCAGCCGCGGATACATCGACGCGGTATGGCAGTTCATAGGGCCGGACAAGGACATACCCGCCCCCGACGTCTACACCACCCCGCAGGTGATGGCGTGGATGATGGACGAGTATTCGAAGATAGCCGGCAAGAACCAGTTCGGGGTTGTCACCGGCAAGCCGCTCAGCGTCGGGGGCTCGGTCGGCAGGGCGGACGCCACGGCCCGGGGCGGAATGTACGTGGTCAGGGAAGCCGCCGAGCGCCTGGAGATCGACCTGCGTGACGCCACCTTCGCTATCCAGGGTTACGGCAACGCCGGCTACTACGCCGCCCACCTTGCGAGGGACCTCTTCGGCAGCAAGATAGTCGCCGTGAGCGATTCCAGGGGCGGTATCTACAGCAGTGACGGCCTCGATCCTTTCAGGATAATGGAGCACAAGAAGGAGACGACGTCGGTCATCGAGTTCCCGGGGACAGAGCCGGTCTCCAACGAGGAGCTCCTCGAGCTTGATGTCGATATCCTCCTGCCGTCGGCTCTTGAGAACGTCATAACCGCCGCGAACGCGCCGAACATCAAGGCCGCCATCGTCGGAGAGCTCGCGAACGGCCCCACCACACCGGAGGCGGATGACGTGCTCTACGAGAAAGGCATACACGTCCTTCCTGACTTCCTCTGTAACGCGGGCGGGGTTACCATCTCCTACTTCGAGATGGTGCAGAACTTCTCCCTGTTCAAGTGGTCGGAGGACGAGGTCGACAGGCGCCTGGCCGAGAAGATGACCGAGGCCTACCACTCGGTGGTCGAGACCTCGATGAAATACGGCGTCAACGAGCGCAAGGCCGCCTACGTGGTCGCCGTTCAGAGAGTGATAGAAGCGATGAAGCTGCGCGGCTGGTTGTAGGCCGGTCCCGGGCCGCCCGGGGCGAAACGACGGTGTCAACCGCCGCCGCGTTCAACGCGAAAGGGGGCTTGAACCAAAATGGAACTCGAGCTCAGCAGGATGGACCCGGCAGAGAACATCGTCCCGCCGGAGGAGGAGCTGAGGCTGTTCAGGGGTGTCGTGAAGAGCCTGATGAGGGACGCCTCGAAAGTTCTCGGGGAGATGATGCTCCAGTCGCACGGGACGAAGTTGGAGCAGTCCGCTCTGCTTCTCGACAGCTACATCGGATACACGATGAGGTTCTGCGAGAACGAAAACTGGGTCCCTGTCGAATAACCCCGACCAGTCGCTGCACAGCGGGGTCAGGTCGCTTTGTTGCATCTACGGTCCCATGCTGACGAAGCGCTTGAAATGCAACAAAACGACCTGACCCCGCTGTGCGATTCTGTCATTGTCTTTTGTCCCCGCAAGTAATAATCTTGATGTCGCCGGGCCCCTGACCAGACGGGCGGCGTGACACCTGAGACCATGCCGCGCACAAGCGGTAGACGCATATTTGCTCGTCCGATGGCAATCAATATGAACAGGTGGTGATCGTTGATGCGGACGAAAGAGGAGTACCACGAGAGCCTGCTGGCGATGAAGCCCAACGTCTACATGGGAGGCGAGGTGCTGGGCAGGGACAACATCCCCGGCCAGGAGATACTCGACCTCACCTTCGACATGACCAAGATTCCCGAGTACGAGCACCTTACGAAGTGCAAGTCGCATCTTACCGGCGAGACCATCAACCGGTTCTGCAACATCCACCAGAGCCCCGAGGACCTCATGGCCAAGCAGGAGATGACCCGCGTATCCGCGCGGATGGCCGGGGCCTGCATAGCGAGGTGCATGGGGATAGACTCACTGAACGCCCTCTCCGTAATAACCAACATGTGCGACCAGGCTCACGGGACCGAGTACCACGACAGGTTCCTGGCCTACATGAAGGAATTCCAGAAGGGCGACAAGGTCGGGTGCTGCGCCCAGTCCGACGTCAAGGGCGACCGCGGGCGTAGGCCTGCCGAGCAGACGGACCCGGACCTCTACCTGAGGGTTATTGAGAAGAAGAAGGACGGCATTGTCATCAGGGGAGCCAAGGCGCACAACTCCTTCGCTCCGCTCGCCGAGGAGATAATCGCCATACCCACCAGGTTCCTGCGCCCGAACGAAGGTGACTGGGCCGTGGCAGTCGCGGTGCCCGGTGACCACCCCGGCGTGAAGCTCGTGTGCAGGGGGTCGCGCTACAGGGACCGCGTGCCGGAGATAGCCGGCCTTCACTCAGGCAAGGGTGAGATCGAGTCCCTCACCATCTTCGACGATGTCTTCGTGCCGTGGGAGCGCGTGTTCCTCTGCGGCGAAGCCGAGTTCGGCGGCCAGCTAGCCCTGCTGTTCTCGCTCTACCACCGTCATTCCTACACGGGCTGCAAGCCGGCGGTCACCGACGTGATAATGGGAACCGCGGCGATGGTCGCGGAGTATAGCGGCATCGACAAGGAAGACCACATCCACTCCAAGCTCGCCGAGCTCATCAGCACCGCCGAGATCGTCTATGGCTGCGGGATAGCCGCCGCGGTGAAGTCGATCAAGTCCCCATCCGGGACGCAGATACCTGACGTGGTCTTCTGCAACGTGGCGAGGAAGCACGCCGGCGTCAACATCTACCACGAGTACGACCTGCTCTGTGAGATAGCCGGAGGACTCCCGGCCACGCTTCCGTACGACAAGGAGTTCGTGAGCCCCGAGGTGGGCGACCTGGTGAAGAAGTACCTGAAGCGTGTCGACGGGGTGAGCCCGGAGGACATGTACAAGCTGTACGCGTGGGTCAGCGACTACACCTGCAGCGGCATGGCCGGGGTGATGCAGTACGCCGGTGTGCACGGCGGCGGCTCCCCGATAATGGAGGACATCGCGATACTCCGGACATACGACATGGAGCCCAAGAAGCAGCTGGCCAGGTGGCTGGCCGGTATCGAGGAGGTCCCTTACGACCTGGGTTAGCCTGGTTCGAACGCACCGGGTCTGAAGGGCGAGCCGAGGGGGTGGCACGAGATGATCATCGACGGTCACTGTCATCTGGTCGACGATGGATGGCACGACATGAGCTTCTTCATCGGCATGGCCAGGGTGGCCACGCAGCCCATGGGGAAGCTGACCGGGGTCTATCCCGACCCGGCCGAGCTCATCAACAACCTTATGCCGGTGCTGGCGGATTCTACGGGGGAGAAGCTCGTCGCCGGCATGGACGCCGCCGGCATCGACAAGACCTGCGTCTTCACACACGACACCGGCCTGCAGGCGGGGGAGCCCGACGTCCCGATACTGGAGCAGAACAGGGTCGTCGCCGAGGCCGCCGCGCGCTTTCCGGACCGACTGCTCTCCTTTTTCAGCATCGACCCGAGGCGCGACGGCGCCCTGGAGGCGTTCCGCAAGGGCGTGGAAGACTGGGGGATGAAAGGGCTGAAGCTCCACCCGACCTCGGGGTTCTTCCCGCACGACGAGGCGTGCTACCCGCTCTACGAGGCGTGCGTTGAGTACGGCATCCCGGTGCTGTTCCATACAGGGAACCAGCCCCTGCCGATGAAGGCTCGCTTCTCCAAGCCGATACACGTGGACGACGTCGCCGCCGACTTCACTGACCTCTCCATAATCATGGCGCACGTGGGCCACCTGCTGTGGCACGAGGCCCTGTTCGTGGCCAACAGGAAACCGAACATCTACTTCGATTTCTCGGACTGGCAGGCTACGTTCAACGAGCGACCCGGTGAGTTCTACACGATGCTGCGCCGGATCATCGACGACCTGGGGCCGTGGCGCGTGTTCTTCGGAACCGACGGGCCGTACCTCAACGTCTTATGTCCGTTGGACAGGTGGGTGAGCGCCATAAAGGAGCCCGACCTCTCGGCGTGCCCCGACGTGAGCTTCACCGACGAAGAGAAGCGCATCATAATGGGGGACGCGTTCGCGAGGCTCCTGGGGATCTGAGCAAAGCACAGGTGTGAAAGAAGAGCAGGCAGAGCCGGCGAGACCGGCAGGAAGACGAAGGCGCTTCAGGGTCCCGCCCAGGGCGAGGCTCGTGATCGTGCTGCTGGTGTTCGTGCTTCTCGTGCTATTCTGCGTCGCTGTGGTCCTCGAGCTGGTGAACTCCGGCAAGGTGTTCAAGGGTGTCACCATAGCGGGCGAGCCCGTGGGGGGGATGAGCAAGGCTGAAGCTCTCGAGGTCGCCAGGGCCAAGGCAAAGCCGCTTTCCGAGGACCTCGTACTCTACTACGCCGACAAGGAGTTTCCCCTGCCCCCGAAATCATACGACGTGCGCTCGGACCCGGAGGGGATGGCGTACGCCGCCTATCTCAAGGGCAGGGAGGACCTGCTCCCCGTCAGGCTTTTCAAGAGGTTGTTCGGCATCTCAAACCAGGTCGACGTGCCGGTGCTCTTTACTTGCAGTGAGAAGAAACTCAGGGCGCTCGTGACCGGCATCGCCGAGCAGATAAACATAGACTCCACGAGCGCGCGCATTAGCGTGGCTTCCGGCAGCCCGGACATAATCCCCTCGCAGAACGGGATACGCGTCAGGGTGGACGAGACCGACCGCGACGTGCTGAAGGAGCTGCCCTCGACGGAGAGGCGGGTACCGATAGTCGTCGAGTACGTGCACCCCGAGCTCACGGAAAAGGACATCGGCCGGATAATCGTGATAAGGCTCAGCGAGTTCAGTCTGTCTCTCTACGAAAGGGAGAAATACATCGACGACTACCTCATCGCCATCGGGACCGACCGGTATCCCACGCCTACGGGCAAGTTCCACGTCACTTACAAGGAGAAGAACCCGACCTGGCTCCCCACGTCGGAGTGGGCTGAAGACAAGCAGGGGATACCCCAGCCGCCGGGAAAGGACAATCCACTCGGCGACTACTGGATCGACATTGGCGGGGGCATAGGCATCCACGGCACGCCGTTCGTGAAGTCGCTCGGGGAGAAGGCTTCGCACGGGTGCATAAGGATGAAGAACGAAGACGCCAGAGTGCTCTACGAGACCGTCAACGTTGGAGCGCCCGTCTTCATCCTGGAGTAGTGCCCGGGCCCCATCAGGGCGCCTTCGCTCATTCCGCTATTTCATCGTTCGCACCCTTTTGGCCGCCCACGGTCTTTTAACTCTTCCGGTTCATACTTTTCGAGCCCTCCGTGTGATTAGAATAAAGCGCTTGATGACGCAGGTTTTGGGGGATTTGTCAGCAATCATCATCCCGGCTTCGCGCTGCCCGCACAACGCCTCCAACCTTGCCCTCAGGCACCGGCAGGAGCAAATGGTCCATCGCTTCAAGCGGAGGCTTTCCAGGGACGGAGGTTAAGATGAAGGACAGGGCACCAAGAAACCCCGCGAGTGAATCTCGTGACGGGACCGCAAGAAAGCATCGCTACCCGCGCGAACTTCTCGGCAGGTTCATGTGCGTGCTGCTGGTTCTCATGCTCGTCACAGCGCTGGTGCCTTTCGGCGCGCTGGCGCAGGCCAGCGACCCGGGCAGTACCATGCCCGAGCAGAGTGCGCCTCTGTCGCAGGACCACGACGCGGGCATCGTTCCACCCGAGCCGGAGTCAAGCGCCCCGGTCGTGCCCGAGAACACGGACCACGTGACCGAGTCCACGCAGCAGATAGAGACGCCCCCCCTTGACCAGACGCAGACATTCTGCCCCGGGGTCCAGTTGACCAAGAGTGGACCGACGGAGGTCGAGGTCTTCAGCAATATCGTCTACAGCTTCTCAGTGACCAATACGGGGGATGTGAGGCTATATAACGTCACGGTCACCGACCCTCTGCTCGGAGTCAACAACAACCTGGGCAACATCAATGCCGGGGGCAGCAGGTCGTTCAATGTCAACTACCCGACGAACATGAGCACTCCCACCACGCTGGTCAACACCGCCACGGTCACAGGGACCACTAACTGGGGCAGCACGGTCACCGACACTGACGACCACACCGTCACAGTCCTGAAGCCCGCGATCGACCTCGTCAAGAGCGGTCCGGATTTCGCCTGCCCGGGCGACACCATCAACTACCACTTCTATATAAAGAACACCGGCAAGCTGAAGCTCACCAACCCGACGTTCATCGACGACGTGCTCGGCCCCGACCCCTACCACATACCCAGTAACCTCATGCCGAACGAAGTGGTAGAGTTCGACATCCCCTACACTATTCCGCTGGACTACAGCGGCAACAGCCTGGTGAACACTGCCACGGTGATATACAACTTCCGCAGCGGCCAGGGTTTCACCGTCCAGGACACCGACACGCACACTATCTATATACCTAAGGTTGAGATTGTCAAAACCGGGCCCGATTGGGCTTGCGTCGGAGACGAGATCACCTACAAGTTCACCGTCACGAACGGCAGCGTCAAGGCGCTGACCAACGTAAAGGTGACCGACGACAGGCTCGGCGATATCGGCACGTTGGCGAGCCTGGCCGCCGGGGCCTCAAACGAGTGGGAGAAGAAGTACACTGTCCAGGCCGGCGACCCCGACCCGCTGAAGAACACCGCTACGGTAACGGCTGACACCGCGTGCGGACGGTCCATCAGCGACGTCGACGACCACTCGCTCGACGTCCGCAAGCCCGGGATAAAGATAGAGAAGTCCGGCCCGGCCTCCGCGCTCGTGGGCGAGGAGGTCACATATAAGTTCAAGGTCACGAACACGGGCGACTCGGCTCTCACGAACGTCCAGGTGACGGACGACAAGCTGGGGAACATCGGTTCGGCTGCAAACCTCGCAGTCGGTGCCTCGGTAGGAATCGAGAAGAAGTACACGATACAGGCCGGCGACCCGGACCCGCTCAAGAACACGGCCACCGTCACCGCGACCGCCCCGTGCGGGAGGCAGATATCGGGCCAGTCGGAGCACACCCTCGACATACTGAAGCCTGGTCTGAAGATAACGAAGACCGCAACCCCCACCAAGATCTACGCCGGTCAGAATGTGACCTACAAGTACCTGGTCGAGAACACCGGCGAGTGCAAGATAACGGGCATCCAGGTTACCGACGACAAGCTCGGAGCTGTCGGCGCCCCGTTCGACCTGGGCGTCGGCGAGTCCAAGACGGTGGAGACGACGGTTGCCCTCAGCGTGGACACGACCAATACCGGGGTGGCCGCCGGAAAGGACCCCGTGGGCCAGGAGGTCAAGTCCAACGAGAGCAAGGCTTCTGTGGACGTCATCAACCCGGGGCTCAAGATCACTAAGACCGCGGACCCGACCAAGATCTACGCGGGCGCGAACGTCACCTACAAGTACCTGGTGGAGAATACCGGGGACTGCAGCATCGTCGGAATACTGGTCAACGACTCGGTGCTCGGCACGGTGGGGTCCATGTTCGACCTGGCCGCCGGCGAGTCCAAGACCGTCGAGACGACGGTGGCCGTGAGCGTGGACACGACGAACGTGGGCACGGCGTCCGGCTACGACGAGTTGAAGAACCTGGTCAATTCAAATAAGAGCGAGGCCTCGGTTGACGTCATCAATCCCGGCCTCAAGATCACTAAGACCGCGGACCCGACGATGATCTATGCGGGCGCGAACGTCACCTACAAATACCTGGTGGAGAACACCGGCGACTGCAAGATAACGGGCATCCAGGTGACCGATGACAAGCTGGGCCCGGTCGGTGCTCCGTTCGACCTGGATGTGGGTGAGTCCAAGACAGTCGAGAAGACGGTCGCTGTGAGCGTGGACACCGATAACGTCGGCACCGCCTCCGGCACAGACGAGCTCAGGAACCCGATCAAGTCCAACGAGAGCAAGGCATCTGTGGACGTCATCAACCCTGGGCTGAAGCTCACCAAGACGGCGGACCCCACGGTGATACACTCCGGCGACCTGGTGACCTACAAGTACCTGGTGGAGAATACCGGTGACTGCCTGATAAAGGACATCCAGGTCTACGACGACGTACTGGGCCTCGTGGGCGCGCCTTTCGACCTCGCAGCGGGCGCTTCCAAGACGGTGCAGACTACCGTCGCGGTGAGCGTGGACACGGACAACGTCGGAATCGCGATAGGCACGGACGAGCTCAGGAGCCAGGTAAAGTCCAACGAGAGCAAGGCCTCGGTCGACGTCCTCAAGCCCGACATCAAGATAACCAAGACCGCGGACCCCACGCTGATCCACTCCGGTGACCTTGTGACCTACAGCTTCAAGGTGGAGAACACCGGGGACTGCAAGCTCTTCGGCGTGATGGTCACGGACGACGTGCTGGGGGCCATCGGCGGCCCGTTCGACCTGGACGTGGGTGAGACCAAGACCCTCACCAAGACCGCCAACCCCACCTCAGACGTGACCAACCTGGCCACCGCCACGGGCGCCGACGCGCTCAAGAAGGAGGTCACCTGCACGGACAAGGCCTCGGTCGACGTCCTCAAGCCCGACATCAAGATAACCAAGACCGCGGAC
>DYIU01000004.1:0-172347 GCA_020723485.1 Acidimicrobium ferrooxidans | reverse complement strand
CACCGCCACGGGCGCCGACGCGCTCAAGAAGGAGGTCACCTGCACGGACAAGGCCACGGTCGACATCCTGAACCCGGGACTCTCCCTGGTCAAGACGGCCGATCCGACGGTCGTGCGAGAGGGCGACACTGTCACCTACAGCTTCACCGTCAAGAACACCGGGGACTGCAAGCTCTTCGGCGTGACCGTCTCCGACCCGTTGCTCGGGGGCGTGATATGGGGACCGGCGGATCTGGACGCCGGCCAGGAAGTGACCTTCACAAAGACATACGTAGTGCCCGAGGGCGCTCCGACCCCGTTGATCAACACGGCTTCGGCGACCGGCTTCGACGAGCTCCAGAAGGAAGTGGGAGGCCAGGGTGGTGCCGAGGTGACCATCATCCATCCCTCTGTCGCGCTGGAGAAGAGCGGCCCCGTTGATGCGGCGATAGGAGACACCATAACGTACACCTTCAAGGTGACCAACACCGGTGACTGCAAGCTCACCAACGTCAAGGTGACCGACGACAAGCTGGGGGACATCGGGACCATAGCGGAGCTCGACCCCCTGGCCGAGGCTACCCTCACAAAGGACTACGCGGTTGTTCTTGCGGACTTCCCGGTCATCGTGAACACAGGCCTGGTGACCGGAACGCCGCCCGTCGGGCCCGACGTGACCGACGAGGACGGGCACGAGGTCAACGTGACCTCCGGTGTGCCGGGCGCGGGTATATCGGTCACCAAGACGCTCGACAATTCCGGCACAGTAACGGAGGGCGACCTGGTCACCTTCACTATAGTTGTGAAGAACACCGGCACGTCCCCGATCCCGGCACCGGTAGCCCTGAGTGACACCTACGACCCCGACTACCTGAGCTTCATGGCCGCGAGCACGGACCCGGACTCGAGCGTGGACGACGGCTCGCTCAGCTGGGCGGATGTGAGCGGAGGGGCGGGCCTCGCCGCGGGTGAGTCCGTATCAATAACGCTCACCTTCCTGTCGGTGAAGTCCGGTTCGACCGCGAACGGGGTGACGGTGGAGGCCAGGGACGAGACCGGCGCCCCACTGACCGACAGCGACAGCGCCCCGGTGGAGATCGAGATGCCGGTAGTGCCGTTCACTCCACAGCCGACCCCGGCCCAGCCGGTCTCGGTTGTGCAGCCGGTCACCACACTGCCCAGGACCGGCGGCGACTTCGCCGGACTGATGGCGATAGCCTGGGTGATGATACCGCTCGGCCTGGTGCTCATCACTGCGGGCCTGGTCCGCAAGAGGAAGAGGTTCGCCAGGGTCTAGGCTCTAAGGACTTCGAGCATAAGCACCGGAAGGCCCCCCTCGGGGGGCCTTCCTTGCGCTCAGGATGCGAGCACGTCGACCACCGCGCTGATGGACGACTTCCCGTTTCCCACCTCGGCGCCCCCGCTCAGGACGACGCAGATGCCCGTCTCGAAACGCTCGAGGGCGGCCAGCGTGAAACGCCGGTACGCGTCGTCCGTGAACTGAAAGGCCCCGTAGTCTCCAGTGTGGGAATCGTAACCGAACACGACGAACAGCAGGTCCGGCTCGAAATCACGCGCACGGTCGAGGGCGCCCTCGGCGTGCTCCATGAAGAGGTCGTCGCCCGCATCGCCGGGCAGCGGGATATCGATGTTGGAGGGCCCCGCGTCCATCCCGAGCCTCCCGAAGGCGCTGTGAAAATTGACGTGGAGCACGCGGCTCTCGGGCCCCAGGATGTCCCGGGTCCCGTCCCCGAAGTGCGGGTCTATGTCTATGACGGCGAGCCTCTGGACAGCGCCGGTTTCCAGGAGGTCCGTTGCGGCGACGGCGACGTCGTTGATGAAGCAAAAGCCCCAGAACCCTTCGCGGCTGGCATGGTGGCCCGCCGCCCCTACGAAGCAGAACGCGTTGTCCGCTTCGCCGGCTGCCAGCATCTTTGAGGCCTCCACGACCCCGCCGGTCGAGAGTAGAGACACGTCGAGGTAGCCTGAGCCGCCGACGTCTTCGATGTGGCGCCTCGTGTGGACGCGTTCGACGAGGCTCAGCGGTGCGGGGCGAGGCTCGAGCACCTCCACGCCCGGGCGGTCGAGGTAACCCCGGTCGCGCAGGTAGTCAAACGACGGTTCGACCCTGTCCTTCAAGGGCGGGTAGCCCTGGCTCGCGAACTCCGGGTGATAAACGACAAGGAGTCTCATACGTATATAATAACCCTGCCGCGGGCGCGGTCGAACGGGAGGAAGCGCCATGCCCAGGATGACATTCGATCCCTCGGTCAAGGATGTCCTCGACTCCATGCTCCTCGAGAATATCGAAGTGGAGCCCGGGAAGGCGTTCGGGCTGCCCGCCTACTACGTGAACGGGAAGATGTTCGCCGCGGTCTACGAGGACGGCGCGACCATCAAGGTCCCGGAGGAGATGGCGGCCGAGCTCCTTCAACGCGACGGCATCCACGAGTTCAGCCCCATGGAGGGGCGCACGATGAAGAACTGGGTGTGGATAAGGAGAGAGGACCCCGAGGAGCTCCGGGCCGACGCCGAGCTCTTCCAGTCCGCTTTCGAGCACGTCTACGTCCTCTCGAAGCAGAAGAAGCCCGCTGGCAAGAAGAGGTCGAAGTAACTTGGCGGGGCGGCCCGCCGGGAGGTGAAGAGGTTGTCCGCAAAGGAAGTACTCATATACGGCGCGGGGATGTCGGGGATGATAGCGGCCTACAACCTGGCGGTCGAGGGTCACACCGTGTTGGTTCGCGACCGTGAGCCTGCTTACGGCGGTAGCAGCGCGTTCAATCCTTCGCTGCACACCACGCCCCTCGACGTGGATGCGACCTCCGAGTACATCGGCATCGACATCGCGCCCGTTTTCAAGCCAGTGAGCGCTCTCACAATCTACCTTCACGATCTGCCTATCGAAGCCCCTGTTTTCATGGCGTACCATGTTGAGAGGAGCTCGCGCCCCCAGAGCCTGGACACTCTCCTCTATAACAAGTGCCTGGAGGCGGGAGTCAACTTCGAGTTCGATACCCCGCTTCGCAAAGAGGACATTGCCGGTTTGCCGGCGGATACGATAATCGCCTGCGGGTTGAACAAGCCGGCGTACGAATATCTCGGGATACCGTGCCTCGACTGGTACGCCTGGATGGCCTCGGGCGAGATGGAGTCAGAGGACTACGCGTGGATGTGGCTTGACGAGTGCATAAACGAATACGGCTATATCTCTTTCGCCAACGGCATTTACTACAACCTGCTTTTCGCGTACGGGCAGGAGGTGCCCCCGGAGGCACTGGAGCGCTACCGGGAGTTCATGCGCAGGGTGCGCGGCATGGACAACGAGGGCTGGGAGTACGTCCGGGGTGTGGCCCCGGTGACGTCTCCCGACAGCCCCCGCCTGTTCAGGGACGGCCTCATCATGTGCGGTTCCATGTCCGGGGCCATTGACCCGTTCATGGGGTTCGGCATCTCCGGCGCCCTGGTCACCGGCAAGGTGGCGGCCATCGCCGTGGACGACCCGGAGAAGGCCGCCGAGGAGTTCGAGCGGTTCACCCGTAACTACGCGAAGGTCTACCGTTTCAAGAACGAGTTCTGGTACGACCTGAGGGCCAGGGTGGACCTGCTCGAGGACATAGCCAGGCTCATCGGCCCCGAGCGCTCGGTGAGGATGCTAATCGAGGGAATAAAGCAGGGCAGGAAGAGCTCGGCCATTCCGGGCTTCGGCCCCCTGGCCTGCCACTGAGGGTTCCCTTATCGCGGGTTGCCGAAGGCCGGCCAGTGGCCCTGCTCTATCGCCATGAGGTTGGCGATTCTCGTCTTCAGGTGTTCCTTTTCGCCTTCCAACCGGGTTTCCACATCTCCCCCGAACATGACGCTGTCCATGAAGAAGTCGCGCCAAGTGCTTGAGGGGTGTCGCTTTTTCCACTTTTCGTAATCGTGCGGACACACGAAGAGGTGCCGGCTGCAGTAACCTTCATGTGGCTCTTCGGTCGTCTCGTCGTAAGCTTCGTCGATGAAGCGGATTGCTTCCAGGAGCGCCTCAGGGTTCGAGGTCAGTTTCGCAGCCACGGAGTCTGCGACAATGTCGTCGTGCCTGCGCAGCAGGTCGAGTCTTCTCATGACGAATCCGAGCACGACTCCGACCCATGCGAGGAACAGCCAGTAGAGGAGTAGCAGCACCGACACCCAGTCTCCTATTTGCTCCCCTGTGAACAGGAACAACCCTACTCCCACCACCGCCAGGACGGCGAGGGCGATATAGGGGAGTACTTCGACGCGCCACAGGTCAAGCGGCCGCAATATGTCCCCGAGGATTATGTGAGCGACCTCATGAGCCATCATCGCTTCAGCGAGCTCGCTGCTTACACGCGTGTCCGCGAGCTCCCCGGTAATACCCACTGACGGCCTGCCGTGCCTTCTGAACGACAGGGAGTTCCGGGTGGGCACGTCGAGCACGACGAGCTGGGGTGTCTCGATGCCGGCCCCGATGCTCACGGCTTCGAGCATGTCTCTGAACTCAGCGAAGGAGGCCTGGTCCGCCGGCTCAACCGTTCTGACGAAGAGATCGAACGACCTGCGCACGACATACGTGTAGATTAGTCCTGTTATCACTAAGACAGCGAGGGCCGCGGCGAAAGCAGGCCCCTGCCCTTCGGCTATCGAAAGGGCGAGAAACACCGCGGACACGGCCGTGGCCGCAAGGACCACGGCTGCCGCGATGCCTTTTTCCACTCTGGCTTTCCGGCTGAAGCTCTCGATACTCTCGAGAACCTGGGGTTCGAACTCCAATCGCACCGTCCCGGTCATGTCCACATGCTTGACTTGATTCTATGCGTTTCTCTGCAATGCGGCCAGCTTCACTGCCCCCGCACGCGAGCTTAATGAGCGGGCGTCAGTACGGCAATTCTGCTAGCATCTAGCGTAAAACCGGCCGTATGAAGGAGCGAGCATGTTCGACTTGATAATCGAGAACGCGACCGTCGTAGACGGCACGGGCAAGCCGGCTTTCAACTCCGACGTGGGCATCGAGGGCGAGCGCATCGAGAAGATGGGCAACCTCGAGGGCGTCGAGGCGGCGAGGAGGGTGGACGCGCGCGGCAGGACCGTGTGCCCCGGGTTCATCGACGTACACTCGCACGCCGACCTCGCGTTCTTCAGACAGGACCATGCGAAGATACTCACCCCGCTGGTGACCCAGGGGATTACCACCTTCGTGGGCGGCAACTGTGGCATGGCTCTCGCGCCCATCACCGAGCACCACAGGGACGGGCAGCAGCTCTACCTGGAGGTCTTCACCCAGATGGACTTCGAGAAGGACATCCACTGGGGAGACATGGCGAGCTTCCTGGAGTACATGGACCAGCAGGACATCGCGCTCAACTGCGCCATGCTCGCGCCCCACGGGGTGATGCGCATCTCCGCCTGCGGCATGGAGACACGGCTCGCGGAGCGCGACGAGGTAGCGGAGATGTCACACTCGCTGGAGGCGTGCATGGAGGCGGGCGCCTTCGGCCTCTCGACGGGGCTTCAGTACTTCCCCGGCAACCAGAGCGACACCGCCGAGCTGGTGGAGCTCGCGAAGGTCCTCACGAAGTACGACGGCGTCTTCACCAGCCACCTGCGCTCCTACACCGCAACGACGCTGCCCCAGGCGATGGAGGAGGTAGCCGAAGTATCACGCAGGAACGGAATCCGCTCGCAGATATCGCACATCTTCTCGCTGCCGTGGTTCGGCCCGGTCCACAAGCCTGTCCTGAAGAGCCTCAAGTGGCTCATCAACCATCCCGGTGCGGCGCGGTTCGTCCCCGACTTCGCGGTCGAGATGGAGATGAAGAACATCCTCAAGAAGCTGGACAAGCTGAATGAGGACGACGCCCAGGTGGGCATGGACTTCATGCCTACCACGGCGGGGTTCACGCACCTCATGGCGTTCTTCCCGTCCTGGGCGCTCACCGGCGGTCGGGAGGCGGTGCTCAAGCGCGCCGCGGACCCGGCGGCCCGCAGGGAGATACTCCAGGACATCGAGAAGGGCAAGCCGACCTGGCCGCACAGGGGCAAGAACGACTGGTCGCTGAACATCATGCGCCAGATGGGCTGGGACGCGGTGACGATAATGGCGGTGCACAGCGAGAAGAACAAGCACATGGAGGGCAGGCGCTTCACCGAGATCGGCGAGGAGCTCGGCAAGCACCCGTTCGACGTGATGTGCGACCTGCTGCTCGAGGAGGAGGGGCGCGTCCTGGTGTTCGAGTCGATGTCCGAGCCCGACGACCTTTTCACCGAGACCTATACGTTCCCGGCCATCAGGCACCCTGACACCATGGTGGTCACCGACACGATACTGATGGGCATCGGAAAGCCATCGTACCTCTTCTACGGATGCTACCCGAAGTTCATCAACAGGTACGTCTTCGAAAAGGGGCTGGTGGAGCTCCCGGAGGCTGTTCGCCGTTGCACTTCGCTCCCGGCCGACTGGTTCGGCATCAAGGACCGCGGCCAGGTGCGCGAGGGTTACTTCGCCGACCTGCTGCTGATGGACGCGCCGAACTTCAGGACGGAGGCGGTCTTCCGCGACCCCGAGCGTTACACTGAAGGCCTCGACATGGTGCTCATCAACGGGGGAGTGGTCCTCGAGGGCGGCGTCGAGCCGAAGGCGCTCGCCGGTAAGATGCTTCGCAGGTAACGTATCGCCGACCTCCGGTCGGCATCCCCGGTGGGCTTCGCAGCGCCGACCTCCGGTCGGCTCTTACTTCCCGGCTTTACTCCTGGCGGGCTCGGCCGGCGCCTCACCGGGCTTGATGGGCGCGTAGTAATCCACCTTGTGCGCGGGACGCCTGGAGATCATCACCCAAGAGACGGCTGCAGCCCCGAGCGCGACGCCGGAGACGCACAGCAGGATGATGGTTATGGCATTGGCTGCGACCAGCACTGTGACCAGGGTCATGATGCCGGTGGCGCCCGCCGCGGCAGCGGTAGAGATCTTTGCTGTTCGCCGCGCCTTGCGGTGAGGGTCAGGCTCTTCGTCGAGCCAGATTATCGGGCTGGGCGCATCTGTCTTCGCGCATTCCTCGCAGATGTCCTCCGGGTCCTCGGCCGGCATGGGCTGCCCGCAGCGCTCGCACGGCTTGACCCTGTCGGGAGGCAGGGGCAGTCCGTCGCCCCGGGTGGGCCTCTGGATCGAGCCGCACTTGTCGCAGATCCGCCCGTACGGGCCCAGGTTGTGCCCGCAGACTATGCAAGTCCTTTCGACGGTGCCGCGCACGCGCGCCATTCAATCCCTCCAGTTTCGACTTCTCTTCATAACTCTATCGCAAACGGAAAATACCTGCTCGAAGCAGGCCGGTCTCATTCGGCCCGTGCATTCCCTGTGGCCATATCATACCACCGGGGACTGCCGGTGATGCGGCCAAATTCCTTGTCATACCCCTGATGCATACTAGGGGATAGCTTGTATTGCTGAAAGGGGGAGGGAAAGTGGCGAGCCACCACACCAAGGACAAGGGCGACATGGGCGTCGCGGTAGTCATCGCCGACCTGGTCTGCAACGGGCTCGGTGTCTTCCTGCCCCTGTCCGAGCACATGCCGTTCGACCTCATCGCCGTTACTCCAGAGGGGCAGACGAGGCGCGTCCAGGTCAAGTATCGGTCGCTTTCCAAGAGTGGGACGATACCTGTCGAGCTGACAACAAACCATTCTGATAGGCACGGAGTTCACCGCAAACCGGTCGACCTGACAAGCTTTGATTGCTTTGCGGTTTATTGCCCTGAAAGCAATAGAGTATACTATGTCCGCAATGAGGAGATTCCGCCCAGCAATGGACGCCTGTTTGCGGTAAGGGTCCGACCCGCAAGAAATAACCAGCAATCGAGAGTCAACAAGGCGTCTGATTTCGAAGGGGCCTGGCGGATATTTAACTAGACGCCCCCGTACCTCAATTGGATAGAGGGCCTGACTTCTAATCAGGGCGTTGCAGGTTCGAGTCCTGCCGGGGGCGCCATACCTTCCTGGCGAGCGCGGCGCGAGTTGCCGCGACTTTCATGTTGTGACCCGGACCCCGGCTGCTGATATACTAGGCCCATGAGCGGTAAGACGATGGAGTTGGCGAACCTCAGCAGCCCGGAGATAGACGCCCTCGACCCGGCGCGCACACTGTTCCTGATGGCATTGAGCCCGCTCGAGGTCCACGGGCCGCATCTCCCCATGGGCACCGACGTCTGGATAGCAGAGGAGATACACGGCAGGGCGATAGCCAAGATCAGGGAAGGCCACCCCGACCTCGATTTTGTCGTTTTTCCCTCCTACTACCTGGGCAGCGACACGATACCGCGCTCCATCGAGGTGGACAGCCGGGCGATATTCTACGTCCTCAAGGCTACCGGCGAGTTCCTGGCGGACCGCGGCTTCAAGTACCTGATGGTCCTCGATAACCACGGCGGGCCGCGACACCAGATAGCTACGGCCAAGGCAGTGGACAAGCTGTACAGGAAGAGCGGTTTCCAAATAATCGCCCCGTTCCTGTCGTTCTTCCGAAGGATGGTCGACGTGGACCCGGCGCTGGTCGAGCGCCTGGGAGCCGGCAGGGGGGCCTGCGGGGACGTCGAGGACTCGCACGCCGGGCTCAACGAGACCTCGCTGATGCTGTGCGCCCACCCCGGCGAGGTCCGGCCCGAGTGGGAGAAGCTGCCGCGAACCGCCATCAACCCGAAGCGCTGGCCCGGGCGGCTGATGGGATTGGTGGGGAAGGCCCTCGGGGCCCTGGGCCTCAAAGACCTCGCATACGACGTGAGCTACGCCGGCGTCCTGCTCTCCTGGGTCACGGAGAAGAACCCTCCGAACTACATCGGGGAGCCCCGCGCGGCGTCACCCGAGGCCGGCGACCGCATGCTCGACGCCTTCAGCGACGAGGCGGCAGACCTGTTCGAGGCCGCGCTCCGGGGCGAGCCGCCTTACCATACCCCGATCGGCTGGTCCCTGCGCTTCATCGAGCCCAGCCGCTGAACTTTCTGCACATTGGGGTCAGGTCACTTTGTTGCATTTTCACCCGATTGAAATAAACGGCCGGAAGTTCTATCTTGTAACTTGCCTTGAAGCCACATTCTCACGAAGGCTCGCAGAGCCTCACGCAGGCACGCGGTGGACGTAGCTCAGTTGGTTAGAGCGCCGGGTTGTGGCCCCGGAGGTCGGGGGTTCGAGTCCCCTCGTTCACCCCAACACCAAGGTAATTGCCTGTCCACTGGTTCTCAGGCTCCCTGGCTACCCCAACGTGAAGTGCCGGGTGATCAGCCTTGGCGGCACGTTGGGGACCCCCATCAACGGACGGCGACTTGTGGGAAGTCGCAGGCCACGCCGATCCTCGACTACCTCGATTAACCTGCTGTTTACACGGAGTTAACAACCGCGAAACACCTCCGAAACACTGACGCAATATAAACACATGGGGCTCGTAACGTCGTGAATTGGAGGAGAGCAGATGGACAGGATCAACTCCGGAGATACCGCGTGGATAATAGTCGCCGCTTCTTTTGTGCTCGTCATGACGCCCGCTCTGGCTTTCTTCTACGGTGGAATGGTCCGGAAGAAGAACATTCTTTCAACACTTAACCTGAGCTTGATAACCATCGGGCTGATAAGCATCCAGTGGGTGCTCATCGGGTTCACGCTGGCGTTCGGCAGGAACATGGGAGGAGTGATCGGGAGCTTCAAGTTCTTCGGCCTTCATGGTGTGGGCGCCCTCCCGGCCCCGGCGTACGCTCCCGGGATACCGTTCCAGCTCTTTGCCGCCTACCAGATGATGTTCGCCATAATAACCCCGGCCCTGATCACCGGAGCTTTCGTAGAGCGCATCAAGTTCAAGACGTTCCTGGTCTTCACGCTGCTCTGGGCTACGCTGGTCTATGACCCGGTGGCGCACTGGGTCTGGGGAATCGGCGGATTCCTGAGGAGGATGGGCGCTCTCGATTTCGCCGGCGGTGCGGTCGTTCACATTACCGCAGGTTTCGCAGCACTGGCCGTCGCCCTGGTCATAGGGCAGCGCAGAGGATACGGTAAGCATCCGATGGAACCGTCCAACATACCCTACACCGTGCTGGGCGCCGGCCTGCTCTGGATGGGGTGGTTCGGCTTCAACGGAGGCAGCGCACTGGCGGCCAACGGTGTTGCCGTTAACGCGCTGGTGACCACAAACACGTCGGCGGCTGCCGCGGCTCTTGTATGGATGATGTTGAGCTGGCGTGACAACAAGCCCAGCGTGCTCGGCATCGTGACAGGCGCGGTGGTGGGGCTCGTCGCGATAACGCCCGCTGCCGGCTTTGTCGAGCCGTGGGCGGCCATCATCATCGGCGGTGTCGCTGCCTGCCTCAGCTACTACGCGATACAGTTCAGGCAGAAAACCCGCCTCGACGAGTCGCTCGACGTGCTTGCCTGTCACGGGATGGGCGGCACCTGGGGCGCCATCGCCACGGGACTGTTCGCGACCAAGGCGGTCAACAGCGCCGGGGCGGACGGCCTGTTCTACGGCAATCCCAAGCAGCTGCTCATACAGCTTGCCTCGGTGGCGATAGTCATCGTGTTCACTTTCCTCGTCACCTTCGGCATCGCGAAGATCCTCGACCGTCTTATGGGCCTGCGCGTGACCGATAACGAAGAAGAGGTAGGTCTGGACATCAGCGAACACGGCGAGCGTGCTGTCGCCTGACGGCCCGCGGAACAGGGCGCAAGGAGATATGAAATGGCCAAGAAGATTGAAGCTATCATCAGGGAAGAGAAGCTCGACGATGTCAAGGACGCCCTCCGTGCGATAGGCATTGTCGGAATGAACGCGTTCCCGGTCGAGGGACACGGCCGACAGGGCGGCATTGTGCTCGCCGGCCGTTCGGGCACGTACCAGATAGACATGCTTCCCAGGATCCAGCTCAATATCGTCCTGAGCGACCATAACCTGGACAAGACGATCAGGACGATCATCGAGTCAGCCAGGACCGGGACAGACGCGGGTGACGGGCTGATCTTCGTCTACCCGGTCGAGGATGTTGTCCGCATACGCACAGGCGAGCACGGGCAGGAGGCCCTTACTTACGAGGGGGATATTGACAGCCGCCTGGCTTACTACTTCGCCCCGCCCGCCAGCAGGAAGCCGCTGCCGGGCGAAGCAGGCCTTGAAGAGCCGGCGGGGGTCGAGCCCGCTAAGCCTGGTGGTTTCTTCTCCAGGTGGGGGAGGAGGTAACCGTCACTCGTCCGGTCTCCCGCTCTCCTGTGGCGTGGCTTTCAGCAGTAACTACCTATAGGCCATAAATGTCCCGTCAGTGTCGTCTGTCGCAGGACCATCGACGGCGGGATCTTCATTCGCTTCGCACTGTCTACGCGACCTCAGACCGAGCGCTGGTACGTCTTGAACGCTCGCGTCGCAAAGAGGATGCACAGTACCGAGAGGCCGGCCAGCAGCAGCAGCCGCGAGCCGATGATCGCCCAGTTGGGGTTCGGGCCGACGGCCGCCCGCCCTGCCTCGACCGCCCAGTTCACCGGGTTGTAGCGCGAGATGGCGCGTATCCAGCCGGGCACGAGGTTCGGCGCCATGAACACGGTCGAGAGGAACATCAAGGGCAGGAAGATGAAGTTCACGGCCGCCATGACCGTCTCCTGTTGCCTCGACATCAGGGAGATCCCGTTCGAGAGGGCCGCGAACGGCAGGGCAAGCATTACGGAGGACAAGAACAGCAGCAGTATGCCGGGTACGCCGCCGTTGAAATGGGCTCCCATCAGGAGCGCGAGCCCGACAAGTATGAGCGACTGGATGAGGAGCGTCACGCCCATCTGGGTCAGCCTCCCGGCGATGAGGGACACCCGCTTCACGGGCGTCTGCAGGAAGCGGTCGATGACGCCCCGGTCAACGTCCTCTATCATGCTCATTCCGCTCCACGCGGTGCCGAACAGGGCGTTGAGGATTATGATGCCCGGGGTAAGGAACACAAGGTAGCTGGTGCTAGTGAAGCCGGGTATCTGCGCGATGCGCTTGAAGAGCTGAGAGAAAACGACCAGGTACAGGATCGGCTGGAACAGCGTGAGCGCGATATAGACCGGCTGGCGCATCAGGTTTCGCAGGTGCCTGCCGGCCATGTACCAGGAATCCCTTACAGCGGCGATCATCCAGCCTCGCCCCCTTCCTTCTTCGCCCTCCTGCCCCCTGCGGCCGTCGTCGCGGCCGCCTCTTCGCCTGCCCGGTCCACCTCGGCGAACCGGCGCCCCGTATAGAGCAGATAGGCATCGTCGAGCGACGGGCGCGAAACGGTGACCGAGTCGACCAGTATGCCGGCGCTCTCGAGCTCGGATAGCACCCGCGGCACCGCCCTCGCCCCGACCTCCGCCCTGGCCCTGAGCCTCGAGTCCTCGAGGACCACGTCGCTCACTCCCTCGATGCCGGAAAGCGCACGGTTCACGCCTTCGGTGTCGGCGGCGCCCGCCAGCTCCACTAAGAGGGCGTCACCACGCAGGCCGCTCTTGAGCTCCTCGGGCGTGCCGGTCGCCACCACCTTCCCGTTGTCGATGATGGACACCAGCTCGCCGTAGCGCTCCGCCTCCTCGAGATAGTGTGTGGTGAAAAGGATAGTCATGCCCTGGCCCCCGGCAAGCCTCTCTATCTCTTCCCAGAGAGCGTGGCGCGCCTCGGGGTCGAGGCCTGTCGACGGCTCGTCGAGGAAGAGCACGCGCGGCCGGTGCACGAGGCCGAGCGCCACGTCGAGCCTCCGTGTCATCCCGCCGGAGTAGCCCTTCACCAGGCGGTCTGCGTCTTTCGTCAGCCCGAACTGCTCGAGCAGCTCGGATACGCGCGACTTTAGCTCGCCCCCTTTGAGTCCATAGACCCTGCCCTGCAGGTTGAGGTTCTCGCGGGCGGTCGCCGTGAGGTCCACGGTCGAGCGCTGGTCCACTACGCCGATCGCCTTGCGGACGCGGTCGGGGTCGGCCTTGACGTCGATGCCGGACACGAGCGCCAGGCCTTCGTCGGCCCTCGTCAGCGTGGTCATTATCTTGACGGTCGTCGTCTTGCCCGCGCCGTTAGGCCCGACCAGCCCGTAGCGCATGCCGGCGGCGACCTCGAGGTCGAGCCCGTCGAGGGCTACGACGTCGCCCTTGTACTTCTTCTTGAGGCCCTGCGCGACGACGGCCGGTTCCTTGCGCTCCCCGGTCCCTGGCGCCATGTCTGGTTTCTCCTTGCCGTTTATAGCAGCGTTACGTCGTTCAGTATCGCGCCCGCACCCTTGAGAAGTGCGAAGGTGACCTTGTCCATTTTCGCGCCGTCGAAGACAACCCCTTTGACCTCGGTGTGCCGGAAAGACACCTCGAGCAGGGTCGCGTTCCTGAATGTTGTCCCTTTGAGCGACACGGCATCGAAGGCCACCCCTTTGAGCGTCTGGTCGTCGAAGGAGACGCGTCCGAGGTCGGAGTGACCGAAGTACGTGCCGTCGAGAGCAGCGTTCAACAGTGATGCGCCCCTCAAGTCGGAGGTCTTGAACCGCGCATTCGTGAGCCTGGCGCCCTCCAGGGAGATATCCCGCAGGTCGCTGCCGGCAAATACGGCGCCGGTAAGGTCGGCGCCGGCGAACGAAGCGCCCCGGAGAGCGGCCGCCCGGAACTTCGCGGCGCCCAGCCCCGAGCGATCGAAGGATGCGCCGGTGAGTTCGCTGCCGCGAAAATCCATCCCGGACAGGTCGGTGTCACTGAGGTCCGCTTCTTTCAAGACCGCATGGGACAACCTGGAGCGGTGAGCATCGGCGAGCCTGGCGGCTTGCTTCGTTGCCTTGCGGGAGCCCGGCTCCACCACCTCCACGCTTTCACCCTGCGGCAACTCATCCATTATCTCCGCGACGTCGCCGAACGATTCGACCGTTTCCCGGTACGCCTCGTCCTCGCTCCTGCCCTGTTTCCGCAGGTCCTCGTACCTGTCCAGCAGGTTGGCGTAGAGCTCACCTGTCACGTCATCCCGAGAGGGGAAGTCTCCGTAGGGGGCAAAGGCCTCGTCGAGAAACAGCTTCAGCTTGTCTTTCATGTCGCTCCTTCAGCTATAAGAGCTTGTCCAGGATCCGCCTTGCCTGATCCCAGTCTTTCTTGTTCTTCCGGTACAGGTCGCGGCCGCTGGGGGTTATGCGGTAGTAACGCCGCCTGCCGCCCCGGGTCTCGTCGCCCCAGTACGATGTGATGTATCCGTTTTTCTCCAGGCGTTTCAGGCTGGAGTACATGGTGGCCTCTTTCAGTTCGTAGAGACTATCCGAGCGTTCGCGGACAAGCCTGGTGATCCCGTAGCCGTACTGGTCTCCATCCGCCAGCAGCCTCAGGATGATGGTGTCGATGTGCCCGCGAAGCAGGTCTGATGACAACTCACTGTTGTTCATGGTGTCATTGTGTGACATATTACTATGTCTGTCAAGGTAATTTGACGGGTCCCCCGGTCATGGAGTGACTGACAATCCAGCATTAACGTCAGGTCAAAGTACAAAAATCTCTTGACAGCGACTAGACGCACTTGTATATACTCCCGTCGAACATACATGTATGTTTCTTCGCTTGAAAGGGTAGGCGTGACCTCTGAGAGCAAGCGGGAACTTCTGATATCCGCTGGCGGGCGTGTGTTTCCCCGCATGGGTTACCATGCCGCGACCGTCGATGACATCCTCAAGGAAGCCGGCGTCGCCCGTTCCACCTTCTACACCTACTTCGCCAACAAGCGCGAGATCTACACCGAGACGGTCAGGGTCACGATCGACTGGGTGGTCGAAGCCCTGACCCTGGGTGTCGACTCGATTATCGCGCGGTTCGACGTGCCTGAAGGCGCATGGCCGCAGGACGTCGAGCTCGAGAACGCCATCGCCGCGCTGATGAGCGAGGTCTACAAGTACCTCGCTGAGAACGCGGGCATGGCGCAGATATTCCTTAACGAGCTCGTCGGCATCGACGACGAGATGACGGCTTTCTTCCTGGACTTTGAATCGAGGCTGACCGACCAGTTCGAGAGGCTTGTGAAATTCGGCACCAAGATCGGCCTGATCCGGCAGTTGGACGAGCGAAGCGCGGCCGAATTCATCGTATGCGGCCTCATCCACCTCGGGTGGAAGGTGAGCGCCGGTCAGCATGCCGGCGAGATAGAAGACGTATCGAAGCGGTTCGTGGCCCTGCACCTGCGGGGGCTCCTCAACAGGGCGGCGTTCGACGTCCTGACACGGGCCGGCTGAGCAACGCTGGAAATCTCTCCCCGCGCCGGAGCAGACCGGACCGGGGAGCGCGCGACGCGCGGTTCGAGAAAGGCGTGGGTGATATGAGCTACCAGGAGCTGTTCCCGATTCCCGTCGAGTGGCTCGAGGATGCCGACAGGTCCATGGCCGAGACCGTCTCAGCGTGGGGCGAGCAGGAGGTCAAGGCACGGCGCCTCGAGCACAAGGAGGACTACGACGCCCTGCTCCTCCCCGCGATGAAGAAGCTCTTCCTCGACATCGGCCTCCAGACCCTGCTCCTGCCCGAGGAGCGGGGGGGCGGCGGTATGAACTCCCCGGAGGCCGCCACCACCGCGACGGCGGTGCTGGAGAACGTGGGAGCAGCCGACACCGGCATCGGGTTCGTGTTCGCGAACTCCCTTGCGCTCCAGTACGCGCTCGCCATCGCCGAGAAGCGCAGCGACGAGGCCCTGGGCAGCGCAGCCGGCGTGTTCACGGGTGATGACGTATCTCTCGTCTCGCTGGTGCTGCCGGGATACGGAACGGATACGGGTGACAAACCCAGGTATTACGGCCTCGACTTCCCAGCGACCGCACGGAAGGCGGACGGGGGCTGGGTCGTGACCGGAGGGCCGGCCAGGCCGCAGTGCTGCGGGGCGAGCGCGGCCGCGTTCGCCGTGGTCTGCGACCTGGGAGAGGGCGTACCCGGCGTGCTCCTCGTCCCGGGTGACGCAAAGGGCGTGCAGCGCGGGCCGGCGTTCAAGAAGACAGGGTTGGCCGCGAGCGCGAACGCCGACGTGACCTTCGACGGCGTCGAGGTGCCGTCGAGCGCGCTCGTGCTCGAGGGCATGACGGCGCTTCGGGGGATGCTCTCCTGGTACTACATGGCGTGCGCCGCCGTCTGCGCCGGCAGCCTCCAGTCGGTCCACGAGATACTCCAGGAGTGGGGCGACACCAGGGTGATAAAGGGCAAGGGCCAGATATTCAAGGAGAACCCGCTGGTCGCTTCCCTGATGGGCGAGATAGGCGGCAAGATGGGAACGAGCCGCCTCCTGACCTACAACCTCGCAAGGATGCTCTCAAAGCCGGACGTCTACGGCAACGCCGGCGGGGGCAACCTCCACGTAACCGCTATATCCGCGTTCAAGCAGGTCGGGCGCCTTGCCATGGAGGCGATGGACAACACCATGGAGCTAATGGCGTCGGCGGGATACGCCACGGAATGGAACCTCGAGCGCTACTGGCGGGACGTCAAGACCGTCGAGACGTACGTGGTGCCCGAGACCGTCGCCGAGACCTGCATGGCACGCCAGTACTTCAACCTCAAGCAGCTCTAGACGAGAACGAGGGACAGGAGGAGCGTATGCGAACGATAGACGATTTCACCAGGCCCCTCGAGTACCTGACCCCGCTGGACCGGTACCTGGGCGAGATAGGAAGGCGCTGGGCCGACACGGAGGTCATCCCGGTGCGGCGCGACTTCGACGAGGACTGGGAGCACCATAACCTCATCGAGCCGTGCTTCAGGTCTCTCCAGGGCGAGATAGGTTTCCAGCGGATGCTCTTCCCGGAGGACCTGGGCGGGTGGGGCCTCGGGCACTCAGGCTACATGGGGGCGGGCGCTGCCCGGCTCTTCGAGGAGGTGGCGCGGGCCGACTCGGGGATGGCCGTGGCGTTCGGCGTTCTGTTCTGGCCACTGGTGATGATATGCGTCGAGCCGCACGTCAACAGGCGTCTCTGCGAGCAGTTCGCGCCGATGTTCATGCAGGAGCGCCCGGTGTTCGCCGCCAACGCGATGACCGAGCCTCAGGGCGGCGCGGACATCGAGAACATGGAGATAGTCGGCGGCAGCACCATCCAGACCACCGCGGTGCTGGAGGGAGACGAGTGGGTCATCAACGGTCACAAGCTCTGGCCCACCAACTCGGGCGGGGTGGCCGACCTGTTCGGGGTCGTCTGCACGACCAACCCCGGCTCGAAGGACCCCAACGACCTGGCTTTCATATTCGTGCCCGCCGACACGCCGGGCTGTACGCAGGGCGGGCCGTACGAGAAGGCGGGCATGGCCGCTGACAAGAACTCGGACATCTGGTTTGACAACGTGCGCGTGCCGTCGTGGTACCGCGCGTGCGGCCCCGGCCTCGACGCGATGTACTTCAAGGAGGTCATATCGCTGGGCAACCTAGGCAGCATCTCGTTCGTTAGCGGCTCGCTCATGAACGTCTTTGAGATACTGAAGGATTTCGCCGAGGAGACGACCTTCCGCGGCAAGCCGCTCAAGGAGAACGACGACGCGGCGGGCGTCCTCGCCGATTTCGCCCGCGACGTGGACATCATCCGGGTGCTGACCTACCAGTACGCGAGGATGCTGGACCGGCCCGACCTCTACGGCGACAGGTGGTCCGACGAGATAGTGGCCAAGGGACGGGCCTATAAGTACTTCGCGTGCGACAAGGCGGTCGAGGACCTGAAGAGGGTCATGAACCTTATGGGGGCGCACGGGAGCGACCGCGCCCACGACGTGGAGAAGCATTGGAGGGACCTCAAGATAGTCCAGCTGTGGATGGGCGGAAAGCAGCTCTGCCAGATGGAGGTGGCGCGCTGGTTCTACGAGTGCGAGACGCTCTAGCGAGCGGGGGTGTTACGCCATGACGGACTCGCGACCTGATAGAGGCGGTGGGCATATGGAAGCGACGACGGTGCCGCGCAGGGGACCTATCGAGGGGACCAGCAGGGTCCTCCGCGAACTCCTGCGGACTCCCAGGTTCAAGAAGACTGTCGGGATACTGATAAGGGAGCTCGATCCGGAGAACGCCGGGCTGCTGGTCAAGACTCTGATGTGGGAGGACCCCGAGTTCTTCCTGAGCCTGCTCGGGGCCGCTCCCGACGTCGTAAACGCCGGGGTGAACGGTCTCGGAGAGCTGGTCGCGCAGCTCTCCAACTTCCCGCCGGGGCTCCTGGCCAGTTTCATCTGTATAATCCTGGACGGCATCGACGCGGAGCGCCTCGGGCGCGCGCTGGGCGACACGGCGCGCCTCCTTGCCGAGGTCCGGGTGGGCGGCGGCGAGGCCCTCCTGGACTCGCTCTCCGACGTCCTGCGGAGGTTCGCCGCCGGCGTTACGGGTGTATCCGCGGCTCCGGGCTCGGCCCCGGTCTCCGCCGAGGGCTTCGTGGAGGCACTGCTGCCCGCGGTGGGGACCCTGGCGGCGGCGCTGGGACGGGAGGCGTCGCGCGAGGGGTCGGAGATGAACCTCGCGGTCGGCAGGCTCGCGGAAGGCGTGAAAAGGATAGCGGCCGAGAACCCCGACTTCATGCAGTCGGTCGTCGCCCCGCTGGTCGACGCCGGCAGGGACGCCCTGGCGGGCGCCGGAACAACCCAGGAGGCTTCCTGATGGAAAACGCAACATTGGGGTCAGGTCATTTTGTTGCAGTAACCGGTGGGGGGTCGCCGGCCGAGGCGCCGGGAGAGAACCGGGGCGGCGCGGGCGCCCGCGTCCTGCGGGAGATAATCCGGACACCGGCGTTCCTCGAGATAATCAAGACCAACTCCAAGGGCTTCGACCCGGAGGACGCCCGCGAGCTCGTGCGCACCTTTGTCTGGGAGGACGTCGAGCTTTCCCTGAGCTTCGTAGGGAACATCCCGGAGTTGATCAACTACCTGGCCGCCGCGGTGCTCGAGCTGGGGACGCAGATGAACAACTTCCCCGGCGGACTGCTCGACCAGTTCGTGACCCAGGTCGGTTCGGGCATCGACCTCGAGCTCTTGAAACAGTACCCCGCCGTCTTCAGCCCCCTGCTCGAGAACATCAGGTTCGCCGAGCTCGCTGCGGTAGGGGTGGGAAACGCGGTGAACGCGGGGGCGGACGCCATCGTGAAAGCCGTGCAGAAGAACCCGGACCTTCTCAGGGACACCCTCGGGCAGGTCGAAGGCCGCAAGGTGCTGCGCGCGGCGCTCGCGCTCGCGCGTTCGGCCGTTCGGTGGGTTGTATCAGGTATCACCGGCCTCGCCGGCCGCAGGGCGGGCGGCGTGGCTGACACAATCTGATTGGATGCGAGGTGATGTGAGTTGAGCGCAAACGAGGCGGTTAAGGAAGCTGGGACCTTATCGCCGGAGCAGGCGGCGGCCGCCATCAGGGAAGCGGTCTCCGCTTACGACGGCAAGGAGCTCGCGGAGCGGGTCAACAGGTTCTCGCTGGCGATGATGGCGGCGCGCGGCGAGTACCCGGACCTTGCGCGGGACGCGTACCCGGCCCTGGAAGCGGCGTTCGCCGACATTGACTTCGGCAAGCTGCGCGAGGCGGTCTCCGCCCTGGCGGGCTACGGCGCCGACGGAGCGTCGAAGGCGCTCGAGGAAGTGACTGCCAACCCGGTGGTGATAGCGAACCTGGTGGGGGCCCTGCCGCCCGTGGTCAACAGCATCGTCAGGGTGCTGGCCGCGCTGGTGGACAACCTGGACCTGCCGCCCGAGATACTAGCCAGCGCACTGTTCAATGTGCTTACGGCGCTCGACGCGGAGACTATAGGCCACGTGCTCTCGGAGGTCTCCAGGCAGGTCAACCTGCTGCACGCCGGCAACTACATCCTGGGCGGCGACGAGCCTCGTTTCCGGGCGGTCTTCTCCGACTTCATGAAGCGGGTCCTCGACAACCTCGAGATGGAGGAGGCCACGGGTGCACTCGCGGCCCTGGGCGAGGACCTCGAGACAGTGGCCGACGTCCTGGCGGAGCTCATCGCGCGGGACCCCGCGGCGGTGCTGCTGCTGGCGCAAGCGGTCAACTCGCTCGTTAACTCGCTGACCCGCATCGTCGGTTCCGGCGTACGCGAGATGATGGCGTGGTCCGACGAGCTCCTGGTGAGCCTCGGTGAGCGCTCGCGCGAGGACCTGGACGTGGTCGAGATGGGGCACGTCGTCGACTCGTTGATAGGGCTGTCCCTGCGGTTCAGGGAGGCGAACCCCGACCTGGGCAGGGAGATGCTCACTGACGTGCTGAAGGTGGTCAACACCGAGCAGCTCGAGCTCGTGCTCCGCGGAGCGATGAACGACCTCAAGCAGGCGGCCCTGGCCAACTCGGGCATCCAGATCGCACTCGGTCCCGAGGAGGTCGGACGCAGGGTGAACGAGATGCTCGCGGGATTCAACAGGTCGGCCAGCCCCGGGGGGGTCGCGGACTACCTGAAGAGGCTCTTCTCGACACTGGACGCGGTCGAGCTCGAGAAGGCCGCCCGCACCGTCAGCGGCGGGGTCATCGACGGCCTGTTCGCGAGCGCCGGCACGGCCCTGGCGATATTGAAGGTCGCGGGCCACAACGCATGGAAGGTCGCGAAGAACCTGTTCGGCCTTATAAAGAAATCATAACCTGGGGTCACGTCTTATTTTATGACTCATGACCCAGATCAAGGCGCTCGGCGCCTGGAAGGCTACAATCGGAGGCAATCCGGGATAAGAGGTGATGGACGTGGCAAGCGTTAAGGTCGGAAGCGCTATGGACGCTGTGAACAAGGTCTCGGAGGTCGTCGAGAACGACTACGTCAAGAAGTGGAAGGAATCGGGCGGCAAGGTGCTGGGGTACGCGTGCGTCACCACACCGCCGGAGATAATCGACGCTGCGGGCATACTGCCGTACCGCATCAGGGCGCTCGGCAACCCGAACACGGAGATAGCCGACGCGCACCTGGCTCGCTTCAACTGCTCTTTCTGCCGCTCGTGCCTCCAGCTGGGCCTCGACGGCACTTACGATTTCCTCGACGGGTTCATCGAGACCAACGGGTGCGACCACCTGCGAGGCATGTTCGAGAACTGGATGTATGTGAAGCCGGCCGACTTCTTCCACTACGTCAAGGTACCGCACCTCACCACCGAGGATGCGATGAACTACTACGTCGAAGAGCTGGTCTTCTTCAAGGAAGCCATCGAGAAGCACTTCGGCGTTGAGATTACCGATGACAAGCTGAAGGCCGCCATCGCCAGGCAGGAGGCCATCCGGGACCGCCTGCGCCAGATATACTCGATGCGCGAGGGCTCCAGCCCCTCGTTCACCGGCGCTGAGGCCCTCTCGCTCTTCCTGCTCGCGTCGGCCGTGCCGTACGATGACTTCATCGAGCTCGCGGACAAGGCCATCGCCGAGCGCACGGGAACGGGCGTCACCGGCTACCGGGCCAGGCTGATGCTCTGCGGGGCCGCGACCGACGAGCTCGACCTGGTGCGCGCCATTGAGGACGTCGGAGCGCTGGTGGTAACGGATGCCCTCTGCTACGGGGCCCGCGCCTTCTGGAGCCCGGTCAGCACCGAGGGCGACCTCGTCAAGTCGCTCGCCGACACCTATCTCAAGGACATGCTCTGCCCGAGGATGTACGAGGACTTCCCGCGCCGCCGCGACTTCGTGCTGAACGAGATCAAGAAAGCGGACGTGGACGGCGTCATGGTCATGCACAACAAGTTCTGCGACGTCCACGGGGTGGACAACGTCCAGCTCAGGCTCGACCTCGAGAAGCGCGACATACCGGTGCTCCAGCTCGAGAAGGAGTACGGCTCGCGCGCCGACATAGGCCGCATAAGGACCAGGGTGCAGGCATTTCTCGAAAGGATCGGGGGTAAGTCATGAGCATGACCGTCCTCAGGAAGGAAGATGCGCTGGCCAGGGGTTTCAAGCAGGGGTTGTTCGACCGCGTCACCGGCCTGTTCGAGATAATCGAGAAGCTTCCCGACGTGATGAGCGACGAGGAGGTCGAAGGGCTGATGTCGGTCCTTCCGGCGGACGCGCGCGCCTCGCTCGAGGCGATGCTCATCCCACGCAACCGCGAGGGGAGCCTGGCGTTCATGAAGATGGCGTGCAAGTGGCTCGCCGACGCCAAGACGGCCCCCCTGGAGGGCAAGAAGTCGATCCTGGTGCCTTTCTGCTTCCCGCCGGAACTGGTCCACTGCTTCGACAACTCCTACCCGATAACGAGTGAGGTGCTCTCGTCGCTGGGGGTCATCGCGCTCGAGGGGAGAGGAGAGCGCTATTTCGAGATGGCGCTCGGGCTCGGCCTGCCCGACCACATCTGCAGCGCCAACGCGGTCGAGGTGGGCTCTATGCTGGGGAGCGACGACTTCCAGCCCCAGGCCATCATCAGCGCCGCGGTAGGGTCGTGCGACATCAACTCCAAGACCCACGAGCTGGTCGCCAACTATCACGGCATCCCGCTCTTCGTGCTGGAGAAGCCGGTCGAGAACACCGAGCGCGGGCGCGAGCAGTACCAGAAGAACTTCGAGACCCTGATCACCGACCTCGAGGAGTTCCTGGGAGAGGAGCTGACCGAGGAGAAGCTGCGGCGGACGTGCGAGAGAGTGAACCAGGGCAACACGCTGATGATGGAGCTCTGGGACCTGCACAAGGCGGTCCCGGACCCTGTGCCGAACCTCTTCGCCCTCTTCACGTACGGCGCCAGGTACACGATGTGGGGGACAGAAGAGGCCATAAAGTGCGTGCAGACCATGATAGAAATCTCGAAGAGGCGCCTGAAGGAGGGCGCGTACCCGGCAGACCGTGAGGTGGCGCGCTGCCTCCTCACGTACACCAGCTACTACTTCGACCTGGCAGGTCTCTTCAACTGGATGGAGGAGCGGGGCTACACGTACCTCGGCGACGGCCTCGACCTGCTCTTCCCCGGGATGATCGACACTTCGAGCCGCGAATCCATGATCTACGGACTGGCCACCGAGGCCTGGAACATGCCCATGACCAGGCAGGTCGGAGGCCATTCGATGTCGATGTGCTGGCTCGAGGACGCCCTCTGGGCCTCGAAGGACCTTGGTGCCGACTGCGCCATCTACTCCGGTCACCACTCCTGCAAGCAGACCTGGAGCGTAGCCTCCATCCTGCGCAGCGAGCTGATGAACCGCGCTGGGATACCGATGCTCTCGGTTCAGGGCGATTCGTGGCTCAAGAGGACGACGCCGATGTCCGTTATTCAGAAAGAGATAGACGAATTCATAAGGAACGTGGTAGTTCCGAAACGCTCTGACAGGAGGAAAGTGCGGCGTCGCGCCGCGGACCGTGTTGAAGGAGGAGCAAATGCCGGTTGATACGAAGCTGCCGCCCGGCTCTGGGCTGTTCGAGCGGATACAGGGGCTGTTCGAGATAGTGCTCGACGTCCCCGACGAGATAAGTGACGAGGAGGCCCGCGGCGTCATAGACGTGATGCCGCCGGACGTGGCTCACACCCTGGAGGCTTTCCTGCATCCGCGGGTCCGCACCGCTGCGCTGGCATTCCTGAAGACGGTCGGCGTATGGCTGAAGAACGCCAAGGAAGCAAAGTCCAAGGGCAAGAAGGTCATCCTGGTGCCGTTCAACTTCGTGCCTGAGCTGGTGCACGCGTTCGAGAGCGCGGTGCCGCTCACCAGCGAGATACTGAGCACGCTGGCCGGCAACGCCTCGGAGGGTAAGGGACACCGTTACTGGGACTACGCCATGGGCATCGGCATCCCCGACCACCTCTGCTCGGCCAGCACCATCGAGCTGGGCTCGATGCTGAGCGGGCACGACTTCGAGGCCGACGCGATAATCTCGTGCACGGCCGGGGCTTGCGACGCGAACTCCAAGATCCACGAGTTCGTCTCGAACTACCTGGGCATCCCGCAGTTCATCCTGGAGAAGCCGGTGGACGACTCCGAGAGAGGCATCGAACAGTACCGGAGGAACTTCTTCGCGCTGGTGGAACAGCTCGAGGACTTCCTGGGCGAGAAGATTAAGGAAGACCGCCTTCGCGAGGTAGTGGAGTACTGCAACCGGTCCTCAGAGCTGCACCACCAGCTCTGGGAGCTGAAGAAGAATTCGCCGTGTCCCGTACCCAACATCTACAACATGTTCATCTACGGCTGCCGCTTCACCCAGTGGGGGCGCGAGGAGGCGCAGAGGGCCATGCAGATCATGGTGGACGAGGCGAAGAGGCGCCTGGCATCCGGGGAGTACCCGGCCGAGAAGGAGGTCGCCCGCGTCGGCTGGCTGTACACGAGCTACTACATAGACTTCGGCGGGATGTTCAACTGGATGGAGGAGCAGGGCTACACGCAGCTCTTCGACGTGCTCGACCTCTTCTTCCCCGAGCCTATCTCCACCGAGAGCAGGGAGACGATGCTCGACGGCATCTGCCTGCAGGCCAGGACCTTCCCCATGACCAAGCAGATGGGCGCCGAATCGATGTCGCTGGCCTGGATAGACGACGCGATAACGATGGCGAAGATGCTCGACGCCAACTGCGGCGTCTTCTGCGGGCACCACGCCTGCAAGCAGACCTGGAGCGTTATCTCGATCGTCCAGAAGGAGTTGATGGACAGGATCGGGGCGCCGGTGCTGACCCTGCAGGGTGACGCGTGGCTGAGCGGGATGACCCCGGTGGCCACGCTCCAGGCTAACATAGACGAGTTCATAAAGAACGTGGTGGCGAAGAAGAAGAAGGTAAAGCCCAGGGCAAGAGCCAGGACGGAAGGGTAGCAAGGATGCCATATGCCGGTATAGACGTCGGCTCACTGACCGCTCAGGCGGTCCTCATAGAGGACGGCCGGACTCTGATGCTCAAGACCATCGGCGTCAGGCTGCTGTCAAAGAGCATCCGGGTGAAACCGAACCCGCTCGACTCGGCGCGCACCGTGATGGGGCAGCTTCTCGAGGAGTACGACCTCGGCTGGGACGACATCACCTACTGCGTAAGCACCGGGTACGGGCGCGACAAGGTGCAGGGCGAGGGCATGGCCCAGGACAACGTGAGCGAGATATCGTGCCACGGGCTGGGGGCGTTCACGCTGGCGCCCCAGGTGCGCACGGTGATTGACATCGGCGGACAGGACGCCAAGGTCATCCGCGTGGACGAGAGGGGAGACCTGGTCAACTTCGTCATGAACGACAAGTGCGCGGCCGGCACCGGCCGGTTCCTCGAGGTGATGAGCCGGACGCTCGGCGTCTCCTTCGAGGACCTCGGCGGGGTGGCGCTGCGGGCCAGGAACAAGGTCGAGCTCAGCTCGCGCTGCAGCATATTCGCCGAGACGGAGGTGCTCCACTACCTCCAGAAGGGCTATGACGTGGCCGACCTGGCGGCCGGCACCTGCCGGTCGATGGCGGACAGGGTGATGGCGCTAGTCCGCCGGGTCGGCTGGGAGAAGGAAGTGATGATGACCGGCGGGGTAGCGAAGAACGTGGCGGTCAAGTCAGAGCTCGAGAGAACACTGGGAGTGCGGATGTTCGCCCCCCACCTCGACCCGCAGCTTATGGGCGCTTACGGCGCCGCGGTGTTCGCGCAGAGAGCGGGTGGTGCCCTGTGATAACGATGGGAATAGACATCGGCAACCTGCTCTCGAAGGTCGTGATACTCGACGACGACAAGCTCGTGGCGAGCGGCGTTATGGACACCACCGGGAACGTGGCGAACGAGATAGACGCCCTGGTGAGCTCGGTCCTCCTCGAGGCGGGGATGGGTATGGACCGCGTGGACTCACGGGCTGGCACCGGCAGCGGGGCCGAATTGCTCCGGGACCTCGACTTCACCGAGGACGAGGTGACGTGCGTCGCGGCCGCCGGCGCGTACATGATCCCCGAGATAAATATGATAGTGCACGTCGGGGGCCAGGGCATCGCGTCGATACTCATAGACGAGGACGGTGACGTGGTCAACTTCATGCGCAATGACAAGTGCGCCTCGGGGTCGGGGCGGTTCCTCGAGGTGATGAGCCACGCGGTCGGGGTAGGCATAGACGAGATAGACGAGGCGGCGCAGGGCGCGCAGAAACCCGTGTCCATCAGCAGCCAGTGCGGGGTCTTCGCCGAGAGCGAGGTCATAACCCACGTCAACGAGGGTGAGGACCCGGCCGACATAGTGGCGGGCCTGTGCGACGCGGTCTCGAGCATAGTGGCGGCCCAGGCTCGCAGGTTCTCGAGCGGGGACAAGTACACGCTGACCGGTGGTGTCGCGAGGATCAACAAGGTGGCGGCGGGCGTGAAGGAGAAACTCGAAGGCACTTACTACGAATTCCCGTTCGATCCCAGGCTCGCGGCGGCCATAGGGGCCGCGCTGCTCGCCGGGATGGATGAATTCGACGATTCCTGAGGGCCGCCTTTTCCCGCGGCCCGGTTCTGATCGACATGGCCCTATTCGAAGAACAGCTCACCGAGGTCAGGAACCTCCTGGACGGATGGCGCGGGAGCGGGAGCGGCCGCGACTTCGACTGCTCCGCGCGCGAGCCTTGGCCGGACGGGCCCTCCCTGGTCCTGGAGGAAGAGACTGCGCTCGAGCTCGGCAACCCGTCGGCGGCTTCGATATCCCTCTTGATATGGAGCGAGGGCGGGGGAGTGGAGGACGGGAAGGTCACCCTGGTGGGCCCCGACGTGGCTGAAGCCGCAAGCGCCAGTGTTCCGTTCGGCCAGGTGGTCATCGCCGGGGGGACGTTCCCGGACGAGTACGAGTCGTACCGGGACGTCCGGGACGCGGTGTACGACACAAGGCTTGCGGGGTTCTCGGTCCGGACCATGCCGAGCAGGCAGAGCGTCTGGTGCAGGGTGTCCCGGGACGCGGCCGGCAGGGGTTTCTCGCTCGTCGACCTCGGCGCCGCCCTCATCGACTCGCTCAAGAGCCTCGACGGGGTGTCCGGGGCGCAGGTGGTTTTCGTCACCGCCGGGGTGGACGAGGTGAAGAAGCTCGCAGGCGCCGCGGCCGGAGCGCAGAGGATTGTCGACGCCATGATGAAAATGTACTCCGAGGAGAACTACGACTGCGAGACTTGCGAGTACCAGGACGTCTGCGACACAGTGATGGACCTGAAGAAGATAAGGCAGAAGCTCGCGGAAGGGAAGGGGAGCGGATGATCCTGTCGGTCTGCGGAAAGGGCGGGGTGGGCAAGACCACGGTATCCGCCGTCGCCGCCCAGGCCCTGTCGCGCGAGGACGGCCGGCGGGCGCTCGTGGTCGACGCGGACCCGGCAGGCGGGCTCGCGGTCGCGCTCGGGCTCGAGCCGCGAAAGACGCTGAACGACGTCCGCAAGGAGATAATCGAGGAGGTCAAGGCGGGTGGGCGTGACGAGAAAGACCTCGCCGTGTCGCTCGACTACCTCCTGGCCGAGGCTCTGACCGAGCAGGGGAACCTGGCGTTGCTCTCCATCGGCCGGCCCGAGGACGCCGGCTGCTACTGCAAGGTCAACGTCATCCTGAAGGACGCCATTGAGGGCCTGGCGGGCAGGTTCGACGCGACCATAATCGACGCCGAGGCGGGCATCGAGCAGGTGAACCGCAAGGTGCTGAGCTCTGTCGATTACGTGCTGCTGGTGTCCGATACGTCCGCGAAGGCAGTCAAGGTTGCACGGACGATAAAAGGGGTCGCCGACCAGATGATAGGCGGCCAGGGGACGGGCCTGCTGGTTAACAGGGCCCGCGACGCGGACGAGGCCGGGGCGGTAGAGCGCGGCACCGACCTCGACGTGCTGGGCTGGGTGCCCGAGGACGACACCGTCAGGAGGTTCGACGGCGAGGAGCTCTCTTTCCTGGAGCTTCCCGACTGCCCGGCGCGCGCCGCGATTGTCACCGCGCTCGAGAAGACCGGCCTCATCTAAGGCCGGTCGCCCTCAGGTGTCAGACGTTTGCATAACAGCATCAACAACAGTCGACTGATGAACCATCGCCAACTGAACCCGCGCATTCCAGACTCTCGAAGCCCCCTGACCTGTTGCTCATGTTGTTTATGTGGTTAATTTAGAAGAAAGATATCTTTTGTGATGCAAATGTCCGACACCAGTTGCGCAATAGTTAACAAATTCAACAGACCGCGCGGCGGATTCAAGGCAGAGCGACCCGCCCCGCGCGTTGCGGTACAATCATGTACCGTCATGCAAGAGGAGCACTCAAAGAACGGCCGAAGCCCCGGCGGCGAATCACGCCGGCGGATAGCCGAACAGGCGCGGAGGCGCATAGAACTCATCGCGTCGCGCATACCCGGCGCACGGGCGCTGGTCAAGGCGCCCCTGCCCGAGGCGGTTGCCGACCGCCTGGTCGTCGTGTCCGACACGCATTTCGGCAACGACTACGGAGCGCTGGGCACCTCCGACAACAGGAAGCTGCTCGTCGATGGCTTGAGAGGGTTGGGCACCATCGACGAGCTGGTGCTGCTGGGGGACATCTTCGATTTCTGGACCACCACTTTTTCCGACGCGCTCGAACAGGCGAGGGAGCTCGTGGGCGGGCTTCTCAAGCTCGACAACGTCGGGCGCGTGATCTACATCCCTGGCAACCACGACCACCACGTGGTGCGCCTGTACTACGAGGAAGAGGTAATGAAGAGGCTGCGCGCGGGAGACCTCGAGCCCCCCGAGCTCACCATCCCGCTCGTCGCGGACTGCCCCGCGCTCGAGTCACTCCGGCCTAACGGAGCTAAAGTCCCGCTATTCATGACTTATCCCTGGCACCAGGTCTCGGTACGCGGCAGGACCGCTCTCCTCACACACGGTCACCTCCTCGGGTTCTTTGAGCGCTCTCTCTGGCGGCCCAGGGGGAGGTTCCTCAATGCGTTTCTCCTCAAGAGGAACCCCTCCGTGGGGCTCGACGACATGGAGACTTTCCTCTCACCGTATTACGAGATGGTGGCGATGAGCACCGCGGTGCCCGGGGTGGTGGACGGCAGGTACCGCTTCTACCGGACGGTGAGCAGGACCGCGAGGCTCCTCGGCTTCGAGAAGGAATACAGGGTGTCCGCATTCCGCGACACGTCGATTGAGCAGAACGCGGTCGAGATTGAGGCCCTTCTCGACCATTTCTACGACGAGAAGCCCGCCTACTTCATCTACGGGCACACTCACAGGGCCGGCATGCTCGAGCTCCCGCTCTCCGGGACACAGGCTGTGAACTGCGGCAGCTGGTTCAACAATCCGAGCGACGTCACCGGCGACTCGGATGAGCCCAGGTCCAGGTATACCGTCGTCGAGGTCACCGACGAGCCGCGCCTGCACGAATGGGGTCAGACCATTTTCGTTCCATAAGCAACTCTATTGAACATGTTGAACATGTGGCTTACGAAACGAAAATGGTCTGACCCCGATGTATAATAGCGGCAATATTGCGAGAAGTACTGGGGGAGGGGTTGCGATGCGTCCGCCCGTGAAGCTTTCTTCGTCCGTTGCAGTAATAGCAGTCGCTGTCCTGCTGATTGCGCTGGTACCATCAGGGTCCCTTGCGGCCGACAACTACGCCTGGAGCTGGCAGAACCCGTTGCCGCAGGGTAACGACCTCTATGGCGTGACGTCCCCGGACGCGAGCCACGTATGGGCCGTCGGGGCCGGCGGGACCATCCTCTTCAACAACGGCACGTACTGGCTGCCGCAGGCGAGCGGCACCGGCAGCTCGCTCGCCGACGTATCCGCGGTCGACGCGACACACGTCTGGGCGGTCGGCGCCAGCGGCACGGTGCTGTTCTACAACGGCTCCGCGTGGGCCACACAGGCGAGCGGGACCGTCAACAGCCTCAACGGGGTCTTCGCGCTGGACGCCACCCACGTCTGGGCTGTGGGCTCCGGCGGCACGGCCCTGTTCTTCAACGGCACCAGCTGGTCGTCGCAGACCACCGGCACCACGAACACCCTGCTCTCGGTCTCGGCCGTTGACGCCACCCACGCCTGGGCGGCAGGGTTCAACGGTACGATTCTCTTCTACAATGGGACCCGGTGGGAAGGCCAGTCGAGCGGGATGAGCGACGCCTGGATAAACGGCGTCACCGCCGCCGACGCCTCCCATGCCTGGGCGGTCGGCTACCGGCAGGTCGGCCATACGCTCACCTACTTCGTCCTCTCGTTCAACGGCTCCACCTGGTCGACGCAGGCCAGCGGGGAGGACTGCTGGCTCACGGACGTATCCGCCGCCAGCGCCACGAGCGTCTGGGCGGTAGGGTGCGACGGCACCGCCCTGTTCTTCAAGGGCACGACCTGGGCCGAGCAGCTCACCGGCTCCTCCAAGACGCTTCACAGCGTCTTCGCCCTCGACGCCACCCACGTCTGGGCGGTCGGCGACGGGGGGGAGATACTCTACTACAACGGGACCTGGCACAGGCAGACTCACGGCGAGACCTTCAACATCTACGGGGTCTCCGCCTACGACCAGAACAGGGCCTGGGCTGTCGGGGCCGGTGGGGACATCCTGCACTTCAACGGGGCGGCCTGGTCCGCCCAGCCGAGCGGTGCCACCGGGCCGTTCTTCGATGTCTTCGCTCTCGACGCCACCCACGTGTGGGCGGTGGGAGAGGGAGGGAAGATAGCATTCTTCAACGGCACCGGCTGGTCCCTGCAGAACAGCGGGACCTCGAGCTCTCTCTTCAGCGTCACCGCCGTCGATGCGTCCCACGTCTGGGCGGTGGGCGCGTCCGGCACAGTTCGTTTCTATAACGGCAGCGCCTGGGCCGGCCAGACCTCCGGCACGACCCAATGGCTGAACGGGGTCTCGGCTTCGGACCGCAAGCACGTCTGGGCCGTCGGGAGCGGCAAGTCGCTCCTCTTCTACGACGGCTCGTCCTGGAAGACCTATAACACGGACGCGGTCAACGGTCTCAACTCCGTGTTCGCTCTCGACGCCACGCATGTCTGGGCGGTCGGACCGGACGGGTACGTGCTGTTCATCAGCAGCCCCACGACCGTAAGCCAGCAGACGAGTGGCACCACCTCCGACCTCTTCGCTGTGGCAGCGGCGGGCACCGACCGCGTCTGGGCCGTCGGTGAGGGAGGCGTCGCTCGTTACTACGACGGGAATACCTGGACGGCGCAGACCACCGGCTCGCTCAACAACCTGAACGGGATCGCCATGCCTGACGGCGGCCACATCTGGGTCTGCGGCGACGACGGCAACATACTGCTCGGTGAGGTAGTGGTCCCGGCCACGGGCAGGGCGTGGGGCACGGACTCCGTGGGCTCATCCGCGCCCGCCACCTCGTGGTACCTGGCGGAAGGCTGCACCGGCCCCGGGTTCGAGACCTGGGTGGTGGTGCAGAACCCGAACGCGGCGGCGGTGGACGCCAAGCTCGACTTCATGACCCTCACGGGACCGGTGAGCGGGCCTACGGTCCGCATCCCGGCCGAAGCGCGGACTGCGGTCAACGTAGCCGCGACCGTGCCCAACACCTGGGAGGTCTCGACCAGGGTGACCTGCCCGAGCCCGGTGATAGTGGAGCGGTCGATGTACGGGGCCAGCAGGGCCTGGGGCCACGACTCGATCGGCGCCTCGGCCCCGGCTGACACGTGGTACCTTGCCGAGGGCTCCACTGGTGCCGGCTTCGAGACCTGGGTCGTGGTGCAGAACCCGAACACCACGGCCGCCACTGTGACTCTGACCTATATGACGATGTCCGGACCCGTCGCCGGGCCCCAGGCGAGCGTACCGGCCGGGTCGCGGCGGACCTTCAACATAGCCGACACCCTCCCGGGCACGTTCGACGTGGCCACCAGGGTCGACGCGGGTAAGCCGGTCGTGGTGGAGCGGGCCATGTACGGCAGCGACAGGACGTGGGGGACCGACTCCATCGGCGCCTCGACCCTCTCGGCGACCTGGTACCTGGCGGAGGGTTCGACCGGACCGGGCTTCGAGACCTGGATAGTGGTCCAGAATCCCAACGCGCAGCCCGCTGACGTGACCCTCACGTACATGACCCCGTCTGGCGCCGCCGCGCAGACCATCGACACGATACCCGCGCGGGCCCGCAGGTCGTTCAACGCGGGCAACGTGGTGCACAGCACATGGGAGGTCTCGACGAGGGTCGATTCGAACAGGCCGGTCGTGGTGGAACGGGCCATGTACGGTAACAACCGCGTCTGGGGGCACGACTCGGTGGGAGCGCAGGCCACAGCCACATCGTGGTACATGGCGGAGGGCTCGACCGGACCGGGCTTCGAGACGTGGGTGCTGGTCCAGAACCCCGGGACTGAGGCCGCGCAGCTCGACATCGACTACCTGCTCGCCTGGGGCGAGGTCCAGGGTCCGAAGGTGACGCTGCCGCCGAACTCGCGCATCAACTTCAACGCTGGAGAGACGGTGCCGGGCAGCTGGGACGTCTCGACCAGGGTTACAAGCAGCAAGCCGGTCGTCGCCGAACGCGCGGTCTACGGCAACAGCAAGTAACGAATGGGGTCAGACCATTTTCGTTCCATAAGCAACTCTAGTGAACATGCTGAACATGTGGCTTGTGAAACGAAAATGGTCTGACCCCGCTATCTGCGCGCGGCCCGGACCGTCCTCACGTTGCTGATGTAGTGCGGCACGTACCGCGTGAGGTACGTGAACCACCCTCGCGGAGGCTCCCTGTAGCCGGATACCGGCCTCATGGGGAGGTTGCCGTCCGGGCAGGCCACCGAGCACAGGCCGCACCCGATGCACCGCTCGCTCTTATGGACCAGCAGCCTCGCCTTACCCTCACCGAGCATGGCCAGGGCGCCCATCTGGCATGCCTCCACGCATTTCTCGCACTGCTTGCAGCCGGAGAGGTCCACGTCCGGCATGAAGTGCGGGGGGGCTATGAAGCCGGGTGCATTGAACTGAGATATCTGCCTGAGCGCCCCGCAGCAGCACCCGCAGCAGGAGCAGGCGCAGCTTCCGAAGCGGCTGCTCTCGGAGTTCATCATCCAGGTGATGAGCCCGTCCTTTTCGGCGGCCGCCTTCACCTCGAGCACGTCACGCCTGCTGGCCTGCTTCATCCGCCCGTCGGCGATGAGCGGCCTCGCCACCGGTCCCATCACGGTACAGGTCTCGAGCATCCTCCCGCACCCGTTCCCAATGAGCTCTTTCGAGAGCCTGCACTGACAGACGCCGACGGCGAACTCGTCGAACCTCTCCATTATCACCTCGAGGCGGTCCGAGGGAAGGGCCATCGGCTCGTGCGCGATCGATTCTCCGACGGGGAGGTAGCGCACCGGGTCGACGGGCTTGCGGAGGTACTCGGAGACGTAGCCCGTGTCGAACAGCTCTTCATAGAGTTCGGCGAACCTCCTGTGCCAAGGGGTAGCGCTCTCGGGCGACCTGCGTATCAGCACGCTCTCGAAAGTGCCCGGCACGATGGGCATGATGCCGTAGAATGTCCTGCCGGCCCTGCCCACGGCAAGGATGAGGAACTTCTCGCGGGCGAGGCTTTCCAGCACCGGTCGGACCTCTTCCACGGGCCGTCCCGCGGCCTTCGCCAGTCCCGAAGCAGACCTGGGCTTCCACGGCTTGAGGTGCCGGACGATGTCCGCCTCTTCATCTGTGTACATGTGCCTGACCAGCGCTACCAGCTCGTCGCACATCGCGGGTCCCTGCATCAGGGGGCTCGAATAGTTGCGTGCGACCTCGAGATGGGCCGTGGAAACACCGGGGTATTCGCCGACGGTAGTCATGGACGCTCCTTCTGCGGAGGTGACGCTTCAGTACCTGGAGTATAGCCGCATTGACCGGGCCGGGCTAGGTCTCCGGATTCCGGACGAGCAGGCCGTCGACCACAGATGAAAACCATCCCCGATGACTACGACATGGAATAAGTCGCCCGAATCCGGATAGAATTGGCCTACACCTAGCAGGAGGTACGCAATGCCGGAGATCTACGGGGGACAGATCGTCGCGAAGTACATCAAGGAAGTCGAGGGCATCGACACCATCTACTCTCTGTCCGGGGGCCACATAGCGCCCATCTTCGACGGCTGCCTTGACTACGACGTGCGCAACATAGATGTGCGCCACGAGCAGGCCGCGGTGATGGCGGCACACGCCTGGTCCATCTACACCGGCAAACCCGGCGTCTGCCTCGTGACAGCGGGCCCCGGCTTCACCAACTCGCTCACCGGGGTGGCGAACGCGTTCCTGGAGAACGTACCGGTGGTGGTGCTCTCGGGCATGGCCCCCATCCGCGACCTCGACCGGGGGGCCCTGCAGGACATGAACCAGGTTGACATGATACGCCCGGTGGTCAAGTGGGCGGGCCGCTGCTACGAGGCCGCCCGCATCCCGGAGTACCTCGAGATGGCGTTCCGCTACGCCGTGTCGGGGCGACCCGGCCCCGTGTTCCTGGAGATACCCCCCGACGAGCTCTACATCCCGGTTCCCGAAGAGGACCTGCGGTGGCCCGAAAAGCCGTGGACCAAGTACCCCGTGGTCCCGGAGAGGAACGACCTCGACCGGGCCGCGGAGCTCCTGAACGCCGCCGAGAAGCCGCTCCTGCTGGGCGGCAGCGGCATCGCTGCGAGCGGCGCGGAGAGCGAGCTAGCGGAGTTCCTCGAGAAGACCGGCATGCCGTTCATCCTGATGGACAACGGGCGCGGCGCGGTCCCGGACGAACACCCCCAGTCGCTCTGGGACGGGGGGCTGATGGGCCTGCTCGCCGCAGCGTCCATGGCGGACGTCGTGTTCACGGTGGGCATCAGGCTCAACTGGGTCCTGAACTTCGGGGACGTCTTCGTGAACTCGAAGGTGGTGCGGCTGGACATAGACCCCGCCGAGGTGGACCGCAACCGGCCCGCTGACATAGGCCTGGTCGGGGACGCCCGGGCGACGCTTGCGCTCCTGAACGAAGCGGTCGAGAAAAAGGACCGCAGCGAGTGGGTCGGCTCGCTCAAGGCCATCTTCACCGGGCTCACCGAGGCCGACAAGCAGCAGCGAGAGAACCCGAGCGAACCCATACACCCGTTCAGGCTCATGAACCAGGTAAGGCAGGCCGCGGGAGACGAGGCCGTCTACATACTGGACGGCGGGGACGCCCTCTATTTCTCGCTCATGACCTTCAGGGCGACGCGCACGGCGGGAGTCATAGGCTCGGGGACGCTGTTCGGGTGCCTGGGCACCGGTGTCCCGTTCGGACTGGGAGCCCAGGTGGCGCTCCCGGACAAGCAGGTGGTGCTGGTCACCGGCGACGGCTCCTTCGGCCTGAACGCGATGGAGTTCGAGACCGCGATCCGTCACGATATCCCGCTGGTTTGTGTCATCTGCAACGACCAGGGCTGGGGCATGGTCAAGCATCACCAGGAGCTCTGCTACGCCGATGACAGGGTGTGCGGTACCGAGCTCGGGGTCATCCACTACGAGAAGATAGTCGAGGCGCTGGGCGGATACGGGGAGTTCGTGGAGAAGGACGAAGACATCGCGCCGGCGGTGAAACGCGCGCTCGAGTGCGGGAGGCCCGCCTGCGTGAACGTCATCACGGACCCCACGGTGTTCAGCCCGGCAACCGCCATGTTCGCTGAGGGCTTCAAGTTCTAAAGCCGAAAACGCAAATCGGGGTCAGGTCATTTTGTTGCATTAGCATTCGCCTGATAAGAATGCCCATCGAAATGCAACAAAATGACCTGACCCCATTGTTGCGCGCGCGGGTTAATTCCAACGTATCCGTATTTATCCAGCGTACGGGCCATGCCGCGAAGGTATGACGTTCGTCGTCGGTGGCTGGGGATAGACTGCGGGAGGAAGGGATGGCCGCGCTTAAGGACCGGTTCCCGGGCATGCTGCCCCTGTACCGGGTCTCCGGGGGGGATGACGAACCCGGGAGCCTCGAGGCCGAGTACCATTACGCCGTATCCTCCCTCAGGCGATGGCTGGTGCTGGGTTACCTGGTCGGGCTGGCCGTCGCGGTGACCAGCGGGCTCCTTCACATCGGTTCCGGAACCAGGTCATGGACGCTCTTCGTAATCGACCTTCTCGTCTACACGGCAGCTTTCGGCGCGCTGGGCGTCATCGCGTACCGCGAGATATCACGGAGCTGGCTCGAGAGGGAGGAGGCGCTCGAGCGCTCGAGCGACGAGCTGGAGGTCCGCTTCCTCGAAAGGACCGCCGAGCTCCAGGAGGCCAACTCACTCCTGCAGCTCGAGACGATGGAGAGGCGCCGGGCCGAGGCCGCCCGTGAAGCGAGCGAGATACACTTCAAAACGCTCATAGAGAACGTCGGCGACCTGATACTGCTGGTCGACGGGCTGGGCACACTGCAGTACATAAGCCCATCCGTCGAGCGCATGCTGGGCTACAGACCCGAGCGGGAGCTGGACCGTAACATCGTGGAGTTCCTCCACCCCGAGGACCTGGGCCTGGTGATGGAGCAGTTCCGGTTCGGCATGGAGAATCCCGGGCTCGCTGTCCGGGTGCGGTGCAGGGTACGGAGCAGCGACGGGTCCTGGAGGTACCTCGATTGCGAGGGCAAGAACCTCACCGAGGACCCGATCGTGGCATCGGTGGTGGTGACGGCGCGGGACGTGACCGAGCGCAAGGAGTCGGAGGAGCAGATAAGGGTCCTCAACACCGAGCTGCGGGGGAAGGTCGCCGAGCTTCGCAACGTGAACAGCGAGCTGGAGTCGTTCAGCTATTCTGTCTCGCACGACCTCCGGGCGCCGCTTCGCGCAATCCGCGGGTTCAGCGAGATGGTAGCCACGGACTACGCCGGGTCCCTGGACGCCGAGGGCCGGCGGCTCCTGGAGATGATCCACGCCAACTCCACGCAGATGGACCGTCTCATCGAGAGCCTGCTCGATTTCTCGCGTATGGGCCGCGCCGAGCTCAGGCGCGGAGAGGTGGAGATGTCGGGGCTCGCGCGGGAGGTAGCGCGACAGATGGATTCCTTCAACGGGGACAGGAGCATCGAGTTCCGGGTCGGTGACATGCCCCCGGCCGAGGGGGACGCGGCACTGCTCCGGCAGGTCTTCGTCAACCTCGTCTCGAACTCCGTCAAGTTCACCCGGGAGAAGGACCCGGCGGTCGTCGAGATAGGGGGGCACTCACACGACGGTGAGAGGGTCTACTTCGTGAGCGACAACGGCGTGGGTTTCGACCAGGGCCACGCGGAGAAGATGTTCGGGGTGTTCCAGCGGCTGCACTCCCCCGAGGAGTACGAGGGCAGCGGGGTCGGCCTGGCGCTGGTCCGGAAGATAGTCCACAGGCACGGGGGCAGGGTCTGGGCCGAGGGCGCGCCGGGCCGGGGGGCCACCGTCTACTTCACCATCCCCTCGAGTTCCGGGATCAGGGCCGACCCCGGAACTTAAGCGCGGCAAGGGCGCGCAGCGCGCGGGCGGGGGACGTGTAGACGGGCACGCCCGCAGACTCGATGGAATCCCTCCAATCCGCCAGCATTCCCGAATCTCCTCCCATCAGGACCGCGGTGACCGGGCTCTCCGGGTATCGCTCCCGCAGTGAGGCGAACATCCCGGCGGCGTCCATACGCGACTCCGGGATGACCGTGAAGATGACCGCCAGCGAGTCGACCCCCTCCTCCTCGAGCATCGCCGCCGACGCGATGGTGAAGCTGCGCTCGGGCCCGCTGGCCTCGATGGCGGCCCAGATGTCAGCCGGGTTCCGGTAGGGCACCCATTCCGGCGCGACTTCCTTCATGCTCTCGGCGAATCTCTTCGACGGCTGCGGCAGGGCGAGGCCCAGAAGTCCCGCCGCGTCGGCGGAGAGCACGCACCCGGCGCCGGTGATGGATACCACGCCGACGCCGTTCCCGGCGGGCGCCGGGAGCATGGCGAAAGCCTTCGCGACGTCCAGCATCTCCTCGAAGTCGTTGACCCTTACCGCTCCCGACTGCGCGACGAGGCCGTCGTATATCTTATCGCTGCCGGCCAGCGAGCCGGTGTGGCTCGCGACCGCCACGCGCCCCTGCTCGGTGCTCCCGCCCTTCAGCACTACTACCGGCTTCTCCCGCGCGGCCTCCCTCAGCACTTCGGCGAACGCGCGGCCGTCGGAGACACCCTCGGTGTAGATGCAGATGACCCCGGTCTCCGGGTCCCCGCGGAGGTATTCCAGCATGTCGACCTCGTCGACTCCCGCCTTGTTCCCCAGGCAGGCTATCTTGCTCACGCCGAACTTCTCGCCGGTGTTTATCCAGCGTGCGATCCCGCTCGAGAACAGCCCCGACTGGCCGAAGAGGGCCACGATGCCCGGCCGCATCCGGTCGAGGGACACAATTGACGTCGCCAGCCCGGAGGACGGGCAGACCGTGCCGATGCTGTTGGGCCCCATCAGGGTTATGCCGGCGTCACGGGCGACCTCCATCACTCCTTCCTCCAGCCGCCTTCCCTCCTCCCCGGCGTCCGAAAAGCCGGCGGCAGGCACTATGACGTGGCGTACGCCTGCCTGCGCGCACTCGAGCATGAGGCTCCTGGTCTGGGTCCGGGGCAGCACGGCGATGACGAGCTCCGGCGGCTCCGGGATGCTCGCGAGGTCCGGGTAGGTCCTGACTCCGAGTATCTCTTCCACCCCCGGGTTGACGGGGTAGAGCCCTCCGGCGAAGCCAGCCTCTATTATGTTGGCCAGCACCCTGTAGCCGGACTTCCACTCGGTACGCGAAGCTCCCACAACCGCAACCGAACGGGGCCGGAAGAAAGCGCCCAGGTCCCCAGGTGTCCTGCTGTTACCTTCCAGCGGTCCTCCTCTCGTCGAACGCGGGAACGCACCACCCTCGACGCCGGACTCCCCGGCGCGCACGCTGGTAATTCTATATTGACATCCGCCACGCGGCGAAATAGACTGCTACATACTGGGCGCCCGGTCTAGGGGGCGGGAGAGGTAGCGGAGGACTGAATCTCGTGGCGAAGGACAAGGTCGAAAAGAGCCGGGAGAAGGCGGCGAACGAACAGGCGATCAAGGCCGCCGCGCTGAAGCTCTTCTCCGAGAAGGGGTTCTACGCGACCAGCACCAGGGACCTGACCGAGGCGGCGGGCGTATCCAAGGGCACCCTCTACTGGTACTACAAGAGCAAGGAAGAGGTCGCCTTCTCGCTCGTCTCGGACATGCTGGGCGACTTCCTGGAGCTCATCGAGCGCGCACGGGACGAAGGAGGCCCCGTAATCGCCAGGCTCGAGCGCCTGGTCGCCGACGTGGCGGAGCTCTATTACAGGGAGACCGACTACCTGCGCTTGCTGTGGAAGTTCCGGGCCGACCGCAGCTTCATCTTCAGCAAGGAGTACACGGAGAGGGTCACAAGCTATTACGTGAAGATACGGGGGGCTCTCGAGGCGATGGTCGAGCAGGGTATCGCGGCCGGGGAGATCAGGGAGGTGGACCCCAGACTCATGGCGTTCATCCTCCTGGGCATCACCGAGGGCCTGGAGGTCGAGTGGCTGGAGAACGAGGAGGAGTTCTCGATGCGCGACGCCCTCGAGGTGACGATGCGGATGATGGTGACAAGCCTGACCAGGTAAACGCAAGATCGGGGTCAGGTCATTTTGTTGCAATAGAATGCAACAAAATGACCTGACCCCAACGTTGCACAAGGAATGAAAGGAGCGGGAAGATGAAAGTGATCGCGCTGGGAGGAGCCGGCGTCATGGGCCGGTTCGGGGTGAAGGACCTCGTGTCCAAGGACAGCGTGGAAGAGGTCATGATCGCGGACTATGACGTGGCCGAGGCCGAGGCGCTCGCGCGTGAGCTGGGAAGCAAGTGCAGCGCCCGCCAGGTCGACGCGAACAACCACGCGGGGATGGTCGAGGCCATCAAGGGCTTCGACGTGGCTATGGGCACCATCGGTCCTTTCTACAAGTACGAGAAGAAGGTGGCAAGCGCCTGCATCGACGCCGGGGTCAACTACGTCAGCATCTGCGACGACTACGACGCCGCCGCTGCTTTCCTCGAGTTCGACGACGCCGCGAAGAAGGCCGGGATCACCGCCATCACCGGGGTTGGCTGGACGCCGGGAATAACCAACATCTTCGCGCGGATGGGGGCGGACCAGCTAGACGAGGTCGACGAGATAGCGACCTCATGGGCATGCGACCCGGCCGACACAGCCGGCAAGGCGGTCACCCTGCACTACATCCACGCGGTGACCGGGATGATTCCGTCGTTCATCGACGGGCGCCTGCAGAACATCCCGGCGGGCTCGGGGCTCGAGAAGATAACTTTCCCGCCCACGGTCGGGGATTGCAGCATCTTCCACGCTGGGCACCCCGAGCCGGTCACCATACCCAGGTACATAAACGCCCGGACGGTCTCACTCAAGGGCGGCCTTACCGACCCGTTCCTGGTGGGGCTCACGAACCTCCTGGTCAAGATGCGCCTCACCAACACCGAGCGCAAGAAGGACCTCATGGGGGCCCTGTTCAACGCGTTGCTGCCCGCCCTGGAGAGCTTCGGCAAGCCGCCGGAGACGTGCTCGGCGTGCCGCACGGACGTGACCGGCAAGAAGAAGGGCAAGTGGGTGCACCTGGCTTACGGAGCCGCGGCGCACATGGACATGCTCACGTGCCTGCCGTCATCGATCGTGGTGCAGATGGTGGGCGAGGGCCTCATCACCGAGAAGGGCGCGATGGCCCCGGAGGCGTGCGTCGATCCGAAGGAATTCCTGAAGAGGCTCGTCGCCGGCGGCGTTCGCATATTCGAGGGCGACGACATGACGACCCCCCTCGAAGTGTAACGAATGGGGTCAGACCATTTTCGTTCCATCAGCCACATGTTCAACATGTTCAATAGAGTTGCTGATGGAACGAAAATGGTCTGACCCCATTTAACGCAGGTTGCGGAAACCGGCCTCGACCGCCCAGGCCATCAGGCCCGCGCGTGAGAACCTCCAGGTCTCGCCCAGCTTGATGGCCGGCATCTTGCCCTGCTCTACCTGCTGGAGGACCAGGGACTCGTCGAGGCCCAGGTACCTGGATACCTGCTCCAGGTCCATGAAATCCGTTGCGCCCTCGTCGCTGGGCTTCATGCCTTCTACGGCCATTGGTCCTCCCGGGTCCTCCTCAGACATGACGCAGGATGCCCTCCGTGATCTTGAACGTGGGACAGTATTTACGCTTCCAGGGGTCGGTCGCCCTGTGGACGCACTTCACGCAGCACACCGAGATGAGCGTTCCCTGGAACAGGCCGGCGCCAAGCGCATAGAGCGCGAGGGATCCGGCGTCCCTCCGGGCGGACAGGGCGGGAAGGAACCCGAGCAGGGCGAGCGTGCCGCCCTCCGCGAAGTAACCGGCGGCATTGAACGGCCTGTCGGGTTGGGCTTTGAACAGAAGGGCCGCGTACCTGCCCCCGTAGAAGAAGTCACAAGGCTTGCCGTAGTTCTCACACCGGGTGCAGATGAAGTACTTGGGTACAGTCACCCAGCCGAGCAGGCCGGCTATCCAGAGCGGAAGCCACCCCGGGCGGTTCCTGCGGAGAGCGCGGCGGCCGGCTGCCAGGAAGGCGAGCGCAGCCGCGGCGAGCAGGACCTGCTGGCCGAACCGGGCTCCGGGCCATTCACCGCAGTCGTCGCAGCGCATGAGCTCGCCGGGTTAGACGCCCAGCGCTTTCGCGGCCGCTCCGGCGTCCTTCGTGTTGACCATGATCAACAGCTGGTACGTGCCGGCGACGACCGTCGCTGCGCTAAGCGCCACGTTTATGCCGGCATCCGCCAGCGGCTTGGTCACGTCCCTCCCGACGCCGACCCGGTCTTCCCCTCCCATGAGGAAGCCGTGGTACTCCTCGACGCCTATCCCGCGCTTTTTCGCGAAATCGATGAGGACCTCCGGGTCGTCGGTGATGACATACGCGGCGCCCTTGCCGCCGCCCGTGGCGAGAGCGGTGAGAAAGACCACGTTCGAGTCGGCCTCCGCGGTGGTGGCGAGCACCTCGTGGAGCGCTCCCGGCGTGTCTTCTATCTCCAGCTTATAGACAGTGTCCTGAGCTACTGCCATGCCAACCCTCCTGTTTGTCGCCGCTTGCCCGGCTATTCTACCATGCCGCAAGGCCGGTGGGTTTCCAGCGGTCCTCCCGACAGTCCACTCTCCGCACGGGTGAGCGCCCAACAGCTTGATAAGGTAGAATATCTCACCATACCCGAGGCCAAGGAGGAGCGATGGACAGCAAGAAGCTCAAGCAGACTTTTATCGTGATAGCCGTTCTTCACTCGATGGAGGCTCTTCTCGCGAAGCGCATGGCCAGGAAGCGTGGAAAGAGCCCGGCCCTCTACTTCGTCCTCACGCTCTTCATCGGGTTCCCGATAATGCTGCGCCTGCGCAAGGTGGAGAAGATAGAAGGCTGATGCAAAACCGGGGTCAGGTCACTTTGTTGCATCAAAATGCAACAAAGTGACCTGACCCCGATGTGCGCGCTCAGTCGGCGTAGCCCCCGATGGTGTCGGTCCCGGCGCCCCTGTTGTTCCAGTACATGGCGCGCTCGACCATTATCTTCTTCTTCGAGGTCGTGCAGCGGACCATGATGGCCGCCCGCCCGGCGGGTATCCTCTCGCCCATGGCGTAGGTCTTGCGCGAGTTGGCGGCGACCGTATCGGTGAAAACCACGTTGCCCGTGCCGCCCGGCTTCAGGTACGAGACCTCGATCTTCACCGACGTGGAGTTCGGGTTCTGGACCATCGTCCATGTCTCCATCCCGTTGTAGGTCTCCCCGTCCGGGAGCATGAAGGTCGTGTGCGGAGTCGGCATGCCGATGGACTCGTGACACGCCTCCCCGGTCCCCTTGTCCCAGTACATCGCCCGCTCGGCGATGAGGGGCTCGCTCCCGTGCACGCGCGTCGAGAGGTCCTTTGACGGAAGGGAGTCGTTGACCCTGATGGTCTTGCGCGAGTTGGCGGGCATGGTGAACGCCGCCTGCGGCACCGGTCCCTCAGGCGTCATGTAGGTTATCTCTACGGTGTTCTCCTCGTCGTTGGGGTTCTGGACGACGACGTAGGTTGTGAAGCCCCAGTCGGTGGTCCCTTCCGCGAGGTAGTAGTCCCTGGCGGGAATCGTGGTGCCGACGGAGTCATGTCCCTCGCGCCTGTTGTTGCGGTACATGGAGCGCTCGGGGATGACCGGGATGTTCGACTCGACCTTTATGGCCGCGTCCTTGGCCCCGATGTCGTCGAACATGTTATAGGTGGCCCGCGACCGCGCCGGCACCTGCTTCTCGACTGTGTGCGGCCCCGCGCCCTCTATCATGTAGGTGACCTTGCAGGTTGCCTTCGTGGCGTTGGGGTTCTGGATGAGGAGCCACGTCTCGAAGCCCCACTGCGACGAGCCCTCGGCCAGGTACCACGTGTTCGCCGGGGACAGCACGCCCACCGACGAGTGGCCCTCCGAGGAGGCCGCTCCCTGCCCGGTCCACGTCATGCGCCTGTCGACGCTTATGTACTTGCCGGGATTCAGGCACTCGACCTGGGTCGAGAAATCTACGGCCCCCAGGTCCTCGCGCGGGTTGAAGACGGTCTGCGACTTCGGCGGCAAAGTCAGGTTGGGCCTGATCTTCGCCCCGGACTGGAGCATGTACGTCACCTTGGCCGTGACCTGGACCGCGTTGGGGTTCTCGATGGTGATGTAGGTGTCGAAGCCCCAGTTGCTGGTGCCCTCAGCCAGGTACCAGGAGCAGTATCCAAGCTGTCCCTTCATCACCTCGCACCCGGTCTCACGGTTTCCGGTGCCGGCGTAGATGGTCTGCTTCCCGCCCTCGTCGCGCACCTCCAGGCCCGTGATAGCGAAGTTGTTCGGGTCGTCGAAGCCGTCGTGGGCCCAGGAGGACCACTTCGAGCCGTCGTATACCTCGAGCTTTCCGACCCCCATCGGGTTGCCGGTGGTCACCAGCAGCTGGGTCCTGCCGTCGTAAGAGACTGTGTCCATGCAGAGCGCCGCGACGTCGTACGTACTGCCGAAGCCGCCGCTCACCAGTGTTCTCACCGTGCTGCCGTCGTAGTCGTATACGTATAGCCCGTCGGAGTCAACGGAGAACTCGGTTATCTTCATCTGCGAGAGGTCAACGATGACACTCGCGGTTGCGTTCACCGTGCCGATAACCAGCCTGCCGTTGTACGACTTCATGCAGAAGGCCGCCATGTTATCGAGGTTGGTGAAACCATTATCGACGACCTTGTTCCAGGCGTATCCCGGGCCGCCGTCCGTCCGCCACAACTCGCACCCATCGGGCTTAATGTCGACCTTAATCTCGGTGATGCTCAAGAACGAGAGCCCGTAGTACGCCCTGATAGTGCTCGCGTAGAGCTTGCCGCCGTACACCTCGAAGTCGCCGATGCCGATGTCCCGCTGCTCGGCCTCCTGGAAGGCATCGTTGTCCACCCTCACCCAGTCCGAGCCGTTGAACTTCCATATGAACGTTCCCTCGCTTTTCAGCACGAACGGGAGCTGATCAAGTATGTAGTTCGTGAGCCCCACGTAGAGTTCGCCGTTGAACACTTCCATCGCTGTTACGGCAAGATTGTATTTCGAGCCGAATCCCTGGCCCGGGGGGGATGCACCCAAGGTGGTAGCCGGAGCCCACGTGCCGTCTCCGTTGGTGCGATACACGTTGCAGCCGGTCTCGATGTTGGCCGTGCCCGCGTACAGGTACCCCCCGTACTCCTGCATCCTCACGATGGCTGCGTTGTCGGAATCGCCGAATCCGCCGGTCGTCTCGCGGCTCCAGCCGCCGGCACCCTTGGCCCATATCTGGGCGCCGTCGGAGGCGGCCACTCCCGCGTACAGCTTCCCGTTGAACTCCACCAGTGGAATCGCCACGCTGCTCGCCGACCCGGAGCCGAATCCGGGGAGGACGTCGCGGCTCCAGGACCAGTAAGGACCGGTTGCCTCCGCGTCCGCGGTCCTCTGCGCGGCCGCCGCGGCCGGCGCCAGGCCTGCTGCGAGCAGGCAAACGAGCAGGAGGGCAAGCGCCCCGTGGACGGGTTTCATATATGACACCTCCGGCGGCCGGGCGGCCCGGCCTGGGTCGAGTCTGCGTACTTCCTTAATAACTAACGCATGAACCTGAAAAAGGCTCCGCGCCGCGTTCCAAGCCGATATTCTACGGGGTGGCGGCGGTGGGCTCAATCGGGCGAACAGGGGATAGGCCCGCCCCGGAGAACTCCATAGACTGACCGCAACGGTGACCGAAGAGGAGGAAAGATGATAAAACTGCTGGCCAGCCCCTTCTATGCCTGGGGGGGCATCGTATGCGCCAAACTGTCCGCGCTCGCGGGATTGGCTTCCGCAGTGAAGGACGACGACATCTTGAACATGGACGCCGACGACTGGTTCATGCTCTCGGCGCTGTACATGCTTTTCATCGTGGTGTCGCTGCTGGCGCGCCTCGTGCAGAAGAGCGAGGAAGAGGCCTGAAGACCGGCGTGAAGCCGCCTGCTTGAACCGCGGCCTGACCCCGATTAAAGCTCGATGTGGATGACCAGGTCGCCTTCATCAGTCCGGTGCCACTCGTGCGTCGAGCTCTCGGCCCCCCACGCCAGCTCGTAAAGGGCCTTGGCCATCCCTACCATCGCGAGGTGCATGCTCGGGTTGGCAAGCGTCAGAGACACCTGCTTCGAGTCGGCCTTGAAAGCGGTCATGTTCCCTAGCCCGCGCGTGGCGTTCCAGCTCTTGAAGTCGTAGCCGCTCCGCCGCCAGTTCTCCGCGCTCATGCTGAGCTTTCCGTAACGCCTCTGCGCCTCGATGATGGCCTCGGGCACGTCTTCGCCGAGCTCGGCCTCCAGGTCCTCGAAGACCGTGTCAATGGCTGCGGGGTCGAAGAACGCCATCCTGCGCCCCGTTTCAGGGTCCGTGATCGTGCCGGCATCGAGGTCCCACCGGCACAGGCCGACGCTCACCGGCACGCCGCATTCGGCGCACGTCTCGAAGGTTATGTCGCCCGCCTTGACGTCGTACGAGCGCCTCTTGAGCCTCTCGGCGAGCTCTATCGGGTGCTCGCCGGGCACGGTGGCAAGAAGGAAGGTGTCGTCTGAGACCTCTTCGTACCTGACCTGCAGGTCCCGCTGCTCGAACGCCTCGACGGTGGCCAGCATGTCGGCCGAGAAGAATATCACCGAGTAGGGATTTCGGATTATCTGGGTCCTCCACGGGAACGCGTCCCAGAGCTCCCAGAGGTCGCTGAACCTTATCCTCCCGTACCCGTAGGCCGTCCCGATGGCCGTGGCCTGGCGGTTGCTCACAGCGCCTATCTCGAGCACCTCCTCGAGCCTGGCCGGCTCGATGGAGGAGACCCTGTCCGGCCGCTCCTCGCCCAGGATGGTGCCGAGTCTTTCTATCAGCTCGGGAAAGACGCGCTCCATGAACCGCCTTGTGTCCCGGCGCTTCCTCTCGACCGCTATGTGCTCGATGGGCACGCCGATGAGCTCTTCGATGCCCCTGAAGACGTTGTCGATGTTGCCCGATTCGTAGAAGACCATCCGGGCTTTCGGGGAGTGCTTAATGGATATGATGCCACCGTCCGTCCACTCGAATGACCCGCTTATGATGCGCGGCACGCCGCATGCCGGGCATCTCTCGATATCGGACATGTTCCCCCTCCGCTTCAGCCGCCTCGAAGCCCGCTCGACGCCGCATGCCCCGCCGGCAGGTACCGGTGTCCCGGATAGGAGAAGTATACCACCCGTGCCGTCGGCCGAGTCGCCTGGAGCTCTCTGTCGCAAACAAGGCGAATATTCGCGTCCGTTCCATCAAGCATCGGTGCCGCGACGACGATACAACTGATGAATGAAAGTCGATTTTCCGGAGTTTAACAGCGTGCGAAGGACACTGGTGACGATACTGGCGGTGCTGCTGGCCCTGGGGTCGGCGGCCCTCGTCGGCTGCGGCGGGAGCGGCACCACGGCCGGAGCGGGCTCCTCGGAGTACGCCGCAACCATCGAGGACAAGGCCCAGGTGCAGAAGGCCGCAGAAAAAGCCCTGGAAGAGGCCTACGAGGCCAACCCCGAGCTCATGAGGGTCGAGGTGGTCTCGGTGGAGATGCCCAAAGCCTCCTACGCCGTCCTGGAGCTCCAGGCCCTCGAAGACGGCAAGGCTGCACCAGAGGACCTCCAGATGAGAAAGGCCTCCGGGTCCTGGGAGATGGTCGAGGACCAGGGTTTCGGATACATCATCTTAGGCGGGCCGCGGCGAAGGTGACACACAGAACGCTGATATCATTGTCGGAACGGGCGCGCCGCCGCGCGCCCGACTCATGTGAGCAGACAGGGAGAGCGGTTGAAGGACACCGATAAAGAGACAACCGGGGCGCAGGCCTCCGCGAAGGAGAAGAAGAAGCACGCCGCGGTAAAGCGCATCCTGATGAGCGTGCTGACACTCGCCATAGTGGTCGGGGTGTTCGCGTTCATCCTCCCGAAGTTCGCGAGCTACCAGGAGGTCTTCCAGGCCATGGGCGAGATGAGCGTCGCCCAGCTCGTGTTCCTCTTCATCGTCGCGCTGTTCAACCTGGCCTGCGGCTGGACGATGTTCCAGGTGTCGCTGCCCGGCATGAAGAACTGGCAGGCGGGACAGCTCATGCTCTCCCAGAACCTCATCGCGAGCACTCTCCCCCTCGGCGCGGCCTGGTCGGTGGGCCTCGGTTACGGCATCATCCACTCTTACGGGTTCGGCGTCGCGGAATACACGTTGATGCTCGGGGTCTCGGGCGTCTGGAACACATTCGCCAAGTTCGCCCTGCCCGTTGTGGCCTTGCTCCTGCTGGTGGTGACGGGAAACAGCGCGAGCAGCACCTGGATACTGGCCCTGGTGGGGGTGGGGGCGCTCCTGCTCGCACTGGGTGTGTTCGCCCTCGTCCTCTGGAAACGCAGCTTCGCGGTCCGGGTGGGGAACCTGGCGGGAAAGCTGGTCTCCCGGCTGCTGAAGCTTTTCCACAAGGACCCCGTCACGACGTGGGGGGAGTCGGTCGCGAAGTTCCGCGACCAGACCCTGACCGTCGCCCGGACCCGCTGGCTCGCGCTCACCCTGATAGCGGTGCTCTACCAGTTGAGCACATTCTGGGTGTTCCTTTACGCGCTGCGCTTCTCGGGCGTGCCGGCCAGCGGGGAGCACGGGGTGTCGTGGGTGGTCGCCTTCGGCATATTCGCCGTGGTCCGGCTCATCTCGGCAATACCGATAACGCCCGGGGCGGTGGGCATCGCCGAGGCCGGGTACACCGGCCTCCTGGTGGCCGCCGGCGGCTCCGAGCCCGAGGTCGTGGCGGGCGTCCTGCTCTTCCGCGCGCTCACCTGGCTCATGCCGATAGCCATGGGGCTGCCGGCATACGCCTCGTGGTGGATACGCGAGCACAGGCGCGCCGGCGCCCTGGCGGAACCCGAGCCGGTCCCTGAGGCCGGCCTCGCCGTGGAGGAGGAGAGTTGAGCCTGAGAGAATGGCTCGCGCCGAGCGGGCGGGCGGAGCAGGCCGGGATGTTCCTGGCGGGAGCGGGCGTCCCCTACACATTCCAGCAGACCCTCATGCCGAGGAGCGTCCTGGACCAGGCGCTCGCGACCGGCATCGTGATGGCGCTCGAGTACGCCGTGGGGGCGCTGGTGCAGGAAACGGTGGAGGCGGCGGCCGCGTGGGCGGCGAACGCGCACGAACACGGGAACGAGCTGGAGGACCGTACCTGGCGCAGGTTTGCCATCGCCACCGACGTCACCACCATCGCGCTGGGCGTATTCCTGAAGAACGCGTTCAAGCAGAAGAAGGGTGAGACCGTCGCGCGCTCCTGGGCGCGCCTTGTCGGGACGCTCATGGTGAACGGCTCTTTCGCCGGGCTGACCGTCGCGGTGTACCAGGAGGCCGTGGACGACCTGCACCTGCGCAGAATGCGCTCCTTTCCCTTCGCCCTTCCCGGCGGCGTGGTGCTGGCGGGCATCCTGGACTCGCGCCGCAAGAGCGTAGAGCGCACCTCCGGGCCCGGCCCGATGAGCTCCAGACAGGAATGGGAGGCGCTGAGCCTGAGCCCGTCCATAGCCGTGGCCCTCGCCGGGCTGTCGGCGGGCGAGCGGGCGTTCGCGAGGGTGGTGTCTCACCTGCTGGCCCGCTTCTTCGACGGTCACGAGAGGCTGTGGAGGCCCATGGGGCACGTGGCGGCGGTCGGGGTGTTCGGGTTCTGCCTGGGCCTGCTGGTCAAGCTTGTGTACGGACGCATCGAGGAGGTAGCGAGCAAGATCGAGCCCGCCTTCAATACGCCTCCAGACACTCCCCTCGTCAGCGGAGGGCCCGGCAGCCTCATCCCCTGGGAGACCCTCTCCAAGCAGGGAAGGCGGTTCGTGAGCACCCGGCTGCGGGAGGAATGGATAGAGCGCGTGATGCGAGAGCCCGTAGTGGCGGAGCCGATAAGGGTCTTCGCGGCGTTCGACACCGTCTCCTCGGACGAGGACAGGGTGAAGCTGGCCCTGGACGAGCTCGAGCGCACCGGCGCTTTCGACCGCTCGCTGCTGATGGTCATATCCCCGACGGGGACCGGCTACGTGAACTACGTGGCCGTCGAGGCGGCCGAGTACCTCACCCTGGGCGACATGGCCTCGGTAGCGCTCCAGTACTCGAAGCGCCCGTCCGTGCTCTCGATGGACAGGGTGCCCGAGGGGGTGCGGCAGTACAGGATGTTCATGGAGGCCCTCCACGCCAGGCTCGAGGAGCTAGCGCCGGAGGCCAGGCCGCGGGTGGTGCTGTTCGGCGAGAGCCTCGGCGCCTGGACCAGCGAGGACGCTTTCGAGGGGCGGGGCACCGAGGGGATGATAGCGCTCGGGGTGGACCGCGGCCTCTGGATCGGGACGCCCCACGCCACCAAGTGGAAGGACGAGGTTCTGGGGCCCCCGCGGGACGACGTGGACCGCTCGCTCGTCAGGGCGTTCAACGATTTCGGGCAGGTCGAGGCGCTTTCCCCTGAAGAGCGGGAGAAGCTCCGCTATGTCATGATCACCCACTACAACGACGCGGTCGCGCAGTTCGGGCTCGACCTGCTGGTGCGGGAGCCGGAGTGGCTCGGCGACCCCGACCTGAGGCCGCCCACGGTGCCGACCACCGAGGTCTACCTGCCGCTAATCACCTTCGTTCTGACCCTCTTCGACATGAAGAACTCCGCCAACGTCATCCCCGGGAAGTTCGAGGCCAAGGGCCACGATTACCGCAAGGACCTGGCCCCGTTCGTCCGCGAGGTGTACGCGCTCAGGTGCGGGGACGAGCGCCTGGACCACGTGGTGAAGGCGCTCAGGGAGTACGAGTCCGCGCGCGAGGTATGGATCAACTCCCTCGACAAGCCGCCGAAGGAGAAGAAGGACCGTCACAACAACAAGCGCGAGGTGAAGGGCGATACGCGCGAGGAGAAGGGCGACACGCACGAGGAGGCGGCCCCTTGAGCGCCCCCGGGGCGGAAGGGTCCTCCACGTTCAAGGGAGCCGGGGTGGAGGTGGCGGCGTCGACCCTGGTCCTCGGGTACGGGGTCCTGCTCGACCGGGTCCTGCCCGACCTGAGCCACGTTCCGGTTAACCTTGCAGCCGCTGCGCTGGCGGTCTACCTGGCCGGCCTGGCGGGAGCGAGCGTGCGTGACATGGGCCTCGAGAAAGAGAACCTCGTCCGGGGGCTCAAGGTCGGGCTCTACACGGTGGCGCCCATAGCTGCTGTCGTCGCGGTGGGCGCGGCCGTGCCCTGGACGCGGGAGTTCTTCGTGGACAGCGCGGTCACCGGCGCGAGCAGCGGGCGCGCCCTCTACGAGATGCTCGTGCGGATACCCCTGGGAACGGCGCTCGCCGAGGAGCTCATCTTCCGGGGAGCCCTGATGGGACTGTTCCTGCGGAGGCGTTCCACGGCGGCGGCGGTCGCGCTCTCCTCGGTGGTATTCGGCCTCTGGCACATATCGCCGACCATAAAATCGCTCTCGACGAACGCCGCGGCGGGTAGCGCGGCCTCGGGGCCGCTCGCGGCGGCGGGCATAGTGGCCGCGGTGGTGGCCGCGACCGCGGCGGCCGGGGCGGCGCTCGCGTGGCTCCGGCTCAAGTCGGGGAGCATCGCCGCGCCATGGCTCGCCCACGCGTCGCTCAACTCGCTATCGTACCTGGCGGGGCGCATCGTCGGCCCAACTTGAATCCGGGGTCAGGCCGCACTTTAAGCGGCCGATGAGGACAGGAGATAAGGATGAAGGTATACAGCCACAGGGGAGGGCGGGGGTTCGGTGAGGACAACACCCTGGAGGCGATGGAGGCGGCCGCCTCGGCGGGCGTCCTCGCGATAGAGACCGACGTGCGCTCGACGGCGGACGGCGAGCTCCTGATAAGCCACGACCCCGTGGTCGGCAAGCACACGATAAAGCACGCCGATTTCGCGGACATCCGCAGGGACCACCCCGACCGCCCGCTCCTGCGCGAGGTGCTGGACGCTCTCGCGGACCGGGTGGCGTTCAACGTTGAGATAAAGCTCGCCCCGCCCGCGGAGGTCGCGGCGATCGTGGATTCGTACGGCGCCCTCGAGCAGACAGTGTTTACGTCCTTCCGTCACGAGCTCATCACCGAGCTCAAGGTGGAGCGCCCGGTCGCCCGGGCCGGGCCCCTGCGGTGGACCCTGCTGGCCGGGCACCTGGTGCTCGAAAAGGCCGGCAAGGACGGGGCAGAGCTCATCGCGCTCCACTACAAGCAGTTCACCCGGGAGCGCGTCGAGATGATGCACGCCGCCGGCCTGGAAGCCTACGCCTGGACCGTGAACGAGGAGGAAGAGGTGCTGGAGCTCCGTGACATGGGGGTCGACGTACTCATCACGGACAGGTACGTGGACATGGTCGCCCTCCTCGACGGCGGTTAGAATAAACGCAACATGGGGTCAGGTCAATTTGTGCATTTTCAAGCAGACCCCGGCCGGTAGGTACGTAGCCGACCCGGGTCGGCATGAACGGCGTGCGCCGGTCCCGCCCCACAGGAAGGAGATGGCCATGAAGAAGATAGTAGCCGCGCTGCTTGTCGCGTCCGTGCTGGTGGGCGCACTGGCCGCGCTGGGATGCGGTGGCGCCGCCGACCAGGCGAAGACGTACATGGATGAGGGCGACGAGCTCTCCAGGCAGATGAGCACGCTCACCGACGAGGCCGTCTTCAACGCCGCTGCGCTCCTTGCGGAGCTCGGCATCGAGGTGAGCGAGACCGGCACCATCGACCCTCAGACCGTGACCGACGCGGCCAACAAGCGGCTGGACAAGACCATAGCCAACGGCGAGAAGGCCAAGGCCGAATACGAGAAGATACTCGACCTCAACGACGTCGAGGCGTACAAGGACTACGCGCGGCAGCGAATCGCCGCCATCGACAGCACCATCGCCGTCCTCGAGGCCGTGCAGGGCCTGCTCGACAAGATCGGCGACCCGGAGAACAAGGCATCCATCAGCGACACCATCGCGCAGTGGGCGAAGTCAAACCTCGAGGTGACAGTGGACGCGGTCAAGGCGTTCTCGAGCTGGCGCAGCGCAGAGAAGATAAAGGAAGAGAACAACCTCGGGCCGGTGGAGGAGGAGACCGAGGACTCGGCGCCCTCAGGCTCCACCAAGTAGCGGGCAGGAATGAGCCCTGCGGCCCCGAAAGGGGCCGTATGGAAAGCTCTGACGAGAGTGCGAGCGACAGGTTGATACAGGTACTTCTCGTGGCGCTGGCGCTCGCGGTACTCCTTGCGCCGTTCGGGATAACCGCGCATCATTTCGATGACATATTCACCAACGCCGAGGAGAGCCTCGACATCCTGCACAGCCTGACTGCCCTCATCGCAATCAGTTTCCTGTTCCTCGATGTCGTGACCGGGAGCTTCCGCCCGCTGCTCGCCCGCGTTTTCAAGCGCACCACTCTTCACGCCGCGCACATATTCTTCGGCGTCGCGGGGCTCTCGTTCGCCCTGGCCCACTTCGTCCTTCTGATACCGCACTTCTCCGAGTACATCTCCGGTTACAACGATGTTTTCATAGTTGTCGGAGCGCTCGCCCTGGTCCTCCTCCCGGCGACCATCGTCACAGCGCTTCTCCCGAAGAGGTTCTCGAAGTCGTGGAGGCTCTTCCACCTGGTCAACTACTTCATCTTCGTGATAGCGGTGATACACGCGCTGGTCATCGGCGACAACAACCACATGCTGGCGTTCAACCTGCTCATGTACGGGTACCTGGCCGTGGCGCTCGGCGGCCTGGTCTACAGGGCGGTCTCCACGCGCGAATGGAAGCAGTACCGCGGCCGTGGAGCGGCCGTCACAAAGGGAGCGGCGTGATGATAGCCTGGGCGGTCATCCATGGATTCCTAGGCACCCTGTTCGCGATGGGGCTCGCCATCGCCATATGGCAGGCCCAGTTCCCCGCGCACCGGAGCCTCAGGCCCCTGCAGGTGAACGCTATACTCCTCACCGTCCTGGTGACGGTGAAGGACTTCCTCGGTGACATCGTCTATGTGACCTACCGGAAGGACATCCCGTCCAGCGCGAGGAGCCTGATTCTCGCCGGCTCGCGGCCCTGGGTCCACGAGATAGTCATGGAGTACAAGGAGCACATGGCCCACTTCCTCCCGGCGATACTTCTGGTGGCAGTGGCCGTCGTATTCGTCTATGACATCCGCGCGCCCGAGAACAGGACGGCAAGGCGCGTCGCGGTCTCGCTGTTCGCGGTCTCGCTCGTCCTGGCGCTCGCGGCCCTGTTCATGGGCGCGCTGCTGACCAGCACCGCCCCGGTGAAGTGAGAGTGACATGGGTACTGAGAAAGGCAGGAGCACGGTAATAGCGGCGCTCATCGGGGCGTCGGTCACCATACTGGCGATAGGCGCGCTCAACTTCGCCGGCGAAGCCTCGGAAGGCTTCAAGGATTTCATGACGTTCTGGAACGGCATGGGCTCGCTCTCAGGCAAGGTGACCCTGGCGTACGCCCTGGGCCTGCTGGTCTTCTTCGCGCTCTTCCGCATCAAGTCGGTCGGGCGCCAGAGCCTGGTCGCCTGGACGGTTGTGCTCTACTCGTCCATAGCAGTCAGCTCCCTCCTGCTCTACACCCCGTTCGTCCACTGGCTCGTGTAGCGCCGACCGTAGCGCCGACCTCCGGTCGGCTCCCCATCTTCCGGCGACCACGTCAAATGCAACAATTGACCTGACCCCGATGTGCACGTCGACACGCCGTCCCTTGCTTTGTATAATCATCAGAGGGTACGCGGTAGCACCGGCGATGACATCAAGCGGCAGCCGGCAACAATTCTTACCTTTGGGCGGAGGTGAGAGTATTTGATATGTCCCAACTGCGGCGCGGCTAACACCAGGACGGCAACCTTCTGCGCGATCTGTCGCACCCCGCTCGAGGGCGTCCAGTCGAGCCCGGACGTCGGCCTGTACAGGGAGCCCGTATACGCGGCTCCCTCCGATTACGTCGCTTCACTCGGGCTGGTTCAGCCGAAGCGCCGCAGGCGGCGCATGCGCGCGTCCTCCGCAAAGGCCCTCACGACAACGGTATGGCTCCTCATCCTGGCCGGGCTCGTGGTGCTCGGCTACCTCAGCTACACCTGGTTCTTCAACACGGAGACCTATTCCAGCACGAAGAGCTCTCTCAGTTTCAGATACCCCAAATCATGGCAGGAAGTGGACACTAAGGATGCCCTGATCCTCGAGAGACTCGGGGTTGCAATGGAGGACCTGAGCGATGTCAACGAGGTCCTGCTCTCGGATTCCATCTCTGAGGACGCGGAGTGGGTGCTCGGGGCCGGAACCATTTCTGGACTGGTCTACACCAACTGGAAAGAGATCAAGCCAATCATGGTCGACGAACTATCGAAGGAATTCTCCACCGACTGGGCTGGGACACCCCTCCAATTCAAAGACGTGACGGCAGACGGGGAACCGGCACTGGAAGTTTCGACAACAGAAGTGGACATGGGAATCACGTACCGGTACAAGGCGCTTCTATTCAATCGCGGAAGGCTGGTATACCTGCTTTTCATGGTAGGTGTCAGAGACCAGGGCGACGTGGACGCCCAGTGGAATCGAGTCATCGGCTCGATTCACATGAATGAATAGAGACTCACCCTCCTCATGATGTATTAGCCCCTTTACCACGCGTTACCGGACCGCTACCCTGATACCAGCAGTATTCGTTTCAACCCGGAGTGAATCATGCGCAAACTGACAGTGATAGTCGTGGCTGCCCTGGCCGTGGCGCTGGGGCTGGTGCTCGGCGGGTGCGGTGAGGAGGCGAACAAGCCCGCCCGCGAGGCGGGGGTGGACCAGAAGCTCTTCGCGGCCGTCGAGGCGAACGACCCGGCGGCGGTGAGGGAGGCCATCAACGGGTGGGCGGACGTGAACGCTCGCGACGAGGACGGCCGGAGCCCGCTGCACATCGCCGCGGAGGCCGGTTACACGGGAGCGGTCAGCCTGCTGCTGGCGAAGGGCGCCGACCCTAACGCGCGCGATCCCGAGGGCAAGACCCCGCTCCACGTGGCGGCCGAGGCGGGCCAGGCCGACGTCGTCAAGCTCCTCCTCGGGAAATGGTCCGACGTCAACTCGCGCGACAACGCGGGACAGACGCCCCTGCGCCTGGCGGCGGCAAACGGGCACACGCCGGTGGTCGAGGCACTCCTGAAGAAGTGGGCGGACGTCAACGCGATGGACAACTCGGGGACGACCCCCCTGAAAGCAGCGGTGGCGAACAACCAGTACGAGACCGCGGAGGTCCTGAGGCAGCACGGCGGCGTCGAGTAGGAGCGTCCGCGGACGCGCGGCAGGAGGTAGGGGAGTGAACGCGGAGGAGATAAAGCGGGCGGTCGTCATCGGCGCGGGCGTGATGGGCAGCTCGATTGCACTGGTTTTCGCGCGGGCGGGCATCGAGACGGCCCTCGTGGACGTGGACGAGGCGCGGCTCGAGCACGCACTCGACTCCATCCGTTCGAGCCTGTCGGTGCTGGCCGGCGCCGGCGAGGCGGACGGCGGGGACACAGAGGATATCGTCGCCAGGGTGCGTCCTTCGACCGACCTCGAGGCGGCTTCAACCGGCGCACAGTTCATCGTAGAGGCCGTTCCCGAGGTCCCCGAGGTCAAACAGGAGATATTCTCCAGGCTGGAGGCGGCCGTCGCGGACGACGCGGTGATCGCGAGCAACACCTCCGGGCTCGACATCTACAGCTTCGCGGAGCTCGAGAGGCCCGGGCGCCTGGTCATCGCCCACTGGTACAACCCGCCGCACATCATCCCGCTGGTGGAGGTGGTACCGGGCCCCGAAACGGACCCGGAGGTGGTCGAGCTCACCGCCGCGCTGATGCAGAGGCTCGGCAAGGTCCCAGTGGTTATGAAGGGGTTCACCCGCTCATTCATCGTGAACAAGATCCAGAACATGATGTCGCTCGCCATCTTCGACCTGCTGTCTAGCGGTCTTGTCACCCCCGAGGACATAGACAAGGCAGTCAAGAACAGCCTGGGCATCCGCCTGCCTATCATCGGCGTCGTCCAGTCGCTCGACTTCACCGGCCTCGACCTGACCAGGGACATCGCGGCGAGCTTCGGGCTGACCAACGCGGTCATCGACGAGAAGGTCGAGAAGGGCGAGCTCGGGGCGAAGGCTGGCAAGGGGTTCTACGACTACGGCGGCCGCGGCGAGCTCGAGATCTGCGAGAAGCGCGACAGGCTGTTCCTCGAGATGCTGGGGCGCCTCAAAGAGATGGGGGCTTTCGAGCAGATCTAAAAGAGAAGCGCCCACCTCCGAGGCGGGCGCTCCCGACTGATTCCCGCTTGTTCTCAGTACACGTCCATGAACGACCCGATGGTGTCGGACCCGCTCCAGCGGCCGGCATAGTACATCGCGCGCTCCACGATGACCTGGTCTGAGGGGTTGACCGAACAGACCACCCATATGGCCGCGTCCGGCGCGGGAAGGTCCCCAGCAACATCGGCCATATCGAAGGTCCTCCGCGAACGAGCCGGGATGGTCGCCGCGACGCTCACGTTCCCGACGCCGGTCGGCGTCTGGTACTGGATGGTGAGGTCGATCGGGTCCGCACCCGGGTTCTGTATGACGGTGAACGTCTCGGTGCTCCCGTTGGTGGTGCCCGCAGGCAGGTACCACGAGTTGTGGGGAGCGTCGACCCCGACCGAGCCGGTCATGCCCTCACCGGGCCCTTCCGCGTTCGCCCAGTACATGGCGCGCTCCGCGACTACAGGCAGGTCGGCGGAGACGTGCGTGGAGAGGTCGGTACCGGGGTAGAGGTCGTTCACCCGTATAGTCTCTCGTGAGCGCCCGGGCATCGTGAACGGTTCCTGGGAGACCGGGCCGTCGGGCGTGTTGTAGGTGACCTCGACCTTGGTCTCGTCGGCGTTGGGGTTCTGCACCACGACGTACGTGGTGAAGCCCCAGGCCGTCGTGCCCTCCGCCAGGTAGAAGTCCTTGGCGGGAGCGGTCGTCCCGATAGAGCAGTGCCCGTCGCGTCTCACCAGCTCCTCTGTCCCGGACCTGGAGTATGTGTACATCGAGCGCTCGGGCACCACCGGCACGTCGCTCTCCACCCGGATGGCAGCGTCCTGCTGCCCGATGTCGTCGGCCATGTTGAAGCTCGCCCGCGAGTAGGCGGGCACGCTCTTCATGAACGAGGCGGCCCCGCCACCCTCCAGCATGTAGGTGAGCTCGACGGCAGCGTCCGTCGCGTTTGGATTCAGGACGGAGGTCCAACACTCGAACCCCCACGCGGATGAGCCCTCGGCAAAGTACCACGCGTTGGCAGGCTCGTTCACCCCGATGGAGTTGGTCGAACCGGGGTGGCTCATCCCCAGCGCGGTTGGGAAGAGGACCGTCCTGTCCGCGGCAATGAACTTTCCCTCGAGGCAGTCCACCCGGGTGGCCACGTCAGTCGCGAATCCCAGGTCTTCGTTCACGTTGACGGTCGCCCGGCTCTGCGCCTGCATCGTGACGTCGGTGGTTTTGATCACCCCCGCGCCGTCACCCGCAGCCGGGTCCATGTAGGTCAGGCGCGCCGTGACCGCTTCCGTGTTCGGGTTCTGTATGTTGACGCTCGTCTCGAACCCCCAGGCGGTCGAGCCCTCGGCAAGATAGACGGAAAATACCGGGGCGGCCGTAGCGAGCTGGGAGATCGAGTTGTCATAGCATCCGGCGTAGAGCATGTTCCCGCCGAAAACCATATCCTCGACGTAAACACCGGGGGTGTTGGAGCCAGCCTGGGTCCAGGCCCCGCCGGTCAGCTCGTTCTCGTACACCGCCCCACCAGTGGTTCCCACATACAGCTTCCCGTTGTAAGCAAGGCGCTCGGGGGTAGACCCGGGCGTGTTCGACCCGGTCTGGCTCCACGCGCCGCCCGCCAGCGCGTTCTGATAAACGATTCCGTTGTTGCAGGCCGCGTACAGGATTCCACCTCCGTAAGCAAGGTCTCTAACGTAGGCGCCTGGAGTGTTTGAACCGGCCTGGCTCCACGTGCCGCCCGCGAGCGCGTTCTCGTACACCGTCCCGTTTGCGCACCCCGCGTAAAGCTTGCCGCCGCCGTAAGCCAGGTTGTATATAAGGGACCCCGGCGCGTTGGACCCGGTCTGGCTCCAGGGCCCGCCCGCCAGGGCGTTCTCGTACACGGTGCCGTTGTTGCCGGCCGAGTAGAGCTTGCCGTTCGCGTAAAGGAGTGCATACACAAAGCCGCCGCCAGGGGTTCCTCCTCCGGTCACGCTCCACGGCCCGCCACTGAGCGCGTTTTCATAGATAAATCCGTCGTTGCACCCGGCATAGACCTTGCCACCAGCGTAGGCGAGGCAGCGGACCGCGCCACCGGGAGTGCCCGTCCCGGTATTCGTCCACGCCCCGCCATCGAGCGCGTTCTGTGAGACGTTACCGGTGCTGGTCCCCGCATAGAGCGTGCCGTTCGCGTAACAGACCGCCAGTATCGGAACCCCGAGGCTGTTGGAACCGACCTGGCTCCATGCCTCAGCCCCGAGCGCGGGACCCGACAGCATGAACAACGACAGCGTCAGCAGCAGGAGTGCGACCAGTGCAACAGTGATACGACGGCGGGCAAAGACAGGACCCATGAGCTTCTCCCCTCGACTAGTCTGAACCAGTCAGTCACCGCACAGAGCGGCCTTTGCTTGTATCGGCAGTACCGCTTCGCCGCTTGATTCGCCTGGCGGGGATCTCCCCGCGCTACTCCCAGGACACGGCCTTCAGCCCCTCCAGCTCGAGCAGTCTTCTGCTGAGCTCGGGGAGGTCTTCCTTCACGGATATCCTGGAGGTGAGGACCAGCTCGAATTCCTCGCCGCCTCCGGTCAGCCCGAAGCGCATCAGCTCCACCTTGCAGCGGCACTCTCCGAGCCTGCGCATTATCTCCTGGACGCAGTCCTTCCAGTAGGCGCCGGAGACGCTGAGAGTGAACGTCCTTGTCCTTATCCTCGGGGCCGCGAGCTCGACCAGCCAGTGGAGCACCTCGAGTATCACCAGTATTATCCCGGTGATGATGAGCCCGACTACGAAGTATCCGGCACCGAGGACCATGCCGATGGCGGCCGAGCTCCACAGGCTGGCAGCGGTCGTGAGGCCCGTTACGAAGCCGCCCCTGCTCACCAGGATGGCACCCGCGCCGATGAAGCCTATCCCGGTCACCACCGCGGCGGCGACCCTGTCGCTGCCCGGCGCTCCCGGGAAGCCGTAGATGGACATCGTGGTGAAGACGCAGGCGCCTACCGCGACCAGTATGTGCGTGCGCATTCCGGCCGGGTGGTCCGTGAGCTCGCGCTCGAGACCGATGAGCCCTCCACAGAGCAGGGCCATGAGGACCCTGAGGACTATCTGCACTGCCGTATCGCTCATACCCACCAACCGGTTCCGCCGGGGTGTGCCGACATCTCATTTCTTTTTTCTGCCAATGACCGGAGCGAACCTTCCGGGCGCCGCTGACGCGCCTGCCCTGGAGCCCCCGCGCCGCGGGAGCCGGAAGGAAAGGGAGCCCGTCTGCTGTATCTGAAGAACCAGACTGGTAGACTGAGTCCCCACCCGCGAGAGGCGGGGCAACGAGTGATGTGAGGACGGTCTGATGGAGATACGAGCATACGACCCGGAGCGCGACCGCGACGCGGTCAGGGCGTGCTTCGAGAGCGGGTTCGGCCGCACCATGTGGCCCATCGTGAAGTACTCGGAGCCGCGGGCGATAGACGACATGATAGAGGTGGACGTCAAGTCGTGTAACGTCAGCCTTGTCGCCGATATCGACGGCATCGCGCGCGGCGTCCTGCTCGGCAGCACGCGCACCGGGCCGGGGAGTGAGCTGCGGACGCTTCCCTACCTCTTCGCCTTCATCTACAGGCGCTGGGTGACCGACCGACCGGCGATGCGCCCGTTCGCCCGGGCGGCCCTGCGGCGCACCCTCATCGGCGAGATACCCTACTACATCCACTCCCCGCGCGGGGAGTCGGCGGAGATATACGACCTCACCACGATGGAGGGATACAGGGGCGGCCTCGGCCGCGCGCTGGTGGACGCCTTCGTCGAGGAGGCGCGCCGCGCGGGCCTTAACCGCGTTGACGTCGGCACGGACACCGAGCTCGCCTGGGGCTTCTACGAGAGGTACGGGTTCCAGCGGGTCAGGGAGTTCCCGCTGCACATCTATGACTACTCGCTCCCCGACAGGGACGTCACCGGCTACATCTACTCGCTTACCATCTAGCTTAATCGCAACATTGCTGTCAGTACATGAGGCTGATTTCCGGTGCCGTGCTAGAATTGCACTGGGGGTATTGAGGGTGAAGAAGGCTACTGGAGTAAAAAGAAACACGGTCGGAATCGGGATTCTCCTCATCGTTCTCGGCCTGGCCGGGCTGTTTGCCAAGTATGCGTGGACTGAAGCGGAATGGAGGTTCTTCTGGTCGAGACCCGGCGCGGTCGATGGCCTGTTCCGCGCGGTGCCCTATATTGCTATCGCCCTTGTCACCACGGGAGTCATAGTGATCGCGGTCGGTCTTATGCCGGGCTCAGTCGCTGACCGCGTGCGGGCGGCAGGGGGGAGAGGATGGAGTCTTGCACGGTTGAGGACGGGCGTGAGCGGACGCGCAAAGACACAGCTCCTGATCTTCGGAATAACCGCGTTGAGCGCGGGCCTGGCCCTCTTTCTATTCAGTTATGTCCTCAGGCCGGCCTGGGTATTGAAAGCCGCTCTAGTCCTGGCAGTAGCGGGGATCATCCTGACCGCTGCGGGTATCTTCATAAGACCTTCCGGAACCATAGAAGAGAGCGAAAAGCTTCCCCTGTCAGCGAAGGCCAGGCCCGTCGTCGTCGTGACCCTCAGTCTGATACTCGCGATCAACGCGATCCTGTTCGCTATCTTTCCCAGAGAATTCCCGTACGTGGAGAGCGAGGTCGCGCTCGCTGTATTTTTCTGGATTGCCTTCTTTCTCGCGGTCACGACCCTGGGAGTCGGGATCTGTTCGGCCGTAAGGCCGTGGTCTTTCGTGAAACTGAACGTATACCTCGGACTGGCGGCAATGATGATCGGGATGCTCTTTGTCATAGCCGGTCCACAAATGGCCCAGACAGGCTCGGGAGACTACCTCGCGGCCGGTTTCGCCATATTGATCATCAGTGTTCAGTTCTTCTTCTTCGGCCTGGCCATCCTCCTGGTATCGGTTCGTACCAACAAGTGGCTCAAAGCAAGGTGAGCAACCGCAAAGTGGAACAGCAAAGCGTGTACTGCTCCGGGGCGCTCTTCTGCCTCGAGGAAGTAAAGGCGATGGCCGATATTGCCGGCACTCTGGAGGGCGCCGGCTTCAAGACGTACCTGCCGCACCGTGACGGCGTGGAGGCGTTCGCGCTCAATTCGGTCAACAACCCCCTGGCCAACCTGCTGGTCTTCCGGCCGATCGTGCGGTTCATCAGCAGGGCGACGTTCGCGCTCGACATCTTCAAGATTTTTCAGTGCGGTTACTTCGTCTTCAACATGAACGGCGCCGTCCCCGACGAGGGGGGAGTGGTGGAGACGGGGGTCGCCTTCGCGGCTGGAAAGCCCGTGGTCGTCTACATGGATGACACGCGCCGGGAGACAGGCTGCCCCAACCACCTGCTCCTGGGAGCGACAGGAACGTTCGAGACCATCAAGAGGATTGAGGACATCCCGGCAGCTCTCGAGAGCGCAGAGAGACACCTGCGCTCGCTTGGCGGGAGCGCTGCCGGTGAGCGCGACATGCCGCGGCATGTCCGCCGAGTGGCAAGGTTCGGCGGGCTGGTCGACCGGGTGCTCCGCCTGGCCTCATTCTTTAGACCAGAGAATGTGATGTCGGTATGAACGAGTGCGACTGGCGCGGCTGCGTCCACCTTGTGGGCCCGGCTTACAGCCCCGAGGAGCGAGAGGGGATGGCCTACCTCGCCGCCCTGCTCGAGGCAGGCGGCTTCGAGGTCTATCTCCAGCAGCGCAACGATACCGCGGCGGAGAGCGCGGCGTTCGCCCTCGAGGTCTTCCAGGTCACGAGGTGCGACTGCCTCGTCTTCAACATGAACGGCCGGGTACCCGACGACAGCGGCGCTTTCCTCGCGGCTGTCGCCTTCACCCTCGGCAAGCCGGTAGTCCTCTACAAGCGCGACCACAGGACCAAGCTCTTCGGCAACGACAACGCCATGCTCTCCGGACTGTCGTTCGACTTCAAGTCGGTCAGGAAGCCCGAGAGGCTGCCCGCTGAAGTCAGGAAGGCGATCGAGCGGGCGACAGCGGTGCCCCTCGACCCGGCGGCGCTCCCCCCGCTTGTCAGGCTCAACGCCGACCTCGGCCGAGAGGTCTGGGAATCTATATCTGCTCGCTGACCATCCGACAGAGGTCGTGGTAAACGATGGAAGGTGCCGGGCTCAAGGGCACGACCATAAGAAGGGGCCTCTTCGTCGCGGTCTCGGTCAGTGTCGCGGCGGTCCTCGCGATACTCTTCCTCACCATGGACCGCGACACGTGGAAGGCGGTTGCCGACATAAAGCCGGTATTCCTGCTCGTGGCCCTGGTGCTGCTCGCGCTCAGGTGGGTCGCCCACGTCGCGCGGACCGTCCTCCTGGTTCGGGCCGCGGGGGAGAGGCTCGGGATAGGCAAGACGACCAAGACCATACTCTCGGGCAGCTTCGCCGGCGCGGTCACCCCCCTGAGGGTAGCGGGAATCCCGGTCGAGATATTCTTCCTCCACGTCTACGGGCTTCCTACCGCCTCCGCCACCGCGGTAGTCACAACCGGCTCGGCCATGTCGCTCCTGCTGTACGTGGTCGCCATGCCGGTCATCCTGACGGCGACCGCCGCGAGGGTAAACATGCACGTCGGCTTCAGGACCGTCCTCCTGCTGGCGGGTATCATCGCTCTCCTCCTCTTGCTTGTCGCGGTGTTCGCGATGCGCGACCCGCGGCGGGCGGCGTCCCTTGTGGAGGAGAGGGCCCCTTCGTTCCTCAAGAGACGGAAGTCGCTCGAGGGAGCGGTCGAGAAGTTCTTCAGTGCGATAGGAGAGTTCTCCGACAGCCTGCACACGATACTCGGCTACAGCATCTGGGTGCTGCTGGCCGCGGCCGGTCTGACCGTCGTCGTCTGGGCCTCGGCCGTCTTCATCCCCGCGATGATACTCTGGAGCCTGGGATACCCCGAACTCTTCTGGCAGTCCGTGCTCGCCCAACTGGTGGTCGCCTACCTCCTGCCTTTCATGCCGGTGCCCGGCGAGAGCGGGATGGCCGAGGCGACGTTCGCCGGGGTCTACGCGCTGTTCGTGCCCGCGAGCCTCATCGGCGTGCTGACGCTTGCCTGGCGCTTCATCAACTTCTACCTGGCGCTCGCGGTGAGCGGGGTGGGGTTCGTGCTCGCTTCGCGGGACGCCAGTAGGTTGGGCTTCAGCCGCCTGCCGGGGGGCGGAGCAGAAGAAGGCGAGCAGGCTTGAAGGAATCCAAAGGCTGCGAAAATAGAAGTGGCCACAATCGTAGTTACAAATATATCGCTACTTGTGTTGACATAGATATCTACATATTCAATCCTGAACTTGTAGCCTGACGAGGGGGACAAATGACTGAAATGGGGACTGTCCGTATGCCCATGGAGGTAAAGAGGGAGATCGAAGATGCATCAAAGGAACTCGGTATTCCTCAATCCCAGGTTGTCGCACTCTCCATGAAAGAGCTGAAGAAGAAGATATTCTTCCAGCGAGTTGCCGAGGACTTCCAGAGAATGCGTGCTGATTCCGAAGCATCCAGGTCCTACGATGAAGAGGCCGCGACGTGGGACACGACCCTCGCAGACGGACCTGCGTGATACCCCTCAGTCATTACTGAACTCAGTATCCGCAGGGGACAGATCGCCGGAGGCCGCGACCGACGGGATGCCGCCCCCCCCGGATAGGTGGAAGACCCTGCGAGGTACAGCCCCTTTAGTGCTTTCGACGCTTGCTGTGTGCGTTGCCGTCTCCTGAGGCGTATTCAACCGGGTGTGGGGATGTCATCTGCTCTCGCCTGGCCTTGAACTCCAGTTCTCCCGGGTCCGACTCGCGCAGCTCCTGGTTTTCGATCTGGACAGTCGAAAGCGAGAACTTGTACTCCGTGTCGAGTATCTTCTTGGCTTCGGTCAGGATGCGCTCTGACTCCTTCATGTCTTCTACAACAATGTGCGCGCTGAAGGTCCTTATGTTCCCGCTGATCGTCCTGACGTGGATATGGTGTACGCCGAGGACACCGCGAATGCCGGACAGGTCGTTGTCCACAGCCACGAGGTCTATGTCCTTGGGCGTCGCGTCGACCAGGATGTTGAAGGCGTCTCGGATTATCCCGAACGCCGCCCATATGAGGACTACCGCGAACACGATTCCGGCCCACGCGTCAGCCGAGTAGATCTTGCCGAACGAGATGAAGGCCGCCGCTATTATGACGGCGAGGCTTCCCAGAAAGGCGTTCATCACGTGCCAGAAGGACCCCCGTATGTTCAAGCTCTCTTTCTGCCCGCGATACATGAGGACGAGGGAAGCTATCTCGAGCCCGATTCCCCCGAACGCCATGATGTACATCGGGAGGGCGTTGACCTCCACCGGGTCGATGATCCTGTCCACGCCTCTCACAATTATAAAGACCGCCATCCCGAGCAAGATAATCCCGTTCAACAGGGCGGCCATCGTCTCGACTCTTAGGAACCCGTATGTGCGCTTCGGCGTAGGCTCGCTGGCGGCAATCCTTATCGCAACCAGGGATATCGTTATGGCGACGGCGGTGGAGAGCTCATGCGCGGCGTCGGCGAACAGGGCGAGGCTCCCGTTGATTATCGCGATGGTGATCTCAGCCACAAAATAGGCGAGTATGAGTACCGCGCTTATCTTGAGAGCTCTGACATTTGTTGGTGCGCCGTGACCCTGCACCCCGCTCCTTCCAGACGAAGAAGGTGTTGAGTACCAAACACTTCATGCCCTGCGGTTCTTGTTCTGGTGATGGCTCGGGATTCCTCCATCCTGGAGAGGTACCGGGGTGTCTGCCCTTGTCCTCTTCACCAGGGCGAGCCCGGAAGTCGAACAGAGTTGGAAATGCCGTCGTGACCGCTTTGTTACTTACCGTTCAGTAAGTTTATTGGCCGAAATCATGCTTCTTCAAGTCAAATATTGCCCCGGCCTAAGGCAAAAGACTCCCCAGAGAATACACGCGCGCGACCACTCGCTTCTTCGTATGTCCTGGGTGGGTGGTAAAATATTGTTGGCAATTCAACAATGGGAGTGGTGCGGCATGTTTTGTCCCAAATGCGGCAATGAATACGACGACTCTTGGTTGCACTGCAACAAATGTGGCACAAAGAACCCATATGAAGGCAACCCCATTGAAGCAACATCGGATAGTATGAAGACAGAACCACCACCACTCCCGCCTCCACCGCCGAGCAAGCTTGGGCCGCCACCTCCGCCCCCGCCTCCAAAGCGGTCCAAGCAAACTCAGCCAACTCCTCCGCTTGATTCAACATCACCGCCGGCTGCATCGACTGTAGATCTTCAGAAGAATGCCACACCGTCGGGTGGAAAGCATCACCCAAACGCAACTGAGTTCTGGAGTAACCTTTCTACCAAAGGTCGGGCTCTGGTGGTCGGTGCCGGTGCTGCGGTTCTAGTCATCATCATCGTGATCGCGGTTATCGCGGCGACAGTGACGGACAACGACCAATCGACTGAAACCAGCACAACCCAGATGAAGGTGGAGACTGCCAAGGAGGAAGGATACGAGTTTCAGAGAAGCGGTGACGATTTCATTTCCACGGAGATTGTTAACGGGCAGCAGGTAAACGCTGGAGCGGCGGTTGTGCGGGGGACCGTGAAAGTTGAATGTACCGTTACACTGAATGGACAACCCATATCCCCTGATCCCAACACGAAGCAGTTCGAAACTTTGGTCAATATCAATGAAGGTCCAAATACGCTACCTTTTGATATTACTGACCCTTCGGGCAAGCACTACAGTAAGGCCCTATCGGTCACAGGTGTGTTAAGCCCCGAGACTTACAAAGCAGTCAGTCCAGCCGGCCCGCCGTTTGCTAACCTGGAGAAGAATCCAGATTCATTTGCGGGCACACGGTGCAAATACACTGGCAAGGTGGTTCAGGCTATGGAGAGTGGCGGAACCACAGATATACGCATGGATATCACGAACATGGGATATGACATCTGGACTGACACGATATACGTCACCTACGCAGGCACAACCCCGGCAGTGGAGGACAATATCATTACTGTATATGGGACAGTTAAAGGCAGTCATACCTACACGTCACAGGCAAACTACGAGATAACACTTCCGCTGGTCGAGGCCAAGTATATCGATGTAGTTCAGTAGAACTGGGAGCGAGAATGTTCTGCTACAAATGTGCATAGAATACAATAAGTCTGATTCCTTCTGTCTTTACTGTGGCGTAAAGAATCCGCTAGTAATGGCGAGATTCGTAGGCGCTGAGCCCGCAGAGAGAGTGCAAATGGGTCTGGACACTCCGGGCGCTTATCGTGGCGAGATACAACTTCAGAACCAACGATGTGCGGCACTGATTAGAGTGAGGTAATGCAATGGGCTTCCGGCTGCAACGCAGGATAAAGATCGCTCCTGGCTTAAACGTGAACATCAGCAAGAGCGGTTTTGGCCTGAGCGCTGGCCCTAAGGGAGCCAAGGCGAGTATTGGGCCAAGAGGGGCGCGTACCTCCGTTGGTATTCCTGGTACGGGCGTAAGGTATGAAAAGCGCTACCCGCAGAAGAGCGGCACAACTGGAAGACCTCCTGCCGGAAAGAAAGCGATTCCACCACAATCGTCGCCCGCTCACTCGACCCCTCCGATAATGCAGATGGGAGCAATCGCTAAGGCAATCAAGCGACCTGACGAGAAGTCGTTCATCACCGGGTGCCAGAGCCTAATAAAGGGCGATGAGAGCAGGTGTTTATCACACCTGTACGATGCAATCAGGGCCAACCCGGAGTGTTACGATGCATACCTTATTGCGGGAATTCTTCTATGTAAGGCAGATGACGCCAACACAGCAAGAACGTACTTCGAGAAGATAGTCCATGGCGGTGACGTTTCTTACCCGTACATAGAAAAATATCTTGGAAGCGGCACCATATCCCTGGTTGTACCAATTACCGGAAACATCAAAGGGACTTTGGAAACAGATACGCGAACAGCATATATGTTACTTGCAGAGGTTTATCAAGAGCAGGGCTTCCCCGAACATGCTATCGACCTTCTGAAGCACGCTATGGGCCGTGGTTATACGGATAATCTGGTGAAAGTCTCAATTCTGGAACTTCTTAACGACCTTGAGCGTGATGACGAAATCATCGAACTGGCCCAGGGAACGGAAAACACCGACAACGTTACTCTAGCGATTATGTTCTACCTTGGTCAGGCCATGGCACGAAAGGGATACCTAGAGGCCACTAGAGAAGTGCTTAAGAAAGCGGTTTCAAAGAAGAAGGACCGTGATCCCGACCTAATTCATGAGGCAAGATATCTGATGGCGATGACTTATGAGCAAGATGGCAAGAGAGCTATGGCTATAAAGCAGTATCAAGCCATTCTTGCGGAGGACTTCAACTTCAAGGACGTCAAGGAGAAGTTGGACGCTCTGTCTCCCGGGCCCGGTTCTAAGTAGCAGCTTGCCAAATTCTGCCGTTGCCTTGCTTCATCTGGCTCTTGCGGGTCTTCTCAGTGAGCCCTAGTGATAAAATCTTTGAGGCAAGCGGCAAGCAATCCAGGGGGCAGCACAATTATCTCATCCTCGATGTGGCACCGAGAATGAGGAGATGGCAAATAGGGGGAAGTCATGAAGAAGACCCTTACGCTGGTCATTGTAATCCTGCTTCTACTCTTGTCGGCCCCATTAGCTGAGGCTTCGTGGGATGGCGGTCATGTTGTCATGGGTACATCTCAGGGTAAGACCTCGTGGTATTTTGCCGAGGGGTGTACCAGGGCTGGTTATAACACTTATCTATGTATCTATAACCCAGGGGCAAGCACACTAAGTCCTTCCATCAGCTACTTCTTTGAGGACGGAACAGTGCAGGGCCGGAACACAACTGTAGACCCATATTCCCGCACCACTGTCTATGTGAACGAGGCGTTTTATGGCGAGCACGATGTTGGCTGTAGGGTGACCTGCAGTAGTCCGGTTGTGGTTGAGCGGTCGGTCTACTTTGACAGTAATGGACGCACAGGTGGGCATGTAGCTATGGGCGTCGGGCAGACTCAGCAAACCTGGTATTTTGCGGAGGGCTGTACACAGCCAGGTTTCGACGAATGGGTATGCCTGCTCAATCCCAGTGACACGACAGTGACGGAAGATATTCAGTACATGTCAGAAACTGGTGAAGTAGCGTCTGAGAGGATCTCAATTGCATCGAACAAGAGATTCACACGCAACGTGAGATCGTTCATAGGGGACAACAAGAACATCTCGGTCAAGATAGTGGGGGTGACCACTAACGATAAGGTTGTGGCTGAGCGTCCCATGTACTTTAACTACCAGGGCAAGTGGGACGGTGGGCATAACGCCGTCGGCACGAATACCCTCTCGCTGGACTGGTACTTTGGCGAGGGCTGCACGCGGTCCGGTTTTGATACTTGGCTCACTATCCAGAACCCAAATTCAGAACCGGCCGCTGTTGAAGTCACTTACCGCCTCGCTTCTGGGCAGAACGTGGAGAAGAAGTACCCAATGCTAGCCACTTCTCGAAAGACGGTTAGTGTGGCCTCGGATGTGGGAAGTGGGCAGGACGTGAGCATCTGGGTGCGTAGCAATGTGGCGGTCGCCGCCGAGCGCTCTGTGTACTTCTTCTACCGGGACAAGTGGGATGGAGGCTCCGATTCGTTCGGTGCTACGACGCCCCAGACCACCTGGTTGTTCGCTGAAGGTTGTAGCAGGGGCGGGTTTGAAACATGGCTCACGATTCAAAATCCAAACAACCTAGCCGTTGATGCCACTGTCGTTTTTTCAAAGCAGGGTGGGGGTCAAGTTCAGAAGATTGTACCAGTAGCCGCGAACTCCAGGGTTACGATTGATTCAAACCTTGCTGTAGGGCCTGATTGTGACTTCAGCACGATAATCACCTCGGCTTTGGGGCTTGTAGTAGAACGCCCTATGTACTTCGATTATGCGGGGAAGGGACCCAACCTGCCTCCGCCACCCACCCCTACGCCGACCCAAGGACCGTTCGTGGGCTCAAAGAATAGCAACGTCTACCACTGGCCGAGTTGCTCAGCGGCACAAAACATCCTGCCGCAGAACCTGAGATATTTTGCCAATGCTCAGGAAGCTGTGAATGCAGGTTATCATCCTTGCGCTATCTGTAATCCACCTCTGCCTTAGATGGTCTAATTGGGAGCCAAGCCAAGGGAGTCCTTGAAAGAGAGTCCGCTTTGAGCTTATTTCAGAACCTCTACTATTGGATCTCGAAGCTTCGTTTGAAACTTACCCGGCAAGTCCTACCCAGCTTGTTCCTAGTTTCTGTTGCGGTAATCCTCATTGGGTCAGCAATCACTTGGGGCTTCGAGCATAGGGTCAACCCAGACGTGAAGACATATTGGGACGCGATATGGCTTTCCTTTATAACGATGACTACTGTTGGTTATGGAGATGTCTCACCGATGACAAACGGCGGAAAGGCTCTAGGGATATTCACCTCAATTATCGGCATAGGATTTATAGGCCTGTTTACCGCAACCATTGCGACTGTTCTGGTTGAAAGGATGCTGAAAGAGGGGAAGGGAATGAAGCCTGCGCTGTTCAATGACCACATCGTGATATGCGGCTGGAACAGCCGCTGCCCTCACTTGATTAATGAGCTAAAGCTTGAGCAGGAAGGTGCTCGGGTCCCCATTGTGTTGCTAGCCAATGAGGAGCAGAAGCCAACCGAGGACGATGACGTGTTCTTTGTTCACGGCAGTCCGATAAACGTTCACGACCTAGAGAAGGCAAATATCAAGAAAGCCCATGTTGCTGTTCTTATGGCTGTTGACTCTGACCACTCTGAGATCGATGAGATAGATGCCATGACCGTGCTATCTGCACTGGCAATCAGGAAACTGAACCCCGAAATAGAAATGGCTGCCGAAATTCTTGACCCACTGAACGTCTCACATCTGGAGGGTGCTCATGTTACCGAGATACTGGTGCCGTGCCAGCTAATGGGTAACGTTCTTGCACGGTCCGCTCTCCACCACGGGATCATAACGGTGGTGGATGACCTAATGAGTGCAGGCTTCGGTAATCAAGTATACAAGATCCCAGTTGATGAAGACCTTGTAGGAATGGAATACAGCGAGGCCGTTGCTTATCTTCAAAGGAAGGTTGGCTATACCATACTGGCCTTAGAGTCGGGCGACGCCATTACGACCAATGCAGTTGGTCAGAATATTGCCACTGGAGACGCGCTCTTCATAATGTCTGAATCACACCCAGCAACTGTACTCTAGGGCCAACGAGGAGTGGGACATATGGGTCAATGTTTATGGTGTGGCAGGAAAGGATTTCTCGTCAAAACTACCGAGAACGGGGTATGCATGCATTGCCAAAGAACTCTTGAGGCTGACATAGTGCCACGGACAGATGCGATTGCCCAGAGAGTCAGAGATATGAAGGCTACTACTGACTACCGTGTGATAATTCAATGCCTTGATGACATTATTGGCAATGCCAAGGAGTTGATGAAATACCACGAAAAGGGAATTTCCGTCGGTTCCAAAACTCCTCCGCAATTGATATCAGAATGTTCTTCACTTCGTGAACAAGCATACCGAGAGATGATAGCTTCGGAAGGAGACAAGAAGATCCGCCCCTAATGTGTTGCCGGTAGGCCGGGTAGGAATCCTAACCTGCGACGTCGCTTCATCCTGCCGGGGATGTGATTGGGGAGTCGCTGGTCAGGATTCCGCTCCCCCTAGGGGGGCAAGCCCCCCTGAGGGCGCTCGCTCGCGCTCGCTGTCACCCCCCATATGAGATTCGCGGGGGGACCTTCCCCCCGCGAAAGACATAGGCCCCCCTGTCGCAGGTCCGATTCCTGCACGGGTAGGGTGGTGGGTGTTTGGAGTGGTGGGCCGTGCAGGAATCGAACCTGCGACCTTGGGATTAAGAGTCCCCTGCTCTGCCTGCTGAGCTAACGGCCCTTGTCTCAAAAGCAAAGCGCAGTTTAACACTGTCTTTTTCATTATACAATCTCGAATCCTTCCTGAAGTCAGGCAGGCGGAGCGACCCCGCGGGTCGGTGAGATTGCCGCCGGGGTTATATAATCAACCGTGGCTTTTCTGCGAGGTTTCCGGCGCCCCGGGGCGGGCGTTCGGTCGGGCGAATGAGGGGGTACTCATGAAGAACGTACGCGGCAAGGTGTTCCTGGTGACCGGCGGCGCGATGGGGATGGGCAAGCTGGTCGCCGAGAGGTTCGCGCGGGACGGGGCGAAGGTCGTCCTCTGGGACTTCAACGCGGAGGCACTCGAGAAGACGGCGGAGGAGTTTCGCGGCAGGGGCTACGAGGTCTACACAGAGGTCATCGACGTCTCGGACCGTGAGAGGGTGTACGAGGCCGCGAAGAAGGTCAAGGCCGAGGTCGGCCCGGTCGACGTGCTGATGAACAACGCGGGCGTGGTAAAGGCGGCCCCGTTCATCGAGTCGGACGACGAGTCGAACTTCAGGACTCTCAACATCAATTTCATCTCCCAGATGTGGACGTGCAAGGCGTTCCTGAGCGACATGGCAGCCCGCAACGACGGGCACGTGATAGCGCTCGCGAGCGCGGCGGCCGTCACGCCGGTCCCGTACTCGGCGGACTACGCAGCCAGCAAGGCCGCGGTGAAGCACTTCCAGGACACCCTGCGCTGGGAGATGCGGATTCTCGGCAAGCCAGGTGTCAAGTTCACGACGGTGTGCCCCTCGATGGTCAACACCGGCATGTTCGAGGGGTGCAAGCCGCCGATACTCTCCCCGTGGGTCGAGCCCGAGGTCATGGCTGACAAGATCTACAGGGGCTACCAGAAGAACACGCTGACCATATACGAGCCGTTCATAGTCAAGTTCACGCCGATAATGAACGCGCTCATGACCGACTCCATGAAGTACCTGATGTCCAAGGTCCTCCGTCTCAACACCGCGCTCAAGACCTGGAAGGGGCACTAGGGACACGCTTTTCCGGGGCCCCGGGCTGTCGAATGTCAAATCCGGGCTCCGGGCCCTGTGGTACAATCTACCGTGGGTCAGATAAACCGGGCGAGAGTGGCGGAATTGGTAGACGCGCGGGGCTTAGGACCCCGTGGTTTTCTTAAACCGTGGGGGTTCGAGTCCCCCCTCTCGCACCAGGTCAAGCAGTCACCAGGCGCGCCCGAGAGGCGCGCTTCGAGTTCTCATCATGAGGGAGGAGAGTCACCTGAAGACTGAAGTGACAAAGGGCGAAGGGCACCAGGTCACGCTCAAGGTCGAGTCCGGGCCGGATGACCTGGAGGACATCCTCGAGGAGACCTACAAGGACCTGGCAAAGCAGGTCAAGATACCGGGGTTCCGCAAGGGGAAGGTCCCCCGCGCGGTCATAGACAGCCACCTGGGCGCCGACTACGTGCGGGGCGAGGCCATCAAGAACGGCCTTCCGACCCTCTACGTGCGGGGGGTCGTCGACGCGGGTATCATCCCGGTCTCCGACCCGGACATAAACATCCTGGACATCGGCGAGGACGGGAGCGTCAGTTTCGAGGCCAAGGTGGACGTAAAGCCGGAGGTCGAAATGAAGGACTACATCGGCCTCGAGGTCGAGAAGCCCGACACCGAGCCCACCGACGAGGACGTAAAATCCGCCCTGGACGAAGCCAGGGACCGGTTCGCCACCCTCGAGGTCGTAGAGTCGCGCCCGGTGGAGCAGGGCGACTTCGTGATGTTCGATTACAAGGTGTTCACCGACGGCATGCCGCTCGAGGGCTCCTCGGGCTCAGACCGGATGACCGAGATAGGCTCCGGCGACTTCCTGCCCGATTTCGACACTCAGCTGGTGGGCGCCCGGAAGGGCGACATCCTTGACGTGGTCATAAACTTCCCGCCCGACTACGGGGAGCCGCTGCTCGCCGGCAAGCCCGCCACCTTCCGGACCATCGTCAAGGAGGTCAAGCACAAGGTCCTGCCCGACCTCGACGACGACCTCGCCAGGGAGATATCGAGCTTCGAGACGCTGGACGAGTTCAAGGAGGACCTGCGCGAGCGCATCAGGCGGGTAAAGCAGATGATGGGGGAGCGGGCGGTCAAGGACCAGGTCGTGAAGGCGCTGGCCGACAAGACCTACATCGACCTGCCCGAATCGATGGTCCAGGGCCAGATAGACCACGAGATAGAGGAGATGGCGGCCGAGCTGGAGGAGCGCGGCGTGACCCTCGACCAATATCTGGAAGCCATGAAGGGAACGAGGTACCAGTTAGAGAAGGGTATCAGGGACAAGGTAGTAGAAGGCCTCAAGGCCGAGCTCGTGATGGAAGCGGTGGCCTCCGCGGAGGACATAAAGGTCTCAGACGAGGAGGTCGTCCAGTACATCCGTGAGAACTCGGTCCAGATGGGAGCGGATTCCGAGAAGCTCATCGAGCAGGTCCGGGACGGGGGAAGGTTCCCGGCCATAAAGGCCAACCTCAGGCTCAACAAGGCGGTCGACTTCCTGGTCGAGAACGCCGTCTACGCGGGCGGCGAGCCCGTCAAAGCGTCGGAGGAGAGCGTTTTAGGGTCTGAAGACGAGGTCGAGATAGAGACCGAGCCGGCCGTCGATGAGGAGAAGGCCGAGGTCGTGGAGGCCGAGGAAGTCGGAGCCGAGCTCGAGGAAGGCAGCGAGGAGGGCCCAGAAGGACAATGAGCGACAAGATAAGAAACCAGACGCTGGTACCGATAGTCATCGAGCAGACCCCCCGCGGGGAGCGCTCGTTCGACATCTACTCACGCCTCTTGAAGGACCGGGTGGTCTTCATCGGGACCGAGATAGAAGACCACATAGCGAACCTCGTGATGGCGCAGCTCCTGCACCTCTACAGCGAGAACCCGGACAAGGACATAAACATCTACATAAACTCGCCCGGCGGGGTCGTGACATCCACGCTCGCGATCTACGACACCATGCAGTACGTGGGCTGCGATATCTCCACCGTCTGCATCGGGCAGGCGGCGAGCGGCGCGGCGGTGCTCCTGGCGGCCGGCACCAAGGGTAAGCGCTTCGCCACCCCGCACGCGAGGGTGCTCATACACCAGCCCGCGGGAGGCACGCAGGGCCAGGCGACGGACATAGAGCTGCACGCCAAGGAGATACTGCGCACCAGGGCGCTCCTGGACGACATCCTGGCTAAGCACACCGGTCAGCCGGTCGACAGGATTCACGAGGACTCCGAGAGGGACTTCATAATGGTGCCGGCCGACGCGAAGGAGTACGGCATCATCGACGATGTCATCACGCAGCGCAAGCCGACCGAGTGACGTCGGCGACCGGCGGCGCTGGGCCGCCGGCGGCTTACGGAGGTAAATGTTGGCCAAGTTCTCTGACGGAAGCGACCTTCTGAAGTGCTCTTTCTGCGGCAAGACGCAGAGGCACGTGAAGAAGCTCATCGCGGGCCCCGGGGTCTACATCTGCGACGAGTGCATAGAGCTCTGCAACGAGATAATCGCCGAGGAGCTCACCGAGGCCCCCGAGGTACAGCTCGGGGCGCTCCCCAAGCCCAAGGAGATATACGACTTCCTTGACGAGTACGTCATCGGGCAGGAGCGCGCCAAGACCGTGCTGTCGGTGGCCGTCTACAACCACTACAAGCGCATACAGGTCGGGGCGATGTCCAACGACGACGTCGAGCTGCAGAAGAGCAACATCATGCTCATCGGGCCGACCGGCTGCGGCAAGACCCTCCTCGCCCAGACGCTCGCGCGCCTCTTGAACGTGCCGTTCGCCATCGCGGACGCGACGAGCCTCACCGAGGCGGGCTACGTGGGCGAGGACGTCGAGAACATCCTCCTCAAGCTCATCCAGGCCTCCGACCTCGACGTAAAGAAGGCCGAGACCGGCATCATCTATATAGACGAGATTGACAAGATAGCCCGCAAGGCCGAGAGCCCCAGTATCACCCGCGACGTCTCGGGCGAAGGCGTACAGCAGGCGCTCCTCAAGATACTGGAGGGCACGGTGGCGAGCGTCCCGCCCCAGGGCGGCCGCAAGCACCCGCACCAGGAGTTCCTGCAGATAGACACCACCAATATCCTGTTCATCTGCGGCGGAGCGTTCTCCGGGGTCGAGGACCTCATCGAGGACCGCATCGGCAAGGGCGGCGTCGGGTTCGGGGCCGAGGTAAAGTCCAAGAGCGAGTTCGACCTCGGCGAGGTCCTGGCGGAGATAATGCCCGAGGACCTGCTCAAGTTCGGGCTCATCCCCGAGTTCGTGGGGAGGCTCCCGGTCATCACGACGCTTCACACGCTCACCAAGGAGCACCTGACCGACATCCTGGTCAAGCCCAAGAACGCCCTGGTCAAGCAGTACCGCAAGTTCTTCGAATACGACGGGGTGGAGCTCATTTTCACCGACGGCGCACTCGAGCAGATAGCCGAGAAGGCGCTCGATCGCTCCACCGGGGCCAGGGGCCTGCGGGCCATCATGGAGGAGGCGCTGCTCGGCACCATGTTCGACCTGCCGTCGCGCTCCGACATCGTCAAGTGCGTGGTGACCAAGGAGGTCGTCTCAGAGAACTTCAAGCCGACACTCCTCACATCCCGGTCTCAGGCAAAGCCCAAGGAAGAGGGCGAGGAGGAGGAGACCGCCTGACGCTCATAATCGGGGTCACGTCTGATTCTATGCACAGGTGGGACGCGGTAAGGACCGCGGATTCGAGCCGGGCCTCTCGTGCCCGGCTTGCTCATTTGGAGGGGCGCTCGCCCATGAACCTGCCTGCGACCCCGGCGAGCTTTACCACCGGCGACTTCTGCGACTCGGTGAACTGCTCGACGATGAAAGCCCAGCGCCCACCCATCTCGTCCACGGCCTCGGCCATCTTCTGGCCGCGGTCGGCGAACGACATCCCGCGCTCCTGGGCGCGCTGGGCGTCCGAGGCGAGCTTGTCGACGAGGGGCTTTACGTCCTTGAAGGCACGTTTACCGGACCTGTAGACGCGCGCGCCGGCGCTGCCGATGAGGAAGAACGCGAGCAGGATGAACGCCACCGGCACCAGGTATATCAGAAGGTATATGAGGACCCACATGTCGGACCTCCGGCCGTACTCTCGCTTTCAGCGGATTCTACCACAACCCCCGCCTACTCTTTCTTCATCTTCTCGAGCTCTTTCGCAACGGCCTTCTCGCGCCTCGAGCTCGAGAACGCGTAGACGTCCATGGCCTGCATGAACACGCCGATGCCCCAGCCGAGCAGCGGGAAGAGGAACCAGGGGAACCACGCGGCCCCTCCTACCACCAGCGCTATGACCAGCCAGATCGTGAAGAGGAGGGCGTTCACGGCGAGGTAGATGAGTAGGTGGTTCCTGAACTCGATCACCTCGTCTACGCGCTGTTCCGCCTTCTCCCTGAGTTCGTCGCTCCCGTTGTTCCCGGGTTCCATGGCGACCTCCCCGTGTCCTGGTGCCCGTCAGCTTTCATCCCGGCCTGACTTGGATCGCGGCCTGACCCCCGACTTAAACCGCGGCCTGACCCCCGACTTAAACCGCGGCCTGACCCCCGACTTAAACCGCGGCCTGACCCCGGTTTAAAGGGTTTCGCGGTGCGGGTCTAATCTTATACGCCGGGGTCAGTCTGTTACAATTTGGAGGATATCCTGACCTACAGGTGGTGGACCCTTGCCCGAGGAGAAGAAAAGCGACACCCTGAGCACCGCATACGACCCGCGCGAGGTCGAGGAGCGCTGGTACCCGTTCTGGGAGGAGCGCGGCTACTTCCACGCCGACACCGAGAGCGACAGGCCGAGGTTCTCGCAGGTCATCCCGCCGCCCAACGTCACGGGCGTCCTCCACATGGGCCACGCCCTCAACAACGGCCTGCAGGACGTCATCGCGCGCCGCAGGCTGATGCAGGGGTACGAGGTACTCTGGATGCCGGGCACCGACCACGCCGGAATCGCCACGCAGAACGTCGTCGAGCGGCAGCTCGAGGCCGAGGGGACGGACCGTCACGAGCTCGGGCGCGAGAAGTTCGTCGAGCGGGTCTGGCAGTGGAAGGAGGAGAAGGGCGGCACCATAATAAGCCAGCTCAAGCGCCTCGGGTGCATGTGCGACTGGGAGCGCACCCGGTTCACCATGGACGAGGGGTGCTCGCTCGCCGTGCGCACGGTATTCAAGGAGCTCTACGACGCCGGGCTCATCTACCGGGGCAAGTACATAATCAACTGGTGCATCCGCTGCCATACCGCCCTCTCCGACATCGAGGTCGAGCACGAGGACAAGACCGGGCACCTCTGGTACATACGCTACCCGTACGCCGACGGCTCGGGCCACCTGGTGGTTGCGACGACCCGGCCCGAGACGATGCTCGGCGACACCGCGGTGGCGGTGAACCCCTCCGACGAGCGGTTCGCGGACGTGGTGGGAAAGTCGCTCATCCTGCCGCTGGTCGAGCGGCGCATACCTGTCATCACGGACAAGTTCGTGGACCCCGGGTTCGGCACAGGCGCGGTCAAGGTGACCCCGGCGCACGACCCCAACGACTTCGACATCGGCGAGCGGCACTCGCTGGAGCAGGTGAACATCCTTAACCCGGACGGGACCATAAACGAGAACGGCGGCCGCTACGAGGGGATGGACCGCTACGAGGCGCGGGACGCCGTGGTGGCGGACCTAGAGGCGCAGGGACTCCTGGAGAAGATAGAGGAGCACCAGCACGCGGTCGGGCACTGCTACCGGTGCTCCACAGAGGTCGAGCCGTACCTCTCCCAGCAGTGGTTCGTGAAGATGGAGACGCTCGCCAGGCCTGCCATAGACGCGGTGCGCGATGGCCGGACGCGGTTCACCCCGGAGCGCTGGACCAGGATCTACTTCGATTGGATGGAGAACATCCGCGACTGGTGCATCTCGCGCCAGCTCTGGTGGGGCCACCAGATACCGGTGTGGTACTGCGACGACTGCGGAGAGCAGGTGGTGGAGATCGAGACGCCGGAGGCCTGCCCGTGCGGCTCAGAGAAACTGCGGCAGGACCCGGACGTGCTCGACACCTGGTTCTCATCCGGGCTCTGGCCTTTCTCGACCATGGGCTGGCCCGAGCAAACCCGAACGCTCGAGGAGTTCTACCCGACGTCGGTGCTCACCACCGCCCACGACATAATCTTCTTCTGGGTCGCGCGCATGATGATGCTCGGCCTTCGTTTCATGGGCGACGTGCCGTTCCGCGACGTCTTCATGACCGCGCTGGTGCGCGACTACGAGGGCAAGAAGATGTCCAAGTCGAGCGGCAACGTCATCGACCCCATAGACATAATCGAGGTGTACGGCACCGACGCGCTGCGCTTCACCCTGGCCTCGATAGCGGTCCCGGGGCGCGACATAAACCTCTCCGAGGAGCGCATCGCCGGCAACCGCAACTTCGTGAACAAGATATGGAACGCCGCGCGGCTCGTCATCATGAACCTCGAGGGGTTCGACCCCGCCGGGGGCGCCCCCGCGGCCGAGGACCTCGAGCTCGCCGACCGCTGGATAATGAGCCGGCTCTCCTCGGTCATCGAGCGCGCCGACGCGGGCATGGAGGCTTTCAACTTCAGCGTGGCGGGCAAGGCCCTGCACCAGTTCTTCTGGGGGGACTTCTGCGACTGGTACCTGGAGCTCGCCAAGCTAAGGCTCTACCGGGGTGAGCCCGGCCAGAAGCGCGCCGCCCAGTGGGTGGCCTGGCGCGTCCTGGAGTGCGCCCTGAGGCTTCTGCACCCTTTCATGCCGTTCGTGACCGAGGAGCTCTGGCAGAGGCTGCCCGGGGCGGGGGAGTCCGTGATGAAGGCCCAGTGGCCGTCGCCCGCGGACTTTGATAGAGACGCCGCCGCCGAGCAGGAGATGGAGCTCGTGCAGTCGGTCACGGTCGGCATCCGCGCGGCGCGCTCCGAGCACGGCATACCTCCGGGTTCGAAGCTCGACGCGGTGCTGGTGTGCGCCCCCGGGGCGCGCGAGGTGCTCGAGCGCCGGGGTGCCTATGTCGAGACGATGGCCGGCCTTTCGGGGATGAGCTTCGCCGGTGAGCCGCCGGACGGCGGCTATGGGATGCGCGTGGTGGTGGAAGGGGCCGAGGCCTACCTGGCTTCAGAGAGCGGAGTGAACGCGGCCGAGGAGATAGACCGCCTCGGGCGCAGGCTCGCGAAGGTGGAGGCCGACCTCGAGCGCTCGACGGCGAAGCTGGCAAGCGATGGGTTCCTCGCCAAGGCCCCGCCCGAGATAATCGCTAAAGAGCGGGAGAAGGAAGCCGAGCTCCGCGAGCAGCGCGACAAGCTCAGCGCCCAGATAGCCGCCCTCTGACACGGGATGCGGTGCGCCCCCAAGGGCCGGGCCCGGGCTTGAAGGAAGTGACCCGCTTCAGAAAATGAGCCGCCTCAGAACATGAGCCGCCTCAGGACATGAGCCGCCTCAGAACATGAGCCGCTTCAGAACATGAGCCGCCGGAGATCATGAGCCGCCGGAGATCATGAGCCGCAGGTTTGAATCTCAACTGTTAACAGTAATTAGCACTTGTTATTCACAACAACAGAAGTAACGCCCGATGCGGCTTTTGTGCCCGAGTTTGATTGATTTCCGTGGTCAGTGTTCACTTCTGTTAACAAGTGTTGTCAGAGTTATTCAAACCTGCGGCATCACACATAATTATTACTCGAGGCCCATCATATCCATGAGTATCTCGGGGTCGATGCGCCTGAGCATCCCGAAGATGACATCCGGCGCCTCGGTGAGGAGCCGGCGCATAAGGCTCCGCGGCATGCTCTGAAACATCCCCGCGAACGTCTCGGGGTTAGCGTTCACCGTTGAGGCGAGCACCTCCGGGTCCATTACCTTCAGCATCTCGAAGACCATGTCCGGGCTCTGCCTGGTGAGCTGTCCCAGGAACTCGGGGTTCATCTGACCGACCGCGACCTGGAGGAAATCCCCCTGCCGCTCCGCTCCCGCGCTCCTGCCGTCGTCCTTGCCACGCTTCATGTGGTCCTCCCATCCTTCGTCTCATTCTATATCCTGTACCGGTAATAGATGTAGGGGAGCTCCCGGCCCATGCTGTAGATGAACGGCCGGTAGCCGCCCTGGGCCGCGAAGTAGTTGAACACACCCAGCATTACCAGGGCTATTCCGTAGAGCACAAGGAAGACCGCGACCAGCACGCTCATCGCGAAGCGCCCCGCGAACATCCACATGAACCCCAGGAACACGTAGATGAGGAACATCCCCAGTGCAGAGAGGAGCAGCATCACCCTGAGCACCTTCCTGTAGTCGCTCTCGGCCAACGCCGGGAAGACGAGCGCGAGCAGCAGCAGGACGAGGAAACATGCCAGGACCGGGTACACCGTCCGACCTCGCTGCGCGAGCGAGCCGATGGGCCCGTTCATGGCGGCGATGACCTCTAGGGCCAGGCCGGTCAGTATCAGGTATGTCGAGAGCATTATCGCGAGGGACTTTCTCATGCCGCCCGCCTCCTTTCGATTTCTTCACTGGCGAGGTCGGCCGCCATGACCCCGCTGTTCACCGCGCCGGGCACCGAGCACGTATGGGTGCTCCCCCCGCAGAGGAACAGGCCCTTCACGCACCGCGACCTGTTCCCCGGCCTGAACGCCATCTGGCTGAGCATGGACATCGAGAATCCGTAGATGTTCCCCCACGGCAGGGAGAGCCTGGTCTCGAAGTCCTCCGGCGTTGCTATGGTTTTCGTCACGATGTGGTCCTTGACCCTGGGCATGAAGACCGCGTCGAGCATGTCGATGCCCTTGTCCAGGTAGTCCCACTTGATCTCGCTCCAGCTTCCGCCCGCGGGCCGCGGAGGCGCCACGGTCATGAAGGCGAGGCTCCCGCACCCCGGCGGGGCCATCGAGGGGTCCATGAACGTGGGGCTCGTCACCAGGCCGACCGACTGCGGAATCGGTATGCCGTTCTCGAAGATGCTGAACCAGAAGCTGTCGAGGAGCTCGGGGCTCGCCATCGCGAAGATGTGCTGAGCCCTCATGGGCGGCTGGTAGTCGAGCCCGAGGTAGGCCACGGTGCAGCTGGGAGACGGCCTGTAGCTCTTGAGGCCCTTCACCACGGCGCCGGGGAGGTGCTCGGGCCCGACGAGGTCCATGTAGAGGGGTAGGGCGTTGGCGTTGCTCACGACCGCGCGCGCCGTGACCGGCGTGCCGTCGGCCAGCACCACGCCGCGGGCCCTGTGCCTGTCAACGATGACCCGCCGCACGGGCGTGTCGAGCGCCAGCTCGCCCCCGACGTCTTCCAGCGCCCTCGCCATGCCCCTGGGGATGGCGCCCATGCCGCCCTCGGGGTAGTACATGCCGCGGTGCTCGAGGTAGACGAGCCACATCATGAGCCCGACCTGCACCGACGGGGGAAGGCCCCCTATCACCGAGTAGTTGCCGAGCATCCCCTTCGTGACCGGGTGCTCGAACAGGTCGTCGAGCAGCTTCCCGTAAGGTGTCATCCAGACATGGGCGCTCTTAATGATGCCCGGGCACCGCGCGAAGACCTTCAGCATGTCCCTCGCCCGGCCCTGAGGCGTGGTCAACAGGACGTCGGCGAACCGGTCGAGGACGGGCCCGTACTTGTTCATGAACCACCTGAAGCTGGCCGCGTCCCGGGCGCTGTAGGCGCCTATCATCTCCGCTGTCTCCTCGAGAGAGGAGGGGACCAGTATGCGCTCGCCCGTGGTCATGTCGATGAGCTCGTAGAGAGGGTCGTTGCGCAGGAACGTGACGTAGTCCTCCCGGCGCAGGCCCAACCCCGCGTAGAAACGTTCGTGGGCTTCCGGCATCTCCACGATGCATGCACCCACGTCGAACTGGAAACCGTCCCGCTCGAAGTAGGAGGCGCAGCCGCCGACCGTGCCGGACTGCTCGACGACCAGCGTGCTGAACCCCCTGGAGGCGAGCGTGGCACCCGCCGAGAGCCCTCCGGCCCCGGCCCCTATCACTATCACGTCGTAGTCCATATCCGCCTCCTTGCTGTCAGGTCCGGGGCTGGAGAGCCCCGGCTCAAACCGGGTCCGGGGCCGCAGAGCCCCGGCTCAAACCGGGTCCGGGGCGCGAGGGCCCCGGGTCGAACCGGTTGCGTGTCACACCTGGTGGCCGAGGGACTCCACGGGGTCGAGCCTCGCGGCCTTGAGCGCCGGCCACGCTCCGAAGAACCCGCCCACCGCGAGCGAGAACCCGAAAGCGACGCACACGGACCATGCGCTCACGTACGCCGGGTAGTCGAAGAGCAGCTCGACGGCCTTGATGAAAACGTAGCCCAGCGCGATGCCCGCTATCCCGCCGGCAAGGCCCATCAGCACGGCCTCGACGAGGAACTGCGCCAGGATCTCGGCGGGCCCGGCGCCGACCGCCTTGCGGATGCCTATCTCGCGGTAGCGCTCCCTCACAGCCACCAGCATGATGTTCATGATGCTCACCCCGCCTACCACGAGGGCCACGGCGGTGATGATGGCAGACATTATCTCGAGCATCCGCGTCGCCTGGCCGGCGAGCGCCAGGAGCTCGTCCTCGGAGACGATGGTGTAGCTTTCGTCACCGACGAGCGCCCTCATCTCCTTCTCGCAGATCGATTTGACCCTGCGCATCGCGTCGCGCGACGGGGTAGAGACGAGGAACCCGTCCGTCTTGCCGCCCCCGAGGTGCCCGCCCACCCAGTAAGGCACCAGGAGAAAGTCGTCGTTGTTGACCACGAACGTCATGCCCTTCGGCTCGAGCACGCCGGTGACCTTGAAGCGCCTCCCGTCGACCCTGACCTCCCTGCCCACCGGGTCGACGTCCCCGAACACCCTCTCCTTCAGGTAGCTGCCAAGCACGCAGACGCTGCGCCCCCTGTCCGAGCGGTTGAAGTACCTCCCGGCCAGCATCTCCTGCCCGCGCACGCGCGGGTAGTTCTCGTTGGTCGCGAACTGGAATACGTTGCGCGAGGCCCCGCCGAACTCGACTGTCTTTATGTCGACGCTCAGGGGGCACGCGTAGCAGCCTTCCGGGAGCTTCTTCTGGATCTGGTAGGCCATCTCGGGCTCGAGGCTGCTCCCGAACAGGGGCAGGCCCTGGCCGCCGGTCTCCATCTGCTGCAGCATCTCGGAGGGGGAGAAGCTTATGCTGCCGGCGTCCGCTTCGCTCGGGAAGTAGCCGTGCACCACCACCACCGCGTTGGGGGCGAGGTTCCTTATGAGGTTCGTCCCCTGCCTCGCGGTCCCGCTGCCGACCGAGAGCAGGACGAAGATGAGGAAAGAGCCGGAGACAACCCCCACGGTTGTGAGGAGCACGCGCAGCTTGTTGGCGCCCAGCGCGCTAACGCTTGCCCGGAACGTCTCGGAAGCTCTCATCGGGCGAACGCCCCCTCGAGCCCGGCCCGGCCTCTGGACGCCGGGTCTGTTGGGAGGTGCTCCTCGCGCTCTATCCTTCCGTCGAGCAGGTGGATAATCCGCCGCGAGTGCTCGGCCACGCCGCTGTCGTGCGTGATGAGGACGATAGTGATGCCCTGCGTCGAAAGCCTGTCGAGCAGGCCCAGGACCTCTGAGCCCGACTTCGAGTCGAGGTTGCCGGTGGGCTCGTCGGCCAGGAGGACGCGCGGCTCGCCTACCACGGCACGGGCGATCGCGACGCGCTGGCGCTCTCCGCCCGAGAGCTGGTTCGGCCAGTGGTCCGCCCGGCTGCCGAGCCCGACCATGGCCAGGGCGCGCTCCGCGCGGGTCCTCCGCTCGGATGGAGGCACGTCCTGGTAGAGGAGAGGGAGCTCGACGTTCGCGAGGGCCGTCGCCCTGGGAAGCAGCTCGAAAGACTGAAAGACAAAGCCCAGGTACCTGCTGCGGAGCCTTGCCAGCTGCCGCTCGGAGAGGCGCGCGGTGTCCGAGCCCTCGATGAACACGGAACCGGAGGTCGGGCGGTCGAGGCAGCCTATGAGGTTGAGCAGGGTCGACTTGCCGGAGCCCGACGGCCCCATGACCGCGACGTAATCCTCGCGGGGTATCTCCAGGTCGATTCCCGCGAGGGCCTGGACCTCGGTTCCGTCCAGGTCATAGACCCTGGTCGCCCGGCGAAGCTGGACGCAAGGCGTTAAGCCGGAGCCGAGTGGCCGCTCCGCATCCCGGGTGGAAAGGTCCTGCGTCGTCGGTATCATAATTCGCTCCCGTCCTCGAGCTTACCCGCGCCTTTCACGACCACGCTCTCACCTTTCCGAAGCCCGCCCGCGACCACCACCCTCGTCTCGTCCTCGGCCCCGAGCTCGACCTTGCGGGTCCTGGCGCGGCCGTCGCGCACAACGAACACGTGGGGGCTTGGCTCCATGAGCACGGCCTCGAGCGGAAGGGTGACGGCTTTCTTCTCGTCGACGACCCGTATCTCCGCGTTCGCCGTGTACCCGAGCCTGAGATACCGGGCCGCCGCTCCTGCTTCCACCTGGACCGATACCTCGTACACCGGGGTCTCCGACAGGCTCAGGCTGGGGCGCATGGCCACGTGCTCCACGACACCAGGTAGCGGCTCGCCCCTCAGGGCCTCGAGCGTCACGTCGACCCGCTGGCCCGCCTCGACCAGCGGGACGTCGGCTTCCTCGACCTCGACCTTGACGGTCACCCTGCTAAAGTCGCAGATCATGAAGGCGGGCTTGTCCTTCTCGATGAGGCTCCCTGTCTTGAGCTCGAGCTCCGGCAGCACGAAGTCGAGGACGGTGTCCTCGAACATCGACTCCATCCCGCCTCCCAGGAACTTGAGGGAGGACGTGAACCCCCCGGCCTTGCTCTTTATGCTCGAGACGAGGTCCTCGGGGACAAGGCCGCCCGATGAGACGAAGAAGACGTACCCGGAGGCCGGCGCCCTGACCTCGCTGTTCGCGCAGCTCGCGAGCGCTTCCTGGTACTGGTCGTATGCCAGCTTCGAGCGGGCCTCGTCGGCGGCGGACGCGAGCCCGGGGTAGCCTGAGCCTCCGATCCTGGGCGCCGACGGCGCCTGCGACACGAGAAGCTGGTACTGCTCTCGGGCTAGGCCGGCGGCCTCCTCCGCCTTGGCCCTGGCTGCTTCAGGGAGCTGCGCCACGAGCCCGTCCAGGCGCCCGCTCAGGTCCTTGACGACGGTGTCCACGGTGCCCCGGTAGTAATCCACGATGCTCATGGTCGAGTTGAGCGCGGCGAACATCGAGTCTATGTTCGCGAAGAGGGAGGAGAAGAGCGCGCCCATCGAAGCCTGGGTGAGGTAGTTCGATTCGGCTTTCCTGGCCTCGGTCTCCAGGGTAGCCGCGTCGAGGGTCGCAAGGAGCTGTCCCGCCTCGACCCTGTCGCCGTCGCGGACGGCGAGCGCTGCGATGGGGCCGCTCGCCCCCGGGTAGACATACAGCGGCTCGCAGGGCTCGACGGTGCCGGTGGCGGAAACCGTCTTGCTGAAACCGGTGGTCCCGGCCCGAGCGACTGTTACGCCGCTGGCGCGGCAGCCCGAAAAGCCCCCCGCCGCCACGGCCAGGGCGATGGAGACGACGGTCACGTAACGGAGTAGAGTGTATGCCTTTGCCCTGCTCCCCGTCTGTTTCATTGCCACCACCTCTCGACATATTCCTGCTTGTGTGATACGATAGTCTTATGATAAGTGAAGACATCGTTACGTCCAGTATTATAACTATTACGACCCATGTCAAGACTCTTACGGGTGAATTCTTCGATATTAAGGAAAACCCAGTCGGAAACGAGTCACCAGGAGAGAGTGATGGCGAAAAAGGACGGTAAGGACGGGACCTCGGTCGAGAAGGCCGGCGCCGAATCGCTCACCACGCGCGATAGGATACTGCAAGTCGCTCTGGAGGTCTTTGCCGAGAGGGGGCTCCACGGGGCAACGATGAGCGAGATAGCGAAGCGGGCGGGCCTTACGGGCGGCGCCTTGTACCGCTATTTCGATAACAAGGAAGGCGTGTTCCAGGCCGTGGTCGAGAGCCGCTCCATGGCTTTCACCGCGCTCGACATGGTGCGGGACCTGATACCCGAGCTCGAGCCCGGGACCGCCATCAAGTTCCTGATCCAGGGGATGTTCACCTACTTCTACCTCGAGGCGGACTTCATGCGGGTCGTCGTCGGGGAGTCGGTGAAGGACCCGGCCATGGCGGGCGCTTTCTTCGAGAAGATGCTCGCCCCGTCGCGAGATTTCGTCCGGGAGTGCGTGGTGCTCTGGCAGGAGAAGGGCCTCCTGCGAGAGAGCGTGGACCCGCTGCTCGCCACCATGGCGTTCATGGGCATGACGGGCTACCTGATGGTAGAGCAGGCGCTCTTCGCCAACCCCGAGCTCGCGTCCTACGAGCCCGCCCGCCTGGCCGAGGAGTTCTCAGAACTGTATCTCACCGGCATCTTGAAATAGTATTTAAGCCGGGGTCAGGCCTGATTATTTGAGCAGGGCCCCAACATATGGCAGCGGGCTTAAAAAAATCAGGCCTGACCCCGGCTTTAAGTGGTGGGGAGTGGTTTGAAGTACTCTGAGGCGGTCGATTTCCTGGACAGCAAGGTCGTGCTGGGGGTCAAGCCCTCGCTCGACCGCATCAGCGCGACCTGCCGCGAGCTGGGCGAACCTCAGTCGGCGTACGACGCCATCCAGATAACCGGGACCAACGGCAAGACCTCGGTCGCTCACATGTGCGCGGGCATCCTAAGCAGGTGCGGATTAAAGACCGGCCTCTTCACCTCACCGCACCTCGAGACCGTCCGTGAGCGTATCTCGGTCGACGGGAGGCTCATCCAGGCCAACTCCTTCGCGCAGGTACTGACCTCCATAAAGCCGGCCATCGAGGCCGCCGAGCGGGAGGCGGGCGAAGCGCTGACATACTTCGAGGTCGTGACCGCTATGGCGCTCGAGTACTTCAGGTTGATGGAGGTGGACGTCGCGGTGCTGGAGGTGGGCATGGGCGGCCGCTGGGACTCGACCAACGTGGTCGACTGCGACGTGGCCGTCATAACCAACGTGGACCTCGACCACGTGGACGAGCTGGGCCGGACGCGCGAGGCGATAGCGCGCGAGAAGGCGGGCATAATCAACGAGGGCTCCATCCTGGTGACCGCCGAGGGCCGCAGGGAGATACTGATGCTCATGTCCGAACGCTGCGAGGAGGTCGGCGCCGAGATGAAGGTGTTCGGCCGCGACTTCAGGCTGGAGTACCACCTGCCGTACCGCGTCGCGGGCGAGCCTCCAGCGCAGCTGCTCTCGCTTCGCGGGCTCGACGGCATCGAGTTCAACGACATCAAGCTCCCGCTCATCGGGAAGCACCAGGCGGTCAACGCTGCGTGCGCCATCGCGGCCTGCCAGGCGTACACGGACCCCCGCGGCAGGACCGACGCCGAGGCCTTCAGGGGCGCGCTCGAGGAAAGCAAAGTCCCCGGCAGGCTCGAGGTCCTCTCCACGAGACCGATGGTGGTGACCGACGGGGCGCACAACGTCCTGGGGGTGGACAGGCTCGCCGCCGCGCTCAGCGGCGAGTTCGACTACGACCGGCTCATCGTGGTAGTCGCGATACTCGCCGACAAGGACGCGCGGGGCATGCTCAAGATACTCGGGGCGGTCGCCGATGAGCTCGTGCTCACTGAGAACAGGAGCGCGAGGTCGACAAGCGCGAGCCGGCTGGCCAGCTTCTGCAGGATGGAGAGGATAGAGCACCGCGCCGAGCCGGATTTCGCCAAAGCGATGAGGCTCGCGTATAATATCGCGGGTGAGGCCGGTCTGATTTGCGTGACCGGCTCTCTCTACACGGTCTCCGAGGCCAGGGTCTATTTCAGGCACCAGAAGGCCTCCCGTGAGATGCGGCAGGACAGGTGAGGAGGGTACATGGCATACGAGCAGACGCTACTGATAGTGAAGCCGGACGGGGTCTCCCGGGGGCTGGTCGGCGAGATACTGCAGCGCGTCGAGCGTAAGGGCTACACCATACAGAAGATCCAGGGGATGCACATAAGCCGCGAGCTCGCCGAGAAGCACTACGCCGAGCACAAGGGCAAGCCGTTCTACGACGACCTCATCGAATACATCACCGAAGGCCTGTCGGTCCTTGCGGTGATAGGAGGGGAGAACGCGATCGAGTCGGTACGGGTCGTAATGGGGCCCACGGACCCGCTCGAGGCGACTCCCGGCTCCATACGCGGCGCCTACGCGACGAGCGTGACGCACAACCTGGTGCACGGCTCCGACTCCTCCGAGAGCGCCGCCCGCGAGATATCCCTCTTCTTCCCCGAGTAATGCACACCGGGGTCAGGTCCCTTGTTGCGTTTTTATCTTTATCTCGCCTCGCGGTGCGCACGAGGCGAACGCAACAAGGGACCTGACCCCGGTGTGCATGTTGTTGCTCTGGTTGGCTAATGTTAGATAAGTAAAGTTGTGTTAAAATCGCGTGTAGCATGTGAGCACCATTTGTGCATAATAGGTTACTTGAGCGCGGTGCCGGGCCGCGGGGTGTTTGCGCGGCGCCAGTGCCGCTAATTTCAAGAGGAGAGATTCAGCAGTGTCAGTGTGGGCGAGGATGATGGGGACGGGGTCGTTCGGCAAGGACATGGCCGTCGACCTGGGAACCGCAAACACCCTTGTATACGTCAAAGGCGAAGGAATAGTACTGAACGAGCCGTCGGTCGTGGCGGTGAACACCATCACGAACGCCATAATCGCCGTTGGCGAGGAGGCCAAGAGGATGGTGGGCCGCACGCCGGCGCACATCGTGGCGATCCGGCCGCTCAAGGACGGGGTCATCGCGGACTTCGACGTCACGGAGAAGATGCTGCGGTACTTCATCCAGAAAGTGCACCAGCGCCGCTCGCTCGCCAGGCCCCGCGTGGTCGTGGCGGTCCCGAGCGGAATCACCGGGGTCGAGCAGAGGGCGGTTGAGGAGGCCACGATACAGGCGGGCGCCAGGGCTGCGTTCATCATCGAGGAGCCGATGGCCGCCGCTATCGGGGCGGGGCTGCCGATACACGAGCCCATCGGGAACATGGTCGTGGACATCGGCGGCGGGACCACGGAGGTCGCCGTCATATCTCTCGGCGGCATCGTCACCAGCCAGTCCCTGCGCGTCGGGGGCGACGAGATGGACGAAGCGATAATCAGCTACATAAAGCGCGATTACCAGTTGATGATAGGCGAGCGTACGGCTGAAGCACTGAAGCTGAAGATAGGCTCGGCGTTCGCGATAAGTGAGGACGAACTGGAGGACGAGATAAAGGGCAGGGACCTCGCAAGCGGCCTTCCGAAGACGGTGGTTGTCACGGCGGACGAGATACGCCTGTCAATCGAGGAGCCGGTCAGCCAGGTGGTACAGACGGTAAAGGACGCACTGGACCGCACGCCCCCCGAGCTTTCGAGCGACATCATGGACGAGGGGATAATCCTTGCCGGTGGAGGGGCGCTCCTGAGCGGCCTCGAGGAGAGGATACGCAACGAGACCGGGATGCCGGTGCATACCGCGAAAGACCCGCTCCTCTGCGTGGCGATGGGCTCCGGGAAGTGCCTTGAAGAGTTCGACATTATGAAGAAGGTGTTGATTTCCTCGGCAGGCCAGTGATGGCGACCGGGGAATAACCATGCCTGCCGCTCCCAGGACCAGCAGAAACCGCATCATCCTGATACTGCTGATAATAGTCTGTGTTTCCGTGGTCACCCTCTACGTGCGCGAGACCGACAGCGGCCCGCTGCACAAGGTGCAGAACTTCTTCCTCGACCTGGTCTCCCCGGTGAGCAGTGTCTTCGCGAAGGTATTTCGGCCGATCAAGGACGGCTTCGTGAACCTCGTCCACCTGCCGTCGCTCTCAAAGGAGAGGGCCGACCTCCAGAGGGAGGTGGCGGAGCTCCGCCGGCAGCGCATCGAGTCCAAAGAGATAATCGAGGAGAACCAGGAGCTAAGGAAGTTGCTGGACTGGGGGGAGACCCAGGCCGAGTTCGAGACTGTCGGAGCGGACATCATCGGGCAGTCCCCGGACAACTGGCAGCGCCTGATGATAGTCAACAAGGGGTCCTCGGCCGGGGTTAAGAAGTATATGGCGGTCGTTACCGAGGAAGGCCTCGTCGGAAGGGTCATATCGGTCGGCTCGCGCTCGTCCGTGGTGCAGCTCGTGACCGACTCACGCTCCGGCGTGGGGGCCCGCATCCAGCGCTCCCGGGAGACCGGCATCGTCGAGGGCAGGAACGAAGAGATAATAAGGTTCGTCCCGATGAATCAGGACGCGGACATCCGCAAGGGCGACGTGATAGAGACGAGCGGCCTGGGCGGGACGGTGCCGCCCGGAGTGGTCATAGGCAAGGTGAGCGACGTCAAGAAGCGCTCGAGCGGGCTGGACCGGTTCGTGGAGGTCCGGCCTTACGTGAGCTACTCCAAGCTAGACAAGGTGCTCATTATCGTCACTCCCGAGCCGGAATCGGTGATACTCAAGGAGGCGCAGTGAGCCGCAACCGCGAGCTGTTCCTCTTTGTAGTGGTGGCGCTCGCGTTCGTCCTGCAGCTCTCCGTGATGCCGCAGTTCAAGCTGCTGGGCGTCCAGCCGGACCTGATACTGGTGGTGGCGATAGTCGTGGCGGTGCAGGACGGGCCCGTCGCCGGAGCCGTGGTGGGCTTCGTGGGCGGGATGCTCCAGGACATAGCGAGCCCGCAGGTCATGGGGGTCAGCGCGCTCACCAAGACGCTGGCGGGGTTCATGGCCGGGGTCCTGAAGGATTTCTTCATGACGTACTCGATACTGCTGCCCGTGCTGCTGGTGTTCTTCCTCACGTTCTTCGAGATACTGCTCCACCAGGGCGTCATGGTGGTGCTGGGTGAGGACGTGCTGCCCCCGCTGCGGGCCGGGGTCATGTTCGCGGCCGCGCTCTACAACGTGCTCGCGGTCCTGGTGATATACCCTCTGCTGCGCCGCTTCCGTTTCCCTGAGAAAGAAGACTCACTGTTAGTGACGAGGAGAGCGTGACCGGCCTGCCGGTGAATGTTTATGCAGCTATTTAAGCGCAACGGGCTCAAGATAAAGCCGGATGAGACGACGTACTACAAGCCGGACACCGCCCAGGACAACCTGCAGCGGCGCATAGCCATCCTCGGCATCGTCATCGCAATAGCTTTCGCGGTGCTGTTCACGCGGCTGTGGTTCATGCAGATAGTCTCCGGCAACGACTACCGCAAGAAGGCGGAGGGGAACCGCATCCGCGAGATCTCGGTGGAGGCGCCCCGGGGCCGCATCCTCGACCGCAACGGCCTGGTCCTGGTCAAGAACAGGAACGCGCTCACCATCTCGGTTGTGCCGGCCGAGATGAAGGACCAGGAGGAGGCCGTCATCGGAAGGCTCTCCAAGCTGCTCGGGATGGGCGAGAAGGAGATTGCCTACAAGATAGAGAAGTCCCAGGCCCCCAACCGCAGGGCGGTCCTAATAAAGAGCGACGTCGGCGAGGAGATAGTGACCTACGTCCGCGAGCACCAGCGGGAGTTCCCCGGCGTCATCGCCAGCACGAGGCCGGTGCGGGAGTACCCGTACAGCTCGCTCGCGGCCCACATCATAGGGTACCTGGGCGAGATAAACCCGGAGATGCTCGAGGAGAAGAAGGGCGAGGGCTACATCGCCGGCGACGAGATCGGTCTCTCCGGCGTCGAGTCCACCTACGACGAGGAGCTCCGCGGCAAGGTAGGCAAGTACCGCCTCGAGGTGGACGCCCAGGGCAACTCCATCCGCGAGATATCACGCGAGGAAGCCCGGGCGGGCCAGAACATGCGCACCACGATCGACCAGAACATCCAGGCGCTGGTCGAATCCTCGCTGATGTCCGGAGTCGAGATCGCCCGGACCAGGAACGACCCCGAGGCAAAGACCAAGGAGGACATCAGGTACAAGGCGACGGGCGCCGCCGCGGTCGTGATGGACCCCAAGACCGGCGAGGTAATCGCCATGGCCTCATACCCTACGTTCAGCCTGAACGACTTCGTGGGCGGCATAAGCGACAAGAAGTGGAAGCAGCTCACCGACCCGAAGAACGAGTACCCTATGAACAACCGCGCGATAATGAGCGAGCTGCCGCCCGGGTCCACCTTCAAGGTCGTCACGGCGCTGGCCGCCCTCAAGGAGGGCACGTACAACATGCAGTCGGCCTTCGACTGCGCGCACGTGTTCACGACCGGTCCGTTCAAGGACTACCCGAAGACCTGCTGGAGCACTCATAACCACATCGACCTCTTCAACGGCATAGTCGAGTCCTGCGACATCGTCTTCTATAACCTCGGTCTAACCTTCTACCAGCGGCAGGGCACCAGCACCGGGCGGCCGCTGTGGGAGTACACGCGGGACTGGCAGCTGGGCAAGCGCACCGGCATCGACCTGACAAGCGAGATGGACGGCCGGGTCCCCAGCCCGGAGTGGAAGAAGGATTTCAACAAGGACAACCCCGAGTACCAGGTCTGGTACCCGGGCGACACGGTCAACATGGCCATCGGGCAGGGCGACATCCTCACGACTCCCCTGCAGGTGGCGTACATGTACTCCGGGCTTGCCAACAACGGGAAGTTCATGAGGCCACACGTCATGAAGCAGCTCGAGGACGTCGACGGCAAGGTAGTGAAGAAGGTCCAGCCGGAGGTCTCGGCGGAGCTGCAGATAGACCCGCAGCACCTGAACTTCGTCATCCAGGCCCTCACCGGGGTGGTCCAGGGGGGCGGCACGGCTTCCGCAACCTTCGAGGGCTTTCCCATCGCGCAGATACCGGTGGCCGGCAAGACCGGAACGAGCGAGATAGCCGGCAAGCAGCCCACCGCGTGGTTCGTCTGCTTCGCGCCGGTGGGAGACCCGAAGTACGTGGTGGCCGTCGCCATCGAGCAGGGAGGCCACGGCGGCGAGGTCGCCGCTCCGGTGGCCAGGCGCATCCTCGAGGGGCTCTTCAACATCCCGCCGGCCGGCGAGATACGGCCGAGCGTCGGGGACTAGGGCGGTGTCCGCGAAATGATGAGCAGCCGACCGGGAAACGCGGAGTTCTCACCGGGGCTCGTGCGCCGGAGCGCCTCGAAGGAGCTCCTCAAGCGCTTCCCGATGCGCAACGTAGACAAGCTGCTGCTCTTCGCGGCCCTCGCGCTGGGAGTGTTCGGGATAATCATGATATTCAGCGCCACCCGCGCGGACACGCCCTCCACGTTCTACCTGAAGCGGCAGCTGCTCTTCTTCGTCCTGGCCCTGCTTTTCATGGCGCTCGGGGCGGGTTTTGACTACCACAAGACAATGCCGTACGCCAAGATAATCTACGGCGTCACGGTCTTCCTGCTGATGGTCGTGCTCCTGTTCCCGGCGAGGGGCGGCGCCCACAGGTGGATATCGCTTCCCTTCTTCGACCCGCAGCCCTCCGAGATAGCGAAGCTCGCCGTGATAATCATGCTCGCGACCTTCATCGCCGACCGCAGGATGGAGCTCAGCTCGATCAAGGACTTCGCGCAGGCGCTCGGAATCGCCCTGGTCCCGATGTTCTTCATTTTCCTGGAGCCCGACCTTGGCATGACGCTCTCCATCTTCATCATCGCCGTGGGCATGCTGGTGGTGGGAGGGGCGACCCTGAGGCAGATGGCGGTCCTGGGGGCGGGCTCTCTCGTCGCGGTCCTCGCGGCGCTGCAGCTGCACGTGCTCAAATCGTACCAGCTCACGCGCCTGATGGTTTTCCTGAAGCCTGACATGGACCCCCTGCAGTCAGGCTACAACCTGCTCCAGTCAAAGATCGCCATCGGCTCCGGCCAGCTCCTGGGCAAGGGCCTCTTCCAGGGCACGCAGACGAACCTCAAGTTCATCCCCGAGCACCACACCGACTTCATCTTCTCGGTTATAGGCGAGGAGCTGGGCTTCCTGGGTGCGGTCGTACTGCTGGCGCTCTTCGCCGTGCTCCTGTGGAGGGCTTTCAAGATAGCGATAACCGCCCGCGACCCGTTCGGCACGATGCTGGCCGTGGGCATAGTGGTCATGTTCTTCTTCCAGATAGTGGTCAACGTCGGCATGACGATGGGGATAATGCCGATAACAGGTATCCCGTTACCTTTCGTGAGCTACGGCGGCAGCTCGCTCCTGGTCAATTTCTTCTGTATCGGTCTGCTCTTGAATATCGGCATGCGCCGGTTCCCCAAGGGGACCTGATGCCAGGGGGCCTGCCGCTCCGACCGGCGAAACGGAGTGGATAGACTTGGACCTAGGCGGCGATTCAGGCACGCAGTACCGTTCCGGCTTCATAGGCCTCGTGGGCCGGCCCAACGTGGGGAAATCCACGCTCTTGAACAGGCTGGCCGGGCGCAAGGTCGCCATCACGTCCGAGAAGCCGCAGACCACGAGGAACCGCATCCGGGCCGTCATCACAAGGCCCGACGCGCAGCTGGTTTTCGTCGACACCCCCGGCTTCCACAAGCCGCGCGACGCCCTGGGCGACCGCCTGAACTCACTGGTGCTCGGGACGATGCGCGACGTGGACGTGGTGGTCTTCGTGCTGGACGGCGCCCAGACCATAGGCAAAGGGGACATATTCATAGCGGGAGAGCTCGAAAAGGTCCCTACCCCCGTCGTCGGAGTGGTCAACAAGATAGACCTCCTCGACAGCGGCAGGATAAACTCTCAGCTGGAGGTCGCCCGCCACCTCTACCGGTTCGCCGGCGTGGCGGGGGTTTCCTCGAAGCTGGGCGCCGGCCTGGAGGAGCTCGAGTCCATGCTGGCCTCCTTCCTTCCCGAGGGCCCGAGGTATTTCCCGGAGGACATGGTCACGGACCAGCCGGAGCGGGTCCTGGTCGCGGAGCTCATCCGCGAGAAAGCACTCGAGCTCACCCGGGACGAGGTCCCGCACAGCGTAGCGGTCCTGGTCGAGGAGATGAAGCCGAGGGAGGACGCCGACCTCATCGACATCGAGGCCGTCATCTACGTGGAGCGCGAGTCGCAGAAGGGGATAATCGTGGGCAAGAACGGCCGCATGATAAAGGAGATCGGCTCGCGCGCTCGCGCCGAGATGGAGCCCATCCTCGGAAACAAGGTATTCCTGAGCCTCCGGGCGAAGGTCGAAAAGGACTGGTCGAAGAACCCAGGGTTCATCAAGAGACTCGATTACCAGTGACACCGGGACAGCCATGGACGAACAGAACGAGCTCATGCTCCAGACGGTCAGGGACCTGCTGGAGCGCGGCGAGATAAAGCACGCGGTCCGCACAGTCGCGGGGCTCCAGTCCGCTGACGCCGCCGAGGTGCTGCCGGAGCTCGAGCTGGACGACGAGGTAGAACTGCTGGTGAACATGGAGCCGCGTGCGGCGGCGCGGGTGCTCCTCGAGATGGAGGAGCCCCACCAGGTGGAGGTGGCGGGACGCCTGAGGACGGGTGAGCTGCGCAACCTGCTGGCGCGGATGCCCGTTGACGAGGCGGTGGACCTGCTCGGCGACATCCCCGAGGGCCAGCGCAACCGCCTCCTGAAGCTCTTCGGCCGACAGGAAGCCGACGAGCTGGAGATGCTGCTCACCTACGGCGACGAGACCGCCGGCGGCCTGATGACCACCGATTACATCGCGGTGAGCCCCGACGCCACCGCCGACGAGGTCATAAACCGGCTCCGCGGAGTCCCGCCCGAGATAGAGACCATATACTACGTCTACGTCGTCTCCGACGAGGGAAAGCTGCTGGGCGTGCTCTCGCTCCGGGAGCTCATCGTCAGCCCCCCGGGGCGCAGGGTGGGAGAGATGATACGCGGTGACTCCGTCGCGGTCAGGCCGGAGCGCGACCAGGAGGAGGTCGCCGGCATCATAAGCAAGTACGACTGGCTGGCCGTCCCGGTCACGGACGAGGAGGGCTACCTGCTCGGCATCGTCACGGTCGACGACGTGATGGACGTCATCGGCGACGAAGCCGAGGAGGACCTCATGCGGTTCGCGGGAGCGGCGGGCTTCGACGAGGAGGAGCCCCGCGGCCTGTGGACCGACCTGTCGAGGAGGCTCCCGTGGTTCGTGCTGGCGGTGGTCATCGAAGTGCTGGTGGCGGGGGGGATCCTCAAGCTCTACTCGCCGGTCTTCACCAGGTTCCTCGTGCTCGTCTTCTTCATCCCCCTGCTGGTCACGATGGGAGGCAACATCGCCGTGCAGTCCTCGACCATCATGGGCCGCTGGCTCACCACCGGGACGGCGCCCCAGGGCTCTACCGTTCGAGCAATGACCGGGGAGCTGGGGTGGGCGGTGCTGGTGGGAGCGGTCACCGGGGCGGTGGTAGCCCTCATAGCGGTGATATTCGAGCAGGACGCCTATATCGGGATCGTGGTGGGCCTGTCCCTGGCCCTTACGGTGATCGCGGCATCGCTGGTGGGGTGCGCGCTGCCCCTGACCCTGAAGGCGTTCAAGCGCGACCCGGGGGCGGTGTCGGGGCCGCTTCTCGGCACGACGATGGATGTCATCAGCCTGGCCATATACCTTGTCATCGGCAGGCTGCTCCTCATCTGAAACGAAAGGCCCGGCGTGAGCAAGTATCAGGCGGTAGACCCGGAATCACTCGACAGGGAAAGCCTGCTCAGGACGATAGATTACACGCTCCTCAAGCCCGAGGAGCCCATGGAGGCGTATACCCGTTTCATAGCCGAGGCCCGGGACTGGGGCTTCGCGAACGTCTTCGTCCCGCCCTGCTACGTGCCCCTCGCGGCGGGAATGCTCTCGGCTGCCTCCGTCGGCGTGGGTACGCCCGTGTCGTTCCCGTTCGGCTACTCGGCCCCGGAGGCCAAGGCCGCGGAGGCCCTCACGGCGCTGGAGGACGGCGCCCGGGAGCTCGACGTGGTCATGAACGTATCCGCCGCGCGCTCGGGCGAGTGGGAGCTCGTCTCCGAAGACCTCGCCGTCGTGGTCTCCGCGGTGCGGGACTGGGAGAAGGTGACGCTCGGGGGGCCCGTGGTCATGAAGCTTATCCTCGAGACCCCCTACCTCGATGACGGGCAGAAGATAAGGGCCTGCGCCGCGGCCGCGGACGCCGGCATGGATTTCGTGAAGACCGCCACGGGGCTGGGGCCCGGCGGAGCCACCGCGGAGGACGTCGCCCTGATGCGCCGGGCGGTGGGCGATTCGCTCGGCGTGAAGGCGGCGGGCGGCATAAGGTCCTGGGCGGACGCTAGGGCCATGTTCGCGGCGGGGGCGAACCGCATTGGAACCAGCACCGGCCCGGCGATAGTCGAGGACTTCACCGGTGGCCGGTGAGGACACCGGCCGTCGGGGCGGCCCCAGGGAACGCGGCGCCCGGGAGTACAGCGACGTCGGGATAGTACTTCGCTCGCATAAGCTGGGTGAATCGGACAAGATACTGCGCATCCTGACCCGCGAGCACGGGAAGCGCTCGGCGGTCGCAAAGGGGGTTCGGAAGACCTCGAGCCGGTTCGGGGCGAGGCTCGAGCCGCTCACCTGCGCCAGGCTCTTCATGCACCGCGGCAGGAACATGGACACGATAAAGCAGGTGGAGATACGCACGTCCTTCAAGGAGGTGCGTGAGGACCTCGATCTGTTCATGTGCGCGCAGGCCATGTGCGAGCTCGCGGACAGCATTACCGCCGAGGACGAGCCCCACCCGGAGCTGTTCGACCTGCTCCTCGGCGCACTGGAGCTCCTGGTCGAGTTTCCGGCCCGCGCGGCCTTAACCAGGGCGCTTTTCGAGTTCAAGGTGATGTCCGCTTCGGGGTTCGGCCTGATGGTAGCCGGGTGCGCGGCGTGCGGGGGTGAGCTGGAGGAGGGCGAGACCTGGTTCTCACTTCACCTGGGCGGAAATATCTGCGGGTCGTGCAGGGCCTGGCGGGCCGCGGACGCAGGTAAACTCGTCAGGGTCTCCGCGGGGGCCACCGGGGTGCTATCATGGATGTCCACGCACGAGCTCGGCGACTGGCCCGACGGGCCGCCCGGGGCGGCCGCGCGGGAGGCGGGACTATTGATGGACAGGGTCCTCGAACACTGGATGGAGAGGGAGTTCCGTACGCACAGGGTCATGAGGTCGATGCCGGGAGGGACGGACGAAGACAGCCGGGGGAGATGAGAAGATGCCGGAGCAGGAGCTGGAGATACCGGGCAGGATAGCAATCATCATGGACGGCAACGGGCGGTGGGCGACCACCCGTGGCATGAACCGCATCGACGGTCACCGGGAGGGCGAGAAGGCCATAACCGACACGGTGAGGGCCGGGATCGACCTCGGGCTGGAGGCCCTGGCGCTGTACGCGTTCTCCACAGAGAACTGGAAGCGGCCGAAGGAAGAGGTCGACTTCCTCATGAGGTTCAACAAGGAGCTGCTCGACCTCCGCGTGGACGAGTTCCACGAGAGGAACGTGATGATACGGTTCATCGGCCGGAGCGAGGGCCTTCCCGCTTTCCTGTGGGACAAGATGGTCGAGACGATGGAGCTCACCGGCGGGAACACCGGCATGAAGCTTAACGTGGCCTACAACTACGGAGGCCGCGCGGAGCTGGTCGACGCCGCGAAGAGGATCGCCGCCGAGGTCGCCGCGGGCGAGCTCGACCCGGCGGACATCGACGAGGATACCGTCGCGGCTCACCTTTACGCGCCGGATGTCCCCGACTACGACCTGTTCATACGCACCGCGGGTGACGTTAGGGTGAGCAATTACCTGCTGTGGGAGCTCGCATACACCGAGCTGGTGTTCATACCGATACTGTGGCCCGAGTTCCGCAGGGAGCACCTGATGCAGGCCATCGAGGAGTACAACCGCCGCACGCGTAAGTTCGGCGCGCTGATATAGGGTCAGACCACTTTCGTTCCATTAGCAACATCTTCAACATCCGCCACGGCGGATGTTGTTTGTGTTAACCACTGTGGCCAATGGAACGAAAGTGGTCTGACCCCAGGCGTTCGTCGATGGAGAGACGTTTGAGGAACTGCTCGGTCGGGATGCCCACGTCGTTCCAGCCCCTCAACCGGTAGTACTTGAGCAGCATCTTCGTGAGCGGGCTCACCTTGCCGGCCGACGGCCCCTCTCTCAGCGGCTCGCCCACGAAACGCAGGGGAAGCATGTCGTCCTTGCTCGTGAAGCCTTCGCGGAGGTTGAAGAGCCTCTCGAGATTGAAGGCGCGCTCGCCTACCCTGAGCAGTGTATGCCTGCTGTACTTCACGCCGGTGATGAATGAAAGGGCCTGGCAGTAGTCCCGCAGGTCGAGCATCGACGCCGCGAAGCCCGGCATCCTGCCCGCGAAGAAGCCTCTCATCCAGCCCGGCAAGCCCTTCACCCAGGCCGGTACGACCAGCGTGCAGTAGGTCGCGCGGTTGCAGGTCACCAGGGAGTCGAGCGCGCAGAACATGTTCTGCGCGAAGATGGTGAGCTGGACCTTGCCGGCAGCGCGGGCGCCCGCGAGCGCTGCGGGTCTCCCCTGCACTTCCGGGGAGGCCATCATCGAGCTTATGTGGCTGCCGCCCTCCGGGCAGGTGGCGTACGCCAACCCCTGGCCCCAGCATCCCCTCGGGTCGTACCCGGGCAGCTCCATGCCCTTGACTGCCATCGAGAGCTCGCTGTAACCGTAGACCTCCACCAGCCGCGCGGCGCCGTCGGCGAGCTCTTTCCCGGGGCCTTTCCGCTCGGCGATGAGCGGGATGAGAGGGCCCACCTCGCGCACGCTGCCGAACCGCAGGGGCAGGTGCATCCTGCCTTTCTCCGAGAGCTCCATGGCGAGCGCTATGGTCCCGCCCGTGCTCACCGGGTCCAGCCCGAGCAGATAGCACAGGTAGTTGTTGCGTATCACCTGCTCCAGGTCGTCTATCATCAGGTTGCTTCCCAGCATGACCAGCGGCTGGTAGCCCGGGCCCTTGACGCGGACCGTGCCGGTCTTCGTGGCGAGCTTGACCTCGGTGGTGCAGTCGACCGGGCACCCCGGGCAGTCCCGCCCCTTGCGGCGTATCTGGGAGCGTAGCGCTTCGCCGCTTATCTTCACGTGCCGGTCGAAGGTCCCGAAGGTGAAGTTGCGGGTCGGCAGTACGCCCTTCTCCTGGGAGAGGGACACGTTCCCGGCTGTCCCATACCTGGGGTACGAATCACCGGCTTTGAGCCTGGAGCGCAGCGACTCCGCCGGGCGGGCGAGCCTGTCCCGGTCGAAGACCGACGTCTCGAAGCCGCCGCCCACCCTCAGCGCCTTGAGGCGCTTGGAGCCCATCACCGCGCCAGTTCCGCCCCTCTGGGCCGTGTGCTCCCCGGAGACGATGGTCGCGTAGCGCACCATGTTCTCCCCGGCGGGGCCTATGCACAGGATGCTCGCGACGCGGCTCTCGAGGACCTCCTGGGTGCGGACGACGTTGTGCCCCCAGAGCTTGCCCGCTTCGCGTATCTTCCAGCGCCCCTCGGTGACGTCCACTATTACCGGGCGCGGGGACCTGCCGCGGAGTATCAACCCGTCGTATCCGCACGACTTGAGCCGGGTGGCGAAGTCTCCCCCGAGAGACGCGCAGGTGATAGTGCCGGTCAGCGGCGACTTGGTGCAGACCACGGCGTGATTGACGGCGGGCAGTCCCACGCCAGTGAGGGGCCCCGTGGCTATCACCAGGACGTTCTCCGGGGACAGGGGGTCAGCGTGCGGCTCCAGGCCGTTATACAGCAGCCAGGTCCCGATGCCTTTCCCTCCGAGGTACCTCTGGGTGACCTCTTCGGGGACAACGAAATCCTTGCCGCTGCCATCGCTGAGATTGAGATTCAGGAACTTTCCGGCGTACCCGTCCATTTCGAACCTGCTCGGCTGTCAGACCGTCTAAGGAGCAGTGCTGTTTGACCGGCTGCCCGCAGTATTCTACTACAACGGTGCCGCGCAGACCTGCGGCGGCGGGGTATCTGGTGGGTTCGGTACCCGTTATAATAGTCGGTGATTCCGCGCCGTTCGACCGCATGTGCGCGGTCGATACACATCTTGAGAGGAGAGCGATTTGAAGAAGCTGCTTGTGCTGCTGGTGCTGGCGGCGCTGCTGGTACCGCTGTCGCTGAGCATCGTGGGCTGCGGCCCCGGCGCCGAGGAGATCGCGAAGAACAGCATAAAGGCCTCGGAGAAGATCAAGACCCTGCACTTCCAGATCACCTCCGAGCAGCAGCTTCCGCGGGCGCCGCTCAAGGACGGAAAAGTAGAGAAGCAGAATTACACCAGCAGTTCTTCAGGAGACGTCGACCAGCAGAGCGGCGACCTGAGGGTCGAGCTCGAGCTTGCGCCGGGCGTGCCGGTGACCGCAATGCAGGTCGAAGAGAAGCTCTACATCCAGCTGGGCGGTAACTGGTACGAGATGCCCGAGTCGTTCCAGCTGCCCACCCCCGTGACGCAGAGCTTGTCCATGTCCCAGTACCTGAAGTACTTCAAGACGCTCGCGAAAGAGGGCGACGCGGACGTCGACGGCGAGGCCTGTTACCACCTCCGCGGCGAGCCCGACATGAAAGAGCTCGTGAAGCTCCCCGGCATAACCGACCTCCTGAAGGATCCGGGCACCGGGCAGCAGATACGTTCGGTCGACGAGCTGGCCGACGCCAAGGCGGTCTTTGACTTCTACATCAGGAAGAAGGACTACTACATGAAGCAGTCAAAGGCGTCTATCGACGTGAGGGCTACCGAAGACCTCATCAAGCTCGGGTACGCGCAGGCCGGCGACCGGGTCAAGCTCGACCAGGTCACCACGCTCAGCAAGTTCAACGAGAAGCTCAACCTGCAGCCCCCCGCTAACACCCAGCCTTGGCCGGAGGGATAGGGTCAGACCACTTTCGTTGCATAAACAACATCTACAACATCCGCCACCGGCGGATGTTGTTTGAGTTAACCGTTGTGGCCAGTGCAACGAAAGTGGTCTGACCCTATTCGTAAATCTTCTCGTCGTCGTTGTATGCCTCGGCGGCGTCGAACTCCGTGTCGCGGCCGGCGGCCCTGCCGTCGGCCATCTCCTTGTAGAGCTCGTGCTGGATGATGAGGTTCATTATCTCGTTGGTGCCGGTCCAGATCATGATGAGCCTGCAGTCCCGCAGCGCGCGCTCTATGGGATAGACGTTGGTGTAGGCTATGCCTCCCATCGCCTGCATGCAGTGGTTGATGACGCTCCACGACGCCTCGGTGGCGAACTTCTTTGACTCGGACACCATGCGCCGCAGGCGGCCCGCCGGGACCTTCCCGCTGTCGATGGCGCTCGCGGTCGCGTAAACCAGCGCCCGGGCCGCGTCGAGCTGCGTGATGGATTCCGACACCTTGAATGAGACGGCCTGGAAGTTCTTGATGGGGACGCCGAACGCCTTCCGCCTGGTCGTGTAGCGCATCGCGACCTCGAGTGAGGCGCGTGCGCCTCCAAGCGCTCCCGCGGCGGACGTGAGGCGCTCGGGGACCATCATCCGGTAGAATATCCTGCCCCCCTCGTTCTCGCCGCCTACAAGGTTCTCCGCGGGCACCTTCGTGTCGCGGAAGAGCACACGGCCGGTCCCCCCTCCGCGGGCCCCCATGAGGCCGTAGACGTGCTTGACCTCGACGTCGTCGTCGCGGTCCACCAGGAAGCAGGAGATGCTGTCCCGCGGAGCCGCGTCCGGGTCGGTCTTGGCATAGGCCATGAAGTAATCCGCGCCCTCGGCGCCGACGATGAACCTCTTCTGGCCGTGGAGGACGAAGTGGTCGCCCTCCTTCTTCGCGGTTGTGGTGGCCCCGAAGAAATCCGAGCCTCCCCTCGGCTCGGTGAGGGCCTCGGAGCAGAAGAGCCTGCCCTCGCAGGTGGGCTTGAGGTACTTCTGCTTCTGCTCCTCGGTCCCGAACTCGTTCGTGCACTCGCCCACGATGGAGACCAGCGAGTACAGGCACGCGGGCGGTATGCCGAGGGTCGCCATCTCCTCGATGGCTATGCACTCCTCGACCCACCCGAGTCCCCTGCCGCCGTACTCCTTCGGGAAGCGCAGGCCCAGCAGGCCGCGCTCGGCGGCGCCTACGAGTATCTCCTTGGGGTACTGGATCTTCTCCGCGTCCATGTCGAGCAGGTACTGGCGGTCTATGGAACGCGCGAAGTCGCGCATCTCTTCCTGGAGCTCCTTCTGAGCGTCCGTCATCATGAAATCAAACATTGCGGGCCCCCCTCGGGCATTTCTGCAACAATGTGACCTGACCCCATTGTTGCGTTTCTAAACCATCCACCAACTACTATACAATAGGCGGGATACCCGAGGGACGGTGAGAGAGTGGCCAAGAAAAAAAAGAAGAAAAAGCCCGCCGGAGCGCGCAAGCCGACGTACGCCAAGGGCAAGCCGGTGACCCCCGAAACGACCAGGAAGAAGGCGCCCGCCGCGGCGCAGAAGCCGGCCGCCAAGGCCGGAGAGAAGGCGCCGGCCGCGACGGAGGAGAGGCAGCAGTGGAACCTCGTCCGGAAGGGGACGCTCGAGGTAAAGGTCATGTGGGCGCTCTTCGCGCTCATACTTCTCGCCGCGCTCGCCCGCTACCCGCTCACCGCCGCGGAGGCCGACGCCCAGTACAATGCAGCGGTCAAGCAATACAACAAAGACGTAGCCGCGTTCGAGAAGAAGTACCCCACGGAGGCAGAGCAGAAGAAACACGAGAAGACCAGGCCCAAGAAGCCGCAGGAGCCCACCACCAACGTCATACTGGTGAGCGTGCTCTTCGGCGCCCTGCAGGCGGCCATCTTCTCGTTCCTGGGGATAAACATAATCAGGCGAACCGACCTCGGCACCCCGGTGCTGGACACGGCGTTATCGGGGGGCCGGCTGGGCTGGCCGGACTTCCGGCCCTTCCTCACCTGGTCGCTGCCGGCCGCAGCCATCATGCTCGGGCCGCTGTACCTCAACGCCAGGATAAGCGAGAACCTGATAAACAGCGTCTTCAAGGCCACGGAGACCACCGAGGTAAAGTACCCCGTCTGGCAGCAGCTGCTGGGCTCGCTGAACGACTCCCTCTTCTTCATAGTCCTGTTCGTGATGGTGGCCGTCCCGGCGTTCATATGGCTGTTCCTGCGCTACCGCGACCGCGTCAAGGTGGAGCCGCACTGGGCGGGCCTCGGCGCCGCGTTCCTGCTGGCGTGGGGGTTCATCCTGCTCAACGTCTCCAGCAGCACCCGCTCGGCCGGCGAGAAGATAGCCACGAGCACCCAGGTCCTCTACGCGGTGGCCCTGGCGGCACCCGTCATCCTGCTGGGTTACGTTTTCTGGAAGAAGGGGTTAGAATACTCGTTGCTCGCCGGAATGCTGGGCTTCGCCCTGTATCCCATCATGGCGAGCTTAGTAATCAAGTGATCCCAACAGCGGGCGTTTACGGAGTTTGGTCATGGCGTTGAGCATGCAGGAGATAATCCTGTCCCTCGAGCAGTACTGGTCCGAGCGGGGGTACCTGCTCGCCCAGCCGTACGACCTTGAGGTGGGGGCCGGCACTTTCCACCCGGCCACGCTCCTGCGCTGCCTGGGGCCCGAGCCGTGGAACGTTGCCTACGTCCAGCCGTCCCGCAGGCCGACCGACGGCCGCTACGGCGAGAACCCGAACCGGGTCGGCAAGCACAACCAGTACCAGGTCATCTCCAAGCCCTCCCCGCCGGACATCATCGAACTCTACCTCCAGAGCCTGTACGGGCTTGGCATCAACCCGAAGGAGCACGACATCCGGTTCGTCGAGGACGACTGGGAGTCCCCGACACTGGGCGCCTGGGGCCTCGGCTGGGAGGTCTGGCTGGACGGCATGGAGATTACCCAGTTCACCTACTTCCAGCAGGTGGGCGGGTTCGACTGCAGACCGGTCTCGGCCGAGATAACTTACGGGCTCGAGCGAATAGCGATGTACGTACAGAACGTGGACAACATGTTCGACGTGGCCTGGAACGACGACATATCCTACGGCGAGCTGTTCCAGCAGGCGGAGGTGGAGTGGTCCAGGTACGCCTTCGAGGAGGCCGACACCGCGCTGCTGTACCGCCTGTTCGCCGATTTCGAGGCGGAGTCGGCCGCCCTGCTCGAGAAGGGCCTGCTGCATCCCGCTTACGACGCCTGCCTAAAGTGCTCACACGTGTTCAACCTGCTTGACGCGCGCGGCGCCATCAGCGTCACCGAGCGCACCGGCTTCATAGCGAGGGTGCGGGCGCTGGCGCGCGGCTGCGCCGGCAGGTTCCTCGAGTGGCGTGAAGAGCGGGGATACCCGCTTCTCGAGAGATGAGACAGGAGGAGTGAATTGCCCGACCTCCTGCTGGAGATAGGAACAGAAGAGCTGCCGGCCTCCGCCGTGTACGGCGCGGTGGAGCAGATGGAGCGGGCCATCGGGGAGCTGATGGGCCGGGAACACCTGGTTTTCGAGGAATCGTGGGTCCTCGCCAGCCCCCGGAGGCTCTCCCTGACGGTGCGCGGCCTCCATGAGAGAAGCGCGGCCAGGGCGGTGACCAGGAAAGGCCCGCCACTGTCCGCCGCTCGCAACGAGGACGGCACCTGGTCGAAGGCGGCGCTGGGGTTCGCCCGGTCGCAGAACGTCACGGAGAGCGAGCTGGTCGTCAAGGAGACCGACAAAGGCAGCTACGTCTTCGTGGTATCGGAGGAGCCGGGGCGGCAGGCCTCCGAGGTACTGCCGGCGCTCCTGGCGGAGCTGGTCACGTCTCTCAGGTTCAAGAAATCAATGCGCTGGGGGAGCGGGGAGGAGCGCTTCAGCCGGCCGGTCCGCTGGCTCGCGGCCCTTCTGGACGGGGCGGTCGTCGAGTTCGAGTACGCCGGCTTGAAGTCATCGAACGTGACCTGGGGGCACCGGTACCTTTCCGAGGGTCCGGTCGAGGTCCCGGCGCCGCACGAGTATGAGCGCCTTCTCATGGAGTCCTGCGTCATGGTCGACCACCGCTCGAGGCTCGACAGGATAGTCACCGGCGCGGAGGAGATATGCCGGCCAGCGGGCGACCACCCGGTGATGGAGGACGAGGTGCTGGAGGAGGTAGTGCAGCTCGTGGAGTGGCCAGGCGTCGCGCTGGGCTCGTTCGACGAGCGCTACCTGAGGCTTCCGCGCGAGGTGCTCGCGCACGCGATGCAGTCCCACCAGAGGTACTTCCCGGTAGAGGACTCGGAGGGGGACCTGAGGCCGAGCTTCCTGGCCGTCCACAACGGGGACCCCGAGCAGGAGGAGATAATCCGCAGGGGCCATGAGCGCGTGCTGGCGGCGAGGCTCGCCGACGCGGAGTTCTTCTTCGACGAGGACCTCAAGAGGCCGCTGTCGGACAGGGTGTCGGACCTCGAGCACGTCGTATACCAGTCGGAGCTCGGCAGCATGGCCGAGAAATCGAGGAGGCTCGCGGCCCTGGTCGAGAGCTCCGCCGGGGCCGTCGAGGAGGACGAGGGCCTCGTCCGGCGGTCGAAGAGGGCCGCGGAGCTCTCCAAGTGCGACCTCGTCACGCACATGGTCATCGAGTTCCCGGACCTGCAAGGGATCGTGGGCTCCATCTACGCGCGCCTCGGGGGCGAGGACGAGCGGGTCGCTGCCGCCATAGGCGAGCTGTACCTGCCGCGCAGGCTGGGCGACGCCCTGCCCGCAACGACCGAGGGTGCCCTGCTCGCCCTCGCAGAAAAGGCGGACAACCTGGCCGCGTCGTTCGGCCTGGGGCACGTCCCGACCGGCTCCGAGGACCCTTACGCCCTCCGGCGCCAGGCGCTCGGGATGGTGCTCATCCTCATAGACCGCGGGCTCGACCTGTCGGTGAGCGGGATGGTGCGACAGGCCGCGGCCCAGCTGGAGGCGGAAGCCCACGGCTTTTCCTGGACCGCCGGGTCCGAGGAGGCGTTCTCAGAGTTCTTCGCCGGCCGTGAGAGGGTCTATTTCACCGAGAGCGGCTACAGGTACGACCTGGTCGACGCCGCGCTGGCAGTGGACTGGGATGTGCCCCTCTCCGCCAGGAGGCGCCTCGACGCCCTGGTGGAGGCACGAGACTCGGGCCTGCTCGCGAGGCTCTATACGGGCTTCGAGCGGTGCCACAACCTCGCCCGCGGGCAGGAGACGGGCACCGTCGACGGGGGCCTCCTTGCCGAGGATAGCGAGCGGGAGGTGTACCGGGCGATGCTCGATGCGGAGGAGGCGGTCGAGGCGGCCCTGGCGGTCCTCGACTTCAGGGGCGCCGCCGGCGCGCTGGAGCCCCTGTGCGCCCCGGTGGACCGGCTCTTCGACGAAGTGCTGATAATGGCCGAGGACCCGGCGGTCCGCGCCAACAGGCTCTCACTGCTGGCGTGCCTGGACGCGCTGTTCAACCGCGTGGCGGATTTCTCGAAGCTCACGTGGGATTGAGCCGCCGGGGGGCGAAAGGGTATACACCTGTCAGGCGACAGTCACTGTCACAAGGAGGGAGTGTAGTGGCCACCAAGTACGTCTACGACTTCGAGGAAGGCAACAAGGAGATGAAGAACGCCCTGGGCGGCAAGGGGGCGAACCTCGCCGAGATGACCGGCATGGGGATACCGGTCCCGCCCGGGTTCACCATCACCACCGAGGCCTGCGTCTATTACTCTGCGAACGGTGAGTATCCCGCCGGCCTGCAGGAGGAGATAAACGAGCACCTGGCGGCACTCGAGGCGAAGATGGGCAAGAAGCTCGGGGACCCTGACGACCCGCTGCTGGTCTCGGTCAGGTCGGGCGCGCGCGCCAGCATGCCGGGAATGATGGACACGGTGCTCAACCTGGGGCTGAACGACGCGTCGGTCGAGGGCCTGGCGGCGAGAACGGGTAACCCGCGCTTCGCCTACGACTCCTACCGCCGCTTCGTGGCGATGTTCGGCGACGTGGTCCTCGACATGAAGCCCCTGAGCAAGGAGGAGCGGGACCCCTTCGAGGAGATACTCGAGAACAAGAAGAAGGAGGCGGGGGTCGAGCAGGACAACGAGCTCTCAGCCGACGACCTCGTGGACCTGGTGACCCGCTTCAAGGCGGCCATCAGGGAGCGGAAGGGCATTGACTTCCCGCAGGACCCGCTCGAGCAGCTGAAGGGCGCCATAATCGCGGTCTTCAGGTCGTGGGACAACGACAGGGCGGTCACCTACCGCAAGATGAACAACATCCCCTCCGACTGGGGCACAGCCGTCAACGTCCAGGCGATGGTGTTCGGCAACACCGGTGAGACGTCCGGGACGGGCGTCGGCTTCACCCGCAACCCCGCGACGGGGGAGAACGCGGTCTTCGGAGAGTTCCTGATGAACGCCCAGGGTGAGGACGTCGTCGCCGGCATACGCACCCCGCTCCCGCTGGAGCAGCTCGCGGGCGAGCTCCCCGAGGCGTACGACGAGCTGATGCGCATCAGGAAGGTCCTGGACGAGCACTACCGGGACATGCAGGACTTCGAGTTCACCATCGAGGAAAAGAAGCTCTGGATGCTCCAGACGCGGAACGGCAAGCGTACCGGTTTCGCCGCCGTGAAGATAGCGGTCGACATGGTGGACGAGGGCCTCATCACCCCCGACGACGCGATAGCGAGGGTTGAGCCCGAGGGCCTCAACGACCTCCTCCGACCCGTCTTCGACCCGAAGGAGAAGGAGGCGGCGCGCAAGGAGGGCAGGATGGTAGCCACCGGCACCAAGGCTGGTCCCGGGGCGGCCACGGGGCAGGTCGTCCTGTTCGCCTCCGACGCGCACGAGCGCAAGACCGCGGACCCGGGCGCCCAGCTCCTGCTGGTGCGCCACGAGACCTCCCCGGAGGACATCAAGGGGATGGCCGCCGCCGAGGGGTTCCTGACCCAGTTCGGGGGAGCGACCTCGCACGCCGCCCTGGTGGCGCGCCAGATGGGCAAGGTGTGCATCGTGGGATGCGCCGCGCTCGACATCGACTACGCGAACCGGGTGGTCCGCATCCGGTCCGGCGAGAAGGTGCACGAGGTCTCCGAGGGCGACTGGCTCTCCATCGACGGAACCGCCGGCGAGGTCTACCTGGGCAAGATACAGACCAGGCCCTCCGAGGTGGAGCAGGTCCTCTTCAGCAAGACCATGAAGCCGGAGGAGTCGGAGGTCTACCGGGAGTTCGAGAGGTTCCTGGGCTGGGCGGACGAGCGCCGCAGGCTGAACATACGGACAAACGCGGACACGCCCGGGCAGTCCGAGCAGGCCATAGCGTTCGGGGCGGAAGGCATAGGCCTGTGCCGCACCGAGCACATGTTCTTCGGAGGCGACAGGATACTCGCCGTCCGGCAGATGATACTCGCTGACGACGAGGCCGGCCGCAGGAAGGCGCTGGACAAGCTCTTCCCCATGCAGAAAGAGGACTTCGTAGGCATATTCCGGGTCATGGGCGAGCGCCCGGTGACCATCCGCCTCCTGGACCCGCCACTGCACGAGTTCCTGCCCCATACCGTAGAGGAGATAGAGGATGTGGCGGACGCCTGCCACATGAGCGTGGGTGAGATCGAGGAAAGGAACCGGTGCCTGCGGGAGGCCAACCCGATGCTGGGGCACCGCGGGTGCCGCCTGGGGATAACCTACCCGGAGATATACGAGATGCAGGTCCACGCCATTGTCGAGGCGGCATGCCAGGTCAAGAAGGAGGGCGTGGACGTAAAGCCCGAGATAATGGTCCCGCTCGTCGGCTCCGCCAGGGAGATGGAGGTCACCAGGGAGATAGCTGTCCGCATCGCGGACCAGGTGATAGCCGACCAGGGGTGCGAGCTGGCCTACATGGTGGGGACGATGATAGAGCTTCCGAGGGCCTGCGTCGTCGCCGACCAGATAGCCCGGAACGCCGAGTTCTTCAGCTTCGGGACCAACGACCTGACCCAGACCACGTTCGGCATCTCCCGGGACGACGTGAAGGGATTCCTGCCGGTCTACCTGGAGAAGGACATCTACGAGGTGGACCCGTTCCAGAGGCTCGACCAGGAAGGCGTCGGCGACCTGATGAAGACCGGAGTCGAGCGCGGCAGGAAGACGCGCCCTGACATTAAGCTGGGGATCTGCGGGGAGCACGGCGGCGAGCCCATATCAGTCAAGTTCTGCCACAGGATAGGGCTCAACTACGTATCGTGCTCGCCGTTCCGGGTGCCCATTGCGCGCCTGGCGGCCGCGCAGGCCGCCCTCGAGGAATAATTGGGGGTCACGTCTTATTCTATGACCGGGGCGACCGGCATGCCCCGGATTGTGGCAACGCGGTCATAGAATAAGACGTGACGCCGGAATATGAGGTGGTCGAAATGCTCATCGTAGGAATCAACGGCTCCCCTGACCGCGCAGGCAGCACGGCTTTCCTTCTGAACGCGGTGCTGTCACGGTGCGCGGAGCTCGGCGCGCGGACGGAGGTCATCCACGTGATGGACGCGCTCGAGGGCCAGGAGAACGCCTACTGCGCGGCCTGCGCGACCCCGTGCCCGGAGACCTGCCACCAGGAGCCGGCGCTCGCCGACGCCTACGACCTGCTACGGGACTGTGACGCCCTGGTGGTCGGCAGCCCGGTCTACTTCGGTACGGTGAGCGGGCAGCTCAAGTCGTTCTGGGACAAGAGCCGGAACATAAGGGGCGAGAGAGCCCTTTTGAACAAGCCCGCAGGTGCGCTGAGCGTCGGCGCCGGGAGGTTTGGCGGCCAGGAGACGACGGTGCGCGCGATACATGACATCCTGCTAGTGCACGGCATGAGGATTATCGGGGACGCCTCGAAGGCCTCAGGGCCGGGCCACCAGGGGGTGTGCGCCCAGCGGCCGGCTTCCGAGGACGCCGCGGCCCTGGAGCGCGCGAAGGTGATGGCCGAGGGCCTTGTGGAGGCGGCGGAGCGATGACCATCCGGGAGGAGACCGAGGAGCTCGAGCGGCGCACCCTGTCGCCGCGGGCGGCGCTCGTGGCAGAGACGCGCGGCAGGGAGAGGCCGGAGGAGCCCTGCAGCATCCGCACCGAGTACCAGCGCGACCGCGACCGCATCATCCACTGCAAGTCTTTCCGGCGCCTTAAGCACAAGACACAGGTCTTCCTTGCGCCGGAGGGCGACCACTACCGCACCAGGCTCACCCATACCATGGAGGTCGCGCAGATATCCCGCACCATCGCCAGGGCGCTGCGGCTGAACGAGGACCTGACCGAGGCCATCGCCCTGGGACACGACCTCGGGCACACCCCGTTCGGGCATATCGGGGAGAACGCCCTTTCCATGTTCATGCCCGCCGGGACCGAGTTCCGGCACAACGTGCAGAGCCTCAGGGTGGTGGAGGTGCTCGAGTACGAGGGAAGGGGCCTGAACCTCACCTGGGAGGTCCGCGACGGGATACTGAACCACTCCGGCGAAGAGATGCCCGCCACCCTGGAGGGCCAGATTGTCCGGACGGCCGACCGCATAGCGTATATCAACCACGACATCGACGACGCGCTCCGGGCAGGCCTGCTACGCATGGAGGACCTTCCATCAGAACCCATGAGGGTGCTGGGGCAGTACCCCAGCCACAGGATTGACGCGCTGGCCCACGACATGGTCTCGAGCAGCCTGGACTCGGACACGATACAGATGAGCGAGGAGGTAAGCGCCCTCATGAACGAGCTGCGCGACTTCCTCTTCGACCAGGTTTACATCGGGTCGATAGCGAAGACGGAAGAGGATAAGGCGGTCCGCGTCCTTCAGTCGCTCGCCGAGTACTACATGGCCAACCCGGAACAGATGCCTGACGAGTTCCGTCCAAGAAACGGCGAGGACCTTGCGACGAAGGTGTGCGATTACGTGGCGGGCATGACGGACCGCTACGCACTGACGAAGTACGGGGAATATTTCCTCCCGCGCTCCTGGATGGGATAGGGGGTCAGGCTGCGAGTTGAGCCCGCCGGGCTTGACTCGCGGCCTGACCCCGGATTTAAGTGAGGTTTATGTGGCGCCCGGCGGGCGGATAAGACAGTCGGACATCGAGACGGTGCGCGACCGCACCGACATAGTGCAGCTGATCTCCGAGTACATCCCTCTCAAGAAGTCGGGCCGGCAGTTCCGGGGTCCCTGCCCGTTCCACAAGGAAAAGGACCCGTCGTTCTACGTCGACCCCTCCAAGGCCGTCTTCCACTGCTTCGGCTGCAAGGTGGGCGGCAACGCCTTCGATTTCGTCATGAAGGCCGACGGCCTCTCGTTCGCGGACGCCGTCGAGCGGCTGGCAGACCGCATCGGTGTGCAGCTGACGTACGAGGCTTCCAGCGAAGCCGAGATGAAAGGCCGCCTGGAGAAGGACCGCCTCTTCAAGCTCAACCAGACCTCGGCGGACTACTACCATTACCTGCTCAAGGAGACGGAGGGCGCTGGTGGCGCGCGTGACTACCTCTCCGGCAGGGGCTTCGAGAGCCGGATAATAGACGAGTTCAAGCTCGGGTTCGCCCCCCCGGGGTGGGAGAACCTGGCCGGGTTCCTGGGCAAGAAGGGTTTCGCCGAGAAGGACATTGTGACGGTGGGGCTCGCGCGCGAGCGCTCGGGCGGCCAGGGCAGGGGGATATACGACATCTTCAGGAACCGGGTGGTGTTCCCGATAATGGACCACCGCGGGCGCGTGGTCGCGTTCGGCGGGCGAAAGCTTCCCGGGCAGTCTTCCGCTGACGAGCCCAAGTACCTCAACTCGCCGGAGACCCCTATCTATCGCAAGGGCCACACGCTCTACGGGTACTACCAGGCGCGCCAGGCCATCTCCGAGGCGCGGCGGGCGGTCGTGGTCGAGGGTTACACCGACCTGTTGGCGCTGCGCCAGGCGGGCATAGCCGAGGTGGTCGCGACGCTGGGGACGGCACTCACCGAGAACCACTTCGACCTCCTGGCCAGGGTCTGCGACAACGTGTACCTGGCGTTCGACGCCGACAGGGCGGGGACGGACGCCGCCCGCAGGGCGCTCGAGTTCTGGAACAGGTTCCGCATGGAGGTCTTCGTGGTGAGCCTGCCCGAGGGAGAGGACCCGGCGAGCCTGGTGGAGAAGGGCGGGGCAGGGGCTTTCGCCGGGCACATGGGGGCCGCGGAGAACCTCCTCGACTTCTCCGTGAAGAAGATAATCGAGGGATGCGACACCACGACGCCGATGGGACGCCAGCGGGCGATGGCCGCCTGCGCGCCCGTGATCGCGCGGGTCTCGGCGGACGAGTTCATGCCGGTGCGCAACGACCTGGTCCGCAAGGTCGGGGGCATGCTGGACATGCCCGAAGAGACGGTCCAGGTGTACATGCGCCAGGCGGCAAAGCCCAGGGCCTCCTCCGGCGCCGCGGAGAGAAGGCCCGAGGGCGCTCGCGCGGCGGGGATGTGGGACAAGGTAGAAAACGAGGCCCTCCAGGTCCTCCTGCACGATCCGAACTCGCTTCACGAGCAGATGTACCTTGACTCCGACTACTTCACCGACGCCGGGAACAAAAAAATATTCGAGATGTTAAAGGAATTCCCGGCCGGTGACGAAGAAGGTTTACAGGCCGAATTTGATAGCTTTGTCAGGGGCATGCTCGAACGGTTGGACGACACACTGCGCGGCAAAGTGACACGCCTCCTCGTGGAGGCGCCCCCCGAAGGCAGTCCCGGCTACGAGAATAAGGTCTTCGAGACACTCAAGTTGAATTTCTTCAAGAGAGAGAAACAGCAGCTCGAGATCGAAGTAAGCAAGGTAAACCCCAGGTTGGAGCCGAAGAAATACGAGGCGCTGTGCGCCCGTCTCCTGGAGATCCAGCAGGTGATCCGGGAGCAGTTCCCCTTTGACCGTGACTAGCGCCGGGCCTCGAGGAGGCCCGCGAGGCGGTGATATCTGGTAGATGGCAGAAGACTGGAAAGACCTCGACATAGATGAGGTGCGCGAACTGGCCGCGGTGGGCCAGGAGCGCGGCTCGCTGAGCACAGACGAAATAGTGGAGAGGCTGAAGACGGTCGAGCTCACTCCCGACCAGGTCGACAGCGTCTTCGTCTACCTCTCGGACCTCGGCATAGAGATAACCGACGAAGCGGTTGACGAGATCAAGGAGGAGATGGAGGAGGAGCGCAAGGAGGGAGAGAAGGGCGGCGGCGAGGAGCTGGACCTCTCCGTGCAGCCCGCCACCAACGACCCGGTCCGGATGTACCTCAAGGAGATCGGCAAGGTTCCCCTGCTCACCGCCGAGGAAGAGGTCTCGCTCGCAAAGAGGATAGAGGCCGGGGAGGCCGCGTCGGCGCGTCTTGCTTCCGAGGAGAAGCTGAGCAAGGACGAGGTATCGCGGCTGCAGTTCGTCGAGGCCGACGGCCTCGAGGCCAAGAAGAAGCTGGTCGAGGCCAACCTGAGGCTCGTGGTGAGCATCGCAAAGCGCTACGTCGGCCGCGGGATGCTGTTCCTGGACCTCATCCAGGAGGGCAACCTCGGCCTCATCCGCGCGGTCGAGAAGTTCGACCACGGCAAGGGATACAAGTTCAGCACGTACGCGACGTGGTGGATAAGGCAGGCCATTACCCGCGCCATCGCAGACCAGGCGCGCACCATCCGCATCCCCGTCCATATGGTGGAGACCATCAACAAGCTGGTCCGCGTGCAGCGGCAGCTCCTGCAGGACCTGGGCCGCGAGCCGCTCCCCGAGGAGATAGCCGACGAGATGGAGCTCTCACCGGAGAAGGTCCGCGAGATACTGAAGGTGAGCCAGGAGCCTGTGTCCCTCGAGACCCCCATCGGTGAGGAGGAGGACAGCCACCTTGGCGACTTCATCGAGGACTCCGGCGCCGTTGTGCCGGTTGACGCGGCCGCGTTCAAGCTGCTGCAGGAGCAGCTCGAGGAGGTCCTCGACGACCTCAACACCCGCGAGAAGCGGGTCATCCAGCTGCGGTTCGGGCTGCTGGACGGTCAGCCGCGCACGCTCGAGGAGGTCGGCCGGGTCTTCGGGGTCACCCGCGAGCGCATCCGGCAGATAGAGTCTAAGACGCTCTCAAAGCTCCGCCACCCCTCCCGCAGCGGGCGCCTCCGCGACTACATCGAAGACTGACACCCGGCAGGATTCCCCTGCCGCGCGGCTAATCTAGTGCTTGTCCGATTTGCTGAAGGCCGCATGTCAGGAGGGAGTCATGGCTGAAGCTTACCACGAGCCCGTGGACCTCATCCCCGAGGAGGCGCGCGACTACCACCGTGCCATAGTCTCGATGATCGAGGAGCTGCAGGCCGTAGACTGGTACCACCAGAGGGTCGTCGCCACAAAGGATGCCGAGCTGGCGGCCATACTTGCCCACAACCGCGACGAGGAGAAGGAGCACGCCTCGATGCTCCTCGAGTGGCTGAGGAGGCGGGACGAGGCGCTCTCGAAGGAACTGAAAGATTACCTGTTCACGGAGGGCGACCTCACCGAGATGGAGGAAGGCTGACAGCTGGGGCGGGGAATACGCGAGCTTCTGGAAGAACAATACGAGAGGTATAACCACCCCGAGTTCGTGCACCCGGACCCGCTCGAGTTCCTGTACCGCTACCGCCTTGCCCGCGACCGCGAGGTGGCGGCGCTGGTCGCCTCTTGCCTTGCCTACGGGAAGGTGGCACTGATCCTGCGGAGCGTGGAGTCGGTGCTCGGCGAGATGGGCCGCTCTCCGCACGAGTTCGTCACCGGGTCGAGCGACACGGCCCTGAAGAAGGCCTTCCCGGGGTTCAAGCACCGCTTCACCACAGGCGAGGAGCTTGGCGGTCTCATGGTGGGCGTGAAACACGCCCTCGGGGAATACGGCTCTCTCAACGCGTGCTTCACATCCGGCCTCAGGGGCACGGACGAGACCGTGCTCGGCGCGCTCGGGGCGTTCTCCTCGGCGCTGGAGGGCTTTTCGGGACGCCCTTGCCTATTCCTGCTGCCCCACCCGGCGAGGGGGAGCGCGTGCAAGCGGCTGAACCTGTTCCTGCGATGGCTGGTGAGGAAGGACGAGGTGGACCCGGGGGGCTGGCGCGGCGTGTCACGCTCGAAGCTCATCGTCCCTCTCGACACCCACATGTACAGGGCCGGCCTCGCGCTGGGCTTTACCTCGCGCCGCAGCCCCGACCTCAAAGCCTCCCTCGAGATAACGTCCGGTTTCCGCGGCATTGTACCGGCCGACCCCGTGCGATACGATTTTGCCCTGACGCGCTTGGGGATACGGGACGACGCGTCCTTCGAGAGTTTTCTGTCAGGGATTGACCGGGCGCAATGTTGAACGCATTCCCCTCGTGATAACTATTGTCCAAAACCTAAGGAGGCTGTATGGCCGAGTTGAAAGGCTCACGGACCGAGACCAACCTCATAACCTCGTTCGCCGGGGAATCTCAGGCGAGAAACCGCTACACCTATTTCGCTTCCAGGGCCCGCGAAGACGGTTTCGTGCAGATCGCTGACATCTTCGAGGAGACCGCGGACCAGGAGAGGGAGCACGCCAAGCGGTTCTTCAAGTTCCTCCCTGGCGGGAGCGCCGAGGTGGCGGCCTCGTTCCCCTCGGGCGTGACAGGAACGACGGCGGAGAACCTCAACGCAGCTGCGGCCGGCGAGAACTACGAGTGGAGCGAGATGTACCCGGGCTTCGCCAGGGTCGCGCGCGAGGAGGGCTTCGATGAGGTAGCGATAGTATGGGAGAGGATCTCGGTCGCTGAGAAGCAGCACGAGAAGCGTTACCTGGGCCTTCTCGCGAACGTGGAGGCCGGGACCGTCTTCAAGAAGGGCGAGCCGGTAGTCTGGCGCTGCCGCAACTGCGGCTACCTGCACGAGGGTGTCGAGGCGCCCTCCTCCTGCCCCGCGTGCGCCCACGCCAGGGACTACTTCGAGCTCCTGGCCGAGAACTGGTAATAGGAAAACAGGCACGGCCGTCGAAATCTCATGCTGACCCGGCGCGCAAGGCGTTCGAAGGAATCGAAGGTGCGCGCCTGTGAACGGCGGCGGGCCGATGGAAGAAGGGGGAGTAAGGAATGGCGGAGAGACTGCAGGTCTACGAGTGCGAGAAGTGCGGGAACATAGTAGAGACGTTCCGGGGCGGAAAGGGAGCCCTCGTCTGCTGCGGCGAGCCCATGAAGCTTCTCGAGGAGAATACCGTCGACGCCGCGGTGGAGAAGCACGTCCCGGTGATCGAGAAGGTTGACGGCGGCATACTGGTCAAGGTGGGCAGCGTGGCTCACCCGATGGTCGAGGAGCACCACATAGAGTGGATAGAGGTCATCGACGGCGAGGTCATCCACGTGGCCTTCCTCCAGGCGGGAGACGAGCCCCAGGCGTTGTTCGGGCTCGACAGGACGGACGTCACCGCCCGCGAGCACTGCAACCTCCACGGGCTCTGGAAGGCGTGACGGACCGTGCTGTCCGAGAAGATGCAGGAAGCCATGAACGGGCAGCTCAACGCGGAGATATTCTCGGGCTACCTGTACCTGTCCATGTCCGCATACTACGAGTCGATAGGGATGCCGGGATTCGCGAGCTGGATGCGGGTGCAGAGGCTGGAGGAGCTCACGCACGCCATGAAGTTCTTCGATTACATCGCGGAGAACGGCAGGGTGCGGCTGGCGGCCGTGGACGCACCGCCGTTTGAATGGGACGGGGTCCCGGGTCCGTTCGAGGCGGCGCTCGAGCACGAGAGGAAGGTCACCGGCCTTATCAACGGCCTGGTCGAGACGGCCAGGAGCGAGGGTGACCTCGAGACCGAGGAGTTCCTTGCCTGGTTCGTGAGCGAGCAGGTCGAGGAGGAAGAGACCGCGGAGAAGATCGTCGACATGATAAAGTCGGCAGGGGACTCGACCGAGGAGCTCGAGAAGCTCGACGGAGAGCTTGCCATGCGCACCTGATGCCGAGAGGGAGACCATCATGAGCAGTCCATTCGAAGCTGTAAAGGTTAGCGAGCACGTCTACTGGGTCGGCGCCATCGACTGGAGCATAACCGACTTCCACGGGTACAGCACCAGGCGCGGGTCCACCTACAACGCGTACCTGGTGATGGGGGACGACCCCATCCTCATCGACACGGTGAAGGCCGCCTACAAGGACGAGCTCCTGTCGCGTGTGGCCTCCGTCACAGACCTGAAGAGCATCCGCTACCTGATCTCGAACCATTCCGAGCCTGACCACACCGGCTCTCTTCCTGCCGTCCTCGCGGCGGTGGAGCCCGAAAAGGTGTTCGCCTCGCCCATGGGGGTGAAGGCGCTCGGCGCGCACTACCACATGGACAGGGAGATAATCCCCATAAAGGACGCCGAGCCCTACGAGCTGGGCGGCCTGAGTTTCACTTCCTTCGAGACACGCATGGTGCACTGGCCCGACAGCATGATCACCTACCTGGCGGACGACAGGCTGCTCTTTTCCCAGGACGGATTCGGCATGCACCTGGCCACGAGCGACAGGTTCGCGGACCAGATGGAGGACCGCCTCATCTTCGAGGAGGGGGCCAAGTACTACGCGAACATACTCCTGCCCTACAGCAACCAGGTGACCAGGCTGCTCGAGAAAGTGAGCAACCTCGGCGTCGAGATAGACCTCATCTGCCCGGACCACGGCCCCATCTGGCGCAAGGGATGCGATCGCATCCTGGGCCTGTGGGGTGAGTGGGCGGCGCAGAGGCCCACGAAGAAGGCGGTGGTGGTCTACGACACGATGTGGGGCAGCACCGACCTCATGGGCCGGGTGATCGGTGAGGCGATGCAGGCCGAGGGCGTTGCCGTGGAGGTGATGCCGCTCAAGGCCTGCGACCGCGCCGCGGTGGCGACGCAGGTGCTCGACGCCGGTGCACTCCTCGTCGGGACACCGACTCTTAACAACGGGGTCTTTCCCACGGTCGCGGACGTTCTGACCTACTTGAAGGGCTTGAAGCCGAAAAACCTCCTCGGCGCCGCTTTCGGCTCGTACGGGTGGTCGGGCGAGGGGGCGAAGCTCGTCAACGAGGCCCTGGCCGACATGAAGGTCGAGCTGGTCGCAGACCCCCTGAACATCAACTACGTCCCCGATGAAGACGGATTCGACGCGTGCCGCAGTTTGGGAGCCGCGGTTGCAGCCAGGCTCAAGGAGGTGGTTGGGAGTGGAAGCTGAGCTCGACCCGAAGAGCCTCTGGAGCATAAGCTACGGCATCTACGTGGTGACGTCCGCGCATGACGGCCGTTCGAACGGCCAGATAGCAAACGCCGTCATCCAGGTGGCCGCAGAGCCGCCGCGTGTGCTCGCCGCCATCAACAAGAACAACTACACGCACGAGCTCATAGAGAAGAGCGGGGTCTTCGCCGTCTCCGTGCTCGGGGAGGACGTGCCGATGCCGTTCATCGGCGGATTCGGCTTCAAGAGCGGCAGGGATACCGACAAGATGACCTCCGTCGAGATGGAGGAGGGGAGCACGGGCATCCCGTGCGTCACCGAACACGCGATAGCGATGTTCGAGGTCAGGGTCTTCGCCACGGCAGACGCCGGGACGCACACCGTCTTCATCGGAGACGTCGTCAGCGGCAGGGTGCTCAAGGAGGGCGTCAAGCCGCTGACATATGCTCAGTACCAGGCGAACAAGGGCAAAGCCCCGAAGAACGCGCCCACGTACAGGGCGCCAGAGAAGAAAGGGGAATCAGGGATGAAGAGGTATGTCTGCAATGTATGCGGATACATCTACGACCCGGAAGAGGGCGACCCCGACGGCAACATCCCGGCAGGGACTGCTTTCGAGGACCTCCCGGATGACTGGGTATGCCCGGTCTGCGGAGCCGAGAAGAGCGAGTTCTCCCCGGAGGACTAGCCCGAACCTGTTCACACACTCTGAGCCGGGGCGCTCGAAGCCCCGGCTCTTTGCATACGCGGGCAGCTTAGCACTACCCGCCGCGGCTTCCCCGGCGCGGCGCGAACAGGGCACCCGGAAAAGACGAAAATACTTGACTTCGCCCGCCTTACTGGTATTATGGTACTGCAATACCTTTATTAGTCAGGCAGGGAGGACGGTCCAGGATGGCGAACGTGGTCAAGGTCTCAGAGGCTGCATCCCTCGGGCTTCACACCATGGTGCTGCTCGCCTCAGAGCCGGAGAAGCGGTTCCGAGCGAAGGAGATCGCGGGAAGGCTCGGGGCTTCCGAGGCGCACCTCGCGAAGGTCCTGCAGAGGCTCGCAAGGGCCGGCCTGGTGACGTCGGCCCGGGGCCCTGGTGGAGGTTTCAACCTGGCCCGGAAAAGCGAGGACGCGACGCTGCTCGAGGTGTACGAGGCAGTCGACGGGCCGCTGGTGGAGACGACCTGTCTCCTTGAGAGCCCCGCGTGCGCCGGGGACGGCTGCATACTGGGGGGGCTGATGGAGACCGCTAACCGCGAGGTCAGGGACTACCTGGAAGGAACGAGGCTGTCCGAACTCAAGAGCGTATATGGAGGAAGCAATGGCGGTTAGAGACGTTGTGAGTATAGACGAGGAGAAGTGCGACGGCTGCGGGCAGTGCGCGACGGCCTGCGCGGAAGGCGCCATCGAGATAATCGACGGCAAGGCGCGGCTGGTGAGTGACGTATACTGCGACGGCCTGGGGGCCTGCCTCGGCGAGTGCCCGCAGGGCGCCATCACCATCGAGAAGCGTGAGGCAGCCGATTTCGACGAGGAGGCCGTGAAAGAACGCCTCGCAGGCGCGGCAGCGGTTACGGAGGCCGCGACCTCCTGCCCGGGGTCGGCTTCGAGGACAATCGAGCGGTGCGAGCTCGTGGACATGAAGGGCGAGCCCGGCGAGGCGGCCGGCGCGCCGTCTCTCCTCGGCAACTGGCCGGTCCAGCTCAAGCTGGTGCCCGCCCACGCCCCGTACTTCGAGGGGGCGGACCTCCTCATCGCCGCGGACTGCGTGCCATTCGCGTACGCCGATTTCCACCGCAGGTTCCTGGCCGACAAGGTGCTGATGATAGGCTGCCCCAAGCTCGACAGCGCCGAGTTCTACCGCAAGAAGCTCGAGGAGATATTCGCCGGCAACGACCTGAAGTCGATCGAGGTCGTCTACATGGAGGTCCCGTGCTGCTTCGGCCTGGTGCACCTGGTGCACGAGTCCCTGAAAGCCGCGGGGAAGGACATCCCGTTGAAGCTCACCAAGGTCGGCATCAAGGGGGACGTCCTGGAGACGGTTGATGTCAAGACCGGGGTAGGTGCGTGATGGCGGAGGCCATATGCCCGGGCCAGAACACGCTGTTCTGGAAACCGGAGGACATCTTCGAGACGCCGTGCCCCGTGTGCGACCACCGGGTGGAGTTCTTCAAGGACGACGTCTCGCGGAAGTGCCCGAACTGCGGGTACAAGTTCCCGAACCCCAGGCTGGACATGGGATGCCTCGAGTGGTGCCCGTACGCCGACAAGTGCGCCGCCGCCCTGTCCGAAGGCAGGCCCGCCGGGTATGACACGACTGAAGGGGAGGAGTAGATGAACGTAACGAGCTACGGAGAGCAGCCGGTCCAGGAGACGCCCCACGGTGTGGACGTCCGCAAGATGTTCGAGACCGAGCACGCGCAGGTCATGGAGATAAAGCTGATGCCGGGCGAGGCACTGAAGAAGCACATCACCCCGGTGGACGTCTTCTTTTACGTGCTGGAGGGCGAAGGCACGGTCGAGATAGGGGACGAGCGGGTAGACGTGGTGAAGGACCAGCTCATCGAGAGCCCCAAGGGCATCCCCCACCGCCTGATGAACGAGGGCGGCGGGCCGTTCCGCTTCCTGGTCGTGAAGACCCCGAAACCCACGGAGTCAGCCCGCCTCCTCTAGCGCAAATCGGGGTCAGGTCGTTTTGTTGCATTTTCTCGGATGAAGGTGTCGGACGTTTGCGTAACAGAAAGCATTTCTTTTCGTTATTACCAACTGGGTCAACACAAGCAACAGTTTGAGCGGCTCCAGGAGCCTGGAGAAGACGAATGGCGTTGATGATGATTCATCGTTCAACTGTTGTTGAAGTTGTTAGGCAAACGTCCGACACCTGTCGCTCACGGCCGGTCCAACGCTCCGATTGCCCGCGGTGTCGACGTTCTCTATAATTGGACACCGTGACTGCGGATTGAAGCACTCTCCCCGGTAGCTCAATCGGTAGAGCAACTGGCTGTTAACCAGTGTGTTGCAGGTTCGAGTCCTGCCCGGGGAGCCACCACCTTGCTCATCAACCACCCTATCTCCCGGCGCTGGACTCGAACCTGCAGCCGACGAGCGGAGCGAGCAACCACTGTTGCAGGGGCGTCACCGCGCGAGCAGGTGCGAGCGTGGGGTGAGTCCTGCCCGGGGAGCCACCACCTTGCTCATCAACCACCCTATCTCCCGGCGCTGGACTCGAACCTGCAGCCGACGAGGGCAATTGATACGAATCCGCCTCCGGTCATCGAATTAGCATGTAGTATACTTTGTGGTTGCGGGAGGCCTTATCATCTCTGGGGCACAGAGGGGGATATTAGCGATGGTTGATGACTTCTTCTCCGATATCGAACAAGTACGTCACGACATCGACGGCCTCAGTATTCCCGTCCCGACCTTCTATCAGTCGGCAAGGACGATGAGCGCCGTTTTCCCCGCCAAGCTCTCCAGACTGCGCGAGATTGTGCCCGACCGACGGCTTGTGCCTGCCCAGCTAGTGCCCGGAGTCGGCTCAATACAGGTTGCGGCCATGGAGTACTTCGAGTCGGACATCGGCTCCAGGTACGAGGTTGTAGTCGCCGTTCCTCTCTGTTCGCCGGACTTCTCGAAGATACCCGGCTACAACACGGTCAGGCAGTTACTGCGCATGGATTTCCATCTATACATGTACAGAGTACCGGTCATGGACGAAGCGGCGGTTGTACTCGGTAGGCTATCCGGCTGGCCGAACTTCGTATCATCACTTGAGTTCAGTGACATCGACGGATGGTGGTCCTGTGAGTGGAAAGAAGAGGGAGCACTTGTACTGAGGCTACAAGGCCGCAAGGTCACGGCCAGGAGAAAAAAAGTGCTAAGGATGTTCTGTCACGTTGACCATGGTGAAGAGCCGATGGTGAACGAGGGTCGCTTTAATTCTGTCGAATTCGTTATGAGTTATAACCCTGGAAATGCCAAGCTTGAGCTTGGTTCAGACAACCCGACCGCGAAAACGATAGAAGACGCGTTGATCACAACGATGCCGATGATGTATATGTACGCCCCGAAAACCCAGCTGATACTCTTTGGGCCACAAGAGATGTAGACATGCTGTACCAGCGGGTGGCGTAGCCTGGTTTCAGCATGGCTGAGTTTACCGGCAGTGTATCAGCGTTGATAAAGACGCCGTTCTTTCTTTCCGAACCAGCTTACCGCTTCGTCGAAAGAGGGCCTGGGGGTCGGGGGCGGCCATTCGGTGGCATATCCGATGCTGCAGCCGTCGAAGGCGAACTCCCCGGGCATAACCCCGACCAGCCCGCAGAAGTCCTCATTGTGGGCGAGATTGGCGATGAGCGAGATGAGTCGGAAGCCGAGGCCCAGGGCGGTCGCCTTGAGCCACATGTTCTCCAGCACGTGAGCGAGTGACTGCTTCTCCGCGGGAGGGAAGCCCGTCTTCTCACCGATCACTACGAAGTAGGGAGCGTCCGTGATCGGAAGCCTTCCTGAAGCGACAACCGTCTCCGCCCGTTCCACGAATGGTCCTGCTTTCTCCGCGAGTGCAGGGTCCGCCTCGCACTGCTGCTTGAATCCGGCGACCACGACCTTCATCTGCTCGACGGCCAGTTCAGCTACATTCGCCATGCTCTCTGTGCCGCGCTCGAAGACAAAGAAACGTCGGAACAGCGTGACCCCTTCAAGCGCGGCGGCGGCATATGGAGCCAGCAGCCCCGCCTCGATGACCTGCTCTATCTGCCGGCGTGGAGGCACCTCGTCTGTGAACGACCTTACTGAACGGCGCATCTGGAGCACCCTGTCGAGCATCTCGTTTGTCTCCCGGTCGATTCCTTCTACCGTCACGACAGCCTCCTTCGGGCAGCAGTCATTCCTTTCCGACTATCAGGTTGAATCCACCCCCGGCGCCTGAGCCGGGTTCGCATCGACGGGACCTGCGGGCGAGGCCTCCTCGGCGCGGCGCGAGAGGATGATGGTCCCGCAGAGTATGAAGGCGAAGCCAGTAAACCTCAAGGCCGTGAGTACTGCACTTTCCGGCAGAGGCTCTTTGAGCGCTATCATCCCCACCGCTATCGGCACCAGTTGGGCCAGCCCGGCGAAGATGGGGGCCACCACGACCGCCATCCCCCTCTGGAACGCGGCCTGGAGTGTCACGATCGCCGGCACGAACGTGCAGAGCCAGCCGAGCAGGTACACGCTCGAGAATATGACCAGCACGCCGCTCTCGGACCAGCGGTTTCCCCAGTCCACTACCATCAGCCTGGCGAACACCGACGCTATGCCGTAGAGGAGCCCTATGGAAATGCCGAGAGCGGCCGCCTGCCTGTTGCCCGTCCTGCCCCTCGTCAGAAAGGGCACCAGCACCGCGAGCCCGACCACGACGCCCACGCAGGTCCAGAGCAGTGCCGGGTCGTGCTCAATGTCCTTCGGCAGTCCCTCGGCGAGGCTCACGCCCAGCAGTATCACGCCGGTCACGTTCAACCCTATCGCCAGGTAATCTATCCTGCGCGGCCTCTCGCCCAGGTTCTTTATCGCGAGGTAGGCAAGCAGGACGACTCCTGAGCTCACGATGGGCTGCACTATCGAGACAGGCGCCATCGAAATGGCGACGACGTACAGGGCGGCCCCGGCGAGGCCGAAGGCCAGAAACCTGTGCATGAGCCTGTTGGCCAGAAAGGCCTTCAGAACGCCCTTCTCCCGTTGCCGCAGGCTCACGCGGGGCAGCCCGGCTACGGCCTTCTTGTTGAAGTACATCGCGAGGTTGAAGCAGACCGCGGTCCCGACTGCGCAGGCGACGGCTACGACCGTGCTCACTTCAGGGCTCCAGCCTGAGGGTGCTCTCGCGGTTTTCCAGGACCGCTGCCCTGGAGTACGGGAACGGGAAGTACCCCGCCCCGTGCCAGGCCGGGAAATGGTCCTTGTAATGCCGGCTGAGCCTGTGCCCCGACTGTCCCATGTCCAGCACGACCAGGGATTCGTCGAGGTCCGAGAAATCGAGGAGCATCCTGAGGACCGACCCGCCGTACGCGGAGTGGTCGTCCGGACGCGGCAGCATCTTCATGGTGGAGTAGCCACCCATCGCTCCCCTGGCATGGAGCTGGGTTATGCCGTCGCTCGCCGGGGTCGAGCAGCGCACCGTGCTGCCGTCCCCGTCCAGCGGGACCGGCCCGACGTTGAAAATCCTGTCCAGGGGCCAGAATATGCCGAGCGGGTGCTTGAGCTCGAGTCGGTGCACCTCCCCCCACTTCCAGATGGAGGCGTCCTCGCTCCCGAACAGGGCGGCGAGGTCGCGCGCGCCATCATCGAGCGAGGCCAGGAGAGCCTCGTCGAATGACCGGTGTTCGGGCGGCAGCCAGTACTCATCGCCTGCTTCGAGTATCCTCTCGACGGCCAGGTCACAGGCCGGCCAGTTAGAGAGGTACTCGTCGAGGAGCCCGGGTCCCAGCCTGTGCTCGAGCAGCATCCCGCGCAGCCTGCGCCAGGAGAAGAAGAAGACCGACATGGCGGCCGATTCCGCCGAAGCGGTGCAGTCCCAGTCCCGGAGGAGCTGTAGTGCCTCCCGAGCGACAGGCGAAGGGCCGCCGGGGCCGCCACCGGCATCCCCGGTGACTGAGGCCGCCTGTATGACGAGGCGCCGGTAGTTCCGGCCGGGCCAGGTCAGGATGTCGGCCTGGACGTCCCGCATGTCATCGAGCGAGTGCCTGTCTTTCGCCTGGATGAGCTCCGTTATCCTCGCATTGCGGTATGGTGCGTTCCACTCCCTGGAGATGAGCTCGGGGTAGCCTTCGCTTGCGGCCTTGGAATTGGCAGTCACGACAAAGCCTTCGAGGGGGTTGAACGACGCAGGCATTCTGTCGAACGGGAGCTGACCTTCCCACTCGGAGCCCGCGCTCCGCCCGTCGTAGGGGATTGTCCCGTCGCCCGAGCGCCTGAGTGGCACCTTCCCTATGGCCTGGTACCCGATGTTGCCGTCCAGGTCGGCGTAGACCTGGTTCGAACAGGGCCCCAGGTAGCCGTCCATCGGCGCCCTGAACTCCTCCCAGGAGGATGCCCTGCACTGCCGGAGCATCGCCGCGACCGGGTCGGTGCGCACCTCGTTGCTGACCCAACGCAGGGCAAGGCCCTTGTTCCCGACGCGCCTGACGACAGGCCCGTGCCTGGTGACCGTCACGCACAGGCGCCTGGGCCTGGAGAAGCGCACGCGCACCACCTCTGTGAGGACCTCGGCCTCGAGCCACTCTCCCTCGTACAGGTACCGGTTCGACTCGTCCGATTCGAACGTCTCCACGTAGAGGTCGGTGTTGTCGGCGTCCAGGTTCGTGGCGGCCCAGCCGCAGTAGCCGTTATGACCGAACGCCGCCGCGGGGAGCCCGGGGAACCCGGCGCCTGCGACGTCGAAACCAGGGGTCTTCATGTGGAACAGGTAGAGGAGGCCGGGCGCGTTGTGCTGCATGTGGGGATCCGATGCGAGGAGCGCACCGCCGGTGGTCGTACGCCCTCCGCCCAGCACCCAGTTGTTCGAACCGAACCCGGTGACCGGGCCCAGGCCTTCGAGCCACTCGCCGCCGCTGGTGCAGCGGTCGAACCCCCAGTCTATCTCCTCCGCCGGCTCGAGCGATTCCGCGGAGACGCCGGGGCCATCGACCTTGCACGGCGGGTTGTTGTAGTCGGCCGTCTCGACAAGGAGCTGCGCGGCACGTTCGAGCCCCAGCTTCCTTATTAGCTTCTCGCGCATCACGTCGGATGTCCACCAGGTGTCCAGGAGCCATACCACGTACAGGAACGCGGCCATGCAGTCGGTCGGCGTCCAGGGCTCGGGCCTTCCCCCCAGGAAGATGAACTCGAACGGCATGCGAAGCGAACCCTGAGAGAGGTAGCAGTTGATGCCCTCGCCGAACGCGAGGACCGCCTCCAGGGAGCCGGGCTCGAGAGCCTGGACGAGCTTTCGCGCCGTCCGCTCGATGCCGAGTGTCCGCACGAACCTGTCCATGTCGAGCCCCTGCGCGCCGATGAGCTCTGAGAGCCGCCCCTTCGCGAGGGCGAGCATGAGGCTTATCTGCACCATCCGGTCCTGGGCCATCGCGAAGCCCAGCGCGCGGAACCCGTCAAGGTCGCTGTTGGCGTAGACATGGGGGATGCCGGCCCTGTCGTAGATGACCTCCACCGGCGAGTCCAGGCAGTCCAGCTTCAGGTCTCCGGAGGTGCGGGGCCTCGAGGCGATGAGCCTCGCCGCCAGGTAGGCCGCCGGGCCGCCGAGCGCGGCCGCAAGATACGGAAACAGCCTTCCAGAAGGTCTCTTGTGACGAGCCAACCCGCCGGCTCCTCTCATCCTGACTGTGCTGGCGTCGGCGTTATGAAATCATAACACGCGGGCGCCGTGGGGCCCCTGGTCGGCCGGGCCGGGCGCTTGCCCGCGTGCCGGCTGCGGTGATTCATGCTAGATTATCGTCAGCCGGAGCGGTGGGCCTGGGATGTCAGGAGCGGGACATGGCGATCGCGTGGTTAGCGTTCTACTTCCTCTTTCCGGTGCTCGTAATCTACCTGGTCCACAGGTTCCCCGTCCTGAAGAACGTGGGCGGCGTCGTGCTGTGCTACATTGCCGGACTGCTGCTCGGGAACCTCGAGTTCCTGACCCGGGGCGCCATCGACCTGGTTCCGAGGAAGTTCTCAGGCGTTCAGGACATCATCTTCATCGTCTCCATCGGCCTGGCCCTTCCCCTCATATTCTTCTCCATTGACATAAGGAAGTGGTCGAGGCTGGCCGGTAAGTCGATGCTGTCGTTCGGCCTGGAGACGGTGGCGGTCATCATCTCGGCTTCGACCGGGTACCTCATCTTCAGGAACTTGATAGGGGGCGAGACCTGGAAGGTGGGCGGCATGCTCATCGGCTGCTATACCGGCGGTACCATCAATCTCGCCGCCATCGGGACCGCCCTCGACGTCAACAAGACCGTGTTCGCCTCGGCCCAGATATCCGACGTCGCCGTGGGCGCGCTGTACCTCCTGCTGGTGATAACCGTCCTGCAGCGGATACTGCTCAAGTTCCTCCCCCCCTTCAAGCCGGCGGAGACGGATGAAGAGAAGATGGAGATACAGGACTACGAGAGCTACGACGGGTTCTTCAGCCGCGAGAAGTTCGTGCCCCTGCTGGGCGGGTTCGGGCTCGCCGCCCTGATAGTCGTCGTCGGCCTCGCCACCACGTTTATCTTCCCTAAGGACTGGGAGATGATGGTCGCCGTGCTGGTCGTATGCACACTCGGGATACTCGCTTCTTTCAGCTCCCGGATCAGACGTATCCCGATGACCTACCAGCTGGGCCAGTATTTCATACTGGTCTTCGTGCTGGTGATAGCCTCGATGTCCGACCTGGAGGAGCTGTTCAGCACCACTCCGGCCATGCTCGGGCTGGTCGCCTGGGCCGTGTTCGTGGGGCTGTTCCTCCACGTGCTGTTCGCGAGCTTCTTCAAGATAGACGCCGACACTGTGATAATCACGTCCGTCGCGGGCGTGATGTCCCCGCCTTTCGTGCCCATGGTGGCCGCTGCGCTCAAGAACAAGGAGATAGTGGTCACCGGGGTCATAACCGGCATCATAGGCTGGGTCATCGGCACGTACCTGGGGATAGGCGTCGCCTACGTGATAAAGCTGTTCTGAACCTACCTTAGAGCCTTTTTGTGGAGGAGAGATGGGATACTTCGGAGCCGGTGAGGAGCCTCGGTTCGATTCGGACCTCTTCCCGAAGCAGGGCCTCGACGAGAAAGCGGTGATGGACGGGCTGGAGGCCTTCGAGAAGAAGGACCTCGACAGGATAGTCGGCCACTCTATCGTGTACGGCGTCCAGCTCATGAGCCACATGGACGCCGCTCGCATCGCGAAGCAGGCGAACATGATGTTCGTCAGGAACAACATGCTGTACAAGGAGCTTCAGCCGGGGACCCTGCGCATGTCGGTCGAGGTCAAGCGGATGATAAAGGAGATGCTGGGACATCCCGACAGCGCGAGGGTGCGGCTCACGTCCGGCGGGTCCGAGAGCCTGTACTGCGCCATCAACGCGGCGTACCAGTGGTTCCGGCAGGAGCGGCCGCGGGCGCGGGAGCCGGAGATAGTGGTGCCCTACTCCATCCACGGGTCCATCTCCAAGTGGTGCCACTATACGGGAATCAGGCTGAAGCGGGTGCAGCTGGGTGACGATTACCGCGCGGACGTCGCCGCGATGGACCGCGCGATAACGAAGGACACATTCTTCATCGCCGGCTCGGCCCCCTGCTGGCCGTACGGCCTGTACGACGACATCGAAGGACTGGCGCGGGGGGCTGAGAAACACGGCATCTGGATGCACGTGGACGCCTGCCTCGGCGGGTTCCTCGCGCCGTTCATCGAGAAGGCGGGGCGCCGGCTCCCGGCAAGGGACTTTCGGGTGCCGGGGGTGAGGAGCATATCGGCCGACCTGCACAAGTACGGGTACGCTTGCAAACCCCTCTCGAGTATCTCGTTCAGGACCGAGGAGTGGGCGCGGTACCACGATTTCACGGCCAGTGACTGGCCGGACGGGCCGTACAGCACCGAGGCCATCATGGGCTCGACCACCGCGGGAAGCGTGGCCTCGGCGTGGGCGGTGATGAAGTTCCTCGGCGAGGACGGGTACGTTGAGCTGGCAAAGCGCTGCCTGGAGGTCCGCCGTCGGTACATCGAGGGCATCAACTCCGTTGACGGCGTGAAGTGCTGGGAGACGGACCTAACGCCCCTGGTGTTCCAGGTCCCGGAGGGGATGGACATCTTCGCGGTCATCGGGGGCCTGTTCGAGCGGAAGGTGTACTGCCTGCCCGGCTTCCAGCCCCCTCTCATCAAGATACTGGTCGACCCGGTGACGGACGAGGTCGTGGACAGGTTCGTGGACTCCCTGCGGGAGGTCGTGCCGCTCGTCGAGCGCGGCGAGATAACGATTGAGAGCGTCAGGCCGTACCTGTAGGCGCCCGGATACGGAGGAAGATGGTGAAGTTCTCGGTACTGCTCTTCGCGATAGGCGCGAAGCTGAGGATCTCGGGGCTTGCGAGCGCCGAGTTCCGCAAGCTGCTGCGAATGGAGCGCTTCGTGCTGGTGATAAGGACGGCCGACGGCTGCCGGGCGCGGTCGTACCACGTTGGCAAGGGGAGGGCCTGGGCGAGGCGCGGCACGGACCCCGCCGCCGACACTCAACTGGTATGGCGCGACGCCGAGACGGCCGCCCGGACCATGCTCTCGAAGAACGAGCTGGACGTGTACTCAGCCATAGGCAGCTCGAAGCTCCGCATCCTCGGCAATTTCAAGTACGCCCTGTGGTTCATGAAGCTGGCCGGGTGAAAGCTCGATGACCGAAGACTTGAGATGTAACGTCGTCGTGGTGGGTGGCGGACCCGCCGGCGCGGCGGCGGCGAAGGCAGCGGTCGCGGGCGGGCTCGATACCGTCCTTCTGGAGGCCAAACACATACCCAGGCCGAAGCCGTGCTCGGGATACCTGTTCGCCGAAGCGCTGGGGCCGCTGGGGGCGCATTTCGGCCCGATGCCGGACGAGGTCAGGGCCGAGCCGCAAAGGGTCGGAGGGGTAAAGGTGCGGCTTCCCGGCGGGGCGCTCCTGGACGTACCCGTGGCGGGTGAGAACATCTGGCGTGAACGGTTCGACGCGTGGCTCTGCGCAGAGTCGGGCGCGCGGGTTATGGACCAAACGAGGCTCGTGGACTTCGCGGAGTGGCGCGACCGCGTCGAACTGGTGTGCCGGAGGAACGGACAGGAGCTCCGGGTGAACTCCCGGGTGATGATTGCGGCGGTAGGCTGCTTCACCATGGTGCCGCTCAAGCTCGACCCGTCTTTCCTTGCCGGAGTCCCCATGGTCAACACGACCCAGCAGTATTTCCGCACGGAGATATCGCTCGAGCCGGGGTACCTCCACGTGTTCGTCTCGCCGGAGTTCGGCGCCTACCCCGCTGTGTACGTCAAGGACGACCTCGTGGTGACGGACACCTCGGTGCGCCCGGGCAAGAGCCTTGCCGACGCGCGGTCGGCGTTCCAGGAGATGCTGTCCCGGGAGTACGGCTTCAGGCCGGCCGAACCGGTCATGAAGCTCGGCTGCAAGGTGTGCTTTCCCTCCGCCATGAACCGGTTCTGCCTTGGAACGGACAGGGTTCTGGTGGTTGGAGAGGCGGCGGGCTTTGCAAACTCCATGGGTGAAGGCATCTCCTCCGCGCTTGCCACAGGCCACCTCGCCGGGGCGGCGGCGGCCTCGTCTGGCGCGTCGGCCCCCGGTCCCCTCTACAGGGAGAGTGTCAGGCCGGAGCGTGCGAGGACCGCGAAGGAATGGATGCTGCCCGCGGTGATGACGGGGCGCGCCCGTCCCGAGCTGCGCGAAACGCTGTTCAAGCTAAGTCCCCTGATGATGCTCAAGGTAACCCGCGGAATCCTGGCGTGGCAGGCCGGCGGCGGCGTGGTCCCCACGCTCCAGAAGCATTCCCTCGAAGTGATGCTCAGGCGCCTCTTGAACGGCGACTTCGATTTCAGGAGCTAGCGGGCACGGATGACAGAAAATCCAGCAGGACGCGGTTGAGCTCGGCCGGCTTCTCGACGTTCACGCTGTGGGTGCCACCCCTTATCACCGCCAGCATCGCGCCCGGGATCGCGTCGGCGGTCTCTTTGAACACCCTCAGTGGGTCGGCACCCTGCGAGAGAAACTCGTCACGGTCGCACCCAATCACGAGGGTCGGGACATTGATGCCGCCGAGCTCCTCGATGGTGAAGTCGGGTAGATGGGTCCACATCTCAGTCATCTTCTCGATGAACTCACGCCACCGCCCGGGCTCAGGACTCATGAGGAGGTTCATGACTCGCATGCCCCGGAGCTCCGGCGAGCCCGGCGCAAGGAAATCGGCGATCGCCTCCACGGCCCCGGGCGCGTAGTTGTCGAAGTTGAACGGGGTGCCGAGCAGCGTCATGCTGCGTACGAGCTCCGGGCGCTGGAGCGCGAGCGCCAGGCTCACGCAGCCCCCGTCGCTCCATCCGACCAGGTGCACCTGCCCGAGCCCCAGCTCCTCGATGAGCGCGGCGAAGTCACGAGCCATACCCCGGTAGGTGAGGGGGTCGCTCCCCAGCGTGCTGCGGCCGTGGCCGGGCGAGTCGACCGCCGTCACCTCGTAGCTGGCGGAGAGCGCCGGTACCTGGCCGGCCCACATCTCCGAGAAGCTGAATCCGCCGTGCAGGAGGAGAACCGGCTCACCCGCCCCGTAACGGCGGAAGAAGAGACTCAGGTCGCCCACCGTCACCCTTCCCCGGCTGTCGCGGGGCCGGGCGCGGAGAGTCCATAAAACGAATTTCAGGTAGGCGATGACCCAGGCGAGGACCATCCTCAGGGAATCCAGGGTGTTCAAATAAGCCCCTCAGCCGCCGGAGGCAAGGCCGGCTGCGAGTTTCCTGCCGAACTCCTGCGCGCGCTCGGCCTCGTCCTCCAGGAGCGGACCCTTCATGGCGGCGACCGTCGCCTTGAAAGCAGGCGCGGCCGGCTTTAGACCGGCGGCCTCGAGGCGCGTGAACACGTCGTCCGCGCCCTTGGGTTCCACCTTCTCGCCCCTGTCCTTGAGGCCCGTGCCGAACGCGGCGAAGCTCTTGCCCGCCCAGGCGCCGCCGACCTCGTGCTTGATGAACTTCTTTATTTTGCCGGTCGCGCGGCCGGCGCGCGTGGGAGCTCCCACCACGAGGAGGTCCACGTCGGGCGCTAGTCCACCAGCGTCATCCACCTCTATCAGCGTCGCATCCGCGCCGCCTTCTGACAGGCCACGGGTGATTGCCTGGGCGATTCGTTGGTTGTTGCCCCACCTGGACTGGTAAACGACTGCTGCTTTCATGTCCCACCTCCGCTTATCATCAGGGGCCGTCCGCGTTCAGTCCTGCTGGCCGGAGAGGGCGTCCTGGATCGCCCTCAAGATCACCTTCTGGCTGGTGGTCGAGCCGCTGACGGTGTCAATGTCGATAGCCTGCTCTCGGAGGACCCTCTCGACGATCTCTTCGCCATACTCCTCGAATCCTGACGGTTTGATGACGACAGTGACCTCGTCGATACGGTGGTCCTTCACGACCACCCGGACCACCGCGCTGTCGTGATAGAGGCGGAAGGAGCCCTCGTACGTGCCGTCGGGAACGCGCGACAGGTCGACGTTTCCTACCTCGAGCCTGCTGGCGGCCGAGCTGAAGACGATGGCGTATATCCCCGCGGCCGCCGCGACTGCGACTATGATGACGACGACGCAAATGAGCGCTATCCAGAGGCCGCGCCTCCTTGGCTTATTCTCCTGCTCGCCCTCGACCTTACCGGGCTCAACCACAAGAACCACCTCCGATATCGCCGTCCAAGGCGCCGGCCCGGCGCTCCGACCGATTGTTCTCTATAATATGCCAAGGCGCCCCGAACCGTCAGTTCCGGCGCGATGCGACCTGAAAGGAAACATGAACGTATTATTCGTGCATTCGGAGGAGGACAACTACTCCGAGGAGAAACCGCTCGACGGGTACGAGCGGATGCAGTTCGGCATCTCCTACATCTCCTCGCTGCTCAAGAGCAGGGGCCACGACACCAGGCTGGTCGTGCCGACCAGGATGAACGACAGCGAGGTCGAGCGCCACATAAGGGAGTTCCGACCGAAGCTGGTGTGCTTCACGTCCGTCTACACCGAGTTCGAGTTCCTGTCCGGGGTAGCCCGGAAGGTGAAGAGGGACCACCCCGAGATATTCCTGCTGGTGGGCGGGCCGCACGCTTCGCTCAAGCCGGAGGAGTGCCTTCAGAAAGCCTTCGACGCGGTGTGCGTCGGGGAGGGCGAGTTCCCGACCCTGGAGCTGGTCGAGCAGCTCGAGCGCGGAGATGCTCCGCGGGGCATCGCCAACCTGCAGATAAAGACAGGGGACGGTGTCGAGAGGAACGCTCAGCGCCCCTTCAACGAAGACCTCGATTCGCTGCCGTTCCCCGACCGGGACATGTGGCTGCCGTGGCTCGCCAATCCGCTTTCCAGGCCGTCGGTGCTGGCCGCGCGCGGCTGCCCGTTCCAGTGCACCTACTGCTGCAACCACGCCCTGAGCAACCTGGCCGGCGGCCGTTACGTCCGGACGCGCTCGGCCCGCAACGTCTACGAGGAGATAAAGGACATAAAGACCAGGTTCCCGCTCCTGGAGGAGGTCTACCTCGAGGCCGAGACCCTCGGCGTCAACCAGGAATGGGCCATCGAGCTGTGCTCCCTGCTCGAGGAGCTCAACTCCGAGTTCGAGGTGCCCATCGCGTACGGTTCCAACCTCAGGGTCACTCCCAGGACGGGCTACGACGACCTATTCACCGCGTTCCAGAACAGCAACTTCCGCTTCATCAACATAGGGGTCGAGTCAGGCAGCGAGCGGATACGCAGGGACGTGCTCAAGCGCAATTACTCGAACGAAGACATCATCAGGGCCGTCACCTCGGCGAGGGAGCACGGCCTGGAGGTAGGCATCTACAACCTGATAGGGCTTCCGGGGGAGACCAGGAAGGACTTCAGGGAGACGGTGCGCCTGAACCGCGCCTGCAGGCCGAACTGGTATCTCCTGAGCGTGTTCTTCCCATACCCGGGCACCAGGCTCTACGACATGTGTATGGAGCAGGGCCTCCTGGAGATGCCGCCCGACAGCAAGCTCGAGAGACGCCGGCCCGTTCTGGAACTGCCCGGTTTCAGCAAGAGGGCGGTCGGCCGCAGGCACACATGGTCAGCCCTGCTCATATACGGGGGCTACAGGCCGCTTCGAGAGGTGCTGTGGCTGGTCGCCATGGCCAAGATCTACTCGCGCCCGAGGCTGCTGCGGGTCTGGAGGGCGTTCAACAGCAGGTTCCGCCCGTACAAGTTCTGAGCATCGAGCTGGATAACAGGTCCAGCGTAAACGTCACCTGATTCTGGAGGGTCGTTTGGAGAAAGAGAGGCAGGAGTTCCCGAGGGATTTCAGCACGCTGTTCGATCCCAGGTCGATCGCGGTGGTGGGAGCCTCGAACGTGCCCGGCAAATGGGGTTTCACCATACCGGTGAACATACTCGGGGGCGGGTATCGCGGCCGGATACTCATGGTGAACCCCGGGGAGAAGACCGTCCTGGGCTTTCCGTCTTACCCGACACTCAAGGACATCCCCGAGCCGGTCGAGCTGGCAATAGTCACAATCCCGGCGGCCAGGGTCCTGGACGTCCTCGGCGACGCGGCGGAGATAGGTGTCAGGAACGTGGTCGTAGTCTCCTCGAACTTCAGCGAGGTGGGACCGGAGGGTGTCGAGCTCGAGAGGAGGCTCGCCCGGTTCGCGAACGAGGCGCGGATAAATGTCATCGGCCCGAACACCATGGGTATATACAGCGCCTCGGCTTCGCTCTGCGCCATGGGAAGCCCCGTGACCCCCATCCGGGGCGGGGTCGGCTTCATCTCGCAGAGCGGCAACCTGGGCGTGCAGCTCCTCAGGTGGGGAAAGAGCAGGGGAGTCGGCTTCAGCCGCTTCGTAGGCAGCGGCAACGCGGCGAACACCGACATGCCGGATTACCTGAGGTACCTCGGCGAGGACCCGCTGACGGACGTGATAGCGCTTTATGTGGAGGGCCTGAGGGACGGAAGGGCTTTTCTCGACGCGGCAAGGGAAGTTTCTCCCCGCAAGCCGATAGTGGTGCTGAAGGGGGGCCGGGGAGAGCTGGGGGGGCGAGCGGCCAGATCGCACTCCGGGGCGCTCGCAGGCCAGCCCGAGCTGTTCGAGGGCATGTTCGAGCAGGGCGGGATCGTCGAGGCCGCGCACTCCGAGGAGTTCATCGACATCGTGGCGGCTTTCGACGCCCTGCCCAGGGCCGTCGGAAAGCGCGTGGCGATCATGACCATGGGCGGAGGCTGGGGAGTCGTGGCCGTGGACGCCTGCGAGAGGGAGGGCCTCGAACTCGCGGAGCTCCCGCCGGAGGTCATCAGCGAACTCGACCGGGTACTCCCCGAGTTCTGGAGCCGGGGCAATCCCGTAGACCTGGTGGGAAACCTCCGGCGCTCGAGCCACTTCCAGACGATCGACGCGCTCGTCAGCTGTGACGAGGTAGACATACTGATAGTGATGGGAGCCCTGCTAGGCAAGCAGTTCTTCATCGACAGCATCGTGCACGGCGCCATGAAGCCGTTCCTGAGCATGCTCCGCAACCACGTGAAGCGGGTGCCGTCCTTCGTCTTCTCTCAGTGGAGGGGCTCGTTCGGGGCGTTCTACAAGCAGGGCGGGAAGAAGACCGGTGGCGGTGGGACGGGCGGCGCCCAGGGCACGCTCAGCTCCTCCGGCCTGAACCCGAACGAAGCTTGGCAGTGGACCGACACTGCCCTGGTCAGGAGGCTGCAGAAGCTGGTGAAGAAGACCGGCAAGCCGGTCATCACCGTGGCCATGGACGAGCGTGAGATGTCGGCGGCCGCCCGCCTCCAGAGCAAGGGAATCTTCTCCGCGCCGACACCCGAGAGGGCGGTGCGGGCGGCGGCAAAGATCGCGGACTACGGCATCTTCGCCGGCAATCGAGACCACCCCACGACAGGTTTTCGCCACTCTCAATAGAAATCCACACCCGGACATGCGTTACAGCGCGCGGTACTGCGCCGCGCCGGGGAGGTGAACGTCTTATGCCGCCGCATTGCGACACTCTGGACGGACCGGTGGTAAAAGCCGCGAAGCGCGCGCTGGAGACAGGCGAGGTCCACCTTATCCTTCCGTGGGTTGCCGAAGCGCAACAGGAGGAGCTCGAGAGCGCCTTCGAGAAGGCGTACGAGACCCGGAGCCTGGCTCCAAAGGCGGCGGAGGTCTCGGACCTGTGGTTCTTCGAGACCGCGGTCAGGCTCCACCGCGAAGGTGAGGGCGCCTCTTACACGGGCTTGAAGCCCGAGGGCCTGGACTGGGGGCCGGTGGTCCCGCTGGCGGAAGACGCCATCGCGATGGGAAGCGCCGACAAGGTGGTCGAGTTCGTGACCAGGGCGGTCGCGGATGAGCTCCAGGAGCGGTTCGCGAGGGTGATGGCCGCGACCGGTTACGACCCCGAGGACGTGGCGGCGGCGAGGCGGTACGTCCAGGCGGAACTGGGATTCGTGCTCTTCTCACACGGCGTGTACGCCTACGTCACCGGCGGGGGAGACCACCAGGAGTGAAGGATCAGCCTACCAGAACAGCTTGAGGGTAGTGATATACCACTTCCCGCCCTGTTTGATGAGGATCATCTCTGAGAGTTTGGCTTTGGTGGTCCTGGCGTTACCGGTGACCTCACCGGGAGCATAGGTGATGGCCAGTGCTATCGGACCGGTCTGCTGGATGTCGTACATCAGGTCCTGGTAGCTGTTCGTGCATACACGGGTGCCGATAAAATTGCCCTCGTTGGTAGGCTTATCGAAAGCGCCCAGCACCTGCTGCTCGATCTCTGGGTGCCGGGCGAGGTACTCTGGCGTCCAGCACGCGAACACCTCCTCCAGGTTCGAATGGTTCGCCCAGAACCAGAACTGCTGAACGGTGTTCAAAGGTCTCTCGCGGGTTCGCCAGTAGACAATGCCCCCGATTGCGACAACAACCGACAGAAGAACGGCGACCAGGATGAGCCCCAACCTCTTTCTCTCTTCTACCAGGGAGAGACCGCGCTTCTCCGGCCGCGAAGCGGGGCGTGAGATCTCCCCGGGAGCGATATATTCCTGAGAGGACTGCGAAGGGCCCGATGTCTCGGCGGGCTCGGCGGGTCTCGTCGTCTTCTGCAGCTCAGGCAGCGCCGGCGGGCCGGCCGTTCTTCCTACAGGTTCCCCACACATGGGGCAGCCGAGGGTCCCCTCAGGTAGGTCCGTCGAGCACTTTGGACACTCCACCGGAGATCACTTCTTTCGAGAACCAAGGATGTCAGACCGCAGGAAGGATTCTACCCTCCTTTAAGGACCTGCAAAAGGGATAAGACGAGATTGCGGATGCGGATGGTCATCGTCGGTCTGCTCTCGAAGAGCGTGCGTCCCCCGGCATCAGCCCTCAGTCAGCGGCTGGCGGCTGCGTCGCGGAAGGAGGCCCGGTACACGGGGCACTTCGCGACGCACAGCCCGCAGCGCACGCCGCTCTGACCCGGTATCCCGAGCTTGATGTAGTACTTGAGGCAGGCCGGCCTGTCGGTACGGCCGCCCTCCTCGCTCAGCGCGCCGGCGGGGCATGCCCTCGCGCACGCGTGCCCGCAGAGCTCCGGGCGGCAGAGAGCCGGCTCCAGCGGCGAACCCGCCTGCATCTCCGCGTCGGTCAGCAGGGCGACGAACCGCACCCGCGGCCCGTGCTCCGGGTGCAGGAGGAGGTTGTTGAGGCCCAGTTCCCCCAGCCCGGCCTCGACGGCCATGTGCCGGTAGGAGAGGTTGTCCCAGAGGGAGGCCTCCACGAGGGGCCTGGCCCGCTGCGCGGTCATCACGTGCCGGAGCAGCTTGAGCGCGAGCGGAGAGCGGCCCTCGAGGTTCCACCCGGGCATCTCCTTGTAAGGCACCGGGAACGCCCTGTAGCCCTCCGCCTGGAGGACACCGGCGAGCTCGAAGAGCACGTGATTCAGCCGGTCGTTGGCGACGTGGAAGTTCGCGGTATATTCCTGGCGCGTCACGGGAATGCCGTCGAGCGGGGCGTCGAGCATCCGCTCGCCGACAAGCACTATTGAGCGCGCCTCCCTCATGAAATCAGACGGCCGGTGCCCCTCGGGCGCTTTCGCCCCGTACGAGGCCGCGTCCGCGACCCCGAAGACCGGGGTCCCGGCCCTGGATTCGAGCTCTTCCCTCAGGTCCAATGCCTGCCTCGCCTTCTTCCGGTCCGTCCGCTCCGCCCCTAGTCTAAACCAATTCCGCGGCCGGGAGCATTCGAGGCGGCAGATTGTATAGACTTTAGAGTGCAGCTGGAACGACAGGCCCACCGGGCGGTGAAAGGGAGGAGACGATGGAATTCATCAGGGTGGAACGCGTCGGTGCCGTGGCGGTCCTGACCCTGGACAGGCCGCCGGTCAACGCCATCGACCTGGAGATACTGAAGGAAGCGGACGCGGCGATGTCCGAGCTCTATGCGGATGACAGCATCGGGGCGATAGTCCTGACCGGGGCCGGGAGGTGCTTCTGTGCCGGCCTCGACCTCAAGGCCGTCCCGTTCTACGGGGTCGAGCGCCAGCATGAGTACATCAACCTGGTGAACAAGGTCATAACCGAGACCTTCGCTGCGCCCCGGCCGACGGTCGCCGCGGTCAACGGCCCCGCCAACGCGGGGGGCTTCATACTGATGATCTGCTGCGACTACAGGGTGGGAGCCGAGGGCGACTATCCCCTGGGGGTGACCGAGGCCCGCGTCGGCATACCGTTCCCCGTCTCGACACTGGAGGTGCTACGGCAGGAGCTATCCCACCCGGTATTCCGCCGGCTCCTGTTGACCGGCGTGAACCAGACCCCGGACCGCGCGCTCGAGTGGGGCATCCTCGACGAGCTGCACCCACCCGCCGACGTGCTCGAACGCGCGATAGCGGTCGCTACCGACATGGCGAGCCTGCCCCGTGGGCCGTATAACCGGATAAAGAGGCAGGTCAGGGGCGGCGCGATAGAGCGCATCGAGAGCGTCATCGCGGGCGGGGAGCCCATGCTCGAGATGTGGATCACCGATGAAGGCATGGCCGGCGCGGCAGGAATGCTGGACAGCGTTAAGGAATAAGCCGCCGGGGAGCGCACTTATCAGACCTGGAGGAGATGTCGCATGAAGCCCATCGGCCCGCTGATGCGTGAGCACAGGCTCATCGAGAGGATGGTGGTGGTTCTCGCCGCCGAGCTGGACCGCATGAAGACCGAAAAAGAGGTGAACTTCATCCTCGTTGATGCAGGTGTGGATTTCTTCAGGAGCTACGCCGACAGGACGCACCACGGCAAGGAGGAGGACATCCTGTTCAGGGACCTGGCCGCAAAGGACATGACCCCGGAGCTGGTGGCCATGATGGAGGAACTGGTGAACGACCACGTTTACGGCAGGGGCAAGGTCGGCCAGCTGGTCGACGCCAGGAACAGGTTCGCCGGCGGCGAGCCCGGCGCCCTCCTGGAGATGATATCGGCGCTCGGGGACCTGGTGGAGTTCTACCCCGCCCATATATTCAAGGAGGACAAGCGGTTCTTCTTCCCCTGCCAGGAGTACTTCAGCAGGGAGGAGCAGGACTCCATGCTCAGCGAGTTCGACGAGTTCGACAGGATACTCATCCACGAGAAATACCAGAAGATGGTCGAGCGGTTCGAGGACTAGAGGCCCGCGCGCATCCCGCTCCATGGACTGACTCCTGCTTCACGCACGTAACCTTTTCGGGTGATTTTCCGAGAGGATGTTGCGGCGCCCCGTCCGGTGTTAATACTATTAGACCGAATCCTTCCTTTTGAGGTCTGACCGGGGGGTAGAACGATGAGAGCGGGCGAAATCTTCTCGTGTCATAACGCCGTGCGGTCATCCGTGTGCCTGCTGCTCGTTGCAGCGCTTTGCCTCGTGATGATTCCGGCCGCCACCAGGTCGCCGGCCTCGGCCGGCGCGCTCGGGCCGGGCAAGGCCACGTTCGAGCTGGCCAGCATCTTCCCTCGACAGGTCATCTCACCGAGGACCGGCGGCACTGTCACCTGGTTCCCGCTCGACGTCCGCAACATCAACGGCGGCGGAAGTCTCAAGACTGTGAGAGCTTCGGCGGTCTGCGACCAGCCTGGCTTCACTGTGAAGCTTATCGGCTCTTACTACAAGCCGGACGGTCCCGACGGGGTAGCATCGGGGTGGGTAGGCGTGTGCGCCAGCCCGAGCGTGCCGGACGGCACCGATTGCTGGATAAAGGTGACCGGCAAGAGGGGTAGTGAGCTCCACCGGGTATGGCTCAAGGTGACGGCCCTGGCCTCGAAGCCGCTCCTCGAGAGGTCGTCTGGCGACATGCTCTTCGGTAAGGGATACAAGGAGCCGGAGACCCGGGTCTTCGTGGGGGCGCCGCTCCAGTGGAACTTCAACGCTTCCAATCTGGGGGCGGCCGAGGACACCTACAAACTCGGATACACGGCGGATTTTCCCTGCGACGTGAAGTTCTCCAGCCCCGGAGGAGAGGCGGCGAGCGTAAATGTCAGGGGCCTCACCCGCAACTACCTGTACCCGGCCAACGTGTCTGTCACGGCCGAGGTGACGCCGAAGGCGACGCTACCGAAGAACAGCCCCGGTACGGTGAACATAACGCTCGGGCCCGGAGCCTACTCCGGTGAGACCTCCACGGTCAGCCTCAAGGTGGTCGATCCCGGCATGCTCTACTGCGCGAACGACCTCGATGGGCCCAGGCCCTCGGCGCACCAGCTGATGGGCGGGGAGTCCACAAGCTTCGTGTTCCACGTGACGAACCTCGAGTCCGCCCCCATCGACGTCGGCCTTTCTTTCTCGGGTGGAGCGCCCGGCTGGGAGGTCGGGCTCGACACGGCGGCGATGTCCGACATCGAGCCGACGGAGACCAGGCAGGCGGTGCTCAGCGTAAAAGCGCCGGTGGGCGCGCCTCCCGGGGAGAGGCTCGAGTTGGCGGTGTCGGCGGCCTCGAGCTCCGGGGACGGAGAGACGGTCAGGGTGGCCGCCGAAGTGACGGCCACGCGAAACATCTATTTCTGGTCGGTGGACTCCATGGAACCGGAGTACATGTACCTGAACAGGTCCGGCACCGGGCCCGGCTCCGAGGGCGACTGGCTCATGCCCAATCACCACGACTTCCTCAGCCAGGCGGCGAACTTCACCGACGCCCGGAGCTTCCTCCCGACCGCGACGGACATGAACCACACCAACGCTCTCGCAGGGACGTACACCGGGACGTCCGGCGTATACCTGGTAGGCGGCACTGTGCGCGGCTTCACAGAGCACGACGAGCCGATGAACGCGCTAAACTCGATGGACCTGATGAAGTACGGCCCGGAGGGCAAGCCCATCGAGCGCATCTACGAGGTGGCGGAGCGAGAGACGGGCGGCAAGTCGGTCACCGGCTTCTGGTCGAACAAGAACTGGCTGACCGAGCTCGAGTGCCAGAGGACCGTTGAGATAAAGGGCCACAGCGAGTCCTGGCCTTACTTCTACCCGCCCCCCCGGAAGTACGTCGCGGGAGACCCGGTGACTGACTCGGACCCCTGGGACCCGATGTCCGGCCCGTTCAGCATGGACCTGTACTCTGACGTGACGAGAGAGATAATAATCCCGACCCTGCTCGGGCAGTTCAACTTCCTGCTGGGCTTCGGCTTCTTCACGATACCCGTCAGCCTTGTCTTCGGCCTCGGTCCCGGGAGCCACAGCGAGGACCGGCACCTGGCCCGCTCGGTCTTCCGCTCGATCGCCGAGGAGGACCCGGACGTCGCCTACATCAACGTCGCCGACCTCGACAACACCGGGCACTTCACAGGCTCATCATGGAACCCGGAGGAGTGGGACACAAGGGGGACCGAAACCGCGACCGACGACATCAACAAGTACAGCCCCTGGATGAAACGCGACGAGTGCCTGGACATCGCGCGCGAGGAGGACGTGCTGTTCGGCGAGTTCCTCGACCTGCTGAAGGCAAGGGGCGTCTACGACAACAGCATAATCGTGGTGCTCTCAGACCACGGCATGGAGAACGTGAAGGACCAGGACAACGGCTACGAACTGCTCGACCTTCGAAAGATCCTGAGCAGGCACGGGTTTGTCTACAACGAGGACTACCGTGAGGCCGGTGGAGCCGGAAGCGTCATCTGGTGCGCCGACCCGGCGAAGACCGCGCAGATAGAGCAGGTTCTCGAACAGTACGTGGTGGACGACCCGGAGCTCGGCGAGGTTCGCCCGATGGTGGTGATCAACCGGCAGGAGATGAAGGACGGCGCGGACTTCGGCGAGATGGGTACGGTCCTGCCGGGCGAACTCTACTCGGAGTACTGGATAAACAACCCGGGCGGGCCGGAGGGGCACATCTGGGCCGACCTGTTCGTGTTCCCGCAGTACCGCTACAACATCTGCACGCACGGCCAGGTGCTCGCCGGCGGCTTCAATCCTGTGGGAATCACGCTGGGCAACATTCCGGATACCGTGCAGATGGGATTCCCCTCGTTCCACGGGGGCCTGTCGACCGGGCGCATACCGCTCGTCTTCAAGGCGCCGATGGGGTATCCCGGCTACGCTCCCGGCACAGAGAGCGCGAAGCCGGTGCGGATAGGGGACCTCGCGCCGACCGTATACCAGATCATGGGCTGGCCCGCGCCGGACTGCGTCGACGGCACCCCCCTGTAAAGTCAGTCGTACTTGACGTAGGAGCGGATGGTCTCGTAGGTCTTCTCGAGGAACTCCGGGTCCTCGATGCGTATCTCGATGGCATTCTGGGGGCATACGGAAGCGCAGCGGCCGCAGGCCCTGCAGTATTCACCCAGGACCGCGCGCTTGTCGACTATCTCTATTGCTCCGATATAGCAGTGGTCCACGCATTTGCCGCAACCCTTGCAGAGGTCGGTGACCTCGAGCGAGACGCCTTCCAGGCGGGGGAATATGCCGTCGAGCTGGTCCGCGCTGTTGAGCGCCGTGTACCGGGTCACGCAGCAGCACTCGCAGCAGAAACACGTCGTGAAGAGCTTGCCACGGTCCTTCACCCCGAATATGAAATTGTCGAGCCTCGCCTTGCCCACTACCGGGACCAGGCCCGCTTCGACGGCCCTGAGCGCGTGGGCCTTAGCCTCATCGACCCCGACCTCCCTCCCAGGGAACTTCCGTATCTCCAGGGCGGAATCGCCCATCATGAGGCAGCCGACATCGACAGGATAATGCTCGCAGGAGAAACCGCGGCGGCAGCCGCAGTAATCGATTATCACCCGGTGGGACGCTTCCTCGATGACGCGGTAGAGGAGCTCCAGCGGCATCGGGGCGTTCTCCGGCATCTGTATGTCCTGGTTGATCGGGAGCCACCGTATGCTCGACTTGTCAGGGCGGATCCAGGGGTGGACCCTGTCCAGGAACGGTAGCCTTGCAAAGCCCTGGACGCCCAACTCGAGCAGGCGGATGATGCGTTTCTGGATTGGACCGGCCCCTTTTGGAGCAAGGATAGGGTCGCGAGACATCCTGTCACCTTTCGGTAGAGCGGCGGGCCCAGGGCCCGTCCCGGAACACCGTCTTTCGATGGGTTATCGGCTCAGTAGAGCCCGTTGATTAGCCAGGCCACGTTCTCGGCGAACCTGCGGACCGTGTCCACGCCCTCCTCGTCGGAGAGCGCTTCGCCGGGGAGGCGGCCGAACACCATGTTCCAGTAGGTGGAGCCGGCCACGACCATGTCGTTTATCAGGAAGAACATGAGCAGCTCCTGGATGGTGGCGGTGTGGCCGCCCCTGCGCGCCACCGCCACCGGGCCGCCCACCATCCGGGAGAGGAACTCGGAGCTCGCCTTCGAGACCATGCCTATCCGCTGGAGCGCGGCCGTAACGTCACCGCGCGCGGTGCCGAAGTAGACAGGGGAACCGACCACGAAGCCGCGGGCTTCCTTCAGTTTCGCGATGATTTCATTGAGGCCGTCGTCCTGTGAGCACTCGCCGAGCTCCTCACATTTGCCGCAGGCTATGCATGAGGCGACCCGCATCCCCGACAGGGACACCACCTCGGTCTCTACCCCGGCGTCCTCCATCACGCGGGCGGCCTCCGCGAGCAGCCGCGCGGTGTTGCCGTTCGCACGCGGGCTGCCGGAGAGCAGGATGACCTTCTTCTTCATGTAGGACCTCCAGCGGGACTTCAGCGGACCAGGGCGATGGAATCGACGGCCCCCTCGAGGCTCGCCGAGCCCTCGGCGATGCCGGACGAGGCTGACTGCGCGAGCTCGAGCGCCTGGCCGACCGTCATCGGGTCGCAGTCCCTCACCAGGCGGAGCGCCCGGACGAAAGAGCCCGCGGCGTCGAGCTGGAGGTCGCACGACCCGAGGAGCATCTCGAGCGGCGCTCTCAACGGGACCGGCCCCAGGGATACCAGGCGCGGGCGGAGAGACGCGAGCTCCCGGCGGCACTGCTCGAAGACCGGCAGGTACTCGTCGGCCAGCCTGTTCGCGTACCGCCAGCTCCCCTCCGGGTCGCCCGGTACCTCATCCTCCGATTCGAGCATGAGGACATCCGGGACCTGCTGGAGCCGGGCGACCATTCCTCCGCAGAGGCCGCCCTGCACGACCTGGGACAGCTCCGAGAGCTTGCGTTCGACCTCGGGAGCGACCGAGGCCATCCTATCGAGCAACGTACGGAGCCGCCAGGACAGGACCGTCAATCCAACACTCTCGAGTTCGCGGACTATGGAGTCGCTGACCCTGGAGACCGCGCCGCGGGTCTCTCGCGGCTCAGGTGTCGTCCTGGGGGCCCCGTTGCCCGTACCGGCGGAGACCACCAGGACGGCCACCAGCGCCAGGGCGATGCACGCGGATATCGAGAGAGCGGTTCTGCCCCGGCCGGTCAGCCCGGACCACCAGCGTCGCGCGGCGCCCGGGGCCCTGCCACGCGACACGAACGGCGGAGGCGCGAAACCCCCGGCGGCGGCCGGCTGTGGAGGAGCGCTCAATCGAGGTCACCCCCGGCCCGGCACACGTATTCAAGCGCGCTCCCAGGAGCGCGGTCGGCTGTCTTCCGGCGCTTCATCATTCCCCTGGCAAAGGTTGGTATCAAGCCCCCGCTGAGGGCGGTGCCCTGGCGAGGGCCACCTATTATATTTGAAGGACACCGGGCAGTAAACTTCCGTCAAGCGACCGGCGCCCACCCGTGCAGCCCGGTGTGCTAAAGTCACAGATGGGGACCTGGTCCCCGACGCGCGCCCTGTGGCAAGGGACTGGAGGGACGAGTGAGCGTAGACATGAAATCCGGCGACGGATACATAGAGGCGGGTGAAGGTCCGCCTGTCGTCATGATTCCCGGCATGGAGGGCTCGAAGTGGTTCTGGCGATTCCAGGTCGAGGCGCTCTCGGGGAAGTACAGGGCGGTCTCCTGCGACCTTCCGGCCAGGAGGCCGAGCTTCTCAAGCCGCATCAGCGATTACGCCGACGCGATACTCGGGATAATGGATTCGCTCGGCATCGAAAGGGCGGTCATAGTGGGCGAGTCCATGGGAGGCATGGTCACCCAGCACATAGCCCTCGAGCACCCCGGGCGCGTCAGCGCGATCGTGCTGTGCAACACGATGGACCAGCCCCGCCCGCCGGGCTTCGGGCTCAACATGTTCACGGTGGCCACCATAGCCCACCAGATGGCGTTCCTGCCGTTTCTGAGCGACGAGAGGCGCAGGCGGCTCCTCATGTGGGTTGGGAGGCACCGCGGCTTCGTGATGGACCCGACTCCCGGCAACGCGGACCTGGTCGACTACATAATCGAGCACGGCCTGGAGTGCGGGGGCGCGAGCTACGTCGACAGGATGATAGCGGGCGGCAAGGCCTCCTTCACAGACCGCCTTCACGAGATCGACGTTCCGGCCCTGGTTCTGCGCGGTACCGAGGACCGGGTGGTGATGCCCGAGACCATCCTCCAGCTCGCCGGCCGGATAAGGGGAGCGGAGGTCGCCCTGATCGAGGGAGGGGGCCACTGCTGCCAGCACACCATGCCCGACGAGGTCAACGCCGTGCTGCTGGAGTGGTTGGCCGGGAAGGTCTAGGGAATCGTCACCCCGGTGACCGGGTCTTCCCCGCGCAGGACCGAGCGCGCGGCCTCAGCGCCGCTCAGCACGGCCGAAGTGACCCCACCGTGATACAACCACGAGTACGCCTGGTGGCCGGCCATGAAGAGCCCGCGGACCGGGGTGCGGACGAGGGGGCGGACGGTATGGTCCCTCATATCCTCGCCGCGCTGCGACCAGCCGGCGACTGAGCCAAGTGGTCTCATCGACCATTCCGCGAATGTCAGCGGCGTCGCGACGTCCATCACAACCGTGGCTTTCCTCAGTCCCGGGAGCACGCGCTCCACTTCTGATACAAGGGCGCTCCCGAGGCTTGCCTTGTAGTACTCGTACTCCGACGTCCTCATGGATGGCAGCAGGCTGAAGCGCGCGAAGTGCGGGTGGTCGGCCGGCACCCTTATGACGAGAGCGGCGCGGCCCGGCGGAGCGAGGCCCTCCTTCCCGGAATCCCAGAGGGCCAACTCGAGCTCCTGGCCGGCGAGGTCCGCCGGCTCCACCCACTCGGAGCGCCAGTCCGGCGCCGCACTCGGCTCCGGGCGGCGGTAGATTATCCTGGACGCTTCATCGAAGGCGGAAAGGTCGACGGAGGAGACGTTCAAACCGAGCGACACCTGCAGGCTGGAAGAGGTCATGCGGGCGGAGGCGACGGCGGAGCGCCACTCCGGCGGGAGCGAACGCCTGTCGATCATATCCAGGAAGGTACGCCTGAAGTCGGAGTTCGAGATAACCGCTTCGGAGTCGACGGAGGAGCCGTCGGCCAGGCGGACCCCGGTCGCGCGGCCGCCTTCGACCTTTATGCCGGTGACCGGCCTCCCGAAACGGAGCTCGCCGCCGAACGATTCCACCCGCGAGGCGAGCCGTCGCGCAATCCTGTCGAAGCCCCCCTCCGGGTACCATATGCCGGCGTTGGACATGAGGTCCCACATCCTCGCCACGAGCGGGAATCCCCCCGCCGGTTCGCACGTGCCCATCGAGCCGAGGAGCTTTCTCAGCCCGGGGTCGCGCACGAGCCCGGCGAGCACGCGCGACACCGGGGAGTCCAGGCCTTCGCGGAAGCGGGGCGCCTGCCCCTCGGGGGTGGAGTGGAGCGTGCTTACTGCCGCGGCGGCAGCGGCGAAGAACTCCTCGACGCCCTGTCGCTCACCGGGAAACAGCCTGCCGAGCTCGAGGACCAGCTCATCGAAGGGAAGCGATATCAGCGCCTCAAGCCCGGGCGCCCTCACCGCAAAGCCGGTCCTCCTGAAAGCAGAAGGCCCGTACTCATCCTCGAGGCCGGTCGCTTCGGCGAACCGCCCGATATCGCTGAACCCCAGCGGGCCGCACGGAAAGCTGAACCCTTCCACGGCGAACTCGCGGGATGTCCCACCCGGGCGGGGATTGCGTTCGACGACCAGGATGTCCAGGCCTTCCGCGGCGAGCGCCGAGGCCGCGGTCAGCCCACCGGGCCCGGCTCCCACTATGACCGCGTCGTATCTCCTCATGGTGCGGCCCGGCGAGTCCAACGCGAAATACCCACCCTCACTCTTCCGTCATGGCCTCGCGAAAGCCCTCTGGTATCTCAACCTCTGCCGTACCGGCGGAGCACTCCGGTATCGCCGCCAACAGGTTCTGCAGGCGTTCGTACGGGACGGTGACAAAGACCGCGTCGTCCGGGTACTTCTGCATGCGGCGCGCCGTCCAGTCGCCGAAGGTCACGTTGGTGTGCCCGGTGGTCACCGGGTAGGCTATCGCGGAATGGCACAGCGAACCGGAGACCTCGGCCCTGGGCGGGACCCCGTCCCAGTAGTGGTCCAGGGCGAGGAGCCGGCACGCCTGGCCCGCGTCGCAGATGAACAGCACGATGTCCGGCCGCATTATCATGCTCTCGAGGGGCATTATCACGATGCGGTCGCTCATGCCCGTCGGCGGCTTTGAGCCCAGGTCCTGCATCCGCTGGAAGCTGACTATGCTCGCGGTCAGCTTCTCACCGCGTGTCAGAAAATGCTGCAGGGCCCTGCGCGCCTCGCCGGGTGGAGGCTCGGTGAGCCCGCAGTGCCAGGAGCCCCCGGGGCAGGCGGAGGTCTCCCTGTCCATCACGAAGGACTCACCCTCGGCGGCGAGCTTCATCGCCCTGCAGAGCCACGTGCGCCGCGGCTTCTCGACCTCAACCTGTTCGTTCGTGAAAGTGATGCCGACCGGCTTCCGCGCGAGCTCCAGCGACTTCACGAGCTCCCTGGCATCATCCGCCCATCTGTTCGACACGAAAGCCACCTCCCGGCGGGCCTCGGCCCGTTCAATGCTGCCGCCGGTCGGTGCGGCGGCGCGATTTACCGCGATTCCAGTCTTTGATAGATTATCATGCAGCCGGGGCAGCCGTGCGACATCCCGTCCCGGCTGTTCCAGGAGGGAGGCAGCGGCGGCATGAAGAAGCAGAGCTGGTACCTCGTGGGTCTGGCGGTAGCGCTTGTCGCTACTTCCGCCTTCCTCTACCTGGCGCACTACGCGATCTTTCGCGACGCTCACCATATCTATATCTACCTGATGGGAGACCTGGCCTTCCTGTCCATCGAGGTCCTGGTGGTCACCGTGATCGTAGACCGCCTGCTCAGCGGGAGGGACAAGAGGATGACCCTCGAGAAGCTGAACATGGTCATCGGCGCCTTCTTCAGCGAGGTGGGGACAGAGCTGCTCCGGCGGCTCTGCGAGGCCGACCCCGATTCGGAGGGCAAGCGCGGGGACCTGGACGTCGACGGCACGTGGTCGGACAGGGAGTTCCGCGCCATGAGGGCCGAGTTCGAGTCGGAGGAGTTCAAGGTCGACAGCAGGCAGGTAAACCTGTACTCGCTGCGCGACCTGCTCGTGCGAAACAGGGATTTCCTGGTGCGCCTCCTGGAGAACCCGCTCCTCCTCGAGCACGCGATTTTCACCGACCTCCTCTGGGCGGTCTTCCACCTCACCGAGGAGCTCGAGAGCAGGGCCAGCCTCGACAGCCTGAAGCCGGGCGACATGGACCATCTCGCGGGCGACATGAGCAGGGCTTACGGGCTTCTGGCGCGCGAATGGCTCGACTACATGGTGCACCTGCGGGCGAACTACCCGTACCTCTACTCCCTGGCGATGAGGCTGAACCCGTTCGACCCGGACGCGAGGGCCGAGATAGCCTGATGCCGGCCGCTACGCGATTGACCGCTCCCTGTCAGGTGCGCCTCCGAGCACGATTGCCCCCTGCGCCTCCCGGCCTACGGCGATGGCGCCCCGCGCCCTGCGGCCGACCGCGATGGCCGCGATGACATCCGGCGCGAACCCGATGGCGGCGGCCGCCTTCCACGCCGCGAACACCAGCGCCCCCGACGCGACGCACCCGACCGACACGGCGCCTGCGCTCAGGATGCCGACCGACACGGCGCCTGAAGACACGACGCCGAACGCGACCCTGCCGCTCGCGACGATGCCGAGCGCCGTGTCACCCGAGGCTATCAGGCCGGCGCGGAAGCCCTCTCCGGAGTTCAGCACCGGGATCCCGAGAACACGGACCACCTTCTCCCTGCGTTCATCGTCCATGCGATTCCTCTCAGTCCCTTGTTCACTGCTGTTCTGTTACTACTCCCGGGACGTTCCGAATCCTCCGGCCGCCGGGGCCTCCGGCCGCGGGGGTTCCGCTCGGGGCCCCGCCTTGATATATTGGCGCACGGCGGGCTGTCGGCACCGGTCGAGGGGGGAGAGGACATGGGCGAACGAAATCACAGGGCGAGGGTGGCGAGGCGGGCGCTCGCCGGGGCAGTGCTGCTCGGGCTGGCCGTGCCGCCCCTCGTGCGGCGGCTGGACCACGGGCGTGACGACCTCGCGGAAACACTGCCCGCCGCCGGGTTCGACCTCGAGCACCACGAGGTCATCTCCAGGGACGGCACCCCGCTGCACCTCACCGTCACAGGAAGCGGTGCAAAGACGCTGTTCCTGGTCCACGGGTGGACGTGCAACGAGTCGGTGTTCCGCTACCAGCAGGAGCGGTTCTCCGACGACTACAGGGTGGTGTCGCTCGAGCTCAGGGGCCACGGGGCCTCGGGCATGCCTCCAGGCCTCGACTTCAGCCACGAGAGGTTCGCGGAGGACCTCAAGGCGGCTGTCGACCACATCGGCCCGGCGGAGTTCGCCGTCGGCGGTTTCAGCATGGGGGGCTTCACGGCGCTCAAGTTCATCGAGGGGTTCGGCGCGGAATACGCCGGAAGCCTCAAGGGCGTGGTGCTGATAGACTCGAGCGGCCTGAACCTGGCGGAGGGAATCCTGTTCTCTCCGATATGGAAGGCGCTCTACCCGTTCCCCCTGGCCTACATCCTTCCCGTACTGGGCCGCCCATGGAGGGTGACCGACCGGGTGATGGAGCTCCTGAAGGACACCTCTATCGCTTACATGGCCGCGAGGCTCCTCGCGTTCGGCAAGCGCCCGAGCGGTGTTCACGTGGAGCACCAGAGGGAGATGTCATTCAGCACACGCTTCTCGACGGCCTGCCTCTGCGTGAAGTCGATGCTCGACCACGACGTGGAGAGCTGCCTTCCACGGGTGGACGTGCCGGTGCTGCTCCTGATGGGCGAGCACGACAAGCTGACAAACGTGAGCGCCAACATGCGCACCGCGGAGCTTCTTCCCCGGGCCAGGCTCAGGATATTCTCCGGCGCCGGTCACGACAGCTTGATGGAGCGCTCGGGAGAGTTCAATGACGAGATGGCCTCTTTCCTGGCAGAGGTGCTGGGCGCCACTTCTTAGTTTGACCGCAGCGTCATAATCTGTTACAAACACCCGGGCGGAGGATGCGCCCTTTCAAGCCCGACCCGCCGGAAAGCCGGCCGTGTTCCTGCAAGGGGGTCTGTCACATGAGCAGATGGCAAGAGGTCTACAACTCTAAACTCACCACCGCCGAGGACGCCGCCGGGTCCATTAAGAGCGGCGACAGGGTTTTTCTGGGGAGCGGCTCCAGCTCTCCCGCGGGAGTGCTCGACAAGCTGTTCGACAGGGCGGACGAGCTCGAGGGCGTGCTGGTCGGTGGACTTATCATGCTCGCGCCGATGTACAAGATTCTCACCGTCGACAAGGTCAAGCACATCGAGTTCGACAACTTCTTCTCGACCCCGCTGGACAGGCTGGCCCTGTGCGAGGGCATCTGCACGCACACGCCGTTCCATTTCTCCGAGCTCCCAAGGATTGCCTCGGAGGGGCGGGGCTACCGGAAGATAATCACCCAGGTCAGCGCCATGGACGAGAACGGCTACCTGAGCGCGGGCCTATCGGGCAACTTCATGGACGTCCTGGACAGGGTGGACGAGCTCGTGCTGGAGGTCAACGAGAACCAGCCCCGCATCAACGGCATGAACTTCTATCACATCAACGACCCCAGGATCAGGTACGTGGTCGAGAACAACACCCCGGTCCTCACCCTTCCTCCCGAGCCGGTGACGGACACCGACCGCGCGATAGCCGAGCAGATAGTCGACTACATCGATGACGGCGCGACCATCCAGCTGGGCATCGGCGCGGTGCCGAACGCGATAGGCGAGTCGCTCATCGACTCCGGTAAGGGAAACCTCGGCTGCTACACCGAGATGATACCGGACGCGATAATGAAGCTGTTCGAGGCCGGGGTGCTGGACAACAGCCGCAAGACCTTCCACCCGTACCAGATGAACTCCTTTTTCACGGCCGGCTCGCAAGAGCTCTACGACTGGCTCAGCGATAACCCGGCGGTCTACTTCACTCCCATCAGCATTAACAACGACCCCTACAACGTGGCCAGGAACGACAACATGGTCGCCGTCAACGCGACGATCGAGATAGACATCATGGGGCAGTGCTGCTCCGAGGCGGTCGGGACCATGCAGTACTCGGCAACAGGCGGCCAGGTCGACTTCACGAGGGGAGCCTACATGGCGAAGAACGGCAAGGCGTTCATCGCGACGCCCTCGACGTTCACCACCAAGGAAGGTGAGGTCAGGTCCAAGATAGTCCCGTTCCTGAAGCCGGGTACCCCGGTGACGCTCACGCGCACCGACGTCATGTACGTGGCGACGGAGTTTGGGGTCGCCCTGCTGAAGGGCAAGAGCACGCGCGAGCGCGCGCAGGCGCTCATCAGCATCGCGCACCCGGACTTCAGGGGAGAGCTGAAAGCCTACGCAAAGGACGTAAAGTACTTCATACTGCCCGAGCACGAGGAGTTCTAGGGCGGACCTCCGGGCGGACCGGGGCGGGCTACCCGGGGGCGGTGGTTAATGCTTTGTTCACTGATAACCAAGTCTCTTGCTGTGTTAAGCGCAACTCCTGTAGAATAACCCCGGTCAGCAATTGACCGGGGTCATGAAACAGCAACAGGCCTGCCACGACGGGCTCGGCACTAGGGGGGTCGCTTGAAGGAATCCACGAAGAACATCTTCAAGATGCACGGGTGGCGCGTGGACAGGGCCGTCCACAACTACATTTACTTCACGCTCTACGATGTCTACGTCGTCCTCTTCCTGTTCGCCGGGAGGCTCCTCGAGAGGTTCTTCTCCAACGTGCGGCTGGCCACCAGGGCGTTCGGCATGGTCTTCGAGCGCTACCACTGCAAGGTCATCACAATGGACGACGCCACGAAGATACTGACGCTCAACGAGGACGTGGTGCTTGGGCCGGACAAGACCGAGCGGGTGATACCCTGGCAGTACGCCAATAAGATAATCCTCAAGGAGCCTGATTACATCGCGGTGATGGACTGCCCCTGCAGGAAGTCGCGCGGCGAGGACGGGTGCCGGCCACTTGACGTGTGCATGGCGGTCGGCCGGACCACCGCCCAGTTCTGGCTGGAGCACGGGGCGAGGTTCAACGCCCACCGGATCACCCAGGATGAGGCGCTCGAGCGCATGAAGGCCGCTCACGAGCGCGGCGACGTCATAACGGCCTTCTTCAAGGTGGCGACAGGCGGGCGCACGGGAGTGATATGCTCGTGCTGTTCCTGCTGCTGCGGCGCGATGGAGGGCATGAGGATAGCCGGCAAGCTGAAGGGCGGCCGCAGGATAACGATGATGGCCCCTTCGAGCTACGTGGCCGTGATAGACGAGGAGAGCTGCGCCACGTGCGGGAAGTGCGAGTCCGTGTGTTCCTTCGGGGCCATCACGGTCAACGACGGGGCGGTAGTGCAGAGCGGCACGGCCTGCATGGGCTGCGGTCTCTGCGTGGAAAGGTGCCCGAACTCAGCGAGGTCCCTGCGCCACGATCCCGCGAAGGGAGACCCGCTCGACATCGATCTCGTGAAAGAGAAGCTGGGCTAACAGGGAGGCGGTCCTATGCTCAAGAAATCCGAGTACGTAGTTGTTGGGTCCGGGGCTGGCGGCGGGACCGTCGCGGCCGAGCTCTCCGAGAGAGGCGCCGATGTCCTGGTGCTCGAGAGGGGGCCGGACCTGAAGTGGGTGGGCAACCACCTTTTCGCGATGGCGATCCTCGACCACCACGGCTTCCTCACATCCCAGGAGGGAATGGGCGTGGCGAGGGGCATGCTGACCGGCGGCTCCACGGTCATCACCTGCGGGACCTCGGCGAGGCCCCCGAAAGGCATATTCGAGAAGCACGGCATCGAGCTGGAGCCGTACCTGGAGATGGCGGAGAAGGACCTGAGGGTCACTACGCTCCCCGACGAGACGATCGGCGAGGGAACGCTGGCGATGATGGAGGCCGGCAACCGGCTCGGCATGAAGTGGCAGAAACTCGAGAAGTTCATCGACCCCGAAAAGTGCGAGCCTCGCTTCTGCAACTGCATGCTCGGCTGCCCAAAGGACGCTAAATGGACTTCCAGGGAGTACCTGGACAAGGCCAGGAGCAACGGCGCGGAAATCATGTCCTCGGTCAAGGTCGAGGAGGTCGTGATATCGAACGGGAAGGCTGTCGGGGTCAAGGGCTGGCAGAGGGGCACCGGCCCGGTCACGGTGGAGGCGGACAAGGTCGTGCTGGCGGGCGGCGGGATGGGCACGCCGGTGATACTCCAGCGCTCCGGGCTCTACGACGCGGGTGAGGGGTTCTTCTGCGACCCGCTGGTCTTCACCATCGGTTTCCACCCGACACTCAAGCCGGGCTTCGACCCGCCGATGACCGTGGGGACGTTCGACTTCTGGGACTCCGACGGGTTCCTGCTCTCCCCGGTGGTTGACCCGTGGATGTCTTTCGGGCTCGAGATGATGAAAGCAAAGCCGACCGCGCTCCGATACTGGCCGAAGTACCCGCACGCGATGGGGATAATGACGAAGGGCAAGGACGAGCTCGCCGGCCGCATAAACGTGGACGAGACCTTCTCCAAGTCGCTTACGCACAAGGACCGTTCCGTGCTCGACAAGGGTATCTCTCTCTCGAGGAAGGTACTGGTGGAGGCGGGGTGCCCGGAGGACTCGATATGGGTCACGAAGTGCAGGGGCGCGCACCCCGGCGGCACGGTCAGGATAGGCGAGGTCGTCGACTCCGACCTGGGCACGGAGGTCGAGGACCTGTACGTCTGCGACGCCTCGGTGATACCCGCGTCGCTTGCGGCGCCGGTGGTGCTGACCCTGGTGGCGCTGGGCAAGAGGCTCGTCGACAACCTCATCCCCGCCACCGAGAAGGAGGGCGCGGCTGCGGCCGGCTGACAGAAAATACGGTTGACGTAGCTCATTGGAGGTAAAGCGTACCGCGAGGTACGCTTTCCTCATGGAAAAGATAAAGTCATACCTGGCGGTCGGAATCCTGGCCGCACTGATCATAGGCGCGGTGCTCTACTTCGCGCTCGCCGACGATTCTCCCACGACACAGGTGAAAGCCCCTGGTGGGGGTAAAGCCGAGGTCACGCCCGTCGAGAAGATGAGGGTCCGGACCGCCGAGGGCCAGCCGGATATCGACATCGCCTCCTACAGGCTCGAGGTGGGGGGGCTGGTCGACAGTCCGTTCGCCATGACGTTCGACGAGATACAGGCCCTGCCCGCGGAGGAGCGCTTCGTCGAACTGCCGTGCGTCGAAGGATGGACCGAGGCTGGTGTGTGGAAAGGTCCCCGGCTCTCGCTGCTGCTGGAGCGCGCCGGGGTCAGTGAAGACGCGGAGACCGTGGTCTTCTCCTCACCTGGCGGTTACACGACGTCACTCACGCTGGACGATATCGAGGAGACCGACCCGTTCCTGGCTTACGGGGTGAACGGGGAGAGGCTCCCCGACGAGCAGGGGTACCCGCTCCGGCTGGTGGTCCCGGACAGGCTCGGTTACAAGTGGATAAAGTGGGTGACCGGCATCGAGCTCGTCAAGGGCGACTACGAGGGATACTGGGAGAGCCGCGGCTACTCCAACGACGCCGACGCCACGGGACGCTGAGCGCGGCTGCGGACTCGAGGGACCAAAAGACGGATTGTCTGCGTCTAAGTAGAAAGAATGTTCCGGGGCCGGGTCGGTTCTGTGATTCGTAAGCTCACTTCCGCGAAAAGCAAGACGGTGACCCGGCCCCCTCTTATTTGTCACTTCTCGCGTTTTCCCGCGCTTATCGTTAGAGTATAGGCGTCCGACTACCAGGAGGGCCGATGATGGCTGAGGGTAATTTCGACGAGAAGACGCTCAAGCGGGCTCAGTTCTGCGAGTCCAAGTGCCCCGCGTGCGTCAAAGGCAGGGAGAAGGGCAGCGGCCTCTACTATTCAGTGGTGAAGCTCGAGAGCAAGCTCCACTTCTGCCCGTGGTGCCGTGCGTACGAGAAGGTACACGGGGTCCCCGCGTACGAGAACCCGCCCCAGGCCTGAAGAGCCTCCCGAGCGATGCCGTTGATGAGTAACATCCGCCGGTTACTGGTGCTGTGCCTGTGTGCGGCGCTGCTGGCGGCGGCCGCGGGCTGTGGCTCGAGCCCTCCTGAGAAGGAGACGCCGAAGACCGGCAAGCCCGTCGCGGACCGTGTCGAAGAGAAGCCGGCGGAGCCGGAATACGCCACGGGGCTGGTGGTCGGGCTGGCCCCGCTGACGGTGATGACCGTCGAATCGGGCCCGAAGTCGGTCGAGCTCATGCCTCCCGACGGGAAGCGCCTCTTCGTCAACGACCTCTATGCGCACAAGAACTTCATCTTTGACGCGGACAGCTACGCGCTCCTGAAGGTCATCCCGCTCCCGGATGAGCCCGTCGAGGCTGACTTCACGTCGGACGGTCGCTTCGCCTGGGTCTCACTGTACAACTCCGCGAAGGTGCTGGTGGTTGACACGCAGGCGGGCGCGGTGGTGGGTGAGGTGCCGACCGGCAGCATCCCCAAGGAGGTGGCCGTCAGTCCCGACGACCGGTGGGTCTACGTGGCGAACTGGGACTCGAACACGGTGACTGTGATCGACGCGAAGGCGAGGGCGCGCCTCAAGGACGTGCCCGTGTCCGGGACGCCGCGCGGCATGTACTTCGCGCCCGGGGGCGATTTCGCCTACGTCTGCATCATGGGAGGCAGCACGCTTACGGAGGTGGACGTGGCTGCGGGCCACGTCGTATCGAGGCAGATACAGTGCGGCTCGAATCCCAGGCACGTGGTGGGGTCCAGGGACGGAAGCGTGCTCTACGTCAGCAACAACAGCCCGGGGACCGTGACCCTGGTGGACCGGAAGGCCGGCCTGGTACAGGCAACCATAAAGGTGGGCAGCCAGGCCAGGACGATAACGCTCACACCGGACGGCAGGTACATATTCGTGTGCAACTACGGTGAGGGCAAGCCGGGGGTCGGCACAGTGGGCTGTGTCGACCTGCAGGCGCGCGCCCAGGTCTTCACGGTTCCCGCCTCGATGCCGATAGGCATTGCGACGAGCGCGACAGGCGACCGGCTCTTCATCTCGAACTATGCCCCTCCGCAGGTCACCGTCATGCAGATCCAGCGCCAGTAGCGCCTCGGGCTGCGCCACGGCGACAAAGCGCCGATGGTCATGCTCGAACTCGTGCAGCGGCTCTCGGGCCGCCTTCCCCTCGCTGCGCCAATGGCCCCTCGCCGGGATACATCGGGGCGCTTCGAAGCCTTTCCCCGTGCTGGAATACGTAGGGCCGCCACCGGTACTTTTCCCCTCACTGAGTGCCTCGAGGGGGCGCCTCGCTGCGCCTCCGGGCCGCCTCTGAAGCCTTCCCCCTCGCCGGGATATCAAGGGGTGCTCCAGGCCGCTCCTCGGTGGATGCCTCGAGAGGCGCCTCTGAAGCCTTCCCCCTCGCCGTGCGTCTGGGTTCCCCTGGCCTGCGCGGTGCTCCGGGTGCGTTCCCCCCGCTGGGATTCTGCGGGCCGCCTCCGGGGCCGTTTCCCCGATATCCTCTCAGGCCCTGACTACTGGCTGCTGCTGGGATTCCGGGGGAAAGACCCCCTCTACCGTCAGTCACGGAGAGGAAGTCGGCTCCGAACCTGACCACCTGTTCTAACCGCAGGTTTGAATCACAACAGTTATCAGGATATAACAATCTTTATATTCAGTATCATTATTAACAGCCAGAGCCTGAAATTCCCAAGAAGGCTGTGGGTGGTGATTAATAGATGATATTACTTAATATTATTGTTAACTGTTGTGATTCAAACCTGCGGGACGCTCTACCTCGGGTCAGGGGTGTGCTCGTGGTGCCATCTTCTCGCAGGTTGGAATATAAGAGGATTCGGGAAAAAGACCCCCTCGCCACCCGGTTTTCGCAGGGCGATTTCTTTGTAGAGGGCGAACCGACTCCGGGTTGGTCGCTATTTCAAGAATAACCGCCATGTTGAGCTTTGAGGCGAGGGGGGATTTCTTTCCGATGCCTCCGCAGCGGCATCTTGTTGAATCCAGTGAGTATCCCGTCCGCGAGGACCGGCTGGGAAAGAGACCCCGGAGGCTAGCTAGTTTATGCGCTCGAGCGCCCGTATCGCCCGCGGCATCGAAGGGAACACCGCCAGCCCCGCTTCGAGCATCCGGTGCCGCATCCTGCGGAGCGTCTCCTCGTACTTGAGGTCGTCGGGGTCGCACGCCCTCGAGTAGAGCACCACCACAAGCGGCTTGCCCGAGTCGGCGTGGGCCGCGATGAGGATAGCTGCGGCCCGCTCGAGGCCTTCCGGGCCGAGCAGGGGGTAGGCGAAATTGAGCGCCAGGTCGAATATCAGCACGTCGGTGGTGGGATTCGCCGCGGCCTCGCGCATCGCGCCCTCGAACTCGTCGAGCGGTATCAGGGGAGCGCCGATGTCCAGGGGATTGCCCGCGACGGCGCCCGCGCGTCCGAGCGCCACCTGCATTCGCTCAAAGGACGCGGGGTCCAAGGCGGGCACCTCGAAGCCGATGTCCTCGGCGAGGTCCGCGCCGTAGGTCCCGAGCCCGCCCCCGCCGCCGGAGATAAGCAGCCGCCTGCCGGGCTTCCGGCCGAGTTTCTGCAGCGCCATGAGCACGTCGAGTGTCTCGTCTATCCCCGACACCTCGATCGCCCCGCACTGGCGCAGGAGGGCTTCCCAGATGTCGGACGAGCCGGCCAGCGAACCGGTGTGCGATACCACCGCCCTGCGCGATGACTCGCCTTTGCCCACTTTCCACAGTATCACCGGCTTTGCCGCGGCGGCCTCCGCGAGCGCGTCCGCGAAGTCGCGACCGTCACGTGCCCCTTCCAGGTAACCGGCAATGTAGGACGTCTGAGGGTCCCGGGCGAAGTAGCGGAGGAAATCGGCCTCGTCGAGGTCCGCCGCGTTCCCGTAGCTCACGACCGCGCTGAACCGCATCCCGAGACTCTGGCCCTCCCTGGCCAGGTGCACGGAGAAGCCCCCGCTCTGGGAGATGAACGCGATGTCGCCGGGGATCTTGGTGAAGTCGTAGCCCGGAAGGAGCGTGAGCCCGTTTCGGGGATTGTATATGCCGAAGCAGTTCGGCCCGATCATCCTGAAGCCCCCGTCGGCCGCCAGGCGCAGCGCCTCGGCCTCGAGCTTCCCGCCCTCTTCGCCGGCCTCGCGGAAGCCTGCCGCCACCAGTATCACTCCCTTGACACCGATGTCCGCGCATTCGCGAAGGATGTCCATCGAGCGGTGCGCGGGGACTACGAGGTACACGAGGTCCGGAGTCTCGGGAAGTGACCGCAGGTCCGGGTAAGCCTTATGGCCCATTATCTCCTCTTCTTTGGGATTGATGAGGTAAAGGGGCCCTTCGAAGCCGACCTGGACCTGGGAAGTGGTGATGAGAGACCCGAACTTGAACGGGGAGCTCGAGGCCCCGACGATCGCAACGGACCGGGCGTTGATTATCCTGTCTATCTGGTCGAAGTCGAAATCCACGTAAATGCCTCCCGGTAACAGGACTGCCGAATTATAGCACGAGCGTCTGCCCGTCCCATTGCTGGAAGGCCGGCTGAGGTCGGGTTAGAATCATCGCGGGCTGTTCATCGGCTATCCGGGGGGTTTCAATGGCAAGAGGCATGTGGTTCGTGAGGATGCTGCGGGCGGGGTTTCCTTACAGGGGGCTCATGGCGAGGCTGACCAGGGTACCCCTGGTGGGGGCGGCGGCCGAGCACATGCTCTTCGAGGGCGACGACCTGATGGTCCTCCCAAGGGAGCCGGTGCTGTTCGTCGGGGAAGACGTCAAGCCTGAAGAAGAGGTGGTCCTGCCGTCCAGGATAGTCGAGCACTTCGTGGAGAACGCCGCTTTTCACTGGATAATGGACGAATGCATCTGCCGCCGGAGCAACGGGTGCGAGGACTATCCCGTAGAGCTCGGGTGCATGTTCCTGGGCGAGGCCGCCAGGGGGATAAACCCGAAGCTCGGGCGCCGGGTCACCAGAGAGGAAGCGCTCGAACACCTCCGTCGGTGCCGCGAGGCGGGGCTGTACCACCTGGTGGGGCGCAACAAGCTCGACACGTTCTGGTTGAACGTCGGGCCCGGCGAGAGGCTCCTCACCATCTGCAACTGCTGTACGTGCTGCTGCCTCTGGAGGATACTCCCCGTGGTCTCGGGGAGCATAAGCTCGAAGGTCACCAGGATGCCGGGGATGTCCGTTCGGGTCAGCGAGCGCTGCGTGGGCTGCGGCACGTGCGTTCGAGAGGCGGACTGCATCGCGGGCGCCGTGAGCCTGGCCGGCTCGAGGGCCGTCATCGGGTCCGAGTGCAGGGGCTGCGGACGCTGCGCCGAGGTCTGTCCCGAGGGCGCCATAGACGTCGTGATCGAGGACCCCGGGTTCATAGAGGAGTCGATAGAGCGCATCGCGGGGAAGGTGGACGTCACCTGAGGGCTGCTGACGGGCGAGCCAAAGGAAAACCCGCGCGGGCGCCAGAACTCTTTTCAGAAGTCGCTCCCTGGAGGTGAGATGGCAATCGAGGAGGAACCAGGCGGTCGGGGGCGCAGAGCGCCCGACTGGCTCTGGCGATGGGGCGTCTCGAGCTGGCTGCTGCTTGGAATCATCGGCTTGTTGATAGTGGTCATGCTGGCGGTCTCCAAGGCGCGGGAGCTCGTGCTGCCGCTCCTCATCGCGACTCTGGTGGGTGTGGTTCTCGAGCCGGTGTCGAGGTTCCTCCACGTGAAGCTGCACCTCTGGCGGTGGCTCGCCGCCGGCATCACGATGCTCCTGGTATTCGCTCTCCTGGTCGGCCTTGTCGCGATGCTCGTGTACGGCGTCGCGTCCCAGGCGGGGGAGATTAGCGACGACGTGGAGAAGGGCGTCGACGAGGTGCAGGAATGGTTCAGCGGCCTGAAGCTCAGCAAGGACGTCACGGAGAAGGTGACAGAGGCCGTGGAGAAGGCGTGGCAGGCTGTGGCAAGCGGACTGCTCGGAGTGGTGTCGAGCAGCCTCTCCGGGGCGTTCTCCCTGGTCATCGGGGTCTTCCTGGCGCTCTTCATACTGTTCTTCCTGCTCAACGACTGGGAGAAGATAAGCGCCTGGGTCATAGGGCATACCGGCCTGCCGCGCGAGCGCTCCGAGGCCGTGTTCGACGACGTGACCGAGTCGCTGCGCGGGTACTTCAAGGGGACGACCATCATAGCGGTTGCGAACGCGCTGACGATACTGCCGTTCCTGCTGGTCCTGGGAGTGCCCCTCGCGGGCACCATCACGATAGTGACGTTCGTCACCGCGTACATCCCTTCTATCGGAGGTTACATCAGCGGGGCGTTCGCGGTTCTCATCGCGCTCGCGGGAAGCGGCCTGACCGAGGCGCTGATAATACTCGCGGTGGTAATCCTCGCGAACACCGTCATTCAGAACCCGATACAGGCGGTGGCGTACGGAAAGACACTGGACCTCAATCCCCTCGTCGCGCTCCTCGCGACGATACTCGGGGCGATATTCTTCGGGGTGGCGGGCGCCATATTCACCGCGCCGCTGACCGCCGTGGTCTTGAAGGTGGTGGGCGGCCTCAAGGAGGAGCGCCTGGAGGATGAGGCGGAGGTGTCCGGACGCGGCGCGGCGGGAAACCCGGACGGGTAGCGGCGCCCGAGAGGCGGGCGCCCGGGCGGGCGACCGGCAGGCCGGATGAAGGAAGAGCGGCCCCCGCGAATAATACAACCGGAGACCCCCGGGGTGAAGCGCGCGGCGGGGACGGTACGCGGGGCCCGGGACCTTGCGTGTCGACGCGACAGGTTACAAGGAGGAACCCATGGATGCCGAGTTGATGGTGAAGATGGTAGAGGGAGCGTGCCCCTTCGCGCAGAGGAGCCACATGCGGGTCACAAGGGTGGGCGCCGAGGGATACATCACGGTCATCCTGGAGGACAGCCCGGACAACCTCAACGCTTTCGGCCTGGTGCATGCCGGGGCGATCTGCGGCCTCGCTGAGACCGCCGGGGGGATGGCGATATTCAGCTTCCTCGACCCGAGGGAATTCATCGTTCTCAATACAGTCTTCAACATCCGCTACAGGGCGATGCCGGTGGGGGAGCTGCGGTGCACGGCGAGGGTGGTCAGGGAGGAGGTCGACGTCCTGGTGGAGGAGTTCCGCATAAACGGCAAGGCCGACAAGTCCCTGGACCTCAAGGTGCTGGACAACTCGGGGCAGATGGTGGCCCAGGCGCAGGCGACGTACCGCCTCATGGCGACACCGGACGAGTACAGGAAGCGTTTCTCGGAGATGATGTGAGCGTGCAGGGCCGGATGTCAGCGACACCGGGCGACGGGAAGGCCCGGGCCCCGGGCGGCGCCGAAGCGCGTGATAAGCCCGGCGCGGACGAGCGGGTGCCCCCGGTGGTTCGGAAGCTCCTCGAGAGGTTCCCCCTGCTAAAGCGCGAGCCCCACCTGGTTACGATCCACTTCGCGCTCGTGTTTCCGATGGCTGTCCCGCTGTTCAACATACTCTACCTGCTCAGGCCGAAGCGGGAGGCTTTCGAGAAGACGGCCTTCTACATGCTGGCACTGGGAGCGCTGGCGGCCCCGGTGGCCATCTGCACGGGCCTGTTCACCTGGTGGCTGAACTTCAAGGCCAGGCCTACCGGTCCGATCAAGGTGAAGATTGCCGTTTCACTGGCGCTCGAAGCCGACCTCCTGGTGCTGCTGGTATGGAGGCTCGGAGACGAGGAGATAATGAGGGTCTCCAGCCGGTCGAGGCTCATCTACTTCGCACTTTCGCTTGTCATGCCCGCTCTCACCACGGTCCTGGGCCATGTCGGCGGCAGGCTGTCCGGACACAGGTAGGGGGAAACCAGCCGGGACAGTCCCCGCTCATGGCATTGATTACGGTCATTCCCGGATTCCCGCGGGGTATGGGACCATCGTCGTGCCGAGCGCCCGCAGCGGCGCAGGAACGGGCCACGGCGCCACGAAGTCTCACGAGTGTGTCTGGACCAGGAGGTCGACAATGGGGTTGGACAGCGGGCAGAGGGGATTCATCGAGAAGAAGTTCGGCGAGCGCTCCACGTTCGACAGGCTGGAGCGCAAGCTTTACGGGCACGACATCGCCGCGATGCCGAAAATGGTAAAGCCGCTTGTAGGTTCCACCGTGCCCGACGCGGTCGTGCAGCCGGTGGATGAGGCCGAGCTGGTAGACCTGGTCAACTGGGCCAGGCTTCACGGGGTCCCGCTGGTGCCCAGGGGCAAGGCATCCTCCGGCTATGCCGGAGCGGTGCCGGTGCGTGGGGGAGTGGTCGTCGATTTCTACCGGATGAGCGAAGTCCTCTCAGTTGATGCCGACAAGATGGAGGCCGTCGTGCAGCCGGGGATAACATGGGAGAGACTCGACCGCGCCCTGGCGCCGCATGGACTCACGCTCAGGCTTTACCCGAGCAGCTACCCTTCGTCTACCGTCGGGGGCTGGCTGGCGCAGGGAGGGGCGGGCTTCGGCAGCTATCAGTACGGCTACTTCAGGGACAACGTGACGAGGGCACGCGTGGTGCTCCCTGACGGGACCACCAGGGAGTTCGAGGGCGAGGACCTCGACCTGGTCTCCGAAGCAGAGGGAATAACCGGCTTCATCACCGAGGTCGCGGTGAAGGTGCAACCGCTCGAGGAGCTGGGGGTGAAAGCTTTCGCGTGCGCCACCGCCTCCGGCCTCCAGCGGCTCGTGGAGTCGGTGACGGCCTCGGGCCTCCCCGTCTGGTCGCTGATGTTCATCAACCCGCGCATGGCCGAGATGCGGAACAGGGCCCCCGCGGCGGGGCACGGTGCCACGGAGGCGGAGGAGGTTCTCCTGCCCGAGTCCTACATACTGGTGGTCACCTACAGGGATGTCGACGCCGCCCCGGTCGAAGCCGGGCTCATGGACCTTGCACCCGGCTCCGGCGCCCAACTCCTGGACGACTCGATAGCGCGACACGAGTGGGAGAACCGGTTCAAGATAATGCTCGTCAAGCGCCTGGGCCCCTCCCTGGTCCCCGCAGAAGTCGTGGTACCGCTCGACCGCCTGGCGGCCGCGATGGACGAGATAGAGGCGAAGGTGCACCACCCGGTCCTCAAGGAAGGCATAATCGTCGGCGAGGGACGCGGAGGGAAGCCAGAGGCCGTCCTGCTCGGATTCATACCGGCCGATGAGCGCACTCTCGGTTACAACTTCATGTTCGCGCTCTCGCTCTCCATAATGAAGATAGCGGAGAAGTACGGAGGCCGCGCCTACGCCACGGGCTATTATTTCTCCGGCAAGGCCAGGGAGATACTCGGTGCGGAAAGGGTGAAGCGGCTGCGCGGCTTCAAGGACCGAATCGACCCGGGCGGTCTCATGAACCCGGACAAGGTGGTGAGCGGCGGCCTGCTGAGCAAGTCCCTTGTGCTCGCGGAGCTGTTCGAGCCCTTCATCCGTCCCTTCGGCAACATAGTGGCGGCGAGGGTCGGAGAGAGGCCGGGACCCGACAGGCGTGGCATTCCAGGCGACGTGGCGTGGTACGCGTACAGTTGCTCGCAGTGCGGGTACTGCGTCGATTCCTGCGACCAGTTCTACGGCAGGGGCTGGGAGAGCCAGAGCCCGCGCGGGAAGTGGTACTGGCTGCGCGAGTACCTGGAGGGTCGTGAGAAGTGGAACCAGGAGATGGTGGACACTTTCCTGGTGTGCACGACCTGCGAGGTGTGCGACCTGCGCTGCTCCGCGGCGCTCCCGATAGAGCCCTCATGGATGAAACTCAGGGGCACCATGATCGAACGGGACGGGAACATGACGTTCCCTCCGTTCGAGATGATGGCCGCCGCCCTGCGCGCCGAAGGCGACATATGGGCCGGCTACAGGAAGGACCGCGGCGCCTGGTTCCCGGAGGACCTGAGCGAGAAGCACGGGCCCGGTACCACATCGAAGAACGTCTATTTCGCCGGCTGCACCGCGAGCTACGTCGAGAACGACATCGGGATGGCCACCGTCCGCCTGCTCGACGCGGCGGGGGTGGATTTCACCTTCCTCGGGGAGGCGGAGAGCTGCTGCGCCACGCCGATGCTGGTCGCCGGGAAGTGGGACCTGTTCGCCGACACGATGAAACGGAACATCGCCGCCGTGAAGGCCGTCGGAGCGGACACCGTGATAGCCTCCTGTCCGGCCTGCGACATGATGTGGCGCCAGGTGTACCCGGAGTGGGCCGGGAAGCTCGGCATCGACTACGGCATCACCGCGAGGCATTACAGCGAGGTGATAGGCGAGAAGCTCGCCTCGGGAGAGTTCACCCTGCCGGCCGGTGCCCGGGAGGGCGACACGGTCACCTGGCACGACTCGTGTCACATCGGCAGGGCGTCCGGCGTCTACGAGCCGCCGCGGGAGCTCATCAAGGCGACCGGAGCGACGTTCGTGGAGATGGGGCACAACCGCGAGGAAGGCCTGTGCTGCGGTTCCGTCCTCACGCTCATCAAGGAGCCCCCGGTTGCGGCGGAGATCGGCAAGGACAGGCTGGACGAGGCGGTGGAAGCCGGCGCGGGAAAGGTGCTCGCGCTGTGCCCGTGCTGCCAGTTCCAGTTGAGGGTGAGCGCCGACAAGAAGGAGATGGACCTGGAGGTCGTCGACCTGGCCAGGTACGTGTCCGAGACCCTCGGATACGAATTCCCCGACCCCAACCCGGAGGTCGCGGCGCAGTGGGCTGTCTTCGAAGCGATGATAGCGCTCATGACCCCGGAGGGATTCGCCGACCTCATGGGAACGATGTGGCCCGAGCTGATCGACGCGATGCCACTCAAGATGGGCGCGTTGATGAGGCTCGTGGGAAGGAAGGCGCCGTTCGCCCTCGAGCTCATGAAGCCGATGTTCCCGGTGCTCTTCCCGAGGCTGTTGCCGCTCATGATGCCCAAGGTGATGCCTGTCATGCTCGACAGGGTGGCCGAGCGGGTGCCCATGCCGGATTACATGCGGGAGCAGATGCCCGAGCTCATGCCACAGGTGATGGACAACCTGATGCCGCACATGATAGGCGATCTGGTCCCGCTGGTGACGGAACCGATGATCGAGTACCTCACGGAAGGTTGAGAGCGCCCGAAGGCCGTGAGGAGACTGGAGGCGGGGTGACCCTGCCGTCGGAAGACGGTGGCGAGCTCTACAGGAGCATCCTCGACGAGCTATACGAGGGTGTATACCTGGTCGACTCGGACCGCCGGATAACCTACTGGAACCGGGGGGCCGAACGCATAACCGGCTACCCGGCCGCTGAGGTCGTGGGTATCCACTGCTGGGACGGGGTGCTGATGCACCTCGACGCGGAGGGGAAGCCTCTCTGCGATACCGGGGCCTGCCTGGCCCTGTCCTCGATGAGGTCCGGCGCGCCTGTGGATTCTGAAGCCTACCTGCTCCACCGGGACGGGCACAGGGTGCCGGTGGCGACCCATTCCGCGCCCATCTTCAATAACGGGACCGTGACCGGTGTCGTGGAGACGTTTTCGGACAACCGGTCGGTGGAGGAGGCGCGGGCCAAGATAGAGGAGCTGGAGCGCCTGGCCCTGCTCGACGAGCTCACGGGGCTCGGCAACCGCAGGCATGCGGAGGTCCACCTCAAGGCCAGGCTCGACCAGCTGGAGCGTTACGGCTGGCCGTTCGGCGTGCTCTACTTCGACATAGACCGCTTCAAGGAGGTAAACGACACCTACGGCCATTCGGTCGGGGACCGGGTGCTCATCATGGTGGCCCGGACAACCGAGGGAGCCCTGCGCTCCTTCGATATTGTCAGCAGGTGGGGAGGTGAGGAGTTCACCGCGATCATCGAGAACGTTCGCGAGGACCTCCTTTCCGGCATCGCGGAGAAGCTGAGGTCGCTCGTCGAGCAGTCCGCGTTAAACATGGGCGGCACTTCGATCAGGGCGACGGTCTCGGTCGGGGCAACGCCGGCGCGCGGCGGCGACACCATTGAGGGCCTGGTCGACCGCGCGGACCGCCTCATGTATTCGAGCAAGAAGTCGGGCCGGAACCGCGTGACGGTCGGCTAGCGCCGCCCGGGCTCCACCGCCCGCACTGTGAAGTAGAAACTGGAGCCCTGGCCGGGCTCGCTCTCCACCCTCAGGCTTCCCCCGTGGGCTTCCACGATGGCCTTTGTGATGGAGAGCCCCAGGCCGGTCCCCTCCCGCGAACCCGAGGCGTCGCGGACCTTGACGAAGCTGGTGAATATGGAGTCGCGCTCCGCCGGGGAGATGCCCACGCCGGTGTCTGCCACGCATATCTCCAGGAAGTCATCCCCTGGGTCCCGCGCCGATATCACGATGCCGCCGGTCTCCGTGTACTTGACGGCGTTGCTCATCAGGTTGTAGAGCACCTGCGCGAGGCGGCTCGCGTCCGCGTAGGCGGGCCTGAGCCCCTCGTCCACGGCCACCTCGCAGTAGAGGCCCTTGCTCGCGAGGGTGCCCGAGAAGAGCGCCGCCGCCTCGTTCACCAGCGGCCCCATCTCGACAGGCTGCTGGTTGAGCGCCAGCAGGCCCGCGTCCATGCTGGCCAGGTCCAGCAGGTTCCTGGCCAGGCTGGAGAGCCTCTCGATGGACAGGGAGAGCACGTCCAGCGAGCGCTGCTGCTCCTCGTCGAGCGCTCCCCTGGTCTCCCGGGCCAGCATCTCGAACCCCAGCTTGAGCGAGGTGAGGGGCGTGCGAAGCTCGTGGGCCGCGACCCGGATGAAGTCGAGCCTCGCCTTGTCCAGCCGCTTCTCCTCGGTGACGTCGCTCGCTATGCTGACGATGTATTCCACGTGCCCGTTCCGGTCCTTGAGCGGGGCGAGCCTGAGGTTCCAGAAATTGAGTTCACCGTCCACGTCCGGTATGCCGCCCAGCTCGGCGACAGCCGAAGAGCCGCTGGCTATGACCTCGTCTTCTGCGCGACGGATTACCTGGATGACGTCCGGAGGTATGAGGCCGGCTTCTTCACTCGTCTTGCCAATGATGTCTTCCCTCGAACGGCGCGAAGCCTCGCAGATGCTCCTGTTGACGAACACGTACCGGCCCTCGAGGTCCTTGATCGAAAGGGGCTCGGTGATGTTGTCGATGACGCTCTCGAGGAAACTGGAAACGCGCAGGAGCTCATCGTGCGAGCGCTTCAGGGTCTCGGCGCGCCCCCGCTCCACCTCGGCGGCCACGACCGCAGCCGACGCCTCGTGCTCCGCCTGGACCAGCTCCAGGGTCTCCCTCATGTCCTGTACCACGACCACCGAGCCGACCGTCATCCCGGAGCGCTTTCTCACGGACTCGGTGCTCACTGCAACGGGTATCCGTTCCCTGCCGGCTCCGTTGAACAGGCACCAGATCCGCTCCTGCCCGGTAGGCGCGATGCCGGGGGTGGAGCTCCAAGGGGTCTCGGTGAGCAGGTCCTTGATGCCCGTGTTGACCAGGTCGGCCGCCCCGCGTCCGCTCAGAAGCGCCGCTGCGGGGTTCGCCGACTCGATGATGCCGTCCGCATCCGTGACGAACACGGCCTCGGCTATCTTGTCAATGGTTGACGGGCCGAGAGAGGCCATGACGGTACGCATCATGTCGTACCGCGTGACAGCGTATGCCGTCATGAGGGCCATCACGGGGGTGGCAACCTGGGAACTCACAGGCGGGTGCACCCCGAACTCCGGGAGCAGGACATCAGTTACCAGGCCCGTGACAATCGGTACGAGCGAGGCCGCCAGCGTCCAGCCGAGCCGCACCCTCTTTTCCCTTGATGCGGCGGCGTGGAAATGATAGGCGAGCACGGCCACTCCCGTGAGGAAGACCGTGGCGACGAAGACCTTCGAGGAGAGCCGGAGGACGCCCGCGACCTCCCGATAACCGCCGAAGCTGTATGTCACGAAATCGCGGAATACGAGGTCTGAGGTCCAGGTGACGATGGTGAAGACGGCGCCTAGCGAGTAGGATGCGAGCAGGGCTCCACGCCTCCAGGCGCTTGGCCCGGCCTCGGCCAGCACAAAGGCCAGGTGCAGGAATATCGGGGCGACGAGGCACCATCCGAGGCTGCCGATCCTCGCCCCCCAGAGCGCCTGTCCGCTGGTGCTCGCGGTCCTCATTATGAACTCGCCGAACCCCCATAGCGACAGGGCTATGGTCACGCCGAGGAACAGGCGGTTCGCAAGACCCTCGGGGTCCCGAGATATCACGTACGCGCCTACCAGCAGGTTCACCGCCATCGCAACTAGAGGGATGAGCTCGTAAACGGTGTTCATCTCAATCCACCGCCCGCACTGTGAAGTAGAAACTGGAGCCCTGGCCGGGCTCGCTCTCCACCCTCAGGCTTCCCCCGTGGGCTTCCACGATGGCCTTTGTGATGGAGAGCCCCAGGCCGGTCCCCTCCCGCGAACCCGAGGCGTCGCGGACCTTGACGAAGCTGGTGAATATGGAGTCGCGCTCCGCCGGGGAGATGCCCACGCCGGTGTCTGCCACGCATATCTCCAGGAAGTCATCCCCTGGGTCCCGCGCCGATATCACGATGCCGCCGGTCTCCGTGTACTTGACGGCGTTGCTCATCAGGTTGTAGAGCACCTGCGCGAGGCGGCTCGCGTCCGCGTAGGCGGGCCTGAGCCCCTCGTCCACGGCCACCTCGCAGTAGAGGCCCTTGCTCGCGAGGGTGCCCGAGAAGAGCGCCGCCGCCTCGTTCACCAGCGGCCCCATCTCGACAGGCTGCTGGTTGAGCGCCAGCAGGCCCGCGTCCATGCTGGCCAGGTCCAGCAGGTTCCTGGCCAGGCTGGAGAGCCTCTCGATGGACAGGGAGAGCACGTCCAGCGAGCGCTGCTGCTCCTCGTCGAGCGCTCCCCTGGTCTCCCGGGCCAGCATCTCGAACCCCAGCTTGAGCGAGGTGAGGGGCGTGCGAAGCTCGTGGGCCGCGACCCGGATGAAGTCGAGCCTCGCCTTGTCCAGCCGCTTCTCCTCGGTGACGTCGCTGATGATGCCCACCAGGTACTCGACCTCTCCCGCCTCGTTCCTGATGGGTGCCCTGATCGTTTTGACAAAATGCGAGAGGCCTCTTGCGTCTTTGACCTCGGCGACTTCGCTCCTGACCACGGCGCCGGTGCTGAGCACCTCTTTCTCGAGCTCCTTTACGAGGGCGGTCCTCTCAGGGGGAAGCAGGGGTATCTCGTCGTTCGTCTTCCCGACAATATCGTCCCTCGAAAGGCCCGAGGTCTCGTAGATGCTCCTGTTGACGAACACGTACCGGCCCTCGAGGTCCTTGATGAAGAGGGGCTCGGTGATGTTGTCGAGCACGCTCTCCAGGAAATCGGATGTCTGCCTGAGCTCATCGCGGGAGCGGATGAGCGTCTCCGAGCGGCCGCGCTCGGTCTGGACTTTCTCCTCGGCCGTTGCCGCCGCGCGCTGGGCTTCGAAGAGCCTGATGGCGTCCCGCATGTCCTTTACTACCACTACGGAACCGGTCACCCCCCCGGTGCGGCGCTTTACGACCTCGGTGCTCACCCTGACCGGTATCCGCTCGCCGAGCTTGCTGAGGCACCACGCCGCCGGCTGCTCGGCTCCGACGGTGAAAGGCTCGGCCTTACCGGGGGCCGGTTCACGCGCGATGACCTCGGCAATCGGGACTCCCTCAAGCTCCGAGGCGGAATACCCGGTGAGGAGTTCAGCCGCCGGGTTGACGGTCTCGATGGCGCCGTCAGCGTCGGTCACGAACACGGCCTCCCTTATCTTGGTGATGATGGTGCTTCCCAGGGAGCCGGTGATCGTCGTGAGGAGGCCCCGGCTCACGATCGCGTAGCTCATGACCGGTCCGATGGCGGTACTCGACAGCATGGTGAGCTGCACGAACTCTATGTGGGCGAGCGGCAGGATGATGTCGGTTATCAGGCCAATGCTGACGGGTATCACGCTCGCGACCAGGATGTACGCCGTGTTGGTGCGCTTGGCCTGGGAGGTGGACTTCCGCCAGTGATCCAGGAGGAGCGCGAGTCCGGCCAGGAAACACAGAGCAACGTACACCTCTGAAGGAAACCTCAGGACCCCTCCGATCTCCCTGTGGCCCCAGTAGACCGGCTCGAAGCCGGTAAAGATGAGGTCGGTTGTCCACAGCGTCACGAGGAAGAACACACCAGGGGTGAAGATGACCAGGTACGTAAGCGGATTACGCAGCAGCCTGTCCCGGCCCGTGTACGCGAGCACGAACAGGAGATACACCGGTCCGATCAGGCACCAACCGAGCCCGGCGATGCGGCTGCCCAGGAGGACGTTGTCGACCGTCTCGGCCGTTCGCATCATGAACTCGCCCGTGGCCCACGCCACCAGGCACATCAGCACGGCGAAGAGGAGGCGGTTCAACCTCAGCGTCGGCCCGCGGGAGAGCACATACGCTCCCGCGACCAGGTTCACGATGATAGCCGCAAGTGAAAGGTAAGCGTACGCGTTCATGGTCGGCCTCTCCTCGGCGCTCGGAAAAACTCGGTCTTCCGCCGCGCCCTGCTCAATTCTACTACATCGCTCCGCTTGCTCGGGGGGTGCCCGGAGATCCATTCTGCTGGCTGGCTTGAGTACCTCAGGCTGCAGAAAAGGCACCCCGAGGCCCGTTCCGGCAGCGGGACCGACTGCTTCGGGAGCACGGTCGCGACCTTCCATGCGCCCCGACATGCCCCACGACATAGCCCCCCCCACCGACATGCCCCCCCCGACATGCCCCACGACATGCCCCCCTCCGACATACCCCACGACATGCGCCCCCACGACATGCGCCCCCACGACATGCGCCCCCCCGACATGCCCCCCGAGGA
>DYIU01000006.1 GCA_020723485.1 Acidimicrobium ferrooxidans | reverse complement strand
TGCATGTGTTAAGCACGCCGCCAGCGTTCGTCCTGAGCCAGGATCAAACTCTCCGTGGAAAGTTTGAGTCATCCGAATTCCGCTTTCTTGAGCAAGCGGTCGCTCTCAGGCAAAACCACTGTTCAGTTTTCAAGGTGCCGAGGCGTTCTCAGCCTGCGATCCAAGATTTGAGCCAAAAAAAATCCGCTGAACTCAAGTCCAGCGGCAGCCGTCAGCTGTAAATCCGCTATCTCTTGAGATCGAGCCTCTTACCCTTACTTGCGTATCGGATAACCAAGCCTGTTCCTTTGGCCAATATCAAGGTTCAAAGTGATACTAGCACCGCGCCGCATTAGTGTCAATGCAGCCTCGCGTCCCTAATCCCCTCTTATTTCAACCTTGACGAACGACTTCCTTCCCTTTCGTACGACCCTTCCGTCGAGTGCCTCGGGCGGCAGTTCCAGCTCCGGGTTGGCGACCTTCTCTCCGTCGATGGTCACGCCTCCACCCTCGATGAGCCGCCGCGCCTCTCCCTTACTGGGCGCGAGTCCCGACGAGGTCAGGAGGTCCACTATCCAGAGCTTGCCGTCCTTGAAGCTCGACCTGCTCACCACATGGATTGGCATCTCCCCCGGGAGCTCCTTCAAGCTGAAGACCCTGCGGAATTCCTCGGCTGCCCGGTCGGCCTCTTCCTGTCCGTGGTAGATGCCGACGACTTCCCTGGCCAGCGTCTCCTTCGCGTCGCGCGGGTTGACCTCCCCCGCTTCGACCGAATCCCTGAGGCCGGCGACATCTTTCGGGGCGACTTTCGTGACAAGCTCGAAGTACTTCCACATTATCTCGTCAGGTATGGACATGAGCTTGCCGAACATCTCGCCGGGCGGGTCGGTCAGCCCCACGTCGTTCGAGAGGCTCTTGCTCATCTTCTGGACGCCATCGGTCCCCTCCAGCAGCGGCAGGGTGAGGACTACCTGCGGCTCCTGCCCCATTCCACGCTGGAGGTTCCTGCCGGCCAGCAGGTTGAACTTCTGGTCGGTGCCGCCTATCTCGACGTCCGCCTTGAGGACGACGGAGTCATAAGCCTGCATCACCGGGTAGAGGAACTCGTGGAGGCCCAGGGGCTTCTCAGCCTTGAACCGACGGCTGAAGTCGTCGCGCTCGAGTATCCTTGCGACGGTGAACTTGGAGGTGAGCTCGAGGACATCCTTGAAGGTGAGCGGAGAGAGCCACTCGCCATTGCGCACCAGCCTCGCCCTCCTGGTGTCGATTATCTTCTCGGCTTGCTCGACGTAGGTCCTGGCGTTGCGCTCGACCTCTTCCATGGTCAGGACCGGGCGGGTAGTGTCCTGCTCACTGGGGTCGCCTATGAGCGCCGTGAAGTCGCCGATGATCAGCACGACCTGGTGCCCGAGCTCCTGGAATTGCCTGAGCTTGTTGAGCGGGACGGAGTGCCCTATGTGGAGGTCGGGCCTGGTTGGGTCGACCCCGAGCTTCACCACCAGGGGCTTGCCGGAGGATATCGACCTGTCGACCTTCGACCGCATCTCGTCCTCGGGTATGACCTCAACGGCACCAGAAGCTATGACCTTCATCTGCTCTTCGACCAGTTTCTCGCTGCTCATCGCCCTGTGCGGACCCCCCTGCGCGACCTGTCGGCCTGTCCCGGTCGTCATCGTGCCAGCGTATTATAACCTAAAGGTTTGCACTGCTCCGGGGCACCCGCGGCAGCCGTGGCCCGCCGGGTCCTGACCGCCACGCCGAGAGCCGCAGGCGGCAGGAATTTAAACACCGGTTAGGAAACCTTAATCGTATTCAGAACGTTTAATAGGTGTTATCATTGTTGAAGATGTTGCTAATGTGAAGGTGACATGAAAGTATCGTTCCGCATCGTACTCGTGGTATTGGTGGGTGTTCTCCTCGGTGTCGGCGGTCTCGTAGTATGGTTCTATACCGGGGTAGGACTGCCCAGCCTCGCCTCACTCAACGAGTACAAAGCGGCGCAGAACTCGAAGGTATTCGCCGCCGATGGGACCCTTCTCTGCGAGCTCCGGGGCGATGAAGACCGCGAGATAATCGCCCTCGAGAAGATGCCCGACGCCATCAAGAAGGCCGTCATCGCCATCGAGGACACCGACTTCTACCAGCACAAGGGCGTCAACTGGAAGGCGGTCGTCCGCGCGCTGTGGGCAAACGTCGTGAAGGGCACGGTGGTCCAGGGCGGCAGCACCATCACCCAGCAGTACGTGAAGGGTGCCTACGTGGGCCCCAAGCGGACCCTCTGGCGCAAGATAGAGGAAGCCCACCTCGCGTACCAGCTCGAGCAGAAGTACTCCAAGAACAAGATACTGGAGCTCTACCTCAACGACATCTACTTCGGCAGGGGCTGCTACGGCATATTCACTGCTGCGCGCAAGTTCTACGGCAAGGCGCCTCAGGACCTCACCCTCGCGGAGTGCGCTATGCTCGCGGGGGTGATCCGCTCGCCCAGTTACTACGATCCTTACACCAAGCCGCAGGAGGTCCTCCAGCGACGCACGCTCGTCCTCCAGAGGATGCTGAAGAAAGATTTCATAACGCGCGAGGAGTTCGACGGTGCCGAGAACGAGCCCATGAACCTCGCCCCGCCCAACAAGGTCTACGTGGTGAGGCGAGCCCCTTACTTCTGCGATTACATCACAGAGAAGGTCCGCGAGAAGTACGGCGACCAGCAGGCGTTCCGGGGTGGCCTCCGCATCTACACGACCATTGACCTCCACCTGCAGGACATCGCCGAGGATACTCTGCGACAGGAGCTCGACCCGGACGACGGGCCTGACGCCGCACTGGCCTGCATCGACCCGCGAACCGGTTACATAAAGGCGATGGTCGGCGGCAAGAACTACGCGGTGAGCCAGTTCAACGTGGCCGCCGACGGGCACAGGCAGGCCGGCTCCTCCTTCAAGGTGTTCGTCCTCGCCCGCGCGCTTGCCGACAGCATCTCCCCCAGCCAGACCTACGACGCTTCCTCTCCGAAGACACTGCAGATACCGGGGGGCGGCGTCTGGAAGGTCAGCAACTACGACGGGCACGGCAGCGGCACCACCACTGTCAGGAACGCGACCATACACTCAATTAACGTCGTCTTCGCCCAGCTGATAATGGACGTCGGCCCGGCCCGTGTGGCCGAGATGGCCAAGTCCATGGGTATCCAGAGCCCTGTCGAGGCCAATCCGGCCATAGCGCTCGGCGGACTGCACGTCGGCGTCACGCCGCTCGAGATGGCGTCCGCCTACGGCACCCTGGCGAACGGCGGAGTACACGCGGTCGCGCGTTCCATTTCAAAGGTCACTGACGCCGACGGCAACATAATCGAGGAGGGCAAGCCCGAGACGCACAGCGTCCTGGACCCGAAAGTCGCGGCGAAGGCAAACGAGATACTCCAGGAGGTCGTCTCAGGCGGCACCGGCACGGGGGCGAGGATAGGCCGGCCCCAGGCCGGCAAGACCGGCACGACCGAGGACCACGCCGATGCATGGTTCGTAGGATATACCCCCGACCTTGTAACCGCCGTCTGGGTCGGCTACCCGCAGGGCCGCATTTCGATGGGGGGCATGACGGGCGGCAGCCTGCCGGCCACCATCTGGCGCGTGTTCATGAGCGCCGCGCTCGAGGACGTGCCGCCCACCGCGTTCAACAAGGGCGAAGAGAGCGAGGCCGCCGCAGCCGAGGTCCAGCCCGAGGACATCACCGTTACACTGTGCGACGTGACAGGCCTGCTCGCGGTCTCCGGCTGTCCAAGCACTCACTCGGCGACGTTCAAGCGCGGCGAGGAGCCCACAGCGTCCTGCACCGCCCACAGCGCCACCGCGACCAGGAGGGTGCCGAGCGTTGTGGGGATGAGCACTTCCTCCGCCACCTCCGCTCTGACCCAGGCCGGGTTCGATACTTCCGTTGTCGAGCAGCCGAGCACGCAGCCGGCCGGCACCGTGATATCCCAGGCCCCCGCCGGGGGTACCACCATGAACTCAGGCGGCGTGGTCACCATCTTCGTATCGACCGGCGTGCCGCAGAGCTCGGTACCCGGAGTCGTGGGCATGACCGAGGCTGCCGCGAGGACCAAGCTCGCCGCGGCCGGTTTCTCGGCGAGCGTCAGCTACGTCGGCGGCACTCCACCCGGAATCGTCACGGGCCAGAGCCCGGGAGCGGGCGCCAAGATACCGGCGGGCTCCACCGTGTCCCTCACCGTCACCAGCGGTGGGCTCGGGGGGTCTTTTTCCTTGCTGGTCCTCGCGCACGGGCTCATGCTGAATTAGACTGACGACGCTGCGGAGGCTACGGAAAAAGATCCCCCCTCGCCCCAAGACTCGATCTGGTGGTTCTTCCTGGGATAGCGATTCATTCCAGAATTGGATCGCTCTTTCAAGAACACCCGCCCTGTTGAACCTTGTGGCGAGGGGTGTTCATTCCGAAGAGCCTTGCGAATGAGCACTGGGTCTCATCCCGTCAAGTGGATATATGGAGCCCGCTCTTCGGAATGAATACCTCGAGCCCCCTACTTGGCGAGGCGGGAGTGGCGATCGAAGCCGGAGAACCCCTGTGACTTCACACCCTGCTTCTCGAGCTGGTCGAGGAAGAGGTTGAGCCCGATGTTGTCCGAAGCGATGTGGCCCGCGATTATCACGTTGACGTGCTGCTTCTCCGCCTCTGATTTGAGCTTGTCCCCCATGTGCATGGCCACTATGGTGCCCACGCCGGCCTGGGCGAGTTTCTCGAGAGCGTTGACGGGACCTTCGGTGCCCCCGGTCATGTCGACGAAGAGCTCACCGGCCCTCCCCTTCCTGTCGCCCACCAGGACGTTCGGCCCCATTCCACGCTGAGCGGCCAGGCGGTACTCCGGCTGCTTGAGGAGAAGGTCCACCACGTCCCCCACCAGCCTGTGCTTCTGGCGCTTGAACAGGCGGGTGAGGTGGTCGGTGACCAGGTTGTCGGCGGGCGTGTGGACGCACATGAACGGGATATCGAGGAGCCTCGCCGTGTCGACCGGCCTCTGGTGGTTCTGGGGCATCAGCGCCCGCCTTATCTCGGACATCCTCTCGGATATGAGCGCGTCGCCCACGTTTATCGGCACTCCGAACGCAGCCCACGCGTCAGCCTGCAGGCTCATGACGTCGGAGAGCGCGGCCAGCGCCCGTCCCTCGGGGTGGTGCCCGATGCAAAGGTCGATCTTCCTTCCCTTCTCACGCAGCCTGTCGACGAGCAGCAACTCCGGAGCCTCGACGTCGACACCCGCTATCACGCTCTTGACCTCCAGCCCGGGATCTCCGTAGAGGATGCGCGTGTCGGCAAACGGGTTTTCGAGGCGCTCCTTGTCAAAGAAACGCTTCTCGTCACCCTTGAGGCCGTCGTACTCCTTCCTCGAGTCCGCAAGGGCCTGCTCCACGCCCTTTTTCCCACGAGGGTCCCTGCGCATTCCGATGTCGACAGCGAGGCGGTAGATCTTCTCGAGCTTCAACTGCCATCCCCTCCTCCGGAGAACTGCCTTGATACGTACGGGTTTCCTTTCAGCACGAACCGGTAGGGTTCCTCCCTGGAGCCGACGACCCCGATCCTCGGCGTGCAGACCACCCCGTCACGCCGGACCGTCTTGCCCTGCAGTATTCCAAGAGGCCCGCGCGTCAGGTCGGCCTCGTTCTGCTCCAGCGTGATGGCAAGAGCCTGGCACAGGCGGGCAGGCCCCGAGGTCAGCGCCCTCGCTTCGCTCACGCCGCGGCGGGAACCCATCACCTCGAGTCCATCCAGGGGTTCCAGCGCCCTCACGAGCACCGCACCAGCCTTCCCCTCCAGTTCGGTGACCACGTTGAACATGCAATGCATGCCGTAGATAAAATACACGTAAGCCCTGCCGGGCTGCCCGAACATCACCCGGCTGCGCTCCGTTGGACCGAACCGCGCGTGGCTCGCTGCGTCGTCGTGCTCCAGGTACGCCTCGGTCTCCACGATGATTCCTGACGCCCGGCCCCCCGGCCCGTCGTGACAAAGTACACAGCCCAGGAGTTCGCGGGCGACCGAAATGGTGTCTCGGGCATAAAAGGAGCGGGCGAGCCTTGTACCGCCGCGGCCTTTCTTCAGCTCTGGTCCCCCTCGGCGAAGAGGCCCTCCTGAACGACGGCGGACTCGTCGCCGGACAGGAGCTCCCTGATGCGCCTCTCGATGTCGTCGATGTCCAGCCCGCACTCCTCCTTGATGGAGCGCCTGAGCATGGGCCCCACGTGCTGGAGGTCTGAGAGTATCCTCTCGGAGAGCTCGAGGGCCATCGCTGCTGCGAACTCGCCCGGGCCCTCCCGGGTCATGTCCTTGAGCATGGTCTGCTCGGTGCGCGAGGCGACCATCGGCTCCGCGAGGCCGTCTATATATACGTGCGTCCTTCGCGCCGGGCCCCTGTCATCCTCGATGGGGACGAACCCGATTATCTTGTCGGAGAGGAAATACTTCCCGTAGCCGAGAGCAACAATTACGCCTTTCTTGACCTCCAACTCACACGCCCCCTCGAAATCACGGTTCGGTTACGGAGCTCAGATGAGCGGCGCCGCTTTGGCAAATGATATCACAGTCAGGGAGCGCGGCCTGCGATCATCTCCCTGGCGCGGGCAAGCTGCCGCCGGACGGATTCCGGCGCGGTCCCGCCGGTCACCGAGCGCCTTGCCAGGGAAGAGTCGACTCCCAGGCAACTCAACGCCTCTTCGTCGAGCTCGTCCGAGAAACCCGAAAGCTCAGCGGCCGAGAGCGACGTGAGCTCGATCCCCCTGTTTACGCAGTATGCCACCACTTCGCCGACCAGGCGGTGCGCCTCCGGGAACTCCATCCCCTTTGAGGCGAGGTAGTCCGCGAGGTCCGTCGCTGTCATGAAGCCCCCTTCCGAGAGGGCGGCGGCCCGCCCGGCGTCGAACGTCATCGCCCCTAAGGTTCCCTTCATGACCGCCAGTGACGCGGCGACCGTGTCGACCGCGTCGAAAAGGCCCTCCTTGTCCTCCTGGAGGTCCCTGTTGTAGGCGAGCGGGAGGCCCTTCATCACGGTCAGCATCGCCATGAGGCTGCCCGCCACCCTTCCGGTCTTTCCCCTGACGAGCTCCGGCCCGTCCGGGTTCTTCTTCTGCGGCATGAGGCTCGAGCCGGAGGCCCAGGAGTCGTCCAGCCTCGCCAGTCCGAATTCGGAGGAGCACCACAGTATCACCTGCTCAGAGAGCCTGCTCAAGTGGACCATCGTCATGGTAAGCGCGAACAGCGCGGCGCAGACGAAATCGCGGTCGCTCACCGCGTCGAGGCTGTTCTCCGAAACGCCCGAGAACCCGAGCCTCTCAGCGAGGAGGCCCCTGTCCACGGCTATGCCTGTCCCCGCAAGGGCCCCCGAGCCCAGCGGCAGGATGTCCGCGAGCGACGCGGCCTGATTCAGTAGAGCCACGTCCCTCTCGAGCATGTGCAGGAAAGCAAGCAGGGTATGCGCGAGCAGCACCGGCTGTGCCTGCTGGAGGTGAGTGTGGCCTGGTATCACCAGCTCGATGTATTCCTCGGCCTTGTCCGCCAGGACCTCCTGCAGTCCCCGCACGGACGCGGTCAGAGCCGGGCAGGCGTCCAGGAGGAAGAGACGCATGTCGGTCGCCACCTGGTCGTTGCGGCTGCGCCCGGTGCGCACCTTCCCGCCGTACGAGCCCACGAGCTCCACCAGCCGCCTTTCAACGGCTGTGTGAATGTCTTCGTCAGACGGCTCGAACTCGAAGATGCCGTCGTCGAACTCCGACCTTACCGTTTCGAGCGCCCCGCATATTCCGCCCGCCTCGTCGCCCGAGAGCACCCCCGCGTCCTCGAGAGCGTACGTCCAGGCCGCGGTACACTCGATGTCGTACGGGTAGAGCCGCGCGTCGAAACCAATCGACGAGCTGAACTCGAGGAACCCTGGGTCCGTCTCACCGGCGAACCTGCCTCCCCACATCTTCAACCTGGCACTCCTTCCGATCTCCGGCTGCTTAAATCCTGAGGCCTGACCCCGGTTTAAGGTTTGGACTGGGCCCAGACCTTCAGCGGAAGGCCCCAGAGCTTGATGAAACCTTCAGAGGCCGAGTGGTCGAAAACGTCGGCCTTGTCGTAGGTCGCGAGCCCCGTATCGTACAGCGAGTTCGGCGACCGGCGTCCCACCACCACGGCCCTTCCCTTGAAGAGCTTGAGCCGGACTGTGCCCGTCACCCTCTCCTGCAGTAAGCGGTTAAACTCTGTTATCGCCTGGTTCAGTGGGCTGAACCACAGCCCCTCATAGGCCATCTCCGCAACCCGCTGCTCGAGCGGGCGCTTTCCTGAAAGCGCCTCCCTGGTCAGTGTCAACTGCTCAAGGTCCCGGTGCGCGGCTATCAGGATGACCGCGGCGGGCGCCTCGTATATCTCCCGCGACTTTATGCCCACCAGTCTGTCCTCTATGACGTCTATCCTTCCAACGGCGTGCTCCCCGCCGACCTGGTTCAGACTGAGGACCAGGTCCACCAGGCCCATCTTCTCCCCATCGAGAGCGACCGGCGTGCCACCCTCGAAATCGATCTCCACGTACCTGGCCGCGTCTGGAGCGTCCTCCGGTGCGGTGGTCCACTCGTAGGCGTCCTCAGGCGGCTCGACCCACGGGTCCTCGAGGACCCCGCACTCGCAGGACCGTCCCCAGAGGTTCTCGTCGATGCTGTACGGGGAGCCGGCCGTGACCGGGACCGGGATGCCCCATTTCCCGGCGTACTCGATCTCCTCCTCGCGGGTCATCGTCCATTCGCGCATCGGGGCGATTATCTCGAGCGACGGGTCGAGTGCCGCAGTCGCCACCTCGAAGCGCACCTGGTCGTTCCCCTTGCCGGTGCACCCGTGGGCCACGTACTTCGCGCCGTGGTCCCGGGCGGCCTCGACCTGCAGCTTCGCGATGAGCGGCCTGGCGAGCGCCGTCGCCAGGGGGTAGCTGCCCTGGTAGAGAGCGTTGGCCCAGAGGGCCGGCGCGATGAAATCGGAGGCGAAGACCTCGCGCGCGTCCGCGACCTCGGAGGCGACCGCGCCAGTATCGAGCGCCTTCTGCCTGATGGCCTCCATGTCTCCAGGCTGGCCGAGGTCGGCGCTCAGGGCGACTACGTCAAGCCCCTTCTCCTCAATCAGCCAGCGCACGAGCACGGAGGTATCGAGGCCCCCCGAGTACGCGAGCACAACCTTTTCACGTCCGCCTGACTTTGACGCCAATCCCATCACCTCTTGTCCAGAGCGTATTTCATCAGTTTCCTGCCTACGTTCTCGCTGTCCGCGCCCTTCGAGCACGCGACGAAAATGGTGTCGTCCCCCGCGACCGTGCCCGCTATCCCGCCGAGAGCCGCGCTGTCGATCGCCCAGGCCAGGCCCTGCGCGCTGCCCGGTGAGGTCTTGACCACGACCAGGTTCCCGGAGGCTTCCACCGACAGCAGCGCGACCGGCGCTGTCCGGCGGAGCGCGGCGTCGCGGTCCTCGCCCACGGTGAGGGAGACCGCGTCGCTGTACATCAGGGACCCCTCACTATTCCGGCCCCGCGCTATGCCCAGCTCCCGCAGGTCGCGCGACACGGTGGTCTGGCTGGCCTCGAATCCCTGGCGCGCCAGAAGCTCCACCAGCTCGGACTGGTTCTTCACCTTGCCTGTCCGGACCGCTTTTAATATCGCGTTCTGCCTCTGCCGCTTCATCGGAACCCCCGGCTCACCCGTAGATCATCGCCAGGAGCGCGACCTGCGCGTGCAGCCTGTTCTCGGCCTGGTCCCACACCGCCGAGCGGCTGCCGTCGATGACCTCGTCGGTTATCTCCTGCCCCCGGTGGGCCGGCAGGCAGTGCATCACTATCACGTCCGTGCCGGCCGCCGCGACCATCTTCTCGTCGACCCGGAACCTGGCGAACTCACTGGCGACCGCCGACTCGTCTCCGGTGTCCTGTCCCATGCTGACCCAGACATCCGTGTAGATGACGTCGGCATCGGCGGCGCCAACCATCGGGTCGTTCAGCAGCTCCAGTGAGCTGTCGTAGATGGTTGTATACTCCCGGCACTCTGAGACTATCTCCTCGAGCGGCTCCCTGCCGGGAGGAGTCGACACGGTCACGTGCAGGCCGAGCTTGGTCCCGGCCCGCATCAGGGAGTGCGCCACGTTGTTACCGTCACCGACATACGCGAGCTTCAGTCCCCGGATGGTGCCTTTGTACTCGAGGATGGTCAGCATGTCCGCCAGGGCCTGGCACGGGTGGCACAGGTCCGTCAGCGCGTTTATCACGGGGACGTCCGCCGCGGCCGCCAGGGCCTCGAGCCTGTCCTGGCCGAACGTGCGCACCACCAGCCCGTCGAGGTAGCGCGAGAGGACCCGGCCGGTGTCCTCCACCGTCTCGCCCCTGCCCAGCTGGAGCTCCGCACCGGAAAGGACCACCGGGTGCCCACCGAGCTTGAGGACCGCCACCTCGAACGAGACCCTCGTCCGCGTGGACGGCTTCTCGAACAGCAGCCCGACGGCCTTACCGGAAAGGGGCCTCTGGCCCTTCGTTCCCTCGTTCTTCAGCCTCATGGCTTCCTCGAGCAGGTCCTCGAGCTCGTCACCGCCCAGCGGCTTCAGGCTCAGGAAATCGCTCGAGCGCATCTTGTGCCTCACCAAATCCGATACCCCCGCTTCAATCGCCCAGTCCGGCCAGCACTTCCTCCAGCACCCCGGCGCCGTGCAGTGCTTCCTCCTCGCTCAGCACGAGCGGGGGCAGCATCCTCACCGCGCTCGGGGAGACGTCGTTCACCAGGACTCCTCTCTCCAGGCAGCCGAGCACCGCGTCCCGGGCCGCGTCACGGTCGAGCTGTACGGCGAGCATGAGCCCTCTGCCGCGGACCCCGGTAACGACCGGCAGCCGCTCGAGCTCCTCCAGCCGTTTCCTGAGCAGCAGTCCCATCCTCGCCGCGTTGCCCGCGACGTCCTGCTCTATGAGCGTCTTCAACGTGGCGCATGCGGCCGCGCAAGCCAGAAAGCCCCCTCCGAACGTAGTGCCGTGGTCTCCCGGTGAGAGCACCTCGCCGAACTTCCCCGCCGCTATGAACGCGGCCGCGGGGATACCGTTCGCCAGGCCCTTCGCCATGGTCACGACGTCGGGCTTCACACCCGAAGGCTCGAATGCGAAGAACGTGCCGGTGCGGCCCATGCCGCTCTGGACCTCGTCGAATATCAGCACCGCGTCGGCTGCGTCGCAGGCCTCTCGCGCCGCGGAGAGGAACTCGTCGGATGCCGGGTGGACGCCTCCCTCCCCAAGTATCGGCTCAATGATGGCGGCCGCGGTCTCTTCGTCGATAGACCGTTTCAGCGCCTCGACGTCGTTCAGGGGCACGTGGTCGAACCCGGGTACTACCGGCGCGAACGGCTCCCACTTGGTCGGCTGTCCCGTCGCCGACATGGTCGCGAGCGTCCTGCCGTGGAAGCTCCCCAGCGCCCCGACTACCTTGTTTCGCGGTTTACCCTTGTTGAAGTGGTACCTGCGGGCGAGCTTGAGCGCGCCCTCGTTCGCCTCAGCGCCTGAGTTCGCGAAGAAGCAGCGGCCGTCGAAACAGTTCCGGACGAGCAGCTCCGCGAGCTCGGCCTGCGGTTCCACGTAGTAAAGGTTCGTGGTGTGTAGGAGCCGCCCGGCCTGGGAGCAGACGGCTTCCGTGACCGCCGGATGGCAGTGCCCAAGCACGGTGACGCCGAGGCCGGCCACCATGTCCAGGTACTCGCGGCCCTCCGAGTCCCAGAGGCGCGTGCCCTCTCCGCGGACGAACGCTACCGGGAGCCTCCTGTACGTCTGCATGACGTACCTCGAATCGAGTTCCCGCATCCTCTCCAGCCGTTCGTCCAACTCACTCCCCCTCCAGCAGGTCGTCCATGCTCTGGACTATCATCGTGCCCACCCCTCCGCTGGTGAAGAGCTCGAGGAGGAGGGCGTGTTCTATGGTGCCGTCAAGTATCGTAGCCCGGCCGACCGGGCCCTCGACCGCCGCCAGGCAGCTCGACACCTTCGGTATCATCCCCTCCGAGACGTCGCCGTTCGCGAGCATCCGGGAACACCCTTCCGCGTCCAGTCTGCTGATTAGCTCCCCGGAGGGGTCCAGTATGCCCTTCACGTTGGTCATGTATATGATCTTGTCGGCAGAGAGCGCAGTCGCTATCTCACCCGCGACGATGTCCGCGTTTATGTTGTAGCTGTTGCCCTCTTCATCGCTCCCGACCGACGCGATGACCGGTATCAGCTCGTGGCTCAGTAGCTCCTCGATGACCTCCACGTTCACATGCTCCACGTCGCCGACCCAACCCAGGTCGGCACCGTCCTCGGAGGGCCTCTTGCCTGCCATGATGAGGTTCCCGTCCTCGCCCGAGAGACCCATGGAGAGCGCCCCATGCCTGTTGATTAGGGAGACTATCTCCTTGTTCACCTTTCCGACCAGGACCATCTTGGCAATCTCCATGGTCTCGGAATCCGTCACGCGGTGACCGTTCACGAAGCTCGGCTCCATGGAGAGCTTGCGCATGTACTCCGTTATCTGGGGACCGCCCCCGTGGACGATGACCGGGTTTATTCCGACGTAACGCATCAGCACCACGTCGGAGGCGAACATCCGCCTGATGCCCTCATCCTGCATGGCGTTGCCGCCGTACTTTATGACCACCGTCTTGCCCCGGTGCATCTTTATGTAAGGAAGAACCTCGGTCAGGACCTTTGCCTTGAGCCCGAAATCGTCTGTGGACAGTGCTATCACGCTCCTAGCTCTTTTCGCCGGCGTTGAACTCCACGTATTCGGTGGTGAGGTCGCACGTCAGGTAGTAAGCCGAGCCCTTGCCGAGACCCAGGTCCACCGTTATCTCCGCCTCGTCTCTCCTGAGAATGGTCTCGAGCTCCTCCTCGTCGAACGGAACCGGCTCTCCCCCCTCGGCCACCATGTGGTCCCCGAGGTAGATCGTGAGCTTGTCCTGCTGCAGGCCTACCCCGGCGCTTCCCACGGCCGCAGCGATCCGGCCCCAGTTCGGCTGGGCGCCGAAGAACGCGCACTTCACGAGGTTGGAGACCGCCACCGCCCTCGCGACGGTGACCGCCTCCGCGTCGTCCCGCGCGCCGTTCACTACCACGCGCAGGAGCTTGGTCACCCCTTCGCCGTCTTTGACCAGGGACATCGCGAGGTTGGCGGTGAGCCAGCACAGGGCGTTGAAGAACAGCTCGGCCTCTTCTCTGGACATCTCGTACTCTTCGGGAAGGGCGGCCCCGTTCGCGAGCATCAACACCGTGTCGTTGGTCGACTGGTCTCCGTCCACCGATATCCGGTTGAAAGACCACTCCACGGCCTGCTCGAGCCAGTGCTGCATTATCCCGTGCTCCAGGCCCACGTCGGTCGTTATGACCGAGATCATCGTGGCCATGTTCGGGTGTATCATCCCCGAGCCCTTGGCCATCGCCCCGAGCCTTACGACCTTCCCGCCGATCTCCATCTCCACGGCGAGTTCCTTGGGATAGGAATCCGTGGTCATTATCGCCTTGGCGGCGTCCGTGTTCCCCCCGGGGCTCATGTCGGAGGCGGCCTGCTCTATGCCCCGCAGCACGTTCTCCATCGGGAGGTACCGGCCTATCGGCCCCGTGGATGCGACCAGCGCCAGGCCCTCGTCTAGCCCGAGTGCCTTCTCCGCCGCCGTGGCCATCGCGACGGCGTCCGCCAGGCCCCTCTTCCCGGTCATGGCGTTAGCGTTCCCGCTGGACGCGACAACAGCCTGCGCGGCGCCTTCCTCGGTCCGCAGGCTGCACAGGAGGACCGGTGCGGCCTTCACCTCGTTCGTGGTATACACCCCGGCCGCTGTCGCGGGGACCTCGCTGAACACCAGCGCAAGGTCCGGCCGGGAATCTTCCTTTATACCGCACGCGACGCCCGCGGCCAGAAATCCCTGGGGCGCGCATACGCCTCCGAGTATCCTGTCGAACCCCATTGAGCTCATTCAATCACCCGCCTATCGTTTGCCCCGAATCACGTGCACCTGCCGGACCTCAAGCATACAGATGCGCGCCTTCACGGGAAAAGGCCGGGCCCCGCCAGGCCCGCCGTCTCCTCGAGCCCGCACATCAGGTTCATGTTCTGTATCGCCTGGCCCGCCGCGCCCTTGACCAGGTTGTCTATCGCCGACATCACGACGAGCGTCGACCCGCCGTCCGGGAACCCGAGCGCCACGTGGCAGTCGTTGCTTCCCTGTACGGCCTTTGTCTGGGGGCATGCGCCCTCGGGCAGCAGCTGGACGAACCTCTCACCATTGTAAGCGTTCTCGTAGAGCTCCCGCAGTCCCGCAGGGTCGACCCCGCCCTGGAGCCTGACGTACGTGGTACACAGTATGCCCCTGTTCATCGGCGCGAGGTGAGGCGTGAAGACCACGTCGGCTTCACCGCCCAACTTCTCCAGCTGGTCCCGTATCTCGGGAAGGTGCCTGTGCCCTGCGACGGAGTACGGCTGCATCCCGTCCGCTATCTGCGGGTAGTGCGTGGCGAGCGTCAGCGACCTGCCAGCCCCGGACACTCCGCTCTTAGCGTCCACCACGACCGGCCCCCTCAGCATCCCCGCCGCTGCGAGCGGGTAGAGGCCGAGGAGGGCGGCCGTCGGGTAACACCCCGGGTTTGCCGTGAGGCGCGCCGAGGCGACCGCGTCCCTGTAAATCTCCGGGATGCCGTATACAGCATCGCTCAGCAGGTCCGGCGCCCCGTGCGCCGTGTCGTACCACTTCTCGTACTCATCCGGGGACTGCAACCTGAAGTCGGCGGACAGGTCGACAACCGGCTTGCCCAGGGCAGCAAGCTCTTTAACGACCTTGAAGCTCTCACCGTGCGGAAGGCCGAGGAAGAAGACGTCGCAGGAATCCGCCGCCGCTTCCGGTTCGAACACATCGAAAGCTCCGTCATACGCCCCAGCGAGCGACGGGTAGAGCGAGGCGATCTTCTCGCCCGCGTACTGCCGCGCTGTCGCCATGGACACCTCGATGCCAGGGTGCGTCGACAGTATCCTCAGCAGTTCCGCGCCGGTGTACCCCGACGCTCCTATGACTCCCGCTTTCAACACTTCGACCCTCTCCCGTCGTGCCTTCGTCATATGAGACCGGCCGGGCACAGAAAGCCCGGCCAACAACTGCATAGTATACATTATACTGCATAGTTATGCAAGTACAACCTTAAGCTCATAAGCGATGTTGTTCTTTTTTCGCAGCCTCAAAAGCGCATCTTCCTGACCTGGAGGGCGAGGGGTGCTTTTTTCCCGACGCCTCAGGGTACTCCTGTAGCGCGGGAAAAAACGTACCGCGAGCCCCACCCGCGAGCCCCACCCTACGGCCTTATCTGCCCGCTCCCGTGTATCACGAACTTCACCGTGGTCAGCTCGGGCAGGCTCATCGGCCCCCTCGCGTGCAGCTTCTGGGTGCTGATGCCGATCTCCGCCCCCATCCCGAACTGGCCGCCGTCGGTGAAACGCGTGGAGGCGTTGACGTAGACGGCCGCGGAGTCCACCTCGGCGGTGAACCTGCCCGCCCGCCCGTAATCATCGGTCACTATCGCGTCCGAGTGGCCCGATCCGAACTCGTTTATGTGCTCAATGGCCTCGTCGATGCCTGCAACGACCTTCACGGCGATGACCAGGTCCAGGAACTCGGTCCGCCAGTCTTCCTCGACCGCCTCGAGCGAGCCAGGCATCAATGCCCTCGCTTCGGCGTCCGCCCGTATCTGGACCCCCTTCTCCCCGAGCGCCCCGGCTGCCTCGGGAAGGAAGCTTGAAGCGACTTCACGGTGGACGAGGAGCGTCTCAACGGCGTTGCAGACACCGGGCCTCTGCGTCTTCGCGTTCACCAGGATGTCGAGCGCCATGGCCTCGTCGGCGCTCTCATCGACGTACAGGTGGCAGTTGCCCACCCCGGTCTCTATGACCGGTACCGTGGAGTTCTCCACCACCGTCCTTATGAGCCCCTCCCCGCCCCTCGGGATGAGCACGTCTATGAGCCCGTGGAGCTTCATCAGCTCCCGGGCGGTCTCCCTTTCCGTGTCCTCGACAAGCTGGACGCAACCCCCTGGCAGTCCGGCTGTCGATGCCGCCTCCGACAGTATCTTCACCAGGGCCGCGTTCGAGTTGATGGCGCTCGAGCTCCCGCGCAGCACGACCGCGTTGCCGCTTTTCAGGCAGAGGCCCGCCGCGTCCACCGTCACGTTCGGCCGCGCCTCGTAGATTATCCCGACCACTCCCAGAGGCACGCGCACCTTCTCGACCTGAAGGCCGTTCGGCAGGCGCCATCCGTCTACGACCTCCCCCACCGGATCGCGCAGGGCGGCCACTTCGCGCAGGCCGTCCGCCATCTCCTTCACCCTTCCCTCGGTCAGGCTGAGCCTGTCGAGCAGTGCGCCCGTCACACCCTGCCCGCGCGCTTCCTCCATGTCTTTCGTGTTCGCGGCAAGGACCGCGGAGCTTTCGCGCTCGAGCCCGTCGGCCATGGCCAGCAGGGCAGCGTCCTTGGTCTCGGTCGTCAGAGTACCGAGCTTCGCCGCCGCGGCCCTTGCCCGCTTCGCGAGCTGCTGAAGGTCTCCCATCACGTTCACGCCTTTCCCTCTTCGTCTGGCTCCTCGAAGACGACCATCTCGTCGCGGTTCACTATCTCCTCGCCCTTTTCCCCGAGCACCACGGCCACCTGGTCGCTCCTGAGGCCTTTTATCCTCAAGGCCTCGTCGCTTGAGTAGCTGGTTATGCCCCGCCCCAGCAGGCGCCCGTCCGGCCCCAGGATGTCCACGCAGTCGCCCACGGTGAAGTCCCCTTCGACGGACACGACCCCGGCGGGCAGGAGGCTCTTGCGGCGCGCCACCAGCGCCCTCGCCGCGCCCTGGTCGATGTGCAGGCAGCCATGGCTCTTGGTCGCGTAGCCTATCCACCTCTTCCTGGAGCTCACCCTGCCCGACGCGTCAAAGAAAGTCCCGGGCATCTCCCCGTCGAGGATGTCCGCCAGCATGCCCGCCTGCCGGCCGTCGGCGATGACCACCTTGACGCCCGTGGCAGCGGCGACCTTAGCCGCCTGCACCTTGGAGGACATGCCCCCGAGCGCCAGGCTGCTCCCCGCATCCCCGCCCAGCTCCTCTATCTCCTCTGTGACCCTCTCGACCCGTTCGATGAGCCGTGCGCCCTCGGTGGTCCTCGGGTCGCCCGTGTAAAGCCCCTCCGTGTCGGTCAACAGCACGAGCAGGTCGGCCCCCAGGAGCGAGGCAACCTGCGCGGCGAGCATGTCGTTGTCGCCGAAGGATATCTCCTCAGTCGCGGTCGTGTCGTTCTCATTGATGATGGGGACGACTCCCATCTCTAACAAGCGCTCCAGCGTGTGCCTGGCGTTCAGGTACTGCTGGCGGTGGGTCATGTCGTGTTGGGTGAGCAGCACCTGCCCCGCGGACACTCCCCTCTCGGAGAGCAGCTCCGTATAGATACCCAGCAGCAGGCCCTGGCCCACCGCGGCTACGGCCTGGAGCGTCTCCACGTCAGTCGGCCTCGACTCGAGCCCGAGCCTCTCGACTCCGGCCGCGATGGCCCCGGAAGAGACCACGGCGACTTCTATCCCGCGGCCGCGAGCCTCGATAATACCGTCGACGAGGTTTGCCACCCTTTCGCGGCTGACCACGCCAGAGCCCTCGGTCACCGTGGCGGTCCCGGCCTTCATGACCATCCTTCGCACTGTCTTCATTGCTCGGCACCGTCCCCGGTGTCCCCCTCACGCTTGCCGGACCCTCCTGTCACCTCGCCGGACGCGCCGGACGCGGGGAGGTCAGGTATGTATTCAAAGACCCGGCCGGCTATCTCGACCTCGTCGTGTTCCCTCGCTCCCTCGGCCGCCAGCATGTCCTCCACACCCGCGGACCTCAGCTTCCGCGCGAGGTTATCCCGCGCCTCGTCGCTGTTCCAGTCCGTCATCCGCACCATTCGCTCGACACGCGCCCCTTCCACGAGGTAGCGCCCCGACTCGCGCCTCACGCTCATCAGCTCCTCGGCGGGCCCTGCCTCGAACCGCACCTCGGGGCCAGGCACCGCGTTTTCTTCCCTGGCTTTCAGGACAAGGTCGCCCAGTGCATGGAGGAGTTCCTGCACCCCGGCGCCGGTGACCACGCTGACCGGGAACAGGGCAAGCTGCCTCTTTTCACACTCTCTCGCGAGCTCGTCCAGCGCTTCCGGCTCCGGGTTAAGGTCCATCTTGTTCGCCGCGGCGAGCCTGTGCCTGGCGGCGAGCTCGGGGTTGAAGAGCCTGAGCTCGTCCTCTAGCATCTCCAGGTCCTGCACCGGGCGCCTGCCGCTCATCGGAGACATGTCCACCAGGTAGACGATGACCGCTGCGCGCTCTATGTGCCGCAGGAACGCGGTGCCCATCCCCTTCCCGGCGTGGGCGCCCTCCACGAGACCCGGAACGTCGGTCACCACGTAGTCGTACTCCTCACCGACCACGACCCCGAGGTTCGGCTCTGTAGTCGTGAACGGGTAGTCGGCAATCTTGGGGCGGGCTCTCGAGATCCTAGAAATAAGGCTGGACTTCCCCGCGTTGGGGAACCCTACTATGGCGACATCCGCAACGAGCTTCAGCTCGAGGCGCACGATGAGCGCCCGCCCGGGCTCGCCTTTTTCCGCGAACCTGGGGAGCGGCCCCGCTTCCGTGACCAGTGCCGCGTTCCCCCTGCCGCCCCGGCCCCCGGCGGCCGCTATGAACCTCTGTCCGGGGTTGACAATGTCGGCCAGCACCCTGCCGTCCGTGTCTCTTACCACTGTTCCGGCCGGCACGGTCACCACCAGGTCGTCGCCCCTTCCCCCCGACCGGTTCTGCGAACCTCCCCGGGCGCCCTTTCCGGCCCTGTGATGCCTCCGGCGGTGAAGCTCGCTCAAGGTCGAGCGGCCCCCGGCTTCGAGCACGACGTCGCCCCCGGCACCCCCGTCGCCGCCGTCGGGGCCGCCGTGAGGACGGTATTTCTCGCGACGGAATGACACGCAGCCGTCACCGCCGCGCCCGCCTTCCAGATAGATTTCCGCCTCGTCAATGAACATGGGATTACCGCGTTTCCAGTGGTTCTCGGTCAGGGGAGCAGGCCCGGAGCCTAGCTGGCCGGTTCCTGCCTCGGTCGGGAGAGGCTGCGAAGCACTTCGAGCTTCTCCTTCTGCTTCTTGCGGCGCTCGAGGCGCTCTTCGTAGCTCCGGTCGAGGACCATCTTGATCACCTCTACCAGGAGCAGCGGGTTGAAAGGCTTTATGACGTACTCGTCGGCGCCAAGCTCCCACCCTCGAATCACGTCGCTGTCCTGGGTCTTCGCCGTCACCAGGATGACCGGCATCTCCTCGGTCTCGGTGTTCGAGCGTATCCGCTTGAGGACCTCCCACCCGTCGACCCCGGGCATCATGATGTCCAGTACGACGAGGTCCAGCGGCTCTGCGGACAGCACCTCCAGCGCCTGTTCCCCCGAAGTGGCCTCGACCACCGCGTAGTTGTTGAGCTTGAGGTTCACGTTGATAAGCTTGACCATGGTGGGATCGTCATCCACCACCAGAATCTTCCTGTTGCTCACCTGGAACCCCCGTCAGTCACAAGAACCTGCCTGTATCGATGATTATACACCGGCGGCCGCCACCAGCCGATGGGCGGTCTCACTCCGGCCGGTCTGCAGGCAGTACGCTGACCACCGCCCTGTCACCGCTGCTGTGATACCGGACGACTCCATCGACTTTGGCGAACAGGGTGTAGTCTCTTCCCACGCCGACGTTCTGGCCGGCCTTGATCCTGCTGCCCCTCTGCCTCACCAGGATGTTCCCGCCCTTGACCTGCTGTCCGCTGAACTTCTTGGACCCCAGGCGCTTTGACTGGCTGTCCCGCCCGTTCTTGGAACTGCCTACGCCCTTCTTGCTTGACATCCCGACCTCCTAGGCTTCCTCTCCGCCGGCGCCCTCTCCCTTTACAGGCTGGGCGGCTTTCCGGGGAGCGGTCTTTCTCATCACTATGTCTTCGATCTCGAGACGGGTCAGGTCCTGCCTGTGGCCCCTCTTCCGGTGGTAGCCCTTCTTGGGCTTGTACTTGAAGACCACGGTCTTGTCCGACCTTCCCTGGGCTATCACCCTCGCCGAGACGCGCACCTTGGCGAGCTCGCGCGGGCTGGCGACGACCTTGTCGCCGTCATGGAACAGGACCACGTCCTCGAACGTCAGCTTCTTGCCCTCTTCGACGTTGAGCTTCTCTACCGTTATCCGGTCACCGGGGGCGACCCTGTACTGTTTCGAACCGGTCCTTATGACTGCGTACATCCTCAACTCCGTCATCAAATTTAACCGGGCCTCGCGGGCCCGGCTCCGGTCGGCCTGAAAAGGCCGCTCCTCAAGCATGGTTCAGACATTATACACTATAGCTCCACCGAGCGGAGCAACGCCGGAACGCGCGGCACGGGACCGCCCGGCGGCACCTCCATCACTCGAAGATGAGGCCCCTTCCCTCGCACCTGGGACACGTCTTGCCGAGCGTGTCGGCCAGCCCCTCGGTCACGTTCTTCCTGGTCATCTCGACCAGCCCCAGCTCGGAGAGCGTCACCACCTGTGTCTTCGTCCTGTCCCTGTCGAGTTCGGTCTCCAGCGTCTCGAGCACCTTCGCCCTGTTTTCAGGGTTCTCCATGTCTATGAAATCGATGACGATGATGCCGCCGATGTCCCTGAGGCGAAGCTGTCGCACCACTTCGACCGCGGCTTCGAGGTTGGTCTTGAGAACGGTGTCCTCAAGGCTCTTCTTCCCGGTATACGAGCCTGTGTTGACGTCGATCGCGGTGAGGGCCTCAGCCTCGTCCACCACAATGTGGCCGCCCGAAGGCAGGCTGACCTTGCGGCGCAGCGCGGCGTCTATCGCCTTGTCGACCCCGTAGCGGGAGAAGAGCGGCTGCTTCTCCTTGTACATCTGCACCCTGTCCTTGAGCTCGGGCGCGGTGCGCGAGAGGTATTCCTTTATGCGGTTGAACTCGGACTTGCTGTCAACCAGGACACTCTTGAAATCGCGCGTGACCGTATCCCTGACGACTCGCACCGCCAGGTCCGGCTCCTGGTACACGACCGTGGGCGGCTTGGCGCCCTTTATCTTCTTGCAGGTGGACTCCCACTGGTTGACCAGGTAGTCGAGGTCGTCCTGGAGGTCCTTCTTCCTGGCTTTGAGGGCCGCGGTCCTGATGATGCTCGAACCTTCCCCGGGCTTTATGTCCTTCACGAGCCTCCGCAGCCTCTCCCTCTCACGCTCCGGCAGCCGCCGGCTGACACCCGAACGACGCGATTTGGGCATGTAGACCATGAGGCGCCCGGGGAGGCTCAGATAAGTGGTGAGCCTCGCGCCCTTGCCGGACATCGGGTCCTTGGTCACCTGGACCACGATGGTGTCGTTGGACTTGAGCGCCTTGCCTATCTTCCGCGGGCGGACATGAGAGCCGTCCTCCATCAGAACCAGGTCCTGCAGGTAAAGCAGCGCGTTCTTCCCGACGCCGATATCCACGAACGCGGCGCTCATGCCCGGCAGCACGTTGGTGATGCGCCCGACGTAGATATTGCCCACGATGGACCTCTTGCGGCTCTTCTCGATGTATACCTCCGCGACCTCGCCGTCCTCCAGGAGGGCGAGCCTGCACTTCCCCTTCTCGCACGTTACGAGAAGCTCTTTTCTGACCTTTTTCAATACCTCCTACCTCCCCTGCGGGGGACGGCCGGCTTCCTGCCGCCGATCTCCATCGGTGAGACCAGCCGGTCGCCTCTCCGCGCGAACAATCCCTGCCGGTTGACCCTCGCGCCCCGCCACGCATCCTCCGGCGAGCCGGCGGCTCCGGCAAGTACCTCTATTACCTCCCACGGCTTTATGGTGCCGCGGGTACCGTCATCCAGCGTCATGTGAAGCTTCGCGGTGCCTTCCTCGGCCGCCTCTTCCGCGACCTCGAGCCTGTGCACGCCGGGCCTCAGGTCGACCGTCCTGGTCCGCCTGGGCTGTACCCTGACGTACTCGACGGACGCCCTTTCGAGGAACTCGGAGGCGGCCCGCTCCCAGTCGGCTCGGGTGCGCGAGCCGAGCGGTACGTCCGCAACATATGTCGCCGTGTCGATGAGCTTCCCCACCGGCTTCTCGCCGGCGGCCATCAATCTGCATTCCACGATCTCGATGCCCTCGGTCAGGGAGTCGGAAAGGGACTGCCTGGCCTCGGCGGGTGAGACGTAACCCGAGAGCTCGAAATCCACGAGCTCGCATTCGCTCGTGACCCCGATAGGGATCGGGGGCGAGAGCGAGAGCTTGATCCTGGCGCGGAAGCGGCCCGCGTAGCCCAGGGGCAGTCCCGCCCTCCTGGCCGCGAACATTATGGTCCTCGAGAACTCGGAGTGCGAAAGGTACCGCGCCCTGTCTTTCTTGGTCAGCTGCACTCGCAGCCTGAGGCCTTCTGGAGCCGTCACAGGCCGGCACCCCCGGTCTTGAGCACGGGCTCCTCGCCCAGTGCGTCGCACACCCCGCAGTCCTGGCAGCCGTCCTCCCTGCAGTCGGGCAGGCAGGCGCCTTCGAGCGCCCTTTCGTACTCGCGCCGGAGGAACTCCTTGTCCAGGCCGAAGTCGAGGTGGTCCCACGGAAAGACCTCGCCGGGGCCGCGCTCGCGCCTCATGTAGAAGTCGGGATCGACCCCGGCGGCCTGCCACGCCTCTTCCCACCGGGAGTACTCGAAACGCTCCGACCACGAATCGAACCTCGAGCCGGAAGCCCAGGCTCTCTGGATGACGTCCGCCAGCCGCCTGTCCCCACGCGCCAGGAATCCCTCTATCTCGCTCATCTCCCGGTCGTGCCAGCTCAGGTTCACGCTCCTCGAGCGAAGCGTCGACTTGAGAACGTCATGCTTCGCACGGACGGACTCCATCTGCTCCTGGGGGCTCCACTGAAACGGGGTGTGCGACTTCGGCACGAACGTCGACACGCTGACGTTGAAAGAAGGCGGGGCGAGGCCTTCCCGACGCACAGCGTCCCTCAGCCGGAACACCAGTCGCGCGATTTCCTCCACGTCCTCTTCCGTCTCGGTGGGGAGGCCTATCATGAAATAGAGCTTGATGCGGCGGCGTCCGGCCCGGACGGAGCACAGGATTGCCTCCACCATTTCGTCCTCGGTTATCGGCTTGTTTATGACCCTGCGCAGGCGCTCGGCTCCCGCCTCGGGAGCAAACGTCAGTCCGCCGCGGCCTCCCTTGTCGAGCCGCGCCGCCAGCTCCGCCGACATCCCGTCCATCCGGAGAGACGGCAGCGACATTATCATCCCCCGGTGCGCGCATACCTCCGACACCCTCCGGGCGACCTCTTCGATACGGCTGTAATCCGTCGACGAGAGGGAGCAGAGTGAGACCTCGTCGTGGCCGGTGCGGCCCGCGAGCTCGTCGACCATCCTCACGACCTCGCCGGCGGAGCGCTCCCGGACCGGGCGGCACGTCATGCCGGCCTGGCAGAACCGGCATCCGCGAGTGCATCCACGGAACAGCTCCACGTTTATGCGGTCGTGCACCGCCTCGCAGAAAGGCACTATCGGGCGCCCGGGATAAAGCCACCGGTCGATGTCGACCACGTTCTTGCTGACCCGAGCCGGGGCTGCGCCCCGAGGGGTGACGCTCTTCACGGTTCCGTCGGCCGCGTATTCGACGGTGTAATCCGAGGGTCGGTAGACGCCTCGGAGTCTCGACGACTCCTCGAGCAGCCGGTCCCGGTCCCAGCCCTCGGTCTTGGACCGCTGCACGAGGCCCACCAGCTGCCCGATGACCTCCTCTCCGTCACCCAGCGCGAACAGGTCGAAGAACTCCGCCAGCGGCTCCGGGTTGGCGGTGCCGCAACCGCCACCTACTACTATGGGGCCCTCGGTCCTCTCGTCCGCCCTCAGGGGGAGCCCGGCCAGGTCCATCAGGTTGAGGATGTTGGTGTAGGTGAGCTCATGAGGTATCGAGATGCCGAAAATGTCGAATTCCCCGACCGGGGTTTGGGTTTCCAGGGAGAAGAGGGGTATGCCCGCCCGCCTCATCTCGTTCTCCATGTCGACCCAGGGCGAGTAGACCCTCTCGGCGCGGGCGCCGTCGATCTCGTTCACGACCTCGCCGAGTATGGCGAGTCCGAGGTTGCTTATGCCTATCTCGTAGACGTCCGGGTAAGCCAGCACCACCGAGGCGCCGCCACTCCGGACCTCGGGCGCGTTCCACTCGCCTCCCAGGTAACGGCTGGGCCTCTCCACGAGAAGAAGGACCGGCTCCAGCAGCTCCCAGAGGTCGCCCGGGGCTATTCGGTTCAATACTTCTTCACCTTTGCGTGTAATTATTAAGCGTGGCGCTTACCGCCACGCGGGTGCTCATGAAAGCTCTACAGGGCAATTATACACCGTCGCGCTCCGTGTCATAAACGAGACGTGACCCCACTCCATGACTTCAGCGGTTGCGCAGGAACGAGGGGATGTCCACAGACTCGACGGGCTGCTGCGCGGCCTGCCTCTTCTCCGGGCGCGCCTCGGACGTGCGCGCGGGCGCCCTCCTCTCCCCCGGCTCCCTGAAGCCGGAGGCGACCACGGTCACCTTCACGTGGTTGGCGAGCGCGTCGTCCACTATGGCGCCGAATATCATGTTGGCCTCCGGGTCTACGGCGCCGGCCACCACCTCGGCCGCCTCGTTGACCTCGTAGAGCGCCAGGTCGCTCCCGCCGGATATGTTCAGGAGCACCCTCGTAGCCCCGTCTATCGAAGATTCGAGCAGCGGGCTGTCGATGGCGTTCAGAGCGGCCTGCTTACCCCTCTCCTCGCCGGCCGCCAGGCCGATGCCGATGAGCGCCGCGCCGGAGTCCTCGAGGACGTGGTGCACGTCCGCGAAATCGACGTTGATGACCCCCTTGCCGGTGATGAGCTCCGTTATGGCCTGCACCCCCTGGCGGAGCACGTCGTCCGCGAGCCTGAAGGCCTCCACTACCGGGATGTCCTCGGCGATGTCGAGCAGCCGGTCGTTGGGCACCACGATGAGCGTGTCCACATTCTCGCGTAGGCGGTCGATGCCCACGGCGGCCTGCTCCTCGCGCTTTTTCCCCTCGAAGAAGAACGGCCTTGTCACCACTCCTACGGTGAGCGCCCCCGCCTTCAGGGCCGCGGCGGCGGCGACGGGTGCGGCCCCGGTGCCTGTGCCTCCTCCCTCACCGGTCGTGACGAACACCAGGTCTGCTCCCTGCACGGCGTCCCTCAGGTCGTCGATGCTCTCTTCGGCCGCGCGCTCTCCGATGTCGGGATCGTTGCCGGCCCCCAGCCCCTGCGTCAGCTTCGTTCCGATCGGCACGAGCAGTTCGGCCCTGCAGCCCCGGAGCGCCTGGGTGTCTGTGTTCACCCCCACGAACTCCACTCCCGATATCCCGGCGTCGATCATCCTGTTGACGGCGTTGTTGCCGCCACCGCCGACACCGACTATCTTTATCAAAGCCCTGAAAGGCCTGGGCCCGGTTTCCTCCAATCCGCTCCTCCATTCACGTAAGGATCAACCTCTCTTTCCAAGAATGCATTAGCCCTGAAGAGCCGCCAGACCTTCAATGCAGGATTTCATGAAGACGGGAGATTGCTCATGGTCGGAAGACGGAACTGGTCGCGAAGGGGAGCGGGCACTGCGGAATCAGTCGTATCCGGCAGGTGGACAGGCAAGAAAACACACTCGGACAAAACCCTGTATTAGAGGATTAGACTAGCCTGAAGTATTGAATCAACTATTGATTCAGGGTTTACCGGTTCCGCAGGAACGGAGGGATGGTTATGTCCTCTTCCTCGAAGATGGTCTTTCCGGCGCGCTCCCTCTCCCTGGGCGCCCGCTCGCGCGGGGCTTCGCGCTCTTCCTCTTCGGATTCGACCCTGCGCCTGGAGGCCGGTCGCGCAGGCCTCGCGAAGCCGAGCCTGCCGGCCTCTATGCCGGAAGCTATGACCGTGACCTTGACCCTGTCGGAGACCCCCGGGTCCACTATGACGCCGAATATCTCCTCTGCGTCCGAGTCGCAGGCCGCGCGGATTATCTCGGCTGCGTCGCGAGCCTCCTGGAGGGACATGTCGGCCCCGCCGGTCACGTTGACTATCACGCCCTGCGCCCCGTCTATCGAGGATTCGAGCAGTGGGCTCGACACGGCGTTCTCGGCGGCCTTCACGGCGCGGTCCTCTCCGGATGCATCGCCCATCCCCAGCAGGGCCGAGCCCGGTATGGAGAGGATCTTCTTGACGTCGGCGAAATCGAGGTTGATGAGGCCCGGGATGTTGATGAGGTCGGTGATGCCCTGGACGCCGAAGCGCAGGACCTCGTCGGCCTTCTTGAAGGCCTCCTCTATGCTTATGCGGGAGTCCGTCATCTCGAAGAGCTTGTCGTTCGGGATGATAATGAGCGTGTCCACCTTGTCCTGCAGGCTCTCCACGCCCTCCTCGGCCTGGCGCCTGCGGTGGGTGCCCTCGAAGTCGAACGGCTTGGTGACAACGCCTATCGTCAGGGCCCCGAGCTCTCTTGCTATCTCCGCCACGACCGGCGCCGCGCCGGTGCCCGTGCCGCCGCCCTCGCCGGCGGTGATGAAGACCATGTCGCTGCCCTTGAGGGCTTCCTTTATCTCGTCACGGTGTTCCTCAGCGGCGTCGCGGCCGAGGTCCGGCTGGTTCCCGGTGCCCAGGAAGTGCGTGAGCTCCTCGCCGATGCTGATCTTCACATCCGCGTCGCAGGCGAGAAGGTCCTGCGCGTCCGTGTTGACCGCTATGAAGTCCACCCCGGTCATGCCGTCACGTATCATCCTGTTGATGGCGTTGTTGCCTCCGCCACCGACACCTACGACCTTTATAACCGCAAAGAACTGCTTCAAGTCCTCAGGCATGGCAGGTTCCTTTCCCCGTTGCTCCCAGAGGCTCTGTCCTCACTGCCGGTCTCGTTCAACTCCCTGGCTGTACTTTCACTCGAGTTTTGCATTATAACAGATAATTACTGTCAACTAAAGATGTATATTAACATTAGTTTAGACTTTAGTATAAACATGGGTATCCAATCCCGCAACCTGTGGCTCAGCGGGGCATTATCACGGGAGAGTCGGGGACGCGTACGTCGATGTAGGCGACGGCCCTGTTGTTTCCCGCGATATCAGCGACTATCGCTTCGAGTATCTCGTTCTTGTTCTCCATGTCCCTGGCGTCGCCGTAGACCACGTTGTAGCCGTTCCTGGAGATGAACACCTGCCCCCTGCCGTCGAACGGATTGCCCATGGCGATGGTATCCCTGAGGCCCTGGGGCATCGTGCCTATGACCTTGACGCACTCCGCCACCTGGGCATCGGAAAGCTTCTCCCCTATGTTCGGTGGAGGGACCTGGGCCGCGTAGACGCGGGGAAGTTCCTGGAACTGGTCGGTGGCCACCCCGGCAATGACATAGCCCGACGGGTCTACCAGGAAGCCGGTTCCGCCCGCGTCCACGAGCGCAACCGGGACGCGCTCGGTCACGTCTATCCTCACCGTGTTGAGAAGCTCGCGCCCGATCCGTGCTTCACGTATCCAGGGGTCGCGCTCGAGGTTTCTCTCGAGGCGGCCCACCTGTACCCTGAGGAGGTTCTCGTAGGAGTCCACACCGCTGAGCTGCCTTATGTACGCGGTATCGAGGATGCGGTTGCCTGTTATCTCGACGCCACGCACCGAACAGACGTCCGTGAAGTAGCCTAGCCAGACTGCGAAACCCGCGGCCAGGACCGTGAGCACGACGAGCGCGACCAGCAGCCTCTTGAGAGAGCGCCCTGTACCCGGGCGAGGCCTGAGCCCGCCCGCCCCTGCCGGGCGCTTCAATCTCTTCAAATCTCGCTCACTCCAACAGCTCTGTCTTGAGGCTCGCGCCGGCCAGTATCTCTTCGACGACCTGCGAGAAGTCGAGCCCCGCCGCCGCGGCCTCCTTGGGTATCAGGCTCGTCGGGGTCATGCCCGGTATGGTGTTCACCTCGAGCACCACCAGGCGGTCGGTGCCGTCCTCGAGCATCAGGTCTATCCGTGCTATCCCATCGCAGCCCAGGGCTTTGAAGCTCTCCAGGGACAGCTGCCTCGAGCGCTCGGCAACGGCCTCCGGAAGGTCAGCGGGCACCTCATAGTCGGTCGTGCCGGGCGTGTACTTGGCCCGGTAGTCATAAAAGCCTTCCTTCGGCTTTATCTCGAGGACTGGAAGCACCATCGGTTCCGAGCCGAGGATGCCCACGGTGAGCAGCCTCCCCTCGATGAACTCCTCAACAAGTGCCCTGGGATCCCGTGCGAACACCTCGTCGAGCGCGGACGCGAGCTCCCCCGGCCCCGTCGCCTTCGAGACGCCGACACTGCTTCCCTCGCTCGCTGGCTTGACCATGACCGGGTAGGAAAGCGTCCCCTCGATCCGGGTGGCGGCCCCGGCACGTTCGTACTCGTCCCTGCGCAGCACCACGTCGCGGGCCAGCGGTATTCCCCGCAGGCCGAGAAGCTCCTTCGTGACGACTTTGTCGATGGCAGCGGCGCTGGCGAAGACACCCGAGCCGGTGTAGGGGATGCGCATTATCTCCAGCAGACCCTGCACGGTGCCGTCCTCGCCTCCCCTGCCGTGAAGCGCGAGGAAGGCGGCGTCCGGCTCGATGCGTGCCAGCTCCAGCGGCAGGCTCCTCTGAACGTCTACCTCGAAGACCTCGTGCCCCAGCCCTCTCAGAGCTTCGGCGATCGACCTTCCCGTGTCGAGGGATACCTCCCTCTCGGCGCTCATCCCGCCCATAAGAACCGCTACCTTCGCCACTGTTTCACTCCTCCTCGAAACCGACTTTCTTTACCTCGAGCTCCAGGTCGACCCCGAAACGCTCCCGGACCTCCGACGTGATCATCTCTATCAGCGACAGGATGTCCGACGCGGTGGCGCCACCTTCGTTGATTATGAAGTTCGCGTGGAGCTCGGATACCCTCGCTCCCCCGACCGCGCGCCCCTTGAGACCGCAGGCCTGGATGAGCCTTCCGACCGGGCCCCCTGACGGGTTCCTGAACACCGAGCCGGCGGAGGGCAGCCCCAGCGGCTGTGCTTTCTTGCGCCTCGCGTTGAGCTGCGAGGCGAGCTTCTTCACCGCGTCAGGAGTACTCTCCCTGAGGTGGAAACGCGCCATGGTCACGATGTCCGATGCCGGCACCAGGGCTTTCCGGTAGGTGTCCTCGAAGCTCTCGTACACGAGAGGCTCGAGGACGGGGCCGATGGCCTCCACGCTCTCCAGCACACCCCCCACGCTGCCGTCGTAGGCCCCGGCGTTCATCATCACCGCGCCGCCCACCGTCCCGGGTATTCCGGCCGCGAACTCGAGGCCCGCCAGGCCGGCTTTCGAGGCCCGCGCCGACACTGCGGCGATAGAGGCCCCTGCGCCGGCCTCGATGCAGCTCCCTTTCACGCTGATGTCTACGAGGTCGCCTTCCATCCTCAGTACCGACCCGTCGTATCCCTCGTCGGACACCAGCAGGTTTGAACCCGCGCCGATGACGAGCAGGGGCAGCGAGCTCTCCCTTGCCGCTGCCACTGCGGCTCTTGCCGCGTCGAGCGTCGAAGCCACCAGCAGGAAACGCGCCGGACCTCCGACCTTCCAGGTTGTGAGTTTCGAGAACGGAACGTTCTCCCCGACGGCGAGACCGTCGATCTTCTCAAAAGTCTCCAGGGGTCCGGCCACGGATGCCCCCCTCAGCTGTTCCCCGGGCCCAGGAGCCCGAGTATCTCTCTCGCGCACTGCGTTACGTCGCCCGCGCCCATGGTTATCACCAGGTCGCCGTCGCGCAGGAGCTCCACCACACGGTGGGCAAGCTCAGACCTCGACGGGACGTAATGGAGTTCCTTTGCCGGGTCGCGCTCTCTGATGCCGTCCGCCACCATGCGGCCGGTGACGCCCGGCTCCGGCTCCTCGCCGGCGCCGTAGATGTCCGTCACAACGACCACGTCCGCGGCGTCGAAGCTTTCCGCGAAATCAGCCGCGAGCCTGCCCGTCCTCGAGTACCGGTGCGGCTGGAACACCACCATCACCCTTCCTCCTGCTATCTTCGAAGCCAGGTCGACCACGGCGCGGACCTCCGTGGGATGGTGTGCGTAATCGTCCACTATCTTTATGCCGTCATGGGTACCGACCAGCTCGAAGCGTCGCCTCACTCCCTGAAAACGCCTTATCCCCTCAATTGCCCCGTCCACCGGAATCCCGAGGCTGTGTCCGACGGCTAGCGCGGCCAGGCTGTTGTATATGTTGTGCACTCCAGGAACTAGCGTCCGCACGGCGCCGAGCTCCTCTCCGCGGAAGCGGGCTGTGTATGCGCAGCCTTCAGCGCTCACGGCCTCGCCCTCGAAGCGGTAATCGTTCTCTTCGCCGCGTCCGTAGAATAGGACCGTGCCGCCCGCTCCGGCGAAGTCGAGGCCCACCCGCCTTGCCATGGGGTCGTCACCGCAGACAACGGCCGTCCCTCCCGTCGGGAGCAGGTCCAGGAACCTGCGGAACACGTCCGCCGTCTGCTCAATGCTCTCGAAGTAATCCGGGTGATCGAGCTCTACGTTGGTGAGCACGGCGTGGGAGGGCTTCAGGCACAGCAGCGACCCGTCGCTCTCATCCGCTTCGGCTACCAGGTACCGCCCGGCGCCGTAGTGCGCGTTGCTGCCTATCTCGTTCAGCTCACCCCCGATGAGAAATGCCGGGTCCGTCCCGCATTCCAGCAGCATCTGGGTGATCATCGAAGAGGTGGTGGTCTTTCCGTGGGTGCCGGCTACCGCGATGCTCTCCCTGGTCTCCATTATCCCCGAGAGCATGCTGGCCCTCGCTATGACGGGGATTCCGCGGCGCTCCGCCTCGATGATCTCGGGATTGTCACCGGACACTGCCGAAGACCGTATTACGACCTCGGCCAGTCCGAGGTTGTCCGCCCGGTGCCCGATGCCGACCACGGCGCCCATCGCCCGGAGCCTCCTGACGTTGGGTGACTCCTTGAGGTCCGAGCCCTCCACCCTGTATCCCATCTGCATCAGCACAGTGGCTATAGCGCTCATGCCAGCGCCCCCTATTCCCACCAGGTGCACCGTCGCGCCTTTTTCCAGTTTCGCAAGCTCGAATTCCGTTGGAGACCGCCTCGGGATTCATTGCCTGGAGGCATCGACCGCTCGTGAACAGCCTTTAGAACGCCTTTCGGGACGTCCCCTGCGCCTCCCGGCGCGTACTCGTCTTTATGTCAATTCTTCTACGAGAGCGGCGATACCTTCCGTCCCCGTCGCCGGCCCCATCGCGCCTGCGGCCTGTTTCATGCTTTCGAGTATCGCGACATCTTCCAGTATCCGCAGGGCCTCATCAAATGCTTTTACGGCCGAGAGGTCTTCCTGCGGGACCACCCTGGCGGCGCCCCTCTCCTCGAGACCTCTTGCGTTGCGCTCCTGGTGGCCTCCAGCGTGCGGGAACGGGACGAGGACCGCCGGGAGCCCCGCGGCCGCGAGCTCAGCGACCGTTCCTGCTCCCGACCGCGATACCGCCAGGTCCGCCACCGCGTATGCGAGGTGCATCTCCTCCAGGTACGCCAGTGGCCTGTACAACAGCGCGGTGCCGGCAAGCCTTGCCTCGGCAGAGGACCGCCCCGGCTCGTCGAAGCCGTTCCGCCCGGTCAGATGGAGCACCTGCAGGTCAGCGTTTCCCGCGATCCCGGGCAACATCTCCCAGAGAGACCTGTTTATCACCTGCGCTCCCTGGCTGCCGCCGAAGACAAGCAGCGTCATCCTCTGTTCCTCGAGCTCGAGTTTCTTTATTCCCTCGGCCCTGGCCGCCAGCCTCGCCGGCGGGTCCGAGAGTTCTTCGATGTGCTCACGCACCGGCACGCCCGTCACCCTTGCGCGCTCGGGGCGCTTCAGCAGCCCTGCGGTCCCCTCGAAGGCGGTCGCGACCGCCGCGGCGCGGCGGCTCAGCAGGCGAGTCACCAGTCCGGGCTCGTAGTTCATCTCGTGGAGTATCAACGGTATGTCCCGTGCAACGGCTGTGAAACACGCCGGCGCGGATGCGTACCCGCCGGTCCCGATGACGCAGTCGGGCCTCCACTTCCTGAAGAGCTCCCTGCAACCGAATGCAGCCCTCGCGAAGAGCCAGGCCGCCTTCACCGCCGCGGCCGGCCTCTTCCCGACGAGTCCGGCCAGCTGGAGCCCTTCGAAACGCAGGCCCGCTTCGCGCGCGGCTTCCCCCTCCGGTCCCATGAGCGAACCAATGAAGAGGACTTCGTTACCCGGGATATCCTGAAAATGTCTCGCGAGGGCGAGCGCGGGATAGATGTGCCCCCCCGTGCCTCCACCGGTGACGACCAGGCGCACGGCAAAGACCTCCTAGCGCGAGCTCTGGCCCGCGATGTTGAGGAGCATCCCTATGCATCCCATGCAGACGCACAGGCTCGAGCCCCCGGAGCTTACCAGTGGAAGAGGAACCCCCGTTATCGGCAGGAGGCCGGTGACGCCTCCCATGTTAACGAGCGCCTGTATCACGATGAGCCCGGTGATGCCGGCGGCGAGAAGCCTGCCCAGCTCATCCGGAGCCCTCGAGGCTACCCGCATGCCCCCGTATGCCAGGAACCCGATGAGCGCGAGCACCACCATCGTGCCGATGAGCCCGAGCTCCTCGCCGATTATCGCGAAGATGAAGTCGGTGTGCGCGTTGGGCAGGTACAGGAATTTCTGCCTGCTCATTCCGAGCCCGAGCCCCTTGATGCTGCCCGAGCCAAGAGCGATGTACGACTGTATCACCTGGTACCCCGCGCCCCTCGGGGCCTTCCACGGGTCGACGAAGCTGAAGAGCCTGGCCCTCCTGTAAGGTGCCGAGAGCGCGAAGAAGAGCGCGGCGGCTCCCCCGACCGTCGCGATCGCGGCCAGGTGGCTGGGCCTCGTCTTCGCAACGACCAGTATCAGGAACAGGGAGAAGCACAGCACCAGCGTGCTGCCGAGGTCCGGCTGCTTCAGTATCAGTGCCGCTTCGACCAGGGCGACAAGTAGCACCGGCACGATGAGGTGGAACACCTTCTTTACGCTATCGCCCTTCATCGCGAAGACATAGGCCGCGAACACGACCAGGGTGAACTTGGCTATCTCGGTGGGTTGTATGTTGATCGGTCCAATGGAGAGCCAGCGTCTGGAGCCGTAAGCCGCCCACCCGTAGAACGGGACAAGAGCGAGCAGGCCTATCGACACGATGACCCCTATCCAGGAGACTTTCCCTATCTTGTGGTAGTCGAACTTCCAGAAGAACACCATCAGGGCGAGGCCCAGCGCGGCCCATGCGATCTGCTGGATGAAGTACCTGTAGCCGCCGACACTCTGGCCCATTCCTATGACCGAACCCGCCGAGAAGACCATTACGAGCCCCATCAGCAGTAAAGCGAACGTCGGCACCAGCACGAAGTAGGCGGGCTCTGTCCGCGCGACGGCACCGCGCGCGGCCTCCGCCCTTCCGGACGAGGAACGGCGCCGCGAAGCCTGGCTGCGGGCGCGTGTCGCCGTCACCTTCTGAGCAGGCCTTCTCGCGGCCGCTTTGCCCCGGTTCGAGGAAGGTTTGCGCCTGGAGTTCGCGGTCGCCGACGGAGCGGGACGGCGGCGCTGCGCGCCCGCCGGCCTCCTCGCGGCGTTACTCGCCGCCGGCATCCTTGCCACTCCCCTTGAAGTCCATGACCGATTCCTTGAACGCCCTGCCCCTGTCCTTGTAGTCGTCGAACATGTCGAAGGAGGCGCACGCGGGCGTGAAGAGCACTATGCCCTCCCCGCCGGACAGCTCGAACGCACGCCCGACCGAGTCATCGATACCGCTCTCGACGTGAAGGTAGCCGTTCGCACGGCTCGCGCACGCGCGCTCTACGGCCGAACGTATCTCCCCGGCGCTTTCGCCGACGAGGACCAGGCCTCTTACCCGACCGTCGCGGATCCCTTCGCATATCTCGGCGGCCAGCTCATCGAACTCGAGCCCCTTGTTCCTGCCGCCCATGATTGCAACCATCGGCCCTTCGAACGAGCGGACGGCATGAAGAGCCGCGTGCGGGTTGGTGGCCTTCGAATCGTTGTAGAAAGCCACGCCGCCTACCTCCGCCACGAACTCCATCCGGTGCTCGAGGCCCTCGAATCCGGCAGCCGCCCTGCGCACCGCTTCCGGGCTTATCCCCAGTGCCATGGAAGCCGCCGCCGCGGCCATTACGTTCGACACGTTGTGCTCGCCCGCGAGCTTTATCTCTGAGAGCGGCATGACCCCGCCAGGAGGTAGTGGCTTCCCGGCCGTTATCCATCCGTTCTCCCGCCACACCGAGGCTTCGGGCCCTTTCACCTCCGCGAAACCTATCCTGGCGCAGCGGGCCTTACCCGCTATCATGCGGCATGACACGTCGTCGGCGTTGTAAACAAGGCTGTCGCCGTCCCGCATGTTCTCCACGAGCCTCGCCTTTGCCGCCAGGTACTCGTCGAAGCCACTGTGCCAGTCGTAGTGGTCCGGCGCCACGTTGAGGACCACCCCCACCCGCGGCCTGAACTCCTCGATATTCTGCAGCTGAAAACTCGAGACCTCGACAACCAGGACATCGCCGGACCTTGCCTCTCCGACCAGCCCGACTACCGGGTTGCCGATGTTCCCGCAGGTGAAGGAGCGCCTCTCCCTCCCCACCATCTCCCCGATGATCCTGGTCGTGGTCGTCTTTCCGTTTGTCCCGGTGACCGCTATTATCTCGACGCCGGGCAGGAGCCTGTATCCGAGCTCGAGCTCGCTTATGACGCGCACACCTGCCCCTCGGGCGGCTGTCAGGACGGCGGCGCTGTCCGGCACGCCGGGGCTCGCTACCAGCAGGTCGTATGACCCTATGTCGTCCGGCACCTCGAGCCCGAGGTCGACCTTGACTCCCAGCCCTCTGAGCTCATCCGACGACTGCGCCATCGCCGGGGAGGCGGATGAATCGACCACGCGCACCACCGCGCCCCTGCCCGAAGCCACCCTCGCGGCTTCGGCTCCGCTCGTCCCCAGCCCGACGACCAGGACCCTCTTACCGGAGAGCTCGATCATTTCGGTACCCTCGCGACGAAATCGACGTAGAATATCGCGAAGCCCGCCAGGACACAGAACCCGCATATTATCCAGAGACGGATTATCACCGTGAACTCGGACCAGCCCCCCAGCTCGAAGTGGTGGTGGATGGGCGCCATCCTGAAGACCCGTTTTCCCCCGGTGAGCTTGAACACGCCGACCTGGATGATGACCGAGAGCGTCTCTATCGCGAACAGACCTCCCAGTATTGGAAGGAGGAGCTGAGTCCTTGTCATCAGGGCGACGGCGGCCATGACGCCGCCCAGGGCCAGGGAGCCCGTGTCCCCCATGAATATCCTCGCCGGCGCGGCGTTCCACCACAGGAACCCCACGCACCCTCCCAGCACGGCCCCGCATATGATGGCGACGTCGAGGGCGGGCTCCCCGGTGAAGCTGTAGAAATTGGGGTGCTCGGTCACAGGGTGTCGGAACATGGTGAACGCTATCAACAGGTAGGCTGCCATCACCAGTATCATCGAGCCGCTCGCGAGCCCGTCAAGGCCGTCGGTGAGGTTAACCGCGTTGGACGAGGCGGTGATCATTATGAAGACCCAGATGAAGAAGAAGACCCCGAGGTTCCCGAACGTCCCGCCGAGGAAGCTGAAAGACCTCGGGAGTGCGGGGTGCCCGGCCGAGTGCACGTTCGTCGCGATGAGGGTGAACGCCACCGCTATCGCTAGCTGCCCTATGAACTTAACGGACGGCCTTAGGCCCAGCGACCTCTTCTTCCTTATCTGTATGAAGTCGTCCACGAAGCCAAGGAGCCCGCATGCGACCATGGTCCCGATCACTACCAGGCCTTCCGGTGTCCGGCGCGACAGGAGGAGGTACGCCACGACCGTCCCCAGTACGATGAGGATGCCACCCATGGTGGGGGTCCCCTTCTTGACGAAGTGCGCGTGGGGCCCGTCCTCCCTTATGACCTGCCCGACTTCCCTGCGGCGCAGTATCTTGATGAGGCCGGGCGTCAGGAACAGGCAGATGAAGCCGGCTATAAAAGCGGCGCCCAGTACCCTATACATTGGCCACCATTTTCTCGCCGGCGGGACGGGTCTCGAGGAGCGCTCGGGAGAGCTGGTCCAGCCCGGCCACCCTCGACGCCTTGACCAGTATCACGTCGCCCGGCTCGACTATCTCACCCACCAGGCGGGAAGCCTGACCGGGCTCTTCGCACCTGAATACGCTGCCCCGGGGCATCCCGGCCTCCAGCGCCCCGGCGGCGTAGAGCCGCGCCCTCCTGCCAACCGTCACCAGTATGTCCGTATCCAGCAGGGCCGCGTTCCGGCCGGCGTCCAGGTGATACTGCCTACTGTCCCTGCCCAGCTCGGCCATGCCCCCGAGGACGGCGATGGTGCGCCTACCCGTGCCCACCTGCTTCAGGGTTTCGAGGGCGGCGGACATCGAGCGGGGGTTTGCGTTGTATGCGTCGTTTATGACTGTGAACCCGGCCGGCGACTCCTCTATCTCGAGCCTCCAGGGGCTCAGCTCCGCTCTCTCTAGCCCGGCCGCTATGTCCACGGGGCTGACGCCCATCACGTGCGCGCAGGCCGCAGCGGCCAGCGCGTTGGCCACCTGGTGCCTTCCCGGTCCAGGGAGCTTCACCACGGTGTGAATCCCGGGCCCGCGGATCTCGAACGAAGGCTTCCCGGAGCCGTCCATGCTCACCCGCGCCGCCCTGTAGTCCGACGACCTGCCGGTGCCGAACCTGACCACTTCAGCGCTTGTCTGGCGCGCTATCCACCGGGTCCATCGGTCTTCCGCGTTGAGGAAGAGCGTACCGCCCGCCGGGAGCGCGGCGGCGAGCTCGGCCTTTGTCCGCGCCACCGCCTCCTCCGTCTTGAACAGCTCGAGGTGTCCCGGGCCTATGTTCGTGATGATGCCCAGGGACGGGCGGACGATATCGGCGAGACGGGTTATGTCGCCGGGCCTCCTGGCCCCCATCTCCGCGACGAGCGCCGTGTCGTTCCTCGCCGCGGCGAAGATGGTGAGCGGGATGCCTATCTCGTTGTTGAAACTTCCCGGCGAGCCGGCGACACGGTACTTCCCGGCGAGCGCCGAGACCAGGTAGTCTTTCGTGCACGTCTTCCCGGTCGTCCCGGTGATGCCTACGGCCTCCACCCGCAGCCCGTCACGGACCAGGGCCGCGATGTCGCCGAGGGCGCGCAGCGTGTCTTTCACGATGACGACTGGAAACCCGGGGTGGCTATCGCGGAACTTCACGTAGTAAGGGTTGCCCTTCTCGACGACCGCGGCCTTCGCCCCGGCGCGGACGGCATCGGGAAGGAACGTGTGGCCGTCCATCCTCCGGCCAACCAGCGCGACGAACAGGTCTTTCCCACGGAGGTTCCTGGTGTCGGTGCCGACACTCGAGATTACGGTCTTTCCCGGACCCTCGAGGGAGCCCCCCGTGGCCTCGGAAAGCTCTTTCAGGCTAACACTGCGCACCAGTCACCTCCTTCAGGCACTCCCTCACTACCTGCCTGTCGTCGAACAGTATGACCCTATCAGCAAAGATTTGGCCGCTCTCGTGGCCTTTTCCTGCCACCACCACCAGGTCCCCGGGGCGCGCCCGCGACAGGGCCTCCCTTATGGCGCTGCGCCGGTCGGTGACCACGACGTAGCGCTCAGGCGGGTAGTCGCTCCTGATGCCTTCCACTATCATCTCTATGATGGCCTCGGGGTCCTCGCTGCGGGGATTGTCCGAGGTTATCACGCAGAGGTCCGACATCTCGGCGGCCACCCTGCCCATGAGCGGGCGCTTGCTGCGGTCCCTGTCGCCCCCGCAGCCGACTACGATGATCACCCTTCCCTCCGCGACCTCGACGCACGCGTCGAGTAGGCTTCGTATTCCGTCGGGGGTGTGGGCGTAGTCTACAAGCACCGTGAACTCCTGCCCGCAGTCGATGTTCTCGAACCGACCCGGCACTCCGACGAGCGTCTCGAGCCCCGCTGCTATGCTCGAGACCCCGACATCGAGCTGTGCGGCGGCTCCCGCCGCGGCGAGGCAGTTGTACACGTTGAACCTGCCCTGCAGGAGGGTCGAGACCTCGAGCGGTTCGCCCCCGTCCATTATCAGCCTGAACGTGTTGCCCGAGGAGGACACGACCACGTCCTCGGCCCTGACGTCGGCCTCTTCACTCATCCCGAAAGTGTGAGAAGTGAGCGAGGTCTCGCGGGCAAGGCGCCTCCCGAAATCGTCGTCTATGTTGATGAGGGCGATCCTCGAACTCCCGAAGTCGTCGCCCTCGAAGAGGCGCCTCTTGGCCCCGAAGTACTCCTCGAGGGAGATGTGGAAATCGAGGTGGTCCTGCGTGAGGTTCGTGAACACCACCACGTCGAACAGGCAGCCCGCCACTCGGTGCAGTTCCAGCGCGTGAGAGGAGACCTCCATCGCCACCACCTCCACCCCGCTGTCCACCATGCGGCGCAGGAGGCGCTGGAGGTCGAGCGACTCGGGGGTGGTCCTGGTCACCGGCTCCACGACGTCGCCGATGTGGTTTTCCACCGTGCCTATCAGGCCGGCCATGTATCCGTCTTTCTTGAAGACGTTCTCGATGAGGTATGAGGTGGTCGTCTTGCCGTTGGTGCCTGTTATGCCTATCAGCTTCAGCTCACGCGACGGCTCGCCGTAGTACTTCGAAGAGCAGAGCGCCATGGCAAGCCTCGTGTCGGGCACCCTGATGAGCGTGACCCCTTCGCCGACATCCTCCTCCGGGTCTCGCTCGACGAAAAGCGCGGCCGCGCCCGCCTTCACGGCGTCCGCGGCGTAGAGGTGCCCGTCGGTCACCAGCCCCTTGATACAGAAAAAAGCCTGGCCCGGTTCGACGAGCCGGCTGTCGTAGGAAAGCCCGGTGATCTCCAGGTCCTTCGGACCGGTAACCTTCTTCTCTTCAATGGTGTCCAGAATGTCTTCTAATCTCATCTCTGAAGCTCGTCTCCTGTCCTCGGCCGAAATATCCATGCACCCTTTTAGACCTGGGCCATGTGAAAGTCAAGTAACGTCTTTCTCCCCTGTGAAGACCGCATTTGAGCATCTCCGCGGCGATTTTCGCTGTCTCCCGCATCAGTCCTGACCTCCCGCGCCGCCCTCCGGCGACGTGTAACTGGGCGGCACCTTCAGGTGCTGCAGACTGTACGCCATTATCTCCTTGAATACGGGCGCGGCAGTCTCCCCGCCCCAGATCGGCGATGGTTCGTCGAAGACGACCATGCATACCAGCCTCGGCCTTTCGGCGGGAGCGAACCCGGCGAATGTCGCCATGTAGGTGCCAGAGTACCCGGAGCCGCCCTTCCTGGCCTTCTCGGCGGTTCCGGTCTTACCGCCCACCCTGTAGTAGTTCACCGCGGCCTTCGAGCCGGTGTTGCCGGCGGCGACAACCTGCTCCAGGATCGCGGACATCTTCCGGCAGGCGTCCTGCGAGAGGACCTCGTCCCCGAGCCCTCCCAGCCCCATGTCCCGGGTTCCTTCGTCAGTTATCTTCGATTTCAGGAAGTGAGGCGATATCTTTCGCCCCCCGTTGGCGATGGCGCCCATCACGCACGCGAGCTGAAGGGGGGTCACTGATATCCCCTGCCCGATGCTGATTGTCGCGGCGCTGGTGCCGGACCACGTCGAGACCGGAGGTACCAGCCCTGCCACCTCTCCAGGGAAATCCACCCCGGTCTTGCTGCCCAGTCCCATCCTGTCAAGGTACTGCGCCAGGCGCTCGTCTCCGAGCTGCAGTGCGACCATGATGGTGCCGACGTTTGACGACTGGCTGATGACCTGGCTGAAGGTGAGCTGCCGTGCCGGCTTCGGCTCCGCTTCCTTGAACTCCTTGTCGGCGACCTTGAGTATCGACGGCACGTTCAGTGCGGTCTGCGGCTCGACGACCTTCTGCTCGAGCGCAGCGGAGGCCGTCACTATCTTGAGAGAGGACCCCGGCTCGTAGACGTCCGTTATCGCCCTGTTGCGCATCGCCGCGGCGTCGATCTCGCTGCGCTCGTTCGGGTCGAACGTCGGAGATGTCGCCATCGCGAGTATGTCACCCGTGTTGCAGTCCATCACCAGCGCGGTCCCCGCCTCAGCGGAATACCTCTCGACCCCGGAGGCCAGCGCCTCCTCCAGCTTCGCCTGGATGTCCTTGTCCAGGGTCAGCTGCAGGTCTGTGCCGTCGACCGCGTCCTTGCGCTTCTTCTCGCTTCCCGGTATCGGGTTTCCCGCCGCGTCACGCTCCAGCAGCACCTCCCCGGGCTCGCCGCCAAGGACGTCCTCGTAGTAAAGCTCGAGGCCGGCCTGCCCCTTGTTGTCCACGTCTACCAGGCCAAGAGCCTGCGAGCAGAGTGAGCCCAGGGGGTAGAACCTCTTGCTCTCCTGGATGAAACCGATGCCCGGCAGGTCCATCTTCTCGAGCTCGGCGGCAAGCGTCTTGTCGAACTTCCGCGCGAGGTAGACGAATCCCGACGGTTCCTGGAGCTTCTTCAGTACGTCACCTGGGTCCTGTCCCAGGACCTCCGCCACCTTCTGCGCAACGGCTGGTTTGTCCTTTACCTGGTAGGGAGTGGCATAGATGGTGGTGACGTCTTCGCTGATGGCCATTATCTCGCCCTCGCGGTCGAAGACGGTCCCCCGCCGCGGGGTTACGTTTATGGAGGTGTCCCGCTGCTCGGCCGCGAGCTTCTTGTAACGGCCGGCCTCGAGACCCTGTATTATTACGAGCTTTCCCGCGACGACCGCAAGGCCCAGGAAAAGTACGGCGGCCACGACGGTCAACCGCGTGTCGCTGGTCTCCCTTTTCCGCACAGGCGCTTCACCTATCTTCGCGTCAGGTTACCGGACGGCTCCTCGGCGGAGGCCTGGTCCTTGTCCTTGGCTGACGGCGGCTCCCTTTCGGTCCTCTCGAGAGTGCTCTGGCACGCGATCTTCCCGTCTTTCCCCCGCGTGTACTTCAGGTATATGACGGCGCCCGGCTCGCCGAAGCCGAGCTCGTCCTGGGCTATCCTGGCAACGCGGCCTGGACTGTTCAAGCGGGCTAGGTCGAGGCGCAGGCTCTTCTGCTCTGCCTTCTCGGCAGCTATCTTCTGTTCCACGCGCCGGGCCTCGAGGTCGCTCGATACGGCCCCCTGCTGCATCGCGACCATGAAGACACCGGTGCCCGCGAGAATCAGCAGCACCAACATCAAGAAGCCGAAGGTGAGTCCTTTTCTCTCCTTCGGCCGCCGTGCTCTCGCTTTATTCTTCTTCGATCTGCACTTCTTCGCCTTCTTTTCGCCCGCCACGTCAGGTCTCGCTTTTCTTCATCGCCGCACGGAGCTTCGCGCTCCTGCTGCGCGGGTTGTTCTCCTGCTCTTCCTCCGAGGGCGTGACCGGCCGGCGCGTCAGCACCTCCAGCACGGGCTCCTCGTAGAGCGGAGTGCCGGGCGGATAGTCAGATCCTTTTGCCAGGGAGTTGAAGGTGCGCTTTACTATCCTGTCCTCATGGGACTGGTAAGACAGCACCACTATCCGCCCGGACGGGGCCAGGCATTCCACTGAGTTGGCTATCCCCTCCCTCAAGTCGTCCAGTTCGTCGTTCACCGCAATCCGGAGCGCCTGGAACGTCTTCCTGGCCGGGTGTTTGCGTCCTCGCCTCGCAGAGACGGGGACCGCGTCCTCCACGACCTTTGAGAGCTCCTGTGTCGTCCGTATGGGCCGGCGCTCCCGGGCCTCTATGATGAAGTGAGCTATCCGCCTGGCCCACCGCTCATCTCCGTAGTTGTAGATGATCCTCGCAAGCTCGTCCTCCGAGTCCTCGTTCACTATCTCCTCCGCCGACCTCGGCGCGTCGGGGCCCATCCTCATGTCGAGGGGCCCGTCCTGCCTGAAGCTGAAGCCCCGCGCAGGGTCGTCGACCTGCATCGACGAGAGCCCGAGGTCCAGCAGGACGCCGTCGACCTTCTCTAGCCCCTCGCCGCCAAGGACGGACTGTATATCTCGGAAATTTTCGCGATGGTAACTGACCTGCGCCGGAACCTTCCCCAGCCGCTGGCGGGCGGCAGCGAGAGCCTGCGGGTCTCGGTCAAGACCAATGAGCCGCCCTGACGGCGAGATCCGCGCAGCGATAGCTTCAGCGTGTCCGCCTGCTCCGAGTGTGCCATCGACGATCACCTTCCCTTTCGCCGGCGCCAGGTACTCGATGACCTCGGCCACCATCACCGGCCGGTGGCCCGCGCCGTTTTCCTCTCCCATGTCAGACCCCGATGTCGGAGGCTGACTGCTCGTACTGACCTTCGCTCGACTTCCGGTATGCCTTCCAATTGTCCGGGTCCCAGACCTCAGCCTTGTTGGCGAGCCCTACGATGAAGACCTCACCCCTGATGCCCACCATCTCGCGGAGGCGCGGCGGGATGAGAACCCGGCCCTGACCATCGGGCATCAGGTGGCTCGCGTCGGCGAAGAACAACCGCGTGAACCTGCGGGTCGCCTCGCTGCCTGAGGGCATCTCCTCGATGCGCTCGACCAGCTTCTCCCACTCCTTCATGGGATAGAGCAGGAGGCAGTTGTCGAGGCCTTTCGTGACCATGAGGCCGCCCTCGAAATAGCTGCGGAACTCCTTGGGCAGTATCATCCGACCCTTGGAGTCGACCGTTCTTTGAGACGAACCAACGAGCATTGGAATCCTCAGTTCTCGCCACTTGTCCCCACCCTACACCATTTCTAACCCCATTGCAACACTTATTTACTCGGAAAACCACTTTTCGCCCTTTCGGGTGACCTGGAGGAGGCCCTGGTGGGGGCACAGGCAGTCAATTTCTGGGAAATGAATGTTAGCTTGTGGAATATTTTGTGGAGAACTCAGTGGCAGACCACAATATATAGATGTGGAGAGCAATCCCATGGAGCTTTATGTGTAAAACCAGGCGGGTCTGCCTCAGCCCGGCTCGGCAAGGCCGAACTGCCTGCACTTGAGCGGGTCAGGGGCGTTCCTCCCCGAAGCACGCTCGGCGCGGTACCTGCACCCGCCGCCGCATTCAGACAGGTACTCGCAGTCGCAGTCGAGGTCGGAGAGCCTCATGCGGGGCATCGCCCTCCAGGCCCGCCGCAGGCCTTCCTCCACCCTGCCGCCGGTCCACTCCTCGTAGAAGCCGCATTTGGTCAGCTTTCCGCCTGCTTTCACGCATGCCAGGTGGGCGCCGCACGCCCAGTCGCCGGACGGCTCGTGCTGCTCGGAGCCGAAAGCGCGCTCGAGCTCCTCGGCGGCCGCCTCGAGGCCCGGCATCAAGTGGCGCTCCTCCCCGATCATCCTCCCCGCATCGCACGGGACGTCCAGCGTCCATGAGACCGAGCCCATGCGCTTGACCAGGGCCTCCAGTGAGTCCAGCTCGTCCAGGTCGTGCCTGTGCACCATCGTGGCAACCGACACTGGTATGCCCGCGCGCCGCAGGTTCTCTATCCCGGCGACCGCCAGTTTGAAGCTTCCCTCTCCCCTCACGTAATCATGGCCGTCCTTCATGCCGTCCAGGGAGACCTGCACCTCGTCGAATGCGAGGGCCTCAGCGGTTCCCGCGTCGAGCAGGGTTCCGTTCGTGACGAGTATGGACCTGAAGGCCCGCCCGGCAGCCAGCTCGTTTATCCGGGCGAACTCCGGGTGCAGCAGCGGCTCTCCCCCGGTCACCACCAGCCTCAGGCCCCCCATCTCCTCGAACTCGTCCAGCACCGCCTCGACGGTCCGCGCGGGAAGGACCTGGCCCGGCGTGTCCCCCAGGTAGCAGTGGATGCACGAGAGGTTGCACCTGTCGGTCACCTCGACCATGAGATAACGGAGGGATGGCACCTCGTTGTGACCGACTGCAACCTCGAGGCGCTCGGGCTTCTTGCGCTCGACGAGAACGCCCTCGGAAAGGCAGAAAGAGAGGAACTCGTCGGGAAAGCGGGATGCCGATGTCTCCAGGGCGCCGTCACAGCGGGACAGTTCCTCAAAGCCCAGCGGGTCTACCTCGTATATCTCGTCGGCGGCCTTGTCGTAGACGGCCGGGAATTCGAGCTGTTTGAGGAAGACCGTGTCCCCCAGGCCCAGGTATCTCCTACCCGAGGGCATCGGCGATCTGCTCCAGGGTCACAGCGCGCTTCTCCAGCAGGCGCACGAGAATGTGGTAGCAGCCGCACTCCAGCTCCTCGTCCTCCCCGGGCGTGAAGAACTCGCAATCCGCGCAGACCAGCCGCTTGAACTCCTCGGAGTCCTGCATGCCGAGTTCTCCCCTGAGGAAGGGCCCGACCCCTGACTGGAAGCCCGGAAAATCGCTCATCGCCGATCTCCATTCATTCTGGCACCGCGGCGCCGCCTGCTCAGCGACCATGGAGGATACGCGCGGCGCCCGGCGAACATGGCTGTTGAATCGCATCCCGGCCGCGGACTACAATAGCCATGATAACCCATCCAGAAGGGAAGGGGGGTCACAATGCGCATCGTGAAGGTGGCCAAGAAGGCCTCGAGCACCTGTAAGTGCTCAAAGAGCTGCTAGCAGCTGCAACATTGGGGTCAGGTCATTTTGTTGCATTTCCCAGTGCATATCGCCGAGACTGCTGGAAATGCAACAAAATGACCTGACCCCTTTTTTGCGCTACCAGGGCGGTGTGGCGGTGAGGTCCGCGCCACAGTAGGTGCAGAACTGGGACTCGCCTGGCACCAGGTTCTGGCAGGAGTTGCAGACCTTGTGGCGCGCTGCCATCGACGGGTCGGGAGGGGGCGCCTGGTAGTAGTCCGGCGGCGGGTAGACCTGGTAAGGCTCCACGCGGCGCTTGGCCGGCTTTATGGCATACATGATGACCAGACCTATGATCCCTCCGAAGAACCCCGCGGCGAACCCTATCCAGAAGTTATACCCCTTTCCCTGCCCCACCTTGCCGGCCCACAACCCGAAGGCGGCCCAGATGACCAGCATGAACAGGTAGAAAAGGGCGACGTAGCCCGCTGGAACGCCGGTGCTGTCCATCTCTCCCCCTGTCGCTATCAAAGGCCTTACCTATAGAATTATCGTGCCGGGTCGTCATTGTCCTTTAGCCCGTGCTGAATCGCCCGGTCGAAGCTTAACGGAGGGTCCGATGCCAGGGACAACGATACTCGTCCTCTCTCCGCTCCCGTCTGAGCTCGTCGATGCGCTGCTCAAGGCGAGCTCTGCGGGCGAGGATATCGGCGATGTCACGGCGGTCACGTACGGTGGAGCGAGCAAGGCGGAGCTCCTCCAGGCTGTTGCTGCGGCGGACATTGTCGTCGGTGACTACACGTATCGGCACGAGATGGACGCCGAGGTGATGGAAGCGGCCGCTCCCTGCCTGCTCATACAGCAGCCCTCGGTCGGGTACCAGCACATAGACATAGAGGCCGCCGCGGCCAACGGCATCCCGGTCGCCAACGCTGCGGGGGCTAACGCCATCGCTGTCGCCGAGCATACGATGATGGGAGCCCTGGCCTGCCTGAAGAAGCTCGGCCTGCAGATGGAAAAGATGAAGCAGGGTGTCTGGGCGCAGGACGAGATGGCCCAGTACGGCGTCTTCGAGCTCTACGGAAAGACACTCGGCATAATCGGGATGGGGCGCATCGGGCGTGAGGTGGCCGCCAGGGCCGTGGGTTTCGGCTGCACTGTCGTCTACAACGACCCCGAAAGGATGTCATGCGACCTGGAGTCGGAGCTCAGCGCGGTCTACTGCGAGCTTGACGAGCTCGTGGCGAAGTCGGACGTCCTGTGCCTGCACACGCCGCTTACCCCGGAGACCAGGGGACTTCTCGGCGCCGACAGGATAGCCAGCATGAAACCGAACGCGATAGTGGTCAACGTGGCAAGGGGCGAGGTGGTGGACGAGGAAGCGCTTGCCGCGGCACTGAAGGAGGGCAGGCTGGCGGGCGCGGTCATCGACGTCTTCTCGGAGGAGCCGGTGCCCGCGGACAATCCCCTCCTCGACGCGCCGAACGTAGTGCTTACCCCGCATACCGCCGGCGCGACGAACGAGTCGCGAATGCGCATCATTTCCGTGGCGATGGCCAACATCGTCCGGGTGCTCAAAGGCGAACCCCCCGAGAACGTCGTGAATGGGGTCAGACCATTTTCGTTACGTTAGCAACATCTTCAACTTGTCCAACACGCTCAACGAAAACGGTCTGACCCGAAGGACCATGGAGGTGTCAGGTTGTCGTCGATGACAGGTGCGGCAGCACTGGCGGGCGCCCTTACCAGGATGGGCGCTGCGCGCATCTACGGGATAATCGGCACGAGTAACCTCCTCTTCGTTGACGCTCTGTGCGGCCGGCGAGACGAGATAAGGTATGTCTCCTGCCGGCACGAGCAGGTCGCCGCGAGCATGGCCGATACAGAGGGAAGGCTGACCGGCAGACCGGGTGTCGCGCTCGTGCACTCCGGCCCCGGGGCGCTGAACGCCATGATATCGGTGGGAAACGCCGCGAAGGACTGCTCCCCGATGATCCTCATAAGCGGCGCCGTCAAGCGCCGCCTCGCCGGGAGCGACGGGATGCTCGAGCTCGACCATCCCCGCGTCTTCTCCTCGCTCTGCAAGGGGACTTACCGCGTCGATTCGGCGGCCGGCGTGCCGGAGGTCTTCTCGGAAGCCTACCGCACCTGCATGAGCGGCGTTCGCGGGCCCGTGATGATCGAGGTGCCCGAGGACGTCTGGACCGAGACCGCTGACATTGACCTTTCGGGGATGTTCCTCGAGGCCGACCCTCCCCCACCGGTTAATCCCGAGGACGCTGCCGCGGCGGTCGAGATGCTCGGCTCAGCGCGGCTGCCTCTGATACTCGCCGGAGGCGGAATCGCCTACTCGGGCGCAGCCGGGTCGCTGCTGCGGCTCGCCGAGCAGACCGGAGTCCCTGTCGCCACTACCGGGAATGGTCGCGGTGCGATACCGGAGACACATCCCCGGTCACTCGGAAGGGCGGGATTCGGCGGCGGCAACGTGGTCGCAGACAAGGCCCTCGAGTCCGCGGACGCTGTTCTGTGCCTCGGCTGCGGACTGAGCGACATGACGACGTACGAGTACACTCTCCCCGTGAAGGCTGAGCGCATCATCATCGTGGATATCTCCGGCAAAGTCGCCCCCCAGGCGCCGCCCGCCAGGGTCATCCCTTGCGACGCGTCGGCGTTCCTCGAGGAGATGCTTGCTGCCATCGGAGACCGCCGTTACGTCCCGCGCCCCGAATGGGAGGAAGCGCTCGCCGGGGCGCGCCAGGCATGGGGCGCGATGTGCGAAGGGGCCCTGTCACGCCAGAGTGATAAGACTTCAGGGGCGCGGCTTATGAAAGAGCTCTCGGGCATGCTGCCGGACGACACCGTGGTGTGCGTAGGCGCCGGGACCCACCTGCTCTACCCCATGGACTTTATGCCGGCGGAGCGCCCGCTCGCATACATGTCCACCGTGAACTTCGGCTCGATGGGGTTCGGGTTTGCGGCGTGCATCGCTACCAAGCTCATCTTCCCGGAACGAAGCGCCATCGCGGTCCTCGGCGACGGCGACTTCATGATGACGCTCCAGGACCTCGAGACCGCCGTACGCGAGGAGGCCGCCGTCAAGGTCTTCGTCATGAACGACTGCCAGTACAGGGTGCTTAACATACGCCAGAAGCTCACCTGCGGCGGGCGCATCTACGGAACCGAGCACGGCAATCCCGACTTCGCGGCGCTGGCTCGGACCTTTGGCGCGGTTGGCTACCGCATAGAGAAGGATTCAGAGGTCACGGAGGTCCTCGAGAAGGCGGTCGCAGAGACAGGCCCCGTGGTCGTCGACGTGCTCATTGACCCGGACGAGCTGCCGCCCCTCAACCTCGAGGCGAGCATGCGCATGGCCGGCGGCTAGTCCATAGAGTTCGCTATCTTCTTAAGCTCGTTGAGCGGCAGGAAAGCCTGTAACTTCACCTTGGTGTTCTTGAGAATGAAAGACAGCGTGTGGTTCTGCGGAGTGTAGTATGCAAGTTGTCCGCCGGCTAGACTGAGCTTCCCAACTGCCAAGGAGTCTTCCGTGTTGACAGTCAGGGCGTCCTCCTCTGGAATATCCTCGGTCTCTTGACCCTGGCAAATATCGATCAGCTGAACTCCATCGGTATACTGCATGTAGAACGGCTTATACCATATCGGCGCTTTTGCAGGTTCTATGTCGAGACTCAGCCCGGTTACGCTTTCATCCCGCCATCCTGTTGAACTAAGTTCATATCCTCTTGGAAGATATGACGGCGTCAGAGGCTGGACGTTACAGACCGATCCAGCCTGGTCTATTGAAAGGTCCCTGTAACCTTCGTCTGTCGTCTCACTGTGTTCCCAGTTGCCGCCCGGCGGCACAAAAGAACTATCGTCAATGCTCACGCCGGGTTCAAAACTCTCGACCTCCGTCTTCGTCACGAGAAAACCATCGGTGTACCGTTCGCGCTGTAGGCATATTGAACTGCCCTCCTCCACTATCATCACGATGCGCTCGAGCCCTTTGCCTGCGTTGTTGTCCTCGTTTCCCCCAGCGCGATACTCTCTCTCGAGGCGATATGCCCGCTCGCCGTTGAACGTTGTTCGCGATAATTTCACGGTCGGGTCATCTACTCCTACTCCCAACTGGCTCTCGAGGTCATAGGGGTCGGAGCGGAAACTCCGTAGCGATTCCGGCGTGCAGTTATTAGTGACCTGCCTGTCGCCGTTCTGCATCGTATAGGTGCGGCTGCTGATGAAGGTAGCCCAGGTCGAAGGACCCGGATTCATTGTGGACTCGATTGTTCGCCTGATCTCCTTGTAGAAACCGGGGTTCTTCGCCCATGTCTCGCTGCGGATGAGCTCGTAGCGCCTGCCGCCTGGCGCATCTCTCGAGTAGTTGGTCGTCGACATCGCCACCATGTGATAGCTGTGTATAGTGGCCGCCGACCTGTACTCCCCCGACTCTATCTCCGATTTAAGGTTTCTGTCCGAGCAACCGGCAGGCGAGAGCAGCAGGATGAATGCACTGAAGTAGAGAACCGCGGTTCTTAGAACAGTCCGGATAGGCATCGCTCCCCCCGGGTCGCCCACCGTCCCCAAATGGTCGTAAGTGACCATGCCGAGATTATACTTTAGAACTTTCAAAACGACAGACCCGTAAGGCGAGACTTATGTTGAAGATGTTGCTGATGTGCCCAATGGAACGAAAATGGTCTGACCCTAAACGGAGCAGACCTGGCCGGCGCCCAGCTCTTTCCAGCGCTCGAGCAGGTAGACCTTCTCGTTGATGAACGCGCGCACTATATCGTCGACCACCTGCTCTGTCTCGTCGTAGTCGAGCTCGAGGGTGCGGTTAGCGATGGAGGCGACCATCCCGAAGTAGAGCGGCGAGGACAGGTCGATGAGCTTGTGGGTGTTTCCCTTCCAGCAGTTGAACACTATGCCGATGTCGTAGACGATCCTCGCCCACAGGTCGGGCGGCATATGAAAGTCGCAGTAGCCCTCGGGCTGGCACACCTCGGACCTGGAGATCTGCTCGAGGCGCATGTAGGTATCCTGGCTCAGTATCTCCCTGTAGAGCGACGCGAAGTGCCCCATCCCCATGTTGAACTCCTCGACGAGCCTGGTGATGCTTATCGGTATCGGCTCGGGCTCCCAGGGCACCGCCGTCCCCTTTATCCTCACGTCCTCCACCAGCGTCACGTCCCTCCAGAACTCGTGGAACTTGTTCATGGAGCGGAACAAGGTGGAGAGCACGTGCAGGTACATCGGCCCGAGCGAGAAAGCCGGGTCCTTGGCCCCGTGTACCTTCGCCCCCAGGTTCGCCTGGCATATCTTGACCTTGCTGGTTATGGCGCAGATGGTCATCCATACGTCGATGCCGAACTGCCCCACAAAGATGTCCCAGACGTCCTGCTTCTCGAGCAGCTGTATGAACTCGTCGGACATGCCGAAATCCCCGCCGATCGGCTGGCGCAGCTTTTTCCCGTAGAGCGACGAAACCAGCGGGTAGACGATGAGGTTCGTGATGGTGCCGTCGTACTTGTACCTCTTGTAATGGGGCGCGACGTAGTCGTAACCCTCGCGCACCACCGGGGCCAGCAGGTTGTTGACCCAGTCGGGGGTGAGGCTTCGCATGTCGCCGTCGATGAGGACGCACCCCTTTACCCCGAGGTCGAGCGCCGCCTGGAACACAGCACGCAGGGCGTTGCCCTTTCCGGAGTCCCCCCTGTACGTGCCAACCATCTTGTTGACGGTCAGGCCAACGTCGGTCATGCGGGCGACGTTCTTGGTCTCGTCGAGGGAGCCACCTTCGCACACGAATACTACGCACCTCATGTCCGCGAAGAACGTCGAGAGGCCCTCGGCGGCCACCTTCATGACGCGCGAGATGGTCTGCTCGTTGTTGTAGGCAGGTATGGCGACCATCACATCCGCACTGCCTATCTCGCTGACCGCCATCGCTATCTCGGGCGAGACTGCAGGTCTGAGGTCCATGGTCCCTCCAGTCGCTCCGGCGCGCTACTCGCACGCCTCCTTTGCCTTCTTCCAGTAGAAGCGCAGGTATTCCTTCAGCGCTTCGTATGTCTCGGCGGTCCTCTCGACTTCTATCTCGGATTCGAAAGACGTGAGGTCCTCGGTCTTCTTGACGAAGTGCGCGGTGCGCGCGCAGTAGAGCGGCACCAGCGCGTCCACGACCTCGTCGCACCGGAGGGGCCCGAAGTTGAACGCCACCGCGAAGTCGAACACGGTCCTCACCCACAGGCCGCTCGAGAACTCGAACTCCTCTTCGGCCTCCGAGTAGGCCTTCTCTATCTGCTCGAAGTTCTCCCTCCGGAGGATTATGCTCCAGAGCTCGGACAGCTCGTCGAACCCCTTGTGGAAATGGTCGAGCAGGTTCTCTACCGATACCTCGGTCTCGTCGGGCTCGTCCTTGCACTCCTCCCCGAGCACCGGCGCGGTGACCGAGCCGTTTGTGTCCATCCAGTTGCGCTCGTACGTCCGCATCATGTCGAACATCGTCGCCGTGACCTGGTGGAACATCGCCCCGAGGTCGCTGCCCGGGTCCTTGTTGTTGTGGAGCTTCAGGCCCATGCATGCCTGGCACACACGGAACCCCTCGTTGATGGCCAGGGTGGTCATCCAGATGTCGATCCCGAAGCGGGCTATGTGCGACTCCCAGACGTCCTGCCCGTAATACACCGACGCAAGCTTCCCGGAGAAGCCGAAGTCGCCCCCGATCGGCTGCCTTATGCGCTTGCCGTAGAGCGCCCTAGTCAGCGGGTACGCCAGGGAGTTGGTTATCGTCCCGTCGTACTTGTATCGCAGGTAGTGGGGGGTCACGAAGTCGAACTTCTCATCAACGATGGGGCCGCCGAGGTTCCGCATCCACTCCGGGGTGATGCTCCGCAGGTCGGAGTCCACAACGATGCAGACCTTCACCCTCAGCCGGGTCGCTATCTCGAATATGGTGTTAAAGGCGCTCCCCTTTCCCGCTATGCCGCGGTACGGGGTGACTATCTTGCTCACCTGCGGGGGCACGGCCGTCGAGAGCACGACGTCTCGCGTCCGGTCGGTGGAGCCGCCGTCAGAGTTCACGAGCACCGGCTTCATCCCCGGGAAGTACTTCACCATTCCGGTCGCCGCCTGCTGCACGACGTATGCGATGGTGTCCGCGTTGCGGAACGACGGTATCCCGACCAGGATGTCGGCTTTCCCGATCTTCTCTATGTCGTCTATTACGGCGCGTTCGAGTACAGTCAACGGTTCAAGTTCAATCCGGTCTCGAGCAACACAATGTCCGGTCGGCCCGCGAGGCCTTCCCCACGATAGATTTCGCCACCCGAGGGGAAAGTCCCCGCTTCCGCGGGAGTCAAAATCGGCCCTCAGGCGTGTCGATCATCCGGCTAACGGGGTATACGATGGAAAATGCAACAAAGTGACCTGACCCCGATTTTGCGTTACATCTGGGCGAGGAGCTTGCCGGAGAGCTCGTCGTCGGCCGCCAGGAACGCCATCAGCTTCTCCCAGCGCGCCCGGCAGTCGAGATACCAGTCGAACGGGTCGTGGTCAGGCGGCGCGTCGAACCGGGCGATGTGGATGTTGCGCATGCTCTCGTTGAAGCCGAAGCTGTCGCTCTCCTGGGTGTACATGAGGCCCATCAGCACCGAGGTCCTGAATATCATGTCCTCCAGGTCGTCCCGCATGCACCTCCCCGGGTACGGGTCGAGCTCCTCCACCGACACCCGCCGCATCCCCTCGCCCGGGACCTGCCGGCGCAGCTTCTCCCTCGCGTAGATGAAGCGGTATATGTTCTCCCGGAAGTGCTGCCAGGCCGGCACGTGCGTCTTCGGCGGCAGGTGCTTTATGGAGAGCTCCCGGTCCAGGACGAAGTCGATGTCGAAGAACTTGCAGTTGGTCAGGAAGTCGATGTCCTCCCCCCGGCGCACGTTGGGGTCGAACGCCACCCGGTGGAACACGTCCCGGTGGATGACCATGTTCCCGCCGAACACGAAGGGGGTCGGCTTGAGCCGGGGCTCCTCGGCGATTATCCCGAACGCCTCGTTCATGAGCGGGACCATCGGCCACTCGGTCATCCACCATTCCTCGGGCGGGGGCAGCAGGTAGCTCCCGTCCGGTCTCAGGTAGTAGCCGGCGACCGCCAGCACGGGCTTGCCGCCGTACTCGGTTCCTACCGTCTCGAATACCTTGTCGAGGTACCGCGGGTCCTCGTAGACCTCGTCATCGTCGAACAGGACGGCCACTTCGCTGCGGGCAAGCTCCGCGGCGATGAGGCACATGTTGCGTATGTTCGAGTAGCCGGTGAGCGAGACCAGCCCGGGGTCCACCCCGGAGCCCGACTCGATTACCTTCTTCTTGATCATGGCCTCAAAGCCGTGCGACACCACCGCGACGGGGAACTTCCCTCGGAACGGCTCGACTATCTCTCTTACTCTCTCCTCGACGTTGACCGCGATGTCGTTGCTCGTCGCGCACGCCAGGACCACCACGTTGAAGTCGCGGTTCTCCAGCACCTGGATGCTCTCCAGCGCCCTGCCGACGGTGCCTTCGAGGTCGAAGGGCGTCGGGTGGTCGTAGACGGCGTCGTCGAGGTTCAGCGGCTCGCTCGAGGCGCGGCCCCAGTAAGAAGGTATCACGATGGTAGCGCGCAACTTCATCCCCTTTCGGTCCGGTGCTCTAGCCCGTGAGCTCCTCGATGGCCGCTATGACCGCCCGGTTCTGCTCGGGGAGCCCTATTGTCATCCTGAAGCGTCCAGGGTACCCGAGGGACGCCCCGTCTCTGACGATTATGCCCCTCTCGAGGAGCTTCTCGGTAAGACCCTCGGTCACGTGGTCGAAGCGGACGAGGATGAAGTTGGCCTGTGTCGGCACCGCCTCGAGGCCCAGGCGCGCGAACTCCGAGGCGAGGTACTCCTTGCCCTGTGCGTTGACCGCTCGGCTCTTCGCGACGTGCTCGTCGTCGTCGAGCGCCGCCGAGGCGGCGACCTGCGCCAGCCTGTTGACGTTGAACGCCGGCCTGACCCTCTCGAGGTATTCGACGAGCCGCGGGTGCGCTACGCCGTACCCGACCCTCAGGCCCGCCAGCCCGTATATCTTGGAGAACGTGCGCAGGACGACCAGGTTCGGGTAGCGCTCGAGGTACGGGAGGCTGTCCGGGTACTCAGGGTCGTCGACGTACTCGCAGTAGGCCTCGTCCCAGATGAGGAGGACCTCCGGTGGAAGCCCGTCAAGCATGAGCTCGAGTTCGTCTTTTACACATATTGTGCCGGTCGGGTTGTGCGGCGTGCCCACGAAGACCGCCTTGGTGTCCGCGGCAACGGCCTTGAGCATCTCCTCTATGTGATGCCCGTGGTCGAAGAGCGGCACGTGCCTCAGGGCCGAGCCCATGAGCATGCCTGAGAGGAAGTACGATGAGAAGGTGGGGTCTCCCATCACCGCCACGTCCCCGGGGTCGAAGAAGGCGAAGAAGATGAAGTCGATGACCTCGTCGGTACCGTTGCCGAAGATGAACATCTCCGGCGGGACGCCCAGCTTCTCAGACATGCGGCCGCGCAGCGCCGTGCACGCGCCGTCCGGGTAGAGCGACACGTCGTCAATGGCCTCGCGCACCGCCTCCACGGCCATGGGTGACGGCCCCAGGGGGTTCTCGTTGGAGGCGAGCTTGATCACCTCCGACACCCCGTAGCGCGCCATGACCTCCTCGATGCCGAGGCCCGGGCTGTAGACCGGCAGTCCCCGTATCTCTTTCCTTGTTATCTTCTCGAAATCGAACGCCATCGCCATGGAGGTCAGGCCTCCCCCAGCTCCTCTCTCATCAGGCTCTCGAAGGCCTCCTGGAAGAGCGTCTCTCCCTCATCCCCGTGCTCGGGGTACGAGGCCATCCCTATCTCTATTCCGACCTCGGCATAGGCGCCGCCCATCTCACCGAGGTATTCGAGGACCTGCTCCTTAAGGCGGCGAGCCGCGGTGAAGGCGTCCTCGGACCGCGTCTCCGGGACGAGGACGGCGAACTTGCCGAAGTCGACCCGCGCAAGGATGTCGGACGCCCTCGAGTTGCGCCGCAGGACGCGGGCGACCGCCCGGAGCAGTTCCGCCTCCTCCTCCGATTCGGGCGCGAACTGCGAGTCGACGTGGAACAGGACCACCGTAACGTCGCGAAGGTATCTCTCGGAACGCTTGACCTCCTCCTCGAGCCGGGTCATGAAGTAGAGCGTGTTGAAGACCCCGGTCACCGGGTCCCTCAGCGGATCCATCGCGTCGATGGTCGGCTCCATCGTCTGGTACGCCTGCACGGTCGCCTGCAGGAGGTTGTTGAAGCACTGCAGGACGCGTTTCTCGGTGGAGAAATCGTGGACCTTCTCCGACCTGCCACGCCGGTATTCCCAGAACACGTCGCGCAGCAGGATGTGCTCCTCCATCACCTTCTCGATGGGCACCTTGTGGTGGCGGCGCCTGACGCCGTGCTGGCCGGCCACCCGGTACACCGAGCCGAATGGAAGGAACTCCTGGAGGAACAGCTCGTCGTCCACGCATGAGAGCAGGCCCTGGTACATGGACTCGACCGCACTTCCGGTGGGCTCGTCCCAGAGCTCCTCCAGCCCGTTCTCGGAAAGGCCGTGGGAGTAAGCCTGCACCATCTTCTTCACGTTGCGTTTCTGTGAGAATGAACTCAACTGCTCCCCCTGCTCTGCTCTGTCGCGCGCTATTCTATAATACGCTTGGACCTCACGGAAGGAAACGAAGCTGTCTTGTTAAACGCTGCGGGCTCCGAAGAGTATACGCTCGCGGCCGTCGACGTTGGTGGCACTTTCACCGACCTGGTCGCGGTCTCTGCGCGTGGCGTGACCGCGCTGAAGGTCCCGTCCACCCCGAAGAGCCCGGAGAAAGGCGTCCTCAGGGCCCTCGACACCGCGGGGGCACAAGCGGCGCCCCTGGTGCACGGCTCCACCGTCGCAACAAACGCCATCCTCGAGCGCAAGGGCGCCCGCACCGCCTTCATCGCGACCGAGGGATTCTCCGATATCATCGAGATAGGCCGCCAGGAGAGGCCATACCTCTACCGCCTCGACGTGCGAAAGCCCGCGCCCCTCGTCGGTCGCAGGCTGCGCTTCGAGGCGCCCGAGAGGGTGGGCCCCGGCGGACAGGTGCTCAGAGAGCTCACGCCCGCCGGCGCACGCCGCGTCGCGGAAGCGGTGGCCGCGAGCGGTGCGGGCTCGGCAGCGGTCTGCCTCCTCTTCTCGTTCGAGCACCCCGGGCACGAGGAGCTCCTCCTGCGGGAGCTCGAGAGGGCCGGGGTCGCCGCCTCGATATCCAGCAGGGTGCTCCCGGAGTACCGCGAGTACGAGAGGGCGAGCACGACGGCCATTAACGCCTACGTCTCCCCCGTCATGGAGGGATACCTCGACCGGCTCGAGTCCTCGGTCGGCGGGAAGCGCGGCCCGGGGCTCCGCCTCATGCACTCGGCCGGCGGGACAGTCTCCGCGAGGATTGCACGCGCAAGGTCGGCGGACCTCGTCCTGAGCGGCCCGGCGGGCGGCGCGGTAGCCTCGAGGTGGCTCGCCTCGTCGCTCGGAATAGACGAGGTGATCAGCTTCGACATGGGGGGCACCTCCACCGATGTATCGCTCATAAGCGGCGAGCTCTCGGTAACCAGGGACACCCGCATCGACGGCCTCCCGGTCGCCCTGCCCATGGTGGACATACATACCATCGGCGCCGGAGGCGGCTCCATAGCCTCGGTTGACCGGGCGGGCGTCCTCAAGGTGGGCCCCGAAAGCGCAGGGGCCGATCCCGGGCCTGCCTGTTACGGCAAAGGAGAGCTCGCCACCGTCACCGACGCGAACGTGGTTCTCGGCAGGCTCGAGCCCTCCTGGTTCCTCGGCGGGCGCATGAAGCTGGACCCCGATCGTAGCGAGGCGGCGCTCGGCTCCCTCGGCGGCGTGTCGGTGGCGCTCGACGCGGCACGAGCCACTCTCGAGGTGGCGCTCTCTCACATGGAGGCCGCGGTCAAGAAGGTCAGCCTCGAGCGTGGATACGACCCGCGCGATTTTTCGATAGTAGCCTTCGGTGGTGCCGGGCCCATGCACGCCTGCGAGCTCGCCTCGCGCCTGGAGATACCGCGCGTTATCGTCCCGGCGTACCCCGGCCTGTTCTCGAGCGTCGGCATGCTGCTCGCCGAGCCGGGGCGCGAGTACACCCGGACGGTCCTGGGCATCCTCGACGACGGCTACGTCGAGAAGCTGGGCACGCTCTTCGACGAGCTGGAGGAGCTCGCCGGCCGGGAGATGGCCGAAGAAGGGTTCGATGCAGCCGACCTGCGGTTCCGCCGTGGACTGGAGATGAGGTACGCCGGCCAATCGCACGAGGTGCAGGTGCCCCTGACGGATCTCTCGCTCCGGGAGGTGGAGCGCCACTTCGAGCAGGCCTACTCGACCGCGTTCGGGTATCTGCGGCCGGGTCATGACGTGGAGGTCGTGAACGCGCGGCTGAGCTGCAGGGCCCGGGCGGCCGACCTCCCGCTCTCGCGCCCGCCCGCCCAGGGCGCGCCTGGAGCGCCCATCGGGCAGCGTCCCATGTACTTCGATGCCCCGCTGACCGGCCTGATCTACTCCCGCTGGGACATCTCTCCCAGCCGCCCGGTGGAGGGCCCGGCCCTCATAGTCCAGGAGGATACGACCACGGTAGTCCCGCCGGGATGGAAGGCCGTGGTCGACATGATGGGGAACCTCGACCTGGAGGTGACGGCTTGAAAGATCGGCTGTTCACCCTCGAGGTGTTCCGTAACCTTGTGAGCTCCGTCGCGGAGGAGATGGGGGCGGCGCTCCACCACACCGCCTACTCGGCCAACATCAAGGAGCGCAAGGACCATTCCTGTGCCGTCTTCGACCCCGAGGGCAGGCTGATCGCCCAGGCCGAGCACATCCCGGTGCACCTCGGGGCCATGCCGGAGTCGGTCCGGGCCGTGCTCGGCTCTTTCGACCTCTCGCCCGGGGACCTGGTGGTGCTGAACGACCCGTTCCTCGGCGGCACGCACCTCCCGGACATATCCATGGTCTCGCCGGTCTTCGACGGGCCGCAACTTGTCGGGCTCATAGCGAGCCGCGCTCACCACTCCGATGTGGGAGGCCTCAGCCCCGGCTCGCTCGGCCTCACCAGGGACATCTACCAGGAGGGCCTGGTCATACCACCTGTTCTCCTGAGCAGGGGCGGAGAGTACGACCCCGGCATCGAGCGGCTCATCTGCGCGAACTCGCGGACCCCCGAGGAGCGCAGCGGCGACCTTCACGCCCAGGCTACCGCGCACGCCGTTGGCACCAGGCGTCTCGCGGCGCTCGCGGAGAAGTACGGCAGGCAGGCACTGCTCGAGCGTTTCGCGGAGCTGATGGACTACTCGGAGCGGCTGACGAGGCTCGCCCTTGCGGAGGTGCCGCCAGGGCGGTATTCCTTTACTGATTACCTGGACGACGACGGCTTTCTTGCTACAGACATTCCGATACGCGTCACCGTGACGCTCGAGGGAGGGACGGCGAAAGTCGACTTCGCGGGCACCTCCGGGGCGGTGGAGGGCCCGCTCAACTGCCCGCGGGCCGTCACCCTGTCCGCGGTCTACTACGTGTTCCGGTGCGTCACCGGAGAGGACATACCGGCAAATGACGGCGCTTTTCGGCCGCTCGAGGTCGTCATACCGGACGGATGCCTGCTCGCCGCCAGGAGGCCCCTCCCGGTCGGAGGCGGAAACGTGGAGACCTCCCAGCGGGTGGTCGATACCCTGCTCGGGGCCCTCGCCGGGGCCCTGCCCGGCATCGTTCCCGCGGCGAGCTACGGGACCATGAGCAACCTGGCGATTGGCTCCGGTCCGGGTGCCGGGCGCCCGTTCTCATACTACGAGACCATCGCGGGCGGCACCGGGGGCACCCCGCGGGGCCCCGGTTCCAGCGCCACCCACGCACACATGACCAACACCCTCAACACGCCCGTCGAAGCCCTCGAATACTCCTATCCCGTGAGGGTGGGGCATTACAGGGTGCGCCGCGGCTCTGGTGGCGCCGGGCTGAACCGCGGCGGCGACGGCATCGACCGCGAGCTCGAACTCCTCGAGGACTGCAGGGCGACGATACTGGCGGACAGGCGGGCCCGGGGGCCGTGGGGGCTGGCGGGGGGAGCACCGGGAAAGCCCGGGCTCGACCGCCTGGTGACCGGGGGAAAGTCGAAGCGCCTGCCATCGAAGTGTGTCATCGAAGCTCGGAAGGGCTCGAAGCTCAGGATGATGACGCCGGGCGGCGGGGGCTGGGGCGAGCGCCCGCGCCGCTCAGTCTGAGTCGGCCTCCTGCCCCGGCTCCATGTGATAGACGTCGTCCTCGGTGGTGAACCCGAAGTCTATCTCGAGGACCCTGCCCGGCGTCTCCCCGGCGATAATCTGGTGCTCCACCCCGGACTTTATGACGAACTCGTCACCCTCCCTGGGGTAGAACGTCTGGTCCCCGACGTGAACCTCCAGGCCGCCGTCGAGGATTATCCACATGTCATCGCGCAGCCTGTGGTAGTGGAGGCTGGTGGACTGGCCGGCTGAGATCAGTATCATCTTGACCGTGCACACCTGGTTGAGGGTGTACTCCTTGATGAGTCCCCAGGACTTCTCCAGTATCATCTACTCTCCATCCTCCCGGTCCTGCCGCCGCGTGCTCCCTTTGTGCTTTTCTATCTCTCTTGCGTCTTCCCTGCCGCGTATCTTCTCGCGCTCGTCGCGCTCGACGCGCGTGGGCGGCGCACCAGGCTTCCTTATTCCTTTGTATATCTCGCGTATCCCCGGCAGGCGTTTTGCCATCGGACTCACCCCTTCTCGATTATACTAGCTCGTATGAGCCTGAAAGAGAGCCAGGTCTTTACAGTCTTCGTTCCCGGGATGCGCGAGTTGAGGCGCAGCAGGCGCCCTCCCTCGGTTGAGCACGAGACCTTCACCGTTCCCTCGACCGACGCCGTCGAGCTCTTCTGCACGAGGCTGGGCAATAACCCTGGTGCTGCGGTCGTGGTGGCTCACGCCGCAATAGGGCGCTCATACCAGCGCTGGATACTCGACCTCGCTGAAGAGCTTTCGCGGTCGTTCACCGTCGTCCTGTTCGACTTCCGAGGGCACGGCAAGAGCACCGGGCGATGCCCGCTCGGGTTCACGAAGCCCTCCGAGGACCTCGAGGCGGTAGTTCAGGCGGTCCGCGGGATGGGATTCGGGAAGGTGGCCGCTGCGGGGTTCTCGCTGGGGGCGGCGTCGGCTTTCCTGCTCGAGGCCAGGCGAGATTGCCTCGACGCGCTCGTCTCCATCGGGTGCCCCCCGGGGATGATAGATGAAGGCGGCTGGGCGCGGAGGCCCCGGCTCACCAGGGCCGCCCTGCGCCTGATGGGGATGAGGGCCGAGTGGCGCTTCGAGGACGGCCCGGTGCCGGCGGACGTGGCTTCGTCGCTCCCCGGCATCCCGAAGCGTCTTTACTTCGGCGAATGGGAGGTCGCCGACCGGGAAGAGGTCGAGCGCTTCTGCGGGCTGGTCTCGCCGCCGAAGGATGTCGTCACGGTGCAGGGCGTCTGGCACGCGGACCTTGGCGGACGAGAACCCGAGGTCCGCGAGTGGCTCGAGCGGGTATTGTCATAGCGCTTTCCTCCCGAAGATGTCCCTGGCGTCCCGCCTTGTCCGCTCAAGCCGTATTCGGTATCATCTCAGGAGCCGCTGGGGGATCGTCTAGCGGTAGGACACTGGACTCTGGCTCCAGGAACGAGGGTTCGAATCCTTCTCCCCCAGCCATTATTTGTGGGCGCGGGAGAGTTATGGTAATCTCCCCTGTGCTCGAAAAAGAAGCCTCCCTGTCAGAGACCGGGAGGGCGACCGAACGGCGCATTCGTCTAGCCAGGTTCAGGACGCCGCCCTCTCAAGGCGGTAACACGGGTTCAAATCCCGTATGCGCCACCACCCTTTCTTCCCCCGAGCTGCTTGCTCCCTATTTCCTGTTCGGCACAGGCATCTTCTGCGTGAGGTTTTTCAAGGCGACGAAAAGCTGGGTGGACTTCATCAGCGCGTGGAACTGCCAGCTGTCGTCGCGGGGCAGGATGCCTGCCGACTGGAACGAGTCGAAGGCGTCGTAGAGAGTCTCGCCCTCGTACATGCGCCTGTCCCTGTCGAAGTGGTAGCGGTCCACAGCGGTGCACTGCACGAAGATGCCGGTTCCCTGGATGGTCGGAGCGGTCTCGTCGTAAGGGTACATACGCAGGGGTCCGGACCAGTGCCCGCTGCCGATGTACCGGACCACGATGCGCACCTCTTCCTCCGGGGTGATGTCGAGGTATATCTGCCCGGGCAGTGGGTCGTAGCGCCAGTCGGGGATTGCGTCGAAGAAGGCGAAGTTGTATTTCACGAACTCGTCCAGGCCTGTTATTGTCCTGCCCAGGGTCGATACGTCCTTGTATTTGAGGTCCTGCGTATAGAGCTCGTCGTTCAGGGACATGTCGCGCATCAGCCAGCTCCACCAGTACTTCTTTGCCCATTCGAGGGTCCAGCCCACGTCGATGCCATGCGCGGCGTAGAACTCTATCTTGCGCTCGTAGTCGTCAAACCACTGCCTTGTCATTGCGTTGAGCTCGGGCTCCGTGAGGACGCGTACCTTGCCTCCCCCGCGGTTGCCGGGAAGGAACTCCGGCAGCGGCTGCCGCAGCCTCGGCCTGGCTATTGCTTCCTCGAACTGAGCCTGATCGAACATCAGAACCCTCCCTCTCCCTGTGACTTCCCTCGGTCTCGACGGCCGAACGGGCAGGCGTACAGGCAAAGCCCGCACGCCGTTCTGCCCCTGGCGGCATCCAGGGACTCGAAGTACCTCTCGCACTTACGGGCGTCGTAGCGGGCCTCCCTGGGCTCTGCTTCGATGAACGAGCGGCCGGTGAAGGCGTTCTGGGGGCACATATCAACGCACTCGGTGCAACTTCCGCATCTGTCTTCAATGGGCCTGCCAGTCGGCTCGAGTCGTGCATCGGTCAGTACGGAATTCCACCTGACCCGGGGGCCCGCCTCAGGGGTCACCAGGAGACAGCTCTTCCCTATCCAGCCGAGCCCGGCCTGGCGGGCCGCCAGCTTGTGGGAGAGCTGGGCGCACAATCTCTCGCTGTCGTAGCGCTCGCTGCTGGGAAGGGGGAGCGCCCTGTGCCCAGCGGCCTGCAGCAGCCCGGCGAGCCGGGAGGCCGTTACGTCGAGGCGTGAATTGACGGTGTCGTAACACTGGTTGAGGTAATTGACCGAGACCGTCCTGTCGTACAGGCGGTCCGGCAGCCGGTCGACGATGTCATCGAAGAGCCTGATTCCGAACGTGATAGCAAGGGGATAGGATGCGACCTGTTCGCCGCCCTGCCGCAGGATTTCTTCCCTGACAGGCCCCAGGTCCGCGACGCCGAAGAAGTCGGCGCCCAGACTGCAGGCCATCGCCTCGAGTCTGTCTCTCAGTTCCTTCACGTCCCCACCCCCGGTCGTTCAAAGTATACACCGCGGACATCACGGTCATAGGAGGTAGACGCAAGCAAAGGGGCTAACCTCCCTGGGCTCTCCTGACGATACTTACAGCGTGTTCGGGGCATGAACGCCCCGAGTCCGGCTATCTACCTAAGGAGCAAAATGAACAAGCGGGTCTTTCTTCTGATCCTCACGGCAATCCTTCTCCTGGCGGTTGCGGCATTCGGGTGCACTTCGTCACAGCCCACTGGCGGCAGCGTGGAAGACACACATATCAAGACAATCGGTGTTATCGGTGGGGTGAGCTGGCAATCGTCAATCGAGTATTACCGGTTGATAAACGAGCTGGTCGGCGAGGAGCTAGGCGGGCTGCATTCTGGAAAGATACTTATGTACTCAATCGAATTCGGAGATTTTTCCGAGCAGGAGCGGCTGGCGAGCGCTGGGAACTGGGAACCGTTGAGGCAGACAATGCTCGACGCTGCCCAGAGGCTGAAGCGCGGGGGCGCGGACTTTATCGTAATCGCCTCGAACACGATGAACTCAACCGCCGGATTGATCGAAGAGGAAGTGGATATCCCGGTCCTCCATATCGCCGATGCCACCGGCAGAGAGGTGAGGGACAACGGAGTGAAGAAAGTGGCCCTGCTCGGCACGAGCTATACCATGGAAGAGGACTTCTACCGGGACCGCCTGGAAAAGTACGGGCTGGACGTGGTGGTCCCACACAAGGAAGAGCGGGATTACATCAACACCGTCATCTTCGACGAACTCTGCGCGGGAATCCTGAAGCAGGAATCCAGGGACCGGTTTGTCCAGATAATCAACCGCCTCGTAGCAGAAGACGGCGCCCAGGGTGTCATACTGGGATGCACCGAGATACCGCTGCTGATAAAGCAGCAGGACGTAACCGTGCCCGTCTTCGACACCACGAGAATCCACTCCGAAGCCGCGGTTGAATACTCCTTGAGAAACGACTAGTTCACGCCGAGGTGATGGCCGCCCTGTCAGGTGCCCCGTGATATGCTAGTCACATGCTGATGGTCGCTGGCACGTGACGAAGCGGGGGTGCTCTCGATGAGAGACCGGTCTTCCCCGAGTGTCGGCGCAACGCCGATCGATGCGGTAAGGGCCTTCGAGAGCTCGGTGTTGGTATTGTTCCTGCTGGTGATGCTCGGCAACCTCGGAGGCATCGCCGTCAGCAGCGCCGCCAGAAGGCAGAGCATGTACTGGCAGGACTGGTTTGTGGCCTCCGAGTTTCCCCCGCTCGGCAACTTCCTCGCCATGCTTCTCGTGGTAGCGGTGTGGGCGGCGTGTCTGGGTTTCGGATATGCCCTCGTTCAGCGCGACCTTCCAGGGAAACGCGTCCCGCGCGGCATCGTGTTCGGGCTCGCTTTCTGGGGTCTGTCTCTATTCAGTGAGATGGCGACGATTGTGCTCGACCGGATACCGTCTTACATACATATCGTGTGGATATCCTCCTACCTGCCCATCAGCCTGGTTGTCGGGATAGCCCTGTCCGGCTATTACCCGCGGGATGACCGTCCGGGAGACTCGGCCGGTGTCCCGGCGCATCTGTCAATTGCAGACGCCTGCCTCGCCTTGAGTGAGGAGCGAGTCCGTCTGTTCGCTGCATCCGGCCTCTGCCTGGTATGGCTGGGTGCGGTCTCAGGCATGACAGTCGTCCTCTTCAAGCCGTTCGACAAGGCGCCGTGGCTCTTCAACAAAGATCTGGTCGCAGGCAGGTACCCCATCCACGTGCTGGTTTACTCCATCGGAATCGGTCTCTTCCTGAGCACGGTCTTCACGCTGTTCTACACGCTGGTCTATCGCGGTCTGCCGTGGCGAGGCGCAGGCGGAGGAGCGTTCTTCGGTGTCCTCACCTACATGATGTTCCTGTTCCCGTACATGGCGGTATTCTTCGCAATGGCGAAGTTTTCGACAGAGTTTCTCCTCCTCTACCTGATTATTCCGCCTCTGGTCATGTTTACAGGGATGGGGACTATCTGTGGCCTGGTATCTACACGCTTCCGACGGAGCGGAGTCGGAGCGTGAATAGCCCTCAAACGCTATCAGCCCTGCTGAACCCTCAGACCACTGTTACTCATGCAACGGAAACGGTCAGACCCTATTCGAGCGTGACGTCCATGTCCTGCGCCTGGTCGCGGAGCTCGCGGCGTAGCACCTTACCGGCCTCGCTCGCGGGCAGAGCCTCCATTATCCTGACCACGCGTATCTTTTTATAGGCCGCAAGGCGCTCGTTCGCGAACTCGATGAGCTCCTCCTCGGTGACCTCGCCGCCGGGAACCAGCTCGACGAACGCGATGGGCAGGTCGCCGTAGCGCGGCTCCACCTTGCCGACAACCGCCGACTGGGCGACTGCCGGGTGCTCGTTGATGACCTCCTCGAGGTCGCGCGGGTAGACGTTGTAGCCCTTGTAGATGAGCATGTCCTTCTTGCGGTCTACGATGAAGAGGTAGCCGTCCTCGTCGAGCTTTCCCATGTCACCCGTGTAGAGCCAGCCGTCCCTCAGGACCTGGGCGGTCTCCTCGGGCTTGTTCCAGTAACCCTTCATGACCTGGGGGCCCTTGACGCATATCTCCCCCACCTCACCGACCGGCATCTCCTCCTCGCCGGTCTCCAGGTCCATTATCTTTATCTCGGTGTCAGCGATCGGGAGGCCTACCGAACCCAGCCTGTACGTCTCGCGGCTCGGTGGGTTGCAGGCGCATCCCATCGTGCACTCGGAGAGCCCGTACGCCTCGCATACAACGCCGGTTATGCGGTCAAGCATTATCTCGAGGAGGTACTGCGGTATCGGGGCTGCCCCCGAGACCACTAGCTTGATCGCGGACATGTCCATCTCCTTGAACAATGGGTGCTCGACGAGCGGCACGAACAACTGCGGCGCGCCGCCGAACACGGTCGCGCTGAACTTGTTGATGCCTGTCAGGAAATCGCCGGGGTCGAACCTCGGGTACGCCACCATGGTCGTCCCGGCAAGCACCTGGAGGTTCATGAAACCGATGATGCCCATGGCGTGGAACCACGGGACAACGTCCAGGAGCACGTCCTGACCCTCGCCGATTATGTGGTTTTCGATGCTGTCGCCTTCCATGAAGAACCTGCTGATGATGCCGTCCTCGACGACGAAATCGCCGCCGCCCAGCCAGCCGGCGAACTGGCAGCAGTTGACCACCACGTTGTAGTGCGTGTGGATGACGCCCTTGGGGGTGCCCGTGGTCCCTCCGGTGTAGGCGATGTGGGCGACATCCTCCTCAGGGTCGAACTCGAGCTCGGGCGGCGCCGGCTCATACTGGGCGACCAGCTGGGTGAAATCGAGCGTTCCCTCAGGGGTGGGCATCTTCTGGAGCATCTTCACCGGCGCAGTCACCGGGGGATAGCAGTCGGCCATGCTGACTATTATCGTGTTGCGCACGGGGGAGTTCGGGATGACCTGCTGGGGCATCGCGAAGAGCAGGTCGAGCCCTATGAACGTCTCGACCCCCGCGTCGTTCAGCTCGAAGTCGAGCTCGCGTTCGGCGAGCAGCGGGCTCAGCGGGACGTAAACGGCGCCGGCCTTCGAGAGCCCGTAGTAGGCGATGGGGAACTGAGTGCAGTTGGGCAGGTGGATGCCCACCCTGTCGCCTTTCTTCACGCCCATGTCGACGAGGGCTGCCGCGAACCGGTCGGAGAGGATGTCGAGCTCGCGGTAGGTCATCTCCATGCCGCCGAAGACCACCACGTTGCGGTCCGGCCAGCGGCGGGCACTGGAGCGGATGAACTCGAAGACCGGTATCTTCGGGTAGGTCAGCTCCTTGAAATTGCCGTCCGGCCAGAACTTGAAGTTCTTCTCCATCGTGACACCCCCTGTTGTCGCGGACTCTTCTCATTACGTATAGGCGTGTGAAAACCTGTGTGATGGGATTGGACGCAAGCTAGTCTGAGGGCCATTCCGGTCAGTCAACGGCACCCGCTTCTCTCGTAAACCTTACTCGAACAGCCTCGAGGCTATTTACTCAAATACCGGGCGACAATACAAGTATGAATTTTGCCTAACGCGGTTCGGTGAGCCCGGACAGGTTCGGAGGGTGTTCGCTCGAAACAAGAGGGCATGAAGCTCGAGTTCAAGGGGACGCGTGGTTACATAGAAGCGCGAACGGACAGGCACCGCATGCACGCCTCCTGCCGGGTCTCTTCCGGCAGGGGGGCCATCATCATAGACGTCGGTGAGGACTGGGTGGAGCAGGCGCCCGACCTTGAGGCTGACGCGATACTCCTCACGCACGCGCACCCGGACCACGCCTGGGGCCTCAAGGGCGGCGCTCCCTGCGCGGTATACGCAACGGACGAGACCTGGGAAGCCCTGCACAGGTTCCCCATAGAGGACAGAAAGGTGATCGTTCCGGGGGCGCCAAGGAGGGTGGCCGGTTTCACAATCGAGGCTTTCACCGTCGAGCACAGCACTAGAGCGCCCGCCGTGGGTTACAGGGTGAGTGCCGGCGGGAGGGCTTTCTTCTACGCCCCGGACCTTGTCTACATACACGAGCGCGCCCGCGCGCTGGGCGGCGCGGTCGCCTACGTGGGCGACGGGGCGACCGTGGCGCGCCCCATGGTCCGCAAGCGCGGCGAGTCACTCATCGGGCACGCTCCGGTCCAGACACAGCTGACCTGGTGCCGGAAGGAAGGCGTACCCCTGGCGGTCTTCACCCACTGCGGCTCCCAGATAGTGGCCGGTGAGGAGGAAGCGGTCGTTGAGCGGATAATGGGCATGGCCAATGAGCGCGGGGTAGATGTGATAGTCGCCTACGACGGCATGGTACTCGACCTCTGATCAGGAGTGGGCCGAAACCTTCTTGATTTTGTGTGGTACCGCAGGTTTGAATATCAATAGTTAACTCTAATTTACAATTACTATTCATAACAACACGAGTAACACCCAGAAAGGCATTCAGACCCGGATCGCAGCGATTTCCGTGGTCAATGTAAACTTCTGTTAGCCAACGTTCTTAATGTGATTCAAACCTGCGGTGTGCAGAACGCTCCGAACTAGCCAAAGTTCCTGCGAGCACCTACTTCGCTAGCCGCGGTAGGCTGCGGGCTCCAGGTCGAGGAACGTCATGGTCCAGACCGCGCTCCCCGTTATCGCGAATATCCCGGCCACCGCGGCCGCGGCGCACCACGCCAGCATGAAGGCGAGCATGCTCAACGCTATGGTGAAGGCGTTGTGGTGCTCGGTGGCCGCGTTGAATATCCAGGCAAGGGGAGTGCCGAGCAGGGCCAGGACGACTGCCATCACCAGGGTCCCTGCGAGCATTATCAGCATCACGTACAGCCATGTCACGACCGACTCACGCCAGTGCCTCCTCAGCAGTATGCCCGCCATCTGCACCGACTCGAGGATGCCCCTGTCCTCGAGCACCAGGTACCGGGCGGAGAGCTCGAGCATTATCGCAGCAGCGACCAGGATCACCAGGTACACCACCGCGATCATCATCCACATAAGGCAGGGGAATATCGTCCCCCCTCCGGCGAGCCATCCCAGCAGATAGAACGGGGAGGATATCACGGCGAGCACCACGATGTAGGCCAGCATGAGGCCGAAGTACCGGACAAAGCTGTGCCTCCCCCAGCGCAGCGAGGTGCGCAGGTCCCCCTCTCTGCCGAGGTCGAGCTCTGCCACTGCGCCTATCGCAGAGACCTGGGCGAAGGCGCTGAACAGGAGGACCCCGAGCCCCACGATCACGCCGGCGGTCAGGAAGACTATCCAGAAGGCGGTGTTGCCACGGGCGTAGTCCGCTATCTTCTCCCCCGCCCGGTGCATCGGGCTCAGGCCCGAGAGCCCGCGCAGCATCGGGCTCTGAACCCAGAGGCTCACCCCTTGCGAGCCTCCCCCGGCGAGCGCCATGAAGAAGGCCAGTACCCAGAGGAAGCGGTTGCTCCGGACGTGATACCACGCGCGCTTGACTATCTCGAAGCTGTCGAACTCCAAATCCCCATCCCTACGCTGGAATACAGCCGACCGGAGGTCGGCGCTACGCCACCTTGAACATGCCGAACCGGAGGTCGGCGCTGATAGTTACGGCGCCGCTATTGTGCAAGCCAGGCTCCCGATGCCCTCTATCGTCATCTCTACGCGGTCGCCCGCCACCACCGGGCCGACCCCGGGAGGGGTGCCGGTCATTATCACGTCCCCCGGGTACATCGTCATGACCTCCGAGATGAACGAGACAAGGCGCGGCACATCGAATATCATCTGCGAGGTCCGGGAGTCCTGGCGCAGCTCGCCGTTCACCGTGAGCCTTATGGCGAGGTCGGATGGGTCTACGTCGGTGTCCACCCAGGGACCCAGCGGGCAGAACGTGTCGAAGTTCTTGGCCCGGGTCCACTGGCCGTCTTTCGCCTGCAGGTCGCGCGCGGTCATGTCGAGCCCGCACGTGTAGCCCAGCACGTATTCGCCCGCCTCCGCCACGCTGACCTTGTGGCACTGCGCGCCTATTACCACAGCAAGCTCGGCCTCGAAGTCGAGCCTCTGGGACTGCGGGGGGTAGATGACCTCGCCGTCCGGGTCCAGCACGGTGCTGGACGCCTTCATGAAGAGGAGCGGCTCATCGGGGAGCTCCTGGTCGAACTCGGCGGCGTGGTCGGAGTAATTGAGCCCTATCGCGATTATCTTGGTCGGCACCACCGGGGAGAGCAGCTTCGCGGAGCCCGGCGGCAGCACCTCGACAGTGTCCACCAGGTAGTCGTACGGCTCCCAGGCCATCACCTGGATGCCGTCGTCGGTGTGGACGCCGTACCCGCTGCAGCCGTCCGCCGTGAACCTCACCAGCCTCATCGGCCTCTCCTTAGCTTCATGCCGACCGGAGGTCGGCGCTACGAGTTCGGTGCCGACCGGAGGTCAGCGCTAGTTGGGGAACGCTATTCGTGCGCCTGCTGCCTCTTGTGCATCAGCCCGAACTCGATGCTGTCCACCAGGGCTTCCCAGCTCGCCTGGATGATGTTCTCGCTCACCCCGATTGTGCCCCAGGTCTTCTCACCGTCGCTCGTCTCGATGAGGACCCTGGTCACCGCCGCGGTGCCCTTCTTCTCGTCGAGCACCCTGACCTTGTAGTCGGTGAGCTCTATGTCCTTGAGCGCGGGGAAGCTTCGCTCCATCGCGATGCGGATGGCGCGGTCGAGCGCGTTCACCGGGCCGTTGCCCTCGGCGGTCGCGATGAGCCGGCGCCCCCCCACGTGTATCTTGACAGTGGCCTCGGTCATCACCTTGCCGTCCTCGCGCTTCTCCATGATGACCCTGAACGACTCTAGCCTGAAGAACGCCTTGTGCGTGCCAAGGGACTTGCGCATCAGTATCTCGAACGAGCCGTCCGCGGCCTCGAACTGGTACCCGACGTGCTCGAGCTGCTTTATCTCTTTTAGTATCTCAGCGAGCTTATCGGGCTTGTGCTGGAGGTCGATGCCAAGCTCCTTCGCCTTCAGCGTTATGGTCGACTTACCCGAGAGCTCGGAGACCACTATGCGCTGGATGTTGCCGACCAGCTCCGGCCTGATGTGCTCGTAGGTGCGCGTCTCCTTGCTGACCCCGCTCGCGTGGATGCCGCCCTTGTGTGCGAAAGCGCTCATCCCCACGAACGGCTGGTGCGCGTCGGGGCTGAGGTTGGCCAGCTCGCTCACGAAGTGCGCAAGGTCGGTGAGCCCGGTGAGCCGCTCGCGGGATATGCAGTCGACGTCCATCTTGAGGGCCAGGTCGGGGATGACCGAGCATAGGTTCGCGTTCCCGCACCGCTCGCCGTAGCCGTTCACCGTCCCGTGGACCATCCGCGCGCCCTCGCGTACCGCCGCCAGCGTGTTGGCCACGGCGCATTCGCAGTCGTTGTGCGCGTGTATCCCGAGGGGGACCGCCATGCCCTCGTGGACCTCGCGGACTATGGAGGCGACCTCGTGCGGCAGTGTGCCGCCGTTTGTGTCGCAGAGCACGACCCAGTCGACCCCGCCCTCCGCAGCGGCCTCGATGGTGCGCAGGGCGTACTTCGGGTTGTCCTTGTAGCCGTCGAAGAAATGTTCCGCGTCGAACAGGACTTCGAGGCCTTTCTTCTTGAGGTAGCGCACGGAGTCCTCGATCATGTAGACGTTCTCGTCGAGGGCTATCTTGAGGGCCTTCTTTACGTGGAAATCCCACGCCTTGCCGACTATGCAGGCAACCGGGGCGCCGGAAGCCGCTAGCGCCTTCATCTCCTTATCGCGCGCAGCGGAGGTCAGCGCCTTGCGCGTGGAGCCGAACGCCACCAGCTTGGCGTGCTTGAGCTCGAGCTTCGCCGCCGCCTGGAAGAACTCGAGGTCCTTCGGGTTAGAGCCGGGGTAGCCGCCCTCCACGTAGTGCATCCCGAACGAGTCGAGGTGCCGGAGTATCTTCAGTTTGTCGTCCAGGGAGAAGGAGACGCCTTCCCGGGCCGCCCCGTCCCTCAAGGTGGTATCGTAAAGGTATACGTCAGCCAATCAATCGCTCCAGTCGCCTTGTTCCTGTGCAACACGGGGTCAGGTCCCGTGTTGCGTTTGCCGCTCGTCAGTCTATCGGTGTCCCGTGGTCCGATTTGAACTCGTGGAACGCCTCCATCAGCTTCACCGTTACGGGCCCGGGGGTCCCGTCAGGACCTACGGGCCTGTCGTCGATGTAGGTCACCGGTGCTATCTCCGCCGCGGTCCCGGTCAGGAACGCCTCGTCCGCCGTGTAGCACTCGACTAGAGAGAGTTGCTCCTCCCTTATCTCTATGCCCAGCTCATCACACAGCTGAAAGACGACCATCCTGGTGATGCCGTTGAGCGCACCTGAGTTGGTCGGCGGCGTGACCACCGCCCCACCCAGCACTATGAAGAAATTATCGACCACGCACTCCGTTATATAGCCGCTGTCGTTGAGCACCAGGCCCTCGTCGGCCCCCGCGTGCAGCACCTCCAGGTGCGCCAGTATGTGGTTCAGGTAGTTGAGCGACTTTATCTGCGGGCTCAGCGAGTCCGGGTTGTTCCTGCGCGTTGAGACGGTCACCAGCTTCAGTCCCTTGTGGTACACCTCGTCGGGGTAGATCTTTATGGTGGATGCGATGATTATTATGTTCGGGTTCGCGCACTTCGACGGGCTCAATCCCAGGTCGCCCTTTCCCCTTGTGACGACCAGGCGCACGTAACCGTCCGAGATGTCGTTGAGCCGGACGGTCTCGCACACCTTCGCGCCGAGGTCTTCAGGGGTCATGGGTATCTCGAGGCGTATCACCTTGGCGCCGTTGTACAGGCGCCTCAGGTGAGCGTCGAGCATGAAGACCTTCCGGTTGTACACGCGGATGCCCTCGAAGACGCCATCACCGTACAGGAGGCCGTGGTCGAACACGGAGACCCTGGCCTCGTCTTCGTCAACAAATCTTCCATCGATGTAGATCTGAAGCCCCATTTACGTCTCCTTATGCTCCTTCTCTGACCATGCCCGCGATGAGGTCGCCGACCTCGTCGGTGCCCATCCCCATCTGCCCCGCGGAAAGGCTCTTTATGCGCCCGGAGCCGAGCGACTCGATTATCGCGTCCTCGATCCTCCTGCCGGCCTCTTTCTCGCCCAGGAACTCGAGCATCATCTGCACGGCGGCGATAGCGGCCAGCGGGTTTATCACGTTCTTGCCCGTGTATTTCGGTGCCGACCCTCCGATAGGCTCGAACATGGACGTCCCCTCGGGATTTATGTTGCCGCCTGCGGCTATTCCCATGCCCCCCTGTATTATCGCACCAAGGTCGGTGATTATGTCCCCGAACATGTTGTCGGTGACCACCACGTCGAACCACTCCGGGTTCTTTACGAACCACATGCAGATAGCGTCGACGTGCGCGTAGTCGGTTGCGATGTCCGTGTACTCCTCGCCGACCTCGTTGAAGACACGCTCCCAAAGGTCGTGTGCGTACGTGAGGACGTTCGTCTTGCCGCAGAGGGTGAGTTTCTTCTCCCTGTCACGCTCGCGGCAGTACTCGAACGCGTAGCGGATGCACCGCTCGACCCCGGGTCGCGTGTTGACCGACTCCTGGATGGCTATCTCGTTGGGCGTGCCCTTGCGCGTGAAACCACCGGAGCCCACGTAGAGCCCTTCAGTGTTCTCCCGAACGACGACCAGGTCGACGTCCTCGGGCCCCTTGTCCTTCAGCGGGCAGTCGACCCCCGGGTAGAGCTTCACCGGCCGGAGGTTTATGTACTGGTCGAGCTCGAACCTGAGCTTGAGCAGTATCCCCTGCTCAAGTATGCCCGGTTTCACATCCGGGTGGCCTATGGCGCCCAGGAATATCGCGTTGAAGCCTTTCAGTTCCTCCACCGCGCTGTCTGGCAGGACCTCGCCGGTTGCGAGAAACCGGTCTCCGCCGAAATCGTACGTCTCCGCCTCGAATTCGAACCCGGTGGCCTCCGCGGCGGCCTCCAGGACCTTAAGGCCCTCCTTGACCACCTCCGGGCCCGTCCCGTCCCCGGGGAGTACGGCTATCTTATGCATTCCTTCTCCAGTCGGTTCGTCTTCCTATCGGGGCCGGAGCCTGAAGCCTCGGCTTTTACTGGTCCGGGTAAAAACGCAACAAATCGACCTGACCCCAATGTTGCATTTTACTCCTGTTTCTTGAGGTAGTTGATGAGGCCGCCTGAGTCTATCAGGCCCTGCATGAACTCTGGGTACGCCGGCACCTCGAACTTCTCCCCGGTGGTGAGGTCCTCGATGGTGCCCGCCGCCAGGTCCACCCGGAGGCTGTCGCCATCGTTTATCGCGGCCGCGGCCTCGGGGGACTCCAGGATGGGCAGCCCCACGTTAATGGAATTCCTGTAGAAGATGCGGGCGAAGGAGCTCGCGATGACCACCGAGATGCCCGCGCCCTTTATCGCGAGCGGCGCGTGCTCCCGGCTGGACCCGCTCCCGAAGTTGATGCCCCCGACCAGCACGTCGCCGGGCTCGACGCGGGCGACGAAATCCGGGTCGTGGCCCTCGAGCAGGTGGCAGCCGAGCTCGACCGGGTCGTTGGTCACCAGGTAGGTGGCCGGGATGATGAGGTCGGTGTTCACGTGGTCACCCAGCTTGTGTGCCTTTCCCTCCAGGACGGCGCCGCTCATGAGAGCTCTCCAGGGTCGGTGATGGTGCCCGTGACCGCGCTCGCGGCGGCAACGGCCGGGTTCGAGAGGTAGACCTCGCTCTCGCGGTGGCCCATCCTCCCGGTGAAGTTCCTGTTCGTAGTCGAGATGGCCCGCTCGCCGGCGGCCAGTATCCCCATATGCCCGCCCAGGCACGGCCCGCACGTCGGGGGCGAGATGACGGCCCCTGCGTCCAGGTATATGTCGAAGAGCCCCTCTTCCATGGATTTCCGGTACACCCTCGGGCTCCCGGGGATGATTATCAAGCGCACCCCGGTCGCCACCTTCCTGCCGCGGAGGACCTCGGCCGCCAGGCGCATGTCCTCCATCCTCCCGTTCGTGCACGAGCCTATCACCGACTGGTCGAGCTTCACCTTCGGGGCCTCGCCCACCGGCACCGCGTTGCTCGGCAGGTGCGGCAGGGCGACCTGGGGCTCCAGGACATCCAGGTCGATGTCGAGCTCGGACGTGTACCCGTACTCATCCGGCTCGAGGGCCTGCTCTTCAGCGGCGACCCCGACCGACGCGAGGTACTCCACCGCCTGGAGGTCCACACCGAAGATGCCGTTCTTCGCCCCCGCCTCGATGGCCATGTTCGCGGCGGTCAGCCGCCCGTCCACACTTATGTCGGCGATGCCGTCACCGACGAACTCGAGCGAGTGGTAGGTGGCGCCGTCCACGCCGAGCCGCCCAATCAGATAGAGGATGACGTCCTTGCCCCCGGACCACGGCCGGAGTTTTCCGGTCACGTTGACCTTAATCGCCTCGGGGGCGCGGAACCACGCCTTGCCGGTCGCCATCGCCGCGCCGACGTCTGTCGAGCCCATGCCCGTAGCGAACGCTCCCAGGGCCCCGTAGGTGCAGGTGTGGCTGTCCGCCCCTATGACGAGGCTGCCGGGAGCGATGAGCCCCTCCTCGGGCAGCAGGACGTGTTCGATGCCGACCTCACCGCCGTCGTAGAAATGCTCGACCGAGTACTGGCGCGCGAACCGGCGCACGAAGGCGCACTGCTCGGCTGAGGCTATGTCGCGGTTGGGGGTGAAGTGGTCGAGCACGAGCACGACCTTTCCCGTGTCGAAGACCTTTCCGCGGCCCAGCTTCTCGAACTCCTCTATGGCGAGCGGCGCGGTGATGTCGTTTGCGAGCACCAGGTCCACCGAGGCCTCGACGAGCTCTCCGGGCTTCAGGCTCTCCCGGCCGGCGTGCCGCGCGAGTATCTTTCTGGATTGGCTCAAATCGGCGTTCCCTTCGTCTACCTGAGGACTTTGTTGATAGCGTTGAGGTAAGCCCTGGCCGCGGCCTCGACAATATCTGTCGAGACGCCCCTGCCGACCACTCTGCGACCTTCGACCTCGAGCTGCATGGTCACATCGCCGATAGCATCCAGGCCCGCGGTTATGGCCTCCACCGTCATGGCGTAGAGTTTTGCATCGACCTTGAGCGCGGCCCTTATGGCCTTGCAGGTCGCGTCCACCATCCCGTCCCCTATGGCCCGCTCCGTTACACGCTCGTCCTCGCGCTCCAGGGTCACGGTGGCACTGGGCGGAGCTTCCTTGCCCCCGCTGTGGACCTCGTAGGCCGTGAGCTTCCATCGCTGCCCCTCGGTCCTGATGTATTCCAGGGCAACAGCCTCTATGTCCTCTCCGGAGAGCGAACCTTTCTTGTCCGCCAGCTCCTTGAACCGCTTGAACGCCTGGTTCAGCTCATCTTCACCCAGGAAGTAACCGAGCCGCTCGAGCTGCTCCTTGAGGGCATGCCTGCCGGAGTGCTTGCCGAGCACGATGTCGCTCTCGACGAGTCCTACGCTCGCGGCGTCCATGATCTCGTAGGTGGTCCGCTCCTTGAGCACACCGTCCTGGTGGATGCCCGACTCGTGAGCGAATGCGTTGCGCCCCACCACGGCCTTGTTCGGCTGCACCGGGTAACCCGTCAGCATGCTGACAAGGCGGCTGGTGCGGCTTATCTCGGTTGAGTTTATACCGGTCTTGAGGCCCAGGCGGTCCTGCCTGACCTTGAGGGTCATCACTATCTCTTCGAGGCTCGCGTTCCCGGCGCGCTCGCCCAGGCCGTTGACCGCACACTCGACCTGGCGGGCTCCTGCCTCGACGGCGGAAAGGGAGTTTGCAACGGCCAGGCCCAAGTCGTTGTGGCAGTGGACGCTCACCACCACGCCCGCGATACCGGCCACGTTCTCGAAGATGCCGCGGATTATCTCGGCGAACTCGTCGGGGATGCTGTAACCCACCGTGTCCGGTATGTTGAGAGTGGTCGCACCCTCGCCGATGGCGGCCTCGAGGACCCTGTAGAGGAACTCAGGGTCGCTCCTGGTGGCGTCCATCGGGGAGAACTCGACGTCCTCGCAGTAGCCGCGCGCTCTACCGACTGACGCCCTCGCCATCTCGAGCACCTCGTCGCGGGTCTTTCGCAGCTGGTGTTCGAGGTGTATGTCCGACGTGCTTACGAACGTGTGGATGCGCGGCTTCGCTGCGCCCTTTACCGCCTCCCAGGCCCTGTCGATGTCTTCGGAGCGCGCGCGGGCGAGCGCGCAGACGACCGAGTCGCTTATCCTGGCCGAGAGCTGCGTCACGGCGTCGAAGTCTCCCTGGCTGGTCGCCGGGAACCCCGCCTCAATGATGTCCACCCCGAGGCGCTGGAGCTGCTCGGCGATCTCGAGCTTCTCGCGCACCCCCAGGCTTATCCCCGGGGACTGCTCTCCGTCCCTCAGGGTAGTGTCGAATATATATACCCTGTCGTCCGACATCTTCGCTCCAACACCTCCTCAAAGCACTATGAACAGCGCCTGCTTTATTCCGGGCTGCGACTTCAGCTCGGCGATCATCTCGGGCGATAACGGTGTATCCAGGTTGAGGCCCATGCCGGCCTCGCCCTGGATGGCCCTGCGGCCCACCTGGAGGCCCGCGATGTTTATCCCGTGTTCCCCCATTACCGTCCCGACCTTACCGATCATGCCCGGTCTGTCCTCGAAGGTGACAAACGCCATGTAATCGCTCGGCATTATGTTGATGTCGAAGTCCAGCACGTTCACGAACATCTCCTGGCCCTTGCCGATCAGGGTCGCGCCTGCGGTCATCTTGCCGACGTCGTCCGACGCGGTGACCATGATGAGGTTCAGGTAGTCCCGGGACTGCCTGCTGCGACTCTCCTTGACCGATATGCCACGGTCCTGGGCCAGTATCGGCGCGTTGACGTAGGTGACGGTGTCCATCGAGATGCTCTCGAAGAACCCCTTGAGGAACGCGACCGTGAGCAGGGACGTGTCGTGCTCGCTTATCTCGCCAAGTATCTCGAACTCTATCTCGCTGACCGAGCCCTTCATGATATTCACGAAGAGCCTGCCCAGCTTCTCGCAGAGAGGCATGTACGGCCTCAGGGTCTCCACGACCTCCTTGTGCGGCATGGCTATGTTCACCGCGCCGCTCACGAACCCGCCGGTGAGGCCCGCCACCACCTGGTCGGCGATCGCGACCCCGGCCTTGTACTGGGCCTCGGTGGTGCTGGCCCCGAGGTGCGGGGTCACCACCACGCCCTCGAGGCCGCAGAGCGGGTTTTCCGCGCCGGGCGGCTCGCTCTCGAAGACGTCGACAGCGGCCCCGGCGACACGGCCGTCCTTCACCGCCCGGGCCAGCGCCTCCTCGTCGACGACGCCGCCCCGCGCCACGTTTATTATTCGGGCGCCCTTCTTGACCATGTTGAACTGCTCGTCGCCGAGCATATGGTGGGTGTCCTTAGTGCGTGGGACGTGCAGGGTTATGAAGTCCGCCTCCCGGAGGACGTCATCCACCGACTGCTTTATCTCTATCCCAAGCTGCTTGGCCTTCTGCGGCGATATGAACGGGTCGTACCCTATGAGATTCATCCCGAAGCCGGAAGCCCTCTCCGCGACGAGGGCGCCGATGCGCCCGACCCCGATGATGCCGAGGGTCTTGGCGTAGAGCTCCACCCCCTGGTACCCGGAGCGGTTCCACTCCCCGGCCGATAGCGAGGCGCACGCAGCCGGAATGTTCCTCGCGAGCGCCATCAGCATGGCCATGGTGTGCTCAGCGGCGGAGATTATGTTGCTCTCCGGGACGTTCGCGACCATTATCCCGCGCTTAGTGGCGGCTTCGAGGTCGATGTTGTCCACGCCTATCCCGGCGCGGCCGATGACCTTGAGGTTGTCCGCCTTCGCTATCGCCTCAGCGTCGACCTTGGTGCCGCTGCGCACCACCAGGCCGTCATAGGCGCCGATGCGCGCCAGGAACTCGTCGCGCTCCATGCGGTCGAACGCGTCCACGTCGAAGCTCTCCCTGAGCTTCTCGACGCCCTCGGGGCTTATCTTCTCCGCTACCAGGACCTTCAACCTGGGTTCGCCAGCCATGACCGCCCTCCGTCTAGTCTTGGTTCTCCAACCCGGCTAACCCTCCGCCAGGACCTTCATCGCGGCCGAGACGCCCGCGCCTATCTCCACCGGCACGCCCAGCTCCTTCAAGCCCAGCTCCAGCGCCGCTACCTGTGTCACTATGTCGAACTCGTCGAAGTAACCTACGTGGCCCAGCCTGAATATCTTTCCCTTCAGCTGGCCCTGGCCGCCCGCTATGGAGACCCCGTAATCGTTCCTCAGGTGCTTCACCAGGTCGCCCGATTTCAACCCCTCGGGAGACCATACCGACGTGCACACGTTGGCACGATTGTGGTCGCTCGCCACGAACCGTAGGCCGAGCGCCTCCACCGCGGCCCGGGTCGCTCGCGCAAACAGCTCGTGACGCGCGAACACGTTTGCCAGGCCCTCCTCGCGCAGCATCCCGATCGCGACATCGAGCGCCTGCACCAGCGTGATGGCCGGTGTGTACGGCGTCTGCGGCGGGCTCTTCGACTGCGAGGCGCGCGCCGCCTTGAAGCAGAAGTAGTACCTCGGGAGCGTCGCCGTGTCGATGGCCTTCCAGGCCTTGTCGCTCACCGCGACGAACGCCACTCCCGGAGGGGTCATCAGGCCCTTCTGGGAGCCGGATATGGCCAGGTCGACCCCCCACTCGTCCGTCCTGAAATCGACCGCTCCCAGGCCGCTTATCGCGTCCACCAGGAAGAGAGCGTCGGTCTGCTTTACTATCCTGCCGAACGCCTCCACGTCGTTCACGACGCCCGTGGAGGTCTCGCTCTGTGTTAGGAACACGCCCTTGATGCCGGGGTCGGCCTCGAGCGCCTTCTCGAGGTCCGCCGGGTCGGCGCAGTCCCCCCAGCCGTGCTGTATCTCTATCGTATCCAGCCCGAAGTAGTTCGCGAGCTCGACCAGCCTCTGGCCGAACTTGCCCCCGGCAAAGACGACCACCTTGTCACCCTGCGAGAAGCAGTTGGTGATGGCGCCTTCCATCCCGCCGGTGCCGCTCGAGGTGAGCAGCATGACCTCGTTGTCGGTCTGGAAAACGAACTTGAGCCCGTCGAGCACCCTGGCCAGTATCTCGCCGAACTCGGCGGTTCTGTGATGGACCATCCTCACCTGCGAGAGGCCGACCCGGTGCGGCACAGGCGTGGGGCCCGGTGTGAATATGTACTCCTTCTTCACGGCGGGTTCCTCCCGTTTGTGTCTGCTTCTACTCGTTCAGCCAGGACATCATCGAGCGGAGCTGCTTTCCGAGCTCCTCTATGGGGTGCTCGGCCTCGCGCCTGCGCAGGGCTTCCATCGTGGCCCGGTTGGCCTGGTTCTCGAGCACCCACTCGGAGGCGAAACGGCCGGTCTGCACGTCGTCGAGGATACCCTTCATGACCTCGCGCACCTCGGGGCTGATGACCTCGGGGCCGCGGGTCAGGTCACCGTACTCGGCGGTGTCGCTCACGCGCTGCCTCATGCCGCTTATACCGTGGTAGTGTATCAGGTCGACTATGAGCTTCAACTCGTGCAGGCACTCGAAATACGCTATCTCCGGTTGGTAACCTGCTTCGACCAGCGTATCGAAGCCCGCCTTGATGAGCTCGGAGCACCCGCCGCAGAGCACCGCCTGCTCGCCGAACAGGTCGGTCTCGGTCTCCTCCTTGAAGGTGGTCTCGATGACCCCTGCGCGCGCCGCTCCCAGGCCCTTCGCGTAAGCGAGACCGCGGTCGAGCGCCATCCCGGAATAGTCCTGGTAGACCGCCACCAGCGAGGGCACGCCTCCGCCCTCGACGAACATCTGTCGCACCATCGGGCCGGGGCCTTTCGGGGCGACCATGATGACGTCGATGTCGTCCGGCGGCACTATCTGGCTGTAGTGGATGTTGAAGCCGTGGGCGAAGAAAAGTGCGTTCCCGCTCTTCAGGCCGGGCCGTATCGAGTCTCGGTAGACGCGGGCCTGCACGTCATCCGGGATGAGTATCATCACTATGTCGCCCATGGCTGCGGCTTCCTCCACCGTGGCGACCGCGATGCCGAGGCCCTTCACCGTCTCTATGTCCGGGTCGCCTTCGCGGAGGCCCACGACGACGTCGAGCCCGCTGTCCGTCAGGTTCTGGGCGTGCGCGTGCCCCTGGCTGCCGTAGCCGATTATCGCTATCTTCTGGCCTTCCAGCACCTCGGGCTTTGCGTCCTTTTCGTAGTAGATCTTAGCCATCTCAACCTCCTGGTCCGTTTTCAGCCGCGGGGCAGCGCAATGGTGCCGGTTCGGACCAGCTCGACCATGCCGTAAGGCCTGAGCAGGTCCTCGAACGCGCGGAGTTTCGAGGAGGGCCCCGTGACCTCCACGCTGAGCGTCCCCTTGCCGACGTCCACTATCTTCCCGCGGAATATCTCGACTATCTCTATTACCTCGGCCCTCGCCTTGGTGTCCGCCTTGACCTTGACCAGCACCATCTCGCGCTGGACGCTGTTCTCGTCGGGCAGGTCCACCACCTTGATGACGTTGATGAGCTTGTTGAGCTGCTTGTACACCTGCTCGAGCGAGTGTTCCTCGACGTCCACGACTACGGTCATGCGGCTTATCTCGGGCTTCTCCGTCACGCCGACCGCCAGGCTGTCGATGTTGAAGCCGCGCCGCGCGAACAGCCCCGCCACCCGGGCCAGCACGCCCGGCTTGTTCTCCACCAGCACAGACAGGGTATGCTTCATCTGCTAACCCCCTATCATGTCGTCGAGTGACGCGCCCGGCGCCACCATCGGGAAGACGTTCTCCTCCTGCTCGACTATGAAGTCGATGAGGACCGGGCCGTCGTTGACCTTGAACGCCTCCTTAAGGGCGGGCTCGACCCCCTCAGGCTCCGCCACCCTCATGCCCCTGGCCCCGTACGCCTCGGCAAGCTTGACGAAGTCAGGCGACTCGCCCCTGCGGAGGTGCGTGTGCGAGTAGCGCTTGTCGTAGAACAGCTCCTGCCACTGTCGCACCATCCCCAGGTAGCCGTTGTTGATTAGCGCTATGGTCACGGCGACCTCGTTCAGCACCGCGGTGGCAAGCTCCTGCGAGTTCATCTGCACGGAGCCGTCGCCTGCTATGTTCACCACGCGCTCTTTCGGGACGCCCATCTTGGCCCCGATGGAGGCGGGCAGGCCGAATCCCATCGTCCCCAGCCCGCCGGAGGATATGAACTGCCGCGGCCGGCTCGCCTTGTAGAACTGGGCCGACCACATCTGGTGCTGACCGACGTCTGTCACCACCACGGCCTTGCCTTTGGTGAGCCTGTATATCTCGTTGACCACGTACTGCGGGCGCAGGCCTCCCTCCGGGACTGTCAGCGGGTACTCCTTCTTCCACTCCCTGATCTGGCGGTGCCACGCCTTCCCGTCAGGCTTCCCCGACTCCTCGACCCTCGGCTTGAGCAAGGCCAGGAGCTCTCGGAGGACCGTCCTTGCGTCTCCCACGATGGGTACCGTCACCGCGACGTTCTTGCCTATCTCGGCAGGGTCGATGTCGATGTGGACCACCTTCGCGTGCGGGGCGAACGTATCAAGCCTGCCGGTGATGCGGTCGTCGAAGCGCGCCCCGACCGCGATGATGAGGTCGGTTTTCATCATCACGAAGTTGGCGTACGAAGTACCGTGCATCCCGAGCATTCCCAGGCTCAGCTTGTCCGTCTCAGGGAAAGCGCCCTTGCCCAGCAGCGTCGTGGTCACCGGGAACTCGAGCATGCGCGCGAGCTCGGCGAGTTCCTTCGATGCGCCTGAGGTTACGACCCCTCCACCCGCGTAGATGACCGGGCGCTTCGCGGCCATGATGAGCCGCGCCGCCTCCTTTATCTGCCTGGCGTGGCCGGCGGTCGTCGGCTTGTATCCGGGGAGAGACGTCTTCTTCTCCGGGTACTTGAACTCTATCTCGGAGCGCGACATGTCGACCGGCATGTCGATGACCACCGCGCCGGGCCTCCCGGTGGAGGCGATGAGGAACGCCTCCTGGATGACGTGCGGTATCTCCCGCGGGTCTTTCACCAGGTAGTTATGCTTGACCACCGGAAGGGTGATCCCGGTCGTGTCAGCCTCCTGGAACGCGTCGGTCCCTATGACGTGGGTCCCGACCTGGCCGGTTATCGCGACCAGGGGTACGGAGTCCATGTTCGCCGTGGCAATGCCGGTGACGAGATTCGTGGCCCCCGGCCCGCTCGTCGCCATGCACACCCCGACCTTACCCGTGGCCCTGGCAAAGCCGTCAGCCGCGTGGGCCGCCCCCTGCTCGTGCCGGGTCAGGACGTGGTGTATCTTCTTCGAGTCGAACAGCGCGTCGTAAACGGGCAGCATCACCCCTCCGGGATACCCGAATACGAGCTCCACGCCCTCCTTTTCCAGGCTCGCGATGAGCGCCTGAGCTCCTGTCATCTTCATATGCTCCTACCCCCCTTCGCCGCTCTTGCCCGTGAAATCTATTACGGCTCCTTCTGCCGCGCTGCCCACCAGCCGCGAGTAGACGGCCAGCACGCCCTTGTCGTACTTCGGCTCGGGCGGCTTCCACTCGCGCCGCCTGTGCTTGAGCTCCTTCTCGTCGACGATGAGCTCGAGGCGCCTGCCGTCGACGTCTATCTGTATCTGGTCACCCTCGCGCACCAGCGCAATGGGCCCGCCTGCCGCCGCCTCGGGCGACACGTGCCCCACAGCTCCGCCGCGCGTCCCCCCGGAGAAGCGCCCGTCGGTGATGAGCAGGACCTCGTCGCCGAGCCCCATCCCCGCTATCGCCGCGGTCGGGTGCAGCATCTCGCGCATGCCAGGCCCGCCGCGGGGCCCCTCGTAGCGGACGACTACGACATCGCCGGGCTTAATCCCGCCCCCGCGTATCGCGACTATGGCGTCGTCCTCGCTGTCGAACACGCGCGCCGGGCCCCTGTGGAAACGCATCTTCTCGCCCATGGCGGCTTCCTTGAGAACGGCGCCGTCCGGCGCCAGGCTCCCTCGGAGGACGGCCAGCCCGCCCTTTGCCATATACGGCCTGCTTGCGGGCCTTATGACCTCGTTGTCGAGGCTTCGCGCGTCACCGATGTTCGCTCCCAGGGTCTCCCCGGTCACCGTGGGAGCATCCAGGTCGACAGCTTCCACCTGGGCGAGCTCACCCAGCACCGCCGGGATGCCGCCCGCGCGGTGGAGGTCCTCCATGTGGTGGTCGCCGGCCGGCGCAATCCGGGCCAGGTTCGGCGTCGTGGAACAGATGTGGTCCACGATCCCCAGGTTGAGCCTTATGCCGAGCTCCGCCGCGATGGCGGGAAGGTGGAGGAGCGAGTTTGTGCTGCCTCCCACTGCCATGTCCACCGCCAGGGCGTTGCGGAACGCCCTCTCGGTCAGTATCTCGTCGGGCGTGGTGCCGCCCTCGACGAGCGCCACCGCTACGCGCCCGGTCTCCTCGGCGATCTTTATTCTTTCCTTGCTCTCAGCGAGTATGGTGCCGTTTCCCGGGAGCGCCATCCCCAGCGCCTCGGTAAGGCAGTTCATGCTGTTGGCCGTGAAGAGCCCGGAACAGCACCCCGCCCCCGGGCATGCTACGCGCTCCATCTCCGCGAGCTCCTCGTCGCTCACGTCCTCGCGGTCGCACGCCTCCATGACCTTGACGAGGTCGATGTCCATCTCGCCGTGACGCCCCGCGAGCATCGGCCCTCCGCTCACCACCGCGGCAGGGACCCCCATGCGGGCGGCCGCCATGAGCATCCCCGGGATGACCTTGTCGCAGTTGGGCACCAGCACCACGCCGTCCAGGGCGTGCGCGTGGACCATTATCTCCACCGTGTAGCTGATTATCTCCCTGGAAACCAGGGAGTACTTCATCCCCTCGTGGCCCATCGCCAGCCCGTCGCAGACCGCGATGGTGTTGAAGACCAGCGGGGTGCCCCCCGCCTTCCTTATGCCTTCGGCGACCGCCTCGTTCACCTTGTCGAGGTGGATGTGTCCGGGGACTATGTCGTTCGCCGAGCCGGCGATGCCGATGAGCGGCCTCGCAATCTCTTCGTCGCCCAGCCCAACTGCGCGCAGGAGTGACCGCTGCCCCGCCCTGTGACGGCCCTTCTTTATGACCTCGCTTCGCATCTTTCGACACCTCACCCGTCGTATGACTCGCACTGCTTATGCAAAATGGGGTCAGGCACCCTGTTGCCTTTTTCGACGTGGGCCCGGCCCCCGGCCTTGCGCCTACAGCTCCTCGATGGCCTTTACGATGGCGGCCGCCATCTCGGACGTCTTCGCCTCGCCGCCTATGTCATAGGTGACCGTCCTGCCCTCTCCGATCACCCGGCTGACCCCCGCCAGCACCCGCCCGGCCGCCTCCTCCTGCCCGATGTGCTTGAGCATCAGGTACCCGGAGAGTATCTGGGCCGTCGGGTCCACCTTGTCCAGGCCGGTGTACTTGGGAGCGCTCCCGTGCGCCGGCTCGAAGACAGCCAGTTCGCCGTCCCCCAGGTTGGAGCTCGGGGCGATGCCCAGGCCCCCGATGAGCCCGGCCGCCAGGTCGCTCAGGAGGTCCCCGTAGAGGTTCGGCATCACGAGCACGTCGTAGAGCTGCGGCTTCTGCACGAGCTGCATGCACATGTTGTCAACGATGCGCTCCTCGAACTCGACGTCCGGGTACTCCTTCGATATCTCGCGCGCCACATCGAGGAACAGGCCGTCGGTCATCTTCATGATGTTGGCCTTGTGCACAACGGTCAGCAACTTGCGCTTGTTGCTGCGCACGTACTCGAAGGCGAAGCGAACGATGCGCTCGCTCCCGGGCCTGGTGATGACCTTCAGCGACTCGGCGACGTCCGGCGTCACCATGTGCTCCAGCCCCGCATAGAGGTCCTCCATGTTCTCGCGGACCACTACCAGGTCGATGTCCCAGCCCCTGTACGGGGTCTTGACCCCGTCGATGAGAAACGCGGGCCGCACGCAGGCATACAGGTCGAGCTCTTTGCGAAGGGCCACGTTCACGCTGCGGAAGCCGCTTCCCACCGGTGTGGTGATGGGACCCTTGTAGGCGACGCGGTTCTCCCGTATGTTGTCGAGCACCGCCTCGGGGAGGGGGGTGCCGTATTTCTCCATCACGTCGGCTCCGGCCTCCTGGCGGTCCCACTCGACCTCGGCTCCCGCCGCGTCGAGCACCGCCAGGGCGGCGTCGACCAGGGACGGCCCCACGCCGTCGCCCGGTATGAGCGTTACCTTCCTCTTAGCCATCTCTTCCTTTCTTTTCCTTTCATACGCGTTCAGGCGCCGTCCGGTTCCAGGGACAGGCGGCCGTGCTTCTTCATGTACTCGACGAGCCCGCCCTCTTCGAGGATGTCGAGCATGACCTTCGGAAGGGGGCTGGACTTTACCTCAAGGCCGAAGGTCATATCCCTGATGATGCCCTCTTCCACGTCGATCTCGAGCTCGTCGCCGTCTTTTATCTGTGACGTGTCACACACCAGGGCCAGGAGCCCGTTGTTTATCGAGTTGCGGAAGTATATGCGGGCGAACGACTCGGCCAGCACCCCGGCCACACCGGCGTGCTTGAGCGCGAGAGGCGCCTGCTCGCGGGACGACCCGCAGCCGAAGTTCTTTCCGGCGACGATGAAATCGCCCTCCTGGCAGCGCTCGTAGAAGCCCGGGTCCAGGTCTTCCATGACGTGGCAGGCGAGCTCGTCCATGTCGAGCGTCTTGAACTTGTGGCGCCCTGAGATTATGTAATCGGTGTTTATGTCGTCACCGAACCTGTGCGCTCTTCCCCTTATCACCATTCTCCGCTCGTCTCCTCGGTCGTCTATGCGTATCGCCTGGGGTCGGCTATCTTTCCCTCGACGCAGCTGGCTGCCACCGTGGCCGGCGACGCCAGGTAGATGAACGCCTCCGGGTTGCCCATCCTCCCCTTGAAGTTGCGGTTGGCGGTCGAGATGACGTTCTCGCCGTCTCCGGGTATGCCCTGGTGCGTTCCCACGCACGAGGCGCAGCCCGGGCACATCACGGCGCCTCCGGCCTCCGTGAAGACCTCGATGAGGCCCTCGGCGAGGGCCTTCAGCATGACCTCCCGCGACGCCGGGGCCACTATGAGCCTCACCCCGGGGGCGACCTTCCTTCCTTTGAGTATCTCTGCCGCGGCCCGCAGGTCCGCGAGCCTCCCGTTCGTGCAGGTGCCGATGAGCCCTTCGGATACCGGCGTCCCCTCGACTTGCCCCACCGCGGTCACGTTGTCCACGGTGTGCGGGCGGGCCACCTGGGGCTCCAGCTCCGAGACGTCGTACTCTATCTCGCGCGCATAGACCGCGTCGGGGTCCGGGGAGACCGGCTCGAACTCCCGGCCGGCCCTGCCCTCGAAGAACTCGAGCGTCTTCTCGTCGGCCTCCATGAGCCCGGCCTTGGCCCCCATCTCCACGGCGAGGTTGCTGATTGCGAGCCTGCCGTCCAGGTCGAGGCCGCTTATGGCCTCGCCGCCGATCTCGAGCGCCATGTAGGTGGCCCCGTCGGCTGTGATGTCCCCCACCATCATCAGGGCTATGTCCTTGGCGAAGACCCCCGCCGGGAGCGTCCCCCCGACCGTCACCTTTATGGTCTCGGGGACCCTGAACCACAGCGAGCCCGAGAGCATCCCCGCGGCCATGTCGGTCGAGCCCACCCCGGTTGCGAATGCGTTCACGGCGCCGTAGGTGCAGGTGTGGGAGTCGGCCCCGATGACCAGGCTCCCGGGGACCACGTGGGCCTTGTCCAGCATCACCTGGTGGCAGACCCCCTCGCCGACGTCGTTCAGCTCCAGGCCGTATTTCATGGCGAATTCACGCATTATGGCGTGGAGTTCGGAGACCGAGCGCAGCGGGCTCGGGGCGTTGTGGTCTATGCACAACGCCACCCGCTCGGGCCTTGCCACCGCGTTTCCTTCCATCCCCTCGAACGAGCGGATGGCGAGCGGAGCCGTGCCGTCCTGGGCCATCATGTAATCGAGCTCGGCTATCACTATCTCTCCGGCGGTCGTTTCCGAGCCGGAGTGAGCCCCGAGGATCTTCTCAGAAATGGTCTTTCCCACGCCCGAATTTCCCTCCAATAGTCATCGTTCCCCCCTAAGGCCTGAAAGGCCCCGGTGGGGAACTATTCGGAGTTTCATTGTATTTGTTTTGCCTGCTTTTGTAAAAAGACGCCTAGCGGGGGATTTCGTACTGCAGGCCGTGGAGCTTCCCGAGCAGCAGCAGGTACAGGACCCTGGGGGTGCTCACCGGGGAGAGCCCGAAAGCGCTGACCTTCAGGCGTCTCACGGCTATGTTCAGGATGTTGTCGCACCTCCCGCAGGTGTCGAGTGCATCCACCGCTGAGTAGGAAGCCCGTACTCTTTCCAGCGCCTCCTCGCAGGCGCAGTTGCCCAGCACCATCACCGGTTCGGACAGCCCCTCGAGCATCGAATCGTCGAAGCCGCGACCCGCGACTATGGTGAGCGTCCTTCCCTCGAGCTCCTCCGGGGTGTGCTGCTCGTTAACCACCAGCTCGAGCACCTGCTCGGCGTGCCCGACGCACCCCTCGTAGCAAGCCCCTTCGTTTCCTATGACGAACCTGACGCTCTCCGGGAGATGAGAATCGAACTCCCAGGGGATCGGCTCTCCGGCCGGGAGCTCGCCGTCAATTGTAATCTCGTCTCTGCCTGCTACCCCCAGGCTCTGCTCCGCCGCGAGCTTCACGTGCTTCACCTCGTGGGGCTCATGCCCCATCAGCATGGCAGCGACCGCGTCCGCGGCGACCGTGTCGTCCGACCCGAGCACGACGCCTTTCTCTCGGAGCAGGCCCTCCACGAAGCGTCCGGCGGGCATCGGGCCGCGCGCCAGGACCTTTACGGCGTCGGTGATGGTGAAGTCGGGCCTGACGAACCCGTAAATGTCCACTATCTTCTGGTGAAGGCCGTGGTTATGGTGCATTGCCCGCCCCTCGTCGTACAGGAGTCCCATCTGGTTCTTGAGCCCGGCGGTCATCTGGGCCTGGCAGTGCGCCTTGAGGACAGGCATATTGAGGTAGAAGGAGCCGCTCCTGTCCTCTACCAGGTGCCTGTGGAGCACTCCGGGAAAGGAGTATATCTCGGTCGAACCGGGCGTGAGCCGGACCTGGACCGGCTTCTCCTCGTCCAGGAACAGGCACCTGGCACCCATCTTCTTCGTCGCCTTGTCAATGCCCGTAGCCGAGAAGCACAGCCGGGTGAAGTTGCCCTGCGAGCAGTTGTCCATGATGAACACCTGCTTTCCCGGGTCGCGCTCCAGTATGTAGCTCACCGCCGCCCGGATGAGCGGGATGGAAGTGAACAGGTGCGGGTGAAAGTAGACGGCGTTGACCTTGATGAACACCCTCGAACTGTCCTTCAGGCGCCGGTCCACCTCCGGAAAGCTCTCGAACAGGCCCCTCACGGCCGAATCCGGGTCGTTTCCGACCTTCCGCACCGCAACGCTCGCCTTTCTCATCTCAGCCTCCCCGTAAGAACCTGCACTCATGTCATATTGATGCGCATCGCTGCAACATCGGGGTCAGGTCACTTTGTTGCGTTTCCAGGAGTCGGACCCGTCAACCGGCGGAAAATGCAACAAAGTGACCTGACCCCGATGTGCGCTACCAGCTCAGAGGGCCGTACCAGTCGCCCTTTGGGAGCCTCGAGGTGGTCACCATCCTCCCGGAGACTTCGAACCTCCGTATCGATAGGGTCTCCCCCTCGGTGTATACCAGGGCGAACTGGGAGCTATCAGGCGCGAGCGTGATGCTCGAGAACGAGCCGCTCGCCGGTGCGGGAACCAGCAGCTTGGGGGACACCCCCTTGCGCGTGCTCACCAGGTACACCGGGGTCGATGTCCCGGCCTTCATCACCACCGCCAGACGGTCGTCGTCCAGCCAGGTGAAGCTTTCTATCGCACTCTCAAGTACCATGCCGTTCGCGTCAATACCGAAGACCACCCCGGAGCTCAGCGGCTCTTTCAGGCGGCTCGTGGCAAGCCCCTTCACCACAGTCAGGCTGCCACCCTGGGCATACGCGAGCCTGCCCCCCGGCGAGAACGCGACATACGTGGCGAACTCGGGGGCTTCGACCTCGTCGCGGCCCCCGGTGCTCTTGAACGGGAAAGGAAGTATCTCGGCGCTCTTGATGTCGATGACGCTCAGCCGCCCGTCGGCCAGAAACCAGATGAGGTTGTGCTGCGGGACGTATCCCGCCTGGGCTATCCGAGGGTCTTCACCGGAGAGTTCGGGCGCCCACTCGGTCTGGGTGCGGCCGCTGTAGGCGCTCTTGACCTTCACGGCTATCCTGTCGACCTTGCCGTCCTTCTCGTCGTACCAGCCGACAGCCACCTCCTCGCGGGTCTCGTTTATTGCCCAGCAGGAGTACCTCCCCCCGGAGACCGGCTTCTCGATGAGATATTCGGCCGCCCCGGCGCCCAGCGGCACAATCGATATACCCTGACCGCGGCCGAGCAGGGCGCTGCCGTCTGCTATCTTCCCGGGGAGCACGCGAGGGACGATGATTGCGGAGGCGACAAGGACCACGAGCATCCCGGTGAGCCACGCCACCGTGCGCGGCTGCGGGCGCCAGCCCCTGTTCTTCTCGATGTACTTGACAGCCTGGTCGAAGCGGGCCTCGACCCTGTCGGTCACTTCACTCATCGCACCTCTGGGCAACTGCGGCCGCCGTGCCTTCCCGGTGTAATGATACCGAAGTGCGCCCCCGAGTGAAGAGGCCTGGCCCGGGACCTCAGACCTTCATCTTGCCGATGGCGTCCTTTATCTCCTCCACCGAGGCGCCGTCCTCGATGGTGGAGAGGTCGCCCAGGTCCTCTCCCAGCCACAGTCGCTTCATCACCCGGCGCATTATCTTCCCGCTGCGGGTCTTGGGAAGCATGTGAACGAACTGTATGTCCTTTATGACCACTATGGGGCCCATCACGTTGCGCACGTGCTTTATGAGCTCCTTCTTGAGCTCGTCGGTGGGCTCGACCCCCGTGCGCAGGACCACGAAGGCGCAGGCTACCTCGCCTCGCAGCTCGTCGGGCACCCCCGAGACCCCGCACTCCATCACGTCGGGATGCGAGATGAGGGCGTTCTCTATCTCGATGGTCCCGATGCGGTGCGCCGCTATCTTGATGACCTCGTCGGCGCGTCCGACGAACCAGATGTAGCCGTCGGAGTCGCGGTAAGCCCCGTCGCCGGAGCAGTAGAGCCCCTTGAGCGTGTCGATGTACTCCCAGTAGTCGTTCCTGTAGCGCTCCGGGTCGCCCCACAGGGTGGGGGTGAGGCCGGGGAACGGCTTCTTGATGACGAACATGCCCTTCTCGTTGGGCCCGCAGGTCTCCCCCGTCTTCTCGTTCACGATGTCCACCAGCACGCCGGGGACCGCGAGCGTCGATGAGCCGGGCTTGATGGGATAGGTCCCGAGCCCGTACGGGTTGCCGATGACCGGGCCCGAGGTCTCGGTCTGCCACATGTGGTCGATGACCGGTATCTTGTCCTCGAACACCTCCTGCTGGAGCCATTCCCAGGCCGCGGGGTTAAGCACCTCCCCCGCGCAGAAGACACGCTCGACCGATGAGAGGTCGTGCTTGCGGGCCTCCTCTATACCGAGCTTCATGAGGGCGCGCACCCCGGTTGGAGATATCCAGAGGGCCGAAACCTTGTTGCGCTCGATCAGGTCCCATATCATGTCGCTCTTCGGGAAGTCCGGGGTCCCCTCGTAGAGGACCGTGGTGCAGCCCGAGATGAGCGGGCCGTAGACATTGTAGCTGTGGCCCACTATCCAGCCGATGTCCGAGGTCGCGAACCAGACGTCGCCGGGTCGCATCTTGTATATCCACTTGCCCATCGAGTAGACATACTGCTGGTAGCCGCCGTGCACGTGGACGGTGACCTTGGGCTTGGCCGTCGTCCCCGAGGTAGGCAGGAGGAAGAGCGGCTCGTTCGACTCCATCACCTCGACTTCCGAGCTCTGCCCCTCGCCCAGGGTGAGGAACTCCTCCCAGAAGATGTCGCGGCCCTCGACCATGGGACGCTCGGTGTCGTTGGTGCGCTTCAGGACGACCACCTTCTTGACCTGGACCACCGGGACGACCTCGAGGGCGTCGTCTATGACCTTCTTCAGCTCGACCGTCGCCCCGCGGCGGTGGTTGACGTCCTGGGTCAGGACGTACTCCGCCCCGGAGAGGTCGATGCGGTCGGCGACGGCCTGGTAAGAGAAGCCCGCGAACACCACAACGTGTATGGCGCCGATGCGGGCGCACGCGAGCATCGCCGCGACCGACTCGACCCCCATGGGCATGTAGATCACGACGCGGTCACCTTTGCCGACGCCCATGCCGCGCAGCGCGGCGGCGTAGGACTTAACGAGGTAGAGCAGCTGCGCGTACGTGACGACGCGCACGTCCCCGGTCTCGGCTATCTCGGAGACAATGGCGGCGCGCCCGCCACGTCCCTTCTCCACGTTGTAGTCGACGGCGCTGTAGCACGCGTTGGTAAGGCCCCCGACGAACCACTTGAACGTCGGGTAGTCGTCCTCGAACGCCTTCTCCCACGGCTTGAACCAGTAGATCTCCTCCATGGAATCGAGCGCGGCGCGCTCCCAGAAAGCGGCGAAGTCGTCGTATCCCGCCTGCAGGAAACTCTTGACGTGCGGCGGTATCAACTGGATGTTCTGGTCGTCGGAAGACTGCTCCATTCTGCCCCCTTTTAGAACTCCGGTTACCCGGCTGACTTAACGGCCTGCTTAACGCTACACAATAACACAACAGTGTGGCCCGCGGGCCTTCGAGTCCACTTACCGCCGGTTTGAAATGCCGCCTGCCATTTGATATATTCCCCTTCAGGCCAACAAGGAGGAAAAAGATGGACAACTACCCGGAGGATCTCAAGTACCACAAGGAACACATGTGGGTGCGGTCCGATGGCACCATTGGCATAAGCTTCTACGCCCAGGACCAGCTCGGCGAGATAGTCTTCATCGAGGTGCCCGAGGCAGGGGCGGAGCTCGAGGCCGGCGAGGCGTTCGGCGAGATCGAGTCGCGCAAGTCGGTATCCGACCTCTACGCTCCCGTCACCGGCACCATCAAGGAGGTCAACTCTGAGGTCCTGGACGCTCCCGAGACCATCAACGAGGACCCGTACGGCAAGGGCTGGGTCGCGCTGATCGAGCTGTCCGACGCGGGCGAGATGGACAACCTTCTCTCCGCCGCCGAGTACAAGGAGCTCGTCTCCGGCGAGGAAGCCCCTTAGGGCTCAACTGAACGAAACGACTGAAGGCGGGCCGTCAGGCCCGCCTTTGTTTTACGTGAGCTTCTTCTTGATGAGGTCGGAGGCCATCTCGGGGTTGGCCTGGCCGCGGGTCTTCTTCATGACCTGGCCCATAAGGAACTTCAGGGCCTGCTCCTTGCCGCCGCGCATGTCTTCGGCTGCCTCGGGGTTGGCCGCTATCACCTCGTCTACCACCGCGTCGAGCTCTCCCGCGTCCGCTATCTGCGAGAGCCCCTTAGCCTCGACTATCTCCTTCGGGCCCTTGCCGGTGTCGAACGCTTCCTTCAGGACCTCCTTGGCCATCTTGCCGGAGATCACTTTCTGCGCGACGAGCGCGACCAGCTCGCCCAGCCCGCGGGGCTCAAGAGGGCACGACTGTATCGGGACCACCGCGTCCTTCAGGAGCGCGACCAGGTCGCCCGCTATCCACTTGGCGAGCTCTACCGGGTCCTGACCGGTCTCCACCGCGCGCTCGAAGTAGTCGGCCAGCGCCTTCTCACTCGTCAGCATCACCGCTATCTCGTCGGAGAGCCCATACTGCTCCCGGAACCTGCGCAGGCGCTCCATGGGAAGCTCGGGCAGGCGCCCGCGGAGCTCCTCCACCCAGGCCGGATCCGGCTCGATGGGGACCAGGTCGGGCTCGGGGAAGTAACGGTAGTCGAACGCCTCCTCCTTGGAGCGCAGGGGGTGGGTCACCCCGGCGGCGTCGTCCCAGTGGCGGGTCTCCTGCACCAGGGTCTCCCCCTGCTTGATGGCGAAGCGCTGGCGCTCGTCCTCGTATGAGAGCGCCCGGAACAGCGAGCGGAAGGAGTTCATGTTCTTTATCTCGACCTTGGTGCCCATCGCGCCGTCGACCGCGATGGAGATGTTCGCGTCGCAGCGCAGAGAGCCCTCCTCCATCTTGCAGTCGCTTATCTGAAGGTACTCGAGGGTGGCGCGCAGCAACTGCATGAACGCGCGGGCCTCCTCGGGGCTGCGCAGGTCGGGCTCGGTCACTATCTCGGCGAGCGGGATGCCGGCGCGGTTGAAATCCTCCAGGCTGAAATCGGCGCCGTGGATGCGGCCGCTCTCGCCGATGTGGACGCTCTTGCCGGTGTCCTCCTCGAGGTGAACGCGGGTTATGCCGACCCGGCGGTTGTTGCCCTCCATCTCGACCTCGAGCCAGCCGTCGGCGGTCAGCGGTATGTCGTACTGGGATATCTGGAAGTTCTTTGGCATGTCCGGGTAGAAGTAGTTCTTGCGGTGGAATATCGAGCGCGGGGTTATCTTGCAGTTGAGCGCGAGCCCCAGCAGGATGGTGTCGGCCACGGCTTCGCGGTTGGCGACCGGGAGCACCCCGGGGTGCCCCAGGCATATGGGGCAGGTCGAGGTGTTCGGCGCCCCGCCGAAGGCGGTCGGGCAGCCGCAGAACATCTTGGATGCGGTGTTAAGCTCGGCGTGTATCTCGAGCCCTATAATCGTCTCGAACTCCATCATCGTCCTCTCGTAGCGCCGGCATCCTGCCGGCATCTTTTTCAATCAAGCGGGGGGCGGGGCTCGAAGCCGAGCACGCCCTCCAGCGCGTAAGCGACGTTCATTATCTTCGCCTCGGACAGCGGCGGCCCCATCACCTGGAACCCCACGGGGAGGCCTTCTGCAAGCCCGCACGGCAGGCTGAGGGCGGGTATGCCGGCCAGGTTCACCGGGATGGTGCAGATGTCGGACAGGTACATCGTGAGCGGGTCGTCCATCTTCTCGCCCAGCTTGAACGCGGTCGAAGGCGACGTCGGGGAGACCAGCACGTCGAAGGAGTCCCAGGCGCGCCCGTAATCGCGAACGATGAGGGTGCGTATCTTCTGGGCCTGCGCGTAGTAGGCGTCGTAGTAGCCGGCCGAGAGCGCGTAGGTGCCGAGCATGATGCGCCGCTTGACCTCGCCGCCGAACCCCGCGGCTCGCGTCTCGTCGTACATCTCCCAGATGTCATCGCTCTCGAGGTCGGTGCGGTAGCCGTAGCGCACCCCGTCGAAGCGCGCCAGGTTGCTCGATGCCTCAGCGGGGGCTATCAGGTAGTAAGCGGAGAGGCCGTACTCGAAGCTGGGGAGCGAGACCTCCTCGCAGGAGACGCCGAGGCCCTCGAGCGCCTTCACGGTGGCGTTGAAGCGCTCCAGCACGCCCGGCTCTATGCCGTCGCTCGAGAGCTCTTTCACGATGCCGGCCTTCATGCCCTTTACCTCGCCGTCGAGGCCGGTGAGGTAGTCGGGCGCCGGCTCATCGATGGAGGTAGAGTCGCAGGGGTCGTGGCCAGCTATGAGCCCCAGGAGAGCAGCGCAGTCCCCCACGGAGCGAGTCATCGGGCCGACCTGGTCCAGCGACGATGCGAACGCCACCAGCCCGTACCGGGAGACCAGGCCGTAGGTGGGCTTGAGGCCCACGATGCCGCAGAGGGCGGCCGGCTGGCGTATGCTGCCGCCGGTGTCCGAGCCCAGGGCCCAGGGGGCCTCCCCCGCCGCTACGGCGGCCGCCGAACCACCGCTCGAGCCGCCCGGGACCCGCTCGAGGTCCCACGGATTGCGGGTGGGGCCGAAGTATGAGTTTTCCGTGCTCGAGCCCATGGCGAACTCGTCCATGTTGGCCTTGCCGAGCATGACCGTGCCCGCGTCGTTGACCCGCTCGACCACGGTAGCATCGTAGGCGGGGACGAATCCCTCGAGCATGCGCGAGCCGCAGGTGGTGGGAAAGCCGCGCGTCGAGAGCACGTCCTTTATTGCGAGGGGCACGCCCGCAAAGGCCCCGGCGTCGTCGCCTGCGGACAGCCTGGAGTCGATGGCCGCCGCGCGCTCGCGCGCAATGTCGGCAGAGACGTTTATGTAAGAGTGGACGTCGGGCTCGACCGCGTCTATTCGGGCAAGGAAAGCTTCGACCGCTTCAACCGAGGTAATCTCTTTGTTCTTGATGAGCCCGGCTATCTCGAGGGCGCCGGAAAAGGTGAGATCCATCACGCCCCCTACACTATCCTCGGCACGCGGAACGCGCCGTCCGCGGCCCACGGGGCGTTGCTCGTGACCTCTTCAGTGGGAAGCGAGGGTCTGGCCACGTCGTCGCGGAACACGTTGACGAGCGGAAGCGTGTGGCTGGTCGGCTCGACACCCTCGGTATCGACCTCTGATATCACCCGGGCGTGCTCGAGCACGTCGGAGAGCTGCCGCCTGAACGTCTCCTTCTCGTCTTCTGAGAGCGCCAGCCGGGCGAGCCTGGCCACGTGCTCGACGTCTTCAATGCTTATCGCCACTTCTTCCCTCCATCTCACTTACGCTTAAATACCGCGGCCTGACCCCGGGCTTAAGTCCTGGTCAGGCGCTTGAACTCGGCCTCGTCGATGACGGTGACGCCCAGCGCCTGGGCCTTGTCGAGCTTGGAGCCGGGCTCGGCGCCCGCGAGCACGTAGTCGGTCTTCTTGCTCACCGAGCTCGTGACCCTGCCCCCGAGCTCCTCTATTATGTCCGAAGCCTGCTCGCGAGTGAAACCAACGAGCGCCCCGGTCAGGACGAACGTCTTGCCCTCGAGCGGGCCGCCCTTGCGCCTGGTCCGAGCCTCGTCGGCCATCCGCACGCCGGCCCGGCGGAGTTTCTCGATGACGCGCATGTTCTCCTGCTGGTCGAAAAAGAACACCACGCTCTCGGCGATGTTGGGGCCCACGCCCTCGACTGTGAGCAGGTCGTCCTCGCTCGCCGCGCTCACCGCGTCGATGGATGGGAACCGCTTGGCGAGCACCTGGGCCATGTGCGCCCCCACGTGCCTTATGCCCAGGCCGTAGAGCAGCCGCCAGAGCGGGCGGTCGCGGGCGGCGTCTATGGCCTTCATCAGGTTGTCGACCGATTTCTCCTTGAAGCCGGGGAGCTCGTAGAGCTGCTCGGGGGTGACGTAAAAGATGTCTCCCACGTCGCCGATGAACCCCCGGTCGAGCAGCATCGATATCGTCACCTCGCCCAGGCCGTCGATGTCCATCACCCCGCGGCCGGCGAAATGGGCAATGCGCCCGAACGTCTGCGCCGGACAGGCGATGTTGACGCAGCGGGTGGCGGCCTCACCCTCCTCGCGCTCGACCTTCGAGTTGCACACCGGGCAGCGGCCCGGCATCTTGAACGCCCGCTCTTTCCCCGAGCGCTTGTCGGTGATGACCTTCACTATCTCGGGGATGACGTCGCCAGCCTTGCGGACGATGACAGTGTCGCCGACCCGGACGTCCTTTCGCCTGACCTCGTCCTCGTTGTGGAGCGTCGCGTGCGTCACGGTCGAGCCCCCCACGAAGACCGGCTCCATCACGGCGACCGGGGTGAGCACACCGGTGCGCCCGACACTCACCAGTATGTCGTCGACCGTGGTGGTCTTTTCCTCGGGGGGGAACTTGTAGGCGATGGCCCATCGCGGGCTCTTGCTGGTCGCGCCGAGGGCGGCCTGCTGGGTGCGCGAGTCGACCTTGACCACGACGCCGTCTATCTCGTAGTCGAGCTCGCGGCGCTTCTCCTGCCAACCGGCGCAGAAGTCGGCGGCCTCGTCTATTGTCGCGCACCTGACGTTGTGTTCTCCCAGCCGGAAGCCGAGCTCGCGAAGGTAGTCGAGCTCGTCCCAGTGGGTCGCCGGGATGTCGCCCGTCGAGTACGCGACGCCGAATGTCACCATGCTCAGGCTGCGGCTCGCCGTCACGGCGGGGTTGAGCTGGCGAAGGCTGCCCGCTGCAGCGTTGCGCGGGTTGGCGAACACGGGCTCGCCCTTCTCCAGGCGCTCCTTATTGAGGTTCTGGAACGAGGCCTCGGGCATGTACACCTCGCCGATGACCTCGATTAGCTGCGGCGGGGACGCCGAGAGCAGCCGCAGCGGCACCGCCGGGACCGTGCGAAGGTTGGGGGTGATGTCTTCGCCCGTCTCGCCGTCGCCGCGCGTCGCTCCCTGGGTCAGTAGACCCTCCTCGTAGGTCAGGGCGACCGCCACCCCGTCCATCTTCAGCTCGCAGACGTAAGCGACAGTGCTCGCACGCCCGCCGAGCCCGCGCGCGACCCTGTCGGCGAACGCCCGCAGCTCGTCCTGGTTGAACGCGTTATCGAGGCTGAGCATCCGGCCCCTGTGGCTGACCGGGGCGAACCCGGCGGCGGGAGGCGGGCCGACCCTTTGGGTCGGGGAGTCGGGGGTGACGAGGCCCGGGTAGTCGGCCTCGAGGTCGGACAGGCGGCGGTACTTCTCGTCGTACTCGGCGTCGGATACCACAGGGTCGTCGAGGGTGTAGTACCTGTAGACGTGGTAGTTCAACTCTTCGCGGAGGCGCTCGGCCTCGGCGCGCGCTTCGGCGGGTATGCCCTTCGCCCTCATCTCACTCACAGTTTCTTGAAGTCGCCCGGCGGCCAGAAGATGAACATCGCCTTGCCCACCACCGAGCTCATCGACACCGGCCCGAAAGTACGGCTGTCGTAGGAGTTGCCCTCGTTGTCTCCCATCACGAATATCATACCGTCCGGGACGACCTGCGTGCTCTGCCTCCGGGGGGAAGTGCTGCTCTTGTAGAGGAACTTGTCGTTGACCACGACCTCGCCGTCGCTCATCTTCACCCTGTCACCCGCGAGCGCCACGACCCGCTTGATGAGCAGCTCCTGGGTGTTGCCGACGTTCCTCAGCACTACGACGTCACCCCTGCTCGGGGTGGTGTTGCCCCGGTAGGGCACCACGAAGACGCGGTCTCCGTCGGAGAGGGTGGGATACATGGACGAGCCGTGCACTATGTAGGGCCGGCCGACGAATACCAGCAGCAGGAATATCGTGAGCAGGATCAGGAACGGTATTATGAGCAGCGCGCTCCAGCCCGGCAGCCCGATGCGTCGCATGAACCTCTGTTCCGGGGTTTCGGGCGGCGGGGCCTGGGGCATGCCGAGCATGTAACCAGGGTGAACGGGAGGGAGCTGCCCGGGCGGCATCTGGTAGTAGCCCCCGGGTGTCCGTTCCCGCTCTCTCTTCTTACGAGACAATCTCAAAGCCTTTCGGTCATACTCGCTCAACAGTGATAACTACTATGCGGGGCCGTCCGTTCCTCCGGCAGAACCCGTGCTTGTATTGATGATAGCACCCCGCCGCGACATTCCGGTGCTGCACAGCGTCGTCAGGTCACTTTGTTGCGTTTTCATTATGCTCGGCGTCCCGATGTCAGATGCACGCGGTACGGCGAAGCGAAACGCAACAAAGTGACCTGACTCCGATTTTACGCTAAGCCAGTTCGACGGCGCCCCAGGCGCCAACGGAGCCCCCGGCGACCACCACAACTCCCAGTATCTCCTCAGTATCCCTGGCCACCTTCAGGACTCCCTCTATATCATCGGCTCCTAGGACGAGGTTCCCCAGTGCCGTTGCCGCGGCGTCCGCCAGGGTCGCGGTCCGCGCGAGCACCGTGACCGCGTCGGCCGAGCCGAGCGACACAGAGGGCCCGACCGTCCCGCTGGAGGTGCACAGGCCCACGCCCCCGGGCGCGTCCTCGACCGCCACGTGCACCAGCGGGGCCTCTCCGCCCGCGAACACCCGCACGCGCCGCCTGCCGCCCCCGGCCATGAAGATGTCCCCGCCGTTCTCGACTATGACTTCCGGCGAGTGTGCCAGGAGGTCTGTCCCCACGAACTGGGCTATCGCGCCAGCGACCGAGGCCATCGGCCCCACGTCGAACACCTCGGCCGCGCGCCCCATCTCGGCCACGATGTCCGGGGCCCCGCTCACCACAGGGACCGGCCTGAACGCCGTCCCGAACGAGACGTGCTGCGCAAGGTACTCCTCGAGCTCGGCGCGGTGCCGCCCGAGCGACTCGAGGGCCTTTTCCTCGAGGTCGGCACGCCCGCAGACGTAGAGATCGCTCTCGCCGATCGCCACCTGGCAGCACACAAGCGCCTCGGGCTCCATCACTACCCTGTATCCGCGCTCTGAGTAGCTTTCAGGCCCACCCATCAAAGCCTCCAAAACTGCTGAAATATCCTGTGGGGATAGAATATAATACGCTCGGATGGAAGACACCTCGCCGGCCCCTGGCCGGCGTCGTCTTGTGTTCATCGACGTTGCGATGCGACAAAGACTTCCGCCGCTGGAATATGATAACGTTCCAAGTGACTGAGAGTGCTGATGGCCGGGCCGGCGGGCCTCCGCGGGCCGGGCATTGAGGGGGGACGAATGGAAAAAGAGTGCGCCTGTTCAAACAGGTTCGCCGACGTTGACGACCTCGGCCCTCTCGAGGAGATAATCGAGCATTACGGCTCCGAGAAGGGAGCCCTCATCCCTCTCCTCCAGGAAGCCCAGGACGCCTACGGATACCTCGACGAGAAGATAATGCGCGAGATAGCCAAACGCGCCGGGTACCAGCTCAGCCAGGTTTTCGGCGTCGCGACGTTCTTCGCGCAGTTCAGGCTGAAACCCATCGGCGAGTACCTCATAAAGGTCTGCCACGGCACGGCCTGCCACGTCGCGGGGGCGACCCAGATAACTGACGAGGTCATAAACCAGCTCGGCATCGAGGAGGGCGAGACCACGCCCGACAACAAGTTCACGCTCGAGTCGGTGATGTGCCTGGGCGCCTGCGCGCTCGCCCCCATCATGGTGGTGGGCGACGACACCCACGGCAAGCTCAAGCCCACCAAGATCAAGAAGGTCCTGAAAGCTTACGCCGGCCCTGGAGGCCCCGAGGGCGCCGAAGGGGATGATGCCGAATGAGCGATAACGGCAACGGGCACCGCTACAAAGTGGTGCTGGGCTACGGCACCTGCGGCATCGCCGCCGGGGCGACCGCGGTCAAGGACGCGCTCGAGGAAGAGGTGAAGAAGGGCTCCTACGACGTCGACCTCGACATCGCCGGGTGCATGGGCCTGTGCTTCATCGAGCCGGTGGTCGAGATATTCGACCGCCAGGGCGGCTCGGTCGTCTACGGCGACATCACGGCCAAGAAAGTACCCCAGCTCCTCGAGGAGCACGTGGGCAAGGGCCAGGTCATCGAGGACTGGGTGGTCAAGAAGAGCGAGGACCCCGAGGCCTGCGAGGGCGACTTCCTGGCAAACCAGCTGCGGGTCGTCCTGCGCAACTGCGGCAAGATTAACCCTGAAAGCATCGAGGAGTACATCCAGATAGGCGGCTACGAGGCCGCGAAGAAGGCGCTCACCTCCATGACCCCCGAGGAGGTCATAGACGAGGTCTCGACCTCCGGCATCAGGGGCAGGGGCGGCGCCGGCTTCCCCACCGGGACCAAGTGGGGATTCGCCCGCAAGTCACCCGGCGAGGAAAAGTACCTCATATGCAACGCCGACGAGGGTGACCCCGGCGCGTTCATGGACCGCAGCGTCCTCGAGGGCGACCCGCACTCCGTGCTCGAGGGCATGATACTGGCGGGGTTCGCAATCGGGGCGCGCCAGGGCTACATCTACTGCCGCGCCGAGTACCCGCTCGCCTTGAAGCGCCTGGACATCGCAATCGAGGAGTGCCACCAGAAGGGATTCCTGGGCGAGGGCATCTTCGGCACCGACTGGAGCTTCGAGGTGAAGGTCAAGAAGGGCGCGGGCGCTTTCGTCTGCGGCGAGGAGACCGCGATGATGGCCTCCATCGAGGGCCAGCGCGGCATGCCCAACCCCCGGCCGCCGTTCCCGGCGACCCACGGGCTCTGGGGCAAGCCCACCAACATCAACAACGTCGAGACGTTCGCGGCCATCCCGTGGATAATCGCCGAGGGCGGCGAGAAATACGCCGAGATCGGCACGGAGAAGAGCAAGGGCACCAAGGTGTTCTGCCTGGCGGGCAAGGTGCGCCGGACAGGACTGGCCGAGGTGCCGATGGGCTATACGCTCCGCCAGGTCATCTTCGACGTGGGCGGCGGCATCGCCGAGGGGCGCGAGTTCAAGGCGGTACAGATGGGAGGTCCCTCGGGCGGCTGCCTGCCGGCCGAGAAGCTCGACACCCAGGTCGACTACGACCAGATCACGGCAGCGGGGGCCATAATCGGCTCCGGCGGGATGATAGTCGCCGACAACCGCACCTGCATGGTGGACCTCGCCCGCTACTTTCTGAGCTTCACCCAGGACGAGTCCTGCGGCAAGTGCACCCCGTGCCGCATCGGCACCAAGCGCATGCTCGAGATACTCGAGCGCATCTGCGAGGGCAAGGGCGAGCCCGAGGACATAGAGAAGCTCCAGGTGCTCGCGGGCGACATCAAGGACGCGAGCCTCTGCGCGCTTGGCGGCACCGCGCCCAACCCGGTGCTCACGACCTTGAGGTACTTCAAGGACGAGTACGAGGACCACATCTTCAACCATAAGTGCGCCGCGGGCTCCTGCCCGGCGCTCATAACCCTGCGCATAGACCCGGAGACGTGCACCGGGTGCGCCGCGTGCGTGAAGGTGTGCCCGACGGACGCCATAACCGGCGAGAAGAAGGAGCCGCACGTGATAGACGCGGAGGCGTGCATCAGGTGCAAGATGTGCCTGTCGCGCTGCCCCTCCGAATCCATAATCGCCGAGTAGGGGCCTGACCCCAAGTGTTGAGCTCAGCTAACCTTTCAGGAGGTTCGAAGTGGAAATGATAAAGGTGGAGATTGACGGGAAGGCCTGCGAGGCTCCCCAGGGCTCCACGATACTCGATATAGCAAAGGCCAACGGGATAGACATCCCCACGCTCTGCTACGACCCGAGGCTCAGCCCCTACGGGGCCTGCCGCCTGTGCCTTGTGGAGGTCGAGGGCGCACGGGCGCTCCTCCCCGCCTGTTACGCGAAGGCCGACGACGGCATGGTAATCCAGACCACCAACGAGAAGCTCGAGCGCATTCGCAAGACCCTGGTCGAGCTCCTGGTGAGCGACCACCCTATGGAGTGCCAGGGCTGTTCGAAGTCCGGGCGCTGCGAGCTGCAGAGGCTCGCCGACAAGTACGGTGTCACCGAGTCCACCTTCACCGGCGAGGTGCACGAGTACGACCTCCACCGCGAGAACCCGTTCGTGATGCGCGACTACAACAAGTGCATCATGTGCGGGCGCTGCATCCGCATCTGCCGCGAGGTGCAGGGGATCGGCGTCTACGACTTCATCAACCGCGGCTTCAAGGCCGTGCCGGGCACCCCCTACGACAAGCCGATGCAGGAGACCCCCTGCGAGTTCTGCGGGCAGTGCATCTCCACCTGCCCCACCGGCGCCATCAAGGCCCGCCCGTACGAGGACCGGGGGCGCGTGGCCGCGCTCGACATGCTGCGCAACGCCTGCGCCTACTTCAAGATGCCCGAGGAAGACATGATGAAGGCGCTCGGCCTCGAGGGCTGGGTCACCCGCACCACCTGCGCCTACTGCGGCTGCGGCTGCCAGCTCGACATCCACGTCATCGACAACAAGATAGTCGAGATAACCTCGCCGCTCATGGTCGGCTCGGGGCAGGGCAACCTCTGCGTCAAGGGCCGGTTCGGCTACGACTTCGTCTCCAGTTCCGAGCGCCTCACCAAGCCCCTCATAAGGAAGAAGGGCAAGTTCGAGGAGGCCGAATGGGACGAGGCGCTCGACCTGGTCGCCAAGAAGCTCTCCGAGACAAAGAAGAAGAGCTGCCCCGACTCCATCGGGGTGTTCTCGAGCGCCAGGGCCACGAACGAAGACAACTACCTGGTTCAGAAGTTCGCGAGGGCGGTGATCGGCACAAACAACGTAGACCACTGTGCCCGATTGTGACACGCTCCAACTGTCGCCGGTCTGGCGAAAACGTTCGGAAGCGGAGCGATGACCAACACGATGGACGACATCGAGACTGCGAAGGCAATCCTGGTCATAGGCTCAAACACCACCGAGTGCCACCCCATCATCGGCCTGCGCATCAAGAAGGCCGTCATGAACAACGAATGCAAGCTCATCGTGGCAGAGCCCAAGCACATCCGCCTGTGCTACTACGCGGACAGGTGGCTGCAGCTCAAGCCCGGGACCGACGTCGCGCTCATCAACGGCTTGATGAACGTGATAATCGCCGAGGGCCTGGCGGACGAGGAGTTCATCAACAACCGCTGCGAGTGTGACCGATACGACGAGCTGAAAGAGCTGGTCAAGAGCTACACTCCCGAGAAGGTCGAAGAGATAACCGGCGTGCCGGCAGGCGACATCCGCGAGGCGGCGCGCACGTTCGCGAGCGCCGAGAACGCCGCGATCATCTACGCGATGGGCATTACCCAGCACACCACCGGGACCGACAACGTGGTGACGCTCGCCAACCTCGCGATGATGACGGGCAACATCGGCAAGCCCGGCACCGGGGTCAACCCCCTGCGCGGCCAGAACAACGTCCAGGGCGCCTGCGACGTGGGGGCCCTCCCCAACGTCCTGACCGGGTACAAGCCGGTGACCGACGCAGAGACCCGCGAGAAGTTCGAGAAGGCCTGGGGCGTGAAGCTCCCCGAGGAGGTCGGGCTCACGGCGACGGAGATGATGGAGGCGGCCGCCGAAGGCAAGATAAAGGCCATGTACATCGTGGGCGAGAACCCGATGCTCTCGGACGCCAACATCCGCCACGCGGAGAAGGCGTTGAAGAACCTCGACTTCCTTGTGGTCCAGGACATATTCCTCACCGAGACCGCCGAGCTCGCCGACGTGGTGCTGCCTGCCGCGTCGTTCGCCGAGAAGGAGGGCACGTTCAGCGCCACCGACCGCCGGGTGCAGAGGGTCCGCAAGGCGTTCGAGCCCCCCGGAGAAGCCCGCCCGGACAACGAGATAGTGGCCGATATCGCGAAGCGCATGGGCTACGAGATGGAAAACGTCGAGCCCGCCGCGGTGATGGACGAGATAGCGAGCCTCACCCCGCAGTACGGCGGCTACAGCCACGCACGGCTCGACTCCCTCCCCGATGGCGAGAGCCTGCACTGGCCGTGCACAGATGCCGAGCACCCCGGGACGCCAATACTGCACACAACGGTCTTCACAAGGGGCAAGGGATGGTTCGCCCCCGTAGAGTGGCAGGCGCCCGCCGAGCAGCCTGACGAGGAGTACCCGCTTACGCTCACTACGGGGCGCGTGCTCTGGCAGTACCACACCGGGACCATGACCCGGAAATCCGAGGGAATAAACGAGATAGACCCGAACGGCAAGGTCTGGATAAGCCCTGACGACGCCGCCAAGTACGGGGTGGAAAACGGCAAGAAGGCGGTCGTTACCACCCGACGCGGGGACATCGATATTGAGGCGAAGGTCACCGAGCGCGTGCCGAACGGGGTCATATTCATCCCGTTCCACTACACCGAGGCCGCCGCCAACGTATTGACCAATGACGTTGTCGACCCGGTCTCAAAAGTGCCAGAATTCAAAGTCTCCGCCGCTAGAGTTAAGGCAAAATAGAGGTACTGATGGAAGAAACGCTGGAAGTAGTCGAAGAGGAAGCGCCAGCAAAGCCTGAAAGGCCAGAGGACGTTAAGATCCTCGCCTTCCTCTGCAACTGGTGCTCCTACGCCGGGGCGGACCTCGCCGGGGTCTCCCGCCTGCAGATGCCGCCGAACGTGGTAGACATCAGGGTGATGTGCACCGGCACCATCTCACCCCACTACGTGCTAAAAGCTTTCCAGGAGGGCATAGACGGCGTCCTCATCGCCGGCTGCCACATCGGTGACTGCCACTACGGCAAGGGCAACTACATGACCGCCAAGCGTTTCCGAGTCATCAAGGACCTGCTCGCGGGCATGGGCATCGACGAGCGCCGCATCCGCCTCGAGTGGGTCAGCGCCGCCGAGGGCCAGAAGTTCCAGGACGTCATCACCTCATTCACCGAACAGGTCCGCGCTGCCGGCAAGTCACGCCTCAAGGGGGTCTGACCCCTTTGTTGCGTCTCTGATGCAACCAAGGGGTCTGACCCCAATGTTCACGAGGAGGACAACTAGTTAATGAAGGAAGACCTGCAGAAGGCCATCAAGGAAGCACTCAGCTCGGGTAAAGCCTCAGCCGCCGTCATCCTCCTCGAGAAGGACGAGGAGCTCATGCCAAAGATCGTCACCAGCGCAGACGACCCCGCCATAGATTCACTCTACGCCGGCGATAAGCGCTACCCCATGGCCTCTTTCGTCGTGATGCTCCAGCCGGTCATCGAAGGCAACATCGCCATACCGGTCCGGGAGTGCGACCGCCGCATGCTCTTTGAGCTCGAGAAGCATAACCAAATCGACCCCGACCGCCTCGTCCTACTCGGAACCCCCTGCACCCAGGAGGTCGCCGACGCCTGCGGCTGTGACCACCCGTTCACCGAGAACGGTATCTCAGTTGCCCCGACGCTCGCCTCCCCCGCCGAGCCTCTCCCCCTCCCCGAGGCCCTCCAGAGCGAGGACCCGGACGAGAAGCTCGCCTTCTGGATGGGAGAGTTCGAGCGCTGCATCAAGTGCTACGGCTGCCGCAACGTCTGCCCGATGTGCTTCTGCAACGACTGCGCCCTCGACAACCTCGACCTGGTGAACGCCGCGTCGAAGCCCCCCGAGATACCCATATTCCACCTCATACGCGCCGTGGACATGGCAGACCGCTGCGTGGACTGTGGGATGTGCGAGGCTATCTGCCCCGCCGAGATTCCACTCCGCCATCTCTACCGCCAGGCCCGCCAGGTCGTCAAGGACGCCTTCGGCTACGAGCCAGGTGTGAGCGAGGAAAAGAGCCCCATCGAGATGCTGGGCGAGCCAAGCGAACTTGCAGGCATGGAAGAGGGCTTCAGGACCAGCTAGCAGGTGTCTCGAAACACCATTCGTTGTGAAGGCTATCAAGAAAAGCGAGCTTCTACCGCCTTTTAGGGCACTTAGAAGCTGATTACCTTGTCGCTCTCCTTGACGAGCCTGGCGAGCTCGATCATCGAACTGATGGTTGCACCCTCCACGATCTCCTCCTGAGTGATGGCCCGCGCCCCAGAGCAGGTACCGCATAGGCCGACCGTTGCCCCACCTGCAATGGCCTTGGAGACCATTTGACCTATGTTGTAGAACCCCTCCGGGGGTTCCTGCCCTCTCTTGGCCGCGAACACTGCGTCAGCCACCAGGAAGATGTGGACCTCCGCCTTATCCATACCGGAGAGCAGGGCAATGGCAAGGCGCAGCGCATTATATGGGGCCTCGGTCCCGTAAGGCGCCCCGTTGATGACTATGGTTATCTTCTGCATGACCAATCTCCAATCCGGTGAGCGACTGTTCAACTTAGCTATCGTCGACGTCCTTCTGCGGGCTCCCGTGCAATCCTTCACATCAATGGGCAGGACTCGGATTCAAGCTGTCAAAACAGAGGGCAAGACTTCGGAAAAGCCAATGAGAGGAAGTGGCCAGATGGCAACAAAGGCTCAGAAGACGGATGGGGAGAGCGCCGTGCTCGAGAAGATCGCTGCGATGCCCGAACCATATAACACCATGGGCGAGCGGCTCCACGCTATTATCAAAGCCAGCGCGCCGTCCCTCCAGCCGAGGACCTGGTACGGGATGCCGGCATATGCCAAGGACGGCAAGGTCGTCTGCTTCTTCCGCGGCGGGGAGAAGTTCAAGGAGAGGTATATGACGTTCGGCTTCGACGACGTGGCGAACCTCGACGACGGCGTCATGTGGCCTATCGCCTTTGCCCTGACGGCGCTGACCCCCACTGAAGAGAAAAGAATCGCCGCGCTCGTGAAAAAAGCGGTGAGCTGAGAGCCAGCCTCGCCACTTTTCGCCACCCATACGCACTTCAGTTACTGATACTCTGCTCCACTCATTTGACTTGCCTTAGCACCATTCCCGGTGTTTAGAATGTCCTCGGCACAAGTCGGATGTGCTGTGCGGACCTTCAACGGCAAGGGGGCTCTCATGTCGATGACCTACCAGGAATTCCCCGGGGTCGAGTGGATCGAGGGCGCGGGCGACTTCATCACCGTCGATGAGAAGCTCTGCGACGGGTGCGGCAACTGCATCAGGGTCTGCCTGGCCAAATGCTACAAGATGACCGGCAAGAAGGCGCACGTGGACAACCTCGAGCGGTGTATGGAGTGCGGGGCCTGCTGGTACTCCTGTCCGCCGGACGCGATACAGTTCTCGTGGCCGCCCGGCGGCACCGGGTTCAGGACGCTGTGGGGGTGATGAGCATGAACGAAGATTACGACGTCATCGTGGTGGGAGCGGGCTTCGGCGGGCCGGTCGCGGCCCACAAGTGCGCGTCCGCGGGGCTCAGGACGCTCATGCTCGAGCGCTCCGTCACGCCCGGGGACAAGGTGGTCTCGGGCCTCGCCATACCGTTCTACGCGTTCCTTTACGCGCCAGAGTTCATCCGGGACGGAAACCCGCCCCTCGAGAGGCCCATACGCCAGGTCGTCAACAACTTCATCAGGGACGGGGAGATATACGCGAAGGACACCTCGCTCTGGATACCCCCTCCCCTGGTCCTCACCTACACCGCCTACTGCGTGCCCCTGTGCGTTTGGCTCGCCGACCGGGCGGTCGAGGCCGGGACGGAGCTCCGCACCCGCACCACCGCGGTGGACCTCGTCATGGAGGACGGAAAGGTCGCGGGCGTCGTCACCGACAAAGGCGACACCATCAGGGCGAAGGTGGTCATAGACGCGGCGGGCACCCAGGACGGGCTGGCCCTGAAGGCGGGCCTGCGCAAGAAGCTCCCCACCGACACGCTCGAGCTCTACATGCTATGGGACTACGAGATGGCTCGCGAGGACGTCGAGCGCGAGTTCGGCAACAAGGTCGAGTTCTTCTGCGCCATGCCCGACGAAAGAATAGTCGCTCCGCTCGGTTTCGGCTCGACCTTCTATATCTTCGTATACCGGGACAGCATCCACCCGGGGCTCGGCCAGTTCATCGTGACCGAGGACAAGGTCGAGAACGTGGCGAGGCACCTCGAGGATTACTTCGAGCGCTTCACCACAACGGTTAGCCGCTGGAGGGACGACATCGCCCCGAAGGTCACCCTGAGGGCCAAGATGTTCGACGTCTGCCCCATCTACGCCGGGCTAGACCGCAACGTGCGCGAGATGCCCATCCACGGCGACGGGATGATGATAATCGGTGATGCCGCGGCCATGGAGAGCGCTGCCTTCGGGGACGGGGTGCCCAACGCCTGGTTCTCAGCGGCCATCGCTGGAGACGTGGCCGTAGAGGCCGTAAAGGCCGGCGACACCTCTGCGGGATTCCTTCAGCGCTACGACGAGCGCGTGAAGGCCCACAACCTCATCGGGGCGAGCCTCTCCGACACCCGGCGCTACGACATGCGCTGGGCGCTCCCCGGGAACGACGAGCGTGAGATGAGGCGGCGCGCCCATGAGCTCTTCGGGCGCGGTGTCTGGCGCTGGAGGCACATAACCGGGCAGGTAGTCCGCGAGGCGATGCAGGCGATGAGCCGCGACCCGGGCGGCGCCCTCAAGTGGCTCAAGATGTTCAACCGCTTCAACCGCAACTGTGAGACCGGCTTCTCGGACACGTTGTCCAAGTACGAGTAGGCATATTGTACTGAAGCGACGACCGGCTGATTCAGTCGCCGACGAATCCCCCGAAACGCGTATTGAACGCCTGTACTCTTGCACGTATACTGTCTCCGGGCGAACTGGGTAGGCAATGGTATTTGGTGCGGGGGGCCGTCATGGTTTCTCCTGAAACCAGCTTGGGGAGGCAACTCTGATGAACGGCAGATTATCAGTCTCAGGTATTCCTCGTGCTCGCAAACACATGAAACGTCTTGTTTCAGTCGCTGCAATGCTGCTAGCAGTAGCGATTATCCTGCTCGGCAGCGCCGGCACGCTCATGGCCGAAGCAGTCCTGTTGGAAATACCTGTGGGCACCTACCCAAAGTACATTGGCGTGAATCCCGAGACCAATACAATCTATGCAGCCAACTATATGAGCGACAATGTATCAGTAATTGACGGAGAGAGCTTCACTGTTGAGACATTAGACATCCCTGGAGGTCCGAACGCTCTCGAAATTGATGTGGCAAGGAATAAGGTCTACGTGGCGACCGGAAACAGCAATACGCTGACCGTCATCGATGGCAGTATAAACGGCGTGACAGCGAGCATTGCTCTGAGTGGGATGCCTTACGACATCGACCTAAATCCAGCTACAAATAAGATCTATGCTGTCAGCAGAAGTGCCGACCGTTTGTATACCATCGACGGCGTCACGCACTCGGTCTCCGAAGTCGCGGTTGGTCGTGACCCTTTGGCTGTGCGTGTCAATCCTGTCACAAACAAGATCTACGTCGCCAACCAGCAAGGCGATAGTCTATCAGTAGTAGATGGCGAGACTAATACTGTCACAACGATCCCTGTTGGCGAGGCTCCCAGATATCTATGCATCAATACCGTGACGAACAAGATCTATGTTTCTAACTACTATGGAATCAGTGTATCCGTTGTTGATGGAGCCAGCGACAGCGTCACAGCCACGATTCCAGTTGTCAGCAATCCTGATGAGATCGAAGTAAACGAAACCACAAACAAGCTCTATGCGATCCACTGGGCACCGGGCAACATGTCAGTGATTGACGGGTCGACAGACACCCTTATTGAGAACGTGATGCTCAAGGGCTGTCCTGAAGGTCTAGCAATCAATACGTTGACCAACAAGGTCTATGTGGCAAGCGTCAACAGTGCGTACCTATCGATAATTGACGGCGTAACACACGATGTCCACACACTGCTCTGTGGATATGGTCCTTACGCTGTCGCCATCGATATGACCAGGAACATCAGTTACACTGCGAACTTTTCAGATAACAGTGTTTCGGTCATTGGCGTCCCAGTTCCTCCAACCGTAAGCAGCCTCGGCCCAGACAGCAAGAATGCTGGAGGGCCGAGTTTCTACCTCACGGTAAACGGCACCGGGTTCCTCACAAGTTCCGTGGTCAGATGGAAAGGTTCAAACCGGACCACATCCTATGTGTCGCCCAAGCAGCTCGTTGCTACCATCTCAGCGGCTGACATTGCCTCGCCGGGCACGGCCGAAGTCACTGTCTATACGCCTGAACCTGAGGCGGGACTATCCAATCCTGTGACCTTCACAATTCGAAATACGATACCGGTCACTGTCGCATCCATCACCCCAGCGTCCGGTGCAAACACCGGAGTGATCGCTGCGAGAATCACCGGAAGTGGTTTTCAAGCCGATGCCAGTGTCCGCCTGCAGCGCGACACCACGGTCATCAACGCGACCGGGGTGGTTGTGGAATCTGATACCTCGATCACGTGCAACCTGGACCTGACCTCGAAGCCCCTGGGCAGGTACGACGTGTACGTCAAGAACGCTGTCGGCCAGGAGGGTACGCTGGCAGGCGGATTCGGAGTCACGGATATCTGCGGCCAGGGGGCCGCCGCGTCAGTGATGGTGGTCGCGGGGCTTCTCGGCCTGATATCTCTGGCTGGCGCAGGAAGATCGAGATTCAAGCGGTAGTACAGTGCACTTGGCCGGTCGATCTGCGACATCACTCGGGTAACGAGGGTAGCGCCAGGCGGCGAAGTCGCTGCCGGACCGTGCATCGTCTTTCTATCGAAGGATGGGGATATGCGGGTTCACAAATACAGCAAGAGTCCGCTTGCATTCGTCGCTTTGTTCCTGGCCACTCTCCTCCTCTTCCCTTCGATGTGCCAGGCAGATGGCAACCGGGGTGAAAGCCCTTCAAGCCCCTTCTCCCAAACACGGGACCAGTGGCGGCCCATGAGCACTGAGACACGGGTTGCTGGGACTGACTCCGAGCCGTGGTTGGTCCAATGGGAAGTCGATGTCAATACTGCTTTGATGGGACTGTTTGTTCTCGACGAGATGTACGCCTGGGCATGCGGTGCTGACTCGACTATTCTGAGTTTTGGAAGCAATGGCTGGTCAAATGAGGTGATTTACGGAGACTTCTCGTATTTCAATGATGTATGGGCGGCGGATTACTCAAACGTATGGGTTGTAGGAGACGGCGGGGCAATCGGTTACTTCGACGGGACCGACTGGCGGTATCAGGACTGCGGCACCGATGGCAACCTGACAGACATCTCCGGCAGCAGCTCGAGCAACGTAATGGTCCTGGTGGACTACAGCGGAAACGGCATCCACTATGACGGTCAGACCTGGGAACCAATGGAAACCGGCGCGGATTTCCTTTGTGACATAGATGTGTACAGCGATTCCTGCGCGTGGGCGGTGGGAACCGGCTCCGACATAGTACGATTCAACGGTGCCGGTTGGAGTGACGTCCCACTTGCCCCGGAGATGCAGGGGAAGCAATTCAGCGAGGTGGACATACTGGATCCAACCCACGTCTGGGTTGCCGGAAATGACGCCCTCTATTTCTACAACGGCAGCTCATGGTCGGTTTGCCCCGGCGCGCCAATTGGAGACTGGAGCTGTCTTATCGCGCGCTCAACGAACTGCATATGGGGCCTCGTCGATTACAAGATACACCACTACGACGGAGAATCCTGGAACTTCATAGATGTGGAAGCTCCCGAAACCTTCCTGGACATGTCGATGTCGAGCGACGAGAATGTCTTGCTGGTCGGCAATAGGGGCGATTTTGTCTATCAACTCAGGGGTGTGTGCGACGAGGCTCCTCCCATCGATCCCGATCCTGGTCAAACGGGTCCACCGGAGCCTAGGCCCTCCACGCGGTGGTATTTCGCCGAAGGCTCGACGAACGGGGGCTTCGAGACCTGGATAACAGTTCAGAATCCGCAGGCTGAGCAAGCAGGTGTCGAGATCACATACATGACACCTGGCGGCGCGGTCCAGGGCCCCATCCTGCAGGTCGGACCTCGTTCGCGAACGACCGTTTTTATTGCGGATACCGTCCCGAGCCAGTGGGAAGTCTCCACATTCATAGAGTCGGACAGGGACATTATCGCAGAGAGGTCGATGTATTGGGGCAATCGTATAGCCGGGCACGATTCGGTAGGTACGAATCAGGCAGCAGAGGCCTGGGGGCTTGCGGAAGGCTGTACACGGGGCGGGTTCGAGACCTGGGTCACCGTGCAGAATCCGGAGACAATCGCCACCACTGCAGAGTTCGTCTTCCTTACGCCGGATGGTCCTTTCATGGGGCCGACCATCCCGGTCTCTGCCATGGGGCGTAAGAGCATTAATATCGGCGACTACATGCCCGACGAGTGGGACATCTCGACCATGGTCGGCTCTGACACGCCGATAGTTGTTGAGAGGTCGGTATACTGGAACTCCCGCACCGGCGGACACAACTCCATGGGCCTATCGTTCGAGGCGACCGACTGGATGCTGGCGGAAGGTTCCACTAACGGTGGCTTCGAGACCTGGATAACCATCCTTAATCCCGGTGCGGAAGAAAACGGGGTCCAGTTATTCTTCTTCACGGAAGATGGGCCCGAGGAAGGCCCGCTATATGTTATGCCCCCGTATTCCAGGACAAGTCTTAACGTCGGGGATTACGTTCCCGACCGCTGGGGCGTCTCGACCCGGGTGTTGAGCGACTCCTATGTGCTGGCAGAGCGCTCGGTCTATTGGAATGGCAGGAAGGGCGGTCACAACTCCATCGGGAAATTTCTCGGGGCAAGGGAGTGGTACGTGCCGGAGGGCTGCACCAGGGGAGGTTTCGAGACCTGGGTCCAGGTACTGAACCCTAATTCCTTCGCCGCCGAGGTCGAGGTCTCTTACATGACCAAGAAAGGCCCGTGTAAGGGACCGACGGTCGAGGTCCCCCCGTACACGCGCAAGAGTCTGCACGTCGCTGATTGCGTCCCTGATGAGTGGGAAGTATCGACTCATCTGGTCTCCGACCGCCCAGTGGTCGTCGAGAAGTCGATCTACTGGTCGGGCAGGATAGAGGGCGGCTGCTCAAACGGGGTATCCATCCCGGACGAGTGACAGGCTAGGTTGACGGCTGTCGCCAGATGTCCTTGACGTAAGGGCTGTTGGGCCTGTCGAGTATCCCGCCCTCGTCCTTCTTACCCTTCAGGTACAGGTTGAAGAACGCCGCTGAATAATCCTTGTAGACCTGGGCTTTCTCGAAGAAGCGGGCCCTGAAGAGCGGCAGCGGGATGTACCTACCCAGTGGAATGGACATCAGGTGGTCCCAGATGACGAAATGGTCCGTGTCCCTGATGAGCACCAGGTGCCTGGGGCCCCGGGCGTTCGCGTAGACCGTCACTATCTTGTCGAGCGTGGCCTCCCATCGCGCGCTGTCGCCGACAAGGAACATCAGCGGAGTGCGGATGGCCGACGCATTCGTTGCGATGTCCCCATGGAATATCGGGGGCGCCATGGCCAGGACAGCCTTGATCCTGTCGTCCCTCAGACCCGCCGGGTCGCCCAGGGCCTTCGCGAACCGCGAGCGGCAGGCATCCACATCAGCAAGACACCCTTCGTATGTATCGAGCATCGCGATGTTCGGCCCGCCGGGCACGAGTGTCATGCCCCCCAGGAGCAGAGAGATGAAGCCTCCGAGCGAGTGGCCCGTCATCCCGACACTGTCGAGGTCTATCATGCCCTCGAGCGTGGAGCCCGGCTTCCCGGTCAGTGATCCGGCGAACTCCAGCGCCAGAGACACCTCCCTGGGCCTGTAGTTCAGGCCGAACTCGGTCTCCCTGAAGTGCCTGGTGTTCAAGATGAGGACCGTGTCGCTCGAGTTCCGGTTTAATAGCGCGCCCAGCATCCTCGGGAAGAATCGCAGCGGGTATTTCCACCCGCCGTCCCGGAATGGCAGGCGCCTGTCGTTCGCGTCCCGGTGGTCGACGCTCATCACCACGAAACCGTGGCTCGCCAGGTTCTCGGTGTAGAATACCGACCCGTCGGCGGCGCTCATCAGGCCCTGGGAAAAGACGATAAGGGGATACGGCGCGTCCGACCTGTCCGGCTGGGCGTCGGGGCGAGCCGCCCCCCTGACACCGCTCTCATAGAGGTGTCCCCGGTCGGTACAGGTCGGTGCGGCAGGATACCAGGTCAGGACCCTCATCCTCCTGCCGTCCGCCGGGATGAAGTCCTCCTTCAGACCCACCCTGAGACTGCCGTCCGGTGGCGATGTCTCGAACTCGACCGGACCGAGGAGCCTGCGGAGCAGTGGCCTCATCGTTTGACCCTTCAACACCGCCACCTAGGAGGCGTCTGCCGGGAGAATGAATCCGAGTTCCGCCAGTTTCTCAGGCTCCATCATGTAGCCGAAGGTCTTCTTGACAAGATATGGGACCGCGTTGTTAATGAGCCCCGGCACCTCTTCGATGTTATGCCGGCGATGAGCCTCCACGAAATCGTCGGGAGCGGCTTCCGGAAAGACGAACGTGCAGGTTATCCTGAGCCGGTTCTCCTCCTGAAAGATCTCGTTCAGAATGTGGAACAGGACCTCGCCCTCCGTATCGATAGGGTTCGTCATCACGGCGACAGGGCTCTTCGGCTGGACAGGAGACAACTCAGGCGTATCGACCCGCATGCGGTACGCGGCCATCTTCCCCAGTATCTTCTCCCAGGCGATGTGTATGGCACCGGGACCCGGGAGCTTGCTCTCCCACTGAAGCCCGACGTGCGCGGGATGCCACAGGCGATAGGACTCTTCGTCGAAATTCATCAGGTACCACATGACGGTCACCGGGGAAACATCAGTGAAGGAATGCTCCTCCACGAACTGTTTGGTCCCCGCCCCGGACTGGTCTCGCCACCGTCGGAGCTCAACCTCATGATTAGCCGCCTGCAACCAGTCGGTGACCTTGACGTTCATCTTCCCGCCCCCTCCACAAGCTTAGCCTTTAATCCTCCTCTTGGTCGCGTCCACGCCGAGCAGCCCGGCGAGGTTCTGCCCGAATATCTTGGCGCGGTCCTCGTCGGTGATCGCAGGGTAACCGTAGTCCTCCTGCATGTCCTCGGGGATCTGGAACTGCCTGAAGCCCATTATAGCCGTCTTGATCTGCACCCCGAATCCGGCGTAGTCAGAGCCCCAGATGATGCGGTCCGGGCCGACCCAGCGGAGGGCTTCGCCGAGAATCTTCGCGAACTTCCGGGGCGCGCCTATGCTCCACGGGATGAGCAGGCTCAGGCACGGGTAGATATTCGGGTGTCCCATGGCGACCATGTTGAGGTCGTCGCAGTACGGGTAGCCCATGT